>NZ_BMFP01000004.1:0-506535 GCF_014638845.1 Pontibacter amylolyticus
CGGCCTGCCTAAACAAACCGGGACCTTGTTAAATCTGTCAACTTATTTCAGGACGATTCACTGTTCAGGTATGGCAAAGTTCAAACGGGCTTAGTGCGCCATTTGCTTTTGCTTGAAGCGCTTGAGCTGACGGCGCATGGCCTCTACTGCCGCGTCGGCGGCTGCTTCGAAAGAGGCTGCGTCTTCTTTTGAGAATAGGGTGGAGCCTGGCACGTATAGCTTTATCTCTACAGTTTTGTTATCTGTTCCATCATTGTTGTTATGTTTAAGAAACACCTCGCCCTCTACAACGCGGTCGTAGAATGTTTCCAGTTTGTCTACTTTCTGCTGGATGAAATCGGTCAGCTGTCTGTCAGCCTCGAAGTGGATTGAATGCATCTGTAGCTTCATAATCGTAACATTTTATGGTTAAACTTATGCTTTTGGATGAGCCTTCTCGAAAATCGATTTCAGCTTTTCTATTGAATTGTGTGTGTATACCTGTGTGGCGGCCAGGCTGGCGTGCCCCAGCAGGTCTTTGATGGCATTGAGATCAGCGCCGTTGTTCAGCAGGTGAGTAGCGAAGGAGTGTCGCAGCACATGTGGGCTGTTATGTTCAGAAGTGGTAACCAAGCTGATGTACTTTTTAGCGACACGGTAAACGAACTTCGGATAGAGTGGTCGTTCTTTATTAGTAACGAGCAGCCTTTCCGAATTGTTATTGCCAAACAGGCTTTTCTTGAGCTCTAGATACTGCCTGATGGAATGGACGAGCGTGTCGTTCAGGGGGATGATGCGCGCCTTGTTTCCCTTGCCTAGTACCCGCACTGTTTTGGCATGCAGGTCCACGTCTTCGTGCGCTATACCTATGAGTTCGGCCAGTCGCATACCGGTCCCATACAGGAACTCCAGTATCAGGCGGTCGCGCTGTCCCTCAAAGGTGTCTTCGAAGATAAAGGTGTCCAGGAAATTATTGAAAGGTTCTTCCGGCACAAAGGCAGGCAGTTTCTTCGACACTTTGGGTGCCTTGATGCGCAGCATCGGGTTGGCGCTGATGCGTTGCTGGCCCAGTAGGAATTTATAGTAGGAGCGGAGGCAGGCGATCTTGCGGTTAACAGAGCGGGCCTCCAGGTTTTTGTGCACAAGAGTCAGGATCCACGACCGGATGATGGCATGGTCTGCCTCGGCGGGATCGGTGATCTGATAGGTGTCCTGCAGGTACTGCGCGAACTGGCCCAGATCGGTGTGGTAAGAGGTAAGCGTATGCGGGCTATACCGCTTCTCGTATTCGAGATACTTAAAAAATAATTCCATACCTTGGTGTAAAAGACAGGGGTACCTGCCATTTATACCAAGGTATGGAAAAATAAAATATCTTTAAAGAAAGACTAGTAGTTTTCGTTCGCGAAAAGCTGCTGCTTGTACTTGGCTCTTTCTTTTTGCTTTCTCTTAGAAACAGATGGCTTCTCGAAGAACGTTCTCGCTCTAAGTTCTTTCAGAACACCAGTTCTCTCAAATTTCTTCTTGAATCTCTTCAGGGCACGGTCTACAGACTCGTTATCTTTTACGTTTACAATAATCATGTTTTTCCTCGCTTCTTCTGATATTTAGGGATGCAAATTTAGTTAATGTTTTACTTAAAAATCAATAGTTTGGCGAAAATAATTCCGCGGACCATGCAAAAGTGCTGCAGGCACAGCCAAAACCAGCTTGCGTGCAAGTTAAAACACTTTTGATTGCCAACCTATTTCAGGATGGCTCTGGAGATAACAAGTTTCTGGATCTCGCTTGTTCCCTCACCGATGGTGCACAGCTTGGCATCGCGGTAGTACTTCTCGGCTGGGTAGTCTTTCGTGAAGCCGTAACCGCCGAAGATCTGCACACCCTCGTTGGCCACCCGCACCGATACCTCAGAGGCATACAGTTTCGCCATGGCCGATTCCTTGTTCACGTTCAGGCCGCGGTTCTTCATGTCGGCTGCCTGGTAGGTGAGGAGAGAAGCCGCCTCGATCTCAGTGGCCATGTCGGCCAATTTGAAGGAAATGCCCTGGAAGCTGGAGATCGGCTTGTTGAACTGGCTGCGCTCCTGCGAATAAGCCAGTGCCGCCTCAAAAGCGCCCTGTGCTATACCTAGCGAAAGCGCCGCGATGGAGATACGACCGCCGTCCAGCACTTTCATGGCCTGAATAAAGCCTTCGCCCACCTTGCCCAGCATCTGGTCCTTGTGCACGCGGCAGTCTTCGAAGATCAATTCCGTCGTTTCCGAGGCGCGCATCCCCAGTTTGTCTTCCTTGCGTCCCGCGCTGAAGCCCGGTGTGCCTTTCTCGATGATAAAAGCCGTCATGCCATGGGAATCACCCACTTCGCCGGTGCGCACGATCACCACCGCCACGTTGCCGCTCTTGCCATGCGTGATGAAGTTCTTGGCCCCGTTGATCACCCAATAGTCACCGTCCTGTACCGCCACCGTGCGCATGTTGCCGGCGTCAGAACCTGTGTTGGGCTCTGTCAGTCCCCAGGCGCCGATCCACTCGGCTGTGGCTAATTTAGGCAAGTACTGTTTTTTCTGCGCCTCGTTGCCGAATTGCAGGATATGGCCCGTGCAAAGGGAGTTGTGCGCCGCCATGGAGAGGCCAATGGAACCGTCAATCTTAGAAAGCTCCGCGATGGCCGTTACATATTCCAGGTAGCCGAAGCCGGATCCGCCGTACTCGGTCGGTACCAGCACACCCATCAGGCCCAGCTCGCCCAGTTTCTTGAACACTTCCACCGGAAATTCCTGGCTCTCGTCCCATTCCATCATTTTTGGTTTGATGTGCTTGGCTCCGAAGTCCCGGATCATATCGGCAATCATGCGCTGGTTTTCTGTGTAGTTAAATTCCATTTAAGTTTAGATGTTATAAAGTCGCGTGTATTAAACTGATAAACGAATAAAGGGTTTACAAAGCTAACTAAATTAGCCTGATTGCCAAATTCGGTGTTTTAGTTTCATTTAGTTGATGTTTGAACGCCGGCCGTGGTTTTCTTTCCGGCTGCTTTCAGTGTCGTATAAATTCAGTAATTTGACGGTTGCGCTTCCCGGTCTTATATTAAATCCAAACGGACTGCGTTTATTTTGATAGCGTATAATATTTGCGTTATTTTGATGTTGCGTTGCCGTGTTTGGCAACGTTTGTGTTTTGTGCCGTGTACATACGGTTGAATTGAGCAAATGATAAAGTTTTTCCAGAATCTGTTTGGCAAGGAGGAAGTGCAGGTTGAGTCGCTGGGTATGCTCGGCGTAGACATGCACTCGCACATATTGCCAGGTATAGACGACGGCGCCGCTACGGTGGAGCAGTCGCTGGAACTCGTGCGCGGCATGAAGGAGATGGGCTACCGCAAGCTGATCATGACGCCCCACATCATGAGCGATTTCTACCGCAACACGCCCGAGATCATACGCACGCAGTTGAAAGTGCTGAAGGATGCCGTTACGGCCGAAGGTATAGAAATGGAGCTGGCCTGTGCCGCCGAGCACTACCTGGACGAGGCCCTGCTGCAGAAGCTGGAGGACAACGAGGAACTGCTCACATTTGGCGACAACTACCTGCTGTTCGAGACCTCTTTCCTGAACGAGCCGCTCAACCTGCGCGAAGCCATTTTCCGGATGCAGTCGCTGGGTTACAAGCCGGTGCTGGCGCACCCGGAGCGCTATACCTATTTCTATGGCAAGTTCGACGACCTGGTAAAACTGCGGGAGCAGGGCGTGCTGCTGCAGCCAAACCTCAACTCGCTTACGGGCTACTACTCGCCGGGTGCCAAAATGATCATCGAAAAACTAATTGACGCCGGTCTGGTTGATTTTCTGGGCTCCGACGCGCATAGTCTGAAGCACATTGCCAACCTGCAGAAGGTGCTTTGCTCGAAGTATCTGGTAAAGGCCCTCGAACTTCCGCTACTCAACAGTAAACTATAAATACCTTAACTCATCCTATACCCATGTCGATGGTTTTCGTGACAGGCGGCAGCGGCCTGATTGGCAGCTATCTTATACCGGCACTCGTCGCGCAGGGCCACCGGGTGCGTGCGCTATACCGTGGCCAGGTGCCGGCTGTCGCGCAGGCTGACCAGGTAGAGTGGGTGGAGGGCGATATTCTGGATGTTGCCTTGCTGCGGAAAGCCCTGCAGGGTGTAGCCTACGTCTTTCATAGTGCCGGTCTGGTGTCTTATGCGCCCCAGGATGCCGAGTTGCTGCAGCAGGTGAATGTGGTTGGCACTGCCAATATCGTAGATGCCTGCCTGGATGCGGACGAAGAGATCAAGCTGTGCCATGTCAGCTCGATTGCTGCCATTGGCCGCAACAAGGAAGCAACCCTACTCAACGAAACCAGCAAGTGGGATGCCGGCGATAAGCAATCTGCCTACGCCGAGTCGAAGCACTACGGTGAACTGGAGGTGTGGCGGGGTATAGCTGAAGGCCTGCAGGCCGTGATCGTGAATCCCTCCGTGGTGCTGGGCCCGGCCGACTGGAACCGCAGCAGCACCCGCCTGTTCAAGTATGTGTACCAGCAGCGCCCGTTCTACACGCCGGGCAGCGCCAATTTTGTGGATGTGCGCGATGTGGTGGAGGCCATGCTGCGCCTGACGTTCTCGGATGTTTCCGGCGAAAGGTTTATCTTGAATGCCGGGCAGCTCACTTATAAAGAGTTTTTTGCGGAGGCCGCCCGGTGCTTCGGCAAAAAGGCACCCTCTTTCAGAGTTTCTCCGGCGCTGGCCGAAGTGGTGTGGCGACTGGAGCATGCCCGCGCCTGGCTAACGGGTGGGCGACCGCTTATCACAAAAGACACTGCCCGCGTGGCCGCCAAAAGTCACGTATTTGATAATCAGAAAGTTAGGAAAACAACAGGTATGGAGTTCCGGCCACTGACCGAATCCATCGCCTGGACATGCCAGGTTTTACTGCAATTAGCACAGAATCAGAGAGGTCCGGAACTGACCCGCGCAAACTAAACTATTTGCAGTTTATAAATGTAGTTAAAAGACAAGAACTGCCTTTTGCAGTCTGTGGGATATAGGAGATGAAAGAGAATTTTGACGAGCACAGCGAGGATTCTGAACTGATCATTCGGTTCGAGCAGATGCTGGGTACAAACGAGACCGTTTTTTTTGACCTGACCGATTTTGAATATATAATAGACCACTATACCGCCAGCTTTGACTATAAGAAGGCGCTGCTGGCCTGTGAGTCCGCTATAGCACAGTATCCTTTCTCGACAGGGCTCCAGATAGACAAGGCGCAGCTGCTGGCCATGTCCGGCAACTTCGAAGACGCCATGGTGCTTATTGACCAGGTAGCCGAGGTGGAGCCACAGAACCCGGACGTGCTCCTGACCCGGGGCATCATCTTTACGCAGCGCGGCGAGTACCGAAATGCTGTGGACCATTTCAAAAAAGCCCTGGCCTTTGCCGAGGACCGCGACGATATCTATTTCAACATTGGCCTGACCTACCAGAGTTGGGGCAAGTTCAGCTCGGCCATCAAGTACTACAAGAAGTGCATCGAGCTGAACGTGGAGAACGAGGCCGCCATGCAGGAGATCATCTACTGTATGGAGATCACGGGCTCTATGCGCGAGGAGCTGCCCTTCTTTCAGGCCTTTATCGACAAAGACCCCTATTCGTATGTGGCCTGGTTTAACCTGGGCAACGTGTACAACAAGCTGGGCTCCTACGACAAGGCCATCGCCGCTTACGACTACTCCACCCTCATCAAGCCCGATTTTATCACCGCTTACAACAACATGGCCAACGCCTATGTGTTCATCGGGGAGTATACCAAAGCCATCGAAGCCTTTAACGGCATGTTGGAGCACGGTTCGCCTTCGGCAGAGGTGTTCTGCAACATAGGCGAGTGCTACGAAAAAATGCAGCAGTGGGATTTGTCGCGCCGCTATTACCAGAAGGCCATTGACCTGGATCCGGAGATGGACGAGGCCTGGTTTGGCATAGGCGTGGTGTTGGATGCGCAGGGCAAGTGGTACGAGTCCGTGCACTTCTTTAAGAAGGCCGTTACGCTTTACGACGACAGCGTGGACTACTGGGTGGCGCTGGCATCGGCGGAATACCATGTGGGCCATGTGGTGTCGGCGCTGGAAAGCTACGCGCGTGCCGCTGAGATCCAACCGGAAGACAAAGACATCTACCTCAACTGGTCGATCATCCTCTACGAGCAGGGCAATTTTGAGGAAGCGACTGAAATAATTCTGAATGCGATAGAGCTGCAGCCTGACGAAGCAGAGCTGTATTACAGGGCCTGTGCCTACATGCTTTCGGCAGGAAAATACCGCGAAGCATACAATTATCTGGAAAATGCGTTAATTTTGGACTTCGAAAAACATAAGCTGTTGTTTGAGTTCTTCCCTGAGCTTGAGTCTCAGCGCGCATTATCCCGACTAATTGACCAATATCGCAAATAATGAACAGTAATTATATCTTGAACGGCCTGCCAGAGCGCGAGGCAAAGCCGCGTGAGCGTGGCTTTACCATGGCCATGGACAAAGGCCTGAGCATACGTGAAGTAGAAGACTTCCTGGATGTGGCCGGGGAGTACGTAGACATCGTGAAACTGGGCTGGGCTACCTCTTATGTAGTACCAAACCTGCAGCGGAAGCTGGACGCCTACCGCGCAGCCGGTATACCCGTTTACTTCGGAGGTACCTTGTTTGAGGCCTTCATCGCCCGCAACCAGTTCGAAGACTACCGCCGTGTGCTCGACAAGTATAATATGACGTTTGCGGAGGTATCGGATGGCTCTATCGAAATGAACCACGAGAAGAAGTGCGGTTACATTCAGACACTGTCTGAGCAAGTGACCGTGTTGTCAGAAGTAGGCTCTAAGGATGCCGAAAAGATCATCCCGCCTTACATGTGGATCAGGCTGATGCAGGCTGAGCTGGACGCAGGCGCCTGGAAGGTGATTGGCGAGGCCCGCGAGGGAGGCAACGTAGGTTTGTTCCGCTCCACCGGTGAGGTGCGCAGCGGTCTGGTGGAAGAGATCCTGACCAAGATTCCATTTGAGAAGATTCTGTGGGAAGCTCCTCAGAAAGCGCAGCAGGTATGGTTCATTAAACTGCTGGGCGCTAACGTGAATCTGGGTAACATTGCGCCGAGCGAGATTATTCCGCTCGAGACGATCCGACTGGGCCTGCGTGGCGACACCTTTACGCACTTCATCAACAACGGGCAGCCCATCATTGATGCCTAACTAATTCATACAAAGAGAAAATTGCCTACCGGTTTTCCGGCAGGCAATTTTTTTTAGGTATAGCAATTGACAAAATCAGTAAGACAAGCATGAAACGACGTTCATTGAAGGAACACCTGCTCCTCTATTTAAAAGGCATGAGTATGGGAGCGGCAGACGTAGTGCCGGGGGTGTCAGGGGGTACCATCGCCTTTATATCAGGTATTTACGAGGAACTGCTGGATTCTATACGTTCCGTTAACGGAGAGGCTTTGCGGTTGCTGTCACGTTTCGACATCAAGGGTTTCTGGAAACACATTAATGGGAGCTTCCTGGTGGTACTGCTTGCCGGTATTCTCACTTCCATCCTCTCGCTTTCCAACCTGGTGGTATACCTGCTGTCCAACCATCCCATTCTGGTGTGGGGCTTCTTTTTCGGGTTGATCGTCGCATCGGTGGTAGTGGTGTCTAAAAAAATTACCCATTGGCGCCCCGCCACCGTTCTGTTCGGACTTATCGGGGCCGCTATGGCCTATTACATCACGGTGGCTGTGCCGATGCAAACACCCGAGGCGCATTGGTTTGTCTTCATAGCTGGTGCCATTGCGATTTGCGCCATGATCCTGCCCGGCATTTCGGGAAGTTTTCTGTTGCTGCTGATGGCCAAGTACGAGTTCATCATGAATGCGCTCAAAGAGCTCAAGTTGGACATCATCCTTATTTTCGGGGTGGGCTGCGTGACGGGCCTGCTGGCTTTTTCGCATGTGCTCAACTGGATGCTGAAGAAGTATCATAACGTGACCGTAGCACTCCTGACAGGCTTCATGCTGGGCTCGCTCAACAAGGTATGGCCCTGGAAAAAGACGCTCGAAACCTACACTGACCGCCACGGCGAAGTAAAACCGCTCCTGCAGGAAAACATACTGCCGGGTGCGTACGCCCAGCTGACAGGCGAAAGTTCTTATCTGCTCTACACGGTGCTGCTGGCCATTTTCGGTTTCCTGGTGGTATACCTGCTCGACCGCCTGGCAGACCAGCCGGCCGGTAAAGTATAAACTCCTGAAACACACACGGTATGCGTAAATTCGGTCTCGTCGGCAAAAAACTCGGACACTCCTTCTCAAAGCGCTACTTCACAGAAAAGTTCGCCCGCGAAGGTATAGCCGATGCTGTCTATGAGCTATATGAACTTCCCGAAATCGCCGGGTTTCCTGAACTGCTGGCGCGTGAGCCTGAGTTGGTCGGGCTGAACGTGACGGTGCCCTACAAAGAGGCCGTTATCCCATACCTGCACGAGCTGGACAACAGCGCTGCCCGTATAGGTGCCGTGAACACCATCAAAATAGAGGACGGCAAAACCAAAGGCTACAACACCGACTTCATCGGTTTCAGGGACACGCTGCAGCAGTTTTACCCGGCGGGTGCGGGTGCCAGAGCGCTCGTGCTCGGTACGGGCGGGGCAGCCAAAGCGGTTTGGGCTGCCCTGGACGAGCTGGCTATACCTTATACCTCCGTCTCCCGAAACCCTGCCCGGAATCAGCTGCAGTACGAAGCCGTAACACCGGAAGTACTGCAGGCTTATGCCTTGATTATCAATACGACACCGCTCGGTATGGCCCCTGACACAGCAAGCGCTCCGGCTATACCTTACGAGGCCCTGACACCGGGGCACTACCTCTACGACCTGGTCTACAACCCCGAGGAAACCCTGTTCCTGCAGAAAGGCCGCCTGGCCGGGGCGCATACGATGAACGGGTTGCCGATGCTCCATGCCCAGGCCGACGCTGCCTGGAAAATCTGGGCTAACGAATAATCTGAATAAAATATTGCGTATATTTTATGTTATCCTGAAACTTTCTGGTAGTGCTGCTGCGTAAGGAGAAATAGACCACCCCCTTACCCTTATACCCATGATGCACTTGACCTACCTTCGCCAGAAAGCGCATGAGATGAATGCGGAGATTTACGCCCTATACCTGTCTGCCCGCCACCCGGAGGTGAGATGGTATGTGCCGCTCCTGCTGGCGGTGGTCATCGGCTACGCGATTTCCCCCATCGATCTGATTCCTGATCTGGTGCCTGTCTTTGGTTTCCTGGATGATGTGGTGCTGGTGGTGCTGGGTATCCACACGGCTTATCAACTGGTGTCCAAAAACATACTTGGCCAAGCCCGCCTGCAGGCCTACGAAGTGCTGAGCCAGGATGGCGAGGGGGCTACTGGCGCTTACCAGATCATCGGCTATACTTGGGTGCTGATTGCTGCCCTTTTCTCGATCATGTTCTACAAGCTTTTGTTCCTGACAGTCCTCTAAAACTTCTCTCACCTTAAATAATTCCGGCGAAGGCCTTTCCGTTCTGGAGAGGCCTTCGCTGTTTATACACAGTTCTGCTGTTGTTAGAAAAATTATTTTTTATATATTTACCATGCAATTGTTCTTGGTGCGCTTTTATGCCATCCACCAGAGGTGAAAAATTATTTTTTTGTGCTTGCAACCATTGCCTCGCTATGGGAATCATAGGAGTGGAGCTAAAAGAAAAGGCGTTTGAAGCTTTTTACAAAACCTAAGTCAGACGAGGATAAACTCATAGAGGGGTGCATTGCCGGCAAGCGGGACATGCAGCGGCTGCTCTATGACCTTTATTCGCGCAAGATGATGGCGGTTTGTATGCGCTACGCCCCGACCAGCTTCGAGGCAGAGGATATGATGCAGGAGGGGTTTGTGAAAGTGTTTGCCAACATTCAGAATTTCAAGCGGGATTGTCCGCTCGAGTTCTGGGTACGCCGCATCATGATCAACACAGCCCTGAAGCAGCTGCGGCAGAAGTCGCTCATGACCGTTTCACATGAAACGGAGGAAGTGGGCAACATCGCGTCGGAGGGCGTCAACCTGACGGGCTACTCCATGGATGAGTTGCTCGGTATGATCCAAAGCCTCGCCCCACGCTACCGCATGGTGTTCAACTTGTACGCCATCGAGGGTTACAACCACAAAGAAATAGGGGAGATGCTCGGCATTTCCGAAGGTACATCAAAGTCACAGTATTCACGCGCCAGGGCCATACTGCAAGGTATGCTCGAGCGCCAGGAGAAAACATATCAAGAGAATGTCATCAGCCAATAACCATAAGCGAAACACACTGGAAGACGAATTCCAGCGCCGCCTGTTCGATGCTGAGGCCAGGCCTGCCCCGGACCTATGGGCCCGCATCGACCACGACCTGACCGTGCAGGAAAACAAGGATTACAAGAAACGGGCGCTCTTTTACCGGCAGCTTGCCGCAGCCTGTTTCGTGCTGTTTGCCCTGACCGGCGCCCTGCTGGCCTATTACTACAGCGGCAGCCTGAACCAGCCCGGAACCCGGCCAGGTCCAGGTATAGCCGCCGCACCGGCAGCCAAACCGGCTGCCGCCCCTGTAACCGTGGAGGAGGCCATGCAGGCCTATGCCACGCAGCAGGAGGAAGCTGCAGCCATGGCCTACACCTATACCGAGGAAACAGCAACTACCAAGCAAGCGGCAACTACTAAAAGAGCGGCAAATGCTACAGGTATAAGCCAAGGCGAGCGGCCTGCAGTTGCCGAAGCAGCTATACCTGTAGACGGCCCGCAGGCAGGCGATTATTACAATGTGTCGCCGGGCTACAGCCCATACCTGGGCTATACGCCAATGCAGGGCCGCAGCAGAGGCTATATGTCGGGTGGTTTCCCGGGCAACGCTACTGGCACTACGCAAGGCAATCTTTTTGCTCCTCAAGGCAGCCGCTATACCCAGATCATCACCTGGGAGAGCGTATCCATCACATTCGGAAACAGCGCACCAGCTACAGGACAGCAATTCCCAGTAGGAGACCAGTCGCTGGCAGCCAGGCCTAAGTCGTTTGCCGAGATGAGCGAGGCACAGCAGGCCAGCCGCCAGCAGGCACAGCAGTCGGCGGAGGCGGCGCAACGTAACCTTGCCGCCCAGCAACCGAAAAGCGTGGAAGTGGCAACTAAGGCAAACAGCCGCTGGAGCCTCAACCTGGCTTATGTGCCCTCTGTGTTCGAGCAGAACATTGGTCTGCCGGACCCGCTCTCTATGCCATCACAGAACAGTGGGAACAGGTTCAGCCTGGCGGCAGCGGGGCCAAGTGTCAATGCCTCGAGAGAGTCTTTCCAGAATATATCGGCCGCCCACGACGAGTTTGAAGAGAGCACACAACCGGCTTACTCCTATGCAGTGGAAGCAAAAGCCGGTTTCAAATTAAAGAATAAGTTGAAGCTGCTGACAGGTATAGGCTTCAGCGAGAGCAAGTCACGCTCCAGGTCTAACTTTATCGTGCGCCAGTTCTGGACGAAACCCCGCTCCAACGAGCGCTACGAACTCAGCCCAACTACCTACTTCACATCGGCACTAAACGATGGCTTCTCGTCCGATTCCGTGAGCGTGGCCCGCACAGGCGACTCGTTCGATACCGAGTACAAGTACCGCCACCTGACCGTGCCGGTAGGCTTGCAGTACGAGCATGACATCAACAAAGACTGGTTCGTGTATGCCGCCGCGGGTGTGGCTGCCAACTTCCTGCTGGAGTCCAGCGTGACGGCTTCCAATCAGGAGGTGCAGTCAGTCAATTACACCGCCGACGACTACGACTCGCCTTTCCGCAACGTGCAATTCTCCGGCAATGGCTCTGTGGGCGTTGGCAAACGCATCTCGCCTAACCTGACGCTGGCACTTGGCCCGGAGGTGCGCCACTACTTCAACACCCTGGTGGCAGACCCAGACAAAGCCGCCGCGCCACAGGGAAAACCCTACGCCATCGGTATGAACATGAGCCTGAACTACCAGCTGGGCAACTCCCGAAAATAATTTCAGATTTTTTTCAAGGCCTTGCAACCCTTCAGCGCCAATTGGAATCATAAGAGTATAGAGTGATTGGTTGATTTTAGATAAAAGCGCTATGCAAATGATGCTGTTCATGAGATCCGTTCTGCAGACCCTGGTTGCCCTGGTGGCTGCCGGCCGTGAAAATATATCAGGGTGGTATGTATTGCTGGCGCTTTTACTCTTTTCTGTGCTGCTTTCGGGCTGCACGGTCCAAGACAATTCCTTTTTAGGCGCCTTCTAAACGTCGCCTTCCGTGCTATGAAAAAGATGTTGTGGTGTGCGGCTATTGCTATTGTTCTGTTGGGGACGGCGACAGGCTGCGCAAAATCAGATGAAGACATGCAACCTGTAGTAAATGAGAAAGGGCTGCGCGAGTCCGTTCAGGGCAAGTGGCGCATTGAGCGCGTGAATAACAAGCTGTGCCGCAGTGGCAATTGCACCTCGGTGATGTACACAGGCACTGCAAGCGACTACTTCGAGTTTAAGGCTGACAGTGCCTTCCTGCAACGTGCAAGCCAGCAGAACGCCAAGAGTGTGTATCGCGACAGTTTCAAAGCCGACTACTCACAGCCAAACGCGTTTGTGCTGAGCAATTTCGGATGGTCAGCCCGGTTCCATGTCCTGCACCACGACCAACGCATGCTGGTGCTCGAAGGAACCTATTACGGCTCAGACCCAAGTGCCATCTTTACGGATACTTATTATTTATACAGATAAAGGGCTCCCGACGCAGCGCAAAGGTGCCGGCGGATGAAGAAGACTACGCATCAAACAACCCGGAAACCAATGCCCGTGTTGGGTAGCCCTGCTCACCAAAGCCATTAGTACAACATAAAACTATGAAAAGTGTCCTGTCCCTTGTTGTGCTATACCTGTTGCTGGCGCTGCTGCTCGTGAGCTGCGCCGACCAGGAAGAGGCGGTTCCGGCCTGCCTGCAGGTAGAGGTGGTGGGGCCCGATTGCGCAGCCGGCTGGTACGTGCTTCATATTCTGGACGGCGACGGTACAGGCGAGCAGCGCAGCAACCAGTACATCGGGCAATTGCAGAGCGGCTTCGTCACCACCGACAACCTGCCCGAGGCATTGAGGCACTCCGGTAAGACCGCCTTCCTGTCGCTGGAGCGCAACACCGAGTACGGACCGATTTGTACCGCCGTGTACATGATGTTTCCGCCGGTGCGGGTCAAGCAGGTTTGCTCAGATGTATAGAACAGTTTTTACAGAGTGCCTAATTTTTTAATTGTTAGGAATAGTTAAACATGCAAAGACCTGCTCCTTAGAGCAGGTTTTTTGTTTCCGGGCGGGATTCATGTCACGACTACTATTATATTGACAAAGGCTAAACTAAGAGTCCATTTTTCATGTTATAGTATATCTTTACAAGTTGTAAAACCAACGAATGGATTTTAAGCTAACATCAGAGTTTCAACCAACCGGCGACCAGCCAAAAGCCATAGCCCAACTGACCGACGGCGTGAACAGAGGCGAGCCTGTGCAGGTGCTGCTGGGTGCCACGGGTACGGGTAAGACTTTTACCATGGCCAACGTGATCAAGAACACCGGCAAACCCACGCTGGTGCTTTGTCACAACAAGACGCTGGCCGCGCAGCTCTACGGTGAGTTCAAGCAATTTTTCCCTGATAATGCGGTCGAGTACTTTATCTCGTACTACGACTACTACCAGCCGGAGGCCTACATTGCTTCTTCGGATGTGTTCATCGAGAAGGACCTGCAAATCAATGAAGAGATCGAGAAGCTGCGTCTGCACACTACTTCCGCTTTGCTTTCGGGGCGCCGCGATGTGATCGTGGTGGCCTCGGTGTCGTGTATCTACGGTATCGGTAACCCGGAGGAGTTTGGCAAGAACGTGATCTACCTGGCACCGGGCCAGAAGTATAGCCGCAACAACCTGCTCTATACCTTTGTGCAGATCCTCTACAGCCGCACCGAGGCCGAGTTCACACGTGGAACATTCCGCGTGAAAGGTGATACCGTGGATATTTTCCCCGCCTATGCCGACTTTGCCTACCGCTTGTACTTCTTCGGCGACGAGCTGGAGCAGATCCACCGCATCGACCCGGTGTCGGGCAAGAAGATCGCCGACGAAAAAGCCGTGACGCTATACCCGGCCAACCTCTTCGTGACGGGAAAGGACACGCTACAGCAGGCCATCCATGAGATACAGTATGACATGGTGGCGCAACACGACTACTTCCTGAAAGAAGACCGTCCGGTGGAGGCTAAGCGCATTAAGGAGCGCACCGAGTTCGACCTGGAGATGATCCGGGAGCTGGGTTACTGTTCAGGTATAGAAAACTACTCCCGCTACTTCGACCGCCGTGCCCCGGGTGCCAGACCGTTCTGTTTGCTCGACTACTTCCCCGACGACTTCCTGATGGTGATCGACGAGAGCCACGTAACCGTGCCACAGGTACGCGCCATGTGGGGCGGTGACCGCTCTCGCAAAGTGGCGCTGGTAGAGTATGGCTTCCGTTTGCCGGCCGCCATGGACAACCGCCCGCTTACCTTCAACGAGTTCGAGAGCCTCATGCACCAGGTGGTGTTTGTGAGCGCCACGCCGGGCGACTACGAGATTCAGAAATCAGAAGGCGTGATTGTGGAGCAGATTATTCGCCCGACAGGCTTGCTCGATCCGGAGATCGAGATCAGGCCAAGCGCCAACCAGGTGGATGACCTGCTGGATGAGGTAGACGAGCGCATCAAGCGCAATGAGCGCGTGCTGGTGACAACCCTAACCAAGCGGATGTCCGAGGAGCTGACCAAGTACATGGACCGCCTCAACATCAAAGTAAAATACCTGCACTCGGAGGTGAAGACCTTGGATCGTGTGGAAATCCTACGCGAGCTGCGACTGGGTGAGATCGACGTGCTGGTGGGGGTGAACCTCCTGCGTGAAGGGCTTGACTTGCCGGAGGTAAGTTTGGTAGCCATCCTCGATGCCGATAAAGAAGGCTTCCTGCGTGATCAGCGCTCCCTGATCCAGACGATGGGACGCGCCGCCCGTAACGAGCGTGGACGTGTGATTATGTATGCGGATCGTATTACGGGCTCCATGCAACGGGCTATCGATGAGACCAACCGCCGCCGCGCCACACAGATGGCCTATAACGAAGAGCACGGCATCACGCCACGCACCATCCTCAAAACGAAGGACGAGATCTTTGAGCAGACATCAGTAGCCGACTCCAAGAAGAAAGAAGTGAAGATGTACGCCGGTCCGGATGAAGTGTCGCTTGCAGCAGAACCGGTGATCCAGATGATGAAGCGCGACGAGCTCGAAAAGCTGATCAAGAAGACCGAGAAGCAAATGGAAGCCGCCGCCAAAGACCTCGACTTCCTGCAGGCCGCCAAGTACCGCGACGAACTAGCCGAGCTCCGGCAGTTGCTCAAGACGAAGCGGGACTAGGAATTTTGGAGGTTATAAAGCTGAGAAGTTAGAAAGTGTAAAAGCACTCCTGGCGCTATGTTGGGTGTGCTTTTCGCTTTTAGACCTTTGCGCTGAGACCTCGCGGTGTCCGCAGGTCCCGCGAGTGTCTGTTCCGAAAGCCGCCGCTATACCCGATCTGTGTCTTAGCAAGTTTAGCAGCAGCTGGCTACGCAGGTATAAGGTATAAGGTATAACCCCAGCCAAACAGCTTTTTTTCTCGCGCAGCTTTGCGTACTTTAACAATCTGTAGCCACTATACCTTATCTCCGGCTATTTCCATCAACTTTATAGCACCATGATCAAAAGAATCAAACCTCTCTTCCTGCCGGTGATCTTGGCCGGAGCGTTCACAGCCTGTCAGTCTTCCAGCCCTGAAACAGGGGAAGCCGGTGCTGAAACCGTCGCCACACTTTCAACCGAAAGCTACGGCAACTATCTGAGCGCACTGGCCGCTGATGACATGGAGGGCCGCAAGCCTTTCACATCCGGTGAGCAGAAAACGCTGGATTACCTGGAGCGGGAATTCAAGGCGCTGGGCGTGGAGCCGGGTAACGGCGACAGCTATTTCCAAGAGGTGCCGATGGTGGAGGTGAATACCACCGCCAGCCCGAGTATGACCATCAAGGGCAGGCAGCAAGAACTCAAGCTCGAAGGCCGTACCGATTACGTGATCTGGACCAAACGCACGGACGAAACCATTAACATCGATCCAACCGAGATGGTGTTTGCAGGCTTCGGCATTGTGGCGCCAGAGTATAACTGGAACGACTATGCCGGGCTGGATGTGAAAGGCAAGATTGTGGTGATTTTAGTAAATGACCCGGGTTTCTACGCGAAAGATAAAGCTGTGTTCAATGGCAATGCCATGACCTACTACGGCCGCTGGACCTACAAATTTGAAGAGGCCGCCCGCCAGGGAGCAAAAGGTGCCCTGATCATCCATGACACGGAGCCAGCCGGTTACGGCTTCCAGGTGGTGCAGAACAACTGGAACACTTCCAAAATGTACCTCGACAGCCGCGGCAAAGAAACCTATCGTTGTGCCATGGAAGGCTGGATCACTACGCCAGTAGCTGAGAAACTGTTTGCCGCCGCAGGTATGAATTATAAGGCGGTGTTGAGCAAAGCGCATCAGCCGGGTAACAAACCTTTCCCGCTTCACCTGCAGGCCAGCACCTCTATGAAAGTGAAAACCCGCTACGACAAGACTTCCAACTTCATCGGCAAGATCACCGGCAGCACGCGCCCTGACGAGAGTATCATCTACACTGGCCATTGGGACCATCTGGGTATAGGCAAGCCCGACGCGGCGGGTGACAGCATTTACAACGGTGCTGTGGACAATGCCAGTGGGGTAGCCGGTCTGCTGGAGATCGCCAAAGCCTTCAAAGCGCAGTCGGTGCAGCCGGAACGAACGGTGGTTTTCCTGGCTGTGACAGCAGAGGAGCAGGGATTATGGGGCTCGGCTTACTATGCCGAGAATCCGGTATTCCCGAAAGAGAAGACAGTTGCCAATATCAACATGGACATGATGAACCCTTATGGCAAAACCAAAGATGTGGTGCTGTACGGTATGGGCCAATCTGAACTGGAGGATTACATCACAGCAGAGGCCGAAGCCGCAGGTCGTTATATGGCACCGGAAGAGAACCCGGAGGCAGGTCTGTACTACCGTTCTGACCACTTCAATTTTGCCAAAATAGGTATACCGGCGCTCTTCATCGGACCGGGTGTGGATCTGGTGGAAGGCGGCAAAGAAGCGGGCAAGAAGAAGCTGGATGAGTACTACGCCAACTACTACCACAAAGCGGCCGACCAGATGCACCCTGATTACAAGGTGGATGGGGCCGTGGAGGACCTGAAACTGCTTTACCAGGTGGGCAAGCGTTTGGCTGGCTCAGCGGAATGGCCGCAGTGGAAAGCAGGTTCGGAGTTTAAAGCCGTGCGTGATGGATATATGAAAAAGTAACTATAGTTTTGTCCCCCCATATCTTCTGCATTATGTGCAGGAGATATGGGGAGAAACGCCTTCTGTCCATCAATTTAATAATTAAGCTTTTTCATGAAATTTAATTTGCTGCTCTTCGTGGCTCTCCTTCCGCTTTACTGCTTCGGCCAACATGCGTTGGTTGGCGACCCAACTTATAATAAAACGGTGCCACGCCTGATATTTATGAAGCACAATGAAAGCAGCAGCCCCTTGTTGAACTCAAAGATCAGCCCTACTGACTTTGAAGGGAAGATGTCATCTAAAGAGACGAGTATTTTTGTTACCTACAAGCGCAATGAGAAAGTAGGATCTACTGTAGGGAATTACGCTCAACTTACGGTGCCTCCCAGTAGACTGATGGACTTTCATTTGATGTATGGCTATAATTATAAGGTATTCATTGATGAGGCCACAGCTACCAAAGGACTACGCTTCAGTATTGCCCTTACGCCTAACGATAAAGTAGAGAGTAAGAACCTTGGTAGCCATGCACTGCAAAATGGCAAAGTTGTCACGAAAAAGATAAATTCGAAGTCATTCGAAATTAGCCAGAACGATAGTATCCTGACCGTATACATTGCCGCATCGAATCTGACTGCAGGCTCATACCTGACTTTCAATGCGCAGGTTAGTTCGGTCAATTTCAGTGAGATTGGACCTTTCGGGATTGAGAATCCAGCCTACATCGATTATGTCAGTTTTAATATGCCAGAGATTTTCCTCTATGACCTTGTTGCTCAGGATGTGGCGCTAGAATTGGTTTCGCAGGAAAAGAGGCCGTTTGAACTGCTCCATTTTAAGAGGGACAAAGAAGGAACGATCGATAAATTTAAAGTCGACAGCTACAATTACAAATGGATGATAAACCCCAAAAGCAATGAGGGTGGCTTTAAATTTAATTTAACAGAACTGCTTTTTCCAGAGAAGAAAGATATAGGTATAACACCTCCCGAACTGCTCATGCTATAATCGCCATCTTTCTTCCAGCCATTACAGCAACAACAGCCCCTTCTCCCGCAGCTCAAACCAAACCGGCGAGGCCAGGAATTCCGAGAAGCTCAGGTGCGCATCCAGCGGATAAGTTTCTTCCAGTTGCTTCAGCGTCATAGCCGGCGCCTCTTCTGAGGTCAATAGCGTAAGCTGCTCTAGCAGCCATTGCCCGATGTTCGCGGTTGTCTTGATCTGGAAGTCCTCGGCCTTCTCGTAGAAAGTGAGTACGCAGCGCTCAATGGTCTGGCCTTTCTTGGCGTACATCATAAAGTCGATCTCCGGCACATTCCCCAGCCAGAACACACGGGCCAGTTTGCGCTCGCTGTCCGGTTTGGCAGGTTCCTGTATGGCCTTGGCGATCAGATTACGGTCTGTGGTCACGCGCGGCACTTTGAAATCGAACCAGAAGGAGAGTGGCTCCTCTAGCCCCACGCCGTGCATAAAGTTGTAGAGCGCCTTGGCCAGTCCAGGACCGAACAGCTCGTGGTCGGTGCCTTGTGGATCGTCATGCCAGAGGTCGTTGTTGGCGAAATCTCCTTCCGGCGGACCCACCTTTACCACGCCAAATTTCTCGGGGTGCTTGCCTACCGGGCTGTGCGCCGTCATGCTGAAGCGGTGCCAGTAGCCAGACTGGATCACACCGTTCAGGAACAATTGCCGCACTACCTCCAGCGAGTCGATCGTTTCCTGGGCGGTCTGGGTAGGGAAGCCATACATGAGGTAGGCGTGCACCATGATGCCGGCCTGCGTAAAGCCATCGGTCACACGAGCCACCTGGGCAATGCTCACGCCTTTCTTCATCAGGTCCAGAAGGCGATCCGAGGCCACCTCCAAACCACCTGACACCGCAATACAACCCGAGGCGGCCAGCAGGCGGCAGAGGTCGGGGGAAAATGTTTTCTCGAAGCGGATGTTACCCCACCAGGTAATCTTCACACCGCGTCGAAGCAACTCAATGGCCAGATCGCGGAGGGCGGCAGGCGGTGCGGCCTCGTCCACAAAATGGAAGCCCGTCTGTCCGGTTTGGGAGATGATCTGCTCAATTCGGTCGACCAGCAAAGTGGCCGGAGCCGTTTCGTAGCGGGAAATATAGTCAAGGGTGATGTCACAGAAAGAGCAGCGTTTCCAGTAGCAGCCGTGGGCCACGGTGAGTTTGTTCCAGCGGCCGTCGCTCCAGAGGCGGTGCATCGGGTTGATCACGTCGATCACCGACAGGTACTCCTGCAGTGGCAGGTCGCTGTAATCCGGGGTGCCGACTTCGGTATGCGGAATGTCCTTATCCAGGCAGCCGTTGATGTAGTCTACCTGGCCGTCCTGCAACATAAAGGTGCGCTGCAGTAAATCCACCTGGCGCTCGCCTTGCAGGTATTCCAGCAGCTTCAGCCAGGGGCCTTCACCATCGTCGAGCGTTACAAAATCGATGTACTTAAACAGGCGTGGTTCTCGAAGGGTACGCAGCTCGGTATTCGGGTAGCCGCCCCCCATCAAGGTGTGGATGTGCGGATAGTTTGCTTTGATATACTGCGCCAGTCGCAAGCCGCCGTACAGGTTGCCCGGGAAAGGGATGGAAAAGCCCACCACATCCGGTTGCACTTCCTGCAAACGTTCCTCCAGCAGTTCCAGCAGCATCCGGTCTACCAAGTTGGGCTCCGTCTGCAGCGATTCTTCCAGCGGATCAAAGGAAGTAGCGGACAGGGCCAGCTTCTCGGCGTAGCGGCTGAAGGCAAAGTAAGGGCAGATCGTCTCCTTGATCAGGTCACCCAGGTCCTCCAGGTATAGCGTGGCCAGGTAGCGGGCACGGTCCGTGATGCCCATGCTGCCAAAAGCCCAGTCAATGTCCTCCACCTGATCGAAGCGGGAAGCCTCGGGCAAGTAGCGGCTGTAGCTGATCTGCTGGGCCAGAGTCGTATCCTTGTTCTGAAGAAAGCGAATCACCGGCTCGATGGTGTGCAGGTACTCCCGCTTCAGGCGCACGATACGCCGGCTGTTGTCTGAGAGTTCAAAATCACCTGCCTCTACGGCCTCAAAGATGCGGGTTAATCCTGCTTTGGTGAACATGCGCAGCACCAACTCAATGCCAAAATCGGCCTGGGTAACAGAGTAACCCTGACCTGACAGAAAACCTTTGATGTAGGCGGTGGCAGGGTAGGGTGTGTTGAGCTGCGTGAGCGGCGGCGTGATGAGCAGTATGGTGGGCTTCTTCAAGTCTCGGGAATCTTAAAATAACAAACGCCCCACAGGGCGCGGACTGCAAAACTACTGATTCTGCAGCGCTTTCTAAACAGATGCTGTCAGGTTAACAGTTCTACCACGCACAGGGTTCAGTATGGAGATGTTGGGAATGAGGGGCTTAAGGAATGGCAGGTATAACATTGAATAATTTATTCATTAAATAGGTATTTAATTATATAAATCAATTTAGATATCATTATATTTGCATTATTATCATCTATAGTTGAATGCTTCTGGGCGTTAAAGCCAGGGTTTTAAGCTGTGAAAACATGAAAACCTGGAGCAGTGGCTAGTGATGGTGTAAGTGTTTCAATTGTTCCCTAAAACAAAAGGCCCGCGGTGCTATCGCGGGCTTTTCGTTTGTTGGAGGTATAGCAATGCCTAACTGAGCAGTTGCGACGTTTTATTGACGAGGTAATTCGCCCCGGGCACAATCGCCAGCACCGTACCAGCCACCAGCACAAACAGCACCACAAACAGGCGCAGCCAGTTCATAAAGAAGTTATCGGCAAAGCCGAAGGTATAGAGCTGCAGGGCAGAGGCTATCAAAAGGCACAGCAGGGAGATGACCAGCAGCTTGCGCTTGAGCGCCGGGTTCAAAAATTTCTTTTTCATGGCAGACCGGGTATAGCCGCAAAGTTAAGGGTTAGGCCGATAGCTGCGTTATCAGGCGTGTCCTTTTTGTGCTTCGGCATCCGAGCTGTCGTCCTTGGTATGGCTCGGGTCGTTTGTACCGCTGCCCTGCGGCGGTGGCGTTTGCTTGTCGGCCGCTACTTTTTTCTTGTCCGACGACATTTCCTTCGTGCTCTTTTCCTGATCAGACTTGTTTTTTCCGTTCACCATACCTTTATGCGTTAGTACTCTCTGTCATACGGCAAACCATTGGCCGGAGTAGCTTTTTTTAACTCTAATTGTAGGGCGGTCGTACATTAAAGGGCTGTACCCGACTGCGGTATGGCGCTTTGAAAATCTAAAACGAAAGAACTATGAAATCGATAAAGACAACAGCTGCTGTGCTAGGCGTACTGCTAGGTATAGGTATGGCATCCTGCAACACAGGTACTGACCCTGGCGAGACAAACACCGAGCGCAGCGACTATGAGCGAACCGAAGAAGCAGATCGCAGCAGCATGGACAACGACACCACCGAAAACTACGAGGATATCTATGAAGGCCGCGAAGGTACCGCCATCGGAGACAGCGCCTACAACCAGGAGGGTGACCGTAAGAAACGCTACGACAAGGACCTGAAACCGAACCCGAACCAGTAAGCTGGCTCAGGTATAAAAGCACGATGCCCGGCGCTCAGTTAATGAGTGCCGGGCATCGTGCTTTTCAGGAAGCGTAAGTGCTACCGGAACAGAAAGCCATTCGGGGCTATACCTACCCGGAAGGAATCGACAGCAGCGCCACTCTGCGGATTGTAGCGCACTACCCAGCCATTGGAGGCATAGTCGGTAGCTTTGCCAGCGTAGATGGTGCCGCTGGCAGGTTCTATACCCAGCCCATTGAAACCGTAGGCAACGTAAGTACCCCGGTCGATCAGCGGCTTAGTGGCCAGTGTAGTCGCGTTCACGTCCTGCACCCATACCTTGTTGTTGAACACATAGTAGAGCTTGTCGCCATTCAGGTTTGGCGTGAGCTTGCCTGGAGCCGGAGCATTCTGGCTGAAGGTGAGGGTGCTCATGACGGAATTGCTCGTTGTATTGATCTTAGCAAGAGAGCCGGGCGTGCTCTTTTCTTCACTCACAAACCAGTTATCGTCTTCATCTACATCCCATACCTCAATGCCGCTGCTGCTTACCCAAAGTGTGTTGTTGCGGTCCAGCGCCAGGCTGTTGGGTCCGTCGTTCACCGTAATGGATGTTTCAATAGCGTCTGTCGCGGTATTGATGACTGTTACCGTGTTGCCACCGCTATTGGTTACGTAGAGTTTTCCGGCAGCTATTAGGAGCTGTTCAGGCTTCACCCCTACCGTAATGGTTTTGGTCACAGTGTTGGTTTTCAGGTCTACCACAGCCACGCGGCCGTTGCTATAGGCATAGGTAGCAGGGTCGTAGCCGAGCCATTCGGTCACGTAACCCTTGTCATCGTTCAGGGCAGCGAAGTAACGGGGAGCCTCCAGACCGGCAATTTCGCTTTCGGCTTTCAGGGTGTTGGCATTGGTCACCACCACCTTGCCGCTGTTGTTCATCACCAGGTATAGCCGGTCGCCCTGCTGCGCCATATGCTGCAGCACGTCGCCGAGCACCAGTGGCGCATTCACTTTCTTGAAAGACTCATTTTCTACTGATTTGCTGTCGTGGCTGTAGAAACTCACAGAGGCGTTCGAGTAAGTCATGGCACCTTCGTTAGAGATAAGCACACCATTACGGGCATACTCTCCGGCGGGGCCGTTGTTGGTATCATCGCTGCAGCTGGTAAATACAACCGCGCCAAAGGCAAAAGCAGCTGACAAAAGATAGCTGCGGAAACGGGTAATTTTTTTCATGTTATTAAGGTATGGGTGTGAAACTAAGGTATGACAAAGCGTAAGCCGACAGCCAGACTTCGTGGCGGCATCGGCATGTTTTCGAGCACGGTATAAGCGCGGTCGGTCACATTGTCGCTGCGCACCGATGCGATGAATTGATATTGACCGAGGGTGATTTTCTTATGCAGGGCGAGGCTGAGCAAGGTATAGCCGGGCAGGCTGCTGGCGTTGCTGTTGTCGGTGTAGCGGAGGCCAGTATGCGTCAGGTTGCCGAGCAGGGTCCAGGTACGGAAGGTGAGGTCGGCGCCCAGCTGTGCTTTGTGCAGCGGCACATGCGCGAGCTGACTGTTCAGTTCCTGGTTTCCTTCATAGGCTTTCACCTGCTCCGATGCGGTATAGGTATAGGCGCCCGTGGCAGCCAGTTGCCAGTCGCCGAGTGTGGTGCTGGCGCGGCTGCTGAGCTCTATACCCTGGGAGCGTACTTTCTGCAGGTTGCGGGGGGACCAGTAGCTGGACGTGACGGGCATCCACTGTATCCAGTTATCCACGAGCATGCGGTAAACATACAGTTCCGACTCCAGTTGCAGAGTGCCCAGGGTATAGCGGTGTCGCAGCCCGGTTTCGTAGCTCCAGCCTTGCTCCGGCTTGATGTCCGGGTTGCCGCCCGGTTGCCAGAAGCGCTCGTTCAGCGTCGTCACGCGGTAGCTGCCCGATACGTTGCCCTTCAGGTTTAGCTGGTGCTGGTCGTGCTGCAGCATGAGCCAGTTGGCACCCAAAGTAGGAGCCGGAGCGGGGTTATAGCCTTTCACGAATGCCTGGCGCAGATTCAAACTCAGGTCGAGTCGCTTGCTGGGGTCGTAGCGGAAGAGCAGGAAAGCCGAGGCGCGGTCTTCTTTTACCTGCCGGCCATAACCCTGCACATCGGCCTCGAAGTGCTGCAGGTTCAGGCCACCCCGCAGACTCCAGCGGCGGGCGTAGGTATAGGTTTGCTCTGCCTGCACCTGGTAGGTGTTGATGTCGGTAGTAGAATGGTTGTTGTTATCAGTGAAGAGCAGGTAATCGTTGAAGACGGCGGCTTTCACGGAGGTTTCGCCCCAGTTGCTGCTGTGGTTAAGCTCGGTCATCAGGCGCAGGTTCCGGTCAACTTGCTCGGCATTGGTGTTGGCAGCACCCAGGGATGGTGGTACTTCGCGGTCGGCGTGGGTATACCAGCCATGCAAAGCCAGTCGGGTGTTGTCGGAAAGCTGCCAGCTCACATCCTGTGTGAAGCCATGCTGGGCTACCTGCGCCTGGTCCTGCTGGCGGGTGGGCCCCCCGATGCGGCCGTAGTCCCGGAAGGAAAAGTCGTTCTCTGCTGCCAGGTAGTAGCCGCCCAAGCCTACCGATACCTTCCGGCCGCTGTAACGGGCACTGGCGCTGGAGAAGTAGCGGCCGAAACTGCCGACTTCCTGCAGCACATCTGCGCCGAAGCCAGGCTCCAGCTGTGTCGGGGAGTTCAGCAAAATCGCTCCACCAATCGCCCCGCTGCCATAGGTTGCACCTGCCGCACCGTGCTGCACCGCTATGCTTCCGATACTGTTCAATGGCAACAGGGACATGTCATTTTGCCCCAGGGCAGGCTGGCTGATGTTGAGTCCGTTCCAGAGCACGGCGGTATGGGTGGGGCTCGTGCCGCGAAAAGCAGGAATCGCGATGCCGCTCGGCCCGTTCGTTTTCAGGAACACCGGCGTGCGGGACTGCAAGGCATCGGCTATGGAGCCAGCGGTATAGGTGCGCAGGAAAGTGCTGTCGAGTGTGGTGACGCGGCTGCCGGAGGCAAAGACCTCAGCGGGCTTGCCGAATACCTCGACGGTGCGCAAATGATACAGCGTGGTATCCTGCTGCGCCAAAGCAGCCGGTGCTATACCCAGCGATAAGGCCAGGCACGAAAAAAGGAGGAAATGAAACTTTGCCACGTATACGCTTGCTTAGATCCCGAAGCATGCAGGCAGGTAGAGGCAGAACGGCGCGCGAAGGTGTAGATAGCGAGCAGTGCAGCTTTTTACCCGAAAGCATACGACTAATTTGGTCAAACTGGCAGGTCTCCTGGCTCTCTTCAGGTCAGCCAGCCTTCCCATGCGTTGTGCGGCACAGTGGCGGTGGTTTTGGCTCACCCTTTTTAAGAAGATTACAGTTGCGGGAACAGCATAGGTCTCACACCTATTTCCCTTTTAAGGCTTTGCGTTGGATACAGCAAGGCCACCAATCTGAAGGCAAAGGTAATGATTATTTAATGAGTAATGAATAATGACGAATGAATAATGGGCGGATAATGAGAAATGACTACTGGGGGACGGTGAATGGGTGATGATAAATGACGGATGATGAATTTGTAAAGAATAACGGTGGTGAAGGTTGAGGGAGGTGTAGCGAATAATCCATGATGCGACGAATTGGTTAATCTGATGGAGAGAGTGAGGCATGAATTGTCACTGACGTATGCTTTGGCAAAAGCTTCCCCCAGCTTAGCTGCCTCTTTCTATCAGCGACATCGCCGACCTCCCTTTGATTCGCACGTAATACACCATTACCGATTATTCATTCGTCATTACTCATTATTCATTATTTAATAGTGAAGCTCAACAAAGACTTTTATACCCGACCTGATGTCGTGCAGGTGGCGCAGGACCTGCTGGGGAAATACCTGTATACGAACCATGAGGGTATCCTCACCGGCGGCATGATCGTGGAAACGGAGGCGTACTCCGGCACAAACGACAGGGCCTGCCATGCGCACCTGAACCGCCGGACGCAGCGCACCGAGATCATGTACCACGAGGGCGGCGTGGCCTATGTATACCTGGTGTATGGCATGTACAACCTGTTCAACATCATCACCAACGTAGAGGGGCGAGCCGATGCCGTGCTGGTCCGGGCCATCGAACCGACAGAAGGTATAGAAGAGATGCTGCTACGTCGCAACATGGCCACATCTAAACCCAATCTGACGGCCGGACCGGGCGTGCTCAGCATTGCCTTAGGTGTAAACCGTCGCCATTACGGTGCCTCCCTCACCGGCGACACCATCTGGATAGAAGACAAAGGTATAGCCGTGCCTGCCGAAGGTATAGCCATCGGCCCCCGCATCGGTATAGACTATGCTGGCGAAGATGCCTTGCTTCCCTGGCGCTTCTGGCTGAAGGACAATAAGTGGGTCAGCCGGAAGAAGTAGGCTAGGGCTGCACTCGTGTGTCGCTGCTGAAACGGTAAGAAGTGGCGCCCACCGTGCCGTGCCTGGTTATACCTTCGCACACGGCCACAAACTCCGTGATGACATCCGATGTGAAGAAGATAACAGTCGCTTTACCGTTGGCGTCGGTCGTTACATTCGGCTGCCAGTGGAGCGTGCTGCGGAAGTCAGGCAGGTTGTGACGCTCCTCCGCTACATCGTAGCGTGGCGAGTAAAACTCCGATGGCTTGTTGTAGCCGGCCAGCTTGAAGTTGATCGTGCCGGGTGACTTTTGATTGGCGTAGTTGTAGTTCGGGTTGCCTCTTTTGCTGAAAAGTGCAATGACACCGCTGCCTGACGAAGAACCAAAAATGGCCGCATTAGCTCCCTTCAGGACTTCTATAGCTTCTATGTTCGAAGGGTCCAGCATGTTGACGGTTTCGAGTTCTACGCGCATGCCGTCGAGTACAAACAAGGGCGTTCCTCCCCCGCGTATCTCGACAGAGGTTTCGAAGCCCGAACCAGTTACCTGCACACCGGCTACCCGGCCGGCCAGATACTGTAGCACAGTCGGATAAACGACTGTCATTTTATCTAGCTCAATACGGGCGTCCACATTCTCCTTAAAATAAATGCGGTGATCATTGCTGAATTCCTGCTTCTTGGCTGTTACGTCTACCTGCTTTAGCTGAATGGCTCCCGTGGTCAGGCGGTGCTGGCGGTCGGCTTTCGCCCAGTCGCTCATGCGTTTGCGGTAGGCGGTGATCTGCTCGGGTGAGATAGTGGCGCCCTCCAATGCCTGGAAGTTCGGGGTGGGGGCAGCGGCTTGGTCCAGGTGGATGAGCTGATTATTGCTACCCTTTGAAGTTCGTGCCTGTACGAACACCTTAAGTGTGTCTTCAAAGTTTAGCCCTACGAACCGGAAACTGCCATCGGGGTTTGTCTCTGCCATCACCAAGTTAGGCAGCGCAGCCACACTGTCTTTTGGAGCTGTATTTGGCGTGAAGATGAGCGTCAGGTTGCTTTTCTGCGGGGTCTTCTTGCCGAGCTCTTTTTCAACTCGCCCCGAAAAGGAGATGCTTTGCTCCGGTAAATGCGTAACGGTCGGCAGTCTGTCCTGTAGCAGGTCGCCCCAGTCGAAGCGGCGCCAGCCTTGAGTGAGCAACAGCAGGTCCAGGTGCCGGCGTGCATGCGGCTGCTTCTTGTCGAAGTAATAGGCTGGCTGCTCGATATTGCCTTTTAACTCGCCCTGCAGGTATAGCTGCGAGTAAATGTTATTCTCGTAGGGTTGCTGGTTCAGGTCACTCAGGGCATCGCGCACCGCAAGCGAGAAATTGCCGGCTACTGGTTTGCCGTTCGCATCGCGAGCTTCCAGTTGCATGGTCACTTTTTGCCTTTTGCCATACATCGTCTTGTCGGTCGTGAGGTTGAGCTGGACTTGAGGCGGATGGTTGACAAAAGCCAGGCGCTCGCTAAGGGCTTTGCCGTCGGCGCTGAACAAGGTGAAGTGGACCATGCCCGCCGGGAAACGGGAAGCAGGTATAGCCGACTCCAGAACTTTCTGGTCGGTGTTGGCTCTCACCGCAAAAATAAGGCTGTCGGCCGCATGCGCGATCAAATATAAGGGGCCAAGCGAGGCTGCGTTCTTAAAGTTTTGCTCAATCCGGAAGTTAAGGGTGTGTTCACTGAGCTGCACCACCTGTAGCACCACGCCTTCTGGTTTTGCCTCCGGCAGCTTATAGCTGGCGGTGCGGCCGTTCGGGAGTTGCAGCTGTGCGGTGTAAGTTTTGCCGGGCTCAGGTGTGAAGGTAAAGGCGCCCATCCCCAGGTGTTCACTCTTAAAGTCCATCACGGTGTTCCCCTGCTGGTCGTGCACGGTGCCTGCCACCTGCTGGCCTTTGCCGCTTATGTCTATTGCCTTAAAGCCCACCCGCGAAGGTATACCCGCCACCAAGTGCCCACCTTCCGGAAAGAACTGCAGATCAAAGGCTGGTTGGCCGACCGGCAGGCGATAGCTGCGCTGAAAAGGGTTGCTCTTGTCATCGGACTGCACCAGCAAAAGGGCTTCCTTGACAGTACCACTTTGGGCACTGCTAAAGAAGAGCGGCAACCGGGCCATACCTTGCGCATCTGTCACAAGGCTGCCTGATTTTCCTTTTTTGCCATCCAGCATCAGTTGCGTTCTAAGCTTCAGGTTTTTGATTGGTTCGAACGGGTGCCTGTAAAACTGCAGGCTGGCTATCAAAGAGTCGCCGGCTGAAGAAGTGTGTGTCTGGAAAGAGATGCTGGCTTTGACCTCTGTAAGGGAGGGGCTGGAGATGTTGAGCTCTCTGGTAAAAAAGTACTGCGGATCGAAATTGCGCATCCAGTTGGTATAGGCCCGGAGCTGGTATAGTCCCTCTGAAAGGGTGTCGGGTAGGTAAAAATCGCCATGTGCCATGCCGTCATGCAGCTTGAGCTTTCGGCTCAGGCGCACTTTGTTGTCAGGCCCCACTAGGTCGGCATACAGCACCGTGCTCAGGCTATCGGTTGTGTTCTGTGGGGCGTAGGCCTTGAACCAAATCGTTTCGCCGAGGCTGTAGAGTGTTTTGTCCTGGTGCAGGTAGACGCTCTCCTGTGGGTACAGGGCGTAGAACTTCTGGAGTTGGAGCGCGATGCGCGTGATCAGGTCGTCGTTGTTGGCCTTTTTGAAGCTGAAAGCAAGAAGCAGTAAAACAGCAGGCAATGATAAGAGCAGTAGAGGTTTGCGCATAGCTTGGCTTATATTAGATGATGCTTGATCTGTACAAATAGTAAGCCAATAATATATAAAAAATAATATATTATTCAAACAATTCATTTTTAAAGCTAATTCCGGCTGCAGGTATAGCTGCGGGGGCGTTTAGCACTGCTTATATATACCAAAGGCCCCGGCCATGCTGATCGTAGTCAACAAAGCCGGGGCCTTTGGCAGTACAGCTATATCGGACGCCTTATTTCTTCTTTTGCTGCTCGTTGTCGGTGCGGGCTTGGGGCGTTGGGTTGTTTGATCCCATTTTTCCTACCGCGTCCTTGTGCAGGTCGTTGCCGATGTCCTTCTTAGAGCCGGACTTGCCTGTGCTGGTCTGCTGGTTTTTCGGCATGTTTTTGTTTTCCTTTTCGTTTTTCATAGCATTCAAATGTTAGTTCGGTTACAACTTGCGACTTCTATACCTGGTTTACGAAGCCTGATAGCACGGGTTTAGGCCAACAGAAAAGCCCGCAGCATTTGCCACAGGCTTTTCTGTCTTATATTCAGCTAAACTATATTATTAGGAATTATCGTCGCTGGAGCCTGAGTTGTTGTTATTCTTGTTACTCTGGCGTCCTGCCTCTGCATGTCCCTCTGAGTCGCCGTGCCAGCCTTTGCCCTGGTTTTGGCTTCTACCCTGAGACTGGTTGCTGCTGCCTTGTGGCTGATTACCGCTTCGGCCTTGAGACTGATTGCCGCTGTTGGCCTGTGACTGACCGCCCTGCGATGAACTGCTTCTGGCAGATGACGAAGAACTGTCGTTCTTGTGGCTCTGTCGGCCGGCTTCTGCATGGCCTTGTGAGTCGCCGTGCCAGCCCTGGCCCTGGTTGCTGCTTCTTGCCTGTGAGCCCTGGCCGCTCTGGCCCGAAGGGTTGTTCTGAGAACGGGAAGTGCTCTCAAACTCACCGGACTGGTTTCTAGGCTGGTTCTGGTTATTGTTGCGATTCTGATTCTGACCCTGATTCAGGTTGTCCTCATTACCGCGCTTCATATTCTGATTCTGATTTTCCTCATTATTGCGTTTCATAGCTTTCGTGTATTTAAGTTAAACATAGTGCCTCGTCTCAGACGGGACCCTCTTTTTTACGGGCTAAGTTTCTAACAGTTAATAAATTAAGCGAGCAACTGTTGGAGCAGGTATAGCAATAAAACCGACTGTTGCTAGTATGGGTATATAGCGCTATGAAAGTATAACAGAGGGTGTATGTGTTTGTGAATGAGCTTGTTGATTGGCTGAGCGAGTGGGGTCAGTCATAAGAAGGCTTGGACTATACAAAGAGAAGGGAAAACGAAAGCGATCGAAATTAATATGAAAAAAAATTACCCGGAAGGGCCAGTCACTTTCCGGCAATAGACCACAATGGGCTTCTGGTGCATATCCGTTGTGAAGAAAAGATAGTCTGCTCCGCCCTCTTTTATACCTGTCTTCTTTCGAATATCAGCCACCGACTCCGGAAAGTTGCGCACCGTGATGTTGGCCTTGCGCTGCGGCAGCCTGGCCAGGATCTCTTTTTTATGGTAGCGCCCAACCCCCTGGCAGGCGAACGAACGGCCCGGAAAACCAGGTATGAGCTGGTCGGAGGTATAGAGGTGACTGTTGGGATGTAGCTTGTAAAGGCCAAATTGGCTTGCAAGGCTGCGGTAGGCGCCAGCTTTCAGGATGGCTGCGTTGGGCTCGTAGAGGTATGCCTTCGGGTCGGCAAAGCTGACAATCGTCTGTTCTTCCCGCTCTTTGGTAAAGGTAAGCACCTGAGAGCTGCCGTCGGGTAGCAGGTTGATTGCATGGCGCTCGGGATTGGTAGCCGCCTGGGGCTGTAGCATGTATAGCACCTCCTTGCACTCGTTGTGCAGCGCGATCACCCATACCTGTGCCACGGCGCCCAGTTGTTCCAATGCCAGTTCAATGTCCAGCATAGGTGAGGTCTTGAGCAGTACCGCATCCGCCTTTTCAAACAGCAAGGGAAGCAGCTGCAGCACATCCGGTTCACAGTCCTGCAGCAGGTGCACCTTCTCCTGTCTGTCGCCGCGCCGCGCCGGATCCAGGTATAGCACATCAGCATGGCCGGTGAATCCTTGCAGGAAATCTTCGGCGGTGGTATTGACGGCATTGATGTTAGCAGCACCCAGCAATTTAAAATTATAGGCGGCTATTTCTGAAAGCCCGCTGTTCTGCTCCACATGCACCACCTGCTCAAAATGCTTGGCAAAAAAGAAGCTGTCCACCCCAAATCCACCTGTCAGGTCGACGAGCAGCTTGCCTTTTACCAGCGAAGCTTTGTAGGCAGCGGTAGCCTCCGAGGAGGTCTGCTCTACGGATAATGTCGTTGGAAAAACCACATCCGGATGCGCCGCCCAGGTCGGCAGCTTGTCAGTGGCCTTCTGCCGCGCCTGGATCTGTTTGACCAGTTCAGAGACCGGCAACTGGGGGTAACGGCCTGCCTGCAGCATCAGTTCGGCGGGGTTGCGGTGCTGGTGCTGCTTGATGAAATCTTTCTCTTCCGGAGTATAGTGCTTCATGGTGCGCTGCAAAGGTACAAATTTAATCAGTCCCGTTTTTTTTCATAAAATCCGACCGGCCGCAAACAATCCTTATACCTGCTGGTTCTATTCACAACTAAAAGAAATTTTTAATTAATTATTTATCAGACTACTATGAAGAAATGGATGAAAATCATGCTGCTGGCAGTGTTGCCGGCAATGGTGCTGACAAGCTGCGACGATGACGATGATGACAACGCTATGATCGAAACTGCCAATGTAATGGTGGTGCACGCCTCTCCTGACGCGCCTGGCGTAGACCTGCTGGTAGACAACGCGAAAGTGAACACGGCTCCCCTGACTTTCCCGAACAACACAGGCTACCTCGATGTGCAGGCAGGCCGACGCAATGTGAAGGTGAATGCCGCCGGCACCAGCACAACCGTGATCGATGCCAACCTGGACCTTGACAGAAACGAAAGCTACTCCGTGTTTGCGATCAACACGCTAAGCGCCATTGAGCCCCTGGTGCTGGAAGACGACCTGGATACACCTGCCGCCGGCAAAGCGCACGTGCGCTTTGTGCACCTGTCGCCTGACGCGCCTGCCGTGGATGTGGCCGTGACCAACGGACCTGTACTTTTCGGCAACCGGGCCTTTAAGAGCGCAACGGACTTCACGCCTGTCGATGCCGCCTCTTATAACCTGGAAGTGCGCCTCGCTGGTACTCAAACAGTAGTGCTGACCGTGCCGAACGTGCAGCTGGCTGCCGGCCGCATCTATACCATTTTTGCCAGAGGTTTTGTGGCCCCGCCTGCCAGCAACACAAACGCCCTTGGAGCCGAGATCATTACGAACCGATAACCGCGAAGGAGACATACCTACAAGAGGCCTGTGCCATTGGCACGGGCCTCTGTATTTAAAACTGTTTGACTTTCAGCCGTATACTAATCTGGAGTTGAAGATGACAGAGAAATTTTATAATTTTGTGCTTCCTTAAGAAAATATTACAACATGATTGATACGCAACTAAAGTACAAGGTAAAAGATATTTCGCTGGCCGAGTGGGGCCGCAAAGAGATCAGACTGGCTGAGGCAGAGATGCCTGGCCTGATGGCAATCCGTCAGGAGTACGGCCCAAGCAAGCCGCTGGCGGGTGCCCGCATCGCCGGCTGTCTGCACATGACCATCCAGACCGCCGTGCTGATCGAGACACTTGTGGAGCTGGGCGCTGAGGTGACCTGGTCTTCGTGCAACATTTTCTCTACGCAGGACCATGCCGCCGCTGCCATTGCAGCTGCCGGTATCTCGGTTTACGCCTGGAAAGGGATGACGGCCGAGGAGTTTGACTGGTGCATCGAGCAGACGCTCTTCTTCGGTGAAGACCGCAAGCCGCTCAACATGATCCTGGACGATGGTGGTGACCTGACCAACATGGTGCTGGACAAGTACCCGGAGCTGGCCGATGGCATCAAAGGCCTTTCGGAAGAAACGACTACCGGCGTGCACCGCCTGTATGAGCGCGTGAAGAACGGTACGCTGCCAATGCCTGCCATCAACGTGAACGACTCGGTAACCAAGTCGAAGTTCGATAACAAGTATGGCTGTAAGGAGTCGCTGGTAGATGCGATCCGTCGTGCTACGGATGTGATGATGGCTGGTAAAGTAGCGGTTGTGGCTGGCTATGGTGACGTAGGAAAAGGTTCTGCCGCTTCGCTTCGTGGTGCCGGTGCCCGTGTGATCGTTACTGAAATCGACCCGATCTGCGCCCTGCAGGCTGCTATGGATGGCTTCGCGGTTAAGAAAATGGCTGATGTTGTGAAAGAAGCTGATATTGTGGTGACGGCTACCGGTAACAAAGACATCATCACGGAGCAGCATTTCCGCAGCATGAAAGACAAGGCGATCGTTTGTAACATCGGTCACTTCGACAACGAGATCGACATGGCCTGGTTGAACGGTGCGTACGGTCATACCAAAGACACCATCAAGCCGCAGGTTGACCTGTACAACATCGAAGGCAAGGACATCATCGTGCTGGCGGAAGGCCGCCTGGTAAACCTGGGTTGCGCGACTGGTCACCCATCGTTTGTAATGTCGAACTCTTTCTCGAACCAGACACTGGCCCAGATCGAGCTTTGGACCAACGCGGATGCCTACGAAAACCAGGTATACACCCTGCCGAAGCACCTTGATGAGAAAGTAGCCCGCCTGCACCTGAGCAAAATTGGCGTAGAGCTGGATGAGCTTCGTCCGGACCAGGCCGCTTACATTGGCGTGGAAGTAGAAGGCCCTTACAAGCCGGAGTACTACAGATACTAATCCTAGGAATCAGGTATAAACAAGAAAGCCGGGGCATCAGCTCCGGCTTTTCTGTTATTGCGATTGTTATTGCGATTTGAATCTGCCTAGTTTAAAGAATTTGTAGACCGAGGCCTTCACCTGCTTGAACTTGTTGTCCAATTTCAGGTACTTGTTGGCTCTATCACGATAATGGACGCGGCGATGTAAACCCAGATGCGTGGTATATGGCCTGTCCAGAATCACGGCAGTATAACCCAGCTCACTGAAGAAATCCGATATCTCCCGCTCAAACTGACCGAGGCTAAACTGCGTAAAGCCGCCCATCAGCTTGTAATCGCTCATGCGCTTCAGGCTTGGATTCAAAATAAAGATCTCCTTCTTCACTTCTCTATACCTGATGCCCTGGTACTCCTGCTCCTCTTCCGCGAAGAAATCAGCAGGGAGCTCTTTTGCGATTCTTCCCCACACCGTGATCAGCTTAGGGAATGCCTCCATCAAAGCAAGCGAGTCCTCTATAAAGCCCTCACGCAGGAACACCCAGTCGTCTTCGCAATGGAAGATGTACTCCGTGTCCACATGGCTGTAGGCAATCTCGATGCTCCTTCGCTGGCCCAACTGCTCCGGGTTCACAATCGTCTCAAACTTGTCGTAGCTGAACTTCTGGAGTACTTTCTCCAGCCCTTTCCGGTTGCCGCTGTCCTCAATCACCAGTATCTTCTCGACAGGGTAGGTGTTGAACTTGAAAAAGGTCTTCAGTGTGGCCTCGAGCAAGTCGAAGCGGTTGCAGCTGGTAAAAACAACGGTGATTTTCTGGGACATAAAAATGCTGTGACGAAGCACAAAGATAAGGGGACGCCTAAAATAATTGCCCTGGCCTTTCGATTATTTAAAGGTCAGGGCAATGAATGGCTTTTGCCAGGATTGTAGCGTTTCTGTCAGATAATGTTGAAGCGCGACATCAGCGATTTTTTGTAGGATTTTCCGATCGGGATATCGCCTTTGGAGAACACGACTGCGTTTTCTTCCAGGGCTTCTACTTTGTCGAGGTTGGCGATGTAGGAGCGGTGCACGCGCACAAAGTTGCTGGAAGGCAGCTTGTGCTCCATGTCTTTGAGTGTGGAGCTGACCAGGTACTTCTGGTCTGCGGTGACGATGAAAGAGTAGTTGTCATACGCCTCTACCCACAGAATGTCGCTATAATGCACTTTGATGATGCGGTGCTTAACCTTGACGAAAATGTAGTCAGTTTGCGGTTCCGCTTCCTTTGGTGCTTTTCCTGCGCCATTCTCAACTCCCTTTTGCCCGGAATCGTGCTTGTAGAGTGCCAGCTCAATGGCAGAGCGCAGGTTTTTTTCGTCGAATGGCTTGGCCAGAAAGCCATCAGGCTCTGTTTTCTTTGCCCTGTCCAGTGTGTCCTTGTCGGCATAGGCGGTCAGGTAAATGAAAGGAATGTCGAATTCCTCCCGAATTTTAGAGCCTATCTCAATGCCGTCAATGTCACCTTTCAGGTTCACGTCGAGCAATACCAGATCTGGTTGCATGGTTCGGATCATGTCAAGGGTGCTTTCACCGGAGTCGATGGCGCACGTCTGGTAGCCCAGCTCCTCCAAACAGGCGGCCAGGTCTTCTGCGATTATAATCTCGTCTTCCGAAATAAGAATCTTTGGTTTCGTCATAGCATTAGACTCTTACGTAAAATTATCAACTTACGGTGACAAAACAAAATATAATATTGCTTTTGTACCATTATTATTTAAGTAATCGATATGGCCGCCCAGCTTTTTGGCCAGAGACGACACCAATTGCAAACCAAACGACTTCTTGCGCCGCTCCTCGAAGTCAGTTGGCAGGCCTATCCCGTCATCGTGCACAGTCAGGGCATAGGCGTCCTGCTGTTCCGACCGCAGGTAAATGGCGACCTGCCCATACCGGTCGGGGAAAGCGTATTTGATGGAGTTTGAAACAAGCTCATTGACAATCAGCCCCAACGAAAGCGCTGTATCGGCTTCCACCATAATGGCAGGGATATCAAGCTTGATTTTGATATGGCGCTCCCGTATCCCATAGGTAGCGCCCAATCCCTCGCATATCGCCTCCATGTAGGCATTCAGATCAATCGAGGCCAGGTCCTCGTGCTGGTATAGCCGTTCATGCAGGATGGCCATCGACCTGACCCGCCCCCGTACAGCCTGCATCACTTCGAGGGCCTTGGGGTCCTGCACACGCCGGGTCTGCAGGTTAAGCATGCTCATGATGATCTGCAGGTTATTTTTGACACGGTGGTGGATTTCTTTCAGCAGGATCTCCTTCTCCCGGTTTTTCTCCTCCAGCAGCCGTGTGCGATGCTGTACCTTCTGCTCCAGCAGGGTATTGAGCTTCACCAGGCTTCTTTCGCGCAGCCTGACCACACTGATGGCGCCGCCGGTAGCGACAAGTACCATCAGGACAATGAACCACTCCCGGCGCCACACCGGCGGTACGATCGTGAAGGTATAGGTAAGCGGGCTCGGGGTCCAGTAACCATCGCTGTTGGCGGCCAGCAGCTGAAAGGTATAGCTACCCGGATCGAGGCTGGCGTAGGTGGCGAAAGAATAATCGGTGACGGCAGACCATTGCTCGTCGTGCCCCTTGAGCCGGTAGCGGTAACGCACCCGGTCGGGGGCCGTGAGCGAGATGCCATGAAAGTCAAACGTCAGGTGGTTTCTGTTGTGCGGCAACCGCAGGTTGACCGGTAGCCCGGTAGCAGAGTCGATGATGTAGCCCATGCTTGTCCAGTCGGTAGGTTTTTGGAAAAGCATGATGTTGGTAATGAGTGTGTTTGGGTATACCTGGTTGCGGCGATCCATTTCGGGCAGGTACATGGTCAGCCCTTTGGCTGTGGCGAACCATACCGTGCCGTCAGGCGTCTGCGTAATCCCCCTATTGCTCACCTCCAGGCCCCTGAACCCTTCCTGGTTTGCGTAGGACCGGATGCTGAGGCGGCCCTGGTTGTGGAGCTGGTCGAGCTGCACTTTCAGCACTCCCCGGCTGGTGCCTACCCACAGGTGGTTTGTGTTGTCGACGTAAAGGCTTTTTATACCTTCGTTTGGCAGGCCATTGCTTGAGTTGTATACCTTGGGTGCCTTCCATTTGTCGTGCCAGGCCATGATGCCGTAGTTGAAGCCGCCAAAGTAGAGCGTACCTAACTCGTCTTCCGTGATTGTGAATACCTCGCGGAAATCCGTATTTCCCAGACCTTTGGCTGCAGTTAGTTTGCTGTTTTCGTACCGGAACACACCTTTCTCGGCACCTATCCAGATTCTGTCACGGCTGTCACGGTGCAGGGCGTATACCTTGCCTGTGCATTGCGGCTGATGCACGGTCTTGATGTATTGCTGGTTAACGGGCAGGATGGCTAATCCGGCCGCTGTGGCCAGCAGCAGGTCACTAGTTGGCATGGGCAGGGCCTGGTATACCTCAGCTGATGGCAACCCCTGCGCTGTGCCATAGTGGACCACTTTGCCAGGCCCCAGTCGGTACAGTCCGTTGCTGGTGCATACCCAAACATCGTTCTCGTTCGCCACCCACATGCTATGCAGGGTAGTCCCTTTTGGCCAGATGTCGGTTTGGAGCCAGTTCAGGATGCCGCCTTCCATAAAAGCCGCATAGCCGTCATCGGTGCCCAGCCATACCCTGCCTTTGGTGTCCTGCGCCAGGGCCGATATGACAGGCTCCTTTACCTGTCCCATATCAAAAAAGTGGACGAACCAGGGGTTGCGGTACTGCATCAGGCCATGGCCGGTCGTGCCGATCCAGATGTTGCCTTCCCGGTCTGTTGTGATGCAGTTGACTCTGTCTGTGCGCAAGCCACTGTAACGGGTAAGGTGCTGAAACTCCTGGCCGTCGTATTTGATCACGCCATTCAGGTGCAGACTCAGCCATTGGTGGCCGTAGTTGTCCGTAGTGAAGTCTCTTACGTTCGGGCTTTCTATACCTGTCGGGAGCTCGAAGTCTTCCAGTTTATTCATTTTGAAAGTGGCCGCGCCGTTCGCCGTGCCGATCCAGATGGTGCCGTCGGGTGACTGGTCTAGAGCATTAATGCTGTTATCATTCAGGGCGCTGTTGGCAGCGGTATAGTTGTTTGTGCCCTTTGCGTTTATTCTGTAAACACCCTGCGAGTTGCTTCCTGCCCAGAGCTCGTTGGTAGCCGTAAAAAGCAAATCGTTATAGCGAACGGGCGGCAAACCGGTGTGCCGCACAAACCTGTCTTTAGTCAGGGAGTATATGCCGCTGTCCGTAGCAGCCCAGATAATGCCCTGATTGTCTTCTGCAATGCTGTGGACGCCACCAGGTGGTAGGCCGGCTTCCTGGTCATATACATCAAAGCTGTCGCCATTAAGCACCATCAGCCCCCTGTCAGTTGTCCCGATCCAGATGCGCTGCCTGCTGTCGAGCAGCAGGCAGCGTATGCTGTTGCTACTCATGCCATCCCGCTTGGTATAGGTATGGAAAGCAGACCCGTCGAAGCGGCTGAGGCCTCCAAGAGTAGCCACCCAGAGCTGCCCTTTGTTATCCTGCAGTATGTCGTTTACCTGCGACTGCGGCAAGCCCTGCTCAAGCGACCAGTTTCGGAAGTTGAACTGCTGCGCATGCGTGTGGAGCGAAACTACCAGTAAGAGTATAAGAGCAAAAAGGCGCATCAGGATGCCAGGGCGTTAGACAGAATAATATATGCAGCTAATATATTTTGTAATAAAAAATAGCTTAATAATTATATTACTCTAAAGCTAAGTTTTTGTTGCCTACGGCCTATACCTGATGTTATACCACTATTGTGTATGCTGACTCTGCTACTAAAAAACCAATGCCTATACCGGCTGCAGGTTCAACCAGACAGCAGGTATAGGCATAGAAAAAATGGGGTCCCCTTATTGGTTTGTGAGGTGTTTGTTGATGCCGTTCGAGCAGAAAATGCTTTTCTCAGTAATGGCCTTCTCCAATATAGCATCGTTTGCGGCCAGGCTCTGGCGTGAGTTTTCCTGGTGATGCAGGTGATAAGCTATACCCCCGAAGGCCAGATTTTGCCGTTTGGTACCGCTGTTAAGCAACCGGATGGCAAACTCACTGTCCTCCCGGCCCCAGCCCACAAAATCCTCGTTGAAGCCATTCACCCGGATGATGTCCTCCATCCAGAAGCCCATGTTGCAGCTCTTGATAGATGCGATGCCCGCATTTCCTTTGCTGAAAAGCCTGGATAGAAAAGGCGAGTTCGTGGCATTGAGCCTGTTCTTTATACCTGCCGAAAGAGGAGAAATGGGAGCGGGGCCACGGCTGATCAGGTTCTGGCTCAGCTCCGGGCTCAGCAGCACCCGTTTCCCCTGCGTAAAATAGCCTTTTCGGGCTGCCCGGCGGTGGCCTTTCAAAAAGTCGGGGTGCAGCACCATGTCGCCGTCAATGATCACCACATACTCGCCGGACGCCATGGCGATGGCCCTGTTGCGGCTCTCGGCTGCTCTGAACCCCAGGTCTTCCTGCCAGCTGTGCAGCACCGGCACCGGCGACTCCTTTGCTAAGCTCTGTATTAGCGCGCGCGTGTCGTCACGGGAACCGTCGTCGGCCACGATAATCTCGCGTGGCAGTTCGCTTTGCTGAAAGGCGCTGCGGAGTACGGTGCCCAGGGCCTCCTTCCAATTGTAGGTGGTGATGACCAGGCTAATGCCGAGGCGCTGGTTCTCTTCGTGCAGTTTCATGTATTTGTAAAAAGTGCCATTGGCGTTGGAGAAGGAGATGGCCATACCTTCGTACCCATACAAAATCCCGCGCTGCAGCACATAGTTCCTGAAAAGCGAAAAGGCCCATTTAAAGTAGCTTTTGGCAGGGGAGGAGCTTTTGCGGAACCGCTTCTCTCTGGCGAAGAGGGTCGTATACTGGTCCATCTTGGCGATCAGCTGCGAAATGCTGTTAAAAGAGAAGTGAACCATGGTGCCTCGCAAAGCCCGCACCTGCAAATTGTCTGTTTGGATATACTCGTGCACGGGCAGGTCAGCAAAGCGGGTGGTGCCTTTGTGGTAGAGGCGCAGCACATAGTCGTTGTCCCAGCCGCAGGCTTTGATGTGCTTTTTGCCGTAAAAGTTGTGGCGCAGGAAACTGTATACCTGGTGGGTGTCGCGAAGGTCGAGCTGCAGTATTTCTTCCGCCAGTTCAGGGGAAAGCACCTCGTCGCTGTCAATGGACAGTACCCAAGGGTGGGTGGCGTGCTGCGCCGCCAGGTTCTTCATCGGTCCAAACCCGAGAAAGGGATGCTCCACGATGCGCACATTCGGAAAGCGGGCCGCTATGGCCAGAGTTTCGTCCGTAGAGCCATTATCCAGTACAATTATCTCGGCAAAGCGCTGCAATGCATGCAGGCAGTCGGCGAGATGCTGCTGGCTGTTTTTGGTAAGAATGGTAACAGAGATGGCTTGGCTCATGCTTGGGGATGCGCTGGGTTTTGGAACTGCAAAATTAAGTTTTAAGACTTAAATCAATTAAAAAAAGCGCAGGAACTACTGAAAGTACGAAAATTCCGTATGTTTCTAATAAAGATAAGGATAGGAAAGGCTGTCTGCGCCCTGTCCTCTACATACCAATGCACATCCATGCAACCCAAACGCGGCTAGAAAGGTATGTAGTTAAAATTTCTATATTTGCGTATAATTACGCGATTACGACTTTATCAATTACAAAATCAAGTCAAATGAGCGAGCAAACAGGTAAACAGTTGAGTAAAGAGGAAAAAGACGCCCGATTCGAGGCGGAGCTACTGCCTGTGCTGGATCCTCTGTACAATTTTGCCTACAGGCTCACCCTCGATGAAGATGATGCGAATGACCTGGTGCAGGAGACATACCTGAAGGCTTACCGCTTTTTCGACTACTTTGAGCAAGGAACTAATGCAAAAGCCTGGCTGTTCCGAATCCTGAAGAACTCTTTCATCAACGAGTTCCGGAAAAAGAGCAAACAGCCTGCCAAGGTAGACTACAGTGAGGTCGAGGGCTACTACAATTCGGACGACGTAGAAGGCGAGGGCGGCGTAGCCTCCACCACCGACATGCGCACCGAAAGTGTACAGGACCTGATTGGCGACGAGGTGGCCAGCGCCCTAAACGCATTGCCGGTTGACTTCAGGACCGTGATCATCCTTTGCGATCTTGAAGGCTTCACCTACGAGGAAATGGCTAAAATTCTGGATATACCGATCGGTACTGTGCGTTCCAGGTTGCACCGTGCCCGTAACTCTTTGAAAGAGAAGTTGGAAAAGTATGCGAAGAGCATGGGATATAACAGTTAGAATAACCTAAAGACTTTGAGTTAAGATGGAATCAAGATTTACAGCAACGCACCAGAAGCTTTCCGATGACGGTCATGAGTCGGAATGCGACAAGATTGTCAAGTTATTGGACCTGATGATTGATGGAGAAGCCTCCACAGAAGAACAGTCCTATTTCAATACCCATATCGAAGAGTGCGTTCCCTGCTTCGAAAGCCATCAAAAGCAAAAACTCCTCAAAGGGCTTGTATGTGGTCATCTTAAGCGCGTAATTGTGCCGGAAAGCTTAGCTTTGTCCATTAAAGCAAGGATTCAAGAAACTGTATAACCCCTGATGCAAGGAAAGATCATCATTTTTTCGGCTCCCTCCGGTGCCGGCAAAACTACTATTGTAAAGCACCTCTTACAGGTAAACCCATCGCTTGCCTTCTCTATTTCGGCCTGCACACGCGATAAGCGCGGCCGCACCGAGGAAAACGGAAAAGACTACTACTTCATAACACCGGAAGAATTTAAGCAGAAGATCGCCAACGACGAATTTGTGGAGTGGGAGGAGGTATACGAAGGCGCCTTCTACGGCACTTTGAAATCCGAAATAGAACGGATCTGGAGAAGTGGTAAACACGTGATACTGGACGTGGATGTAAAAGGAGGGCTAAGTATAAAGCATTTTTACAAAGAGAGAGCACTGGCGGTGTTCGTGAAGCCGCCCTCCATAGAGGAACTGGCCAAACGCCTGCAGGCCCGCAACACCGACTCGGCGTCCAGCATTTCAAGCCGCGTATTCAAGGCGGAGTTTGAGATGAAGTTTGAAGACCAGTTTGATAAGGTGATCGTGAACGACAACCTGGAACAGGCTTGTGCCAAGGCCGAAAAGCTGGTCAATGAGTTCCTGAACACTGAACCGGCTATCGTATGAAAGTAGGGCTGCTGTTCGGCTCCTTTAATCCCATCCACATCGGGCACCTGATACTGGCCAACTACATGGCCACCAATACGGACCTGGATGCAGTGTGGCTGGTGGTGTCGCCGCAGAATCCCTTCAAGCCAAGCAATACACTGCTGCACGAGTTCGACCGGTTGCACATGGTGTCGCTGGCCGTGGCCGACAACCCGGATCTTGGGGTGTCGAACATCGAGTTCAACATGCCCAAACCGAGCTATACCATCGACACGCTCACCTACCTGCAGGAAAAGTACCCAAGCTACGAGTTTGTGCTGATCATGGGGGAGGACAACCTGCCGCTCTTTCCGAAGTGGAAGAACTCAGAGAAGATACTGGAATACCACCGGGTATACGTATACCCGCGGTCCGGCTCCACGACCACTGAACTGCCTCCTCTGCCGAATGTGACCTTTGTTAAAGCCCCTGTGCTGGATATCTCAGCCACCTTTATCAGGCAGTGCATCAAAGAGGAGAAGTCTATCAAATACATGGTGCCCGACGAAGTCGCTGACTATATTAAAGTGCACAAGCTATACCTATAGTTCTTGATGAAGGAGTCTTTTGACAAAGGACAAAAGAATTGGAGTAACTAAAAAAAGAGAAGCGCTTTATGATGATCATAAAGCGCTTCTCTTTTTCAGGATATAGGATAAAGCCCTTTGTCTTATGTCCAGCAGTCTTTTGTCAAAAACTACACAGTCATAATCTCTGCTTCTTTCTTCGATAGCAACTCGTCAATCTTCACGATGTAGCTGTCGGTTATCTTCTGCACCTTGGCCTCCGCATCACGCACGGCATCTTCAGAAGTTCCTTCTTTCTGCAACTTGCGCAGTGAGTCGTTTACATCTTTGCGGATGTTGCGGATAGCGATCTTGCCACCTTCAGTCTCGTTTTTTGCCTGCTTTACCAAGTCACGGCGACGCTCTTCCGTAAGCGGAGGAATGTTCAGACGAACGCCGTCAGCCTCCACAAGAGGGTTCAGGTTCAGGTCGCTGTTCTTGATGGCCTTGCCTACTTCTGCCACCATCTGCTTTTCCCATGGCTTGATCATCAGGGTACGGGCGTCCGGCACCGTGATGTTAGCTACCTGGGAGATAGGCGTTGGAGTGCCGTAGTAATCTACGCGCAGGTCCTCTACCATGGCAGGTGATGCTTTGCCGGCTCTGATTTTGAGCAGCTCCGAGTTGGTGTGCTGTAATGCTTTCTGCATAGACTCCTCGGCTTCGCTGAGGTAAAACTGAATTTCTTCCGTCATATCAATTTTAGCTTAATAAGGTTCTTCGTGTTATCTGATATACTATGGTTTACTAATTTCTGTCAGTCGGTCTGGCGCTTTCCGTAACCTGGATCTTGTCAGCAGTTTCCTCTACCGATTCAACCAGGTCCTCCATGGTCACAAGCGTCCCTATTTTCTCGCCCTGTACCAGTCGCTTCAGGTTGCCTGCTGTGTTCATGTCAAACACGATGATGGGCAGATCGTTCTCCTTGCAAAGCGTAAAGGCGGTCATGTCCATTACGTTCAGCCCTTTCTCAAACACATCTTTGAAGGAAATGCTCGAGTAGAAGATCGCGTTAGGGTCTTTTTCCGGATCGGCTGAGTAAATGCCATCCACGCGGGTTCCTTTCAGCACGACATCCGCCTCAATCTCGATCGCGCGAAGACTAGCCGCTGAGTCGGTTGTGAAGTAGGGATTACCGGTGCCGGCACCGAAAATAACAACACGTCCTTTTTCAAGGTGACGTACGGCACGGCGACGGATATAAGGTTCGCATACCTGCTGAATGTTCAGGCCAGACAGCAGACGGGTATAGACACCCAGTTTCTCAAGGGCGCTCTGCAATGCCATGCTGTTAATAACAGTAGCCAGCATACCCATGTAGTCGCCCTGTACGCGGTCAAGTCCCACTTGCTCAGCCTGAACACCTCTGAAGATGTTGCCTCCACCGATCACAACTGCTACCTCAACGCCAAGTGCGGCTACTTCCTTAATCTCCTGCGAGTACTGCATCAGTCTGTCTGAATCAATGCCGTACTGCTGTTCTCCCATCAGCGCTTCGCCGCTTAACTTCAGCAATATTCTTTTATACTTCACGGTCGTTTTATTGTAATGTTAACGTTTATGGTGCTCATGCTGCTGAAAGGCAGTACATGCTGCCCATCCGGCAACACAAAAAAATTAAAATAGAATCAAAATCTGGTTTTTCTCCACGTTCTGCTTCACAGCTACCTTGATCTCCTTCACTACGCCGTCTCCGGGCGATTTGAGAATGTTTTCCATCTTCATGGCCTCCAGGATCATGATCGGATCTCCTTTTTTAACTTCCTGTCCGGGCTGCACTTTTATTTCGAGTATCAGACCAGGCATCGGGGCCTTCACATCGTTCACTTTCTGGGCATTGGCATTGCTCATGCCCAGCTTGTCGAGCAGCAGGTCGAAGCGGTCCTTTGCGCTCACGGTCTGCTTCACGCCGTTTATCTTGAAAGTGAATGTTTTGGCCTGATAGTCAGCCTCTACCAGCTCTGCGGTATACGACTTGTCGCCTTTTATGATGTGGTATCTGTTAGGTCCAAGAGGGGAAATGTCCCAGTTGAAAGGTGATCCATTAAGGAGAATAGCGTCTTTCTGAATATCAACCTGCCATGTCTTGTCGTTAGCGGTTTTGATCTGGAGCATCTTTATAAATCAGGTTTTGGAAGCTTAAAGATAATTGATTTATCAGAGTATTTTTAGAAATTGAGCTCAAAATTAAAACATTCCATCATGAATCATAGGTTTCTGAGCATAGTTGGCCTTGCTACCGCTATGGCTTTTACAGGCGGTTGCAGTGTGAATAAACAAACCAAGGCGACGGCTGTGGTTGAGCCAGTAGCAGGCAAACCAGCCCCGGTGGTTGCCGAGCCTCCTGTGTGGGCCCCCAAGAACCATGCGTTCAACCCATCCAAAACCAGGCTGCACGACCTGCTGCACACCAAATTGCGTGTCAGCTTTGACTGGGAGAAGCAGTACCTGCATGGCCTTGCGGAGCTGACCCTCAAGCCTTATTTCTATCCGCAGCGCCAGCTTGTGCTCGATGCCAAGGGCTTCGATATCCACAGCGTGAATCTGATGCAGGATGATGCTGAGGCGAAGGAGCTGCAGTATACCTACGATGGCATGAAGCTGACGATTGACCTGGGTAAGTCCTATACCCGAAACGATAAGTATACCCTGGAGATAGACTATACAGCCAAGCCGAATGAACTGGCGGTAGGCGGCAGCGATGCCATCACCCAGGACAAAGGCCTGTACTTCATCAACCCGAAAGGGGAGGAGTCTAACAAGCCGAGGCAGATCTGGACACAGGGCGAGACAGAAGCCAACTCCGCCTGGTTTCCTACCATTGACTCGCCCAACGAGCGCATGACGCAGGAAATTTACATCACGGTAGACCAGAAATATACCACGCTCTCCAACGGCACTTTCATCTACTCCCGCAAAAACGCAAATGGCACCAAGACCGATTACTGGAAAATGGAGCAGCCGCATGCGCCATACCTGACCATGATGGCGATAGGGGAGTATGCTGTGGTGAAAGACAAATGGCGCGACCTGGAAGTTGATTACTATGTAGAACCGGCCTACGAGAAAACTGCCAGAAAAATATTTGGCAACACACCCGAAATGATGGAGTTCTTTTCCAAGAAGCTAGGTGTAAATTACCCTTGGTCGAAGTATTCGCAGGTCGTCGTTCGCGACTTCGTGTCGGGGGCAATGGAAAACACGACCGCTTCCACTTTTATGGAGGACCTGCAGCTGAACGAGCGGGAACTGCTGGATAAGAATTGGGATGGCATTATCGCGCATGAGCTGTTCCACCATTGGTTTGGGAACTATGTCACCACCGAGTCATGGGCCAACCTGCCGCTTAACGAGGCCTTTGCCAATTACTCAGAGTACCTCTGGACCGAGCACAAGTATGGCGCCGACGAAGCCGCCCTCCACCATCTGGAGGAACTGGGCCAGTACCTTGACGAGTCCGAAACCAAACGCGAACCGCTGATCCGCTACCGCTACGCCGACCGCGAAGACATGTTCGACAGCCATTCATACGCCAAAGGGGGACGCGTGCTGCACATGCTGCGCAAATACGTAGGCGATGAGGCCTTCTTCGCCTCGCTCAACCGCTACCTCACCAAAAATAAACTCTCGGATGTGGAGGTGGCCGAATTGCGCATGGCCTTTGAAGACACCACCGGGGAAGACCTGATGTGGTTCTTTGACCAGTGGTTTATGCGCGCCGGCCATCCGGAACTGAAAGTAAACCATACCTATCAGAATGGTGCGCTCAAGCTGCAGGTATGGCAGCAGCAGGACACCCTTTACCAACCGGTATACAGGTTGCCTCTGAAAGTGGCCGTTTGGGAAAACGGGAAAAAAACCGAGCATAAGATTGAAATCACGAAAGCCAATCAGGTTTTCAAATTACAGGCAAGCACCGAGCCCCAGCTCGTGCTATTCGATAGCGAGCAGCAGCTACTCGGCACGGTGGAGCACGCGAAGACCACGGAAGAACTGGTTTTCCAATATAAAAATGCAAAGTCCCTGGCTCCAAGATTAGGAGCGTTAGAGGAACTGGGGCAGGAACTGAACCAGCAGGAGATGGTGAGTTTACTACAAGGCGCTTTGAAAGACAACTTCTGGGCAATTCGAAATCTGGCCCTGGACGTAGCAGGGCGTTTGCCGGCTAAGCATACCGAATCCCTGGAGCCGATCGTGCAGCGGATGGCAGAAAGCGATAAGAAAGGAGAGGTGAGAGCGGGTGCTATCATGCAACTGTCAGAGTGGGGTGAAGATGAATACACCGACCTGTATAAAACAGCGATGCGTGATAGTTCTTACAAGGTAGCGGCGGCGGGTATACTGAGCTATGCCATGACGGAGGCGCCGGATATTAATCAGCGCCTGGCTGCTTTTGAAAAAGAGACAAACGAAGAGATAGTACTGGCACTGGCATCCTACTATGCCGTGAAGGGAGGTCCGGGAAAATACGATTGGTTCATGAAGCAGCTGAAAAATGCCAAAGGGTCCGGGTTGTACTATCTGCTGCAAAGCTATGGGGCCTTTATGGCAGTGAACCCAGAAACCTATAAGCCAGAGGCGATCAACCTGCTTTCAGAAATGGCACAGGAACACTCCCTGTATTTTGTGCGCATGGCTGCCTTTCAGACACTTATGGTGCATTCTGAACGTCCCGAGATAGTAGAGTTGCTGAAGGAAATCAGAGCGAACGAGCAGGATAAAAGGCTATTGGAACTGTATAATCAAGTTTCGTTGTAATGCACCGATAAAAAAAAGTGAATTATTTTACAGAGAATATTTGACTGGAAAGAAAAAGCGCTTAATTTTGCATCTCCTTAGAACAGACAGCGGGCTGAAAAGCAGTTTTGAAGCACTAGGGAAGGGCTGGATAAGTCAGCCAGGTTAAATATTAGGGGAGATTCCAGAGCGGCCAAATGGGACGGACTGTAACTCCGTTGTAGTGATACTTCGCAGGTTCGAATCCTGCTCTCCCCACAATTAAGACCACGCATTTTAATGGTTTGCTGCATTAGAAGCGGGAGTAGCTCAGTTGGTAGAGCGATAGCCTTCCAAGCTATAGGCCGCGAGTTCGACCCTCGTCTCCCGCTCAAATAAGCAAACAGCGTGCTGCTTATCAAATATGGGTTGTCTGGTGAGGAATTTCATGAAGATGGATTTCCTTTTTAGTATAAACTCATTTTTACGATAAGTGATGGAAAAAGCCGACGTAGCTCAGGGGTAGAGTACTTCCTTGGTAAGGAAGGGGTCGTGGGTTCAATTCCCATCGTTGGCTCAAAGTCCGTTACGTGTATAATTAACGCAACATACTTAAACGTTTTAACCTTAATTTAATTATTATACAATGGCTAAAGAAACATTTGACCGTTCCAAACCGCACGTAAACATCGGTACTATCGGTCACGTTGACCACGGCAAAACAACTTTGACTGCTGCCATTACAACAGTTTTGGCTAATAAAGGTCTTGCTCAGCTTCGCGACTTCTCTTCTATTGATAACGCTCCAGAAGAAAAAGAAAGAGGTATTACAATCAATACTTCTCACGTAGAGTACGCAACTGAGAACCGTCACTATGCTCACGTTGACTGCCCAGGTCACGCTGACTACGTGAAGAACATGGTTACTGGTGCTGCCCAGATGGACGGTGCTATCCTTGTGGTTGCTGCAACTGACGGCCCAATGCCACAGACGCGTGAGCACATCCTTCTTGCCCGTCAGGTAGGTGTACCTCAGCTGGTAGTATTCATGAACAAAGTGGACATGGTGGACGATCCAGAGCTTCTTGAGCTTGTTGAGATGGAAATCCGTGAGCTTCTTTCTTTCTATGACTTCGACGGTGACAACATTCCGGTTATCCAGGGTTCTGCTCTTGGTGGACTGAATGGCGACGCGAAATGGGTTGCTACTATCGAAGAACTGATGGCTGCTGTAGATAGCTGGATTCCGATCCCTGCTCGTTTGACTGACCTTCCATTCTTGATGCCAGTAGAGGACGTGTTCTCAATCACTGGTCGTGGTACTGTAGCTACAGGCCGTATCGAGCGTGGTGTAATCAACTCAGGTGAAGCAGTAGAGATCCTGGGTATGGGTGCTGAGAACCTTAAGTCAGTAGTAACTGGTGTTGAGATGTTCCGCAAGATCCTTGACAGAGGTGAAGCTGGTGACAACGTAGGTCTTCTTCTCCGTGGTATTGAGAAAACTGATATCCGTCGTGGTATGGTTATCTGTAAGCCAGGTTCTGTGAAGCCTCACACGAAATTCAAGGCTGAGGTTTACGTTCTTTCTAAAGAAGAAGGTGGTCGTCACACGCCATTCTTCAACAAGTACCGTCCACAGTTCTATTTCAGAACGACAGACGTTACTGGAGAGATCATGCTGCCAGAAGGTGTAGAAATGGTTATGCCAGGTGATAACATCACTATTGACGTGACGTTGATCAACGCTGTGGCGATGGAGAAAGGCCTTCGTTTCGCTATCCGTGAGGGTGGTAGAACAGTAGGTGCCGGTCAGGTAACTGAAATCATTGCCTAAATAATATTAAACAAGCCCGTTTCTGGAATCTTTTTCGGGAACGGGTTTGTTTTTAATATTCTTTTAAATAAATTTGCACTCCAATTAAAATTGGTGTGCATTTTTTTACGGGTGTAGCTCAATTGGTAGAGTAGTGGTCTCCAAAACCATTGGCTGGGAGTTCGAGTCTCTCCACCCGTGCAATATTAAATTTATTAAAGCGAAGGCGATGAGCAAAGTAAAAGGCTACATAGACGAGACAGTGGAGGAAATGAAAAACAAAGTTTCATGGCCTGCATATTCTGAATTACAGAATAGTTCTGTATTGGTGTTGATCGGGTCTTTGATATTTGCTCTGGTTGTTGGAGCTATGGATTTTGTTTTTGACTCTACGTTGTCTTGGTTTTACAACCAGTTTTAATCTAGGTCTATGGCTGATTTAAAATGGTATGTGGTTCGCGCAGTTAGCGGACAGGAGAAAAAGGCAAAGGCGTACCTTGAAAACGAAGTTGTAAGGCAAAATCTTAGCGAGTACGTTCCCCAGGTACTCATACCAGCCGAAAAGGTGTATGAGATGCGGGGTGGGAAGAAAAAGATCCGAGAGAGAAACTTTTTCCCGGGTTATGTCCTTGTACAAGCTGATCTTTCGCATGGTGAAGCTGAGCACATCATCATCAGTACACCAGGCGTTATCGGTTTCCTCGGATCAAACGAGGGAGGCCAGAATAAAAAGCCGGTTCCACTGCGCCAGACAGAAGTAAACAGAATACTGGGTACTGTTGACGAGGCAGAAGAGCAGGCCGAAGTATTGGATACTCCATTCTTAGTTGGAGAAATGGTGAAAGTGATGGACGGTCCTTTCAGTGGATTCTCAGGTACTGTGGAGGAAGTGTTCGAAGAACGTAAGAAACTCAATGTTATGGTGAAAATATTCGGCCGTAACACACCAGTTGAGTTGAATTACATGCAGGTAGAAAAAGAATCGTAGTAAATACAAATAATGGCAAAGGAAATAAAAGGTTACCTGAAACTTCAGGTAAAGGGAGGTGCCGCGAACCCATCGCCACCGATTGGACCTGCACTTGGTTCTAAAGGTCTTAACATCATGGAGTTCTGTAAGCAGTTTAATGCTAGAACACAGGATAAGCCAGGACAAGTGTTACCAGTGTTGATTACAATATACGCAGATAAGTCTTTTGACTTCGTTATTAAGACGCCACCTGCTCCTGTATTGTTAATGGATGCTGCTAAGATTAAGGGAGGTTCTAAAGAGCCTAACCGTAACAAAGTGGGTTCAGTTACATGGGATCAGGTAAGAGAGATTGCAGAGCTGAAAATGCCTGACTTAAATGCTTTCAAACTGGAGGCCGCCATGAAAATGGTTGCTGGTACAGCAAGAAGCATGGGCATAACAGTGTCTGGAAACGCTCCGTGGAACGAATAATTAGAGTTAAAGGATAATGGCGAAGATTTCAAAGAACAGGAAAGCAGCTTTAGAGAAGGCTGACCTGACAAAAGAGTATTCTTTAACAGATGCGGCTTCAGTAGTAAAAGATATCACTTTTACCAAGTTTGATGCCTCTGTTGATATTGATGTACGCTTAGGCGTTGACCCTCGCAAAGCCGACCAGATGGTTCGTGGTATCGTTACCCTTCCGCATGGCACCGGTAAAGACGTAAAAGTACTGGCATTGGTAACGCCTGACAAAGAGCAGGAAGCCAAAGATGCAGGAGCTGACTTCGTAGGTCTGGATGATTATATCCAAAAGATTGAAAAAGGCTGGACAGATGTAGATGTGATCATCACGATGCCTGCTGTAATGGCTAAAGTTGGCCGTTTAGGTAGAATTCTGGGTCCTCGTAACCTGATGCCAAACCCTAAGTCTGGTACAGTTACACAAGACGTTGCTAAAGCAGTAAAAGAAGTAAAAGCTGGTAAGATCGACTTTAAAGTTGACAAGTATGGTATCATCCATACGAGCGTTGGCAAAGTTTCCTTCTCTCCAGAGCAGCTAGCTGCTAACGCCGCTGAAGTGATTGCTACACTGAACCGCCTGAAGCCATCTTCAGCAAAGGGTACTTACATTAAGAGCATAACATTGTCTAGCACAATGAGCCCGGCCGTAATCGTTGACAAGAACGCAACTATCTAAGAACATGACCAGGGAAGAAAAAGAGATAATTGTTAAAGACCTGAGCGAGAAGTTAGCGAACACTAACTATTTCTATATCACAGATGCGTCTACCATGAGCGTAGCCGGCATCAACCAGTTCAGGAGAATGGCCTTCGAAAGAGGCCTGGAGTACAAAGTTTACAAAAACACTTTCATTAAGAAAGCATTGGATACCCTGGAGGCGGACACTACCTCTCTGGAAGAAGTACTGAAAGGTTCCTCTGGTATCGTGTTTTCTGCTGAATCAGGAAATGCTCCTGGTAAGCTGCTGAAAGACTTCAGAAAGAAAGGCAATGCACTTCCACTGTTGAAGGGTGCCTATATTGATGGCGGTATTTATGTTGGTGAGAACCAGCTTGACACACTTGCCAGCATCAAGTCTAAGAACGAGCTTATCGGCGATATCATTGGCTTGCTTCAGTCTCCAGCTAAGAATGTTGTTTCCGCTCTTCAGAGCAGCGGCGGCAAACTAGCCGGTATCCTGAAAACCCTATCTGAAAAAGAATAATTTAAAAACGTAATCAATAAGTAACTTTTAATTTCAATAAAATGGCAGATTTGAAAGCATTCGCTGAGCAGTTAGTAAACTTAACTGTGAAAGAGGTTAATGAACTAGCTACAATTCTTAAGGATGAGTATGGTATCGAGCCAGCTGCTGCTGCTCCAGTTATGATGGCTGGTGGTGGTGCTGCTGAAGGAGGAGCTGCTGCAGAAGAAAAAACTTCTTTTGACGTAATCCTTAAGTCAGCTGGTGCATCTAAGCTTGCAGTTGTTAAGCTTGTAAAAGAATTGACTGGTCTTGGCCTGAAAGAAGCTAAAGAATTGGTAGACGGCGCTCCTAAGCCTTTGAAAGAAGGCGTAGACAAGAACGAAGCTGAATCACTGAAGAAATCTTTGGAAGAAGCTGGTGCTGAAGTAGAGGTTAAATAATCTCACTTACCAACATACCGACAACAGGTAGACCTGGCAGTTTCGTCAGGTCTTTTCCTGTTTGTATATGGATTCAAATTTGAATCCTTTTTTTGCCCGTAACCAATTCCATGGTTATGTGCTGGAATCATATTGTAAACGTTAAAATTCCATGGCTTTGGCTAAGAATAAAACGACAGAGCGAATCAATTTTGCCTCGATTAATCCGGTAATCGACTATCCTGACTTCCTAGATGTTCAGCTACAGTCGTTTCAGGATTTCTTTCAGCTGGAAACTCCGGCCGAAAACAGGGCACAGGAAGGACTGTTCAAGGTGTTTGCCGAGAACTTCCCAATTTCTGATTCTCGGGAAAACTTTGTTCTCGAATTTATCGACTATCATATAGATCCTCCGAAATACTCAGTAGATGAGTGTATTGACCGGGGACTTACTTATTCGGTTCCACTTAAGGCAAAGCTCCGTCTGATTTGTAACGATGAGGACAACGAGGACTTTGAAACAATTGAGCAGGAAGTGTTCTTGGGTAACATCCCATACATGACCGAGAAAGGCTCATTTGTGATCAATGGTGCTGAGCGTGTGATTGTATCCCAGTTGCACAGATCTCCGGGTGTATTCTTTGCCCAAAGCAAGCATACAAACGGCACCAAACTCTATTCTGCCAGAATTATCCCTTTTAAAGGTTCTTGGGTTGAGTTTGCTACAGACGTGAACAACGTGATGTACGCTTACATCGACCGTAAGAAGAAATTCCCTGTAACTACCTTGCTTCGTGCAATCGGCTACGGAACAGATAAGGACATCCTTGATCTGTTTGGTCTTTCGGAAGAGTTGCCGGCAACGAAGGCAAATCTGAAGAATGCCATCGGCAGGAAACTGGCTGCCCGTGTGCTTCGCACATGGACAGAAGACTTCGTGGATGAGGATACAGGTGAAGTGGTTTCAATTGACCGTAACGAGGTGCTGTTAGAACGAGACTCTGAAATATCACAGGATGATATCGATGTTATCGTTAGCTCCGGTACGAAGTCTATCATCCTTCACCGCGAGAATGTAAACATCGCAGACTACGCTATTATCTATAACACGCTTCAGAAAGATAACTCAAACTCTGAGAAAGAGGCGGTTGAGCAGATCTATCGTCAGCTCCGTAACACGGAAGCACCGGATGAGGAAACTGCGCGTGATATCATTCAGAAGCTGTTCTTCTCTGATAAGCGTTACGATCTTGGTGAAGTTGGTCGTTACAGAATTAACAAGAAGCTTGGTCTTGACACAAACTGGGATGCGAAGGTGCTCACGAACGAGGACATTGTCCTGATCGTGAAATACCTGATCGGTTTGATCAACTCCAGGGCTGTAGTGGATGATATTGACCACTTGAGCAACCGCCGTGTAAGAACGGTAGGCGAGCAGCTTTACGCGCAGTTTGGTGTTGGTCTTGCCCGTATGGCAAGAACCATCAAGGAGCGTATGAACGTGCGTGACAACGAAGACTTCAAGCCAGTTGACCTGATCAACGCGCGTACGCTTTCTTCTGTGATCAACTCGTTCTTCGGAACAAACCAGTTGTCTCAGTTCATGGACCAGACCAACCCTTTGGCAGAAGTGACGCACAAGCGTCGTGTGTCTGCACTGGGGCCAGGCGGTCTGTCAAGAGAGCGTGCCGGTTTCGAGGTGCGTGACGTGCACTATACCCACTATGGACGTCTGTGTACAATTGAAACACCGGAAGGTCCGAACATTGGTCTGATATCTTCTCTGTGCGTACACGCTCGCGTGAACCACATGGGCTTCATCGAGACGCCTTACCGTAAGGTAAATGAAGGTATAGTAGAGATGGACGGCACTGTTGAATACCTGACCGCCGAAGAAGAGGATACCCACCACATCGCACAGGCTAACGCCATTATCGACGATAAGGGTAACTTTATTAATGATAGAGTGAAAGGTAGATTTGAAGGTGACTTCCCTGTGGAAGAACCTAGCACCTATACCTATATGGACGTTGCTCCGAACCAGATCGTATCGGTTGCGGCCTCGTTGATTCCGTTCCTGGAGCACGATGACGCCAACCGTGCCCTGATGGGTTCAAACATGCAACGCCAGGCCGTTCCACTCTTGAAGGCGGAAGCCCCAATTGTAGGCACCGGTCTGGAAAGAAGAGCAGCTATTGACTCGAGAGCACTCGTTATCGCTGAAGGTGACGGTGTGATTGACTTTGTAGATGCCAACAAGATTGTAGTAAAATACGATCTGACAGAAGAGGAGAAGTTGGTTGCTTTTGATGCGGAGTATATCACATACAACCTGATCAAGTTCAGAAGAACCAACCAGGATACCTGCATTAACCTGACACCGATCGTTTATACTGGTCAGCGCGTAACGAAGGGCCAGCCGCTTTGCGAAGGTTATGCCACTAACAACGGTGAACTGGCAATCGGCCGTAACATGCAGGTGGCGTTTATGCCATGGCAGGGATACAACTTCGAGGATGCTATTGTTATCTCTGAAAAAGTAGTAAGAGACGATATCTTCACTTCTATCCACATCGAGGAGTTCGAGCTGGAAGTTCGGGAGACGAAGCGTGGGGAAGAAGAACTTACTTCTGAGATTCCGAACGTGAGCGAGGAAGCCGTGAAGAACCTGGACGAGAACGGTATCATCCGCATCGGTGCTGAGGTTCGAGAAGGCGATATCCTGATCGGTAAGATCACACCAAAAGGTGAGACCGACCCGACTCCGGAAGAAAAACTGCTGCGTGCGATCTTCGGTGACAAAGCCGGTGACGTGAAGGATGCCTCGCTTAAGGCGCCGCCATCACTGAACGGTGTAGTAATCGAGACCAAACTTTTCTCCAGACCTAAGAAAGACAAAAACCTGCGGGCTAAGTCTAAAAAAGAGGTTGAAGAGCTGAAAGTAAAATACTCGAAGGATCTGAATGTTATCAAGAACGTGATGGTTGATAAACTGGTAGCTTTGCTGGAAGGCAAAACGTCTCAGGGCATCAAGCACAAGTTCGGCGACGAGATCCTGACGAAAGGAGTGAAGTTCACCAGAAAGAACATCATTGAGGCCCTGTTCCCGGAGAAGAATCCATATAAGGACGAAAGTAACTATGCGGTTCCGGAAGAAGTGAACATGTTCAAGGATCTGATTCTGGAAAACTGGACTGCCGACGAGAAGACCAACAGCATGCTGGTGGAGCTTGTGAAGAATTACAACAAGCGCCGCAACATCACTTCTGCACACTTCAAGCGTGAGCGTTTCACACTGGAGGTAGGAGATGAATTGCCAGCAGGTATCGTGCAGCTGGCCAAGGTATACATCGCGAAGAAGCGCAAGCTGAAAGTAGGTGATAAGATGGCCGGTCGTCACGGTAACAAAGGTGTGGTAGCCCGTATCGTGCGTGAAGAGGATATGCCATTCCTGGAAACAGGTGAACCAATGGATATCGTGCTGAACCCACTGGGTGTACCTTCAAGGATGAACATCGGTCAGATCTATGAAACCGTGCTTGGCTGGGCTGGCAAGAAACTGGGTAGAACTTATGCTACTCCGATCTTCGACGGCGCCACTGAAGACCAGGTACAGGCCGAACTGAAAGAGGCAGGTCTGCCAAGCTTCGGTCGTACATACCTGTACGATGGTTTGTCAGGCGACCGTTTCGACCAGCCGGTAACAGTGGGTGTGATTTACATGCTGAAATTGGGTCACTTGGTTGACGATAAGATGCACGCCCGTTCTATCGGTCCATACTCTCTGATTACACAGCAGCCATTGGGTGGTAAAGCCCAGTTCGGTGGTCAGCGTTTCGGTGAGATGGAAGTGTGGGCGCTTGAGGCATTCGGTGCTTCGAACGTACTGCAGGAAATTCTTACAGTGAAATCTGATGACGTGATCGGCCGTGCGAAAGCCTACGAGGCAATCGTGAAAGGTGACGTGTTGCCAAAACCAAATATCCCGGAATCATTCAACGTACTGATTCACGAGTTAAGAGGTCTGGCGCTCGAGATCACCTTAGAGTAGTAAAGTATAAGCTGAGCGCCCTGGCAAAAGCCGGGGCGCTTGGCGCACTTTATACAAACTAGCTGTGAGGCATATTCATTGTATCGACATTATTGTAATAATATGGCATTTGCAAAAAACAAAAAGCTAACTCAGGACTTCTCCAAAGTAACGATAAGCCTGGCCTCTCCAGAGTCGATTCTAGAGAGATCAAATGGCGAGGTTACAAAGCCTGAGACAATCAACTATAGAACCTATAAGCCTGAAATGGGTGGTCTGTTCTGCGAAAGAATATTCGGACCCGTAAAGGACTGGGAATGCCACTGCGGAAAGTATAAGAGAATCAGGTATAAAGGTATCATCTGCGACCGTTGCGGTGTGGAGGTTACTGAAAAGAAAGTGCGTCGTGAGCGTATGGGCCACATTGAGCTGGTAGTTCCGGTAGCGCACATCTGGTACTTTAAATCCCTTCCGAATAAGATAGGTTATCTGCTGGGCTTGCCTACTAAGAAGCTCGACCAGATTATCTATTATGAAAGATATGTAGTGATCCAGCCAGGTATTTTGGCAGAGGACGGTGTAAACACACTCGACTTCCTGACAGAAGATGAGTACCTGGATATGATCGACAAGCTCCCGCGTGAGAACCAGATGTTGGATAACAACGATCCAAACAAGTTCATCGCGAAAATGGGTGCAGAGTCACTGCAAATGCTGTTGGAGCGCACGAACCTGGATGACCTGTCATACGAGCTTCGTCACGCGGCCGCACACGAAACGTCGCAGCAGCGTAAGGCTGAGGCCTTGAAGCGTCTTCGTGTAGTAGAGGCATTCCGTGATGCAACTACCAGAATCGAAAACAGACCTGAGTGGATGATCATCCGCATGGTACCTGTTATTCCGCCAGAGCTTCGTCCGCTTGTTCCGTTGGATGGTGGCCGTTTCGCTACATCGGATTTGAACGACCTATACCGTCGTGTTATCATCCGTAACAACCGTCTGAAGCGTCTGATCGAGATCAAGGCTCCTGAAGTAATCCTTCGTAACGAGAAGCGTATGCTCCAGGAAGCGGTTGACTCCCTGTTCGACAACTCACGTAAAGTGAACGCTGTTCGTGCAGAAGGTAACCGTGCGCTGAAGTCACTTTCTGACATGCTGAAAGGTAAGCAGGGACGTTTCCGTCAGAACTTGCTTGGTAAGCGTGTGGACTACTCCGGCCGTTCGGTAATTGTGGTTGGTCCTGAACTGAAGCTGCATGAGTGCGGTCTGCCTAAGAATATGGCAGCTGAGCTCTTCAAGCCGTTCATCATCCGCAAGCTGATCGAAAGAGGCATCGTGAAGACGGTTAAGTCAGCTAAGAAAATAGTAGACCGTAAGGACCCTGTAGTTTGGGATATCCTGGAAAACGTGCTGAAAGGCCACCCAGTTCTCCTCAACCGTGCTCCTACGCTCCACAGATTAGGTATACAGGCCTTCCAGCCAAAACTGATCGAGGGTAAGGCGATTCAGCTGCACCCACTGGTGTGTACGGCATTCAACGCCGACTTTGACGGTGACCAGATGGCGGTGCACGTTCCACTGGGACCTGCTGCTGTATTGGAAGCCTCTATGCTGATGCTGGCTTCGCACAACATCCTGAACCCTGCGAATGGTGCTCCAATTGCAGTACCTTCTCAGGACATGGTACTTGGTCTTTACTATGTATCGAAAGGAAAGCGTAGCACAGAAAACGAAAATATACCTGGTGAAGGTATGAGCTTCTACTCTGCGGAGGAAGTAATCATTGCCATCAACGAAGGGCGTCTATCTAAGCAGGCGTATATCAAAGTAAGAGCAAAGGTTAAGAACGAAAAAGGTGAACTCGAGACAAAACTGATCGAGACGGTTGCCGGCCGCGTTATCTTCAACCAGTTTGTTCCGGAAGAAGTGGGATACATTGATGAACTGTTGACGAAGAAGAAACTTCAGCAGATCATCTCCAGAGTGTTCAAAGAGACGGGTATGGCCCGTACCGCCCATTTCCTGGACGATATTAAAACACTAGGATTCCAGTCTGCTTACAAAGGTGGTCTGTCCATGGGTCTGGGTGATATCCAGATTCCAGCAGAAAAAGACATCCTGGTAGCTCAGGCCAAGAAAGATGTAGATGCTGTATGGCAGAACTACTCGATGGGTCTGATCACTGATAACGAGCGTTACAACCAGGTAATTGATATCTGGACCCGTATCAACAACCAGATCACGGAGACGTTGATGCGCCGTCTGGAGAATGACGACCAGGGCTTTAACTCGATCTTCATGATGATGCACTCCGGTGCACGTGGTTCGAGAGAGCAGATCCGTCAGTTGGGAGGTATGCGTGGTCTGATGGCGAAGCCTCAGAAATCATTGCAGGGCTCAGTAGGTGAGATTATCGAGAACCCGATCCTTTCAAACTTTAAGGAAGGTCTGGATGTAATCGAGTACTTCATTTCAACGCACGGTGCCCGTAAAGGTCTTGCTGATACGGCCCTTAAAACTGCAGACGCTGGTTACCTGACTCGACGTTTGGTGGACGTGTCGCAGGACGTGATAGTGAACGAAGAAGACTGCGGTACGCTGAGAGGTCTGGAAGTGAGTGCACTGAAAGACAACGAAGATATCGTAGAATCGCTTTCTGAGCGTATCCTGGGACGTGTGACGGTACACGATGTATACGATCCAATCACTAATGACCTGATCGTAGAGTCTGGTTCAGAAGTGACAGAAGAGGTAGCACGTGCTATTGAGAACACAGCGATTGAGACTGTAGAGATCCGTTCCGTGTTGACTTGCGAGTCGAAGCGTGGTATCTGTGCCAAGTGCTACGGCCGTAACCTGGCAACAGGCTTTATGGTGCAGAAGGGCGAGGCTGTAGGCGTAATCGCAGCACAGTCCATCGGTGAGCCAGGTACACAGCTGACACTCCGTACATTCCACGTAGGTGGTACGGCTTCTAACATCGCGGTAGATGCCATGATCCGTGCGAAATTCGCTGGTAGAGTTGAGTTCGAAGATGTTCGCACGATCGACACCATCAACAACGAGGGTGAGCCAGTGAAAGTAGTAATGGGACGCTCAGGTGAGATTAAGATAGTTGATCCGGCTACCGGGAAAATGCTTATCAGTAACCACGTGCCTTACGGTTCATTCATTACAGTAAATGAAGGCCAGGAAGTTGAGAAAAATGATCAACTGTGTATATGGGATCCATACAACGCGGTTATTCTTTCGGAGTTTGACGGTGAGATTGCTTACGAGTCGATCATTGAAGGTATAACTTACCGTGAGGAATCAGATGAGCAGACAGGCTACCGTGAGAAGGTGATTATCGATACAAAAGATAAGACACAGAACCCTGCTATTATCGTGAACCCGAAGAGTGGCGAGTCAAAAGGCTACAACATTCCGGTGGGCGCTCACTTAACAGTAGAGAACGGCGAGAAAATTAAAGCTGGTCAGATTCTGGTGAAAATTCCACGTGCGATCGGCAAAACAAGGGACATCACAGGTGGTCTTCCACGCGTGACGGAACTGTTCGAGGCGCGTAACCCATCTAACCCAGCCGTAGTGTCTGAGATCGACGGTGTAGTGACCTATGGTAGTGTGAAGCGTGGTAACCGTGAAATCTACATCGAGTCGAAAGAAGGCGTGAAGAAGAAATACATGGTGCCGCTTTCCAAGCACATCCTTGTACAGGACAATGACTTCGTTCGTGCCGGTATGCCGCTGTCAGATGGCGCCATTACGCCAACCGACATCCTGAATATTCAGGGTCCTGGCGCTGTGCAGGAGTACCTGGTAAATGAGATTCAGGAGGTATACCGTCTGCAGGGTGTGAAGATCAACGACAAGCACATTGAGGTGGTAGTACGCCAGATGATGCAGAAGGTGGTGATCATTGACGCAGGCGATACGAGCTTCCTGGAGCATCAGGTAGTGGACAAGATCAACTTCATGGAAGAGAACGACCGCATCATTGACATGAAAGTGGTAGAAGATGCAGGAGACTCTTCGAGCATGAAGCCTGGCCAGATCGTGACGGCAAGAAGATTGCGTGACGAGAACTCCAGCCTGAAGCGAAGAGACTTAAAACTGGTTACGGTGCGTGATGCATCGCCAGCCGTTTCGCGTCCAACGTTGCAAGGTATAACCCAGGCTTCTTTGGGTACACAGAGCTTTATATCGGCCGCATCGTTCCAGGAGACTACGAAGGTACTGAGCGAAGCAGCAATCAAAGGTAAAGCGGACGAACTGCTAGGTCTGAAGGAAAACGTGATCGTTGGTCACTTGATTCCGGCCGGTACAGGTCTTCGCGAATACCAGAACCTGATTGTTGGAAGCCAGGAAGAATACGATTCATTAGTAGAATCAAAAAAATCTGGAGTGGGAACCCGCGCCAAGCAGCAGGAACTTCAGAATAACAGATAAACAGGTATGGCAGAGGAACTAAAAAATCAGAATCAAATCAACATCGAGCTTTCGGAAGAGATAGCGGAAGGGGAATACGCCAATCTGGCGATGATTGCCCATTCAAGTGGGGAGTTTGTGATTGATTTTATACGACTGATGCCAGGATTGCCTAAAGCAAAAGTTAAATCCAGAATCGTTATCACGCCGGAGCACGCCAAAAGATTATTGGCTGCTCTGGCCGATAACATTCAAAAGTTTGAAAGCAGCTTTGGGGAAATTAAGCCGGCAAAAGATGCACCTTCCTTCCCGATGAACTTCGGAGGAACAGTGGGCGAAGCCTAAGGTGCTAATAATTAGTGGATTAAAATTTTGAAATTGCAAGGCGATTTTCATACCTTTGCAGACCAAATTTTAGAGTGAAAAATATCTTATAATTAACAAATTATAAATGCCTACTATACAGCAATTAGTAAGAAAGGGTAGAGAGAAACTGACTTATAATTCTAAGTCTCCTGCCTTAGACTCATGCCCACAACGTCGTGGCGTATGCACAAGAGTGTACACAACCACTCCTAAGAAGCCAAACTCAGCTATGCGTAAGGTAGCCAGGGTAAGACTTACAAACGGCAAGGAAGTGAACGCTTACATCCCTGGTGAGGGCCACAACCTTCAGGAGCACTCTATTGTGCTGATCAGAGGCGGTAGAGTAAAAGACCTTCCAGGTGTTCGTTATCACATCGTACGTGGTGCGCTGGATACTGCCGGTGTAAACGGCCGTCTGCAGTCGCGTTCTAAGTACGGTGCTAAAAGACCTAAGCCAGGACAGCCAGCTGCTGCCGCAGGTAAGGGTGGTAAGAAAAAATAATTGATAGAGTTATAATATAATGAGAAAAGCAAAGCCTAAAAGTAGAGTTCTCCTTCCAGATCCAAAGTTCAAAGAGACCCTGGTAACACGTTTCGTAAACTATCTGATGGAAGATGGTAAGAAAAGTATTGCTTATGGTATCTTCTATGATGCTGTAGAATTAGTAGAGCAAAGAACGAAGGAGAACGGCCTTGAGACTTGGAAAAAAGCATTGAACAATGTGATGCCAAGTGTAGAGGTAAAGAGCCGCCGTGTAGGTGGTGCTACTTTCCAAGTGCCGACTGAGGTTCGTCCGGACCGCAGAGTATCTCTTGGTATCAAGTGGATGATTTCTTACGCTCGTAGAAGAGGTGAGAAGACAATGAAAGACAAATTGGCTGGCGAGATAATCGCAGCTGCAAAAGGTGAAGGTGCTGCCGTGAAGAAGAAAGACGACACGCACAGAATGGCCGAGGCAAACAAAGCATTCTCACACTTTAGATTTTAATTAATGGCAAGAGACTTAAAATACACACGCAATATTGGTATTGCCGCTCACATCGATGCTGGTAAAACCACTACAACAGAGCGTATACTTTACTATACAGGTAAATCTCACAAGTTAGGTGAGACGCACGAAGGGTCAGCTACAACTGACTGGATGGAGCAGGAGCAGGAGCGTGGTATCACAATTACGTCTGCAGCTGTGACAGTAAACTGGCCATACAGAGGTAACGACTATCACATTAACATCATCGATACACCTGGTCACGTGGACTTTACTGTAGAAGTAAACCGCTCACTTCGTGTACTGGATGGTCTGGTATTCCTTTTCAGTGCTGTTGACGGTGTGGAGCCTCAGTCTGAGACAAACTGGAGACTTGCTGACAACTATAAAGTAGCTCGTCTTGGTTTCGTAAACAAAATGGACCGCTCTGGAGCAGATTTCCTTGCTGTATGTAAGCAGGTGAAAGAAATGCTGGGTAGCAATGCCGTAGCGCTGCAGTTGCCAATTGGTGCGGAAGATGACTTCAAAGGTGTAGTAGACCTGGTGAACTTCAAAGCCATTGTTTGGAACACAGAAGATAAAGGCATGACCTTTACTGAAGTTCCGATTCCAGATGATATGATGGAAGAGGCTGAAGAGTATAGAGAGAAGCTTCTGGAAGCAGTAGCAGAGTACGATGAGTCTTTGATGGAGAAATACTTCGAAGATCCAAACTCAATTACTGAGGCCGAGATTCTTGCTGCCCTTCGCGCTGCTACAATTGACATGGCTATCGTGCCAATGCTTTGTGGCTCATCTTTCAAGAACAAAGGTGTGCAGACAATGCTTGACTATGTGATGGCATTGCTTCCATCACCAATGGATAAGGAAAGTATTATTGGTACAAATCCTGATACAGGTGAGGAAGTAGCCAGAAAGCCATCTGCAAGTGAGCCGTTTGCTGGTCTTGCATTCAAAATCGCTACCGACCCTTACGTAGGTCGTCTGTGCTTTGTACGTGCTTATTCAGGTGTGCTAGAGGCGGGATCTTATGTGTTTAACTCCCGCTCAAACAACAAAGAACGTATATCTCGTATTTTCCAGATGCATGCTAACAAGCAGAACCAGATCGAGAGACTGGAGGCTGGAGATATCGCTGCAGTAGTAGGTTTCAAAGACATCAAAACAGGTGATACGCTTTGCGAGCAAGGCGCGAAAATCGTTCTTGAGTCAATGGATTTCCCTGAGCCAGTTATCGGATACGCTATTGAGCCTAAAACACAGGCTGACTCTGATAAAATGGGTATGGCCATTGCCAAGCTTGTTGAAGAGGATCCAACGCTTCAGGTTAATACTGATGAGGAAACTGGTCAGACCATCCTGAGAGGTATGGGGGAACTCCACTTGGAGATCATCATTGACCGTATGAAGCGTGAGTTCAAAGTAGAATTGAACCAGGGTGCTCCACAGGTTGCTTACAAAGAAACCATCACAAAATCTGTAGAACACAGAGAAGTATTCAAGAAGCAGTCAGGTGGTCGTGGTAAGTTCGCCGATATCGTGTTCACGATGGGACCACGTGAGGATGGCAAACAAGGACTGGAGTTCGAAAACGCAATTGTGGGTGGTGTAATTCCAAGAGAATTCATCCCGGCAATTCAGAAAGGTTTCGAAGAAGCAATGAAGAATGGTATTCTGGCAGGCTTCCCAATCGATTCCATGAAAGTTCGTCTTTTCCACGGTTCATTCCACGACGTTGACTCCGACTCACTTTCTTTTGAACTGGCTGCACGTCAGGGCTTCAAAGAAGCGGGTAAGCAGTGTGCTCCTAAACTGCTTGAGCCAATCATGGCAGTTGATGTGGTAACTCCTGACGAATACACAGGTCCTGTGACTGGTGACTTGAACAGAAGAAGAGGCATCATGAAGGGTATGGATACGAAAGGAACGTCAACAGTAGTAAAAGCGGACGTTCCGCTTTCAGAACTGTTCGGTTACGTAACTGACCTCCGTACCATTACTTCAGGTAGAGCAACTGCTTCTCTTACTTTCTCTCACTATGAGCAAGTACCACAAAACCTGGCCGATGGCATCATTGCTAAATTAAAAGGAACTGCAGCTAAATAGTAGTAAAAGATAATGAATCAGAAAATTAGAATTAAACTCAAGTCTTACGACCACAACCTGGTAGACAAGTCTTCAGAGAAGATTGTAAAGGCTGTAAAGGCTACTGGTGCAATCGTAAGCGGTCCTATTCCTCTTCCAACAGAGAAGGACAAATTCACTGTACTACGTTCACCACACGTTAACAAGAAGTCAAGAGAGCAGTTCCAGCTTTGCACCTACAAGCGACTGGTTGATATCTACTCTACTAGCTCTAAAACAGTTGACGCCCTAATGAAGCTGGAGCTTCCAAGTGGTGTAGATGTTGAGATCAAAGTTTGATACGATCACACATGATAAGGAAAAGAGAACCTTCGGGTTCTCTTTTTTTATGTGCTGATTAATAATATTTTAGACAAATGTTGTTAAAGAATTTTAAAATTCATTAACTTTGCACTCCCTTAGCAAAAGCTGAGGGGTGAAATTATAATATCCATCTTTTAAAAAAACAAGTTGAATGCCTGGAATTATCGGTAAAAAAATCGGAATGACAAGCCTCTTCACAGCAGATGGTAAATACACGCCAGTTACGCTTATTCAAGCAGGCCCATGTGTAGTTACTCAGGTGAAGACGGTTGAGACTGATGGCTACGCAGCTGTACAGCTTGGCTACGGTGACAAAAAGCTTAAGAGAGTAACGAAAGCGGAAGCCGGCCACTACAAGAAAGCTAATACGTCAGCTAAGAAAAAAGTTGCTGAATTCGATACAGAAGGAGTGTCACTGAATCTGGGAGATACAGTTGATGTGAATCTGTTCGAAGAAGGAGAATTTATTGACGTGGTTGGCACATCAAAAGGCAAGGGTTTCCAAGGTGTTGTAAAACGCCATAACTTTGCCGGTGTTGGTGGTCAGACGCACGGTCAGCACAACAGAGCAAGACACCCTGGTTCAATTGGTGCATGCTCTTGGCCTTCAAGAGTATTTAAAGGAATGCGCATGGCCGGCCGTATGGGCGGAAACCGTGTGAAAATCCAAAACCTGACGGTAGTGCGTGTTATCGCAGACAAAAATCTGTTAGTAGTTAGTGGCTCTGTTCCAGGTGCCAAAAATTCTTACGTGTTAATTGAGAAATAAAATGGAGCTTTCTGTATTGAATATTAAAGGTGAGGATACAGGTAGAAAGGTAACACTTTCCGATGCTGTGTTTGGTGCTACACCAAATGAGCATGCTATGTATCTTGACGTGAAGCAGTACCTGGCAAATCAGAGACAGGGAACGCACAAGTCCAAAGAAAGAAACGAAGTTGCTGGATCTACAAAGAAGATCAAAAAGCAAAAAGGTACTGGTGGTGCTCGTGCAGGTAGCTTGAAAGCTCCTCTTTTTGTTGGTGGTGGTAGAGTGTTCGGTCCTAGACCAAGAAACTACAGCTTCAAACTGAACAAAAAGTTGAAAGAAGTGGCACGTGTTTCTGCGCTTTCATTGTTGGCGAAAGACAATAAAGTATCTCTTTTAGAATCTTTCACATTTGAAGCTCCAAAGACCAAAGAATTCAAAAACATCCTGAGCAACCTGAAGGTAGAGGGCAAGACATTGATCGTGCTACCTGCAGTTGATAAGAATGTTGTTCTTTCTGGACGCAACCTGAACAAGGTGAAGATTTCAACAGCTAGCGATTTGAACACATACGATCTGTTGAATACAGACCGTGTACTGCTGGTTGAAGATTCAGTTAACATTATTGAAAACCTCCTAAGCGCATAATATTATGATACTGAAGAAACCGCTTCTGACGGAAAAATTCGCTGCCATGAACGAGGTTGGAAAGTATGCCTTCGAGGTGAACATCAAAGCCAACAAAGTTGAAATCAAAAAGGCAGTTGAGAAACTTTATGGAGTTACCGTTGAGAAAGTAGCTACCATGAAAACGCAGGGCAAAGTTAAAAGCAAATACACCAAGTCTGGTGCTGTAACTGGCCGTACATCTTCCAAGAAAAAAGCAATCGTTACCTTGAAAGAGGGCGAAGTGATAGACTTTTACAGCAGCATTTAATTAAATAACAATGGCTTTAAAGAAGTTAAGACCAACAACACCAGGTCAAAGATTCCGCGTAGCGCCGGCGTTCGATGAGATCACCACAGCTACTCCAGAGAAATCTTTGTTGGCACCGAGTAAAAAATCTGGTGGACGCAATAACTCAGGTAAAATGACGATGCGCTATTTGGGCGGTGGTCATAAGCAAAAGTACAGAGTAATAGACTTCAAGCGTACGAAGCACGGTGTGCCGGCTACAGTGAAGACTATTGAGTACGATCCAAACAGAACAGCCCGAATCGCTCTGCTTTACTATGCAGATGGTGAGAAGAGCTATATCATTGCTCCATCTGGCATACAGGTTGGAACAGAGATTGTATCTGGCCCTGGAGTAGCGCCTGAAGTAGGCAACTGCCTTCCTTTATCTGATATTCCGCTAGGTACTATCGTTCATAACATAGAGTTGCAGCCTGGCCAAGGCGCAACACTTGCACGAAGCGCGGGTTCTTACGCCCAGCTGGTAGCAAGAGAGGCACGTTATGCAACTATTAAATTGCCATCAGGTGAACTCAGAATGGTATTAGTAAACTGCTACGCAACAGTAGGTACAGTTTCTAATTCAGACCACATGAACGTGAAAATCGGTAAAGCCGGTCGTAACAGATGGTTGGGTAAGCGTCCAAGAGTACGTGGTGTAGCGATGAACCCTGTCGATCACCCTATGGGTGGTGGTGAAGGTAAGTCTTCAGGTGGTCACCCACGCTCGCGCAAAGGCTTACTGGCTAAAGGTCTGAAGACTCGCAGCAAGAAGAAGCATTCTGAGAAACTTATAGTTAATAGAGGAAAGAAATAGTAAATGGCTAGATCATTAAAAAAAGGGCCTTATATTGACTATAGGCTCGAGAAGAAAGTAGACGTGATGAACGAGTCTGGTAAGAAGACTGTTATCAAGACTTGGTCACGCAGATCCATGATTTCTCCGGATTTCGTTGGACATACATTTGCAGTTCATAACGGTAACAAATTCATACCAGTGTATGTGACTGAGAACATGGTAGGACACAAACTAGGTGAGTTTGCTCCAACCAGAAACTTTAGAGGTCACGTAGCTAAAAAAGATAAAGGAAAGCGATAATGGAAGCAGTAGCAAGACTTAAGAACGTGCCTACTTCTCCTCGCAAAATGCGATTAGTAGCAGGTTTGGTACGCGGCAAGAGCGTAAACAAAGCCCTTGGCTTATTAAAATTCGAAGCAAACTCAGGTGCTGCCAGAATCGAGAAACTTCTTTTATCTGCCCTAGCAAACTGGCAGCAGAAGAACGAAGATTCCCGCATCGAAGATGCCAATCTTTTCATCAAAGAGATTTTTGTAGATGAGGGCAAAATGCTGAAGCGTCTTCGTCCGGCTCCACAAGGACGTGGATACCGCATCAGAAAGAGATCTAACCACGTGACACTCGTGATAGACAGCATGACTGAAGAGCAATTCGAGCAACAGCAATCTAAGAAATCTAAAAAAGCCAATAAGTAAGAATATGGGACAGAAAGTAAATCCGATCGGTTTTCGCCTAGGAGTTATCAAAGGTTGGGATTCTAACTGGTATGGTGGCAAAGATTTCGCTGAGAAGCTGGTTGAAGACGAGAAAATCAGAAAATATATTTTAGCGCGTATCCCTAAAGGTGGTATTTCTAAAATCATTATTGAGAGAACCCTTAAGCGCATCACCATTACTGTTAACACAGCCCGTCCAGGCGTTGTAATTGGTAAAGGTGGCCAGGAAGTAGATAAGATCAAGGAAGAGCTTAAGAAGCTTACAAACAAAGATGTTCAGATTAACATCTTTGAAATTAAGCGTCCGGAGCTTGATGCAAAACTGGTAGGCGAGTCAATCGCTCAGCAGCTGCAGGCTCGTATCTCTTTCCGTCGCGCCATGAAGCAGGCTATTGCTTCTGCGCTGCGTGTTGGTGCTGAAGGTATCAAGGTGCAGGTTTCAGGTCGTCTGGGCGGTGCTGAAATGGCCCGTACTGAACACTACAAAGAGGGAAGAACTCCTCTGCACACACTTCGTGCTGATATCGACTATGCATTGTCTGAAGCCCAGACAGTTTATGGTAAGCTTGGTATCAAAGTTTGGATCTTCAAGGGTGAAGTTTATGGTAAGAAGGATCTTACTCCAAACGCAGGCCTTGAAACCAAAGGTGGACCAGGTGCACAAAGCGGAAGTGGTGACAGAAGAAGCCGTGGTGGCGAGCGTGGCGACCGTAAGAAAACGGACGGAGCAGCTAAGCCGCGTAAGCGTCGTCAATAATTGATTGATAACATTATTAAGTTTTAGAAAATGTTACAGCCTAAAAGGACTAAATATAGAAAAATGCAAAAAGGCCGCGTGAAAGGTCTGGCTCATAGAGGCAGTACTATTTCATTTGGTTCTTTTGCCATCAAATCTCTTGAAGCATCTTGGATTACAAGCCGTCAGATTGAAGCCGCTCGTATCGCCATGACAAGAGCAATGAAACGTGAGGGTCAGGTTTGGATCCGTATTTTCCCTGACAAACCTATTACGAAGAAGCCTGCAGAGGTTCGTATGGGTAAGGGTAAAGGTTCGCCTGAGTATTGGGTAGCCGTTGTTAAGCCAGGTACCATCATGTTCGAATCCGACGGTGTACCTCTGGAAGTAGCTCAGGAGTCATTGAGACTAGCTGCACAAAAGCTGCCAGTTAAAACAAAGTTTGTAGTACGTAGAGATTACGTTGAGAAATAGTATATGAAAAATTCAGAGATTAAAGCTTTGTCTTTAGAAGAGCTGAAAGAGAAGCTTAATACGGAGCACACAACCATGCAGAACCTACGTTTCGCACATGCTATCTCTCCGTTGGAAAATCCGATGAAAATCCGTGAGACGAAGAAATCTATCGCTCGTCTAAATACTGAGATTCGTCGCCGTGAAATCGAAGCTAACTCTTAATACTTAATAGAAATCATGGAAGAGAGAAATCTTAGAAAAGAAAGAAGTGGTAAGGTTGTTAGCAACAAGATGGACAAGTCTATCACTGTGTTAGTGGAAAGCAGAATGAAACACCCGATCTACGGTAAGTTCGTTAGCAAATCCACCAAATTCATGGCTCATGACGAGAAAAACGAGTGCAACATCGGTGATACCGTTCGCATTCAGGAAACACGTCCTCTAAGCAAGAACAAGAACTGGCGTTTAGTAGAAATTATAGAAAGGGCGAAATAAGATGATACAGCAGGAATCAAGATTGAACGTAGCCGACAACAGTGGAGCTAAAGAAGTTCTTTGCATCCGCGTTCTAGGTGGCACAGGCAAGAAATACGCTTCTATCGGTGATAGAATCGTTGTAACTGTAAAATCAGCCCTTTCTTCTGGAAACGTTAAAAAGGGAACTGTTTCGAAGGCAGTTATTGTAAGAACAAAGAAAGAGATCAGAAGAAAAGACGGTTCTTATATCCGTTTCGACGACAATGCCGCCGTTCTTCTGAACGCTAACAACGAGCCACGAGGTACGCGTATTTTCGGACCAGTAGCGCGTGAGCTTCGTGAAAAGCAATTCATGAAAATTGTTTCGTTGGCACCTGAAGTTCTTTAATCATTAATTCAGACATCAAGATGAATAAGAAAAAACTTCATGTAAAAACTGGCGATACAGTTAAAGTAATTGCCGGTGACGACCGCGGAAAGACAGGCCGCATTACAGCTGTTAACATAGAGAAGCAAAGAGTAACTGTAGAGGGCATCAACATGGTGACAAAGCATGCTAAGCCGAGCGCCAAGAACCCTCAGGGCGGAATCTCTAAAATGGAAGCTCCTATTCATGCTAGCAACGTAGCTTTAGTAGATCCTAAATCAGGAGAAACTACCAAGGCAGGCAGAAGAAAAAACAGCGAAGGTAAAACAGAGCGTTATTCTAAAAAATCAGGAGAAGTAATCTAATATGGCAACTGCAAGATTTAAAGAAAAATATCAGAAGGAGGTTATACCTGCTCTGCTAGAAAAGTTCCAGTATAAGAACGTTATGCAGGTGCCTAAGATCACTAAGATCTCCATTAACAAAGGTATCGGCGCTGCTGTAGCTGACAAAAAACTGGTTGATATCGGGGTAGAAGAACTTACAACTATTTCTGGACAAAAGGCTGTCGCCACTATCGCCAAGAAATCAGTTTCGAACTTTAAACTTCGTGAAGGCATGCCGATTGGTGCCCGCGTGACACTAAGAGGTCAGCGTATGTACGAATTCATGGACCGTCTTTTGACAATCGCTCTCCCAAGAGTACGTGACTTCAGAGGCGTAAATGATAAAGGATTCGATGGTCGTGGCAACTATACACTAGGTGTTAAGGAGCAGATCATTTTCCCAGAGATCAGCATCGATAAAATTAAAGCCATTAGTGGTATGGATATTACCTTCGTAACTACTGCTCAGACAGATGAGGAGAGCTACGAGTTGCTTAAAGCGTTTGGTATGCCTTTCACTAATATTAAGAAATAAGAAAAATGGCTAAAGAAGCAGTAAAAGCGAGAGAGCTTAAAAGACAGAAATTAGTAGCTAAGTACGCTGCGAAGCGTGCAGAACTAAAAGCTAAAGGAGATTACGAAGGACTCGACAAGCTTCCTAAGAACTCTTCTCCTGTAAGACTACACAATCGTTGCAAGTTAACCGGAAGGCCACGTGGCTACATGAGAAAGTTTGGTATTTCTCGTGTTACTTTCAGAGAGCTTGCTTCTGCTGGTAAAATCCCTGGAGTAACAAAGTCCAGCTGGTAATTTTTTCTTAAGAAACTAAGAAAGAAGAAAAGATATTCCTATCTTTGCCGCTCGCTTAGAAAAAAGCAATCAAGATTTAAGTGATTCATAATGAACTCAGATCCAATAGCAGATTATTTAACTAGAGTGCGTAACGCCATCAAGGCTAACCACAGAGTAGTTGAAATACCATCTAGCAATATCAAGAAAGAGATAACAAAAGTATTGTACGACAAAGGATACATTCAAAGCTATAAGTTTGAAGATTCTTCTGTACAAGGTACTATTAAGATCGCTCTGAAATACAATCCTACCACTAAGCAATCTGCTATTGTGAAACTTGAGAGGATTAGTAAGCCAGGGCTTCGCAAGTACACCGGAAATGACAACTTGCCACGCGTTTTGAACGGGTTGGGTGTAGCTATCCTGTCAACTTCCAAAGGTGTAATGACTGAAAAAGAAGCCAAGTCACTGAATGTAGGTGGTGAGGTATTGTGTTACGTTTACTAATAGGAGGATAGACAATGTCACGTATAGGAAAATTGCCAATCACCCTGCCAAATAACGTTGAATTTGCGATTGCAAAAGATAACGTTGTTACTGTAAAAGGCCCAAAAGGTTCACTTACTACTCCGGTAGATAAAGACATGATTGTTAAGCAGGAGGAAAACCAAATTGTGGTGGAGCGTCCTACTGAGCAAAAGCGTCATAAAGCTATGCACGGTCTTTACCGCTCGCTGATTAACAACATGGTTGTAGGTGTTAGTGAAGGGTACAAAGAGCAGCTTGAGCTAGTGGGTGTAGGTTATAAAGCAACCGTACAGGGAAACGTAATAGAGCTAGCTCTGGGATACTCTCACAATATCTTTATGGCCATGCCTCCGGAAGTTACTGCCACAGCAGTAACAGAAAAAGGTAAAGCACCAGTTATTACGCTTGAAAGCAATGACAAGCAACTGATCGGTCAGGTAGCTGCTAAAATCAGAGCACTGCGCAAAGTGGAGCCTTACAAAGGTAAAGGTATCCGTTTTGTAGGTGAAGTTGTAAGAAGAAAAGCTGGTAAGACAGCGTCTAAATAATAATCATCATGTCTGTTAATAAAGTATCAAGAAGACTTAGAATTAAAAGAAGTATCAGAAACAAGATTTCTGGTACTTCTGCCAGACCGAGATTATCTGTTTTTAGAAGCAACAAAGCTATCTATGCACAGTTGATCGATGACACTACAGGGAAAACTTTGGCGGCTGCCTCTTCTGCGAAGCTTGACGGTGTAACCAATGCTAATATTTCAGTGTCCAATCAGGTTGGAAAAGAAATAGGAGCTAAAGCTCTCGAGATGGGTATCTCTCAGGTGGTGTTTGACCGTTCTGGATACCTTTACCATGGTAACGTAAAATCATTGGCTGAAGGCGCTCGCGAGGCAGGCCTTAAATTCTAAGAATTATGTTGAAAAATAATGTTCGTAGTGTAAAGGCAAGCGAGATCGAACTCAAAGAAAGAGTAGTAGCGATCAATCGTGTAGCCAAAGTTGTAAAAGGTGGTAGAAGATTTAGCTTCGCTGCCATCGTCGTAGTAGGTGATGGTAACGGTGTGGTTGGATACGGCCTTGGTAAAGCAAATGAAGTAACTGACGCTATCGCAAAAGGTATAGATGATGCCAAGAAGAACCTGGTGAAGGTTCCTCTTTACCATCACACTGTACCGCATGCAATGGAAGGCAAGTACTCAGGTGGTTTTGTGCTAGTGAAGCCTGCAGCTCCTGGTACAGGTGTAATTGCCGGTGGTGCAATGCGTGCCGTACTTGAAAGTGCTGGTATCAAAGACGTACTTTGCAAGTCTAAAGGTTCTTCTAACCCACACAACGTGGTGAAGGCAACTTTTGATGCGTTGGCTAAGATGCGTGATCCTTTGGCCGTAGCCCAGCAGCGTGGTGTTAATTTGCAGAAAGTATTTAACGGTTAATTGAGATGGCTAAAGTAACAATCACACAAGTTAAAAGCATTATTGACAGACCGAAGGACCAGAAGCTTACAATTCAAGCGCTAGGTCTTGGTAAGATCAATAAATCAGTAACTGTTGAGAAAACGCCTCAGATTGCTGGTATGATTAACAAGGTTCACAATTTAGTAGAAGTAAAGGACATTTAATATGTATTTGAATTCATTAAAACCTGCAGAAGGGTCTGTTAAGACTAGAAAGAGAATAGGCAGAGGAACTGGCTCAGGTAGAGGTGGAACTTCTACCAGAGGTCACAAAGGTGCCAAGTCTCGTTCAGGCTACTCGCAGAAGTCTGGCTTTGAAGGTGGTCAGATGCCACTTCAGAGACGTGTTCCTAAGTTTGGTTTCAAAAACTTCAACAGAGTAGAGTATAAAGGAATTAATTTAGATGTTCTGGAGTCATTGGCTGCGGATACTAATGAAAAAGTTTTTAACTTTGATTTCTTCAAGGCACACGGTTTAGTGTCCAAGAATGACAAAGTTAAGATCTTAGGTAGAGGAGAGATTTCTAAAGCTGTAGAAGTACACGCTCATGCTTTTTCTCAGACTGCCATTTCATCCATCGAAAAAGCAGGCGGTAAAACAGTAGCCCTTTAATTTTTATGAAGAAGTTTATAACAACAATTAAGAACATTTTTGCTATTGATGATCTAAGGGTACGCATTCTTAATACCTTAGGTTTTATAGCTATTTTTAGATTAGGTTCTTATGTTGTTCTTCCTGGTATAGATCCTAACCAGCTCAAGTCCAACACAGAGGGTATATTCGGCCTGTTGGATACGTTCTTAGGTGGAGCATTTAGCAATGCTTCCATCTTTGCGTTGGGTATTATGCCATATATATCAGCTTCTATCGTATTACAGCTACTTACCATAGCCGTTCCTTATTTCCAAAAAATGCAGAAGGAGGGTGAGTCTGGTAGAAAGAAAATTAACCAAATCACCCGAGTTCTTACTATTATTATTACCCTTGCACAGGCGGTCGGCTTTGTGGCCACCATCAACAGCGAGGCAATCATAGTCAACACGACACTGTTTACCATCAGTTCGATGATTGTCTTGACATCAGGAACCATATTCTGTATGTGGCTTGGTGAAAAGATCACGGATAAAGGTATAGGCAACGGTATTTCAATGCTTATCATGATAGGCATTATCTCTCGTTTCCCTGGTGCTATTGTGGCAGAGGCATTATCCAAAGAACTAAATGGCGCTTTGCTGTTTATCTTTGAGTTGATCGTTCTCTTCTTCGTTGTAATGTCTGTGGTTATGTTGACCCAGGCTATCAGAAGAATACCTGTACAGTATGCCAAGCAAGTTGGTGGCAGCTCTCTTTACAGTGGTCAGCGTCAGTTTATCCCTCTGAAAGTGAATGCTGCAGGTGTTATGCCGATCATTTTCGCTCAATCACTGATGTTCCTGCCTTCTATGATTGCTTCAATCTGGGCAGACTCAAATGAAACAGCGAGCTATATTGGTGCTACATTCTCTGACTTTACATCATGGCAGTACAATGTAGTATTTGGTTTAATGATCCTGATCTTCACCTACTTCTACACAGCGATTACAGTTAATCCAAATCAGATTGCTGACGATCTGAAGCGTAGTGGGGGCTTTGTGCCAGGTGTAAAACCGGGTCGTGCTACCTCTGAGTATATTGATAATATACTCACTAAGATCACCCTTCCTGGTGCTATTTATCTGGCACTTGTGGCAATCTTTCCTGCTATCGCCATGCTATTCGGAGTGACAAGAGAGTTCGCCCAGTTCTATGGTGGTACTTCACTTATCATCATGGTGGGTGTTGTGCTTGACACGCTGCAGCAAATTGAAAGTTATTTACTAATGCGTCATTATGATGGCATGATGAAATCTGGAAAGCTAAGAGGCAGAACAGAAAATATTGCCATGGTATCCTAATAAATGGTTTTTTACAAGACTGAAGAAGAAATAGAGCTAATTCGCCAGAGTGCTTTCATATTAAGTAAAGCACATGGCGAAATAGCTCTTCTTATAAAAGAAGGGGTATCCACCCTTACACTGGATAAAAGAGCTGAAGAGTTCATTAAAGATCATGGTGCTGTCCCATCTTTTAAAAACTATAATGGGTTTCCTTTTAGCCTCTGTATCTCGGTAAACTCTACCGTAGTACATGGGATGCCAGGAAATTATGTTTTGAACGATGGGGATATAATTTCTGTTGACTGTGGTGTCTATCACAATGGATTCCACAGTGACTCTGCTTATACCCATGCTGTAGGGAATGTCTCGGAGGAGGTATCCCACCTACTGGAAGTTACGAAAGAGTCCTTGTACAAGGGAATCGAAAAGGCAGTTGTCGGGAACCGGCTTGGTGATATAAGTCATGCTATCCAGACACACGCCGAAGCTTCTAAATATGGAGTTGTTCGTGAGTTGGTGGGGCACGGAATTGGCCGCAACCTGCATGAATCTCCTGAGGTGCCCAATTACGGAAAGCGTGGTCAGGGGATGAAGCTTCAAAACGGGTTGGTACTAGCGATTGAGCCTATGGTGAATCTCGGTACCAGGTATATTATACAAGAAGAGGACGGATGGACAATCCGTACCCGTGATAATAAACCTTCTGCTCATTTTGAGCATACAGTAGTCGTAAGAAATAACAAAGCAGAAGTATTAACAACTTTTGAATACATAGATAAAGCTAAACAACAATAAATGGCGAAGCAGTCCTCTATCGAGCAAGACGGTACTATCATCGAAGCATTATCAAATGCAATGTTCCGGGTAGAGTTAGAAAATGGACATCAGGTAGTGGCGCATATCTCAGGTAAAATGAGAATGAATTATATCAAGATCCTGCCAGGTGACCGCGTTAAGTTGGAGATGTCACCCTATGATTTAACTAAAGGAAGAATTGTTTATCGTTATAAATAACTACAATGAAAGTCAAAGCATCAGTAAAAAAGAGAAGTGTTGACTGTAAGATTATCCGCCGCAAGGGTAAGCTCTACGTTATCAACAAAAAGAACCCAAGATATAAACAAAGACAAGGATAATTATTAATTATGGCAAGAATAGCAGGAGTTGATATTCCGGACAACAAAAGAGGAGAGATCTCTTTGACTTACATTTTTGGTATAGGTCGTAATCTCTCTGTGCAAATCCTAAACAAAGCCGGGGTGGATCTTGACAAAAAGGTGAAAGACTGGACCGAAGATGAAGCTAATGAGATCAGAAATATCATTGCAGCTGAGATCAAAACAGAAGGTGTTCTGAGATCAGAAGTGCAATTGCATATTAAGCGTCTTCTTGATATTGGCTGCTACCGTGGTTTGAGACACCGTAAAGGTCTACCTGTACGAGGTCAGCGCACGAAGAATAACTCGCGCACAAGAAAAGGTAAGCGCAAGACAGTAGCAAACAAGAAGAAAGCTTCTAAATAATTTTTGATCATGGCTCAGAAAAGAAAAGACAAAGCTAAGAAGCGTGTTGTAATTGTTGAATCAACAGGCCAGGTACACATCAAAGCTTCTTTCAACAATATCATTATCTCAGTAACCAATAACGCAGGACAAGTTATCTCTTGGGCTTCTGCTGGTAAAATGGGTTTTAAAGGTTCTAAAAAGAACACTCCTTACGCTGCACAAATGGCAGCTTCAGATTGCGCTAAGGTTGCTTATGACCTGGGTATGCGCAAAGCTGAGGTTTTCGTTAAAGGTCCTGGTGCAGGTAGAGAGTCCGCCATCCGTACTGTACAGAATACTGGCATCGAAGTAACAACTATCAAAGATGTTACGCCACTTCCTCACAACGGATGTCGTCCTCCTAAACGCAGAAGAGTTTAATTAGTAATTCAGATTAAATACAATGGCAAGATATACTGGTCCTAAAAGCAAAATCTCCAGAAAGTTTAACGAGGAGATTTTCGGCCCAAGCAAAGCATTAAAGAAGAAAAGCTATCCTCCGGGACAGCACGGCCGTGGCCGTCGTAAGAAACAGTCCGAATACGCGCTTCAGCTTACAGAAAAGCAGAAAGCCAAGTTCATTTACGGCATGCTTGAAAAGCAGTTCGCCAATCTGTTTGAGAAAGCTGCCAGAAAAGGCGGTGTAACTGGTGAGCAGTTCCTGACTCTTCTGGAGTCTAGACTTGACAACACGGTTTACAGACTTGGTATTGCTCCAACAAGAAGAGCTGCTCGTCAGCTAGTATTGCACAAGCACATCACTGTTAACGGTGAGATTGTAAACATACCTTCATATAGCTTAAAAGTTGGTGATACGGTAGCTGTTAGAGAGAAGTCTAAATCTCTAGAAGCAATTACTACTAGCCTGAGCGTTCGCAATGCGCGTGCATTCAGCTGGTTAGAGTGGGATGGAGCTGAGATGGTTGGTAAATTTGTGTCTGCGCCACAGCGTGACCAGATCCCTGAGAAAATTCAGGAGCAGCTGATCGTCGAGTTCTATTCTAAGTAAGCCGCTTAATCAAATTTTAACCTTTAACACTGCAAGTATGTCAATATTAGCATTTCAAATGCCAGAGAAAGTTGTGATGGAAAAAGCCGACGACTTTCATGGGTTATTTGAATTCAAGCCGCTTGAAAAAGGTTACGGAGTAACCATCGGTAATGCTCTGCGAAGAATTTTGCTTTCTTCTTTGGAAGGATACGCAATTACTAGCGTTCGCATACCTGGTGTACTGCATGAGTTCTCGTCTGTTGAGGGCGTAGTGGAGGATGTATCTGATATTATCCTCAACCTGAAAATGGTTCGCTTCAAAAAAATAAGCGAAGTTATCGATGACAAAGTTACCGTTACCATCTCAGGTCAGGATAAGTTTGTAGCTGGCGACATTAGCAAGTTTTCTACAAGCTTTGAGGTGTTAAACCCAGAGTTGGTAATCTGCAACCTGGATAAGAACATGACACTGGAAGTTGAGCTGACTATTCAGAAAGGACGTGGCTACGTTCCTGCTGAGGAGAACAAGCCGGTTGACCAGGTGTTCGGCCTTATCCCGATCGATGCCATCTTCACGCCAATCAAGAATGTAAAGTTCAGCGTAGAGAATACACGTGTTGAACAGAAGACTGACTATGAAAAGCTAGTGCTTGACATACAGACGGACGGTTCTATTCATCCGGAAGATGCCCTGAAAGGTGCTGCCAATATTTTGATCCAGCACTTCATGCTCTTCTCAGACAACACCATGACCTTCGAAACAGCTAAGCCTGAAGAAGAAGAAGCGGTGGATGAGGAACTGCTGCACATGCGCAAAGTACTGAAGACTTCGCTTCAGGATATGGATCTTTCAGTTAGAGCTTACAACTGTCTTAAGGCTGCCGACATCAAAACGCTTGGCGACCTGGTACAGCTTGACATCTCTGACATGATGAAGTTCCGTAACTTTGGTAAGAAGTCTTTGACTGAGCTTGAGAACCTGGTGCAAGAGAAGGGCCTGACTTTTGGCATGGACCTTTCTAAGTATAAATTAGAAGAAGATTAATCAATCTACGGCATAATTCCCGATCCCCGGGTGGGTTGATCGACGGTATGCACGTGCACAATTCAAAATAATGAGACACGGTAAAAAAGTAAATCACTTAGGAAGAACCGCTTCGCACCGCAAAGCAATGCTGTCAAACATGGCTGCTTCGCTTATCCTGCACAAGCGTCTTTCTACAACAGTAGCCAAAGCAAAAGCACTACGCAAGTATGTGGAGCCTCTACTGACAAAATCTAAAAACGACACAACTCACTCCAGAAGAACTGTTTTTGCTTACCTGCAAGATAAGGAGTCTGTGAAAGAGCTGTTTGACGAAGTATCTGTTAAAATCGCTAACAGACCAGGTGGTTATACCCGCATCCTGAAGACTGGTTACAGACTTGGTGACAACGCAGAGATGTGCGTGATCGAGCTTGTTGACTACAACGAGGACATGCTGACTACTACTGGTACTGCCGGTGCTAAGAAAACCCGTCGTCGTTCTTCTTCTAAGAAAAAGGGTGCTGAGTCTACTGAGGCTTCAACTCCTGCAACTCCAGAGGCAGAAGGTACTAAAGAAGAAACAAAAGATGCTGAATAAGCTTCATTTGTGAAATATTGTAAAGGGACATGACATAAGTCGTGTCCCTTTTTTATTTTTGTATCAAATTATCAAGATGAAGAAACACACAACTTCCGAAGCTATTCTTTTATTGCAAGATGGTACCGTCTTCACAGGCAAAAGCCTGGGTCGCATTGGTACGACAGGTGGTGAGTTATGCTTTAACACAGGTATGACTGGCTATCAGGAAATCTTCACCGATCCGTCTTACTACGGTCAGTTAGTTGTCACTACATTTTCCCACATTGGCAATTATGGTGTACAGTCTGACGAGGTAGAATCGGATAAAGTACAGATCAACGGTCTTGTTTGTAAAGAATTCTCCCATTTCTTTTCCCGTAAGCAAGCAGAAGGTTCTCTGCAGGATTATTTTGAAAAAGCAGGTATAGTAGGTATCTGCGAAATCGACACGCGTGCCCTGGTGCGACATATTCGCGATAAAGGTGCCATGAACGGTATCATCTCTTCTGAAACTTCTGATGTTACCCTGTTGAAGCAGCGATTGGCTGAGGTTCCCTCCATGGCAGGCCTTGAGCTTTCTTCGCACGTGAGTACGCACGAGATTTACCACATGAAGCCTGAGGAGGTGAAGTATAAAGTGGCTGTGCTGGACCTTGGGGTGAAGCGTAACAGCCTGAACAACCTGGTGGCCCGTGGCTGTGAAGTGAAGGTGTTCCCATACGACACGCCATTTGAAGAAATGGAGAAGTGGAACCCGGATGGTTACTTCATATCGAATGGCCCTGGTGACCCGGCCGCTACCACAGTAGCTATTAACAGTGTGAAGCAGATACTGGACAAGAGCAGACCGATGTTCGGTATTTGTATGGGCCATCAAATGCTGGCGCAGGCCAATGGCATTGCGACCTACAAAATGCACAACGGGCACAGAGGATTGAACCACCCAGTTAAAAACCTGATCACCGGGCTGAGCGAGATCACATCGCAAAACCACGGTTTTGTGGTGGATGCAGAACAACTGAAGAACCACCCGGACGTAGAAGTGACGCATATCAACCTGAACGACAACACAGTGGAAGGTATACGCATGAAGTCGAAGCCGGCGTTCTCGGTACAGTATCACCCGGAGTCTTCTCCAGGGCCGCATGATTCCGTTTACCTGTTCGACGATTTTATCGCCCTGTTAGAGCAAAACAAGTAAAACTATATAAAAACAAACCGATGAGCTTAATTACAGATATTAAAGCCCGCCAGATCTTTGATTCGAGAGGCAACCCGACAGTAGAAGTTGATGTGTTTACAGAGAGCGGCATACTAGGCCGTGCTGCTGTGCCTTCCGGCGCTTCTACAGGTGTGCACGAGGCGGTAGAGCTTCGTGATGGCGACAAAGGCAGATACATGGGTAAAGGTGTACTGCAGGCCGTTCAGAATGTAAACGAGAAAATAGCTGAAGAGCTTGTCGGCTTCCCGGTGTTTGAGCAGAACCTGCTCGACAAGATCATGATCGAGCTGGATGGCACGGAAAACAAAGGCAACCTGGGCGCTAACGCTATTCTGGGTGTTTCTTTGGCGATTGCCCGTGCTGCTGCGCAGGAACTGGGTATGCCATTGTACCGCTACGTAGGTGGTGTAAATGCCAACACGCTTCCTGTGCCGATGATGAACATCCTGAACGGTGGTAGCCACGCTGACAATGCCATCGACTTCCAGGAGTTCATGATCATGCCAGTGGGTGCGCCTTCATTCTCAGAGGCGTTGCGTATGGGTTCTGAAGTGTTCCATCACCTGAAGAATGTTCTGAAAAAGAAAGGTCTTTCTACGAACGTAGGTGACGAGGGTGGCTTTGCTCCAAACATTGCTTCTAACGTAGAGGCGATCGAGGTAGTACTGCAGGCCATCGAAGCGGCTGGTTACAAGCCAGGCGATGACATGATGATTGCAATGGATGCGGCTAGCTCCGAATTCTACGACAAATCTACAGGCCTGTATACCTTCAAGAAGTCAACCGGCGACAAGCTGACCTCTTCTGAAATGGTGAGCTACTGGAAAGAGTGGACCGAGAAGTACCCGATTGCTTCGATTGAAGATGGTATGGACGAGGACGACTGGAAAGGCTGGAAAGAGCTGACTGAAACCATTGGTAACAAAGTACAGCTGGTAGGCGATGACCTGTTCGTGACGAACGTGAAACGCCTGCAGCAAGGTATAGACCAGGGGGTAGCCAACTCTATCCTGATCAAGGTAAACCAGATCGGTACGCTGACAGAAACCATCAACGCAATCAACTTAGGTCTGCGCCACGGGTATAAGAGTGTGATGTCGCACCGCTCGGGTGAAACGGAAGACAACACGATCGCTGACCTGGCAGTTGCCCTTAACACAGGCCAGATCAAGACAGGTTCGGCTTCCCGCTCTGACCGTATGTCCAAGTACAACCAGCTGCTCCGCATTGAGGAGGAGCTCGGAGAAGTGGCTTATTACCCTGGAAAGAAGTTCTAACGAGCATCCTGAAAATATTTTAGGCATAAGGCTGTGGGTTTATGACTCACAGCCTTATTTTTGTGTAAAGCCCTCAGTGTAATATCTATAGTATCCTATATATGCTCAATCGTATACCTAAGTTTGTTCGCAGTTTCTATTTTGTAACAGGTATGCTGTTTTTGGTTTGGATGTTATTTTTCGACTCCAACGACTTTATCACGCAGTACCGCATGAGCAGAGAACTGCGCAATAAGGAGAAAGACAAGGAGTACTACCTCGAGAAAATGGCCGAGGTGCAGCAGGACCGCGAGGAACTGATGGGCAATCCGGAACTGCTCGAGAAATTCGCCAGGGAAAAATACCTGATGAAGCGTCCGGGTGAGGATGTGTTCATTGTAGTGCCAAAAAAGGAGAAGTAAGGTATAGACCCGCAGATGAATGTGCAGAAAGCTGTTTCGACGAACAGCTTTCTGCATTTAATGCCCTTATGAGCCTTTAAGTCATAAATGTCATAGGAATGACGTAGAAAAACCGCAAGCCTGGATGACACCTTTATAGTAGTATTGAGAAACAAACCTAAAAACAACACCATGAATGAGTTAGGAAACAGAATTCTCGAGATACGAAAGCGAAAAGGCTTGAGCCAGGAAGAACTGTCAGAGATGGCAGGTATAAGCTTGCGGACTTTGCAACGGATAGAGAAAGGGGACACAGAGCCGCGGGGCTATACCTTGAAATCCATCTGCCAGGCACTGGAAGTGGACGTGGAGGAGGTATACGACTATGGCAAGGAGCCAGACAAAAGTGTTCTGTTGCTGATGCACCTGTCCGTGCTTTCGTATTTGCTGATGCCGCTCGGCAACCTCGTTTTCCCGCTGATCATCTGGACAACGCAGAAAAAGAAAGTGCTCCATGTGCAGGAGCAAGGTATCAGCCTGTTGAACTTTCAGATCACCTGGTCTCTGGTTACTTATCCGCTGGTCATGCTTTTTGCCTGGATGAAGATCATGCACTACCCGGGTTCGTGGTATGTGTTCGCCGCCTATCTGGTGCTATACTTCCTCAATGCGCTCTACGTCATCAGAGTGTGTTGGCTGGTCAGCAAAGACGCGTCGCACGATCCATACCCGGTTTCGTTCAACTTATTGAAGGCATAAGCCCGGCTATCAGGTATAAAGCGCCGACATCCCGACACCTCCCCTGATTTTTTCGTAACTTTGCGTATAGCGCTGCCCACGTATAGGGTGGCCTCACTAACGTATACAAACATGGCAAAAGTTGCGATAAACCTTTCTACAGGAGCCCTTCAGCAGGAAGAGGTGATTGTGGGTATAGATCTTGGGACTACCAACAGCCTGGTAGCCTACATACATCCCGAAACCAAAAAGCCGGTAGCCATCAACGACCTGGGTCGTGGTACCATTGTGCCGTCTATTGTGCATTTCACGCAGAGCGGTGAGACAATTGTCGGCACTGAGGCGAAGGATTACCTCACTACCGATCCCGCCAATACCATTTACTCTGTCAAGCGCCTGCTGGGCAAATCCTACAAAGACCTGGGCGAGCACAAAGACTACTTCGGCTACAAGATCATCGATGACGACAGCGAAGGCCTGGTGAAGATCAGGGTAGGGGACAGATTCTACTCGCCAATCGAACTGTCGGCGGAGATATTGAAAGAGCTGCGCGAGCGTGCCGAGCATGCCCTGAAAACACCGGTGAACAGAGCCGTGATCACGGTGCCCGCTTACTTCAACGACTCCCAGCGCCAGGCCACCCGCGATGCCGGCAAACTGGCCGGGCTCGAAGTGCTGCGCATCGTAAACGAGCCAACGGCGGCCTCATTAGCCTATGGCATAGGTATAGACCCTTCTGAAGAAAAAACGATAGCCGTGTACGACCTGGGCGGCGGTACGTTCGATATCTCTATCCTGAGCCTGCACCAGGGGATTTTTGAGGTACTCTCCACACACGGCGATACTTACCTGGGCGGCGACGACATGGACCGCGCCATTATCAACTACTGGATACAGGAGAACCAACTGGTGGCCGATACCATCAACGAGGACAAAAAACTGCAGCAGGCGCTGCGCCTGAAAGCCGAAGAGGCCAAAAAGGCGCTCAGTCAGCAGCAGATCTATACCAGCAGGGTGAACGACACGATAGAATGCGGCATTACGCGGCACAAGTTCGAGGAACTCATTGCCCCGATCGTGGCCAAGACCATTGAAAGTTGCCGACAGGCGATGGGCGATGCCAAACTGAAGCCGGAGCAGATTGATGCCGTGATCATGGTAGGTGGCTCTACCCGTGTGCCGCTGGTATACGAAACGGTATCGGAGTTCTTCGGCAAGCCCGCGAACATCTCCCTCAATCCCGATGAAGTGGTATCCCTGGGCGCGGCTATTCAGGCCGATATCCTATCGGGCAACCGCAAAGACATCCTCTTGCTGGACGTGACGCCGCTCACGCTAGGCATCGAAACGATGGGCGGACTGATGGACTCGATCATCCCGCGTAACTCCAAGATACCAACCAAAGCCGGACGTCAGTACACGACCTCCATCGACGGGCAGGTGAACATGAAGATCTCCGTTTACCAAGGCGAGCGTGATTTGGTGCAGGAAAACCGCAAATTGGCCGAGTTCGACCTGAAAGGTATACCTGCCATGCCCGCCGGTTTCCCGAAAGTGGACGTGAACTTTATTCTGAACGCCGACGGCATTCTGAAAGTAGAGGCGATTGAACTGCGCTCCGGCGTGCGCCAGGAGGTAGAGGTGAAGCCACAGTACGGCCTGACGGATTCGCAGGTAGAGCAGATGCTCATGGACTCGATTACGCATGCCCGCGAAGACGTATCGGCGCGGATGGTGATCGAGGCCCGCACCACGGCTGAGCAGATGCTCTACCAGGTAGAGCGCTTCCTGGAGAAGAACGGCCAGCACCTGACCGAGGACGAAGTAAACCTGACGCGTGAGAATTTGCAGAAGCTGCGCGATGTGCTGCCAAGTGGCGACAAAGACCAGATCCTGAAAGCGGTGGATAATCTGGAAGAGCAGACCAGCCCGTTTGCGGAGCGTGTGATGCAGATCTCCATCAAGCAGGCCATGGCCGGCAAGAAAATTGAGTAGGCTATACCTGTTGCCTATACCTGAAAACAAGAAGAGCTGACCATAATGGCCAGCTCTTCTTGTTTTAACGAATAAGCGAAATCAGCGCGTCGAGCAAGGTATAGTTTAGGTATAGCAGCGTAATCGCGACGATCGTCCCAACCAAAACACTGGCGTAAGGCTCATCTTGTTCGCGTACACCCTTAACGCCCCAGTATACATAGGCCACCAAGGCAAGCACACCGTAGAGCAGCAGGATCACAGGTATAGCAATCAGCACCGACTCCGGAACGAGGCTCCAGAAATAATTGATACCGAGCCAGGCCACATTCAGGGTCCAGGATACTACCAGCATCAGGATGCTGCGCCGCGTGGAGCCCAGGCCCAATACCCGGAACAGGGCTATACCTTTGTCGGTTGCCATGGCTAGAATTTCACGCCCAGTTTTTTGCCTAACTCCGCCAGGTCTTTCTCAACAGGCGGTAGCAACGGTATACCTTTACGCAAGCGTATGGCGGTCATGATGCGCTCCGGATCGCCAGGTATAAGGACGGCTTCCTCACCGCGTTTCACATCCGCCTTTCGGAATGAAGTGATCCAGTTGTCCATGTGCTGCTTGAACTCGTCGGCCGGACGGAAAGCGTCGATGCGCATGGCGCCCAGGAAGTGGCCTATACCTTGTCCCACCGGGTCGGCGGGCGGCGCCAGGAAGCTCACAAAAGGCGGCACCCACGGACCGTAATTGGCTCCGGATAGCACTGCAGAGAAAATATCGACGATAGCGCCCAAAGCATACCCCTTGTGACTGCCATGGGTCAGGTCGCTGCCCAGTGGCAGGAGCGAACCACCCTGCTTTAGTTCGTCCGCATTGTCCGTGTCCTCGCCCTGAGCCGTTTGAATCCAGCCTAGCGGCGCTTTTTCGTTTTTGCGCTGCAGGATTTCCAGCTTGCCGTTCGCCGCGGAAGCAGTGGCAAAGTCTGCTACAAAGGGCGGCTGCTCGTTGGCAGGCACGGCCACCGCAATGGGGTTGGTGCCCAGCATGCGCTTTGTCGAATGGGTGGGCGCCACCAGCGGACTGGCGTTTGTCATGGCCATCCCGATCATGTCGCGCTGCAGGGCCTGCATGGCGTGGTAGCCCGCTATGCCGAAGTGGTTCGAGTTGCGCACCGACACCCAGCCTGTACCTACGTTCTCTGCTTTCTGCATGGCAATGTCCATGGCCCGTGGCGCTACTACCAGGCCAAGTCCACCGTCGCCGTCCACTGTCGCGGTGCTGGGCGTTTCGTGCACAATGGAAATGGAGGGCTTCGGGTTGATGCGACCGGCTTCCCAAAGGCGGATGTAGCCGCTAAGTCGGGCCACGCCATGGGAGTCAACGCCGCGTAGGTCAGCCTCCAGCAATACCTGGGTGGCCAGTTGGGCGTCTTCCAGCGGGCAGCCGATGTTCAGAAAAATCTCGCGGGTGAAGTCGAAGAGGTGTCGGTATGGGTACATAGTAATCGGATTAGGGTCGCAAATTAAAAAAATATCAGGCCAATGCCTCGGAATTCCTAAAGCGATTGTCCTTCACGGAAATTATGGGGCTGGTTACCATTTATATACCCTTTTTTCTATACTTTCGGAGTTTGGTAGAAAAGTGGAATAGATTTTGACTTGGCCAAATCAGGCTAAAACGATACGATTATGAAAAGAGCACTACTTCTGATTTGGATACTCACAGCGGCCGTTGCGGTACAGGCACAGAGCCAGCTTGTGTTTAACGAAGCCATACCTGTTTCTTTCCTGATAAAGCAGGAAGCAGCTGCCAGCAGCAGTCAGGTAAACAGCAACAAGATGATCCAGCTGCTAACCGAAGGCGGCACGACCGCGAGCAAAACCGGCGGCCGCCCCAGCCGCAAGACAGAGTTTGTGGTGCGCCTGGAGCAGCATTCCCGTATTGCCAAAGCCGGCGATCAGTTGCAGCTCAAGGTGCAATTGCAGCAGATAGGTGTGAACGGCGATGTGCATTACCGTGGCTTCGACCTGGGCAGTGTGCTCTTGCCGGAGCAGGCCAAGATGACGGTTCGTTTGCTCAACAGCCAGCAGAAGGAAGTGAAGCGCTACAGCCTGCCTATCCTGAATCTAAAGCCAAACGGCATCGTGGCGCTCGAAACCACCGTACCAGACACCGCCAACAGCCAGGGCTATACCTTAAAAATAGAGGGTTTGGAGTTGGTGTATACCCCGGCCGATGTGCAGGAACTGGAAGGGCAGATCAACCTGATCAAAGACTATTATGCTGCCGACGCCACGCTGAACAAAATGCTGCAGGATGTCGTGTTGATCAAGCATGACGATGTAGACCGCATCAAACAGGAGGACAAGCGACTGCGCGACATGGAGGAAATGCTGGACAAACTACAGGACAAGCGCTTCTCTGACAAGCTGAGTCTGAACCAGTACGACCCGCAGCGCTATACCGCCAAGTCGAACCAGCTGAACCAGTTGCTGAAAGAGCGCCGTAAAGCCGTGAACTATACCCTGGCCACGCTCGATCAGCAGTTTTATAACCGGGGCATCAGCCTGATGGCCCGCAACAACCTGGCCGCTGCGAGTACTTACTTTGTGAAGTCACTGGAGGTGAACCCACGCTTCGCGCCTGCGCACCTGCAACTGGCTCGCCTGGACTTTATGAGCGGCAACCTGCAGGGAGCGGCCGGCCGTACCCGCGACATCCTCACCCAAATGCGCGTGGACCCTGAAACCCAGCAAATGGCGCTGGGTCTGGCGCACGACATCTACAGCTCGTTCATGGCAGAAGGCCACGCCCACAACGGCCGCGGCGATTACCGAAGTGCCGTAGCCGCCTATGCCGATGCCCGCGCCCTGTGCAGCACCCTGGGCGGACTGCGTTGCAACATGCCCGCCCTGAACGATGGCGAAGGCCGTGCCGTGTATGGCTATTACCGCAGCATGGTGGAAGAAGGCAAGCGCTTTTTGAGCAGAGGTGACCTGGCGCAGGCCGACCAGTTGGCTAACGACGCCTATACCTTCCAGCGCCAGTACGATTACCTGCTGCACGACGCACCCGAGGCAGCCGAGCTGCAGGGGCAGGTGAAATACCAGTACTATGTGCAGCACATCGACAAAGGCCGGCAGGCGATGAAGTCAAAAGACTACCGTTATGCGCTGGAGCAGTTCGAGTCGGCGTTGGCTCTGGAGCAGGGCTATACCTTCCAGCCAGTGCGCGAACTGGGTAACCTGCTGCAGCAAGCCGCCAAACCGGTGTTGCTGAGCCAGCTGGCGGAGGGCTATACCCTGGCCATGAACAACCGGTTGAGCGATGCCAGAGCAGTAGCCAGCTCGGCCGAGAACATGCGCAGCCGTTATGCCCTGGAGCGCGACAACGAGGTGCAGGGCAAGTACATTGAGCTACGCGACCGCATTTTCACGCAGGAGTGTCGGAATGTGCAGGCCGAATACGACCGGCATTACCAAAATGCACAATCGCTGGTGCGCGAGAAGAAATTCATTGCCGCTGACCAGGCCTACCAGGCTGCTTTACATGCGGCGGAAACGAAAGTCACCTGCACCATTGCCACGTTCACGGCAGAAGACGGCCGTGCCACTATTGCCGATGCTGTTGCTTATCAAAGTATGCTGGAAGAGGCAAACCGCATGGTAGCGACAGGCCGCTACACGGATGCGATACAACGCTACAACACCGCCGAGCAGCACTACCTGACCAAGAAAGTTGGCCGTTTCGGGTTGGATCATATTTCGCTCTACAATTTTGCCCGTGAGCAAAGCAAACTAGCTTTTACGGCTTCTGTGGTAGACCACTTCACCAGCATCCACCAGGAGAAAGCCGCCCTGCAACTCCTGACCAACCTGCTCAACCATGGCTATGCGAAGGGCAAAACCAAGAAGGTGCAGCAGAAGCTTGGTATACAGCTGGCGATACTGGACGTGAGCAGCGGCCAGACTGAAACAGCTAAGGTGATGGCGGCAAGCTATACCCAGGGCGACAAGAAACTGAAATACCTGGGAAAGGCCTACGAGAAAGAGCGCAAGAAACTGGCGAAAGGCTAAGCGCAGGTATAAGCCTATAAAAAAGAACGAGCCTACTGGAAAGTAGGCTCGTTCTTTTTTATAGATATGTAGGGACAGGTCGCGACCCGCCCAATTAGGTATAGGTATAGGTATAGGTATAGATAGGCTACATCGACTCGAGTGCCTGTGCCAGCACGCCTTCCTTCAGCGCATAAGCCGACACCCGGATTTCTTTGAGGTTGTAGGTCTCCAGCACGAAGTCAACGAGTATACTGGCCAGCACGATCATATCCACCCGCATTTCCAGCATGCCAGGTATAGCCAATCGCTCGTCGTGGGTTTTGTGCAGCAGCTCCTGGTATATCTTGTAGAAGTCAGCGATCTGCAGTGAAGCGGAGGCGGGCTGCGAAAGCTGTCGGGCATTGTCACCGTGACTCAGGGCATCGATGTCGCAAAGAGTGTCGAATGTGCCGGATGCGCCTACCAATCTGGACGGGTTATACTTTGCTACGGCTTCGGTGAGCGGCCGCAGTTGCTCTGCCAGGAACTGCTTCTCAGCTGCGACCTCCGCGTCAGGTATAGGATCGGCGCTGAAGAATTTATCCATCAGGCGCTGGGCACCTACTTCAAAGCTTTGCTTCCAGAAAATCTCCTGGTTATTGCAGATAATAAACTCCACACTGCCCCCGCCAATATCCATGATCAGCGAGGTCTGCTCACCCAGCACTCCGGCCGAGCGCACACCGTAGTAAATCAGCTCCGCTTCGCGTTCCCCGTCGATTATCTCTACCTGAATGTCGGTTTGTTTGTAAATATCTTTAATGAAGTCCTCGCCGTTGCTGGCGTTGCGCACCATACTGGTCGCCATGGCCCGCACCGTCTCCACATCGTATTCGTCAATTTGCCTGCGAAAATCTCTCAGCGTTTTCAAAGCCCGTTCGTAAGCCTCCGGCGCAATAGTCCCCTTGCTGATGCCGCCCTGGCCTAGCCGCACCGGCAGCTTGGTTTTCACGAAGTCCGTGCGGTTACCGCTTTCATCTACCTCAGTGATGAGCAGGTGAAAGGTGTTGGTGCCCATGTCGATGAGTGCGAGGCGTTTGGTCATAGGGTATCTGCTTTAATTTAAACTTTGTTCATGTTTATAATTCGCTGTAATGCGTGAATTGTTGATAAGTAGTGATAGAACATCCAACTATGCCAAATAGATTTATCGTATTTGCTCTTTTGCTTTTCATTATGATGTCTGATTCCAAAGTTGTTAGCAATATTGAATAAATCAGATTCGTCCTCTTTCTGTAAATATTTTTTTGCTTCAGGTCTTAGGTATTCAAGTACATCGACTAAATCCCTTATAGCATCTTGCCTATCTTCAAGGGAAGAACGGTACCTTCTAAATTTTGAGATTGCACGCTCTACTCTCAATGTAATATTTTCAACATCATCTGTAGGTAATTCAGCATCAATCAAAGATGAAAAGCCTGTATCAACTAATTTAAGGATTTCACCATTATTAGTTATTTCATACCCTTCCCCATAGCTTTTTAGAATTGGGTTAAATTTATCTCTGAAATGGACTTTACCTAAAGCATCATCAAATTCAGTATAATGCTGACCGCAATTATTCCAATCGTGGTAAAAGCCGTCGATTCCTTTAGAGCAGAAATCGTAGAGGAATTCTAATACATCAAATAGGTCATCTTCAGTGTAATTAGTAATTTTGTGACGGATTGGATATAAGTTTTCCTTCTTCAGATTGATGAGGAATACCAGTTCTAAATCACTACCTAGTTTGCCATCAATGTAATCTTGGTCTACACAATAGTAGCCAAGATATTTCTGGAAGTAACCTTCTTCTTCTAATCCATTATAGATAACTAAGAATAGTCTTTTTAGGATTTCTAAGTCAATTTTTGGGTTTGGATCTACTTTTCCCGTTCTAACTGAATAATAATCTCGGATGTTATTCATAGTGTTTAATTAAGCGGATACAAAAAGGAGAAATATCCAATAAATATAATTGATTGATTTATAGATACTAAACTTATGTATCTCTGAACTAAACTTAAAAAACGTCACCAACGACATCCTTTGCTTCCTTGTATCCTATAAGGTATAGCTCGCCCTATACTACCGCTTCGCAGCCGCAGCCAACATGATTCACCTCAAGGGTAAATCATCAAAAACACGAAAGCGAACAAGTTGACGAGCAGCACAACCCCGTACACAATATTCGTCTTACCGCCACTCAGCGACAGCATCACCGTGAACACGGACAGCCCCAACAGGATAATGGATTTGATGTCGAGGCCCAGGATGATGGGCATATCATAGTAAATGCAGACTGCGGCCACACTCGGAATCGTCAGGCCGATACTGGCCAGGGCAGAGCCAAGTGACAGGTTGATACTGGTCTGAAGCCTGTTTTTTCTGGCGGCGTTGATGGCGGCTATACCTTCCGGCAACAGAATGATGCCTGCAATCACGATGCCGACAAGGGTTTTGGGAAGGCTGTAGCTTGTAATAATACTCTCGATGGTGGGAGAGAGTGTTTTTGCCAATAGCACGACAATCCCCAGGCAGACAATCAGAAACACCAGGCTGATCATGAACACCCTGTTGGTGATGACGATCGGCACCGCTTTTGCCTCGTCTTCATCCTTACCCACCGTCAGAAAATACTGGCGGTACTTTCTGGTTTGCGCAAACAAAAAGCATCCATAAATAACGAGGCAGGCAACAGAGGCAAAAACGAGTTGGGGAGTGGAGTAATAAGCGCCGGATACACTCTCGGTGAAGGTAGGGAACACCAGTGTGAAAACGACGATCGAGATCAGCGAAACCAAGGCAATGGTAACGGAGGGCTTGGAAAAGTCCTGTTCGTAATGCTTTAAGCTTCCGATCAGCAGGCATAGCCCGACGATGCCGTTAAGGATAAGCATGGTGGCGGCATACACCGTGTCCCTGGCTAATGAAGCAGCAGCCTGTCCTTCTGTCATCATCAGGGAGATAATGATGGAAACCTCAATAACAGTGATGGATATAGCCAGAATGATCGTGCCATAGGGTTCACCGACCCTTTCAGCGATTACTTCAGAGTGATGCACTGCCGCCATCACGCTGAAAATAAGCAGTATGGATGCTATGACCTGAAATAAACCGCTATTGTCAACAAGCCCGGAAAAGAAAAGCACCCAGGCCAGTAACGGGATGACAGTCGTCCACTGTATCAATGATCTCATCGTATATAATTAAGGTATAGGTGTGATCTAATAGTTTTTCAACTTGTTTGGCAGCTCCACCCCGGAGCCAGCGCTACAAATTGTTTTTAGTAGGCTTGTTAGAGAGCAAATGCGCCAGGGAGAGTCTGTTTCTGCAGCGTATTCCTAATTTTCCACTGAGCTAAAGCGAAAGAAAGTGCCCAGGGGCAGCTTGCGTTCGCCGCGGTCGTGCAGGTATATCTCGCCCAGTTCTTCATGCTTGATCTGCTCCCCAAACGTCAAACGCATCAGGTTATCCAGAATCAGGGCCGAGAAACCCAGGGAGTAGAGGTTGATGACCAGGAAATAGTCGGTTTTGTCGAGCATCTGGTGGCAAAGCTTGATGAGCTCGTTGAGTTCGTTTTCCAGCTGCCACTTCTCACCGTTCGGACCGCGACCGTAGGCGGGCGGGTCCAGGATGATGCCGTTGTAGGTATTGCCGCGCTTCACCTCCCGGCGGGCGTACTTCATGGCGTCTTCCACGATCCAGCGCACATTGTCCAGGCCGCTGGCCTCCATGTTGTCGCGGGCCCAGAAGTTCACCTGCTTCACCGAGTCGAGGTGCGTTACGTCAGCGCCGGCGGCTTTGGCGGCCAGGGTGGCAGCACCGGTATAGGCGAACATGTTGAGGACCTTCGGCGTTTTAGTCTTGAGCGAGCGGGTCTTGTCGTAGATGAATTTCCAGTTGCTGTCCTGCTCCGGGAACAGGCCTACGTGCTTGAACGAAGACAGGCCCAGACGGAAACGTAACTTCAGATCCTGATACTGGTAATTGATGAACCACTGCTCGGGCATCCCCTTTTTTAGTTTCCACTGGCCTTTCTCCTGGCTGCCTTTGTCGCGGGTAAACTCGGCGTTGGCCATGCGCTGCCACTCGGAGTCGGGCAGGTGCTTGTCCCAGATGGCTTGTGGCTCGGGGCGGGCCACGTAGTATTGCCCGAAGCGCTCCAGCTTTTCAAAATTTCCGGAGTCAACAAGTTCGTAGTCAGTCCAGTTTTCTGTTGTTAAAAAGGAATACATATATTTGCTGTTTATATCGGTGCACGCCGGGGGACGGCAATTTACGAATTTAATGCCGCGTCTGAAAGTGCACGTATCAGCTGTTTTAAATGTTTCTAAAGTATGCCACTAAGCTTTTATAAATACCAGGGTACGGGCAACGACTTCGTGATGGTTGACAACCGGAAGATGATTTTCCCGGCGTCGGACGAACAGATGATAAAGCATTTGTGCGACCGCCGGACGGGCATTGGTGCCGATGGGCTGATCCTGTTGCAGGACCACGACGAATACGACTTCGAGATGGTGTACTTTAACGCAGACGGCCGCCTGGGCTCTATGTGTGGAAACGGGGCCCGGTGTACCGTTCGCTTTGCCAAACAACTTGGTGTAATTGAGGATGTTGCCTATTTTCTGGCAGCCGACGGCGAGCACCAGGCTACCATCGAGCGCGAAGAGATCCAGCTGAAAATGGGCGATGTGACGGGTGTGGAGCGTATCGGGGAGGACTTCTACCTGAATACCGGCTCGCCTCACTACGTGCGCTTTGTTGACAATGTGCGTGACCTGGATGTGTACGCCGAGGGCCGTGCCGTGCGCTACAACGACCGCTTCGAGGCCAAGGGAACCAACGTGAATTTTGTGGAGCGCCTTTCGGAGGACACCATTTACGTGCGCACTTACGAGCGCGGCGTGGAAGACGAAACACTGTCGTGCGGAACCGGCGTGACGGCCTGCGCCCTGGTGGCGGGCATGCGCGGCATGGAGAGCCCGGTGCGCGTTAAGACTCCCGGAGGCAACCTGCAGGTGAGCTTTGAGCAGCACGGCGACAATTTCCGGTACGTATACCTGACGGGCCCTGCCAGGCTGGTGTTTACAGGCACAGTGCCACTTCCGGAGAAGGTATAGCCCATGTTCCTGAAAGGCGACCATACCAGCCTGCGGGCCCTCGAGCCTACCGACCTGGATTTTCTCTATACCTTAGAGAACGATACCTCCACCTGGCATATAAGCAACACGCTTACGCCCTACGCCAAATTTGTGCTGGAGCAATACCTCGAAAACGCCGCCCTCGACATCTATACCGTCAAGCAACTCCGGCTCGTCATCTGCAACCATCAGCAGGAAGCCATCGGCGCCATCGACCTCTTCGACTTCGATCCGCTGCATAGTCGCGCAGGTATAGGTATTGTTGTTTCAGCCGCATACCGTGGCCAGGGGCACGCATCTGAAGCCTTGCATCTTTTGCTTAACTACTGTGCGCATACCCTGCAACTGCACCAGGTATACTGCAGCATCACGGCCACCAACCATACCAGCATCAGGCTCTTCAAGAGCGCCGGTTTCGAGGAGGTCGGCATACGCCGCGAGTGGCTGCGTAAGTCTGATGGCAGTTGGGACGATGTAGTAGAGATGCAGCGGCTGTTTGTCTGAATCAGGATTTGCAGGATTTTCGTGTAGGATTGTCATCCCACTGCCCTCTCCTTTATCGAGGGCCCCTACCCCCAAGGGGGACTTTGCTCTACCAGTTTCTTTCTGTCATCCTGGAAGGATCTTGGTAGAAGGGAGGACAAGCAGTTGCTATAACCTACCCCTGCCCCTCCCGCGAGGTGATTTAGAGCTGCTTCCACTTTATAGGTATAAGTTTCGTGGTTATAGCAGTTCTTTTGCAATACCGGGTCCAACCACCCCTAACCCCTCCTTGTCCAAGGCGGGGAGCCTGTTGCTACTGCTTTACAGATATAGCTCCGATGCTTTATGACCGTGCACGATTAACATCCCCCTGCCCCCTTCAAAGGGGGACTCCTGCTATTGCCACTCTACAGGTATAAGCACTGTCGTAGACGTCACACACCACTGGCGGGTATAGCAAGAGTAACTTGCACGCTGGCAATGAAACAAACAGCATCAGCCAGGTGCATAAACGACGATTTTGTGTTTGAGCGGTCAGCGAGTGGGGGTAGGGGCCCTCTATTTAAAATCGTCTTGATTTTTTTGTCCCGAAAGCTTTCGGGATGCCCGCCGCACAGGCGAAGCTATAAAACAAGGCCGTGAGCTATACCTGCAAAAGGCATTAGCTATTAAGCAAAGTAAGCTATACCTATACCTATACCTATACCTATACCTATACCTATACCTCTATTAGAGGCCCCACTAAAGCAAACACAAGCGTGGACGCCCGCGCCATAACAGCACCAACTCCCAAAACAAAAACCTGATATGTCACAATGCCACACCACCTCCCGTCACTTTCCCTTTCTGGCACAGGAATTTACAAGGCCTTCGCTTTGTTGAGGGTGTAAGTATAGCTCATCGGTAAATATGGCAGATTGGCTATACCCGTGTTATTCTGGTATTGTTTTGGTGCATTGCCTTAGATATGTCAGAAAAACACTTTATTTTTGACGATATTGCAAACGCAGAATTTCATTTAAGAACAACCAATACAGATGTTTGATTTTTTCGGTAAAACCGTTGCGAAACTATTCGGAACCAAGTCCGACAGAGATATAAAGGAGGTAGCGCCTTACGTATCCAAAATTAATGAGGAGTACGCGAAGCTTACCAGCCTGACCGACGACCAGCTTCGTCAGAGAACGGTCGAAATAAAAGGCATTATTGATGAGCGCCTGAAGCCTACCGACGACAAGATAGCTGCCCTGCACAAGCGGGTGGCCGACGAGACGGAACTGAACATCGTGCAGAAGGAAGCTATCTTCTCTGAGATAGACGAACTGGAGAAGGAGCGTAACAAAGAACTAGAGGTGGTGCTGATGGAAGTGCTGCCTGTCGGGTTTGCCATTGTGAAAGAAACAGCCCGCCGCTGGAAAGAGAACGGTCAGCTGGTGGTAACCGCCACTGACATGGACCGCCAGCTGGCTGCACGCAAGCCAAACGTACAACTGGACGGTGAAAAAGCTGTTTGGGCCAACAAGTGGGAGGCTGCAGGCAACGAGATCACCTGGGACATGCTGCACTACGACGTGCAGCTGATTGGTGGTATCGTGCTGCACCAGGGCAAGATCGCGGAGATGGCTACTGGTGAGGGTAAGACCCTGGTGGCGACGCTGCCAGCTTTCCTGAACGCCCTGTCAAAGCGTGGCGTGCACGTCGTAACCGTGAACGACTACCTGGCCCGCCGTGACTCTGAGTGGATGGCGCCTTTGTTCGAGTTCCACGGCCTGACCATCGACTGTATCGACAAGCACCAGCCTAACTCCGAAGGCCGTCGCAACGCCTACCGTGCCGACATCACCTACGGTACCAACAATGAGTTCGGTTTTGACTACCTGCGCGACAATATGTCACGCGAAACCAAAGACCTGGTACAGCGCAAGCACCACTATGCCATGGTCGATGAGGTGGACTCCGTATTGATCGACGACGCCCGTACACCACTGATCATCTCTGGTCCGGTGCCGCGCGGTGATGAGCACGAATTTTATCAACTGAAGCCACGCATCGCGATGCTGGTGGAGGCGCAGCGCAAAGTTGTGAACAACTTCCTGACGGAGGCCAAGCGCATGATCAAGGAAGGCAACACACAGGAGGGCGGCCTTTCGCTTTTCAGAGCCTACCGTGGTTTGCCTAAGAGCAAGCCGTTGATCAAGTTCCTGAGCGAGACGGGTAACCGTGCCATCATGCAGAAGGTGGAAAACCACTACCTGCAGGATAACTCCCGCATGATGCCGGAGGCCGACGAGCCGCTTTACTTCACCATTGATGAGAAGCACAACCAGATCGAACTGACCGAAAAGGGGCTTGACCTGATCACGGGACAGGGCGAAGATCCGCAGCTGTTCATCCTGCCAGATATCGGCACCGAGATCGCCAACATCGAAAACAACAAATCGCTCAACGAAGAAGAGATACTGCACGCCAAAGAAAAGCTGATCGCTGATTTCCAGGAGAAGACCAAGCGTGTGCATACCATCAACCAGTTGCTAAAGGCCTATACCTTGTTCGAGAAGGACACCGAGTACATCGTGACGCCGGACAACAAGGTGAAAATCGTAGACGAGCAGACAGGTCGTGTGATGGAAGGTCGTCGCTACTCGGACGGTCTGCACCAGGCCATCGAGGCGAAAGAGAACGTGAAAGTAGAGGATGCCACGCAGACCTACGCCACGGTTACGCTGCAGAACTACTTCCGTATGTACCACAAACTGTCAGGTATGACGGGTACGGCCGAGACGGAGGCGGGCGAATTCTGGGACATCTACAAACTGGATGTGGTCGTAATCCCGACCAACCGCCCGATTTCCAGAAAAGACGAGCACGACAAGGTATACAAGACCACACGTGAAAAATACAATGCTGTAGCCGACGAGATCGTAGAACTGACTGAGAAGGGCCGTCCGGTGCTGGTAGGTACTACTTCGGTGGAGATTTCGGAGCTGATTAGCCGTATGCTGACGCTGCGTAAGATCAAGCACCAGGTGCTCAACGCCAAGCTGCACCAGAAAGAAGCCGAGGTCGTGGCGGAGGCTGGTAAGCCAGGCACCGTGACCATCGCGACCAACATGGCCGGTCGTGGTACCGACATTAAGCTGACGCCGGAGTCGAAGGCTGCGGGTGGTCTGGCCATCATCGGTACAGAGCGCCACGAATCCCGCCGCGTTGACCGCCAGCTGCGAGGTCGTGCCGGTCGCCAGGGTGACCCGGGTTCTTCGCAATTCTTTGTGTCGCTGGAGGATAACCTGATGCGTCTGTTTGGTTCTGACCGCATTGCCCGCCTGATGGACCGCATGGGTCTGGAAGAAGGTGAGGTGATTCAGCACTCGATGATCACGAACTCCATTGAGCGTGCGCAGAAGAAAGTGGAGGAAAACAACTTCGGACAGCGTAAGCGCCTGCTGGAGTACGACGACGTGATGAACGCCCAGCGTGAGGTGGTGTACAAGCGCCGCCGCAACGCCCTATACGGCGAGCGTCTGGAGCTCGATATCTGGAACATGATCTATGATATCAGCGAGGACATGGTGGTGAACTACAAGAACACGGTTGACTACGACAACTTCCAGCTCAACATCATCCGTGTGTTCGGTATCAATACCACCATCACCGAAGACGAATTTAAGTCCGGTCAGGCCAATGCCCTGGTAGAGCGTCTGTACAACGAGGCACTGAACCACTACCTGGCTAAGAACAAGCAAACCGCTGATCAGGCTTACCCAATTATCGAGAACATCCACCTGAACCGTGGACCGATGATCGAGAACGTGGCCGTTCCGTTCACGGATGGCAAACGCCAACTGGCCGCCGTAGCCAACCTGACCAAGACGTATGAATCGCATGGCATGGAGCTGATCCGTGCCATGGAGAAAATCATTACGCTGGGTACCATCGACCAGGCCTGGACCGACCACCTGCGCCAGATGGACGACCTGAAGCAAGTGGTGCAGAACGCGGTGTACGAGCAGAAAGACCCGCTGTTGATCTACAAGTTTGAGTCGTTTGAGCTATTCAAGCGCATGATCGGCAAAGTGAACGAGGAAACGGTATCGTTCCTGTTCCATGCCTTTATACCTGTGCAGGCACCAGAGCAGGTGCAGGAGCCGCGTGTGCCGCAAATGCCAAAGGCGCCGGTGCTTCATGAGCAGAAAGAGGAAGTGCACTCGTCGCTGGAGCATAACAGTAGCCCGATGCACGCTCCGGAGCCTGAAAAGATCATGCCCGCCCACTCGCAGAAAGTGGCCGGACGCAATGACCGCGTAAGCGTGCAGTACAACGATGGCCGCGTGCTGAAAGACGTGAAATTCAAAACGGTAGAGGACGACTTGCTCCACAACCGCTGCGTACTGATCGAAGACTAATACCAGATAGCCGCCTGCTGAAAAGCCTGGCGGCTATACTTATTATATGATCATCTGAAAGTTAAAGGATATAAAAGCGGGTGTAAACCCAGTCTTTATATCCTTTACTTTTGTCAAAACATCTTTTGTCAAAAATTATGTCAGGAGAAGAACTTGCTTCCTATATAGACCACACCATCCTGCGCCCAGATGCGACAGTAGAGCAGGTGATGCAGCTGTGTGATGAGGCCCGCGACTACGGTTTCGCGGCAGTATGCGTGCCGCCTTGCTATGTGCAGGCTGCCGCTGAGCGCCTGGGGCCGGGCACGCGGGTAAAGGTGGCCACCGTAGTCGGCTTTCCACTGGGTTATCAGCACCCCAAGGTAAAGATTCTGGAAACCCATCAGGCCATAGCTGACGGCGCCAACGAGATTGACGTCGTGATGAACGTGTCGTTTTTCAAGTCAGGCAGGTATAGCGAGATCGAGGGTGAACTGAGCGACCTGGCGAACTTCTGCCACTTGAAAGAGGCGGAGCTGAAGGTGATCATCGAGACAGCTCTGCTTTCGCAGGATGAGATTGCCAAAGCCTGTGAGATCTGCGCCGCTGCCGGAGTAGACTTTGTGAAAACATCGACTGGCTTTGCTTCGGGGGGTGCCCGGGTAGCGGATGTGCAACTGATGCGCCGCGTACTGCCAAACCACATCAAAATAAAAGCGTCGGGCGGCATTAAAACATACGCCGATGCTGTCGCGTTAATTGAGGCTGGAGCTGACCGTTTAGGTTGCTCTGCCAGTATCCAAATTGTAAAGCATGAACAGAGCGCTTAGTTTTCTTTTTATCATTGCCCTGATGGTGTCCTCGGCCTGCAAGCCCTCAGCAGAGGCACGCACGAGCTCACCAGACAGAGCAAGTGCCCGCGTAGTGGATGACATCAGCGTATACCGCCCTACCTACCCGGCCGATGATGCCAATGCCCCGGCAGCTGCCAGGGTAGAACCCACGAACCACGCGAATGCCAAGGTAGCCGTGTTGATGGATTCGGTGGCCAGCGTCAATAAGAATATACGCTATGCACAGGGCTACCGTATTTTGGCTTACAACGGCTCGGAGCGCCAGACCGTGATGAACCTGCGCAAAGCTATCATCGCTCGCGTACCGGAGCAGAAGGACTACCTGACGTACCAGCAACCAAACTTCCGGCTCAAGATAGGCGACTACTTCAGCCGCATAGAGGCGCAGCAGGTACTCAACCAGATCAGCGACCTGATACCCAACGCGCACATTGTGCAGGACCAGATCAACATACCGAAGAACTAAGGTATAGCGGTCTGCCACAGGTATACAGCGTTGCAGTTGCTCAGGCGGCTGCAACGTTTTTCTTTTTATATTTGACAGCTTGTCATAAGGTGAGGATTGCCCTTATCACTGAAATACTTACATGAATCAACTCGCACAGAAAATAAAAGAGCTGGCCCAGGCCTACACCCAGGATACGGTAGGTATACGCCGGCACATCCACGCCAATCCGGAGCTTTCCTTTGAAGAGCACAACACGGCTACCTATGTAGAGCAGGTGCTGCAAAGCTATGGGCTGGAAACAGTGCGTATGGCTAATACGGGTGTGGTAGCGCTTGTCAAAGGACGCAATCCGGAAAGCAAAACCATCGCCCTGCGCGCCGATCTGGATGCACTGCCTATTACAGAGCAAAACACCGTTGACTACAAATCGAAGAACGAAGGGGTCATGCATGCCTGCGGACACGATGTGCATACGGCCTCTCTGCTGGGCGCGGCCCGCATTCTGCAGGAAGTGCGCGGGGAGTTCGAAGGTACTGTGAAGCTGGTGTTCCAGCCAGGGGAGGAGAAGTTTCCGGGAGGCGCTTCCATCATGATCAAAGAGGGCGTGTTGCAGCAGCCAGCCCCTTCAGGTATCATAGGCCAGCACGTGTTCCCGATGCTGCCGGCTGGCAAGGTCGGTTTTCGGTCAGGTATGTACATGGCCAGCGCCGACGAGATCTACATCACCGTGAAGGGTAAAGGCGGGCACGCGGCGCTTCCGGAGCTCAATATTGATCCTGTGCTGATTACATCGCATCTGATCGTGGCCTTGCAGCAGATCGTGAGCCGACACGCCAGCCCCAAAGTGCCCACGGTGCTCTCCTTTGGCAAAGTGGAAGCGCTGGGTGCGACCAATGTGATCCCGAATGAAGTGAAGGTGGAAGGCACTTTCCGGACCATGGACGAGGTATGGCGCAAAGAGGCGCACCGCCGTATACGCAAACTGGCTGAAGGGCTTTGCGAAAGCATGGGCGGCAGCTGCGACATCGACATCAAGTTTGGCTATCCTTTCCTGAAGAACGACCCGGACCTGACAGGCCGTGCCCGCGAGGCGGCAGCGCTATACCTTGGGGAAGAAAACGTGGTGGACCTTGATCTGTGGATGGGTGCCGAGGACTTTGCTTATTATTCTCAGGAAGTGGCTGCTTGCTTCTACCGCCTGGGTACGCGCAACGAGGCGCGCGGCATTACCTCCGGCGTGCACACCCCCACGTTCGACATTGACGAAGCAGCACTGGAAACCGGAATCGGGCTGATGGCCTGGATTGCCGTGCAGGAACTGGAGGCTAGAACAGCATAATCACTGAAGATGAAAAAACTATACCTGATTTTCTCACTGGCTGTGCTGCCTCTTTTGAGCCATGCCCAGAGCAAAGTAAGTGCGCCTACCGCCATCTGGCCCGAACTGCAACTGAGCTACGGGTTGGGCGAAAGTGGCCTGTTGTTTCTGCAGAACCAGTACCGCATCAACACCGACGGCCGCTACAACGGGGTGGGTAGTTTCGAACGCATCGAGTTCACGCTGGGCTACGAGCACACCTTTACGGAGCACTGGCTGGCGGGTGGCATGTTCCGCTATGCCAAGGAAGACATGCCTTCGAGCAATTTTACATCGGCTTTCCTGCGCCATGCCGGCACCATCAAGGGCTTGTACTTTAACAAACAGCTGACGCTCGACTACGTGAACCAAGAGCGCCGCGATCCTTTTGCACGGTTCAGGCTGGGGGCGGAGCTGGGCAAACGCCTCCCGTTGGGTGAGCGTTATATCACGCCGTCCCTATCGTATGAGCTATTGGTGGTAAAGGATTTTGGGGAAGAGACGAACGATCTGCTGGTGCGCACCATCGACCGAACCCGCCTCAGGTTAGACGCCACTTACGAGGTCAGCGACAAGTTTCGCATCACCCCTTACTTCCTACGCCAAACCGACTACTACTTCGTGGAAGTGAGTCCGAAATATGATGAAGACGGGGTGCTGGTCGAGCCGGGCTATACCACTAAGCGCAACCGTATCTCGCCTGTATTCGGCCTTGAGCTGAAGTATACCTTCCATAAGACTACCTCAACAGCCAGCTATACTTACTAGTTCCTGAAAAATTGACATGGAAGATCATCGCATCCTCAAGGTATAAATGACATTATTTCATGATTTGATAAAATAATCCGGCTGGCAGACTTTTAGCTATATCCTTTTTGTAATGAAAACATTAACTTAAAAAAAGGAGGTAGTTATGGTACTCAGAAAATATAACGGCATGCAGAACGACATGCCACAGACGTTCAGCTCCATGCTGGACAGGTTCTTCAACGAGTCTGTCAACTCAAGAGGTTTCTCCGGCTTCACGCCGCATGTGGATGCCTGCGAAACCGATAATGGTTACGAAATTGAAGTAGCCCTGCCCGGTATTCGAAAAGAGGACATCGCCATTGATTTTCAGGAGGGCAAGCTGACCATTTCAGGTGAGCGCCGCTTCGAGAAGAAAGAGGAAGGACGCCGCTACCAGATGCTGGAAACCCAGTACGGTACGTTCTCCCGCTCTTTCTACCTGCCCGACAACGTGAACCCGGACAAGATCTCAGCACAGCTGCAGGACGGTGTGCTGCTGGTGAACGTGCCAAAAGACGAGCACAAAACCATGAAGCGCCAGATCACGATCGCAGGTGGGGAGGAAGCCAAGCAGAGCAGTAAACAAAAGCGTGTAAGTGCTTCTGAGAATGGTAAATAAGAATAAGGAAAGCAAAATAACAAAAAGGAGGCCACCGAAACTGGCCTCCTTTTTGTTATAAAAATGTTAAAGAGTGCCAATTGCCTTGACTAGGTATACTGTCGTATAGTATATTAGCGTTAAAGGTTTGTTATATATATAATACTTAATATTTAAACCCATCAATCAGAAGGAGTTCAATACATGAAGACGAAACAGTTTATTGTTGGCCTCACACTTTCGGCGCTAATGGGCGGCGGTGTGGCAGTAGGCAGCTATAAGTTGCTGGAGAATGATAGTCAGCAGGGAGTAGAGGCTCAACAGCAGTACCCGACCGTACGCTACACAAGCGACATGCGCAGCAGCGATGTGATCGTTCCGGAAGGGCTTAACTTTATTAAAGCCGCACAGGTAACCACGCCTGCAGTGGTGCACGTGATGACAGAATATAGTGCCCGCACCGCACAGCGCAGCAACACCCCCATGGATCCGTTCCTGCGTGAGTTCTTCGGCGACGGCTTTGGCGAACGTGTGCCACGAGGCCCGCAGATGGGCTCCGGCTCGGGTGTGATCATCGCCTCGAACGGTTACATCGTCACCAACAACCACGTAATTGACCGGGCCGACAAGATAGAAGTAACGCTGGACGATAAGCGCAAATTTGAAGCCACGCTGGTAGGCACCGACCCCACCACAGATCTGGCCCTGCTGAAGATCAACGCCGATAAACTGCCTGTGATCCGCTACGGCAACTCCGACGACCTGCAGGTAGGCGAGTGGGTGCTGGCCGTGGGTAACCCCATGAACCTGACCTCTACCGTAACAGCCGGTATCGTGAGCGCCAAAGGCCGTAACATCAACATTCTGCGCACGAGCCAGAACCGTGACCTGAGCATTGAGTCGTTCATCCAGACGGATGCGGCCGTGAACCCCGGTAACAGTGGTGGCGCCCTGGTGAACCTGAACGGTGATCTGGTAGGCATCAACACAGCCATCGCCTCACAGACGGGCTCTTTTGCCGGCTATTCATTTGCCGTGCCATCTGCGCTTGTAAGCAAGGTAGTGGATGATTTGCTGAAGTATGGTGAAGTGCAGCGTGCCCTGCTGGGAGCCGAGATTCGCGAAATAGATGCCGCCTTTGCAAAAGAAAAGAACCTGAACACACTTAATGGTGTATACCTGAACACTGTTGAAGAAGGCGGTGCGAAAGAAGCCGGGCTGCGTGCCGGCGATGTGATCACAGCGATCAACGATGTGAAGGTAGCCCGATCTTCGCAGTTGCTGGAGCAGGTAGCCCGCTACCGCCCTGGCGATAAAGTGAAGGTGGAGTACCTGCGCGACGGTAAGACCCGAACGGCCAATGTGACGCTCAAAAACGTGAACAACAGTACCGAGATATCGAAGCGAAGCAATGCCAACTCCGTGACATTTGACGGCGCTACCTTTGAAGCGGTGAGCAAGCAGGAAATGAACAAACTGGGTATAGACGGCGGCGCCAAGATCTCAAACGTGGCCAAGAGCAAGTTCCGCGACACCGGCATGAAGGACGGATTCATCATCACGCGCATCGACAAGTATGCCGTGAACGTGCCAACCGATGTGGAGCGCCACCTGAAGAACTTTGAAACCGGCATCGTTTACATAGAAGGTGTATATCCGGACGGCCTCAAAGCCTACTACCCGATCGGGAAACGCTAAGATCTAACCATTCAGCAAAAAAGCTTCTGCCAGGCAAGGCAGGAGCTTTTTTGTTTTATTAGAACAGAAAAAAAGGCTATCTTCATGCTGCAGAGCTTCCTGCATACAGGAAATACTGTTCAGAAGATGTTTAAACACCCATAACTCAAAAAGGATACATAGAATTATGAAACAAGCCATAGATGAAATGCCCATGACAAAGGCCATTGCCGATGTGTTGCAGCAGCTAGGTATAAAAGAACTGAACCCGGCCTACAGCACCGGTTTGAACTGGGGCGGCGAAAACAACAAGACCACCCGCGACATTCACTCACCTGCTGATGGCAACCTGATCGCAAGCGTGAACATGGCTACTGCCGACGACTACGAGCAAGTGGTGAAGACCGCCCAGGAAGCGTTTAAGGTATGGCGCACCGTGCCTGCCCCGAAGCGTGGCGAAATCGTGCGGCAGATCAGTAACAAGCTGCGTGAGCACAAAGAGGCGCTGGGCAAACTGGTGAGCTACGAAATGGGCAAAATCCTGCAGGAAGGCCTTGGCGAGGTGCAGGAAATGATCGATATCTGCGACTTTGCCGTGGGCCTGTCGCGCCAGCTTCACGGGTATACCATGCACTCGGAGCGTCCGCAGCACCGCATGTACGAGCAGTACCACCCGCTGGGCATCGTGGGCGTGATCTCAGCCTTCAACTTCCCGGTAGCGGTTTGGAGCTGGAACGCCATGCTGGCCGCCGTTTGCGGCGACGTCACCATCTGGAAGCCTTCTGAAAAAACACCGCTCACGGCCATCGCTTGTCAGCACATTATCCGCGACGTGCTCGCCGAGAACGACCTGCCGGAGGGTATCTTCAGCGTGATCATCGGCGATGCAGAGATCGGCAGCCTGATGGCACATGACACCCGCGTGCCGCTCGTGTCGGCTACAGGCTCTACCCGCATGGGCAAGAAAGTGGGTGAGGCTGTTGGTGCCCGTCTGGGCAAGTCTCTGCTGGAACTGGGCGGTAACAACGCCATCATCATCACGGAGCATGCCGACATCGAGATGGCGCTTCGTGCCGTGGTGTTCGGTGCCGTGGGTACCTGCGGACAGCGCTGTACCTCTACCCGCCGTCTGATTGTGCACGAGAATGTGTACGATCAGGTACGCGACCGCCTGCTCAAGATCTACCCGAACCTGCCGATCGGTCACCCGCTGAGCGACACCACGCTGGTTGGTCCGCTGATCGACAAGGATGCCGTGAAGGCTTTCCTGAATGCGCTGGAAGAAGTACAGGGTGAAGGTGGCAAGCTGCTGATCGGTGGTGAGGTGCTGGAAGGCGAGCAGTACGCGACCGGAACGTACGTGACGCCGGCCATCGTGGAAGCTGAGAACCATTACCACATGGTGCAGGAAGAGACCTTTGCGCCCATCCTATACCTGATCCGATATAGCGGTGACGTGGAGAACGCCATCGACATCCAGAACGGGGTGAAGCAAGGCTTGTCTTCGTCCATCTTCTCAACAAACCTGCTCGAGACAGAAGCCTTCCTGACCCATTGGGGATCAGACTGCGGTATAGCCAACGTGAACATCGGTACGTCCGGTGCCGAGATCGGTGGTGCCTTCGGGGGCGAGAAAGACACAGGAGGAGGCCGTGAGTCCGGTTCTGATGCGTGGAGAATCTACATGCGCCGCCAGACCAACACCATCAACTACAGCCGCGAACTGCCACTGGCGCAGGGCATCAAGTTTGACATTGGGTAGCAGGTCAGAAGCTGGATTTTAGATTGACAGGGTTTCTTATCAGATGACTTTCAAAATCATCAAATTCTGAACCTTTGTATATCAAATCCTGGCAATCCTTAAATTTTGCAAATCTTAAATATTACAAGCCAGCTCCATTTGGGGCTGGCTTTTTTTGTGGCTATACCTGACGAATAAGTAAAATGACACCTGGTAGCGGTGAGCAACGGAAAATTTTTAAAAATATTTTGCAACTTGATGCAACCCAACGCATTCACTTGTGTCTTTAGTGCAGATAGAATGAAGGGAGGGCTGGAAATAAGATGAAGTAAGAGTATAAGTCGACTAACAAGGCAAACGGAACGATAAACGAGGCGATTTTGGAAAAAGGCACTTTTCAGGATGTGAACGCAAAAGTCGTGCAGCGCTGCAGGGAAGGGGATAACCGTGCCCAGTATGAGCTATACAAACTTTATTCCAAGGCCATGTTTAACGTGAGCATGCGCATCACCAACGACTATGCCGAGTCTGAAGATGTGCTGCAGGAAGCCTTCATCAGTGCCTTCAAAAACTTACATTCTTACAAAGCAGAAGCTTCATTCGGGAGCTGGCTCAAACGGATCGTGATCAATGCATCGGTCAACGCCGTGCGCAAGCGCCGCTCGGAACTGGTGCCGCTCGAGGACCGCATCGCCGGGGACATTCCAGACGAGGACTACGACGATGACACCGAGTGGCAGGTAGAGCAAGTGCGACGCGCCATACAGCGCCTACCCGACGGCTACAGAGTGGTGCTCAGCCTATACCTGCTGGAAGGCCTCGATCATGCCGAAATCGGAGAGGTGCTGGGTATAAGCGAGTCAACGTCGAAGTCGCAGTACAGCCGGGCCCGCAAGAAGCTCCTGGAGATTATGAAAGACACACATTCCATGGCCTAGCCGTGGTTAATGATAAAGAAGAGAAAGATGAAAGACAGGTTAAAGGATTTTGTGAATGAAAACCGGGAGGAGTTCGACGTGTTCGAGCCCAGACCGGAGCTGTGGCAGGAGATCTGTACCGAACTGACGGTGCAGAAAGCGCAACAAGAGAAGCCCCGCAAAGAAGCCAAGGTGATTAGCATCAACTTCGGGGATCGCCTCAACTTCACCGCCGACTTTATGTTTATGCGTGTGGCCGCTACCATCGTGCTGCTGCTGGCCTGTGGCATCACGCTCTGGACGGTGAAGCAAAACAACCCGGTAGCCACCAACACCCTTGCCGCTGCTACCGAAACAGGAGAACAGGCATCGGTATACCAGGTGGCGCCCGAACTGGCGGAGGTGGAGGTGTACTATACCAGCCAGATCAACAGCAAGCGCGAAGAGCTGAGCGAGTACGATCTGAAAGTGCTCGGCCTGGACGAAACACGCGAGATAGACAGCGAACTGGCCCGCCTCGACAGCAGCTATACCCGACTCAAGAATCAATTACAAACTACACCGAATACCGACCAAGTGATGGCGGCCATGATCAGGAACCTGCAGATCCGGATCGACGTGCTGAACCGTCAGCTGGAGGTGCTCAAGAAAATAGAAGCTATAAAAGAACAGGATACTACTGAACCACAGAACAATGAAACTACTACTATTTAAATCGTTGCGCTACCACATAGCCACGCTTTTGGTTATACTGCCTGCCCTGGCCCTGGCACAGCCTTATGCGCCCGAGCCTTGCCCAAGCCAAACGCTCCCTGCACCACCAACCCCTGTCGTGCAGCAGACACTACCACCCACTCCTCCAATTCCGCCGGCGCCTCCTGTAATTGTGGTGCCACATCAGCCGGAAGCAGAGGTCTATACCTATAAATCGGAAAAGCGCAAAACCTTCGACAAGACTTACAAAGTGAGCAAGTCGGATGTGCTGAACATCGACAACAAGTTCGGCAACGTGCACGTGAACACATGGAACCGCAACGAGATACAGGTGAAGGTCGACATCATCAGCCGCGCCAATTCAGAGCAAGTGGCGCAGGAAATGCTGAACAGGATTAACATTGCCGACAGCCGAAGCGGCAACACTATCTCCGTTAAGACCGAAATGGGTTCTATGAACTCCAAGAGTGGTCATCAGAGCTTTGAGATCAACTATACCGTCAACATGCCTGCCGATAACAACCTGACCGTGAAGAACAGCTTCGGCAATGTATACCTGCCAGACATGAGGGGTAAGGTGGATTTGAACGTGCGCCATGGTGCTTTTAAAGTGGGTAATCTGGCTAATGCCTCCAACAACATCAAAGCTTCGTTCTGCGACAGAACTTCCAATACCATCGGCTTCCTGAACAAGGGCAATGTGGAGTTAGCCTATTCCACCTTAAATCTGGGCAATACCAATGGTGTACAAGGCTCGTCTAAATTCAGCGACTTCAAGATCGGAAATCTCTCCGAAGCCCTGGAGATGGATGTGAAATACGGCACATTCAGAGTGGATAACGTGAAGAAGAATTTCAAATCCATCAATGTAACCGGAGGCTATGCTCCAATCCAGCTGAACTTTGAGAGCGATACTGCTTTTGAGTTTGATGTGAATGTCCAGTTTGCCGATTTCAAAGTGGACCGTAACCTGGTGAAGTTTACAACTCTGGAGAAAGGCCATACCTCAGCAGAATACAAAGGCAAGTATGGTAACGCCTCATCTAAGGGCACGCTCAGCATCACCTCTAAGTACAACGACGTCAAGTTCACAAAATAGCCCATTGATTTTAAACATATTAGCCCTGACCGGGTTGAATCATAGAGTTTGTTTAAGGGTAGAAAAGCCGGCCTGGTTAGGGCCGGCTTTTTTATTGTAGTGCCACAGAAGCAGGAACTCAAAGCGCAATGCTGGGCAGAATGTTTTATATTTGAGTATGACAAACGACAAAGAGCTTCTCAATTCATCGAAAGCCCCGGAACCGGTGGGGCTATACCCGCATGCCCGTCGCGTAGGCAATCTTTTGTTCCTGTCTGGCGTTGGACCAAGGGAGCGGGGCACCAAGAAGATCCCGGGTGTGGAGCTGGACGAGGCAGGCAACATCACCTCGTACGACATTGAGACCCAGTGCCGTTCTGTGTTTCAGAATGTGCGTTACATACTGGAGGACGCCGGATCGAGCTGGGCGAACCTGGTGGACGTGACCGTATACCTGACGAACATGAAGGACGACTTTGCCACCTATAACCGCATCTACGCCGAGTATTTCAAGGACAACCAGCCTTGCCGCACCACCGTGGAGGTCAGCAAACTGCCAACGCCCATTGCCATTGAGTTGAAGTGCATCGCCACCATCGACTAGGCTATACCTGCAAACAGAAGAGCTATACGTGAATAATAGACAAAAGGAATTTGAGCAGCGGGCTGCGGCCTACGCTGAACAGGAACAGAAAGCAGCCGGCAAATCGAAGTCGGTATCGTGGTTAAGGGTAGTGGTGTTTGTGGCAGGTGCTATTACGGCCTGGCTCTTTTTCCGGGACGGCAACACCAGCGCAGGCATCATCAGCATTGTCGGGTTTTACGTCCTTTTTATACTGGTGATGCGCTGGCACAGTCGGCTCGATTACAGGTATAAGCAGCTGCAGTTGCTCGGCCAACTCAACCTGCAGGAGATCGACCGGCTGCAGGGCAAGCTCCATACCTTCGATGGAGGTGACTCCTTCAGAGACGACCAGCATCCTTATACCTCCGACCTGGATATTTTCGGACCGGATTCGCTTTTTCAGCTGATGAACCGCTCTGTGACCAGCATCGGGAAGCTGCGGCTGGCACAGTGGCTTAAGCAGGCAGCACCTACCCCGGAAGTGCTGCGCAGACAAGAAGCGGTAGCTGAACTGGCACAGCCCGAACAGCAGGAATGGCTGCAGCAGGCCATCGTGAAGCCCATGCACTACAAGCACACCGAGGCAAACACGCAGGAGTTCTTTGACTGGCTCCGTGCGCAGGATCTGTACAAAGCGCATCCCTGGCTGAAGCTACTGGTGTTTGTTTTGCCTGTATTGACGTTGGCTGCCATTGCAGCCTGGTTCTATGGCTACTCGGGTTACATTGCTGTTGCGTTTCTGGCTATTCAGTACCTGCTGGGGCTTAAGTTCCAGAAGCAACGCGACGAGTACTACGAGAAGAGCATTGGTATGTACGAGGCCATGCAGAGCTATACCGACCAGCTACGGCACCTGGAGGCGCATACCTTCAAAACGCCGCTTCTGGAGGAGATCAGAACACGACTCTACAAAAGCGACATACCTGCCTCTACCGCCATCGGCAAAGTCGCCACCATCATCGATTATTTCTCGTGGCGACTCAGCACCCTGATGAGCTTTTTCCTGAACACCATCCTGATGTGGGATTTCGTGTGGATCTACCGGATCGAGTCCTGGAAAGCGGATCATCTGGAACAGGTAGAGAACAGCCTCGTTTTGCTGGCTGATTTCGAAGCCCTCTCCAGTATGGCGGCCTACCAGTACGCCCAGCCGCATTTTGCTATACCTGAGTTAAGCGCTCTTCCTTTCGAGTTTGATGCCGAGCAACTGGCGCACCCGCTTATCTTTTCGGTGGAGCGCATTGCCAACGATTTTCAGATGCAGGGAGCCGGCAAGACCATTGTGGTGACAGGCTCTAATATGTCTGGCAAGACGACCTTCCTGCGCACGGTGGGCATCAACATGGTGCTGGCCTTTATGGGGGCTCCTGTATGCGCCCGCCGCCTGACAGTGGCACCGGCACAGGTATACACGGCCATGCGCACCGTCGATAACCTGGCCGAGAACACTTCTTCCTTCTATGCCGAGCTGAAGCGCCTGCGCATCCTGCTGAACATGACGGAAGGGGAGGAACCAGTCTTTTACCTGCTTGATGAGATACTCAAAGGCACCAACTCCCGCGACCGCCACGCTGGCGCAATGGCCCTGATCCGGCAGTTGCATCGCCGCAACGCCTCCGGCCTCATCTCTACGCACGATCTGGAACTGGGCGCCATGGAGCAGGAGTTGCCGGGCAGTGTCGAGAACTTCAGCTTCAACAGCACCATCGAGGGCGACAAGATTCTCTTTGACTATACCTTGCACCGGGGCATCTGCCGTAGTTTCAACGCCAGCAAGCTGATGCAGCTGATGGGCATCGAGATGGAACGGACCGATGCGGCTGGATAGCGGCGTGCACCTGCAGCCTGATTTTACGTTAGCATATCAAAAATATAATTATATAAGAAGCAAATAAACCTATGAGAGTAGTAGCCGATATCCCTAACCCGCACGTGAAGATCACGCTGCATTCCTATAACAACAAGTATATCCTAAAGCTGGAGAAAGCCAACCTGGAGCAGATTTATAAGATAGAGGAAACCGAGGTGGCAGGAGACGAGGGAGCCATGGCCTTACTGGATGAGGACTTTATCGAAGCAGTGGTCAACCGCTTCCAGGACATGCGCGACGCTTTTGTGAGCACCGTGCGGCGGAATAGCTAAGGTACAGCCGGGAAGCTAAAGGTATAACCGACAGGGCTTTGGCTTGGATTTAATAGAATTTCATCTATATTTAATAAATCTTTTACTGGTCTATACCTTGTCCACCGGCTAACCTCTCCCCATTTCATGAAAAAACTTATCCTGCAAAACACTTTCATATCCCCTTTGCTAATCTATGGCGGATTGGCGCTGATTATGTGGCCTACTGCGCTGCGCATGTTGGGTGTTCTGAACATCGCAAACAATGTTAGCCCCGCTTTTCTGTATGCGGGCCTAGGCGTGATGCTCGTAGGAGGTGCCTTGCGTGCGTACCAGGAACAACAAGCAGGGGAGTCGTTCTTTAAGAGCTATCTGTTTCGGGTGCTAGTAGGTATAGCTGTGGTTGCTGCCATGATGCAGACAGGCATTGTCAAAACACCAGCCTTTCTGCAAAATCTGTTTTAAAGATATATAATAACGCTATACCTGTTTTAGGCAAGTCACAAAAAAAGGCCCTGAGAAATCAGGGCCTTTTTAATATAGTTGCTAAAGCGGATTAGCCGATAGCTACACGCTTGAACTCAGTTACAGTCAAACCTTTGCTTGTTTTCTCAAGCAGCTGAGAGATAGTCAGCGAAGAGTCTTTTACGAACTCCTGGTTCAGCAGGGTGCTCTCTTTGTAGAACTTGTTCAGTTTACCCTGTGCGATCTTCTCCAGCATTTGCTCTGGCTTGCCTTCCTGGCGCGCCTGCTCTTTGCCGATCTCGATCTCACGCTCGATAGTAGCAGCGTCAACGCCGTCTTTGTCCAGCGCGATTGGCTTCATGGCAGCGATCTGCATCGCGATGTCCTTGCCAACTTCAGTCACGTCCGTGCCGCTGGTGTTGTTCATACCTACCAGTACACCCAACTTACCGTTAGAGTGGTTGTAAGCTACCACTTTCTCAGCCTTCACAGTTTCGTAAGAAACCACGTCGATCTTCTCACCGATCTTACCCATCAGGTCTGTGATGTGGTCCTGCAGCGAGCGACCATCAGCCTGAGAAGCGGCCAGCAATTCTTCTTTAGAAGAAGCGTTAGTAGAAACAGCAGTCTCCAGAACGGTGTTAGCCAGGTTCTTGAAGTCTTCTACTTTAGATACTGGCTCAGTTTCGCAAGCCAATGCCACTACGCGACCAGTTGAACCGTCTGCGCTTACGTTAGTCAATACGATACCTTCAGAAGTAGCATTGTCAGCGCGCTTGCTGGCAATCTTCTGGCCTTGCTTACGCAGAATATCTTTAGCAGCTTCGAAGTCACCGTTGGCTTCTGTAAGTGCTTTTTTGCAATCCATCATACCTGCACCAGTTTCCTGGCGAAGTCTGTTAACGTCTTGTGCTGTAATAGCCATCTTGTTATAATTAAGAATTATGAATTAATAATTAAGAGTCTTTTTAAGGGATTCTCCAGAAAAGGAACAGAACGGTTGGCTGCTATTTACAGTCTTTTGTCCTTTGTCAAAATTTCCTTTGTCTCTCCTATGCCCTAAAACAAACTGAACATTGAAGCTTATGGGCCCAATGTTCAGTTTATTGATTATGCTATATGCATGCGAGATTATTGCTCGTCAGCTTCCTGCTTGGCTTTGATGCCTTCTTCTTCAGAACGCTTACGCTCAGTCTCTTCTTTGTCTACCTTGCGCTCAGACAGACCTTCTTCAATTGCCTTACCGATCACAGAAACGATAAGAGCGATAGACTTAGAAGCATCATCGTTTGCTGGAATTGGGAAGTCAACCGTCTCTGGGTTAGAGTTTGTATCGCAAACTGCGAATACTGGCAGGTTCAACTTGTGTGCTTCCTTCACGGCAATGTGCTCACGCTTCACGTCCACGATGAACAGAGCAGCTGGCAGGCGAGACAGATCAGCGATACCGCCCAATACACGCTCCAGTTTCTCACGCTCACGAGAAAGCATCAGACGCTCACGCTTTGCAATCGCTGCATAAGCTGTGTTGTCTTTCACCATCTTGTCGATCGTAGACATTTTCTTAAGTGACTTGCGCACAGTGGCGAAGTTCGTCAGCATACCACCCAACCAACGGTCAGTTACATAAGGCATTTTCAGACGACGTGCTTCTTCTGCCACGATGTCCTGCGCCTGCTTCTTGGTAGCTACGAAAAGGATTTTGCGACCAGACTTGGCGATGTTCTTGATAGCTGAAGAAGCTTCCTCAAGGGCAACCAGTGTCTTGTTCAGGTCAATGATGTGGATTCCGTTCTTCTCCATGAAGATGTACGGAGCCATTTTCGGATCCCACTTGCGGGTAAGGTGACCGAAGTGAACACCTGCCTCAAGTAATTCTTTATAATTAGTACTTGCCATGTTGTTGATACACCTTTAATATTAACGTTTACTGAACTGGAATGAACGACGCGCTTTGCGCTTACCGAACTTCTTACGCTCCACCATACGAGGATCTCTGGTTACGAATCCTTCTTTGCGGAGTGCAGATTTTGTCTCGGCGTTTTCTACTACCAGTGCTTTCGCGATAGCAAGTCTAAGTGCTTCAGCCTGGCCGCTTACACCACCACCTTTTAGATTAGCAGTAACGTCGTACTTGCCAATAGCTTCTAAGGTTTGAAACGGCTGATTCACAATAGTTTGCAGTACTTCGTCAGGGAAGTACGCCTTGATATCTTTACCGTTAATAGTGATATTCCCTTGCCCGGCCGTCATGTAGATACGAGCCACCGAGGTTTTTCTTCTACCAGATGTATTGATAACTTCCATTAATTATTAGATGTTGAGGGTTAATTCTTTAGGCTGCTGAGCTCCGAACGGATGCTCACTTCCTGCAAAAACATGAAGATTTCTGAATAGCTCGCGGCCTAGTGGGCCCTTAGGCAACATGCCACGAACAGCGCGCTCTACGAGCAGCGTTGATGATTTAGCCTTAAGCTCACGTGGAGAAGTCTTGCGCTGACCACCTGGGTAACCAGTGTGTGACAGGTAGTACTTCTGATCCCACTTGCGGCCAGTGAAACGCGTGTCATCAGCATTGATAACGATCACGTTGTCGCCGCAGTCAGCGTTTGGCGTGTACGAAGGCTTGTTCTTGCCTTTCAGGATCTTGGCGATTTCAGACGCCACGCGACCCAAGCTTCCTTGCCCTGCATCAATAATCACCCAGCCTTTGTTGGCTGTCTTCTTATTGACAGTAAGGGTCTTATAACTTAAATGATCCATTTTTGGTGGTTGTAAGCGATTTATTTAACAATTAATTTCTTCTCGAGGGTTCTTGAAAAATGGTCACAAAGATAGGAACTCTTTATTTGATATGCAATACTTGGTGTAGAAATATGCTGGAATACAGGGGGATACTAAAAAAAGACAGGCGGCGACACAAAGCTGCGTCGCCGCCTGTAAGCTAATCTGTTATCCAAGTTGAACGCTGCTATGAACTGCAGCCTGTTGCGAGGCGTATGCAGGTCAGGTATGAAGTAAGGCTGCAGGCAGCTGCCCATTCTCAAGCCTGTACGCGCGGCATCTCACTGGCAGGTTATTTCAGCAGCGAATCTAATACAACAGACATTTCCTTTAATTTCGGTTCACCGTAACCCATGGAAACATATCTTACGACACCTTCTTTATCGAGAATGTAATTCAAGGGTAAACCTCCTCCTTCGTAAAGTTTCCAAATGTCTTCTTGCGTGTCTATGCCAGAGTTGATGTCTATACCTTTCTCCCTGAGTTTGGCTACAGTTTTCTGTATCCTTTCCTTGGGCTCACCTCTTGAAATGGGGAGGAATACGAAATCTTTCGCCTTATATTTCTGCAAGATAGCTTCAGGTAATTCATGAAACTCCATGATGCAAGGCTGACACCAGGTAGCCCAGAAATTGAGCAGTACAACCTTGCCTTTCAAGTCCGATAGCTTCACAGAAGATCCGTCGATCAACTCTACTTCAAAGTCCTTTGCCATATCGCCGACTTTTAAGGCATTGGTATTTTCAGAGGCTTCTTTGGCTTCGACAGGTCTCACTACTTTCGTCACATTGCTGCCTTCTGCCTTTTTTTGTTTTTCTTCCTCGGTCAAGGTATAGATTCTGGCTATGAAATTGTCTCCGATTACATTGCCAAATTTTGCCTGATAGCTTTGTCTCTCCTCATCGGTAGCGCCTGACACTACATTTTTCACGTATCCGCTTTGCGCGATTTCTTTTACCTCACTTTCCGAAACTATGCTGCTGTCATTTAGGATATAAACTCTTTGCGGCTTTTTTATCTCCTTGCTTTCTTGTGCCCGTGCCAGGCTGGCAAATGACAGAAGCAGTACTACCAATAACTTAAATTTCATATAAACTTACTTTAAGGTTGTACTCAGTTATTTACTAGCGAGGAGCAAGCGTGGTGGCAATCCTGACTTCGCCGGTTTTTTTGTTGCCTTGTACTATCACGATGTTGTCAGCCTCCAGAATGCTTTTTAAAGCTCCGGCATTATAAGTGGCACTGGCACGAGATTTCCTGTTTCTGGATGCGAGCTCAATTTTCAGGCTGCTGATCTTCCCGCCTTCATACTTTTCATTAAAGTCCAGTTCGAAGCCACTGCTTGAGAATGCCTGTTGCGCTACTTCAAGCTCCCGTTTGGTGATCTCCTCCGGCCATAGAAAATAGGCGACATGCTCTTCTGTTTCAACCAGGCGTGCACCACCCGCTTTAGGTATAGCAGGGCCCTCATACCTTACAGGCGGTGGGGGTGGAGGAAGCTGTTCTCCCGCTGGTGCAGGGGGTACAGGTGGTACTGCTTCTCTGCCAGGCGCAGGAGGTGGCGACGGTGCTTCCGGTGCCGGAGGGGCCGGTGGTACAGGAAGCTTTTTGTTGAACTCCTGTACCTGACGGGCGTCTTTGTTCTGTTCAGTTACTACCGAAATAACACCCTTCGAGGCTCCTTTGCCGAATACCTCTACTGCGGATTTACCTTTAATTACATTTATGCTGTGGATAGTCTTCGGGTCAAGCTTTTGTACGGCTGCACGGCTAGCTTCCACTCCGTCAATATAGTACAGCGCTGCTTCTGGCATGATTGATAATAGTTCAGCTTTATCCGGTGCTGGTGGAGCTGGCGGTGCATCGGGAGCAGCTGGTGTAGGGGGTGGCGGCGGCGGCAAGAAAGGAAGTTTCCCCCACTTAGCCTCGGCAGCCGGAATGCGCTGGCTTTTGTTGTAATCGTAGGTCTCTGTCTTCCCGTTTTTGAGGTAGATGACGATTGATTCCAGGTTCTTATCCCTGCTGTTGTCAAACTTCCAGGCTACCTCCTTTACATTGGGATGACGCTTTAGGAAATCCTTGTAATCCTCAGGCCAGTTCGCTTTGTCATCGTAATAGCCGATGTGCTCTAGCTTCAGAATGTAGGATTCATCCTGATTCAAGTTGACTCTTCTGGCAACTGGCGGCGCGCTGGGCATTTCGCCATACTTCAACTCGGCAGAGGCCATGCTCTGCTTGTCACCAAAGGTATAGACCTCCTCAGCACCGGACTTCAGTGCCACTACTATTTTTCCGTTCGACCTCCAGGAGACTTGTTTTACCTCGGTGTTTCGGGCATAGAAGGCGGCGTATTCATCAGTCGGGTTTTCTTCAGTCTGCGTTACAGTTTCTCCTGGAAGTATAGTTTCTGTAAGAGTGGCAATATCGTCCTGGGAGGCGCTCCGGAAAGCAACCAGCAGCACCGTTACGAGGGGAAGCACAACCAGCAATCGGAGCCGGCTTGCCTTGCTTGTGGGCATTTTATTCATCATGGCAATTCTTCGTTTAAGTGATGGGAAGTTAAACTGATTGGCAAGCTGAGGTTGTGTGGCGCCCACAACTTTCAGTAAGAGGTATTGGTAGGCTACTCGGTCGACGCCAGCATTTACAACATGCTGGTCGGCTATAAACTCAAGGTTTTCTTTCATGGCCTGCTTCATGAGCCACACGCCCGGGTTGAACCAGTAGAAAACGGTGCTCAACTCGGCCAGCAGCACATCCAGGGTATGCCAGCCGTTCACGTGTATCTGCTCGTGCCGCAGGATCGACTCCAGTTCGGGCGACTGGTGCTGTGCCGGGTTCAGGTAGATGGTTTTCCAGAACGAAAAGGCCTCGCTTATACCTGGCACCTTGCGGAAGTCCACGCCCTGATAAGAGGCGGGCACTGAGGCGCGGTGAATCCGGTAGAGCGAGACAAACTGCATGGTCAGCCGAAGCAGCATCAATCCGCAGCCTAGCCAGAACAGCCAGACAGGTATAAGCCAATAATCGAATGCGGTCTGTTCAGGTATAGCCGTTGGGGTCCAGGCAGGTATAACCACGGCATAGCTTTGCACCACGGCCAGTTCTTCGTGCCGGCTGAACAGCTCGGAGAGGTCTATCAAAGGATAAACGGCGGAGAACAGAATGCCGAACACCAGGAAAAGCCGGTTGAGGTGGTAGAAAGTGAGCTTGCGCAGCGCCAGGTGGTAGGCCAGGTAAAACAGTACCAGGGCCACGTTTGCTTTTAGCAGGTATAACAGCAAATCCGGCATATCATTTCGTTTTTTTATTCTCGATCATGTCAATAATCTCCTGCAGTTCTTCGGCGCTGATCTGCTTTTCCTTCGCGAAAAAGGCCACCAGCTCTTTGTAGGAGTTCTTGAAGTAGTCGCCCACAAAACCCTTCATAAAGCGCTTCTTGTAGTCTTCTTCTTGGATAATGGGGGTATAGCGGTAGGTGTTGCCAAACTTCTCGCTCTGCAGGAAGCCTTTCTTCTCCAGATTTTTCACCGTAGAGGCCAGCGTGGTATAGGGCGGTTTAGGCTCTTCCAGCTTTTCCAGAAACTCCTTTATAAATCCGCCATCCAGCGACCAAACCGCCTGCATGGCTTCCTCTTCTTGTTGCGTGAGCTTTTCCATAGTTCTACGATGTTTTCGTATAATTACGAAAGTTTCGTAAAAAGGGCAAGTATTTGAGGCTAAATTTCTTAAAAATATTTCCTGCCAAGGTATAAGAATCCATTTTGAATGAATGGAGGCAGTTTTGGTACGAAGAAAGAAACATCTAATTTTAGCTGGCGTCTTAAGGTATAGCCACAACTAATTCCAAACTGACTGATATGAAAGCCATTCTGCTAAAGCAACCCGGCGGACCAGAGCAACTGGTGCTGGGCGAATACGAACAGCCACTACCGAAACCATACGAACTGCTGGTGCGCGTGCACGCCACTGCCCTCAACCGTGCCGACACCATGCAGCGCCAGGGTAAATACCCGCCCCCGAAGGGAGAAAGTCCGCTGCTGGGCCTCGAAATAGCCGGAGAGGTGGTGGAGGCAGGTATAAGCTGTACCCGTTTCAAGAAAGGAGACAAGGTCTTCGGGCTGCTGCCGGGTGGCGGCTATGCCGAATATGCGGTGATAAACGAAGAGATGGCCATGGCTATACCTGAGAACCTGAGTATGGAAGAAGCGGCTGCTATACCTGAGGTGTTCCTGACAGCCTGGCAGGCGCTCTCGTGGCTGGGCAAACTGCAGGCTGGCGAACGGGTATTAATCCACGCCGGGGCCAGCGGGGTAGGCACGGCAGGTATACAGCTGGCACGCGCCTTACAAGCGGAGGTGCTGGTGACGGCCTCTGAAAAAAAGGTGCAGGCCTGCCTGGACCTGGGCGCCCACAAAGCCATCAATTACAAGGAAGTGCCCTTTGAAGACGAAGTGCTGGCCTATACCAATTCAGAGGGTGTGGACGTGATTGTGGACTTTATCGCCGGGCCTTACTTCAAGCAAAACATTGAGTGCCTGCGCCTGGACGGTCGGCTTGTGCTGCTGGCTACGATGGGCGGCGGCAAAGTAGAGGAATTTGACCTGCGCAAAATCCTGACCAAGCGCCTGCAGGTCATCGGCTCCACGCTACGTTCCCGCACCCGTGACTACCAGATCAGACTCACACAGGACATGGCCGCTTTTGCTTTGCCTTTGTTTGAGAACGGCACAATCAAGCCCGTAGTTGACTCGGTGTTCGATTGGGCGGACGTAGCCGAGGCGCACCGCTACATGGAAGCCAACCAAAACATTGGGAAGATCGTGCTGCGGGTTAATTAATTTTGACAAAGGACTTTTTGATGAGTGGTGGAATGGGAGGGAGGCTTAGGAAATAGCCCAAACAGCTCTTTATTTCCCTGACTCACTAAAACAACAAAAGGACAAAAGATGCAGGTTCTCCCAGCGTCTTTTGTCCTTTGTCACATAGTCTCTTGTCAAAAAATCTAGCTGTACTGCCGAAGTTGCTTGATCAGCACGGCCATATCCTTCGGGTAAGGCGCTTCGATTTTGATCGGCTCCTCGTTCATCAGCCTGAAACCGATGGCGTGCGAATGCAGCGCAAAGCGTTTGATAAGGGGCTGCTCTTCGGTTTGCTGCTTCAGGTTGAACTTTCGCTTCAGGGTGCTCAGGTATAGGTCCTCGCCACCGTATAGTTTATCCCCTACTATCGGCGCGCCTAGGTAGGCAAGGTGCACGCGTATCTGGTGCAGGCGACCCGTCACCGGCATGCACTCCAGCAAGGTATGGCGGCTGTAGTTCTCCAGCGTTGTGAAGTATGTCTCGGCAGGCTTGCCCTGTGGTGTAAGCTTGGCCACCCCTTTGGCGCCGGCGAGTATGGAGCGGTTGACCAGGTGGTCTTCGAACTTATGTGTGCCCCAGGCCACGGCATGGTATACCTTGTATACCTCGCGGTGCTCAAACTGCATCGACACGTGGCGGTAGGCCTCCGGGTTTTTGGCAAACACCAGGCAGCCCGATGTGTCTTTGTCAAGGCGATGACAGGCCTGCAGCTTTGGATCGTGCTGCTTGGCCAGTTTGAGCAGGTTGGTCGTGTTCGGAGTGCGGTCCTCGAGCGTGGCTAGAAACGGCGGCTTGTTCACCACCAGAAAGTCCTCGTTCTCAAATATGATCAGGTCTTTAAAAACCGGGTATTTCATCTTTAGCAATAGAATTTTGATAACGATGTCTTTTCAAGATATCGCCATATTGCTGCAAAGATAAGGAAATTTAGGCGGCTCCCTGTTGCGAATTGATGTAATAGCATTCAGTGCGCGACACATATACTTTTAGGTCCTGCTCCATCGCCTTGTCTAATGTTGGGTCATTCCTGTTAGTTACAAGAAACATAGGCCTGCTCTCTTTTTCAGCTATTCTGGCAGCAACCGCGTTTAGAAAATTTACCACTTTAGTGCGTCCAGCAGCGTGACAATATAGATTTTCCAGTAAGGCTGCTCCCTCTGGTAGTCCATTCTCTATTTGTTCAGGTTTTACGATGCCCACCCAGACACAGGCAAGCAGACGACCATTTTCTGACCAGCTATAGGCCTGCTGGCCAACCTCAAACCGGCGCATAGCATCTTCGGTGAATTCCCACCTGGTTTTACTGCCCCCATTTTGCTCAAAGTACAGAAGATCACCCAGATTATTTTGGTGCACTTCTAATGGATCATAAAATGTCTCGTTTAATGGAGCTATGCGTAAAATTCTGGGACTACTGCCCATGAAGCTTGTTTTTATTTGTCGCACGATGCTGCTGAACAAACCCTGTTGGATAAAAGCCCTTATTTTCCCTTTAAGCAGGTATAGCCGTTTGTCCACTGAAAGATCAAATGCCATTGGTCGTATACCCACTTTCGTGAGCAGGTTATGTTTGCTCTTGCGGAGGAACCTTTTAGCTCGGTAAGGGAGATTATTACAGATAACGAGTTCATGCACCTTATCATGCCTGTTAGCCATGCGCTCTTTGTAAGGGTCTCCCCCCGGGGTCAAATCGAAGTAGGTAATGCCTTCCTGCGATAGCCATTGACCCAGCATTAAAAAATGCACAAACCCTGGGGAGTAGTTCGCATAAAAAGGTGAATGAACATTAATGCCTGCTAAGTGCACCCACTCTCCGCCCTGCACAGCCATAATACAGGCAATGATTTTGTTATCGGCCCTTAAAACTGTTGCATGTAGAAGTTCCTGCTTGAACATTTCTAGTAGGAAAGCCGCCTTAAGGGGGTTGTCTCGAAACTGGTTCATGTTGAACATAGCCCCCTGTCTAAAATCGTACTGTATCGTGATTTCTCCCAAAATCGATTGTAAAGTTGCTAGCTCCGTGATTTGCTCGAAGCGAAAGTTGCCTAACCGCTTTAAGCGATTCAATTTGTTGCGGAATTCTGCCTTGCGGAACATTTGTGTCACGTCCGGGGCCTGCAGGTCCATAATAGGACGTTTAAAAGCCTGGAGCTCTATCTTTTGCTTCCAATGCGGATTCTTACTAATCCAGTCAAGCGGCACTTGGGGGGGTAAAAATCTGAGGAGAATGTCTTTTTTAGGGAATCTCTTTTTTACTTCTCTGAACGCCTGTGAAATAAACTCATCGCTTTGAAGGGGTAAAGCCAGCCAAGTTTGATACTCGGCATCATACATACCTGCACCCATAATAAGTGGGTGCTTGTTGTGAATGTTTGATTTAGTCGGCAGAGACTTGGGAAGCGCAAGCATCAACAGGCCTGTCAGCCTGTCATCCTGCGTATCTTTAACCATTATGGGCAAATATTCCTTTTCGTAGGTATGGTACCAGGCAATCACGAAACGGCTAGACTGAAAGACTGTACTCCATGGGCAAGCCTGGTAAAGCCAGTCCCATTGCTTGACAAAGTCCTGCTCACTTATTAAGTCAAGAACTTCCTGGCCAGATAATAGCTCGATAGTTCGGGCTGAAGTATCGGTTTTTATAGGTTGGTATAGCGTATTAGTAGGCATACACTCAGAAATTAAAACAAAGCATCTATCATTTTTCAGCTAGCTACAATAGCGGTTCGTGTCAGTTTCCCCTGTGTTTCGAGTACGGCATTTACAATATGCTCTAAGTGAGCTTTTGTAAGTTCTTGGTGCACAGGTACAGCTAAAATATGTTCACGCCTCAACTTGCTCTTGGGGAAATCCTCAACAGGGAGTGATGGGTGTGGGAAAAACCAGAAAAGAAGCCCTTCTATACCCTGCTTTCGGATACTCTTTAAAAAGCCTCTTGGATCTTCTGTTTCTATAGGGAAAGCAAATGGGCTCTCACCTCCCTGCAGTGTCCGGAAAGGCGCTGGAACCAAATCGCTCAAGTGATCGAGCAGGTACTGATAATTGGCTCTCCTGATTTCAGCAGTTGATTCACTAAGAACAGAAGGTAGTAATCGTGATGACATGTTAGCCGGAGGCAGCATTGGGTCGTCTAGAGCAAAATCTTCGTCAGGGCGGTCTGTTTTTAATCGCCACCATGTTAGGATTGGAGCAAAGAACCACCTTACGCGGCCAAACATACTGTTGCGTTCTGCTAGCCAGTTAAAATGCCTTTTGGCCATGCGAATAAACCCTGATTTAGGCCTTGAAGTTGGAGCAGGAATGGCAACATCTGCAATTACCGCGGCTCCATCAGGTATACCATAAGTTTTGTAGAGACAGAAAACACCCATGTGGCCAAAAGAGCCTACAGGTTGCCCTTCACGTGTAGCGAGAAAAGCCTGGGCAGCATCCTCCATCAGTAAGAGTCCTCTTTGGTCGCACCATTTTCTCCAGTAAGCTGCATCTTGAGTGAATCCTAGATAATGTGTCAGGTACAAAGCTCGCACATCAGGGGTTATTAATTGTTCCAATTCGTTTTCATCAGGCTCAAGCATATCATTCAGCTCATAGTACTTGATGCTCAATCCGGCTTTGAGTAAGGCCTCAATTTCGGAACCATGATGGTAAGCCGGTACAAGTACTACATCATTTCTTTTCAATCCGAGAGCCTGGCATGCATTCCAGATGGCATGTCTGGCCATTGAATATATCTGGCAGTTTTCGTGTCCGAGCGGAAATGGACGGCACTCCATTGGTTGACGGTAGTGTACGTTTAAAGGAAGCGGCGGCCAAATTGCAAGACGGCGAGCATCAGCTGAGTTGTACTTTCTCATTTTTCTTTAAATCGAGTTCAAAATATGATAAGAGAAAGGGTGTTGAGCTAGTGTAGGGACAATGATTTACCAGATCCGCTTTAGAAAGAGAAAATATAATTAATACTATAACCAAATTCCTCGCCTCTACCGCAGTATCCTATATAAAACAAATATTCTTAATAAGTTATATTATGTTTTTACTGAAAATATTAATATTTGTTTTGTTTAAATTACTTTTATTTGATCTGGATGAGCAAGTAAAGCCAAAAGGCTGGAAGAGGGTGGTAAAAGGCGTTTATTGATGGGTGAATTTGGGTAAGATAGGGGTGATTAGAGAATTTTATACTCCCTTCGCCTTCAGTAATTTAAACCGGAGTGTCGTGCCCTTGTCGAGTTCGCTTTTGACGGCGATGAAGGAGCGGTGGGCTTCGATGATGTGCTTGGAGATGGCCAGTCCGAGGCCAGAGCCGCCTTTGTCGCGGGAGCGGCTTTTGTCGATGCGGTAGAAGCGCTCGAATATGCGGTTGATGTGTTCCTGGGCTATACCTGGGCCATCGTCTTTCACGGTGATGGTATAGCGCTTGCGTCCTTCCGTAAACGAAACCCAGATATTGCCGCCCGTGTGACCGTACTTGATGGCGTTGTCCACCAGGTTGATGAACACCTGACGGATACGATTTGGGTCGGCGTGGATCATTACTTTCTCGCCAGGGTTCACATCTACCAGATGCAGTTTCGTCTGGCTTTTATTGGCTTTTTGCTCCAGCTGCTCAAAAACTTCCTGTACCAGCTGCACAGCGTCAAAGTCCTGCTTCTCCATTCTCACAACGCCCTTCTCGAACTGCGAGATGCTGATCAGGTCCTGCACCAGGGTGTCAAGGCCATCGAGGCTGTTGGCCGCCTTCTGCAAAAACTTGTCGCGCACGGCGGGGTCGTCCATGGCGCCGTCTAGCAAGGTATGGATAAAGCCTTGCGCGGCGAAGATCGGGGTCTTGAGCTCGTGTGAAACATCGGCCAGAAACTCGCGACGCATGACCTGCAAGTGCCGGAGTTCGTCGATCTCCTGCTGCTTGCGCTCGGCAATCAGGAAGATGTCGTCCTTTATTTTTCGGAGCGGGTCAGCCGTGAACAGGGAGCGGCCCTCTGCTTTGCGGTACTCCTGCTTCTTTATTTTCTCCAGGCTGGAGTACACATTTTTGACCTCGCGGATGACCAGTGCCTCGTAAGAAAAATAAACCAGCAGGAAGCAGCAAATGAACACCAGTACAAGTGCCGCCATCAAGCCCCTGGAGGAAAAGTAGCTGGCTAAAGCCAAAAAGGCAGTGAGCACAAGGGCCACTGCCAGGGATACTAAAAGGGCAAGCGTACGGGAGTTTAAATTCATGTTTTAGTCGGTGTTAAACTTGTAGCCAACACCCTTGATGGTCCTGATCTGATCGTCGCCTATCTTCTCGCGCACTTTCCGGATGTGCACGTCCACGGTGCGGGCGATCACATACACGTCGCTGCCCCACACGTTGTTGAGCAGCTCTTCGCGTGTGAACACCTTGTTCGGAGTAGCCGCCAGAAAGGCCAACAGCTCGAATTCTTTTTTCGGGAGCGTGATTTTCTCTTGGCCCTTGTACACGGCAAAGCTGGTGCGGTCTATGCGCAGCCCCCCGATCTCGATCACCTGCTCCTGTTCTTCCTGCTGCGCATCGCGGCGGGCATAGGCTGCCAGGCGGCTGAGTAAGGCACGGGGCTTTATCGGTTTTGTGATAAAGTCATCGGCGCCCGCGTCGAAAGCGGCTACTTCTGAGAACTCCTCTGATCGAGCGGTCAGAAAAATGATGTGCGTATGACGGAAGTCCTGGTCTTCGCGCAGCTGGCGACAGGCGGCTATCCCGTCCAGCACCGGCATCATCACATCCATCAAAATCACGTCGGGCTTAAAAGTATTCGCTACCTCTATTGCTTTTTTGCCGTTGTCGGCCTGGGCTACATCGTAGCCTTCGCGGGCAAGGTTATACTGCAGCAGTTCTACGATATCCGGGTCATCGTCAACTACTAGTATTTTGTAATGGGCTTGGTTAGGTGTCTGCACGTTTTTAGGATTATGTTTTCCTACCTTTACTATCAGGCAGGTATAACGATTGTTGGAAGCCATTCAGTGGTCTCCATTTCAATACAAAGATACCATTCCGGAGGTATAGAAGTAGGTGGCGGTCAAATCATAATATTTTCTTAACATTGGCTTTTCAGCAAAAGAAAAACCAGCTGTCTAAGCTGGCTTTTTCTTTTATTTCTGTGCCACAAGGGCAGGTTTATGTTTCAGATTCCGGTGTTCGTACAGGTCAACTTTCACAGCACCCACAAACATATTGGCTGAGATCAGTACCGGTATCTTGTTTTTATCATCCGATAGGTATACGGTAATGGCATCCTCACCATTAAACAGCTTGTTTTTCGGCATGCGCGGCACCAGCTTAATCGCTTTAAAGGCGCCGGCCTTGGTGCTGATCGTTTCGCGGCCTTGATAAGTAACTACCATGTCAAACGCCTCTTCGTCGAAGAATCCTTTGACCGTAAACTTGTCGCCGGGATTGTAACGGTCGTAATCGAGGGTGCGCAGGTAATAAAACCCGCTCACAATATCCTGGGCGCCGGAAGGAATCTTATGGCTACTTTGCCTTTTGTCTCTGTTCTTTTTCTTTGACTCTACCTGGGCCGTGTTTGTGTAGTGGTTAAAGTCCACGGTTTCGCGCTTACGGTAGCTGCCTTCCTCAATGTTGCGGAAAGAACGGTGCGGAAGAATGGCAGCTGTATCAATGTAAGACTGGTAGGTATTGCGAATCTTGATGAACAGGTCGAATGAACTGCTGGTCTTGCCATACACGGTGGCTTTATAGGTCGGCCTGTCGTTGACGCGGTGCAGGTTGGGTGCGATATCGATCACGGCTTCGGCTGCCGTTATCGGGCCATAATGCACTTTATACTTGAGCAGTTCGCCTGCACTAAAGCTTTCGTTAGGGATAGTGCGAAGTGACTCTTTGGCTGCAAAGCCGGAGAGCACCATGATGGCCAATATTATCGCTGGAAAAATCTTCTTCATAAGCAGTTTCAGACTTACAGTGTTTTATAGCATCTCCAATATCAACTATTATACCAACTGCGGGCCCTTACTCTAAAGATAATAAGTTGTCTTCACACTACCAACAACTTAAAATGCAAAAAGGTGCTACACAGGGTAGCACCTTTTTGATTATTTATGAGATGGGAATAATGTTCATTCCGCACCGCTCAGATCTTCCAATGCTGCGGCCACTTTTTCAGGCTCACCTTTCACAATTGCTCTGATCTTAGCTTCAATCTCCTCTTGCAGTTCCGGATTGTCAAGCAGGATCTGCTTCACGCCGTCACGGCCCTGGCCCAGCTTGTCGCCGTTGTAAGAGAACCACGAACCAGACTTCTGCACCACACCCAGCTCAACGCCCAGGTCCAGAATCTCACCTACTTTAGAGATGCCTTCGCCGTACATGATGTCAAACTCCACCACTTTGAACGGAGGCGCCACTTTGTTTTTCACCACTTTCACGCGGGTACGGTTACCCGTGATGTTATCGGCAGACTCCTTGATCTGACCGATACGACGGATATCCAGACGTACAGAGGCGTAGAACTTCAGGGCGTTACCACCGGTAGTTGTTTCCGGGTTACCGAACATCACACCGATCTTCTCACGAAGCTGGTTGATGAAGATACAGCAGCAGCCGGTTTTGTTGATCGTACCGGTCAGCTTACGCAGTGCCTGCGACATCAAACGAGCCTGAAGACCCATTTTGCTGTCACCCATGTCGCCTTCCAGTTCACCTTTCGGTACGAGAGCGGCTACAGAGTCAATTACAATAATATCGATCGCGCCGGAGCGGATCAGGTGATCGGCGATCTCCAGGGCCTGCTCACCGTTGTCAGGCTGCGAGATCAATAGGTTTTCAGTGTCTATTCCAAGTTTTTCGGCGTATGCCTTGTCAAATGCGTGCTCTGCGTCGATAAAGGCGGCCAGGCCACCGGCGCGCTGCGCCTCTGCAATGGCATGCATGGTAAGCGTGGTTTTACCAGACGATTCAGGACCGTAGATTTCGATGACACGGCCGCGCGGCAAACCGCCAATTCCTAAAGCAATGTCAAGTCCAAGCGAGCCGGTAGAGATAGCCGGAATGTCTTCCACTTTGTTGTCGCTCAACTTCATCACGGTACCTTTACCGTAAGTCTTGTCAAGCTTGTCTATCGTCAGCTGCAGGGCTTTTAGTTTTTCGTTGCTTACGCTCATGTGTGTTTAATTAAATAGCTTTATATTGATGTGAAATTACGACGTTCAAAATCAATTTGCAAAAAAAGTAGCAGGTATTTTGCTAAATATTTTAGTTGATTATGGCCGTCTTGTTACAACATATACCGACCGGCTTTTGTGCCATCTTACACGCTTTTTTATGATATATTTCAGGCTTTTATTTTGTGCGTTTGCTGTGCTATACAGTTATTTAGGGTATAGCCAGCTAAACAACGACGCCCTGAAGCTGGCTATACCTGTGAATCCTGAAAATGCTAACCAGATTAGAATTGGACTGCATGCCTTTGGCTTCTCTAAAAACAACGAGTACTTCAACAAGATAGCCGATGGCTATACCTTGTTTGGCTACCATTTGATGCCGCGCGTGAGCTACTACCCGTCTGCTTCTGTGCGAATTGATGCGGGCGCTTTTCTCTGGAAGGACTTCGGCAGCTCAGGCTACCAGGACTTTCAGCCGACCTTCACGGTGAAATGGCAGCAGGAAAACTGGGCCTTTGTGTTTGGCACGTTGGAAGGCAACGTCAGCCATGGGTATGTAGAGCCGCTCTATGATTTTGAGCGGGTGATCAACGACCGGCTGGAGAACGGCCTGCAGTTTTTGCTGAACACCCACCGCGTTAAATTGGATGCCTGGATCGACTGGAGCAAAATGATTTACCCGGCTGACCCGGTGCGGGAGGAAGTGGCCGGCGGCATCAGCTCTGCTATACGCCTGCTCAACAAACCCGGCAGGGTGGAGGGCGATACCCTGCGTCTGGCTATACCTGTGCAGTTCACGGCGCAGCACAAAGGCGGACAGATCGACGCTTCGCCATTGCCCTTACTCACGGTATTCAATGCCGCCGTAGGAGTTGAACTGGAGCGCCAACTGCCGCACCGCGTGCTCCACCGGGTATACACTAAAAACTACCTGCTTGGCTTCAACGACTTCTCCAACACCTTTCAACTGCCTTTCACGAAGGGCGGTGCCCTTTACCTGAATGCAGGTATAGACACCAAGTACCAGGATGTGATGCTGAGCTATTGGCGTGGTGACGGGTATATCACGGAGCTGGGAGGCAAGCTATTTCAGTCGGCTTCCACTACCTACAAAAACCCCGACTACATACAGGAAGACCGACATCTGCTGATTCTCCGCCTGATGAAGGACATCGAAGTACTGGACGACCTATACCTGACGCTGCGCCTGGAGCCTGTCATCGACCTGGATGATCCGAAACTGGAATTTTCGAACGCGCTATACCTGACATTCGATACGGACTTTTTTGTGGCGAAGCCTCGTAAGTAGAGGGGTTAAACCGCTTCCTGGGAATCGCGCTCTTTAAGCTGGGTTGCCTGTTCGTAATCGTCGCGGGTCATGCCGTAGTAGCTCAGGTCTAGAAGATCCTCGGAGTCGGCACCCCTGAAGTCACTTCGCAGCACGCCTTCTTTCACAAAGCCACAGCTCTCGGCCAACTGGGCGCACACATTATTATACTGTGTGCAGCGCATGTATACCTTGTTGAGCTTCAAGTCCTCAAAGGCAAAATGCAGCACCGCTCTGAAAGCTTCCTGCGCCAGGTCCAGCATTTCGGACCAGCTGGTGAAGTATAAGGCGGCCTCCGCTTTGGGCACGGACCGGTCTATGTTTTTGAGCGTGATATCACCGATATACGTGTTGCTCTCCCGAAGCCACACACCAAAATCAAACTGCTTGCGGTTATCCCAGTCGGTGCGCAATTGGGCCAGCTGTATGCGGGCATCTTCCAGCACGCGCACGCTGGCCACTCTTCCGGTAAAGGCCGGGCTCAGGGCCGATGCATCTTCATGGATAACACGCATAAACTCCTGCTCGTCTCCCTCTGCATAGGGCCTGATGACCAGATGGTCTGTCTCTAGTTGTTCATCAAAAGCATCGGGCAGGGTGTTGTATAAAAAGCTCATGGATATGTTTCGTTTTAATGGACAGATGGATCGTCGCCTCTCCTGCTTTGTCTGTCATACGCTAATCAGGCAAAAATGTAAGTATAATCTTTCCTGCCCTACTAAGTACCAACCGACCGGGAGTTGCAGCCGTTATAGGATGATACAATCTATGTGCTAAAAACTTTAACCATTGATCTATGAAAAACAGACTGGAAGGCAAAGTCGCTATCGTGACGGGCGGCGGAACAGGTATAGGAGAGGCCATCTGCAAGAAATTTGCGCAGGAAGGGGCCCGCGTAGTGGTAGCAGGTTTCCCGGAGGACCCCGTAGAAGACGTAGTGAAGGAAATCCAGAAGCAGGGCGGAGAAGCGATCGCCTATATCGGCGACATCTCCACTGCAGCCAACGCGAAGGCGTGTGTTGAACTGGCTGTGAAGCAATATGGACATCTCGATATCCTGGTGAATAATGCCGGGGTTTTCCCTGAGGTGAACCTGCTGCAGGACTATACCGAGGAATCCCTGGACTACATGATCAAGAACAACATCAAGACTGCCTTTGCCATGAGCAAGGCCGCCCTGCCCGAACTGCACAAGACGAAAGGGAACATCGTATCGGCCGGATCAGAAGCTGGCGTGATCGGCATAGCGCAAAATACCCCTTACGGTGGCACCAAAGGTTTTATTCATGCCTTTATGAAAGGGCTGGCCGTAGAGCAGGCGCAGTTCGGAGTGCGGGTGAACATTGTGGGGCCGGGGCCGATTGACACCGCCTGGACCCACGAGAGCACCGGCCCGATGGATGGCAAAATGGTGAAGACCATGAAAGGAGCCACGCCCATGGGGCGCCGGGGCAGCCCCGAAGAAGTGGCGAACGTTTACTGCTTCCTGGCCTCGGACGAAGCTTCGTATGTGACGGGTGCGCTCTATATGGTGGATGGCGGCATCACGGTGGCAAAAGGCCCGGTAGGGGAGGAAGCGGACTCCAGCATGAAGAAAGAACCCAAAGGGGAGTTGGAACTGGAGCATTCCAAAGAGGGACATACCTCTATCCGGAACAAGTAAGCACTCCCAGGTATAAAACACAAAGCGCCCGCAGGAATAAGACTGCGGGCGCTTTGTGTTTATCAGGTATAGCCGAGGGCTATTGATTCAATAGGAAAGGGTATTTGAAGTGTTTTGGGCTGTTAAGCTGCTGCTGGCGCATCATCACCTGCAGGGTATGGGCCGTTTCATTGAAAAACTCCAGTCTGCGGATCAGCATTTCTTTCTGCAGGATCACACCGCCTGACGTTTTCATGTAAGCTTTTTTGTCTTCCATGACACGCTGCAAGGTGTCCATCACCGTGTTCTCGTTCTGCTCAAACCAACGCGTGAAATCCTCCAGTCGGGCTGCCCCAGCTGTTTCAGATTTGAACTCAAGGCCATGCAAACGCAGAATATCAGCCAGCAGATCTACTTCCAGCGGAATAGATACATTGTATGGCATGGAGCGAACCTCCAGTTTGCTGTTCAGGGCTCCAATGATCGTGGCCAGGTTTTTTTTAAAGCGAACGTATAGCGCTGCCGCCTCCATAAGTCTCAGGGTAATGTGTCAAAAAATCAGTACAGGCGCAAAATTACACCAATAAGCTTAGATTGCTAAATTGTTTGGAGGTTAAATTGCTAAATGGCTGAATTGTTAAATTGTTGACTCTTGGATGGTTAAATTGTTCAATTGCTAAATTGTTGAAACCCTGTGTATCTGAAAAATCGAATAGGGCACACTCTGCTTTAACCTTCAACTGTATTCAGTTAGCTTTGCTATACCTTTCCAGCTTTAAACAATTTAACCATCAACAATTTAACAATTACAGGAGTTCTTGAATCAGCTGCTCTACCGTTATACCTTCTGCCTCGGCTTTGAAGTTACGCACTATGCGGTGACGGAGGATGGGTAGGGCAACGGCCTGTACGTCTTCTATATCTGGCGAGTATTTGCCGTTGAGCAAGGCGTTGCATTTCGCCCCGATGATCAAATGCTGGGAGGCACGCGGTCCGGCACCCCATTCCAGGTATTGACTGGCCCGCTCAGATCCCATTGCTGTATTTGGTCGGGTCTTGTGTACCAGCTTCACGGCATACTCCACCACATTGTCCACCACGGGTACGCGGCGCACCAGTTGCTGGAAGGCCATGATGTCATCGGCGTGCAGAATCTTGTCGAGAGCCACACGTGCTGCGCCGGTAGTGTTCTTCACGATCTGCAGTTCCGACTCGTAGCTTGGGTAGCCCAGCGTGATGTTGAACATGAAGCGGTCGAGCTGTGCTTCGGGCAGGGGATAGGTACCTTCCTGCTCAATCGGGTTTTGGGTGGCCAGCACGAAGAAAGGGCGCGGCAGTTCGTAGCGCTTGCCGGCTACGGTCACGGCATACTCCTGCATGGCCTCCAGCAGGGCCGCCTGGGTTTTGGGAGGCGTGCGGTTTATCTCGTCTGCTAGAATGATGTTGGCGAAGATAGGGCCCGTCACGAAGTTGAAATTACGGTCCTTGTCCATCGTTTCGGCTCCCACAATATCGCTCGGCATCAGGTCCGGGGTAAACTGCACCCGGCTGAAAGACATGTCGAGCGAGGAGGCGATGGTCTGGATGAGGAGGGTTTTGGCCAGGCCCGGAACGCCTACCAAGAGGCAGTGCCCCTGACAAAAAACGGCCGTAAGCACCAGCCGAACGACTTCTTCCTGTCCTACGATCACTTTTGATATTTCGGAAGTGAGGTCCTGGTAGGAGTGGTACAGCGCGTCGGCTGCTTCTTTGTCAGAGGTATACTGCTTCATGTATGTGTCTATTGCGTTAAGTCAAGCACTTTGCACTGGTCGTACTCGGGGTCGATCTCAATGAATACGGTGTCTATGTTTTTTCGGAACCACTCATCCACCGCTTTGTCCCTTTTCTGGGCCAGGGCGGCGGCGGCTATTTTCTGGTAGTCGTCGCGCATGTTGGCCAGGTGAGGGGTCGATTTGTAGCGAAGCATAATGATACGGGCGGCCTCTCTACCGTCCGGCGTGGTAAAGCTTACCGGCTTCGATACGTCACCCACTTTCATGGTGTCGATCACGAAGAAGATGCTTGGTTCCACCTCGTTCATCGGGATGTACGAGTTACCCGTCATACGGCTTATAAGGGTGCCTCCGTTGTCCTTTGTGTTCTTATCGTCCGAAAAATCTTTGGCAGCCTTCGCAAAGCTGATGCTGTCGTTCACGATGAGGGTGCGCACGCTGTCCAGTGCGGCGATGGCGTCCTGCACATCCACACGGGCAGTTTCAGGCTTGATGAGGATGTGACGTGTGTTGAACTCCTGTCCTTTGCGCTCGATCAGCTGGATCAGGTGAAAGCCGAACATCGACTCGATTACGTTCGACATCTGGCCTGGCTCGAGGCGCAGCGCAGCGGCTTCGTACTCCGGTACCAGTTCCTTTTTCTTGAAGAAACCAAGTTCTCCGCCTGCTTCTGCCGAGCCCGGGTCTTCAGAATACTCACGGGCCAGTGTAGCGAAGTCTTCGCCGGCCACAATGCGCTCGCGAATTGCTTCAAGCTTCTGGCGGGCAGCCTGCTTTTGCTGGCGGCTTACCTCGGCATACTTCACGATGTGGCTCAGTTGCACTTCGCTGGAGAAGTAAGGCAAGCTGTCAGCGGGAATCTGGTTGAAATAGCGGCGCACCTCTTTCGGGGTTACGGTTACTTTTTCAGTGATTTCGCGCTGCATCTTTTCCGACAACATCTGGTTGCGAACAGAGCGACGGAGTTCGTCGCGCAGTTGCTTTACGCTCTTGTTATAATATTGCTCCAGACGCTCCGTGCCACCTACCTGCGAGGCCAGGTAATCAATTCTGCGGTTTAGTTCACCAGTTACAGCCGTTTCTTCCACTACCACAGAGTCAATCTCGGCGCGGGCCAGCAACAGCTTTTCCTGCACCATCGACTTAAGGATCTCACACTTCATGGGTTCCGTCTGCGGGCTTGGCTGCTGTTTGTTCTGGGCCAGGAACTGCAGGTAGCTGAACTCAAGCTCTGAGCGCAGGATCACGTGGTTGTCTACCTTGGCTATGATGCCGTCCAGTTTCTTCTGGGTGGGCGCCTGTGCCGTCGCTGTAAAGGCTGTGATCAGGCAGAGCAGTAGCAGGGACAGGGTTCTCGTTTTATGGATTGTGTTGTACATGTTGGCTTCTATCGGTTCTCTTGTTGCGGACCCGCTTTATTTTCTAATGATTTTATCGACCTCTGTCTGGTTAACGCTAACCGGGTTCTTTTCCTGCAGCTGCTTCACCCACTGTTCGTCCAGATAGTTCTGGTAGTCGGCCGTTACCTGGCCTCTTACTTCGGAGAGCTGCTTTGGAGCAGGAGCCAGCACGTCGTGCACGATCACCAGGTACTGGCGCTCGTTCAGTTCGGTGTTGTAGGTTCCCTTCTCCCACTTAACAGCGTCCACGGCTTTGTTCTCGCCTTTCTGGAATCTCTTTTCAGTGATCTGCACACCCAGGGGGTTACCGGCATTCAGGTTGTCGGCCAGCACGCTTAGTTCGGGTGAGTAAAGCGTAAACGATACGCGTCTGTTGCGGCGGCGACCGGTTTCTGTATTATCAGCGGCGGCTTGCTTGGTTTTGCCCAGTGCTTTGGCGCTGAGCTGGTTGGCTGGTACGCCTCGTCCTGTCAGGAAGGCTACAATGGCTTTGGAGCGCTCTGCAGCGAGGTCACGCTTGCCGGCTGCCTCACGTGCGTCGGCGTGGCCATTCACTTCCAGCGTCAGGTTCGGGTTGTTGCTCAGGCGGTCTGCTAGTTCGCTTAATCGGGCTATGCTCGCCTGGTCCGGCGTGGCGCTGTTTGTTTCGAATGTGATATCGGCTGGTTTGCCGTTGCGCACCTCGTAGCGGCGCTCGTTCAATTGCTGCTGAGCCTTGGTGAGGAGCTCTTTGTTGGCAGCGCTGATCACGGTGGCATGCACGCGCTCTTTCCACTGGTACTTGTCGCGGTTCTGATCGAAGAAAGCCTTCAGACCAGTCGTGTCTTCCACCGCCTTCGACCATACCTTCTCGTCCATCAGCTGGAACAGGAGGATGCCATCGTGGTACTCGCGCACCAGCATGCGGTAGTCAGGGTATTTGTTTTCCAGGTTGGCACGCTCGTACGCCAGCAGGCTCTTCTGCACGAAGTTGTCGTAGAGCGAGTTCATGTGGTGTTGCGGAGTGCCGACCATACGCGGGCGCTGCTCTGCCTTCACGTAGGTATAGAAGTCGGCCACGGTATAGGGCTTGCCCTGTATCGTGAAGAGTGTGTTCTTCAGTGTTTTGTCGGCGGCATCAAAATCCCACTTGCCCTGCAGCAGGTCATCTGTTCCCTTGCTTAAAGCGGCGGCTTTGACAGTGGCGTCTTCGCTGAAGTTGTTTTCTGATTTGATGCGCTTCAGGAAGGCTGCCTTGTTGAGCTCAGAACGGGAGTCCTTGGCGATCTTGTTGCGCAGGTTTTGCTCCATGTCCTCAAACGAAGGAAGCGGCTGCTTGCCGATCAGCTTGATGATGTGCCAGCCATAGGGCGTCAGGACAGGAGGAGCTATTTCGCCCTCTTTCTTCAGACCAAACGCTACTTCCTCAAAGGACGGGATCATGCGGCCGGTACCGAACCAAGGCAGTTCACCACCGTTGGCGGCAGAGTTGGCGTCCTCCGAAAACTCAGCCGCCAGGCGGTCCCAGTTCTCGTTGCGCTGCACGCGCTTGTAAATAGCGTCTACGCGCTGCTTGGCTGCCAGCGAGTCCGCTTTCGGCATGCCCGGTGTGGCGCGCACCATGATGTGGGCCACTTTCACTTCGCCCTGCGCGTTGCGCTTGTCGTTTACTTTGATCAGGTGATAGCCGAAACGGGAGCGAACCGGCTGCGAGATCTGGCCAACCGGTGTTTTGTAGGCGGCGTCCTCGAAGCGGTAGACCATCTGCATGGCTGTGAAATAGCCCAGGTTGCCGCCGTTTTCGCTGGCGGACGGGTCGTGCGAAAACTCACGTGCCAGCTTGCCGAAATCCTCACCGGCCTTAAGTCGCTTGCGCAGCTCCATGGCCTGATTGTAGGCAGCCAGTGTATCCTGCGGACTCGGGTCGTTGGGCAGGCCCAGCAGGATGTGCGAGGCGTTTACCTCCTGTTTCAGGCGCTCATAAGCCTCCCGCACCAGTTGGTCGGTCACGCTCTTTTCGGTGAGGTAGGGTTGTGCAAGCTGCTCTTTGTAGCCCTCCAGTTCGCGCTTAAAAGCGGCGGTGGTGTCCAGGCCACGGCTCTCGCCTTCCATCACCTTCAGTTTGAACCGGGTATAGAGGTCGAGGTACTCGCTTACACTCTGGCGGGTATAGGCATCTTCGTTGCCCCCGTTGTTCTTCTCATACACATACTGAAACTCGGATGTGTAAATAGGTTGGGAGCCAATGGTCGCAATGATAGGTTCCTGCTTGTCATTCTTCTTAGTTGCGGTACAGCCAGCCATAACAAGAGCCGCTGCCGCAACAAGTAGTTGATTGCTGCGCATAAATAGATGATAAACTAACGCTTGGTTTTGCTCTGACGAGGTCAGATCATGCAATTTTAGTTAATTTTTCTGACAGATTAGTCAAAAAGTACCACTATAATCCTATTGCATGCGATTTCGTTCCGGATAACGGATGCGGGGCGCTAAAAGTGTGCAGTTCAGCCCTATTTAATTTTTTTGTACAGGAAGCAGGTGTTCTGCCTGTCGGTCGTCTCAAATTCCACACGGTCCATGATGCGGTTGACCAGGGCGATGCCGACGCCCCCTTTCTTGCCGACCCGGATGTGTTCTTCGATGTTAGGCTCTTTATACTCAGAGCGACGGAAGGCCACCCCGTTGTCGACGATCTCGAATTTGACGATGCCGGCCTTCTCCGTGATGGAGAGGGAAATGCTTTTGGACGGGTCTTCGTTGTTGGCGTGGATGATGAGGTTGGCGCATATCTCATCCACGGCCAATACGATCTGGTTCATCTGGATGTCTGACAAGGTATACACTGCCAGATACTCCGTGACGAAGTCCCGTATTTGCTTCAGATTTTTTTTAGTACAGCTAACTGTAATTTTATTATTCATCAGCAATGGTCATGGCTTCCTCGTAATCCGAAACAATGGTCATGAGCAGGTCGAGGCCCAGGATTTCGAATACGTTGCGCACTTTGTCCTGCATGTTGTAGAAAATGAGCTTGATGTGAGCATCCTCAAAGCGCTGCAGGTGCGAAATAAATACCCCAAGGCCTGCAGACGAAATGTAGTTCAGGTCTTTGCAGTCTACCAGGATCTTGCTGTAGGTCATAATCTCGGGGTCGGACAGTGCTTCATCGAGCATTACAGATGAGCTTGCGTCCAGTTCACCATCCAGGGTGATGATGATCGTTGTGTCTTTGATTTGGTTAGTAATTTTCATCGGCATCCTTTACGTATAACTATTCACTAGGTTGAGTCGGTTTAAACTTGATGACGAGCAGCGTCTGGTCGTCGTATATGTTTTCTGTCGGACCGGTAAAGTCCTCCAGATCGTTGATGATGGCGTACTTGATGTCCTCGGCCTCCAGGTGGTAGGTCTGGGTGAGCATGTAGCGCAGCCTGTCCTCTCCGTATTCGTCATTCTGCGGATTGCGGGCCTCCACGATGCCATCCGTGTAAATCACCATCACGTCGGTCGGGTTGTAGTCATAATACATTTCCCGGACGTGATTGTTATAACTTTTATCACGAATGATGCCAAGTCCCAGTCCATCCGTCTGAAAATAGAAGGTGTCGTCCATCATGGAGTTGTAATACAGGGTATGGCAGTGGCCCGCGCGGGCAAACATAAAGCCCTTCATGCGATAATCAATGATGTATAGCGCAGAAGTGATAAAAGAGGTTTTCTCGAGGCAGCGGCTCAGAGCGCTATTGGCCTGTTTCATGAACTCGCTTGGCGGCATATCCTGCTGCATCAGGCCATGAAAGATACCTTTCATCTGGGCCATGTGGAAGGCCGCCGAAATACCTTTACCCGACACGTCGCCGATGATGATGGCAATGCGCGACTCGCTTAGTTGCAGGAAGTCATAAAAGTCACCGCCCACCTCTTTGGCGGCTTTGGCGTAGGTCGAGATCTCAAACCAACTGTCGCTCGGGAATTTTTTCGGGATCAGGCTATCCTGCACCACCGAGGCGATCTTGAGTTCTTCTTTGTAACGCTCGTTCTGCAGCGACTCGTGCACCAGGCGCAGGTTCTCGATGGTGAGAATGGTCTGGTTGGTAAAAGTGCGCAGCACGTTCACCGTTTCCCTGTCAAATCCCTGCTCAATGTCCTTGAGCAGGTATAGCACCCCAAACAGGTGCTTCTTGGATTTGATTGGCAGGATGATGAGCGACTTCCAGGGCAGCGTCAGGTCACGGAAACCGGGGTTACGGTCGAGGTTGTTGTTGATGTAGTCGATGTGCTGGATGTTGTAGGCCAGCAGCAGGTGGCGGATGCGCTTGATCTGCTCTTCTTCTATGGTGAGCTGATGGCACAGTTCTATCTCGTCTTTTTTCTCGCCCCTGAATATCTCGAGCCAGGCAGCGCTGGCATCCGATGCCTTCACGGTACTCTCAAAGAGCATATCGTATACCTGTTTCTCACTCTGCCCCTGCTGTATAGACTGGCTTAGGCGCTGAAAATTGAGCAGGTCCTCGCTCTTTTGCTCAAACACACTGGAAGTTGGCAAGCTAAAAAGCGCCACAAGGAAAGAGGCCAGGGTATACAGGGCCACAAAGAACATGGCCAGCAGCAGGAAGCCCACGTCAGAGTAATCGATCACCAGCAGCGGGCTGTCTGCAAAGCCGTAGAAAAAGTCAAAGAAGATATAGCAGGCCAGCAGGATGGCCACGAGCAATATAAGAGACCTGCCTTTTTTGTTGAATGTCAGGTAGGCAACCCACTTCAGGTTGGTGCACAGGAACAAGGTATAGAGCCCGATCAATCCTAGCAAAGGCAGGAAGATCAGACTACTGTAGTTGAAATTGAGCAGCGTTAAAATCAGCGTGGCAAACAGCAGGATCTCGTACCAGTCCCAGGCGATCTGGATAAACTTGTTTTTATGATAGAGTATGAGCTGGCGCCAAACGTAAAAGGCCTTTGCCAGGAACAACACCATCAAGCCGAAGTTTAGCTGGTAGACCATGTGCAACAGCAGCGGCGACTGCACACTCGAGTAGTTGGTGACCATGCGGTATACCATGTACAAGGCAATGCTCAGGTAGGCGGCTATACCTCCTTTGGCAAAGATGTTCCAGAGGTAGCCGATAAAGTCTATTCCTTTGAGGTTCTCGGCGCTAAGGCGTTGAAAACCGAACACCGATATGATGAATACAACGATCAGGAAATTGTTGACGAAAGGAAGATCCAGCGCAATGGAGCTCTCGCGATGCATACTCTCAGCCGCCAACAGCACATTAGCCAGCAGGAGTGACCAGCTGATCAGGGCAGAGGTAATAAATAGAGATTTTGCGTTGGTTCTATAAAGCATAAAACGGAAAACCGTGCTTAGTTTTTTCGGCGATAGAAAATGGCTTGCCCGAGACTTTATCAGTTTGTAAGGTAAGAAAATTTTTTGCTCTTTGGCCAAGTTGTCGAGGTGAGTTTTGAAAGAACAACTTGCATAACGTAAAAAAGAAGAAGTAGGTTAACAAAAGCCAACCTACTTCTTCTTTAATGCTGTCAATGTAATAACTAGCGGCTGTAGTTCGGCGCCTCGCGCATGATGTGCACATCGTGCGGATGACTTTCGCGCAGGCCAGCCCCTGTTATTTTCACCATCTTGGCCTCTTGCAGTGTAGGTATAGTCGGCGTACCGCAATAGCCCATGCCGGCGCGGATACCACCCACCAACTGGTAGATCACCTCCGACACCAGACCTTTGTAAGCCACGCGACCCACTATACCTTCCGGCACCAGTTTCTTGCTGTCTTTTTCGTTGCCCTGGAAGTAGCGGTCTTTCGAGCCTTCCTCCATCGCCTCAATCGAGCCCATGCCACGGTAGGTCTTGAACTTACGTCCTTCGTAAATGATCATTTCGCCCGGCGCCTCTTCGGTACCAGCCAGAAGCGAACCCACCATTACGGTGCTGGCGCCTCCGGCCAGTGCCTTCACAATGTCGCCTGAGAACTTGATACCACCATCGGCAATCACTGGTACACCGGTTCCCTGCAGACCTCTGGCGGCTTCCATCACGGCAGACAGCTGTGGCATGCCTATACCTGCGATCACGCGGGTGGTGCAGATACTGCCCGGACCAACGCCTACTTTCACGGCATCGGCACCCGCATCTGCCAGGGCTTTTGCGCCATCGGCGGTGGCTACGTTACCGGCAATCACCTCTAGCTTCGGGAAATTTTCTTTGATCTTGCGTACCACGTCGAGCACACCTTTGGAGTGACCGTGCGCCGTGTCCACGCTGATCACGTCCACGCCAGCCTCTACGAGTGCTTTGATGCGGTCCATCACGTCAGGGGTTACGCCAACGGCGGCACCTACGCGCAGACGGCCGTATTCATCTTTGCAGGCGTTCGGGCGGTCTTTCTTTTTGAGGATGTCTTTGTAAGTGATCAAACCTACCAGGTTGCCCTTGTCGTCCACCACGGGCAGCTTCTCGATCTTGTATTCCTGCAGAATGTCTTCGGCTTTGGCCAGGTCAGTTCCTTTCGCGGCCGTGATCAGGTTTTCGGTCGTCATCACATCTCTTACAGGCAGCGACATGTTCTTCTCGAAACGTAGGTCGCGGTTGGTGAGGATGCCGGTCAGCTTGCCGTTTCCGTTGGTAATAGGTATACCGCCGATTTTGTTCTCCGACATGATGCGGATAGCATCGCCGAGCGTGGCGTCTTCCTGCAGGGTGATCGGGTCGAGGATCATGCCGCTTTCGGAGCGTTTTACTTTGCGCACCTGCTCCGCCTGCTTCTTGATCGACATGTTTTTGTGAATGATGCCGATGCCCCCTTCCTGTGCCATGGAAATGGCCAGTTCAGTCTCGGTAACAGTGTCCATAGCCGCGGATAGCAGCGGAATGTTGATTCGGATATTACGAGTAAGCTGTGTGGAAGTATCGGTGTTGTGGGGGAGCACCTCGGAGTAGGCCGGGAGCAGAAGCACGTCGTCGTAGGTGAGTGCCTCAAATACAATTTTGGATTGATCTGCGATCATGGCAAATAAATTAGGGGTCCTTATTTGCCGCGTAAAATTACATAAATTAATCCGGAAAATATAGCAAGCGGTGTGAGAAAATTATTTGGGTCATGCTACCGGGCTGCTGCCTTTGGCATTTTTTAGTGTCAAATGCCCCTTAGGATCGCATAAGGGGAAATATTATAAAAAGGGGATAAAAGCTGCTAATTTAAAAAGGACCCGGTACTGTATACCTAGTATACCCGCATAGTTGTATCAATCTGTGTTGCCCAGGCATGGATGCCGCCCTTCAGGTTGAGGAGGTTGTCGTAGCCGAGGCGCTGGGTAAGGTAGTGGATGGCCTGTGCGCTACGGAAGCCATGGTGGCAAACCATGACCACGGGCACGTCGCGGCGGATGCGGTTCACCTGCTTCGGCAGATCACCCAAAGGTATAAGTTCGCCGCCCAGGTTGCAGATCGCAAACTCTTCAGGCTCGCGCACATCCACAATCTGCAGTTCGGCGCTGCGGCCTAATCTCTCTTTCAGTTCCTGCGCTGTAATTTCGTCCATTGTAGTAGAGCTCCTGCCTTTGCTATACCTTAAGCTTTGGTGTTTTGGTTTCGATTTGCAAACTTACCAACAAATTGGTCCAAAACATGGGCTTGCGCAGGTATAGATGACAGATTTTTACTATAGCATGACAGCGGCGCTACAGGCCATGAGCCTGGTCGAAGTGATAGGGGTAATTACAGGTATAGCAGGAGTATGGCTGGCGGCCCGCCAAAGCATCTGGACCTGGCCGGTGAGTGTGGTGAGCGTAACGGCTTACGTGTTTGTGTTCTACGACGCCCGCCTTTACGCCGACATGGGGCTGAACGCCTTTTACATCATCACGAGCTTTTATGGCTGGTACGAATGGCTCTACGGCGGAAACGGACATACCGAGCGGAAAGTGACCCGAGTGGGGCAGCGGGAGTTAGGGGTGATGATTGCGCTTGCAGTGGTGTTTACCGCCAGTCTCGGCTATTTCCTGGACAACTATACCAACGCCGACCTATCGTACACCGACTCAGGTACGACCGCTGTGAGCCTGATGGCCTACTGGATGATGGCCAAGAAGCGCCTCGAAAACTGGCTGGTGTGGCTGGCCGTGGATGTCGTGTACATCGGGGTGTTCACCTATAAAGAGCTATACCTGACGGCTCTTCTGTACTTTATCTTCCTCATACTGGCTACCATCGGCTACCTGGACTGGAAGCGGGACATGGAAAAGGAAGCTGCAGCCCCTGTTACAAAGTGATTATTGGAAATATCCTGTTTTATGTTTTTATCTTATGCAGTCATGGCATGGTATGTGCCGTACATGAGTGTAACTGAGGCAATCGTTGAGTTTTAGTGCGCCCAAGTATGCGAGTACCTATGTTCCACGCTACAATGACACTATGTATGATGAACCGCAAGATTGAATTGCCAGACGAACTGAAGTACGAGAACCGTATGAAGTGGGGCTACGAGTCCCCGGACGAGAGCCCCAAGCGCCTGTTGCTCTGTCAGCACGGCGATCGGCACCCCAAAGAGGTAGAGGTGTATAATTTTTATGATTATAGCTTCACCGAGAATTAAGAAATACCCGTCTCACTAACCAGAGACGAAAGTACAGCGGGGACACATTCCTTAGAATGTGTCCCCGCTTTTTTTTGTGAAGTTCCTTACTATTCTACCTCCTGTCAGGCAGCGTTTACCTAGCTATATTACCCACCTGCTGTTTATTTGAAATTTTGTTAGATGGATTGTATTATTCAAGGTATAATGAATAAAAACTGGTTTATTTTTGAGGGCAGGTATAGCTACTCCGTCCCGACTTAACGAATGACTTTGCCTGTAGTGGAAACGGTTTATTGGCTGGCCAATCAGATTAGAGATATGTTATGATATAAACAGTAGGAGGCTGTTAAACAGAGCTGCCGCTGGTGGGGAAATCTGCCGGTGGCGGCTTTTTTATGGCAGGTCCTGCGATGGTGACTTTCTATATAATTGGGCTACCTTTGCAGTATGCTGAAAGTCGCCATTACAGGGCCTGAATCCACGGGCAAATCTACGCTGTCGCAGCAGTTGGCTGCGCACTACAACACCGTGTGGGTGCCGGAGTATGCGCGCACCTACGTCGAAACGCTCGACAGGCCCTATACCTTGCAGGACCTGGAGCAGATCGCCAGAGGGCAGCTGGCACTGGAGGCGCAGCTGCAGGCGCAGGCCGGGCGCATCCTCTTCTCAGACACCGACCTGCTGGTGATCAAAATATGGAGCGAGCATGCCTTCGGCGAGTGTCCCGACTGGGTGCTGCAAAAACTAAAGCAACAGGACTACAACCTTTACCTGCTGATGGGCGTTGATTTGCCGTGGGAGCCTGATCCGCAGCGGGAGCATCCGCACCTGCGCCAGTACTTTTATGACTGGTACAAACGGGAACTGGAAGCGCTGCAGGTGCCCTATCTGGAGATCAGCGGACAGCACGAAGACCGGTTCAACAAGGCCACCCGGCACATCGATGCGTTGCTCCAACATCAGACATAACTATACCTTGCCATGCTATACTATTTACAGAACTATAACTTTAAAGTGGGCGTCGAGAGCAAAGGCGCCGAGTTGCAGCACTTCATCAAGCTCGATGAGGGGTTGGAATTTATCTGGCAGGCCGACCCGAAGATCTGGGGCAGTCATGCACCCAACCTTTTCCCGATCGTGGGGGAGTTGCCCGAAGGAACCTATACCTACGAAGACGAGATCTTTGCCCTGAAGCGCCATGGTTTTGCGCGGCACAAGGAATTTAAGCTAATCGAGGAAGAAGAGGACAAGCTGGTGTTTGAGCTCGAAGACGATGAGGAGACCCACCAGGTATACCCGTTCAAGTTCAGGCTCCTGATCGCTTACAAACTTGAGAACAACAAGCTGTCGGTCACTTACCAGGTGCTTAACCGCGACAAGAAAGGCCTATACTTTTCCATCGGCGGCCACCCGGGCTTTAACGTGCCTTTTTATGCGGGCGAGCAATACGAAGACTATTTCATCGAGTTCGAGAAAGAAGAAACCCTGCACCGCTACCTGCTCACGGACGAAGGGCTGCAGAGCGGCGACACGGAAAAAGTGCTGGAGCACGATCGGGTGCTGCCCCTGAAGCACAGCTATTTTGCCAAGGATGCACTGGTGTTCAAGAACCTGAACTCAGACAAGCTGTCGCTGGGCAGCCGCACCAACCAGCGCCGCATCGAAATGACCTTTCCCGGTTTTCCATTCCTGGGCATCTGGGCCAAGCCGGGGCCGTCGCCTTACGTGTGCATCGAGCCCTGGTGCGGTATAGCGGGCCGTGACGGGGAGTCCGGCGAGCTCGATAAAAAGGAGGGTATCAACCTGCTCAGCCCGATGCATGTGTTCGAGCGCACCTATACCTTGGAAATACTGTAGCAGAAGCGAATCTCTTAAACTAAAAAGTCCCCTGCCGAATGATCGAGCAGGGGACTTTTTAGTTTCATTTTGTTTCATTGCAGGGAAGGTTCCGGAAACTTGGGAACCTTGATGCGTCGCAGGTCATAGTGCGGTTCATAATCATTGATGGGCAATGATATGCCGGGTGGCAGGTCCAGATCTGGCAGATCGTCGCCGAGCGGCTCACCTCCATCGTCATCGTTATCAGTAGAGGAAGACCCTCTGAATTTTTTGCGTGGAGCGAAAGCGTAGTATGCCAGTATCGTTAGCAGTGCTAAAGTATACAGTAAGCTGATCATCATCACATTTCTTCTTTAACTCTCTCTAAAATTGTTTCAGCCGGCCTGTTTTCCTGGCAAATCCAGCTTTGTTAGGAGCGGGCGCTTGAAAACGTGCCTTGTATTGTTTTCAACGTAGTTTGCCCGCAAGGGGTTATCGGCTTTTGTTAAAATAAAATTGTACTTAACTGGCTGATACTGTGGATTGGCCATTCTTTGCACCATAGGACTTTGTTTTGATCAAAAAACGGGTCTACCTTTGCATCAGTTTAGGGGTGCCTTATAACAACGGGCTGAGATCATACCCATTGAACCTGATTCCGGGTAATGCCGGCGAAGGGAAAAACACGGGGAAACAATGTAAAGCAGGCTGCCGGCCCCAGGCAGGTCTGTATGTTTCATCTTATTCTTTTCTTACACATCAAATGAAAAAATTACTGATTGTGATGGCAGCCGTCATGCTGTTGCCATTGCAGTTGCTCGCTCAGTATAAGCTGAGTGGCCACGTAACCGATGCAGCCCAAAACGAAGCGCTGGCGGGAGCTACCGTGGTACTTTCCGGCAGCAACCAAGCCACCGTTTCCGGCCCCGACGGCCGCTTTCAATTCCAGAACCTGCCAGCCGGCAGCTATACCTTGCAGGTATCTTACCTCGGCTTTGCTCAACTGAGCAGACAAGTGCAACTCAATGCCGACACGGAACTTCGTCTGGCCTTGCAGCCAACTAGTGTGAACACAGGTGAAGTACTGGTGTCGTCTACCCGTGCCAACGAAAGAACGGGAACAACTTTCACGAACGTTACCCGCGAAGAGATAGCGGAGCGCAACTTCGGGCAGGACCTGCCCTACCTGCTGGAGCAGACGCCCTCGGTGGTGGTGAACTCCGATGCTGGCGCTGGCGTGGGCTATACCGGTATCCGCATCCGCGGCTCCGACATCACCCGCATCAACGTGACGGTGAACGGTATACCTGTCAACGACTCCGAAAGCCACGGTACTTTCTTTGTGAACATGCCAGACTTTGCCTCCTCTGTGGAAGACATGCAGGTGCAGCGCGGGGTGGGCACGTCCACCAACGGAGCGGGTGCCTTTGGAGCCAGCATCAACATTCAGACGCAGCGGGTTCGCCGTGAGGCCTATGCCGAAACCGACAATAGCTACGGCTCTTTCAACACCTGGAAAAACAACGTGCGCTTCGGCACGGGCCTGATCAACGGCAAGTTCGCCTTCGACGGCCGTTTGTCGCGCATCAAGTCCGACGGCTACATCGACCGTGCTTTTTCTGACCTGAAATCCATGTACTTCTCAGGAGGCTACTACGGCGACAAAACAACGGTGAAGTTCGTGACCTTCTCGGGACAGGAGCAGACCTACCAGGCCTGGTATGGCACACCGGAGGCGCTGGTGTATGGCAATGCCGCCGACCTGCAGGCCTACATCGACCGCAACGGAATTGAAGGCAGCGACCTGGAGAACCTGCGCACCGCCGGCCGCCGGTATAACTACTATACCTACGACAACGAAACAGACAATTATCAGCAGGATCACTACCAACTGCACCTGTCGCATGATTTCACCCCGGAGCTTACTTTCTCGGGTGCGCTGCACTATACCTATGGCCGCGGCTACTACGAGCAGTTCCGTGCCAACGACAAACTCTCCAGCTACGGTTTGCCGAATGTGGTGATAGGAGAGGAAACGATCAGCCGCACTGATTTGATCCGCCGCCGCTGGCTCGACAACGACTTTTTCGGAGCCACCTACGCCTTGCAGTATTATCCAACGCCACGCTTGAATGCAACCCTGGGCGGTGCCTGGAACAGGTATGACGGGGATCACTTCGGAGAGGTGATCTGGGCCAGATTCGCCTCTACATCCAACCTCGGCGACCGCTATTACGACAACAATGCCGTGAAGACGGACTTCAATATTTTCGGCAAAGTGACCTACAGCCTGACGGACCAGTTGAGCCTGTTTGGTGACATGCAGGTGCGGAACGTGAATTATACCTTCGAGGGCATCGACAAAAACTTCGAGAACCTGGAGCAGGAGGTGGATTTTACCTTCTATAACCCCAAGGCAGGTATAAGCTACGAGTTGAAACCGGGTCATCAGCTCTACGCCTCTTATGCCATCGGTAATCGCGAGCCGGTGCGCGACGATTTTACCGAGTCTACCGCAAGCAGCCGTCCGAAGCACGAGACGCTGCGCAACGTAGAGGCCGGCTACCGTGGTCAGTTGGTGCTGGGCGAGCTGGTAGGGCGTGAAGTGGGTGCGAGTCTGGAAGCGAACTACTTCTTCATGGACTACAAAAACCAGCTGGTGCTGACCGGCGAGATCAACGATGTGGGTGCCTATACCCGCACCAATATCGATAGGAGCTATCGCAAGGGTATAGAGCTGGCTGGAGCGGTCCGCCTGGGTGATTTAGCAAGTCTGAGCAGCAACCTGAGCTACAGCCAGAACAAGGTGCGCAACTTCGAAGAATTCATCGACGACTACGACAATGGCGGTCAGGTCCTGAACCGTTACAGTGAGTCAGCCATTGCCTATTCCCCTGATTTTGTGTCGGCCACACAGCTGGAGGTAGAGGTGCTGAAAGGCCTGAAGGCAGCGTTTATTTACAAGACCGTGAGCAGGCAATACCTGGATAATACCGAGAACGAGAACCGCACTATACCTGCCTACCAGGTAGGTGATCTGCGCCTGCGCTACACCACCGGTTTCACGGGCGTACTGAAAGGGTTGGAACTTGGCCTGCAGGTCAATAACATCTTCAACGAACGCTACGCAGCCAATGGCTATACCTACAGCTACATAGCAGGAGGGGAGCAGACGACCGAAAATTTCTACTACCCGCAAGCTACCCGTAACTTCCTGGCCTCTGTCGGTCTAAGATTTTAACATAGATTGAGAATTTTTTGGAAAGGCCCCGCCAATTGGTGGGGCCTTTTTTTTGATCAGGATTTGTTGAATTGTTAATTGCTAATTGTTGCCGGTGCACGATTGGTACTGGGCGCGCCCTGATACCTTCAAATACGCTAATGCTCTCAATGCCTTCAAATACACTACTGCTCTTCCGGATTTCCGAATCCGGAAGTTAACTGTTGGGGATGTCCACATCCCCGTATGCTGATCGTATTTTCAAGTATAGGGGACAAGGATGTCCCCGGCAGAAATACTTTCGGACACGGATGTCCGAAAGAGCACCAAAATCCGGGAGAGCACTAAAACATACACACGGGGATTAGGAAATCCCCGACAGTGGGGGTAGGGGCCCTCTTGGAAGCTTCGGGATAGATAAATCCCGAAGAGCCTCATGGTAGGGACTTTTTGAAAACGTGACTACTTGTAGGGACAGGTCGCGACCTGTCCGAATCGTGCACCGGCAATCATGCACCCGTATACCAAACCGAACCATGTAACGACATTCATGAACCGCTATACCTGCCCGAATTGTGCGCCGCTATACCTGTCCAAATGCCGTGCCAGCACACCTATCCGAATCTTACAGGGAAATTCCCTCCTCGGACAGGAAAATTCCCTCCTCGGAGTGGCAGGTTAATCGTGCACCGGCAACAATTAGCAATCAGCAATTAACAATTCAGCCACCCTGTAAATCCTTGGGGTTGGGGCCCTATTTAGAGATTCAGAAATCTTGTTATATTTGCGTGTTACCCTTACCCTTAAAAGATAAAATAAGCTATGGCCTACGAATCATCAGGAGCCCCTGACTACTATAACATTGACGATTTACTCACAGAGGAGCATAAACTCATTCGCCAGTCCCTGCGCGAATTTGTGAAGCGCGAGATTTCTCCGAACATCGAGCAGTGGGCGCAGGACGCGCACTTCCCTTCCGAGATCGTGAGAAAATTTGGTGATGTGGGTGCTTTCGGACCGACTATACCTGCCGAGTACGGCGGTGGCGGACTGGACTACATCAGCTACGGCATCATCATGCAGGAGATCGAGCGTGGTGACTCCGGTATGCGCTCTACTGCTTCGGTGCAGGGCTCGCTGGTGATGTACCCGATCTATGCTTATGGTTCGGAAGAGCAGCGCAAAAAGTACCTGCCCAAACTGGCCAGCGGCGAGTGGCTGGGCTGCTTCGGCCTGACCGAGCCGGACCACGGTTCTAACCCGGGCGGTATGACGACCAACATCAAAGACATGGGCGACCATTACCTGCTCAACGGCGCCAAGATGTGGATATCCAACTCTCCAGAGAGCCAGGTAGCGGTGGTGTGGGCCAAAAACGAAGAAGGTCGCATCAAAGGTCTGATCGTGGAGCGCGGTATGGAAGGCTTCTCAGCGCCGGAAATTCATAACAAGTGGAGCCTGCGCGCCAGCTGCACTGGCGAACTGGTGTTCGACAACGTGAAAGTACCGAAAGAAAACCTGCTGCCGAACGTGGAAGGCCTACGCGGACCGTTAGGCTGCCTCGACTCCGCCCGCTACGGCATTGCCTGGGGCGCGATTGGCGTAGCCATCGACTGCTACGAGTCGGCCCGCAAGTATGCCATGGAGCGCATCCAGTTCGACAAGCCGATCGGCGCTTTCCAGCTCACACAAAAGAAACTGGCCGAAATGCTGACCGAGATCACCAAAGCGCAGCTACTGGCCTGGAGACTCGGCACCTTGAAAAACGAAGGCAAAGCCACCACGCAACAGATCTCGATGGCCAAGCGCAACAACGTGGACATGGCCCTGCACATCGCACGCGAAGCACGCCAGATCCACGGCGGTATGGGCATTACAGGCGAATACCCGATCATGCGCCACATGATGAACCTGGAGTCAGTGATCACCTACGAAGGCACGCACGACATCCACCTGCTCATCACCGGTGCTGATATTACAGGTATACCAGCGTTTAAATAGACCCCATCCAACCCGGCCCTAAAAACAGGGGAGGGCTTTTAATATAGAAAGGCAGCTACGGGAGTGGCTGCCTTTTCTGTTTCAGTAGACCTCGCGGTGTGCGCAGCTCCCGCGAGTGTCTGGAAGTCGTATAAGCCTTTATCGCAGAGAGCAAGGAAATACAGCAACAGCCGGCCCAGGTATAGGTATAGGTAGGCGGGTCAGTCCAGACTACACTTCCCGCTCCCAAAACTCCTCCCTGCTTCTGCCTCCGGGGTTGTACTTCATCATATCCTGCCAAAGCCGGTCAAACTCCTCGCTGAAATCCTGTACGATGCTGCGGTTGTCAGTAATCAGGATGTTCTCGTGGTTGTAGAGGGCGGCGCTGCGGGTCCAGTTGTAGCTGCCGGTCAGTACACGTAACTCATCAAAAATGGCGAACTTGTGGTGCATGTGGTTGCGCGTTTTGTCAATCCGCACCTCCAACCCTCTGGCAGCGAGTTCTTGTATGTCCGATCCCGCATCGTGCAGCTTGTGGTTGTCTGTCATAATTTTGATAGCAATACCACGTTTATGCGCCCGCACAATGGATTCTGTTATTCGGTTGTCGCTGATGGTGAACACGCATATTTTTACACTTTCTTCGGCCGCGTCCATACAGGCGATGATGGCGTTTAGGCAGTCGTCGCCGGGGCTGAAGAAGGCATGGCTGGTGATTCTTTGCTGATGGGTTTGCATCGGGTGCTGGTTTTGAGTTTTGTAAGGTACTACAGACCTATCAGATTTCTAAACGAACTCCTTTATTTGCTAACCTGATTAGAATTTTGGTGAATCACTATAATATAGTTAGCAAAATTTAGTAAATTCGTCTGCAGAAATGGAGCGAAAGCAACGCTGAAACTGTTACCTTTAGGTATAGCAGAAAGCGCTAAATCAGATAGCATTTTTATGAGAGAAGATTACCTGACTGGCAGTAACGACTACATGTCGCCGGTCGAAAAAGACATAGACAAGGCGCTCCGTCCGCTGAGCTTTGCCGACTTTACAGGGCAGGCCAAAGTGGTGGAGAACCTCAAAATATTTGTGCTGGCGGCCAAAAACCGTGGCGAGGCGCTGGACCATGTGCTGCTGCACGGACCTCCCGGTCTGGGCAAGACCACGCTGTCGCACATCATCGCCTCGGAGTTGGACGCAGGTATAAAAATGACCTCCGGACCGGTACTGGACAAGCCCAGCGACCTGGCTGGTTTGCTCACGAACCTGGACCCGAACGATGTGCTTTTCATCGACGAGATACACCGCCTCAACCCAATTGTGGAAGAGTACCTGTACTCGGCCATGGAGGACTACAAGATCGACATCATGCTCGACTCGGGACCGAACGCCCGCTCCGTGCAGATCAGTCTGAACCCGTTCACGCTGATCGGTGCCACGACGCGTTCTGGCTTGCTGACAGCACCGTTGCGCGCCCGTTTCAGTATTAACTCACGTCTGGAGTACTATGATGCCGAACTACTGACTTCGATTGTGAAACGCTCTTCGGCTTTATTGGGTGCTCCTATACATGAGGATGCCGCTTTCGAGATTGCCCGCCGTAGCCGGGGCACGCCGCGTATCGCCAACAACCTGTTGCGCCGTACCCGCGACTTTGCCCAGGTGAAGAGCAACGGTACCATCGATGTGGAGATCGCACGTTTCGCCCTGGCTGCCCTGGACGTAGACCACAACGGCCTCGATGACATGGATAAGCGCATCCTGTCCTGCATCATCGACAAGTACAAAGGCGGTCCGGTAGGTATATCCACCATCGCGACGGCCTGCGGCGAAGAGGCAGAGACGATTGAGGAGGTATACGAGCCGTTCCTGATCCAGGAAGGCTACATCAAACGCACCGCCCGCGGACGTGAAGCTACGGAAGCTGCTTACAAGCATTTAGGCAAAATTCCACCGCAGCAAGTAGTGGCTGGTGGTTTGTTTGATCAGGCTGAATAATTATTGTTTGTGATATGTGAAAAAAGCAGGCTATAGGCCTGCTTTTTTTGTTTTAGCAGGTATGACCTTTCCTATACCTTGTTTCACCAAGTGAGCTTTACTTTATCCTCGTCCCGCTTTTCCAGATACCCATGATTTTGCTGAGGGACTCAATGTCGCTGGTTGGGTCGCCATCAATCAGTAAAAAGTTAGCTTTATTATTCTCTTTGATAAGCTGGTTCTCCAAGAAATTGAAAGCGATTGCCGGGTTAATGGTAGCAGTTTTCAGTGTTTCAAAATCGCTAAGCCCTGATGCCTTAAGTAATCTCAATTCCTCCAATAAGTCATCATGAAAGTTTATACCTAGATTAGGTGCATCTGTTCCGGCCAATAAGAGTATTTGATTTTGGTGTAATCTATACACTTCCCTCTGTATCTCATCAAAGTGCAGGTGTTGCAGGGCCAGCTCCTTTTGGTCAGCGTATTGTAGGAGTTTCTTTGTGACGTACAAAGTTGGCATGACGAAAGGTTTTGTGTGGCCAGCCGAGCCAGTTGCTCTTCATCCATTGCGCTGTCAAACCAAATATGCGCAAATCCATCAACCTTTAATTCACTGACTGCAAGCGCATCGTCCAAAGTAGAAATATGCGCCAGGGCTAATTTGCCGTTTTGATGAGCGGCTTCTATAAGTGCTCCAATAGTTGCAAAGTCTAGTGTAGACCGTAGGGGCTCCCTGATTACTTTGATATAATTGACTCCATCATCGACCCTATTCCTGATAAATAGACTCGCCTCGCCAGGATGGGAGACGGTGGGTACAGCATAACCTAATTGCGTGCCGTGTCCACCCGGGGCTGTAGCTCCTGGTCCTGAGGTATAGTAAGTAGCGTAATGTGTAGAATCGTTAAACGTCCGGAGTTGCTTCGCCTTTTCACTGGAGGTATATAGGTCGAGTACCGTGCCTATACCCTGCGCCAGTCTTTCTTTTAGGTGCAGCGGTTCGTGCACATGGGCGTGCGCATTTACCAGCAGCGGTACGATGGTCTTGCCTCTCCCATCTACTATGGTAGCGGCTTCATCCGATATATGTTCCCCAATCGAAATAATTACGCCATCCGAAATCAGTACATCCACCTGCTCCCTGATTGTTGAGCCGTCATACAATCTAACCTGTTTTATCAGCACATGCTGATTGCTATTGCCACATCCATAAAGTAACAGGCAACAGAGGAGCACTGTAATTTTAAAGGTATACTCGAGGGCTCGGAGAATCATGGCAGATAATTGACAGAACAAGACAAATGTATATTATTCTGAGAATAGGTGCATACAAATGCTACTCCGTCTTCTTAATCTCCGCTATCACTTCCACTTCCAGAATAGTGTCTTCCTCAAACAGCCTCGATACCTGAACCCATGTGGCAGCTGGTGTGTGGTTATCATAATATCTCTTGCGTATGGGCTGACATTTCTTGGCTGCTTCAATGTCTGTGGCATACAGGTTCTCCTTTACCACATGCGTCAAATCAAGTCCGTATTGCTTCAGCGTTAATTCAATGGTTTTGTATACGTGTTCCATCGCCTTGTCCATGTCACCTTTCCCGACGGTGCCTGACAGGTATAGCATGTTGCCGCTCCGATAGGCCTGGGCATAATTCCACTCCTGCTCACCCTTCGGATGCAAATGAAAGACTTTGCCATTCTGTAATTTTTGTCCCTGTGCCTGCCCGTTATAAGCAAAGCCAATGAGTAAGGCGATTAGTAATAGAAGGTTCTTTCTCATAGTTTCGAAACTGTTATAAGTTTCATCTGCTATACCTAAGAGTATGCCAACAAAAGAAAGTGCCTTTACCGGGGCTAGGGGGATGTTTAGAGAAGTGATGGGTGCGGTATAAGTGTTCTGAATAGTACAGCCCTGTTCGCAATCGGACAGAAAAGGACGCGCAAATTCAAGAGGCAGGTATAACTGAAGCAAACTTAGATTAGAATCGGACTTTTTTCTCCCTAAATTTGTTCTCCTCAAGGTATAGCTATACCTGAGCGACACGCATATTTTGAACAAAGCACACAATACATACCTCATCAAGCAGAAGGCGCAGGAACTGGGCTTCATGTACTGTGGCATTTCCAAAGCGGATTTTCTGGAAGAGGAGGCGCCGCGACTGGAGAACTGGCTGAAGCAGAACATGCACGGGCAGATGCACTACATGGAAAACCACTTCGACAAGCGGCTGGACCCGCGGCTGCTCGTGGAAGGGGCCAAATCGGTGGTGTCGCTGCTGCTCAACTACTACCCCGAAAAAGAAAACCAGCAGTCCGGCGAGGACACCTACAAAGTGTCGAAGTACGCCTACGGCACCGACTACCACTTCGTGATCAAAGACAAGCTGAAAACGCTGCTCAACTACATAAACGTGGAGGTAGGGGAAGTGGGTGGCCGCTGCTTCGTGGATTCTGCCCCGGTGCTGGACAAGGCCTGGGCCAAGAAGAGCGGACTGGGCTGGGTAGGCAAGAACTCGAACCTGATCGCCCCGCAGGTGGGCAGCTTCTTCTTCATCGCCGAACTGATCATCGATCTGGACCTGGAGTACGATGGCCCGATCAAAGACTACTGTGGCTCCTGCACCCGCTGCCTGGACGCCTGCCCGACCGATGCGATCGTGGCCCCTTATGTGGTAGACGGCAGCAAGTGTATCTCTTACTTCACCATTGAGCTGAAAGACCAGCTGCCGCAGGAAATGAACGGGAAGTTCGGTAACTGGATATTCGGCTGTGACATCTGCCAGGATGTGTGTCCCTGGAACCGGTTTAGCAAGCCGCACCATGAGCCTGCCTTTGAGCCGCACCCGCAGCTGAAGGAAATGAAGAAGTCGGACTGGGAGGAAATCACACAGGAAGTCTTTGCGCAGCTGTTCAAGAAATCAGCTGTGAAACGAACAGGTTACAACGGCCTGCTACGCAATATCCGCTTCGTTGAGCAAAGCCCCGATCCTCAGACCTGAGCTCTGGAGAATACCTTGTTCAGCACATAAAGGTACATCTCCGAAAATTTTTCATAGCACCATTGTTTCAACTGCTTGAGTTCTTCGGGAATCAGCACTTTAAAGGCTTTTCTCAATTCTTTCTCAAACAGCATTTTGTCGAAGCTCACCTTCAACAAGATCGTTTTAACGTACTCCAGCATTATTATAGTTTGGTATTTCGGTATTCTATTCTGCTATACGAAATTAGTCTAAAAGGTTCATTCAGTCTTGATTAAATTGTAAAATTCTACGTTAATCAGTTGATTCTGAATAAGAAAATCAAGCTGGATATTATTGTTTGGCTAATAGCAGAACGCTGAAAACAGGCCTGTATTTTACAGCAACAGCCAGTCAACCCAAAACACACAGAAGCGGTGAATTCATGAAAATTGCACTATAATATTCCGGTGTATAGCGACAAGAATTTGTAAATTTGCTATTATACCTGAATTATGCGTCTGACTTTCCTACTTATGCTGCTATACCTGTTGGTGTTGGTGCCCGCTTTTGGGCAGCAGGCCCGCATTGAGCTAGGCAAAAGTCCGCTGCCCATCAACACCTACTTCACGGTTTCCATCAGGCTGCAGGATCAGCAACTCAAGGAGTATTCTCCTTTCCCGGAGATAGAGGGCTTCAAAAAAAGCAACCGCTTTTCGTCCACCAAAACGGTTATAGCGGGAGGTAAGACCACCACAGTGCTCACCGTCACCCAGAACTATGCTGCCCTGGCCGAAGGGGACTACGAGCTTAAGCCCTTCAGCATGACCGTGAATGGACAGGCCTTGAAGTCGGCGGGTATGAAGATCAAGGTGGGGCCAATGGCTACGGTTAGTCCCAAGGAACCGGAACTGGTTATACCTGAGCAGCCCGAGCAGGGCGAAGCGAAACCCCAGGAGTATGTGGACCAGGAGGATAATGCTTTCCTGACGCTCTACACCGATAAGAAGGAGGTATACGTAGGCGAGGGCCTGAACATTGTGCTGTACTTCTACCTGGCCGAAGCAGATCAGCGGCTGCTGGACTTTCATGATTTCGGCAACCAGATAACAGGTATACTGCGTCAGCTGAAACAACCCAACGCCTGGGAGGAGGTGTTCGAGATAGATGAAGTGACGCCGGAGCAGGTGCTGGTGCAGGGCGAGCCATACCTGCGTTTCAGGCTATACGAAGCGGTGCTATACCCGCTCACAACCGAGCCGCTGCACTTCCCGAAGCTATCGCTGCGCATGCTCAAGTACAAAGTGGCCGTTAACCCAACGCTGCTCGAAGACAGGATGGAAGGCTACAAGACCTTTTTTGCCCGGGAGCGCATTATCCCTGTCAAGGAGCTGCCACCGCACCCCTTGCGCGATATGGTGCCGGTCGGTGAGTATACCTTGCGGGAAGGGCTGTCGAGCCAATCAGTGCCGTTGAACAAAAGCTTCAGGTATATGTTTGAGCTGGAAGGGGAGGGCAACCTGGCCGCCATCATGCCTCCCAGCCCATCGACCACGGGTACACTCGACTTTTATCCGCCGGATATGCAGCAGGACATCACGTTGCGCGCCGGACGTGTGCAGGGCGTGAAGCGCTTTACCTATTCCGTGCTCGGGCGCGTGCCGGGTACTTACAACCTGGCCAACGACTTCCAGTGGATCTACTTCAACCCGGTAACGGCTACGTACGACACGCTCCAGTCCAAACTGAGCGTGACGGTAACAGGTATAGCCGAAGCGGGCACCATGGTGCTGGCCCGCGATCTGGGCCCTTTTTACAAGATCATCGAAAACGAAGACCATACCCTGGTCAGTCTCTATCAGGACGAAGTCATTAAACGCTATACTAACATTATCCTGCTGGTGCTGCTGGCCTTGTCAGGATTCATTTTCTTAAAGTATCGAAATATCAAATGAGCAACTCATACGGTAAGATTTTCAAAATAACCACCTTTGGCGAGTCCCACGGCGTGGCAGTGGGCGTGATCGTGGATGGCTGCCCTGCAGGACTGGAGATCACAACAGAGGAAATACAAGCCGCCCTGGACCGCCGCCGGCCCGGGCAGTCCGACATCACCACACCCCGCAAAGAAGAGGACAAGGTGACCATACTCTCCGGTGTGTTCGAAGGCAAAACGACAGGCACCCCGATAGCCTTGGTGGTGGGCAACAAAGACCAGGCAAGCCACGACTACTCGCACGTGGCGCAGGCTTTCCGCCCCTCCCACGCCGACTATACCTATACCGTTAAGTATGGTCTGCGCGACCATCGCGGTGGCGGCCGCAGCTCGGCCCGCGAAACAGTGGCCCGCGTGGCGGCTGGCGCTTTGGCTGCCAAGCTGTTGCAGCATTATGGCATCACGGTGCGCTCGTATGTGTCGCAGGTGGGAGGTATAAAAGTACGCAAGCATTACGCCAAGCTCGACCTCACGCAGATCGACAGCAACAAGGTGCGTTGCCCCGACGGCAAAACAGCCGCCCGCATGATCAGCCTGATAGAAGATGCCCGTGATAGCCTGGATACCATTGGCGGCGTGGTGAGCTGCGTGGTGCAGGGCGTTCCGGTTGGCCTGGGAGAACCAGTCTTCGACAAGCTGCATGCGGAGTTGGGCAAAGCCATGTTGAGCATCAATGCCGTGAAGGGCTTTGAGTATGGCAGTGGCTTCGAGGGGGTGAAACTACGCGGTTCTGAACATAATGACCAGTTCTATACCGATGATGAAGGCACCGTACGCACCCGCACGAACCACTCAGGCGGTATACAGGGCGGCATTAGCAACGGGCAGGACATTTACTTCAATGTCGCCTTCAAGCCGGTTGCCACCATCCTGCAACCCCAGCAAACCATCAACGATGCCGGCGAGGAGATCACCCTGCAGGGCAAAGGCCGCCACGACCCCTGCGTGCTGCCGCGTGCCGTGCCCATTGTGGATGCCATGGCCGCGCTCGTGCTGGCTGATTTCTTGCTACGTCAGCGAGCTAACAGACTGACATCCTGAAAGGATGTTGCCGCTTTAGCTTAAAATGATTATATTTGTTAGTAGTGATGATAAGCGGCGTTCACATATCCACCTGTGTCAGGCCTTTGATGATGGCCTTCGTGTTGTTCGTAATTTTCATGAGCAACGGGTATGCGGCATCAGGCTGTATAACTGAATCTAAATTCTCCGCGCTACCCGAATCTGTTGCGGTCACACTGCACGAAACAGGTTCTATCCTTTCGCAGGGGAAGCAGCGTCTTTCTCAGGATGCCACTCCGCCTACCGGCCTGTATTTTGGTCTCCAAAAGGCAGGAACGCCGTTAAAGAGCTTTACTTTCCTCATACCTTCCGATGAGGTTATTCCGCCTTATGCCCCCAGAGCCCCCGGCAGAGATGGCTTTTTCAAATACTTCTACCGTTCCATTCAACCGCAAGCCCCCTAGTAGGCTTTTCTTGCTACGCACGCCCGGTTACTGGCAAGGCAAGCTTACCTGACCGGTAGGTATACGCTTTGCTTTAAAGTGCACCATCCGCCAGACAGCAACTAAGGTTCCCTTATACCCTACATGAGCGACTGCCCGGAATGATCCAATTTCGTTGGGCCGTTCGCCTATACCTGCTGTCTGCCCAGTACAGCTGCTGTTATGCAGTTATATTATTTTCACAATTCTTAATTCTGCTAATAAAATGAATAACGATTCAACTTTGATCATACTAGAAGACATCTCTACCTGGCCCCAGGAAATCCTTGACTATGTGAGCCCGAACCTTGCCCGTATCAGCCAGGAGCGTGAACTGGAGCTTGCCAAAAACCTGCAGGGGAAGAGCTGGCTTTCGAATATACCTGACTCCATCTATGTAAGAGCCCAGAAGCAGCTGGCAATCATGCTGCGTAGCTACGCCATAAAGGCATACCACTGTACCAGGCTCATTTCTCCAGAAAAGGCGCTTCAGAAAGGCTTGTTACCACTCAGTTTAAAAACGCTGGCAAAAGGGCTGAAAAATATGTCTACTCTCCTGGCATCGCCGGAGGATAGCGTTGAGGCAGAATTGGAGTTGATACATTTTGTAAAAGGCGAGGACTTCAAAAACCAGCAGGGACTCGTGTGGCTATACCTGACGGAAGCGCAGACGCAGCAGTACGATTGCCAGGACCTGCAGGAGTTTTACGGAGGGCGCTCGTTACGGGCTGCCCTGGCCAATAAGCGTTATAAATATTACCCGCTTCTCAAGCGCCTGGGAGCTCCTGCCGTAATTGCCTGCCGCGTTCAGATAGCGGACGCTACTGACAGTCAGGTGGAGGCACTCGCTAAACTGATGCTGGACCATATGCTGGATGATGCCAACGGATACCCGGCCCGACCTTTAATGGGAGAGCTTTCCGTGAACACGGCGGTGCCTGCCGCACATATTATTGAGATCCAGGAGCAATTACAGTATACCTGACAGAAAGCACTGTAAAGCACTTCTTTTTGAGGTGCTTTACAACTTGCTTGGGGCCCCCAAGCTCTGCATGTTCTGCATCAGAGCTTCCAGGTCGTCCGTGATGATGAGCAGCTTGTCATCTTCCTGGAGTGCCGTCTTGCCTTTCGGTACAAAGTATTTGCCGTCGCGTTTCACCATTACGGCGAGTGTCTTGTCTGGGAGCGGCAGATCCATCAGATAACTTCCCTTTGCCAGCATCTGTTCCGTAATGTTGATTTCAGTTGTGATGGATTTGATTTCATCAGAGAACTCGATATCGAAATCCTTCAGCTTGTGAAGTTCACGCGGCTTCTCGGCCAAGCCCAGCCAGACCGCCACCTGCGAGAGTGTCGTTCCCTGCACAATGAGCGATATCAGCGTACAGAAAAAGACGATATTGAACATCAGACGGGCATGCGGCACATCTGCGGCCAGCGGCAAAATGGCAAAGATAATGGGCACCGCTCCCCTCAATCCCACCCACGACACATAGGTTTTGTCTTTGGTACTCATGCTGCGGAAAGGCATCAGGCACAGGAACACACTGAGCGGGCGTGTTATGAAAATCATCAGGAAGCTGATAATCAAGCCCGGGATAATTATGGGGATTAGTTCGTGCGGATTAACCAGTAGCCCCAGCGTGAGGAACATGAGCAGCTGGCTCATCCAGGCCATGCCATCGAAGAAGTTGAGCGAGGAGCGCTTATGCACGAACTTAGAATTGCCGATCACGAGCCCGCCGATGTATACCGCCAGGAAGCCGTTGCCTTTGATAAAGTAGGTGGCCGAGAAAATGAAGATACAGACAGTGAAAACAAGGATTGGATAGAGCGAGCTGTTGTCAATGTCAACGTAGTTGATCAGGCGCACAGCCAGCCTGCCAAACACATAGCCGGCAACACCTCCTACAATCAGCTGCATCAGCAGCATGCCGCCCGCCGCCCAATAATTCACGCCGCTTCCCATCAGTACTATCTCAATGAGCGTGATGGTGAGGATGTAGGCCATCGGGTCGTTACTGCCGCTTTCCAGCTCCAGCATGGGGCGGAGGTTATTTTTGAGGTTTAAACTCTTGGAGCGGAGGATCGAGAAAACAGAGGCCGAGTCGGTAGAGGACATGGTGGCCGCCAGAAGCAGCGAGGTGGTCAGGCCTATACCTGCAGACCCCATCGTCATGCCCAATATCCACCAAATGGCAAAGCCTGTCAAGACAGCAGTGAGGAATACGCCCAGAGTGGCTAGCACGGCGCCTTGCGCTATGACCGGCCGTATGTCTGCGATTTTGGTATCCATACCGCCCGAGAACAGAATGATACACAGCGAAACCGTACCGATGATCTGGGCAATCTGGATGTTTTGGAACTGAATGCCCAAGCCATCGCTGCCTGAGATCATACCTATAGAGAGGAACAACAACAACGCCGGGACGCCGAACCTGTGCCCTGCTTTTCCGGCCATGATACTTACAAAAAAAAGGATAGCAATAGCAAATAATATCAGCTCGACATTTATGTTCTCCATGCGGTAGTATTATCGGTTAACTAGTTTCAGCCTGCTGCGAGGCCATACAAATATAACCATAAAAACCTAATGGAGCGGCTCTGAAAGTGCCCAGGCGCAAAGTTAGATGCATTTTTTGCTATCGTTGCGCTGCCATATTCCGCTCCGGGGTGTGTAGAAAATGGTTGTTTGTCAAAAAAAGAGCCGCCCCCTGGACCAGGGGCGGCTCTCGTATGATCATGGCCATGCCTTGTTCGTATGGCTTAGAAGAGTCTCAAGTGCACCACAAAGAACCAAACCAGAATGAGGATTGGCAGCAGGAACGGGATAGAGAAGCGCAGCACGTAACCGAAGAAAGATGGCATTTTCACACCGGCGCTCTCGGCGATCGCCTTCACCATGAAGTTAGGTCCGTTGCCAATGTAGGTGAAAGCTCCGAACAGTACGGATGCCAGCGAGATGGCTTCGAGCTGTATGAGCGTATCCATACCTGCGGCAGAGGTGCCGGCGGCGAATTGTCTGACATCCTCCACGTTGCTCTGCGACAGGTCAAACTTGGCCATGGCCAGCGACAGGAAGTTGGCATAGGTAGGCGCATTGTCCAGGAAACCTGAAAGCGAACCCGTAGCCCAATACAGGAAGTTTGGCGTGATGAGGTTGGCGTACGCAGGCGAAGAAGCGATCTCGGCTGACAGTTGCAGGGCAGGCATCATGGTAAAGAAGATTCCGAAGAACAGGAACACGACTTCCAGGATGGGGTGGAAGTTGAATTGGTTACCCGCCAAGGCTTCTTTGTTGGAATTGCGATAGCACATGAAGGCAGCGCCCAACTGAATGATCTCGCGCAGGTATGAGAACTTGTTACCGTCGTAGTAGATGTGTGGCAGCGCATCGATCACGTTTGGGTCGAGGAACACGGCACCGATGATGACAGCTAGCCAAAGCAGGTTGCGGCGGCCCTTGAAGCTGAATTCCGATTTGCCGGAGCTTGGCTCCACCAAATCGAGATCAGCGATGATTTGGTCACCTTTGTTGCGTCTGTCTACGAAGTAGAACATGAGGCAAAGCAGTAGGATCGCCATCATCCATGGCATGAACAGGTGCTGCAGTGTCCAGAAGAACGGCACCCCCTTGATGAAGCCGATGAAGAGCGGCGGGTCACCCAGCGGCGTTAACAGACCGCCGGCGTTACTCACGATAAAGATAAAGAATATGATTTGGTAAGGCTGCAGACGGTGTGCATTGAGGCGCATGAACGGACGGATCAGAAGCAGGGAGGCACCTGTTGTGCCGATAAAGTTGGCTAGAATGGCACCTGTGGCCACCATCGCCACGTTTATCAGAGGAGTTGCCTTGGCATTCACGTTGATGTATATACCGCCAGCCGCAATGTAGAGGGAGCTGAGGAGCACGGCAAAGGTGAAGTACTCCGCCAGCGTATGCACCGGCATGTGCACATCGCCTAACACAAACAAGTAATAGGCCAGCACGGTTAGTCCAAGGGTTACAGCTATTTTCTTGTAATTGTGCTCCCAGAAATGTCCGAAAAAAATGGGGCCACTGGCAATAAGACCAATCAGGAGCAGGAAAGGGATAATCATGAAACCCGGAACGGCTTGCTGTGCTTGTGCCAGCAGAATGTAGTTGTAAAGCATGTTAAACGTGCGGAGAGTTTTTCAGATCAAAAATTTACTGCGTTGCAAAGTTACTTTTTCTGGACTAATTAGCTAAGCAAATTGTTGTCTATACAGGCCTTATGTGGCAATCTGCCAGCCTGAACTAACGAAAAAAAGAACCTGTTGCAGATGCATTTGTCACGTAAGTCGGCATGCGGTATACTATCACTTGTCAGAATAATTGAGTAATTTTGGAAACTTTAAGGCGAAGGCCTAGGTTTTAATTTAAAACGCTGATATCCATGTTAGAAAATAGAGAAAAGACGGTTTCGGTATACGCCGAGGCCAACCCGAACCCCGAGTCCATGAAGTTTGTGATGAACGTAGGCCTTCTGCCCGATGGCCAGAGCGTGGACTACCCGAACTTAGAGAGCGCCGCCGACTCACCGCTGGCACAGGAGCTCTTCAACTTTGACTACGTGACGCGTGTGTTCATTGCCAGCAACTTTGTTACCGTAACAAAAGCTGCCAACATCGAGTGGGTGAAGCTTATACCTGAACTGCGCACGTTCCTCAAGGCCTATGTAGAGGCTGGCGGCCCCATCTTTGTGGAAGGCTTCCAGGCAAACAAGCCAGCAGCAGGTAGCGAGTCCCATGTAGATGCTACGGAAGAGGATGCCGCTATCTCTAAAAAAGTAACCGACCTGCTGGAAAATTACGTGCGCCCTGCCGTGGAGCAGGATGGCGGTAACATCTCCTTTAAGTCTTACAAAGACGGTGTGGTAACAGTACACCTGCAGGGTTCCTGCAGCGGCTGCCCATCAGCTACCGTAACGCTGAAGGCGGGTATCGAAAACCTGTTGAAGCGCATGGTGCCTGAAGTGACGGAAGTAGTGGCAGACGGTGTAACCATCTAAGCTATACCCGAGGAAAACGATATAAAAAAGGCCAGCCCTGTTTAGAGGGCTGGCCTTTTTTGTTGCTATGCAAGAGAGAACACCCGGAGCAGGCTAGTCCGCTCCGGGTGTTCTTGTTTTAGGCTTTCTGCGCTTGCGCCGCAGGCTTGGCTGGAGCAGGTGAAGGCGCCGGCTTCTTCTTCATGGTGTCCACCACGATCGGTGATGCGATGAACAGCGTAGAGTATACACCGAACAGGATACCGATCATCATGGCAAGAGAGAAACCACGCAGGATCTCGCCACCGAAGATGAAGAGCACCAGCACCACCATGAACACGGTGAAAGAAGTGATAATGGTACGGCTGAACGTGTGTACGAGGGCCGGGTTGATGATCTCGCTCACATGCAGGCGCGGATTATCGTTCATGTACTCCCGCACGCGGTCAAAGATTACCACGGTATCGTTGATGGAGAAACCGATGATGGTCAGCACTGCCGCGATGAAGATCTGGTCCATCTCATAAGAGATACCAAACAGGTCGAGTATGGCAAAGATGGCAATGATCATGATGGCGTCGTGGAGCAAGGCTATCACACCTCCCAAGCTGAACTGCCAGTTGCTGAAACGGAACATCACATAGATGAAGATACCCGCCAGTGCCAGCACCAACGATATCACAGCCGTCTTTTGGATGTCATCCGCCATGGTGGCACCTACCTTGGATGAGCTCAGAATCTCAGGGTTGAGGTTCTTGTACTCTTCCAGGCCCTGCAGCAGGGCGCTTTTCACTTGCTCATCCGCTGTGGTGCTCTCGTCATCCGCCAGGTAGCTGGTGATCACTTTCAGACGGTTAGAAGCGCCGAAGGTTTTCACTTCAGTTCCTTCCTCCTCAAAGTTGTCAAGCAAAGCACCGCGAACATCAGATGCCGGAACGGCGTCATCAAACTGCACCACGTAAGAGCGACCGCCTTTAAAGTCCACACCCAGGTTCGGTCCTTTGATAGCCATGGCTACCATACCGAAGGTGATAACAGCAAACGAGAAGATGTAGGCAGGCTTTTTCCACTTCATCACATCAAATTGCACGTTAGCGAAAAGCTTGTCGGTGAAGGAGGTTGAGAAGGACAGTTTGCCTGCTCTCTTGAAGTTACGCTCGATCAGCAGCCTGGAAATGAATACCGAGGTGAAGAAAGACGTCACTATACCGAGCATCATGGTAATGGCGAATCCTTTCACCGGGCCTGAGCCGAAGAAGTAGAGAATGAAACCGGCCAGGAATGTCGTGGCGTTGGCATCCAGAATCGTCAGGAATGCCTTGTCATATCCTTTGTTGATGACATCGCGTAGGCTCAGGCCTTTGGCGGCCTCTTCGCGCATACGCTCAAATATCAGTACGTTCGCATCCACGGCCATACCCAAAGTAAGCACGATACCGGCGATACCAGGGAGTGTGAGGGCAGCGTTGAACTGGGCCAGAATACCCAGGATAAAGAACACGTTGAAAACAAGGGCCAGGTTCGCAATGAAACCGCCTGTTCTGTAGTACGCGATCATGAAAATCACCACCACCAGCAAACCGGCCAGCGTTGACAGCAGGCCCTGGTTGATGGCTTCCTGACCTAGTGAAGGACCCACAATGGCTTCTTCCACAATGCGGGTAGGAGCTGGCATCTTACCGGCTTTCAGGATGTTGGCAAGGTCTTTTGCCTCTTCAATCGTAAAGTTACCTGTGATAGAAGAGTTACCGCCTGTGATCTCGCCCTGCACTACTGGCGCAGAGTATACATAGTTGTCAAGCACAATGGCCACCTGGCGGCCTACGTTGTCGCCTGTCAGTTTAGCCCAACGCTTGGCACCGGCTGGCGTCATGGTCATGTTGATCTCAGGGCGTCCGTTCTGGTCAAAGTCCTGGCGGGCATCGTTCACGGCCTCACCGGTCATCGGCGCTTTGCCGTCACGTCCTTTTTTGATGGCGTAGAATTCTACGAACTCCTGGCGGTTGTCACCCTTTATTGGCTTCACACCCCACAGGAACTTCATGTTCGGAGGGAAGATGGCGCGTACGTCTGGTCTCTGGAAAATGTCGTTGATCCTGGCTGTGTCGCGTGTGTTGGCACCGATACCGCCTGGCATCATGGTAAACAGACGGCCCATTACGCCCATCTGCTCTTCCTGCAGCGACTGAAGCGCGTCTGCAGTGTCTGTTTTTGCCTGGTCGGCAGAAGCGAGCGCTGTCGTATCGTTTGCAGCGGCAGCTGTATCATTAGTAGTAGCGGCAGCCTGTGCTAGTACGTCGTCAGCAGCAGCAGATGGCTTTGTGTCACCGGCTGCTGGAGTACTCTGTGCAGAAGTACGGCCAATGTTCAGACGGCCGGCTTTTTCTTCTTTGTCAAGGTGCTCGCTCAGTTGAGAGAAATACGGGGAGAATTCTTCCGGCGTCCATACCTCCCAGAACTCCAGGTTCGCCATGCCTTGCAGGAGTTTGCGTACACGGTCCGGGTTGTCTATACCCGGAAGCTCAATCTGGATACGGCCACTGCCCTTAAGGCGCTGGATGTTCGGCTGGTTTACACCGAACTTGTCGATACGCGTGCGCAGGATGTTGAAAGAGCGCTCGATGGCATCATCTACTTCCTGGTCAATTACGTTGATAACCTCCGCGTTGCTGGACTCGAAGCTGATCTTGCCACGGTTGGCTGTGTTGGAGAAGATACGGCTCAGGCGTCCGTCCGGCTCCACCTCGCGGTAAGCCTCGGCAAACAGGGTGGTGAACTTCTCCTGGCTGTTCTTCTGCATCTCCTGGGCGCGGGCAAGCGCCTTCAGGAAGTTAGGGTCTTTGCTGTTGCCAGAGAGGGACCGGATGATTTCAACCGGGGAAACCTCCAATACCACGTGCATACCGCCACGCAGGTCAAGGCCAAGGCCCAGTTCGTTTTCTTTTACCTCCTGGTAGGTGTACTCAGCGCCCAGGAAGTTGTAAACAGGCTCCTTCCAGATAGAGTCGAGGTAGGTTTGCTGTTTGTCGTGGTTTACGTTGCCTTGTGCGTCTGTGGCGTAAGCCTCAGCGTCTTTCTGCACACCGCGGGCAACAAACGAAAATGACAGGTAGTACAGGCAGAGCGCCGATACTATCACGGTCATAATGATGATGAAATTCTTATTCCGCATGGGTTGGTTGATAAAAAGGGTATAGTTGATAGAATGTTAATGCTCAGGAAATCACAGCGGCGCTATCTTACATAAACCAAGAAATGCTGTGAAGCCGTTCCGCTATACCTTGAATCTGGGTATGCGCAACGGGGCAGGACCGTAGGTGGGGCCTGCAGGGAAAGGGTTCGCTTAGGGTGCGTTGGGTTGAATGGAAATAGGGAAGAAGCGGGCTACGAAGCCAGCTCCGGGCGCCCTGGCCGCATAGGCAGGCAGCGCCTCGTCAGTAGGTATAGCAAAAGCAGGTATAGGAGTCGGCTCCAGTGCGTTTTGCTCCAGGTTGAGCACCACAAAGGAGGTCGTCGCCTCCAGCATGACTTTTTGCTTGACAACCGTTTTCTCCTGCGGGGCCGTGGCCAGTTGGGAGGCCGACTTGACAGGGGTGCCCTGCGCCGTGTAGGTATACGCCACTACTTCCTGCCCATTGAGCATAAGCGCCCAAAGCAGGGTTACGGTCATCAGAAGATGACGGAAGTGTGGCAATATGTTGGCAGCGTGTGGCATACAGAAAGCAAATGTAAGGCTTTCTTTGAAAAATTAAAACCCGTTAGCGGTTTATATCAATAAATCGTTTGATGTCGTGTTTTTTTCCGATAAGGATCAGGATGTCAGAAGGATAGATAATGGTGTCGGCCTTGGGAACACCGATGATGTGCTCCACCTGCGTGGGTTTGCCGTCCTGTATCTCTTCAAAAAAGCGCTTGATCGTGATCAGGTTGAGGTTGTACTTCTCGCGCAGCGATATCTTGGCGAGGCTTTTATTGGAGATGCCGCGCGGGGTGTTGATCTCCACGATCTCGTAGTTGTCGGGCAGCGACAGGAAGGTGCGGATACTCGGCTGCAGCAGGCGCTCGGCCACTGTTTTGCCAACTTCCCCCTCCGGCGACAGGATTTCCTGCACGCCCATCTTTTCCAGAATGCGACGCTGCTGCTTGTTGGCGGCACGCGTGATGATCCGCTTGATGTTGAGCTCCTGCAGGTTGGCCGTCGTGATGAGCAGGGCCTCGAAGTCCTCGCCGATGGACACGATGGCCGCGTCCATGTCCTGCACGTTCTGCGCCTCCAGTGCCCGGATGTCCGTCGCGTCCAGGGCAACGGCGTAGGCCACGTCGTCCTTTATGTCCTCCACATGGTCCTCGTTGTTGTCGATGGCAAGCACCTCTGCGCCGCGCTCTGCGAGCGTGCGGGCAATGGAGTTGCCGAATCTACCCAGTCCAATTACTGCAAACTTGTGTCGCATTCTTATAGTTTGGAATTAAGAAATGTGGTCAGAACCTCCAGTCCGCGGTCAAACTTCTCGTTGTTCGGGATGATGATGTCTGCGTCGTTTTTGTAAGGTTTGATGTACTTCTCGTATGTCGGCGCCACATGGTGGGTGTAGCGGTACAGCACATCGTCGAGGTCGTAGCCGCGCTCCACCTTGTCGCGCACGATGCGACGCTGCAGCTTGATGTACTCTTTGGCGTCGATGTATACCTTCAGGTCCAGCAGTTTGGCGATTTCCTCGAAGTAGAAAACGAAGATGCCCTCTACCACCACAATGGGGGCCGGCTTAAACTCCAGCTGCCTGGGCACCACGTTGGGGTTGTTGTAGGTATACTCTTTGCGGAAAACGCTTTCGCCCTGGCTCAGCTTCAGGATGTCCTGTGCATAAGCTTCGTCGTCGATGCAGGAAGGAAGGTCGAAGTTGACGACCCCGTTGAGGTCGCGGGTCTGGTGCTCGCGGTCTTTGTAGTAGTTGTCCTGAGAGATCAGGCAGATGTTCTCAGGGGAGAAGGACGCAAGTAGTCTGTTCAAAAAAGTGGTTTTCCCTGAAGCACTACCTCCTGTAATTCCGACGATAAATGGCTTTTGCATTGGAGATTATAGTTTCAGGCTACAAAATTAGTCTTTTAAGGCCAATGTGGCTACAGCCTGTGCTAATTATTTTACCCCTCAAACGCTAGGCTGTCTTCAAAAATTCCACCAGCTTCCGGATGGCCTCCCCGCGGTGGCTGATGGCGTTTTTCTCCTCCGGCGACATCTCCGCAAAAGTGCGGTCGTAGCCCTCCGGTATAAACACAGGGTCGTAGCCGAAGCCCTTGTCGCCCTTCCACTCGGTGGTGATTTGTCCGTTGACAATGCCCTCGAACTGGTGCTCCTGCCCGTCCAAGTATAGTGTGATGGACGTGCGGAAGCGGGCACGGCGAACGACATGTCCTTCGAGCTTCTTGAGCAGGTGGCGGATGTTGTCGGCGTCGTTGCGCTGCGGACCGGCATAGCGGGCGGAGTACACGCCGGGTTCGCCGCAAATAGCGTCTACTTCCAGTCCGGTGTCGTCGGCAAAGCAGTTGACCCTGTATTTCTCCCACACGTACTGCGCCTTCTGGCGTGAGTTACCTTCGAGTGTGTCCTGGTCTTCGGCCAGTTCCTCGTGGCAGCCTATGTCCTCGAGGGTGTGCAGCTTATACTTGCCTTCGAGCATGCTGCTTACCTCGGCTACTTTGTTTTTATTGTTGGTGGCGAAGCAGAGTTCTTTCATAGTGTATAATGTTAATGCAGGTAAGCCGCCACTTCGTCGTCTTGCAGCACCACATCCACGCGCTCGCGCAGGGTGGTGGCCAGCGAGTAGCCGGTATAGGTGCACGACACCGGGAACAGGGTATGGTGGCGGTTCACCAGCGTCGCGATTTCCACTTTCTTGGGGTTTTGCGGCAACAGGGCGTTCAGGGTATAGGCGAGTGTTTTGCCGGTGTTCAGCACGTCGTCCACAATAATCACCACGGCTTTCTCAATAGAGGCAGCCTCAGGCGTGATAGCGACCGGCGATTGCAGCGGGGCCGTTTTGTCTATCGTCACCTTCAGCAGTGTTACTTTGATGGGGGAGATCTTCTCCAGTTCCCGCGCCAGCATACCGGCCAGGGTATAGCCATTGCGGTGTATGCCTGCCAGCACAAGTGCCTGTTCCTCAAAGTTCTGCTCGTATACCTCGTAGGCCATGCGGGTGATCTTCTGCCGGATCTGCCCCTGGTCGAGTATCAGGTTTTGCTGTGGATGTGTCATGTGGGTGTCGGTATAAGGTATGGCGCTGTGCCAGAGGCAAATTTAAATAAATATCGCTAGCAACAGTGCCCTGCGATGAATGTTAAAATAATTTGGTTAGTAACATTTTAAATTCGAAAATACTTCTTAAATTTGCAGTCCGATTCAGAAATTAAGGTTAATTAACGTTTATAATAATGAAAAAAGGCATTCACCCAGAATACAGAGAGGTGGTTTTCCAGGATATGACGAGTGATTTTAAATTTATCACACGTTCTACGATGAACTCTGACGAGAAGATCACGATGGAAGACGGCAAAGAATATCCAGTAATCAAAGTGGAAGTTTCTTCTGCGTCACACCCTTTCTACACTGGTAAAAACATCTTTGTGGATACTGCGGGTCGTGTGGAGCGTTTCAACACACGTTACAAGAAAAAATAGTCAGGTATAAAGCTTGGTTAAAACGTTTGAAAAAAGTCTTTCTGTTACCATACGGAAAGACTTTTTTGCTTTTAACAACTTTCTGAAGACCCTGGCCGGTACAGGTACGGTATAAGTTATTGTGATCAAAGAACCTGTTTCACATTCCGCAAGACTTTTTATTTTTACAGCTATGAACATCATACTCTTCGATGACCCCGTTATCCGGCAGTCGCTGTTGCCGCTGACGTTTACCAGGCCGGTGGCCGATATCCGCATTGGCATCATGACCATTGCCGAAAAGTGGCAGCTGCAGGCAGAGGCGACCGTGTCGTATCTGACGCAGCCATACCTGCAGCAGAAGTTTCCGGCGCATTACGACACGCATAATGTGTTCGTGAACGGGGCGGTATGCCCGGACGAGGCATTGGTAGAGCAGGTCAGGTCCCTGAGAGTAGGGGAAGGACTGTACTGCGACGGTATGCTGGTGGCGCTCCATGCCGATAACCTGGACCTGCACGATGCCGGTGAACTGGCCATCTTCTCTTCCTCTAAAAAGCTAGAATGCCAGCCTGAAAACATCGTTCGGGAGGTGTGGGAAATTTTCGTTCAGAACGGCAACCAAATCCGAAGCGACTTTAAAGTGCTGACAGCGGGACGCCAGAGCCAGCCCATCGACGATAAGTACACCATGGTGTACGATGAGGAGAACATTTTCATAGAAGAGGGCGTCAAAATTCGCGCGGCTATCCTCAATGCTGAAAACGGACCGATCTACATCGGCAAAAACGCCCAGATACACGAGGGCGCCATCATCAAAGGGCCCTTTGCGATCTGTGAAGGCAGCAACGTGAACGTCGGCGGCAAAATGCGCGGCGACGTGACCATCGGGCCTTTCTGCAAAGTGGGCGGCGAGGTGGCGGCTTCGGTAATATTCGGCCACACCAACAAAGGACACGAGGGCTACCTGGGCAACTCGGTGCTGGGCGAGTGGTGCAACCTGGGCGCTGACACCAATACCTCCAACCTGAAGAACAATTACGCCGAAGTGAAAATCTGGAGCTATGCCAAAGGCGGCTTCAAAAGCACAGGGCAGCAGTTCTGCGGCCTCATTATGGGCGACCACAGCAAGAGCGGCATCAACACCATGTTCAACACGGGCACGGTGGTAGGCGTGAGCGCCAATATTTTCGGGGCTGGCTATCCGCGCAACTTTATACCTTCCTTCGCCTGGGGAGGCGCCTCCGGTTTCGAGACTTTTCAGCTGCGCAGAGCCAGCGAAGTAGCCGAAAAAGTAATGGGACGGCGCAATTTGCCCTTCGATGACACAGAAAAGGCTATCTTCGCAGAAATATTCGACCAAACCCAGGAATACCGGGTGTGGGACAGGAAAGGGTAGTGGCTAAATTGTTATTGGTTAAATTGTTAACTTCGTGGAATGTTAATTCTGCGTGTGTTATCCAGCAGTTTAACAATTTAGCCATCCAACAATTTAACAATTCATCAATTTGCATTTCTCTCAAATAATAGGGCATCAGGAAACGAAGGGGTTGCTCATCAACTCAGTGCGGCAGAACCATGTGGCGCATGCGCAGCTGTTTCTGGGGCAGGAGGGAAGTGCCAACCTGGCGCTGGCGCTGGCCTATGCTACCTACATCAACTGCGAGGACAGGCAGCCCGATGATTCATGTGGAACGTGCAACAGCTGCGTGAAAATGAACAAACTGGTGCACCCCGACTTCAACTTCGTGATGCCGGTGACCAGCACCAAGTCCATCACCAAGGATGTGCTGAGCCAGAAATTCCTGACCGAATGGCGCGAATTCGTGCTGGCCAACCCCTACCAGGGACTGAACGAATGGATGCAGCACATTGGTGCTGAGAACAAGCAGGGCAACATCTCCAAGGAGGAAAGCCGCCAACTGGTGAAGCTGGTTTCGCTGAAGGCTTTTGAGGGCGATTACAAGATCGTGCTCATCTGGCTGCCGGAACTCATGCATCATACCGCTGCCAACGCCCTGCTCAAACTGCTCGAAGAGCCACCCGTTAAAACGCTCTTCCTATTGGTGTCGCAGTCGGCCGAGAAACTGCTGGCGACCATCACCTCGCGCACCCAGATCGTGCAGGTGCGGGCTTTTACTGAAGAGGAGGTGATCAGCTACCTGCAGGAAAAGCACGGACTCGACAACACGGCCGCCTACCAGGTGGCGCAGCTGGCAGAGGGAAGCCTGAATGCCGCCACCAAACTCACCAGCGAGGTCAGCAGCGACTACTTCACCTTCTTCACCGACTGGATGCGTAACTGCTACAGCTACAAGTTCGAGAAAGTGGTGGATGCCAGCGAGGAGTTTCAGAAGCTGGGGCGCGAAAACCAGAAGAACTTTTTGCTCTACGCGCTCAACCTCTTCCGCAAGGTGATGCTTTACGGCGTGGACGAGTCGCTGATTGCCTACCTGCCCCCAAACGAGCTTGATTTCGTACAGAAGTTCTCGAAGCTGATCACAGAAAATAATGCCGATAAACTGGCGCAGGAACTAAACGAGGCGCATTATCACATAGAGCGTAACGCCAACCCGAAAATGGTGTTTGTCGACAGCTCTATCCAGATTGCCCAGTACCTGCGCAATGCTAGTTAAGGAGAAGATATCATGGAAAATAATACAATAGTAAAAACCATTCGAATCGGTACGCGCGGCAGCAAGCTGGCCCTTTGGCAGGCAAACGCTGTGGCCGATAAGCTGCAGGCTGCCGGCCTCGATACCGAGATTGTCATCATCAGCACCAAGGGCGACCAAATACTCGACCGCTCCCTCATCAAACTGGGGTCAAAAGGTGTGTTCACGGAGGAGCTGGAAGTGGGCCTGCGCGAAGGCACCATCGAGATTGCCGTGCACAGTGCCAAAGACGTGCAGTCAACTATACCGGACGAGCTGGAACTGGTGGCCTTTATGGAGCGCGAGATTGTGAACGACGTGGTCCTGTCCTTTAACCCAGACTTCAAACTGGAGCGCGATAGCAAGGTAATGCTCGGTACGTCTTCTACGCGCCGCAGGGCTTTGCTCCGGAAGTACTATCCGAACGTGACCACCGATGAGTCGCGCGGCAACCTGCAGACCCGCCTGCAGAAGCTCAAAGAAGGCCCGTTTGAAGCGTTGGTGCTCGCTTATGCCGGCGTAGTTCGGATGGGCTACGACCACATGATCGTGCATACCTTCCCGGACGACGAATTTGTGCCCGCCGCCGGTCAGGGCAGTGTGGCCGTGGAGTGTGCTCGTGACCTCGATCCGGAGGTGAAACAACTGATAAAAGATGCCGTTGACCATGCCGATACCCATGTGTGCCTGCTGGCAGAGCGCGCTTTCCTGCGCACCATGGAAGGCGGTTGCAGCATCCCTTCTTTTGCCTTGGCCAAGCTGACGGCGGAGGGGAACGTACGCATACATGGCGGCATCGTAAGTCTCGACGGGCAGCAGCACCTCTCGGAGGTATATGAAGGAAGTCAGGAGGAAGCCGAAGCATTGGGCACGAGGCTGGCCGAAACGATTCTAAGCCGTGGCGGAGATAAGATACTCAAGGAGATCAGGTCCGAAAGGGAAGAATAAGCAGTAGAGAGTAGATAAAAGATCATAATAAAGAAAGGGGCCGCCTGCTATGTGCAGGCGGCCCCTTTCTTTATAGCAGGTATGTACTACACCTATCCCTATGTTTCTAAGGGGGACGCTTTCACCGTTTCTGTCGTAAGGGGCGCTTTGTTTCTTGAGCGTGCGTAGGCGAGAAAGGTTTTCATCTCGCTCTTTACCACTGGCGCCAGTATGAACAAACCTACCATATTCGGAATGCCCATCGAAAAGAGCATAGCATCGGAGAAGGCGACCACGCTGTTTAGCTGGATTGGGGCACCCAGCACCACAAAAGCACAGAACAACACCTTAAAAGAAATATCGGCCGCTTTGTTGTGGCCAAACAGGTAGGTCCAGGATTTGAGGCCATAGTAGGACCAGGTGATCATGGTGGAGAAGGCAAAAAGAATAACAGCGGCTGCCAGGACAAGTGGGAACCAGCTGATTACGGTAGCAAAGGCGGAGGAGGTGAGCGCAATGCCATCGCCGGTGTCCTGTGTGTAAGCGCCTGTCACTACAATGACCAATGCTGTCATGGTGCAGACGATGACAGTATCGATGAAAGGCTCAAGCGAGGCCACGAAACCCTCTGTAACGGGCATGTTGGTTTTAACGGCGGAGTGGGCGATAGAGGCAGAGCCTATACCCGCTTCGTTTGAGAAGATGCCGCGGCGCAAACCCTGGATCATGACCCCAACTAAGCCACCGCCAAGAGCTGTCGTGCTAAAGGCCCCTTCAAAAATAGAGGCAAAAGCGGCAGGTATCTGGGAGAAGTTGACTGTCAATACCACAATGCCGGCCAGAATGTAAATGCCGCACATCAGGGGGACTACTTTTTCGGTTACACGGGCAATACTCTTCATGCCCCCCAGAATCACGAGTCCCACTAATACGGCCATAATCAAACCGAACAGCCAGGCGTTGCCGCCCCCAAAGAAAGAAGCTTCGGCACCGCCTGTCACCGTAATGAACTGCTGCGTCGCCTGGTTGATCTGAAACATGTTGCCTGCTCCCAGGGCGCCGCCAACACACATCACTGCGAAAAAGACCGCTAAAAACCTGCCCAGGCCCTTCATGCCCCGCTCAGCCAACCCTTTTTTGAGGTAGTGCATCGGGCCACCCGAAACGGTGCCGTCGGCGTGCACATCACGGTACTTCACGCCCAGCGTGCACGAGACAAATTTGGTAGACATACCCAGCAGACCGGCCGTGATCATCCAGAAAGTAGCGCCGGGTCCACCCAGTGAGATGGCAATGGCTACACCCGCAATATTTCCGAGACCTACCGTACCCGAAACGGCAGCTGTCAGCGCCTGAAAGTGTGAAACCTCCCCGGGGGCATCGGGCTGGTTATACTTGCCACGTACGATATCAAGTGCATATTTAAAACCCCGGACATTGATAAAACCCAGGTATACGGTAAAGAAAAGAGCCCCTGCCAGCAGCCAGACCAGGATAAGCGGTATACCTACGCCAGCTACCTGCACTTCGTAAAAGATGATATCAGAAATAAATTGCGCAGTAGGCGCTACGGCAGACTCAATTTTTTCATCAATCGTAGGTTCCAGAGTTTGTGCCTGCGCACTGCCCGAAATAGCAATGGCAAGACACGTTAGAAGTAGTACTTTTTTCATCAAGTAAGGGTAGGTAAGTTTAGTAGGTCTGCATGAATATAATTTTATTTGACGGAAGTAGGAAATTAACCTTTAAATTGCTTCTACGGGTACAGCATAAAGTTCTTAAAATGCAAGCTACACCTTGTTTGACGGTAGTCCCGCTTAATTTGATGCTATACCTGCGGACTTTAATTTGAAATAGGAGAATTCGCATAAGCTGGCAGAAAATGCGGCTAAAACATGAAAAGGAGCTAAAAAGGCTTAAATTTGAAATTTAGACCTGATTTTCAAACCTAAAACCTACCCCTTTAACATGAACCTGCTTAGAAAGATAGCCGCTGTCATGCTGGTGCTATGCCCGATGGCTGTGCTCGCCCAAAAGGCACCCAAAGGCAAAGATCAATTGGTAACCATCTCCACCCCACATGGAGAGATGAAACTGGTGCTGTTTGATGACACGCCACTCCACAAAGAGAACTTCCTGAAACTCGCCCGGCAGGGCTTTTACGACGGCACCACCTTCCACCGCGTGATCGATGGGTTTATGATCCAGGGCGGCGACCCGAACACCAAGGATGATGACCCACGTAACGATGGCGCCGGTAACCCGGGCTATACCGTGACCGCCGAGATCAACCCGAAGTACAAGCATGTGCGCGGCGCGCTGGCCGCAGCCCGTATGGGTGACCAGGTAAATCCCAAAAAAGAGTCGAGCGGCTCCCAATTCTACATCGTGGAGAACCACCAGGGTACGCCGCAGCTCGACGAAGCCTACACGGTGTATGGTCAGGTTATTGACGGTTTGGATGTGATCGATAAGATTGCAGCGCAAGCTGTCGACGGCCGTAACCGCCCACTTTCCGACATACCTATGAGCGTGAAGGTGGAGGAAGTGAAAAAGAAAAAGATCGCCAAGAAGTACCGCTATACCTATCAGCAGGCAGACTAACTATACCTGAAGAAATATCTTCCTCTTTAGTCAATTGCTATACCTGGAAGCAGTGCAACGTCGATAAGTAACCACACACTTACCTTTATTAAAGGCATATGGCGACGCTGCTGCTTGAATGGACAAAGGAGTGATCCCCTTAGGGGAGAATTAATCATACAACAGAAACTGAAACCATGAAAAAAATACTGATTACAGGCTCCAACGGCCTGCTGGGCCAGAAACTGGTTGCCCTGCTGCTTCCCCGCACCGATGTGGAACTGCTGGCGACCAGCCGAGGCGAGAACAAGCTGGCCGAAATCTTCCCGACACTGGCCTTTGCCTCGATGGATGTGACCAACCGCGAAGAGGTGGAAAAGGTAGTGGCCGATTTCAAACCAACGCACTTGATCCATACCGCCGCCATGACCAACGTGGACCAGTGCGAATCGGATCGGGAGGGCGCGCTGAAGCTCAACCGCGACGCAGTGGCCCACGTGGTGGAAGCCTGCGAAAAGCACAATGTGCACCTGATCCACCTGTCCACCGACTTTATTTTTGACGGCGAGGCCGGCCCTTATGACGAGGAGGCAGCAGGCAACCCGATCAGCTTTTATGGCGAGACCAAACTGATGGCCGAGGAAATTGTGAAGCAGGCCAGGTGCAAATGGGCGATCCTCCGCACTGTGCTCGTGTATGGCGTGGTGCACGACTACGGCCGCACCAACATTGTGCTGTGGGTGCGCGACAGCCTGCGGGCCGGCAAAGTGATCAAGGTGGTAACCGACCAGTTCCGTACCCCGACGCTGGCCGAGGACCTGGCCATGGGCTGCTGGCTGGCCGTGCAGCACGACGCCGAAGGCATCTACAACATCTCGGGCAAGGAGATGTACACCCCCTACGACATGGCCCTGCTGGTAGCCGACTATTTCAAGCTGGACAAATCGCTGATCGACAAAGCAGACGGCAGCACCTTCTCGCAGCCCGCCAGGCGCCCTGCCCGCACCGGTTTCATCATCACCAAAGCCGAGAGAGAGCTCGGGTACAAACCGCATACCTTTCGGGAGGGTATCGCTATGGTGGCAGAACAGGCTGATATGTATTAAAAATATTGAATTTAATATGGTTCAATCAGAACCATTGCTTAAATTGGAAGCTTTAAATGCTGATTATGCGGATTTTAACCTTGCTGCATGACTGGTTTTTAACAATTGCGCACAAAACACAACCCTGCTTACCTTAACCAACTAATCTGAACTAACCAACCTTTACCCTTATTATGAGTGCTAACAAAGAATCATGGGGCTCCCGGGTGGGTCTCATACTAGCCATGGCCGGCAACGCAGTGGGCCTGGGGAACTTCCTCCGTTTCCCGGTGCAGGCGGTGCAAAACGGCGGTGGAGCCTTCATCATCCCCTACCTGATCTGCTTTCTGGTAATGGGCATTCCGCTCCTCTGGATCGAGTGGTCCATGGGGCGCTTCGGCGGAAAATTCGGTCACCACTCCACGCCTTTTATCGTGGATACCATGCACAAGAACCGTCTCTGGAAATACATCGGCGTGTTCGGCATCTGGACCAACATTGCGGTAGCCTCTTACTACTGCTACCTGGAGTCCTGGACACTTTCTTATGTGTTTCACTCACTGGGCGGCACTTTTAGCGGACTCGACCAGATTGGCGTTTCAAACTTCTTTGACGAGTATGTGAACCTGGGTGAGTCAACCTTCGGCATTCCGTACGAGCCTATTTTCTTCTTTGTCGTGTGCTTGCTGCTGAACACCTGGATTCTTTCGCAGGGACTTGCTAAAGGGGTGGAGCGCGTAGCCAAAATAGGTATGCCGCTCTTAATTGTGTTTGGTATGTTCTTGGCCTACAAAGGTTTTACTATCAATGCCGGCGAAAACGGTGCCATCAACGACAGCTCGGTTGGCCTGAACTTCCTGTGGACGCCGAACTTCGACGAGCTTTGGTCGCCTACGGTATGGCTGGCTGCGGCCGGTCAGATCTTCTTTACGCTTTCCGTAGGTATGGGTACCATCCATTGCTATGCTTCCTACGTGCGCTCCAAAGACGACATCGCCCTAAACGCCATGTCAGCCGGCTGGATGAACGAGTTCGTGGAAGTAGTGCTGGGAGCCTCCATCCTAATTCCGATTTCGATCGGTTACCTGGGTATAGATGGTGTCGTTGACCTTGTGAACAGCCAGGGTGGTCTGGGTCTGGGCTTCCGTACGCTGCCCTACCTGTTCTACCAGTGGGGTGATGTGCTGGGCGCTATAGCCGGCGTGATGTGGTTTGGCTTGCTGTTCTTTGCAGGCATCACCTCATCGCTGGCCATGGGTACGCCTTGGATTGGCTTCCTGCAGGACGAGTTTAACTGGAACCGTAGACCAGCGGCCTGGTCGTTTGGCCTTATTGTACTGGTGCTGGGTATGCCAACGGTGCTTTTCTTTAAGTATGGCGTGTTCGACGAATACGACTACTGGGCAGGCACTGTATCGCTGGTAGTGTTCGCTTTGTTTGAGTCTATCCTGTTTGCCTGGGTGTTTGGCATGAACAAGGGCTGGAGAGAAATTACCTCCGGCGCTGACATCAAAGTGCCAGGCATCTACAAGTTCATCATCAAATTCGTTACTCCGCTCTTGTTGCTATGGGTTTTCATCGGCTCGCTAATTACACCGAAAGGCGGCGACTGGGCTGGGGCGTTCAGCAACGGCTGGGAACTGGACGACAGCTCTATCATCAACAAGATAAAGAACTCGAATCTGAAACGACAGCTGGCCGAGGCCACCGACCCGGCCGTGATTGAGCAGTTGCAGGAAACGCTGTTCTTCGTGAATGCTTCGCGCATTTTGTTGGTAGTCGTGTTCCTGAGCATCGCTGGGCTGGTATACATGGCGTATAAAAAAAGAGTTAGAGAAGGAAGAATTTAGGAAACTATGAATACATCTGCACTTGTTGTCATGCTCAGTACTATGTTGTTAGTAACTGGTGCAACTATATACTTTTTTATCAGGGTGCTTAAAACGCCTCCCAAACCGGAGCCGGACTCCTATCTCGACAACGACGACGAGATAGAGCGGCGGGCTCCGCGGGCTTAACTATTTTATGAAGAAAATCAGGTACTGGATTCGACGCAACTTTGGCTTTTCGCAGCGCGAGGTAAACGGGTTTCTGGTACTGATAGGGGCAATGGTGCTGCTGACGGCAGCACCATTGCTGTTTAAATGGTTTTCGAAACAAGGGACAGGCGTTGTTGAGAGCGGCGTAGCCGACAAACAGCTGCTCGACAGTCTGGTAGCGCAACTGGAGGCCAAACAGCCGGAGCGGACGGGCAGAAAACAGGTATACCAGATACCGGAAGCATTGCAGCCCTTTAACCCCAACCACCTAACAGAAGCGCAATGGCAGGAGCTGGGGATGCCCAGGTACATGGCACAGCGCATCCTCAACTACCGCAACAAAGTCGGCGACTTCACCTACAAAGCCCAGCTTGCTACCATCTACGGTCTGCCCGATTCCGTCTTTCAGAAGCTATACCCGTACATCCAGCTCCCCGAAACCAAGCCCGACAGGTATGGCCGCCAGCAAGGTATAGCCGCCAACTCCCGGACAGCGCCTAATCCAAACTGGGCCAGCAACTCGCGACCCCGCGAGCGCTTTATCCTCGCCCCTTTCAACATCAACACCGCTGATACCACCGCCCTGAAGCAGATCAGGGGGATTGGCAGCAAACTTTCGGCAAGAATTGTGAAGTACAGGGATGGCCTGGGCGGGTTTCACAGCATGGCACAGGTACAGGAGGTATACGCACTGCCGCCCGCCGTAGTGGACAGCCTGCACAAGTATACCTTCGTGCCAAAAGCCAATACGGTGCAACAGCTGTCACTCAACCAGGCCGATGCAAATCAGCTGAAGGCGCACCCTTACATCAGCTCCAACGTGGCACGCGCCATCGTGGCCTACCGGGAGCAGCACGGCGAATTCAGGAAAGTGGAGGATATCCGGCAGATCAAGATCGTGACGGCAGAGCTGTTCGAAAAACTCAGTCCATACCTGGCGCTGTAGGTATAGCGCCCTACTTTTTAAGGGCTTCTATCAGCCCTTCGGCCTTTTCCAGCGCCTGCCGCTCGCTTTTAAAAGAGATTAATTCCTTTGCTGCCTGCAGATCCACCCAGCGGGCCTCATTCACTTCCCAGTCGTGCTGGCCAATGTCGCCTGACTGGTAGGAGAGCAGGAAGAAGTGCACAAACTTGTGAAAACGGACGCGCTGCCCCGCCTTGTTGCCTACGTACCAGTACTCAATCGTGTCTATCTTTTCAACGAGGCTAGCGGTAACGCCGGTTTCTTCCCGCACTTCCCGCACAGCCGTTACCTCAGGTATTTCACCGGGGTCCACTATACCTTTGGGCAGTTGCCAGCGCTCGGGCTTACCCACCGATATCAGCGCCACTTCTATGCCTGATGGTCCCTGGCGGAATACTACGCCACCAGAGGAGACTTGCTCCAGCATAGGTATAGCGGGTTTGGCATGCTCGTCTTTTTTAGAAGCTTCAGGCATCGGTTTGATTTGCAAGAGGAAAATTACTCAGTGCCCGGCTACCGGCTCAGGAGTAGGGATTGCGGTTTTCTTCCGCTGCTCGTTCAGCCACAACAGGCCGGGGTTGTAGGCCATGTCGTGCTGGCCCACAAACAGCACCAGGCGCACGTTGTCGGACTGCCGCACAAACACCACCTCCGGGTCTGAGGGTCCGAAGTACTTGTTCTCTTCGGTTGTCTTGGCCAGTTCCTCCGGCAGTGTCTGCTCTTTCAAAAGGTAGTCGATGTTTTGCTGCGAAATGGTATCGCTGGGGCTGGCCAGGATGTTGTAGGCCCGGATGGAGTGGTCCGGCGGAACCAGTACGTCGATCGTGCCGTGCGCCAGGAAAATCGGGACGTCTTTGGCTTGGTGGATGTAGGTGCTGGGACTGCGGCGTTTGCATTCTTCGGCGGCGGGAGTGCCTGGCAGCGGCTCGCCCCCACAGGCTGCCACCACATGGCGGTTGTAGTCGCGGTGCGGGTAGTTTTGGCTGAAGGCGTACCAGTCCACCAGATCGAAAACGGGAACCCAGGCGACCACCCCCGCCCAAATCTCAGGATGCCGGCCGGCCGCCACCAGGGCCGTCATGGCACCGCCCGAGGAGCCGAGGATGTAGATGCGGTTCGTGTCGATCTCGGTGTGCTGCTTGGCATAGTTCACGGCGTCCACAATGTCCTGTATGGCCAGGTCAGAGGCCATGGCGTCGGGGTTGTCGAACTTGCCGCGGTAGTTGGGGTGGATGAACGCCCAGTCGTATTCCTTGCTCCAGAGTGCGTAGGGGATGCTCTTGACCTGCAGGTACTCGCTGCTCCAGCTGTGCAGCATCACCAGCAGCGGCCGTGGGCCGGTTGTCTTAGAGGTATAGAACAGGGCCGGCTGGGTGGCGCCGTCCATCGTGGACTTAATATTGACTTTTTGTATCTCCGGAACCTGCTCTTTCCATTTCTCCAGGCTCTCGTCCGTAAACTTAAAAGGGTACTTCTTGGAGGTGGTGAACTCGTCCATGCGTTCTACTTCTTTCTCCACCCGCTCTTTTCGGCAGGAGGCTAGCAGGGTGAGCATCAGCCCAAGGAACAGGAGCAGATTGATAGGCTTTTTCATAGTAAACGTCGGTGCAAACGGGATGCAAGCTACAGCATGTGCGTGATTCTACAACTGCTATGCGGCGGAAAATGTTGTCAGGTATAGCGGGGCACAAAATAGCTTGGCAGGAAATTTTTACTCCATACGGTTAAACTGGCCCGATAGGTTAGGTTGGCGGCAAGCCTTCGGGTTTCAAGCTGCTTTCGGTTAACAGGAGGGGCTGTAGCTAAACCGGGGGCGAAGTTTCTCTGTTGTAGGGAAACAGGAAGGCGTAAAAAATAAAGCTGACAAGCACAAACTCCTGCAGTTCCCACTTTTTCCCATCGTTAATGAGCAGCAGGCTGATGAAGAGTAAGGTATAGAGCAGCGCTTGCAAAGGGGTCGGCAAAGGTAACCTGATTTTATCCACCAGCTGCCTAAACCACTGCCTGTGCCGGTAGAGCACGGGCAGAGCCAAAAAGTAGACGAACACGCCCAGGTATAATATTTTGCCGAAGATCAGCTTGTTCAGGTTCACGCCGTTCAGGTGAATGTTGTGGAGGTTGAACTCGCTTTGCGGATTGATCTTCTCCAGGTCATCCGGCACTTCAAAGCCCAGCAGGCGCTGTCCCCAGGAAATCTCCTCGCCGAAGCCAAAGAAAAAAACAGCCGCCGCCACATAATAGAAAGCCTTCGCCCATTTACCGTCCATCCGGGGGGCCTTATAGAAGCAGTACAGCGAAGTGGCCAGTAAGAAAAAGGAGGTAAAATATTCGATATACCCGTCTTCTGTGAGATAGCTGTAAAAGCGGCTCGTATCCTGGAAATAAAACGCAATGCCGACCAAAACGTGCGCCACGGTAAAGGTATAGAGAAAAGCGCCCAACAGGACAGCCTTGCTGATGGTAACATGTCCCAGGCTCTCCCCGGCAGCAGTAATGAATAAGCTGTATGATCTGAATTTTCTGATCGGATTCATAGGTATAGGTATTGCGCGGAGGTGCAGACCTTGCTGTTGCTGTAGTGAGCTATTAGACAAGGTCTTGTTAATATTTTTACGGAAATAATACCAGGATGATAGCCGTTTCGTCGTTTCCAAGTCCACTAAATTCCTATTAACTTGCCGTATTGCTGCCGACTTGCCGTATAGCTACAGACTATTCTGCAATTCCATCCGTTTTCGGAACAACGCACTTTATGAAATCCATTTTAAAAAGCTACCGCCATCGCCTGCTTAACCTGAGCGCCGGCAACAGGGCCCTGTTGCTGTTGCGGCTTTCGCGTGAGCTGCACCTGGACGTAAACGAGCTGGATTTCATCAACAACAAGCCTGCTTTTCATGTGCTGGAGAAGGTGATCAGTGGCAAAACCGCTGTACTGGCCCCTTTCGCCGACAGCCGCTATGCCCCGGTAACGCCCGTCAGCCAGCGCCTGCGCCTGATCCGCCGCAAAGCCGACATGATTCTGGAGGAGCGCGGTAGCCGGGAGCTATACCTGGGCTGGCCTTTTGTGCATGGCCAGTTCGCCGACGGCACCACCGTGCGCTGCCCGCTGCTTTTTTTCCCTGTGCAGCTGCAGGTTAACGGCAAGCAGGAGTGGGAGCTTCTACCTGACACCACGCAGCCTGCGCAGTTCAACCAGAGCTTTGTGCTGGCTTACGCCCACTACATGGGCACACCGCTGGCCGAAGCCTTGCTGGAGCTCGACCTGGGCACACTGCCCACCCACCCGCTGGAGTTTCGCACGCAGGTATACGAGCTGCTGAAAGAGAGCCAGCTGACGGTGCACGCAGGGCGGGAGTTCTTTACCGATAAACTCAAGCCATTCCACGATTTCCGCAAAGCCGACTACGAAGCCGACCTGAAGCCCGGTCAGCTATACCTGGAGCAGGAGGCTGTGCTCGGTCTATACCCACAGGCCGCGTCTTATTTGCTAGGCGACTACGACGAACTGTTGCAGCGCAGCGGTTTGCAGGAGATGGAGGACCTGTTCACAGGACCTGATGCAGGTATACCGCAGGTAACCCCGCAGGCGCAACACACCTTCACTGCTTTCGCCATGGATGCGTCGCAGGAGGCAGCCTTGCAGCAGGTGAAGCAGGGGCGTTCGCTCGTAGTGCAGGGCCCGCCAGGCACAGGCAAGTCGCAGCTGATCTGTAACCTCGTGTCGGACTTTACGGCCCGCGGCAAGCGGGTGCTAGTGGTGAGTCAGAAACGCGCCGCCCTCGACGTGGTGCACCAACGCCTGTCATCGGCCGGACTCGGTCCGTTTGCCGCTTTGGTGCACGACATCAACGCCGACCGCAAAAGCATCTACCAGCAACTGCTCCTGCAGATTGACCAGCTGGAAGAATACAAGAAACAAAACCTCGCCCTCAACAGCATTTACACCGACCGTACTTTCCTGGAAGTGAGCCGTGGCATCAACCAGTGCCTGCAAAAGCTGGAGAGTTTCCGTACCGCCCTCTTCGACAGCAGTCGTTGTGGCTGGTCGCCCAAGGAGCTATACCTGCGCAGCAGTTTGCAGCAGCCTCACGTGCAGCTATCAGAAGTGTTCAGGCAGTTTACAGCGGCTACCGTTACTGATTTTTTGCCGCGTCTGCGGGCCTGTCTGCAACAGGGCATTGTGCTGGAGCAGCCCGATTTTATCTGGAAAGAGCGCCACAGCATGCGGGGCTTCGGCTGGCCGCAACGGCAGGAAATGGAACGCACCATCGAAGCGCTGCCTGAACAGTATCGGGCCATGCAGCAAGGCATCAGCCAGCTGAGCGGTGCCGAATTCGAACTGAGTAGCCTGGAGCACTTCCGCACGGCCTACGACACCCTTGACGAACTGCAGCACCTGCTTGAGCGGGAAGGGGTGGCTGAAGTGCTGCGTCCGCTGCTGCGCAAAGAGGCCAAGGCATCGGAACTGAAAAAGCTGGTGCGCCAACTTAAAGGGCTATACCTGGTGTGCCCCACTCCGGATGCTGCTATACCTGTCGAGCAACTGACGCTGGTGAAATCGGCGATCACGGTCTTCGAGGCGAAAAAAAAGGATTTCCTGAAAGGGCTTGGCTGGTACTTTTCACAAGACAAGAAAGTGCTGCAGCAGGCGCTGGCCAAGTACAGGCTGGAGCTAACCCCCGGCGGAGTAGGCGAACTGCAGCGGCGTCTCGAACTGCGGGAGCAGGCGCAAGGACTGATCAAAGCCATCAACAAGCCCATCAACTATATCTTGCGCCTCGAAGACAACCCGACCCCGATGCTGCAAAAACTAGAGGTAGTGGAGCAGGCCCTGGAGGCGCACCAACTGCTGAAGCAGCTGCACCGGGAGCGGGTGCTGCACGAAAAGATGTGGCTGGAGACCAACCTGCCAAGTCATTTGCAAGCCCTGGCCCAGGCCCTGCAGGTGTTTGAGCAGCGCTACGGTGAGTGGGAGCAATGGCTGCCGAAAACGCACATCGAAAAACTGGCAGAACAAGAAGGTTACAGCACCAGGTTACTGGAAAGCCTGGGCCAGTATTTTGAGCAACTGGTGGCGTACGACGAACTGCGCAGCACGCTGTCGGTAGCCGAGCAGGAAGTCTGCAAGCAGGTACTGCGCGAAGGTATAGCCAACGCACAGCTAGGCGAGGCGCTGTTTCTGAACAGCCTATACCTGGCCTGGCTGCACGAGCTTGAAAGCCAGTGGCCCGAACTGCGCATGCCCGATAGCGGCGAGCTGGACCGGGTAGAGACTGACCTCCAGAACCTGCTGCAGCAAAAGCAGGACCTGAGTCAGGAGATCGTGCTGTCAAGGTTGCGGGAGCAGACGTACCGGGATATGGAGTACAACCGCCTGGGCAACGCTGTGACCTACCGTCGCCTGCATGCCCAGGTGAGTAAAAAGCGTAGCCTGTACCCGATCCGCAAATTGTTCGAGCTTTTCAGTGAAGAGATCCTGAACCTGGCACCTTGCTGGCTGGCTTCGCCTGAAACAGTATCAGCGGTATTCCCATTGGAGCGCTGCTTCGATCTGGTGATCTTTGACGAGGCCAGCCAGTGTTTCGCGGAGACAGGTATACCCGCCATGCTACGCGGTCAGCAGGTGGTCGTGGCTGGCGACGAGCAGCAGCTGCGCCCCTCTGACTTGTACCGCTCCCGCTGGGGCGGCAACGGTAACGAAGAACCGGAAGAGCTGACCGCGGAATCGCTGCTGCAACTTTGCGGGCTATACCTGCCGCAGACCATGCTCACGCAGCATTACCGCAGCCGCTTCCCGGAGCTGATCGACTTTTCTAATCGCTATTTTTACCGAAACCGGCTGGAGCTTATACCTGAGTTGCAGGACGTGAATGCCCGCCAACCCGCCATTCAGTTTGTGAAAGTGCAGGGCCTGTGGCAGCAAAACAGCAACCTCCCCGAAGCCGAGAAAGTGGTGGAGCAGGTGTGGCAACTCGTGCAGAGCGGCCTGGAAGACGTGGGTGTGATCACCTTCAACTACAACCAGCAAATGCTGGTGCAGGACCTACTGGAAGAAAAGGCACAGCTGCAAGGTATAGCGTTGCCGCCAACCGTAACGGTCAAAAACATCGAGAACATGCAGGGCGATGAGAAGGAGGTCGTGATCCTGTCAGTCGGGTATGCGCCGGATGCGAAGGGCAAAATGGTGATGCAGTTCGGTAGCCTGAACCAGTCGGGCGGCGAAAACCGCCTGAATGTGGCCATCACCCGTGCCCGGCAACTGGTGATCGTGGTGAGCAGCATCCGGAGCGAGCAGTTACAGGTAGACAGTTCGCAGCATGCGGGCCCGAAGCTGCTGCGCGATTACCTGCACTACGCCCAGCAAGTCAGCCGCCGTTATTTCAACTACGAGCCGCAGGTACTGCCCATGCCGACGCAGGTGCCGATGCTAAAAGAGCAACTGGCCCAACTGGTGCCTGCCCTGCAAGCCGCCGTGCCCTTCGCTGACCTGACCTTGATGGAAGATGGAAACTACAACAGTGTGGTGCTTACCGACGATGACCTGTACTTCAACAACCTCTCCGTCCGGCACGCCCACGCCGACATCCCCAAATTGCTCCGGCAGCGGAACTGGCCTTTCCAAAGGGTCTACAGCCGGCAGTTCTGGGCCAACAAAGACGCGCTGGTGAAAAGGTTAAAGGGGATGGGAGTTAAGGAGTTTGGGAGTTGAGGAGTTTGAGAGTTTGAGAAGGTATAAAGTCGGGCATTGTAGCGGCCTCAAACTATGCCGCGGTTTCACTGTAACGTCGTTCCGCTGGCGCACAATTTTTGTAAGGGAAGTTATCGGCCCGGTGCCTTTAACTTAAAAAATTAGAGGAGGCTGATCTGGTTCTTGTTTATCCCAATCTTGAGCGTGCCTGCCTCCAACTACTGCTGGCCTCTGGAACTGAGCGGGCCGGTACACAGGGATGTGGACATCCCTAGCAGAAAACTTTCGGACATGGATGTCCGGAAGAGCGGTTAGGCAGAGCACGCAGCGAAATTTGAAGCATGACCAATGCGGGAGAATAATCCAGCTCTCTCATTTCATTCGAGATGACAGTTTCCCATTTTGCTCTTTTTGACTCAGCTCTTTTGGATTTTCTTCTACTCTTTTGGAATTGCAATCCGGAAGTATGGTAAAAGCGGATTTGTAATCCACAGGCTAAAGGCTCAAACTACTGGCAGCGAAGCGGGCTTAAGTTGCAGGCGCTACGTTACAACCAGTCTGAATCGTTCACCAAGCAATCAACAAATAACAAATAACAATTCAGCCATTTAACCATTTAACCATCCAGCAATTCAACAATTTAAATGCTCATCAAACTCTTCACCCTGTATGTATACCTGCAAACGGCTTTGTGTGGTTGCGGACCCGACCGGCGCAACAGCGACTTTGAGCGGCTTCGGAAGGATTACAAGGTGAGAGTGGAGCGCATCGGCCGCCTGGACGCCCGCATCAGGGAAAGCTCCGGACTGGCCCATGCCACGGACAGCACTTTTTGGACACACCCCGACAGTGGCCTACCGGCTGAGCTATACCTGTTCAACCTGCAGGGCGAGCTGCTACAAACCGTGCCCCTGCCTATGCCTAACCGCGACTGGGAAGAACTGGCGCAGGATGACAAGGGGAATCTCTACATCGGCGACTTCGGCAACAACGCCAATGCCCGGCGCGACTTGCGGGTCTATAAGACGCAGGAGCAGGGGATGACCGTGCAGGATACCATCCACTTCAACTTTGCCGACCAACAGGCCTTTCCTCCGCCAACATCTGGCAAGCACTTCGACCTGGAGGCCTTCTTTTACCGTTCCGACAGCCTACACCTGTTTACCAAAAGCCGCTCCCGCAAGGGAATCACCCGTCGCTATACCTTGCCTGCCGCAGCAGGCAGCTATACCTTGCCGCCGCAGGAAGAACTACGGGTGAGCTCCGCCATCACGGCTGCCGACAGCGCGCCGAATGGGAAAGACTTTGCCTTGCTCGGGTACGGACGGCTATACCTGTTCGAGCCCGAAAATGAGCGGGTGCAATTTGCCGGCAAGCGCTACTGCCTGCCGCTGGCCCGAACAGGCCAGGCGGAGGCGGTGCTATACCTGTCGCCTACAGAACTGCTCATCACCAACGAGAAAGGCAAGCTATACCTGGTCAGCTTTGAGCTGAAACGGTAAACATAGCGGCACCCTAACCTATCGCCAGCCAGATCAGTTTATAAGTATGGCTATAAAACGACACGGCAGCAGTGCCGCGCACGTATAGTGAACATACCTCAAAACAGACAAAACGATGCGACAAACGATATTGGTAACGGGCGCTACAGGTACGGTAGGCCATGAGATTGTAAAACAGCTTTCCATGCAGGATGTCACGGTGCGGGCAGGCGTACACTCCATCATCAAAGGCGAAAATATGAGACGACTACCCGGTGTGGAGATCGTGGAGGTTGACTTCAATGATCCTGGCTCGCTGCATGCTGCCTTCACACACGTAGATAAGCTGGTGCTCATCACGCCACTCTCCGAAAACCAACTGGAGATGGCCCGCAACCTGGTGGAGGAGGCGAAGAAACAGGGTGTAAACTATATTGTCAGGCTGTCGGCGCTGGGAGCAGGGGCAGAGCCAGGTATACAACTGGGCCGCTGGCACCGGGAAATGGAAAGGTATGTAGAGGAAAGCGGCATCCCTTATACCATCCTGCGGCCTGCGGGCTTTATGCAGAACCTGGTGAACTACAGTTCTACATCTATTAAACGCGAAGGTAAATTCTACATGCCCGTGGGAGAGGGCAGGGTCAGCTACATCGATACCCGTGATATTGCGGCCGTAGTCGAGGAGGTGCTTCTGTCAGACAAGCATCATGGGAAGGTATACGAACTGACCGGGCCGGAGGCACTCTCGCATCAGGAAATGGCTGCGCTGCTGGGCGAGGCAACAGGCAAGCAGGTAGACTTTGTGGATGTGCCCGAAGAGGCAGCCCTGCAAGCCATGCTAAAGCATCATACACCAGCACCAATCGCTGAGGCCATCCTGGAATTATACGCTGCTTACAAAGCCGGAAAATCGGCTGCCGTAACGGATACAGTACAGGAAATAACAGGCCGCTCTCCCCGCAGTTTCCGGCAGTTTGCCAGCGATTACCAGGAGTGCTTTTAGAGCGTCAGGTATAGCACCAAAAAAAAGAGGCCCCTTCCTGATGCAGGAAAGGGCCTCTTGCTTTAGATCAATTCAGATTAGTCAAGGTCGCGGTAACGGTCGCTTCTTCTTGTTTCGAAGCTGCTGTCGTCATCATAATTGGAGCGTCCACGCTGCGAGGAGTCCTGGCCGCCCATCATGCCACTGCGATAATTTTCGCGTGAAGACGAGCCCTGGTTATCGCTGTAGTAAGAGGTGCCGCTGTCCATAGAGCCATAGCGGCTCTGGTCGCCTCCTCGTCCGCCCTGGCCGTAGCCACCTTCACGGTAACCACTCTGGCCATAGCCGCTCATGCCGCCGCTTCTCTCGGAGCCACCGTAGCCGCCACTGCTCATAGAGCCGTAACCGCCTTGTGACCTGCCCTGCGAACCGTAACCGCTCTGCGAAGACGAGCCGTAGCCGCCCTGCGAGCCACCGCGGCCGCTCATAGAGCCATAGTCGCTGCCTTGTGAGCCCTGACGGGAAGAACCGCCGTAGCTGCTCTGCGAGCCATAGTTATCACCGTAAGAACTTCCGCCACGGCCGCGGTCCTGAGACGAGCGGTACTCATCGTTGTAAGAACCACCGCGTGAGCCGTAGCCGCCCTGCGAACCGTAGCCACCTTGCATAGAGCTCTGTGAGCTGTAGCCTCTCTGTGAGCCATAGTCATCGCGGTCGTATTCGCTCATGCCTCTCGATGAGCCATAGCCCATGGAGCCGTGACGATCACGATCGCCGTAGCTGCCCTGAGAAGAAGAACCGTAGCCACCTTGTGAGCTACCACGTCCGCTCATAGAACCGTAATCGCCTTGAGAGGAAGAACCGTAGCCGCTGCTATCGCCATAGCCACGCTGCATACCACTACCCTGCGATGAGCCGTAGCCGCCCATAGAGCCGCGCTGGCCATAATCGCCTTGTCCGTAGCTCTGCTGATAGCCGCCCTGGCTGCCATAACCACCCTGCATGTTTGATCTGGATGAACCAGAGCCTGTAGAGCTGGAGCCATAGCCTTGCTGGCCACTGCCCATAGAGCCATAGCCGCCCTGGTTGCTGCTGCGGTAACCACCGCCTTGTTCGTATCCACCGCGGCCGCTGTCGTAGCTGCCGTAGCCGCCCTGGTTAGAGCTACTGCCCTGCATGCCAAAAGAGCCCTGTGAACCACCGTAGCTCTGGCCACCGATGTTGTCGCCTTCTCTATCCTGATAGCCGCCCTGCATACCGCCTCTTGAGGCACCGTAGTCCTGATCCTGGTAGCGGGTGCGGTTACCTTCCATGCCGCCCTGGTTGCCGTAGTTATAGCCACCCTGCGAGCTTCCATAGTTGCCTTGTGAAGAAGAGCCGTAGCCGCTGCTGTCGCCGTAGCCACGCTGCATGCCACCGCCCTGCTGCGAAGAACCATAGTCGCCCTGATAACCATAGCCACTCTGGCCACCGTAGCCGCCGCTGTTCTGCGAGCCGTAACCGTAGCCGCCCTGCGAGCCATAGCCCTGCTGGCTTTCACCGTAGCCCTGGCCACCTTGCTGTGAGCCATAGCCACCCATGCCGCCTTGCTGCTGGCTGCCATAGCTCTGGTCGCTGCTGCCCATCAGGTTGCTATCTGAGTCTTTGTCTTTGCTGCTTCTGGAGGAAGTAGAAGATTTTCCTGTTTTTGAATCAGAAGATTTGGCAGAGGTCTTAGTGCCTGATTTGGCTTTTGTACCTGTCGTCTTGCTATCAGAAGTAGTAGACTTGCTGCTGCTCTTCGAGGAAGGAGTAGAGCTGGAAGATGATGATCCGATGCCGGAACTTCCCTGGCTCATGGAGCCCATATTAGAACCGCTTTGACTGGAGTCTCTTTGGCTGGAACCACTTAGGCCGGAACCACTTTGACTAGAGCCACTTAAACTAGATCCGCTTTGATTGGAGCTACCCGATGACGAGCTGCCTGACATGCTTCCAGACTGGCTGGATGACTGATTTTTTTCGTTTTCTTTCATAGTTCTGATCTCCTCAGTTTATAGTTATAGATTAATTGGAATAGTAAAGGCTCGATTAAATGTGACTTCGCCGCTGCGCAGCACAAAGTGCCGGAACAGAGGCAAGGCCTTGTTCAGGTCACATCAAAAAATGGTGATTATACCTATTTAGTTAGTGTAACTGAACGTTTTAGCTATACGAACCTCGCGTGGGAGGGTTATGAGGCGCGCACTCGGTGGAAGGGGGAATGTTGGTGCAGGAAGCACCTGCGACAAGTAGCTGAGGGAGTTGCAAAATCAAGGCTATGTTTCTGAGTCAGATAGCCTTATTTTATTTTTATGAATTTGGTTATTTATAAGAACTTATTTTTACCTTTGCTTCTATTATTAACAATTATTTATCATGCAAACAGGTAAAGTAAAATTCTACAACGTATCTAAGGGCTTCGGCTTCATCGTAGCTGACGATACAAACCAAGACATCTTCGTTCACCAGACTGGTCTGGTTCACGAAATCCGTGAAAATGACCGTGTTTCTTTCGAAGTGAAAGATGGCAAAAAAGGATTGAATGCAATTAACGTAGAGCGTATCTAAGTTAACGAACATATAGCCCTTTAGGCAGGGCATTCATCTATTTTGACCCGCTCAGTTATCTGAGCGGGTTTTTTATTTCATACCATTTTCAGTCTTCTTTTCCCCATTGCGCTCCTCGCCTTTTTCCAACCCTTCCTGTATCAGCTCATTGGCTTCTTCGTGGTCGTCTGCGCCGGCTTTGGGAGGCTGCTGTTCTTCCTGATTCTTCGGCTCATAGTTGAGTGTGATCAGAATCGGGAAGTGATCGGATCCGAACTTTGGCAGTCGCTCCATGTGCACCAACCGGAATGATGGGTCATAAAAGACATGGTCCAGGGGGTAGCGGAAAAGTGGTATGTAGGCATTGTAGGTGTTGTAAAAGCCGCGACCGACCCGGGGGTCTAGCATGCCACTTATCTGCTTGAACAGTTTAGTGGTGCTCGACCAGGCCACATCATTCAGGTCGCCAGCCACGATAGAAGGGCGATGGGATTTCTTGACAACCTTCGCCGCGATGAGGAGTTCCGCTTCGCGGGTCTCCGTGTTCTGCATGAGCCTGGGCGGCTGCGGATGCACCGTGTACAAGTCAAACTGGAGGCCGCTTGGCAGTTCCACCACCGTGAAAAACGAAGGGATATCGTCTTCCACCATAAAACGAATCTCACTGTCCAGAAGCTTGAACTTGCTGTAGAGCAGCATGCCGTATGTATTCTCCAGCGGCTTTTTGATGGCATAGGGGAAGCGCTTGTCGAGTTCGGGCTGCAAGTGTTCGTGCCATGCCTGGTTGGGCTCGTTAATCAGCACAATGTCAGGGTCGGTGTGCAGGACGAGCTGCAAAAAAATCTCATACTTTTTGTTGGTCATGCGCACATTCGAGACCATTAAAGTGAGAGTGTTGGCTGGCGCCTGTACTTCCGTACGCAGAGCTTCAATCGGAGCGAGCGGCGTAAAGAAATACACGTAGCGCAATTCATTCGCAATAGCCAGCACCCAAAGTGCGAGCATCGCGATCTCAACTGCACCACCCGTCACACCATAAAGCACCACGTAGGCCACCAGTACACCTGTGAGGAGTATGGCCACATGCAGGCGGGGAAAGTCAAGCACCCTGATCCACCACAAGGGGGATTTGATAAGAGGCAGGAAAGAAAATAGCGTCAGAACGAATCCGGCTATCTGGAGGGTGAGCTTCATACAGTTGCAAGCAATTAGGTATAGGACAGTAAGATATACTGCATACTTTCAACCGTAATTTTTTGTTGTAAGAGCCTGCTGTTTCTTGTTAGGGTATAAAGCGTTCGCTTTAAAGTATAGAGCATGAGTGCGCACAAAAAAAAAGACCGGAGCTACATGCTAGCTCCGGTCTTTTTTTTCAATGATCGTGTATGGTCCTACTTGGCAGCTTCTTCCACGCGCACACCCACTGCCAGGATATTGGGAAGCGGATCGCGGCGCATGTACTGTGTCAGTTGCAGGCGGTAAGTGCCCACCTGCGGGAGTGCCACCTCCTTCAGCACAAGCGACTGTACATCGTAGATATCGCTCGAGCCTTTTCCTTCCGGCTTGCCTGTTTTGGCATCCATCAGGTGCAATTCGGTTAGCGACGACGATACCATACTGCTGTCAGGGGCCGTGAGGCGGTGCTGCAGGTATAGGTTATAGTAATCGTAAGCCAGGGAGTAGCGCACATTGAAGTACACGTTATACCGCTTGGTGGTGTCCTCGATGGCAAACTCAAACACAGGCGCATTGTCTACTGTCCAGTTTTTGTCGGGCATTTCTACGTTCTGCTCATATACCCGCGAAGGATCGCAAGCCGACAGTAGAAGGGTGCCCGCTACTGCCAGCATAAGCATCATGTTACGCATCTGTCGGAGGTGATTTTGGTTGGTTTGGTTTCGGGCCTCGGTTTGGTCTGCGTGACCGCTGACGTTTCGGCTGCTGCGGGGCACCTTCGCCCTGCGGTTGCTGGCCTTCCGGTCTGCCTTCACCACGCGGCTGTCTGGGGGCGCCACCTTCCCGTGCCGGTCTTGGCTCGCGGGTCTGCCTGTCGTCTGCTCTTGGCGGTCTGTCCTCCCTGTTTTCCCGTCCTTCGCGGTTGCCGCGGTTGCGTGGCGGACGCTGCTTTTTAGGACGCTGGCCCTGTTCGGCAGGCGCTCCATCCGTTCCCGTTGCAGGCAGTTCCGCTTTCGCCTGTTGCTGCTGGTCAACGGGTTTTGCCTCGCGCGGACCCCTGTCACGACCACGGCCATCACGCTGTCCTCTGCCTTCACGTGGTCCTCTATCTTCACGCGGGGCGCGTGGTTCGCGGGTTTCTGTGTCCTGCACGCCACTTCCGGACAAGCCTTCTACCTTATCGCCAGCCGACTTTTTCTTCTTTTTCTTCTTTTTCTTGTTCTTGAACTTGTCGTCGAGGCGCTCCAAACTGCCCTCTACCTGAGCTACAAATTCGTTCTGCCTGGATTCTTGTACAGGCTCCTCCACCAGCGTTTCAGGTACAACGCCCTGGCTGTTCATTTTGAGGATCTCGTGCACACGCTCCACCGGAACAGGGTACCAGTTGTTGTCGCCGCGGTAGCCGAACCACATCATCTTTTTGAAGATGTCGGTTTTCTGCAGCATGGCATCACCCTGCTTGGTCTGCAACGGACGCGACACAGTAGGGATGTCCTTGAGCGCCTCCATGTAGGTTTCGAGCTCGTAATTGAGGCAGCACTTCAGGCGCCCGCACTGGCCCGACAGTTTGCTCGGGTTGAGCGACAGGTTCTGGTAACGCGCCGCCGTAGTCGATACACTCTTGAAATCGGTGAGCCAGGTAGAGCAGCACAGTTCGCGTCCGCAGGAGCCGATGCCACCTAAGCGGCCGGCCTCGTGACGCAGGCTGATCTGGCGCATCTCGATGCGTACCTTAAACTCCTCGGCCAGCTTTTTGATCAGGTCACGGAAATCGACACGGTCGTCGGCAGAGTAGTAGAACGTTGCTTTGGAGCGGTCGGCCTGGAACTCCACATCTGATAGTTTCATCTTGAGGCCAGTCTGCTGGATGATCTCGCGGGAGCGGTACATGGTAGTCGCTTCCTGCTCCTGCACCTCGCGCAGCTTTTCCAGATCGCGCTCGTTGGCGATGCGGTAGATGGTGCGGATCTCCTCGTTGTTGTCCACCTTTTTCTTAAGCATCTGCAGGCGCACGAGTTCACCTTTCAGCGATACGGTGCCGATGTGATGCCCATTGGGTACGTCTACTACCACCGGATCGCCGGTGGTCAGGTCGAGTCTGTTTATGTTGCGGAAGAAATCCTTACGTCCTCCCTTGAATCTTACTTCTACAATGTCGAACTCCTCAAACGCGGTTGGAATCTCCATATCGCTGAGCCAGTCGAACACATTTAAACGATTGCAGCCTCCTGTGCTACAACCGCCGTTGCTTTTGCAGCCGCCTGGCTTTTCGCCGGTGCTGCATCCGCCACTAGAACATGAACTACATCCCACTTTTTATATCTCCTATATAGCCGTGAGGCTTCTTGTTTTCTTATTGTCTGAATTAACAAATATACTACTTTTTTGAGCTTTTGCTCATCATGACAGCATTTGTACCTGCGGTCTTTAACAGACCGGGGCATAAATTAGTGCTTTTACGGGAGTTTATATAGCATGGGATATGGTGATTTCTGAAAATGCATTCTGATAGGTATGGCTGTGAATGGATTATCACCTAATTTTAGAGGATGCTTCGAAAACTCCTGTCACACGCTGCGATCTACGGCCTGTCTGCACAGATCCCCCGCCTGGCGGGTGTGCTGGCCCTGCCACTGATCACGCAGCACCTGACCCCGGTTGATTATGGGGTGGCAGGGGTCGTGACAGCCTATTATAGTGCCCTGATCATGCTGCAGTCGCTGGGATTTACGGTGGTGATGGAAAACAGCTTTGCGCGGCACCCCAACCGTTTCCAATGGATCTGGCGTCAGCTTTATGGTTTTCTGACCAGTTGGTCGGTGCTTTATGGGCTTGCCTCGATGGGGATTATCTATTTAGCCATACCTGCCGATGCGCATGATAACCGGTCTCTCATCGCGCTGCTTGTCGGGATTCCCATGGTCTTTTTTGTGGTTACTGATCTGTTTGGGGGGATGTTTTGCCTGCACACCCAGCGGCCGCTCCCCATTGCACTGCGATCCTTCCTGATGGGGGGCGTGAACGTCATCCTGACCATCTACTTTATCGCAGAACTCCAAATGGGGTATATGGGCTGGTTCTATGCCAGCACCATTTCGACGGCAGCAGGCTTTGTGGTGAGTTTCTTCATTATTGCCAGGCAAAAACTCTGGCCTATCTTTCATTTTAAATGGCACCGCATCCGGCACAGTCTCAAAGTTTCACTACCAGCAGTACCGCACGGGTTTTCTTTCTTTATGCTCGACACTTCGGATCGTTTGGTATTGGATGTGCTGGGCACCCCTGTCGGGCGGATAGGACTTTACAACGTGGCATCGAATTTCGGGATTTATTTCGCGTCGGCCAGCTTTGCCGTGGTGCAGGCGGCAACACCGCTTTACATGAAGCTTTATGCGCAGACGAAAAGCATAGAAGCCGCGCTCCAGGCCCGCTACATGACCTATACCTTGCAGCTGCTCTTTTTCATCGGCACATTTATCGGGAGCCTCTGGATGAAGGAAATTTTCGACTTCCTGATCCGCAACGAGGAATTGCAACAGGCTTATCCGCTGGCCATCGTCATTCTGATGGGGTATAACTTCCGGCCCATGTACATGGCCGTCATCAACCTGCTCACCTTCCACGAGAAAACAAACAAACTCTGGCGCATTTCCACCGTGGCAGGTATAGGCAACATCGTGCTCAACCTGATACTAGTGCCGCTTTTTGGTTTTCAGATGGCAGCCTACACCACCTTTGCCGCACTCATGTACATGGGTTACGCGGGCTTTTTCCTGAAAGTATACAAAGAGCTGACCCTGGTGCGCTACCATGCCATTTGGTGGCTGCTGGCGACGATTGCCTTGCTAGTGTTGGCTTACCAGTTGCGGGAAGTGGCGGTGTGGCAAAAAGCTTTGATTACACTCTTGAGTTTGAGTGTAGGGATGATGGCTTTTTGGAAATACAGGAGCAGGGTACAGGTCTAGGAAGGCTGTAGCTTCCAAAGCAAAAAACCAGCAGCAAGGTATAAGCCTGCTGCTGGTTTCTTTCTAAGTGGTCTCCAGATTATGGCTTCAGTACTACCTTCAGGCAGTTGTCTTCTTTTTTGTTGAAGATGTCGTACATGCGCGAAGCTTCCGCCAGCGGCACGGTGTGGGTAATGATATCATCGAGTTTCACTTTGCCCTCCTGCACCAGCGATATGAGGTGATCGATGTAGCGGTGCACCCAAGCCTGGCCACCCCGCAAGGTTAAACCCTTGTCAAACCACTTGTAGAGCGGGAAGTTGTTGTAAGGCGAGCCGTAAACCCCAACCACTGACACAGTGCCTGCGCGGCGCACAGAATCCATGCACTTTTCGAGTACTTTCATCGTGCCTTTCTCCATCTGCACGACGTTCATGGCTTTTTCCAGCACGTTGCGGTCGGCCTCCATACCTACGGCATCCACGCACACATCAGCGCCGTAGCCGCCGGTCATATCGCGGATCACCTGCACGGCGTCTACTTCAGCGTAGTTGATGACTTCTGCATTGGCTGATTTGCGTGCCATCTCCAGACGGTAGGGCTGAATGTCTATACCTATTACCCGCTTGGCCCCCTGCAGCCAGGCCGATTTCATGGCCATGATGCCAACCGGGCCGCAGCCCCACACGGCCACTGTCTCACCGCCCTTTAGTTGCGCCCAGTCAATGGCGGCCCAGCCGGTAGGGAAGATATCGGTCAGGAAAAGCACCTGCTCGTCTGTCAGGCTGTCCTGTACTTTGCGGGGACCATAGTCGGCGTAGGGCACGCGCACATACTCTGCCTGTCCGCCGTTGTAACCGCCGTAGATATCGGTATAGCCAAACAGGGCTGCCCCGACGCCTTTCATCATCGGGACTTCTCCTTCAGGACCATAGTTTTCCGGGTTGGAGTTTTCGCAGTGCGTGGGCAGCTGCATGTTGCAGAAGTGGCAGGTACCGCAGGAAATAGGGAAGGGCACGACTACACGGTCACCTTTCTTCAGGTTTTTCACGCCTGTTCCCACTTCCTCGACAATGCCCATGAACTCATGGCCCATCACCATATCGCGGGCCTGGGGCACCATGCCGTTGTAGATGTGCAGGTCGGAGCCGCAAATGGCCGTGGAGGTAACCCGAAGGATACAGTCGCGCGCGTCCTCTATTCTGGGGTCATCAATGGTCTCAACCTGGATATCTTTCATTTTGTGGAATACTGCTGCTTTCATAGTTTATTTTTTAGGTTTTCGTATTAGCTTCTGTAAGCTTTTGTATTTTACAGTACTTCAGTTTAACGGTAAGCAGTGAAGGCGGGTTATTGCGAAAGGCGTGTCGGTCAGGCTGTTGCTGTTGTAACCGGTACTTATACCTTAAAACTAAACTGCATGCAAACGCAAGCTTCCTATACTTTCTCGTTTTTGCGCGAGCACGATATTCCCGCGCTGTACGATACCTTCGTGGCCGCCTTTGCCGACTACGTCATCCCCATCAAGGTAAGCAGGGAGGAGTTTGCCATGAAGTTCAAGCGGGAAGGAGTAGAGCCCACCTTTTGTGCGGGCGCTTTCTACGGCGGGCAATTGGTGGGCTTTATCCTCACGGGACTGGGGGAGTGGCAGGGTATACCTACCGCTTACAACGCGGGCACGGGTGTGCTGCCTGAGCACCGGGGAAACCAACTTACCAAGCGGCTCTACGAATTTCTACTACCCAAACTGCGCGAAAGTGGTGTAGAGCAATGTTTGTTGGAGGTGATTAAAGGCAATGCGGCCGCCTATAAGGTATACCGCTCCATCGGGTTTGGGGTAGTCCGTACACTGGACTGCTATCGAAGCCCGGTTGGGGAGTTACTGCTCTCAGGCGAAGAGCCAGAGCCTACAGTGGATATCAGGCAGGCAGTTAAGCCCGATTGGAAAGCCTATGCTGGTTTCTGCGATATAAGCCCAAGTTGGCAAAACACCAAAGAGGCTTTTTGCAGAAATCCCGATCAGAAATTGGTGCTGGAGGCTTATGCAGAAGAACAACTGGTGGGCTACGTTGCTTTTTTTCCACGCACGGGAGCAATTGCCCAGTTATCCGTGCAGCAGGATAATCGCAACCAGGGGATAGCCAAGGCACTGCTGAAAGAAGCCATAAAACATACGCAGGCACCTGCTCTGCTGCTGCTCAACATAGACCAGACAAGTACCACGCTGGCGAATTTTTTAGAGCGGATCCATCTCAAACGCTTTCTCACGCAGCATGAAATGCTCCTGCGCCTGCAATGAGTATGGCGGTCCTCTTTAATCTGCCTAATTTGCAGCCTGTTTTTTTATCACCGGAGCTTCAAGGCTCTTCAAAACCTAATCATATGAGTACTGCGTGGTTTTACCTGATTCTGGCAGGTATATGCGAAATAGGATGGGCCTTTGGTCTGAAGTACAGCGAGGGCTTTTCGAAACCTTTGATCAGCATCGTAACCGTCATCGTGATGATCCTGAGCTTTATCCTGCTGGCGCAGGCCATGAAGACATTGCCGCTCGGCACCGCCTATGCTATCTGGACAGGTATAGGAGCCGCGGGCACCGCCATTCTGGGCATGGTTTTCCTCAACGAGCCCAAAGACCTGATGCGAATCCTGTGCCTGCTGATGATCGTGGCCGGTGTGGTGGGGCTGAAATACTTTGCCGAAAGCAATTAGCGGCTGAGGAGGTACACATCGGCCTGCTCTTTGGAGAACAGGTATAGCGTGTTGTTGCTGATCAGGGCGGAGAGGTAGTTTTTGTCGGCCGGAAGGGACAGGGTGCGCTCTTGCAGCTTGTACAGATCAAAAAAGTGCAGCGCGTTGTCTTTCAGAAAGTATAGCTCGTTGCCCTTGAAAGAAATATAAGACACACCCGTAAAGGGCAGCTTCTTTTTGTAGTTACCCAGGTTGTCGAACACATAGATACCGCTATTGTAATCGAGCAAGTAGACCATGTTCTGGTACTCCCGGATAAAGCGCACATCAAAACGGGCTTTGTCCAGAATAAGGTTGAGCGGGGTTTCGATGATGGGTTTCTGGTATCGCAGGTCCAGTTTGCTAAGCGTAAAGTCCGACTCGTTGAAGAGCCAGAAGCTATCGTCGGAGGTGAGGGTGGCTGCCTGCACGTTGCCCATGTATCCCAGGTCCGTCAGGCGGGTGTTGGCAATGGGGCGCAAAAAGCGGTCGAGCAGGGTGAGCTCCTGTCGGTCTTCGTAAAAGAGAAAGACCTTCATCGGGTTCCAGGCTTCGACAGCCGTAATACGACCACGGCTGGGCGGCGAAAAAGTGTTAACCGGTCTGCCCAGTGTGTCGAGTACGAACAGGTTTTGGCCTGTGTCCATCAGGTATACGCTGCCGTTTCGGGCAACGGAAACCGTGGCAGGAGAGGAGATGGCAAAGCTATGGCTAAAGGTGAGCGTAACCGATGAGTCAGGCTGCTGGGCAAATGCAGGTATAGCCAGCATGGCCAGCAGCAGGTATAGCGCTGCGCCCAGGTATAGCCTACTGTTCAAAATACGCGAGTTTAAGGTCCTTGCCATCGTATACGCCGTAAGAGCAAAAATTGACCCACTCTCCCAGGTTCACATACCTGCTGTCCCCGTTAATCGGCATGTCGAGGGGCAGGTGGCGGTGACCGAATACATAGAAATCGTGGTGCTGCTCGCTTTCCACTTCTTTGCAGTACTGCACCAGCCATTCCTCCTCCCCAAAAAACTTTTCGTCTTCCTTGGTGTTGCTGATGCGGCTTCTGCGCGACCACCTGTTGGCGATGCCTATACCTGCGTTGGGGTGCAGCCAGCCAAACATCCACTGACAGGCTTTGTTATTGAACACCTTCTTGAGCACTTTGTAGGTATGGTCGCCCGGGCCCAGACCGTCGCCGTGCCCGATGTAGAATTTGTAGCCACCAAATTTGGTGGAAATAGGTTCCCGGATAATGGGGATATTGAGCTCTTCCGGAAAGTAGTCGAACATCCACATGTCGTGGTTTCCCGTGAAAAAAAGCACCGGTATACCTGCATCGGTCAGTTCGGCCAGTTTACCCTGCAGCCTTATAAAACCCTTGGGTATAGCGTGGCGGTACTCAAACCAGAAATCGAATATGTCGCCCAGCAGCAGGATGGCCGCCGCGTCGTGCTTTACGGAGTCGAGCCAGCGCACGATCTTTTTCTCGCGGGCGCGGCTCTGCTCGGCGTCGGGTACACCCAGGTGAAAGTCAGAGGCAAAATACACTTTCTGGCCGGGGGCCAGCTGGTCAATGTGGAAGGTCATCTATCAGGAAAAGTACGAGCTGTTTTGGGCCGTGAGCGCCCATTACCAATGTTTTTTCGATATCGGCCGTGCGGCTCGGGCCACTCACCAGCGATACCATGGAAGGGAAATTCTCCTTATACTTGTTGCGCACCCGCTGCAGGCCGTCTTTGATGTCGGGCACCAGTTGGCTGGCTTTGGCTACGACCATGTGCGTTTCCGGGTAAATGCTCAAGCGTCGGCCACCGGCATTGCCTGAACTCACCAGAATGCTGCCGGTGCGTGTCACGAGGGCTTCGCAGGTAGTGAGGCTGGCCTGCGCTTTTTGGATAAAGTCCTCTTCTGCGGAGGTGAAATCTATACCTGCCTGGTAGAGGATGTTCTGCAGGTTAGGCTCCCAAACGTGCAGGAACTCGATCTGCTGCTCTCTCTTTAAATTGAAAAGCTGGTCGAAAAAGTCCTCTTCGTCTTCGCAGTATACAAAAAGACCGCTGTTGGCGATAAAAGCCTGCGCGAAGGCAATGGATTGATCTTCAGACAAGGGCAAGTGCAGCGGCGAGCTGAAGTCAGGGGTGGGAGGCAGAAAAGGCGCTGACTTAGCCAGCGCCTCTCTTACTCTTCTTAATACAATTTCTTTCGATTTTGCTTCGTACATGCTCGGAGTTTATCAAGCAATTCTGCTATTGATGGTATCGTTCGGATTAGCAGACGCATCATTCTGAATGGGTGTGCCCGGCACGCTGCCCTGGCCATTTTGTTCAGGGTGCTCCGTCTGTCCAACCTCCACCGGATGCTGCTCCTGGCTTACTTCGCTCTTTGTTTTGCTGCGATCCGTGCCGGCAGTGTGTGCCTGGTAGGTCGTGAGCTCGTCAAAAGGACGTTTGCCAACCAGTCGCTCCAGATCACTCTGGAACAGAATCTCTTTCTGCAACAACTCCTGCGCTACTATCTCCAGTTCTCTTGCCTTGTCCGTCAGCAATTGCTTGGTGCGGATGTAAGCGGTTTCGATGATGTTGCGTACTTCGTTGTCGATGGTTTCGGCGGTGGCCTCAGAATACGGCTTGTTGAAAGTCATATCCGTCTGCTTCGAATCGTAGAACGACACATTGCCGATTTTAGCGTTCATGCCATACATCGTCACGATGCTGTAAGCCATTTTGGTGATACGCTCCAGGTCACTCAAAGCGCCCGTCGAGATCTTTCCAAACACGAGTTCTTCAGCGGCGCGTCCACCCAGGGCCATGCACATCTCGTCGATCAGCTGCTCAGTGGTGTACAGGAACTGCTCTTTTGGCAAGTACTGCGCATAGCCCAGCGCGGCAACGCCACGTGGAACAATGCTCACTTTTACCAACGGATCGGCATGCTCCAGGAACCAGCCTGCAATGGCGTGACCCGCTTCGTGGTAAGCCACGATTTTCTTCTCACCCGGAGAGATAATCTTGTTCTTTTTCTCCAGACCACCGATCACACGGTCGATGGCGTCGTTGAAGTCCTGCTGATCAACTGCCTTCTTGTTGCGGCGGGCAGCGATCAGAGCGGCCTCGTTGCACACGTTGGCAATTTCGGCACCGGCAAAACCAGGCGTCTGGGCTGCCAGCTTACGGGCATCAACATCAGCAGACAGCGTAAGCGGCTTCAGGTGCACGTCAAATATCTCAGTACGGCCGTTGATGTCTGGCTTGTCGATGCTGATCTGGCGGTCAAAACGACCCGGGCGAAGCAGAGCCGAATCCAGGGTGTCAGGGCGGTTAGTGGCTGCCAGTATGATTACGCCTGAGTCAGTCGCGAAACCGTCCATTTCTACCAGCAGGGAGTTCAGGGTGTTCTCGCGCTCGTCGTTACCGCCTGGCGTGGCGCCACGGCTACGGTGACGGCCAATGGCGTCAATCTCGTCAATGAAGATGATACATGGTGCCTTGGCTTTCGCCTGCTTGAACAGGTCACGCACACGGGCCGCACCCACACCTACGAACATCTCCACGAAGTCAGAACCTGACAGCGAGAAGAACGGCACGTCGGCTTCACCGGCCACCGCTTTGGCCAGTAAGGTCTTACCTGTGCCCGGAGGGCCTACCAGGAGTGCCCCTTTCGGGATTTTACCGCCCAGGATGGTGAATTTGCTTGGATTCTTGAGGAACTCCACAATCTCCTGGATCTCTTCTTTCGCCTCTTCCAGGCCCGCCACGTCCTTGAACGTGATCTTCACTTTGTTCTCGGCGTCAAACAGGGCAGCCTTCGACTTGCCGATGTTGAAGATCTGGCCGCCTGCGCCACCCGCTGTTACGCGGCGCATCAGGAACCAGAAACCAAACAGCAACAGGATCAGGAAGCCCCACTGGAAGAAGAAGTCGGCAAAGCCGGTGCGTGTCTCGATGGTATAAGGCACCCGGTTCTCACGCGGGATGTTCTCCTGCAGCTTTTCATAGTCCTCTTTAAAAGACTCTGCCGTGATAATGGTGAAGTGGTAGTGCGGACCCTGGTCCACGCTGCCTAGATTGCCACGACCTGACAGCTCGCGGCTGTACTTTTCGTTCTTCAGGGCCTCATCCTTCAGGTATATCTCCACGATTTTGCCGTTCACGATGGTCAGTTTCTTCACATCGTTACTGAGCAGCATCTCTTCGAAGTTCTGCTGGGTGGTTTCTACGGAGGCGTTGCTCTTGTTAAGCCAGGTGAGTCCGAAAATAAGTAGGATGAGTACCGCCAGCATCCACAGCTGCATCGTAGGCCGTGGGGGCGTCTGGGGTATCATCGGCTTTTTCTTCTTGTTATTATTTCCTTTATTATTCTTTTCAGCCATGAATGTGTTGTTTCAGATACATGAAATACAGGAAGGAACCCCTCTTTGTTCGGGATTCCTTCTTCGGGGTTAAGCATCCTCTATACGCTTGATGTTGGCATCACCCCATAGTTCCTCAAGCGCATAGAATTCGCGCTTGTCTTTCAGAAACACGTGCGCCACTACGTCTACGTAGTCGAGCAGCACCCATTCTTTGTTGGTGCGGCCTTCGCTCTGCCAGGGATTCTGGCGTACGGCTTTGAATATTTCTTCTTCTATGGAAGACGCAATAGCGTCAAGCTGCGAGTCTGATGATGCGGATGCGATCACAAAGTAATCAGATACGGCATTTTTGAGTGACTTCAGGTTAAGAACGACGATATTGCTGGCTTTCTTTTCCTGCATGCCTTTTACTACAAGCTCTGCCAATATGTCTGAATTGGCCTCAGCCTTGGTTTCTTTCATTTGTACTACTTAAATTTGATTTACAAAAGTACTAAATTCTGTTCAATGTATGGTGCCTAATACGCTCTTTATGGGCCAGCAGCTGTTTTTTCTGCCGGTATGTGCATCCACCAACTCAGAAGCCCAGCAGCTACTCCTCAAAAATGAGGCCACAGAGGGCTGTGTGGTGCTTACCGATGAGCAGACGCATGGCCGCGGTCAGCGGGGCAACACCTGGGAGGCAGCGCCCGGTAAAAATATCACACTTTCTGTAATTCTGTCACCTGTTTTTCTGGCTGTCAGGCACCAGTTTTACCTCAACATGGCGGTTTCGCTGGCGGCGCTTGACCTGTTGCGCGAACAGGGGCTGGGGCAGGCCCGTGTCAAATGGCCCAACGACCTTTACTTCGAGGACAGGAAGCTTGGCGGGATTCTGATAGAAAACACAGTTAGCGGTCAATCCATACAACACAGTATCGTAGGGATTGGTTTAAACGTAAATCAGCTTCATTTCGGAATCGGCACGGCCACTTCGCTGGCAGCCGAAATAGGTACGCAACTCGACGTGAAAAGATTGGTGAGCAGGCTGCTCGAGCTGCTCGAAAAACGCTACCTGGAGCTTCGCAGCGGGAAAATCGATAAACTAAAGTATGAATACCTGCAGACGCTGTACCGCTACCAGGAGGAGCATGGGTATCAGATCGGTCCGGAACAGGTACAGGGCCGCATTATGGGGGTGGACGAAGATGGCAGGCTGGCCCTCGAAGTGGATGGCGGACTGCGCTACTTCGCTTTCAAGGAAATCGCCTACCTTATTTGAAGCTGAACTTTTTGATGGCCATGATCTGCTGCGGTTCAGGCTCTGTGGGCGTAAGCGGCATTTTGAGCGACACGTTCATGGTGCTGGCGCCATAGCCCGAACTTAGCCTGGGCGCCTGGATGTGGTGGTCAGCCAGCTTGACCGGAAAATCAGTTACAAGCTGCCAGGTGTTTCCCTTCTGCACGATCGTGCCGGTAATGGTTCTCTTTTTAGAAACGCCGTGGATGGTCAGTATGCCTGCCGCAGTTACTTTCGCCTCCCCCTTGGCTGAAACAGGGCCTTTTTCAGTGATTTTCCCTACGAAGGTCGCCTTCTGGAAGCGGCCGCTCTGCATGTACTTGTCGTTGAAGCGCTCCTGCATGAGCGAGTTCAGAAACTGGAATGAGGTGATGGGGACGTCGAATCTGAGTTTGCCTGTCTCCAGGTCAATCAACCCGTTGGCGGACTCGGAAGTGCCTTTAATCAGGTTGAAGGGAGCACCAGCCTCGAACACGATGGTTCCGATGCCCTTATAGGTGCCTGTCTGGGCCTGTGCCTGCGGGAGGAGCCAGTAAAGGCTGTATAATACAATTAGGAGTAGCTTTTTCATACATGTCTCGTCTTCTCATCGGGTAAGCTTTCCTTCCTTTTATTTAACTAGTCTGAGCAGAGATAGTTGAGCCCGTTCACTAAAAATAACCGGTCACTGGGATTTTTTTGGTTTTTAGCTTCTCCAATCGCTGCGCGTTCCTTTGTTGCTTCAGGTATAGGTGTCTGATCTGTTTCTTGCGAAAACGTTGTTGCTGCCAATTATTTTTAAAAATATCGGACTAACGGATTTGATACTGTGCAAAAAAGATTAGTCCAATGAGTTGCTTGTTTTTGATGTAACGGGGCGCCTGCTGATGAGTTGCACATTTTCTATGTATGGCTCTATAGTTCAATCAGATTCTTTTTATCTTTATAAATCCTCTTTAAGCCATTTTTGGTTTTTGACAGTGAATTATGGAATCAGGGTAATGAAGATATGCGATGCGTGGTAGAGATCGGTAGTATAGTATAATATTAATATTGTTGAGGCTTCTTGAGTAGCAGAACTGCAAAGTGTAAGTTCAATTTCTGTTGCCGTAACACAGGGCGCGGGAGGAGTGATTTGGCTGGGTGCGATGCAACCTCAGGTATAGGTATGGGGTCATGGTGGTGCAAAGGGTGTTGAAAGGCATGGTTCTTGATAATGTCTGAGCGAATCCAAAACAGTAAAAATTACAGGTATAGCTATTTCTATAGTATCCTGCATTTTTAATTAGATTTTTTCTATTTACTATATTTTGGTATATCTTTGACAGCCTGCCAGCTCGTGGCCAGGACCTTTAGAAAAGCGAGGTGTGATATATGAGAACTTTTACAAAAATGATAATAACGGCTGTCTTTGCGGTTTCGCATTTGGCAGCATACAGTGTAACGGCCGATGGCCGCTTAAAAGAGGCGGGCACCCTCTCCGCCAATGAAGGCGGTAGCTCCGCCTGGAAAGCCGTTCCTGAGAGGAAAGCCGAAGCAAACGTGCGTGCTGAAAATGCCAGAACTGCCGCCTGGGTGAAGGATTACACCAAAAACAAGAGCAAAAGCTTATACCTGACAGAAACGGCCTACGCCAGCTCATCCAGGTTCGTTATCAACTCTTACATGGCCTTTATGCCGTCGCCTGAGCGTCAGACGCCCTCGATCAATGCTTACCCGAATCCTTCGCGTGGCATTACCCGGGTGCAGCTGTCGCAGGTGGGTATGGCTGAAAACTACAAGCTGAAGATATCGAACACGATCGGTAAGGTGATGGAGACGCACGAGCTGCCGGTAACGCACTCCAATGTTTTCGTGCTCGATATGACAGGATACCCGGCCGGGGTGTATTTTTACAGCCTGCTCGTGAACGATAAGACCGTGGAAACGAAGCGTTTGATCCTTCAAAAATAAAAGGGAGCTATACCCCTTACAAGAGCGAAAGCCAGTTGAGAGACTGGCTTTTTTTTATGGCAGACTCTTCAAAGGTGCGCAGGCACCAATTTATTTAGTATTTTCGACGCTGAATATTTGTAAATTGCTATGACGGATTATCGCAAGATAAACAACCTCGTAGGCTGGCTCGTGTTTTTGATCGCGACCGCCGTGTATGTATTGACGCTGGAACCTACTGCCAGTTTCTGGGACGCGGGCGAATTCATCGCCTGTTCTTACAAGCTCTTAGTACCGCACCCCCCGGGGGCGCCGTTCTACCTGTTGGTAGGCCGTATGTTCTCCATGTTCGCCGGCGATCCAACCCAGGTGGCCTGGTGGGTGAACCTCCTTTCTGCGCTCTGCAGCTCATTTACCGTGTTGTTCCTGTTCTGGTCCATTACCATCCTGTCGCGCCGCCTGCTGGTGAAGGTGGAGGGAGTAGCACCATCCAAGGGACAGACCGTGTTGATCATGGGCGCTGGTGCCGTGGGTGCGCTGGCCTACACCTTCACGGACTCCGCCTGGTTCTCAGCGGTAGAAGCCGAGGTATACGCCATGTCGTCTTTCTTCACGGCCATCGTTTTCTGGGCCATGCTGCGCTGGGAGTCGAAGGTGGGAGAGTCGCTTTCGGATAAGTGGCTGATTCTGATCGCCTACCTCATCGGCCTTTCGATCGGGGCGCACTTGCTGAACCTGGTGGCTATACCTGCGCTGGCCTTTATCTACTACTTCCGTCTGTACAGACCGACCTGGAAAGGCGGCCTGATCGCGTTTATGATCAGTGCCGTGATCGTGATGGCCATTCTATGGGGCATTATACCTGGTCTGCCGTCGCTGGCCGGCAATGTGGAGGTGTTCTTCGTCAACTCACTGGGAATGCCTTTCGGCTCGGGTATCATCTTCTTTGTGATTCTGCTGGTAGCGGCCATCATCTACGGTATACGCTACTCTATCCAGCATAACATCCGGGTGCTAAACACGGCCCTTCTTTGTTTCTCCTTTATCCTGATCGGCTACTCGTCTTACATGATCATCCCGATCCGGTCATCCTACAACCCGACGATTGACGAAAATGCACCAGACGATATTCTGAGTTTTGTGTCTTACCTGAAGCGTGAGCAGTACGGTGACCGTCCGCTACTCTACGGACCGCAGTACAACGCGCAGCCTGTGGCCCAGGAAGAAGGAGCTCCTCGTTACGTGAAGGGCAAAGACAAATACGTAATGGCTGGTCGTAAGCTCGAAACCATTTACGACAGCAAAGACAAAACCCTGCTGCCGCGCATCTACAGCGACAATCCGCAGCACCTCCAGGAGTATAAAAAATGGGTAGACCTCCGGGAAGGACAGGCGCCAACGTTTGGCCAGAACCTGAGTTTCCTTTTCCGTTACCAGCTTGGCCACATGTACTGGCGCTATTTCCTCTGGAACTTTGTGGGCCGCGAAAGTGACGTGCAACAGTCGGGCGTGCTGTGGTTTGGCAAACCAACCGACGGCGTACCTGACCGGGTAGCCAACAGCAAGGCGCGCAACACCTTCTACCTGCTGCCCCTTATCTTCGGCATTGTCGGTTTGATCTACCAGATACGCAAGAACGAGCGCGATGCCTTTATTGTGGGCCTGCTCTTCTTCTTTACAGGTATAGCCATTGCCCTATACCTGAACCAGCCGCCCATCGAGCCGCGCGAGCGTGACTATACCTTTGCGGGTTCCTTCTACGCCTTCTCCATCTGGATCGGGCTGGGGGTGCTGGGCATAGCCGAGCTGCTGAACCGCGGCCTGCGCAATGTCACGACCAGCGGCGCTATTGCCACCGTCATCGGTCTGGCCGTGCCAGGTATACTGGCCGCCGAAGGCTGGGACGACCACGACCGCTCCAACCGCTACCACTCTGTAGACTCCGCTAAGAACCTGCTGGACTCAGTAGCGCCAAACGGCATCCTGTTCACCAACGGCGATAACGACACCTTCCCGCTGTGGTATGCGCAGGAGGTGGAAGGCTACCGTACCGATGTGCGCGTGGCCGTGCTCAGCTACCTGAACACCGACTGGTACATCGACCAGATGAAGCGCCAGGCTTACAAGTCTGATCCGTGGCCGCTGACGCTCGAGAACGAGAACTACCGCCAGGGCACCAACGACTACCTGCCGTACGTAGAGCGCCAGCAGGTGGCGGCAGGTATAGACCTGAAGCAATTCATCAGTCTGGTGCGTCAGAACCATCCGGCGCTGCAGGTGCAGGCAGGCAGCGGTACCTCGCTACTGAGTTTTCCGACTAAAAATTTCTTCCTGGATGTGGACAAGAACAAAGTAGCGCAGGCCGGCTTTGTCGCCAAAGACTTCCAGGACCAGATCACGGACCGCATGCAGTGGACCATCAACAAGTCGCTGCTCGAGAAGAAGCACCTGATCATACTGGACCTGCTGTCCACAAACGAGTGGGAGCGCCCGGTATACTTCTCCACGACCGTGAACAGCGCCGATTTTATGGGCTTGTCGGAATACTTCCAGCTTGAGGGGCTCGCCTACCGCGTAGTGCCTGTGAAGGTAAGCAGCGAGGAGGCGCCGGGCTTCCTGAACAAGGAGCTCATGTATAAGAACATGATGAACTTCAGCTTCCGCAACTTCAACGACCCGAGCATCTTCTACGACGAAAACTACTTCCGTTTCGCCGCCAATGCCCGCGACAAGTTCGGCAAGCTGGCCGCTGAGTACCTGATGAGCGGCGACAATGCCCGCGCCAAGGAACTGGTGGACCACTGCTTTGAGCAGCTGCCGCCAAGCACCGTGCCTTACGACTACTATACGCCGCAGTTTATTTCCATTATGGCGGATTTAGGTGAAGAGGAACGAGCGAAGAGCCTGTGGGAAGACATGGCCAAAAACTCGCGTGAGTCAGTGGACTACTACCTCGAAAAAGGCGCCCTGTTTGACATGGAGATACAAACCAACCTGTTTATCATGCAGCAGCTCATAGGCGAGGCGCAGGCCATCGGCGAAGAGCAGAAGGCAAAAGAACTGCAGGACGTGTTTGTGCAATATCTGCAGCGTATGCGGCGTTAAACAAAATAGAGAGTTAAACAGTACAAAAGCCGAACCCGTTTGTGTGTTCGGCTTTTGCTATTTTCGGGTGCCTGCTTTATCTTCAAGCTAATGAAACAGATAAGTCTTCTTACCTGCCTGTCCGTACTGCTACTGCTCTCCTCGTGCGGTAGCTCCGACATTGCCTACGCGCCGATGTACCGCGACACTGCGCCCGTTGCCGCCAGATCAGAGCAGCCCGAGGTGGTGCTGCAGCACGGCTACTACAGCACCCCCGACAGCCTGCACCTGATCCTTCGCTTTGAAGAACTCCGGCAGTTGCTCGACCTGACGCAGGCCGCTGACCGTGTGGACTTCACCATCCGGTCAGGCAGCACCGAACGGGACATGCTCCTGCTGCGCGATACGGTGCAGGTGCTGCCACAGTACAGGGTGGCGTCGAACGGGACCTTGGAGGTGCCGGTGACGATACCTGCCAGGTATGCAACGGCGGGCAATACCATGCAGGTGCGGCTTTGGATGAAGCTGGCCGGACAGGAGCGCCTGGGTGTGTCTCACCGACTGGCACTAAGCCCCAACATGCTGCGAAAAGACTTTATGCTGCTGCAGGTACGGACGAATGCGCCGCTGCTGCGTGGCTTTGCGACTACTTCCGACAGCCTATACCTGTGGCAGCCAAGCGATACCAACACTACTTTCAGGATGCAACAGGTGGACTATACCTTGCAGCCTGCTTTACCCCCGATGTCGACGAGACAAGAAACTATGCCGGTTGTGCCGCAGGTCGCAGGAGACTCGCTGGCAATGGCTGCTCTGGATACCTTTCGTTTAGAGCAAGAGGGGCTATACCTGCTGCGCACCGGATCAGGCGCCACGCAGGGGCTGGTGGTGCAAGGCGGCACCTATCCGCTCATCACCCGCGTGCAGGACATGATCACCCCACTTATTTACCTAACCACTTCAGCCGAGCGGGAGGCGCTCTACAATACGCAGGATCAGAAAGCGGCCGTGGATGCCTTCTGGCTAAAAATAGCCAAAGACAAGAAACTGGCGCGCGAGTTGATCCGCACCTACTATACCCGTGTCGAGACGGCGAACAAGCTCTATACCTCATTCAAGCCCGGCTGGGCCACCGACCGCGGCATGATCTACATCATCTATGGCAAGCCGCACAACGTGAGCGTCAGCCCTGATGCCGAAACCTGGATCTACCGCGAATCGGAGGCGACGCCCTACGTCAAGTTCGTATTTACGAAAAAAGAGAATACCTTTACCGAAAATCACTTTGAGCTGGTACGGAACCGAGAGTACGAGGAGAACTGGTACAGCACTGTAGCAAGATGGAGAGCAGGAATAACAAATTTGTAGGCGGTAACCGCTATGGCGGCCCCAGAACTCCGAAGGAGGATAAAATGGAAATGATCTTCGGCCTCAGACCGATCATAGAGGCCATGCTGGCCGGAAAGGTGCTGGAGAAGATCTTTGTGCAGAAGGGTGCCCGAAATGCCACCACGGATGAACTGCTTGACCTGGCCAAAAAGCACGATATACCGGTTGCCAGCGTACCGATCGAAAAACTCAACAACCTGACCCGCAAAAATCACCAGGGAGCCGTTGCGCTGATCTCAGCGATCACGTACATGCCGCTGGACGAGATCGTAACGTCACTTTTTGAGAAGGGCAAGAGTCCGCTGCTGCTGATACTGGATCGCATCACGGACGTGCGCAACTTCGGTTCCATCGCCCGTAACGCCGAGTGTATGGGCGTGGACGCGATCGTAATACCGAGCAGGGGAGGAGCCCAGATCAATGCGGATGCGATTAAGACCTCAGCCGGCGCCCTGCACCTGGTGCCTGTCTGCCGCGAACCCAACCTGAAAAACACAATCGACTACCTCAAGGACTATGGCGTGCAGATCATTGCCTGTACCGAAAAGACAGAGCATAACCTGACCGATAACACAGTGGACTTCGTCGGTCCGACTGCCATTATCATGGGCAGCGAGGAAGACGGTATATCGCCGGAGTACCTGAAGCGTGCCGATGCCAAGCTGCGTATTCCGCTCATCGGCCAGATCGGATCCCTCAACGTATCGGTTGCCACCGGCATCATCCTTTACGAAGCCATGAGCCACCGCCTGCGCGAAAGCGGTTACTCCAGCCAGAATACTTTCGAGCCGAGATAAGCAGGTATAGCCTCACCGAATGAAGGTATAGCTTGCCGGAAACAGATAAAAAAGGGGAACGCTGCTGTCAGCGTTCCCCTTTTTTCGTTCTGAACTATACCTTGTCAGGTATAGCCAGTGTGCTAGATGTAGTCAGCGCCTTTTTTAGACTTGGCATCCGACATGAATTCCTTTACTTTCTGCTCTTCGCTCAGGCGGCAGATCATGAGCACATTGTCGTGTTCGGCCACAATATAGCCTTCCAGCCCCTCAACCACCACCAGGCGGTCTTTAGGCGTTTTGATGATGCAGTTTTTGGTATCGTAAAGCAGCACATCGCCGCCTACCACGTTGCCGGCTTCGTCTTTTTCATTGATGGTGTAAAGCGAGTTCCAGGTACCCAGGTCGGACCACCCGATGTCGGCCAGCACCACGTACACATTGTCCACCTTCTCCATAATGCCATAGTCGATGGAAATGTTACGGCAATGCGAGTAGGCTTTCACAATGAAATTGGGTTCTTTGGGCGTATTCAGGCTGGTGGCGCCCTCTTCAAAAATTTCGCTTATTTCAGGCAGGTACTGTCTGAAGGCCCGCATAATGCTCTGCACATTCCAGATGAAAATACCGGAGTTCCACACAAAGTCGCCGCTGTTGAGGAACATCTGCGCCAGCTCCAGGTTTGGCTTCTCGGTGAAGGTCTTTACCTTCTTGATGGTCTGTGACTCGTCGTCGATGTACTGGATATACCCGTAGCCGGTGTCAGGGCGGCTCGGCGTAATGCCGAGGGTGATGAGGACGTCGTCGCTGTCGGCAGCCTCCACCGCTTTTTTGATGACCTGGGTAAAGGCGTCCTGCTTCAGTACCACGTGGTCCGAAGGCGTCACGATGAGGTTGGCGTTCGGGTTGATCTGCGCAATTTTCCAGGATGCGTAGGCAATGCAGGGAGCGGTGTTGCGTCCGATCGGCTCGAGCAGGATCTGATTGTCGCTCAGCTCAGGCAGCTGCTCCTTCACCAGGTTTTCATAGTCGCGGTTGGTGACCACGTATATGTTTTCGGGTGGGCAGATGTCCCTGAATCGGTTCATGGTCATCTGGAGCATGCTTTCGCCTACGCCCAGTACATCATGAAACTGCTTTGGGAAATCGGTACGGCTAAATGGCCAGAAGCGGCTTCCGATGCCGCCTGCCATGATGACCACAAAAGTGTTTTCGTTCATGTCTATATGAGTCCTTCTTTCAGCAAGTCGTGGAGGTGTACGAATCCCTCGAACTTACCTGCTTTTGTGACAATGAGTTGTGTGATGTTTTTTTCCTGCATGATAGCAAGGGCTTCTGCGGCATAGGTTTCAGGCTCTATGGAAAGAGGGGAGGCTGTCATGATATCTGATGCGCGTATACCTTCTATCGAATCATATTTGTTGAGCATACGGCGTAAATCGCCATCAGTTATAATTCCCACCAATTCTGTCGTTCCGTCCTTTACAACAGCGGTAGCTCCCAGCCGCTTAGAGGAAATTTCGATAATAATATCCTTCAGCGGGGCGTTCTCTGAAACGTGTGGGGCCATGTTCTGGCGGAAAATGTCGTCCACTTTCAGGTATAGGCGCTTGCCCAGCGAGCCGCCCGGATGCAGTGTGGCAAAGTCGGCGCTGCTGAAGCCGCGGGCCTCCAGCAAACTGACAGCCAGGGCATCGCCGAGTGCCAGCGCAGCGGTGGTGCTGGTAGTAGGGGCCAGGTTGTGCGGACAGGCTTCGCGCTCCACCGAGGCGTTCAGCACGAAGTCAGCGCTCTGGGCCAGGTATGAGTCGGTGCTCGAAACCAGGGCCGCCAGCTGGGCACCTTTGCGTTTGAGCAAAGGAACAAGTACCTTTATCTCAGGCGTGTTCCCGCTCTTGGAGATGCAGATCACAAAATCGTCGGGCTGGATCATGCCGAGGTCGCCGTGAATGGCATCGGCCGCGTGCATAAAGAGCGCGGGCGTTCCCGTCGAGTTGAGGGTGGCGACAATCTTGGTGGCGATGTTGGCACTCTTGCCTATACCTGTCACCACCACACGGCCTTTGATGCTCAAAATGGCTTTGACGCAATCTTCGAAGTGTTCGTCGATAAAATCTGCCAGTCTGGCGATAGCCTCGGCTTCGTCAGTCAATACTTTTTTTGCCGTAAGGGCTATATTATTAAGAAGATTCAATTTAAATTTGTGTTAGAGGTATCCTACAGGGGATACGTTGCTTTACAGTTAAATTTCTGATTTATTACATGTCTACCAAACAGGAGATCAATCTCAAGAACAAATTAAAGGAAGTTTTTGGGTATAATCAATTTAGGGGGAATCAGGAGTTGATAATAAACAACATTATCAACGGAAAGAACACCTTTGTGATTATGCCGACCGGAGCTGGCAAGTCGTTGTGCTACCAACTGCCTGCCCTTTCGCTGCCGGGAACTGCCATCGTTATTTCGCCGCTTATCGCCCTGATGAAAAATCAGGTGGACCAACTGAACGCTTTCGGGGTGAATGCCCAGTTCCTGAACTCCACGCTTTCTAAGTCGGAGATCAACAAAGTGAAGAAGGAAACCCTGGCCGGCGAAGTGAAGCTGCTCTACGTGGCGCCGGAATCGCTGACCAAAGAGGAAACGGTTGAGTTTCTGCGTGCCTCCAATATCTCCTTTGTAGCCATCGACGAGGCACACTGTATCTCGGAGTGGGGGCATGACTTCCGCCCGGAGTACCGCCGCATCCGTGGCATCATTGACCAGATCGGCAACCTGCCGATCATCGCCCTGACGGCCACGGCCACACCGAAGGTACAGCTCGACATCCAGCGCAACCTGCAGATGGACGAGGCCTCGGTGTTTAAATCGTCCTTTAACCGTACGAACCTGTACTACGAGGTGCGCCCCAAGCACAACACCAAGAAGCAGGTGATCCAGTACGTGAAGAAGCACAAAGGCAAGAGCGGCGTGATCTACTGCCTGAGCCGCAAAAAAGTGGAAGAGATCGCGGAGCTGCTCCGCGTCAATGATATCAAGGCGCTGCCCTACCATGCTGGTCTGGACTCCAACATACGCATGGCCAACCAGGATGCTTTCCTGAACGAGGAGGCCGACGTGATCGTGGCGACCATCGCCTTCGGCATGGGCATCGACAAACCGGATGTGCGTTTTGTGATCCACTACGACACGCCGAAATCCATTGAGGGTTACTACCAGGAAACAGGCCGTGCTGGTCGTGATGGCCTGGAAGGCAACTGCATCATGTTCTACAGCTACGACGACATCATCAAGCTGGAGAAATTCAACAAAGACAAACCCGTAACTGAGCGCGACAATTCCAAACTACTGTTGCAGGAGATGGCCGCCTATGCCGACTCGGCCGTGTGCCGCCGCAAGCAGCTGCTGCACTACTTTGGGGAGGCTTACGAGAAAGACTGCGGCTTCTGCGACAACTGCCTGCACCCGAAAGAGCGTTTCGAGGCGCAGAACGAAGCCTTGCTGGCACTCAAAACCATTCAGCAGACAGGGGAGCGCTTCAGCATCGAGCACAACACAGCCGTGCTGACAGGCCTGCGCAACCAGTACGTGACCAGCTACGACCACGACAAGCTGGAGGTGTTCGGCGCCGGCAAGGAGCACGACGCCCAGTTCTGGAGCTCCGTGCTGCGCCAGGTGTTGCTCTCCGAGTACCTGGAGAAGGACATTGAGCAGTTCGGCATCGTGAAGCTCACACAGAAAGGGCTCGACTTTATTGCCAACCCGCATCCGATCCAACTAACCAAAGACCACGATTTTGAGCAGGAAGTAAAAGAAGACGAGGAGAAAGAGGAAACGCAGGCATCTGCCGGCCACGACGAAGTGCTTTTTGATTTGCTCAAAAACCTACGCAAGAAACTGGCAAAGGAGAAAAACCTGCCGCCTTATGTGCTGTTCCAGGACCCTTCCCTGAAGGAGATGGCCACCGTATACCCGACTACCCGCGACGAACTGGCCTACATAGCCGGTGTAGGTATGGGCAAGGTGCAGAAGTTCGGCAAGCCCTTCCTGGACCTGATCAGCAAGTACGTAGAGGAAAATGATATCGTAACGGCCGCTGATGTGGTGGTAAAGACCACTGTTAACAAGTCGAAGATCAAGATCTACATCATTCAGCAGATAGACAAAAAGGTGGACCTGGAGGAGATCGCCTCTTCCAAAGACCTGACCATGCAGGAGTTGATCGAGGAGATAGAGCACATTTGCTACTCAGGCACCAAGCTGAACCTGAACTACTACATCGACAACATTCTGGACGATGAGCGCCAGGATGAGATCTACGACTACTTCATGAGTGCCAGTACTGACAACATAGCGGTGGCGCTCAAGGAGCTTGGCACGGACGACTACAGCGAAGAGGATGTGCGCCTGATGCGTATCAAGTTCTTGTCGGAGTATGCGAACTAAATTGTTGCTTGCTGATCGATGATTGTTTGGTAGCGATCAGCAGGAAGAAGAATAAAAAGCAGGGAGAGGCCGTTGCATTAGTGCAGCGGTCTCTTTTTTTAAGCTATACCTGGCAGGAAAAGTAAAAACCGTGATTTGTGCTTTACTGCGCCTTATAAATTTATAACTTCGTGCCAACGCTTTTGGCAACGCTGGGAGCACCGAATAACAACGAGCAATTAGAATATGAACGTACTGATAATTGGTTCCGGAGCGAGAGAACATGCGCTTGCCTGGAAACTGAGCCAGAGCCCATACGCCCAGCAGATATTTGTCGCACCCGGAAACGCAGGCACAGACGAGTTTCATACGAGCTGCGCAATCGACATCCACAACTTCGATGAGGTTGCCAAATTCGTGACCGATTTCAACATCATGATGGTGGTGGTGGGTCCTGAGAACACGTTGGTAGAGGGTATACACGACTACTTCCAGGAGAAGGATTTTCTGCGGGACGTGCTGGTGGTAGGCCCTAAAAAGCTGGGTGCGATGCTGGAAGGCAGCAAGGACTTCTGCAAGGCCTTTCTACAGAAGTACAACATCCCGACGGCACGTTACGAAACATTCACCGAAACCAACTACCGCGATGCCGTAGAGTACCTGCGTTCGCACAGTTACCCTGTGGTGCTCAAAGCCGACGGCCTGGCTGCCGGCAAAGGCGTGATCATTGCGCAGACCTTTGATGAAGCCATTGACAGCCTGGAGGCCATGCTGCGCAACCATAAGTTCGGCAAGGCCGGGAGCAAGGTGGTGATCGAGGAGTACATGCAAGGTATAGAAGTGTCGGTGTTTATTTTGACGGACGGGAAAGAGTATGTGCTGCTGCCGGAGGCAAAAGACTACAAGCGCATCGGCGAAGGCGATGCAGGTCTGAACACAGGAGGCATGGGCGCCATTTCGCCGGTTCCTTTTGCCGACGAGGCCTTTATGCAGAGGGTGCGTGAGCGTGTGATCGAGCCGACCATCCGCGGTATGCAGGCCGATAACCTGGACTATACCGGCTTCCTGTTCATCGGCCTGATGAACGTGAACGGCGACCCTTACGTGATCGAGTTCAACGTGCGCCTGGGCGACCCTGAAACAGAGGCCATTCTGCCGCGCATCAAGTCAGATCTGTTTGAGCTTTTCCTGGCGCTGCACGACCACAAACTCGGCGAGTTCAAACTGGAGATAGACCCGCGCACGGCCGCCACAGTGTTCCTGGTGTCTGGTGGTTATCCGGAGGGCTTTGACAAAGGCAAGGAGATCTCTGGCCTGGGTCAGGTAAACCCGGATACCCTGGTGTTCCATGCCGGCACAAAGCGTGTAAATGATAAGATCGTGAATAACGGTGGCCGTGTGATTGCGGTAACGGGCCTGGGCGATACCATGGAAGAAGCACTGGCGAAAGCCAACCAGGCAGCCGAAGCGATTACCTGGACCGACCGCTACTACCGTCGTGACATAGGCTTTGACCTGCAGAAGCAGCCAATGCCCTAGGCGAGCTATACCTGGATAAAAACAAAAGCCGGTGTTTCGCGAAACACCGGCTTTTTTGTTGAGATAAGCTTTCAACTTAGCAATAAGCTTCGAAAGCGCCTTGCAGGTTGTCTACAATGCGGTTAAGCTCGTTACCCTCGATGTGGTAGCGCTCGATCATGTGCACCAGCTCACCGTCCTTGAACAAGGCAATAGAAGGAGATGATGGCGGGTAAGGCAGCATGTACTCACGTGCCTTGGCCACAGCGTCCTGTTCCATACCTGCAAAAACGGTGATCATTTTAGAAGGGCGCTTCTCAGAAGCGGCAACCGCCATCTTAAGAGCCGGGCGCGCCTTGGAAGCGGCACAGCCGCAAACAGAGTTCACCGCCACCAGCACCGTGCCTTCTTTAGACGAAAGTGCCTGCTCTACTTCTTCTGCGGTCATCAGTTGTTCGAAGCCTGCAGAGGTGAGGTCTTCGCGAATTGGGGCGACCATATATTCAGGATACATTCCCATGATTATCAGCTTTTAATTGAAAGATACTTGACACCGCAAAATTAATCATAATTCTGCAGAAAGGCTACATATCAGGAGCATAACACGAGGCAGGGAACTTAAAATATATCTTTTTGTATAGTTTTGAGAATATGCGTTTTAGCTAAACACAAGGTAAAGAATAAAGGTATATACGTTTATTCCGTTATGCTGTGTTCGCGGCCTGATGCAGGGTACATGGCATTCGGGTACTTTGCGCGATCCTTGGCTTAAGACCTGACTATGCAACCTCACTCTTACCCACATCCATTTGGCATGAAAAGGCTCCACCAGGCGGCCTACTTTTACATGCCCGCTAACGATGAACGGCCCGCCGAGCTTATCCAGATCCTGAACTGCGACCGCTCTTACATCCATGTGCCCATGCGGGAGGAGGACGTCACGCTGGACGCCTTTTTCGTGCGCGACATGACGGAGGCGGAGATTCAGAATTTTGGTGGCAATCAGACCTGGCAGATATTCGTGCATTGGGACGAGCTCCACGAGGACCATGTGCACTACAAGGTGAGTGGGAAAGTGATCAAACAATTGGAGCAATTCAAACTGAAGTTTCCGTTATCTGAAAGTGTAGCGGCCTGAGGGCGATTAATTATAAAAATACAGGACAGGTATAAACCAAGTAAAAAGCCTCTCAGGGAAATATGAGGGGCTTTTTACTTGGTGCTGGCAGTGCTTTAACTTTAGCTTTGGAGTGTTATCACCCCCTTCTATTTTCTCAACTGAAAAGCCGTGTAAATGTAGGAAACACCAGCGAAAATAAGCGCTAGCGCAGTATAAACAACGATGGTCATTCCGGCAAACAACGGGTTCCACAGCAGGATAAAGGAGAATACTACTCCCAGTATGCCGATGACTAATAAACCAGCCCAGTTCGGAATCCGGTACTTTCTTAATTCAACGGCCCACACTATGGACATGGTGGAGCGGAACAATAAACCGAAGCCCACAAAGAAGGGGAGGATTAGCAGCGTAAGCTCGCCCCGTGCAAGCAGCAGGATGCCCACCAGCAGGTTCATGATGCCACCGGCAAGCGCCCACCCCCAGCCGTCAAGGAAGTTGCGGTTAATGACAGCATAGATAATCTCCAGTATACCTGTGATTAAAAAGAGGTAGGCGAACAAAAATGCCAGGGCAACATACGAGGCAATAGGCGTACGGAAAACCCATATGCCCAGCACAACGAAAAGTATACCCAGCATTAGAAGAAGATACCAGAGCCTGCCAGTTTTCCTAGTTGTTTTAATTTCCATTCTTGTTGGTTTTAGTTTACTCCCTGGGTTTTCTGCTCAGGCTATACCCGTTAGACAATGCCATAGCTGTTTGACTCGCCACCATCAATGGCTATGGTCTGGCCGTTAACATAAGACGCATCTTCACTTAACAGAAAGATTACAACTTTGGCCACTTCTTCAGGTAATCCTAAGCGTTTGATCGGGTTTGCCTGTGCATATTCCGTTTCAGCGGCTTTTGGGTCGTCCGGGTTTACCTGCCGGAAGGCTTCGGCCACCATCGGCGTCAGGATGGCGCCCGGGGCGATCGCGTTGGTGGTAATCCCATACCTGCCAAATTCCAATGCTGCATTTTTGGTCATGCCCGAAACGGCATGCTTGCTGGCTACATAGGGGGTCTGGTTCAGCACACCTCTGATACCGCCCACGGAAGCTACGTTTACAATACGCCCATACTGCTGCTTCTGCATGATAGGAATGATGTACCGCATGCCGTAGAACACACCCATCAGGTTAATATCGATCACCTTCCTGAACACCTCTACATCGTACTCCGTCATCAGAGCCTGCTTCCCTTCTATACCTGCGTTGTTGTAAAAGCCATCGATGCGGCTGAATGCTCTCACCGTTTCATCAACATATTTTTTTACTTCCTCTTCTTTGGAAACATCGGCTGCCAGGGTTATGACTTTGGCTTCGGGATACTCTTTTGAAATGGCTTGTCTCGCTTCATCCAGGGCCTTTTCGTTATAATCGATCAGCGACAGATGGGCGCCCTGTTCTGCCGCTTCTTTTGCCGCAGCCAGTCCCAACCCCATGGCGGCTCCTGTGATGACAATAACTTTGTTTTCTAGCTTTTTCATTGTGTAGATTTAATAAGCTGTAATTATTCAAGTGGCTTATCGGTAATTGTCATGCCTTCCGGTTAGCCGATTTCTTTACCTCGGCTAGCTGACAATATACCGCATACCTTGCCTAACAGGTATAGCCTCCCAAAACCTAAGCAGGTTTTGTAAAATGCAATTTGTAATTGTTTATGTTATATAATGAATGTTTACGCGGAAACAGGTCCGGAGTTATTTGACTGTTCAGTTGCGGTTGTCACCGAAAATCAAATCGCTTTATTGAGCTAAGTGACGGTGCGTCTACCATCATTATTACTTGTGTTAGTCCCCTTCCTTTGCTACAAACAACGATCTTCATAGACCGGCATCTTAAACCATCAGAAAGCTGCAGCCTCATACCTAAACAAGGCGGGAAACTGCTTTTCTATTCGTTTGAAACTCAGTCCGAAAGGAGACCAGCTCATAGAGCAATGCGCCTTCAATTTGCCGGAAAAGGAACGGGATATAAAAAGTCCGGGCTTTCTATACCTGGGGAAAACGCTTTCTGCACATTTCTGAGTGAGATTTTCTAATCGTGGGCAAATTATTAGATGTTATATTAAAACATTCCTATAAATAAATGCGTTTATTTGTCTATCCTTATATCATTCACGCATAAAAACATAAAAAGAAATCTGCTTATGAAAACACCTTTACTCTCTATTCTCCTCACGCTGGCGCTGTTCCTGAACGGGATGGCCCAAAGCGCGCCCAAGCGGGAGTTCCGTGGCGCTTGGATCGCGACCTACGCCAACATCGACTGGCCAAACCGGAACCAGACACCAGCCCAGCAGCGGGCCGCCCTTATTTCAATTCTGGATCACCACAAAGCCACCGGCATCAACGCCATATTCCTGCAGGTGCGCAGCCAATGCGATGCGCTATACGCTAGCCCTATTGAACCCTGGTCCGCTGACCTGACCGGCCTGCAGGGAAGAGCACCCAGCACACCCTGGGACCCGGTGGCCTTTGCGATCGAGGAGTGCCGCAAGCGAGGCATGGAATTCCACGCCTGGATCAATCCTTACCGCGCCATTGCCAACTATAACAACATCGGCACCTTCGACCCGAGCCACGTGGCCCGACGCAAGCCGGAGTGGTTGCTGGCAGCCGGCAACCAGCGCATCCTCAACCCCGCCTTGCCCGAGGTGCGCGACTACGTGACTTCTGTGATCGAAGACATTGTGACGCGCTACGATGTGGATGGTATTCATTTCGATGACTACTTTTATCCGAACGCGACTTTCAACGACGACGCCAACTACCTGGCTGATCCGAGAGGCTTCACGGACCGCGGCGACTGGAGAAGGGATAATGTGAACATGCTTGTGCAGCAGGTGAGCGAGAGCATCAAGGCTGCAAAACCCTGGGTGAAGTTCGGCATTTCCCCTTCCGGCATTTACCGCAACAGCACCAACCCTGCCATCGGCTCAGCTACTTCTGGTCTACAGCACTACGTGACGCTTTATGCCGATTCCCGCAAATGGTTGCAGGAAGGCTGGATCGATTACCTGGCCCCACAGGTATACTGGTACATCGGTCAGCCGGGCGCCAACTACAGTGTGCTCATCCCTTGGTGGAACAACAATGCCTATGGCCGCCACATCTACATCGGGATGGCAGGTTACAAGGTGAATGACCCGGCACAGGGTGCGCACTGGGCAAACCCGTCGCAGATACCGAACCAGGTACGCATGAACCGCGACGCTGCCCACAGCAACATCTACGGACAGGCCATCTACAATACCAGCAGCCTGCGCAGCGCCACCAAACTGGGCTTCCGCGATTCGCTGCGCTACGACTTCTACAGCAAGCCCGCCCTGATGCCCAACATGCCATGGCGTGACAACGCGGCACCGGCAACCCCGACAGATCTCATCGCGCAACGCCACGGCAACGACTCGGTGGTCATCACCTGGAACAAGCCTGCTGATAGCGGCAACGAATTTGATAAGGTAAGGCAGTTTGCCGTATACCGCTCCCTCAGTCCGATGATGGATCCGGAGAACACCGACAACCTGCTGGCCATCACCAACACCGCCACCGGCCGGTATACAGACAATGCCGTGCCTTCTGACGCACCTTACTATTACTTTGTGACGGCGCTGGACCGCTTCCACAACGAGAGCGCGCCTTCTAACGTGAGCGACTACCTGGCGCCGATCATAGCCGGTGTGAGCAACCAGGAGATTGCGCTGGATGCCGCCAACTGCTCCGCCACCCTGCCTGACTACACCGGCATGCTGACAATAAGTGACGACGTGTCATTCCCGGACCAGATTACGCTGACGCAGTCACCGGCTGCCGGTACCGCCATCAGTGGTGTTGGAACCATGCAGATTACGTTCACGGCAACAGATGCATCGGGCAAGTCCAGCTCCGACAGCTTTACCCTCACCAAGAAAGACGTTACAGCACCGGTTATCCTGGTTCAGAACATCACGCGCGCACTCAGCAACGGCATCGTCAACATCACGGCGGCTGACCTTGACCTGGGTACCTGGGACAACTGCGGCCTGGATGTGAATGCACTCCAGATCTCGCAGAGCAGCTTTGATTGCAGCCACATCGGCGAAAACACCGTGACCCTGACGGCCCGTGACCTAAGCGGCAACGAGGCTTCGGCTACAGCCGTGGTAACGATCAACGGTGTGGTGCCGCAGGCGGCCATCAGCGTCAACAGAGCGGATAACACCTATACCGGCCTGCCAGACAACACCATCGCCCTGGGTTATGGCGCGCAAACGCTGACACTCACGGCTACCGACGCGACTTCAGCCGATGCCACCACCCGCTATACCTGGACGCCGGCAACCGGTCTGAGCAGCACAACAGGTGTTGTGGCTGAGTTCTCTCCGCAGGCAGCCGGCACCTATACCTTCACCGTGGAGGCAACCAATGCGTATGGCTGTACCTCTACTGCCACCGTTACTGTAGAGGTGATCGATGTGCGCTGCGGCGAGAACAACGACAAGGTGCTGGTATACCACAAGACAGGCAGCGCCACGAATCCGGGCAACGGCATTTGCATAGCGCCCGAGGCAGTGGCCGCACACCTAAGCAAGGGTAGTGCACTGGGTGGCAATGCTCCTGTTGCAGTTGCAAACAAAGGCCTTGCTCCTGTCCTGAGCGCTTATCCGAACCCGTTCACCAGTGAGACGACAGTGCAGTTCACGCTGGGCCAGGCAGAAGAGAAAGCGGTGCTGGAGGTATATGACCTGAATGGCAACAGGGTGGCGCGTCTGTTTGAAGGCAGTGCAGCAGCCGAAAGAGCCTATACCTTCACGCTCAACGGCAGCACTCTTAGAAACAATGTGTACATCGTGCGTCTGGTAACATCCGGACAGGTACAGACCTTCCGCCTGATGAAGAACAGGTAAGCCTACAATGGTTTGTTTATGAGAAAGCACCTGCCGGGGAATCGGCAGGTGTTTTTTTTTGCGGCACTGTACGAGTTTTGGTCCAGTGTGGGCCAGGCTATATCTTAAGTTCCACCATTCAGAGTTTCCCTGGGCCAAGTTGAGAGAAAGGCAAAGGGATAGCATTCTGCCTTTGCCTCAACTTGCCATGTCTTGTCGGTTTCTCCGGATAACCGTATTTTCCAGGTTGATGCTTGAATCCATTCAAGCTCCCTATACTAACGTGCCTGGTTTATAGACGTATCTAATTAATAAACCCAAAGGCAGTAGAATGAAAATTCAAGCTGTTGTATCACATAGCGCAGGAGAACCCTTGTAAATGGCAGGTATAGAATTAGCGGAACCCAACGCTTCCCGAGTTTCTGCCACGATCATAGTGACTGGTGTCAGTGCTATACCTACCTGCCCATTCCTCACGCTTAAAACACGCAACTAATGGCAAAAACGATAGAGCCGCATTACGACAACCTGATCATAGGTTTTGGCAAAGGAGGGAAGACCCTGGCTGCCTGGCTGGCTAAAAAAGGAGAACAGGTGTCTCTTGTTGAAAAGTCTGATAAAATGTACGGCGGGGCCTGTATCAATGTCGCCTGCATTCCCACAAAAGCGTTGATAAAAAAGGCCGAAGAAAAAATGCCTTATCAGAAGGCATACGGACTGAAAAATGAGCTGACTTCTTTTCTCAGAGAGCTCAACTATGATAACGTTGAAAAATTGCCCGCGGCAACCGTGATAACGGGCGAAGCCTCATTTGTTACGGCTAATGAAGTGCTGGTAAAAATCATCGGCAAGGATAAGGGAGAAAAGCGGATCACGGCCAACCGGATTTTCATCAACACGGGCTCGCAACCCTTTGTACCGCCGATACCAGGTATAGACACCGCCAAAAATGTTTACACCAGTATTTCTTTACTGGAGCAATCCACGCTTCCAGAAAAGCTGGTCATCATTGGCGGAGGATTTATCGGGCTGGAGTTTGCCGATATGTATGCCAAGTTCGGAGCAGAGGTAACCGTTCTGGACAGCGCTGACGAATTCTTACCCCAGGAAGATGAGGATGTGGCGGATGAAGTATATAAAGTACTAACTAGCAGGAAAATTAATATCGTGACGGCGGCAACTGTTCAGAAAGTAGAAAACACGGAAGGTGATAAAGTAAAGGTGGAGTATAAAGATAAAACCGGGGAAACGGTCTCGCTGCAGGCCTCGGCTCTCCTTATAGCTACCGGCAGAAAACCTATGACGGAGGGCCTGAACCTGGAAGCCGCCGGCATCAGGACCGACAAAAAGGGCTACATCGAGGTAGATGAGTCTCTAAAAACAAACGTCCACAATATATGGGCATTGGGCGATATCAATGGTGGCCCGCAGTTCACCTATATTTCGCTGGATGATTTTCGGATCGTCCGGGATCAATTATCAGATGCTGACTATACCACTGTGGAGCAAAGAAAGCAGGTCGCTTCGTCGGTTTTTATTACGCCCCCCTTAGCGCACATCGGGTTGCGGGAGCGAGAGGCCGTTGAGAAAGGGTATGAGATTAAAGTGGCTAAACTTCCGGCAACCAGTGTGGTCAGGGCAAGGATAGATTGCAACACAAGCGGTTTGCTAAAAACGGTGGTGGACAAGAAAACAAATAAGATCTTAGGCTGCATCCTGTTCTGTACAGGTGCAAATGAAATGATTAATACCATTCAGGTGGCCATCAACTGCGGCTTGGATTACCAAGAAGTTAGAGATACCATTTATACCCACCCGTCCATGACAGAGGCTTTTAACGATCTGTATGCTCAGATTTGACATCAATGCAAAAATAGATCAAAACTATATCTTCAGAGGGCGATAGGTCAAAGAGTTTTGGTATTTGGCCGTGCTATAAAATGCCTGAGCTATACCTGAGTAAGCTAAATCAATTGTAGCAAACAGAAAAAGCCCCCTAGCGTGCTGCTAAGAGGCTTTTCAAGTGGTCGCGAAGGGAGTCATAACTTTGCACTTATTGACATTAATATGCACCCTGTTTGCTTATAATAGCCCTTTTTTGTAAATTTAGGTATGTTTTTGGAAGCAGCTAGAAGCAGGTAAATGTAGAAAATGTTTTACCTTTTGTTTTACCTGTTACTGGTTGCTTGCCTAATTTACTTGTAGATATGGCCACAGTAAAACTTATTTTCAAAATAGAGAAAGTTGACTCAGCAGGGGAGGTGCCTCTTTACCTAAGAATAACCAAAGATAGGAAGTCCAGGTACGTTTCATTAGGCGTAAAGATAAACCCAGATAAACATTGGAATGAAAAGGACAGAAAGGTTAAAAAATCTCATCCTAACTCACAAAGGTTAAACAACTTTATTGCCCAGAAGATAGCTGAGGCAGAGGGGTTAGCACTCTCTCTTGAAACATCTGCCAAACCTGCATCATCAAAGAGTATAAAGGATACTCTTAAGGGAGCTGCTTCTACAAGCTTCTTGAAGTACGCCGACACCTATATTGATACGATTGAGAAGAAAGGCAAAATCAGTACTGCAACTAAGGCTAGAGCTATTATTGCTAAGTTAAGAGCCTATCTGGGTACTAAAGAACTTCACTTTGAGGAAATCACAGTTAGCTTCCTTAAGGCTTACGAGCACCACCTCAGCCATAAGTTAGGCAACAGTACGAACACAATTCATGCGAATCTGAAAGTTATAAGAAGACTCTTTAACGAGGCCGTCAGTGAGGACTTGATTCCATTCGAGAAGAACCCTTTTCTTAAATATAAGCTTAAGCTGACTAAGACAGTTAAAAACTTCCTTACTGAGGAGGAGCTAAAGGCTTTGGAAGACTTTGAGATTACTGCAGGTACTATGAAGTGGCACCATAGAAATATGTATGTGTTTGCAGCCTATGCAGGTGGCGTTAGAATTTCAGATGTACTTTTGCTTAAATACAAGCATTTCGACGGCGAGAGAATACTGTTAGATACTTACAAGACGGGGAGTACTATATCAGTCAAGTTGCCCCAGAAAGCATTGGATATAATAAACCTATATGTAAAGGATAAACCCAATGCTGACGAGTTTATCTTTCCTATATTAAAGGCTAATAAGGAGTATAAAGACCCTAAAGTGCTCTTTAGAGCTATCTCTTCCGCAACAGCCTACGCCAACAAGAATCTTAAGAGTATAGCGGAAAAGCTTGAGTTTAGCCACAATCTGAACTTTCACTCTAGTAGACATACATGGGCAACTAGAGCACTTCGAAAAGGTATGCGGATAGAGTATGTTTCTAAGCTAATGGGGCATAGCTCTATAAAAACTACTCAGATATATGCTAAGATTGTGTCTGAAGAGCTAGATAAGGCGATGGAAGTTTTTGATTAGTGTCAAACCCAGTACCAATGATTGAGAAAGCTAGAAAGTTTAGTAAGCTATTCAATAGCTTAAACAGACTTAATGAGTTGTTGAGACGAGATTACCATGCCTTTTTAAAACGTGAGGAGCTATCATCTAACAGCTCTCACGAGCAGTATGTAGAAAGCGCCACTGACAGACTTAAGGCTGAGCTTAGAGCCATTTGCCGAGCAATACGGGTCAAAAGCTTGCTAGATTATCAAAGGGTAAAGCCTGATATCTATATACTATATCTTCTCTTCAAGTACCTCAGAAAACAATCTAACACCTTACTACAAGAATGTAAACAAGAACTAGCACATCTAAGTGATGAAATGAATCTGGATGTCGCTAAAGATTTTTATCTCTCCCAAAACAAATCAGAGCAGGAAGCAACAATCTTAGCAAGTAGAGATGTAGAGAGTAGTGCAATAGAGTATCAATTCGCAGAAAAGGTACTCCTATCGTTTCTAAAGAAGTCTAAAGTTATTATTAATGATGTATATGAGGATTTTAGCGCTTCTAATGCATTCCTTTTAGAAGACGTATCCAAACAGGCCTTGGAAATAGATAGTGCTACTGCACGAATCGGGAGGCTACTGCAACTACCAGATGATAAATTCAGCAAAGCTATCACCAACGCGGAATTTGGCAATCCTGAAGATGGTAGGTACAAGAAGTATAAGAAACCTCAATTGACGGTAGAGCAGGTCATAATTCTCTTCCTTGCATTGAAAGATACACAAGGTATTAGCCCACATGTAGGTAAGCAAGCTCTGTCCTATCATTTAGCACGGATTACGAATCATTCTGAGAATACATTAGCACAGGGGGTAAGTAAGTTTGAAGAAATTTTAAATGAGCACAAACGTGGGCATGATGCCTACAACGGGTATACGGTAATAGAATACCTAAACAAGGTTATCAAATGGATAGACGATAAAATTGATAAATAATAAAATTTAACCCCCATTTCTTAAGGGACAGCCTGCTATTTTCCCCCGTAGCTTTGCTTCATGTTAAATCAAAAGTTAATAAACATGACGCAAGTACATCTTTTAGCCGAGGGGGACTTTCAACTGTTGTTGAATAAACTCCACTCCATAGAGGCTAATATCAAATCAACACAAGAGAAAAGTCTGGCCGATACATGGCTGGACAATGAACAGCTGATGAAGCTGCTCAATGTAAGTCGACGTACCCTGCAAAACTGGCGAGACCAAGGATTGGTTAGCTTCAGTCAGGTGGGTAGTAAGATTTACTACAATCGAAAGGACGTAGACTCCTTTCTTAATAAACATATCCAAAAATCTTTTAACGAATAACGAATTGTCTTATGAAGAAAAACTAAATCTAGAGGGCACAGCGTGCCAGGTAGAGAATGGAAGTATAAACTCAGTAGAAGCTACTGTAACTGATACTTCTAATACAACACAAATTGCAAACTCTGCACAATTTGCACGAATTGCAAAGCCTCCAATAGATGGAGGTGGAGATGAAGATGATATTGATTTATTTGATACACCACTCATACCCAAGGAAGTATATGAAAACCTACCAGACCTTCTAAAGGGGAACAGTGCAGTTTTTGATAGACCCAGAGAAAAAGACGTGTTCCTTACAGGAGCCTTGACGATTTTAAGTGGGTGCTTAAATACAGTTGATGGGATATATGATGAAAGAGAATTCTATGCCAATCTAAACTGTTTTGTAGTGGCTCCTCCTGCAAGTGGTAAGGGAGTGTTTGTTTATGCAAGAATGCTAGGAGAAGCATATCATGAGAAGCTAGTTGAAGAGAGCGAACAGACACGAAAGCAGTATCAGGCTCAATTGAATAAATATGAAGACAATAAAGATGCGACTTCAACAGCAGTATTAAAGAAGCCTCCATTCAGGATATTGTTTATTCCTGGCAATGCTAGTTCATCAGCAATTATTCAGCACTTGGTAGAAGGAGAAGGAAGAGGTATATTCTGTGAAACAGAAGCTGATACTTTGACAGGTAGTATAAAGCAGGACTGGGGCAATTTCTCAGACCTTCTTAGAAAAGCTTTTCACCATGAATACGTCAGCATAACTCGAAAGACCAATAGTGAATACAATGAAATCAAAAGGCCTCGCCTGTCAGTTGCCCTTTCTGGGACACCTAATCAGGTTGAAGGGTTAATCCCCTCTGCAGAGGATGGTTTATTTAGTAGATTTATCTTCTATGCCTTTAGTTCTAGGTCAGAGTGGCGAAGTGTGGCACCTAGAAAGAAGAGAAGGAACTTGAACTCTTATTTTAGAGAGCAGTCAGTTGAAGTTTTGAAAATGATTGATTATTTAGATGCAAACCCATCTTCCTTTGATTTGACAGAAGACCAATGGAGTAAGTTAGACCAACAATTTGAAGCATGGCTTCTGAATGTTAATCAAAGTATAGGAGGGGACGCTGAGAGCTCAATCAAGCGGTTAGGATTGATTCTTTTTAGATTAGCAATGGTGTTGACATCTATAAGGAAGTACGAAGCAAAGAGTAAAGAAAATAGCTTAGTGTGTTCTGACATCGATTTCAAAATTGCGATGCAATTAGTTGCGGTGTATAAGGAACATTCGCTGCATATGTTTAACCGATTGCCACAAACAGGAAGTTTCAGTGATAAGATGGCAAGGCAATTTTATAATGAGCTCCCTAAAGCCTTCAAAAGAAGACAGGCGTTGGATGCTGGTGATAGTAATGGAATAGAAGTTAGAACAGTTGATAAATATCTACGGGCTTTAGTAACAGCCAAAAAGTTAGAAAAATTGAAATTTGGCTCATACATTAAAACGTAGTCCGTGCAAATTGTGCAAAACATGCAAACTATACAGAGTAGAGGGGAAGCCCTTCTACTCTGTTTTAGTTTATGGGTTTCTGACTTGATAGTATTTTGGACAGGAAGTTTACTAGCACAGAGAATTTTCATTACTTCTTACTGTAAAAGTGCCCTTTCCAAATAAGATAATTGTTCAAACGATAATTAGGGTATATATAATATTAAGTATATTATATTTGTATTGTTGCTTGGCTTTGAAGCTGTCCAAATTGGATGCATTACTCATTCTAAACTTAAAGCAAGCTACCAACTCTTCAAATCTAAAATATGTATTCTGATACCATTAATTTCTTTAGGATAGGGCGAATAGGCATAATGCTAGCTGTATTTTCTATTGTATCCAACTTTGTAATTGCTCAAGCACCTGTAACTAAGCTATGGGATAAAACTTTAGGAGGAACTGGTTACGATGCACTTTATTCTATGACTACGACTCCTGATGGTGGTTACCTCTTGGGGGGCAGATCATCATCTGGACTTGGAGGGGATAAAACTGAAGGCTCTAGAGGTGGGGAAGATTTTTGGGTTGTTAAACTCAATGCGGATGGTAGTAAAGTCTGGGATAAAAGATTTGGAGGTAGTAAAGATGATTATTTGATGTCTTTAACTGTGGCCTCTGACGGTGGATATCTACTAGGGGGGTTATCATCTTCAGATATAGGCGGTGATAAGACTGGAGCTTTGAAAGGTGCATATGACTTCTGGGTAGTCAAAATTGATACGGATGGCAATAAAGTATGGGATAGAACTTACGGAGGAAGCGGAGATGACCAACTTATATCTATAGCCCCAACATTAGATGGTGGTTACTTTTTAGGAGGGATGTCTTCATCAGGTATTGGAGGTGATAAATCAGAAGCATCAAGAGGTGGAGGTGACTATTGGGTAATGAAAATAAATGCTGTAGGTGATAAGATATGGGATAAAACATTGGGAGGAGCTAGTTTTGATGATTTTGCTTCCTTAGTTACCACACCTGATGGAGGCTGTTTACTAGGGGGTACTTCTACAACTGGTATTGGAGGAGATAAGTCAGAAGAATCTAAGGGTAATGAGGATTATTGGATAGTTAAACTTAGTGCTAACGGTAACAAAGAGTGGGATAAAACGATTGGTGGAGGGGGATATGATAAATTATATTCCTTAATTGTAACACCAGATAATGGCTACTTATTAGGAGGAGCCTCTAATTCCGCTTCTGGTGGCGACAAAACCGAAGGATCAAGAGGGAGCGAGGATTTTTGGGTAGTTAAACTAGATGTTGCTGGCACAAAGCTATGGGACAAGAGGTATGGCGGTAGTCGTGGTGAAGGAGTGAGCACTCTTATTGCAACACAGGATGGGGGATATCTATTAAGTGGGCCTACTACGTCAGGAAAAGGAGGGGACAAAACAGATGGATTTGGAGGACCGTATGACTTCTGGGTTGTAAAAATTAAGTCTGATGGTAGTAAAGAATGGGATAAGAGTTTGGGGGGAAGTGGAAGTGACGTTCCTCTCTCTCTAATCAATACTACTGATAATAACTATTTGATAGGTGGAGTGTCCAACTCTGCAGCTGATGGAGATAAAACAGAAGATGCGAAAGGCGATCATGACTTCTGGGTTATTAAACTAGGAGTAGATGCAATAGAAGAACCAAATTCTGCCCCTACTGCTATTCTCCTGAGTAAAAATCATATCAACGAAAATAATGCAATTGGAGACATAATTGGAACTCTCTCCAGTACAGATGTAGATGAAGAAGATACTCATACTTATTCCTTAGTAGCAGGTGAAGGCAGTGATGATAATACCTCTTTCACTATTGAGGGAAATGCTCTGAAGGCGGCCCATGTATTTGATTATGAAGTAAAGAGTAAGTATAGTATTCGGTTGCAGACTATGGACAGTGGTGGTCTAAAGTTTGAGGCAATTCAATTTATAAATATCAATGATATACAAGAAACAGTATTGGGCATTGAATATGAACAGAATGAAATGCTTATAGTGTATCCAGTTCCAACGTCTGATTACTTAATTGTAAGCTTTGATAAGCTCATAGAATCTATCACTCTTATAAATAATACTGGTAGCATAGCGTTGACAAAAGACGTGAGAGCTGAACAGGCCAAACTTGATTTAAAATCGCTTAAACCTGGTGTTTATACAGCACTTATTTATTCAAAAGATAATGTATATACTAAGAGAGTGTTACTAGTGAGATAAAGTTATATCCTTGATTCGTTAAATGATTTTTCATCTAATCAGGGAGCAGTGATCACAAGGTATTAGATACATTTAGGCAGGTTTGTATAAAGCCTTAGTAGAGCTATAAAGCTTTGCTAAGGCTTCTTTTATTTTATAACTCTAACAGTTTGCGATACAAAAAGAAAAGGTGGCTGAAACTTCGTGTTTTTGATAAACTACAATTCAAAATAAACCATAGACATTACAATTATATAGCTATGTTGTAAGATTAGCTAGTCCCACGTTTTCCAAAATCCTGTCATTGGACAAGCTTATTCTTTGGGTTTATAAACTCGCTTAAGCTACATTATCATATCTACTCAACTTCCTTTCTGTCTCTGTGGTTTATCAGTACCCTAACTCAAATTTTTTTTATTTTTTCTGAGTCACTAAGCTAGCCAGCCTACCTCTGAGAATACCCCCACTAGGGAGCAGGGTTGGATGTACCGCCCCATGATGTATAACCACATAATTTTAAACACATGGTAACGATTACTGGCTTTGCCAAAAGAATGAATTCTGAAGAAAAAGAATTCAACGTGCTACTCCTGCAGGGGGAGATTGAGCTGATTCAGTCAAAGGAGTCTGGCAGGTTCTATGCCACAGCTAAAACCTGTTCTATCCCGTGTACTTTCAATGACCTTATGTGTCAGGGACTGATAGGGAAGACGCTTCCAGGCAACATTGAGAAAGTACAATGTGACCCTTATGACTACCATATCCCTGGTACAGACGAGATTATCTCACTTGCCTACTCTTACTACTACGACCCTATCGAAAGGACGATGGAGCAGGAGGTATTCCAAATGAAGCCTGCAGCTTAAACAACTAAGGGTAGTCAACATGGCTACCCTTTTTCATTTACTTCTTTTGAATTTCTCGCATATGATTACTAGGTACCTATTGAACCCTGAGCCAAGCAGGTTCTCTGATAGTTGTCTATTCCTATCGAAGTACAAGCTCCAAAGGGTTTTCTGCCCATTTGAAGTAGTTTGTACCAGAGCCATCCGCAAACTAAATGAAGGAGAGAAGCTAAAGGTAGACAGGATATTGAGTTGGCATTCAGGAGTTATTTTATTCTTTATTCAGGGTAAACTCTACCCGCACAGTCATTTCAGCTATAAACCTCCTACACAGTTCGTAGCGACAGGGGTAAAGTAGCTGAAATAGGAGTTATGCTGAATTTCTTAGGCATTGTTCTGTGAGATGGTTACTCCTCAAAATCAAACCACTGAAAGAACGTAGCAAAAGACTTATAGCTATTTGTCTGGAGGGGGAGGGTAATTTACCTCCCCCTTTATTCTCATAGTCTTAAAACTTATTTACTCTAAGAGTTACTTAATTTACTTTATCGAATAGTAGTAACTCTTTAGGATAGATTTGATTTACAAGGCGCGTAAGACCTATTTCACAATGTTTTGCATCATAATCTATTGAAATCGATGATAAGCCCTGATTATATGCAGATAGTGCAGTTGTCATTGTACCACCATACGGGTCTATAATCTTGCTATCTTCTGGTAGAATTGTACTCAACAGATTAGGAATAGATATAGGATAAGGTGCATCGTGCCCTATAGTATTTTTTCCTTTCACCATCTTTATAACAGGTTTACTCTTCAAAATCTTGGGCAATTTACCTAGTATATTATCATCTACCTCTCCTTTTGAAAAGATGAAAATATGCTCATAGCTATTATGAGGCGCTTGATAATAGGGTGACATGTTACCCTGATTAAAATTCCTTTTCCCTTCTACCTCTCCCTTAAACCAGACAATATTCCCATTAAGCTTAAAACCAATCTTTTTAAATAAGTAGATAATATAAGCTCCTAGTATTAGGCGCTTCTTTCCCATAGCTGAGAATACAACATTATTCTCATTATCAAAATAGTCGAAGATGTTGTAAAGATAAATTGAACCTGGCTTAAGCAGTCTGTAAACCTCTTGAGCATTAACATACATATCTTGCAAATAACAGTATATGTTGCTCCATGATGAGTAGTCTTTAGCATTGTAGTAGGGAGGCGATGTAACTGCCCCATCTAAGCTATTATCCTCAAATTGACGCATAACCACATTTGAATCACCATTATATATCTCTATGTTATTTACAGTGCTAATATCTTCAAATAGGGGGTGGGAAGTCGCTTGAGCACCAGAGTCTATTCCAAACCTATTAAAGAAAGGCATATTGTAAAACCTACTCGCGTAATCTTGTCTAGCAATTGAGGGGAAGTCGATTGACTCTATATGGCGGTGATTGTAGTTGCTAGCATAATCAACATTACATACAATAATACTATCATGTACTAATGTGTAATGGTTTATTAGCATTTCCAATGCTAAATCATAATCAGTCAGGTTTACTACATCAAGTCGCCATTTTTGGATACTTGCCGCATTTATCTGATTCTGCTCATCATCAATAGCCTCTTGGCGTATTAATGATGATAAGGAATATCTCTTCCCTCTGTTATATTTACTCTTATCATTACAGAGAATATTGTTGCATTCCCAACTCTTTACATTAAGTATAGGATAAGAATTGCCGCGTACATTCTTGCTGCGACACGAAGGACATGGTATCAAATTCTCATCCCTTTCATTCTTCTCTAACAATACCAATACTGAGTAGTCTTTATATGACTTGTATTCTTGCTCTTTGAGCTTCTCATCAGAACAAAGTATAAAACAGTCTTTATAGACGAAGCCTTCATTAACTTCTGAGAAATCAGCCTTATCCTCGTTTAAGTCTGGTATGCCGTTCAAAGTCTGATTTCTTACCTTATCAGGATGAAAGTAGCCACTCTTGATTTTATGGTTTATAAACTTCTCTGAGTAGAGCATGATATCTCCAAAGAGATTCCATATTACCTCTTGTGTTATTGTTGAAGAGCTCTTTATAAGCACACCTAAGTGGCAATGATTAGAAAGAGTCGCAAAACAATCTGATATAAACTGAAACAAGCTGTTCCTGAATGCATCATCATTAGGAAAGCGGTTAACCAATGCGTCATCAATAACTAGATAGTACAATGACTTATCTCTGTGGATTTGTTGAGGATGAAATGTGATAAGATGTTCAAAATAGCGCACCTTATAATCAGCATCACAATCTTTGTTAAAGTACTTATGCACTAACTCTTCAGGAAAGCTATAGTAAATAGCTGCTGAGAATAAAGACGTAAATATATCATCAGACAAGTCAGGGTTGTCTAAAACGTGTTTATTCAGGAGTTGAACCGTTTCATCACTGGTTTTGGCGTGAAGCTGTGAGAAGAAGCCTTCAGAGTATTCCTTTTGATTTAGTTTAAGGCGCGCCCATTCTTTCAAACCTATAACATTGTTGTCATCTAAGAAAAATTCTATTTCTCTCTTTTGGTGGTAGTTGAACGTTCTACCTTTCTCCTTCGCAAAGTATGCATACAGCTTCTTATAAATATCTTCATTGAAGCTGAATTTATTATTAATAACTCTAATGAGGTGCTTTCTACGAATGGCAGCTGAATATGCGTGGTTTACACCTATTGATTCAATCAATTCTAAAGAGCTATTGTAGATAACTTTATCAGGAATCCAATCTGTACTTAGAGTAACTTGAAATTCGTGTAGTAGTATGCTCAGTAATGTTTTTGAATCCATGAGTTTAGTAAGCGAAAGTAACATCAATGTACCTTCAAAGATATGCGATTTTGGCATACGCAACAAGGATAAATACCTTTAAGAACGCAAAGGCTCCATTGTGCTAAATGAAATCTAAATCTATCTACGACAGGAATCACTACATACTGATTAATTGCTTGCGCTCATTCAGAGAAAAGGCTGGACTGACTCAACAAGAATTAGGTGTAAGAATCGGCTATGACCAAACACTTATTAGCAAAATCGAAAATGGTGATAGAAGGATAGATGTCATAGAACTTCGCAAGATGTGTATTGCAATGAATGTTGATATTATTGATTTCATCACAGAAATGGAGCGTCAAATCGCATTAAAATTCAAAGAATGCTAACTCCTCCACAAGAAGACCTCCCTAACTCTGACAGAGATTGGAATGAGCAACATTGGAAAAACTTGCTCGAAATGTTAATTGAGAATGGCTTAGTAAGCTATAAGGAAGTAGCCTCACATGTATTGGGCGGTTTAAATCCCCCACAAGTAGGCACATCATTAACCACTGCCAACTTCCAAAGGGTATATGGGAAAGGGAAGACCATGCGTAAGATGTTCGAGTGGTTCTATGCTCAGGATGGAGTATGCAGGAACTGTGGAACTAGGTTGGACTTACAGGCTGACCATGTTAACCCAAGGATTAAGCTCAAAGAAGAGGCGGACACTCTTGATAATATCCAGCTATTGTGTCGTAGGTGCAATGTAGTTAGGAGAGAAAGCCATAAGCAAGGAGGACTCACCTTTCTTACTACACAATCTGCCTTAATGTGGATATTGTTCGTTAAACAACCTAAAACTTATAAAGAATACCATGACCTATGTCGTGAGTATGGATTAACAATGGCCAATATACGCTTTCAGGAAGGCTGGGCTATGGCTGAATGGCTACATAAGCAAGGGATATACAATATTGAGGATGAACGCAACGCTCATTAGTGTAATCTTGGGTAATCCTTAATCAGACTACAAGGTGGTCTATGACTGTTAAGTTAAGAAAACAAGATACATTACTCTATTTGCTACACCTCTTACAAGGCTTTCTTTTGAATTTAGCCTTAGCATCAGATTTAGTTACTGCTATAATGTCACGTGTACAATAGGTCAATCCTTCACAAGCCTTATCCATATGATAGGCATAAGCTGCCCCGCCTTTACAGATGTAAACTAGTAGATTAACCTTGTTATAAAACTGAGCAACATTTTTATTAACAGGCTTACCCTCTAACTCTGATACAGTTTCGACAAGAGGTGCAAAGCTAAACATCATACAAAATAAGGGGAGTAAGAGGTTCTTCATAGTATTTCTTATCTGTTAACAAACTTGCTACAAACTTCGTGTGGAAACATGAGTATCTACATATTAGGTGCATTAACATCTGTACTTATTTAAAAGTTTATGTGTGGTCGATATTCAGTCATTCCTAAGGCTAAAGGTAATTCACGTGTAGCCAAGCTATTGATAAACCACATGAAAGAGGCACATTATAATGCTGCCCCCTCTCAGAATCTACCTGTAGTGACTAATAGTGAACCCAATAAGATTCAGCTCTTCTCTTGGGGCCTATAGCCTTTCTGGGCAAAGGATGTTATGTTATTGAAACGCTCCATCAACGCTAGGGCTGAAACTCTGACGGAGAAGCCCTCTTTTAGGAACCTGCTCATATCAAAGAGGTGCCTGGTGCCAGCTGATGGTTTCTATGAATGGCAGGTAACACCACAGGGGAAGGTGCCCTATAGGATTCTACTTAAGAACGAAGAGCTTTTCTCCTTTGCTGGTTTATGGGATGAGTGGCTAGACAAGAGTACAGATGAGGTGTTGCATACCTACACCATCATTACTACAAATGCCAATGATATAGTGAAACCTATCCATGGCAGGATGCCTGTAATACTGTCACCAGAGGCTGAGGAGCTGTGGCTGGGTGAGCACGAGACACAGGAGGCTTTACTTGCTCTGCTGAATCCTTACAATTCTGAAGAGTTGAAGGCCTATCCAGTATCCCCACTGGTAAACTCCCTAATGAACAACACACCTGCTGTTATCAATTCACTATAGCTCAAGAACCCACTTGTCTATTAAGTGGAATATATGACAACAAGGTGCTATAGGTTCTAGGAAAGAACAGCTTATGGAGCCTCAGCCACAATCTTTGCGAATGTCTCCCTAAACCTAATTGTGTATTGGACAAGCCAATCCAACGCAGCTTCGATTTTCGTAGGGTCATTGAAGTCAGTTGACTGCGTTAGTGCGATGATTTTGTCACGATTGTTAGGATTGGGGTTCCAACTAAGGGGCTGCCCTATCGCATTTTCTATCTCAGCCTTTCTGCTCTCTAGGTAAGGGAGCATTGTGTCTGCGATTTTGTTTCCTATGTACACCCTTATACCTACATTGTTTGCATCAGTATTACAGATGTTCGATAAGTGGATGTTTGACTTGCCTAAGGTAACGTCAAACCAATACTGGGGGCGGGGTGTCTGCAGAGAAGGTATTTTCTTTGTCTTAGCAAGCTTATCCCTGAACTTAGTCCAAAGCTCAAGTTGAAACATCCGTTTGTCTGATAGGTCCTCATTCGCCTTGGACTTAGCAGCCTGTCTGACAGCCTCATTGGGTTTACTGACGATATTGAATCTAAGAGCTGGCTTGCTATCGTCGATTTGCCAGAGTTCCAATTGGACACCATAGAAAGAGATTTCATCAGAGGTGTGGTCGTTCAGCCAGTCAAGTGCCTTTGTATGCTCCTGGGTAAACTCAGTCGCAATCCAAACTATTGTTGAAGCATCCAAGACAGATGAATAGGTGATTGCCTTGCCCAAGTGGTCGTGGTTAGTTTTCTCAAGTTGGTTTTCTATCACGACATACTTGCCTGTTCCAGTATCCTTAGCGAGTATGTCTGCAGAGTATGGACCACAAGCAACCTCAGTGTTCTCTACTTCCAGTTCAAGCCCTATGGCTCTGTTCAGGCTCTCAATGTTGTTTGCTAGCCAAGGTGTAAAGTCTCTTGCTTCGCTGTTCCACTTAAGGCGAGGTGGGATTGTTTTTATATTTCCTAAATCCATTGATAGTTAGTTTATTCTTTCAATTAGACTGATATGAACTAGTGAATAACTTAGGTCAGATAAAAGGTTAGAATGGCAAATCATTATCTGCATCTGATGAATAGAAGCTCGTATTAGTATACTGTTTATCATCAATATCTTGGCAGTTCTTACAAAGCCTCATCCCAAGCTGTTTAAGATAGTCTTCTGTCACAACATAGAACTTAGTTTCTTTATTAGAGCCAAAAACCTTTGTATTAGCGTGAAATACACCATTCTCATCGTAATCATTGTGTATACTTTCGCATTGATGTACATGATTATGAGTAGGGAAATGCTTATAGCGAGAAACATGCTTATGGAATACCTGTCTCCCAAATCTTGCAGCTATATCTTCAACGGGCCCATAGCCCTCTAACATCAACAATGCCTTGGCGTGGTCTGACAAGTTCATTAGATGATTCTCGAACCTATCGTTTTCGTTCATCTCTTTGTAAAGGTTTAGGAAATAAGCGCTCTGTTTCTCAAAGCACAGTAACAATTCTTCTATAGTAAACCTTCTACTATTCAGATTCTCCAGTGATAAATTCTTTCTCAGCTTATGTATCTGGCTAGGGGTGTAGCCTTGAGTATTGAGATAAACCATAGCATAGCGAGCCATTGAGCTGGCGGTGGCATTTGTGACATATCTATTACGAGCACTGTTGTCGTCACCCATGCTCGCATCTGATTCATAGTAATTGTCCTTGAGAAACTGAAGTGCCTCGCTAGTATCCTTTATTCCAACTGTGTCATACCTATAGTACACTCCACTTTCGAAGTGACTTTCATATTGAAAACACTTAAGAGCAAATTCTATATCGATATCATAATTATTGGGATTAAAATCGAAAGGGTGGTCTTGGGTGATGATTTTTAGATATGCATGGTCAAAGACATCGCCAATGCGGCAGTTATAGTTGATACTTCCAATTGTATAACCTGTCACTCTCTCCTTCTTCTTTCGATATCCTGGGATATTGGGCAAATCCTGCTCTATAGTGATAGATACAAGCTCAGGGTCTGGAAGCGCCTTTATTTCTATTACTCTTATCATCTATCATTTATATTAGTTTACCATAGCTCTTTTGAGCGTCTGGATAAAGTTGTCATCATGCACAAAATCAAGTTATTGTAAAGTGTAACATATTATGGGTACGACTTTTGTTGTATATTAGAAACAATATATAGCATAAACTACACTATCGCAATTGCAGGCGATGACAATTGATTCTTATAGAGATAATAATCATGGAGAAACTTATAGGCTCTTAGAGGATAATCAAATGGTTAAGATAAAGGAAGTAACATTCGAGTTCGCAAAGTATATCACAGGAGAAGTCTTTCATATTACTTCTGCACAGAGTGGTGCTAATGGATACTATTGTATAGGATGCAGCTCTGAGATGATTGCTTACTTGGGTAGGATACGCCAGCCACACTTTAGGCACCATCCGAATGATGTAGATAAGAGCAGTGAGTGCACCTGGTCTGATGAGACCTATAGACACAAGATAGCCAAGGAGATTCTGCAGAGGCTTAAGGAGGTGCGCGTCCCAAAGGTTTCGATTGGTGTTCCAAAGGAGTATGGAGGGGGCAGCATAACTATATCTCCCTCCAGAATAGTGAAGGCAAGTTCAGTGCTTATCGAGCGCTACATCTATGAAGATGAGTATGGGCAAGTAAAGTTTGGAAAGAGCTTCGACAGTATGGGAGGTAAAAGGCATCTTTTGGTAAAGCCAGATGTACTCTTCTTGGATGAGAAGAATAAACCTATATTGATAATAGAACTCTGTGCTACCCACAAAACGGACGAGGAGAAAAGAATGAGGCTGATGCATTTGGGGGTCGACGCCATTGAGCTGTTGATTCCCAAGGCGGCTAACCCACAAGATATTGAAAAGAATATAGTATCATCTAATCACAGCAAGTGGCTGTACAACAATGAACAAGCGAAAACCAAATTCAATCCAGCTACCCACCTTATTAGTAACGCAAGTACTGAGTTTAATAGAGAGCCAGGAGACATTCCTAAGGGGGAAACCATCCAGTGCCGCACGTTCAGAGTTAGAGAATGCATACGAGGAATTAAGAAGTTTATGGGAAGCAGTGACTTTGCAGAGGGAAGAAGAGCTATTGAGGAAGAGCTATCAAGAGTTGAGGGAAATGCAGAAAGAGAAAGGAAAGAGTTGGCAGACCTTATTGAAAGAGCAAGAGCAGAAGCTGAGGCAGCAGTTTCAAAGTTTATCCAACGAGAACAGCAAAAGGCAAAGGAGCTTGACTCAACAGAAGCTAGATTTGGAGAAGAGGCAGAAGCAGAGGAAAGACATCATAGAGACTTGGAGGAAAGATATCACACAAAGAGAGACAACCTTATCAGAGAGCATAAAGAAATTCAGCGAGAAGAAGATGATTTTTATGATAGATTGGAAGGAAGAAGAAAGGAGCTTGTTGAAAGAATTAGAAAGCTTAGAGAATGTAGAGAAGCAGTTGCAAGAATTAGAAGAGCTGGAGAAGAACATGAAGCTGCAAGAGAAAGAGTTATTAATATTCAGAACGGAAACGCTGAGGAAGAGCGGAGAATTAAACAGGAGGAGAGTCAAGCTGCAGAACTTAGAGGACGAAGAGAAAAAGATAGCCAGGGCAGAAGCGAGGCAATTATCGATGAGTTCGAAGAAATCAGAAGAATGGAGGAAGACATTCGTGAAATGGAGAGACAGGAAAGCCATATTAGAAAACTCAGAGAAGAGCTTGTTAGGATTAAGGACAGAGCTTTTGACGCTAGATTTAATAAAAGAGACTGATTATCCATATCTACCCTAAGATTAGGCTTATATAAATAGGTAAAAGCAGGAGAACCTTTTATTTGTCTACACTAGTGGTGTGTGTTATTTTCCAGCAACTTAACCCTTAACCAATGTAATGTTAATAGTTATGTTTATAAATAAAACTAATTAATTTAGCTAAATCAATAAATTGCTACGTAATTGCTAATTATATTAGTTATAAGATATAATAATAGCTGTTATGTGTACTGCCAAAGTTATTCCCATATCCTCCCATGCCTTAGAGCCCTTTGACTTTGAATCATTAGAAAACATCGACTTGCCTCTTTTTGCTTCCTATGTCTCAGCTGGATTTCCTTCTCCTGCTGATGATTACCTAGAGGATAGGATTGACTTAGGTAAGTACTTGGTACAGAATCCAACCTCTACCTACATGATGCGTGTTAAGGGCAACTCAATGCAGGATGCAAACATCCACGATGGGGATATTCTAGTAATTGATAAAGCGCTAACTCCAACTGATGGATTGCCTGTCGTGTGCTTCCTAGATGGGGAATTCACTGTAAAGACTTTCAGAAAGATTAAGAATAAAGCATACCTCTACCCAGCAAATCCAAACTACAAGCCAATTGAGGTCACAGAGGACATGGACATGAGAGTATGGGGAGTGGTGGTCTGGGTACTTCATAAACCCGTTAGGCTATGACCAGTCTGTTCGCACTATGTGACTGCAATAATTTCTATGCTAGCTGTGAGAGAGTATTTGACCCCTCGCTGAATGGGAAGCCAGTGGTAGTGCTAAGTAATAACGATGGGTGCGTAATCGCAAGGAGCAATGAAGCAAAGGCGCTGGGCATACAGATGGGGGACCCTTTCTTTAAAATTAGAAACTTGGTTGAGCATAGCCATGTCAAAGCCTTCTCATCTAACTATGTGCTCTATGGTGATATGTCTGATAGGGTTATGCAGACACTCTCACAGTTCACGCCTCATGTGGAGGTATACTCCATAGACGAGTGCTTTCTCGACCTTGGCGACTTCTATGACATAGACCTGTTCAGTTATTCATGGGAAATCAAGAAGACAGTGACGAAGTGGACTGGCATCCCTGTCAGTCTGGGAGTAGCCCCAACCAAGGCACTGGCAAAGGTCGCGAACAAGCTCGCAAAGAAGTCAGCGAAAGCCAATGGTGTTTTAGTTTTAACAGACCCTTTCCACATTAAGAAGGCCTTAGAAGCTACGAAGATAGAGGATGTATGGGGTATAGGTGGGCAATATGCCAAGTTCCTTAGAAATCATCAGATACATACAGCATTGGAGTTTACTAACGCTTCTGAGAACTGGGTCAGAAAGAATATGACTGTTGTTGGTGCCAGGCTGCTAAAGGAGCTCAAAGGGGAGTCATGCTTAGAGTTGGAAGAGGTAAACCCTCCTAAGAAAGGTATCTGCACTTCAAGAAGCTTTGGGGCTAAACTAACCACCTTTGAAGATATTCAAGAGGCCACAGCGAACTATGCAGCTAAGTGCGCCAGGAAGCTCAGGGGGCAAAAGAGCTGTGCCAGACTTGTAACTGTGTTTATCCAGACCAACCGCTTCTCTGAGAACGATAGACAGTACTACAACAGCAAGACCATCTGTATGCCAGTAGCAACCAATTCAGACATAGAATTGATTCATTATGCTACTCTTGCACTTAGAGCTATCTATAAACCAAACTACTACTATAAGAAAAGCGGGGTTATTGTGACAGAGATTATACCTGACAACCAGATACAGTTTGACCTCTTAGATACGGTTGACAGGGATAAACATAGTAAGTTGATGAATGTAATGGATAAACTCACAGACAGATTTGGCAGAAGCAAGGTACAGGTGGCTGCACAGGGTACTAACAAGAGCTGGATTCTGAAGTCTGATTATAAGTCCCCTTGCTATACCACTAGGATGGCTGAACTTCCAACAGTTCACAACCTGTTTTAGATGTACTCTTTCTATTTTTCTATATACCTATTAAAATATATTATATAACTTGTCAGTATCAGAAGAAACATTACTTCATCAAATCCCTATGATAAGCCTTCAGAAGATAATTCTATTACTGGTATTTAACTGTATAGCTGCCTCTGCCTTCGCACAAAACCTTTTCTTTATTGGAAACAAGAGCTATCCTAGCACTGATACTTATACACTTCGTTCGAAAGATTACGGGACCCAATCCCTTGATGTATTAATTGCTAAGAAGGGAGAATCTGGAGTTATCGCTCTTAGTACAGAGTCAATGTTAGGGACCCTGATAAGAGGTAAAGCTTATATCTTCCTAGACAATGGAGAAGTAATTACGTTGATTGACCGCGGTTTATACGATTATGTGAATAAGGTTGCAACAACAGCCTATTACCTAACACCAGAAGAGATTGAGATGATGAAAGATAGCAACATCAATACAATCAGATTCACAATGAAATGTAGAGAATGTGCCATGGCTACTGATGAGGGAAACTACTCTGTAGTTAACTCACACAATTCCATATATGGAAGAGCCGATTTCTCTGAATTACTTATTAATCTATTCGATTAGTTAGTAAAGATGAACAAGGAAGAAGCTTCTAATACCCATTAACTGTTAACCTGAACCAATCTAATACTTCTAAGGAAAGTAAGGCTAATATTAAGTTCAGAGTGTCCTAATAGTTACTGAAGCAGCTTCAGGCTCTTCATTCTCTTGAAGACATTGACTGAGGCAGCATGATGAAAGCTATATAATGTATATGTAGGGTTTATCAATGCGAACTCTAAAATTTTATTCATTGCCCTCGACTATGACGTTTTGAACCACGACTTATTGTATAGACAGAAGATTAGGGAAGAATAGAACGTATCAATATCAAGCCTCGCAGAAGCTCTCTTATTACCTAAATTTGAAGGTTAACTATTTAAGAAAATAGATTACAGGTTACTTGATAAGTGGTCTGAAGTATTCCATCACAGTTCAAACATCATGGAACTCAAACTTATTATAGACAAACTTTACCAAGACTCAAAAAATACACCAATCAGAGGCCTGTCAGCCATCGCTGAAGCTGAAAAATATCTGCAGCAGGCATATGAGGGCCGTTATTTATTTGAGTTGATACAAAACGTTCGTGATGCCAATAAAGAGATAAACCAAGATGGGCTAATCTTTATCGAATTAAACGATAATGTTTTAGCTGTTTCAAATACTGGTGCTGAATTCAGTGAGAAAGGTATAGAAGGAATTACTACAATTGGGCAAAGTACAAAGCAAAGTCAAGACTTTATTGGTTTCAAAGGCATTGGTTTTAAGGCTATACGAGAAATTACAGATACCCCTAGAATTGTTACGCGATATGGATCTGTCATATTTGATCGTAATCTTACCTTGAAAGATTACAAGACAAAGAATGTTATAGAATCTAAGATTCCACTATTCTACTTTCCTCACTATAGTCCTAGTAAGCTTAATAATAGAAAGTCCGAAAATGGTATAGTAACTCGTATTGAACTCCCCCTCAAAGAAACAGTAAAAGAAGAGAAAATAATAGCCGACTTCAATAAGATAGGCCCTAGACAAATACTATTGCTAGATAATATTTCAAAAATCGAATTTAGCTTAGGTGAGTATAGGGTTAAATATGCTATTGAGAAAGATTTAAAGCGTCATTATGTTAAACTCACTCTAAATGATGACAAGGTTTATCAATACAAAAGTTTCTCTCCTAAACAGAAAGTCACTATCCCTAGCTCTATTATTGAAAGCTTAGAAGGTAAAGAGAGGGAAATATTTAAGCTTAATCAGCATGTAGATATCAATATAGTAGTTGAGTTAGACGATAATGGTCATTTTGTTCCAATTGATAAAGCTGAACTTTACTTATTTTATCCTTTAGAAATAACTTCAGGATTTAGATTTTTAATACATAGTTATTTTATAGTAAATCCAGAACGTACAAGGTTACGAACTTCCACGCTTAACAATTTCCTGTTAGAGGAATTGGCTAAATTCATTTCAAATGAGATGTTAAATCATCTTAAGAGAAATCACAAAACAAATACAGCTGATATACTTTGCTTTGAACGTAATCAAGACGCTAAACTGGATGTGCTTTATGATACACTAGTGAATGAGTTAAAATCAAAAGCATTTATCTATGATAGTATTACAAAGAGGTTTTATAAACCTTCAGATGTATATGCTGCGGACAATTTTGATAGAGGTCTATTTCCTGATGGAAAGCTTAATAATAGACAACTTGTTTTCTTCTCTGATCAAAAGGTTCATGAATGGTTGTTTGAAGAGTTTGATGTTCCATATCTCCACTACGATGATATCGCAAATGAAATTGAGCAGGAATGTAGAAAACAGCTAAAGAAGAAGAACTTAGTTTTTTTTCAGAAGCTGTATAACTATGTTAATGATCATGAAAAATTTAATATTACAGGGAAGAAAGTTCTCTTAACGAATCAATGGAAGTTAGTGTCCAGTGATGAAGATGTATTTTATATTGGGAATGAAGCCAATCAGATAAAGTTAGGGAAGCAAGTCCAAAAGCACATTAACTTTATACATAAAGAAATAAAGTTATCTATCCGAGAAGGAAAAAGCAGAATAGGGTTATTAGAATACAGTAAATATGAGTTAGTTCGTCGGTTGCTTAAGCTTTTTAGCAATAATAAAAAAGTGCCTAAAAGTGAGGTCTTGCAAGCATTATTACAAATAGAGTTTGATAACAAGTCAGAGCTAGAGGTTAAAGAAAAAATTTTATTACCAATAAAAGGGCAGAGCGATTGGCTGCAGCCTCTATTTAATCCTATATATAGAGATCTGCCTGAGCTAAAAGAGCTCTATCCTGGAGGAAGTTTTGTTGACCTAGACTTAATATCTGCGCTGGCACCAGAAAGGAAAGATATTATTGAGTTCCTAAAAATAGCTGGTGTGTGGTCTATACCTGGTGTATACGTGGAGCCAAGATTATATGAATTGTCCAGAAGTGATGCCAGAGATAAAGAACTCTTTAAACTGGACTGGCTTTATTCTCGACCTTTTAAAATGCAGAATGATGTGTTAATGGATATTCCTTCTGCATTTACGTCTTTCTTCACACAAAGCATCCTTAACAACTGGCTTGTCTATCGTAATTTCATCCAAAGCAATCTTTTGCCAGAAATGAAATACCGTTCTAAAGATTCTGGGCTAAAAACTATTGAAAGTGTTAACAGATTAAAGGTTAGTGGGTTCGTAGAGTCTTTAAAACATCAGAAGTGGGTGTCTTTTGAAGGAGAATCAACTACATATGGCATTAAGGATGTTGTTGGTATAGAGCCTCTTGATACAACATTATCAAGTTTGCAAATATTAAGGAAGTATTTGGTAACATTTCCGATATCATTCAAGCACCAAAAGGATTTACTAAGGTTAATTAATATTTGTCATCTGAATGGTGAATCATATGAGGATTATAAGTTAATTCTTTCAGGCATTTACAATAGGTACAAGACCAGCTTAAACCTGAATAAGGATTTCAGTAACTTTTATAACAAGATTTTGGGTAAGTTGTACGATTACTTTGCTCATAGAAGTGATGGGTACGAGGAGGGGATCATAACTCTAAAAGAGATACATCTTTTAGGGGTAAATGAGCTTAGTGGGGAGTTCGTATGGGCGAAAGGGAAGGACTTAATATATATTGATGACAAATTAAATTATGATTTGCTACCAATTAACATCAAAGAAAAGATACAGCCTCATTTTACTAATCGTGATAGAAATACCATAGGTCGTATTGCCAGTAGAATTGGCAAAAAGTTTTCTGAGTCATTAACTAAAGAACTTGTTGACTCATCAATCAAAAAAGGTTTACTGCTTACAGATTACTTTGAGCTATTACCTGAAAGCTTGGCGCTACTAGAGTATCATCTTGGAACTGCTTTACACACCGAGATAGATGAAATAAAGAACACTCGTGTATATATAAAGGACAATATTGTAATAAATATTAAAGTTCAGGGTGGAATAACTACGCCAATGGAGGTAAGTCATTTCGTCCGTAAGAACAAAAATCATGAGATTCACATCATTGAAGATCCGCTAAGAAATAGTAAGAAACTTATTGCTGAATCACTAAATGAGTTATTTATACTGATTTTAGACCGTGATTTAAGGAAGTATAATAGGTTTCTCCAAGACTTTTTAGAGAGGGAAGATAAGACTGGCTTTCTTGAGCAGTATGAAATAGAACAACTAAGGATTGGTGAAATAAAAGATATTCTAAATTCATCTGGCTTGTCAGTAATCCAAAGGTTTTGGCATACTGTCTTAATAATAAAAAATGCGGAGCAGCAGACTTTCCTTGCTAGTAAGGGGGTGAGAGATGATGTGCTAAGTAATTTACTTAGCTGCGATATCGATTTGATAAGGCATTTTAATTCAAGCTTCGACTTCTATAATCAGAGTCACAGCGACAATATACCTATGTTACATGATTTATTTATGCATTTAGGTATCTCTCTAGGTGAATTTAATGAGCTTGCTTTCCCAAAGATCAACTTTCAAGCTCACTATGCGAGATTGTTGAATAGTTACATAGATGGTTATGAAAACCAATTTGATAAGTTCCTTTATAATCACCTGCTAGGTACTGGTATAGATGAAAAATCAAGATATCAGGATTACTTAGATACTTATAAAAGAGGTTTAAATGTTTCGATATCGTCATCCTCTTTATATTTAAATGTTGAGGAATTATTTGTTGAGCAAATCATGAATAACTTCCCTTTTCTCACTTTGACTTCTTTAGCAGTATTTAACACGCATATACAGAGAAATGTTAATGCTATGTATGCAAAATCTTATTCCAAATTAAGAAAACTATTAGAAAAGGGTAAAATCGAGTCAAAGTATTTGGATGAATTTTTAAGCTATAATCGATTTAGAAGTTTACTTTACTTTGGTGAGGTTATAGCAGTGGTTGATGCCTACAAAGATTGGATTAGTAATAAGTCAGATTCTGACAATGTTTCTCAAAATGGACATTCAGGTAATAGATTAGCTGAAACTCTATCACAGTTCATAAACGAGAATGGTGCTTCTATTGAGTCTGTTCAAACCAAGAGTGTTGGAAATAGGAGGGATGAGGGAGTGGGAGTAAACGGATCAGGAGGAAGAAGAGGCGATGGCGGCAGTTTTGATGAATCTCGTCAAATGATAGGGCTAGTAGCTGAGAAGGTTGTTTATGACAAGCTTTGTGAAGAGTATGACTCAGTAAGATGGGAGTCAAAAAATGCTACAAAAGCTTATCCCGAACTCTTTCCAGAAGGAGATGATAAACTTGGATACGATATTTCTTACAAGGATAAAGAAGGCAATAGAATTTATGTGGAGGTCAAAGGCAAATCAGATAATCAAAAGTTATTCGAAATAAAGAAAAATGAATTAGACAAGGCTCTTAAATTCAAGGAAAATTATAAGGTGATATTCGTATCCAATGTATTAGATAATAAAAGGAGGCGAATGTTAGATCTAGGTAATCTCTTTATTTTAGAGAATGGACATGATTTCTTCAACAACAATAAGTTTTCAGCACGCTATAAGAACTTTGAAATTTATTTTAATTAGTAATTCAAGCTTAAATAATAATAGTGGAGCTATAACTATCAGGTAGGATTGTGACAAGAGGCAGTTTACTTAACTGTCTCTTGGGACATGATATATAGGCAATGTTTTACCTATGTTTACCCTATTAAATGAAAAACCCGCTAAGTTATTGATTCTTAGCGGGTTTCTATGGTTAATTGTGGTCGCGAAGGGAGTCGAACCCCTAACCTTCTGATTCGTAGTCATGACGATAGCCTTTATTGCTAGTATTATATATTAGTAAAAACCGTCTTTTTAGCCAAATTAAGCAATTTTTGTTTCTCCTTGTTTAGTAATATTACTTGACTTTTTGACGGTTTGTGTGCAAATTGTGTGTACAGGAAATAATTTGCACACACATGATACCCGTACTTACTTCCGTCATGCTGGATACCAGAAGGGCTCTGAAAGATGGCTCATTCCCGGTAAGGTTGAGGCTCACCTTCCAAAGACAGCGCAAATACTATAATACGAGCTACTCTTTGAGCGAGGCAGAATTCTTTAAGGTTCAAGCGGAAAAGCCGAAAGGAAAGTACAAAGAGCTTCAGATAGCTTTTCAGGCAATAGAGCAGAAGGCTATAGGCATCATCCGTAACCTTGAAACCTTCACTTTTGAGCAGTTCGAGAAGAAGTACCTGAACACTGCAGTTAAGAACGATGTCTTTACAGCATTTGAGCAGCAAGTCACAAGACTGGTTGAGGAAGGCAGGGTAGGCACGGCCAGCAGCTACGAGAGCGCCAGCCTCTCCTTGCTATCCTTTATTCAGAAAGAACCCCTTACCAGAAATAAGGGCTTATCTAGAGCTAAAGCAACCGAGAAGAGGGAAAACCTGCTGAAGAAACGCAAGCCTCTGGCTTATGCCGCTATAACTGTTGATTTCCTGATGGGGTACGAGAAATGGATGCTTCAGCACGGCCACTCGATCACCACCATAGGCATCTACCTGCGGGCGCTTCGCGCCATCTACAACAACGCCATCGCGGCAGGGGAGGTGAACGCCGACCTCTACCCGTTCGGCAAGAGAAAGTACCAGATACCCTCCGGCCGGAATGTGAAGAAAGCCCTGACGCTGGCAGACATTGAAAAGATATTCTCCTATAAGCCTGCCACCGAGAACGAAGGGCGTGCGCGGGACCTGTGGATCTTCTCCTACCTGTGCAACGGGATAAACGTGAAGGACATCGCCCGTCTGAAGTACAAGCAGCTTGACCAGGAGAGGATCACCTTTGTCAGGGCCAAGACGGAGCGGACCAGCCGCCAGAATATCAAGGTCATTACGGCCATGCGGACGCAGGAAATTGATGAGATCATCGAGAGATGGGGTAATAAACCCGCTTACAGTGAAGATTATGTGTTCCCCTTGCTTGAACCAGGGTTGTCTGCGGAAAGAGAACGGGCAAAGATTCAGCATGCCACCAAGACTATAAACAAGTACATCAAGCGTGTTGCCTCCGCGGTTGGCATTGAAAAGAATATAAGCACGTACACGGCCCGGCATTCCTTCTCTACAGTCCTCAAGCGAGCAGGGGCACCGATAGAGCTTATATCTGAATCCCTTGGGCACTCTAACCTGAAGACGACCGAAAGCTACTTGGATAGCTTTGAAAACGACGTGAAGAAGCAGTACGCTGCACGGTTAACAGCATTTAATATGATTAGCGAGTGAGGTTTAATTAATAGTTAATACGATTCTGCTGTGGAAATAAACAAGGGACCATAATACACTATGCGCCTATAATAATAGATAGCGATGAATATTGGAGGGAAGGTTGTCATGTATTTGACTGGCCTTGACAATAAGCTGACTACTATTGTAGAGTACAGGGCAAAGGCGGTTCAAATACTCTAAATTTAGGTACATTAAGTCTCATAATGAGTAGGAGTCTAGTTCAATTTCAGGTAATCTAGCTTTAGGATCAGCTTCTTTTGAGTAAGGTCGTCAGGTGACTTTTTTTATTTCCTTACATTTTTATGTAAGGAAGAGATCATCTTCATGGTAGCAGCCCAATTTACATACAGCGTAATTGAGATTGGCCTTTAATCCTCTATTATCGTCACGAGGTGTTTATGCCTTTAACTTGTAGTGTAGGTCCATAGTCCTGGAAAATTTTCTATGATTGTCGCGACAACTGAATATACCGGAGAGGCATGTGAGGTATATACCCATATTGGCAAGGCCAATATTTTGCGCATTCTAACTTAAGAGCCCCGCATTAAAAGTTTTTGTGAAGCAGTTCCAGTAATGGAGTAGAAGCCTTGAGCATTAGACTCTTCCTAACAATGGCGCCCTGCAGCCCAAGCATTAGTATATTCCTGCAAATATACCCTATAAATATAATTATTAAAACACTGTATTGCTCAGGCAACCAACAAGGGGTATTCATAATTATATAAAAATCAGCTGGGAATGTATAAAACTATCACGGTAAGGGATGGGTATAACTAAGGACTTATAACCAAACAAAACAAACTATGAACATAACGATGAATAGAGAACTAGTTTCAGTGTTGGCAGAATGTGCCGCAGCCTGTAACTACTGTGCTGTCTCCTGTCTGCAGGAAGACGATGTGAAAATGATGGAGCGCTGTATCCGCCTCGATCTGGACTGTGCCGCTATCTGTAAAATGGCGCTGGATTATGTATCCCGTGATTCGACTATGAAGCGAGACGTGCTGGACCTGTGCGCCAGAGTGTGTCGCGAGTGCGGTGCGGAATGTGAAAAGCATTCGCACATGGAGCACTGCCGTATGTGCGCTGAGGCTTGCCGTCGTTGCGAGCAGGCTTGCCAGCAGGCGTAGTTGTTATTACAAGTTGGTCAAATGCAAGACCTAAGAAACACCCTGATTGTTCTATACCTGCTAGAGCGGTCAGGGTGTTTTTTGGCGTGGACGTGAATTACAGTGCACCGATAGAAGTCCCCATAAAATTAAGAGGCTTAGTAAGTGAATTTTGGTCACATTTTTTAACCACATAATCTATGAAAAAAATTTTATCAGTATCAGAAGCTTTGCTCTTATGCTAATTGCCGTCTTTGTGTTCAGCAGCTGCGAAAATGACCAAGATGTTGTTAGCCCGTTAAGTACCAGCGCAGAGAAAGCGACGAAAGGTCCTTACTGGGGGGCGACAAAGCATTTGACAAGGAAATGCAGCAGATCATCAACTCCATGATGAAGATGATGAACCAGATGGAGATGACCTGCGACCCCGACATTGATTTTGCCAACATGATGATCATGCACCACGAAATGGGTATTAAAATGGCCGACCTGGAACTCCAGTATGGGCATGAGCCCGAGGCACTGGAACTGGCCGAGAAAACGAAGATAGGCAACATGGAAAGTAAAGTACGTCTTGAAGCATTGCTGGCATCGCATCCAGGGGCGGAACCACTCTCGAAGGAGGAGTGCAAGATGTTTATGATGGAGATGCGAGAGGACATGATGGCTATGATGCACTGCATGCGTTCTGTAATGGACACACCTGATCCGGATGTTGATTTTGCCCAGCTGATGATCTGTCATCACGAAGGAGCCCTTGCCATGTCAAACACAGAATTGAAGTGGGGGGATGATGAAATGGCCTTGGAGGAGGCTGAAATGATCATTGAAGAGCAAGCGCAGGAAATAATGGAGCTAGCCGCATTCTTAAATGAGCACGGTATACCGACCAAGCACCATAACATGTAGTAAGTCAGCATGATCTGACTTAAGATTTACAAGCCCGGCTACTGGAAACGTCAGCCGGGCTCTTTAGTTAAATGCCGTTTCATCCGGAGTATAAAATTTGTAGTTTTAGCCTTCATTTACATCAAACAATAGGTATTGCTTACCTTGTCAAAGCCGGTTTAATACCCATACTACAACCCTTACACCATGAACCCCAAAATTACAAACAGCTTTTTTGCTCTTATATTTTGCGCCTCCCTGTCCTATTGCAATCAAACCGCTAAAGAACTGGAAGTACCAGCAGAAGAAACACAGCACGCCAATCATACCCCTAAAATGAGCGAAGGCGCTGTCATTATACAGGATCAACCGGAACCTGATACATTAAGAGGCAGTCTGAAAGCAGAAGCCCATGGTATGGTAGGCAATGCGCACCTGACCATCAATTACCATTCACCAGCCGTGCGCGGACGCAACATCTGGGGCGGCCTGGTAGCTTACGACCAGGTATGGGTGACAGGAGCGCACTCAGCCACCAGCCTGACAACGGATAAAGATATCACCATAGAAGAAAAGCTACTGCCAGCAGGCAAGTATGCCTTGTTCACCATTCCTGGAAAGGAGGAGTGGACTATCATCATCAACAAAAACTGGGAGCAGCACCTGACCGACGATTACACGGAGAAGGAAGACGTATTGCGCGTTACCGTAAAACCTGAAGCAGCAGCGCAGCCACAGGAGCGACTTCGTTACCAGATCGTGTCAGAGGCTGATAGCAAAGGAGCCATTAACATAAGCTGGGACAAGTTGAAAGTAACAGTACCCGTTGCTATTTAGGTGTAGCCAAGAAGCATATTTTTATTCATAAAGCCACTCCGACAGCTGTTGGAGTGGCTTTATGAATTTATAGATGAACCTGAGTATAGCCATATGGATATACCTGAACAAGAAGCAACGTTGCTTACTTGAAAAGACTTATAGGCAAACAATTATACTTTAACAGTTAAAAAAAATGGAAAAGGGAAATTATATGAAGTTTTTGTTGATGCTAGCCGTATCGTTTGTGATCATGTACGGGGTGATGTATTTGAATGCCGATAAGTTTGATCATGTGTACCTGAACCTGAACAGGCTGTACATGGCCCTATTGATGGTGGCGCCTATGGCGCTTGTTATGTTAGGGTTTATGTCGGGAATGTATACAAATAAGAAGCTGAAGTATCATTGTAGCTGTTGGTGTAGTAGCTTTTGCCGGCTCACTGTTCATGCTAAGGAAACAGGCCTTAGTGGATGATAAACAGTTTCTAAAATCCATGATTCCGCATCACTCTTCAGCCATTCTGGTAAGCCAGGAAGCAAACATAAAAGATCCCGAAGTGAAGAGGCTAACGGAGCAGATCATAGAATCTCAGGAAAAAGAAATAGCAGAAATGAAGGCAATCCTAACCAGAATGAGGTAAATCTTATACTGTATCCATGGCCGGATCTTATTCTTGGTGATGCATGTATAAAAACGAAGCCGCCTCTTTACCGAGGGGCGGCTTCGTTTGATAATAAGGTGGACTATTTTACAACCAAAGAATAGTTTAGACCTGTTAAGTTTTTACTGTTATATTTTCCTGAAATGGATCTTGTTTTCATCTTCCCAGACACAAAGCGTTTTTTTATCCGGCATTTCAGCAGTTTCAATATAGCTGCCTTTCCCTACCACAGTTTCCGTATCTGCATTCAGGAATTTTAGTTTTAGATCTGAACCATCTTTCCAGGCAATAACCGGATTTGTTTTTCCGCTGATGCGGCAGTTCCGGCCTCTGCCAATTTGCACTTCCTGTTGGCCAGGCTTTGCATAGAAGATATTCCCTTCCCGTTGCCAGGAAGTGTGAATCGTATTCTTACTATCCAGTACAATGCCCCCGCCGTCCATGGGACATCCTTCCAGTTCCCAGGTGCCATTCCCTAGTTTCTGTGGCTGAGAAAAGTGTTGTCCGTTGTCAGTTGATTTGGTCAGGTAAAAATCTCTGGAGCCATCTACCCAGTTTCTGAACATCAGGATTACCTGTTTGCCTTCCACATCTATACTTGGCTTACAGCATTCGCACACGGTGCTGTCTGGCGATACGTATACTATCTTGTTTTCTGACCATGCGGCGGCGTTTCCTGTAGTGGAGGCAAACACGATCTTGTTTTGTTTGGTGTTTCTTACATCCAGCCACACAGCATAGAAGGTGTCTTGTTCATCGGAGGCGATACTCATCAGGCCTTCTGGCACTGAGCCCGGTATGTCATTCACACCAGCTGCCTTTATCCACTTATTTGTATCATGGTCCAGACTGTAGGTATGGATATTACCCTGCTTATCTATGGCGGTTACCACCGAGTAATTCATGGAGCTGGCAATCTGAGGCCCCATGGACATGCCCAGGTACAAGCCCTTCAGCTGCCCCACCAGTAGAGGTTCTGAGAAGGTTTGTCCGTTATCTTTGGACGTGACGCAATAAATTCTGTCTTCCAAGCCATACACTACCCTGGTATTCCCTTTTGTATCTACTGCGATCTGTGGCTGACGACCTGCCAGGAGCAGGGTGTTTGTCGTTTCTTGTTCTGTTTTGCTACAGGAGGTATTTAAAATCAGAAACAAGACAAACGTTAGAAGCTGTAATGGTGCCCTCATTCTTTACAAGTTTAAGACAAAGTATACTGTAAGATAAGAGAATTTTTGGAAAGATTCCGCTTGAAGGCAGGTAAGCGAACATGCCTGATGAATACATACAGGCCGTAAAGCGTAGCCGTTGCACAACCTGGTGTAAACTGTCGCGTTCATTTTAAGCAAAAACACATGTTGCTATGGAAGTAATCAAGTTCAAAACCAATGTGGAGAATGAGGAAGCTATATCCAGGGTAGCGCCTTACCCGGACAAAGAAGAAAGTATCAGCAGGTGGAAGCTGGAAACTGGAAGCACAGAAAATATTTTAAGTGTCTCCGGTACAGATCTTGATCCCCAAAGGATTGAAAATGTGGAGCAGGAAGCAGGATTCAAAGCTGAAATCATCCGGGTTATAGGCATCGGTGGCAAGGACTTGTAAAGCCGATAGCAGAAACTGTTAGGAGTGCTTACCATTTAAAACCAGGCATACACTAAAATGATTTTAGTAAAACCCCAGCTGATAGAAAGAGATACTAGTGTTAAATTAATCCGGGAACCTAAATTCAGCCAAGCAGAGATAAATAATAGTGCACCTCCATCTAAAATCTAAAATCTTACACAAGGTTGTGAAAGTGCTCGACTTACGATTGATACACTTCCTTCCAGGGCCAGCCGTCCATTTCCAAAAGGGAAGATAGCAGTCTCCGGCGGTCCTTCAGGGTCTGTTTGAAAGTTAGTTCAACTTCTTCCCTTTTGTTAAGCGGAACCTCCTTCTCCTCCAATTGCCAAAGATCAGGTGTAGGGGCATCTTCCTGGGGTGAAGTGTTCTTCAGGAAACCTTCTTTTACCATTTCCAGATAAGAATCCAGAGCCGTTTGGAGCATCACCATTTTCACTTCACTCCTTTTAACATCCTGCGAAACGGCTTGCTCCAGGAGCTGATATGCCTCATCCAGCAGCACAACGGCGGGCGCAACAGACAACTGTGCTTGGCTGTTATGAAAGTAATGAATTACAGGAAAGGAGTGGTGGTTCACCGTATGCTGCATTAGCATCTGGCATATGTCTGACACATTATCGAAAAAGGAGGAAAAGTCTTTCCCATTCCAACTGTTTGCCAGTATCTGCTGTGGCGTTTTACCCATGCTGTTAATGTAAAGACTGAGCTTGCTCTGCAAGCCTACGGCAGATAACACCTGTACAAAATAGGTGAGGGAAGCAGTTATGAAAGCTAAGCCAGAGAAAGCTGTGACACTCGTAATGATCCGCCACACATCATTTGATGCCTTGTAGTCTCCCACGCCCAATGTGGAAAGTGTAAAGCCGGCGTAGTAGAGCTTCTCCAAAGGGCTGGCACTGGATAAGGTAGTGCTGCTTACAACAGAGTCCGGATCAGAGAGCAGCAGCAGGAACAGTCCTGCCCATAGCCCAAGGACCCAGGTCAGAAGCGTGCAGGTAAGGATAGACGGCCCCGCATACTCAAGCAATTTTGTTTTCCCATTCTTACCCGAGACAAGGAAGAAAATCTTCCATACCGCTTTGGATACCATTTCCGTAATCCGGCCGCCTCCGCTTGAAGAAAAGGTGGTCTTGATGATGTCCATTGCAATTAAGATATAAATAAGAGCTCCCAGGAAGAGATACAGCATGTTCATAAAGCACATAGAATTGTTAGCACGTACTTCTAAACGCAATAACAGGTAGGGAGTTAAACAGCATAGAGGTGACAGACCCTGGCAAAAGCAAGCTTGCAGCCACTGCTAGGGCAGATTTTACCTGTTTTAAAGAACACTTAAGTTAGTACCGCCACTAAAAATATATAATTATAGTTCAAGAATTTATAAAACAGAAGGGGCTTTGAATGGGTATAACCAAGCATATGTTTCAATAAAATCTAGATAACTATGAATAAAGACTTAATAACCGCATTAGCTGAGTGTGCAGCAGCCTGTAACTACTGTGCGGTTTCCTGCCTGCAGGAAGATGATGTGAAAATGATGGAACGCTGCATCCGACTTGACTTGGATTGCGCAGCCATCTGTAAAATGGCACTGGACTATGTATCACGGGATTCTACCTTCTCCAGAGAAGTGCTGGATCTGTGTGCCAGAGTATGTAGAGAGTGTGGTGCAGAGTGTGAGAAGCATTCGCACATGGAGCACTGCCGTATGTGCGCTGAGGCTTGTCGCCGTTGCGAGCAGGCTTGCCAGCAGGCGTAGTTGTTCCTACCTGCTGACCCAATGCAAGACCTAAGAACCACCCTGATTGTTCTATACCTGATAGAGCGGTCAGGGTGGTTTTTGCTTTGCTTGAGCCCAATTACAATGCAGAAAAAGAAGCTTCTGTAAGAAAAGAAGGCAGAGTAAATGATTTTTGAGTACCATTTTTAACCACTTAGTCCATTATGTATGAAAACTAGTTTTATCAGTATCAGGAGCTTTGCTCTTATGGTAGTTGCTGTCTTTGTGTTCAGTAGCTGCGAAAAGGATCAGGATGTTGTAACCCCATTAAGTGCTACTGCAGAGCAAGCTGCGAAGGGTCCTTACTGGGAAGATGACAAAGCCTTTGACAAGGAAATGCAGCAGATCATCAACTCCATGATGAAGATGATGAACCAGATGGAGATGACCTGCGACCCCGACATCGATTTTGCCAACATGATGATCATGCACCACGAGATGGGAATTAAAATGGCAGATCTGGAACTGCAATATGGGCATGAGCCGGAAGCGCTTGCGTTGGCTGAGAAAACGAAGATAGGCAACATGGAAAGCAAAGAAAGATTAGAGGCTTTTTTAGCTGCTCACCCGGGCGCAGAGCCACTCTCAAAAGAAGAGTGCAAGATGTTTATGATGGAGATGCGGGAAGACATGATGGCTATGATGCACTGCATGCGTTCTGTAAAGGATACGCCTGATCCGGATGTTGACTTTGCCCAGCTCATGATCTGTCACCACCAGGGAGCGATAGCCATGTCAGAAACCGAGTTAAAGTGGGGAGACGATGAAATGGCATTAGAAGAGGCCAGATTAATCATTGAAGAGCAGTCGCAGGAAATAATGGAACTGGCAGCTTTCCTGAATGAACACGGTATACCTACCAAACATCATAATATGTAGTAATATGCTTTGTAATATGTAGTAATATGCTTTGTACCGAATGAAGATTTAAAAGCCTGGCTGCTGACACTGTTAGCAGCCAGGCTTCTTGTCTTAATACCTTTTTTCAAAAGTGTAAACTTTGCAGCCTTTTGTTTTTTCCGCACGAAATAAAAGGTAATATTCACTTTACTAAGATCAGTTTTACACCCGTACTATAGGAAGTTTCGGGTTTCTGATATACAGTTCGGGTGCCTCTTGCTAGCCTGCCTTTACACTTCAGTTACGTACACCTGTTCTTATCTGGCAGTGCAGGTTCGTTTCTAAATGATTAAATCCTAAATGATTAAATTTATTTTTACAAACTCTCCTTTCTGCTCTCCGTTTTAGAAAAGACAATTTTTGTTTTATTTAAGAAAGGAGGACAAATGTTTTATCACGTAAAGGAGCTACAGTTTAATGCGCGTGTATCGAAACCTGACCCAGCCTTTGCCAGCCTGCTGCTGGAACAGTTTGGGGGTGCTAACGGAGAGCTGAAAGCCGCGATGCAGTATTTTGTGCAGGCCTTTAGTGTGCGTCAACCCCATCCGGATCAGTATGACATGCTGATGGATATCGCCACAGAGGAATTCAGCCATCTCGAAATTGTCGGGGCTACTATCCAGATGCTGCTGGGGCCGATCAACGGTGAGTTGAAGAACGCGGCCGAGGAGGCTGAGATCATGCAGTTGCTGCAGGGTAAGGCGAAGAAAGAGGATTTCATCCACAACGCCATGGTCAACCCGCAGTTCTTCGTGCTGAGTGGCGGAGGACCTACCCTGACCAATAGCCAAGGGGTGCCGTGGAATGGCTCTTATGTGGATGCCAACGGAGATCCTACCGTTGACCTCCGCTCTAACATAGCAGCTGAGTCCAGAGCCAAGATCGTGTACGAGTACCTGATGCAGTTCACGGATGACCCTTATGTAAAGGAGACCCTCAGTTTTCTGATGACACGTGAGGTGGCGCACTTCCAGATGTTTGAGGCGGCACTGGAAACAATACAGCCAAACTTCCCGCCAGGCGTACTACAGGGCGATCCGCGTTACAGCAACAGCTACTTTAACATGTCGAATGGACCTGATGTGAGAGGGCCCTGGAACGAAGGCAAGAGCCCCGGCCTTGGGGAGACCTGGCTTTACGTGGAAGAGCCCTTCCGGCACGTGGTGGAAACCAACGGCATGATTGACCACAAACCAAATGGTACTGACCGTACAATGAAATCTGTTGATAAAATGGACAAGGCGTTGAGCCAGGAACGAAGCAAGAAAGTCAAAGCGGCAGTACCTCAAGGGGAGAATCAGTGGTGCGAGTACCCTCAGAGTAGCCTGTAAGCAGGAGAAACAATTGAGAATGGTTGAACGAGAAAACAAACGAGATAATAAAAAGGAAGCAGGGTCGGTGGAGATAGAATACTACACCGACCCTCTTTGTTGCTGGAGTTGGGCACTCGAGCCCCAATGGCGGCGTCTGCGCTTTGAGTACAGCGGCAGGGTAAAGTGGCGCTACCGCATGGGCGGGCTTATTCCGAACTGGGAAAGCTTTAATGACCCGATGAACGTAGTTAATCGTCCGCTGCAGATGGGGCCGCTTTGGATGGAAGCAAAGTATGTTTCCGGTATGCCCATAAGGGATAAGATCTGGTACGAAAACCCGCCTGCGTCTTCTTTTCCTGCATGTATTGCTGTTAAGGCTGCCGGGCTGCAGTCACCGGTAGCCTCGGAAGCATACCTGCGTAAAGTGCGTGAAGCTGTAATGCTGCAGGGGCAGAACGTTGGCGAGCGTGATGTTTTGCGGCAGGTGGGACGTAGCTTAGCCGAGGTGCAGCCTGATGTGTTAGACGCAGACGTGTTTGAACGTGACTTGGGAGGAGAAGAGGCGCGCAAGGCTTTTGAGGAAGACCTCAGGCAGGTGCGCTTGCATGGTATTACCCGCTTCCCGGCACTGACCATGCGGCGCGAAGGCGAGGAGAACGGCGTGCTGATCATTGGGTACAGACCTTATGAAGCGCTTCGGACGGCACTTTATAAGGTGGCTCCTGAATTAGAACCAGTGCAGCATACAACTGACGAGTTTGAATACAGGAGGTACTGGGGAAGTATAACGGAGCGCGAACTGGAGGAAGTGCTGAAAGGTACCGTATCCTGAAGCCGAACATAATAGCACAAGGTGGTAACTTTCTCTGCTCTAACATGGTTGTCTGCAGCTGTTTTGTGCAAAAGTGTAAGAAGCAATGAGTTTGGACCTTAGTTCTTATTTGTATGAAAATAATCAAGTTTAAAACTAACATCGAAAGCGAGGAGGCCTTGACAAAGGTGGCTTCTTACCTGGATAAAGAAGAAAGTATAAGCCGCTGGCACGTTGATACGGAAAGTAAAGATACGCTGTTAAGCGTATCCGGTACAGACCTTGATCCCCACAGGATCGAAAATGTGGTGCAGCAAGCAGGATACAAGGCTGAAATCATACGGGTTGTAGGCATCGGTGGCAAGGACTTGTAAAATCGATAGTCGGAATTGTTAGGAGTTTTTTAGACTTGCTTACCATTAGGAGTGCTTACCATTTAAGGCCAAGCAGACACTATCGAATAGTTAGCACGTTCTTCTAAACGCAATAACAAATAAGGAGTTAAAAAGCATAGGGGGGCATATTCAGGTAGTCGGGCAAGTTTAAGCTTGAAATCACTTTCAGGGTAGATGTTGCCTGTTTTAGAGGGACTCAAGCTAGTGCTAAAAGCTAATTTATATAAAAACAACTCATGAATATATAAAACAGAAGGGTGCACGGAAAGGTATAACCAAGCACGCTTTCATGAGACTTATGTAAGCATTAAGTATGGACACAGTGCCTTGATAAAGGCTTAAGCAGTATGTGCAGCAGCTTGTAACTAGTAGGCTGCATCAAGCCGGCCTGCACACGGTATATCCTTCCATATTGGAGAGGTATGTGGTCACTTATGTAGCGTATAGCTCTGAGGCTGTAGTGGATCTATGAATTCCTCTAGGGCACAAGGCATAACAATTAAATAACTTAATTGATGTTTGACGTTTTAATAAGCTCTCAGCCTTCCGCTATAAGCGCACAGGAAAAGGTTAAACTACTTCTCACACCTGTTAACCAGGAGGCCGCCGGTGTTCCCCTTGTACTGGAAGAAGTACATACCAAAGACATTCACCTCATCATAGTATCAGAAGACCTTTCTTTCTTTGCCCACGAGCACCCGGAAAAGGCAGGCAAGGAATACTCTGTTGACTTCATATTTCCCTTTGGGGGCAAATTCCTGCTTTACTGCGATGTAAAGCCCCTGAATACGGCACCGGCTGTTATCCGAAAATCGGTGGAGGTTGCCGGTGACAGCAGGAACGTGCAGCGCTACCAGCAGGATGTGCTCAGTAAAACGGTTGACAATGTGAGCGTTCAACTGGATGTGCGGGAGCTAAATGCCATACGCGTTACTATGAAACAGGGGGAGGCTGCCATAGCAGCCTCTTCATTAGGTGATTTTCTGGGTGCTAAGGCACATGTGGTCATGATCAATGTGGATACAAAAGAATACCTGCATGTCCATCCCATGGTGCACGAGGATGTGCTGGTGCTGCACTCCGCTTTTACAGCCAGTGGGCTATACCGGGTGTGGATTCAATTCCTGCTGAACGGGCTACTATATACCCTGGACTATGTCGTGCAAGTAGCTGAGCTTCCGAGCCAAGGACATCATGGGCACCATCACTAAAAGCAGCACACCGCAATATTACCAATGGAAGTTAATAAAGAGCGTGTAGATATACCAATTGCTGTCACTCTTCGTGATAAAATGAAGATTGTCCTGCTCCTTGCTTTTCCAGCAGTAGTAGAGAACTTCTTTCAGACATTTATTGGCTTTGTGGATGTCTATTTTGTCTCAAAGATAGGCTTAGCCGAAGTTTCTGCCATAGGGGCCACCAACGCCATACTGGCTATCTATTTTGCCGTCTTTATGGCTATCGGGGTGGCAGCAAACGTAAGGGTGGCAAATGCCCTGGGAGCGAAACAGGTAGAAAGGGCTCGGCATATAGCGCAGCAGGCCATCATACTCTCCATCCTTTTCGGCATTCTGACAGGTATCGTAACATTGTTTTTTGCACGCCCCCTGCTCACGCTCATGGGGCTGGAAGAGCAGGTGCTGGATATTGGAGAGAACTATTTCCGGGTTGTGGGTATTCCTTCCGTGTTCATGTCGCTCATGTTTGCGCTTAGTGCCAATTTACGGGGCTCGGGTAACACACGGGCACCCATGAAAGTCAGCATTCTCATCAACATCTTCCATGCGCTCTTGGGGTATGCTCTTATTTTTGGTTTCTGGATTTTTCCTGAAATGGGAGTGACAGGTGCTGCTTTGGCTACAGTTGCTTCCCGTGTACTTGGGACCTTACTGCTGGTCTACTACATCCAGCGGTCGGAGGTGCTGGCCTTCCGGAAGGACTTCTGGTCGGTAGACTGGGGCCATCAGAAGGAGCTTGCTACATTAGGCAGCCCTGCGGCCGGGGAGGTGCTCATCATGCGGGCAGGGCAGATCGTCTACTTCGGGTTCATCGTTTCGCTGGGAACCAACGTCTTCGCCGCCCATCAGATTGCCGGTAATGTGGAGGTAATCTCCTATATGGCAGGTTATGGCTTTGCCACAGCAGTTACTATACTGGCAGGACAGCAGATAGGTGCAGGAAGAATAGAGGAGGCGATTTCCTTCACAAAAATAGGGGCCTGGATGGCTGTAGGCATCATGGGTGTGCTGGGCTTACTGCTCTTTTTCCTGGGAGAGTGGGCTGGCAGTCTGTTCTCCGAAGACCCGGAGGTAATCTCTAAGATAGGGGACGCCCTGAAGGTTTCGGGTGCGTTTCAGCCTTTCCTGGCAGCCCTTTTAACGCTTACAGGCGCGTACCAAGCCGCTAATAATACGAAGTTCCCCATGTACCTGACGGCGGCTGGTATGTGGGCCATCCGCACCGTTCTGGTCTACTATCTTGGAATCACCCTGGGCTGGGGCCTTATTGGTGTCTGGATCGCCATTGGTATTGACATTGTGACCCGTGCAGGGGTCTTGGCCTATAAGTTTGCTAAGGGTACATGGATGAATCTGGAAAAGGAAGCAGAGGTGGAGTCACAATGTCACCCGCAGTCCATTAAAGAGACCATGTCTGACTGCGTTAACAATTACTAAATATGTACTAAATGACAATGCCACCGGGATATGTTAGCAAGAAGAAACTCAGCTAAATCTGTTGGTCAGCCACCACCAATTATCCAGGTACTAAAAGAGGCTAATCCAACCTATGAAGCTGTTTCATGTAAACAGAGATATAAATTAGCAGCACTAGCTTAGAAGTGGATAAAAGACCTTTAAGCATTGCGTGTCGCAGGTATAGTATAGAACGCTTTAATTACCTTACCAGCTTAAAATGTATAAACTTTTGATACTAGTATTATTGCTCGGGACTGGGCAGTATACTTTCGCACAGCACGAACAGCATAAGCCAACCCAGCAACAGCAGACTGAGATCTACACCTGCCCGATGCACCCCGAAGTGCAAACCTCAAAACCCGGTACATGCCCCAAGTGCGGTATGACGCTGGTAAAGAAAAAGCCACAAGCCCCTGCAAAACAACAGCAGCAACAGGCTCCACAAAAAAAAGCTGTTAAAGCCAAGCCTGCTGCCCCAGCAAAGCAACGTGTACAGCAGAAACAAGCACAGCCTGCTCAGAAACAAGCTCAACCTGCTCATCAACATGCACAGCCGACACAGCAAAAGCCAGTCACACCTGTACAGAACCCGGAGGAAAAAGAGAAGCCCATCCACAAAGCAGGACACAAGCCAGAAAGCCCGGGACAGACCTATACTCCTCGCACCGTTCGGTATGACCTGTATGTACGGGATACCTTGGTCAACTTCACAGGAAAAACCAGAAGAGCCGTGGCTATAAACGGGAGCATTCCGGCACCTGCCTTAACCTTTACCCAGGGTGATACAGCCGAGATCTATGTGCATAATGAGATGGATGTGGAAACTTCTATCCATTGGCACGGCGTGTTTTTGCCCAACCGGTTCGATGGTGTTCCCTGGCTTACCCAGCAGCCGATCAAGCCCCATTCCACTTACCTCTACAAATTCCCGATCATCCAGAATGGTACTTACTGGTATCACAGCCACAGCGCCTTTCAGGAACAAAGCGGCATGTACGGTGCCCTGATCTTTAACAAGGTGAATGAACCGGATATGCCGGCTATACCGATCGTGCTTAGCGACTGGACCGATATGAACCCCAAAGAGGTATACCGTTCCTTGCGGAGCGCCAACGACTGGTTTGCGATCCGGAAAGGTGCTACCCAAGGCTATGCAGAGGCTATAAAGAAAGGCTACTTTGGCACCAAACTTAAAAATGAGTGGAAGCGGATGACGGCAATGGATGTGAGCGATGTGGCCTATGAGAAGTTTTTAACCAATGGGCAGGATATTGCAGAGCAAACCCATTTCACGGCAGGGGATGTAGTCAAACTCAGAGTAGTGAATGGCGGTGCTTCCACCTACTTCTGGCTGACCTACTCTGGTAGTAAGATTACGGTGGTGGGCAACGATGGCAACGATGTGGAGCCAGTGGAGGTGGATCGCCTGATCATTGCGCCTGCCGAAACCTACGATTTGCTGGTCACCATACCCGAGAGCATGCAGTACGAATTCCTGGCTACTGCCGAAGACCGCTCCAATACCACTTCGCTGTGGCTGGGCAGGGGCATGAAAATGAAGGCACAGCGTCTAGGCAAGCTGAACTACTTTGAAGGCATGAAGATGATGAACGACATGATGAAGATGAACGGGGACATGGAGCCGATGGGCATGGAAATGAGCAACCAGCAGATGGATATGAACCGCGTGATGTACCCGGAATCAGCAGCCCAGGACCACAGCATGCACGGAGAAGGGGCGACAAAACCTGCTGCTGATACAAGCATGCAGATGAAGCAGCAGGTTGACACCACCGCACACCAGGGCCATGATATGAAAGGATACGATATGCAGAACATGAACATGAGTGGCAGCAAGGACGAGATGGTCACCCTGAACTATGGCATGTTGCGCGCTCCTGAAGAAACAACCCTGAAGCCCGGCCCGGAGAAAGTATTGCGCTTTGAGCTTACCGGCAACATGAACCGCTATGTATGGACGATGGACAACAAGACGGTGTCAGAGTCGGACAGGATCCTGATCAAAAAAGGGGAGAATGTGAAGATCATCATGTTCAACAACTCCATGATGCGCCACCCCATGCACCTGCACGGGCACGATTTCCGGGTACTGAACAAACACGGAAAACATGCACCTCTAAAAAATGTACTGGACATACTTCCGATGGAGACAGACACGATTGAGTTTGCAGCTTCGGAGAGTGGTGACTGGTTTTTCCACTGCCACATACTCTACCACATGATTGCCGGCATGGGCCGTGTATTCACCTACCAAAACTCACCACCCAATCCTGAGATTCCGGATCCTGAGCGGGCCCAAAAGATGTTTAACCGCGAAGACAAGATTTTTCTGCCTTCAGCGATGGTAGGGCTGGAGAGCAATGGCAGCGACGGAGAGTTTGTACTTGGTAGCTCCCGGTACCAGATCTCCACTGAATGGAGGATTGGTTTTAAGAAGGAGTATGGTATTGAAAGCGAGACCTACTTTGGCCGTTATTTTGGAAAAATGCAATGGCTCTTTCCCTTCGTCGGCTTTGACTATCACTACAATAGTATAGAGAATGAGCCCGAGGAAAACATGTTCGGGCAGCTAAGCAACCAAGATAACCGGAAGGTGGCCGTGGCCGGGGTGCAGTATACCTTGCCTATGCTGATCGTGTCAGAAGCGAGGATAGACTCCAAGGGTAAGCTGCGGTTCCAGTTGCGGCGCGAAGATGTCCCACTAACAAGCCGCCTGCGCCTGAACCTGATGGGGAACACCGATAAAGAATACATGGCCGGCCTGCGATACATTGTAACCAAGTATATATCCCTATCAACGCATTACGACAGCGACATGAAGTATGGCGCTGGGCTTACATTTATTTATTAGGCTGTGTTAGCACAGGAAACAAATGTGCGTTTCTATTCTGGTTCGACATCTAAGGTATAATTAAAACGCTCTGTGGACCACTGCTCCTGGATCTTAATCATTTCAACAGTACTAACCTTTGTACTATCACAGCCAGGCTTTTTTACCTGAATGCTAGTATCATCAGGTGCATAAAATTTGTAGCTTTAAAGATTCATTCAGAACAAGAATTAAAATCGCTCTATACCTTAAAGCCACCTATACCGCTAAACAGCATGAACAGAAATCTTACAAAAACCCTTTATGCCCTTATACTTTGTGGCGCACTTACTTACTGCAACCAGCCAGCGCAGGAGCAGGAAGCTCCTGCCGAGCAGGAACAGGAGGCAGTACATGCCGAACATACGCCGAAAGTGAGCGAGGGAGCAGTCGTGATACAGGACCAGCCAGCGGCGGACACGCTGAAAGGCAGCCTGAAAGCAGAGGTGCACGGGCAGATCGGGAACGCACACATTATGATCAACTACCATTCTCCTGCTGTGCGCGGACGTACTATCTGGGGTGGTCTGGTAGCGTATGATCAGGTATGGGTGACAGGTGCGCACTCTGCCACCAGCCTGACCACGGATAAAGACATTACCATAGGAGGGAAGACATTACCGGCAGGAAAGTATGCCCTGTTCACCATTCCGGGTAAGGACGAGTGGACGGTGATCATCAACAAAAACTGGGAACAGCACTTGGCCGATGACTATTCCGAAGCAGAGGATGTGCTGCGGATCAAAGTAAAGCCGGAAGCAACAGCACAGCCACAGGAGCGTCTGCGCTACCAGATTGTATCGGAGACTGACGAAGAAGGGGCCATCGTCATCACCTGGGATAAGCTAAAAGTAAGCATTCCGGTTGCTGTATAAACAAAAAAGAAAGTCATCTCAAAAAGCCGCTCTGACGACTGTCAGAGCGGCTTTTTGACTTTTAATAATAACCAAAATACATAAATACCTGTATTTCTATACTACTAAAAGCCGCCCTTTCAGCGAGCATTAGCTTCGAGTACTAAACTAAAAACCAATAAAATGGAAAAAGGAAATTATAAGAAATTCTTCCTCATGCTGGGTGTCTCATTTGTCATCATGTACGGGGTAATGTTTCTGAATGCAGACAAGTTCGACCATGTATACCTGAACCTGAACCGCCTTTATATGGCCTTGCTCATGATAGCTCCCATGGCGCTTGTCATGCTGGGGTTTATGTCCTCTATGTACAAAGATAAAAAGCTGAATGGCATCATAGTAGGGGTAAGCCTGGCCGTAATGGCAGGAACCTTTCTACTGCTCAGAAGTCAATCGCTGGTAGGTGACAAGCAGTTCCTGAAGTCTATGATCCCGCATCATTCCTCTGCCATTCTGGTCAGTCAGGAATCCAATATAAAAGACCCGGAAGTGAAGAAACTAACGGAGCAAATCATCGAGTCGCAGGAAAAGGAAATTGCTGAAATGAAGGCGATCCTGAAGAGAATGGAGTAGGTACTTTGCTCACTTTTTCTGCTGGTTTTGTGAGCCATCTCTTTCATTTTCTTGTCTACGCTATTGGCTAGTTATTCATCGGCCATCCGGACTGCTCCTTGAAAGGGGTGGGCTCACATACTGCATGTGCTGATGCAGAAGGCCTATCAGTTCTATCTTATTCTTATCCTACAAAATAATCAGTATTTTAATTGCCGGCGCAGCAACTGCGCATTGATCGCCACGATTACCGTACTCAGGCTCATCAGGGCGGCGCCCACGGCAGGCGATATCATGATGCCTTGGTTATAAAGTACACCAGCCGCCAGGGGTAGTGCGATGACGTTATAACCTGTGGCCCAGATCAGGTTCTGGATCATTTTGCGGTAAGTGGCTTTGCCAAACAGGATAAGCGAGGCGATGTCCTGCGGGTTGCTGTTGACCAGAATAATGTCGGCTGTTTCGGCGGCTACGTCAGTGCCGGAGCCCACGGCTATACCTACATCGGCCTGGGCCAGCGCGGGGGCGTCGTTCACACCGTCGCCGGTCATGGCCACAAACTCGCCCTGGTTTTGCAGTTCTTTCACTTTCTCCTGTTTCTGGTGCGGCAGCACATTGGCCAGGTAACCATCCATTTGCAGTTTGTCGCTCACGCTTTTGGCTACCCGTTCGTTATCACCGGTGAGCAGCAGGTTCTTGATGCCGTTCGCCTTCAGCACGCTTATGGCCTCTGCCGACTCTTCCCGTATCTGGTCGCGCATGGTGATGTACCCGACGGGCTTTCCTGCTACCAGCGTATAGACCACTGTTTCCACGCCTTCCTCTGCCTCGCTGGAAGGCACTTCAATGTTAAATTCCTTGATATAATTGGGACCCACCACCTTTACATCCTTGCCCTCTACCATACCTTCCAGTCCTTTGCCGGGCAGGTAGTTGAAAGACTGGGAGGGAGGCACCGCTATACCTTCGGCCTTCACTTTCCGGAGGATGCTCTGCGCGATGAAGTGCTCGGAGTTCTGCTCCACACCGGCTGCCAAACGCAGCATTTCCCGCTCGTCCAGAGCCTTGTCAAAGGTCACGACAGCGGCTATTTCATGCGAGCCTTGTGTAAGGGTGCCGGTCTTGTCGAAGATGATGGTAGTGATGAGGCGGGAGTTTTCGAAAGCGGTGCGGTTGCGGATAAGCAGGCCGTTATTGGCGGAAACAGCGGTGGAGATCGCCACCACCAGCGGCACGGCCAGTCCCAATGCGTGCGGACAGGAAATCACCATAACCGTCACCATGCGCTCTAGGGCAAAGGCAAATTCCTGCCCCAGTAGGAGCCAGACGGCAAGCGTGCCAAAGCCGGCGAAAAGGGCAATGTAGGTGAGCCACTTGGCGGCACGGTCTGCCAGACGCTGCGTTTCTGATTTCGTCTTCTGGGCATCCTGCACCAGTTTGATCACCTTGTTGAGGTAACTCTCTTTGCCGGTAAACTCCACCCGCACCCGCAGTGCGCCATTGCCGTTGATAGAGCCTCCGATCACTTTGTCATCTTTGTTCTTTTTAACCGGTTTGCTCTCACCGGTGAGCATGCTTTCGTTCAGGTGACTCTCACCCTCTTCCACCACGCCATCGGCGGGGACTTTCTCGCCAGGCTTCACCAGAATTAAGTCGCCCTTCTGCAGGTCCTCGATTCGCACGCGCACCGTTTCCCCATCCTTGATCAGCATCGCCTCGGCGGGCATCATGCTTACTAGCAGTTCCAATGCCTTGGAAGCGCCCAGCACCGACTTCATTTCGATCCAGTGCCCGAGCAGCATGATCACAATCAGGGTGGCCAGCTCCCAGAAAAAGTCCATTCCTTCTAGCCCGAACACGATGGCAGTGCTGTAGAGGTAGGCTACGGTGATGGCCACCCCGATCAACGTCATCATACCCGGTGCGCCTTTCTTCACCTCCTCAACCAGACCCGTCAGGAAAGGCCAGCCACCATAAAAGTAGATGATGGAGGAAAGCACAAAAGCAATGTACATGCCGTAGGGCACATCCAGCGTAAAGCCCAGAATGTGCTGCACCATGGGGCTCAGGATGATGACAGGTACAGACAGCGCGAGCGAAAACCAGAAGCGCTTTTTGAAGTCCACGATCATCATGCGGTGATGGTCGTGGCCGTGCTCGCCGTGGCCGCTGTGGTCATGCCCGTCGTGCGGCGGGTGGCCGCCGGTGTCTTCGTGCATGGCGTGCTCGTGGCCGTGCAGCATTTTTTTCCCCAAGTGTTCTTTGGCTGCTTCTACGTGATTTTCAGCTTGTTTTTTGGGCCCATGGTGATGATGGTGATGCTCAGGATTGTTCTTCATAACTATCTGATCTGATGTTTAGTACTCTCGCCTTAATTTGCGGGCCAAATCAGGCGTAACAGCATCAGCATATACGCCATATGCATCCACCAAAACTCCCTTCACTCCTTTATCAGAGGAAACAGCATACACGACAGAATTATCATCCGGATTGCTGGCACCTTCAAACCGGTAAACTTCATCAATCTCAAATTCTTCAGGTTTTAACTCCAGGTGTAGCTGCGGGCATTCCAGACAGGTGGGCTGCAAATTAAAGTCTACTGCGTAGCCGCGCTCCCGTAAGTTGTTCAGCGTCTCGACCATCGTATCATACTTGTACTGTTTCATCTATTTAGCTTTAGTAAATATAATGATTTTGTTTGATTCTTTCTTGAAAATTAGTAAATGGAAAAGGCGCAGCTAGGGTGACTGCGCCTTCGGACTTAATGGTGGTGACCAGTCTCCAGGTATTTGCCTTGTGGGCCGACACCCTCTATATGTACGAGCTGAGCGCCATAATGTCCGGCCATGGCCACACAGTAGGCAGCACTGGTAAGAACAAGGGCAACAACCAGCACGCTCCAACGCTTCCCTTTAAACAAGAACTGATTTAACAATTGGGCTATCAGGCCTATTCCTCCTAGGTAGATGGTCCAGTCAGCGTAGAAGTCATGCTGTTCAAGCACCAGCTTGGCATGCGCTGTAAGGCCAGTTGTATGCGGGTGGTCGATTTCAGTTACATAGTAGGCCGTACTAAAGCTGATCAGAGTGGCTACGGTGGTGATCCAATCGAGCTCCTTGCGCAGAAACAGGATGTTGCACAGCTGGACGGCAGCAGCCACTAAAAGCAGCACGATGGGGAAATGCACGATCAAAGGGTGCTTATTTGGAAAATCATCCGGCCTGGCGTGGGCGGAAGCGGGGTCCTGCACGTGGGCTGCGTGCTCTTCGGGTGCTATCTGCTGCGGCGTAAGGGTATCTGGCACCTGCGAAATAGCCTCTGTCCGGGCGGTGCTGCCATGTTTCTCGCCTCCATGTGCGTAAAGCGGGGCTGTATGCATCAGACACAAAAGCAGGATGAATAGCATTGATAAAAGGGTATTTTTCATGATTTGTAAAAATTTAGCATTTATTGGGGTGTGATTAAACAGGATGTAAACTCTGGAAAGTACCTGTCCATGAGAGCTGGCAACACACCAGCTCGTAATATGCTAGCAAAGCGCTGCTGTCAGCCAGGCATTAGAAGCAAGGCAGCACATTAGGCTACACTTCCAGTACTATGCCGGCCCTCGGGCAGCTTTTTAATTTATAAAGCTGTAATCTCTTTGTCCATGGGTACGCATATGTCAATACAGGTTATCAATGGGTTGACGATCCGCTCCGCCCTGCTTCTTGTATATACTGGGGCTTATGCCGGTTACCTCTTTGAACTGCCCAGACAGGTGTTGCAGGCTTCTATAGCCTAACTTGGCCGCAATGGTACCAAGAGGGAGCTCTCCATAGGTTAGCAGTTCTTTAATGCGTTCCACCTTCTGCAGTATGATGTATCTGTTCAGGGCAATTCCCTCAGATGCTTTAAAGGCCGTACTGATTGTAGCGTAATCCTTCCCAAGCTCCATGGCCAGGTGCGTGGACAGATTTGTAGATAGGGTGGCAAGCCTGTCTGCAGAGATCAGGTCAATAACAATTACCTTGATGCTTTCCACAAGCTTTTCTCGCTTGCTGTGAAGCAGTTCAAACCCTTTGCTAACCAGTGCCGCTTCTATAGCGGTTTCATCCAACCGGTCACTCTGCTCGATTAGGGCCGTGCCAAGCTTTACTTCCAGTACATGCAGGCCGAGGTTTTCAAGTTCCTGGCGCACTACCATGATGCAGCGGGGACACACCATGTTTTTAATGTGTAGCACCTTGAGGTGCCGACTCTCTTCACTCATTTTCACGAATTGAATATGAAGCGAAATCCTTGCTTCACTTGTTGGACAAACTAACTTAACACGACGCTAAAAGCCTTTCTGCATACCAGGAATTTGGTATAGGGCAGGGGACAGAAGGTCGTCTGCATCGGTGCTTGAAAGCATAGGCTTTCAAGCACCGATGCAGAACAAGTACAGTTTGTGCATCAAATAATAAGAGAGTGCAGGAATACCCTGATATCGGGTATTTTAGGTACAGGGGCATCGGGGGGAGTATACGTTACATCTGTAATATGGCTCTTGTACAGGAAACCCAGCACTGCCTGATAGAAGGTGTCTATGAAGGCAATAGGTGCTTTTACAAGCTGGGAAAGCTCCACGGATGGGGAGGCTTTGAGAAAAGGAGCGTACTCTTGTTCTACGCAACAGCCAGTGTCTTCCGTTGACGAAGCAGGATGCTCACCGCTTTGGTGTGCACTCCTGTCACCGTGATGCGCGGATGTAGGGGTTCCATGTCCAGGAGAGTGACTGTGTTCTCCATGCCCCATGCTATGGTGGTGTGCTGTAGAAGCGACAGGTTGAAGCCGCTGTACCAGGTGCGGCAGGTTGCAAGCCAGCTGAACAAGGTACAAGTGTACGAAGACCGTTAGGAGAAACAGTCCCGTAAAACTTATATTCTTGTTATGCCTGGTTCTTTTCATGAAGCAAAGCTGCAATCGGACAGGGTACTGCCCGATGCGCATGATAAATATAAAGAAAAAGTATTACCTAAACCTACTCTTAGGCAGGGCACGACTGGCTACTTGCTGCATCGCCTCCGTTCGGACTCACTCGCCAAATACTTCGTACCGACCTTGGCAGGCGCACAGGTATAATAAGTTAAGTCATGCGTGAGCCACAGTTTGACCCACGCATGAATGGTTTTAGTTGAACACTTCCTCGATGCTACCGCATTCTAGCATGCTCTCGCCAAAGTATGGGTTACGGATTTCCCCATCAGCGCTCAGCCAGTAGGCACCTTGGTTGTTGTTGGCCATGGGGCAGTGCTGGTAGAATAAAGTAGCGGTGGAAGCACCAAAGGCTTTGGTCAGGGCAAAACTAGCTTCAGAAAGCAACTCTAACTGACCACGCTGCACCGCCAGATCAGCTGCCTCTGCCATTTTGGAAGCGCTTTGTTTGACCTCTGCTATTCTTTCTTCCACAAAGGCTTTTTGTTCTCCTGCCAGTCCTGCCGCATCTACTTTTTCAGCTGCAGCCAGCAGCGTTTTGGCTTCATCCTGCGCTTGCTGAGCATCAGAAGCAACCAGGTTGTCTTTCAGCTTCAGGAAGCTGTCCAACACTGCAGCAATTTGCTCTTTTACAGGTGCTGCTACAGCTGTGTAGTCCGGAGCCTCTACTACTAGTGAGTTACTAGCAGGCATTTCATCACCATGTGCCATGCCTTCATGGTGTTCGTGGCTTTCTGTTTCGGTTGCAGAGGTTTCTTGTTTCGCCTCTGAACAGGAGGTAAACAGAAATGCTGCCAGGGCGGCGGCGATTAGGGGTTGTTTCATCGTTGGTTCGGTTAATTGTTTATGTAAGGATTTAATTTAAATTCAACTGGACTTCAAGAAAGCAGTCAGACAAACAGTGAGCAGAACGTTACAACCAGTTCCGGTATTCTCCTTTTGCTTCCATGCTACTGCATGTACTTCCGGTAATTTTCTTCAGAGGCAAAGTAGAGCACATCGCCGTTGGCGCCGCCGGGTTTCAGGGCGATGAAGGCCAGCGACTTGTCCACCTCCTCCCCGGTCACCGGATCGACGGCATGGCGTACTTTCCGCTGCTGCTGGATGGTGTTTACGCACATTTCGCAGCAGCCGTAGTACATTTTGTTTTCGAATGGTACAGGGAACTGCTTTTTACCCATATAGGCGTTGTTGACCATGCAAACCAGGTCTTTGGGCAGGCCCTCCCTGGTCATCAGCTCTTCCGCGGAAGGATCAGCCTGTGTTTGGGCAGTGGCGACCGGTATGTGGTTTGCGTGGGGGACGGGTGCCGCTGCAGTCGGTTGGGCCGCGGCGGCGGCCTGGGTCTCGGCGGTCTTTTCTGAAGTGCACGATGCCAGCAGGACTGCTGACAAGGCTGCGGTATACAGCAGGTTCTTTTTCATGGACAAGGAAATAAATTAAGTTGTAAACTGTTCAAACAGCACCAGCCCGAGGGCCAGCAGTAGAGCCAGGTAGAGCAGCCGCTTCGGCCAGCTGTTCTTTTTTTCAGGCGCTTGCTCATCGCCGGTTCTGCAACATTCCTTCATCGTATACTTAGTGCTGATGGCCGGCCATCGGGTCAGCCCCCTGCTTCAAAACAAACTCGCTGTACAGAAGGTAGGCCCCGCTCACCACGACCCTGTCGTTTTCCTTTAAGCCGGAAAGAATGGCCACGCTGTCGGCGCTCGCTGCGCCCAGTTTTACCATTTGGGCTTTGAAGGTATCCTTGCCCGACTGCACCCACACATGGCTGCCTTTGCTGTCCCGGAGCACCGCATCGGTTGGCAGGGTAAGGGACTTGCCGCTGGGGTTGCGCAGGATAACGCTTGCCTGCATGCCCGGCAGGTATTGCTGGTTGGGGTTAGGGAGTTCGGCGCGAAGGGTGGCCACCTGGCTACCTGCCTTGAACTCCGGACTGATGAAGGTCACTGTTGCGGAGACGGGCGTTTGACTGAAGCCTTCGACCGCGACTTTCAATGCATCGCCTTCATTTACACGGGCAAGCTCCTGGGGATACACTTCGGCTTCTACCCAGATTTTGTCGAGCCTGCCCAGGCGGTACAGAATCCCTCCCTCCGCCACGTACTGGCCTTCGGCTGCTGCGACTTCGGTCACCACACCGCTAACGGGGGCGACAAACGTGATACGCGGGCTCACCTGCCCGGAACTAGCCAGACGTTGAATTTGCGCCTCTGTCAGTCCGTATAGCAGGAGCTTCTTTTTGGCGGCTTCCAGAAAGGAAGTGAAACGCGGGTTTTCTTGCCCCAGCTCCTGGTTTTGCCGGAGCGCCAGCAGGTATTCGCGTTGCAGCGTCAGCAGCTCTTCCGAGTACAGCTCGTAAAGCGGCTGTCCTTTTTTTATAGGCTGGCCGCTTTCTTTCAGGTATAGCTTCTCGATGCGGCCGGCGGCGCGGCTGCTCACCACATCGGTCTGCGTTTCGTCGAGCACCAGTTTGCCGGTAAGGATCGCGTTGCTCCCCACGGAGCCAAACTTGATGCGTTTGGTTTTGATGTTGCCCAGGGCAATCTGGCTTTGGCTCAGCATCAGTTCCCCGTTTTCCTTACCCGTCTGTGACACCGGCACCAGGTCCATGAAGCAGATAGGGCAGGTACCGGGCTCGTTCTGAACGATCTGCGGGTGCATCGGGCAGGTATAGGTTGCTGATTCGCCATCAGCATGCGTTTTTTCCTCCACCGAACAGGCAGCTACAAGTATAGCTGTCAGCAGGAAGAGTATGTTCAAATATCGTCTCATGGGTCTCTTTAATTATTAACCTTGATAAAGCTTTCACTGTCGACCAGGAACTGGGCGTTGGTGGCGATCACATCGGTTCGCTCCAGGCCAGCCGTGACCTGGATCTCATGGCCTGCGCGAGCGCCGGTGGTCACTGTAACCGGTTCGAAGACACCGTTCATTTTCCGGAAGGCCACCGTTTTGGTGCCGATGTCCAGCACCGCCGCCTGGGGTACCCACAGGGCGGGGGCCGTGTCGACACGGGCTGTTGCGGTCACCAGTTGCCCTGCCATCGCCAGTTTTGCATTACCGGGCAGGTATACCCGCACTTTGGCAAAGCTTTCCCCCTCGTCGAAGAACGGCTGAAAGAAATCCACCTTGCCATCAAGCTGCTCACCTGGGATTTGTGGGAAAGAGATCTTCACCGGCGTGCCCTTTGACAGGGTCTGTAGCTCGCCGGCAGGCACATTAAACTCGGCCCACAGTTGCTCGGCATTCACCACCTGCACCAGCGGCTGCCCTACGCTCACATACATGCCTTCGCGCAGCTGGATAGCCTGTCCGGCTGGATTAGTTGAAGCCCCGGAAGGAGGTGTCGGGGCTGCAGCGCCGCCTCCGCCCATGGCGTCCATGCCGCCACCGGAGCCGGCTGCAGGGGTAGCTGCGGCCATACCGGTAGAAGCAGCCGGAGAAGCGGTATTGAGATCAATTACGTAGCCGTCATAGGGGCTGTAGAGCGTGAAGGTATAGCTTTCCTCGCCCTTGCGGATAAGGCGGTTTATCTGCTCGTCGGTGGCCCCGAGGTACTGCAGTTTTTGCCTGGCGGATGAAATCAACTGCTGATCTTCAGGTGAAGCCTTCACCAGGTAGAGCAGTTCGCGCTGCGCCGTGATCAGGTCCGGGCTGTACACCTCCATCAGCTTCTGCCCCTTGCGGATCGGCTGGAAATTGTATTTGACAAACAGCTTTTCGATGCGGCCGGCCACGCGGGCGGGGACTGTGTAAACGCGCCGCGGGTCATAGGTGATGATGCCGTCCAGCTGCACGGTGGTCTGTGTCGCCTTCTGCGCGGGCTTTGTCGTGGTGATACTGGCTACCACCGTGCCAGTCGTCGGTTTCAGCAGAAACGCCAGGTCCTCGGTAATTTCAACGCCTTCGCCATGTACGGTTTTGGGGACTAAATCCATGCCGCACACAGGGCAGGTGCCGGGCTTGTTCTGCACAATCTGCGGGTGCATCGGGCAGGTATACTCCGTTTCACCCTGTGCATGTGTTTTTTCCTCCACCGAGCAGGCAGCTACCAGCAGCGCTGTCAACAGGAAGAGTATGTTCAAATATCGTCTCATGTTTGATTTTGAGTGAGTGATCGAGTGGCTGTGTGTCAAGGTTTGAATCGAATCCTTTGCCCAGTCACTCGACCGCAATTTATTTCTCGATTTCTTTTTCATAGCTCACCGACATCTGGTAGAGCGACTGCAGCAGCTTGAGATACTCCATCTGCGCCATGTTGAGGGCTTCCCAGGCATCGATCACCAGGGGCAGCTCCTCACTGTTCTGCTCATAGGCCAGCAGGGTCACATCGTAGTTCTTCTTCAGCGCCGGGAGGATCCTGCTGTTGTAATTTTCAACCTGCTCCCGCATCGTATTCAGCTCCAGGGCCATGGTTCGCGCCATCCCTTGCGCCTCGTTGAGCATGGCTTCCCGCTCACGCTGCATGGCCTGTATTTCCAGGTTCATGGCCTTGGTGTTGGCCTTGTACATCTTCGACGACCAGGGGGCGATCGGGATCGAGACCATGCCCATGGCCGTGTACTGCTGCGGCATCATGTTGTCGCGCGGGTACATGTGGTCGAAGCGCAGGCTGAAATCCGGCAGGCGTTCCTTCTTTTCCATCTCCACGTTCAGTTGCATCGACTGGATGGTTCGGTCGAGCTGGCGGATGTCGCTGCGGGCCCCGCTCAGGTAGCTCGTATCAATGGCGGGGACAGCCGGTGCAGGTACGGCTACGGTGGTATCGATTTTATACTTCTGGTCTTTGGGCAGGTTCATCAGGATGTTGAGCTGCACGTTCTGCTGCTCGATCTGCGAAGCCGTCATCACCTGCATGTTCTTTACCTCGTGCAGCCTGGCCTCGGCTTTGTAAACGCCACCCAGCTTGCCCTGGCTGTAGGGGTAGCGGAGGCGGGCCAGCTTGAGCATGTATTCCATGATCCGCTCGTTGTCTTTGAGAACATCCAGCTGTTTTTCCAGCACCACCCAATTGTAGTAGGCCGTTTTGGCCTGCGCCCGCAGCTCGTTGAAGGTCACATCCTTCGCCGCCTGCTCGACGCCTGCTCTTGACTTCATGTATTTCTCCTTGGCGCGAAGCTTTACCGGGTTGGGTATGTCCTGCTCTGCCGATATCATCCAGGCGCCTTTATCACGCTCATCCATGATCTCGGCCCCTGGGTAGGGGGCCATGAACACACCGCCGCCTACCATGGGCGCCATCCAGCTCTTTGCGCCTTCAGCGTAGGCATCCATCGCCTTTGCCTTATAGTTGTACTGTTGCAGCATGGGGTTATTGTTGCTGATGCGCTGCAGTACGCTGTCTAAGTTGATGGTGTGTTGCTGCTGGGCCAGCACCGGGGTGCCAGCCAGCAACACAAACACAAACAACCAATTTATTTTATTAATGCTTAACATCGTATATCTCTAATTTGCCGTGCTTCTTTAACTCATACTCTTTCGTCATTTCAAACACCACCGGGGTTACCAGCAGGATGTGGATGGAAGAGGTAAGAACCCCTCCGATCAGCGGCAGCACGATCGGGAGCATGACGTCAGTGCCCACACCGGTTGCCCAAAGGACCGGTATCAGGCCAAACAGTGATACCGACACGGTCATGATCTTGGGACGAAGGCGCTTTACCGCTCCTTTGAACACGTAGTCCCGGATGTCCTGCTTGGTAATCGTCTCGCTGCTGTTGCCTTTCAGTGCCACCAGCTCATGCATCGCCTCGTTCAGGTACACCACCATCAGCATACCCGTTTCAATGGCCATACCAAACAAGGCGATAAAGCCTACTGCCACTGCTACCGATAAGTTCACACCGTAGAAGTAGACAATGAATACCCCGCCGATCAGGGCAAACGGGATGGTGATCAGGCTGAAAAAGGCTTCTTTCAAGGAGTTGAAAGAGAAGTATAAAATAAAGAAGATGATGAGAACCACCAGCGGAAGTATGATTTGCAGGGTCTGGTTGGCGCGCACCTGGTTTTCCCACTGCCCGCTCCACTCCAGGTAATAGCCGTTGGGCAGACCGGTCACTTCTGTATTTATCTTCTCAATGGCTTCCTTCACAGTGCTGCCCAGGTCGCGGTCGCGCACGTTGAAGAGCACGGCCCCGCGCAGCTGCGCATTCTCGGAATTGATCATAGGAGGCCCTTCGGTGAAACGCACCGTGGCAACCGAAGAAAGCGGGATGGAACCTGCCGAAGCCGTCTGGACGGGGATGCGCTCAATCCGCTCCACGCTGTTGCGGTATTCCTGTGCCAGGCGCACGTTAATGGAGAAGCGCTGGCGCCCTTCAATGGTATTATCTATTGGTGCGCCACCCAATGCCGATTCCACGATCATGTTCACATCGTCTACGGTCAGGCCATAGCGGCTGAGGGCTTCCCGATTGATGTCTATTTCCAGGTATTTGCCGCCTGTGATCGGCTCAACGAACAGGTCATTTACGCCTTCGACATCACGCAAGGCAGCCCGCACTTTTTCCGATACCGACGCGATGGAGTCCAGGTTCTGGCCATACACTTTCACGCCCACGTCGGTCCGGATGCCGGTAGCCAGCATGTTGATGCGGTTGATGATGGGCATGGTCCACCCATTCACCACACCCGGGATCTGTAGCTTGCTGTCGAGTTCCCGGATGATATCCTGTTTGGTGATGCCTTCGCGCCATTCCGACCGTGGTTTGAGCATAATGATCGTTTCGATCATGCTGATCGGGGAGTTGTCGGTGGCCGTACTGGCGCGGCCCGCTTTGCCCAACACACTCTCCACTTCAGGCACCGATTTGATGATCTTGTCCTGCACCTGCAGGATGCGCTTGGCCTCAGCGTTGGAAATGTCAGGCAGTGTTACCGGCATGAACAGGATAGAGCCTTCGTCCAGCGGCGGCATAAACTCGGTGCCCAGGCTCATGAGCATGGGGATGGAAACCAACAAGGCCAGGATGTTGACCCCGATGGTGGTTTTACGCCACTTCAGGCACCACTTCAGCACCGGTCCGTACACCCATTCCAACGCCCTGTTGATCGGGTTGGCGCTCTCTTCTTTAAACTTCCCTTTCAGGAAAAAGGAGATGAGCACTGGTGTCAGCGTGATGGCCACGATGGCGTCCACGATGAGGATAAATGTTTTTGTCCAGGCCAGCGGGCCGAACAGCTTGCCTTCCTGGCCGGTGAGCAGGAATACCGGCAGGAAAGAGGTGATGACGATTACGGTACTCCAGAACACGCTGGGCCCCACCTGCTTGGCAGCCTTCTCGATGATCCGGATTCTATCTTCTTTTGATAATTTCATGTTGAGTTTCTTCTTGAAAGACTACAGTTAATCCTCCCATGGTTTGCCCTTGCTCGCGTCAGCCAGATGGCGGTAGGAGTTTTCTACCATCACAATCGCATCGTCCACGATCACACCGATGGAAAGGGCAATGCCGGTAAGCGACATGATGTTGGAAGAGATACCGAAGGCGTTGAGCAGTATAAAGCCAATGGCGACTGACAGGGGCAGCTGAATCATGATGACCAGTGCACTGCGCCAGTGGAAGAGGAACAGAAACACAATCACGGAGGCTACCAGCATCTCTTCGATCAGGGTCTTTTTGATGGAGTCCACCGATTCGTTGATCAGGCCGCTGCGGTCGTAAACGATGTTGAACTTCACGCCCTCGGGGAGGCCTTTGGCGACCTCTTCCATCTTCACTTTCACGAGGTCGATCACTTCTTCGGCATTTTCGCCGTAGCGCATCACCACAATGCCGCCCACCGCTTCGCCCTCGCCGTTCACGTCGAAAATGCCCAGGCGGCTTTCCCCCGTCATCTGCACCGAGGCCACATCGCGCACCCGCACCGGTATGGAGTTGTTGGTGGCGATGGCAAGGTTCTGGATCTCTTCTGTAGATTGCAGGTAGCCTGTGGTTTTGATGATATAGCCGATGTCGGATAGTTCGAACTTACGGCCACCGGCTTCGTTATTATTGGCGCGGATGGCCTGGATAACCTGCGGCACCGAGAGTTTATAGTAGGTAAGTTTATTAGGATCCAGCGTGATCTGGTATTGCCTCTGGAAACCGCCAAAGGAGGCCACCTCGCTGACGCCTTTCACGTTCTGTAGCGCAAACTTCACATACCAGTCCTGTACGGCGCGTTGCTCTCCCAGGTCCATGCCCGGGGCATCCAGGGTGTACCACAGGATATGGCCCACGCCGGTACCGTCCGGGCCCAGGGTAGGGGTGACGTCTTCCGGCAGCATGTTGCCAACGGAGTTAAGGCGCTCCAGCACGCGGGTCCTTGCCCAGTATACATCTGTTTCGTCTTCAAAGATGACGTAAATAAAGCTCATGCCGAACATGGAGCTGCCCCGTACATACTTTACCTGGGGCAAACCCTGCAGGTTGGTAACAAGCGGGTAGGTGATCTGGTCTTCGATGATCTGTGGGCTGCGACCCATCCATTCGGTAAAAACGATCACCTGGTTTTCAGACAAGTCCGGGATGGCATCCACCTTGTTTGTCTGCACGGAATACAAGCCCCATCCGAATAGTACCGCCGAGATGAGCAGGACGATATAACGGTTACGGAGCGAAAGGGAAATTAATTTCGCAATCATGTAAGTAGAAAATAAACCTTAACAGGAATTTGAGCAGCCACTGGGTTGTGGCAAGTAGAAGGTGAGGCCAAAGCCCATAGGAAGACCAGTCCGGTCCTTCAGGAGAAGACACGGCTGCGCCAGCCAAAGCGTGGCATCACAGGAGCCTGAAAGGTTATAGCAGGAATGATTGCACCAGCACCGGGATGTCGCGGGCAATCGGGGGGGATTTATACAGCGCGTAGGCAGAGGCTTGTTCTGCTTCAGGGGCAAATAGCTGAAGTATAACCACTTTAAAAGCGGCTGCAAATCTCAGGTCAGGACTTTTGGTAAGCAGCTGCGCGGTGGAATCGGAGGCGGCATCAGCCTGCTCCAGGAGGAGCGTGTGGTCATCGCAGCAGGCGGATGCAGCATTGCCTGGGGCAGGCTCGTTGTGGCAGGATGGCAGTTTCTGTTGCGGCTGTTCCATCGGGCAATCGGCATCAGCGCCAAAGAAAGAAAGATCATGTAATTCGCCTTCACACAAATGCATGCCCACCGAGATGCCGGTCGAAGAGACAAGCACCACGAAGGTCAGGATAAGTAGGATCAGGTGACGGATCAGCTTCATAGTGTGACTTAAACTTTTGCAAAGATAAAACATGTGTAGCAGAGTTTGTTACATAAATAGCGGAATGTTTTATAAATTCATTGCAAAACAACCCATCAGGCGTATGATGGTGCCAACGGATCACAATTTAAATAAGAACCAGTGTGAGGTTTCAAAAAACAGAAAAATGCTTAGCTTCTCCTTTTTGTTTAATTCTGCTTGAAGATTATGTACTCTACTGTGTGTTGTATCTCTATGATACGTTGGTAGATGGAATCCTTCTGGCTTAATTGTGGGATAACTCATTCCGACTGAAACCAAGCCCTTGACAACCATCCTGTAAAACCTGCAGCACTCAGATTGAATTCTATAACAGCCGGGGCAGGACGAAGATACAATTTTCCGGAGTGCAGAATCTTTCTTGGAGGCATACAGTGCGGATGATCAGGCAGAACCTGTTCCGGGCCTTCATCCACAATCTAATAGGCATTTCCATCAGGGCTGGGGTACTCACCCGCTACAAGGCTTCCTGCTAAATCCGATGGTAGTAGGAGTAGCCATGATATTGAGGTCTGCGTCAGTGATGACCAACAGTTTGCAGCTAAAGGCGCAGAAAATATAGAGGTGCAAGATAAATATGTTAAAAATAAGAAGGATTGTGTAACAGACCACCCTCAGGCAGGTGCTGTTTTTGTAGTGATAAAAATAAAGTAAGAAAGCTAGCTATACAAAAGGATGAAGCAGCTACAGTTTAAATCCAATATCAATTGCGGAGGCTGTGTTTCAAAAATAACCCCTGTGCTCAAAGACAACGAGTGGAGCGTGGATAATAAAGTGTTAACCGTGAAAACAGATTCTCTCTGCCAGTCAAATCATTGTTACGGTAGAGGAGGCCGGTTTTAAGGCACAAGCTCTTTAGTGTTGTAGTCCAGAAGTGGACCAAAGAAAAACAATGCCAGCGATCGTAAGTATTAGAGACAACTCCTGTAATGAACATGAGATTGTAAGTAACGCTAACATTCAAGAAGAAGCTACTTATGCAGTAGCTTCTTCTTGAATGTTATAAAGACAACACTACGGTTTAAGTTTTAAAGCTCACCGGTAAAGACTACAACACAAACAGTAAACTACACCATGGTGGCTGCAGGTATATGCCTTATCTTTGTCCCAAGAATGGGCAATGCCAGGCTCAGCCTGGAGATTTATGACAGTTGTGAACGGTTGATTGGAGTCTATTGTCGAGTTCTTTCCCTATAAATTGTGAATAGCTTTTTAACCATATTGTTTAGTATCCTCTACGTCACGGCTTCCAGCGGGGCGGCCTTCCAATTGCAGTTCTGCAAGGGGCAGGTGGTGGATATGAAGCTATGGTCGGATGAAGAAGGTGGTTGCGATAATGATTGCCCTACTGGTAAGCCTGAGAAAGAATGCTGCCAATATACCCAGCAGCAGCTGAAGGGCGACAGCCAGCACGACGATTTAGTTACAAGTATTTCAAAGCCTGTTTATCTGGCTGCTATTATATCGTATCCAACACAGGATGTTCCCTCTTCCTTATCATCGATAGTAGTAGAGTATCCCAAAAGCAACGGACCACCTCTGGCAGGTAAGATTGCGCTCTACATCAAAAACTGCGTTTTCAGAATTTAGATCATTCCCCTCTTTAGACTCAAGCCTCGTTCCAGCAGGCTTAGCCATTACCGATACACTTTGAAAGCTACCATAGCTTAAAAACCTGTGCCCTTACTTGCTCTAGTTTGTGCACAACGCCTATCGTTAATGGCCATTAACCGACTGCTCTTCTCATGCCCATGTGTGCCAGGTTGAAGCAGTAAATCCAACCTTATTTTTTTAACCAATGCGAGTAGAACGTATGACGCTCTTACTCTGCCTCCTGCTGTCCGTTCCGGCGTTTTCCCAAACGCTGACGCTGCAGGATGCAGTCGATAGGGCCTTGAATAACTATGGCTCCATAAAAGCCAGAGAAAAATATCAGCAAGCATCAGAGGCAACCGTTCAGGAACGGAAAAAGGATTACCTGCCCGATGTCAGACTTTCGGGCCAGCAAAGCTACGGAACAATAAATGGCCAGCATGGCCCCCTGTATGGGTTTGGCGGATTAGGCGTTGCTTCCACCGCGCTGCCGCTCCCCGAGCAGGATTGGAACGCCGCCTTCGGCGCGCTATACCTGGCAAACGTCAACTGGGATTTCTTCAGTTTCGGGCGGGTAAAAAGCTCAATCAATGTAGCACAGTCTGAAGCGGCTGTGAGCCAGCAGGCGCTGGAGCAGGAGCAGTTTGAGCACCAGGTGAAAGTAGCTGCTGCTTACCTCAACCTACTCACAGCCCAAAGGATAGCCTATACCAAAGCGGAGAACCTCAAGCGGGCGCAGGTATTTAAATCCACTGCCGCTGTGTTGGCCAGGAGCGGGTTGATTGCAGGCGTCGATTCTTCCCTGGCCAACGCGGAAGTTTCCAATGCCCGGATTGAGCTGCTGAAAGCGCGGGATATGGAACTGGAAAAGTCCAAAACCCTGGCTGTGCTGATGGGCGTGCCTTATGCCGAGTTTATACTGGATTCGACGTTTGTTACCCGTATACCTGCCGCTATAACGACGGAAGCAGCTCCCGTCGAAAACACACATCCCACTCTAAAACTGCAGTTAAACCGCATTGCCAGGAGCGACGCCGAAGCAAATCTATACCGCAAAATGGCTTACCCGACATTCTCCTTATTTGGGATCGTACAGGGGAGAGGCTCCGGGTTTCAGTCCATTTATCCGCAGGACCAGACTGCTTTTTCCAATAACTATTTCGACGGGGTGGGCATTGGCCGGGGAAACTACCTGGCAGGTATCGGGCTATACTGGAACCTGACCTCCATCTCGCGCCTCAACTCCCGGGTCAAATCGCAAGAGCTGCGGTCCCAAGCGTTGAAGGATGAGTTTGATGTGGCTTACCAGGAGTTGGAGGCACAGGCAAGGCTGGCCGATGCCAAGATAGCCAATGCCCTGGAAAGTTACCGGGAGGCACCGGTACAGGTGAAAGCCGCGTCTGACGCTTACAGGCAGCATACCGCCTTGTACAAGAACGGCCTGACAACGATTGTGGACGTGACGCAATCCCTCTACACGCTCAGCCGGGCGGAGGCAGAAAACGAGATTGCCTATGCCAATGTCTGGCAGTCTCTTTTGCTGAAAGCTGCCGCTACCGGTGATTTTAATCTTTTCATGGACGAAGTTAAATCTGAATAACGATGAATTTAATACGAAGCGCCTTACGTAAACCCATCTCCGTGCTGGTGATGGTGGTGGGCCTGCTTTTCTTCGGGGTGCAGGCTACCCGCGATGTAAAAGTGGACCTGCTGCCGGAAATGAAGATGCCCGTGGTTTACATTGCCCATTCCTTTTATGGGTATACGCCCAAACAGATGGAGTCCTACTTCACAAAAATGTACGTGAACATGCTCCTGTTCACCAACGGTATCAAGGACATCCAATCAAAGAACTCGCAGGGCCTGACCCTGATGAAAGTCACCTTTCATGAGGATACGAACATGGCCTCTGCCATTGCCGAGATAAACGCCCTCTCCAACAGGTCGCAGGTGTTCCTGCCGCCGGGTGCGCCGCCGCCCTTCATCATCCGATTCGATGCTTCTTCGCAGCCGGTGGGGCAGCTGGTCTTCACCAGCCCTGTCAAGAACAACAACCAGCTGCAGGATGTGGCCAACTTTGCGGCCCGCCCGTTTCTGATTTCCATTCCGGGTATACAAACCGCGCCGCCATTCGGGGGAAGCCCGCGCACGATAGAGATCAACATCGACCCCGAACTGATCCGCGCCCATAACCTGACGCCTGACCAGATCGTGGAGGCGATCAGCAGCAACAATATCACAGCCCCCTCAGGTAACGCCACCATCGGCGACATCAACTACCTGATACCCACTAGCAATGTCATCAAGACACTGGAAGAGTTCGGCGACATCCCGTTGTTTAAGGGCAGCGTGGAGAACCTATACTTGCGGGATGTGGCCACCATCAAGGACGGCGCCGATATCACGACGAGCTACGCCCTTATCAACGGGGAACGGTCGGTTTACATCAACATCGCCAAATCCGGGGATGCCTCCACCTGGGAGGTGGTGAAGAACCTCAAGAAAAAGCTTCCTGAGATTCAGAAGAACCTGCCCGAGGATGTGAAAATCTCCTATGAGTTTGACCAGTCGGTTTATGTGATCAACGCGGTGAAGAGCCTGATAACGGAAGGGGTGCTGGGAGCCTTGCTCACGGGCCTGATGGTGCTGCTGTTCCTGGGTGACCGCCGGGCAGCCCTCATTGTGGTCCTGACCATTCCAATCTCCATCATCTCGGGGGTGCTGTTTCTAAAACTCTTCGGGCAGACCATCAACATCATGTCGTTGAGCGGGCTGGCACTGGCGGTTGGTATTTTGGTGGACGAGAGTACGGTGACAATCGAAAACATTCACCGGCACCTGGCCATGCGCAAAACCAAAGCGCAGGCTATCTGGGATGCCTGTAAGGAGATCGCCTTCCCGAAGCTGATGATCCTGTTGGTTATACTCGCTGTGTTCGCGCCTGCGTTCATGATGGCCGGTATACCGGGTGCGCTGTTTAAGCCCTTGGCCCTGGCAATTGGCTTCTCCATGATCATCTCGTTCCTGCTCTCCCAGACCTTTGTGCCTGTGATGGCCAACTGGCTGATGAAAGGACATCAACATAAAGCAGAAGCTACAAAAGCAGGCAGGTTTGAGAGGTTCCGAGACGGCTTTACGAACTTCCTGAACCGAATCCTGCCGCACCGCAAACCTATTGTCGCGGCTTACCTGGTAATTGCCTCCGGTTTAGTCGTGTTGTTTTTTGCCAATATAGGGAGCGATGTACTGCCTTCGGTCAATTCGAGCCAGTTCCAGATTCGACTCCGCGCTCCAGATGGTACGCGCATTGACCGGACAGAAGACAGAGTTAAAACGGTGCTGCGTGAGATAGAGGGAATCGTTGGCAAAGAAAAGGTTGCCATTTCGTCCGTGTTCATCGGCCAGCACCCCTCTACCTTTGCTGTGAGCCCGATTTACCTCTACAACTCCGGTCCGCACGAGGCTCTTATGCAGGTGGCGCTGAAGGACTTCAACGGCGATATAGCTGATGTGAAGGATCAGATACGCGGCCGAATAAAAGAGGTCATGCCGGATGTTAGGCTGTCTTTTGAGCCGATTGAGCTGATTGACAAAGTGCTGAGCCAGGGATCGCCCACACCGATAGAGGTTCGATTCTCGGGTATGAACAAGATGCAGAATGCCATGTATGCCAAGAAGCTGCTCGCCAAACTCAACGAAATCGATTACCTGCGTGACCAGCAGATCGCACAGTCACAAAAGTACCCGACGCTCAATATTGAGATTGACCGACAGCGGGCGGCGCAGCTTGGCGTGGATGTGCGCGACATCTCCAGGTCGCTCATCGCCTCAACGGCATCGTCGCGGTATACCAGCAAAAACATGTGGATTGACAACGGGATGATGGGCATCGCCTATGATGTGCAGGTGCAGACGCCGCTCAACAAGATGAATAGCAAGGAGGACCTGGAGAACATTCCGGTGCTGAAAAATTCCTCGCGGCCTGTTCTGAGTGATGTGGCTACCATTACGCCTGACACAACCTATGGCGAGAGTGCCAACCTGGGCACGATGGGCTTTATCACGGTGACGGCCAACCTACACAAAATGGACCTGGGCACGGCCACTAAAGACGTGCAGGCGGCCATCGCGTCGCTGGGGGAACTGCCGAGGGGGCTGACGGTAAGCCTGATCGGGACATCCAACGTCCTGACGGAAACGACCAACAGCCTGCAGAACGGCTTGCTCGTCGCGATTGTGGTCGTGTTCCTGCTGCTTGCGGCCAACTTCCAGTCCTTCAAAGTGCCTTTGGTTATCCTGACGAGTGTGCCTACCGTGCTATTCGGGGCGCTGGGGCTTCTGCTGCTGACAGGCTCTACGCTCAACCTGCAGTCCTACATGGGGATCATTATGTCCATTGGGGTTTCCCTGGCGAATGCCCTGCTGCTGGTGAGCAATGCGGAAGAGCTTCGCAAGGCGAACGGCGGAGACGCCCTGGCAGCAGCGAAGGAAGCCGCTTTCCTCCGGTTAAGGCCCATCATCATGACGAGCCTGGCCATGGTGGCCGGTATGCTGCCGATTGCCATCGGGCATGGCGAAGGCGGTGACCTGATAGCTCCGCTGGGCAGAGCGGTTATCGGGGGGCTTGTCGCTTCCACTTTTGCGGTGCTGATCTTCCTCCCATTGGTTTTTGCCTGGGTGCAGGGGAACTCTTCAACAGATTCCGTGTCGCTGGACCCGGAGGATGAAGAGAGCAAGCAGTATGTGCTTCAAACGGTTTAGTATCTAACTCACAGATTTTAAGAAAATGAAAAATATACGGTTTATTTCATCCCTTGCGTTCTATAGCACTTCCTTGCTGCTGTTGATCAGCAGCTGCACGCCCGCAGAAGTATCAGAGCATAAATCAGAGGAACCTATGATGGCTCCCAAGATGGAAACCTTCGCGCTGACAAAAGACAAATTGACTACTACCCTGTCGGTGCCGGGAGAACTTGTTGCCAACCAGGAGGTAGATATCTATGCGAAGGTGAACAGCTTTGTAAAGGTGCTGAAGGTAGACATAGGCTCTGAAGTGAAAGCGGGAGAAGTACTGATGATACTGGAAGCACCCGAGATCAGCTCCCAGCTAGTCGCTGCCAGATCCAAAATAAAATCTTTAGAGGCCACCTATATCGCCACGAAGGCAAGCTATGACCGGGTAGCGGAGGCAAGTAAAACGGAGGGCGCCGTTGCCCAGGACGCACTCGATCAGATTACTGCCCGGAAAAATTCGGACCTGGCACAGCTGGAAGCTGCCAAAGCTTCGCTGGAGGAGGTGAAGGTAATGGCGGGATATTTGGAACTGCGTGCGCCGTTCAATGGCATCATCACTGCCCGCCATGTGGATGTTGGCGCTTACGTGGGGCCATCTGGTAAGGGGTCTGCACTGCCCTTGGTTACCCTGCAGGAGCAAAAGAATCTCCGGCTCATTGTCTCTGTCCCCGAAGCCCATCTGCCATACCTTAATACTACAAATCCGGTAAGCTTTACTGTCAGGTCGCAACCACAAGCCTCCTATAGCGGCGTGATCAAACGTCAGGCGGGAGCCCTAGATGCCAAGCTGCGCTCAGAGCGTATAGAACTGGATATCCCAAACCCGGACAGGGCATTGCTGCCAAGAATGATAGCGGATGTAAAGATTCTGCTTTCACTCAAGGATAGTACATTTGTTGTTCCTGAAATGGCACTCGTTGACTCTGATGAAGGCATTTACGTGCTGAAGGTGGTGTCAGGCAAAGTGACCAGATTGCCTGTGCGAAGAGGCCGGAAATTCGATGGGAAAGTTGAAGTATTCGGCGAATTGAAAACTGGGGATAGGCTGATCAGCAAAGCCACCCCGCAGATAGAAGAAGGAGCTGTTGTGATGAACTAGGAAGTCAAGGGATAGCATCAAAGTGCCCAGCTTTTCTGTTCGGTGACTCTTTTGAATATTGGTTAATGTTTAGTTTGTGTTGATATGGGGCTCCTTTTGGGAGCCCTATATTTTTGATCCTCGAGTACGGACAATTTCTTAGAGCTCTTGTGTAACCTATTAAGGTACTCAATCAGGCCAAAGGATGGTAATGGTAGTTGTTACTGATTCCGGGTTTGCATGACTCAGGTTTTATCCTATCCTCGTTTTCTCATTCATAGAAGATTATCAGGCTATAGTGTCAAGCGGGCAATGCTTGTGATTTTTGCCTTTGTCAGGTGTTACCATCTCTCGGATGGTAGAATTTGTGGTCGGAGAGCACAGAAGTCCAGTGAATTGGACTTTTTGTCCCGCACATAAGGCAGAACAGAGCCTTATCTTTGTGATGCAATTTTATTGATACAGAGAGACTTGAGAGTGTGTGAAATTCTTCCTTGCAGGTAATAATGAGCCAAATGCCGGGAGAGGGCTGACCTTTTTCAGCCAATGCTTTAAAAGCTCCTATGATTCATTAATAAACAGAGAAGCTGGATGGTAATCTATTAGATCATTGTTCGGTGTTGAATATGCTTATGTCTGCAGCTATACCAATTTATGATATTGGCTCACTATCATCGGATAGGCTTGGGGAGGAGGAAATTATAGTAAGCAGGCTAAGCCATTACCTTGTAACCCATCCAAATTTAAAATTCCCTCATCGCCATTCCTTCTATCACCTGGTGCTCTTTACGAAGGGAGAGGGAACCTACGAGATAGACTTTGTAAAATGCACGGTTTCGCCCTCACAAATGTATTTTATGGTGCCAGGGCAGGTGCATTCCTGGGACCTTACGGGAGATAATGATGGCTATATTATAAACTTCTCCAGTAGTTTTTTCCACTCTTTTTTACTTTCGCCGGAGTACCTCAAACAGTTTTCTTTCCTAGCAGGTATAGTGGATGGGTCCATTATTACTCTGCCTGAAAATCTCCGGCAGGAAATCACCGCTGTGTTTGAGTCAATTATAGAGGAAGCACAGCTAAAGCACCGTGTCAACAGGGACATGATACGGGTTCTGCTGCTGCGGATTTTCCTTACTATAAACAAGCATCTGGGCAGTAGGCCAGAACAGAAGGTGACCGGCTCCAAAGTGATCCTTATTCGGAATTTTCAGAACCTGGTGGAGCAACATTTTCACCGCCTCAGGCTTCCCAGAGACTATGCGACTTTGCTTTACATTACTCCTAACCACTTGAACGCCTTAAGTAAAGACATTCTGGGTAAACCCGCAGGTGAAGTGATAAGGGAGAGGGTGCTGCTGGAGGCAAAGCGGCGGCTGATCGATTTTGATCTTACCATCTCTGAGGTAGCCTTCCAACTCGGGTTTAATGACAATTCATACTTTACGAAGTTCTTTAAAAAGTATGGAGGGATTACGCCTGAGGAGTTCAGGGAAAAGCACAGCTAAACAGCACTTGAGCTAGATTTATTACCTGTGGTCTTTTACTAAAAAGTTTCCTTCGGCGACTTTAAAGGCTTTATGTAGACCAGGTAACCAGCATTTTTTTAAGGAAGACTGACAAACCTGTAAAGACACACAGGACGTACCCATTTTTTCATTTGATTTGGTCGGCAATGGTAATATAGCCTGTGTACTGGGCGTCAACGGCTGTCAGCACGATCGTTTCCACGATACCCTCCAGGCTTTGGTCATAGGCGATGTTGAACTTCCGCAGCAGCTTGCTGTTGCCTGCCAGCACCTGCCTGCCAAAACCGTCTCACCTTTCATTTTGGGGCCAAAAGCCTAAATACTAACTCTTTTGTAATTACTGTTTAAAACAGATAATTTGTGCTGACTTCAAAAAGGACAGCGTAGAATAATCCTTTGTTTGTGTACCCCCCTCTAAGCCTGTTAACTTGCTCAGGTGAGTAAACAAGGCAATGATAGTCGAAATCTGGTCTTGCAGCCCTGCCAGTAGAGCCTGTTATTGTACAATTGAAAAGTTGTGAAGAAAGTCAGTTAATAGATGCCGGCAAGTATCAAATCGTGTTACAGTGCCGTCAGGGCGAGCCGGGTTTGCTTTGATGGGCACATGAGCGAACCGGTTATGAAAATGTGCCCCAGGCTGTGTTTGGACACCATTGTCATGACCAAAGCCTGCACGTGTACCGTAATTACGAGGCGGTGGCTGCTTTAGATGTATACCAATAATAGGAATACACAGTAGATGCTGAAGATTTGGCACATGCTTGCAGCCTGCTAAAAGCGACCACATGTACATAAGACGGCTGTCAGCTTCATCCGGGTTTACAATCCTCATATTTCTGTCAGTATCGAACGGGTAAGGAAGTAGGCAAGTCTTACTTAAATGCTTTTGTTCGATTCATCTGCCTTTCTTTATCACCTAAAAAGAAGACATAATTAAAGCATAGCATAAACTATTTGTATCTTTTTTATATTAATCGTAATATTGCAATAAAACGATTAGAAATTATGGGATTGACGAAAACTGAAAACTACACGGAGGCGCAAAACAAGACTGCCCTCCTGCTCAAGGCGTTGGGGCATCCAGCGAGAGTTGCCATCATCGAACACCTGCTCAAAGCCAAATCCTGCGTGTGCGGTGACATCGTGAGCGAACTGCCGCTGGCGCAGGCAACAGTGTCGCAGCACCTGAAAGAACTCAAGAACGCTGGCATCATCAAAGGCACGGTGGAGGGCAACGCAATCTGCTACTGCCTGGACGAAAGAGCATTCGAGTACCTGAACGGCTACTTTGCTGCCCTGCTGGATGGCGTCAGAAGCCAGAACACTGCCTGTTGCTAAACAAGAGGACACACGATTAATAGTTAAACATACAATAGCATGAAACTGTCAGAAGTAAAGCATATCCTGCAAACAGCCGAAGCGGTGGACTTCGAGTTGGAAAACGGCACGAAAGTGCCAGAACATTTCCACGTAACCGAGGTAGGCGTGGTGACCAAGCATTTCATTGATTGCGGTGGAACGGTGCGCACCGAGAAAGTGGCAAACTTCCAGCTATGGGATGCCAACGACTTTGACCACCGATTGAAGCCACAGAAACTGCTCAACATCATCGCCCTATCAGAGAAAGCCTTGGGCATGGAGGACCTGGACATCGAGGTGGAGTACCAAGGGGAAACCATCGGTAAGTACGACCTTGGTTATAACGGGAAGAACTTCGTGCTGCTTTCAAAGACGACCAACTGCCTCGCCCCAGACAAGTGTGGTATCCCGAAAGAGAAACTCAGAATCAACCTCAGAGAGATGCAGTCGGGCAACGCCTGCACCCCAGGAGGAGGCTGCTGCTAAGTAGCCACCACGCCCTTATACCATCTACCCAAACCACAATAGACGATGAGTAAGATAGCACTCTTCAGTGACATCCACGCCAACCTGCCTGCCTTGGAGGCGTTCTTTGCCGATGTAGACAGCAGGAAGCCAGATTTTATCTACTGCCTCGGTGACCTGGTGGGCTACAACATCTGGGCAAACGAGGTGATAGACGAAATCCGAAAGCGCAACATCCCCACCATTGCAGGCAACTACGACTTCGGCATCGGCAGGGCGAGTAATGACTGCGGCTGCGCCTACAAAACGGACGAGGAAAAAGCCAACGGTGCTGTCTCCATCTCCTTTACCAACGACATCATCAAGCCCGAGCAACGCCAGTACCTGCGGACGCTTCCTGCGCACATCAGGGTGGAGTACCAGTTGAACAAAGACAAGCTCAGCCTGCTGCTGGTGCATGGCAGCCCCAGGAAGATAAACGAGTACCTGTTTGAAGACCGAGACGAAAAGAGCCTGCTGCGCATCATGAAGGACGCTGATGCCGACATTCTGTGCTTCGGGCATACCCACAAGCCCTACCACCGCATACTGGACTCAGGTGAGGATGGCCAGCCCCACTACCGCCACGCCATCAACATCGGCTCGGTGGGCAAGCCCAAGGATGGCGACAACCGGGGCGGCTACGTGATGCTCACCATTAACGACAACTCTTCCGTGCTGGACAAGGGCAGCGTGGAAGTGGAGTTTATCCGCTTCAAATATGAATACGAGAAAGCAGCCCGAGCCATTGAGGACTGCATCCTGCCCAATGCCTACGCTGAGAATCTAAGAAAAGGCTGTTAAAAGTAAAAGTTATGAGTGCTACCAATTGTACACCTGCCCACAATCGAAAGAAACTGAGTTTTCTGGACCGCTACCTGACCCTGTGGATATTCCTTGCCATGTTTCTGGGTGTGGGCATCGGCTACTTCCTGCCCGAGTCCTCCGGGTTCATTAATTCCTTTTCAAGCGGGACGACCAATGTGCCGCTGGCCATCGGCCTTATCCTGATGATGTACCCACCGCTGGCGAAGGTGCGCTACGAGAAGATGGGGGAGGTGTTCAAGAATGTGAAGGTGCTGACGATGTCACTGCTGCTCAACTGGGTCATCGGGCCGCTGCTGATGTTCTTTCTGGCGATAGGCTTCTTTCATGACCAACCCGAGTACATGATAGGGCTGATACTGATAGGCATTGCCCGCTGTATTGCGATGGTGATGGTCTGGAACGAGCTGGCGGAGGGCAATAGGGAGTATGCCGCAGGGCTGGTGGCGCTTAACAGCGTCTTCCAGATTTTCTTCTACAGCGTGTATGCCTACCTGTTCATCTCGGTGCTGCCGCCTTATTTTGGCGTGGCCAGTTCCGAGATTAACATCACCATCGGCCAGATAGCCGAGAGCGTGCTGCTATACCTGGGCATCCCGTTCTTTGCTGGTGTAGTGAGCCGCTACGGGCTGATAAGGTGGAAAGGACTGGACTGGTTCAACAACAGGTATATCCCTTTCATCTCGCCCATCACGCTCATTGCGCTGCTGTTCACCATCATGCTGATGTTTAGCCTGAAAGGGGAGCTAATCGTGCAAATACCGTTTGACGTGGTGAAAATCGCTATTCCGCTGGTGCTCTACTTCACCATCATGTTCGTGGTCAGCTTCATCCTCGGCAAGGTGCTGGGCGCTGACTACTCCAAGAACACGGCCGTCTCCTTCACCGCCACGGGCAATAACTTTGAATTAGCCATTGCTGTTGCCATCGGTGTGTTCGGCATCAACTCCGGGCAGGCCTTCGCTGGCGTGATAGGTCCGCTGGTGGAGGTGCCTGCGCTGATACTGCTGGTGAACGTTGCCTTCTGGTTCAAACGGAGATGGTACAGCAAGGAGAAGGAACCTGTCACTTCATAGATACTGCATGAAATCGTTTATACAGGGGCTGTTCAGGTGTTTGAGCAGCCCCTGTTGTTTTGTTGAGGTATTTTCTCTCACATCTGAATCACGCCTCGAAATACAATTACTCTAAATTCAAATATGGGCATCATTCGCGTATAGGTTGAAGCGTCATGATAGTTGAGACTTTCACGGTGCACAGATACAGCTTCTGAATTTCAGTTTTAACGTTTTACGCCTTCTCTGTGTTGACATCCTAATAATGGAGGCATAAGGTTATGGAGTGAACAAACCTCAAAAGCTGATTCCATCAATCAGTGAAGTAGACAAATAAGGAGGGTTAGCCTCATAGGCATGCACTTGGTAGTCAAGACCAGAAGTGTCTAACGGTTGCTACGCAAGACGTTGTTAAATTAGTGGAATATAACTAGTATGCGATCGGTAAGAGTATTCAACATGCGCCTTATGAGAAAAGGTGCCTACCATTTACTACCGCTGTCAATGTTTTAATCCTTCAGATATGATATAAAAAGTAGCTTACCAAGTATACAGGAGGCATAGGTAGTACTTACCTAGAGTTAAGTCCGAATTTTTATAGCGATGATTTGGAAGATAAAGTGTATCATGAGAAGCCACCTAAGAATGGACTTTGCACTGACAGCCTTTCATGTAATTCGCTTAGAAGGATAAGCTATACCTAGGCAGGTGTTATCACCGCAATCATATTAAAGCCTCATAATGTAGACCGCGCTACTTCCAGCTTATTGCCTAACCCCAAGTTAGGCATGAACGTTGATATATACTGAGAGAAGTGTTAAACTACACTTTAAACTTGTATCTTTAAGTTATGAAAAGCAGATTAAAAGCAGATAAAAGAAGTGCAGCCGGGAAGGAAACAGCCTACGTTACGAAACGTGTTTTGGTGCGGGCTGCCAGTCCTGCAGTGAAGAAAGCGTCCAGAAAGGCTATGGAAGTTGCAGGCTACGTGGTGAAAGCAGAAAACGGGTGGGTAGTGCGCGTAGACCAGGATGGTACTAAAAAAAGAATCAGCAAGATCAGAAATATAACACGCCCTAAACAAATTGTCCTCGACTAACTCAAAACTTAGGTTGAGAGTCTTTGCCGGCCCTAACGGCTCTGGCAAAAGCACGATCATTAACGCTGTAAGAGCCTATAAAGTCAGCCAGATTCCGGTTGACTTTGGCATTTATATAAATGCCGATGACATTGCCAAAGCACTACAGGAGGACCGCTTCTCTTTTGACCCATACCGCATCGAGGTCGCTGATGAGGAGTTTTCCCAGATAGCGGTATCATCTGGCCTTATTCACGAGCTGTTCGATCAATCCCAATTTGCAGCCTGTTACAGGCTTACTGATAATAGAATTGAGCTTGTTGCACCCGAAACCAACGAGCAGCTGGCACAGATCATCGCTGATTTCCTGAGGAAAAAGCTGTTGCTGGAGAGGAAAAAGTTCTCCTTCGAAACCGTGTTCTCTCACCCTTCCAAGCTTGACATTATGCGAGAGGCGGCGGCGGCAGGCTACAAGGTTTATCTGTACTTTGTATCCACCGAATCACCCGAAATTAATAAATTTAGGGTGCATGTGAGAACCCAGCAGGGAGGGCATGATGTTCCTGAAGATAAGATAGAGCAAAGATATTACCGCTCGCTTGGCCTTTTGTTCGAGGCTGCCCAGTTAGCCTACCAGGTTTATTTTTTCGATAACTCCAGGGACGGAGAGGGCTTTCAGCTCTTTGCGCACTTTAAGAAGAATGCAAAGGGAGAAAAGGACTGGGACGAACTCAATCCTGATACAGTTCCAAACTGGTTCCTGGAATACTACTCAAACAAGGTCTCAGAAAGCAGATAATCGAAATTAAAAGGTCTCTCTGAAGTCATCCATAGCACTTTTTAGCCGTGTCACCTCCGCCTGTAAAATGGCTATCTCAACGTCTGACCCTTCGCTAATCCTTCTATTCTCTGATTTTTCAAGTTCAAAATTAGCTATCTCCGCTTCAAGTATTTGCCTTGCTCTCTCTTGTAACTGAGCTTTAAGGTTCAGGATTTTGTGATTGACCAGCAAAATGCTCTTTTGGCTAGCTTCTACCTGATCAGTATAGGTCAGTACATCCTGATTTTGCTCTACCAAGAGATATAAGCTACTCCTGGTAAAGACTTCCAGCAGGTTTGTTTCAGAAAGCACAAGCCGAAGCTCAGCGCCCTCGAAAAGAGTTCCTACAGCTGATTTTGGAATGTGCCTGACTTTAGCATAATGGGGCCTTATCAGCTGAAAGTATTCATCTGCACCAGGGAGAATATGGTAATTTACTCCAGCAATTGTTGTCAATTCCAGTGCAGGAAGGTCAGCTTGCTTCTTGAGCCAGTAACTTTTCTCAATGCCTGCCCGCGCAAAGCTTGCCTCTAACTCTTTGCTATCCTCCAGAAACTCTGCACGCAGTGTGTGCACCATTTCATAATGGCCGTATTCAAAGTTCCCGTGGAAAGGATTTGTGCGGCTTTTACCAGCTATGAAGTCATAAGCTTTATCGGCAAAAGCCACAAGATCCTCTAGGATCTGCATCCTGTTCTCTATGCTTTCCTGTAAACGTTGTCCTTTCCTCTCCGCACTATCTTTGTCCTGTTGTAGCCCATAGAGCTTATGGGTTAATTCTGACAGGTTTTCTTTTAACTCGGTAAAAGCCGCTAATTTTCTTTTCTCTTCAGCCTTTCTTTGCTCCAGGATCCTGGCCTCTGCAGCCCGGCGTTTTTCGGCTTCAATCTTGTGCTCCCTTTCAAGGAGATCTCTTCTGTTTCTTTCCTGTGCAACGGCCTGCTCCACCTCCCTCTTTTGCTTCTTCGCATCGTGGAAGTATACTTTATAGCGATCGACATCAAAGGTTAAATCAGAAAGGGTAACATAGGCCATTTCCCAGGTATCCTTTATCTCAAGCTCCTGCCGGTAATACTTCTTGTAGTAGCACTTCAGCACCAGATCGTTCTCAAGATCTGATTTCCAGCTGCATTCCTCGTCGAAAACATATGCATTATGATGGTTGGTAAAGATTACATCATTATAGGTTAGCTTTCTGATATCATCATCGAGGCTGAACTTATGAAACACCCAGAGAATATAGCTGCCCTCTTCCTGATAGAAATGCTGCCTGCCGGTAATCACACTCAGCCAGGTGGTGGAAAGCTGCAACTCAATAGCCACACGCTTGTCCCTGAAAGAGGCATTGATGTCAGGCTTACGCCACTCCTTTTCAATGAGCTTACTTTTAACAACCTTTTCTATCTCAACAGAGGATACCCCCTTATTAGAGAGTCTATTTTTGTTCAGGTAGGCAGCGATCTGTTCCTTGAGGTGAATGTGCAGCGCGCTCTCCTTAGCACCATTGTATTTGATGCGGTCAACCTCCTCCCGTGTGTATGCATTGTTGGTTTTTATATGGCAGGCTGCGCTGTCTTTCAGGTGGGCGAAGTGAAAGCTATCCTTTTTGCGTTTTCCGCTATTGAAATTGCCGCCTCTGATCCTGATCAGCTGCTTGCAGTAATAGCAGACAAACATCGGTTCCCGGTAACCTTGAATGGCTTTCTGTAACTCTGAGCGGTACTCTGTGATTTCATCTAAAGGCTTTTTGAAAAACGTGTAAGCGTTCACTTGCTCTCCTGTTTCATAATTCAGGACATCTTCAATGGTCAGTTTTCCTACTTGTTTCATAAGCCTCAGTTGATGAGGGAATATAACATAAAATTTATGAAGTTGTGTTAAATCCTCTAGTGCTGAAAATAGTGGCAATACTGTTACCATCTGCGGTTGTACCATTGAGTAACATTTGCAAGTATTTAAGTACTTGCTTAAATACTTATCATTTATTAAATTTGCTTGACAGAAATTGCTATGGAAGAAGAGAAGTTATGTATTCGGGTTTACACCAATAAAGAAAGACTGCAACTATGCTCTGATCGGCTGGAGACTGCAGCCGGTATGATACAGACCCTGAGCCAGGTCTTTAGCCTGGCAGGGAGTGAGACAAGGCTTAAGCTTCTATACCTGTTGGAGCAGGAGGAATCGCTGTGCGTCTGTGATCTAAGCGACGTGCTGCAAATGACCATGCCCGCTGTCTCGCAGCACCTGCGCAAGCTTAAGGATGCTAACATCATCCAAAGTAAGAAGGTAGGGCAGACCGTGTTCTATTCCCTAAAGCAGGAGCACCAGGAAGTAATAAAGCCCCTGTTGGAGCTTATCAGTAGGGAAATAGAAATAAAAACAAACTAAGTGATATGAGAAATACTTCATCTAAGCTTGCGGGTAGCAGCATAGTGGCTGCATTTACGGCCTCTCTTTGCTGCATCACACCGCTGCTGGCCGTAATGGTAGGTGCCACAGGGGTTGCTTCTTCTTTTGACTGGGTTGAACCACTCAGGCCGTATCTGATAGGCATTACCATCGCAGTCCTGGGCTTGGCGTGGTATCAACGTCTGAAACCGGGCAGGTCAGCCTCTAGCTGCGACTGTGAGCAAAATGATAAGTTCTCATTCTGGAAGTCGAACAGGGTGTTGCTATTGGTTAGTTGCCTTGCGTTGCTTCTGCTTACCTTTCCAAATTATGCAGGTGTTTTCTATGGGAAAACAATTCCGATAGCTAATAGTGCCGAAGGCGACAATAAGCAGACAATAGAACTGAAAGTGGAGGGAATGACCTGCGCGGGCTGTGAGGCGCTTGTGAGCCAGGTGATAGGCGAGGTGCCGGGAGTCTTTCATGTGAGTACTTCCTACAAGGCTGGAAGCACCACCATCTCCTACGACAGCACAAGGGTGAAGCCCTTGGATATCCTACAGGCGGCTAAAAAGACGGGCTATACAGTGGAGGTAGCTAAGAAGAAGTAAGCATGGGAGAGACTAGTCTAAGCTCAGTTATTACCTGTCCGGAGTGCGGGCATCGAAAGGAAGAGCAGATGCCCACAGATGCCTGCCAGTACTTTTATGCGTGTGAAAAGTGCAAGAGGCTTCTGAAACCGAGGCCAGGGGACTGTTGCGTGTACTGCTCCTACGGCACAGTCCCTTGCCCGCCTATTCAGCAAAGCAGAAGCTGCTGTTAAAGCAAAGAAAACAGTAAATGCTAAGCAGTAGCAGCGTAATATAAAAAGGCAAGCTGAAAATCCACCACGGTGTATTTCTGTAGTTAAGTGGTATCCGTGCAAACCTGTAAGAAATCGTAAACAACGCAGGCAAGTATCTACCCGTAAAATAGTTTTTATACCTTTGCACAAATGAAGTACCTGTCTGTCATATGGGGAATGGTTATCTTTCTGCTGGCGTGCCTGCCGTGCGCGGACAGCGGGACGGCCTTTGCCCAGGATGACACAACAGTAGTGCAGGCTGATTACGGCCATGCTGACGCGGGGCAGGAGAATGATCTCTGCTCCCCCCTCTGCGAGTGCAACTGCTGCGGGGGCATTTCTCTAACTATCAGTTTTCCGCAAACACAGGAGCCACCTCATAATCCGTCAGGTTCTACTCTGAACACCTACCTTCCTGGTGGTGCCGTTTCCCCCTCTTTCGCTTTCTGGCACCCGCCCAAAGCTTAACCTATCTCTGTTTTAGGTAATTAAACACGCGTTGCCGCACCCCTGTGCGGCCTCAAAATGCGTGCGCATACTTTTGTATGTGGTTTTTGGGAATAAAGAATTTTAAGGTGTTAGATAAAATCATTCATTTTTCTATCCATAACAAGCTCATCATTGGCATTTTCACCCTGGCGCTTGTTATCTGGGGCGGCTATTCCGCCACGCAGCTGCCCATCGATGCCGTGCCTGACATCACGAACAATCAGGTACAGGTCATTACCACCAGCCCCTCGCTTGCCGCGCAGGAAGTGGAGCGGCTCATCAGCTTCCCGGTGGAGCAGACCATGTCTACCATCGCAGATATTGAGGAAGTGCGTTCCATCTCCCGCTTCGGCCTCTCTGTGGTGACCATTGTCTTTAAAGAGAACGTGGACATTTACTGGGCGCGGCAGCAGGTCAGTGAGCGGCTCGTGGAGGCCACAGGTAAGATTCCACCGGGGTTAGGTAGCCCGGAGATGTCCCCTATCTCCACCGGCCTTGGGGAGATATACCAATATGTGGTACACGCCAAGCCAGGGTATGAGGAGCAGTACTCAGCCATGGACCTGCGCACCATTCAGGATTGGATTGTGCGGCGGCAGCTGCTCGGCACACCCGGTGTGGCCGAAGTCAACAGCTTCGGTGGCTTCCTGAAACAGTACGAGGTTGCTGTTGACCCCGGCAGGCTGAAGGCCCACAACCTGAGCATCAGCGATGTGCTGGAGGCGCTGGAACGCAACAACGGTAACACCGGAGGAGCCTACATTGACAAAAAGCCAAATGCCTACTTTGTACGCAGCGAGGGGCTCATTGAGAGTCTGGACGAGGTTAAGAAGGTCGTGGTCAGCAATACCACCAATGGCACCCCCTTGCTTATCGCTGATATTGCACAGGTACAGTTCGGCAGCGCCAACCGCTACGGTGCCCTGACAGATGCCAACGGAGAGGCGGTGGGGGGCATTGTGATGCTCCTCAAGGGGGAGAACACCAACCAGGTGGTGGGGCGCGTGAAAGAGCGCATGGAGCAGATTGCAAAGTCCCTTCCGGAAGGCGTCGCGGTAGAGGCCTTTCTGGACCGGAGCGAGTTGATTGGCCGGGCCATGGGCACCGTGAAGCGGAACCTGATTGAGGGCGCTCTGGTTGTGATTTTCGTGCTGGTGCTCTTCCTGGGCAATCTGCGGGCGGGCTTAGTAGTGGCCTCTGTCATTCCGCTGGCCATGTTGTTTGCCATCATCATGATGAACCTTTTCGGTGTGTCGGGTAACCTGATGAGCCTCGGGGCCATCGACTTTGGCCTCATCGTGGACGGGGCCGTTATCATCGTGGAGGCGACCATGCACCACCTGGGCCTGCGCAAAGAGGGAAGGCTGACGCAGGCACAGATGGACGAGGAGGTGTATGAATCCGCCCGGAAAATCCGCACCGCCGCTGCCTTCGGTGAAATCATTATCCTGATTGTATACCTGCCGATTCTGGTGCTGGTGGGCATTGAGGGGAAGATGTTCCGCCCCATGGCGCTCACCGTCTCCTTTGCCATATTTGGTGCCTTCCTCCTCTCGCTCACCTACGTGCCCATGATGTCGGCGCTGCTGCTGAGCAAGAACACCACCCACAAGCGCAACATTTCAGACAGGATGATCGACTTTTTCCAGCGCATGTACAACCCTGTAATTAGGGGTGCCCTTAGGTTCAAGGCACTGGTGCTTATTGCTGCGTTCGCCTTGTTTGCCCTGAGCCTGGTGCTCTTTAACCGCATGGGCAGTGAGTTCATTCCTACCCTGGAGGAGGGCGACTTCGCCTTGGAGACAAGGCTATTGACCGGCAGTTCACTTTCCGAAACGATTGAAAAGGTGTCGCTGGCCTCCCGGATTCTAAAGGAGCGATTCCCGGAAGTGAAGGAGGTAATCAGCAAAATCGGCGCCGCTGAGATTCCGACAGACCCGATGCCCATGGAATCCGCTGACGTCACCATCATCCTCAAGGACAAGGACGAGTGGACCAGCGCCAGCACCCGAGAGGAACTGGCCAGCCAGATGACGGAGGCACTGGAGGACATTCCCGGCGTTACGTTCGGCGTCTCTCAGCCTATCCAGCTGCGCTCCAACGAACTGATTTCAGGAGTGCGCCAGGATGTGGGCATCAAAATCTTCGGGGAGGATTTGCAGGAACTGACCAGGCTCTCCCAAGAGGTCGGCCGGGTGGTTTCTACCGTGGAAGGGGCTGAGGACCTGTACCTGGAGCAAGTTTCCGGACTGCGACAGATTGTGGTGGACATCAACCGGAGTCAGATAGCCAAGTTCGGTCTTGACGTCGAGGCGGTCAACCAGGTTATTAACGCTGCCTTCGCCGGGCAGAGTGCCGGGATGGTGTACGAAGGGGACCGCCGCTTTGACCTGGTCGTCCGGCTCAAACAGGATGACAGACAGGATATCGCCGATGTGCGCCGACTCTACGTCACCACACCGGGCGGGCTGCAGGTGCCACTGGAGCAGGTGGCCGATGTGCAGTACCGGCAGGGGCCGAACCAGATACAGCGCGAGGATGCCAAGCGCCGCATCATCGTGGGTTTCAACGTGCGTGGGCGGGACATCGCCAGCGTGGTGGAGGAAGTGCAGCAGAAGATAGACCGGCAGGTAACTCTACCCACCGGTTACTTTGTGACCTACGGGGGGCAGTTTGAGAATCTCCAGGAGGCAAACCGGCGTCTCTCTGTGGCTGTTCCGGCCGCATTGGCGCTGATATTCCTGCTGCTGTACTTCACCTTCGGCTCCGTGCGCCACTCGTTGCTCATCTTCACGGCCATTCCGCTGTCGGCCATCGGGGGCGTACTGGCCCTGTGGTTGCGGGGTATGCCCTTTAGCATATCGGCCGGTGTAGGCTTCATCGCCCTGTTCGGTGTTGCGGTGCTCAACGGCATTGTACTCATTGCCGAGTTCAACAGGCAGCGTAGGGAAGAAGGCGTACAAAGCCTGCGAGAGGTGGTGCTCAACGGCACCTCCGTACGTCTTCGGCCCGTGCTGATGACGGCTTCTGTGGCCTCTCTGGGCTTTCTGCCGATGGCGCTCTCCAACACAGCCGGGGCGGAGGTGCAGAAACCACTGGCTACCGTGGTGATAGGCGGACTAATCACCTCCACGATGCTGACGCTGGTGGTGCTGCCCGTGCTCTACATACTTATCGAAGGGTATGTCTCCAACAGAAAGAAGCGCAACGCGCGCGGCACCGGATTACCGGCAACCACTATAGTAACCATTGTTGCCTCGGTTGCCCTGCTTATGGGCATGGCGCAGCAGGCACAGGCGCAGCAGCATCCGGTAGAAGTGTACACGCTGGAAAAGGCCGTTGCCAAGGCAATCAGCCAGAACCCTTCTGTAGAGGCCGCCAGGATTGGCATAAAAAGGAGCCAGTCGCTTGAAGGGGCGGCCTGGGACATCAATAAGACGCAGCTGCAGTACTCCACCGGTAAGCTACAGTCTGGAGAGTATGACACGGAGGTTTCTGTGTTGCAGACGTTTGCCTTTCCGACTCTTTATGCCAGACAGGCAAAGCTTGCCGGGGAACTCACCCAGGCAAGCAGCATCGGACTGACGCAGCGGCAGCGGGAAATCGTCCGCGAGGTGAGGCTCAACTACTACGGAATAGTCTACGCACGCTCCCGCCTCAGCTTGCTCACCTATCAGGATAGTCTGTACACGGCTTTCCTCAGGGCCGCCCAGGTGAGGCTCCGGACCGGGGAAACCAACCTGCTGGAGCAGGTGACGGCCGAGACGCAGCTGTCTGAGGTGCGCAACAGCGGCTTTCAGGCAGAGGCTGACAGAGAGGTCTTTCAGCAGCGCCTGCAGGCATTGCTGGCAACCGACACGCTGATAGCCACCGCAGACACAACACTCAACCGCTTGCCTCTGCCAAGCATAACCGAGGAAATGCTGGAACAGAATCCGAGGCTCCTCCTGGCCCGGCAGCAGGTCGAGGTGCGGCAGGCGGAGACCAGGCTTGAGCGGGCCAGGCTACTGCCGGACCTGCAGTTAGGCTACACGAACCGAACCATTGCCGGGGGCCATGGGAAAAGGGGGATAGCGGAGTTCGAGCCGCCGCAGGAGGTGTCTTTCGGCGTGGCCATCCCACTGTGGGCAAAGCCACAGAGGAGCCGTATGGAGGCGGCTAAGTTACAGGCGGACGTAGCTCAGAAGGACCTAGAGGGTACTCGCAACGAGCTGCGGGCTGATGCAGCGGCCGCGCTTCAGCAGGCGCTCAAGCTGCAGGGCAGCCTGGATTACTATGAACGCACGGCACTGCCGCAGGCGCGGCTCATCATAGACCACGCCACCAAAGCCTACCGGGTAGGGGAAATCAACTACCAGGACTATATCCTGAGCCTAAGCAGGGCATTGAGCATCCAGGCGAACTATCTGGAAACACTCTACGCCTATGACAGGGCTGTCATAGAACTCCACTACATGACAGAAAACCAACAGTAACCAACAAAAGCAGAATCTATCCCATATGAAAAGGATTATCCATATATTTTACCTAACAGGTGCATTGCTCTTTTTATCCTGCGGCAGTGAGTCTGAACCGACGAAAGTGGCTACGGAGGAGCATGGCGAAGAGAACCCCAACGAGGCAGAGCTGACCGAGCAGCAGTACCAGGTGGCGGGCATAGCCTTGGGCAAGCCTGAGATGCGCAACCTGAGCAATACCCTGACGCTGACAGGCAAGCTGGACCTGCCGCCCCAGAACATGGCCGCTGTGAGCGCTCCCCTGGGCGGCTATGTGAAGAGCACGGTGTTGTTGGAAGGTATGCGTGTAAAGAGAGGGCAGTTGATTGCAAAGATTGAGAACCCAGAGTTTGTGACACTGCAGCAGGATTACCTGGATGCCAGAAGCCGCCTTGGGTTTTTGGAGCTGGAGTACGAAAGGCAGAAAGAGCTGTCCGCTGAGCAGGTCACCTCTGCCAAGACGTATCAGCGGACTGCTTCCGAGTACAAGTCTGTAAGGGCACAGGTCGAGGGGCTGGGGGAGCGGCTGCGCATCATTGGCGTCAACCCCGCTTCTTTGCGGGAAGGCAACATCAGCCGCATCCTCCCCATCCATGCCCCGATTGAGGGCTTCGTGACTTACATCAACGCCAGCGTTGGGCAGTTTGTGAACCCGACGGACGTACTGTTCCGCATCGCTGATACCGACCACCTGCACGTGGAGCTGACGGTGTTTGAGAAGGACGTGCCGACACTGAAAAAGGGGCAAAAGGTATTGTACTCCCTGCCCAATGAGACGGAGGCAAGGCACGAGGCCACCGTCTACCTGATTGGAAAAGAGATAAGCCCGGAGCGGACGGTGCAGGTGCACGCCCACATGGAGGAGGAAGACAAAGACCTCGTGCCGGGCATGTACGTGCAGGCGCGGGTGGCACTGAACGGCCAGGAAGTACTGGCTCTGCCCCAGGCGGCTGTGGTGCATGAGAATGGCAACAACTATATCTTCCTTTACACAGGCGATGAAAAAGAGGGCGAGACGGTGCTGAAGCGTTTCCGCATGGTGCCCGTGGAGCGAGGGACCGAGGAAGGAGGCTACGTGCAGGTGGCGCTTCCTGCCGGGATTGATACCGCTGCCGCCAATTTTGTAACCAAAGGTGCTTACTCTTTGCTTTCCAAGATGCGAAATGCGGAAGAAGAAGGCCATCATTAAACAATTCCCTATGCTGCAAAACTTAGAACGTATCCTGCAAGAGAAGGGCGTCCGCCCGACGGCCATGCGTCTGTTGGTGCTTGACTTCCTGCAAGGCCAGTCTTCGGCAGTGAGCCTGAATGACCTGGAGGCCCATTTCCTTCGCTCGGACCGGATTACCTTGTATCGTACTCTTAAAACTTTTGAGGATAAGGGGATTGTACATAGTATAGAGGACGGAACAGGTTCTACGAAGTATGCGCTTTGCGAAGAAGGCTGTGCATGTGCACCTGAGGACCTGCATGTTCATTTTTCCTGCAGCAAATGCCAGGAAACGTTTTGCCTCCCGATGTCCCGCATCCCGAAGATTCCGCTGCCTGACAACTTTACCATGGAGGAGGCTAGCCTGGTGGTGAAGGGCCTCTGCGGCAGTTGCGCCGCCAAAAATGCAATGCGATTGCAGGGGGATGAGGCGTAGCTTTACATAAATGAACAAAGGAGCACAATATGAAACTCAACTGGAACATGCCCGCCAAGCTCAGGCCCTTTTACCAACAGGAACTGACCGCTTACCATACCTGCTGGAGAGAGGGCAACCGTCTCGCTGCCTGGAGGCATTTAGAGAGAGCGCATATCCTGGGGCAGCCATACCCGCTGGAGCATACGGCCGTACACTGGAAGATGCTCAGATTCGGGTTCAAAACGAAGAATACGAAAGAGGTGATTGGACAGCTTCCCCGCCTGTTGGTAGGTGGGGTTAAGTCCTGGGCCGGAAAGATACCAGTGGGCAACACAGGCGGGTCCAATGTTCCGCCGCTCCGGCCAATGCCAATCCCGGATGACTTAAAGCGAATCATAGCACCTGCTGAAAACCATTAAGACATAAGAGAATGAATAAGAGCAAGACTACACCCAAAAACATAGAAGAGGATTTCAAACCACTGGAGATTACCTCGCCTAGAACTGCGGAGGCTCCCGGTCCAAATATCGGTGCGGACGGTAAGGCCAGGCAAGCTGGTGCTATGGAGCACGAGCACGCTGAAGAGGAGGCAAAGTCCTCCTACGTTCCTACGGCCATCAGCCTTGTGCTGCTGCTGGGAGGCATTCTGCTGGATAATCTCGACACATCCTGGTTCTCCGGGTATGTGCGGCTTATAACCTATGGCATAGCCTACGTGTTGGTTGGCTGGCGCGTGGTATGGCATGCGGTTAGGAGCCTTAGGAGCAGTTTCTTCAACGAGTTCTTCCTGATGAGCATGGCCACGCTGGGGGCCTTCTACATCGGGGAGTATGCCGAGGGCGTTGCCGTGATGCTGTTCTATGTGGTTGGGGAGCATTTTCAGGAGGCGGCCGTGCTGCGCTCCCGCCGTTCCATCAAGGCGCTCATCGACAACAGGCCCGACGAAGTGGGGCTGGTAACCGAGAGCGGCATCGTCACCGTGAGGGCGAAAGAGGTGCGGATGGGCGATGTGGTGCAGGTGAAGGCGGGTGAGAAAGTGGCGCTGGACGGAGAGCTGCTCACCGAGAAGTCCTCCTTCAATACAGCAGCACTGACAGGCGAGTCAAAACCTGACACGAAAAAGAAGGGAGAGACGGTACTGGCAGGCATGATTAACCTGGACCGCGTCATTGAACTGAGGGTAACCTCTGCGTATGAGAACAGCGCCCTTTCCAAAATACTCCAGCTGGTAGAGGAAGCAGGCAGCCGCAAGGCCAAGACGCAGCAGTTCATCACGAAGTTTGCCAAAGTATATACGCCGATTGTCTTCTTCCTCGCCATTGGCCTTGTCTTTATTCCCTACTTCTTTGTAGAGAGCTATGACTTCAACCAGTGGCTCTACCGGGCGCTGATTTTTCTGGTAATCTCCTGTCCCTGCGCCCTGGTTATCTCCATCCCGCTCGGCTACTTCGGCGGCATCGGGGCTGCCTCGCGCAACGGGCTCCTGTTCAAGGGGGCTAATTTCCTGGACCTGATGACACAGGTAGACACGGTGGTGATGGATAAGACGGGCACGTTGACCGAGGGTGTGTTCCAGGTGCAGCGCGTGGAGACGGTGCTACCTGACAATGAGTGGTTCCTGTCGGCTGTGGCTGCGCTGGAGAGCAAGTCCACACATCCTATCGCACAGGCCATCGTCTCGGAGGCGGGGCAGGCGCACCAGCAGCACGTGGTCAGTGAGGTGGAGGAAATCTCAGGCCACGGGCTAAAAGGGAGTGTCGACGGCAGGCTTCTACTGGTTGGTAATGCCAGGCTGCTGGATAAGTACAATGTGCAGTATGACTCTAGCCTCAAGGAAATCGTGGAAACGATTGTCATAGTGGCCGTGGACGGAACCTACGCAGGCTACATCACCATCGCTGACAAGACGAAGGAGGATGCTCCGCTTGCCGTAAGGAAAATGCGGGAGCTGGGGGTGAAACAGCTGGTGATGCTCTCCGGCGACAAAGACTCCATCGTTCAGAAAGTGGCAGCTGAACTGAAGTTGGACGCGGCCTACGGTGGACTGCTCCCGCAGGACAAGGTGACCCATGTGGAGAAACTGAAGGCTGAGGGCAGGACCGTTGCATTCGTGGGCGACGGTATCAACGATGCGCCCGTGATTACGCTGGCCGACGTGGGCATGGCCATGGGTGGCCTGGGTTCAGACGCGGCCATAGAGACGGCGGACGTGGTGATTCAGACAGACCACCCCTCCAAAATCGCCACCGCCATCAACATCGGCGAGAAGACCAAGCAGATTGTGTGGCAGAACATCGCGCTGGCTTTCGGGGTCAAAGCCATCGTGCTGATTCTCGGTGCCGGAGGGTTGGCGACCATGTGGGAGGCGGTCTTTGCCGATGTGGGGGTGGCGTTGCTAGCTATTCTGAATGCCGTGCGCATTCAGCGGATGCATTTTGACTGAACCGGGGATCCCGCTTGAGGCTGTAAAATAAATGTGTCAAAGGAAATTGAGTATTACCTTTAGCGCAGCAAAATGGAAGCAAAAGACAGTTTCGATCTTCTTCAGATCGAAACTGTCTCTGAATAAATTGGAGGATCGGCAAACACCCCTTCGGCAAAACGGCACCCTTGGCTATTGCCTTTGCGCAAGCTCATAACTGTAAATTCGGATCATGCAAATAAGTTGAATCTGCCCAGTGCGCCGCATCGGGGTAAGCCTGCCGGATTATCCTGTACTTCATGTTATTCTCCTGCAGTCTGCCGTTCTCCTGGTACAGGCTGAAGCACAGCCCTACGAAGATGGCAGTTGTCAACAAACACACCATGCCCCCGATCAAAAAGCCCCTGGACCTGTCCTCGAAATGGTGGTAATGCCGCACAGGCAACAACTTGGGCAGCTTGGTGATCTTTTCCTGAAGTGAAGCGATCAGGGCATAGATCTGCAGGGCCTGCACGCTCAGGTCATGCCGCTTGAGGAGCGCCTTCAGCTCCTCAAACTGGCTGCTGCAGTCAGGTGCCTGGGCATCCTGCGGGGGATGCGGCGCAGTCCCTTCCTCGAGCTTCTCCAGCCGCTTGTCCTGCAGGGCCAGCACGCGCTCCACGTCCAGGAGGCGCTCCTCCAGTTCTTCTGTTTTCATAAGCGGATTCTCTTTTTCTTTTTGCGTTTCCTTTTCCTGAAGGAATAGTCATTCGTGTCCGCTGCCTGCCCGGTGGTGGGAGCCAGCAGGCCCTCAATCGGGGTAGTAGCAGGATGGGGTGCCGCATCCCTGCCCGTGGTAATGCCAGGGAAGGATGCCCCTGTATGACCAAGTGCGCTGTGTTGCCCGGAGACCTGTGGCGTCAGCTGCGCCAGTCTACTGTGCTGTTCCAGCTGTTTGTTGATGGCCCGGTAGCTCAGGCTTCTGTCGATGCTGGAACCCTTGAAACTGAGCTCCCCCATACGGAAGCTGATTCCCTGCACCTGTTCCGTTCCCCTCTTGTATTTATAGTCGATCAAGATGCCCTTGCCCAGGAGCAAGTGTTCCAGCTCCTGCCAGGTCCTGGCCTTTGGCAGCGCCTGTCGGACCGCGTCATGCAGCTCGTATTTGGCCTTGTCGGCCCCTTTCAATCGCTGGCGGTTCACCTGCCCCTTGTCCGGGGCCAGGTAGTAGCCGTGCCTTTGGGTGATTTCCCGGCACACCCTGGCGTTGCGCCGGTGCTGGAACCTGTCCGAAATCGTTTTCCCTTCATAGTTGACCCGGTTGTAGACGATGTGCAGGTGGGGGTGCTCCCGGTCCCGGTGCAGGACAATGAGGTACTGCGTGTTCTGGATCTGCATCTGGGCCATGTACTCTTTTGCCCGCTCTGCCATCACCTGAGGACTCAGTTTTGACCTGTCATGCACGCTCCAGTTCAGGGCGATGTGCCCCACGGCCTTCTCCAGCCCGGGGTTGAGCTTGCGCTGCAGGTTGAAGTCGGCCGCCATCGAGGCGACAGTGTCCGTGCGGACGCCCTCCCAGTCCAGCACCTCCGCTCCTGCTTTCTGGACCACGTAGCGCACGCAGCCCGAGAAGCTCTTACCGGTCATCACCTTTCCGATCATCTCTGCCTATTTGCTGAAGTTTGTTATGAATGTCATTAAGGAGCTGGCGGCACCTGCCCTGCAGGGTCAGCAGCCCCTGGCGGTGGGCCAGCCGGACCAGCTGGTTGAGGTTGTTGGCCATACCCGAGAGCATGCGCAGCGAGGCCGCCTCCTCGGGCCGGAGGCGCGCCACGACTATTGCCTTCTTGGCCGCCGCCCGAAACCAGGCCGAGACGCTCAGGCCCGCCTCCCGCGCCTTACCTGAGATCAGGAGCCGCTCCGTGTCGGTCACCCGCACCACCAGGGTATGGCTGCGCTTCACCCGCTTGAGCGGGCGGCCGCCCTTCTTTCCCTCGTGGCTCTGCTGCCGCTGTGCTGTCTCTTTTTCCATGCTCTTGTTGCTTCACGTTGTAAGAAGAATCCCCTGCTGCGACCACCGGGAGCAGCGGTGCCGGCAGGAGTTTTTGTATGACAAAAACACAAACTTGCTCCCCACTTTCAGAGGCTCCTTCCCCTGGCCCCCTTCCGGTGTCCGAAGCCTGGCCGAAGCTTCTTGGGCTTCCCCCGCCTGGCCACCAGCAGCTCGTTCACATCCTTGTAGTTCTGGTAAAGGGAGGAGCGGTCCCGGCAGTTCAGCCCCGACCTGAGGAGCCGCTCCGTCACCTTCCTGCCCGCCTGATCATGATCCAGGAAAAGCAGCACTTGCCGGTGCCGGCCAAGCACGTCCAGACTTCTATTAACCAGTGCAAGGGAGTTGAGGACCAGAAAGCTGGAGCTGGTTGTGAGGCGGGGGCGAAGCTCGAGGAGGGAGAGGAAATCCATGAAGCCCTCCACCAGGCAGACGGTGCCCGCGCCGTTGTCCACGAATGTGATGTCCTTGGGGGAGGAGGAGCCCTTGAACCAGGCGTTGCGCAGCTCGTAGCCGCCCGAGCGATTTTGAAAGCCGATGGCTTCATAGCGCCTGGAGCCGATAGAGAAGCTGACCTCTTGGCAAAAGGGGCCTGCCGTATGAAGGCTGATGCCCCGCTGTAGCAGGTAGTTTGCCAGCGGGCTGTTCTCCTCCAGCGGCTTTGCCGCCAGCACTTTGATACTATTGAAGGGCGCTGGCGAGAGAGGGGGAACTTCTCCCTCTGCTTGTTTCCCGGTTGATTGTATACCGTGGCTAGATGTTGCTGCTGAAGCAATAGTCTGCCCGGAGAGGAGCCGGATGACCTCCCGGATCGAGGCGGTGCGGTGGAGGCGCAGCGCCAGGTCGATGACCTTGCCGCCCTCCCCTGTGCCGTGGTCGTACCAGCGGTTCAGGCGCGTGTTGACCTTGAAGGAGGGCGAGCGCTCGGCCATCCGCACCGGGGAGATGTACCACCAGTCACAGCCCCTCCTGTAGGCAGGCTGGATGCCCTGGCTGGCCAGGTAATCCGTGATGGAGATTTCGCTGTTGATCTGCTGGATGTTCATCGGTTTTCCCTTCAGAGGCGAGAGTGGAAATGATCGGGGCGGGAAGCGCTTTTTCCCGTGGCAGGCATTCTTTTTCCTGGAAGGCGCTATTTTCTTTTTCTGCCGGCTGCAAGCTGGACCGCCTCCTCGCGGATCTCGGAGACAGTCTTCCTGCGGCCCTGTCGGACCCATTCCTCCAGCTCACTTCGGTGAAAATACAGGCGCTTGCCCCGCTTGCTGAAGGGCACCTCCCGGCAGCTGACCTTAGTGTAGAGCGTGGCCACGGAGAGGTGGAGGAGGGTGGCGGCCTCCTGGACGTTGAGGATGGCCGCTGCCTCCTGGTGGGGGCGTTGTTCGAGTAGCAGCCGCTCGATGCGGCCCATCTTCTCGTGCAGCAGGCTGACGGCGCGGGGGAGTTGGTCGAAGGTGAGGTTTTCCATGGCAGCGTTCTGTTTGGTTTGTGCTACAATGGTAATGACTATGTTTGCAAGGCTGCAAGTGGGTAGTCCTGCATCCTGCCTGTTTCCTACCGTTAGTTATAGTTTTTCTGTGTGCGGAGCACCGGGTAAACAGCATAAGTTCCGTCCGGTTGTTTCCGCACGTCTAGGATAGGGGACTGGCAGGGCTTGGCGTTGGAGGAGATGATGGCGGCTAGGTAGTTGGGCGGCAGGGTTCTTTGCTGTTTGCGGTAGACATAGGCAAAGTGGGCCGCTATCCACGACTCCAGTTCGCCTTTCAGGCAGCCCACGATCAGGTTGGCCTCATAGAGCTGCTTGAAGGCGTCGGCCAGCTGGTTGCCATTCCCGTGGAAGAGCAGGGGAGAGGCCGGGGAATGGTTTCCCTCGAGGAGGGCCAGCAGCTGCTGCTGATCCCCCGGGGTGAAGTAGCCCTTTAGGACTTCAAAGAGCCTCTCCCGCACCCCGTCCACAAACCGGGGATGGCCTGTGACAGGCCTGGCAGGAACGGTATTTTCCGTGGCTGCCTCCTGCGGGGTGGGAAGCAGCGCCTGCACGTGCCGGATGAGATGGGCCAGCAAAGATTCCCGCAGCTTGACCGACTCGCCCAGGTCATCCACCAGCTCCTCCCGGACCGCGATGCCGGCCTCGATGGGCTGCAGGTTGCGCAGGACAAACAGCTCCGGCAGGCTGAGCTGGTGGAGGTGGCCGGCCGGGTAGGCTCGCCCGTAGTCCGGGGCATGGTTGTGGAAGCTGACCCAGAAGGCCCTGAAGCGGTCTTCTATCCCGGTGATCTGCTCCAGGACGAGCTGCAGCTGCGGGTGGCGAAGGGGGAGCAGATCCAATGCCGCCATCTGGGCAAGGAGCCTGAGCTCGCTCTCGAAAACGGCCGCCTCGTCGTAGGGCGTCTCGTGCCTGATGTCGTAGGTGCTCACCTCTCGGAGGCCCAGAGGGCCTACAGCCTCTTTCCTATGGATAAGCCTAAGCTCAAAGGTCTGCAGGCGGGTCAGGAATTGCTTCAGGTGCTTCATGACGTGAGTTTTTTAGGTAATTTGGTACGGCATTATTCAGCCTCCTAAGAGGACTGCTGTTTCAACAATTAACTTATGGGAGACTCAGCTTAACCTCATTCTTACAAGTAAAGGCTCTCCCTGCAAGTATCGAATAATAAGAAATGGGCACCACGAATTTTGAAATTTAATATAAGCATTTAGAAATATATACACAAGGTATTGCCGCCTCTGGCTCCCTCCCTTTCTGGAGGCTAGCTTAGTCGACAGCGACCAGGCTAACGACCAAGCTGAAGAAGAACTTGCGAAGGGACTGGCACCAGAGCATATAAAGTTCCTACAGTATGCTTTGAAACCAGCTAAACGGAAAGACATTTTAGAGAGGACGTATTAGGCTTGGCAACTCATACGGACAACGTACGGCGCTATATCGACCCTTTGATAGCCGAGGGTTTGTTGGAACGAACTATTAAGAATCGACCCAGCGGTCCTTTACAGCAATATATTATAACAGAGAGGTGAAAGATGCTGAAGCATCAACAAAGGCAGTAGATTCCTTCTACTCCTAAAGAAACTGGAGCCGGGCCCTCTGTAGCTGCAAGAAATTTTGATAATATTTCTTGCAGCTATCTATGCATCGGTGTAATATTAAGCATGAAGGACATTGAACTTAGCGGTACTTACCGATCCTGGTTTGCTGAGCTGAAGAGTAAGATACAGACTGCGCAGCTTAAGGCGGCGGTAAGAGTTAACACGGAGCTTATTCTAGTATACTGGCAGCTTGGAGAGGCTATTGTGCAGAAGCAGCAGGAGGCCAGCTGGGGAGACACCCTGATTGAGCAGCTATCCAGCGATCTTAGCAGTGCGTTTCCAGAGATGAAAGGATTTTCCCGAACCAATCTCTTCTACATCAAGAAGTGGTACCTGTTCTACAGCCGTGAGCGAGGCTTAGTGTCCCAACTTGTCGGCCAATTTCGCGACATTCCTCATCTAGACGCTACACAGGAATTAGTCCCACAACTTGTGGGACTAATTCCTTGGGGGCATAATCGTGAAATCGTCACTAAGTGCTCTAGCGTCAAGGAAGCGCTCTTTTACGTCAGCGAGACAATCCGCCATGGCTGGTCACGCGCGATGTTGCTGCACCAGTTGGCGAGCAGGCTGTATCAGAGGCAGGGCCAGACCCTGAACAATTTCGCATTAACGCTTCCCAAGCCACAAGCCGATTTAGCCATCGAAACGCTCAAGAACCCCTATAACTTCGATTTCCTAACCCTGGGGCCGGAAGCACGTGAAAGGGATTTGGAGAATGCGCTGGCCAACCAGATAACCAAGTTTCTGCTGGAGCTAGGGCAAGGGTTTGCCTACATGGGCAGGCAATACCGCTTAAACATCGATGGAGATGATTTCTATCTGGACATACTGCTCTACCACACTAAGCTGCGCTGCCACGTTGTAGTGGAACTGAAGGTGACGGAGTTCCAGCCGGAGTTTGCAGGAAAGCTGAACTTCTACCTCAATGCGGTAGATGCGCAACTGCGGCAGCCGGCCGACAACCCAAGCATCGGCATCTTGCTTTGCAAAACCCCCAACAAGGTGGTGGTAGAATACTCTCTTAAGAATATGTCTGCCCCCCTAGGAGTGGCCGAATACCAGGTGCTGCAAGCAGTTCCGGAGGGCCTGAAGGGAGAGCTGCCAACCATAGAGGCCCTAGAGCAGGAGCTGGAGAAGGAGATACAAACTCCTGAAAGGCCATTGGATCAAAAGCTCAAGAAGCTAAAGGATTTGCTCAAATCAGTAGATAGAGAGGAGGTAAAGAAAGGCAAGGACAGGGAGTCTGTCGTTTCGCTGTTTGAAAAGGTGCTGCCGGAATTAGCTACCAGAATAACTAAAGGACTGAAAGAAGTAACGCCTCTGTTCAGTGACTTTTGGTTGATGAAGTCTATAAATCATACCTCCAAAGTCAACTATACCAAAGAGGAGCTGGAAGAGATCCTACAGCGTGAAAACGTTCATCAAATCGGGTTAGCAATACGCCTAGAGGGCTTCAAAAAGGCTGGTACAAAAGTATTCGGATTATCAAAAGACTTGGTATTCACACTAGAGGCTTATAAGTATGAGGTAGGGGCCGACAGGCATCATGCATGGCTGGAAAAGCTATATCATCAGGATTGGACGGACGAAGATCTTCAGAATCTGTCAGACAGATGGTGCGAGGAAGTGGTAGAACACATTACGCAGCGGCTTGAAAGCATACAGTAACGACAGCATTACCCTGCAAATTCTAGAATGCCGACAGAACAGTATGAGCTTTTTTTGCACGATGAAGATATACTTCTCCATGTAAACCTTCTAAAGGAGAACCACCAATAATCAGAAGCAAAGGCGTACAAGCACCATGTAGGCGTCCTAAAGCAAAATCCTGCATTTGCTTTAAATCGACAGCACTCGCCTGAGGAGAGGATGCAGGGTGACTGTGCCACTCGCCTACATAGTGCAATAGAGGGTCTTTCTTTTTGGCGGCTGCCAAGGCTTTGAATATACCCTCGGTTCCTCTCAAAAAAGAGGTGCGACCGTGCTTTGAGTCGACTGGAGCAGCGGTCGCGATGGAAATTGTTGCCATGCGAAGGTTACCATCGTAACGACCTATCAGGATACCACCCGTTTCTAAGGGATGATATCGGGAAATATCATCCTTGATAACAGCGAGTGCCTCATCTAGGAAGTGGGCACAGTATTTCCCGTCGGAGGAGCAGAATAAAGGGTTCATGCCAAAGATCCCCTGATCACTCTTTCAAGCTTTGGAACTTGCCATGAGTGACAATGTCCGACAGGCAATGAGACTTGTCTTTCATACACCTGCTCGATAAGTTCCACAGCTATACCAGCAAGTCCAGTAATTCTATTAAGGCGGGCAGGAGTCAATGGATGCCAGCACCCTACACCACGGGGCATATCTTCTTTTAAAGCAGCCAAGTGCTCTTCAACCCTGAAAGGTTCAAACCACTCATGAAAAGCATCGGCGTCGAAACTGGAAGCAGAATCCGAATAGAAAAACAAGCGCTGCGCATGAAGACCCAGCGAGAGGCTGATAATCGGCACCTGGCCCGCAATGCCAAGAAACGGCAGCTCCCGCAACACCGTGTCTGAGGCTGTAGCATCAATGACAAGTGTGGCAGCATTCACTGCTTCTTCCAAGGCCTTATCTTTTGAAGTAGCTGAAACCGCAAGCCCCACCACGCTGGCCGAGGGGTTAGCATGGTTCAAACCGTAGGCGACGGAAATAGCCTTGTTCCTGTTTAGCTGTGGCAGGTTCAACGGGTGCCGGACCAGATTGCCAGCCTCCAGTAAGTCTGGATCCACTATGGTCATGTCAGTAACCCCCATACGGACCAACTGCTCAGCCAAATGAGCGCCCAGAGCCCCTGCCCCTATCAAAAGCACATTCGCCTTACGTAAAGGGAGTGAAATCCTACCTCTGCTTTGCAAATCATTTGGATGCCAGTTTTCTGCTCTGCTCACCCATCGGACAGGCGAGGAGCTTCGAAGCGTATTTTCTACCAAAGAAATGCGAGCCTTGGCAGAAGCATTGGTTTTTGGCGACAAAACAAGGGCTTGCCAGTGATACCTGTAGGGTTCTTCTTTTACTTTGCTTGGAATCGGCATGCCTACAAAAAGAAGAAGCTCGTTGTGGGTCCTGAGCTTAGCCAAGGAAGGTCTAAGTAAATCGATAAGCGATTTTCCTTGACTGGCCACAGCGTCAGTAAGTTCCTTCATGGTCGCAGGCACTTGCCAGCGGTTAATTACTGGGACCTCATCCAGGCGAACCCACAAAGCATCTTGATGGCTAGGCAATTGATCAATAGCTGTTCCCCAAGAAGGTTCATATACTGTTTTGTCACCTCTATGGTCCTTGAACTCCTGCACTATGGCAACATGGTTCAAATAGGATACAGCCGCAGTGCCAGCGTAAAAAGGACTCTGCTTCCAGTGAGAAAAAGAAACCTCATCTTCATAATAAGCCAATGTAAATACCTTGTTCTTAGACTCAGTTGCTGTATACCTAAAGCCTGTGTCAAAGTCAGGTAGCTCAAAGTGATCCCCCGCGACTGCTAAGGTGTCTGTAGCAGCGCATTGCAGCCATTCCAGCGCCCTCGCCGCATGCCAAACCACACGGTGCACGGTTGAGGTGGGCTCAGTCTCCATCGCATTACGTGAAGCGGCAAACCCATGGGTTTCGCTTAGGCTACAGATATGTCCGTTGCGTACCGGCCACAGAGGGTGTACTCCTCCATTGTACTGCTGATGCTCAAAAGTCGCGGTTACTCCTTCCTGCCCGTTGGAAGGATGCACTTGTACTTTTCCCCAGGGGTCAACGCTGAAGTCAACGATGATTCCCCACTCTGTGAAACGGTAAACGTCCTTCGTCGGCTTTGTACCGAGCATCTCTAAGCGGATACGCAGTATCCAAGCATTGCTTGAGGGGATTGGCTCCCAGTCTCCCAGGAGCTCAATACCTCTCATTCCTGACATCAAGACACTGCTTTGGCCCAAAGCCAATTGGTCAAGCTCATTCATAAGGCAGAAGATTATGCGAATCGCCCTCCACCGGTAGACCCGCCTTGGCTTGGAGGAATATAACCGCCTCCACTGTTGCCGCTGCTGTTCTGTTTACCGATCTCGCGAAGCAAGGCCTTAACGTTTTGAATAGCCCGCGTTACATTGTACTCACTGGCATAGCCTTCCGAGCCGTCGGCCAGAACTTTGTTGTTCTTAGCCTGGAAGCGCCAGCGCCACTCACCTGCTTTGTCTTCGAAATACTCCCATTCCGGCCCGTGACCGGACTCTTCATCTCGGGACACTTTTCGCTCTGGGGCATTTGGCCCCAATGTTGTGAACAGGGCCGCTCCTTTCTCGCAGTCCTTACGGTCGTTGTAACCTTCTCCTGAGTCAGCCACAATTGCGCCGTTGTCATCCTTTAGGCGCCAGCGCCATTCAAGACTTTTGTCTTGATAAAAATTGAATCCTTTCATGTGTTGAGTTAAATGTTATAAAATATGGAATGTTAAAAGCTGATGATAGACTCTTTTTATCATTAATTTTCAGACGCCTATTTAATTTACTTTATTCTCTTTTGTTCTATACAAAGCTATAGCTCTTGAACGCAACCTATTTGCGTTCAAGTAAAAAAATGTAAATTGTTGAAAAATAATTTGGTATGCCGCAGAATAAGCAAGCATATGTGCGAATGAGGGTAATTGATGATTGCTTGAGAAGCAAGATCAGGAAGTATTGGTCAAAGACTGACTTAATTGAAAAAATTAGTAACACAAAAGACATTAAGATAAGCGAAAGAACCCTCGATTATGATATCTACTTGATGCGTAACTGTTCTCAGCTCAACTACAATGCTCCAATAGGGTACTCGAAGAAAGAAAACGGCTACTTTTACTCAGATTCTAACTTCTCCATAGCCAATCTGCCCTTAAACGAAATTGAGTTTAACGCACTTGCAACGGCTGCTGCAACACTAAACCAGTTTAAGCACATATCTGTCTTTCGGGAATTTGCCTCAACAGTAGATAAGGTAATCAACCTTGTACAGCACATAGAATATCAAAGGTCGGAAACCGGTTTGAAGTTCATGGACTTTGAGGAAGCTCCGTATTCTGTAGGCAATGAGCATTTAGACATACTTATTGATGCAACCAGGCATAAATACCCAGTTAGACTGATATATAAGAAATTTGATGCTGCCAGACCCAAACCACGTACAGTTAGTCCATATTTGCTCAAGGAGTACCGCAACAGGTGGTATTTAGTAGGATTACAACATGAGACAGGCAGCCTGAGAAAATTTGCATTAGACAGAATCTGTAGTCTTGAGCCTACTCGGGATACTGTGTTTATGGATAACTATGGGTTCAACCCTCAACTTCATTTTAAAAATGCCATTGGTATTTCTTTGGAAGAAGAAACAGTAGAGGACGTAACTCTATCTTTTACTCCACATGACGGGAATTACATAAAGACACAGTATCTTCATAGCTCTCAGGAAATTCTAATTGATGACAAAACAGAGCTAAGAGTAAGGCTAAAGGTGGTGATTAACTATGAGCTTATTTCTACTATTCTAAGTTTTGGAATGGCTGTTAAGGTTATTGAACCTGCAGTTTTGAAGCAAAAAGTAATCGATAACTTAAAGAGTTGTCTTCAACTTTATTAGAGACTACTCATTTTAGGATTTAGTAGTATTAATTATAACCACCCTTAATCACATAATCTAGGTATCAACTAATGCTTGTCTGAAGTGATGAATTTTCTTAATGTGATAAATGGACCCTACAAGAGCCCTTCATCTGCCATGGAATAATAGGTCTCGCTGGTGAGGATAATGTGATCCAGTACAACAATGTCGAGCAGTTCTCCGCCTTGCTTCATTTTCTTTGTCAATTGTAAGTCTGCCGCACTCGGCTTGGTGTTGCCGGAGGGGTGGTTGTGGCAGAGGATGATGGAGCTGGCGCAAGCTTTAAGCGCTGCAGCGAAGATAAGCTTCGGGTCAGCCACCGTGCCTGCCACGCCTCCGGTTGAAAGCTCGTAAATGCCCAGCACCCTGTTGGCCCTGTTGAGAAGCATTACCTTGAACTGCTCCACAAACTCTATCTTTCCTGTATCCCAGCTTTGGCGGAGCACCGCTGCGCTGTCAGTGGAACTGGTTACCTGTGGACGCTCGGATGGTTTTACTTTGGAGCGGTAAGTCAGCTTGATTTCTGCTACTCTGTTTAATCCGGATTTTTTAGTCAGCTTTTCCATAATCTTGTTCTTTTAAGTATGAGGAATTGATTATGGTGCCCTCACTGCCTCCGGGATCGGACTGAGGGCATAGGTGGAGCCTGTAAAAATGCGGAGGGCTCCTTTCAGGGATACCCATTTTTTCAGGACTACCTTGTCCCGTGTCCGGGCCGCAAGGCTACCTTTGCGCCGAAATGAATGACAGTGGACTTTTGCTTTGAAGTGTCCTAAGTAGTGTTCTTACAGGATTGTCTTTTATTTGGACTTCCTACTAAGGCAATTGCTTCTATTTGCAGGTTCTGAAAACTCATGTCTTGTTTTAAAGACAAATTAGATGAATTTGTCGGGTATTTAAGTCGCTCAACAACTCCTGACTGTAGTTTACCAAGTTCTTCGTCAGGCTCCATAGCAAGATAAATACTGATCAGCCCTCTTCTAACTCCAATCAAGATGGTTATAGGCAGGTGCTGGCACTCAGAAAGAGCTGCTATGCTAAACCGTCATCCACCTCCTCTCTTATCTAGCCATACCATATAGGCCACCCAACTACGAGCGTAAGCCCATCAAGTTTCTGAAAAATAGCCTTTTCTTCTGTTCTGGAACAGAATTTTCCAAAAAGCCTTCCTCTACCTTTATACTACACCAAAAGGGGAAGGGATATGAATAGAAAGGTAGTTATAGAGGGCATCACAGCACTGCTGATCCTGCTGTTCTTCTACACGGCACTGAGCAAACTGCTGGATCTGCAAGCCTTCCAGGGGCAGCTGGTGCTGCAGCCTTTCCCTGCCGGATGGGAAAGTGTGCTGCTGTGGGCGCTGCCCCTGACGGAGCTACTGGTTTGTGTTCTGCTTTTCTTCCCACGGACACGGCAGCAGGGACTCTACCTGGCAACGCTCCTGATGTCGATTTTCACTTTGTACGTTGCCCTGATCCTTTCACGCGCTTTCGGCTACATCCCCTGCAGCTGCGGGGGTGTGCTGGAGCGGATGGACTGGGAGACGCACCTGGTCTTCAATGTGGTTTTTCTGGCTTTAGCGATAACAGCGACGATACTTTATATACGATCAGTCCGGCAGGAGCCTGCTGTGCGGGCAACCGCCGGGCTGTTTAAGAGAAAGGAGGGAAGCGGCAAAGAGTAAGCACGGAAACAGCGCAGCAGGGGAGCCCCGCTGCATGGGAAACGACAGTATAAATTCTCCGACTGGGCAGGGGCTCGGGAGCCAGTCGGAGCAGGTGATCGCCTGAACCTGCCAATCTCAGGCAACATTTAATTTTTAATACCATGAAAAAGATGAATTTGAGTATGCTCGCCATTTTGCTGGGGACAGCACTGGCGGTTGCCGGAGTCGAGGGGAACTCGCAGCCGGAAGAGCAACAGGAGCAGTGGTTCCTGCTGCAGATGGGAGGTGATCCCTCTGATCCGAATGACTACACCATCACCGGTGGGTCACCGTCCAACTGCGTGGTGGGCGACCACCGCTGCGCTATTCTAGCGGAGGAGGATGCCACGAACCCAGGTAAGCCGACGCAGGATGGTGTAGATGACCCTGCAAGGGAAGTGTTCCGCAGCCAACAGTAGCTAAGGAGGCGCTTTGCTGAATAAGAAAAGCCTGATGCGTATGCGCATCAGGCTTTTTGGTGTGAGCTCAGTTCTGCTGAATACCGCTTATTTCTATCACTCTTTGCGGGATCGGGAAAACGTAGCTGGGATCCCCCGGCGGAAGTGTGCGTGTGCCCTCGGGTAGCTCCCGGCTGAGGGAAATGGCGTAGCGGCTGTCCCTGTTGAGGCGGCGCAGGTCAGACCAGCGCAGGCTTCGGAAAGCCAGCTCTTTTCTACGCTCCTCCAGGATGATGTCCAATGCTTGGGTGCCGTCAGTAGCTTCCAGGGGCGTGAAGGTACCGGCCTTCCAGCGTTTTTCCAGAAGGACATTGAGCGTGGCCATGGCCGGCCCCGCCTGACCCAACCGGGCAAGGCACTCGGCGCGGATCAGGTACAGCTCGTCGGTGGCGAGCCCGGTGAAGAGGAGAATGGACCCGGCGTAACTTCCCCGGAAGCCAATATTGCCGGGGTCGTACACGCGGTAGAAGACCTCCCGGCGCAGATCATCCTCCCCATAGAGCGCGTACAGGTCGGGGTTCACTTTTCCCGCCGGGTAGTAAGTGCCGGAGAGCATAAACATGGTGGTATGGAAAATCACCTCTTCGTTCATACCCGGAATGGGGTTCGCTGCGCTCAGATCCAGCAGGTTGTAGTCCAGCAGCCGGTCATGCAGACTGAGGGCCCTGTCTGCATAGGAAAGGGCCTCGGCGTAGCGCTCCTGCTGCAGCAGGGTGCGGGCGAGCAGCGCGAAGGCGGCCGGCTTGGAAGGCCGGGTCTTGTAGGCTGGCACTTCCGGTAGCAGCTCTGCGGCCGTTTTCAGGTCTGCCAGCACCTGGTCGTAACTTTCCTGCACAGATGCCCTGCCAGCTCGCTCGTTGATGTCAGGGCTCAGTTTGAGCACAATGCCTGGGTCCTGGGCTGCCGTAGCTTCACTGTATGGCACCGCATAGACCTGCAGCAGGTTGTAGAAGGCGTTTGCCCGGTAGAAAAGCGCGCTCCCCCTGATCATGTCCCACTCGCTTTGCTGGTGAGGGGCAGGCTCCAGTTTCTCTGTGCCCCCCAGCACCAGGTTGGCATACAGCACCGCATTGTAAGAAAGAGACCAGTCGTTGCGGTCACTGTCATTGTAGACATCCCGCTCCCAGGCATAGACGTTCCTGACCGTCAGACTGGAGAGGGCGTTCCAGTCTGCAGGCCTGATGTAGAGGTTGTCAGCGGCGACTTCGCCGGTAAAAGGGGTTTCCTGGTTCAGCACGAAGGTGTTGTCAAGTAGGCGCAGGAGGTTTTCGAGCCTGTCAGTCGGGATTGCCAGCGACTTGTCGGGCTTTACGTCCAGAAAATGCTCGCAGGATGAAAGGAAAACCACCAGGAGCAGGGTGAAAATGCATTTTAACTTTTTCATGGTATAGGTCTTTTAGAGTTAGAATCCAACCCGGAATCCCATGGACAGGGTTGGGGGTAGTGTCATGTAACTGGCATGGTCAGGGTCAAGGCCGTGCTTGTTGGCGCGCCACAGGATGCCCAGGTCCCGGGCTACGGCGTAGAGCTGAACGTGCTGTACCATGCGCCGGGAACTGGACGGCTGCAGGACGTCCACCGTCAGGTTGATGTCCTGTAGACGTATATGGTCCCCTTTTTCCACCAAAGCGGCGGAGTTGGTGTAAAAGGTGTCGCGGTTCACGTTGTTGGGGTAGACCATGGACGGAACCGAAGTGTGCTGCTCGTCTCCCGGCTGCTGCCAGCGGCGGGCAAAGTCCGGGTGGCTCACCCAGCCTTGGAACAAGTTGTTGTAGTGGATAGAGGGGCGCCTGAAGTAATGCCCGAAGCGGTAGCTGATATTACCCGACAACGTGACGCCTTTGTAGCGGAAGGTGTTCAGAAAGGAGCCGAAAACAGGAGGCAGGGCCGGGCCATGGTAGACCAGTTCCTCCAGCTGCGTATGCCGGGTGATGGCTGTGTAGTCTTTGCTGAGTTCCCCCTCAACGAGGCCCTGCGGATCCCCTGTCTGAGGGTCCAGCCCCTGCCAAGCGTAGCTGTAGATGCTGTACGGGGGACGCCCTTCCACCGGGGTGACAGAGAGGCCGGAATTGATGAAAGTGCTGCCGCTGGCCGTGGTGCGCTCATAGCGGGTGACCTCGTTCCTGTTGTAGTTGAAGAGCAGCGTGCTGCTCCAGTGCAGGCCCCTATCCAGCAGTTTTCCGGTCAGTGAGAGGTCCACGCCGCTGCCTTTCATGGAGGCGACGTTGCGGCGGACCCTGCCGCTCATCACACCAGCCGTCGGGTCCACGAGGGCGTCACCGATCAGGTCCGTACCTTTTTTGATGTAATAGTCCAGCGTGCCGTGCAGGCGCTCGTTTTTCAGGCGGAAATCCAGGCCCATGTTCCAAGTGGCTGCTTTTTCCCAACGCAGGTCCGGGTTCGGGTAGGTGCGCACGACCGCGTAAGGGTCGCCGTTCAGGTTCCCCGACAAAGAACTGATGGTAGCCAGGGCGGTCAGGTTGTTGTCCAGGTTGCCGTTGTAGCCAAAGGAAGTTCTGGCCTTTAGGTATTCCAGCCAGGGAAGGGAAAAGAAGTCCTCCCGGTGTGCGTTCCAGGCCAGTCCGGCCGACCAGAGGGGAACGCCGCGTTGGTTGCTGTTCACCCCAAAGAGGTTAGATGCGTCCTTACGGGCACTCGCGGTGGCGACATAGCGGCTGTCATAGGTGTAAGTAGCGTTAGCGTAGTAGGAGGTATAACGCTGGTTCCGCTCTGAGAAGCCGGTGTTGTTTTGAATGCGGCCCCTCGTGGCCGGGTTGAAAGAGAGGGGAAACTGTGTCATATGGTCAACAAACGCGGAGGTGCCCACGCGCTCGTCGTAGCCATAGGCCCGGAACTGCTGACCGGTGCTGCGCTGTGTCTGCCCTTCGGCACCGGCCATTGCCGACAATTCATGCCGGCCATGTGACAGGTCATAACGCAACTGGCCCCGGCCGTTGTGGGACCGGAACTGGCTGTGCCAGGTGTCAATAATGCTGCCCCGGGGAACAGGGAAGCTCAGCGTTCCGTCCGGGTTCACCTGGGTGAAGCGGTTGATCAGGTTGCGCGTCCCGTATGCCTCGGCTGTCTGCAGGTTAGTGTTCAGGTCCTGGTTATGGGCATACTGGTACTTCCCGATAAAAGTCAGGCCTTTGAACAGGTCCACGTCCACCCCAGTCGTCACGATGGCCTGCTGCTGCTCGATCGTGTGGTCAATTCCGTCAGCATCCCGCAGCGGCACATATTCCCAATTGAGCAGACCGCTGGATGCGGCAGCGGCGGCATAGTCCTGCCGGTAGTCCCTGGGCAGGACCACCGGATTGCCCTGTTCGTCCGCCAGGCGGGCATAGGGGTAGAGCCTTTTGGACTGGTCCAGGCTGATGTCACTGAAGCCGGGCCGTCCGAACCGCCTGGTCCCTTGTGCCAAATTGATGCCTGTGTGCAGCGTCAGTCGTTTGATGGGGGTGTAGCTGTTGTCAGCGCGTAGGCTGATGCGGTGGTTGGGATCACCCAGTTGGCCGGTGGCCGCATCATAACCACCTGCCAGATAATAGGACATGCGCTCGCCGCCGCCGCTCAGGTTAAGGGCGTACTGCTGGTTTACCCCGGTATCGTAGAGATGGCGCTGGAAATCGTCCCGCACGTCATGGGTGGCCAGGCCCTGCAGGGCCTCTTCCAGCTGGGCATCCGTGAGCTGGCCCTTTCGGTGCAGGATCATCAACTCTACGGCAGGTGAAAGTAACGTGCGGGCGGGACTGTTCTCCTGGCTGTTGTAGAAGCCTTTCCCGAAAAGAAAGCGCTCCACCCCGATGAAGTCAGCCGGGGCCATCATGGGCACTTGGCTGAAGTCCGGCTTTTGCAATATGCTGACGTTAGCATTGACGTTCACGCGCATGGGCTGCTGGAGACGTCCTTTTTTGGTGGTGATCACGATCACGCCGTTGCCGGCACGGGCGCCCCAGATAGAGGCCGCTGCTGCGTCCTTGAGCACCGTGACGCTCTCCACGTCGTTGGGGTTGATAGCGTTCAGGCTGCCCTCGTAGGGAAAGTTGTCCAGGATAATGAGCGGTTCGGCATTGCCGTAGATCGTGCTGATGCCCCGGATGTTGACCTTGGGGTTGTTGCGAACGCGCTCGTCAAAGTTAAGGCCGGAGGTGACGCCCTTGAGCCGGTCCAGGATGCCGGGACTGACGGAGCGGTCGAGCAACTCCCGGTCCACCTGCGTAAAGGAGCCTGTCACCCGCTCGGGAGCCAGGCGCTCGTAGCCGGTGGAGACGAGCACTTCCCCGAGGGATTGGGAGTTTTCACGCAGGGCAATGGTCATTTCCCCGCGCAAAGGTGGTTTTAGCGGCACCTGCTGTGTGATATAACCCAGAAAAGAGATCTCCAGGGTGTCGGCAGCCTGGAGAGGGGCTAGTGTAAAGCGCCCCTCGGGATCAGTGGCGGTGGCAGCGCTGGTGCCCAGCAGGCGCACCGTGGCACCGGGGAGCGGGTGGTTGCCGGGAGAGGCGACCACACGGCCCTGCAGCCGCTCCTGCCCCAGGGCGGGGAGCGTGCTGCAAAACAGCAGGAAAGCGATTAGTAGTTTTGATTGCATACAGGATTGATTTTTAGGTTTGGAAATACTTATTGGATGATGAGCACCTGGAGCGGGCGTTTTTTCTTCTGCAGCCGGAGGCCATAAGCCGCCAGCCGGGTGTTCAGCCGATTGATGTCCTGCAGGTCGCCTTCCGACAGCTGGAGATCGATAGGGTAGGTGATACCTGTTCTGTCGAGCACCGGAAGGTCCGGGATATGCTTGTTGAGAAAAACCACCAGCCTGTTGGCCGACTCGTTGCGCATGTACTTGTCCGGGTCGCTGACGTCGGTGAAGTTGTGGCCGGGCTCACCCCCGGCAGACCGCGGCACTGCCGCTCGGTCCAGCAGGGTCAGCTCCCAGCAGTCGATGCGTCTTTTGCGGACGCTGGCCTGCAGGCCGAAGAGCCGCTCCAGGTCCTGCTGCATGAAGGTGTATAGCTTATCGGACAGGGCGGCGGGTAGCAGCATTTCGTAGCAGTAGTTCTTGTGCTGGCGCTCTTCCACCAGGTTGTGCACCTGGTGGGCGCGGGCCTTATCGCTGGTCAGGAAAATCTGCTTTTCCGGGAAGTAGGAGGGCAGGCCGCAGGAAGCCCGGAGGAGTTGCGCCACGGAGGCGTTCACGATCTGCAGGCGCAGGGTAGAGTCTGTCTTCACCTTGCCGGACCCTCCGCCCAGCCCCGGCACATAAGGGGTGAGAATGGAGCGGTAGCGGGGGAAAGGGGAGCCGCCGTTTCCCTCATGGAAGAGCAGTTTGCTGTAGTCATGATCCATGACGTCCTTCTTGTGGTCTTTGAAATTGCCTTCCTGCCCCCGCAGGAGGCGGCGCACTGTGGCGGGCGTTGCATCGTACGGACCGGTCTGGGCAAGCAGCCTGCCCTCCGGGCTGATCCACACGAGATGGGGCACGGCGTTGTATGGGAAGAGCTCCTCCAACTGTTGATTGTCCAGTACGATCGGTAGCTTCATGCGCCGCCCAATAGGGTTGTTGGCGAGAAAGGTCTCCACTTCTTCCCGTTTCTGGGAGGTGACGGTGATCACCTGCAGGCTATCGCCAAAGGCCTGTTGCAGAGCCTCCAGCTTCGGGAGCGCCAGCAGGCTGGAACCGCATGTGGTGGCCCAGAACTGCAGCAGCACGACCCTGCCGCGGAAGTCGGAAAGGCTGGCCGTGCCGGATGGGTAGTGAAGCAGGGTGCTGAAGGTCACGTCGGGTACCTGCTCCCCTGTCTCCAGCTCAGCGGCAGCGTGCTCCTGTGCCTGTCCCCGAACGGCTTGGGAAAGCAGCAGCGCCATCAGGACGAAAGCCAGGCAACACGCATGATGGAGAGTTATTCTATTTAAAAACTGTTTTATTAACGGCATGTATTAGTGTTTAAAGGTTTAATTGATGTGTAAGGCCACAGGTGGGCACTGGGCTTTTCTCCGCCTAGCGGCCTGAGAGAAGGTAGCTGACAGGGAGCAGGAAGAGGAGAGGCGGGGGCGACCGGCGTGAGCGAGGGACGAAGAGTTTCGCTCACGGGCGACTGCGGTTACTCACCTTAAAACTATTCTATAACCTATAGAGCAGCCGCCCCCTGCACAGCCGGACAGTGCCGGGCGCCCCGGCCTCCCCTAGTGTAGCATTGGATCGCGGCGGCAGCGGCAGAGTATGACCGCTGCCGAGGCAACAATTGATTCTGTAAGCTGGTCCGGGCGGTGTGTCTGCGGACCGCCAGCAACTGATCGGAGGGCAGCCTGCAGGAAAAGTATAGGCATAGGAAGCCCGGGAAGCCATTTTTGTGGTTTCATATAAGTGTAAATCAGGATGTAACAATTATTTAGCCGCTAGTGCGGGTGGATCTGTAGGAAACTTTCTAATCAGGCGGACAGACGAGCAGCATCCAGTTGGCCGACACGTTGGTGTGCAGGGATTCCAGGGCCTCGGCCAGCGAGGCTTTTTCTGGACAGGCCGTTCTGTTGCTTAGCTGCGGCGCGGAACAGGTTTTCTCGGGCATGTCATGCAGTTGATATAGAGCTGAAACAAGCGTTTTAAGATCTTCATAAAAGGTAATCAGTTCGGTGTTATGCATACAGGAGGACTTGCTGTCCTTCAGGGCTAGGATAAACCACTTCCAGAGGCGTTGCTGCGCTTCGTGCTGCGGGTAGCGGGCGCAGAAGTCGAGCAGGGCCTGGTCTGGCTCGGAGAGTTTGAATTCAGGTAAGGTATAGGGCATGGTTTCCATAGGCGGTAATCGGTTAAAGTTTGGGAAATAGGGGTCCTGCCAGGCTCTAAATAGGAGCTGGTCATGCCGGGGAGGGGAAAGAGGACAGCTACCTGCAACACCACGTGCTAGCTGGTGTTAGCGGGGCAGCAACGGGAAGGAATCAGCTCACTCAGGGGGTGAAATGAGTAGCACCCAGCCGGAGGAAGGACTCCGGTGTGCAGATACGCACTGTATGGTGCTGTTGAATTTCTGATTCATTACTCTGACTATAAAGTGCAGTTGAATAATGAATCTTGATAGAGGGGAATCGCTATCAGAAAGAAGCGATAGCAATGGAACCCACTCCGTATGATGCGGAAACCTGTAGGAGGGTTGTTGGCACATACAAGAGCGGGCCCATCACTATCGCAAAGATAGTAAATGGGCAACTACTCCTGCATCTTGCACCAACAGAAAGTTTCCTACATTTTCCGCGCAAGACTCAGAACCCAATTGCCTGGATTTCTAATCCTAGATGTTGTTCTAAAAGCTAAGATAGTATATAGATTTAATATATCAAAATATTTTGGAACCATAGTATAAAAATACCATCCTCTTTATTGTCTGGATGGGAAAAGAAATCAAAATCACTCCTACTGACCAGTATATTATTGATAAGGTTAGAATGCTTCGACTAGAGAAAGAAGTATCTCAAAAAAAGCTTTCAGAAATTATAAGTCCATCTGGTGACAATTCAGCTGTTGGGAAAATTGAAAGTGTCTCTACAACCCATAAATATACCGATCATCAGCTCAACTTAATCGCCAACTACTTTGGCTGTACGGTCTATGATTTCTATCCAGCGAATATTCTGAATGACACGGCCCAGGTGAAGACCAGAGTGACAATCCCCAAAGGGCTGGGGCCAACGGGGATCATCAATGCATTGCTTGAGGAAGGTAAGTTCTTCAGTGTGCCGAGGACAATCAGGGAAACTACCGATTATTGTAATGCATACTATAGCGAAAGCAGGCCTGTGACAGATTATACTGCTATTCTGGAAAGGGCAGTTGAAAAAGGAGGCTTGAAGAAGGTGGAGCTCGAAAGCGGCAACGTGCAGTACCAACAGGTATAGCTGTTTAAAGTTATGCTTTCAAAAACATCCTGAAATGCCGTAATTAGGGATGTGAAAAAAGAAAAGCCGACAGCAATCTTAACAATGCCTGTATCATCGATTGAGTTCGATAAAACCTACCGTGTAAGGCAGAAGCGGCTTGCAATGGGCTACACAGCCCGGGAGCTTTCGTTTCTGTTGGGCTATCATCCCCTGTATGTAAGGAATCTGGAGGATCCAACCTCCACAAAAAAGTATAACGCTACCGAGACAAACTACCTGCGGCTGATTTTTGATTGCCCGCTGTCTGACCTGATGCCGGGTAAAATCGAGGAGCCGTTTTACCAGATTCAGGTAGATCATGGTCTTAGTCCTAGATTAAATAACAAGAGTTATACCATATCCATTCTGAAAGAAGGAGGCAAGGGGCATTTTCTAACCTTTGAGGAGGAACCTGCCAATTTTGAATTTCCGTTGAAAAGTGTGGCTACTCAGGAACAGGTGCAGCAGTTTGTGAATGGGCTGTTTGCGAATGATTATTTCGATAGGCCGCGAACAGGGCTGGAGGTTTTCAAGCTGTGTCAGGAAAAACTCGGGGTTCCTTTGAGGCCCGCTTTGGTTGCTGATGCAATAGGCTTTTATACGAGCAAGCGGAAGGCGCCCAAGCTGGTGAAGGGGAAGAATGAGAGTTCTAGGGAGGTGTTTGTAAAAGAGTGACTTGGTAAGATAGCCTTCACTTTTCTAAAAATTATGAGAACCTCCAGTAGGTAAAAAGTAGAATAGGCTGCTCAAAAAGAGTATGTGATTTCCTGAAGTACCAGAATGTTTACAACTGAAAGTCATTCAAACGGGTTTCTGCGATATCTTAAGTGCGTCAATAGCCAAAGAGAACAGTCAATAGGCAGCGAGCGTTTAAACATCAACACAAGCATAGGAAAGAAGAAAGGTATGCAGCAAGTATAATATGGTACTTCGGTATTTTTTTAGTTAGGAAGATATATTACTGTTTGACTATGTATACTTAAATGCAGGGGATTTCAAACTAAGGAACAAATTTGCGCATTTTTATTACAGTTACAGCATACATGAATAGTAACCGGTTAAGTTGCGTTTGCCGCTAGCGAAATATGAAATAATGGGGTTATTAAACTAGTCATATTTTTAAGGTATAAAAATAATCAAAATTTGATTACCTGACTAGCCTTAGAATTTGGTACAGATGTCTTCTATAGGTACAGGCAGGCATGATTGAAGAAGTCAGAGTTTGGCGAATATTGCTTAAAAATGCATCATGTGGTAATAATAGCTAATCGATTACCGCGGTCATCGTGTTATAACAGGTGATAAAAGGAATGTGTTAGGGCATATATGATGATAGTGGTGAGACCAGCCATGCGGTTTTGTGATTGTCTAAGAGTAACCATCAATTCTATAATGATGGCTATACAGCTTTGGATTCAAAAGAATATAAGGTAAACCAACCCGAAACTTTACTAGGATGTAGTAGTGTACTATACTGCTGCTCGTAGTACTATCTCAGTTAAAAATCAATGGGCTTAAACGGAATGATCTTTGATATAGGGTATAAGGAGAATACTGTGATACTGTTACTTCTGCTTAGAATAAAATGTTATAACTATGATTAAAGTGTTGTAGCTAAGTAGTTTATAATCTATACTGATTTAATTTCTTAGTTGAGGTAAAATTATTATTATTTTAATTTAAGTAACTCAGTAACATAAACATTCCTTTCAGAAGATGTTGTGAGATGCCTATTTGCACTTACAATAGGACATAAGTCACCTTTAACAGAAAACGAACTTTTGCTAATAATGTTACATTCCCCTTCAAGCTAATTTCTTTTTTAGCTATTTGCCCTCCAGTCTTTTTTATAGTCTTGGCTCACATAAATTTTTAGGCAACTATCTAAATGAATAAAAGTATATTTTTTCTTTGCTTGTTTTCCCTGCTTTGTACGACGAGCTACGCACAATGGTCCACCGGTACTGGGGGCATCTTTTATAGCGGGGGGCGTGTGGGGATTGGTACAACAGCTCTAAATGCTAAGCTTTCAGTTTTTGGAGAGGGAGGGGGAGGGTTTAGTCCTACGCTGGATTTACAAAGCAGCAATGCGGAATTTGCCTGGAGTTTGATTAGCCTCAAATCCAGTACCGATAATACGACAGACTATATGGTGGGTCGTGGTGGTGGCAGTCTCAACGGTGGCCGGATGCTCACATTTCATATACCGGACCGCAGCCTCTATAGCAATAGCGGTGACCTGCCAAAAATAGGGTTTTACTCTTCGGGATCGAATAACCTTGGTTTTATAGAGGCAGAGACTGGTAACTGGTACATGAAAGGAAATGTCGGAATTGGCACCACTTCACCTGAGGCACGCCTAGCTGTGGACCAGGGTGCCTCCAATAACCTGGCACTGGCCCTTACCTCCTCCGGACCTGGCTGGGGGTCAGGCTTACTGTTGAAAAACACCGCTGCTGGGGGCAACATGTATGGGATTTACTCTGGGGCAGACGGCATGCTGCACTTCGCCAATGCAGGCAGAGAGGCAGATGATCTGATCATTCACCCGGGCGGAAACATAGGAATCGGAACCCGATCGCCTGATGCGAAACTAACCGTAGCCGGGAACGTGCATGCCCGGGAGGTGAAGGTGACGGTAGCAGCCGGAGCCGACTTTGTCTTCGAGGAGGACTACGCGCTGCCCAGCCTTGATGAGACAGAGAGATTTGTGCGAAAAAACAAGCACCTGCCCGGCATCGCCCCGGCTGCCGAGATGGAGCATGAGGGGCTAGACTTAGGCAAGATGAATATTCTGCTGCTGCAGAAAGTGGAGGAGCTCACCCTGTACATTATCGAACAGAATACGGCAATGCAGCAGCATAAAGAAGAGATTCAAGCACTTAAAGAAAGGGTGGTGAAGCTTGAAAAGTAAAATGCCAGAATCATCCGCTCAAAACATTTATCGACAAAGTGTTCGTCTTGCCATGATACAAAGTCTTTTAAAGCGCTTGTATAAGCGCTTGTTTTTTATCTGCCTGCTGTCATTGCTGTGCACGGAAGGCCATGCCCAATGGCAGTCAAGTGGCGGGGATATCTTTTACAATAGCGGGCGCGTCGGCGTCGGCATAACCCCGCTCAACGGGCTCCACCTGCACAAACTCGACAACCTGAACGGAGGCTCATTCCGCCTGGGGCACAGTGGCTCGTTTGACGCTGTGCTTTCCTACGGCTGGGACGGCATCAGCCAGGATGCGTTCAAGATTACAAGGTACAACCATAACTCTTACAATGGTGCCACTGATCTGATGACTATTCAGACAAGTGGCAATGTGGGCATCGGCACGAACAATCCCAACCAAAAGCTACATGTAGCTGGGAACATGGTATTAGAATCGGATGTATATGGCAGCCTTATTTTTACCGGTACTGGACAGGGGGAGTTCAATCGGTACTTACGGCTTATAAACTCGCCCCAGCAATCCAGTGCTGCAGGTCTAAAAGCGGGCGGGGTTCTGATAGCTGATTCATATAATTATGCTGACCCAGACAAAAATGACCTAATAGTAAAAGGCAATGTCGGCATTGGTACCGCAACTCCCGATGCCAAGCTGACCGTAGCCGGGAACGTGCATGCCCGGGAGGTGAAGGTGACAGTGGCGGCTGGGGCGGACTTTGTCTTTGAGGAAGATTACAAGCTGCCAAGTCTGGAAGATACGGAGAAATTTGTACGGGTCCATAAGCACCTGCCCGGCATTGCCCCGGCTGCCGAGATGGAGCAGGAAGGACTGGATCTGGGCAAGATGAATATCCTGCTGCTGCAGAAGGTGGAGGAGCTTACGCTGCACCTGATCAGGATGGATGAAGAAATTAAAGCATTGCGTAAAAATAATCACTAGATGAGAAAAGTATTACTGCTGGGTATAACACTTTTATTTTGTTGTTATGTGAATGCGCAGACACTCATCACTCCCTCATCTAACTTATGGGAGTATAATGGCAACATAGGTATTGGCGTGCAAACACCAGGTGTATGGTTTGGGGCGACCCCGACATTCCAAATGAAGGGGAACCGGCCTACGATATCTATTACGCCTTGGGGCACAGGCGGCTTAGGGACCATACAGTTCAAGGGCGTAAGCGAAAAATCAGAATTTCATTTAAACTTCGTGGACGGTACCGATAGCAAAATCGCTTTCACGAGTTATCAGTCAAGTGCTGGGGAATCCTTCACTATCCGGGGTAATGGCAATATCGGTATAGGTGTTGCCAGTCCACAGCATAACCTTCATGTGAATACACAGATCCACATCAGTGACGGGAATGACAATATGCTGACAGCCAGTTCCAGCACTGGTGTGCACCATCTCATTGGTACTTATAATGGCTGGGACCCCAAAACAGTATACATCGCGGGTTACAATGCATATTACCATGGTGTCGGGGCCCAGACGGAGCGCGTCAGGGTAGGGCATAGCTTTACTGTTAATCTGCGGGATGGCGGCCTAGGCATTGGTACGGAAAACCTGAGCGGTTACCGTCTTGCGGTGAAGGGAAAAATAAGAGCCGAAGAGATCAGGGTGGAGAGCGGCTGGGCGGATTTTGTCTTCAAACCAGATTACCGGTTGCGACCGCTTGAAGAAGTAGAGCAGCACATTAAGCAGCATGGCCACCTGCCGGACGTACCTTCGGCTACAGAGGTACAGGAACAAGGGGTTGACCTGGGTAAAACAGATGCATTGTTGCTGCAGAAGATTGAAGAACTCACGCTTTATCTAATTGATCAGAAAAAAGAGATAGAGTCTCTTAAGGGGAAAATTGAGCAGATGAATGCTAAGCAATGATCTGTGCCTCTTAATTAGATTGACATACAGCATGAAAAGAAGGCAATTCGGTAAATGTCTAGTAAAGTGAAATCTGAATATAACTAACGCGTATGAAAACCAAACTGGTTAAGTTACTGCTGCTCTTTCTTATAACAGTAACAGGGCATGCACAAAATATACAGGATGAGGAAACTGCTAAAGCTCAGTTTGGCATACATGTACAAGGGAAATTGCCCAATTTGCAGAGCCCGAATGCCGCAGGGCTGGGCCTGTACGGAGAGGTTCCTGTGTCTCATTTCACAGGAGTTCCTAATATACAAATTCCAATTTACTCTCTGAATGAAGGACACATTCAGCTGCCCATTACGCTGAGTTACCATGCTTCGGGCGTCAGACCTGATGCGCATCCTGGATGGGTGGGAATGGGCTGGAGCCTGATGGTAGGAGGGGTGATCACGCGGACAGTAAATGACGTGAATGATGAGTACCACTCAACCAATGCTAAATACCCATATTATAGGGACAATGTTGGCTACTACTATACCCATGGAGTGTTGAAAGGGGATAATTGGAATTCACTCGATAACATGGAGGCAATTGCTAAAGATCCTGAGAAAGTCTACCGGGATACAGAGCCAGACGAGTTCTCCTTTAATTTCTTACATTACAGTGGAAAGTTTTACCTTAACCATGATGGTAAATGGCAGGTCAGGTGCGACCAGCCCGTCAAGGTAAAACTGCATGAAACCGTCCCCTTGTTGAATGTCCCTTTTAAACCCCCAGTACATTCTTTCCACAATTCATATGAATATCCGCAGACTTTTGGTGGTTTTACCATCACAGCTGAAGACGGGACTGAGTATATTTTTGGCGGGACGGAGGAAGCTATAGAGTATAGCATGGACTTCTTTGATCAAAAATATGGTACATGGGTGGCTAATGCCTGGTATTTGACTAAAATTAGGAAAAACGGAAGGGAGATCAACCTGAAATACGAGCGGGATAATTTTATTAACCAGTTGCTCTTGACTTATAATATTAATCTTTCTACTAAAGAGGAGAAGCCTGATAAAATATTTGACTTAACTAGCTCTTGCATGGGCTGGGGTTCGCCAATAAAGAGTTATGATGGTAAATTAATTGCACCTGTATATCTGTCAGTTGTTGAGGGGGGCACCGGTAAGTTGATTTTTGAACGCTCCGTTAGCCATGAACTTCGGTACAATGATCAAATCTATGTAGATCAGTTTGAGGAAAGGAAAAGACTAAACGGTGGAGTTGAAACGGCCGATTACTTTTTCCCTGTTTTGATGACGGGGGATATTTCTAAAGGGGAGCAGGATTATGAGCTTAATAAGTATTTAGAGAGCTTGGATAAATTGCAATGGAAAAAGCTTGACCGGATAAAACTGATAAAGGACGGAGAATCACTCCGGGAATTCCTATTCACATATAACAATTCAACACAGGCAAAACCAGAAGAGCGGCTGACGCTTTTGTCATTCACTGAAATAGGGAGAAGTGGCGCCGCCAAGCCCGGCTATTCGTTCCGATACCATCACGTAGATAAGCCACTGCCCCCTTATCTGGCGGGTCAGGTAGACCATTGGGGCTTTTACAACGAAAGGAATCAAAATTTCAACAAGTTAGACGAATATTATGATTCCAGAGCGTCCTCCAATATCCCAAGCGTGTTTCTGAGAGGCACGCTTTCTAAAATCATATACCCAACCGGCGGCGAGACGACATTTGAATTTGAGCAGCATGCATATGGTAAGCAGCTTTCGGAAGACCGCTCGCAAGTTCAGAATACTGATAACGGCTACCCGGGAGAAGCTGGTGGACTGCGTATCAAAAAGATTACAAATACTTCTCCTGAAAGCCCGAACGGGAATCTAGTAACGGAATACTTTTATGTTTCAGGTTATACCAATGCATCTGAAGCGAATGCTTTGGGGTCCTCCGGAATTTTGGGTGGGCAATCAAAATATTATTTTGTCGATTACCGACTGAAATCCTATAATGAGGCGAACACCTGGTACGTGAGATCTTTCTTTTCATCTCAGTCCCAGCTTCCTGTCTCGGCCAATAGCCAGGGGAGCCATATTGGCTACAGCGAAGTGATTGAGAAAAGAGCTGACGGCAGCTACAGTCAATACCTGTTCACGAATTTTGACTTTGACAATAGGTTAGATGAAGTAACTCCTCTTAATCAAACCTTGCAACCCCTTGCCCGCAGTCCGTACAAGCCCTACACCTCCCTGGAGGAGGAGCGCGGGAAGCTCCGGGTAAAGAAAGACTTTACAGACACGGATGTGCTCGTCAGGGCAAAGGAAATTGAATATGTAGCCCTTAATAAAAGCAATGAATTTGTAAGGTCATTGAAAGCTGCTCTGATTGCGCCATGCGGGGGCATTGGGATTATAGAAGGCACCCCTTATAGATTTTATACCTATTCCTATTTGCCAATACGGGAAACTGAGACTGTTTTCGACGCAAACGGACTACGGCCAATCACCACAGTCAAGAACTACACCTACAACAATCATAGGCTTTTGACAAAACAGTCCTTTACAGACAGCAAAGGTAGCATACGGCAAACGGAATATACATACCCGGTGGATTACGCTGTTGGTGATTTAGCGACTGCTGACGAGCGAGTGCATGCGATTAAGAAGATGCAGGACCTTAACATGGTGGCTTCGACGATAGAGGAGACGCAATGGGAAATAACCAATGGTGCCAAAGCGTTGCTAGGCGCTAACCTGCATCTTTATCGTGATTTTGGTACTGAGCAGGGTGGAGTCCAACTGGAGCAGCTGCAAAGAATAAGTACCCTTGCCCCAGTGCCGCAGGCTGGGTTTGTAAGGGCAGGAGTTGACCTAAACAGCGCATTCGTAAAAGATCAACGCTATCAGGCTGAAGTGACGATTGGCGGCTATAACAGGCAAGGAAACCTGCTTATGATTACTAAGGAGCACTCGGCCCCCATAAGTTACCTATGGGGATATAATTACACTTATCCCATAGCTGAGGTGCGTAACGCCACTTTTGATCAGGTAAAGAATGCTTTAGGGGGTGAGGAGGCTGTAAGCGTGCTGGCAGGCAGTGCTACCCTATCAGAAGAGCAGTTGGCATCTCTAAAAAGGTTATCAGAGCAGTTACCCGATGCCATGATTTCTATTTACACTTATGACCCTCTGGTCGGCATGACCTCTTTAACGGACATGAACGGAAAGTCTGCCTTTTATGAGTATGACAGTTTTGGTAGGCTCTGGTTGGTCAGGGATTTAGAAGGAAATATCTTGAAGGCATACGAGTATAATTATCGAAGATAAAGGTTAGGGTTGTAACCGGGTTTTGTTCAAGTGGCAGGGCCTGTTGACAGATGACCATCAATTAATTATAATTCAAAATAGAATTTATCGATGAAAATCACTGGTTTACAGTCCCTAGAGCGCTACAGTCTGCTGGTGCTCCTATTGTGGCAATTTGTGTCTGTAGAAGCGAAAGCTCAGGCAGATCAGTCCAAGTCTAAGAACAAAGTGGAGCGAGTAGCCTACGTAGACCATGGACGGCTGCGGAAAGACTGCGAAGCGATGCAAGCAGTAAAGGCACGGTCAAATGCCAAATGGAAGTCCGCCGAGCAGGATTACAAGCGAAAGCTTGCCAATCTGCAGGCGAAGGACGAGGTTGGGCGACAAATGCTAGACAAGAATCAGCAGGAGCTGCTGCGGCGGCTCCACGAGGAGCGGTTGGCTGCCCTGCAGGCGCAGGAGCGGCGCATAGTAGAGGCTATCGGGGCAGTGGCCTCAGAAGGCGGCTTTACCGACGTGCTGCCGATAGAAAAGAACTCTCTGCCCGCAGGAAGCCGGGACATCACCGAACAGGTCCTGCGAAAACTTAATTAACGATTTGTTTACAGTCAATCCTTTGCTATGATACAACTCTACCCGCTAGTGCGCGTCAGCTGTCTGGTGCTCCTGTTCTTTCTGCTCTGGAGCCCTGTACAGGCGCAAAACTGCTATCCTGATTTCTATGTCTACCAGGTCTCCCCCTACGGCCCTCTGTGCTCGCCGGGCTATGTGACGCTTCGGGCTGACTCTTACCAGGGGGAGAGCGGACAGTATGTGAGCGGCGAGTTTCGCTGGTACTCCGGCGAAACTTCCACCTGGCCTGTTCAGACCACCCAGATCTGGGGCAGTAATACGACAAGTGACTATATGGTGTACGCTGAGGACGGGAAGACGGTATGGGTGAGCTATTTTGACAATAACACCTGGTGTGAGTCCAGTCGTGTGGCCTACACCTTCTCCATCACATCCCCGCCGACGATGTCGGTGGAATACGCCAAATCCTGCGAGCCGGGAACGGCCGAGATCAAGCTCTCGGGGGCTCCTTCTGGGGGCACTTACCGGCTCTACAAGTACCAGAACGGCTATCTGAACCTGGTGCAAAGCAACAGTACGGGGCTGTTCATGATTCAGGGCTACGACAGGGCCAATGATCACGATCTTTACCAGGCTCAGATTTACATGTCCTCCGGCTGCGGAAACACGGTTTACTACCCGCTCCACATCGACGCACCGGATCCGACCCCTCCAACGGTAAGCGGGACGCTCACCGTGTGCCAGGGAACGGGTACTGTGCTCTCGGCAACGGGCGGAGAGAACTCCTACACCTTCCGATGGTATGATGGGGCGGGAAACCAGCTGATTGAGGGTACCCAGTTCACTGTGCCTTCCACGCTGGCGGCAGGTACCTATTACTATTCTGTGCAGGGGGTAAGCGCTACTGACTGCCACACTGAGCCCCTGGAGTTTGCCGTCACAATCAACCTGCGTCCGGTGGACAGCTCCATCCTGGCCAACGGGCAGACAGGCTCGGCCATGATTTACCTAGGCCAAAAAGTAACGATATCCAGCATAGGCGGGGTGGGTACCCCTCACTACTGGTACTCCTCCAACGAGGGCGCCAGCTGGAATGAGCTTGACGCAACCACTATCGGTCAATCTAACTTTGAGCACGAGCCAAGTTCCACGGGTGTTTACACATATCGTGTAAAGAACCGCAACGAATGCGGGTTTTGTGATGAAAACGGTGGCAGCTGCGGCCCAGAGCAGCTCGTTCGCGTGACAGTATTGGCGCCGCCCACGGTGCACATCGCTACCTCCAGCGGGATTGGCATAGGCTTCGGCACTTCACTTAAGGCGAGCGTGTCAGACGGCTCGGAGGCCAGCTTCACCTGGTCACCGGCTGTGGGGCTAAATAGCACGGCTGGAGCGGTCATTAAGGCCAACCCGGTCACTACGACGACCTACACTGTGACAGCCACCTGGAGAAACGGTTATACGTCCATGGGCACGGTAACCGTTTCTCCCGGCGGCAATAACCATAACTACATCGTCGAAAGCGTGATGATGGATAAGTATAAAACATATGAGGAGTTACATCAGCTGCCCGCCAGAGAATTCCGGCAGCAGGTGAGCTACTTCGACGGCTTGGGCAGGGCCTCTCAGAAGGTCGCGCAGCGCGCCTCGCCGCTGGAGCAAGATATCGTGACGCCTGTGGAATACGACCAGTTGGGGCGTGAGGCGCGCAAGTTCCTCCCCTACGCAGCAGATGAGGCCAGTGGTTTTTTCAAGCCAAATGCCTTGGGGGACGGGCCTTCCAGGGCTGGGGCGGATTACTTGAGCGACAGTTACCTTGGAAGTCGGCAGTACAAGTTCTATCAGCAGGAAAATGGCCCGGTTGCCAGCGGCCTGCCCTTCTCACAAGCAATCTTGGAGGCCTCGCCGCTAAACCGTGTGCTGGAACAGGGTGCGCCGGGGGAGGCGTGGCAACCAGCTGAAAGCGGACGGCTGGGGGATATTCACACTGTGAAAGTTCATCAAAGGGCTAACGCTGTGGGTGAGGTGCGCCAGTGGGAGTACAGCTCTTCTGATAACTTCTTTGTTTCTCCAGGGTATTATGCTGCGGGCAGCCTCTTCGTGACAGAGACATACGATGAGCAGGACGCCCTCGTGGTAGAGTACAAAAACCTGCAGGGTCAGGTGGTGGCAAAGAAAGTGCAGGAGATTGGTTCAATCAGCAGTAGTGAAGTCGAATCTGGTTTCATGATCACGCAGTACATTTACGATAGCTTCGGCAACCTGCGGCTGGTGATCCAGCCTGAGGGCTACCGCAGTGAACTGCCTGGTCCGGACGTGAACGGACACGTCACTCTTTCTTCCACACTCACACCCGTTTTCCTGAAACGTTGGTGCTTTCGTTATGAATACGACGGGCGCCGCAGGGTGATTGAGAAGCAGGTGCCAGGGGCGGGAGCTGTCTACATGGTCTATGACCTGCGCGACTTGCCTGTGCTCACGCAGGACGCCGAGCAGCGGTTACGTGATGAGTGGGGCTACGTGCGCTACGACGCGCACGGCAGGTCCGTGGAGACAGGCCTCTACCGACCGGGGGAGGAGCTGACGCAGGGCCAGATGCAGCAGCGCCTGACGGACTTCTACATCGGGGATCCTGACCAGGTGACGGAGGAGCACTTGAGCATCTCATCACATGACGGGCGGGCGGTCTACGAGGCCAGCGGCTCTATCACATTTTTGCCGGACTTCAGCTTCGCGGCCACATCTACAGCCAGCCTCACGGCCCGGATCGCACCGGCCACCTCGCTGGCTCGCCAATCGTACTTCCCTGGGGGTGGAGATGACTACGAGGCGCTGACGCAGACCTTTTACGACAATTACGGGCAGCCGGAGTTGGAGGACTATAACTTCAACGGTACGATCATGGCGAGGCTGACTCCGCAGAACACACGCGTTTTGGGGCTGGTGACGGGTACGCGAACTAAGGTGCTAGGTACAGGCGAGTGGCTGACGAACGTGACTTTCTACGATGAGAAGTACCGGGTAATTCAAACATTGGGCGACGGTTTCTTAGAAGGGAAGCGGGTGGCCGGATGGGAGCGGACGGGCACCGTCTACGACTTCGCGGGGCAGCCAGAGGAAACTCTAGCGATATATCAGGTGCCCGCTCGGGACCCTGAGCCGGCGCGCATCTATCGCATCTACCAGCAGATGAGCTACGACCATGCGGGACGCCATACTAAAACGGTGCAGCAGATAGACGGTCATGGGCCGGAAATGCTGGCCGAGAATAGTTACAACGAGCTGGGACAGCTTATCACAAAGAGACTGCACAAGAAGAGCAACAGCGGGCAGGAAGAGTGGGAGAGGGACTTTCTCCAGGAGGTGGACTTCCGCTACAACATACGAGGCTGGCTGACTGATATCAACAACCCGGAGCTGGTCGTGCAGCAGGAAAAGCTTTTCGGCATGAAGCTAAGCTACAATACGGACATGCAGCTGGGGGGGCTAGGCCAATACAATGGCAATATCTCAGAAATGCGCTGGGCCACGATCTCCGATGAAGGGAAGCAGCGTGGCTACGCCTACGCCTATGACAGGGCCAGCCGACTGACCGAAGGCCTCTACCGGTCAAATCCGGGAGCTGGTTGGACAAACATAGGCGAGAACTACACCGTGAGCGGCATCACCTACGACGCCAATGGTAACATTGGCTCTATGGAGCGACACGGCCTACTGCAGGAGGATGCTTATATGGAGCAGTATACCTTGGAGGACTTCGGACCAGTGGACAACCTAAAGTACGATTATGCGGGCAACCAGCTGATTAACGTGAAGGACGAGGGTGGGGACGTGGGGCACAAAGACTATTTTCGTGACAATGGGCACACAGATGAAAACGCTGTCGAATATGGTTACGACTTGAACGGCAACCTTGAAAAAGATGACAACAAGGGCATCACCTCTGTTGCCTACAACCACCTGAACCTGCCAGAGCGGGTGGAGGTCGCTGACCAGGGGCATATCCGGTTCATCTACACGGCCGCAGGGCAAAAACTCCGTAAGGAGGTTTATGACACCAATAATCAGCTGACGAGCTCCACTGAGTACGCGGGGCCTTTCGTGTTCGAGGGCGGGGCGCTGCAGTTTGCCCACACCTCCGAGGGCAGGGCCCTCTACCAACCGACGGCCGACGAGCCGTGGCGCTTTGAGTACCACCTCAAGGACCATCTGGGCAACTTGCGGGTGAGCTTTGCCGAACCCACAAGCTTAACTGCTGAACTCACGATGGAGATGATGGCCGCCCCACAGGAGGAGGAGAACTTCGGGCGCGTTTCTGAGACGCGCCACCTGGACCGCGGCCGCTCACGATCGGGCTCGCACGCAGCGTTGCTGGGCGCGGGCAGGGGCAAACCGCTGGGGCCTGGTCGCAGACTGACCGTTCGATCCGGCGATAGGGTGAAGGCGGAGGTTTACGGCCTCTATGAGGAGGAGGTGAAAAGCAACAAAGGCCTTAACCTGGCCGCTTGGCTGTTGGGGTCTGCGACGGCGGGCGTGGGCACCATGACTGAACTGGGCAATGGTAACGGCAAGGCCTTGCCTTACATCGGGGCGGGCATCGCGTTGGCGCCTGTGGTATTGCAGAAAGAAAAGGGGGCTCCTGTGGCCTACATGCGCTATATTGCTTATGGCAAAGACTCCAGCTATGTCGACTCTGGCTATCAGTTGCTCACTAGACTGGCCAACGGGGAGTGGGAGAAGTTGGAGCTGGCCTATACCGCTAAGCAGGATGGCTTTGTGGAGGTGTTCCTCGCCAACGAGAGTTACGAGGCGGCTTGGTTCGATGACATGTCAGTGCAGCACCTGGAACAGATGCTTGTGCAGGAGAACCACTACGACCCTTGGGGGCTGAACCTGGCGGGCATCGAGAAGCAGGGGGCGCCGGACCACCTCTTCCAGTACAACGGAAAGGAAAAGCAGACCGAGCTGGGGCTTAACTGGATGGACTACGGGGCCAGGATGTATGATGCGCAGCTGGGGAGATTTCATACCCAGGACAGGTTCGCTGAGAAGTACCTCAATTTCACGCCGTATCAATATGGGGCGAATAATCCAATTAGATTTATAGATATTAATGGTGACAGTATAGGTGTACATAGTTCCATCAGCAGTGATTTTGTACTGAATCGAGCCTTTAATCACTTTGCGAGTTCTAAAGTTGGAAGAGCATTCTTATCTCAATATGCAAAGAAAGGACAAACTATAGCGGGATATACTTTTACAGAAGATGGCCAATACCACAAAGATGGAATACACTTGAATTATGAGGCTAAACTAGTTGAAGATGATGAAGTCTGGAAAGATAGAGGGAAAGATTCCCGTGGAAGCACTAATGCTGAAGGAAATACAATAACTGTCTTTGTCAACTCTTATTCTAAAGTAAATTCGCAAGATGGGAGCACATATGATTGGTCTCCGAGCTTAGACAGGACCTCTGTTGCTACAGCAAAACAAATGGGAAGAGGTATCTTCTCAAGAACTATGACCTTTTTTCATGAGTCTTTTATTCATGCAGATTTATTTGCGAAGGATTATCAAGATAATGGTTTATTTGACTATAGCAATATATCCAGCAGGTTTAAAACTCCTGGTCTAAAGGAACACTGGCAACATTTTCAAGTTTTATATAATAAAGATAATTCACTATGGCCTGGAGGAGCTAAAAGGGGATTAATAGAAGTAAACTCAGGATACCAGTATTATAGTAATGAACAAATAAGTAAGATGATATGGGATTACAATGGAGGAAAAAGGTAACGAACCATTTCAAGGTTTTAGTCTGGTGCTCGTTTTTACTTTTCTGCAGCTCATGTGATAGTAGGAGTGAGGAAGTTATATTACTATCATATAATTGGTTTGATAGTGCCGATAAACAACTGAGTAGCGATACAACTACAATTACCTTATTAGAAAATGGAGCAATAAATACTGTTGAAGTATCGAAAGGAGGCCAAGTTCTTTTTACTTATAAACAAGTTTATGATAAAGACTCAGGCCTCTACAACTTCTGTGACGGTGTGAAAGTGCTAACACACTCCTTTTATGATTCTCTATCACTTTACAGGTATTGTAAGGCAAAATCCCCCTTTCTCAGCGAAGAGACAATATTAGTAGATAGTAAAAAATATAGCAGTAATGGTAAGAACTTTGTAGTGTTCCAGTATAAAGAGTTCAACACAATGCAAGCACCATTCTATAGTTACTATTTGGATGAAATTGGATTCATATGCTATTATGATTTTGAGAGTGATATTTACTTAAAACCTACATATTCCACTAAGCACTGGGATGTGGTTAAGGACATAACCCAACAGCTTGTTAGTGATTCTACTTTTTTTGCGAGATTTATCCTTAATAAAGCTTCTCCAGACTTTTATCGAGGTAGTGGTTATGAATAAATCCAAACTCTGTTAGTTCGGGGTTATAAACTGTATCCGCATTTCAATATGAACATAGTAGAGGCCATTTCCACTCTTAATTAGGCTACTTCCTTCAAAGGGTTTCTTGGGGAAAAAGCATTACTTGCATTAGTGTCATTGACAGGTAAAGCGGTGTTCGTGCGTGTCCTCGCTCACGCTCCCTTCGGCACACCATGGTCTACTCGCTGCGCTGCGTTCCACCATGGCTTTGCCTTTCGGTCGGCTCGTTGCGGTACTCCTCACGGCTGTTGCTATTTTGTTTTTGAGTCTATAATAAGCCTCCGGCAGGAAGGCCAAAAACAAAACCCACAGCCCATTTTATGCTCGCCTGCGGGTCAGCCGCCGCACAGCCAGCCGCCCACCCTCACGGGTGTTCTCTTCCTGGCTGGCTCTGGCTTCCGCTCGCAGCGGCTTCGCGCTTTGGAATCTTACCCCCAACCCCCGGCATCAACCGGGGGCTTTACTTTTGAACCTTTCAAGAGGAAGTTAGATTCTGTAATGTGACAAGTGCTTAATACATTTTATGAGTTAATTATTTTTTATACTTCTTTTATCTAATAATGTACTCCATGAATTCCCTGCCAAACTGTGTAATGCTCATATACTCAAAAGGTTCAACACCAATGCCCCCAATACCCGTGTCAACTAATAAGCCTCTCGAAAAAAGCCTTTGTTTGAAGTAAAGGAATTGATCTTCTGTTATATTATAATATGGTGCTTCCAGTCTATGTCTGCCAGAGGTGATCTTTTCATTTTCAGATGCGATCAGATTATTCACTCCATCAATCTCTGCGATTAGAGAAAGATAATTGTTGGCATAACCAGCAGCTTTTAGTTCTCTTTCCGGTTCTAATCGTTCCCTAAGCTGTTCCAACTTATTGTTATGCCTTACTAGATTTTGCTTAATAGGCTTAAGTTTAATATAGAAGAGGTTGAAATGATGCAGAATCGTGATTTCAGCTTCACTAAGACTTGAAATTAAGTCTAAATAAATCTCAGCACTGTCAACATTGATATTCGGGCAAAGCATTTGATTGATTAATATATCCCTGAATCTTCTATGTTTTTCCTTAGAACTCGACTGTACTACCCTCATTAGCACGGACTCAAATAAGTCGCTAAACTCCTCGGTTTGAAGGGTATCAAGGTTTATCAACTTAGTGTTATAATCTGATTCATCTTTTAGTAAATCTGCAAAATCGCTAATTCGATTCTTCTTGATCTGGCTTCTATCCGCAAATGCTACTAAATCAAGTGTATTGCCTATGTTCGGGATATCACTAAAGTAGTTTTGCATAACTGCAAGCCTTCGGTCTTTTTTATGGATACTATGTTTCATCGCTACATTTTATTTCTCTAAAGTTAATGTCATCATAACTTTACTCAATATTTTAATGCTGCCTTAATAAAGGGTTTAACTAATGTAAATTAAATGGAAATAATATTTCAATCTGGCGAGTTTTATGGTGAGGAAAATTCGTGGATAGGGGATCTGTTCATTACTTCTATAGGTGCGTTTTTAGGGTTTTGTGGCGCATTGATTCTATTTCGGTACCAGCTAAGTGTGGAAAAAGAAAAAAATGGAAAGGCTGAAAAGGATTCAATAGAGCGAAAGCTCCATTATTTTACCTCGTTGATTCACAAAATAACTGGAGCAAGCAAAGAACAGGCTGATCATTTAAGGGCATTTTGTAATTCATTTAGTGAAGACCCATTTGAGCTACCTAGACCGGCATTGGTATCATCTCTTGATATTAAAAGGTTCTCAGAAGGACTAAGCCACGAAGAGTACTATTATGCATACATCAGCAAATTTGGGCTAACAAAATCAATAGTCTATGGATACAGACGCTTATATTCTTATATTGATTTTCTAAATATGGCTTTACCACAGCTTGATGAAGTATACAAACAATCAGTAATTTACCACAACGAACTAAAAAGTGAATACACAGACTTGGTCAATGAAAGTGTCCATATGGCAAGAGAATTGGTAAAACAGCTTGTTAATGATGAAGAATACAAAAGTTTGACTGAGTTTCTGGAAGAACGGCTTCATCGGAATAATGAGAATGCGGCATCTAGTTCAAGCCTTCTTTTAGCACAGGAGGAATGGGTGGATGCAGTAAGTGAATTTCTAAAAGTTAACTACATAGATGATGAAACCCTAAGTGATTTGATTAGAAAGCTGGACCGTGTTACGAACGTCTTTATCTTTAAAGAGCAAGCTAATGATACAATAAAAGACATGTTCAAAAAAAGTCATACTAAAATTGAAGAAGCGCATCGGGGGTTACTTGAAGTATCTTCCAATTTGGTATCAACTTACATCTCATATCAATAGCGCTTATGCAATTGATAAATTTGTTGACTTTGACTATTTTTTTAACAGATACATCGGGGCTTTAAGGTTAACGACATCGGCAGCATCGTGGGACTTGGCCGCTACTTCAGTTTTAGCGGTATAATCTCGGCCAGCATACTAAGCCGCTCTGATATAATTAGGCCTGTTCCTCTTCCATTCCAGGAGCCTTGCTTTTATGAAAGTTAAGAGCTTTTTCAGTTCTTTCTATCGCGAGTTGTAGTGTATATATAATATTATTGATAAAAGTAACCTTGTCATCTTATCTTACAGGAATGTTGTACTTGTAGCTTTGAGAGCCCAGCACTAACTGCCAACTAACTTTTTAAAAAAACATCACCACTATATGCGTTATCTGCTCTTGCCCTTTGCCAGAACCTGTATTAGACTACTGCCCTTCCTTCTACTTTTGCTTTCCTTTGCATCGTTTGCCCAGCCAGCCAAGCAGCACCTGCCGACGGGCGCTCCGGAGGCCGGGGAGCTGCTGCGCGAGATGATCGCCTGGCAGGACAGCCTGCAGGCAATCGACTATGCGCTGCAGGATTCCTCGCGCCTGCATGCTTCGCTTGACAGTCTGCGGCAGTTGGGGGAAGAGGGAGAAACACTCGCGCGAAGAGTTGACAGCCTCTCGCAGGCCGTAGCGGGACGGTCGGTACTGCCTGAGGAACTGAAGGAGGTGCGCGGGAGACTGGAACGCCAGCTGCAGGAGGGAAAGGAGGCCCTGGCCACCCAGTTCATGCCGGAGGAGCTCGAACAAGCCCTGCGCCAGCTTGAAGAGGCCGGGCAAAAAAGCGTTGCCGTCCGGTTACCCCAGCCCACTGCTGTGGGGCCGCTGCCAACTTCTGCCGACGAGTTGAAGGCAAAAGCAGGGCAGACGGCATTGAAAGCGGCGGGGGAGCCCTTTACCGAGCCCTTCGACAGGTTGGGGCAGGCGAAAGCCGACTTTGACAAGTACAAGGGTCGGGCAAGCAAGGTGGAGAGCGTGAAGGACATGCCCAAAGGCCTGCTGGGACCCAACTCCCTCAAAGGGAAGCACTGGGTGGAGCGGGTGGTGGTGGGCAGTCTCTGGCAGGCGGGCAAGCAGGAGCACTTCTTCCTGGACCTGGGGCCGACACTAGCCTGGCGCTTCTCGGAGCGACTCTCAGCGGGCGCGGGCGGACAGTACCGCCTGCACCTGAGCGTGAAGGAAAAGCCCTTTGTAGGCGGCTCGGAACGGGTGGGGGGCTACAGCCTCTTTTCGGACTTCCAGATCAAGAGCGGCTTTTTTGCACGGCTGCAGTACGAATACTTAAGTGCGCCGGTGAAGGAAATAGATCCCCTCACGCAGGAGGAGACACTTGGTAGAGTATGGGTGCCTGGGCTGTTAGTGGGGCTGGGTAAGGACTACACGCTCTACAAAAAGCTTAGGGGCTACGCCCTTCTGCAATACAACCTGCTGCACGAGAAGAGCCGCACGCCTTATCTACACCCGTTACAGGCCCGCGTCGGATTCTTCCTCTTTGGCAGTGATATTATCAAGTGACTTTAAGCAAAAGCATGCACTTATAATTTCATGAGCATCTTATTATGTGGAAGATAACAGGCTCGTTTGGGCTTGATGAGTCAAATCACATTTTAAGTTAATGGGATTTGTGCGGAATAATTTCTAAGTTTTTTGAGTAAAATAGGACGAAATAAAAAGGCGGAATAATTAGCTCCAAAACAGGAGATTTGTGTGCGAATTGTGTGTACATAAAAAAAGCCACTTAACGATTTTACTCGTAAGTGGCTGATTTTCAAGTGGTCGCGAAGGGAGTCGAACCCCTAACCTTCTGATTCGTAGTCAGATGCTCTATCCAGTTGAGCTACGTGACCATTTTCCGTTATGGTGATGCAAAGTAAAGGCCTTTTTTCTTGCGATGCAAGCCCCAGAGCGAATTTTTCTCAACTTTTTGCCGTCGCTTTCCGGAGCGCCCGCTTCAGGGCCTGGTCAAAAATAAAGTACAAGCCGCCTATCGATATGATTACCAGTGCGATCATCAGCAGTTGACTTCCTTTGTTGCTGCCAGGGTCCTGCAGTAATTTTATCACGTCGCTGGCCTGCGTACCTACCCAGAAGAAGAAAAGGGTACGGGGCAACATACCCACAATGCTCGCCAAAAAGAACCGGGTCTTGTCGACCTGCAGCAGCGAGAGCACAAAATTCATCAGCGCGAAGGGCAGCACCGGGGAAATGCGTGTCAGGAAGATCAGCCCCCAGCTCTGTTCGCGCAGCTCCTGCATCAGGTACATCGTTTTTTCGAAGCGATTCAGGAAAGACATCATTTTGCCATGGTCGATGAGACGGGCCAGGGTATAGCCGATGATTGACGCAATGCCATAAGACACAACCACTCCAGCAAAGCCAGGCCAGCCCAGGTAAAAGCCGCTTACCAGCGCCACAAAGGTAGTCGGAGTGAGGGCCAGTGACATGGTAAAGGAGATCACGACAAAGTAAAGGAGCATCTGTGGCCAGCTCAGGTCCTCTAGCAGGGTTTCGTTTTGATACAGGTATACAGCAGCCGAGGAGCTGACAACCAGCGGCACAACGACCAACAGCAGCATGGAAATAAAGGAAGGCGCGTTTTCACGTATAAAAGTCCGCAGCATGGACAGTTTAAGCATAGTAGACGTTTTTGGTCAAAGATAGAGCCTTGCAGGCAAGGAATTGCTGAAGGTATACGTAGATTACGGTATGGTCAATAAAACTTTGCGATATGTGCTATCAGCGCCGGGCCTCCTGGAGTCATTCAACTCCTGAAAGGTAAATTTATTAACTTGTGTCAAACCATTTATCCATAAAATAGATACTATGAAATTCGGAACAAAAGCTATACATGCCGGCGTGGAGCCGGACCCAACCACAGGCGCCATCATGACGCCCATTTACCAGACCTCCACGTACGTGCAGCGCTCGCCCGGCGACCACAAGGGCTATGAGTATTCCCGCACGCACAACCCGACCCGCACCGCCCTGCAAAATGCGCTGGCCGAGTTGGAGAACGGGAAGCATGGCCTTTGTTTCTCCTCAGGTATGGCGGCCATCGACGCGATCATCAAAATGCTGAAGCCAGGCGACGAGGTGATCTCGACCAATGACCTGTACGGCGGCAGCTACCGCATCTTCACGAAGATATTCGCCAACTACGGCCTCAAGTTCCATTTCACCAACATGAGCGACCTGAGCAAGGTCGAGGCGCTGGTGAACGAGAACACCCGCATGATCTGGGTGGAGACGCCCACCAACCCGCTGCTCAACATCATCGACATTAAAGGCTGCGCCGCCATTGCCAAAAAGCACAACCTGCTGCTGGTAGCCGACAATACCTTCGCCACTCCCTTCCTGCAGACGCCCCTTGACATGGGAGCCGACATTGTGATGCACTCGCTCACCAAGTATATGGCGGGCCACTCGGATGTGGTGATGGGCGCCGTGATCGTGAAAGATGATGCGCTGCACGAAAAGCTGGCCTTTATCCAGAACGCATGCGGTGGCACCCCTGGTCCGCAGGATTGCTTCCTGGTGTTGCGTGGCCTCAAGACGCTGCATATCCGGATGGAGCGCCACTGCGAAAACGGCCGCGCGGTGGCCCAGTACCTCAAGAACCACGATAAGGTGGAGAAGGTGTTCTGGCCGGGCTTGGAAGATCATCCGGGGCACCGTGTAGCCAAGGAGCAGATGCGCTCGTACGGCGGCATGGTGTCGTTTGTGCTGAAAGGCGACCGGATGGAAGACGCCATTGCTGCGCTGGAGCGCTTCAAGTATTTTTCTTTGGCCGAGTCGCTGGGCGGTGTGGAATCGCTTTGCGGACACCCGGCCTCTATGACGCACGCCAGCATCCCGAGCGCCGAGCGCCTGAAGGCTGGCCTGAGCGACTCGCTGATACGCCTGAGCGTAGGTATAGAAGACATCGAGGACCTGCTGGCCGACCTGGAGCAGGCTATCGGGTAATCATAAAAAAGACTGAAAGGTATAGCCGTTCCTCCCACAAGTGGAGCGGCTATTTTCGTAAGGTATAGATATAGATGGAAGAGCAACGCATCTTGTTCCGGGAAAAGCAACGGTTTAAGCAGTTCTGGCTATGGGCGCTGCTGCTGGGCCTGGCAGCCATCATGCTGGCAGGTTTTGTGTACCAGGTCCTGCTGGGCGGCACCTTCGGCAACCGGCCCGTGTCGGATGTGCCGCTGAGTATTTTGGTGGCCTTGATCGGCTTCGGGCTTCCTTTCTTTTTCTATTGGATAACCCTGACCACAGAGGTAATGCCGGGTGTGCTGCAGATGCGCTTCCGGCCTTTCCATCTGAAACCGGTGCGCATACCGCTGCATACCGTGCGCGATTTTGAGAAGGTAACCTATGACCCGATCCGTGAATACGGCGGCTGGGGTATACGCTGGGGCGCAAAAGGAAAGGCCTACAGCACGTCGGGCAGGGAAGGGGTGCTGCTGCGCTTTTACAACCAGCAGCCTCTACTGATTGGCTCACAGCGGGCAAAAGAGCTGTTTCTGGCTATAGAGCAGGCCAAAGTGCTGGGCAAAGGTATAGCAGACTGAGTCAGCAGGTATAGCACTCAGTTAACAGGTATAGAAAAGGCCGCTGTTCGGGAGGAGCAGCGGCCTTTTTAAGTGTATGCGGTATAGGGACTACTTCATCGACTGGATGCCCAGGATCTTGTAGATCTCGGTGAAATCTGGTGTCAGTATGATCTCGGTACGGCGGTTCTTGGCCTTGGCGGCAGGCGTACGGCCCGTGTCAACGGGCTGGAAGAAGGCACGTCCTGCCGGTGTGATGCGGTCAGGAGACAGGCCACGCTGTGCCATCAGACGGGTAATCTCGGTGGCACGCAGCACGCTCAGATCCCAGTTGTCGGCGATGTCCTTCGTACCTGGTCGCACCTCCACGTCATCGGTGTGGCCTTCTACCATCACGCCCACGCTCTGGTTTTTCTTCAGCACGTCTACCAGTTGGTCGAGGGCCTGCTTGCCGGTGTTGTTTACTTTGGTGCTGCCCGTGGCAAACAAAAGCTTGTCTGACATCGACACGTATACCTTGCCGTCTTTGATGTTCACGCTCAGGTCGCCCTGGTTGAAGCCAGACAGCGCACCGTTCACCTCGTTGCGCAGGTCGTCCAGTATTTTCTTCTGGTCGTTCATGGCGCGTTCCAGTTCCGCCAGTTTTTGCTCACGTGCCCGCAGCGTGTTACTCAACTCTTTTTCTTTGTCGCGGCTGGCGGCCTGCTCGCGTTCCAGGGCCTCCTTGCTGGCTTTCAGTTCGTCGTACTTTTTAGAGGAAACGCAAGATGACATCAGGGCGCCACATAGCAGCAGTGACAAGGATACTTTCGTGAAATTAGATTTCATGTGTGTTGGGGTGTTAATTGATCAGGTTGTTTGTGATTGATTTTTACTGGCAACTAAGCTACAGAACGAAAAATGACGCACGGAAGTATAAGCCGGCTCTATTCTGCACCTTAGCAGTCCCAATAATTAAGCAAATATTATGCTAGAACTATATTTTAGGTATAGCCGAAGGTATAAATATTTCTGGTATCGTAACAGGTAAACCGCAGGAAAAGGCTGATCAGGGCTCAGTAACCAGAGAAGGCGGCCTGGTTTGACAGGTGGAAGGGCTACTACAGAATATAGCAGGAACTGGTCATGCTTGATTTTTACTCATCATCTCTTCGAACCCATTCCAATGCTTTCTCGCGGTCGGTGGGTTCAAAGTACTTTACCTTTGCCGTGGTGAAGGGGTTTGCCATGACGGTGAACCAATCCAGCCACTTGCGGTTGCCGACAAGGGCTACTTTTTTAAAGTCAGATGCGTGGCGGAAGTCAAACTTCAGGTCTTCCCAGAGTGCCTGCAACGAAATCTCTTCGGCCTCCTGCAACTCGGCGTACACCCGTATCTTGCCGTACTGTTTGATTTTCTCTTCCAGGATCGGTAACATCACGTCGTAGTCATGGCGGTCTACGCTGCCTGCCAGGCGAAAAGCAACCATCTCTTCTCGCGACTCTTCCAGTAACTGTAGCATTGGGATCAGGTTTGTCGTCATAGATACGTAACGACAATAGCTGCGTTCCAGTATTGTATGCGGCTCCAGCTATACTTATACCTGTTATTGTACAATATTGGGGCCTATTGGGCGGCCAGCGTGTTCAGTTGGCGTAGCAGCACATCGCGGGTGGTGCTGGTAGTTCCGTCGGCGAACCGGATGCTGTAAGGTGTGCCTGACGAAGACTGCGTAGCCAGTTCTGTAACGAACCCTTCCGCTGTTTTAATTTTGGACGCGTGCTTTTTCCATTTTGAAGAAAGGTGCTCGGCGGCCTTTTCAGGTGCGAATTCGCTGTTGTCGCGTATAAAGGTGGCGCCTTGCAGGGTGCGGATGTATTCGATCAGCTTCTGGACTTTCTGATCTTCTGACATCGTTTCGGGTGAGTTGCTGTGATCGTAAGAAGCTTGTGCGGCAGCGGGTCGTGCTGCACTTTGAAATAAGAGAATGGCCACCGCCACGAATAGTATTCTGAACATGGTTTTTGTACTCGTTTTATTTTAAAAAAATCTGATCTGATCAGTAATTTTGCAAACTGATAAGGCACTTAATTTCAAGTCTTAACGTTAGGTTCAGAAGCAAAAGCATACCTGAATCTGCCGCTGTAACGGCTATACGTATTTTATGAAGAAAATTTTCTCCCTTTTTGCGACGGCCCTGTTGCTTTGCCAGCAGGCCTATGCCCAGCAGAACATCGAAACCAGACTAGGCTACAGTTACAACGATAAATTTGAATTTTCGGACGAGTGGCAGTACCTCTCCACCGACATATACCTCTACAACGGCGGGCAGTTTAACCGTGTGCTCAACGAGCTGGAGTCTGGGGTGAAGAAGAAAAGCAAGAAGAATTACGCCTATGAACTGGAGTATCTGTTCATCACGGCGCAGCTCAAAAACCTGAAGCTCTTCGGCAACGACCAGATCGTATACCCGCTCTTCAACTTCCACATCAACACCGACAAGAAGGAATACCACACCCAGGTAAGTGACCATCTGGAAGTAGTGCGCATTATCGACAAAATGCCGCTGACTTCTGCCCAGAACAGCATCGACGCGGCCATCAATGCCAAGGCAGTCACCAATCAGGACGGCGATCAGGTGTTCAACCTGGTGGCCAGCCAACTGGTAAGTCTTTCGAACCTGACCAACCCATCGGTGGCGGTGATGTCATTGGTAGGGGAGTTTGGCAACCTGCTTAATTCGCGCGCCAAAAAGAAAGAGTACAAATTTAGCTCCACTATCCGCCTGTACGAAGGACAGGATTTTGACACACGTCTGCATTCGGTAAAGGTATACGTATTCGTGCCGGGCAGTGTGAAAACCGTTACGTTAAAGCCAGCCAAACTTGCAGACTACCTCAGCAAAAACTCGAGCAAACTCGATCGAAAGCAAATAGAAGACGCCATCGGGTACAAGGAGTACCCTTATATTGTGGTGGCCAACTACAAGTCGCTCTACAAAGTGGATGTGCTGACCGGCGATGAAGTGACCATGGACCTGATCGAAAAGCGCAAACAGAAGATCCAGACGGCCTACGACACCAAGCTGATGAACGACGAGACCTATCGCCAGGAAAAGCTGTACGTGGAGTTCCTTCGCATCTTCGCCGAAATGAAGCAGAACCTGAACGCCTACCGGCTCAACTACCGCAACAACTCTCCGGAGATCAACGCCAAGAACCTGTTTGGCATCATGCAGGAGTACAAGCGCATGAAAACCGCCTTCGAGGCGCGCGAAAAGGAGTTTGAGAAGAACAGCACGTACAAGAACATTTTCCGCTCGGAATACGAGTCGATACTGGCCAATGCCGACCTATACCTGGACGCTGACCACAACCTGAAAAATGCCAAGGTGCTGGTGAACACGCTGCAGGAACTGGAGAACAATCCGAAAGCATGGGACACACCGGCCAAACGCGAAGCCGCGCTGGCCAAGCTATCGTCGGTGGAGTTGCCGCGCGCCGATTACCTATCCGCCTCAGTAGAAGGGGAGGCCATCGTGCGCCTGACCAAAAGGCTGGAAGACATGCAGTATAAGGAGGTGTTTGAAAAGGATGTGAATAAACTGGCTGAAACACAGGCTTCTGACGAAACTCTGTCTGTGCGCAATGCCCTGCAGGACAAAGCCAACACGAGCAACTGCCTGAGCTGCCGTGACAAGGTGCGCGATGCGGTGAACGAGTACAACAAACGCCACGAAAGCTCCCGGCTGAAAGAGGAGACCAAAGAAATGGGCAAACTGCAGAGTTCCGCCGAACAGCAGGTGCTGCGCCACCTGCGCTGGCAGCTGTGCTTCGACAATAACCTGCAGGCCGTGGCCGTAGCGAGTTCCGATAATGGCATGGACCAGTACTACGCGAAGCTGGGTGAGAGAAGCACTGCCTTTGCCGCTACAATCAAGGAACTGGACACGCTCGCCAAGAACGCACCCGAGAACCCCCGCCTGCAACAGGTGCAGGTCTATAACAAGCAGCTGACGAACCTGATGAAGGAAGTGGAGCAGCACTATACCACACTCTGCGAGCTGGATAAAAAGCTCTGCGAGTGTCAGTAAACAGCTAATAACATTCCTACGATTTTACGCGTTGGGAGTGTATGGCTGACTTTCTGGATGCGCTGCTAGGTATAGACTCCGACTCGCTCACGTGGTGGCAAATGTCTGTCCGGGCGGTGGTGGTGTTTATTGTCGCCCTGATCATCATGCGGATCGGCAACAAGCGCATCTTCGGCAAACAAACCGCTTTCGATATCGTGCTGGGGATCATCTACGGTTCAGTCCTTAGCCGCGCTATTACCGGCAATTCTCCCTTCTGGCCAACGCTTGCCGCCGCGCTCGTACTGGTTCTACTTCACCGCTTTCTGGCTTTTCTGGCTTATAATACCGAGGGTTTTATAGGGCCTTTTATCAAGGGAAACCCTGTTTGTCTGATCAGGGACGGGAAACTGCAGGAGGACAAACTTAAAAAGCACAACCTGACCGAGAATGACCTACAGGAAGCCCTGCGAAATGGCGGTGTATCCTCCATCAAGGAGGTTGCATCGGCTTACCTGGAGCGGAGCGGTGATATCAGTATTGTGAAGCGAGATACCTAAAAGCGAAAGCCTTTCCAAAACTGGAAAGGCTTTCGCTTTTAGATGCTATCAGACCAGTGCTTAGGCCATCTGTGCGTCCAGCTTGCCAGCCAGTACGTTTTTAGGCACAGCGCCTACCTGCTTATCCACTACCTGTCCGTTTTTGAAAACGAGCAGCGTCGGGATGCTGCGGATACCGAACTTGGCAGAAGTCTGTGGGTTGGCGTCTACGTCCACTTTGCCGATCACGGCTTTGCCTTCGTACTCGCCAGCCAGCTCTTCCACGATCGGGCCTACCATGCGGCACGGACCGCACCACTCTGCCCAAAAGTCTACCAATACTGGTTTATCTGAATTGATGATCTCATCAAAATTAGCGTCAGTGATTTCTAATGCTTTGTTAGCCATAACTTTAACGTTTTGTTGGTTAAATTCTGTGTTTTAAATATAGTAACATTTTATAGCTTGTCAAATTTAAGCCCAAACTTGGTTTATATGACAAGCTGTCCTGTTCCCGGGCAACTCCCGCTGCAAATTTAGAACTTATACATACGTTTTTCACAAGCTGCGGGTATATTTATTTGTATAAACAAATGTTGGGGGATTAAGTTTCAAAAGGGGGAATGGAGGGGACATAGTGACAGGGTAGGATTGATGTTAATCTGGAAACTCAATTGGTAGTAAGCCGGGCAAGTTAGCATAGTTTGCTGCGGAGCTATACCTGTAGTGTTCTGGTTCATCAACCCACTCTGCCCGTACGGGGTTTTGGTGGATGTACTCCAGCTTTTGATCTAGGAATGTGTTGCTGTGAATCTCCTTTGCTTCGTTACCGTCCTGCCAAAGCTTGTAATGGCGCACCTTGGGATTAGGCTTGGCTGAAAACTCAAAACGGTGCAACATCCATTGTCGGCGGCTTTCTGGCTCTTCCTGAATAGCGGTTACTATCTTCCTGCTGGTATAGCCTTTAAAATCCCGAAGGATATCAGAAAGGTTTTTACCTTCATCAGCCGCTGCAATTATGTGTAAATGATTACTCATCAGGCACCAGGCATACAGTTTAAGGCCCTTATTTTCCTGACAAAATTTTAAAGTGTCTACTATGATATGTTTGTAAGTAGGACGGGTAAAAACATCAACCCAATCCACAACAGTCATCGTCAGGTAATACAATCCATCAGGTACAATTCTGTTTTTGAGTCCCATGCAGAAGGTATACCTTATTTCTGTATATGCTGTTTCGAGCAAATATGCTGTTTCGGACATCCGTGTCCGAAACCCCTCTGTTGCGGACGTCCGCGTGTGTCGGGGACATGGATGTCCCCATCAGAAAGCATTCGGACACGGATGTCCGAATGAGCAAAAGAAAACCCCCTACAGTTTACTTTCGGATTGAAAAATCCGAAAGAGCGATCAAAACAAAAAAGGTATGCTGCGCGAGCAGCATACCTTTCCTATACCTAAAAGACAGAAGAGCTTCATCTCCCCATCCTTCAAATCTTCAAATCAATTACAGCAGCTTACACTCACCCAACCCCAAGTCCTTGATCTGACCTAGAAACACCTTCGGATCGACACGGTATTTACGGGAGTAAGTCGGCAGTACCAGCTTTTCGTCCGGTACGTGCAGGGTAATTTCCAGTCGCTTTTGGCCCGGGCTGGTCGCGATGGCTTCTTCCAGGGCCTCGGCAATATTCGGGGTAAGCAATTGCAGGTTGACGTTCAACTGCACGCCCTGTGCCATTTTGTCCATCACGTCGCCCAGGAGCTGGATGTTGGTTGGCTTCAGTTCCCACTGGTCTTCGGTTTTATAGCGCAGCTGTACTTTGCCCCGGATGAACAGGTATAGCCCCTGTCGCAGATAGGGCTGGAACTTCATGTAGTCCTCCCCGAACAGGGCCATTTGCAGGGTGGTGTCGTAATCCTCGATGGAGAACAGCGCAAAGGGGTTGCCGTTCTTGGCCGTCCGGATCACCACTTCCGACACCATGCCGGCCACGTTGATGTCCTTGTTCTTATGGTTGGCAATATCAGCTAAGGCTGAGGTACAGTACGAGTCGATCTCCATTTTAAACTGGTCGAGCGGGTGGCCCGAGATGTAGAAACCTACCACATCTTTCTCGCGGCGCAGCATTTCGGCCTGTGTCCATACCTGTACTTCTGGTATCTTCGGTAACGGTGAAGCTACGGCGGCACTGCCCCCAAACAGCGACTGCTGCGCCGCCTGTTGTTCTGCCTGGTAGTTGTTACCATACCTAACAGCCTTCTCCAGCAAACTGATGTTCTCGCCTTCCGGCACTTCCATCAGCTGCGCGCGGTGATAGAGTCCCCACGAATCGAAAGCGCCGGCCAGGGCCATACTTTCGAAGGTTTTCTTGTTCACGGCACGCAGGTTAATGCGCTTGGAAAAGTCGAAGATGTCCTGGTATGGACCGTTCTTTTCTCTTTCTGAAATGATGGCATCCACGGCTGCTTCGCCGGTGCCTTTGATGGCGGCCAGACCGAAACGGATCTGCCCTTGTTCGTTCACGTTGAACTTCAGTAAAGACTCGTTCACGTCAGGACCAAGTACGGCGACGCCTTGCTTGCGCGCTTCCTCAATAAAGAACGTCACCTTTTTGATGTCGTTCATGTTGTTGGTCAGCACCGCCGCCATGTACTCGGCAGGGTAGTGGGCCTTGAGGTAGCCGGTCTGGTAAGCCACTACGGAGTAAGCGGCAGAGTGCGACCGGTTAAAGCCGTACTGGGCAAACTTCTCCATTACGTCGAACACCTCTGAAGCTTTCTTTGCCGGGATCTTGTGCATTTCATGCGCACCGGCAATAAACTTCTCACGCTCCTCGGCCATCTTTTTCATGTCCTTCTTACCCATGGCGCGGCGCAGCAAGTCGGCGCCACCCAGTGAGTAACCGGCCAGAATCTGGGCCGTCTGCATGATCTGCTCCTGGTACACCATAATCCCGTACGAGTAATTCAGGATCGGCTCGAGCAGCTCGTGCGGGTATTCCACTTCCTCTTTGCCGTGCTTGCGGTTAATGAAGTTCGGGATGAACTGCATCGGGCCCGGACGGTAAAGGGCGTTCATGGCGATCAGGTCTTCAATGTTGGTCGGCTGCAGGTCCTTGAGGTACATGCGCATCCCTTCCGACTCGAACTGGAACGTACCGATCGTGTCGCCGCGCTGGTATAGTTCGTAGGTCTTCTCGTCGTCTATCGGAATGTTGTCGATGTCGATCTCTACGCCATGGTTCTTCTTGATCAGCTCCATAGCGTCTTTGATGATGGTCAGGGTTTTCAGGCCCAGGAAGTCCATCTTCAGCATACCGGCACTCTCGATCACCTTGCCGTCGAACTGCGTCACGAGCAGGTCGGAGTCCTTGGAGGTCGAAACAGGTATGTAATTGGTGATGTCGTCCGGCGCGATGATCACACCGGCGGCGTGTATACCTGTGTTACGCACCGAGCCTTCCAGCTTTTCGGCCAGCTTCAGTACAGCAGCGCGCGCGTCTTCCCCTTCGCGGATGGCGGCCAGTTCCAGGTTCTCCATAAAGGCCTTGGCTAGTGTGGTGCCCGGTGTTTCCGGTACCATTTTGGCCAGTTCGTTGGCCTCGGCCAACGGCAGAGAGGTAGCACGGGCCACGTCTTTAATGGACGACTTGGCAGCCATTGTGCCAAAAGTGATGATCTGGGCTACCTGCGTTTTGCCGTATTTGTCCACCACATAGTCAATCACGCGCTGGCGGTTCACGTCGTCGAAGTCAATATCAATATCGGGCATGGACACACGCTCCGGATTCAGGAATCGCTCGAAGAGCAGGTTATACTTGATCGGGTCGATGTTGGTGATACCGACACAGTAGGCCACGGCCGAACCGGCGGCAGAACCACGGCCCGGCCCCACGAACACACCCATGTCGCGGCCACGGTTGATGAAGTCCTGCACGATCAAAAAGTAACCGGCAAAACCCATGGTCTTGATCACATGCAGCTCAAAGTCGAGGCGCTCGGTCACTTCCGGGGTTATTTCAGAATAGCGCTTGGCAGCCCCCTCGTAGGTGAGGTGGCGCAGGAAATCGTCGGCATCGGCGTGCTGCGGCGGAATCGGGAAGTTCGGTAGCAGGATATCGCGCTTCAGAACGGGCGGCGTGATTTTATCTACAATCTCGTTGGTGTTGTCAACCGCCTCAGGCACGTCACTGAACAGCTGGTTCATTTCGGCCTGCGTCTTGAAGTAGAACTGGTCGTTGGGGAAACCGAAGCGGGTTTTCGGGCCAGCCTCGTCAATGCGCTGCAGCATCTGGCGCACGCTCACATGGTTGCTGTACTTGCTGCGCACGTTCTCCACGGTATCGTAGATCACCTTCTGGTCATCGCTCAGGAAGCGGTAGTATTTTGTGGCAAAGTCGCCTACGGGCGTACTCTGGTCCTCGCCTGTGTTCACGCAGAGCAGAATGTCGTGCGCGTTCCAGTCCTCCTGGTCCACGTAGTGGGAGTCGTTGGTACAGATCACCTTCACATTATACTTCTTCGCCCACTTCAGCAGCACCTGGTTGATGTCCTCCTGGCTCTTGCCCGTGCCGTCGATGTTCATCAGGCCGTGGCGCTGAATCTCGATGTAGTAATCTTCACCGAACACATCAAGCCACCACTTAAATATCTCTTCGGCCTCTTCTTCGCTTTTCCACAGAATAGCCTGTGGTACCTCGGCACCGATGCAGCAACTGGTCGCGATCAGGCCTTTGCTATACCTGAGCAGCAGCTCCTTGTCAATGCGCGGCCACTTGCTGTATACCCCCTCGATGTAGGAAAGCGAGCAAAGCTTGGCCAGATTCTGGTAGCCCTCCTGATCTTTGGCGAGCAGCAGCTGGTGGTGACGGACGTCCTTCTGTTCCTTGGTGAAGGTCTTCAGGTGACGGTCAGTAACCAGGTAAAACTCGCAGCCCACGATCGGCTTCACGTTATACTTGTTGGCCTCGTTCACGAAGTTGAAGGCGGCGAACATATTGCCGTGGTCGGTCATGGCAACGGCGGGCATGCCATCGGCCTGCGCCTTTTTCATGAGCGCGCTGATGCTGGCCTGACCGTCGAGCAGGGAGTACTGGGTATGGGTGTGTAAGTGCGAAAAAACTGGCAAGACTATCTAGAATTAGTAATGACGAATGATGAATTTCTAATGACACGCAGGTATAGCGTTCCTATACCTAGAGCCTTTTTCGGGATGTTAAAATTACGCAAAATCGGGCGGCCGCCCAAACCAAAAACAGCCCTGCAGCAAAACAAACATGTGGGCATATACATCCCCTACGCATGAAGTAATTTACTAACAGGCATTCCTGAATAAAGCGTATAATTATAACTCGAAAAGCGTCACTTGACGTAAGATAAAGCCTGTGCCCAAACAGGCATAAGAAAAAGAACAGCATGGCAGATACAGTCGATTCAGGGAAGATAGGAGGTATGTTCCGGGCTTTGCGCTCGCGCAACTACCGGATCTTTTTCATGGGGCAGGGGGTCTCGCTCATCGGCACCTGGATGCAACAGATCGCCATCAGCTGGCTCGTATACCGCCTCACAGACTCGGTGTTCCTGCTGGGCGCCGTGACGTTTGCCAACCAGATTCCTTCTTTTTTGCTCGGTCCCTTCGCCGGAGTGCTGGCCGATAAGTTCAACCGCCACCATGTGCTGCTGATCACGCAGTTTTTGTCGATGCTGCAGGCGGGTACGCTGGCTACGCTGGTACTGACGGGTACGGTGCAGGTATGGCATGTGATGACGCTGATGGTGGTGCTCGGCACGATCAACGCCTTCGATGTGGCCACCCGGCAGGCCTTCGTGGTGCAACTGGTCGACAAGCGAGAAGACATCAGCAACGCCATCGCGCTCAACTCCTCGATGTTCAACATGGCCCGACTCGTGGGACCTTCGATAGCGGGGATACTGATTGCCTGGGTAGGGGAGGGCGTCTGTATTCTGATCAACGCGGTGAGCTACCTGGCGGTGCTGGCTTCACTCCTCACGCTCCAGCTTACCCCTTTCGTGCGGGAAATTCGCCAGGAAAATGTATGGAACTCTCTAAAGCAGGGTTTTTCCTATGCTTTCGGTTTTCCGCCTATCCGTACCCTAATCATGATCGTGGGACTGATCAGCATGTTCGGCATGCCGTTCAGTGTGATGCTGCCGGTGTTCGCCCGCGACATCCTGCACGGCGGGGCCAACACGCTGGGCTACCTGATGGGAGCATCCGGGCTGGGGGCTTTGTCAGGGGCGCTGTTCCTGGCGCAGCGCAAGTCGGTGATCGGGCTTGGGAAGGTGATCATTTTCACCATGACGTTGTTCGGTACGGCGCTGATGGCCTTCTCTTTTTCCACCGTCTTGTGGTTGTCGTTGGCGCTGATGCTGTTCACCGGTTTTGGGATGATCGTGACGATGGCTTCCTGCAACACGCTCCTGCAAACGCTGGTAGACGAGGACAAGCGGGGCCGCGTGATGAGCCTCTACGCCACCGCCTTCATGGGGATGGCGCCGCTTGGCAGTATGCTGGCGAGCAGTATAGCAGAGCAGATCGGGGTGGCGTATACGTTGCTGGGTTGCGGATTCCTCTGTGCTGTCAGCGTCATTCCCTTTGCCCTGAACCTGAAACGCCTGCGTGTGATGGTGCAGCCCATCTACGAGCGTCTCGGCATCATCCCCGAGATTGCCAACGGCCTTCGAACTGCCACGAAACTGACCGCTCCTCCGGGGAAAAGATGAAGCGTATCACGACACACGTATCACGTAGCACGACATTTTCTGGACAAAAGTCAATAGACATTGTGACAAAAGATATTCGCTTACAGGTATAGCCGATAAAAAAACGCTCTTTCGGATTTGTAATATACCTGGCAAAGACGGTGGCTATTGGCAAACAAGCAGATTGCAAATCCGAAGCAGCAGCAGCAGGATAGATTTGATATAGTATACCTATATACCTTGATGCTGCTCCAGAGATTTCTATTAGACTGTAGCCTTTGTTCGGCACCCAGCGTCTGTGAGTATTGAGTTCACATAAAAAAAAGCGTCGGTTTAGGTGGCCGGCGCTTTTTTTATGTTCTTTTGTCCTTTGTCAAATAATCCTTTAACAGGTACTCTTCAGAGAGTCTTGCTACGTGATACGTGTGTCGTGATACAGCAAATTTACTTCTTCCGGATCACCAGCTTATCGCCGGGCTTCACGTTGAAGTCAGATTTGTTGTTCCACTCCATGATGTCTTTGATGGTGACGCCATACTTACGGGAGATCTGGTAGAGGCTCTCGCCAGATGCCACCGTGTGCTGGGTGCTGGAACCCGTGAAGGTTTCTGCAGGCGTTTCTTCCAGGTCCTCGTTTGTAACATCCTGATCGGCAGGGGCAGTCACGCGGAGCTCCTGTCCGATGGAGAGGGCGGTGCTACGCAGGTTGTTCCAGGCTTTCAGCTCGTTCACCGTCACGTTATACCTGCGCGAAAGCACGTAAAGCGATTCGCCGGCAGCTACGGTATGCACCTCAGTTTTCTCCGCTGCAACGGGCGCTTCTGCATTTGCCTCCACGTTATTAGCAGATTCTTCGGGCACTGTTTGCGGCTCCGCAATGATCAATTCCTGACCGATCTTAATCGGTGCGTCGCCGAGGTTGTTCCAGGTCGTGATGTCGTTCACGGTTACGGCATACAGCCTCGAGATGCCCCAGAGCGACTCGCCTTGCTTCACGATGTGACGGGCAGGTTTGGTTTTCGGGGCAGCATTTTCTTGAGCTACCGTGCTGGCTTGCGTAGTTTTAACTGACTCCTGTCTGGCAGGTTTTGGCTTTGCAGATTCAGCTTTGACAGGAGTAGTCTTCACCGTCACTTGCTCTGTGGCAGCAGTTTCTACTGTTTTCTCTGCTTCGAATACTTCCGTTGTTTCTTCCTCTTCGTTTCCGGAGAAACCCACAAACACGTCTTCGCTCAGACCCACGGCCCACTCGGCATTTTCCTCTTCTGTCCCTTCAGCCTGCATTTCCTGCGTTACGGTTTTTTGCTCCTCTATTTTCTGGGTTTTCTTGCCAGGGTATAGGGTGGCGTTTTTTGGCTTCTCCGTCGCAGCTGGTGTTGCCGTTTTTTGAGCTTCAACTGGTTCTGCGGCTTTTACCTCCTGCTCAGGCTGTTTCATCACAGGTGCAGGCGCCTTTTCATTTTTAGGGGTCACAGCCACCTTCACTGGTTCTTCTTCCTGGGCTATACCTTGTTCAGCTTCCTGGACAGGTATAGCGGCAACGGCTGTTTCCTCTTCCTGTCTTGAAGTGGCAGTAGTTTTCGTTTCTGGTTGTTCAGGTGCTGTTGGTTGGCCTTTGAGTTTGTTCCAGCTTCTCTTGAAGCGGGTCAGGAAATCGTCTTGCTGGGCAGCAGGCTCCGCAGTATTTGTCCTGGCCGAAGCTGTGGTAATTTGCGTCGCTTTCTCCTGTGCAGTAACGGTTTGCCTTTCAGCACCTGGGACTGACTTTAACTCACGCACTTCGATGGCCACCTTGGCCGGACGGCGCTTCTGCAGCCAGAGCACACGGCCTGGTACAGGCACCTCGGCGCGCTTCATGCGGTTTTTGAACTGCAGGTAGTCCATCCGGATGCCGTATTGCTGGGCTATCTCCTGCATGGTTTCGCCGTGCTGCACCACATGGTACTCTTTGTCGGCATTCAGGCGTTTTGCTTCCACGTAATAGGCTTCACCTTCTTCGAACTTGTCGAAGTCGCGCATGTCGTTGAAACGCAAAAGCTTGCGGGTGGTGATGCCGGCTTTCAGGGCCAATTTGTCTTTGGTGTCGCCTTTGCCGGCCACGATGGCGTTCAGGTTATTGCGCTTGATGATGCTGCCTGCCGCAGGTATAGCGCCCGTCTGGCGGACAGGTGCCGTGCGAACAGGCTCCGTAGAAGCCACGATACCTGGCTCGGTGGTATGGCGCACCGGAAGCATCACATAATAATCTTTGTCGGCAGGTATGGTGCCGCCCAAAAGCCACTTATTATATTTCTCTAGTTCAGACGGATCGGTTTGATAAGCCAATGCAATGTCGGCCAGGCTTTGGCCAGGGGTGGCACGCAGCTCGCGCAGTGAAACCACGGGCGGCGCACTCTTCCCGATGAAGCTGTCGTAGGCTACTTTGTGCGCCAGGAAAGTCAGCAGGTAGGGGTCTGACTTCTCGGTGATGTCCATTTTTTTGCTGCCTCTGTCTGACTCTTTGGTATACGCCTTGGCGCCTGAGTAGCCGTGGTAATACGACAGCAGCGTGTTGAACCAGTTGTTATAGTAGTTGTTGCTGCGCTTGAAATAGCGGGCAGCACCGCGACTGGCCTCCACAATATGCCGGCGCTCGTCCACCAGGTGGTCCATGCGCAGGTTAAAGTCCAGGGCCGCTTCTTTTTTGAACTGCCAGTACCCTACGGCATTGGAAGTAGACACGGCATCGCCGCGCAGACCGCTCTCCTGGAGGGCCAGGTACTTGAAGTCATCCGGAACGCCTTCTTCCTGAAACGTGCGCTCAATCAGCGGAAAGTAGGCGTCGGCCAGCTCCACTTTCATCTGGAAGAACTTGGGACTACGGTGCAGGGCATCCACTTTTTTCTGGATCTCTTCCTGCGCCCTGGGCGAAATGCGCAGGTGGATGTCACCGAAATACAAGTTGTGAGGCACAGTGACAGTTTGTGCCACAGCGAATAGTGGCAGAAGCAGGAGCAGTAAAAATGGTAATGGTGTCTTCATAAAGGTAAACGGGTAAAATAAGCGAAGCTATCCACAAAGTGGCTACAGTATATGTTGAAACAGCTGTTGATAACTCATTAAGGTATAGGTTGTTCTCTATATAGAGATACACTTGCAAAATTAACGCAAATTACCCCGCATTCTAAAGCTTAGAACGAAGTTATTTTAGAGAAATTTTTTGGTGTGGATAAGTAAAGGCAAGTGCCTGCAGACTATTGCACAAACCACTACAGGGTAGAAACTTCAGGTATACCTATACATGGGCACATTAGCTATACCTGGCAGCTATACCTATAGGGCATAAAAAAAGCGACATGCGGTCGCTTTTCTGTTATTTTTTGCGGGCCACCATCAGCCCATCGCGCACAGGCAGCAGAATGTTCTCTACCCGCGGGTCGTCCTGTACCATTTTGTTGAAGTCCAGGAGGGCGGCCGTGTCTTCGTCGAGCTTCTTGCGGTACTTGGCCAGCACCTTGCCGCTCCACAGCACATTGTCGGCAATGATGTAGCCACCCGAACGCACCCGGTCAATCACCAGGTTATAATAGTTGGTATAGTTATACTTGTCGGCATCGATGAACACCAGGTCAAAAGTCACGTCAATGGTTGGGATAATCTCCAGAGCATTGCCGATGTAGTACTTCACGCTCTCGCTCAGGCCCGCCTCTTTTATGTAGCCCCGCACCGTGTCTTCCAACTCTTCGTTGATGTCGATGGTGTGCAGTGTACCGTCCTCCTGCAGTCCCTCGGCCAGGCAAAGGGCCGAATAGCCGGTATAGGTGCCTACTTCCAGGATCTGCTTGGGGCGGATCATGTAGGAGAACATGGAGAGCAAACGCCCCTGCAGGTGACCCGACAGCATGCGCGGCCGCATCACGTTCAGGTGCGTCTGGCGGTTTATCTTGTGCAGCAGCTCCGACTCCGGTGAGGTATGCTCCTCTGCGTACTGCTGCAGTTCTTCGTCCAGGAATTCCATTTTATTGAATTGTTTAATGGTTGATGGTTAAATTGTTGGTTTCTCAGTTAAGTTAAAAAGGCAATGCGTTTCTTGCGAAAATCCCCTTTTTAACAATTTAACAATTCAACAATTTAACCCTTAACTAGGTACGTAATTCAGGAAACTAAGCTTCTCTTCGCGCAGTACGTCGTTGGCAATGTCGATCAGGTCCTGGGCGGTTGTGTTTTTAATCTGGTCGAAGATCTCGTTCAGGGTATCGATGTGGCCCTGGTCGAGGATGCTCTTGCCCATCATCATCATCAGGCCCATGTTGCTTTCCTCCGCCATGGCCAGCTGCCCCATCAGCTGCTCTTTGGCCGTGTGCAGTTGCAGGGAGCCCAGCTGCTTTTCACGCAGCTTCTTTAGCTCCTTCAGAACGAGCGAAGTGGTGCGCTTCAGCTGCTTCTTCTCCGTACCAAAGTAAATAGACAGCAAGCCTGTGTCGATGTAGGTGGCGTAGTTGGCGTCGATGGTGTACACCAGGCCGTGCTTTTCGCGGACAGCCAGGTTCAGGCGCGAGTTCATGCCCGGACCGCCCAGCAAATTCACCAGCATGAAGAAAGGTATACGGCGGTCGTCGTTTAGGGCGTAAGCCGGACAGCCGATGACGCAGTGCGCCTGTGAGATCGGTTTCTCGAACGTCACCGTTTTAGGAATGTATTTCTCAAAAGCGATACGCTGACGTGGTTTGCTAATGGTCGGAATATCGGCGAGGTACTTTTCTGCCAGTTTCACCACCTTCTCGAAAGGCAGGTTGCTCACTGAGCAAAACACGAGGGCCTCGGTGCTCAGGTTGTCTTTGATAAAGCGCTGAAAATCTTCTTTCTTGAATGCGGACACGCTCTCTTTGGTACCCAGGATGTTATTGCCAAGCGGATGGCTGTCGAATACCACGTTGTCAAACTCGTCCACGATCGCCTCTTCCGGCGTGTCCAGGTACATGGCCATTTCCTCGAGTATCACGCCGCGCTCTTTCTCAATTTCCTTTTCGGGGAAGATGGAGTGGAAGGTGATGTCGGTGAGGAGCTCAAACGACTTTTCGAAGTGCTTGTCGAGCACGGAGCTGTAGAAACAGAGCTTCTCTTTGGTGGTATAGGCGTTGAGTTCGCCGCCTACCGACTCCAGACTGTTCAGGATGTGGAAAGACTTTCGCTTGGCCGTGCCCTTAAAAGCCATGTGCTCCCAGAAGTGGGCCAGCCCCAGCTGGTCGGGCTGCTCATCGCGGCTGCCCAGGTCCAGAATAAAGCCACTGTGCGCAATTTTGGTGTGGAGTACTTGTTTGTGAACGATTCGAATACCGTTCGGCAATGTATGAATATGATAATCAAGCATTCAGTTCGAAATTAGCCTGCAAAGATAGGCAAAATTACCAAAACAGGCCGCTTGCCCGCCAAATGTTAGCGGTCGAGGCTGCGTCCACCCACGTTGATCACGAAGCCCAGCGAAAACACAGAATAGCCCGCCGTGAGCGCCTTGCGGTTGCGCAGACCGAAGTTAGTGCCGCTCGTGTACTGCAGCTGCACCGAAGGCGAGAGCGTCATGCGGGTATAGAAGATCGGCTCCAGGAAAATGTTGTCTTCTTTTGGTTGCTCTACAGAATTAAGCAGATGCTTGTTCATGTTGACGTAGCTCAGGCGCAGGGCGGTGCCGTAGTTGAGCGGAAACTCGTTGCCGAGCAGTCGCAGCGACTTTTTCTTTTTGGAGCTGAAATTCACCTGCGTGAAATATTTGCTGAAACCGGCCTCGCGACGGGTATAGGTCATCACGCCTTCTTTCTCTTCCTTCTCGGTGCGGTCGCTGCTGCCACCGCCAAAGCCGGCGTATACCTCGAGCACCCGGTTCTGGTTCGGGCCAAACGTGGTGAAATAGCCCGCGCCAGCCTCTATCAGGTTATGGCGGAAGTCCCGCTTCTTGCGCTCCTGGTTCAGCATCGAGCCGTTCAGCATCACTCCGATGTTGTCGGTAACGGCATAGGCCGTGTTGAACGTGATATTGCCTTTCGGTGTGATGTGCCCGCCGGCGCTCAGCTCGCCTTTCTCGGTGAACATAGGCACATTGGGCACATTGGGCATGTAGGTAGACACACAGCCTGTAGTCAGGAAGAGGAGGGCAGCAGCAAAGAGTTTAGTAGAATGTAATAGTGCTTTCATACGGGTAAGCATGGCTAAAAGAACTGCTAAACTAACTTTCCTGTCGCTAAGAAGAAAAATTTTTTTGCTCTTTTCCGTGAAAGAAAGCCCAGGCCTATACCTGCGGCCCCTGAGCTTTCAAGTTTAACGGCATTGGCGTAGCTTTGCGGCAGCTTATACCTGATGAAAAAGATCCTGATCATACAGACCGCCTTTCTGGGCGATGTGGTGCTGGCAACGGGGCTGGTCGAGAAACTGCACGCCCATTATCCGGAGGCGCAGCTCGACTTTCTGCTCCGCAAAGGCAACGAGTCGCTGCTGAAGGGGCACCCGCTGCTGCGGCAGGTACTGATCTGGAATAAACAGGAAGGCAAGTACAAAAGCCTGCTGCGTTTGCTCCGGCAGATCCGGCACGAGCGCTACGATCTGGTCGTGAACCTGCAGCGCTTCGGTGCCACCGGTATACTCACCGCCCTTTCCGGCGCCGGGGAGACGGTCGGCTTCGACAAGAATCCTTTCTCCCGCTTCTTCACCCGCCGCTATACCCACAGCGTGGACTCCGGCACGCATGAGGTGGAGCGCAACCACCTGCTCATCGCCAGCCTCACCGACATGCAAGCGGCCAAGCCCAGGCTATACCCATCTCCGGAAGACTTCAATAAAGTGCAGCCATTGAAACAGGAGCCCTTTATCTGCATGGCGCCCACCTCAGTGTGGTTCACGAAGCAATACCCGGCCGAACAGTGGGTGGATTTGCTCAACCAGCTAGGCGACAGGTATACCGTTTACCTGCTGGGGGCACCGGCTGATAAAGCACACTGTGAGGAGATCATCAGCAAAACCAAAAGCAATCGGGTAGAAAACCTGTGCGGACAGCTCAACCTGCTGCAGTCGGCGGCCCTTATGCGCGATGCCGTGCTCAACTATGTGAACGACTCCGGCCCCATGCACCTGGCCTCTGCCCTGGACGCGCCCACCTGTGCCATCTTCTGCTCCACGGTGCCGCGCTTTGGCTTCGGACCGTTGGCAGACTTTTCGGCCGTTGTCGAGAAAAATGAGCCACTTTACTGCCGTCCCTGCGGCTTGCACGGGTACAAATCGTGCCCGGAAGGACATTTTAAATGTGCAAAAGATATTGCCACGGCGCAGTTGCTGGATGTGCTCGCTACCCGCACAGTTTAAGTTAGTTAGGGTAGTGTAGGCAGCGCGGCAGAGAAAGGAATAAGCTAAGTTCGGCGCACCTGTTATATTAGGTTTTTTCTATAAAGGTGTTTGGACTAATGATAAAAGTACTACCTTTGCAGTGCAAGTTCGGTCAGGCCTAAGAATCTGACAGACCACTGCACCTAGCTACTATACCTACAAAACTATGAAATACCAGCCCATCGACAGGGAGCTGTTCTGCTATAACAGGCGCAATTTTGTGCGGCAGCTCAAGCCTTCCTCTCTTGCTGTTTTTCATTCCAATGATGTGATGCCAACCAATGCGGATGGCACCATGGCGTTCCGTCAAAACAGCGACCTCTTCTATCTTACGGGAGTAGACCAGGAGGAAAGCATCCTATTGCTTTTCCCGGACGCGCGCGACGAGCGCATGAAGGAAGTGCTGTTTGTGCGTGAGTCGAACGAGCACATCATGGTATGGGAAGGGTATAAGCTTACCAAAGAACAGGCCCGCGAAACGTCAGGTATAGCCTCTGTGCTATGGCTGAAAGACTTTAAGCAGGTTTTCAACAGCCTGATGGCCGAAGCCGAGCACGTATACCTGAACACCAACGAGCACTTGCGTGCCGTGGTGGAGGTAGAGACTCGCGACGCCCGCTTCATCAAATGGTGCCAGGAGGTATACCCGCTGCACCGCTACGAGCGCAGCGCGCCCATCATGCACCACCTGCGTGCCATCAAATCCGAAAAAGAAATAGAGCTTCTCCGCAAAGCGTGCGATATCACGGAGCTGGGCTTCCGTAGACTACTGCAGTTTATCAAGCCCGGGGTGATGGAGTACGAAGTGGAGGCAGAGCTCTATCACGAATTCATACGCAACCGCTCACGCGGCCCGGCCTACAGCCCAATCATCGCATCGGGCGAGAATGCCTGCATCCTGCACTATACCGACAATAGCCGGGAGTGTAAGGATGGCGACCTGCTACTGCTCGACGTGGGGGCGGAATACGCCAACTACGCCGCTGATATGACGCGCACCGTGCCGGTGAACGGCAAGTATACCAAGCGCCAGCGCGAGGTATACGAGGCGGTGCTGCGTGTGATGAAGGCCGCCACCCAGATGCTGGTGCCCGGCAATTCGCTTGACCAGTACCATAAGTTTGTGGGAACTGTGATGGAGAACGAACTGATCGGGCTCGGCCTGCTGAGCGCGGGCGATGTGCGCAACCAGGACCCTTCCAATCCGCTATACAGGAAATATTTCATGCACGGCACCTCGCACCATCTGGGGCTCGACGTGCACGATGTGGGCAGCAAGTACCGCTCTTTTGAGGAAGGCATGGTATTCACCTGCGAGCCGGGTATCTATATTAGAGAAGAAGGTATAGGCGTGCGCCTGGAGAATGATATTCTGGTTACCAGAAGCGGACCGGTGGACTTGATGAAGAATATTCCGCTGGAGGCGGATGATATTGAAAGGCTGATGCAAAAGCGCTAAGCGCGTGCATAGCAGGGGTTTACATATAACTACTTGCAGCCTTTTTTATTGTATTTACGTTAAAAAACAGATGCTTTGCATTTATTGATGTTGAGCACACAACTTACGACCCGTAAAAGGGGTTGAAATACAGGGATGCGCGGCTGCGGATAACAGGTGAAGCAGTGCAAGCAGCGCATCGGAGTAGATTTAGATTTAAGCTGTTAAGACCGTTTTTTTAGACATTAACAAAATGCTTTTGCTTATGGATAAAACCTACAACAATGCAACGACTACCCGCCTGACGTATCGAAATATACGTTCCGTCTGTTTTTTTATAGAAATATAAAAAAACTTACCTGAAAATATGTACGTATTGTCATATCAAAATATACTTTCTAAAATTATGCGAAAAACTCTAACGAAACTATTTACAACTGCACTCGCGCTTGTATTCCTGCTGTCTGCCAACACAGCTGTGCTTGCGCAGAACGCTGACCAAAGGACGAACCTCCAGATCTACGGAAGTGCGCTCCAATATAAAGGTGATTTAGGCCACAACTGGTGGAAGGACAAAATGGGCTGGGGAGGCGGCGTGTCGCTGAACCAATACCTGAGCCCGTCTTTAGACGCTGGTCTGCACCTGAGCTATGGTAACACCGAATTCAGCAGATTCGGATCTTCCATGGACACCAAACTCGGCATGGCAATGCTCGGCCTGAGACTGAAAATGTATGGCAACATCCTGAAAGAAGATGCTTTCATCGGTCCATACCTGACAGTTGGCGGTGGTGCTCACTTTGTAAGACCAGAAGGTGTTTCGCCAACGGGTGCTTATGACGAAAACTTCGTGGCAGGTGCAGCTTTTGGTGGAGCCGGTATCCGTTTCAGATTCTCTGACGCGGTGAGCCTGTTCATCGAGACAAGAGCGCACTTCACTAGCAACGACAAATACGACAACATCGAGTCGAACATCAACGACCGCTTCCTGCAGCACAACATCGGCCTTGGCTTTAACCTTGGCAAAGGCAAAGACACAGACGCTGACGGTGTGCCGGATAGAAGAGACAAGTGCCCAGACACTCCAACTGGCGTACAGGTTGACAAAGACGGTTGCCCAATTGACACAGACGGTGACGGTGTTCCGGATTATCAGGACGAATGCCCAACTGAGGCTGGCGTAGCGAACCTGGGTGGTTGCCCTGACCGCGACGGTGACGGTGTAGCTGACAAAGATGACCAGTGCCCAGACGAGCCAGGTACTGCTGCCACACAAGGTTGCCCAGACAGCGACGGTGACGGTGTTCCGGATAAAGACGACAAGTGCCCTGACACGCCATCTGGTGTTCAAGTAGGTGCCGATGGTTGCCCAGTTGACTCTGACGGTGATGGTGTTCCGGATAACGAAGACCTTTGCCCTAACTCAGCAGGTACTGCCGAAACAAAAGGTTGCCCTGAGCTGGATGCCCGCACGAAGAAACTGATCGAAGAGAAAGTTAAATTTGAATTCGACCAGGCTCGCGTACAGGACGGTTACCGTCAGCTGCTTGACAGCATTGTGGTAGCTCTGGAGAAATACCCTGACCACGTACTGTTGATCAAAGGTCACGCTGACCACATTGGTTCTGAAGAGTACAACCAGGCACTTTCTGAGCAAAGAGCCCAGGCTGTGAAGGACTATCTGATCCAGCGCGGTGTGCAGAACCCAGACCGTTTGGTGACAAGAGGTTACGGTGAAACTCAGCCACTTGTACAGGTAAACACAAGACTCTCTAAAGCCAGAACTGCTGCTGCCCGTGCTCAGAACCGACGTGTCGGTTTCGAGATGAACACGCCAGACATGCAACTGAATCTGGAGTAACATCAGTAACCATTAAGGTTAAAACACAAAAAGGCCCCGCAGAGCAATCTGCGGGGCCTTTTTGTGTTAATGCGGGTTTGTGCACTCAGACTTCGCCGTGTCTCTCAGATCTGCGAGTGTCTGGGTGGCTACGGAGGTATAGCTTGTCTGAATCTTTATATAGGGCCCCTACCCCAAGGATTTTCAGGATTCAAGGATTTGCAGGATTCTCGTGAACGATTATACCCACCCCTGCCCCTCCCGAGAGGGGATTTTTGTCATTGCCTAATCAAAGGTATAGCTTCGTGGTTAAAGCAGTTCCTTTGAAGTACCGGGTCCAACCACCCCTACCCCTCCTTATCCAAGGAGGGGAGTCTGTAGTTGCCAACTTACAGGTATAAGCTTCGTTGTTACTGTCACACACCACTGGCAGGTATAGCAAGAGTAACTTGCCACGCTGGCATTGAAACAAACAGCATCAGCCAAGTGCATAAACGACGATTTTGTGTTTGAGCGGTCAGCGAGTTTAAAAGCGTCTTGATTTTTTTGCTTACTTTTTTCATCAAGGAAAAAAGTAAGGCCCGCCCGGCCAGGGCAAGCTATAGAACAAAACAGGTTGCTATACCTGCAACAGCACTTGCCACAAAGCAAAGCAGGCTATACCAAGTCCAGAGGCACCATCATACCAGACACGAGCGATGACGCTCACGCCATTAAGCTATACCTATACAGCTTTCCTCAAAAATGATAAAGTGAGTTTTACTGCTTCGAAGCCAGCAGGTATAGCACCGCCATACGGATGGCCACACCGTTCTCTACTTGGTTGAGGATAATGGAATGATGGGAATCAGCAGCATCGGAGCTTAGCTCCACACCGCGGTTGATCGGGCCAGGGTGCATGAGCACGATCTCCTTATCAAGGCTGTCGAGCATCTTCTTGTCAATGCCGTAATAAAGCGTGTACTCGCGTAGGGATGGGAAATACTTCATTTGCTGGCGCTCCAGTTGTATGCGCAGCACATTTGCTACATCGCACCAGGCGAGCGCTTTGCGGACATCAAATTCCACTTTTACGCCCAACTCTCTGATATACTTGGGCAGGAGGGTCACAGGACCGCACACCATCACTTCGGCACCGAGCTTTTGCAGCGCGAAGATGTTGGATAGCGCCACGCGGGAATGCAGAATGTCGCCAATGATCACCACTTTCTTACCTGCTACTTCACCCAGTTTCTCCCGGATGGAAAAAGAGTCGAGGAGGGCCTGGGTGGGGTGCTCGTGGGTGCCATCGCCGGCGTTTACGATGTTAGCGTTTATGTGGCGGCTTAGGAAGTGGGGTGCACCCGGGCTGGAGTGGCGCATCACGATCATGTCCACCTTCATGGCCAGGATGTTGTTTACTGTGTCAAGCAGTGTTTCGCCTTTCTTCACGGAGCTGCCGCTGGACGAGAAGTTGATCACATCAGCGGAAAGTCTTTTTTCAGCCAGTTCGAAGGAAAGACGGGTGCGGGTAGAGTTTTCGAAAAAGACGTTGGCAATGGTGATGTCACGCAGCGAGGGCACTTTCTTGATGGGCCGGTTCAGAACATCTTTAAAGTTATCAGCGGTCTCGAAAATGAGTTGGATGTCTTCTGCTGTAATGTCTTTGATGCCGAGTAGATGCCGGACGCTGAGCTCTTGCATGGATGCTTTATTCTTCGTTTTTGGTCACTAACCAGATATTGTCTTCTTGTGTTTCGGACCCTTGCCACTCCACCAGCACCCGCTGCGATTGCAGGGAGTTAACGCGCCGGCCCACATAGGTTGGCTCGATGGGCAGGTGGCGGCTGTAGAGGCGGTCGATGAGCACCAGTAGCTCCACATTGGCCGGGCGCCCGAAAGAGATCATGGCATCCATGGCGGCCCTTACCGAGCGACCGGTATAGAGCACGTCATCCGCCAGGATCACCTTTTTGCCTTCGATCAGGAAGTCGATGTGCGTGGCGTTGGCGGCCAGCGGTGTTTCCCTTCTCCTGAAATCGTCGCGGTGAAAAGTGGTGTCGAGGTAGCCGGTTGGTACGGTGGTGCCCAGGATGGCCTTCAGAGTGCTTTGGATGCGTTGTGCCACCTGTCGTCCGCGCGGCTGCAGACCGATGATCACAGAATCAGAGAAATCGCCGTGGTTCTCGATGAGTTGGTGGCAAAGGCGCATCACCATAATCTCGAGCAACTGGTGGTTAACGATGAGTCTTTTCTGCATGGCCTGGGGGTCTTGGTTGCAAATATAGGATGTTCGGTTGAATTGTTAAATTGTTGGGTGGTTAAAAGGGTAAATTGTTAAATGGTTGAATTGCTAAATGGTTAAATTGTTGAAGGATGGAATATTTTTGATGTGGCAGGTAAGAAAGAGTTTCTGAAGAAGGTATAGCTAAGCCCGCCAAACGATGAAAATAGGTATAGCAGCAACTCTGCATCGAAATTTATAACCATCAACCATTTAACAATTCAACCCTCAACAATTCGACCATCAAAAACTAATCTTATTGATGTAGAAGACCGTGCGGTTGGGGCCGTTGGGGACGCGTATGCGCTGGAAGCCGAAGGCGGCAAAATGGGGACCATACCAGCGGATCAGGCCCGGCAGATCTGTGCTCAGGATCTTCTCTTCTTTTTCGTAGGGCAGGAGCTCTATTGAAGTTTCTTCATCCGTGTACTTGTTCTGCACCATCTGGCGGTAGATGATTTTTTCCTGCTCGGGGTAGGCCATCACCAGGCGCCCGTCCGGCAGACTGGCGACCTCCACTGCATAGGTAAGCGAATTGGTCAGCACGTCGCGAAGAGGGAAGGTATTGTCCCAGAGCAACACTCCATCCCGGTCGAAGCCCAGCGCGATCGCGTGCGTGCGCTTGTAGGCCTGTGCTTCACGCTCCACCCCTCTGATGCGCGTGTCAAATAAATTGCTGTTGCTGCGGTATTGCGGAAAGTATACCTCCGCTGCGAGCACATAGCCACCAGGCGTTTCGATCAGATCGTGCAGGAGCATGCGGTAGCGCTGCATCGGCTCTTTTCCTTCCTTAATGCGGGCAAATTCGCGCTTGCGGGTACGCTCCTCACGCCGCGGCTTCATGTATTTGAAGAAGTTCTGCAGGTCGAGCAGCGAGTAAAACTCCCCTTCCGCAACTTTAAAAGCCACCGGTGATGTGAAAAAGCCCTGCACAAAACGTAGGTCCCGGACTCCGTAGGTACCTACCAGCAAACGGGAAAGCGTGTCGCCGGGAGTGACCTCGGCGTTGAGCAGGCTTCTGTCCTGAGGCTGGAGGATGAAGTAGTTCTGCAGCAGCTTGCCCTCGGGGTTGAAGCTCTTTACCTGAAGGCGCGAAATCCGGCGGTTGGTCTCGGCCAATACCACATCCACACGGCCGTGCTCATGATCGGTGTGCAGGTCAGAGAAAGAGGATTCCTCGCCATACAGGGCAGGCAGGATGGTGGGCTGTGGCTTCTCGGGGTTCAGGTAGAGCAGGTTCGGCTTTGTGTCGTAGCTATTGCCGGTGATCAGGAAATGGTTGCCGCGCAGTACGTTGAACTCGTAGATGAACTCTGCTTTTTCGAGTTCGATCTCGCTCTGGCTTACCGTGCCGCTATCCAGGTCGAGGCGCACAAAGGTATAGAGCGTCGGTTTGGCTGCCTGAAAGATAAGGTAGGTATAGGGAGCCTCCGTGTAGTGGCGCACAAATTCGTACTCCGACTTCAGATCCAGGGTGCTTTTCCAGACAGGTTCCAGCTGCGCGTTGTACTTCTCCAGAACAAAGTCAGGAGCCTTGGCCCAGGTATCGGCGTTGCGGCTGTAGACCAGTAGGCTGCTGTCGGGCAGGGCCAATACCTCTACATGGCTGGTTTCGTACTGGTAGGGCAGCTCGAGTCGCACGGGCTGCCGGGGCTCCTGTGCCCAAAGCAGGACAGGTGCCAGCCCGGCAAAGCAGAACAGCAAAAGGCGCAGGTATGGCATGTTACAATCTTATGCTGCCGGTAGGCAGTGGGTATAAGGCAGTTAAATGCTTTTTACTCTTTTTTGTAAAGTAACGTTGTGCCTGCCTGCGGCCAGCCGTCCCGGATTAATTACCCAGGGCGAGCAGCACGTCAAATTCCTCGGCTTTGAGCGGCATCACCGACAGGCGCGACTGGCGCAGCAGGGCGATGTTCTCCAAACGAGGGTCTTTCTTGATCTGATCCAGTGTTACGGGAGTCTTAAACGCACTTTCCGGCACCAGGTCAACGGCCATCCACTTCGGGTCGTCGGCGCTTGGGTCAGGGTAGGCGGCTTTGTCCACTTTGGCCATACCTACAATCGCTTTTTCAGACACGCTGTGGTAAAACAGCACCAGGTCGCCGGGCTGCATCAGCTGCAGGTTGTTGCGGGCCTGGTAATTGCGGACGCCGTCCCAGCAAACGCGGCCTTCTTTTATAAATCTGGCCCAGGAATAGGCATCAGGTTCTGATTTTACTAACCAGTATTGCATGTGGTAAGGTATAGGTAATCGAATTTAAAATCAGCTGTTGACCGCAGACGGCCTAAAGTACAGCCCGTTACTCGTCCTGTACTTCCGGCTTTATTCGCACCTTCAGCACACTGTCTTTCAGCGACACGACTTCCATGGTGTATCGCTGCTCAGGGTAGCCGTTGCCCTGGATGTGTACGCGGATGGTGTTCTTGTCTTTGTACTCCCAAATGCCGATGTGTTCCTCCAGCCCGTCGGCAGGAGCGATCGCATACTGCTTGGCCACGCCTTCCTGCTCCAGCGCAAAACCGGTCCGGCCTCTGGAGGGCGGAAAGTCGTAGGTGTTGGGGCGGTACACGAGCACGTCGTCCTCATCTTCTTCGTATGAGTGTAACCAGGTTTGGCCCAGGAGTTCAGCCTCCGCCTTTTTTCGGCAGGTGTTGGCCAGCAGCACGAGGCACAGAACGCATAGCAGCGAAGCGTATTTCATATTTTTTAGTTTGGGAGCGTCTTTTAGGATCAGCTAAATATCTAGCTAAGATAAGGATTTCCTGCTTTATATAGAAGCCTCGTAATATAAAAGGTCGCCGGACAGAGGTGGCAAAGGTATGGCGGCTTTTTCTATCTTTGTACCTATACACAACATTGCCTTGGAAAATAAGAAAATCATAAAGCTGTTCAAGCTGGCAGCCGAGCTCATGGAGCTGCACGACGAGAATCCGTTTAAGGTACGCTCATACGTGAACGGCGCCGCGGCACTGGAACTGATGGAAGAGCCGCTGGCACTTAAAAGCCAGGCCGAGCTGGAAGGTATAACAGGCGTAGGCAAGAGCATCGCCGCCCGCGTGATCGAGATCACCGAAACCGGTTCTTTCACGGAGCTGGACCAGCTGCTTTCGGTAACGCCGCCGGGCGTGGTGGAGATGCTGCGCATCAAGGGCATCGGACCCAAAAAAGTGCGCAACCTCTGGAAAGAGCTGGGAGCGGAAACGGTAGAGGAATTGCTCGACGCCTGTGAGCAGGACAAAGTAAGCAAACTGAAAGGCTTTGGTGCCAAGACCCAGGAAAATATCAAACAGGCGTTGCTGTTTACGCAGCAAAACCGGGGCAAACTGCTTTATGCAGAAGCCGAATCAGCTGCCCAAGCTTTACTGGAAGAGGTGCAACAGGCCCTGCCGGATGCTGAGGTAGCCCTGGTAGGCGATGTGCGCCGCTGCCTGGAGATTGTAGTGAAACTGGAACTGGTGGTAGGTACCGACAACCCAACGGAAGCGGAAGCCGCCCTGAACAAACTCGACGAGCTGCAGCAGGACGAACTAAACTCCGGCCCCATGGTATGGCGCGGCAAGCATACCCTGAGCGGACTAGCCACCGAAATCCGGTTTGCCAGCCCGGCCAACTTCCAGAACGAACGCTTCATACGCTCATCCTCGCCAGCACACTTGTCCCAGGTATTTGCTGCCAACAAAAACATGCTCACCGTAACCCGTGAAGGTAGCCACAGTTCGGAAAAGGATATCTATGCCGCGGCAGGTATGGCCTACATCGTGCCGGAGCTCCGGGAAGGCGCCAACGAACTGCAGCTTGCCATGGAAAACAAGTTGCCCAAACTGCTCGAGCTGGGAGACCTGAAAGGCATCCTGCATAACCACAGCACCTACTCTGACGGCGCTCATACCCTGGAGCAGATGGCAACCTACTGCCGCGACATGGGCTACCAGTATTTAGGTATATCCGACCACAGCAAAACGGCAGCCTATGCCGGCGGTTTGCGCGAAGGCGACGTGCTGCGTCAGCAGAAAGAAATTGACGAGCTGAACCAGAAACTGGCTCCTTTTAAAATATTCAAAGGTATAGAGTCGGATATTCTGGGCGATGGCTCCCTGGACTACGAAGAGGACATCCTCAAGACCTTCGACTTCATTGTAGCCAGCATCCACAGCAACCTCAACATGGACGAGCAGAAGGCCACAGCGCGTCTTATTACGGCCATCGAGAACCCTTATACGACCATGTTGGGCCATCCGACCGGGCGCCTGCTGCTGCGCCGCGAAGGTTACCCGATCAACCACAGAATGGTGATCGACGCCTGCGCCGCCAACAATGTGATCATAGAGATCAATTCCAATCCCTGGCGCCTCGACCTGGACTGGCGTTGGGTGCACTATGCGCTCGAGAAGGGCGTGATGCTGAGCATTAACCCGGATGCGCACCACACCAGCGGTTATGACGACATGCGCTACGGCGTGCTGGTTGGCCGCAAAGGCGGACTCACAAAAGAGATGACCTTTAATGCGAAGACTGCGGAGGAAGTGGCCGCTTATTTTAAGGCCCGGAAGGAGAAGATAAAATAGCGAATGCCAAAGATCCTCATTCTCCGTTTTTCCTCGATTGGCGATATTGTGCTGACTACCCCGGTGGTCCGCTGCATTAAGCAGCAAGTGCCGGGGGCGGAGGTGCATTATTGCACCAAGCAGTCCTTTAGAGGTATACTGGAGCCTAACCCTTACATCGATAAGGTGCACACGCTGGGCGATAGCCTAAACGAACTGGTGCAGCAACTCCAGGCCGAGAACTTCGATTTTGTGGTGGACCTTCACAACAACCTGCGCACGCGCATCATCAAAACCCGGTTGGGCAAGGCTTCCAAAAGCTTCGATAAGCTCAACTTCGAGAAGTGGCTGATGGTGAATCTGAAAGTGAACCGACTGCCGGACGTGCACATCGTTAACCGCTACCTGGCCGCTGCCGAGCCCCTTGGCATACAGGACGACGGCACGGGCCTGGACTACTTTATACCTGCCGCTGACGAAGTGGACATCAACACACTGCCAGAGCCCTTCCGGCAGGGGTATACAGCCTTTGCCATTGGGGCGCAGCACTATACCAAACGCCTGCCTACGGACCGCATCATCGAGCTGTGCGCGCAGTTGCAGCAGCCGATCATCCTGCTCGGCGGGAAAGAAGATAGCATAGTAGGAGAGCAGATCGCTGCTCATTTCAGACAGTCAGCAACAAGCAATCAACAAGCAACCATCATCTTCAACGCGTGTGGCAGGTATAGCCTGGCCGGTTCGGCCTCGCTGGTGCGGCAGGCACAGCAGGTGGTCAGCCACGACACGGGCCTGATGCACATTGCGGCGGCTTTCCAGAAGGACATCATTAGCGTGTGGGGCAACACCATACCTGAGTTTGGCATGTATCCTTTCCGGACCAGGTATAAGGTGCTCGAAGTAAACGGGCTCCCTTGCCGGCCCTGCTCTAAAATAGGGTATAGCAAATGCCCCAGAGGCCACTTCAAGTGTATGCGCAATATCGATTTCAATGCCATCGGGCAGCTGCCTTACAAGGTATAAAGCAGCAAGGTATAAACAGTTCAGGTATAAAAACGACATCGCCCGCACAGGTATAGACTTGTGCGGGCGATGCTCTTTTTCAGGTATAGCTATACCTGGTTAGTTAATTTACTGCAGTGGTTTTACGGTATAGCCGGCTCTTTGCAATAACTTCAGTAAGCCGTTTTCACCAGGTAGGTGCGCTGCCCCAACCGCAATAAAGGTAGACTGCTCTTTCATGATGGCAGGGAGTTTTGTCATCCAGTCTTTGTTGCGGTCGTCGGTCATGTAGGCCAGGTCGCCGCCGCCAGTCACTTCATTGTATTCCTGCGAAAGCGCCCAGATGCCTTCCACGTCCTTATCGAAATACAGCTGAACGAGTTTGTTGGACAGCTGCATGGCAGCCTCTTTATTTTTGATGTAAGCCACGAGCTGCTCTGCCTGCTTATCGAGTGGGTAGTGGTTGTAAAGCAAATCAAACTGCTGTTCCATGGTCTCGAGCGTGGTTACTTTCTTATTGCTTTTCTTGTTGTAGCTGGCGAAGTACATGTCGAGCGGCTGACCGGTATAGTTTTTCAGTACTTCCATGTCCTGGTAGTCTTTCATGGAAAGCATCAGCATCAAAGTCATCGGTTTCATCTGGTCGGCCATGCTCAACTCAAACCCAAACTTTTCTTTCATCTCCTGGTTCACCAAAGCATAATCCTCCTTGCTCAGCAGGTTCGAGAGTTTGTTGTCCGGCATCACCATTTTAGCGCCCAGTTGCATCATCTTGGCCGAGTCGATCTCTGTTTCCACCACCAGACCACGGCTCTCCATAAAGCGCTCCATTACTTCGGGCACTGTGTTCAGGTAGCTGGAGTTAAGCAGGTGGTAGGTGCCGTACAGGTATGAGGGTTGCTTCAGTCCGTTGCCGCTGATCTCCCAGAGCAGTGATTTGGTAGTGGCCGTAGGTTGTAACTGGGTAGATGTCTTAGCTTTGGCCAGTTTTGATTTTACTTTCTGGGCTTCGCTGAGGATAGGAGATAAAAGCAGGGCAACCAGCAGGATGCAAAGGCTGGCAATTTTGTTTCTGTAATTCATTCTTAATCGTAAGTAGTAAAAAATAATGTCAATTGCAGTAGTAGAGTTTACCGCTTTTCATAAGAGTATAAAGTGGAAGAGCAAGTGCCCAAAGTACCTATGTAAAGTTTATCTTCAGAAGCAAAGCCGTAGAAGTTTACACCACTAGTACACCCGGGATACCAGGCTACTTTCGTCCATTCGTTTTTGATGGCGTCATATCTATAGAGCGCATAGTCGTCTCTCTGGCCGATGGCATATCCTTCATTTTGGTAAGTGAAAGCCTGTGTATTGGTAAAAAAGCTGATGCCGGGCAGCGAAGCCTTCTGTGACCAGCTATCTTGTTGTGCATCGTATGCCCACAGCTCAATACCATCCATGGCATATACAATGCCATTGCTCTCAAAAGTGTGGCCACCAGAAGTGCTGGCCGGGAAGTTACTCAGCGCCACAACAGTTTCCGTTGCCGGGTCATACTGCCATACCTTTATGTTACTGCTATTATTCTGCCCGCCAAAGAAATAGATCTTGCCATTCAGCACAAAGCTTGTCGCATTTTGTACAGCGAGCGGAAGGTTTTTTAACCTGGTCCAATTGTTCTGACGATAGTCGTACTCCCATACATCGCCATAGTACGTGTTGCCGTTTTTGCCGCCTATCAGATAAGCTTTGTCGCCGACCCGTTCAAAGATGCTGTTGTGCCTGTAGATGCCCGGAAACATACCTTCATTTTTCCAGAGATTGGACGCGATTGTATGGCTGATCACGCGGTCAAAAGAAAAGAAGAAAGCTTTGCCATCGGCAACGAAAGAGGGCAAGCGTGTTTGTGTAACTCCTGTGGCAGATGGGAGGCTGGAAGCCACCTTAAAGCCTGATTCCAAGGTATAGGAATAAGGGAAAGTGGCCGTTTTGTTTCCGCGGTAAACAGCTACAGTCAGTGCCTGATCATATAAGCTGGATGTGCCTTTCGGCACTCTCACCTTAATCTCCGTGTTGGTCTGGGAGAGAATGTTGGCCTTTTTTCCTCCGATGGCTACGTAGGTCCCGGGGTAGGAGTAACCTAAGTTATTGCCATAGATGATCAACTCATCTCCAGGCATTCCGCTGCTTGCTGAGAGGTGGGTGATTTGTGGCCCGATGATCTCAAACGCTTCTGGTGCTGTGATACGCTCGCCACGTACGGTCATGGATAGAGGGAAACTTCCCGAGTAAGACACCGTCGGGGTGCGTATGATGACACTGTCGCGGTGCACAGACATAACAGTTGCCTGTGCGTTCCCAATGGTCACTTTCACCAGATAGCTCTCTTCCCCGAAGTTCTTTCCATAAATGGTGACGGGTCTGTTATCCTCCGCTGCCTTTGGGCTGAAGGAATGGATGACCGGTATAGCGGTGCTCTGGCTTTTAAACGGCAAGGCGGTTCCGTAGGTGATGTTCTGGCCGTGCTTTGCGTAGGCTTGTATTTTGTAGGTATAGCCCTTCACGAGGTCGTCGGTTAACCTGGCCTCGTACTCGCCGGTAGTGGCGGTAGTGCCCACTATCTTTCTGGAAACGCCCTTGCTATTGCTAATAGCACTGTATTCAAACCCGTATTCCGTCACCGGCTCGTTTCCAAGGCTTACGATCTCGCCCCTGATTGTTGATCCGGTGCTGTCAGGCAAAACCTCCAACGTTCTGATAATCGGGTAATTCTGCACCTCCGGGAAATCCTTTTCCTTGGCGCAACCATGGAGTAATACCAGCAGAAGTATAAACGGTAATAATCTCAGCAGCCTCATAGATTGATCCGAATAGAGGTAGAAAAGTTGTTGATAGCGTAGCCCTTGCCAATTACCTGGCCGGTACCAAGACCGAGGTTGATGTAGTGCTTTGGCAAATAAAAATACTGCAGTCCCGCACCTGCCATCATGCTAAAGCTTGCTTTTTGCAGCGGAAACACATCCTCATGCTCGTGTATGGATGTAGTGCTGTTCTTGTGCTTTGCCTCCACTAGTCTGCTGGACTGCTCTTTTACATAAAACAGTTCGGGGCCGGCTTCCACATAAAAGGAGACTTTGTTGGCATTAAGGTAGTAGCGGGGAGCAACGGACAGTTTCAGGAAATCAAGAGTCAGCTTGATGTGCTGATCCAGGGGAGAACTGATGTGTGTTGAGACATACTCCATTTTACCATAGCTCAGTTGGCTCATTAGGCTCAAGTTGTTGACTTGCCAGACAGGTGCTTCCACAAATAGTCCTGCCTCTGCATTTTCTGACGTCATGCTATACTCACCGAACCCATTCTCGGGGTAGGCATCGGCTTTCAGCTGCATCGTTGAGCGATTGAAACTGGCAACGGCTCCAAAACTGAGCATGGACATTCTGGGCTTCCTGCCTTGGTTAATGTTGCGGGCAAAGTAGCGCAGGGAATGCTCAGATAGTCTGACACGCGGGAGCTGCCTTTGCCAGGATGGTGAGGTAGCAGCGTACTGCTGCAGATTCGTTTGCAGATTTTCCTTCGTGAGTTGGGTAAGATGGCTGTTGTTGAGATAGAACTGTTTGCCCCCCTCGCCGTGTACCTCGTACAAGTTCAATGCACCGCCGGCAAGTTCTCTCAGAAACACCATACGCTTTTCGCCAAAGTATACTACCTCGCGTGCTGCATACCGGGTGCTGTCTATATAACCGAACTCGGTTAGCTTATTTGCGGCATAAGTTTCGACAGGGCTTTTTTTAGCTCTCTGAAACTCAACCTGAAAAGGCTTTCGCCAGTCAAACTGAATATAGCCGTCTGTGTAAGCCGTGTCGCCCTGCACAATGTAGCCTTTGGACTGAGCCCACGAGGGGGACCATCCTATAAGCAATGCAAGAAAGAGGAGGAAGGTATAGCAACTAATTTTGCCGATCATTAGAAATAGAGTAGGAAACCGAGCCGATTTTGAGATAAATTTGCAGGCCAAATATAGGTATAATATTATATAGTTGCCGGCGAAGCGACTAATAACTAGACGTATTGAAGAAATGGTGAAATACAATCTAACATGGCAGGAGTCCGATGCCGGGTTACTCGACGCTTTGCTGCTGGCGACAGGCGGTGAGGGAGGCGCTACGCTGCAGGATGTTCTGCTGATGGGTGACGCCGTTGATGGGACCGTTTTTTCACTGGAAGAAGTGACGGCAGGACTGGAGAAACTGACAGCTGCCGGTTGCATTGCAATACAGAAAAACAAGCTATACCTGTCACCTGAGTTTCTGGAAGCGTATGAGAAAGCCACACTAGACGAAGGGGTGGAAGAGAAGACGGCGCGGCCTCTGGAAAAACTGCTCCATCAGAAAGGAATCACAGCAGAAGCAATCGAGCAGGTGCGGACTAGTGTTTTTAAGAAGTACAAGGTCAAAAACCACTACCAGCAGTACTTGGAGCAGTTTGGGTAGTTTTTTAGATTTGGAGATTTGGAGATGATGGAGGGGTGAAACTTCAATTCGCAGCCTCGAAATACCGGCATGAAATGTAACTTCATTCTATAATAGCAACCTAATAAAAGCAGAAGCGCCGCTGAGTTATCTCAGCGGCGCTTCTGCTTTTCAGGTATAGAGACATTTTCAAATCTCCTCATTCTCAAATTTTCAAATCTGAAAAAATCTAGGAAATTTTTTCAAAACCCAGGTATGGGTGCAGCACTTTTGGCATGTTGATGCCGTCCGGTGTCTGGTTATTCTCCAGGAGGGCGGCTACAATACGCGGTAGGGCCAGTGCACTCCCGTTGAGCGTGTGCAGCAGCTGTGTCTTGCCTGATTCCGTTTTGTAGCGCAGCTTCAGGCGATTGGACTGGTAGGTCTCAAAGTTAGAAGCGGAACTTACTTCCAGCCAGCGGTTCTGGGCGGTAGAGTATACCTCCATATCGTAGGTGAGGGCAGAAGTAAAGCCCATGTCACCGCCACACAGGCGCAGCACACGATAAGGGAGCTCCAGTTTCTGAAGCAGGCCCTGGATGTAGCTGCTCATTTCTTCCAGCGTTTCGTATGATTTTTCTGGTAGCGTAATCTGTACAATCTCTACCTTGTCGAACTGGTGCAGGCGGTTGAGTCCGCGCACATCTGCTCCCCACGATCCGGCTTCTCTTCTAAAACATGGCGTATGGCCTGTGTTCTTGATCGGCAGTTGCTCCACGGGCACAATCACATCGCGGTAAAGGTTTGTGATCGGCACCTCGGCCGTCGGGATCAGGTATAGGTTGTCCTCGGTGGCGTGGTACATCTGCCCGTCTTTGTCAGGCAATTGGCCGGTGCCGTAGCCAGAGGCTTCGTTTACCAAAATTGGCGGCTGCACTTCTATGTAGCCGGCTTTCATGGCCTCGTCGAGGAAGAAGTTGATGAGCGCGCGCTGCAGGCGGGCACCTTGCTTCTTGTATACCGGGAAACCAGCGCCGGAAATCTTGTTGCCGAGCTCGAAGTCAATGATGTCGTATTGCTGGATCAGCTCCCAGTGCGGCAGGGCGCCTTCGTGCAGTGTAGGAATTTCACCGTGTTGTAGAACTACTTCGTTGTCTTCTGCTGTTCTACCTTCAGGAACACTTGCATGCGGAAGGTTCGGCAACTTGTATAGTGCTTGCTGTATTTGCTCTTCGATGGCGGCCAGCTGCTCACTCAGCGATTTGGTCTGCTGCTTTAACTCTGATGTTTCAGCTTTGGAGGCTTCCGCTTTTTCGCGGTCGCCGTTCTTCATCAGTATACCGATCTCTTTTGAGATGGCATTGGCGCGGGCCTGCAGCTCATCGTGCTGGCTTTGCACCTGTCGGCGCTGCTGGTCCAGGGCTACAATAGCCTCTACCTCTTGGGCGGCATTTTTGTAGTTTTTCTTGGTAAGTCCAGCTATCACAAGCGCTGTCTGCTCTCTTAAAACGTTTAGCTGTAGCATAGTTTGGGTCGTTGTGTAGCTGCAAAAATATACTTTTTTAGGTTGTTAGCGGCATTTGCGAAATCTTTTAAGGAAAAACTGAAACATTTTCAACAAATTCCCCGCTAATATTTGTTAATTACTAAGCATTGCAATAACATTGCAGTGCAATTTATGGCAGGCCCTATCCTGAGCCTCACAAAACTCTATCGCATTCATTCATTTTCCGAATTACTAAGTCAAGCTCTCGCTGCGTTCGCCCATGCGTGCCAAGCAGGTTAATTTAACTACCATACCACATTTATGTACAAAATTGAAGAATTGAAAGATAGGCTTCTTTCAGAACTCAAGGAAATTGCAGAAGACCTGGGTGTCAAGAATTTCAAGAAACTCAGCAAACAGGATCTCGTCTACAAAATCCTTGATCAGCAAGCTATTACCCCTCCCGACAAATTGCCCAAAAAAGTAAAATCCTCCTCTGGTACAGCCGTCGCCAGCGAAACCGCAGCTACTGAAAACACAATTACCATCAGCGAAGAGCAAGAGGTGAATGAAGAGCCGGCGGCCACTGTAGCCGAAGCGACAGCCCAGCCAAAACCTGCCCGCGAAGCAGCCCGCCGCGAACAAACCAGTCCGACTTTAGTACAACAGGCGGCCCCCGTAAAAGACCATGGCCCGCAGCGTGAGCGCGTAACGACCCGCCGTGACAACCGCAACGAGGGCGCCCCGCGTGAGCAGCGCCAGGAACAGCGTGTGGAGCGCACGGAGGCCCGCCCGGAACGCGCTGAGAGAACCGAGCAGCGTCCGGAACGTGTTGAGAGACCTGAAACCCAGCGTCCTGAGCGCAACGACCGGAATGAAAGAAACGACAACCGTGAACAACGCCCGGAGGTAGGCAACCGTGCAGAGCAGCAGCGTGAGCAACGTCCTGAAATAGGAAACCGCAGCGATAGCCGCAACGACCAGAACCGGGGTGGTGATAACTTCCCGCGCCGTCAGCCGAACGCGGCTGCCAACAGCAATAACTTCCGCGAGTTTGACGGAATAATCCTAAATGAAGGTGTGTTGGAGCTGATGCAGGATGGCTACGGCTTCCTTCGCTCTACGCATTACAACTACCTGGCCTCGCCAGATGATATCTACGTGTCTCCTTCGCAAATCAAATTGTTTGGTCTGAAGACAGGCGATACGGTTAAAGGCCAGATCCGTCCGCCGAAAGAAGGGGAGAAATACTTTGCCCTGCTTAAAGTGGATCTGGTGAACGGACGTACCACGGAGGAAATCCGCGACCGCATCCCTTTCCAGCACCTGACACCGCTTTTCCCGGAAGAGCGCCTGAAACTGACCACCAAGCCCAACCTGCTTTCAACCCGTATCCTCGATCTGTTTGCCCCGATCGGTAAAGGCCAGCGTGGTATGATCGTGGCGCAGCCGAAGACAGGTAAGACCGTGTTGCTGAAAGAGATCGCCAATGCCATCTCTGAAAACCATCCGGAGGTATACCTGATGATCCTGCTCATAGACGAGCGCCCGGAAGAAGTAACCGATATGGCCCGCAGCGTGAGAGCAGAGGTGATTGCCTCTACTTTCGACGAAACTGCCGACCGCCATGTGAAGGTTTCGAGCATTGTGTTGGACAAGGCCAAGCGTATGGTAGAGTGCGGCCACGATGTAGTGATCCTGCTCGACTCCATCACGCGTCTGGCGCGCGCCTACAACACGGTGGTGCCTTCATCAGGCAAGATCCTGTCGGGTGGTGTGGATGCCAACGCGTTGCACAAGCCGAAACGTTTCTTCGGTGCTGCCCGTAACGTGGAGAATGGCGGTTCACTCACTATCATCGCGACTGCCCTGATCGACACGGGTTCTAAAATGGACGAGGTGATCTTCGAAGAATTTAAAGGTACCGGTAACATGGAACTGCAGCTGGACCGCAAACTGGCCAACCGCAGAATCTACCCGGCTATCGACGTGCCGGCTTCCGGTACACGCCGCGAAGACCTCCTCATGGACCGTGACGAACTGAACCGCATCTGGATCCTGCGCAAGTTTATGTCTGACATGAACTCCGTAGAAGCCATGGAATTCCTGAAAGACAGAATGCAGGGTACCAAGAGCAACGAAGAGTTCCTGATCTCGATGAACGGGTAAAGTATACTTACCAAAAACAGACCGGCCCCACTGCTACAAAGCAATGGGGCCGGTCTGTTTTTGGAGGTTAAATTGTTGAATGGTTAAATTGTTAATCAGCTACTATCTATCATGCACAGTGTTAGAACATGTAGGCTGTCTTTTCAATTGATATACTTCGTTTACAACATTTATCTAACCATCAACAATCTAACAATTCAACAATTTAACCATCAACAATTTAATACAAACTCCAAAACGGATAATCCGGCTTGGCCAGCAGGTAGACGGTATAGGTGAGCACCAAGCCAAAAACGATGTGTGCAAAAATAAGTGTGGTGAGGTAGGTGCGGAGCGATATGAGGGGCGGTCTGGGGTGTACCATGAAAAACAGATACCAGATGAACATCGCCATTAGGCCATGCGCCAATCCAAAAAGGAATCCCCAGGAGGCGTTGATGAGCCCAACCTCGGAATGCCACAGCGCAATGTAGAAGAGCGCAAAAATTATCCCGGCCAGGTAGTGGGCCACCGTGCCGTATACCTTGGTGTTGGTGGCCTTTGAGAGCGAGCCGTCGGGTTGTGTGCGGTTCATCAGCATAGTGCCCAATATGCGGGTTACTTTCATAACACGGTGCGTCACATACGACATCAGGTATAGGAAGGCAGTCATGGCGGCGGTGGCGGCGAGCCCACCTATTACAGCGTAGAGAAGTTTCATGGTGAGATGGTTTTTGCTGTTATACGCAATCAGGCCAGGTAGTTACGGATCGCCGTCCTGTATGAAATTATGAGGCGTAAACAGATCGCAGCAGTAGTATAAGGAAAAAAGCCAGGCTGATGCAGAGCGACGAGATCTTGTTCATGCGCATCGTGTTTTCAAAATTCACTTCCCCGTAGTTCCGCCACGACCGCCGCACCCAACTCAGAAAATAATAGGTAATGGGACCGGTGCAAAGCAGGAAGATCGCTATGTTGAGCAGTTGCCCCAGCGCCAGGTATAGCCCGATCAGAAGTGCCGCTCCCAGGCTGAGCGCTATACCTGCGAACACAAAAGTGCCCCGTATACCCAGCAGTAAACTTAGTGTTTTGTCACCCCGCTCACCGTCTTCCCGGTGTTGGTAGATTTGGGTGAGGGGATAGGAGCCGCAAAGAAAGAGCGTGCTGACCAGGGCAAACCAGATGTTGGGAGCTTGCAGCGTTTGCTGCCAGTCCAGACCAGCCCCTACCTGCACCATCCAAAAAGTGAACGCTCCCTGAAAAACCGTAACGACCAGTGTGCTGATAACAGGGTATTTCTTGAGCCGGATATCCCGGTTGCTGTAAGCCTTGGAAACCAACAGGTATAGCGCCACCAGCAAAGCAAACAGAGGAGAAAGTAAAAAGCTAAGTAGTACGGCCAGCACATCAAATAACAGCACCAGGTGAAACAGCTCCTGCGTGACTTTGGGGGGCCGGCGGAGTCCGCCGATGCTGCCTTCATCCCGATCGTGGTAGGAGTTGTAACCGTTGCTGGCTGGGTATACGAGCACATGCAGAACCAGGAACACATCCGCTGCCTGCCACCAGGTATAGCCGTCGGCTACGCTCAGCGCAAACCAGTACACCGGCATCAGATATACCGAAAACGGAATCCGCATCAGCGTCAGGGCGCTGCCGTATTTTCCGATGACAGGGATAGCGACTGGTTTCATGGTTGATTGCTAATTGTTGATTGATGTATGATGATCGTTGATGTAGCTTATACTTTCATGCTCTACTACTTACTTTCATGCTCTACTACTTTTAACTCATTGATATTAACCTCCGGACTACGTTTCTCTCTTCTGTACTGATTAATTTTCTCTTACGGCGATTAAAATCCTTCTCCCTCAATAAAGAATCTACAATTAACAATCAGCAATTTTATTAATCAGGATAGCCCAGCAGATAAATGACCTGCTTGCCCGGTCCGCTTCCTACGATGCCGCTGCGCCAGGTATAGCCGGGCGGGGTATCGACGCGCGTCAGCAGCTTGTCCAGCATACGTGGATTGTAAAGCCTGAACAGCGACACCAGGCCATCCCACATGATGCCCAATGGAATGATTGGTATAAGGTACGTGAACAGGAGTCGGCTCAGTTTAAAAGGCCGGATAAAAGGCGTTACGAGCAGGATGATGACCGGGAAAGTGAGCAGGAAAATGATTAGCTCCGCCCAGGTCTTGCCGCCTCCTTCAAAGATACCGATAGGCGCCCGCTGATCGGCGGCGTTTTGCAAAATGGCCGCAGCCTGCGCTGGCCGGAAATGGTGAAAAGAGGAAAAGATGGTGCGAACGCCTTGTATTTGCGGTGGCACTCTCGTGGCATCTACAGGCGAGGCAATAAAGTCAATCAGTCCACCGGATTGGTTATGCAGGTACTCGTACGCACCCAGGTTGGGGAACCGATCCGATAAGGTGACGCGGACAGGCTCGCCCATGCGCTGGCTAAGCGCTTCGCGTATACCTGCTATGCCACCGCCGGCGCCGGAGCACAGGTCTGTGAAGTGCGTTTGGCCGCTGCGACGCAGCAGCTCCTCCAGCAGCGGTATGGCGGGGCCGTAGGCGCCGAGCTTCGAGATCATGAAGCGGAGGAAATCGAGCATGCCCTGGCGGAAAATGTGCGGAAACCAGGGCTGGTCTTCTAACTCGAAAAGGTGCAGGCGGAAGTTCAAGGGCAGCAGCGATTGTTTTGTTCGCATACTGCCCTCTGCCTGTAAAAGTTGCTAGGGGAGTGTCGTGCCGCGCTGGCTCATCCAAGGATGCAGCTCCATGATCAGCTTGCCGGCTTTTACGGCCGGGTCTGCCTCGGTCAGTGCCTTCGCTTCTTCCAGCGTAGCCACGTCAAAAATGAAAATACCGCGCAGTTCGCCATTGTCCAGAAACGGACCAGCCATCACCAGTTTGCCATCGGCGGCCATCTTCCGGATATGCGCCATATGCCCACGCTGGATGCTGTTCACTTCGGCTGTGTCGGTGGGTTGGTAAGGACCTTTTTTGAGCAGGGCCATGTAGTAGGTCTTCATCTGGCTCATGTCCATCTCACCAGACTTTTTAGGCGATTCCTGTGCTGTGGCGGCTGGCGCTTTTTTAACCGTCGCTTTCGACTTGGATTGGGCTTGAGCGCCTAGTGTGAAGCAAAGGCTGAGGGCCAGTGCTATACCTATGGTTTGTAGCAGTTTTTTCATGCAGGTAAAGGTATAGAAACTCAGTTACTTTTCACGATTCCTGTAGCCCCGGCCCCAATGCTGAAGTTATCGCCAGCATTACTGAACAATTGCCAATATTCTTCCTGCGGCTTACCCAGGTCAGGCGCTAAGATCAGGCGGTCGCCGTTCACAAAAGTCAGGGCAATGCCGTAGGCGTCTCTTACTTCGGAGTGCTCTACTGCCAGGGCCTGGCTGCTGATCACGAGTCCCTGCAGGCGCTGGTCGCGGAGGTTGGCGCCGGGCACTTTCCAGTCGAACTTGGGGGAGGGCAGGCCGGGCTCCCGCTTGCGCATGAACACCTCACTGTGCTTGATGGTGTCGCCGTTGGCCAGTTCAAAAGTCCAGGGGCAGTTCACGGCCAGGGTATAGAGGCCAACGTCGAGGATTAGTCCCTGCGGCGTGGTATAGCTGGTTTTGCCGAAGTGAAAGTACTGCACCAGTTCGCTGCGGGTGGTCTTGGTTAGCGGCAGGCCTTTGATTTTGTCGAACGCTACCTGTAATTGCTCTTGCATGGGCGTATGGGGAATGCTATGCGGCAAAGATAGGCAGGGCCTGCCAAAGTTATAACAGCTAATGCATATCGCTGACTAAGTTTTATGCGTTTCTGGAAAAGTATTTGGACACAAAAGGTATATTTGCAGTAGATTAGAGAGAAGCGATCCGGAAAAATACAGGCAATTCGCCCTGATGAAATAACATGCTGCAAGAGCAAGAAAAAGAACAAGTAAAGCAACCGGCTAAAAAGAGAAGGTCCGTTTACGGCCGCATCATTGGCTATACCTGGAAGCTGTTTCTGTTGGGACTGATGGTGGTGGTCGGTTACCTGGTAAGTGTGGAGTATAACTTCTTCTACCTCTTCGGTTCCTCCCCGAGTCTGGATAGGCTGGAAAACCCGCGTAGCGACCAGGCTTCCGAACTCTACACTGCCGACGGCCAGCTGATCGGAAAGTACTTCCGCGAAAACCGCAGTCCGGTGGGCTTTAAGGAAATGTCGCCAACGCTCATCAACGCCCTGATCGCCACCGAGGACATCCGGTTTTACGAGCACGCAGGTATAGACCCGACGGCCATTTTTGGTGCCGTATACGACAATCTCCGCGGCGAAAGCCGGGGCGGCAGTACCATTACGCAACAGCTGGCCAAAAACCTGTACAAGACCCGTACCGACGACTCCAAAGGCGTACTGGGCCACATACCGGGTCTGAACATCGTCATCTCCAAAACAAAGGAGTGGCTCACTGCCATCAAGCTGGAGCAGCGCTATACCAAGGAGGAGATCCTGGCCATGTATCTGAATACGGTGGACTTTGGCAGTAACTCGTTTGGTATACAGGTAGCCTCCAAGACCTTTTTCAACACCTCCCCTGACAGCCTCAAGTCCGAGCAGGCCGCCGTGCTGGTGGGTTTGCTCAAGGCCCCGACCTACTATAGCCCGCGCTTCAACCCCGAAAATGCCACCCGCCGCCGCAACACCGTGCTGGGGCAGATGGCCAAGTATGACTACCTCACCCAGGCGCAGGCTGATTCCCTGAGCCAACTGCCGCTGGTGCTGGACTACAAAGTAGAGAACCACTACGACGGACCGGCGACTTACTTCCGGGGGGCGGTGGCTGACTTTATGAAGGAGTGGTGCAAACAGAACGGCTACGACCTATACCGCGACGGCCTGAAGGTATACACCACCATCGACTCGCGCATACAGGCGCATGCCGAGGCAGCCATGGAGCAGCAGATGCGCACCCTGCAGCGCCGCTTCGATAACCACTGGAAGGGCAAGAACCCATGGGTAGACGAGAAAAACAATGAAATCCCGGGCTTCATAGAAGAAACGATCAAGCGCACCGACTACTACAAGCGCCTCAAAAAGAAGCACGGCGACAATACAGCCGCGATCAACAAAGAGCTGAACACACCGCGCGAGATGATGGTGTTTACCTGGGATAACCCGGAGCGCGAAAAGAAAATGACCATGTCGCCGCTGGATTCGCTGCGCTACTACAAGCGCTTCCTGCACGGCGGTATGATGACCATGGATCCCTTCTCCGGTGAGATCAAGGCCTGGGTAGGGGGTATCAACTACAAGTACTTTAAGTTCGACCACGTGAAGCAGGCGCGACGCCAGCCAGGCTCTACCTTCAAGCCGTTCGTGTACGTGGCCGCCATCGATAACGGCTACTCGCCCTGCGACAAGATCGTGGACACGCGCATTACTATCAATTATGTGGAGAAAGGGGAGAAGAAGAGCTGGTCGCCTACGAATGCTGACTGGGAGTATACCGGTGCGCCGATGACGCTGCGCCGTGGTATGGGTAAATCAGTCAATTCTGTCACGGCCCAACTCACGGAGCTGGTTGGCTGGGAAACTGTGGTGGACTACGCGCACAAGCTAGGTATCAGCAGCCCGCTGGATAAGGTGCCCTCCATTGGCCTGGGACCGAGCGATGTGTCCGTGTACGAAATGGTGGGTGCCTACAGTACCTTCCCGAACCATGGTTTCCATACAGCGCCGCGCTTTATCACCCGCATCGAGGACCGCGAAGGCAACGTGATCGAGCAGTTTGTGCCTGAGCAGAAGAAAGTGCTGAGCGAAGAAACGGCTTTCCTGATGATGCACATGCTCAAAGGAGGTATAGAAGAACCGGGTGGCACCTCGCAGGCGCTCTGGGAATACGACCTCTGGAAGGGCAACGAGATCGGGGGAAAAACCGGCACCACCTCTAACCACTCCGATGGCTGGTTTATGGGTGTAACCAAGGACCTGGTAACCGGTGTGTGGGTGGGCGGCGAGGACCGCAGCATTCACTTCCGCACCTCTAGCCTGGGCGAAGGCTCCAAGACGGCACTGCCGGTATACGGCCTTTTCATGGAGCGAATCTACAAAGACAAAGACCTAGGCTATACCATGGGCCGCTTTCCGGGGCCAACCGTCAAGATCAACAAAAAATACAACTGCACCACCGTGCTGCCAAAAGCGGAGCCCGACTCCCTTTTCTTCGATCTGAATTTTGAGATTCCTGAGTTGATCGATACCTTTTAAGCTATACCTGAACCATAGAAAACAGCAGCGCCGACTATGCTAATAGCCGGCGCTGCTGTTTTAAAGTAAGTGCTATACCTGTGACAATAGGGAAATCAGCTTTTGTCTTTGCTCTTGCTGTAGAAGGATTCCAGGGCCTCGTCCAGGTAATTGTATTCGAAGGTGAAGCCGGTCTGCAGCACTTTGTTGGCGCTCACACGCTGGCCGCTCAGCACCACATCGCTCATTTCGCCGAGCATCAGGTTAAGGGCAAAAGAAGGCACTTTGGGCAAAACCAGGGGCTTGTGCATCGCCTCAGCCAGGGCTTCTGTAAACTCCTGGTTGGTAACAGGGTGAGGAGCCACGGCATTGTATACGCCAGTGAACTGCGTGTCTTCAATGGCCCGGATATAAAGGCGGCACAGGTCATCGATGTGGATCCAGGACATGTACTGCTTGCCACTGCCCAGCGGGGCGCCCGCCATCATTTTAATCGGTCGGGCCATCTGCGGCAGCGCGCCGCCCTTTTCGCTCAGCGCTATACCTGTGCGCAGAATGACGGTGCGTATACCCAGGTCTTTGATCTGCCACACGGCCGCCTCCCAGGCTTTGCATACCTCAGCCATGAAGTCTTCGCCGTAGCTGCTCTCCTCCGACATCAGCTGGTCACCTGAGTTGCCGTAAATGCCGATGGCAGAGGCCGAGATAAAGCCTTTCACGCGGTGCTCTTCTTGTTTGCGGAGACTGTTGAGTAGCAGTTGCGTGCTATCTACCCGGCTGCGCAGAATTTCGCGCTTGCGTTCTTTCGTCCACTTCTCATCAGCCAGTCCGGCGCCCGCCAGGTGGATGATGTAGTCGGCGTAGGTAATGGCGTTCTCATCCATGTATCCCTCCTTTATATCCCAGCGGAACGTCTTGTAGTGAGAGAACTTATCAGGAGCTCTGGACAGATGCGCCACCTCATAGCCCTGATCGATGAGCATCTCCGAAAGACGCGATCCGATCAGCCCTGAACCACCTGAAATGAGTATTTTTCCAGCCATAAATACTGATCGTTGTTATAATTTATATAGAAATATATCTATACGTGTAAGGACTAACTGAAAGTTGCTTTCAACGATCAAAACCGGCAGGCGGCGCTAAGGTTCGCTCGGGCGGGTCTTATTTCTTGCGGATGTGGTTCAGGAACTCGTTGCGGTACTGGTCCTGCTCAAACAGGCCGGAGTACTCTGCCGTGATGGTGCTGCTGCTCACATCATTCACGCCACGGCTCATCACACAAAGGTGGTCGGCCTCGATCAGCACGGCTACGTTCTCGGTCTGCAACGCCTGCTTCAGCTCGTTGGCGATCTGCATGGTCATGCGCTCCTGCACCTGCGGGCGGCGGGCGTAGTACTGCACTATCCGGTTCAGTTTAGAAAGGCCGATCACATGCTCGTTCGGCATATAGGCCACATGGGCTTTTCCGATGATGGGCACGAAGTGGTGCTCGCAGGAAGAGTACACGGTGATATCGCGCTCTACCAGCATCTGCTTATACTTGTACTTGTTCTCAAATCGGCGGATAACCGGTTTGTTCTCCGGGTGCAGGCCACTGAAGATTTCCTGCACATACATTTTGGCAACGCGTAGCGGCGTTCCCTTCAGGCTGTCGTCTGTGAGGTCGAGGCCCATGGTATGCATAATTTCGCGGAAGTGCCTTTCAATGATCACGATCTTCTCGGCGTCAGAAAGGGCAAATGCGTCAGGGCGCAGCGGCGTTTCCAGAGAGCCCTTCAAGTGGTCGTCTAGCTCCTCCGCGTCAGGGCCCAGGTCCTGGTTATCCATTATATTCAACAAAGTTTCGTTCCGTTTCATAAAGCGTTACTGCCAGTTCATACTCCCGGCTTATTTTTTCCCGCAATCGCTCCCAAATGACCATGGCAATGTTTTCGGCGGTCGGGTTCAGCTGCCTGAACTCCTCGGTGTCGAGGTTGAGGTTTTTGTGGTCAAACCTGTCGATCACTTCTTCCTTCACCAGTGTGCTGAGCTTTTTCATGTCGTACACATACCCGGTGTCCTCGTTCACGGCGCCCGTTAGCTTCACGATGAGCTCATAGTTGTGCCCGTGGTAGTTGGGGTTGTTGCACAGCCCGAAAACCTCCGCGTTCCGCTCGTCGCTCCAGGCCGGATTGTGCAGTCGGTGTGCGGCATTAAAGTGCTCTTTTCTGCAGATCGTTATTTTCATTGCGGTTCAAACAGGTGGGCCTGTGTTATTGTTCGCGTACGTGAAAAATTCACATTGGGCTAGCCGGGCTGTAAACCTACAAAGTTAAGCTTCGTGGCCCCTAAACCCAAACAGAACAGTCCCTAAATTAATCCGGGCTCTTATATCTGATATATGCTATGGATTAGCTATTTTCGTAGGTATACGATTGTTCCTGTCAAATCATTATTTCTAAGTAGAGTATGCGAGTAAAAGGATTATTGGTAGCGGCCATGTTGCTGGTATCGGGTATGGCGAGTGCGCAGGTCATGCAAGTGGAGGAAAACGAACAGGTGGTGAGCGGCATCAAGCGCAGCGGCCAGCAGCTGAGCGTGCAGCTGGACCCTAAGTTTGTAGAGAAGATCTGGAAAGACCATTTGTCGCAGGAAGCAGGCAAGGTGAAACACTCCAAAGGTGTTTACACCGTTGAAGAAGCCAAGCTGAAAAGCATCAGCAAAGAGCCGGTACGCGTGATCTCAACGGTGGGCACGCACGCCAAGGGCAGCTATGTCTGGTGGTCACTCGATATGGGTACGACTCATCTCGATAAAAAAGCGACACCGGAGGTATACGCCGCCGCGGAGCAATTCATGGAAAGCTTCGGCAAAAAGCTGTACCAGGAAGACGTGCTGTTGCAGATTAACGAGGCCGAAGCGGTGCTGCGCAGCACCAAGAAAGAGCAGGACCGGGTGGTAAAGCAGGCCAACGATCTGCAACTGAGCATTGAGCGAAACAAGAAGCGCAAGCAGGAGCTGGAAGCCGAACTGGTGCGCAATGCCGACGAACTGCGCCAATTGGAGCAGAATGTGGAGCTGAACGTGAAGCAGCAGGAAGCCAGCCGCCAGCAGGTGCAGGCTATGGAGAAAGCGGTGGATGAGGTAAGAACCAAATTGCGTGATATCAAATAAGGTATAGTTGCTATACCTGTGTTAGCCAAATTTTGAGATGCCTAAGTTTCCAATGATTAATATTACAGATAGTTGGAGTCATGAAGAAGATGTTCTTGAATACTATTTGTTTGATGACGTTATATTAACTGGGAGCGATAAATTATTCCAGCAATATTTCCACAATAAAATTTTTTGTGACTCAGATGGACAATTGTATAAAGTAATCGGTAAAACCCTTCCGGCACAGATATGGCGGAAGATATTCAAGTTTCTGCCAAATGTTTACAAAGTAAAACTACATTTCGAGAAAGTGAATCAAAGAATGGAGGTTGAGCAGCTTCGAGCCTTTATTTTACAAAAGTTACATCAGTTGGAGCCTAACGAGGTACTTGCCAAATGGATTAATCAAATTAATAAAGCAAAGAGTCATGCGGAGATAATTGGAACAGAAATAAAATAAATACTGGCTACCTATGTGCAGCTTTGCCTCTCTCACCAGCTGCACGAGTAACGATAAACAGAAAAGCCTCCTGATCCGGAGGCTTTTCTGTTTTAGGGCTTGGCTATAGTTTCATCCAGCGCTGTATTTCCTGTTCGGCGAACTGCTCGTTGCGCCAGCCTACAAACTTACTTTTGGCGGTGGGGTTGTGGTGCACGAACCATTGCTGCAGGATGGCCTTAGCGGCTGGGTAATCAGCGGTAAAGCTATTGTAGTCGGAGGCGTTGATGGAGCGCTCGCTCGGCCTGGCCGGTACCGCGATGATCTTGTGGTCCAGCTCGCCGTCTGTTTCCAGCTGCAGCACGCCCACCGGAATCACTTCCATCACCGTGCCCGTAGCAACACTCCCGGCCAGAACTACCACTTCCAAAGGTTTTTTCTGTGCGTTGGTTTCGGTAGAGGGTATAAAGCCGAAATTGGCAGGGTAGGGCAGGAAAGTTATGATGCGGTCCTGACCGGCCTGCTGCTCTGCTTCAAAGGCTTTCGTTTGCCGGTTGTAGTGCAGCTTGGTCGAACTGCCGGCTGGCACCTCTATCACGGCCTGCAACTGTTTTTTGCCATTGTAGGTGGGCAGGGCGGTATAGTCTGTCTGGCAGGAGGCCAGCAGGACTAATGATAGCAACAGGAAGGTATAGCGCTGTAGTGTTTTCATGGGTGAAGGAGGAGTCAAAGGTAGAGAGAAGGTATAGCTGCACAAATATAGCAAGCCAGGCCAATGTAGGTATAGCCTGACAGGTATAGCAGGTATAAAAAAAGGAGCCGTTTGGTTAGAAACGGCTCCTTTTACTAAAACTATGGAAAACTTATGAAAACAGGTTCTTTAATTATCTTCTTTCCTTGATACGAGCAGCCTTACCCTGCAGACCTCTCAGGTAGTACAGTCTAGCTCTTCTAACACGGCCTTTTCTTACAAGCTCGATCTTCTCGATAGATGGAGAAAGCAGTGGGAAAATACGCTCCAGACCAATCTGGTTAGACACTTTTCTTACAGTGAAAGTCTCACCGTTTGTGTTTACGTTCTTGCGCTGAATAACAACGCCCTGGAACTGCTGGATACGCTCTTTGTTACCCTCACGGATTTTCACGTGGATGTTGATGGTATCACCAGACTGGAAAGTCGGGAAAGAGGCGCGCTTGTCTGTAGATTCCTGCTCGATAAATTTAAGTAATTCGCTCATGGCTATGTTGTTAAAGCTAAATATCTTCTTCAAAATTCGGACTGCAAAGATATGCAATTATTTATTACTTAAGAATCTTTGCAGAAAAAAAATGTAAGTTTTTGAAACTTATCCCTGAAAAGCGCGAATGAAGCGATTTTTGCACCTTCACAACGGCTATTCTAATTACTCGTTGAGCAGGTCTGGCCTGCGCTGTCTGGTGCGCTCCACCGCCTGCTCAAAACGCCACTGCTCTATTTTAGGCCCGTCTCCGGAAAGCAGAATATCGGGCACTGTCATGCCTTTGTAGTCGGCCGGACGGGTATAGACTGGTGGTGCCAGCAAACCGTCCTGAAAAGAATCCGTCAGGGCGGAGGACTCGTCGTTGAGCACACCCGGTATGATCCGGATAATGGCATCGGCCAGTACAGCCGCACCTAGTTCGCCACCAGATAATACATAGTCGCCTATGCTGATTTCATGGGTCACGTAATGTTGCCGCACCCGCTCATCCACGCCCTTGTAATGGCCGCACAGGATGATCACATTGCGGAGGAGGGAGAACTGGTTGACTATTTTCTGGTTGAGCGTCTGTCCGTCAGGCGTCATGTAGATGACAGCGTCGTACTCCCGCTCCGCCTTCAGATCAGACAGCATCCTGTCAATCGGTTCGATCATCATCACCATACCTGCTCCTCCGCCAAAAGCATAGTCGTCTATCTGGCCATGCTTGTTGATGGCGTACTTACGAAGATCGTGTATGTGGATGTCTACCAGACCTTTTTGTTGGGCTCTTTTAACGATAGAATGGCTAAAAGGACTGTCCAGCAGGTCGGGCTGGCAACTGATGATGTCAAATCGCATGATAACAGGGGGCTACTCGTCGCGGTCGTCGGCGTCGTCAGGGGTGCCGGGCTGGGTGTACACCTCCAGCAGGCCTTCCGGCAGGTTCACGTGCAGTACCTTGGCTTCGTGGTCGGCGCGTACAAACACTTCGTCCAGCACAGGTACCAGCATCTCCTGCCCGTTGTAGTCCATGGCCATCAGCTGTTGCTGCGGCATGTCGTAAAAGTCTTTCACGGTGCCAAGCGGGCCGTGGTTCTGGTCCACCACCTGGTAGCCGATCACCTCATGGAAATAGAACTGTCCCTCTTCCAGCTCCGGGAGCTCGTCGAGCGGCAGGTATAGGCTGACGCTGCGGAGTTTCTCGGCTTGCTCGATCGTTTTGATATCCTCAAAGGTGATAATAAAACGGCCTTTCTGCACAGGCTCCATCTTGTCAATAAAAAAAGGAATCAGCCTTCCCTGTTGTTCAAGAAAGACTGATTCCAAATCATCATAATCTTCGGGGTAGTCCACGTCAAAAAACGCAACCACTTGTCCCTTGATGCCATGGGTCTTGACGATGTGTCCTAACAGAAAGCAGTCATCAATATGCATGGCCGATTAAATTTATGCTTGCTCTTCAGTAGACTCGCCTTCAGCAGCTGGTGCTTCAGGAGCTTCTTCCGCTTCAGCAGCAGGCGTAGCAGCAGCAACTTTGGCAGCTTCACGCTGACGGATAGCCTCTGCACGAGCTTCTTTCACTTTTGTTTCAGCATCAAGAGCAGCCTTACGCTTCGCCTCTTTCTCAGAGCCAAGGGTAGTACGCTTGCTTTCGATCTTCGCTTCTTTCTCTTTCTTCCACTCCTCGAAACGAGCGTCAGCTGTTTCCTGGGTGATAGCGCCTTTCACAACACCGATCTGCAGGTGCTTCTTGTACAGAATACCTCTGTAAGAAAGCATCGCCTTCACTGTGTCAGTTGGCTGAGCACCGTTCATCAACCACTGGAACGCCTTCTCCTCGCTGAAATCGATAGAAGCAGGGTTTGTGTTTGGGTTGTAGGTACCCAGTTTCTCGATAAACTTACCATCACGTGGTGATCGAGCGTCAGCTACTACGATGTCGTAGATAGCAGATTTTTTGCGGCCTCTACGGGCCAGTCTGATTTTAACAGCCATTGTTTATATAAATATGTAAGTCGGCGAAACCCGTCCGCCAGTTTTTAGAACCGCAAAGGTAATGATTTCGTGCCGATTAATGCAAGATATTTTGGGAATTGATTTCAGGAGCCGCATAACAACTCTCATCTCGACAGCATGGAGAGATCTGGGGAATTTCAGGATTACCGTAATATTTCAGATTTCTCACTTTGTTCGAAATGACAAAGGAATATTGATATTACAAGCACCGGTCAGGTAACACCAAACAAAAAGCCCTCCGTTTCCGAAGGGCTTTTTTATGATTAAGCGTTGGCTTTTGTTCTGGGTGGTCTGGCTGCCTTTACCTTCACGGGCTTCAGCTTGATGATGCTCAGCTTGTCCAGCGTCCAGATCACCGGCCAGGTTGGGTCCACTTCCCACCACTTCACACCGAAGTTCACGCGGTTAGGCAGTTTGTGGTGGTTGTTCTGGAACAGTTCGCCGCCTGTCAGGAAGTCGAAGAAAAGCGAGTTGCGCGACTTGTCGTTGTTGTCGAAGTTCTGGTAGCCGTACTTGTGACCGCTCCAGTTCACGATCGCACCGTGCACCGGGCCCATCAGGAAGTGTAGTGGCAATAGCAGGAACATCCACCACTGCGTAGCGAAAGCGATGTAGAACAGCACATAAGCCACGCCCCAGCCAATACGAGAAACCTTCGAATCCCCGATCTTCTCGAGTGCTGGCCAGTGTGGGTAGTCGCCATCAAAGCGGCGCTCGGGCTCCACGCGATGGTTGAGTACGTCATTGTAAATGTTCTTGGTTTTCCACATCATCGCAAATGCGTTGTTGGAGTAATGTGGCGAATGCGGGTCACGCTCCGTGTCGGAGAAGGCGTGGTGCATGCGGTGCAAAATAGCATAAGCGCGTGGTGACAGGAAGGAAGAGCCCTGCGCGATGTAGGTCAGCAGGTAAAAGGCCTTCTCCCAGAACGGGTTCATGGTGAACATCTTGTGCGCCGCATAGCGGTGCAGGAAGAACGTTTGCACAAACAAAGAGAGGTACCAGTGCAATACGAAGAAAATAAGTATGGCCATTAAGCAATTAGTATGTTGAAGTGATTAATTCTGATTCAGGTATAGCGGCGCTTAAAGCAGTCACTACGCCTCCGCAAAATTACGATCTGATTCTATAGAAAGAATAAAAACCGGCATAAAAGTTCAGAAAGATGATAAATGTCAGCTTTTAATAATGACGAATGAGGGATGAATAGTGAAAAATGAGGAATGAATAAGTAATAACGAATAATGAATAACGGTATAGCGCGATGGGTTGAGAACAATGATCAAGGAGTGCCAGACGTGGGAGGCCAGGCTTATAAGCTGAAGCAAGGTGTAAGCTGATCGTATACCTGTACCTTAATCATTACTAATTATTCATTCGTCATTGCTCATTAACAAAAGGTTTCCAGATCGGAGCAGCGGGAAGTGGGGCGGTCACGGTAATCATGGTCTTCAGGGTGGGATGCTCGAACTGCAGGCTTCGGGCGTGCAGCGCGATGCTCTTGTCCGGCAACGGTTTGCTGGCGCCATACCTTAGGTCGCCGGCAATGGGGCAGTTCATAGAGGCCAGTTGCACCCGGATCTGGTGCGGACGACCCGTCACTGGATTTACCTCCAGCAGGTAGAGGTTGTCATACTGCCCGACCAGACGGTAGCTCAGCTCGGAGCGGAGTCCGTTTTGGTTTTCGCGGGCGTAGGCTTTGGTCACGTTGCGGCTGCTGTCCTTGATGAGCCAGTGCACCAGGGTCTGCTCAGGTATAGCAGGTCGGTTAAGCACCACGGCCCAGTACGTTTTTACGGTCTTCTTGCTTCGGAAAAGCTCGTTGAGGCGCGTGAGGGCTTTGGAGGTTTTGGCAAGCACCACCACCCCGCTCACCGGTCGATCCAGGCGGTGCACTATCCCGATGTATACATTGCCCGGCTTGTTATACTTCTCTTTGATGTAGGCCTTTGCCACGTCAGCCATACACTCGTCGCCGGTTTCATCGCCGTGCACAAGCAGCCCCGCCGGCTTATTCACCACCAGCACATGGTTATCCTCAAAAAGAACGTCTAGCAATTTAGTTGAGAGTTAAAAGTGAAGAGTTATGAGTTAAAAGTGTTTTATCCAGAGGTGTCCAGTATCAAAGCTGGTATTAGCGTTAAGACTATAGCCGCGGACTCTAACGTACGCATACCTTTCACTCTTAACTTTTAACTCATAACTATAACTCAAATTAATACGCTTCCTTCTCGTTCGGAAAATCTTTGCTCTTCACGTCCTTCACGTAGTTCTGCACGGCGTCGGTCATGATGGTATGCAGGTCGGCGTAGCGACGCAGGAAGCGGGGTTTGAACTCCTTGTTGATGCCCAGCATATCGTGCACCACCAGCACCTGTCCGTCCACGTGCGGACCCGCGCCTATACCTATGATCGGAATTTCGAGCTTTTCGGCAACACGCTTGGCCAACTCCGAAGGAATCTTCTCCAGCACGATCGAGAAGCAGCCCAACTCCTGCAGCAGGAGGGCGTCGTCGATCAGCTTCTGCGCTTCGGCCTCTTCTTTGGCCCGCACGGTATAGGTGCCGAATTTATAAATAGACTGCGGGGTCAGGCCTAGGTGGCCCATCACCGGTACACCAGCACTCAGGATGCGCATAATAGATTCCTTTATCTCAGCACCACCCTCCAGCTTGATGCCATGTGCGCCCGATTCCTTCATGATGCGGATGGTAGAACGCAGCGCTTCGGAAGAATTGCCCTGGTAAGAGCCAAACGGCAGATCCACCACCACAAAAGCGCGGTTCACACCACGGATCACCGAAGAAGCGTGGTAGATCATCTGGTCCAGTGTGATGGGGAGCGTTGTCTCGTGGCCGGCCATTACGTTGGAGGCGGAGTCACCGACAAGCAGCACGTCTACGCCGGCTGCGTCCAGAATGGTGGCCATGGAGTAGTCGTACGCGGTGAGCATGGAGATCTTCTCGCCGCGCTCTTTCATATTCTGCAGCTGGTGCGTGGTAACTTTTTTTACGTCGCTTTTATGAACAGACATAGGATGCTGGTTTGAGTTTGATTCAAAAGTATGAAATTCAAAACAAAACAGCCACCCGATTTGGCAAGTGGCTGTCACAGGGGTTATCGGTTGAAGCCAGACCTGTTCCGGGAGAGCTTCAGGTCGCGCAGCAGGGCAGAGCGAGCATTGATCGTCACGTTATAGCCGCGCATCAAACCGAATGGTCGCCAGCCGATGCTCATCTCCCAGCAGTGCAAGTCGCGGTAAATGTCGAGGCTGGCGTTGGAAATGTTCTGGTTGGTAAAGTCATACCCGGCCATGTAGCCAAACTTCCACTTTTCGGTTAGGTTCAGGGTGCCTTGCATGCCAATGTTCTGCGTAACCTCACCCCGGTTCTGCTGTGTGCCTCCGGTATAGTAGATCGTATAGTCCAGGTTTAGCGTCCAGGGAATGTTGAAGTCCACGTAGTCCGGCAGGAACTGGTCGTTCGGGTTCAGCATACCCGGCAGGTTAGTCGGTGGTGGCGTGTTCGTAGACCGCGCTTCAGGGTTGAAGTTGGCCCGCACGCTCAGGTTGGCATTGGTCAGCCTGGCGAGCTTAAAACCGGGACCCTCCAGCATATAGCGGTCTATAGAACGGTTACCATCCGGACTGGCTTGGTATGGGTTGAGAGTAGATGTAAAGTTCACATCAAACACCTTGAACAGGCGTGTGTTCATGCTGATGTTAATGGGGGAGAGTCGCAGCGAGTCGGCAGCCAGGTTGTAGTTAGTGCTTATGTTCAGGTTATCGATTAGGCTCACTTTCTCCGATTTGGCGTCTGTGGAGTCGCTGCGGGAGCGCACTTTCATCTCTACCCGGTTATTGATCTGGATGCCCAGACTGCTTTGCAGACCTCCTGACGGTACGTTGCCGTTAAAGCGCGGCAGCGTCTGGAAGATCGGCTGGTTCGTCAGCGAGTCTATTGCCACCTGGGTGGTTTGGGAGAAGCCGAAGCGGCTCTCGTCGCCGAAGTTAGGACGGTAACCGTAGCTGATGCTCGGAATCATGGTATGGCGGATGGCCTCCACCCGCTTGCTCTTCGGGAACTGCACGGTACCGTACACGGTCGTGTTGAGGGAGGCGCCAGCACCGTACTCGTACACCCTGCCAAAACTCGCCGTGTCGATGCGCACTGCCTGCTGCTCCTCGTCGTAGGTATAGGTCAGTTTGTTGTCGAACCACGACTCCCGGTAGGTAACGTTCGGCGTCAGGTTGAAAAAGCGGAGCACCTTGTAGTTGCCCAGCCCGATGTTAAAGTTGTGGTCGGCACTCTTCCGGCCGTTGCGCCAGAGCTCCCCCAGGTTGTCAAAGTTAAGCGCAAAAGAAGTGTCTCTTTCTGTGCCGCCCACCACAGGTATGTTGCCCAGTCTGCGGGCAGGCACCTGGTTCGACACCTCGTTGCGGACCCGCACGTTGTAGCCGAAGGTGAAGTTTTCATACCACTGGCCGGTCGGCACGTTCTTCGAGAAAAGCTCGTACAAGCTCGTCTGTGTCATCGCGAAGTTAAGGTCAGGTAGCGTGAAGCGCATGATCGTTGGAGCAGGCCTTCTGTTCTCACCTTCTCCCACAAAGCCACCGTTGTTCTGGCCCTGGCTCAACGTAGCGGTATAGCTGAAAGGCGAGTTCTGTATGTTCTTCTGGTAAGTGATGGTTGAGTTGAAGGTCGGGGCCAGGTACGCGTTCGAGCTGTTGAAATTCACGCGGTTGTGCTGACTGCTACCGGCCCGCACGTTGGCTGAGAAGCGACCACGTCCCGGCTTCTGCACCGGGCTATGCGACCAGTTGATAAAAGCCGTGCGCTGGGTAGGCGGCAGACCGGCCAGGCTGTTCGTGGAACGGTTCGGGTCAGCCACATCCGCTTCGTCATTTTTAAAGAAGTCGTAGCTGATGTTGAGATTGCCACGGTATGAGTAGCGTTTGATATACGTGTTGTCCACGGTCACCTTATACCCGCCCAGCGAGTAGATGTCGCCGGTGATGCGGGTGCCAATGTAGTCGTTGAGGGCCAGGTAGTAGCCCCCGTTGCTCAGGTAAAAGCCCCGGGCACGCGACTCGCCGAAGGTCGGCACGATCACGCCCGATGAGCGTTTGTTCTTTGGAGTCGGGAAGAGGCCGAACAGAAATCCGAGCGGCGTAGGTATATCGGCGATCACGAGGTTAAACGGCCCCGACATGATCTTGTCGTTAGGTATAGCCTTGATCTTGCCGGCGCTGATGTAGAAGTGCGGATGCTCCAGGTTACAGGTCGTGTATTTGTTGTGCAGACCGAAAATTTCGTTTGCCTCATTTTTTTTCACCACCTCGGAATGTATATAGCCCTCGCCTTGTTGCGTTACTACTTCTGAGATCCTGCCGCGCTTGGTTTTGTAATTATAGGCAATGCGCTTGGCAGCGTAACTTTCCGCGCCGTCCTTAAACACCGGAGTACCAGTCTCCTGGCCTGCTGAGTCGGCAAGGGTGGTGGCCGTTAAGGTATTCAGGTCGTAGTCGATCTGGATGTAAGCCGCCGAAAGCTCCATGGTGCCGTAATCAATTTTGGCATCTCCGTACAGATGTACTACTTTGCGGTCTACCTCAAACCGAATGGAATCTCTGGCAGAGTAATTGATTGTGGTCTCGATGTCGCCCTGGGGTGCCGCCGTTACGAGCGAATCCTGGGGTGGAGAGATGTTGACAGTGTCTTTTGGCGAGGCTGTAGTGGTAGGACGGCGGACCCGTTGACCCAGTGCAGGCTGGGTAGAAAGCACGGCGAGCTGCACCAGCAGCAAAAAGATTAAAATGTAGCGCAACTTCTTCAGACTTCCCTAAAGTTTTATTTATTTTGTACAAAGTTATTGTTTAACTTTTAACTAACGAGCGTTGTGAGAAATATTGTTACTATTTCAATTCTGGCCCTAAGTTTACTTTTACTCTCTTCCAGCAAGCTCGAATACCGCAAGGCGTATAAACTGCGCACGGTAGTAATTGATGCGGGTCATGGTGGCAAAGACATAGGCTGTAACGGCAAAGTTTCGCATGAGGCTGATGTGGCCTTAAAGCTGGCCTTGCAGGTCGGTGCGTTAATTGAGAAGAACGTGCCCGATGTGAAAGTTGTTTACACCCGCAAAGACGATACGTTTGTGGAGTTGATCGACCGCGCAGGTATAGCCAACAAGAACAATGCGGACCTGTTCATCTCCATCCACCTTAATGCGGGCCCTCCTTCTGCTTTTGGCACCGAGACCTATACCATGGGCCTTCATACCTCCAACAACAACCTGGCCGTAGCCAAGCGCGAAAACGCCGTTATCTTGCAGGAAGACGACTACAAGGAAAAATACGGCGGCTTCGACCCGAACTCTCCGCAGAGCCACATCATGTTCGCGCTGCACCAGAGTGCTTACATCGACAACAGCCTCCGTTTTGCCCAGAAAGTAGAAAATGAGTTTAAACACCGGGTGGGGCGCACCAGCCGCGGCGTGAAGCAGGCGGGCTTTCTGGTGCTCTGGAAATCCTATATGCCGAGCGTGCTGATCGAGGCCGGCTTCCTGACCAATCCGGCTGAGGAAAAATTCCTTAACGATAAAACGGGTCAGACGTATATGGCATCAGGTATATATCGTGCCTTCAAGGAATACAAGCAAGAGCTTGAAGCCATGAACTAAAGCATAACGCAAACTCACCTACGTGAAAATATCAAAGGAAATTAAGGTTGCCCTGTTGGGCATAACAACCATTGTGATATTATATTTCGGGTATGAATTCCTGAAAGGCTCCTCACTCTTCTCTAAAACCAACTCTTATCATGTGGTATACGACAGCGTGGACGGTCTTACCATCTCAAATCCTGTCTTTCTGAACGGCATACAGGTTGGCCATGTGAAAGACCTGAAGCTGCTTACTGACCGCGCAAACATGGTACGTGTGGACATAGAAGTGCGGAAAGACCTGCAGATCGGGGACTCTACCATCGCCAGCCTCGGCAACTCGGACCTTTTGGGAAGCAAGGCCATTACGCTCTTCCTGAAAAACAATAAAAAGCAATACAACGGTGGAGAGGAGCTGATCGCCTTCAAAGAGACCAGCATCACCGACATGCTTTCTTCTAAGTCGGTGCCGGTCATCGATAAAGTAGATACGACCCTTGCTCGCGTCAACCGCCTGCTCGACAGTGAGGCCAAAGGCAACCTGCAACAGATACTGGCCAACTCCAACAAAACGACAGAGGCGGTAAACGAGATCATACGCGAAAACCAGCGCAACATCAACCAGATCACCAAAAATCTAAGCCAGCTCACCTCGGCCCTCAACCAGACTCAGCGCAACATCGACCGACTTACCTTGAATATGGTTGAGATCACGGATACCCTGAAGCAGGTAGAAGTGAAGAAACTTGTAGCCGATGCCAACTCAGCCGTGAACGAACTGGAAGCCACGATCGCCAAACTCAACTCGAATGAGGGCTCACTGGGTCGATTGATGAACGATGAACAGTTGTATAACAACATGAACCGCTCAACCGAGGCGCTCAATTTGCTGCTGCGCGACATCCAGGCCTATCCGAAGCGCTATGTGCAGTTCTCGCTTATTGGTCGCAAGGACAGGTATAAGGTGGATGCCACAGGGCGGGTGATCACGCTGGAGGAGGTAAAAGAGCTGCAGGACGAGAACCCCGATGAGTTCCGTCGTCCGGCGCCTGACTCGGTAAAGGTAGTGCCTGGTGACACCACAAAAAGGCAATAGTGCATCTTATAAAAATTGTATATTTGTGAAATCCGCCCTTAAAGCGGATTTTTCATTGTAAGTAGTCCCCTTATTTATAATCACCCTTTCATGGATATCGAATTCAATAAGAACGAAGACTCTCTCAAACAGCTGAGTTTCCAGCTGAAAAGCAAACTGAAGAAAGTACACCTGGGCGGCGGCGAGAAGCGCATCGCAAAAGAGCATGCCAAAGGTAAAATGACAGCCCGCGAACGCATCGACTACCTGCTCGACGAAGGCACCGAGTTTCTGGAAGTGGGCGCCTTTGCCGGCGAGGGCATGTACCAGGAGGTAGGCGGTTGCCCGAGCGGCGGCGTAGTGACAGGTATAGGCTACATCAAAGGCCGCCAGTGCGTGGTGGTCGCCAACGACGCGACCGTGAAGGCTGGTGCCTGGTTCCCGATCACGGCTAAGAAAAATCTTCGTGCGCAGGAAATTGCCATGGAGAACAAACTGCCGATCGTATACCTGGTAGACAGCGCCGGTGTGTTTCTGCCCATGCAGGACGAAATCTTCCCGGACAAAGAGCACTTCGGGCGCATGTTCCGCAATAACGCTGTGATGAGCTCGATGGGCATTGTGCAGATCGCTGCGATCATGGGCAGTTGTGTGGCCGGTGGCGCCTACCTGCCGATCATGAGCGACGAAGCCCTGATCGTGGAAGGCACGGGCTCTGTTTTTCTGGGCGGCTCATACCTGGTAAAGTCAGCCATTGGCGAGAGTATCGACAACGAGACGCTGGGTGGCGCTTCCACACACTGCGAGATATCCGGCGTAACCGACTACAAGTGCAAAGACGACAAAGAGGCGCTGGACCACATCCGCACCATCTTCGATAAGCTGGGCGAAAACCCAAAGGCTGGTTTCAGCCGTGTGGAGTCTGCCGCTCCAAAGCTCGACGAGAAGCAAATCTACGGCATGCTGCCAGCAGACCGCACCAAGCCCTACGACATGATGGACATCATCCATCGCCTGGTCGACAACTCTGAGTTCGAGCCATACAAAGAACTGTACGGGCAGACGCTGATCTGCGGATTGGGTCGTATCGATGGCTGGGCGGTGGGCATCGTGGCCAACCAGCGCAAGATCGTGAAGAGCAAAAAAGGCGAAATGCAGATGGGCGGCGTGATTTACTCCGACTCAGCTGACAAGGCGGCCCGCTTTATCATGAACTGCAACCAGAAGAAAATTCCGCTCGTGTTTTTGCACGACGTATCGGGCTTCATGGTGGGCAGCAAGGCCGAGCACGGCGGCATCATTAAGGATGGCGCCAAAATGGTGAATGCCATGGCCAACTCGGTGGTGCCGAAGTTCACGATCATCCTGGGCAACAGCTACGGCGCCGGCAACTACGCCATGTGCGGCAAAGCCTACGATCCACGCCTGATCTACGCCTGGCCATCGGCTCAACTGGCTGTGATGAGCGGTGCCGCGGCAGCCAATACCTTGCTGCAAATTCAGGTATCAGCCCTGAAAGCGAAAGGGGAGGAGATCACTCCGGAGGCGGAGAACGAGTTGCTCGAGCGTATCAAAGCAAAGTACAACGAGGAGCTTTCTCCATACTACGCGGCGGCCCGCCTGTGGATCGACGGCATCATCGACCCACAGGAGACCCGCAAGGTTATTTCGATGGGGATAGAAGCCGCCAACCACGCGCCCATTGAGAAGCCGTATAATGTGGGTGTGATTCAAACGTGATTTTGCAGGTATAGCGCTGGTGGTATAACCTATTGCCGTTCAGTGCTATACCTGTTAGAACCTCTGCCGGTTAATTCGGATTCAGGTTTAACCATTTCGCTGCTGTAGACTCCGATCACTCCATGTTGAAAGTTGACTGGAAAAGGAGGCCTTGGACAGTTAGCAGCAGGCTTAAGCAGAAATAAGTGAAATATTATTTTCCATTCTGAAATCTTCGGGAGGAATAAGTGGTTAGTTTTAAGAACAGTGTTATACGTTTTGTGGCGTTTGCACTATTCATTACTTATTACGCTTTAACTATTACGCATTATTTTGACAAAGAAGGAAATAAAGGCGATGATCTCGCTGTTGGATGATATAGATTATGAGGTCGCGTCGCACGTAGAGCAGAAGATTGTATCATTGGGTGAGAGCATTATTCCCTTTCTGGAAGAGGAATGGGAGGAAACCCTGAACTCGGACCTGCAGAAGCGAATAGAGGACCTGATCCACAGTTTGCAATTTGACGGCCTGTTGCAGCGCCTCAAAAACTGGAAAGAGCGTGGAGGACAGGACCTGGTAGAGGGTATGTGGCTGGTGAATACCTACCTGTACCCGGACGTGGAACTGGCTACCTTGTCGAGAGGGCTCGATCAGCTGTACTATGACGCCTGGACGAACATGAAGGACAATATGCACCCTTATGACCAGGTGAAGTCGCTGAATAACTCGCTTTTCCGTGACAAGAAGTTTTCGGCCAACACCAAGAACTTTCACTCCCCGTCGAACTCCATGATGCACCTGGCGCTGGAGACGAAACGCGGAAACCCGCTGACGCTTTGCGTGATCTACATGACCGTTGCGCAGCGATTGGGTATGCCTGTGTACGGTGTGAACCTGCCCAATCTCTTTATCCTGACCTATAAACTGGGCGAAGTGCAGTTCTACATCAACGTGTACAACAAAGGCCTGATGCTCTCCAAAGCGGATATCGACAACTACATCGTGCAGCTCAACCTGAACCCGGTTGATATTTTCTACGAGCCGTGCTCCAATATCGAGATCGTGAAAAGGGCCTTGCGCAACCTGGCCTTCTCGTTCGAGAAGACCAACGACCTGGAAAAGGCAGCTGAGGTAACCAGGCTGCTGACGGCAATCACGGACGAGGACCCAACGGTATAAGCGCAGCAGCTTTCAGGTATAAAACGAAAAGGCCGGCTCTCAGAAGAGCCGGCCTTTTCGTTTTTATCTAATACAGGTATAGCGCTACCTTACAGTTCCAGGAAAATGGCAGGTATAGGTGCCGCTATTCATTTGATTAATATCGTTTGATCATACAGCCCGTGGCACGCTTGTCGGCTGTGCTGATGTTTTTATTGGCCAACACGTCGTCAATCACGGTTTTAAGGTAATTGTTGCGCACCCCGCTTTCCACCTGCGGGCTGTCATCGATCGCGCCCTTGTACTTCAACACAAACTCACCGCCCATGTTGTGCAGCACAAACACTTCCGGGGTCTTCGTAGCCCCGAATTTTTGACTGATGCGCTGCCCTTCGTCTGCCAGATAAGGGAAGCTGTAGTTTTTGGTTACCAGGTCCTCCATGGTATCGCTGCCCTCGCCCACACCTACACCCGGGTTGATGAAGATAAACTGCACACCCCGCGACGCATAAGTGCTGGACAAAGTAACCAGTCGGTTTTCGTAGAGCTTCGCGTATGGGCATTTGTTATCAGTAAACACCAGCACCACTGTTTTGCTATCGGCAAAATTGCTAAGCGACACAGCCTTGCCCTGGCCGTCTTTGAGCGAGAAGTCAGCCACTTTGCTACCAAGTTGGTAGCTGCCCTGCGCAAATACACTGGCCGTGACCAGGAATGCTACGACAAAAGAAGCCAGATATTTCATGTTTGTTTGTTTAGGTGCGTGTAAGTTGTATCAGCGATCAACACTATAGGTTAGTACGTGGTTGTGAAGCACTTCGTGATGGATCTGATACAATTTAGAAAAATTATCCGTAATAACGTGACCCTGCAATAAGTTGTTTTCAGGGTTCTGCGAAGGTTCCACCAGCAAGTTCTCCTTAAAAATAAGTCGTTTTTGGCTGTACATCTTGTACAAAGTTTCTTTGGCGCTCCAGTACAGACAAGTCTGCTGTTCATCGTCGGCGGTAAAAGCCTTCTCCTGGTCAGTCAGGAACTTGTCAGCTACCCGCAGCGCCTTCGCGCTTAGTAGTTCAATATCTATGCCAACATCATATTTTTCGGAAAGTATAACGGCGGCCAGTTGAGGAGAGTGGGTGATGGAAAGCTGAAACGGAGCTCCCGCAAACACGGGCTTGCCCGCGGCGTCGCGCAGCAGGGGCAGGGGTTCATCGGTGAAGCGCTGCAAAAGCTGGTAAGCGAGCGCCCTGCTGGCCAGCCATTCGCGCTGCCGTCTGGGGTGTGCGAGTAGCAGGCCCTCGTCAGGTATAAGGTGTGTCGGTAGCAGCGTGCGCAGTGCATCCGGCGTTTCGTCTAGCAGCCATACCCCCAGCAAGGTATGGGCGTCAAGTTCGCGGATATGGAGCAGGGGCATAGCGGTAATTTTGGATTGTCGGCGAGGGGTTCGCGGCATTTGTCGTAAATTTAGCTAAATTTAAGTACATCAGACCAAGTAGAGATGGCTAGCAAGATACAAGTACAGAAAGTCGCCACCCTGACAGGCCACCGCGATTGTGTGTATACCCTGGAGAACGGCGCCTCACCTACCACTGTTTATTCAGCGGGCAGCGACGGAATGGTGGCTTCCTGGGACCTGAACCAGCCGGATACCGGCGAACTGGTCGCGAAGGTCACCACATCGGTTTACGCCCTGCGGTTCGTGCCGGAGCGTAACCTGTTGCTAATTGGGCAGAACCAGGAAGGCTTGCAGGTAATCGACCTGCACAGCAAGGCCATTCATAAATCTGTTGCGTTGCCCAAAGTGGCGATCTTCGACATTGCCTACGTGCCGGAAACAGGACAGGTATATGTGGGGCTAGGCAACGGAGGTATAGCCGTGATCGGGGCCGAGGACTTTGAGCTGCGCAGCATGGTGCGCAAATCGGACAAGAGCGTGCGCTGCCTGGCCTACAACAAAACCACCAATGAGCTGGCCGCCGGGTATAGCGACCACACCGTGCGTATTTTCGACGCCACCAGTATGGAGCTGAAGCATGAACTGCCCGCGCATACCAACTCTGTGTTCACGGTCGTTTACTCTCCGGATGGCACGCAGTTGCTCACCGCAGGACGCGATGCTCACCTACGGGTTTGGGAGGTACAGGAAAAATACAAGGAGCGCGGCTATGTGATCGCCCACATGTATACCGTCAATCACATCACCTACAGCCCCGACGGACGCCATTTCGCGACCTGCAGCATGGATAAGTCCATTAAAGTGTGGGATGCGCAGACCTTCAAATTACTCAAGGTTATTGATAAAGTCCGAAACGCGAGCCACGGCACCTCTGTCAATAAATTATTTTGGTCGGCTCACCAGAATCAGTTAGTTTCGTGTAGTGATGACCGCACCATTTCGGTGTGGGATATAAAATTCAGTTTGGATCATGAAGATTACACCCTTAGAAATCAGGCAAAAGACATTTGAGAAGGCATTTAGAGGGCTGGACAAGGATGAAGTAAATGCTTTTTTGCTGACTTTATCGCAGCAGTGGGAAAAGCTGCTCGACGAGAACAAAGACCTGCGCAACAAGCTGGAGGCGGCTCACCGCGAGACGCAGAAGCTGCGCGAGGTGGAATCTTCATTATACAAAACACTTAAAACCGCCGAGGACACCGGCAACTCTATTCTGGAGCAGGCCAACAAATCGTCGGAGCTGAAGATCCGCGAGGCGCAGCTGCAGGCCGACCAGTTGCTGAACACAGCCCGCAACCAGGCTCGTGTGGTACTGGAGGACAGCCAGAAGCAGGCTGAGCGCATGGTGAGCGAAATGCAGCAGGAGGTAAAAGCCCTGGAGCAGGACTACCAGCGCATGGAGTCGTACCTGGAGAGCATGGTGCGTGACCTGCGCAACCTGGCCAACGAGGCGCTGGAGAAAGCCGAAAAGACAAAGTCAAAACCTAAAACCAGTACTGCCAGTATTCTTTCAAGAGCGGCCGAACTTCGGGTAGAACAGCCCGAGCTGCTGCGTAACATGAAAGATATGGAAACGACAACGAATAGAACGATACAACTGCCGGAGGCTACGGCCACTGCAGCAACTGCTATACCTGCTCTTGCCATTAGCAATGGCTACGAACCACTTGGCGATCCGGCCCCGGACGTGACACAGCCGCACCCGGAGATTCCGAACCCGGTAACGCCGGTGCCCAATGTACCATCGCCTGAGATCGAGCAGCCGAAGCCGGACTACCCGGGTACTATACCTGCCCCTGAGATTGAGCAGCCTATACCTGAGATTCAGCCGATCACACCGGATAAGCCTGAAGTGCAGCCTCCGATGACGGAGCCATCGCGCAATAGCCTGTCTGACTGGGCACAGCGCCAGCCGAAGCCTGCGGGCTCTTTCTTCGACGAGATAGGCTAGTTCGAAACGGATGGGACAGATTGCACTGGAAGGAATGGAGTTCTTCGCCTTCCACGGTTTTTACGACGAGGAGCAGAAGATCGGTAACAAGTACGGCATTGACCTGTTCATTGAAACCGATCTGAGACGCGCCGCCGAAAGCGACGACCTGGGGGAAACCGTGAACTACGAAGTGCTGTATGCGCTGGCGCTGGAAGAGATGAGAGTCCCGGCCCGCCTGCTGGAGCACCTGGGCCACCGGATCATTGATAAGATCTATGAGCGGTTCCCGTTTGTGCAGTCCGTCAAAATAAATGTATACAAGTTTAACCCTCCGCTTGGGGGCATTTGCAAGTGGGCCAAAGTGACGTTAGCAGAGGCCCGATAAGTTTACTTATTGATGAAGAGCAGCCGGTGCAGCGATGTGCCGGCTGTTTTTTTTATACTAGCCTGAGCAACTCCGCCGCTGCCGCAAACGCCGACTTTCTGCCTTCCTTTACTTCATCGGCTATACCTGGCAATAGGTCTTTCACTTGCTTATGCGCAAAGAAATTGTCCTCCAGTCCCTGGCGTATGGCTTCGTACATCCACTGCAGGTTTTGGTCGTGGCGCTTCTTCTCAAAAAATCCGTTCTGCTGTGTAAGCTCCAGGTATGCCGCTATGGTTTGCCAGATGGTATCAAGGCCGGTTTGCTCTAATGCTGAACACACAGAAACCTTCGGGAGCCAACCGGAGGCCGCCATGGGGTATAGGTGCAGGGCGTTCTGGTATTCGGCGCGTGCGGCCTTGGCTTTCATGGCGTTCTCGCCGTCGGCTTTGGTAATGGCAATGGCGTCGGCCATCTCCATAATGCCGCGCTTTATACCTTGCAGTTCATCGCCGGCGCCCGCCAGCATCAGCAGCAGAAAAAAGTCGACCATAGCGTGCACGGCCGTTTCCGATTGTCCTACGCCCACCGTCTCCACAATAATGGCATCAAAACCGGCCGCTTCGCAGAGGATGATCGACTCGCGGGTGCTGCGGGTAACGCCACCCAGTGATTTGCCGGCGGGGGAGGGACGAATATAAGCCTGCGGATTGACGGAGAGCGATTCCATGCGCGTCTTGTCGCCGAGTATGCTGCCTCCTGTGCGTTGTGAGGTCGGGTCGATGGCCAGCACGGCCAACTTCTTGCCCTGCGCCTGAATCAGGTAATTGCCGAAAGACTCAATAAACGTACTCTTGCCCACGCCTGGCACGCCTGTTATACCTATCCGCACCGATTTGCCGGCATGCGGCAGCACCTGGTTGATAACGTCCTGTGCCAGATCCAGGTCAGAAGCCAGCCGACTCTCCACCAGCGTAATGGCACGACTCAGCATGACACGGTCGCCGGCCAGGATGCCCTCTACATACTTATCAGCACTGAAACGTTTTGCCAAGGCGGTATAGCGTTAGGTATAGAATCGATTGCCTTACAAATTTAGAATTTATGCGTTACCGAGCCAGCATTCTTTTATGAATCACGACACACGTATCACGACTTCTTCAGTGAGAACCCGACAAAGGATTATTTGACAAAGGACAAAAGATTTTTTTGTCGGCTATACCTGTAAGTGAAAGTCTTTTGTCACAATGTCTATTGTCTTTTGTCCAGGAGAAGTCGTGCTTCGTGATACATATGTCGTTATACGTTAAAGGACTACCTTACATTAGCAGACCTTCCGCCGCCCGACTGTATACCTTGCGGGAAGTTGGGCAGGCCCAGGTCGCTCTTGCGACCACCCAGGTGAAAGCCCGCGTCTACATAGCCGCTTTCCTTGCCCAACGCATTCGGGTTGTTGATCACACCTAAGTGAATGTTATCCTGACGGGCTACATACATCTTGCCATCCGGACCGAGCTGTATGGCGCCTATACGCGGGCTGCCGGAAGTGCCCACTACCACGGCTGATTTGGCAATAGCCGCTTCGTCGCCGGCTTGCAGATCGAATTGGATGATCTGCGCCTTGCCGCCGCCCTTGCCGTTCGCGGTGCCATAAAGCTTGGTGCCATCCGGAGAAAAGCACACGCCATAAGCCTCTTCATAGCCTTTCAGCAAAACAGGATCCGACACCTCACCAGTACTGCGGTCGAAACGGAGCACTTCGAAATTGCTGTCGCTGTCCCAGAGGGCGGCGGCCAGGCGTGTGCCGTCAGGAGAAGGAACGAGGTAACCAATGGCTTTGCGGTGCGCGCCTCCATGTACGGTGCCCACGTTGCTCATCACAGGCTCCACGTTCACGCCCTCGGCCGTCACCAGATAGGCCATATAGGCATTGCTGTTCCAGCGGTGCGCAATCACCCACCAGTCGCGGTTGTTGCTGTGGCGTATGGCCGTAAGCTTTTCGGTGGCCGGCGCGATCAGGAACACGTTGCGGGCCGTAACGGCCCCGTTGCCTTCGTCTTTGTTTATGTTAACCACACTATAGCGCAAGCCGTTGGACTGCGCCTGTATGTCGGTCGTAAAGATGTAAAAGACGCTGTCAGCAGCAGGCTTGGGTACAATCAGGGCGGATTGGGTGGAGGACTTCATGCCCATCAGGCCGTTGCCGTTTGGCATCACGCGGTGGTGTTTGTTCCAGACCGTGATGCCGTTGGTATAGAACAGCAGGTTGCCCGCTTTGTCAGAAATGGTGGCGCTGCCTTCCTCGGTTTGCAGCCTGCTGTTGACTACTGCTGTTACCGTATCGCCCCTGAAGATGAGGCCGGCTCCCTTGCCGAAGTACCAGTTGGAGGTTTCGCCCTGGGCAAAAGCTGTGAATGAGCCCAGGAGCAAGGCAATTGCCGCTATCGTATGTTTAAACTGAATCATGGCCTGTTTTTCTGTATAACGCTCCTATTACAAACTGAGTGCCAGTTTCTGAATCAATCTATGGAGCAGGTATAGCACGTGTCCTGTATACCTGAACTATGAACGAAACTCCTGCCTTATACTTGCCATGCCGTCGTAAATCAGGTATAGCTTTAGTGGTCTTGCATCAGGACAGGCTCTTTCTCCGTTACCGGCCGAAGCTCAGGGTATAGCGTGATCAGTTTAAGGAACACGCCGTTGGTCCATCCGAAGCCATCCTGGTTGGGGTACTCCCCACCGCCCGCTTCGAGTTCGAGGTTTTCTACGTTATACTTTTCCACCATTTTACCGGTGTTTTCATGCACCTGGGTGCCCAGTGTGATCCAGCGGGTGGCAATGGTGCGGGCCAAATCTTCGTGACCATAATTGCGCAGTGCCTGTATGCTCATCCACTGCAGGGGAGCCCAGCCATTTGGGGCGTCCCATTGCTGGTCGGTGTGGACAAGGGTCGTCGCCAGTCCGCCGGCCTTCAGGAAATCGTTTCGCAGACGTCCGGCTACGGCCGCTGCCTGGCGTCGCTTGGCCATGCAAAAGTAAAGCGGGAAAACGGCAGCCAGCGTAGGGATGTTGGTGGTAGTTCCTTTCACGAAATCATAATCGTAAAAGAAGCCGTCTCCATCGTGCCACATGTGTTGCAGTATGGCTTTGCGACGGGCTTTGGCCTTCTGTCGGAACAGCCGGGCCTCTGCCGGGTCGCGCTCCAGTTCAGCCATCTCAGCGAGCGTCAGTTCCATGTGGAAAAGGAGCGAGTTGAGGTCCACGGGCAGGATGTCGGTGGTGTGGATCGTACTTAGGTTTTGCTTGTCGGCGAACCAGCGGCTGCTAAAGTCCCAACCCGACTCGGCCGCCGCCCTAATGTGGCGGTATACCTCCTCGTGGTCTCGTCCGGACTCCTGCGCGATGTGCACATCTTCTTTGTAAGACTCCGGACGCGGAGCCGGCTGGTCGTCCCAGTAGCGGTTGAGGATGCTGCCATCCGGTAACAGCACCACCCGGCGGTGCATTGGGTTGGCAGAGGTAAGCTGTTCGGCCCCATTCATCCAGAAAGCATACTCCCTGCGCAGTGCGGGGGCATACTTGAGTAATACATCACGGCCTAACTCTTGTGTGAGCAGGTGCAACATAAGCGCAAAAAATGGCGGTTGCGAACGACTCAGGTAATAGCTGCGGTTGCCGTTCGGTATATGGCCGGTGGTGTGGATCAGGTGTGTGAAGTTATCGACCATGTGCTGGATCAGCGCCTTTTCGCCGCTTACCTGCAGCCCCAGCATGGTGAAAAAGCTGTCCCAGTAGTAGATTTCCTGAAAGCGGCCACCCGGCACCACATAAGCATGAGGGAGAGGCAGCAGCGATCCGCCGCCATCGTCCGGCATGCGGGTAAGCACGGGCCAGAGGCGCCGTATATGCGCTGTTACAGGTAGGCTGGTGTCGGTCGTGAAGTTGGAGGATGGCTGTGTTGGCAGCAGAAAATGCTCCAGCACAAATGCTTTTAGATCAAAACTAGGACGCTGGCGTTGCTCCCGGTAGGCCTGCAGAATAAACGCTGGCTCCTGCAGGGGCACACAGTCTGCAAAGGTCTTGGAGTCCGGGAACACGGGCAACAACTGCACATCGCGGAAAAGCTCCTGCAAATCGGTCTCCGGTCGGTATTGCGCCTGTACCGGCGATGGAGCGTAAATATAGGATAGAAGCAAAAGAACCAGATTTAGTAAGAAGTATGATTTTTTTGATTTGCCTTGCTTCATAGTCAGCGCCTATTATATGAATGTGTATTCATACGAATTAACGAAGCATGGGGTCAAGTATACTATTATGCAACCTGGTACACAAGCCCTCATCCTACATGATGGCCTGTTTCCTGAATACATGTAGGAAAATCTTGAAAAAATCAGGGATAACTGAAATGAGTGGAAGTGTTACTATGGTTATATAAAGAAAGCAGGGAGCCTGATTTACAAGCTCCCTGCTTTGCTAAACTTAACTGTATAGAGGGCGTACAGTCCCTCTGTTGCTGAATATCTACTTTTTAGTTCTGGAAGATTAATTGCCAGAAGTCGAACTCGTTGTAGAGCCTGTTGTGGTGCCGCCAGTTGTGGTCGTACCAGTTGTCGTGCCAGTGCCCGTCGTAGTTCCGGTCGTCGTACCTGTTGTCGTTCCGGTAGTTGTACCCGTTGTGGTACCAGTGGTCGTTCCGGTTGTAGTACCCGTCGTCGTGCCGGTAGTTGTTCCTGATGTAGTACCGGTAGTGGTACCAGTTGTTGTTCCGGTGGTAGTACCAGTTGTTGTTCCGGTGGTAGTACCGGTCGTGGTGCCCGTTGTTGTGCCTGTGGTGGAACCAGTGGTCGTGCCGCCGGTCGTGGTCATACCTCCAGTGGTGGTACCGGTTGTTGTCGTACCAGTAGTGCCGCCTGTGGTAGTGCCCTGCATGCCGGCGGTATCTTCCATCATGTCAGAGTCTTCCATCGTATTGTCTTCCATGGTGTCAGAAGGCCTGTCTGTGTTAGTGCCCTGGTCTCCGCTGCAGGAAGACAGTAAAAGTGCTGAACTTACAAAAAGAGAGGCCGCTGCCGTTTTCCAAATCATTTTCATAGCTTACTGGTTTTTAGTTTCACATCCTCTCTTTTACGGGTAATAAAAGGATGAGCCTGAAAATTTTAGTCGCAATTAGTGGGAGGTAATTACTTAATCGTCAGTAAGTATTAATGGATGGTAGACCTGATAACGGCTATGTTAGCGACTGAAGGGATGTCGCACAAAGGATATCTGCCCCATAGCGTCTTTTTCGTAGCGGGCCAGGGTATTGCCATTGTACTGCGCATCGAAGTTGGGCTGCTCGGGCACTACCTGGCTTGGAGCAGGTTGACTGTTCAGAAAGAAGTATACCCGTGTGGTGCCATACTTGGTATGCGGCATAAAATTGCCATAAGCTTCCATTTCCTCCCAAAGCGTGTCATTCACGGTTACAGCATAGATCCGCACAATCGGGCCGGTGTTATTCTCGTTGCGGTAAAAGGCCACTTCCTTAAAATCGCCGTTCAGGTCATCGACGCTGGGCAGGGAAAAGGAATCATAGATGAAGTAGATGATAAGGGCAGCTGTGAGGCTTACTAAGATGTATTTCGCTGGTTTTGATAACATAAGGCAATTGTATAATTGCCACAAAGGTACAGCTTTAAAAGGGCTATGGCAAAGCAGTGGTAAGCCGTATACCTGCCAGAAACCGGCGTGTGACCCGAGAACAGTGTTTACTGGAAATGAAAAAGCTGCAGCCGACCTTAGTCAACTGCAGCTTTCAACTCTTCAAGTTAATTATTCCTCCACTCTCCTGATCAGCTTCTCCAGAATGTTCTGGGCAGCTACGGAAATGATGGTACCCGGACCGAACACGCCTTCAGCGCCGGCCTTGAACAGGAAGTCGTAGTCCTGGGCAGGTATAACGCCACCCACGATCACCATAATGTCTTCGCGGTCGAGCTTGCGGAGTTCTTCGATCAGCTGCGGCACCAGCGTTTTGTGGCCGGCTGCCAGCGAGGACACCCCCACTACGTGCACGTCGTTTTCAGCAGCCTGCATGGCTACCTCGGCCGGCGTCTGGAACAGCGGACCGATGTCTACGTCAAAGCCAAGGTCGGCGAAGGAAGTGGCAATGACCTTAGAGCCGCGGTCGTGACCGTCTTGTCCCATTTTGGCGACCATAATGCGCGGTCGGCGGCCTTCCAGTTCCTCGAATTGGTCTGCCAACACTTTGGCCCGCTCGAAGTTCTCGTCGTCGGAGAGTTCGGCAGAGTAGATGCCTGAAATGGATCGTATCACAGCTTTGTGTCTTCCGTAAATTTTCTCTAATGCGTCAGAAATCTCGCCCAGCGTGGCACGCAGACGGGCGGCGTTCACAGCCAACTCCAGCAGATTGCCTTCACCGGATTCAGCGGCCACCGTCAATGCTTGGAGGGCTTCTTCAACCGCCTGGGTGTAGCGGTTGTCTTTTACCTGGGCCAGTCGGCGGAGCTGCGATTCGCGCACGGCCGTGTTGTCGATGTCGAGGATGTCGATTTCCTGGATCTGGTCCGGGCGGTACTTGTTCACCCCCACGATCACGTCCTTGCCGGAATCGATGCGGGCCTGCTTGCGGGCAGCGGCTTCCTCGATGCGCATTTTCGGCAGACCGGTTTCAATGGCCTTGGCCATACCTCCCAGCTCTTCCACTTCCTGAATCAAAGCCCAGGCTTTGTGGGCAATCTCGTGCGTGAGGGCCTCCACATAATAAGAGCCTCCCCATGGGTCCACCACTTTGGTGATGTTGGTTTCCTGCTGCAAGTAAATCTGCGTGTTACGGGCAATGCGTGCAGAGAAATCGGTTGGCAACGCAATGGCCTCGTCGAGTGCATTGGTGTGCAAGCTTTGGGTTCCGCCAAGAGCGGCTGCCAGGGCCTCCACGCAGGTGCGGGCCACGTTGTTGAAGGGGTCCTGCTCGGTCAGACTCCAGCCAGAGGTTTGGCAGTGTGTGCGCAGCGCGAGCGATTTCGGGTTCTTCGGGCTGAACTGTTGGATCAGCTTGGCCCACAGCATACGGGCGGCGCGCATTTTGGCGATCTCCATGAAATGGTTCATGCCGATGGCCCAGAAAAAGGAGAGGCGTGGAGCGAACACATCAATGTCCATACCTGCCTTCAGACCGGTGCGCACATACTCCAGGCCGTCGGCCAGGGTATAGGCCAGCTCGATGTCGGCGGTGGCGCCGGCTTCCTGCATGTGGTAGCCCGAAATGGAAATCGAGTTAAAGCGCGGCATGTGCTGCGAGGTATACTCAAAGATATCCGCGATGATCTTCATGCTCGGCTCTGGCGGGTAGATGTAGGTGTTGCGCACCATGAACTCCTTCAGGATGTCGTTCTGGATCGTGCCGCTCAGCTGCTCCGGCGTCACGCCCTGCTCTTCGGCAGCCACAATGTAAAAGGCCATGATCGGCAGCACTGCCCCGTTCATCGTCATCGACACCGACATCTCGTTCAACGGAATCTGGTCGAAGAGGATCTTCATGTCCTCCACCGAGTCGATAGCCACACCGGCCTTGCCCACGTCGCCTTCTACGCGTGGGTGGTCGGAGTCGTAGCCGCGGTGCGTGGCCAGGTCAAAGGCTACCGAAAGGCCTTTCTGTCCGCCGGCCAAATTGCGGCGGTAAAAAGCGTTGGATTCCTCGGCGGTGGAGAATCCGGCATATTGGCGGATGGTCCAGGGCTTCTGCACATACATGGTGCTGTAGGGGCCGCGCAGGTAGGGCGGCAGACCAGCGGCAAAGTCCAGGTGCTCGAAGTGTTGAACGTCCTCGGAGGTATAGTAGCTCTTGAGCGGAATCTGCTCGGCCGTCTTCCAGTTCTTCGGTGGCATTGGGTCTTTGGGACCATGCTCCACCGAAGCAACTTTGTTGATATTTATGTTCGAAAAGTCAGGTTTCATATTTCATTTTTGAATGAGTGAATGAGTGATTGTGTGAATAAATCTACTCCTAAATCGTCTCATCTCTCTGATATTAACATCTTATAACAGGTTAATAGGTTTATGAAATCAGATCATACCGTTGTTCTGTCAGTGCTTTGCCAAAGGCAGTGGAAGGTTTCTCTTCCGTCAGCTTAAAACCATAGCGTTTATACAAAGCGATGGCGCCTTCCTGTTCATGGGTCGTCCAGAGGAAGGCGGAGGTATAGCCCTTCTCCCTGTAGAAATCCATGAACAGGTCCATCAGTTTTCTGCCCAGCCCAATGCCTCTGAATTCCGGCTCGATCAGGAAGCACCTTAACTGGGCCGCATTCCCAGGGCGGTGCATCAGGAGGAGCGATCCAACGATCCTGCCTTCATGCTCGGCTAGCCATGCCCGGTCTTTGTTTGGGTCGTACTGGCTGAAAAATTCGTGCAGCCCCTGGGCCACGTAGCTTTCAAACTCGATCCCATAGTTGCACTCGTTACTGTAAAGGGCACCGTGGCGGAACGTAATGTAGCCAAGGTCTCCTGGTTTTAGCTCCGTTCTGATGGTAAGGTCACTCAGTTGCATGATTTAATTTATTGAGTGAATTAGTGATTGAGTGCATGAGTGATTTTATTAAGACATCCTGCACTTCATCGTAATTCAAATTATTGCCTCATGTTTAGTGCGTTAGTGAATGCGTTATTGAATGATTTTTATCCATTTAGGGAGTGTCGGATGAATGATTGGGCAAGTGAAATTTGTAAACTTCAAATAATTCCCAATTCACAAATTTACTTAACCTTCAATCATTAACTCACTCAACCACTCATTCACTAACTCAGTCATTGTCTAACTCGCGTGCTCAGCGGTAATCACCCAGCGGCCATTCACTTTCCTCCAGAGCTGCGACGATACTCCGCCCATCAGTTTTTTGCCCTGCAGGTCGATCTTCCAGCGGTACACGTAGTACACAGCCTCCGGGCCTACCTGCTCAATGTGCAAGGGTTCGTAGGAATAGGCGCCCATTTTGCTGCGGTCCGTGAAGTCGGTCTTGAACATGTCCAGCACTTGTTGCCAGCCTTGCTCGGTGCCGTTGCGGCTGATCCAGAGCATGTCCGGCGACTCCCAGTAAAAGTCCATCGCCTTCTCCAATTCGCCCTTGTTCCAGGCAGCTACCTGCCCGTCGAGGGCCTGTTTTACTTCGGTGATCGCGTCGCTCATAGTCGCTGTTTTGTTGTTTTTGAATGTAAAGGCTGTCGCGATAAACAGCAGTATACCTGCTGCCAGGTATAGCACCCTGTTTTTATTGCTTACCACCATTGTTCTCTTCGCGCTCCAGGCGCTTCTGCACCAACTCGAGTATGGTGGACATGTCGCAGTCCTCGAAAATAAACTCGTCGTAGCCGTGGGCTACCAGTTCGTCTTTCATGTGCTGCGGATCGTCGGCCATGATGATGGTCGGTTTGGCTTTGTGCTGGCTGATCTTGGGACCGAACTCGCGGGCATAGGTTGCTTCCGAAGTGGAAACGACCACTACCTCAGCGGCTGCGTGCAATAGCCTGGTAACGGCGGTTTCCACGTCGTCGTACTGCTGTACCTCTGTCTCAAAGCCGGCACAGCTGAAGAACTCCTTCGCGAACGAGGCATTGATGTGGCGCTTGGCTGCCTGCCCGATCACGGCAACAATCGCTCTCGGACGGCGCTTGCGCTTGCGCAAATGCAGCTCGGTTGCCATGCGCATCACCTCTGTCGGGTAGGCGGCACGAGTCGTGTCGAACTCGGCGCGTTGGATCAGCTCCTCCGGGTCGAAGTCAATCTGCTCTTTCGGGTTCGGGTATTTGTTGGTGCCCACCAGCACCATGCGGCCCGTTGCGATGTCGCGGAACTTCTGGCGACTCACTTCGGTGATAGAGCTCAGGATAAAACCATTTTCGTAAGCGGCCTCAAAACCTCCCTGTGCTTCCACTTCTTTAAATAGCTCCCATGCTTTTGAGGCCAGTTCGTTGGTGAGCGACTCGAGGTAGTAGGAGCCGGCGGCAGGGTCCACGGCTTTGTCCAGGTAGGATTCCTCTTTGAGGATGATGGACACGTTGCGGGCGATGCGCTCCGAGAACTCGTCTGAATCCTTGAAGGTGCTGTCGAAAGGCAGCACGGTGAGCGAATCAGCGCCGGCGAGAACGGCCGACATGGCCTCCGTGGTCACGCGCAGCATGTTCACGTAGGGGTCGAGCGTGGTCTGGTACCAGCTGGAAGTCGTGCTGTGGATGCGCAGCTTGGCGGCCAGTGCCGGGTCAGCCTGGTAGGCCTCTGCCACAGCGGACCACAACAGGCGAAGCGCACGCAGCTTGGCGATCTCGAAAAAGTAATTGGTGCCGGCTCCCATGCAGAACAGCATGTTGCGCAGCACCGACTCCAGTGGCTCACCGGCTGTGGTAAGGCGATCGGTATAGGCCACGGCAGCACTCAGGGTATAGGCCACTTCCTGCGTGAGTGAAGCGCCGATGCTACTGAAATTGGTGCCGCAAACCGTCACGCCGTAGAAGTCAGGACTATCTTTGGTCAGGTCGAGCACCTGGGTGATGGTTTTGATCTCTTCTTCGCTGAGCTGGCCATTTCCAGACATCGGGTCGTAGTTCAGAAAGCCCTTCAGGTTGCGGTGCGAGGTGTTCTGCTCCGAAAGCGAGGTATAGAGCCTTTTGAGGAAGGCTGTCGGGTCACTGCCCAGGGTATAGCTGACAGACTGTGTGGTCAGGTCGAGCTGCCCGGTCAGGTAGGCGACATCAAAAGCCTGCGGATCTTCCACGATAAAGAGAACGCCGTCGGCGCCCCTGCCCAGGGCATCAGCCGCTTTGTCGATGGCAGGTATACCGTTGCCAAGCGCTTTTATTTTCTGGATGTTCTGCCAGCCGTTGTCACTGCCGGTGGTGCCGCGCAGAAAGGGAAAGTCGCCGGGTTTTTGCTGCGCAAAGGGCAGGTGCTGAATGTCTTCGCGGGTATAGTAGGGCTTGATCGTAATGCCTTCATAGGTATGCCAGTCCAGGCTTTCGAGTGGGGTCTCGCGCAGGTCCTTCTGCGCGCGCGCCGCCCAATCGGCTGCCGTGCCCGGCTTGAATTCTGAGAATAGCTTCTGCTCGTCAGTCATCGTGTAGGGGTGTTATTTCCTGTAAATATATACTTTCTCTTGCAGCTTATGAAAAGCGGGAAGAAGGTCTGGCCGTTTTACCACTTTGAATTTAGTCTACGTGAACCACAAAGCGCAGGTATAGCCAAAAACCCAATAAGAGCCAGACCAGGACAATGACAGCCGCCATGAAGTAGTTGGGCTTTCGTTCCAGAAGCTGTTGCCTGGCCTTTACGCGGTACTCCGCTACAACCTCCGCGGGCAGCAGCTTCAGGGAGAGCCAGATGCCGAGCGGGAGCAAGATCAGATCGTCGAGATAACCCAGCACAGGTATAAAGTCCGGTATCAGGTCGATCGGGCTGAAGGCATAGGCAACCGTGAGAATCAGTACTACCTTGGCAAAAAATGGCACGCGCGGGTCGCGGTAGGCCAGGTATAGGGTATAGATGTCCTCTTTGAGTTTGCGGACGGTGGCTTTCCATTGCTGCAGCATGGATTGTTGTACGGCTATTCCAAAAAATATGTAGCTTTAGAGGAAGCAAACACTTGATCTTAAAAATGATACAGCCTTATACCTTCTTTCAAAAAGCACTGCCCCTCTGCCTGGGGCTGCTCATGACTGTACCTGCCCTTGCGCAGGACTCCAAACTGCTGGCCAGGGCCAACACCATGGCCGATAAACTGGAGCCGAAAGTGATCGAGTGGCGACGCGACTTTCACCAATATCCGGAGCTGGGCAACCGCGAGACCAAGACAGCCGAAAAGATTGCAGACCACCTGCGCAAACTAGGTATAGAGGTACAAACGGGCGTGGCGCATACCGGTGTGGTGGGCATCCTGAAAGGTGGAAAGCCCGGCCCGGTCGTGGCCCTGCGCGCCGATATTGACGGTCTGCCGGTGACGGAGCGAACGGATGTGCCTTTTGCTTCCAAAGAGCGCAGCACTTACAACGGACAGGAGGTAGGGGTGATGCACGCCTGCGGCCACGACACGCACATCGCCATGCTGATGGGAGCGGCTGAGGTGCTGGCAGGTATGAAAAAAGACTTGAAAGGAACCGTGAAATTTATCTTTCAGCCAGCGGAGGAGGGATCTCCGGTAGGGGAAGAGGGCGGCGCCGCTCTGATGGTAAAAGAGGGCGTGCTCGACAAGGGGCCGAAACCGGAAGTGATCTTTGGACTGCACATCAACTCGCAGACGGAGGTGGGCACCATCAAGTATACGCCGGGCGGAACTATGGCGAGCGCCGACATTTTCCGCATCAAAGTAAAAGGCAAGCAGTCGCACGGCGCCTACCCCTGGTCAGGTATAGACCCGATCGTGGTGTCCGCTCAGATCATCAACGGCCTGCAAACGATCATCAGCCGACAGACGCAGTTGCCGGAAGGCGCCGCCGTGATCACGGTGGGCAGCATTCATGGCGGGGTGCGCAACAACATCATTCCGGAGGAGGTGCTGATGGAAGGCACCATCCGGGCGCTGGACGTGGACATGCAAAAGAAGCTGCACGAGAAGCTGAAGCTCACCGCCACCAAAATTGCAGAAGCCAGTGGAGCAGCTGCAGAAGTGGAGATCATCCCACAAACACCGGTTACCTACAACGACCCGGCCTTAACGGAGCGCATGCTCCCAACCCTGCACACCGTGGCAGGCCGCGACAAAGTAGTGCTGGCCAAGGCGGTGACCGGCGCCGAGGATTTTGCGTTCTACCAGGAGAAGATACCGGGCTTGTTCCTTTTCGTTGGCGGGATGTCAAAAGGCAAGAAGCCCGAAGAAGTAGCCCCGCACCACACACCGGATTTCTTTATAGATGAAAGCGGCCTGACGCTAGGCGTAAAAACCCTCACCAGCCTGACTTTGAACTACATGGAAGGAAAAGGCAAAAGGTAAACAGGTATAGAAAAGCCTCCCTCAACTAGTAATGAGGGAGGCTTTTTATTGAATAGTTTACTGCAGTACCAGCTTGCCTGTTTCGATGGGCGAGAGCTGGCTGGTTAAGGTATAGGTATAGAGCCCCGAGGCCAGTTTGGCCGGTCGGGCGAAATCGTTTCTGCCCGGCCTCAAGGTATAGCTCGCCACCACTTTGCCCGTCACGTCGCGCACCAGCAGGTGAAGGGCCGGCAGATCGGGGGCCTCTATGGTGAACTCGCCCCGTGCCGGGTTGGGGTATAGCTTCACCCTTTCAGTTGGGAAATCGTCGCCGGAGGAAAGCGGACGCCGCTGCTCCCCCACATAAATGTACGCGAAGGCCCAGGCGAATTCTATGTTCCTAAAATACTGGTGGTCTGGTAAATCGTATTGTGTCAAGCCTCGCAAGCCAATTAAGTATGGCTCTGTTCGCTCTAGTGCAGGAGTTGGGGTAAAGGTATAAGTAATGGCATAGCCGTTAGTTGTATCTCTGAACTGCAAGGATGTATCTGCTAATTTAAGTGTGTCAATTTCTCCGAACTGTCTGGCACTTAGAGGCAAGTCACTGGCCGGATTCTTTTGCAGGTAAAATTCCAGCTTGACCGGCTGTCCGGGCCAGGTCTGTACAGAGCCATCGTCATTCACTGTCAGCCGCTCTTTATTGATTAAGCTAAATTGAGGCTGATCCAGTCTTTCACCTACCATCAATGTCATTTCTACGACCGTAGATCCCAGTTGTATGCCATCCCTGAACTCTGTTATGCGCACATTAATGATGTACTGCCCCTTTGCTCCAGGATTTGGCCAGTGTAGTTCGCCAAACTCGTTTATCCTTAGTCCTTCTGGCTGCTGGTAGCTGGGTGCATTGGCTATCTCGTTTGCAGATTTTCTATATTTAGGGATCACCAGATCGTACATCAGGTAGTCGCCATCGGCATCGTAGGCCAGGAGGTTGTGTGTCCAGGGCTCATTGGGGAACACCTGTACTACTCCCGTACCGGCCAGTTTTACGCTGTTCAGGTTTTTCAGTGAACTGCCTGCTTTCACGTTGGTATAGATATAAAAGGCAAGTTGATCAGTTGGAGGTGCCAGATTCAGGATGAGAGCGTTCCTGTTCTCTCCGATCCAACTTACAATGTAGTCACCTGCCGAGGAATAGGTATGCGACCACCTGAAAACAGAGGTGTAAAAACTTTTACTGTACGTTGGTAAGGCAGCTCTTTCAACCATCACATTATTGCCATCTCCCATATTCATAAAAACAGCTGGGTCAGAAGCTGTTGATGCCGTGTAATTGTAAGTCGTCATCTCAAAATTGAGCTTTAGCGGGTTCTGTGGGTCGGTTGTATAACTGATGTAGCCGCTGTAAATGTGTGTTGCCTGTACTAGTACGGGTGCCAGAAACAGAACAAGTAAGCAGAGTAAAGGTTTGATATTCATAGGTATAGGCTTTAAGAATATAAATGTAACAATAGATTCTTAATACGCTAATATTGTAATAATATTGTGATTTTTTTGCCTAATATATATTGCCCTAAATTTCAGCTATACCTGTTTGGCAGCTTTACTGCATCACCAGCTTCCCGTTCCGAATTGGTTGCGCCTGGCTTGTCAAGGTATAGAAGTAGAGTCCCAGGCTAAGTGCGTCAGGTCTGCTGAGGAGATTGTGACCAGGCTGCAAGGTATAACCGGCCACCTTTTTGCCATTCACATCCCGCAGTTGCAGATATAGATCCGGCAGTTCGGGTGCCTCTACCATAAACTTGTCGGTGGCGGGGTTAGGGTAAAGCTTTATTTTTTCTGTTACCAGATCGTCTTCAATCGACAGGGGTATAGGTTCGGAGACGAGCACCTGCAACACCATTTCCTGGGTGGTGGAGGAAGAACTGTTGCTGGTGCGCAACTGCATGGAAGTGCTGCTGATCGTGATGGTATAGGGCTTGCTGCTGACTTGCGCCTGCGAGGGGTTAAAAACAAGCTCTCCCACCACACTGTCAGCCGAGTCGCGGGTGACGAAGCTGAAGTGCCCAGCCCCGGCTTTCAGGTTGCTGTCGATGGTTAAATCCACTGTGTTGCCCAGGCCATTGTAAGCAAACAGCATCACTTTTGTGTCCTGCCCTGGTATGCTGCTGATGTAGCCTTCCGGCGTGTATTTCAGGTTGCCAGATGCCAGCATACCCAGTTTTACCTCCTCAGGCTGCCAGATCAGAAGGGAGATTGGCAGCGTCGCGACGTATTCTCTGGGGATCGTAGGATGCTTGAACGTAAAATTAAAATTGACGCCGTAAGCCTGCCGTCGGCTGAGCGCCTTGGGGGCTGTAAACGTAAACTCGTGCTCAAAGCTGCTGATGCTTCGGAACGAGACATCCTTTAATTCCGGGTCCTGCAATTCACTTACCCAGGATGTGTAGACTACATGTGAGAACTGTGGAAAAAACAAACGAAGCGTCACCCTTTCTCCGGGCTTGACCAGCAGCCTGCCGTCTTTAAGGAAAGTAAGTTCCTCTCTGTTCTCAAGTTCTGCTTTAGGGAAATCGAAGTAAGGGCTGTCCATGAAAACAAGAAACTCCATGTCGAACAAGGTTGAGCCAACCGCCTGGCCTTTTCTGTATTGGGTAATCTGCACGGCAAAGTTGTAGGCACCCATCGTGGTGCTAGCGTTTTCCCAATAAATCTCGCCAAATCGGTTGATTCCCAAACCTTTGGGTACTTTGTAGCCTGGCACAGGCACGATTTGCCCCTGTACATTGCGGTAAAGCGGGTTGACTAGCTCGTAGCCTAAACTGTCGCCATCCAGGTCATAAGCTATCAGGTTGAAGCGCAGTGGCACATCAGGGTGTGCGATAACGGGAAGCGTTGTTTTGATATCCACGCCATGTTTGTTAGGAGAAATCTCATTTATTGTAAGGGTTGTCGTAAGCACCATGGTAAACTGATCGGATGGGGCGGCGAGGTTTAGGATTTGACCATTTCGATTTTCACTCATCCACGTAACGGTATAGGTGCCAGCGCTCGCAAAGGTATGTTCCCATGTATAGAGGGATAATGCAACATCATGTTTTACAGCTAAAACCGTGTCGAGCATCAGTTCTATATGTACACCATCGCCCATAGAAACAGAGATTAATGAGTCTCTTGCTGGAGAGCTTTCCTTAATATATACCTTCATGGTGAGGTAAGCCTTGCGCGGATTATCCTCATCCAAGGTGTAGGAAATGTACCCGCCCCGCAAATGGGTTGCCTCTGCTGGCGAACTGAAGTAAATGGCAAAAAGAAAGAAAAGGAAAGCGTAAAAGTTTATTTTCATACAGGATGTGTTATTAGACGACAGCAATATATGACAATTTGTATATAATTGGTCAAGAGCATCTAAAAGAGTCCCGTAGGAAATCTTCCAGTTTTATAGGCAGAACAGTTTTGCCAGGCCCCTCAATGTTGATAACTTTGGGGATAATTACAGCAGCACCCATGAAGCGCCCTTTCCTAAAATATACCTCCGGACTGGCCCTGGTCCTTAGTCTGGTCGCCTGCCAGCGGCCATTGCAACCCTCCGCCAACCTGAACGAGACAGACGTGGCCGTGGACCATACCATCGCGGCCGATCCGGCTGTGGAGGCGCTGGTGGCCCCGTACCGCCAGGAAGTGACCGTGAAAATGTCGGAGGTGGTGGGGACGGCGCCGGTGGCTTTGGGCAAAGGCGACTACGAGTCGCCGCTCGGCAACTTTGTGGTAGACCTGCAGCTGACCCAGAGCGAACCGGTCTACGGCAAACCCATCGACCTGTCCATCACTACCGAAGGCGGACTGCGCGTGCCGCTGCCTGCGGGCAATATCACCACAGGGCATATTTTTGAGCTGATGCCGTTCGAGAATGAGATGGTGGTGCTGACCCTGAGCGGCAAGGCTGTAAAGCAACTGTTCGATGATGCTGCGGCTCGCAAGATTACCTACATCGGCAACGCAACCTATACCGTAGCCAACGGCAAGGCACAGGATATCAAAATCAAAGGCCAGCCCCTGGACCCGAACAAAACATATACCCTGGTTACCTCCGACTACCTGGCCGGAGGCGGCGATAAACTCGACATGCTGAAGAACCTGCTGAAATATGAGAAGCTGGGGCTTTTGCTGCGTGATGCCATTCACCAGCACATACAGCAGCTCACGGCGGCCGGCAAGCAGGTGACTGCCCCAGCGGAAAAACGTGTGACCATCCTTCCTTAAGCTATACCTGACCATGAAGAGAAGAGACTTTTTGAAGCACACTGCCCTCGGCGCGGCAGGTATCAGCATGCTGGGGCTGCCTTTTTCGGCCGAAGCCGCCCGCGATGGCATCCGGCTGACCATTCTGCACACCAACGACCAGCACTCGCGCATCGACCCCTTTCCGGACGATGGGCGCAAGTACGGCGGCATGGGCGGCATGGCCCGCCGTGCTACGCTCATCGAGCGCATCCGGCAACAGGAGCCCAACGTGCTCTTGCTCGACTCCGGCGACATCTGGCAGGGCACGCCCTACTTCAATTTCTTTGAGGGGGAGCTCGAGTACAAGCTCATGACCCAGATGCAATACGACGCCGCCACGCTCGGCAACCACGATTTCGATATCGGGTTGGAAGGGCTGCAGAAACAGCTACCTTTGGCTGGTTTCCCGTTCCTCACGGCCAACTACGACTTCTCCAACACGATTCTGAAAGGCCGCTTTCAGCCTTACAAAGTGTTCGAAAAGCAAGGGATACGGGTGGGTATATTTGGGCTGGGTATCGAGCTCGACGGCCTGGTGAGCAAAAACATGTACGGCGAGACCGTATACCTGGACCCGCTGGAGGAATCCCGCAAAATGGTGCAGGCGCTGCGCGAAAAAGAGAAGTGTCACTACGTTATCTGCCTATCGCACCTTGGCTATAGTTACGACACCGAAAAAATAGACGACCGCAAGCTGGCCACGCAGGTCAGCGGCATCGACTTGATATTGGGCGGCCATACCCATACCTTCATGGAAAAACCGGAAGTGCTGCGACACGAAAGCGGGCACGAAACCATGATCAATCAAGTTGGCTGGTCGGGCTTGTTTTTGGGCAGAATAGATGTTACATTCAGCAGAAAATCAAAGCGTAGGACCGACACAAGGACCGCTGTGTTGGCTGTGGATAACCCTGTATTAACTTCGTGAATAAATAATTTTTTGTTTAGAATAAATTGGTCAAATTTGTAACCCCCCTGCCGTCAAGGTGAGGTTTGTTACACCCAACGGATCTTTTGTGTTTTGGAAAATTGGATGATAAAAGACTGTTCAACAGTATGGAGTAACTGTCTACAGGTAATTAAGGAAAATATTGGCGAGCAGAGCTTTAAGACCTGGTTCGAACCGATCAAGCCTTTGTCCCTGCGCGACAACGTGCTGACTATACAGGTGCCCAGCCAGTTCTTTTACGAATGGCTGGAGGAGCACTATGTAAGCCTGCTGAAGAAAGTGATCTACCAGGAGCTGGGCAGTGAGGGGCGCCTGGAGTACTCGATTATCGTGGACCGTGGCAATGAGGCCAACAAGCCGCAGACGGTCAACATTCCGACCAAAAAGATTCCGACCGCCGTGGTGAACTCCTACCGGCCGGAGCAGAACTTCATCAAGAGCCCGTTCGAGTCCAAGACCATTGACCGCAACTTCCTGAACTCGCAGCTGAACGGGGCCTATACCTTTGAGAACTACATAGAGGGGGACTGTAACCGCCTGGCGCGCTCGGCCGGTTATGCCGTGGCCAACAAGCCGGGCACCACTTCGTTCAATCCGCTGATGGTGTACGGCGGCGTGGGACTGGGCAAGACGCACTTGGTTCAGGCCATCGGCAACCACATCAAAAACAGCAACCCGGAAAAGTTCGTGCTCTACGTGTCTTCCGAGAAATTCGTGAACCAGTTCATCGAGTCGCTCAAGACCAACAACGTGCAGGACTTCGCCAACTTCTACCTGCTGGTGGACATCCTGATCATCGACGACGTGCAGTTCCTGAGCGGCAAGGAGAAGACGCAGGAAATGTTCTTCCACATCTTCAACCACCTGCACCAGTCCGGCAAGCAGATCGTGATGACCTCCGACTGTCCGCCGCGCGACCTGAAGGGCCTGGAGGAGCGTCTGTTGTCCCGCTTCAAGTGGGGCCTCACCGCCGACCTGCAGAGCCCGGACTTCGAGACGCGTATGGCCATTATCCAGAAAAAGATGCAGGGCGACGGGATTGACATTCCGGACAACGTGGTGGAGTACCTGGCCTACAGCGTGGATACCAACGTGCGTGAGCTCGAAGGCGTGCTGATCTCGCTGATCGCGCAGTCATCGCTGAACAGAAAAGAAATTGACCTGGAGCTTGCCAAGCAGGCCCTCAAGCATATCATCGAGGATGTGGAGACCGAGGTGAACCTCGACTTCATCCAGAAAACGGTGGCTGAGTACTTCCAGGTGAGCCTGGATTCGCTGAAGGCCAAGACCCGCAAGAAAGAGATTGTGACGGCGCGCCAGGTGGCCATGTACTTTGCCAAGGAGTTCACCAGCCATTCGCTTAAGTCGATCGGTTACCACTTCGGTGGCCGCGACCACAGTACGGTGATCCACTCCGTGCAGACTGTTTCTGATCTGATCGATACCGACAAGAAATTCAAGGTGAGCATACAGGAGCTTCAGAAGAAGTTCAAATCGAAGGCGGGCTAAGCTATACCTGACCGAGCGCTATACCTATCAACACGAAACCGCCGCTACTATACCTGAGTAGCGGCGGTTTCCGTTTGTGCTATACCTGGTAAGCATGTCAAAAGAGAGAGGGCTATACCTGCGCAGGTATAGCCCTCTCTCTTGGTGCTTATTGCAGCACTCCTTTATCGTTTCCTAGACTTTTGCAGAATGCGCACGCCTAACATCCTCACAGGTATAATTCCAGCGAGCAGCACAAAATAGGCTTGCGGGCTGGCATTCGTACTAAACTTCAGGTATAGGGCAGCGCCTAACAAAATGCCGATGCCCAGGCAAAACGCAATAGTTCGGCTGCGCCTATACCTTAGGCCAGGTTCGCTTCCGTTACGTCGAAGTTGTGCTGGCGGCTCAAATCGCGTATTCTGCTTTTCACCTTCTCGATGTCACGCTTTTTGCGGATCTGCTTCAGGTCGAGGTATACCTTGTTGCCGTCGCGCTGGGTGATGCGCAGGGCCATAGGCGATACATGCACCGATTCGATGTCAGGTATAGCCGTGATCATCTTGGTCCGAAACACCCCATTTTTCTGAACGATGTACTCCTGTGTCACTTCAATGTAAGACTGCACGCCAAATACAGAAGTGTTCTGCAGGATCACGTAGCCCAGAAAAACGACAGCCAAACCGAAAAAGATGTAGTACAGGTAATTCTGGTCATCAGTCGGGTTTTCGCTTACAAGCAGCATGGTGGCCCAGGCCAGCCAGAAAAGGGTGAGCACCAGTTGCACCGTAAAAGAAAGCTTAGCATTGCGCGAAGGGCTTAACTGTACTAAAAGCGACGATCTTGCATTACCGGCTGTAGGCATATAAGGATGTTAAAGTGAAACGAACGCGCACAGTTTATGTGCAAGCTGCAATATAGCAAATTTATTTTTTGAGAGAAGCGGTTAAAATGATCTCCGGCACGGCACCCAGCGCCTTCGAAATAGGGCACTTGGCCTTTGACTCTTCGGCCAGCTTCTGAAATTCATCGTCGCTTATACCTGCCACGCTCGCCTCGGTGTTCAGTTCGATCTTCATCACATGCGGTCCGCCGTCTTTCTCGCCCAGGTGCACCGTAGCGGTTGACTGCACCGACTGCGGCTCGTATTTGGCCTTCTCGAGCAGGGAGCTCAGAAACATGGAGTAGCAGCCGGCCAGGGCCGCACCGATCAGCTCTTCGGGGTTGGTGGCCGAGGTGTCGTTTTCGAAGCGGGAGGCGAAGGTATAGCCTGCCTTAAAGTTACCGGTGCCGGACTCTACCTCGCCGTTGCCGTTTTTCAGGCCTTTGTTCCATTGGGCCTTTGCTGTGCTTTTTTTCATAAGTCTTACTGTTAGTGGGTTTTGAGATAAATACAATACCTATAAACTACGGAGGTGCGTTTTTTGTTAGCCCTAAAAAACAGGAGAGCGGTAAAACATGGCGAACGACTAGGACAAAACCCGTTTATCTGGCTATATTTACCCCTCTAAAAAAAGAAAAACCATATGGGTGTGAAAGCATGGCTCAGTAAGCCGCTAGCTGCTTACGTGCACAAAAAACACCAGTCCTGGATACAAAACCCGGTAGAGGCGCAACAGAGTGTTTTTGAAAGTATCATCAAAACAGCGCAGCACACCGCCTTTGGCCGTGACCATCATTTTTCTGAAATAAAGACCCACGCCGACTTTGTGGAAGCCGTACCCGTACGCGACTACGAGGGCCTTGTCGCATACTTCAACCGCGTAAAAGAAGGGGAGCAGAACATCCTGTGGCCGGGCAAACCGCTCTACCTGGCCAAAACATCCGGCACCACTTCCGGTACCAAGTACATCCCCATTACCAAAGACTCCATCCCCAACCACATCAACGGCGCGAAAGACGCGCTGCTTTCCTACATTCACGAGACGGGCAACTCCAGCTTTCTGGATGGGAAGATGATCTTCCTGTCGGGTAGTCCGGTGCTGGAGCAGGTGGGGGGCATCCACACCGGCCGCTTGTCGGGCATCGCCAACCACCACGTGCCAGGCTACCTGCGCACCAACCAGCTGCCCAGCTACGAGACCAACTGCATCGAAGACTGGGAGACCAAGCTCGACCAGATCATCGAGGAGACGATCGACGAAAACATGACGCTCATCTCGGGTATACCGCCCTGGGTGCAGATGTACTTCGACAAACTGATGCAGCAGACGGGCAAGCAGATCAAGGATATTTTCCCGAATTTTTCCCTGTTTGTGTATGGTGGCGTGAATTTTGAGCCTTACCGCAAAAAACTGTTCGAGTCGATCGGGCGCGAAGTAGATTCCGTTGAAACATTTCCGGCCTCTGAAGGGTTTTTCGCCTACCAGAACGAGCAGCACGACAGGGGCCTGTTGCTCTTGCTGAACTCGGGTATCTTCTTTGAGTTTATACCTACAGACGAGTACTTCAACGAGAAGCCGACCCGCCTGACAATTGGCGAAGTGGAGGTTGGTGTGAACTATGCGCTGGTCGTTAGCAGCAATGCCGGGCTATGGGGCTATTCTATTGGCGACACCGTGAAGTTTACATCCGTGAAGCCTTACAAGCTGATCGTGAGCGGTCGCATCAAGCATTACATTTCTGCCTTTGGCGAGCACGTGATAGGCGAGGAGGTGGAAAAGGCGATGCAGCGCACCATGCAGAAGTACCCGATGGTGGAACTGGTGGAGTTTACGGTGGCCCCCTACGTGAGTCAGGACAAGGGGCAGTCTTTCCATGAGTGGCTGGTGGAGTTTTCCATAGCGCCCGCCAACGAGGAGGCATTTGCAAAAGAACTGAACGCGCAACTGCAGAAATTGAATACCTATTACGACGACCTGATCACAGGCCGCATTTTGGCCGACCTGAAGATCAGGGCGCTGCCGCAGGGCACGTTCCGCCACTACATGAAGTCGCAGGGCAAGCTGGGAGGACAGAACAAAGTGCCGCGCCTGAGCAACGACCGCAAACTGGCCGAAGGCCTGATCGAGTCGGCAGACGCACTTAACACTAACAAGAATTAATGAAACGAATTGCTATACTTGGCTCCACAGGCTCCATCGGCACACAGGCCCTGGAAGTGATCGGGGCCAATCCCGATAGTTTTGAGTTGGAGGTGATCACCGCCAACCACAACGCCGATCTGCTGATCGCGCAGGCGCTGGCTTTTAAGCCGAATGCGGTCGTGATCGCCAACGAGGCGCTGTACGAACAGGTGCGCGATGCCCTGCAGCACGAGGCCATCAAGGTATACGCCGGAGCAAACGCGCTCAACTCGGTGGTAGAGATGGGCACTGTGGACATGGTGCTGACTGCCATGGTCGGCTACGCCGGACTGCAACCCACCATCCGCGCCATCAAAGCCGGTAAGGAGATTGCCCTTGCTAACAAAGAAACCCTGGTGGTGGCCGGACAGCTGGTTACCGAACTGGCCCGGCAGCAGGGCGTGAACATCTACCCGGTGGACTCCGAGCACAGCGCTATTTTCCAGTGTCTGGCCGGTGAGTTTCACAACCCGATTGAGAAGATCATCCTCACCGCTTCAGGTGGTCCCTTCCGAGGCCGCAAAGCGGACGAACTGCGCCAGGTGACCCGGGCACAGGCGCTCAAGCACCCGAACTGGGAAATGGGCGCCAAGATCACCATCGACTCGGCTTCGCTCATGAACAAAGGTCTGGAGGTGATCGAGGCCAAGTGGCTTTTCGGTCTGAAGAACAACCAGATCGAAGTGGTGGTGCATCCGCAATCCATCGTTCACTCGCTGGTGCAGTTCGAGGACGGCTCCATCAAGGCGCAGCTTGGCTTGCCGGACATGAAACTGCCGATCCAGTATGCGCTGGGCTACCCGAACCGACTCAAGTCCGACTATCCGCGCTTCAACTTTATGGACTACCCGCAGCTCACTTTCGAGCAGCCCGACCTGGAGACTTTCCGCAATCTGCAGCTGGCCTTTGATGCCATGGAGCGGGGCGGCAATATGCCCTGCATCCTCAATGCGGCCAACGAAGTAGCCGTAGCCGCCTTCCTGCGCGAGGAGGTGGGCTTCCTGGAGATGTCCGATATCATCGAATACAGTATGGCGAAAGTTGCGTATATTGCGAATCCTTCTTATGAGGATTATGTTACAACAGACAGAGAGACACGCGATTACGCCGCAAGAATGGCTGGCAAGCTAAGCCTCTAAGTGTTGCCATCGGGCGTTAATTTTTTTGTCAAGATCATCGATTCTAAATTTATTTCTTTTAAATGGATATTTTAATAATGGTGGGCCAGCTCATATTGGGCCTGACAATACTAGTTGGATTGCACGAGCTGGGACACATGTTGACTGCCAAATGGTTTGGCATGCGGGTAGAGAAGTATGCGATTGGATTTCCCCCCAAGATATTTAGCAAGAAGATAGGCGAGACAGAGTACATGCTTGGCCTGATTCCGCTTGGTGGTTTCGTGAAGATATCAGGCATGGTGGACGAGTCGCTGGACACGGAGGCGCTTCAGAAAGATCCGGAGCCTTATGAGTTTAGGGCCAAGCCAGCCTGGCAGCGCCTGATCGTGATGATGGGCGGCATTATCGTGAACGTGATCACAGGCATCGTGATTTTTATCGCCCTCAACTACCACTACGGCGAAACATACCTGCCGGCCAGCGAAGTGAAGTATGGCGTGCAGCCAAACGAAATGGGCCAGGACCTGGGCTTTCAGGCTGGTGACAAAATCGTAGCCCTCAATGGCAAACCGCTTGAGAAGTTTGAAGACGTGTACTCGATGGATATGCTCCTGGGCCGCGACTCATACTACACAGTAGAGCGCAACGGCGAGCAGGTTAATATCCCTATTCCGGTGGACTTTATGGACCGCATGGCCGACAACAAAGAGCGTATGCTGTTTGTGCAGCCGCGGGTTCCTTTTGTAGTGGGTGAGGTTGCACCCAACAGTCCGGCCTCAAAAGCTGGCCTGCAGGCCGGAGACTACATCCGGACGGTTAATGGCGAAAGCATCAAGTTCTTCAATGATATTCAGGCTGTTTTGCAGAAGTATGCCGGCAAGCCGGTAACCATAGGGGTGGAGCGCGATAACGAACTGGTGACCCTGAACGCTACTGTAAACGAAGACGCAACGCTTGGCTTTTACCAGAAGCCGCTTTTAGAGTATGCCACCCGCGACTACAGCCTGGGCGAATCCATACCTCTGGGCACCAACCAGGCCTTTGGCGTGATCACGGCGAACCTCAAGGGTTTTGGTAAAATATTCAGAGGCGAGGTGTCGGCTTCTAAGTCGTTGAGCGGACCAATCGGTATCGCCCAGATTTTCGGCGACACCTTCAACTGGTACAAGTTCTGGTCAATCACCGGAATGCTGTCGATGGTGCTGGCCTTTATGAACTTCCTGCCGATTCCGGCGCTGGATGGCGGCCATGTGGTATTTTTAACATACGAAATGATCAGCGGGCGCAAGCCATCTGATAACTTTTTAGAGAACGCCCAAAAAGTGGGCATGGTTTTATTGTTAGGCTTAATGGCTTTTGCTATATTTAACGATGTATTCAAGATAATCTTCTAACCAAAGATTCGTTTATGAGAGCCGTCGTGAAGTGCGCCTTAACTGTAGCCATTCTATTTGTTTTATTTGCATTTAATCAAGCCGGTGCTACACCAGTAGCATCGGCTTTTTCTATACCTGGGCAGTCCGCCGCAGCTGACACTACCTACCTGGTGCAGCAAGGCGATACCTATTACAGCCTGTCGCGCCGGTTCAGCATTCCGCTCGATTCACTGCAGAAGTGGAACGGCACGCAGTTGCAAATGGGTCAGACGCTATACCTGACGCGCCGTGGCGCCAAGGGAAATGCTGTAGCTGCCAAGACGGCTGCAGCCACAGGGCAGCAAACCAGCGCAGCCAAAACACCGGCTGCTGTCTCAAAACAACCAGCGGGCACCACGGCTCAAACACCGGCTAAGCAAACTACCCCAGCCAAGCAACCTGCCACAGCAAAGGCTGAACCTCAAACTGCCAGACCAGCTACCACACCACCTGCACAATCAGCGAAAGCTGTCAGTGCAACCAACACAACGGGACCGGCCCGCACACAGGTCAGTACCTCGGCTGCAGCCTCTACACTGCCCACGCTGGAGAGTAAGGAAAAGCAGCGCATCCTGGTGGTGCCCTTCGACCCATACCTGTACTTTTCTGACGCTGACGACGAAATAGCCCGTCATTCCAAAATACCGCGCCAGAACGTGCGCCATGTGTTCCGCGGCAGACTGAACGCCCTGCTGGCACCGGAAGGCTACGAGACCATCAACCTGTTGGGCGGCGTCTACCGCGACAGCGTGAGCGAGCTGAGCACCTTATACCGATCGCTGAGCTACGGCTATCAGGACAACAAGCAGTCGCGCTACAACCACCAGCCTACCATAAAATCCAAGGAGCGTGAAAACGCACTGGACTGGGTGAAACGAAAAAAGAACGACCTGAACATCAAAGGCGGACAACCGGCCACCGTACCTGTAGCGCAGGACGAGAACAAGCACTTCGGCGTGAAGGTGAAGGACCCCAAATTCTTCTCGCACTTCAACGGCCAGTACGGCATCGACTACTACGTGTTCATCAACCAGTTTGAGGTAAAGACAAATTACGAAAACTGCCTGGACCGCGCGACCTGGAACTACGAGCGCGACTTCCTGGTGCACTACTCTATCTACAACAGCCAGGGCGAGCTGGTGTCGGGCAACAAGGTGAAGGTGCCATACCAGTCGAACATGAACGACGTGCAGCGCATTGTGAGCGACAACATGCCGAACATGGCCAAGCGTGTGCTGGCCGACCTGCCGCAAGCCCAGAAGTAAACGATCCTTAATTTTATTTCCTGAGCCAGCTTAGCTTTAAAGCTGTGCTCACGGCAATGGTCCCCATCATAGAGCCAGTCAGGAACGAGACGACTATTCCCATCGGGGAGCGCATAAAGGAGCTCGCATACAGGGCGTAGCCCATAAAGGTTATACCTGCTATACCTATACATGCCCAGAAGAATAGCTTTTGCTGCGTGGGTATAGAATCGGGTACAGACACAGTTGGCTGGCGCCAGGTATAGGCCAGTATTAGTAGAAAACCCACTAAGGTGCTGCTGTGCTGTAGGGCGCGGCAGAGCATGATTTCATATCCCATCACGTGCACCATACTTTCGAGCACAGACCACTGCTGCACAAAATAGCCTGATTCGTGCATGAAGGAATCCCAAAAGATATGTGTGAAAGCGCCCAGGATGACGGAGAAGGCAAAGGCCAGCCAACGTTTTTTTAGGTAGGCCAGCCAGTTGAGTTGCGGCACTGCCAAAGCACGGCTTTTAAACCAATCCGGTAGGTGGTCTACAGCAGGTCGACGGACGAGCAGGTGAAAAACGGTTGCGATGACCAGCGCAACAGGCAGGTTAAAGTACAGCAAACCCGACAGGGTATGGCCACTTTGGTCGAGAAAAGGGAAAAGTAGGAAATACTGGAAATCCGGCGCTATACTGCCCGCAACCAAGCCGGTGGCCGAAAACCAGCGCCTGTTGCGCAGCAGGGGCAATATAGCGGCAGGGTGGGCGGCTGTAAACGGCATGGAGTAGGTATAAGTAGTCTTTTGTCCTTTGTCAAAATTTCCTTTGTCCTGACACTGTCTACGCTGTCTGGAACAGGAGCCTATCTTCCTATACCTCGCCCTTGCAGTACTGGTTTTATCAATCTGAATTCCACGCGGCGGTTAATGCGGCGGTCTTCTTCTGTCTTTTCTTCACGCAGTGGTTTGCTGCTTCCGTAGCCATAGGCATCGATGCGGCCATCCTCTAACCGCACTTTGTGCTGGATGTACTGTAGGATGGCATCGGCGCGGTCTTTCGACAGGATCTGGTTAAACTCAGGGTCGCCGGCACTGTCGGTATGGCCCGCAATCTCCAGCCGAAATCCCGGATTTTCCACCAGGAAGTAAGCTACTTCGTCCAGAACCGGGTGCATCTCTTCCGTAATATTCGACTCATTCGGCTCAAACTCAATGTTACTGAACACGATCGGTATGTTGTGGTCAATTACCCGGGTCATGATCTGCAGCGACGTGTCCTGCTGCAGCGCCAGTTCCCGCTCAATCGTGAAGAAGTCCGGACTTTGAATGATCATCATGTAGCGGGCGTTGTCGATCAGGTGAAAGGCAAACGAGCCGTCCGGCCGGATGTACTTGGACGAGATCTCGATGCCATTGTCCAGGTCGATGATGGAGATGATGCCTGAAAGCGGTTTGTTGGATACCGAGTCGCGCAAGATGCCTTCCACTTTGGTGACGGCCAGCGGGTGGGCTTCCATCGGTAGTGGGAAAGAGAAGAGGTCCAGGTTTTTGAGGTCGCTTTCTTCGGAGCGGGCGTAATACAGGTTCTGCGATTGCGAATCGATGGTGAAATAGTACTCGCTGCCCCGCCCGTTCACGAGCGGACCGATGTTGCGCGGCTCCTGCCACTTGTTGCCCACCAGGTAAGTCTTGTAGATGTCAAAATCACCGAAATTGAACAGCTGCCCGCGGGAACTGAAGTAAAGTACCTTGTACTTGGGGTGGTAGAAAGGGCTCACCTCACTCTGACGGGTGTTGATGATCGGACCCATGTTCTGCGCTTTCGCCCACTGTCCGTTCTTCAGTTTGTGCGTGTAATAGATATCAGACAAGCCGAAGCCACCCAGACGGTCGGAGGCGAAGTAGAGCGTGTCCTCGTTAGGCGAAAGGGTCGGCTGTGAGTCCCAGGACGGGCTGTTCACATTCGGACCCAGGTTCTCGATCTCGTGCCAGCTGCCGTCGGGCTGCAGGCTTGCCTTGTACAGGTCACAGTTGCCAAAGCCGTCCGGCGATTCGCAGCGGGCGAAGAAGAGCGTCTTGCCGTCGCGGGTGAGGGTGGCAGAGCCTTCGTTGTAAATGCTGTTGATGGGCTTGCCAAACGACTGCGCCTCGGTCCAGTAGCCGTTGCTGTTATGGGAGTAGTACAGATCCTCGTTCGGCTTGCTCTCTATACCTTGAAAAGTGCGCTTGGAGGTGAATATAAGCGTACTGTTGTCGGCGTTGAGGGTAGGGCCGTAGTCTTCGTAAATAGAGTTGATGGTGTTGCCCATGTTCAGGTATACCCCGCGCGGCGGCTGGTAGGTCGAGATGGACTTGCGGTACTCCACCAGTTCGTAGTAGTAGCTCAGCGGCACATAGTAATCCTTGGTGTTCTGCTCCAGCGAGTCGTAGTAGGACTGTACCTGGCGGATGTCGGAGCGGTGGTGCTTGAGTACGAGGCGGTATACCTCCATGGCCTGGTTCATCATGCCCTGGCGCTCATACAGCTGGCCCAGCCTCCATAGCAGGTTGGTGTCTTTATAGAAGTTCTGTATGCCGAAATTGCGCACGTAGCCCTCCAGCAGCTTAAGGGCCTGCCCGTACTGTTTGCGTCTTTCCAGGCGCTGAATCTCCGACAGTTTCTTGGAGTCCTTGTAATGTGCGATCCGGTTCAGGTTCGGGAAGTCCAGGTGCATTTCCTGGTTCGGAGCCTTTTTCTTCACCTTCACGTCAGGCCCGTCCTGCAGGGGTGTATGCTTCAGCTGACCCAGGCACAGGAGCGGGGCCAGCAAGAGCAGCAGGAAGATAACAGGGGCGTTAAGTCGTTTCATCGGCACAGAGCATGATACCTGAAACCAAAGATATTATTTTTTAGCCTATGTTCTGAAACGATTTATTAATAATCCCTTATATTTTGGGAAGAAGTGCCAATGCTGCTGTTGGTGCGACAATTTAGGCAGGCTGCAGCACTTGGCACAAGTCTTGACAATAATACACTCCACAGACATAAAGCAGTTTTCCGTTATCTTTATGTCAATTTGGCACTGATACAATCTATGAACTATACACTGGAGAACTTTCTCAACCATCTTTTAATCGGAAACATGTCGGTAGATGATAGCGACGATCTGATTCCGGTAATCACCACAGACCCTGACGAAGAAATGCTTCCGGAAGACATGCCGGACGAACTGCCTCTGCTGGCGGTGCGCAACACAGTATTGTTTCCGGGTGTGGTATTGCCTATTACCGTTAGCCGCAAAAAATCAGTGCGCCTCGTGCGCAAAGCCCATAAAGGCGACAAGATCGTCGGGGTGGTGGCGCAGCGCAACACCAACAGCGACGACCCGTCTGCCGAGGACCTTTACAGCATTGGCACCATGGCCAAGATCCTGAAAATGCTGGTACTGCCCGATGGCAACACCACCATCATCATTCAGGGGCAGAGCCGTTTCCAGATTGACGAAGTAACGCAGGAAGAGCCCTACCTGTCGGCGAAGGTGAGTTACTGCAAAGACACTTTCCCGAACAAAAAGAGCAAAGAGGTAAAGGCCCTGGTGCACTCGCTGAAAGACGCGGCCGCCAAGATGCTGAAGCTTAACCCTGAAATACCACAGGAGGCGCAAGTTGCCCTTGATAACATTGACAGCCCGAGTTTCCTGACGCACTTTCTGTCCAGCAACCTGAACGTGGATGTGGCGCAGAAACAGAAGCTGCTGGAAGTGAACGACGGCGTGGAGCGCGGCACACAACTGCTTGAGATCATGCTGCGCGAGATCCAGTTGCTGGAGCTCAAGCAGGAGATACACACCAAAGTACACACCGACATCGACCAGCAGCAGCGCGACTACTTTTTGCGCCAGCAGATCAAGGTGTTGCAGGATGAACTGGGACAGGAGGGACCCGATCAGGAGATCGAGCGATTCCGCGAGCGTGCCATGAAAAAGAAGTGGCCGGAGCAGGTTGCCAAGCATTTCAACAAAGAAATCGAGCGACTGGCCCGTCTTAATCCGCAGGCAGCCGAGTACCCGGTGGCGGTCAACTACCTGGAGTTTCTGCTCGATTTGCCCTGGAACGAAACCACCAAGGATAACTTCAACCTGAAGCGCACCAAAAAGATACTCGACGCCGACCATTACGGTCTGGAGAAGGTAAAGGAGCGCATCATCGAGTACCTGGCCGTGCTCAAGCTGAAAAAGGACATGAAAGCGCCGATTCTGTGCCTCTATGGCCCTCCGGGTGTGGGTAAAACTTCACTGGGGCGCTCCATTGCCACGGCGTTGGGTCGTAAATATGTCAGAATGTCACTGGGAGGCGTGCGCGACGAAGCCGAGATCCGCGGGCACCGCCGTACCTATGTGGGCGCCATGCCGGGCAAGATCATCAGCCAGATCAAAAAAGTAGGCTCTTCCAACCCAGTCATTATCCTCGACGAGATCGACAAGCTGGCGTCCGACTTCCGTGGCGACCCTTCTTCGGCTTTGCTCGAGGTGCTGGACCCGGAGCAGAACCATACCTTCATGGACAATTATTTGGACGTGGAATACGACCTCTCGAAGGTGCTCTTCATTGCCACGGCTAACTCGCTGGATACCATTCAGCCTGCCCTGCGCGACCGAATGGAGATCATCGAGCTGACCGGCTATACCTTGGAAGAAAAGACCGAGATCGCGAAGCGACACCTCGTGCCGAAGCAGGTGAGCGAGCACGGTTTGGAGGAAGAAGACGTGAAAATGTCGAAGGCCACGCTGCAGAAAGTAATCGACGACTATACCCGCGAGTCGGGTGTGCGCAGTCTGGAGCGTAAGATCGGGCAACTGGTGCGCAACACGGCCAAGCAGAAGGCGATGGAGGAGAAGTATACCCCGTCCATCAAACCGGAAGACGTCGTAAAAATTCTCGGACCAGAGACGTTCGACAAGGAAATCTACCAGGACATCGACACAGCCGGTGTGGTGACAGGCCTGGCCTGGACCTCGGTGGGCGGCGATATCTTGTTTATTGAGTCCATCCTGAGCAAAGGCAAAGGCAAACTGACGCTATCGGGCCAGTTGGGCGATGTGATGAAAGAGTCAGCGATGACGGCCATCTCATACCTGAAAGCCCACGCCGAGTTGTTGGACATCGACTACCGCCTGTTCGACCAGTACGACCTGCACATCCACTTTCCGGAGGGCGCTGTGCCGAAAGACGGGCCGTCGGCAGGTATAGCCATCTTTACCTCCATCGCTTCGGTGTTCACGCAACGCAAAGTGAAGTCGCGCCTGGCCATGACGGGTGAGATCACGCTACGCGGCAAAGTGCTGCCGGTGGGCGGTATAAAAGAGAAGATCCTGGCCGCTAAGCGGGCAGGTATAACGGATGTGATTCTGTGCCAGAAGAACCGGAAAGACATCACCGAGATACCGGATCAGTACATCAAAGGCTTGCACATTCACTATGTAGACCGTGTGGATGACGTGGTGCAGATTGCTTTGCTCAAACAGAAGGTAAAGCACCCGCTTAATCTGACGGTGTCGGAGGATGTCAAAGGGATGAATATTTAAAAGCGAATCGGGTTGCCCCTGTTGCTTGCCTTGTTTCTGAGCTTTCAGTTCAAGCACAGGTATAGCTTTCAAAGCTATGGACGATCAGGTGCGCACCTTGGCGGGAGCCGGCTGGCAGCCCATGCCCTTTAAGGAGCAGTAGGCGCGAGCTACAGGGCAGCGCATATGCCGGATCGTTTGTCGCTTAAGGCACACCACCTGCACAATTTTGACGTTGTATACCTGGGTGCCAACGGCAACGAAGTAGAAGAGGAAAAGAAGCTCGATGAGAAGGTGACTTCCTTCGGTCGGGCGGCACGCATGATGTCAACCTCCGCACTGACACGTTTCTGAAACGTAGAAGTAAAGAATAAGGCAGTCTGTACTTTGTATGGAGTGGCCGGTTTTGTAAATTTTAAATATCGAAAATGTTAGATTCAATTGAGCATTTAACACCAGCCCAGATTGTGGCGGAGCTGGATAAATATATTATTGGGCAGCAGGACGCCAAGCGTAACGTGGCCATTGCGCTGCGCAACCGCTGGCGCCGCATGAATGCCGACGAAAGCATTCGCCGCGAGATCGTGCCCAATAACATCCTGATGATCGGTGCGACCGGCGTTGGTAAAACCGAGATCGCCCGCCGCCTGGCCAAGATTGCCGATGCCCCTTTCACCAAAGTGGAGGCTTCCAAATTTACGGAGGTAGGCTACGTGGGTCGCGATGTGGAAAGCATGGTGCGCGACCTGGTGGAGCAGTCGGTGAACATGGTGAAGACAAAGAAGAAAGAGGAGGTAAAGCAGAAAGCAGCTGAGGTGGTGGAAGACATCATTCTCGATGCGCTGATCCCGCCTATCCAGGGTGGCCGCGCAACGCCGAGTTTTTCGAGCACCTCCGAGCCAAACGGCATGCCCGACAACGATTACGAACTGAACGAGCGCACCCGCGAGAAATTCAGAGAGAAGATCCGCAACGGCGAGTTGGAGGATCGCAAAATCGAGATCCGGGTGCAGCAGAGCGCTATGCCGGGCATGGGCGTGATGGGGCCGGGCATGGACGAGGCTTCCATGATGAACATCCAGGAGATGATCAGCGGCATGATGCCAAAGAAAACCAAGAAACGCAAAGTGAGCATCGCCGAGGCCCGCAAAATCTTGCTGGAAGAGGAGGCTGCCAAGTTGATCGACATGGACGAGGTGAAGGAAGAGGCCATTTTTAAAGCCGAGAACTCCGGTGTTATTTTTATCGACGAGATTGACAAAGTAGCCAGCGCAAGCGGCAAAGGCGGCAGTGGTCCCGACGTGAGCCGCGAAGGTGTGCAGCGCGACCTTTTGCCCATTGTAGAAGGCTCTACCGTGAACACCAAGTATGGCGTCATCAACACCGATCACATCCTGTTCATCGCCGCCGGCGCGTTCCACGTGGCCAAGCCGTCGGATCTTATACCTGAATTGCAGGGCCGTTTCCCGATTCGTGTGGAGTTGCAGAGCCTGACCAAGGAGGACTTCTACCAGATTCTGAAGTTCCCGAAAAACGCCCTGACCAAGCAATACGAAGCACTCCTGAGAGCAGAGAACGTAGAGCTGAGTTTTGCCGACGAAGCCCTGGATGAAATTGCCTCCATCGCTTTTGAAGTAAATTCGGAAGTAGAGAACATCGGTGCCCGCCGTCTGCACACGGTCATGAGCCGCCTGCTCAACGACATCCTTTTCGACGTGCCGGACAAAATCGGCCCCAACGCCCACATCGTGATCAACCGCGAAATGGTGCTCGAAAGGCTGTCGGATATGGTGAAGAACCGGGATTTGAGCCAGTATATTCTTTAAGTTTAGGAGTTTAAGAGTTGAGGAGTTTGGGAAGTGTAGTTGGTAGGGACAGGTCGCGACTTGTCCGAATCGTGCGCCGGTCCTCGCAATAAAGGCGTAAGCGCTAAACCCTGACTGGTACATAAAAGCGAGTCTGTGACTCGAGAAAAGGAAAAGCTGGTGTTTCTGTAAAGGCAGAGGCATCAGCTTTTTGCTCTTAAAAACCACATCCAGTAGGTATAGGTATAACCAAATCTTATATCCCCTTCGTACTTTAGGAACGAAAAGTGTCACTTTCTAACTTCCAAACTTTTAAACTTTCTAACTACTGTGAACTACTACTTTATCACCGGAACGAGCAAAGGTATAGGCAAGGCCATTGCGGAGGAATTGCTGCAGGACAAGAACAACTTTGTGATTGGCGTATGCCGCAACAGCACTATCCAGCACAAAAACTACCGCCACCAGCCCCTCGACTTTTCGGATATACCTGCCGTGGAGCACAACCTGCATAAGGTATTTGTCCCTTACAACGACGCCGAAAAACTCGTGCTGATCAACAATGCCGGTGTGCTGGGTGAAATTGGCTATGTAGGCGAGGGCATGCCGAACGAGCGTTTTGAGTTTGTGTTCGACGTGAACGTGATTGTGCCGGCCATGCTGATGAACAGTTTTCTGCAGGTATACCGGCCGCTGCAAGTGCCCAAAGTGATTGTGAACGTGAGCTCAGGGGCGGGCAAATACCCGATCGACGGCTGGGCCAGCTACTGCGCTTCCAAGGCGGCGATTGATATGCTGTCGCAGACGGTGCAGCAGGAGCAGAACGTGCGTGCCTCAGGAGTGCGGGTATTCTCCTTATCGCCGGGCGTGGTGGACACTGCCATGCAGGAGCACATCCGGGAGAGCGACGCGCAGAAATTCAGTAACGTGCAGCGCTTCCGTGATTACAAAGAACAAGGGGAATTGGCCTCACCGGAAGAGGTGGGTCGCAAAATTGTCTGGTTCCTGAACAACACCGACGAATTTAACGAAGTAATGGTGTCGGTAAGAGATATAGAGGCATAAGTAGCCCTTGCAGCACAAACCTAATTATATCCAAATCATCAAAAAAGCCCTCCCATTCCAGGAGGGCTTTTTTGATTATCCATGCGCAGGTATGGCTATACCTAGAAGTGATTGTTATAAAATATAAAGAGACTTTTGCGATTTTGTTCTAACCGACTGATACTTAAAAATATATACTTTATGCATAATTTGCTAAATTAATATAGTTATGCTAAATTGGTATAGCTAATGCTGAAAGCCGCTATACCTTAGTATGTTATGAAGAATCCCCTGTGTCCGCGTTGCAGTGCTTTGGAGGTCGTGAAAAGCGGCATCATCAACGACAGGCAGCGTTATCGCTGTAAAAAGTGCAGCTATTACTTCACAGTGAACAAGCTCGGCAAGGGGATCGACAGCTATTACGTGACCAAAGCGCTGCAACTCTACATTGAGGGCATCAGCTACCGCGAGATTGAACGGATCCTGGGCGTAAGCCACGTTTCGATTATGAACTGGGTGCGCAAGTATAAAATAAAGGCGCCCGAGCAAACCGAGTACCACCCGACCTACAAGATCCTGAACCACGCCGAACTGGTCGAACACATGAAGAACAGCGCCAATCTGAAAGGGGCCGGCATGATGATCACGGAACTTGGTGACAAGTACATGATGATCAAATGGAAGCGGTTTAAGGATTGATTGGATTGTTAAATTGCTGAAGGTTAAATTGTTGGTTTTTTTGGTGTGATAAGTGCCATTATCCTCAATCTCGCTCGCTACTGGTGGGTGGGTCTAACAATCGGCTGGCGCCCCGCTGCTAGTGCACGATTAACACACCCCTGCTCCTCTCAAGAAGGGATTTTCTGCTGTCGTTTTAAGGTATAGTGTTGTAGTTTCAGTAGTTCCTTTGCAGTACCGGGTCCAACCACCCCTACTCCTCCTTATCCAAGGAGGGGAGCTTCTGCCACTACTACTTTACAGGTATAAGCTTCGTCGTTTCTGTCGCAGACCACTGACAGGTATAGCAAGACTAACTTGCCCCGCTGGCAATGAAACAAACAGCATCAGCCAAGTGCACTTTCGACGATTTTGTGTTTGAGCGGTCAGCGAGTTTAAAATCGTCTTGATTTTTTTGCTTACTTTTTTCATCAAGGAAAAAAGTAAGTGCCCGCCGCACAGGCGAAGCTATAGAACAGCACAGGTTGCTATATCTAAGAGGCTACCGCTACGCCTGCCCCCAACTATCCCTATGCAGAACCACAGCTGCGCTGACACCAAACCCTCTATCTTTAAAAAAAACAGGTATAGCCGTACCTCAGGATTCCCTGAAAAAGCCCATTTCTATACCTGTGTATACCAACTTACCAAATATATACACCTCTTTACCCTTTTTCATAAATCTTCCTTAAAATAGATAAAGAATTCGGGGAAACAGCTGACCTCTCTTCACCTTAACATTTAGTATTCCAAAATGAAAAAACTGTTACTATATGTAGCGGCAGGGCTGGTGCTTTGCTGCGCAGGAAGAGGTGCGTCTGCACAAGGCTCCACAGAGTATGGCGCGGGTATAAAAATACCTGTGAACGAAGACGGCTCCAAGTATATCCGTTTCATCACCTGGCACCAGGTGTGGGTCCGATACAACGAGCACAACTCGGGCACTATTCGCAACGGTGAACCCGTGGACAATACCCTCGACTTCGGTTTGCGCCGCTCCCGTTTCCTGACCTATTCGCAGATTTCCCCCCGTTTCCTGGTACTCCTGCACTTTGGTATCAATAACCAAAACGCGGTTAGTGGCGGTGTAAACCCGACTCTGGATGGCAAGAAGCCGCAGATCTTCATTCACGATGCCTGGACAGAATATAAGGTGTTCGACAAGGCACTTTCCATCGGGGCGGGCCTTCATTACTGGAACGGTATCTCGCGCAGTACCAACGCCAGTACGCTCAACTTCATGGCCATCGACGCACCGATCTTCAACTGGGCCACTATCGATGCCGCCGACCAGTTCGCCCGTATGCTGGGCGTGTATGCCAAAGGCAAGCTCGGCAAACTGGACTACCGCATGGCTGTGAATGATCCTTTCCTGACCAACACTGCACAGGCTATCGGCCCGGCAGCCAACTACAATCCACAGAACAACAATAAGGTATACCAGGGCTATTTTAACTGGCAGTTCCTGGAGCAGGAGTCGAACCTCTTGCCATTTATGGTGGGCACCTACCTGGGCAGCAAGCGCGTATTCAACATCGGGGCGGGCTTCCTGCACAACAAAGACGGCATGTGGCGCGAGCAGAATACCATCAATGGTTTCATTGTTGAAAAAGAAAACATCAACCTGTTTGGTGTGGATGCTTTTTTGGATCTGCCGCTTAATACCGAAACCAACACAGCCCTGACAGCCTACGGCGTGTACTACAACTACGACTTCGGTAGAGACAACGTGCGCAACATCGGTATCATGAATCCTGCACAGGGCGGTGGCGCACTGCGCGGCAATGCTTTCCCGACCATCGGTACCGGCGACATCCTCTACGGACAGGCGGGTTATCTGCTTCCTAAAGATTTAATCACTGAGAAAGCCCGTCTCCAGCCCTACGCCGCTTACAGCTATGGCAGCTTAGACGGCGTTCAGAACAGCCGTGGCGAGAAAGTGCCTGTGAAAGTGCTCGACCTGGGCGCCAACCTTTTTCTGGAAGGACATCACTCCAAACTCACGCTCAACTACCGCAACCGGCCAGACTTCACGAACCCGGACAACCTGAAGTACCGTCCGGAAATCACCTTGCAGGCCATGATCTACTTGTAACAGAACCTCAAAAAACAAATCGCTATACCCATGGAAAATAACAAGAACAGAATGCAGGAGTACTGGCAGCGCAATGTGCGCATCCTCCTGACGCTATTGGGCCTTTGGTTCACCGTGTCCTATGTCTTCGGCATTTTGCTCGTCGACGAGCTCAACCAGTTCCGACTGGGTGGCTTCAAGCTGGGCTTCTGGTTTGCGCAGCAGGGCTCTATTTATGTGTTTGTGATCATCATCTTTATCTATGTATGGCTGATGAACAAGCTCGACCGCGAATTTGACGTGCACGAAGATTAATCTCCCAAAAATAACACCTTAAGACAATGGATATCTTAACCTGGACATACATCATCGTGGGCCTGACCTTCGCCCTCTACATTGGCATCGCCATCTGGTCGCGGGCTGGTTCTACAAAAGAATTTTACGTGGCAGGCGGCGGCGTGAGCCCTCTGGCCAATGGTATGGCAACGGCCGCTGACTGGATGTCGGCTGCGTCGTTCATCTCCATGGCGGGCCTTATCTCGTTCATGGGCTACGACGGCTCGGTATACCTGATGGGCTGGACGGGTGGTTACGTGCTCTTGGCCCTGTTACTGGCGCCGTACCTGCGCAAATTTGGTAAGTTCACCGTCCCTGATTTCGTGGGCGACCGCTACTACTCCAAAACTGCCCGCCTGGTGGCGGTTGTCTGCGCCATTTTTATCTCCTTTACCTACGTGGCCGGACAGATGCGCGGGGTGGGCATCGTGTTCTCCCGCTTCCTCGAAGTGCAGATCGAAACCGGTGTGATCATCGGTATGATCATCGTGCTGTTCTACGCCGTGTTGGGCGGCATGAAAGGCATCACCTATACCCAGGTAGCCCAGTACTGTGTGCTGATCTTCGCCTACATGGTGCCGGCCATTTTTATCTCGATGATGCTGACAGGCAACCCGATTCCGCAGTTAGGGATGGGCAGCACGCTGGCCGACGGCACTTACCTGCTGGACAAACTGGACGGCCTTTTGCCGGAACTCGGCTTCACGGCCTATACCGATGGCAGCAAGGCTACGATTGACGTGTTCTTTATCACGGCGGCCCTGATGGTGGGTACGGCCGGTCTGCCGCACGTGATTGTGCGCTTCTTCACGGTGCCAAAAGTAAAGGATGCCCGTAAGTCGGCAGGTTATGCGCTGGTGTTTATCGCCATCCTCTACACAGCGGCTCCTGCGGTGGGTGCCTTCGGTATGTACAACATGCTGCAGACGACCAGTAACCAGCCCATCTCAGCGATGCCACAGTGGGTGAACAACTGGGAGAAGACAGGCCTGATTGGTGTGGACGATAAGAACGGTGACGGACGCATTCAGTATGTGAAAGATCCGGCCGTCAACGAGCTCAAGATCGACAAAGACATCATGGTGTTGGCGAACCCGGAAATCGCTCAGCTTCCGAACTGGGTGATTGCCCTGGTAGCGGCAGGTGGTCTGGCAGCGGCGCTTTCTACAGCGGCCGGTCTCTTGCTGGTAATCTCTACCTCCATCGCCCACGACTTGCTCAAAAAATCAGTGATGCCAGGTATATCAGAGAAGCAGGAACTGGTAGCAGCCCGTTTAGCGGCAACGTTCGCGGTAGTGGTGGCCGGTTATTTCGGTATCAATCCTCCGGGCTTTGTAGCCGAGGTAGTAGCTTTTGCCTTCGGTCTGGCCGCGGCGTCTTTCTTCCCTATCATCATCATGGGCATCTTCTCCAAGCGCATGAACAAGCAAGGCGCCATTTGGGGCATGATCTCAGGCTTGCTATTTACGATCAGCTACATCTCCTACTTCAAGTTCATCAACCCAGCCGCCAACCTGCCTGAGAACTGGTTCATGGAGATCTCTCCGGAAGGTATCGGTACTGTGGGTATGATCATCAACTTTGTTGTGTCGTTCCTCGTGTCCCGCTTCACACCTGCTCCTCCAGCCCACATCCAGGAACTGATCGAGGATATCCGTATCCCAAGAGGTGCTGGTGAGGCAGTGGCGCATTAAGGTTGGGTTGTTGATGGCTAAATGGTTAAATTGTTGGATGGTTGATTCGGTGGCTTTGCCATCGGTCAGCCATTCGACAGTTTGCTGGATTGGAAGATTGTTCGCAGAGATTGGTCATCCCCCTGCCCCCTTCAAAGGGGGACTTCCTACACGAGAATTCCCCTTTGGGGGAAGGGGCCCTCGACAAAGAGAGGGGTAGGGGTGTGTTTATTTAGTTAAAGCCGAACTGCATCCACTACAAGCTTATACTTAGGAAAAGTAGAGGCTAAAGTCCCCCTTTGAAGGGGGCAGGGGGATGACCAATCGTGCACAAGCAACTTTCTAACTTCTAACGTTCCAAACTTTCTAACTTAAAACAACTCTCAAACTCCTAAACTCTCTAAATCCCAAACTCCCATGCGTGACCGCTCTAAAGGCAGACGACTCTTTTTCATCAGCGCCCTGTTCATGGTGCTGTTGAATTTTCCGGTGCTTTCGATTTTCAACTCGGGAGCGACGGTGAGCGGGGTGCCCGTGCTATACCTGTACCTGACGGTGGTGTGGCTGTTTTGCATTGCGGCGATCGCGTTTTTCATTAACCGTCAGAACCCCAGAAAGGAGCGGAAATAACCCATGAACTCCTGGCTTGTCATCGGTGTGTCGTTTTGCTACCTGGCTTTGCTTTTCGCGCTGGCTTCGTGGGCCGAAAGGCGTTCGGCTGCGGGCAGGAGTCTCGTGGGAAACCCCTACATTTATGCGCTTTCCATGGCCGTGTACTGCACCGCCTGGACCTATTACGGGTCGGTGGGAAGGGCCGCCACAACGGGTTTGGGGTATTTGGCGATTTACATCGGTCCGACGCTGATGGCGCCGCTCTGGTGGGTGGTGCTGCGCAAGATCATCCGCATCTGCAAAGTGCAGCGCATTACCACCATCGCCGACTTTATCTCGTCGCGCTACGGCAAGAACATCACGCTGGGCAGCATTGTCACTATCATCTGCGTGCTCGGCATTATACCTTATATTTCCATCCAGCTCAAGGCGATAGCCAGTAGTCTGGACATCCTCACAGGGGCTAACGAAGTGGGCCGCAGCCCGCTGTTTGGCGACACGTCATTCTTCATTACACTGGGCTTGGGTCTGTTCACGATTGTATATGGCACGCGGCACGTGGAGGCTACTGAGCGGCACGAGGGTATGGTAACTGCCATCGCCTTTGAGTCGCTGTTCAAGTTGGTGATCTTTATCGTGGCGGGTGTTTTTGTGACCTACGGCGTTTTCAACGGCTTCGGCGACATCATGCAACAGGCCACGCAGCTGCCGGATTTTGAACGACTGATGACCTTCGACAACGACAGCGGCTTTTCGCAGTGGTTCTGGATGGTGGTGCTGTCTATGCTGGCGGTTCTTTTTTTGCCGCGCCAGTTTCAGGTGGCCGTGGTGGAGAATGTGAACGAACAGCACCTGAACAAAGCCATGTGGCTGTTTCCGCTATACCTGTTCGCCATCAACATCTTCGTGCTGCCCATCGCCTTTGGCGGCGATTTGCTGTTCGGCAGCGCAGGTATAGACGCTGATATGTTTGTGCTGGCGATCCCGTTGAGCGAGGGACAATCACTCCTCGCTTTGCTGGTATACCTGGGCGGCTACTCCGCTGCGACAAGTATGGTGATTGTAGCGACCATCGCCTTGAGCGTGATGGTGAGCAACAACCTGGTGATGCCGCTCCTGGTAGGTATACCTGCCATTAAAAACCGCTATCAGAATCAACTCACCAAACTCTTGCTTTTCAGCCGCCGACTCGGCATTCTGGTGATTTTGTTGCTGGCCTATTTGTATTACAAGGGCGTAGCGGAACATTACTCACTCGTGGAAGTCGGGCTGGTGTCGTTTGCGGCGGTGGCGCAGTTTGCACCCGCCATTATCGGGGGCATTTTCTGGAAAGAGGGCACCAAGAGCGGGGCGCTGGCAGGTATAGTGGTCGGGGCCGTGCTTTGGTTCTATACCCTGGTGGTGCCATCGATGGTGGGGGTGGGCATGTTGCCAAGTTCTATTCTGGAGAACGGTCCGCTAGGTATAGCCTTGCTAAAACCCTTTGAATTGTTCGGGTTGCAGGGGATGGACTACATCTCGCACGCCATGTTCTGGAGCATGTTTCTGAATGTGGGGCTTTACATCGGTGTGTCGCTTCTGAGCAAGCAGACGTCGCAGGAGCGCAACCAGGCCGAGGTGTTTGTGGACATTTTCAAGTACTCCACCGTGTTTGAGAGTTCCATCGTCTGGAAAGGCACAGCCTACATCCCGGACATCAAATCTTTGCTGGTGAACTTCCTGGGTGAGAAAAAAGCCGAGGTGGCCATGAAGGCTTACAAGCGCAAATACCCCGAGCCCGAAGACGAATCAGGCAAGGCCGACCCGAAACTGGTGACGTATGCCGAGAAGGTCCTGTCGGGTGTCATCGGGTCTTCCTCGGCCCGCATCATGGTGTCGTCGGTGGTAAAGGAGGAGGAAATCAGCATCGACGAGGTGCTCAACATCCTGAAAGAATCCCAGCAACTGATCTCGATCAACAACGAACTGCGCCGCAAATCTATGGAGCTGCGCCGCGCCACCGAGCAACTCCGGAGCGCCAACGAGCGGCTCAAGCAACTCGACGAACTCAAGGACGAGTTCCTATCCACGGTCACGCATGAGCTGCGCACACCGCTCACTTCTATTCGGGCCCTTTCCGAAATCCTGTACGACAACCCCGACATGGAGCGCGAAGACCAGGAGCATTTCCTGCAAACCATCGTGAAGGAATCGGAGCGGCTGACGCGACTGATTACGCATGTGCTAGATCTGGAGCGCTTCGAATCGGGCAAGCAAAAGCTCAACCTGGGGCCTGTGCAGATAGAGGAGGTAGTGCGCGAATCGGTGCAGGCGCTGGAGCAACTGGTGCAGGGGAAAAATGTAGAGCTGGTGGTGGATGTGCAACAAAACCTTCCTGTCATCAACGGCGACAGAGACCGCCTGATGCAGGTGATGGTCAACCTCGTGTCCAACGCCATCAAGTTCTGCCATCCGGAGCACGGCCGCATCATCGTTTCGGGCTACTACATCGACGGCGACATCAAAGTGAACGTGGTGGACAACGGCAAGGGCATCGATCCTGAGTTTCACAAACAAATATTCGACAAGTTTTACCAGGCGCAGAACCAGAACATCCGCAAACCCGAGGGCAGCGGACTGGGGCTGCCAATCAGCAAAAAGATTATTGAATCGCACCGGGGGCGCATCTGGGTGGAGAGCGAATTGGGCAAAGGGGCCAAGTTTTCGTTCGTGCTTCCGGTGAGAGTAAATGTGCCCGCAAACGTATAAAACTATGAGTGCCAAAGAGAAATTGAAGGTGTTGGTCGTGGATGATGAGCCGAGCATCCTGATGCCGTTGGAATTCCTGATGCGCAAGAACGGCTACCAGGTATACATTGCCCGCAACGGTACCGAGGCCATGGAGAGTGTAGACAAGGAGCGACCCGACGTGGTGTTACTCGACATCATGATGCCCGACGTGGATGGCTACGAGGTATGCCGCCACATCCGCGGGCAGGAAAATATGAACGGCGCGAAGGTGATCTTCATGAGCGCCAAGACCAAGGACGCCGACATCAAAAAAGGCTACGACGTGGGGGCAGACCTGTACATTCCGAAGCCCTTTTCGACGCGCTTCCTGATGGAGAAGATCAAGGAGCTGACACAGAGTTAATCGTAATAAAAAGACGCAGGAGATATGGAAACAGTAACCCACACCTACAGCTCGTACGCCGAGGCCTACGAAAGAAGCATACAGGACCCCGAGGGCTTCTGGGGCGAACAGGCGCGGCAGATTGCCTGGTTCGAGGAGCCGAAGCAGATCCTGACCACCGACGAGAACGGCTTCTACCGCTGGTTCGCGGGCGGCAAGCTTAACACGGCCTATCTGGCGCTGGACTACCATGTGGAGAACGGCCGCGCCGACCAAACCGCCCTGATCTACGACTCGCCCGTAACCAACACCATCCGCAAGTACAGCTACCGCGAGTTCCGCGACCTGGTGGCCCGCTTTGCCGGTGCACTGCGGGGTTTGGGCGTGGGCAAAGGCGATACGGTGGTGATCTACATGCCCGTTATACCCGAGGCCGTAGTCACCATGCTGGCTTGCGCCCGGCTGGGAGCCATTCACTCGGTGGTGTTCGGGGGCTTTGCGCCGCACGAGCTCACGGTGCGCATCGACGATGCCCGTCCGAAGGTGGTTATCTCCGCTTCCTGCGGCATTGAGTTCGATAAGTACATTCCGTATAAACCCTTGCTCGACAAAGCCCTGAGTGACAGCAAGCACAAACCCGAGCATACCATCATTTTGCAGCGGCCCTACGTGGAAGCCGACATGCAGCCAGGCCGTGACCTGGACTATATGGATGTGCTGCAGAAAGCACAGCCAGCCGACTGCGTACCCGTTGACGCGCACGACCCGCTTTACGTGCTCTATACCTCCGGCACCACCGGCAAACCCAAAGGCATCGTGCGCGATAACGGTGGCCATGCCGTGGCGCTCAAATTCAGCATGAAAGCCGTGTATGGCGTAGACCCGGGTGATGTATTCTGGGCCGCCTCGGATGTGGGGTGGGCTGTGGGGCACTCGTATCTGGTTTATGCCCCGCTGATCCATGGCTGCACCACGGTGCTGTTTGAAGGCAAACCGGTTCGTACCCCCGATGCCGGCACTTTCTGGCGCGTCATCATGCAACACGACGTGAAGGTGCTCTTCACGGCCCCAACCGCCATCCGCGCCATCAAAAAAGAAGACCCTGACGGGATTGAAAAAATCAAGTATGACCTGCCTTCGCTCAAGTACCTGTTCCTGGCCGGCGAGCGCTGCGACCCCGCCACCTACTACTGGGCAAAGGATCTGCTGCGCATACCTGTCATTGACCACTGGTGGCAAACCGAATCGGGCTGGCCGATGGTGGCCAACATGGTCGGCTATGGCCTGAAGCCAACCAGACCGGGCTCCGCGGGCCTGCCGGTGTGTGGGTACAAAGTAGAGATTCTGGGTGAAGAAGGACAGGAGCTTATACCTGCACAGGAAGGCTACGTGGCCGTGAAGCTGCCGCTACCTCCGGGCTGCCTACCTACCTTGTGGGAAGACAATGATCGCTTCTACAAATCCTATCTTGACCGCTTCCCGGGCTATTACATGACCGGCGATGGGGGATATATGGACGAAGAAGGCTATATTTATATCATGGGCCGCATAGACGATGTGATCAACGTGTCCGGTCACCGCCTCTCAACCGGAGAGATGGAAGAGATGGTCGCCTCGCATCCCGCCGTGGCCGAGTGCGCCGTGGTAGGTATAGCCGACGACCTGCGGGGGCAGCGCCCCATCGGTTTGGTCGTGCTCAAAGACGGACAGAGCATCAGCGAACAGCAAATCGAGCAGGAGCTGATCGCGTTGATTCGGGAGAAGATCGGAGCCGTGGCCTACTTTCGCAACGCCCTGATTGTAAAGAGACTGCCCAAGACCCGCTCTGGTAAGATACTCCGCAAAATATTGCGCAACATCGCTGACGGGGTGCACTACGCTATACCTTCCACCATCGACGACCCGGCTATTTTAACGGAGATTCACGATGACCTGAAGGAGCGGAAAATCGGGAATGCTTTTTTGGAGTGACCACACCCCAGCCCTCTACTAAGAAGGGGGTAGGGGGATGACAATCGTTCCCAAGAAACACTTGTAGGGACAGGTCGCGACCTGTCCGAATCGTGCACCAATTACCAATTGAATAAACCTTAATCACCATAACAAACCGATACCATGCCTAACATTCAAATCAAGACTTATCAGGAATACGAGGAGGCCTATAAGCGCAGCATTGATGACCCGGAAGGGTTCTGGTCCGATATAGCGAGCACCTTTACCTGGCGCAAGAAGTGGAACACCACACTGGAGTGGAACTTTGAGGAGCCGAACATCAAGTGGTTTAAGGGAGGCAGGCTGAACATCACCGAAAACTGCCTGGACCGTCACCTGAAAACCCGCGGCAACAAGTTGGCCCTGATCTGGGAGCCCAACGACCCGAAAGAGAGATTTGTACGCTATACCTACCGCGAACTGCATGAAAAGGTGTGCCAGTTCGCCAACGTGCTCAAAAAGAACGGCGTGAAGAAAGGCGACCGGGTATGCATTTACATGCCGATGATTCCGGAGCTGGCCTTTGCCACACTGGCATGCGCCCGCATCGGAGCCATTCACTCGGTCATCTTCGCCGGTTTTTCCGCCGTGGCCATGTCCGATCGCATCAACGACGCGCAGGCCAGTATCGTGCTGACCTCTGACGGTCTGAACAGAGGTGCCAAGCAAATTCCGGTGAAGCGCGTAGTAGACGAGGCGCTGGAGAAGTGCCCTTCTGTGAATAAGGTAATTGTGGTAGAGCGCCTGGGCTGGGCTGTGAACATGGTCGAAGGCCGCGATGTGTGGTACCACGACGAAGTGCAGGGCGTGAGCAAGGACTGTCCCGCCGAAGAAATGGACTCGGAGGATATGCTCTTTATCCTCTATACCTCCGGCTCAACGGGCAAACCCAAAGGCGTGGTGCACACCTGCGGTGGCTACATGGTCTACGCCCAGTATACCTTCAGCAACGTGTTCCAGGTACAGGAAAACGATATTTACTGGTGTACTGCCGACATCGGCTGGATCACCGGCCATACCTATCTGCTCTACGGTCCGCTCCTGTCAGGCTCTACTTCGCTGATGTTCGAAGGCGTGCCTAGTTACCCGGACATGGGCCGTTTCTGGCAGGTGGTCGATAAGTTTGGCGTGAACATTTTCTACACTGCGCCAACCGCCATCCGCTCCCTGATGGGTGGTGATATTGACGATGTGCTGTCCTACAGCCTCGACTCCCTCAAAGTGCTGGGCTCTGTGGGCGAACCGATTAACGAGGAGGCCTGGCACTGGTATCATACCCACGTGGGCAAGGAGCGTTGTCCGCTGGTAGATACCTGGTGGCAGACCGAAACCGGCGGCATCATGATCTCAACCATTGCAGGTATAACACCGATGAAACCTAGCCATGCTGCCTTGCCGCTGCCAGGTATACAGCCGATACTGGTTGACACCGAGGGCAATGAGATTACCGAGAACGAAGTGGAAGGCCACCTCTGCATGAAGTTCCCGTGGCCAGGCATCATCCGCACCACCTACGGCGACCATGAGCGCTGCCGCCTGAGCTACTTCTCCACTTACAAAGGCCTGTACTTCACCGGCGACGGCGCCAAGCGCGACAAAGACGGCCTGTACCGCATCATCGGCCGCGTGGATGACGTGATCAACGTGTCCGGTCACCGCTTCGGAACCGCCGAAATCGAAGATGCCATTAACCACAACGACCATGTGGTGGAGTCTGCGGTGGTAGGCTACCCGCACGATGTGAAAGGGCAGGGCATTTACGCTTTTGTAATCTGCAAAGAAGTGCCGGAGCGTGAAGATTACCTGCGTGCTGAGATCATTGAGACGGTGGTGGAGAAGATCGGTAAGATCGCCAAGCCGGACAAGATCCAGATCGTGAGTGGTTTGCCCAAGACCCGTTCCGGCAAGATCATGCGACGCATCCTGCGCAAAGTGGCCGAGGGCGATACGTCCAATCTGGGCGACACTTCTACCTTGCTCGATCCGGATGTAGTCGATGAGATCAAAGCGGGTGCTTTGTAAGTTTTTTAATTGATAAGTTTAGTTGAATGCGTAAAGTCCTGCGGCGTTTGTTGCAGGACTTTTGCTTTATCATTCAGAATATCGTTTAAAAGGATAGATGGATTATGAGCTGTTTTGTTAAATTGTAGGAGAATTACGATTAGTTGTGCTTCCATCCTTTTAAACTACTTTTTGCTTATGCGATTTATCTTTCTCGCTCTTTCACTTAGTATGTTTTTGGTTACAGCCCATGCACAGAAACCAAAGGAAATGGCCATACAGGAGATAGTCTTACAAGACACTTTTTTGGTGAAGCAAATAATCCAATTGATTGAGGAGCAAAAAAATGTACAAGATGGCCCTTTTCAAAAAGGCTTGGGCTATGTTAGAGTAACAGCGGAGCAAGTATCGCGAGGAGACACATTGCTGATCTATAATCTGAATACTGAGTTTAGCTCGCTGGATGGCCAGCGAGCTAAATTTCCCAATTATTATGCAACTGTAGCCAATAGATTGGTTTTTGTTTATGTACCGTTATTAGATATGTTAGGTACCTCAGTTTATAGCTCCAAAAGTAAAGACACATTAAAAGCAAAGCTTGAGCCGTTTTTGCCTAAAGCGGAGACATTGATTTGGAAAAACGAGAAAGGAAAAGTGGTACATGTCGACGAGAAATTCAGAAGCGGGGAGCTCATGCAAATGCATGGAGGTAAAACCATTTACATGCTCAAGGAAAAACCACCTGTTGTAGTTCGAAATATATATTAGCGTGACGGTTAGATACGTCAATTGCGTTAAAACTTGTGTTCGTTTAGCATATAGGTGTCAGTATATTTTCCCTGTCAAAATTTCACGTACTTCAACAGGTATAAGTCCACGCTATGAAGCCCTCGAACGTCATACAGGAACGTGTCCATGAGTTCCTGAATTTCTATCCACCCTTCAACCTGATTGACCCGGAAAAACTGCGTCAGCTGGCGAGGCAGGTACGGGTGCTATACCTGGAACCGGAGCAGGTGCTTTTCTCACAGGGTGATACGGCACACGAGTTTTTCTACGTCGTGCGGCAAGGATCAGTGCGTCTGGAACAGGCAACCGAAGGCGGCGACCCGAAGCTACTGGACGTGTGCGATGAGGGGGATGTGTTTGGGGTGCGGGCGCTGATCGCTAAAAAGAATTACTCTTCCACGGCTACCTCTGCGGAGGAGTCGCTGGTGTACGCTATACCTATCGCAGCCTTTGAGCCCATCCTAACCGAGAACCCGCAGGTAGCGCTGTACTTCGCAGCAGGTTTTGCGGCAGGGCAGCCGGTGCAGAACCCCACCTTGCGCGATGCGCAAAGAGCGCGGCTAGGACTGAGCACCATTGCGACTTCATCCATTCCGCTGCACCTCGAAGATGCCCTGAAGATCGATACGGCCAAAAGCATTGTCGCTTGTCCGCCCGATACATCCATCCGGCTGGCCGCCCAGATGATGAGCGACAAAGACTCGAGTTTTATGATGGTGATCGACGCCGAAGAGCGGCCCCTGGGTATTCTGACCGACACGGACCTGCGGCGGCAGGTAGTGGCGGGGCACGTGGCCATCGACGATCCGGTGAAGGTGATCATGTCATCGCCCGTCATCACGACCGTGCCCAATCCGCCGATGGCTGATGCGCTGATCAACATGATCCGCAACAAGGTGAAGCACCTGTGTGTGACGACCAATGGCACTGTGAACTCGAAAGCCTTGGGAGTGCTCACGGAGCACGATCTGTTGCTGGCGCAGGGCAACAACCCGGCCGTGCTGATTTCCGAGATCCGCCAGACCCGCGACATGGCCTCACTGCCAGGTATACGCGACCGTGCCGAGGAGCTTTTGCTGAAGTACCTGGAGCAGGAGGTGAGTATTTCGTTCATCGCCAACATCATCACCGAGATCAACGACGCCATCATTGTGCGGGCGCTGCAGCATGCCGAAAAGGAGCTGGGCGAGCCTCCCGTGCACTACTGTTGGTTGTCGCTGGGCAGCGAAGGGCGCGAAGAGCAGCTCCTGCGCACCGACCAGGACAACGCTTTGGTGTTCGAAGACAAGAACATCGCGCTGGAGAAGGAGTACCAGGAGTACTTTGTGAAACTGGCCGCTATCGTGCGCGACATCATGGTGCAATGCGGCTTCGAGAAGTGTCCCGCCGACATGATGGCCAGCAACCCGAAGTGGTGCCAGCCGCTCCATACCTGGAAGCAGTACTTCTACAACTGGATACACGAGCCGACTGAGGAGGCGCTGATGCATACCTCCATTTTCTACGATTACCGACCGGTGTACGGTGACTTCAACCTGAGTCGGCAGCTGACAGACTACATCTACGACAACATTCAGCAAGAGCGCATCTTCCTCCCTTTCCTGGCGAAGCATGCGCTGCAGAGTCCGCCGCCGCTGAGCTTTTTCCGCAACTTTATCGTGGAGCGGGGTGGGGAGCACAAAGACCAGTTCGACATCAAACTGCGGGCCATGACACCACTGGTGGACGCCGCCCGGGTGCTCACACTCGATAACCGCATCGCCGGTCAGAACAATACCTTCAAGCGTTTCGAGAAATTGGCCGAACTAGAGCCGCAGAATGCCGAGCTATACCGGGAGGCCGCCATGGCCTACGAGATCATGATGCGCTTCCGGGCACTCAACGGCTTGCGAAACAAAAACTCCGGCCGCTACCTCAACCCCAACCAACTCAACAAGCTGGAGCGGCAGACGCTGCGCAGCACCTTCAAACCCATCAGCGACATGCAGGAGCTCCTGCAGGTGCGCTTCCAACTTAACTACCTCGGCTAATGGAGTGGCTGAAAGAGCTCATACACCAGCTGCAACCAGTCGACAAGAACGCCCCTGCTTTCTGGCACAGGTATAGCGCTGCCCTGAAAGAGCAGGTACCGGGGAGCACCCCGCTTGACGAGGCTGAGTTTGTGGTGTTCGATACCGAGACAACCGGGCTCGACCCAGGCACTGACAAAGTACTCTCCATGGGAGCCATCAAGGTGCGCAATTTGCAGGTGCTCGTGTCCGATACGTTCGAATGTCTGGTACAGCAGGAGGGGGCGCCGTCCACCAAAAGCGCCGAGGTGCACGGCTTGCTCTCCAAGGAGCTTGATCAAGGTATAACGGAACGGGAAGCGGTAGAGGGTTTCATTGATTTCATCGGGAGTGCCACACTGGTCGGGCAGCATGTAGCCTTCGACATTGCCATGGTCAACCAGATGCTCAAGCGGCAAGGTATAAGAGGCAAGCTCCGCAACCGCTCTGTCGACACAGCGCACCTGGCCATCCGGTTGGAGCGCCGACATGCCGACAGCCATACCTTAAAAACGGGAGAGTATAGTTTAGACGCCCTTTGCGAAAGGTATAGCCTGCCCACCGATGACCGCCACACCGCCTCCGGCGATGCCTTTACGACGGCCCTATTGCTGCTCAAGCTGCTCTCGCTGGCGAAGAAGCGGGGCGTTATGACGGTGAGGGAATTGATCCGGTAAAAATCAATAATAGCATTAAATCTGACTCAGTGGAGAGAACAGTTACAATCTTGCTTAGACATAAACACACTAAATGAAGAAGACACTGCTTTACACATGCTGCCTACTCCTGCTGTTGAGTTCCTGTTCCGGAACCCAGGAACCAGCAGCAGGTCTGCTCTGGAAAATCACGACGACGGACGGCAGAGAAGCCTTCCTGTTCGGGACCATGCACGAGTACCCCTCAGACCAGATCGCAATAAGCGATGATGCCATGGCTGCGCTTGAGACGTGCAGTGTGCTGGCCACCGAGCTAAACCTGCGGGACAAAGAGGACCAGGCACTGTTTAGGAAACACAATAAGTTTCAGACGGGAGCAAAAACCCATCAGGTGCTGCTGAACAGATACGGCGCAAGCCTCAAAAGCATGGAAGGTACGTTGATGCAGGTAGCTGACAGGCACCAGATCCGAATAACCGGACTCGAAACGGCCATGGAAGTACTGGGAGTTTTGGAGCAGATTCCATTGCCGGTAGAGGGTCTCACGGATGAGCAGATACTGGCCCAGGCCGAACGCCTGATTGAACTTTACAAGGGCGGTGAGATAGATGTTGTAGCCAATGAAATGTTAGACAAAGAGCTGGGGCCTGATATAAGAAACCTGATAGTAGACCAACGCAATTTAAACTGGCTGGACGATATCGAAAACCTGATCCGGCATGAGCGGGCTTTTATCGCCGTAGGGATGGGGCATTTGGGAGGTGAGAAAGGGCTGATAAGTCTGCTCAGGCAGAAAGGTTACAGGGTAGAACAGTTCAGGAACTAAACAGTGGGACGCTTCCTGACGTTGATGCTAGAATGATTGATGTGTCAGCACGAAACCTGATCAGTATGAAAACACTCCTACTAAGCCTGCTGCTGAGTCTCGCGCTTGTCTCCGGAGCCAGCGCCCAGGAAACGATTCCGCTCAAAAACTACTTCCGGGAATTGAAACAGGTGGAAGTGACCATACAGGGGCAAACGTATAATTTTCTGTTCGACACCGGCGGCGGCGAAACCTTTGTGTCGCCCGAAGTGGCCCGGAAACTGGGCCGTACCGTGTATGGCCGTGGCACCGCTTACCGGATGAGGGGGGAGCAGTTCAACTATCAGAAAGCGGACTCTGTTGCATTGCAGGTGGGGAAGGTCTCCTTTTCTCCTGCAACGGTGGGTGTTTGGGACGTCATGAGCATTTTGCCGGAGGGACTTCCCAAAGTGGACGGGGTGCTCTCACTCAAAACCTTCCGGGACAAAGTGCTCACGATCGACTTAGCCGCCAGTCAGCTGACACTGCAGACACCAGCCTCACTCAAAAGGCAGCGCAGCAGACTTACGCCGCTAAAAAGCCGCTTTGCCAGCGGGTTGGACGGAAACGAGCTCACTGTTTTTCTGGAAATTCCGCGCCGGAAGCACTCTTACTGGTTCCTCTTCGACACAGGCAACATCAGCGAGTTGCTCCTGTCGCACCACACGGCCGCCGAATGGGGACTTCAGAACGACACCACTTCCCAGCGCATCGCCCTCAACCCCATTGCTTTACTGCTAGGTAATCGTAAATTGGTAAGCCAGGCGGCGGCCGAAAGCATCCTTTACGACGGGGTGCTTAACTATGGGCTGATCAGCCAGGCCAGATTCACGATCGACTTTACAACCAGAGAGGTATGGATGCACTAATACTGATTGTGTATATTGCCCAATTGCAGCATCTTCCTCATCATTTTAACTAACGAATACATAACCCTGAACTTATGAAAAAACACCTTCTTGTCTTCGCCCTTGGCGCTTTAATGCTTACAGGCTGCAACAGCACGCCCGACACCGAGGAAACAACCATCACCAAACCCGAAGCCGATACGGCGCCAGCCGATACAGCCGGTGCGGAAATAGACAATACCAGAGTTGAGATTGAAGAAGCTGCTGCCGAAGTAGATTCCTTGTTGAACGAAATTTAAAGGATAGCCTAGCATGAAAAAGCAGATCATCAGAACCATCGGACTGGGCATGGCGCTTGGCCTGACAATAGCCGTAACTCAATCGGCCGTGGCGCAACAAGGCAAAGGCAACGCCAACAGGCAAGCTAGGGAGTCCGGCGAAGAGCAGGAGGCCCGTGAGAAAAACCAGAACGCCAAAGGTAACAAGGATCACCAGAAAGAAAACAAGCGTGATGAAAAGCAGGAGAGAGTCCAGCGCGACCGTGCGCAGACCCAGGGAAAGAAAGGCCAGCAGCAAGATGAGGATACGGACAATGGCAATGCTTACGGCCAGGACAAAGGCGACATGAGCGGCCGTGAGTTTGGCCAGAACCGGGCGGCTGAGGCTCGTATGACGGGCGAGGAAAGAAAGGCCCGACTGCTTACGACAGTGGATGAAGGAGACAGTAAGGTTAAAGAAGCAAAAGGCCGGATTGCGAAAGCAAAAGACGAACTGGAAAAAAACAGAAGGTCCGGGCAAATGACCGATGCTGAAGTGGATGAGAGAAGAGTAGCCATTGAGCGGGCGGAAAATGCCGTGCGCGTGCTGGAGGAGCGGGTGAAAGCCGGCAGAGCTAGACTGCAGCGATAAAATAAATATTGCTATACCTGTAGGGCCTGCAACAGCTGCGCTTTTAACGCCTGGCTGTTGCAGGCTTTTGTGTAAGCGGGGCTGATTGTTTATAGATTAATTTTTCTATACCTTATCTTTGCTCGGAATCAGCGTTCAAACAAGCCAAACATATGTCCAGAAAAGCTTTTAATGCCGAAGGAGCGGTAGCCGTAGGCCCGTATTCGCATGCAGTGGAATCAGGAGAACTGGTTTTCCTGTCCGGCCAGACGCCCATTGACTCCAGCACCGGGAAGCTGGTACAGGGCGACATCGCCGCGCAAACAGAGCAGTGCTTCCAAAACCTGTTTCAGGTGCTGGCTTCAGCGGGTTTAACGCCCGACGATGTGGTAAAAGCAAATGTCTTCCTGACCGACATGGACAATTTTGAGGCGATGAACAAGGTATACGCGACTAAATTTGCCTCGCCATACCCTGCCCGTACCACCATCGGCGTGGCTTCGCTGCCGCTGGGTGCGCAAGTGGAGATAGAGATGATTGCCAGAAGGAAATAACATGATGATTGACGAAAAACACAACCCCTGGACCACCCTGTCCAGCAAAGAGATTTACCAGAACCCCTGGATAAAGGTGCGCGAAGACCAGGTGCTCAACCCCAATGGCGGCGAGGGCATCTACGGCGTGGTGAGCATGAACAACAAAGCAATCGGCATTATACCTGTTGATGACGAAGGCTATACCTACCTGGTGGGGCAGTACCGCTACCCGCTCAACGAATACAGTTGGGAAATACCGATGGGCGGCGGCCTGATCGAAAACGACATCCTGGCCTCGGCGAAGCGGGAACTGCAGGAGGAAACCGGTTTTACGGCCGAAAAGTGGACCAACATTGCCCGTCTGCATACCTCCAATTCCGTGACCGACGAAGAGGGTTTCGTTTTCCTGGCGCAGGAACTAAAGGCCGGCGAAACCGCTTTTGAAGAGACGGAGGTTATTCACATTCGGCGCGTGGCCTTTGAGGAGGCTGTGCGCATGGTCATGGACAACGAAATTACCGACGCCATCAGCGTGGCAGGTATACTCAAAGCGGCCATTTTGCTGCAGCAGGAAAAGTAAGCGGGCAAAGCCTGTTTGCCGGAGCGCCTCTGATTGATAACTGGTGGATTATTCTTACATTTGAAGGCATGAAAGCGCTTAAATACCTGTCCCATCGCCTCTATACAACCTGGTGTGTTACCTGGTTTGTGATGCCGTTTGTGGTCACGTATCCGTTTCAGGCCATACTAATCCGCAAGCAGCGCTGGCACCCGCACGTGCACGGCATCAACCGCTTCTGGTCCTCATCGGCCCTGCGCATGTTTCTGGCGCCGCTGCAGGTGGAGTGGCGCATGCGCTTCGACCGCAAAAAGCAGTATATTTTCACGCCGAACCACAGCTCATACCTCGATATTCCGCTGCTGCTGCATGCCGTCCCGGGATTTATTAACTTTGTCGGCAAGAGTTCGCTCACCAAAGTGCCGCTCTGGGGGAAGGTATACGAAAAGCTCTACATTGCCGTAGACCGAAAGAGCGCCATCAGCAGTGCCAAGAGCTACATACAGTCGGTGCGAACGCTGGAGCAGGGGCGCAACCTGGTGATCTTTCCGGAGGGCACGATTCCGCCCACGGCCGGAGAGGAGCTGCTGGCTTTTAAAGACGGTCCCTTCAGGTTAGCCATCGAGAAGCAGTTGCCGGTGGTGCCGGTTACCATGCCCTATAACCACAAGTTCCTGCCCGATCTGGACGGCAAGCTGAAAGTGCGCTGGCATCCGCTCAAGATCATCATACACGAGCCGATCGAAACCAAAGGCATGACGCTGCAGGACCTTCCTGCCCTGAAAGAACAAGTATTCAATATCATACAAGAAGAACTTAAGAAACATAATCCGATAGATGTCAACCGATATACAAACCATTAGAAAGATCGCGCACCTGGCCCGACTGGAGTTTAACGAGGAGAAAGAGCAGGAAATGCTGCAGGACCTGAACAAGATACTGAACTGGGTGGACCAGCTTCGCGAACTCGACACCGAAAACGTAGAGCCCCTCATTCACATGTCAGAGGAAGTGAACGTGATGCGCGAAGACCTGGCGCAGAACACCGTATCGCACGACGAAGCGCTGAAAAACGCACCAAGAAAAGACTCCGATTATTTCAGAGTGCCGAAAGTGCTCGAATAGTCCGTCGGTTTGTCTATGAACAAAATCAAGTTTTGGAACAGTTGGGATGCGGACACCAGGTATCCCTTTCTGTTTTTGCTGATTGTGGCCGCGCTGGCGCTCATGCTGGGGGTATACCATTACTTTACCGGTGAGAGCAATTTCCTGGCCTGGGACAAGCTGCCCGAACTGCAGGCAGTGCAGGTGCCGGTGCACGAGTTCTCTCGATTGCTGGAGTCCTTCACCCTGTATGCCGACGGCTACCTGCTCACAGAGCAGTATGATGTGGCGATGCCCGTCCTCAATAAACTCGCTGCAGTAGGCCTGATGCTGTTGATGGCCCTTTGCCTGGCCTTCTATGCCGCAGCGATCACCACCATGAAGCGCATCCCTTACTTTGCGGGAATGCTGTTACTCATGATGCTGCTGGCCTCTTTCAACCTGGATCTGCTCGGCGTGATCGGCAACAGCACCGGGCAGACCACGCTGCTCGTATCGATCGTGCTTTTTGCCTTGGCCAGCTATGCTTTTCAGGCATTTTATCAGCAGGTTTCCTTCAGTGTGCGTGTTATGGCGATGATTGCGCTGATCAGTTTGCTGGGGGCTTTCATTTACACGGAGTCGGACTTTACGCCACTGCTCACCACCATGCACCTGGCCAATTACAGCTCGCTGGCGCTCATGGTGGCTTCCCTGCTTTTTATGATCTGGGTGGGTTACGAAAACATCAATGCTTTGCTCTGGATCAACACACAGGCAGCCAAGCCGGAGCGTCGCTTCAGTGTATGGCAGTTTGCGTTGGTGAGCGTGCTATACCTGGTGAACCTGGTGCTGCTATACCTGCGCCACGTCGGCTATGTGAAAGGGGATTTTTTTTACATCAATGCTTTCGTTATCCTGCTTTTCTCAGCGATAGCCGGCTTTTGGGGCATGCGCCAGCGCGAGACCCTGTATGGCAGGCTTTTCCCTTTCAAGCCCACCGGGGGCATCATCTACCTGGTGTTTGCCACCATCACTTTCCTGAGCATCGGCTACGCTTATGCCACCGCCAACGATTCCGCTATTTCCGTCTTCCATAACCTGATCGTCTACACGCACCTGGCCTTTGGAGCCTTCTTTTTCCTGTATGTGATGGTAAACTTCGGGGGATTGATCAAGCAGCGGCTGGCTGTGTACAAGGTAGTCTACCAACCCAAGCGGTTGCCGGTGTACACCATTTACACGATGGGAGCTATTCTGCTGGCCATCCTGGTGATGCGCACGCAATTCAGGGTCTATTTCAATGCCTACGCCGGCTACTACAGCTACCTCGGTGACCTGTACAAGGGCTCTGAAAACGATATACTGGCAGAGCGTTTCTACAGGGAGAGCGATCTGTTTGATAACCACAACACGAAGGCGAGCTTTAGCCTGGCTGCCATGTACCGTGCGCAGAACGAGCGCAACAAAGAGATTCTAACGCTGCAGGAGGCGCTGGAACGGAGCCCGAACCCGAAGCTCTACATTCGTTTGGCTAACCTGTATGACCGCAAGCAGTACTTTTTCGAAAAGCTGTACGTGCTGCAGCAGGGGGCCGAGGCCTTTCCTAAGAATGGGGAGATCTACAACAACCTGGCCCTGCTATACGCGCAGACAAGCGTGCACGACAGTGTCGCCTATTATTTCGATCGGGCACAGCAGTATGCAGAGAATAAGGACGTAGTGCGCAGCAACCGGATGGCCTACTATACCCGCCAGGCCATGCCTGAAGAGGCCAAGGAACTGCTAGCCGAGATCCGCTCCACCAAATACAAGCCGCTTCGCAGCAACATGGCGGCTCTTAGCCAGCTGCTGGGGCGTACTTCCGATATCAAGGAAGATGACTTTGTGCCGGACTCGCTGGAGCAGGTGGAGGACCTGACCCTATTCTACAACAAAACCATTTCCAGTGTAAACAAAGGCGATACCTCGTTGTTGAAACCTATCAACCGCTACCTGGGCTCGCAGGAAAACAGGCTCTTTATGGAGGACCTGCTATACCTGAAAGGGATGGTGCACCACTACGACGGCAGGCCGAAAGAGGCGCGCAGCGTGGTGGAGAACCTGGCACTGGCTGCAGGCGAACGCAGCGGCTACTACTACAATGCCCTGGGGCACTGGATGATGGAGGAAGAAAACTACGGTATAGCCGCCCATTATTTCAAAGAGGCCAAAGACAGGGGCTTTACGCAGGCATTTCTGTCGCACGCCTACGCGCTGGCCCTCAACCACCAGTCGGATGAGGCGGTGGTGGCGCTGCGCGATGTTGCCTTTACGGAACTGGAGTCGGCGGTTGCGGTGGCACAGTCACTAGAGGAGGTGCTGGAGCAGGCGCCGTCTGCCATCATCACAAAGGCCCCGGACCGCGACAAAGTACAGTACCTGATCGCCTACCTGCCCGATCTGCTGCCAGCGGATGTGGACCGCATCGTGAAGAGTGTGCAGGAAAAAGACCTGCGTCGCGAGGCACTGGTGGCCAAAGTGGACTACTACATGGGAAGAAGGCAGTGGAAGCTGGCTAACGAGGCCATCAAAGAGGCCGCCGCCGAGCTGCAGCCGGAAGGAGAGCTCCGCTCCAGGCTCAACCTGCAGCAAATGCGCCTGTGGCTCAACACCAAGAACCAGGAGGTGCTGGTCAAGCGGATGGATAACTTATACCTGACACCGAAGGACAAACGGCACAAACTGTACTTCCGGGCCAAAATTGCCGAAATAAAAGGCCGTGACCGCGAAGCCGCCGAAAGGTATAGCCAGGCTCTGAAGATGCTGCTGTTCGATGAAAATGTGGTCGAGAATGCCGCCGCTTTCTTTGCCAGGTATAGCCCTGGCGAGATGCAGGCCTACGACATCCTGCTGGACGGAATCACCTATAATCCGTACTCTGTCAGACTGCACAAAGCCTATGCGCTGGAGAGCCTGAATAGGGGGCTTGTCAATTACGCAGACGAGGCGCTTGTTTCGCTGCGCAACTTGCTTCCTGCTTCGGAATATAGTACTTTTAAAGAGAAATTTGATAAACAGCGCCGAGCGAAAGAGGCAGAGGCGGACCAATGGCAACTCTAAAACGGATTCTATGAGCACCATCATCGAGACACACGATATTTCGAAGGTATACCGCATGGGTAGCGAAACCATTCATGCACTCAAGTCTGTGTCCATCAGGATCGAGCGGGGAGAGTATGTAGCATTTATGGGGCCGTCCGGTTCCGGAAAGTCAACGCTCATGAATATCATCGGCTGTCTGGATACCCCCACAGGAGGACAGTACATCCTGAACGGGAACGATGTGAGCAACATGACCGACAACGAGCTGGCAGAGGTACGCAACAAGGAGATCGGCTTCGTGTTCCAGACCTTTAACCTGCTGCCGCGCCAGAGCTCGCTCGAGAACGTGGCACTGCCGCTGATCTATGCCGGGTATAACAAATCGACGCGCGAGGAGAAAGCGCAGAAAGCGCTGGAGAGCGTAGGCCTGGGCAACCGCGGCAAGCACAAACCGAACGAACTGTCAGGCGGTCAGCGCCAGCGTGTGGCCATTGCCCGCGCGCTGATCAACAACCCCAGCATTATCCTGGCCGACGAACCGACCGGTAACCTTGACACCAAGACCTCTTACGAGATCATGGAGCTGTTCGAGAACCTGCACGCCAAAGGCAATACCATCATCATGGTGACGCACGAAGAGGACATTGCCAAATACGCCCACCGCATCGTGCGCCTCCGCGACGGATTAGTGGAAACAGACGAGTTGAACCTGGATATTACTTCGCATGCGAACATGAACGCAGCGCAAAGCTCATGAAAATATACACCAAGACAGGCGACAAAGGCACTACTTCTCTCATAGGAGGTACCCGTGTGGCCAAGTCGCACCTTCGCATTGAAGCCTACGGCACCGTAGACGAACTTAACTCTTACATCGGGCTGGTGCGTGACCAGGAAGTGAACAAGAGCCGGGCTGAGATCCTGAAAGAGATACAGGACCGCCTTTTCACCATCGGATCCACGCTGGCCACCGACCCCGACAAGAACACCAAGATGGTGACCCCGGACCTCCATGCCGAAGACGTCACCCTGCTGGAGCAGGAAATTGACAAGATGACAGCCGAAGTGCCTCCATTGCGCTCGTTTGTGCTTCCGGGCGGTCATCAGTCGGTTTCATTCGGGCATTTGGCCCGCTGCGTTTGCCGCCGCGCCGAGCGCCTGGCCATCCGCCTCCAGGAAGAATCGCCGGTAGAGGATCTGGTGATCGTATACCTCAACCGCCTGTCGGATTATCTGTTCGCTCTTTGCCGGAAAATGACGTATGAGTTACAGGCTGAGGAAATCGCCTGGAAGCCGCGCGTCTGATTGCATTGTCCAACTAATAATTCCCTTTATTTATGTCAGTTGATACCCTAACTATACCTACTCAGACGGTTTCGCAGAGCCGTATTGCCGAGGTAGACTTTAACAATATTGAGTTCGGGAAAATATTTGCCGACCACATGCTGGTAGCCGATTACAAAGACGGCGCCTGGCAGAATCCTGAAATCGTTCCTTACGGCAACATGCCGCTTAGCCCGGCCACCTCAGCCCTCCACTACGGGCAGGCCATTTTTGAAGGGATGAAAGCCTATAAGAATGCCGAGGGCGAAATCCTGCTGTTCAGACCGTTCGATAACTTCAGGCGACTGAACATTTCCGGAGACCGCATGTGTATACCTGAGCTGCCAGAGGAGATTTTCATGCAGGGCCTGGAACAGCTGTTGCGCCTGGATGCCGCCTGGGTACCGCCAACACCGGGTTGCGCCCTCTACATTCGTCCGTTCATCTTTGCCACCGACGATTTTATCGGGGTGCGTCCATCCTCCACCTACCGCTTTATGGTGTTCAGCTGCCCGGTGGGCGCCTATTATGGGCAGCCGCTGCGTGTTGCCATTGAGCCAAACTATGTGCGCTCAGCCGAAGGCGGAGCCGGTTTTGCCAAGGCAGCCGGCAACTACGGTGCTGCGTTATACCCTGCCCGCAAGATGCAGGAGCGCGGCTACCACCAGCTCATCTGGACCGATGCCCGTGAGCACAAGTATATTGAGGAATCCGGCACGATGAACGTGATGTTCGTGATCGATGGCAAGCTGGTGACTCCGGCCGTGAGCACCACCATCCTATCAGGCATCACCCGCGACAGCGTGCTCCAGATCGCCCGCGACAAAGGTATACCTGTAGAGGAGCGCAAAGTAGCCGTGAGTGAAATTATGGAGGCGCACAAAGCCGGCAAGCTACAGGAAGCATTTGGTACCGGAACAGCCGCTACCATCGCCCAGATCGCTACCATCCATCACAATGGCGAAGACATGGATCTGCCGGCACTGGAAGGGCGTGAGATTTCCAATAGCATCGCGGCGGAGCTGGATCGCATTAAAACCGGTCAGACACTAGATGCGCATAACTGGATCTATAAGATCAGCTTGTAGCGATAAAGTATAAGTGAATGCTGGATTGAAAGCGAATAGGGCTTGCGATCCAGCATTTTAGCGTTTTATAATCAAAATAGAAAGCATGACTTCAGAACAAATGAAGGAATTAAAGGCGCGCGTTGCTGCCTTGAGGAGGTACCTTTGACTACGATGCCAAGAAAGAGCAGATAGCGGAGACCGAGAAACAGACCCTGGCGCCTGACTTTTGGGACGACCCGAAAGGAGCCGAGAAAGTACTCAAAGAAGTGAAGTTGCTGAAGGTATGGACAGACCACTATGAGGAGGTGGAAAAGTCGCTGTCTGACCTGGAAGTACTCTTTGATTTCCACAAGGAAGGCGATGTGTCGGAAGAAGACATCAAAGAGGAGGCGAAAAAGACCGAGCAGGCCATCGAAGGACTGGAGTTCAAGCGCATGCTCAGTGGCGAAGAAGACCAGTTGAGTGCTATCCTGGAAATCAACCCGGGTGCGGGCGGTACCGAAAGCCAGGACTGGGCCGAAATGCTGATGCGCATGTACATCATGTGGGCTGAGTCGCATAATTTTGGGGTGCGGCAGGTCAACTACAATCCCGGCGACGGCGCAGGTATAAAATCAGCCACACTCGAGATCACCGGGGACTTTGCCTACGGTTACCTTAAATCGGAAATCGGGGTACACCGCCTGGTTCGCATTTCCCCCTTCGACTCAGGTGGTCGTCGCCATACCTCCTTTGCCTCCGTGTTCGCCTACCCGGTGGTGGACGACACCATCCACATCGAGGTGAACCCAAGCGACATAGAGTGGGACACTTTCCGGTCGGGTGGAGCCGGTGGCCAGAACGTGAACAAAGTGGAGACAGCTGTGCGCCTGAAGCACAAGCCAACCGGCATTGTGATCGAGTGCCAGATCGAGCGCTCGCAGCTGATGAACAAGGAACACGCCCTGCGCATGCTGCGGTCCCGCCTCTACCAGATTGAGATAGACAAGCGAAACGAGGAGCGTGACAGGGTAGAGAGCACTAAAAAACGCATCGACTTTGGCTCGCAGATCCGCAACTACGTGCTGCATCCTTATAAACTCGTAAAGGATATCCGGACAGGCGTGGAGCGGTCGGATGTGCAGAATGTGCTGGACGGAGACCTGGACGAATACATCAAAGCATACCTGATGCAGGCTTAAGAGCTAAGGTATAGACAGTAAAAAAGGCTTCCTGAAGAGGAAGCCTTTTTTGTGCTATGAGAAATCGATAAGCTTAGCCTGTAACGATTACCCGCACCTCCATGGCCCGATGCTCAATGCCATCTATCGTTACCCGGAAGAACATCCGGATCACGTCATTCACCTGCAGAGGACCCAATGGCGGGCCTGGTGCCAGTGTGCCATCGGGCTGTACGATGGTGGTATTGGATAGCACGTCAGGTATAGCATTGGCAGGTATAGTGAAGGTAACGGTGCTTCCGGGTGTAACAGCCTGATTGACTGCTACGTTTGGTGCCGTGTTCCTGGTTATGACAGCCGATGGGGCCCTCTTTACACGGTCAGCATTCGTCGTTCCTGTTGGCAGGGTGGGGCTGAGATTAGGAGGTGTGGCCGCGCCGTTGCGGAAACGCTGGGCGGCCACCGAAATAGCGGTGATCTGTTTGCCCTCGGGCACCCTGACATCCACGGATATACCGCCATTGGCGATCGCGCTCTGGTATATGATGAAGGCGCTTTCGTCGAGCAGAGGCTGGCCATTGGGCCCAACAGACTGTGGGAAGGTAATGGCGGCTTCGGGTACTGGATCGACATTGAGGAGTCCGTCAAACTCGTCTTTTTCACAACTGATCAATGTTAAGCACAGCGTGACAAGTGCCGTGTACTTAACTGTTAAATTCTGGATTTTCATTTTTAAATCGCTTTAAAGTCAAATACACTATTCACCCATCCACCAAACCGGTACCAGCAAGCCCGCAGGGTAATCCTGCAGTGGTACGTTCTCCGAGTTGCCCTGAATTTCTCCCAGAGCATATGGCCAGCGGACAGGAATTCTGGTGACGCCTACCTGCGGGTTCTGGGCAAGTTGGAGCTGAGGGTATCCCGTGCGCCTGTAATCGTTATAGGCCTCATAGGCGTTTCCGACCGAAGATGCCCATTTATCCCTGATGAGGATATTCAGTTTGCCCTCAGTAGAACCAGCCGCCTGAAAAGCCGCCACCCTCCTGGTAATGTAAGCTGTCGCGTCAGCCTCGAAGTTGGCCGGTAAGCTGCCGGCACTCACAAAGCCCCTGATATCGTCGAACTGAGCCTGGAGTGCCTGCCTGAAATACTCAGCCGGGTCGCCGGGGGTGCCAAGCGTGAGGGCCGCCTCGGCAAGCCAGAAGTTGACCATGGTATGGGTGATGAGGCGCATGGGCGCCGCACCGCCATTTTCTATGGTGCCGTTCGCAAGCTGCGTGCCGTTGCCGACCACATACACTCCCCAGCGGGACCTGTTAGGACTCGTGAAAGGCACGGATGTAAAGGCACCGTTGTCATAAGTGACATAGTTTCCACCGGTTCGGGTGAAGAATACAGGCAGCCTCGGGTCATTCAGGGCCGAGAGCGAGTCGTAGAAGCGCTGGCTCAGGATCATGTCGTTGATGCGCGTCTGGTGCTGATACATGTAGATCGGGTTGAACGAGCCGGATGATGAAAAATATCTGATATTGAAATTCTCAGCATTGGAAGAGATCAGGTTCCCTTCGTTTACCAGCTGTGTAATGGCGCTTGCAGAGTTCGGGTTCGTCTTGCGGCTTTGCAGGTATAGCTTTAGCTTGATCGAGTTGGCTGCCTTGCGCCATCTGTCGAGGTTGCCACCGTATACCTGATCCCCAAGTGAGGCAGCCGTAACTGTGGTCTTGTCCAGGTCGGCAAGGCCCTCATCCAGCAACTGCACCACCCCGGCGTATACCTGCTCCTGCGGATCGTAGACCGGTTTGGGGAATTCCGTAATGTTTAATGCTTGCGAGAAAGGTATATCGCCCCACAGGTCTGTAGCGACAAGGTATACATACGCCTGCTGTATACGGGCCATACCTGCGTAATGGAAGTTCCCTTCCTCACGCCCCTGCTGCACGATCTGTTCCAGATCATCCAGTAGTGTGGCATAGATAGCGTTCCACTCATTGTTTTCCGGAGAGACGTTATACCTGTCGTAAGGATCTGTTTGTGTACCCGTGCCGGCCATTTGCTGCATCCAGAGCGAAGTGATGATCTGGGCGGTGTTCCCTACAAAGAAGCCTGTGCCTATCTGTGCACCGGGGAGCAGGCTCTGCACCGAGGCGTTTTGCAGGTTGTTCGGGCTCACATTCACATCCAGGTAATCGTCGCAGGCGCCGGCGATCGCCATTATAAATGCCAACACCATACCTCTTATTATTGTTATCTTTTTCATATGCTTTGGTGTCTAGAATTAGAATGTGAAACGGAGGTTTACACCGTAGTTTCTAACAGTTGGAGGAGAGTTAAACTCAAAACCCCTGGTGTTGCCGCCGAGTTGGTTTGACTCTGGGTCGGCATGTGGCAGGTTAGGCGCATAGAAGAAGAGGTTGCGGCCGGAAACAGAGATGCTAGCCGCTCCAAACGGGGTGCGCTCCAGTATTTCGGCAGGCAGTTCATACCCCAGGCTTACTTCCCGCACCCTGAACACCGATGCGTCAAACACCGCGAATTCGTTGGCTGCGTTCAGAGCCACCCAATACTCCTGAGCAGAGATTTGGGTGGTGTTCGGCCTGGAGGTGCCGTCCGCGTTCAGGACAACGCCCTCAAACATATAGGGGCGCTCTCTGTCTGTTTGTTCTTCGAGTACTCCGCGCAAACGGGCAATCTGGGTCTGACGGGAGTAGAAGTCGCCTCCGTGTACGTACTGTAGCAGCACGTTCAGGTTAAACCCTTTAAAGCTGAAGGTGTTGCCCAGGCTACCCCACCAGTCCGCGTTCGGGTCTGCAATGATCTGTGGGTTCTGGTCTACCACCGGCACGCCTGTATTCGGGTTAATGATGAAGCGACCCTGTTCATCGCGCAGGAAGGCGGATGACTGGATCACACCGAAAGGCTGGCCAGGTATAAGTACCGGGCTGAGTCCTGTGAAGGCACCTGTTCCGGCACCAGTCAGCAGGGTAAACTGGTTGAGTCCGGGTGCCAGCGATACCACTTTCGACTGAATGTCTGTGAAGTTCACGTTGACATCCCAGCGGAAGCCGCCCTCAAAAGTAAATGGTGTACCTGTAGCGCTAATCTCCCAGCCTTTGTTCTGGATCTCACCGGCATTCTGGGTGAAAGTGGTAAAACCGGTTGAGCCCGGTACGTCCACGTTAAAGATCTGGTCGGTGGTTTTGTTGAAGAAGTAGTTGACATCAAACGAAGCCCTTCCGTCAAACAGCCCCAATTCAACACCGGCTTCGTAGGAAGTGGTGAACTCAGGGTTCAAATCTGGATTGCCCCGCCTGTTACCGCGTGATACTGCTGCCACTGTGCCATTGAATGGGAAACTGATCCCCGCCACGTTATTGCCGAAAGCTTGGTTTACAAACACCGTGTTGGTCAGGTATATGCCGGCGTCGTTACCAACGCGGGCGTAGCTGCCTCTTAGCTTACCATAGCTGAGAATAGGGTTGGCTATATCGAAGGCATCTGTGAATACGAAGCCAACGCTGGCGGCAGGATAGAAGTAGCTGTTATTGTCGAGCGCCAGAGTGGATGACCAGTCGTTGCGTCCCTGCAACTCCAGGAACAGCCAGTCTCTGTACGATAGGCCGAGCTGTGAATAAACCCCTACCAACCGACGCTGTGTCTCTGTGTTCGTCGGGAAGATGTTAGTATTGGTGTGGTTAAGCAGGTTGTAGAACTCCGGTGTGATCAGGTCTTCCGCTCTGATGTTTCTGTTGTCCGTTTTAATGGTGTTGATCTGGTTACCCACCAAGAAGCGCAGATTGATATCCTCGTTCAGGTCTTTGGTGTAGACACCGAATATATCCTGGTTGAACTGACTATAGAAAATGTCATCATAGATTTGGGAGCCTCGTCGGTTGAGGGCCGTATTACCATTCGAGTTGATCGAACCGAAGGCAATTGCCTCGCGGCGTTTGTCAGAGTACTGGTCCAGGCCGATGCGGTAGGTAAAAGTCAGGTCCTGGAAGAACTGAGGCTTCCAGTTGACAGTGGCACTGGTGATGGTTCTGTTCACCTCGCTTTCATAGAAGTTCTCGTTAACGCTCCAGCGTGGGTTGTCGCGGGCAAGCTGCGTGAACAGGGTGGGGGCCTGCTGGCCGGGGCCTATCTTATACGGCACATTGTTGACGTCGAAGCTTCTGGGTGTGAAAGGAAGGGTGAACCAGGGGCTTGTACCAGAGTTACCTTGCAAAGAGCCCTCCTGCTCCGTATTAGCATAGATGATAGAGGCGTCGAGTGAGATGCCATACGATAACTCCGCCGTACCGGCAGCACGCAGCGAGAAACGGTCAAGGCCGCTGTTGGGGATGATACCGGACTGGTTGGTGCTGTTGGCGCTGAAGATATACCGGGTGTTAGCACCCGCGCCGGCTAGTTGCAGACCATTGTCAAAGATGGTGCCCGTCTCGAAAAAGTCTTTCACGTTATCCGGGTAGGCTCTGTACTCCAGTGTCTCCTGGGGGTTGCCGGGCACGTTGGGCACGGTGGTTATACCTGGCGTGCCAAATCTGGGTCCCCAACTATCGGTCACGTTCGGGCTGTAGCGGAAGTTAGTGCCCTGGCCATAGTCGTTCTGGTACTCAGGCAAGCCATACACATTCTGCATGTTGAAAGAGGAGGTGACCGTCACCTCAAACTTCTTGTTGGCCTCTCCGGCCATCCCTTTCTTGGTGGTGATGATGATCGCGCCGTTCGCCGCTCTGGATCCGTAGAGTGCCGCAGCGGCAGGCCCTTTCAGCACGGTCATTGATTCGATATCGTTCGGGTTGATGTCAAGGCCACGGTTAGAGTAGGCAGCGCCACCCACGGTAGGGGCGGAGGTAAAGTTGGTGGAGTTATCGATCGGGATACCATCGACCACAAACAGCGGCTGGTTGTTGCCGGTGGCAGACGAGATACCCCTGATAAACACCTGTGTACCGGCACCGGGCAGACCGCTCGAGGAGATAATCTCCACACCCGCTACCTTGCCCTGCAAAGCGTTTACCACGTTTGGCTCAGAGCGCTGCGACAACTGATCACCTTCCACATTCTGCACGGCATAGCCGAGCGATCGCTCGGTGCGCTCTATACCTACGGCAGTTACTACCACTTCCTGCAACTGTCGTGTGTCCACACTCATGCTAACATTGATGGTGGTTTCATTGCCAATTTGGCGTGTAACGGTGGTGTAGCCAATAAAGCGGAAAGCAAGCGTGTTAGAGCCTGCCGGCACATTGATGGAGTACTCGCCATTGGCTCCTGTAGCGGTACCTACGCTGGTGCCTTGCACCAGTACGGCAACGCCGGGCAGTCCCTGCCCTGTTTCCTGATCTGTTACGGTACCCGTAACTGTTCTAGTCTGGGCCATACCCTGCTGAAAAAGGGCTAGAATCAGAATAAAACTTATTAGTAGTAGTTTGTTCATGTTCCCAAAATGTTTTTTGGCTTCATAAAGTGTGTTAAATCAGTCTGGAAAAGTGCCATGCGGTAGAGCACTTACTGGGGGGGTAGTAAGAAGAGCATTTTGGAAGTTGACGCTATCCGGTCAATCAAAAGCCCAGCATTAATAATGCGAATGTATCTATATTTTAATGATAAAGTTATATTACTTAATCATAACATTATACGTGTTAAATTCCAATTAGAGGTTGATTAATAGTATTTTAACTAAAAAAATATGCTATTATATCGAGTTCTGTTTATTTGTATATTTAAATTTTAGGATTTCGAACGGCGTAAGTGTGGCTTTGATAGGAAAGTGTGGATGAAAAACGGTATAACCTTCGGGAGAGGTGGAAGGAATCCTGTAAAGTGTATGCATCGCCTACAAAATAACATCGTGCACCCTTATGACAGGTATAAGTCGGTTAGGATTTTCTGCTCACCGCTGGGGAAAAAGGATAGGCGGAATAAGTTTGGCAGCAACCGTAGTGGAGGCACCCCAGCATACGTGGTACAGGGACACTCCACTTCCCTAGCCGGATAAAACTTTCCCCGCACGAGAGGGTGCTTTGCATAAAAATCCGGTAAGTGTTATAACATTGTATTAGAGTGACTTATGAATACCGGGTATTTGATTATTTTATTGGTATTGTGATTATATTGAGGGCGATTGAAATATTAATATATAAAATATTTTGATAGTCAGATAGTTATGTTTTTGATAAGACGTTTGGAGTGCTGTCTGATTTGGAATAACACAAGATAGATTCTTAAACAACTGGGAAATACAGAGATAGCCGCTAAGAATTTTAATTTTGAGTTTTGTATATATTAGAAAATTATGCTTAGTTTGGAGCAATCAAATAGTGTAAAAAGTTTATTTAAATGCTAAATAGGCTTGTTTTATTCCTATTCACTTGCTGGCATAAACATCGTGTTTCGGTTTTCAGAAGACCGTTGAGAGGCTTTCTGTTTATTTGCTGGCATTTTAACTAAGCTTATTGTAAATCTTACTTATTAAACCTTAAACCTTAACTACTATTTATCTTTCAACTCAATTAACAGACCAATGAAAAAACTACTACTATTGAGTTTTGCGCTGGTGTTCGCCCTGCTTCAGCAGGCAGTGGCGCAGGGCAGAACTGTTACGGGTACTGTAACAGACCAGTCGACTGGCCAAGGCCTTCCTGGTGTGGCAGTGCTTGTAAAGGGCACTAGCTCCGGTACAGCGACCGGTGCAGACGGTACTTATTCTATTAATGTGCCGGCAGACGGAAACACGCTTGTGTTCCGCTTCCTCGGTTACAAGACTACTGAGCGTGCTATCGGAACAGCATCTGCTGTTAACGTGGCTCTTGAAATCGACCAGAGACAACTTGATGAAGTTGTGGTGGTAGGTTACGGTACACAGCTTAAGAAAGATGTTACCAGTTCTATCGCCAAGGTAAAGGGAGACGAAATTGCCAACCTGGCAACTCCAAGCTTTGACCAGCAGTTAGCAGGTCGCGCGTCCGGTGTAGTTGTGCAGCAGCCTTCTGGTATCCTGGGAGCTCCTCCTGTGATCCGTATCCGTGGTACTAACTCTATTTCTGGAAGCAACTCTCCGCTTGTTGTAATTGACGGTATACCAGTTCTGACAGGCAACGTAGGTGCATATGCATCTTCTAACGCCCTTGCTGACATTAACCCGAACGACATCGAGTCTTTCGAGATTCTGAAAGACGGTGCAGCTACAGCGATTTACGGTTCACGTGCTTCTAACGGCGTTATATTGGTTACTACCAAGAAAGGTAAGCAAGGCCAGATGAAGGTGAACTACGATATGTATACTGGCTGGGCTAACCCAATAAAGTTGCATGACCTTTTGAATGCAGAGCAGTTTGTTGAAATTGCAAACGAAAAGTATACTAACGCAGGTAACGCTCCGCAGGCATTTATGGATGCGAATGGTACCAATACTGACTGGAATGACTACGTTTATAGAACAGGTTTCCAGCAGAACCACACGATCTCTGCCACCGCAGGTACCGAAAGAAGCAAGTATTACTTCTCTCTGGGTTATTCAGATCAGGAAGGTATAGCTGTAGCGAACGACCTAAAGCGTTATACACTACGCGCCAACCTGGATCAGAAAGTAACTGACCGTATCAATTTTGGTGTGAATGCAGGTCTATCTTACCAGCAAAACAATGGTGTGTCAACAGGTTCTAACAGCTTAAGTGGTAACACGTTTGCTGTGATCCGTATGTTGCCAAACGTGTCTGTGTATGATCCGGCTGACCCAACTGGTTACAACCTGGATGATAAGAACCCGGCTGCTCTGGGCAGAGGCGCTAACCTGATCCACATCAACAACAACACGCCTAACATTCTTTTCAGCTTAGACAATAACATCCGTAAGTCTACAACTTACCGTGCGAGCGGTAACACTTTCTTAGACTTTAAGATTATTAATGGTCTGAATTTCAGAACTGTATTAGGTGTTGACCTTTCCCTGCAGGATGACTACGGCTATATGGATCCACGCCACGGCGATGGCAGAGGCCTGAATGGTTATATCGACCAGATCTATTCTCCATACACTACCTGGAACTGGCAGAACATCTTATCTTATAACAAGTCATTCAATGACGTACATAACTTTGATGTAACAGCTGTTGCGGAATACAACAAGACGAAGACTTCTTTCTTCAACGCATTTGGCTCCGGTATTTCTGACCGCTTGTTCAGAGAGAATATGGTAACCGGTACACTGGCAAATAAAGACATCTCTGGTGGCATCGGCGAAAGTGGTCTTTCTTCTTACTTAGGCCGTTTGAACTACAACTACAAAGGAAAATACTATGTAGGTGGCTCACTCAGAGCGGATGGTCTTTCAAAGCTTTCTCCGGATAACCGTTGGGGTTATTTCCCTGGGGTTTCTGCCGCATGGCGTATATCTGAAGAAGAATTCTTCAAGAACTCAAGCGCTCTTAGCGTAATCACTGACTTCAGATTAAGAGGTAGCTACGCAGAAGTGGGTAACTCTTCTATTGTAGGTGGTAACTATCCATACCTGGGCTCTTTCGCTCCTCGTCCTTACGGTGGTTTGAGCGGTATAGCATTCAGCAACACCGGTAACGGTGACCTGAAGTGGGAAACGCAGGAAATCATTGACTTCGGTGCAGACTTTGGCCTGTTCAACGGTCGCCTGAACTTGGAAGTTGCTTACTGGCAGAAGAATAACAAGGACATGGTATTGGGTGCTCCAACACCTCCTTCACTTGGCTTGCCAGGCAACCTAATCTACCGTAACATTGGTACGATGAAGAATGATGGTATCGAGGTATCTTTGGGCGGTGCAGTGATAGAAAAGTCTAACTTCTCGTGGAATGCAAACCTAAACTTCTCTACTCAGAATAACGAAATCACAGCTCTTGTAGATGATCAGGATCAGGTATTCGACTACACCATACACAGAATCGGTGAGTCTTTCAACTCCCTTTACGGATTCATCTACGAAGGTGTAAACGTTGCCAACGGTAACCCTATCTATAGAAAGAAAGATGGAAGCCTGGTACAGGCAAGCCTTCAGACCGGAGTATCTGGCTACAAAGTGTACGATCCTGCCAATCCTAATGATATTTCAAAAGCTTCTACGCTTACCAATGACGATAAAGTGATCTTAGGAAGTGCTTTACCAAAGTGGTTTGGTGGTTTCGATAACAACTTTAAGTATGGTGACTTTGACATGAACGTGTTCTTCCGCTTCTCTGGTGGTAACAAGATCATGAACCGTACACGTCAGGATTTGTTGAACCAGACTTTTGAGAACAACGGTACTGAAATTCTTGGAAGATGGCAGAGCCCGGACAACCCAGGTGATGGTGTTACTCCTCGCTTGTACCAGGGAAGAGGTGCAGCTGCAAACAACGACGGACAGACTTCAACTCGCTTTGTTGAGAAAGGTGATTTCTTGAAACTGAGCAATATCGCTATCGGATATACACTACCGAAGTCTCTTTCAGGCAAAATCAATGTAGAGCGCCTAAGAGTGTATGGACAGCTTCAGAACGCATTCACAGTTACTGGTTACAAAGGATTAGATCCTGAGATCTTTACTTCTACTGGTGTTGACTTTAATGGTAACCCTCAGCAGCGTGTTGTTTCTGTAGGTCTGAACCTAGGATTTTAATTAATATTAAATTATTGATACAATGGAAAATAGAAATTTTCTTAAAAATAAATTGAGGCTGGTACTTATGGCTCCTGCGTTAGCACTGGCAGTTATGATGACCTCCTGCGAAAAGGAAACAATTGACCTGCTTCCTAAGGACAGAATTACCGAAGCGAGTGCATTCCAGGATCCTGAAAGAATTCAGCTGGCTATGCTGGGTGTTTATGATGCTGCACAGACTGGATTTTATTCCGGCGCTCAGCGTGGATATCCTTTTGGTGCTGCATCTACCTCACAGGCGGATATGAGGGGAGAGGACATGCTGAACGTGGCGGCCTTCTACGCCTTTACGTATGAGAGTACTTTTAACCCTACCACTTCACTTAACAACGTGTACATGTGGGAGACATTATATGGCATGATCAACAAGGCCAATATAATGATCGAGGGTGTGAAAACTGCCGCTGCAGCAGGAGTTATCACGCAAGAGCAGGCCAACTCGTACGAAGGAGAAGCAAGATTCCTGCGTGCACTGGCTCATCATGAACTGTTAATACATTTTGCGAGACCTTATAACGAGACGGCTGACGCATCTCACAGGGGAGTTCCTTACAGAAGAACAGCGATTAACGATCCTGCAAGTGTTGATGAAGCTAAAGCTTTGGGCAGACACTCCGTTAAGGAAAGTTATGCCTTCTTGTTAGAAGACCTGGACTTTGCTGAGAATAACATTACAATTAATCAGCTTACCAGAGCGTCAAAAGGTGCAGCCATAGCTTTTAAAACCAGAGTAAGGCTGCACATGAGAGACTGGAACGGTGTTATTTCAGAAGCTAATAAGATTGTTTCTGGAACTGAGACCTTCACCAGCCCTGTAGGAGGTTATGCTTTAACAGCTACACCTGACGGCCCATTTGTCGGTAACAAGGGAAATAAGGAGTCTATATTCTCTATCCTGAATTCTACGGATGATAACCCTGGTACAAATGCTGCTCTGCCAGTTATGTACTCTGGTGCGAATCGTGGACTTGTTGCTATCAGTCCAGTAATATGGAACCAGCCTTTCTGGCCTGTACAGGATTTGAGGAGAACTACACTAGCCGGTGATTTCTATGGTGGTGAGAAATATACTACTAAGTATAAAGATCTGACAGGCTGGTCAGACAATACACCAATCATCCGTTATGCTGAAGTACTCCTGAACCTTTCAGAGGCAATTGCAAGAACAGAGGGTGTAACTGACAAATCACTAGCTCTATTGAATAGCGTGCGTGGCAGAGCGACTTCTGAAGTGTATGTGAGATCAGGTGCTTCTGCGCCTTATCTGAACATCAGCAGCGCAAATGACCTCCTGCAGGCTATCATGAATGAGCGTAGAATTGAGTTCCTGGCAGAAGGTATGCGTTGGAGAGACATCCATAGAACTGCTAAGAATGGTGAGTTCGGTGTAACTGGTGTTCCTGCTAAAGTAGCATACGGTGCGGTTAAAACTACTGACTGGGTTGCAGCCAGTGGTCAATTGAGACCTGCTCTGTTCACCAGTATACCTGCTATACCTTATGCAGATGACCGCTTCCTGTGGCCAATACCAACTTCTGAAATCACTACTAACCCGGTTCTAGCCGATCAGCAGAACCCTGGTTTCTAGTCCGGAGGGAAAATAAATAGTAAAAAGCCTGCCAATGCTACATTGGCAGGCTTTTTCTTTTAGGTTATTTAGGAACCATAGGTGAATACTTGGCAAAGGTATAGAGCTTGCTTGTGTCAGCACCTTGTGATACCTTGCGGCTCAAGAATATTACTGTAAAGCATATGCTTCTCCCTAACTACAGTGGCTATACCTTTGAGGCAGGCATCGACGAGGCCGGCCGCGGCTGCCTGGCAGGCCCCGTGGTGGCCGCTGCTGTTATACTGCCGCCAGACTATAGCCACACCCTGCTGAACGACTCAAAGCAACTGAGCCACACGCAGAGGCTGCAACTACGCGTCGATATCGTGCGCGATGCAGTTGCCTGGGCCATAGGAGAGGCAAGTCCTGCCGAGATTGACCGGATCAACATCCTGCAGGCGACTTACCTGGCGATGCATCGGGCTATACAAGGGCTGAGGCGGGAGCCAGAGTACCTGGTGGTGGACGGAAACAGATTTAAGGTATACGAAGGGCTGCGCCATACCTGTATTGTAAAGGGGGACGGGAAATACCTGTCTATTGCGGCGGCCTCGGTGCTGGCCAAAACGCACCGCGACGAGCTGATGTGTGCGCTTGCAAAAGAACACAGCGCGTATGGCTGGGAGCGGAATGCAGGATACCCCACCAAAGAGCACCGCAATAGCATTGCGCAGTTTGGCACTACGCAACACCACCGCCAATCTTTCAGGTTGCTGTCAGAGGAGCAGTTGCTGCTGTTTCCCGATAAGGGGTGTTAGGGCTTATTTAAGCTTTATCAGGTCCAGGAACAGTGTAAAGTTGTCAAGCGAAGACTGGCTGGTCTCGAAGTTATCGAAGCTCATCGGCTTTACGATGTAGCCTGCCACGTTCAGCTTCTGGGCAGCCATGCGATCCGTCTCTTCGTTTGAGGTGGTCATGATGAAAACCGGAATGTGACTGAACTCCGGCTCATGGCGCAGTTCGGCTAGGAACTCCAGCCCGTTCATGCGTGGCATGTTGATATCGAGCAAAATGACGCTAGGGGCAGGGGATATTTTGGGCACACCAGTCCCGCGCAGCATATCGAGCGCCTCACGGCCATTACGGGCTACATGGGTCGGGTGTTTAATGCCTATTTTCTTAAGTTCACGTTCTACATTCATAATATCCAGGTAGTCATCTTCCACTAAAAGGATATTAACGTCTTTATTTATCATAGCACTTTTGGAAATTCAATGATCAAAGCTAATATAATTATTTCAATTATGCCTGATTTTTAGGCCAGGTAAAACTGAATGTTGCCCCTTGGCCAGGGCTCGAGGCCACCCAAATGTTGCCCCCGTGGTGCTCCACGATCTTTTTCACGATAGCCAGACCTACGCCCGTACTTTCTACCGCATCGCGCTCCTGCAGGGTCTGGAAAATCACGAAAATGCGCTCGTGGTACTGCGGTTCTATACCTGGCCCGTCGTCTGACACCGAGAAGGTGTAGAAGTTCTCTGACTCCTGGCAGGTGACGTCAACACGCCCGTCTTCACGGTCATGGTATTTGATGGCGTTTGAAATTAAATTGAGGAAAACCTGGTGCAAATGCACTCGCTGTGTGTAAATGTGCGGCATGCCAGACCCGATCTCAACGGTGAAATTCCTCGGCGGCGAGGTCATGTCCGTTACTTCGGCCAGTAGTTGCTGCACGTCCACCATCTCCTGCGCATAACTGTTGCGGTCCACGCGGGCAAAGGCCAGTATCCCATTGATCAGGTTTTCCATGCGGTGTACCCGCACGCGCATCATCACCAAGTACTCCTTGATATTGTCGGGCAGGTTCTGGCCCATGTCTTCCTCCACCCAACGCGACGCCACTTCTATACCTCTCAAAGGCGCCTTCAGGTCATGCGACACCACATAGGCGAACTGATCCAGTTCCTTGTTCTTGCGATCCAGTTCTGAGAAGGTCTCGTCGATCGTGGCTGACATCTTGTTCAGGGAGTACGATAGCTGGCTGAGTTCGTCATTGGAGGTGTCCACGATCTGGGTCTGGTAATCTCCCTTCGAAATCTTTTTGGCCAGCGTTACCATCTCCATGATACGGTTAGAGATGATGCGCGTGATGTAGAATGCCCAGCCCAGGCCCAGTAGCACCGACAGTATGGTAAGAACGATGGACACTTGCCTTGTAGTATTGATACTGGTGTTCAGGCGATCATTTCTTTCCCCCCGCAAGGTATATTCATGGGAGTTAAACACACGGAAGTCGCTTCGGATGGTGTCCATTAGTACTTTTTCGCCCAATACCAGCGTGTCGATTTTCATGTCGAAAGCCCGGGATGAGTATTCGAGCGTATCGCCTCTCTTCATTTGGATGAGCGGCTCCGCATACACCGCTATCCAGTTATCGTGCGTGCTAATGATTTTATTGAGTCTGTGTTGCTGGTTCTCGGAAGCGGTATAACTTCTGACATCCTCACGCAGCCTGGGCAGGATCCGTTTGGCCTCGTGGTAAGGCTCCAGGAATACTTCGTTTCCGTTGAGCAGGTAGCCCCGCAAACCGGCTTCCATGTCGATGATGTTACGCTGCAGAGAGGCGGAGTTGCGGACTACGATCTGAGAGCGCGTTACCCAGCGCATGTTTTCGATCACATCCTCCGACAACCTGAAGTTTACGATGGCAACGGTGGCGAAAAGCAGCGATATCAGGACGAACCCGATAAACAGCTTGGTTGATAGCTTCATGGAAAATTATCTGATGAGCGCCAGACTGAGCTTTTGATAAGACAGACGATATGCTGCTAAGTTAGTAAAAATGGCGCTAAGCGAGCCAAAGTGCGGGGCAAAACGCGTAGCGACTGGCGGCTCGGGCAAATAAAAGGCAGGCACACTTGTGCTGTGTGCTAAGCGGTAGAGAGAAGTAAAAGGCATTCCTTTTGGCTAAAAAAGTGTCGGGTGCATGTACGCACCGGTCTTTGCAAGGTTATGCACAAAGGTTGTGGATAATTGCCGGCGAGAGGGCGGGGGCAGGAAGTTTCCCCGAAAAATAGCGTTTAAGCTATGCTAATCTTGTTCCTGCATAAAATTTCGGAAGCGGTTTTATTTACTTAATTTTGGGCATCTACTTTATTAGCAATCAAATCTGATATGGAACTCAAGAAAATAGCTTTGAATGATGTGCACGAGTCGCTGGGAGCGAAGATGGTGCCTTTTGCAGGATACAACATGCCGGTGCGCTACTCGTCTGATCTGGAGGAGCACAACACAGTGCGCAACGCGGTCGGTATATTCGATGTGTCGCACATGGGCGAATTTATGGTGAAAGGACCGCACGCACTCGACCTGATCCAGCGCATTACCACCAACGACGCCTCTAAACTGACGCCCGGCAAGATCCAGTACTCCTGCTTCCCGAATGAGGAAGGCGGCATCGTGGACGACCTGCTGGTGTACTGCATGGCCGAAAACGAATACATGCTGGTGGTAAACGCCTCCAACATCGACAAAGACTGGGCCTGGGTGAACAAGTACAACACTAAAGGTGCTGAGTTAGAGAATATTTCAGATGAAATGTCGCTGTTTGCCGTGCAGGGACCTAAGACGGTAGAGGCGCTTTCCTCGCTCACGTCAGTAGACCTGGGCAGCATGGCTTACTATACCTTCGAGAAGGGACAGTTTGCCGGTGTGCCTGATGTTATACTCTCGGCCACAGGCTATACCGGTTCCGGCGGCTTTGAGATCTACGTGAAGAACGAAGACGCCAAAAAGGTATTCGACGCGATCATGGAAGCTGGCAAGGCATACGGTATCAAGCCGATCGGCCTGGGCGCGCGCGACACGCTCCGTCTCGAAATGGGCTTCTGCCTCTACGGCAACGACATCAGCGACACAACTTCTCCGCTGGAAGCCGGCCTGGGCTGGATCACCAAGTTCGACAAGGAGTTTGTGAACGCTGAGAACCTGAAAGAGCAGAAAGCAGCCGGTGTGCAGCGCAAGCTGGTAGGATTTGAGATGCTGGAGAAGGCTATACCTAGAGCGCACTACGAGATCGTGAACGCCGAAGGCGAAAAGATAGGAGAGGTGACATCAGGCACCATGTCACCATCGCTGGGCAAAGGCATCGGGATGGGCTACGTGCAGACCGAGTACAGCAAGCCGGGCACCGAAGTGTTCGTTCGCGTGCGCAACAAAGACATGAAAGGCCAGATCGTGAAGCCGCCGTTTGTGAAGAAGTAGATTAATTGTTGATGGTTAAATTGTTAAATGGTTGTTCGCATTACCGAGCATTTTTAACAATTTAACCATTTAACCATTTAGCAATTTAAATAAATGCCAAGTATAGATGTGTGCTACAGCCCGGAGCTGTTGCACTTGTATGAGTTGGAGGGGAAGGCAGTGGTGGCTGTGGATATTCTGCGCGCTACCTCTACGATGGTGACAGCCTTTGCGCATGGTGCCACCGACATTATACCTGTAATGCAGCTGGAGGAGTGCCGCGCCTTTGCGGAGCAGGGCTGCCTGACAGCGGCCGAGCGCAACGGCATTAAGGCCGAAGGCTTCGATCTGGGCAATTCTCCTTTCGCTTACATGAACGGACAGGTACAGGGCCGCACTGTGGCCATCACGACCACCAACGGTACCCGTGCCATCCGTTTATCAGAGGCCGCCGAGGAGATTGTAGTAGGGGCGTTCCTGAACCTGGAGGCTGTAGCAGAGCATCTTCGGGAGTTGCAACTGGATGTGCTGGTGGTATGTGCCGGCTGGAAAGGCAAGTTCAACCTCGAGGACACCCTATTTGCCGGTGCGTTGGCTGAGCGCCTGCAGGGTGAGTTTGCCTTTGAGAACGACGCCACGCTTGCCTCGCTATACCTGTACCACGCTGCTAAAGACGACATGGTCACGTTTCTACGCCAGTCCTCCCACGTGCGCCGCCTCGAAAACCTCGAGATCCATAAAGACATCGAGTTCTGCCTCCAGCACGATACCTACACCGTATTGCCGGTTTGGAAAGGCGACAGGCTGGTCAATATTAGTTTAGAAGTTAGAAAGGTAGAAAGGTAGAAAGTTGTTTAGGAGATATCTCCCTTACTAGTTACCATCACAATTAAAAGCATCGAGCGCCAGTTTACGAAACTGGCGCTCGATGCTTTTATATGCTTTCTATGCGAGTTATGTAATTTAATACCCCATTATATAACTTCTAAAGCCAATTTTCTACCCTTTTCACTTCCTGACTTTCTAAGCTAGGATAACTTTCTAACTTTTTACCTTTTCAACTTTCTAACTTACCGCAGTTTTTCATTCTGCTTGTGCCTATCGCTGTCGCGGGAGGTTTTCTTTTCCAGGTTTTTCCGGAGGGCTTCGGTGAGGTCTATACCTGTCTGGTTGGCGATGCAGATGAGCACGAACAGCACGTCGGCCAACTCATCTGACAGTTGTTTGCCTTCATCGCTTTTCTTGAATGACTGCTCGCCGTACTGCCGGGACATGATGCGGGCCACCTCGCCCACCTCCTCCGCCAGGATAGCCATGTTGGTGAGTTCGTTGAAATAGCGGACCCCGTTCTCTTTGATCCAGTTGTCAACGATGGTTTGGGCTTCGGCGATGGTCATAGGTATAGGGCCTTTGGTTATTTGCCAAATTTAATCACAAAATCCACGTAAGGCACACCGATCGCGATAGATTCCGCAATGTCACCGTTGTTGATAAAAGCCAGGTCGACTGTCAGGCGCTCGCCCATGAACCGCACGCCGTAGGAGATCAGACCGTAGTAGCCGTCGCTGGGCACCAGCCAGTTCTCTGACACCAATCCCACCCGACGGCTTATCCGCTTCATGCCACTCAGGTTGAGCACGGGCCTTTTCGAGAACTCATCATCCACAAAGCCATAGCCCACGCCCAGCGTCACGTTGTCATCTGTGTTGCCATAGGTCACAATGCCGTAGCCTATACCTAGCCCGGAGAAATCTTCCTCCAGCCCGATCACATTCATGTAAAGCAGGCCGCCGCCAGCCCGCCATTTGTTGTTGATCTCAAACGTGGCCTTTGGGGTGAGGTAAAAGGCAGGTGTGCCGGAGAAGGTGGAGATCAGCTCGAAGCCACCGCCTAGGGTGATGTTGTCGGTAATGCCATAGTTGAAAGAGTTGAGCACCAGATAGGTGTTCTGGTAGTAGGCTTCGCCTCTTTTGAGGCTGAAGGCAGACGGGGAGAACAGGTAGCGGGTTGCGTTGGGGTTTTCAAACCAATACTCGCCATTGCGCATGCGGCTGTCGTCAACGATTTTGGTGCTTTTGATCTGGGTATGCGGAATCACCACTTCGCCGGCGCTGTCGGTTTGCAGGCGGATGCCGCCATCCGTTTGCCCCAAAAAGACACCCTGAATCACAGAGCCGTCGCGGGTCTCCACGATCCAGCGCTTGCCTACCACGCTTTTGGTAAGTGTGGTGTCGGTCTGGGCTTGAGCTGCGGTTGCTATACCTGTTACAAATAAGGCGCACAGCAGCAGCCGGCCCAGGAGTTGCGGCAGCCGTGCTGCCAGATAAGGTATAGCCTTCATATAAACCGTCCGGTAAGGTATAGCTGATTCAGGTAGAAATATATAGATAATTCCTGTTACTTCTCCAGCCTGCCTCAGAAATAATCAGAGCGGTTTATTCCCGGTTTTTAGAGTCGATGGTGATGGTAACCGGACCGTCGTTGAGGAGGGCTACTTTCATATCGGCACCGAATTCGCCGGTTTGTACTTTCCTACCCAATGCCTCTTCCAAAAGCGCGACAAAGCGCTCATACAAAGGTATGGCCACAGCCGGTGGAGCGGCCTGGATGTAGGAGGGACGGTTGCCTTTTTTGGTGAGGGCATGGAGCGTAAACTGACTGATCACCAGCAGGTCGCCCTGCACGTCCTGCACACTTAGGTTCATCTTGTCTTCTGCATCACTAAAAATGCGGAGCTGCACCACTTTGTTGGCCATCCATTTCAGATCCTCTTCGGTGTCGTCGTGGGTGAAGCCGGCAAGCAGTAGCAAACCGAGGCTGATCTCGCCCTTTACCTGGTTGTTGATGGTGACAGATGCCTGGGTAACGCGTTGGACAACGATGCGCATAAGGTATACCTTTGGTTCAGCTGGCAAAGGTACGGCTTCTGATCTATTTATACCTGGCTATACCTTAACCGGTGGGTGTTTAGTCGACGTAGCCCTCATACCGGATGCGGTTCACTTTGCCGTTCTTCAGGAAAAAGCGCAGCGAAATAGGGGCTCCCTCCACAGTGGTCGCTACCACCTCGGAGTTGGTCTGCAGGATGCGCACGTCGAAGTTCTTGAGTTTGGTCATCAGTTCGGGCTGGCTCATGCCTACCTTCATGTTGTTGCGAAGCGCTATACCTGCGTTGCGGATGTCGGCTACCTGCAGCAGCAGCTCGCCGGTTTGCGTAGGGGCATAGAGTTCTATCACCGACTCGCCAAACCGGATGGTATAGATCGTGTCCGTGATGGCCGGGCGGTGCATGTTCTCCACCGGGTCGGCATCCAGCGTGAAGTCGGTACCGATGCGGGCAAAGTAGGCGTCCAGCTTTTTGCTCTGGCGATAATCCGACAGGAAGGGGTTGCCCAGGAAATCGATGGTGGCCGGTGGGCCCGCTGGCTGGCGTCGGGCCAACAAGGTATCAGGCTCAGCTTGTTGCTGGTTGCGCTCCAGTGGTTCTTCTTTTTGCTCTTCCAGTGTGTCCTCCGGACGGCAGGCGCCCGCGGTGGTGCTGATCAGCAACAGCAGGACCAGCAGGCGTACAGAGAGGCTGTACCTGTGTCGTAGGCTGAGGCTGAAAAGATGTAACATGGTGGTAGTTAAAAAGCGGGAAAGCAGATTATACTTTTCATACGAGAACAGACGTTCTTAAAGTTTTGTTTAATTGGAAATTTATTCTGTAGATTCTGCGAGGGATAAAGTATAATTTTGCGGCAAATATCCGCATTTATGTCATTACAACAAATAGCAATAGTCACTTGCCGGAGCCTGGGCGATTATACCGCCAACGCCGATAGCGAAGATGAGCGCCTATACCGTTTTTTGGCCGAAAAAGGCCACAAAATTTCTTTTCAGGTATGGGACGATGAACAGGTGGACTGGACCGCATTTGATGCCCTCATCATCAAATCGCCCTGGGATTACTTCGATAAAATAAACGCCTTTTATACCTGGCTCGACAAGCTGGAGGCACTGGGCTGCCGGGTGCTCAACCCCGTGAGAACGCTGCGCTGGAATGCTGATAAGCAGTACTTTAAAGACATGCAGACGCAAGGTGTTACGATTGTGCCCACCGTGTGGCTGGAGCAGGGCAGCACGTTCGATCCTGACAGCATGTTTGAGGCGATCGGGCGGGAGAAGATCATTGTGAAGCCGCGCGTCAGCGGAGCTGCCAAGAACACCCTGGCCATCAGCCGGGCCGAGGCGGGCGACTATACAGCACGCATCAATACTTTGCTGCAGGACGAGCCTTTTCTGGCGCAGCCTTTCCTAGAGGAGATCAAAACACAGGGCGAGTGGTCTTTTATTTTCTTCAACGGCAGGTATAGCCACTCTGTGCTCAAAAAGGCCAGGCCGGGCGACTTCCGGGTGCAGCACTTCTTCGGAGGTAGCGTGCATACCCCAACACCGCCTGCCGGTATGCTGCAGACCGCTTCTGAAATTGTAGGGAAGTTCGCACAGGGCTGCCTGTACGCCCGCGTGGATGGGGTGGAGCTGAACGGCGAACTGGTGCTGATGGAGCTTGAACTTATCGAGCCCTTCCTGTTTCTAAGCACGAGCGAGGGTGCCCTGGAGCGCTACTACCAGGCGCTGCTGGATCTGACACCGCAGCCTGCCGCCAGGGCATAGCCTATGCCTTGCCCTGGAACACGAGCACGGGCAGCGGCGCGTGTAGCACCATCTTCTTGGCCAGGCTGGGGTTGAAGAGTGAGTCGAACGTGCCGCGCCCCTGGGTAGTAAGGGCCAGCAGGTCGATGTTTTCGCTACGGGCAAAGTCCTGCAGGGCCTCGGCGACATCTTCACCTTCGAGCAAGGCATAGCGTATGTCGTTTTCGGGAGCGCCGTGCTGTAGGTTTTGCTGCAGCACCAGCAGTTTTTCCCGGTCCTGCTCCGGATCGTCCGAAATGTGCACGCAGTAGATCATGGGCTGCAGATGGCCGAACAACTGCCGGACACGATCGATGTCGGCCACGTCCGTCTTGCCGAAGTCAGTAGCGTAGAGGATGCGGCCAGGTATAGCGCCATCGTATTGATTCGGCACTGTCAGCACAGGCACGCGTGCTTCGTCGATCACCTTGGTCGAGACGGTGCCGAACACAACCCGCCCGAAGCTCGACTCGCCTTTGGTGTTCATGATGACCACGGCAGGGCGGAAGCGCTCTGCCTGTTCGGGTATTTCCTCTTCCGGCAGGCCGTGGGTAAAGGTCCGATCGATGTGCAGACTGCTGCCCATGCTGCGGGCTTTCTGCTTTAACTTTTCGTAGAGCACCTCAAGTTGCTCCAGCGCTTCGGTTTCGTTGCGGTGCAGCACACGCTCCGCCAGCTCTTCCGAGGGGTTCAGGTTGGCAGCGCTGGCAGGCACGGCATCAGCCAGGTAATCCTGGAAGCAGTGGAGGAGGAGCAGTTTAGCCCCGGGAACGCCGGCCGCCAGCTGCATCGCGTAGTGGCAGGCCTTGTTGGAGCCTTCCGAGAAATCGACAGGTGTGAGTATCCGAAACATGGTGAGCAGGTTTGAGTTGGCCCCTTTATACGCAGCCAGGCAAGTGCAGGTGCAGCCGCTGGCCGCTAAACAGGTATAGAATCTGGATATTTACGGCATGAATTGGGACTGTAGCCGCTATACTCGGGGGATTTCTAATTTTTTCGGTTAATTTGTAGCTTCATACACCCCCACTATGCCGAAACGCATTGTCTTTTTCTTCATCGCATTTGTAGCACTGGCCTCCCTGGCCTATTATGGCTTTAGCAGGTGGCAGGACTCCCAGCAGAAGGTGGACCTCTGGACGCTGGTGCCCGAAACGGCAGCTTTTGTGGTGGAAACCAACAACCACAGCGACCTGAAAAAGCACCTGGAGGAGACCGACCTGTGGGAAAGTTTCTCGGTGCTTCCGGTGGCGCAGCGCTTTCAGGAGAACATGGCCATGCTCGACAGTGTGGCACCCGGCAACCAGCGCCTCGAACGATTCCTGGACAAAAAACACATCCTCACCTCTGTGCACGTGCTCGGCAAGACCGATGTGGAGTTTGTGTACTACATTCCCGTGGTATCTGTGGGCGAGCATCGCTTTCTGCGCACGCTCAGCGAGAATATCATCAAAGACCCGCTCTTCAAAGAAGAGATCCGCGAGTACCAGGGCATGCTGCTCACCGATGTGACCAATACCCAGCTGGGTAACAGCTTTACCTATTTCTCTTTTCATAACAACATCATTCTGAGCGCCTCGCCCGTGCTGGTGGAGGAGATCGTGCGCCGCATCAATCGCGGTAAACTCAACTCCATTGCCGCTGACTACAAAAAGGTGAATTACCTGAGCCAGGAGGATGTGTACGCCAACGTGTTTGTAAACTACCGCGCCCTGCCTGACTTGTTTGGCCTTTTCCTGCAGGAGGATCTGATGCCGCAGGTACGCTACCTGAGCAGCTTTTGCCGCAACGCCATGCTGGAGCTCAAACTCGACCAGAACAAGGTTTTCCTGAACGGCTTTTCGAACCCCGAAACGCTGGAGGGCTCTTTCCAGACGCAGCTTCGTCCATCTAAGCCCCGGCCGCTCGACATCAAGCAACTACTGCCTACGCGGACGGCCATCCTGATGCACTTCGGGGTGAGGGAGGTGGCGCGCCTGCGCGATGGCAAGGCTCCCAACGATGCCTACAGCCCCACCATCGACAGCCTCGCCCGTTCTTATAGCCAGGAAATTGCGCTCGCTTACATGGAGTCGTACAACATGAACACGAGCCCCGACAAAATGGTGATTGCCCGCATGGAAAGCAGTGGCAAGACCGGGACCCGCTTTCAGGCCCTGGCAGAACAGGTGAGCAAAGCGCAGAACGAGAAGATCTATACCGAGAAGTACGGCAACTATACCTTGCAGCTGCTGGACCTGGAAGAACTGCCTGCCCGTTTGTTTGGCAGTCTGTTCGCTGGTTTTGAGCAGAGCTACGTGCTGCAGATCGACAACTACATGGTGTTTTCGCCGGACATAGCCAGCCTGCGCGCGCTGATTGACGATATCAACGCGGGTGAGGTATGGGGACGCTCCGTGGCGCAGAAAGCCTTTTTGGAGGAAACCCTGCACGAGGGTAACTTCAGCTTATACCTGAACACCGTGAACGCCTGGTATATTCTGAACCGCTATTTGCAGGAAGAGAACCGGGAGGACCTGCTGCAAAACTCCAGCCTGATCCGAAGGTTTAACCAGGTGAGCGTGCAGTTTGCCCGCGCTGAAAACCAGTACTACACCAGTGTGCTGTTCAGGAGGCAGGAACGCCATGCCGACGGTGTGCAGGGAGGTTATGAAGAGGAATTCACCATTCCATTTGCGAGCCGTCTCATCTCGCCACCCTACCCGATCCAGAATGCCATCGACCGAAGTCGTGAAGTGGTGGTGCAGGACTCTATGCTGGTGCTTCATAACATTACCTCCACCGGCACCCGTGGCTGGACCGATTCGGTTCAGGCCCAGGTCATCGGCGGCCTGCAGCAAGTCGAGTTGGGCAGCGAAAAGCGCTTGCGCTACGTGTTTGCCACGGGCACCCGCATCCATGCCATCGACCACCTGGGGCGCGACCTGGAGCATTTCCCGTTCAACGTGAGCGATACCCTGCGCCTGCAGCGCCTGGCCGTGTTCGACTTCGAGAAAAACCGTGATTACCGCTTTTTGGTGGATGACGCCCTGGGCAACCTGTACATGTTCGACACACGCGGCAACGCCATACCTGGCTGGCAGCCCCGCCGCATGGATTATCGCCTGGCAGCCACACCGCAGCACGTGCGTGTAGGCGGCCGCGACGTCATCCTGGTACTGCTCGAAAACGGCTACGTATACGCCCTCAACGCCAAAGGCGAAACCTACCCGGGCTTCCCGTTCAGTTTGCGGGTGCCGATCACGTCCGAAGGCGTCATCCGGGCAGGTGCCGACTTGCGCCGCTCGGTGGTGACGGTGGTGTCGCGCTACGGTGAGGTGGTGGAGTTCAACCTGCAGGGCCAGGTAAAGGCCCGGGAACAGCTGCCGCGGCCAAGCAAGAGCGCCATGTTCGACCTCGTGCCCGACGCCGGTGGCCGCTCCTACATCATTGTGCGGCAGGACCAGGGCAAGGTAGCCGCCTTCGACCAGGACCTCAAAGAGCTGTTTGAGAAGCGATACGTTACCTCGGCGCCCAAGATTGTGCAGTACTTTAACTTCGGAGGCGGCAACCAGGTATACGGCATCACCGAAAACGGACCGCAAAAGACCTACCTCTACGGTCCGGATGCCCGCCTGATTGGGGGCAGGTCGCTGGAAAGCAACCAGCCCGTGAGCATCCACTACAACGAGGTAGGCAACAACTACTCCGTCTTCAAAGTGTTCCGAAACGAACTGCAGAAGCTGAGTTTCAAGCTGCCGGATTAATTAGGACAGTTCATTACTCCTCACAGTATTTTATTGGACAGAGTCACTCTACTTTATTTGTCATCCTGGAAGGATCTTGGTAGCTAGGGTTAGTAACTGTTATTCAGGGCTCGGATTTCAGGAATCGCAGGAATGGATCCTCACTTTTAATAAGTTCTATCTTCCTTTCACGATTCCAACTCTTTAGCTCCTTTTCTCTATCGATGGCGTGCTGCACATAGGTATAGCGTTCATTGTAGAGCAGCTTGTAGTAACGGCCTGCAAAAGTTTCAGGTTTGCCTCGGTTTTCCTTGTGTTGCTCAAGCCGATACACCAAATCATTTGTCACTCCCACATAAAGCACCGTTCTGCTCGGGTTAGTCGTAATGTAGACAAAGTAATTGTGACTTTTCATAGCTGCGGCTTAACCTCCCGGGGGTAGGGGCCCTCTATTTCTACCTGGTTTCTTTCAGAATGACATAATATTTGGGTTCCGTTTTGAAAATTGTCGCTCCTGCCTAAGGTATAACTGGTACAGAAAGTAACCAGTTTAGGAATAGGAAGACGTAATAAAAATTCTAAAAACTCTTAAACCAGCCTTTCTTGTAGAACAGGTATAGCTGCACCATGACCAGCGTAGTCATCAGGATGATCAGGGTCGGGTAACTGTAGGGCAGGTATAGCTCGGGCATGCTTAGTCGGAACACCTCACCTGTTTCAGGGTCCTGGCGCGAGAAGTTCATGCCGTACAACCCGGCGATAAAGCTCAGCGGGATAAAAATACTCGAGATAATGGTGAGTACTTTCATGATCTCGTTCATGCGGTTGTTCACCGTGGACATGTACAACTCCACCAGACTGGTCGACATTTCCTTGTGGCTGTCGATCAGGTCGATGAGTTGGACGGAGTGATCGTAGGCGTCGCGGAAGTATACCTTCAGATTGTCAGGTATAATGGCTTCGTCCATGCGCAGCAGTTCGTTCATTTTGTCCCGCTCCGGCCAGGCAATGCGGCGCAGCTTGATCAGTTCGTTCTTTAGGTCCAGGATCTCCCGCAACGCCTGCTTCGACGGATTGTCCAGAATCTTCTGCTCCAACTCCTCAATATAAGACCCGATGGACCCCATCACCGGGAAATAGTAATCCAGTACCACGTCCAGAATAGCATACACCAGGTACATCGGTGGTCGTTGCCGGATGATGCCTTTTCCTACCCGGATGCGCTCGCGGAGTGGATTCAGGCAATCTTCGTAGTCGCTCTGCAGGGTGAGCACATAGTTGGGGCCCGAGAAAACAGAGAGTTGAACGTCATCCAGGGTATGATGCTCTTCCTTCCAGCGGAGCATGCGGGTGATGATGAAGAGCCGGTCGTCGAGCTCATCGACTTTAGGGCGCTGGTAATCGTTGATCACGTCCTCCATCTGCAGGGAGTGGATGTCGAAGTCCTGCTTGAGCAGCTCCAGCATGGTGAGGTCAGCGTATCCCCGTATGTCGATCCAGTGCGTCGCCTCTGGCTGCGACTTTACCTGCTGCACCAGTTCGGCGTAAGAAACCAACTCCTGTTCTTTGAACATTTGCTCGTTGAAGGACATCAGGAAGTAGCGTGGGGCATGTGCTTCAAAAGGGATAAAGAGGGAGCCCGGACTGATGCCGATCTTACGGTCCAGGATTTTGTGTCGGGAGCGGTGTCGTTTCTTTTTAGCCATGGCGGTGTTAGTGTATGCTGCAGCTGTACAAGGTAGCAAAAATTAGGTTTCACCTGATGATTGTGGTAGTGCTAAGGCTAAGGCGGTGCAGCCGCAGGTTAAGGCACAACATAACTTGATGGCGCGAGCGTCCACGCTCGTGTCTGCTATGGTGGGGCCTCTGGCCCAGGTAGAGGTATAGGTGTATTATTGCTAATGCCTTTTGCAGGTATAGCAAATGATATTGTTTTATAGCTTCGCCTGTGCGGCGGGCACTCACTTTTTTCCTTGATGAAAAAGTAAGCAAAAAAATCAAGACGATTTTAAACTCGCTGACCGCTCAAACACAAAATC
>NZ_BMFP01000004.1:506545-531546 GCF_014638845.1 Pontibacter amylolyticus
GCGCTATTTGCTTCATAGCTTCCGGGGCAAGTTAGTCTTACTATACCTGCCAGTGTGTTTGTGAGCGTAACTGAAACTACAGCGCTTATACCTGTAAATTGGCAGCTACAGACTCCCCTCCTTGGATAAGGAGGGGCAGGGGTGGTTGGACCCGGTACTGTATGAGAATGGCTGAAGCTATAAAGTCTATACCTGACACAGGTAATGACAGAAGCCCCCCTTGGGGGAAGGGGCCCTCGACAAAGAAGGGGGTAGGGGGATGTCAATCGTGCACGAAAACTCTTTCCCCTGTACTGGGGTAGGTGCCCTCTTAAAATCCTTTAAATCCTGTTCCAGTCAACCACTACTCCACAGTAACTCCCTCCATTCCTTCCAACCTACCCCTCACTTCCTCCTCCAGCTTTCTCCGAACCTCCAGCGTCATGCGGCAGTCGAGTTCGAATTGCTGGTCTTTTACGCCGAGCTCGTACTCTTTCACCAGACCCATAACATCATTCATTTGCGGGTAAGCAAAGTGCACTTGCAGCAGGGTGGTTTCGTGCTTCTCAACGATGGTGGCGTTGGTGAGGGCTTCGGCAGTGGAGGTTTTGTAGGCGTTGATCAGGCCGCTGACGCCGAGTTTGGTGCCGCCGAAGTAGCGTATAACCACAACTAGCACATTGCTCAGGTCGAAGGAGCGGATCTGGCCCAGGATGGGGTCACCGGCGGAGTGGTTGGGCTCGCCGTCGTCGTTGGCGCGGTAGCGGCTCTTGTCAGCGCCCAGGCTGTAGGCGTAGCAGTGGTGACGGGCGTCGTAGTACTGCTTGCGCAGGTCGGAGAGAATCTCTTTCACTTCCTCTTCCGTGTAAACCGGGTAGGCCAGGGCAATGAATTTACTGCCTTTCTCTTTGTAGATGCCCTCAGAAGGCGATTCGACGGTGCGGTAGGTATCTTCCATAATTTTAAAGCACATGAGCGGCTATCTCCTGATACACAGGCAGCACCTGCGGTTGCGGCGCAACAATCCTGCCTGTGGAGGTTAGCTTCTTAGCAGTACAGGTGATGTAATTAGCTACAATGGCCTGAGAGTATACACATTCATTCACTGGAAAATCCTGCATATAAACCCAGGCGAAACGCACGACAGCACACGCAGCGTCAGCTATAGCGCAGGTATAAAGGCTGGGGCGGGCAGCACGCCATGCTTTGCAAAAGTAACAGAAGCGTCTGCAAGGGCAAAGCCGGAGCCGGATGTATAGGCACATTAACTGAAATTGTTTTAATTTGTGGCAGTACTAAATTTTTTCTCTTGTCTGCCACACCCTACCTGATCCACTTTGCCGAGACCGGCAGCCAGGAAATAGGCTTCATCGCCTCTACGCAACTAGCCCGGAACATCCCCTTTGCGATCAGGCGGGTGTTCTGGACTTATGGCACCCCGGCGGGTGTGTTGCGCGGGCAGCACGCCAACAAGGCTACCGAAGAGGTGCTGGTGGCCGCCGTTGGGAGTATTACAGTGGAAACGGATAATGGCAAAAGCAAGCAGACCTTTGTGCTCGACAACCCGGCCATCGGGCTATACCTGCCAGCCATGTGCTGGACCGATCTGTATTTTGCGCCGGGAACCATAGCTGTCTGCCTGACCTCCACCGATTTCGAGGAGTCCGACTACATCCGCGATTACACCACGTTCAAGCGCCTGGCAGCACACCTGGCTCTGTAAATACCGTCTATCCCTATGCCCATAACCCAGGTTCCATACTTTGCTTTCCGTGACTTTCCTGCAGGTATAAACCAACAGGTAGAGGAGGCGGTGCTGCGTGCCTTTCGGAGTCAGCAGTACATATTGGGCGAGGAGGTGGAAACGTTCGAAAATGAATTTGCCGCTTACGTGCAGGCAGGTAGGGCCATCGGGGTCGGCAATGGCTACGATGCGCTGGTGGTGGCCCTGAAGGCCGCAGGTATAGGAGCGGGCGATGAAGTGATCGTGCCGGCCAATACCTTCATCGCGACCGTGAATGCCGTGGTGCAGGTGGGCGCTATACCTGTGCTGGCCGAACCCGACCGCTATACCTGTAACCTGACTGCCGCTGAGGCCGCTGTGCTCGTCACACCACGCACCAAAGCCATCATACCGGTGCACCTCTATGGCCAGGCTTGCGAGATGGCGGGCTTTCTGGAACTATCTGCCAAGCACAACCTGACTATCATCGAAGACTTTGCACAGGCACAGGGAGCCAGCTACCAAGGTCGTCCGGTCGGTAGTTTTGGCCGCATCAGTGCCACCAGCTTTTACCCTACTAAAAACCTGGGCGCGCTGGGCGATGGCGGCGCTGTCGTTACGTCAGACCCAGCGCTGACTGACTACGTCCGCATGTACCATAACTATGGGCAGCAGCAGAAATATCACAACCAGATCGTAGGCATTAACTCCCGCCTCGACACGGTGCAGGCCGCCGCACTGCGCGTGAAGCTGCAACACCTCGATGCGCTGAATAGCGAGCGACAGCGGCTGGCGCAGGTATACCTGACCCGACTGCAAGGTATAGACGACCTGGTGCTGCCTGTCACAGCGCCGGACTGCACCCATGTATACCACATTTTCAACATCCGGACAAAGCAGCGCGACGCTTTGCAGCAGTACCTTTCAACACAAGGCATACAGACGGCCATCCACTACCCGGTGCCGGTGCATTTACAGGAAGCTTATACCTTTCTGGGCTATAAAAAGGGAAACTTTCCGGTAGCGGAAGAGCTGGCCGAAACAAGTTTGAGTCTGCCGCTTTTTCCGGGCATGACGGAGGCTGAGCAGGAGGCAGTTATCACCTGTATTCACACTTTCTTTGAGCGCCATGGCTGATCCTACTGCACTTCCGCTGGTGTCGGTCATCTGCCTCTGCTACAACCACGAGCGCTTTATCGCCGAGGCGCTGGACTCGGTGCTGGCCCAGACTTACCCGAATCTGGAGATCATCATCATGGATGATTGCAGCACGGATAACAGTGTCGCCGTCATTCAGGAATATGTCCGGCAATATCCGCAGCTCACCTTCCTGAGTACAGGCACGAACCAAGGCAACACCAGGGCATTTAACCTGGCCTGGCGTGCTTCCAAAGGCGCCTACGTCATCGATTTTGCGACTGACGACGTGCTCTTGCCCGAGCGGGTGGCGCAGCAGGTGGCGGCCTTCGAAAAGCTGGATGATACTTACGGCGTCGTGTATTCGGATGCGGAGTACATTGATGATGAAGGCCGTCACGTGCGCTTTCACTACAAGCGCAACCAGAGGGGCGAGGTGATTTCCTTTGCACCCTCCGGTGACATTTTTCAGCATCTGTTGGGGCGGTACTTTATCTGTCCGCCTACCATGATGATGAAGCGACAGGTGTTTGAGGAACTTCAAGGCTACGATGAAACACTGGCTTATGAAGACTTTGACTTTTGGGTGCGCTCCTCCCGCAGGTATAAGTATTTTTTTCTGGACGCGATCACCACCAAACGCCGTCTGCATGCCAATTCGCTTTCGAAGCAACTCTACAAACCCGGCGATAGACAGTTAACCTCTACGGTTCTGGTTTGCCGGAAAGCAACCAAACTGGTCCAAAGTGCCGGGGAGAAAAGCGCCCTGACCCGCCGCTTGCAATACGAGGCCCGGCACGCCTACCTGACGGGCCACTACCAGCAGGCTGAACAGTTTCTGGACCTGCTGCGGCAGCACGCCGGACTAGGACCGGTGTACCGCACCCTCCATCTCATCAACAAACTTAAAGTAGACCTGCGCTTCCTTAGAATACTGTATCAGAAGATTTTAAGACGCTGAAATTGCACTCTATCAGGGACTTACTATACATTGCAGGTAAACGTGTAAACTGTTTTCCGTTTCTGCGTAAGTATAAGGTATCCTGGGTGTGTTTGATGGTATGTGCTTTTGATAATGGAGAGGTGGAGGGTTAAATATGACGCCGAACCTGAACTCCTTTTTTAACAGAGAGTTAACTTAATATTACGCTGCGGACAACTATTTTAGTATAAATACCTATATTTGAATTTCAATCGCCTAAAACAATACCATGATTACAGCCATTGCCTCCCGTGTAGAAGTCATGAAGTGGATGGAAGACTTTGTCCACGAGAAGATGACAGAGTTTCTAAAGTCTGTAGAAGACAGCTGGCAACCAGCTGATCTACTGCCTGACGCCCGCATGGAAAACTTTTTTGAAGAAGTGAAGAACCTGCAGGAGCGTGCCCGTGACCTGAGCTACGACCTGCTTGCCGTGCTGGTAGGCGATACCATTACTGAAGAAGCGCTGCCAACTTACGAGAGCTGGCTGATGACCATAAAAGATTTGCCGCAGAACGAAGAGAGTCCGTGGATGCGGTGGAATCGTGCCTGGACAGCCGAAGAGAACCGCCATGGTGACCTGCTGAACAAGTACCTCTACCTGACCGGCCGCATCAACATGCGCGAAATGGAGGCTTCTACGCAGTACCTGATTGCCGATGGCTTCGACCTGCAAACGGACAACGATCCGTATCGCGCCTTCGTGTATACCTCTTTCCAGGAAACAGCTACCAACCTGTCGCACCGCCGCGTGGCCCAGATCGCCAAAAAGCAGGGCGACGGCATGCTGGCCAAGCTTTGCGGTTACGTGGCTTCTGACGAGGCCCGTCACGCCAAAGCATACAAGGCCTTTGTAGGCAAAATATTTGAAGCTGATCCGAACGAGATGATGCTGGCTTTTGAAGACATGATGCGCAAGAAGATCGTGATGCCGGCACATTACATGCGTGAGCTTGGTGTGGACATGGGCAAGACCTTCGGACACTTCACCGATGCCGCCCAACGCATTAACGTTTATACTGCCCTCGATTATACCGACATTCTGAGCGACCTTGTGAAAGAGTGGAAGCTGGAAACAGTTTCTGGTTTGAATGATGCCGGCGAGCGTGCCCGCGATTATTTAACCGCGCTGCCAGACCGCCTCAAAAGAGTAGCGGAGCGCATGAGATCGCCACAATTGGAGTACAAGTTCCGTTGGATTGACTAATTAGCGAGAGCTATATCTTATAACAGCAGGGGGCAGGTTGCGAAAGCAGCCTGCCCCCTGCTGTTATAAGATATGTGCAATTGAACATTAGGTCTGTTTGTAACTGGCGTAGCGGCAGTTGCAGGTATAGCAACCTGACTTGCTTTGTAGCCTGCCCTGGCCGGGCGGGCCCTACTTTTTTCCTTGATGGGGGTAGGGGCCCTCGATAAAGAAAAAAGTAGGCAAAAAAATCGTCATTGGCGCACCTGGCTAAGGCTTTCTTTTTCATCGCTGGAGGGACAAGGATGTCTTGCTATACCTGCTAGGGATCTTGAAGCGTAGCAAACTACGAAGCTATACCTTGGAGTGGCAGTCACAGATTCCCCACCTTGGATAAGGAGGGGTTAGGGGTGGTTTGATCCGGTATAGGCTTTAAACTTGAGCAACTACAAAACTATACCTGTGAGATGGTCTCAACCGCAAGTCCCCCTTTGAAGGGGGCAGGGGGATGTCAATCGTGCACGGAAAATGAAGCTATGAAGCCTATACCTTTGAGACGGCGACAATAGGCTCCCCTCCTGGGGGTAGGGGGCCCTCTTCAAGGACAAGGAGGTGTTAAGGGTGGTTGGACCCGGTACTGCAATGAAGCTGCTGTAATGACGAGGCTATGCCTGAGAAACGGTAAAGGCCAAAAGTCCTCTTCAAAGGAAGTAGGGGATATTGTCCTTATCTTAACCAGTACCAACCCAACCCAGCCAAAGCCGCTCAGGGCATTTCACGTATAAGAACCGGTGTGCACGAACATTCGTGTGTGTAGCGTTGTTAGAGTATAAATCAGGAGAGAGGTTATGAGTATAGGATATAGATTTGCAGAGTACATTCCGCCGCAAGACGATAAGCAGGGCTTTGAGTCGCTGCTGAAGATCTTCCTGCAACTGGTCATGATCACGTCCGGAGATGTGGCTGAGGCCCTGGCGTGGCTCAGTTCGCTGGACAAGCAGTATGGCCTGACCAGCGATGACTACGGCATCGGCGACTTTATCGAAGACCTCAAGAAGAACGGGTATATCGACGAGAATCCGCAGGAAGAGGGGGTACTGAAACTGACCGCTAAAAGTGAGCAGAACATTCGGAAAAGCGCGTTGGAAGAGATCTTTGGCAAGCTGAAAAAAGGCGGTAAAGGGAGCCATGCCACACCTCAGACAGGTATAGGCGACGAGGCCAGCACCGACCGCCGGGAGTACCGTTTCGGGGATGCGCTGGAGCAGATCTCCATGACCGACTCCATCCGCAACGCCCAAATCAACCACGGCCTTTCTGACTTCCGACTGACGGAGCAGGACCTCGAAATTATGGAGACGGAGCACAAAACGCAGTCGTCCACCGTGCTGATGATCGACATTTCGCACTCGATGATCCTGTACGGGGAAGACCGCATTACGCCGGCCAAAAAAGTGGCGATGGCGCTGGCCGAGTTGGTGAAGCAGAAGTACCCAAAAGATACGCTCGATGTGATCGTGTTTGGCAATGACGCCTGGCAGATTGAAATAAAGGACTTGCCATACCTGGAAGTGGGGCCGTACCATACCAACACGGTGGCCGGGCTGGAGCTGGCGATGGACATCCTGCGGAAGCGAAAGACGCCTAACAAGCAGATCTTCATGATTACGGATGGCAAGCCAACCTGTCTGAAAGAAGGATTGCACTACTACAAAAACAGTTTCGGACTGGATCGCAAGGTAGTGAACAAGACCCTGAACCTAGCTGCTCAATGCCGTCGCATCAAAATACCGATCACCACCTTTATGATCGCATCGGATCCCTACCTGCAGCAATTCGTAGACGAGTTTACCAAAGTGAATAACGGCCAGGCGTACTACAGCTCACTCAAAGGCTTGGGCCACCTGGTGTTCCGCGACTACGGTCGCAATCGGAAGAAAAGCTTTTAAGTTAGAAAGGTGAAAAGTTATAAAGGTAGAAAGTTTATCTGTAGTGACGTTACACCGTAACGTCGTGGTGCAACGCAGCATGGGTGCAACCTTGTAGGGACAGGTCGCGACCTGTCCGAATCGTACACCAAAACTTTCCGCCTGGAAAGGGATTCTTTGCAATTAAAAACCGGAAAGCGAGTTTGCGCATACCAGGCAAATCGAACCCGTAAACACTTAACGATGCTTTTTCTTAAGTGAACTGGCATACAAAAACAAAAGGAGTAAAGCGCCTAAGGCGGTGTAGTACACAGAAGTGCTAAGCTCGAAATACAGCCTGGAAATGAACGCGACTATAAACAGTAATAGCCCGATCAATTCCAGCATTTTATAAAGCGGGATCTTTTTCATAAAAGCAAAATACAGTTTACCTGAAACTCCCGCCGGAAATTAAACCATTTAACAGACATTCAACCAAAAGAGAATGCAATACGAAGACATTAAAGCAGAGAACTTACTGAAGATAAAGACCCTTGGTCAGTTACGTGCCGCCGGGTACGAACCGCAAACTGTGAAGCAGGAGCTTCGCCGTAACCTGATCCGCAGACTGCAGCGCAAAGAAGAGGTGTTCCCGGGCATTTGGGGCTACGAAGAAACCGTGGTGCCGGACCTGCAACGGGCTATACTTTCCATGCACCATATTAACCTGCTCGGTTTGCGCGGTCAGGCCAAAACGCGTATCGCCCGCCTGATGGCGGACCTGCTCGACGAGTACATACCGGTTGTGCAGGGCTCCGAGCTGAACGACGACCCGTTGCAGCCGCTTTCGCGCTACGCCAAAGACCAGATACATGAGCACGGCGACGATACGCCCATCGGCTGGATGCACCGCTCCGATCGTTACACCGAGAAGCTCGCCACCCCCGATGTATCGGTGGCTGACCTGATCGGCGATGCTGACCCCATCAAAGCGGCCACGCTCAAGCTGCCTTATTCTGATGAGCGGGTGATCCATTTCGGCCTGATTCCACGTTCGCACCGGGGCATTTTCGTGATCAACGAACTGCCCGATTTGCAGGCCCGCATTCAGGTATCCCTGTTCAATATTCTGCAGGAAGGCGACATCCAGATCCGGGGCTTCAAAGTACGCTTGCCACTCGACATCCAGTTTGTGTTCACGGCCAACCCAGAGGACTACACCAACCGGGGCTCCATCGTAACGCCGCTCAAAGACCGCATCGACTCGCAGATCATCACGCACTATCCGAAGTCTATTGCGATCGGCAAGAAGATCACCCAGCAGGAAGCGCATATTAAGGAAGAGCAAGAGCAACTGGTCACGACCAACGACATAATCAGCGATCTGATAGAGCAGGTGGCATTTGAAGCACGTGAGAGTGAGTATGTGGATGCCAAAAGCGGTGTGTCGGCCCGTCTGACCATTTCGGCTTTTGAGAGTCTGCTGAGTGCGGCCGAGCGACGTGCTCTGCTGAACGGCGAGGGCAAAACCTATGTGCGACTGTCCGATTTCCTGAATACCATACCTGCCGTGACGGGTAAAGTGGAGCTGGTGTACGAAGGTGAGCAGGAAGGCGCCGGGCATGTGGCGCAGGTGCTCATGGGCAAGGCCATCCGCACCCAATTCCTCCATTATTTCCCTGATCCGGATAAAGGCAAGAAGTCAAAAGAAGGCAGCCCGTATAAGAAAATAACGGACTGGTTTGGCGATGGCAATACAGTTGATATCCTGAATGATGCCACCGCATCGGAATACAAAAAAGCACTGCAGGCTATACCTGGTCTGAGTGAACTGGTGGAGAAATATCGCCCCGAAGCAAAAGGAGAAGAGAAGCTGTTCATGATGGAGTTTGCCCTGCACGGCCTGGCCGAACACAGTCAGCTCAGCAAAAACCGACTCAGCACCGGCCTGCAGTTCAAAGACCTGCTCAGCGGTATGTTCACCATGCCAAGCTTCGGTGAGGAAGAGGACGAAGACGACTTTTAGGAGTTTGAGAGTTTAGGAATTTAAGAGTTAAAGAGTTGAAAGCCAGAAGCGGTATAAGGACTGCTTCTGGCTTTTTGTTTTTATTACCCAAACAACGCCGGCAACTGCTTCACCAAGGTATAGCCACCCATCCAGGCCATCACCAATACCACCAGTAGACCAAAAACCGTCAGCCACAGCGGGTGCTTATACCTGCCGATGATCTTCGTTTTGTGAGCGGCAATCAGAATAGTGCCGAGCGTGATGGGCAGGATGAGTCCGTTTAGAGCACCCGCCAGGATAAGCAGGTGCACCGGTTTACCAATGGTAACAAAGATGGCAGTGGAGACTAGGATGAAGCCGATGATAAACCAGTTTTCGTAACGCTCGATGCTCCTGTGGAAGGACTTGATAAAGGAAACTGAGGTATAAGCCGATCCGATCACTGAGGTAATGGCCGCTGACACCATCACGATGCCGAAAAGCTTATATCCTACGTTGCCGGCAGCCAACTGAAAGACAGAGGCTGGCGGATTGCTCTCGTCGAGCACAAGGCCTTTGCTCACCACTCCCAGCGCTGCCAGAAACAGAAAGATGCGGATAATGGATGCCACCGTTATACCTGAAACAGCGCTGGTGTTCACTTCCGGCAAAGCACTTTCGCCTTTCACCCCGGCGTCGAGCAGACGGTGACCGCCGGCAAACGTAATGTAACCGCCTACCGTGCCGCCTACCAACGTAATGATGGCGATCAGGTCGATCTGGTCGGGCAGCAAGGTTTTGATGGCTGCCTCGGCAAGGGGAGGGGAGGAGGTGATGGCCACATACACGATCAGCAAGATCATCAGCATCCCCATGAATTGGGCGAAGCGGTCCATTGCCTTTTTGGCTTCACGCACCAAAAAAATGCCAATGGCTATACCTGCGGTGATGATGGCTCCCAGCTCCGGCGAACTACCGAATAGCACGTTAAATCCAAGTCCCGCACCACCCACATTGCCAATGTTAAAAGCAAAACCACCCAGCACAATCAGCACCGCCACAAACAGTCCAAGGCCCGGCATAAGCATGTTGGCAATATCCTGCGCCCGCTTTTCTGACACCGCAATCACACGCCATACGTTCAGCTGCACCCCAATATCGAGGATAATGGAAGCGAGTATCACAAAGCCGAAACTGGCACCGAGCGATTGCGTGAAGACGGTAGTCTGGGTGAGAAAGCCGGGCCCGACGGCAGATGTCGCCATCAAGAAGGCAGCACCGAGCAGCACGCTCCAGTTGCGTTTCTGCTTCATGGGCGCTGCGCGTTGGGTCTGGCAAGCGCTATACCTTCGCGCTGCAAGGTTTCATGTATATGGCGCGCAAAAGCCAGCGCATGCGGGCCGTCGCCGTGGATGCAAACCGTATCAGTTTGTATACCTACTTCCACCCCCTGCTGCGACAGCACCTTGCCTTCCCGCACCATGCGCAGCACCTGGCTGGCGGCTTTGTCTGGGTCGGTGATAAGCGCATCGGGCTGGCGGCGGGAAGTAAGCGTGCCGTCCTGCTGGTAGGTACGATCGGCAAACACTTCGTTGGCAGCGCCAAGCTGTAGTCGCTTGGCCGCCTGGATGAGTTCACTTCCGGCCAGTCCGTAAAGCAGCGCTTCGGGGTTTACCTTGTACACAGCTTCGGCGATGGCCTCGGCAAGTTTGGTATCGGTGGCGGCCATGTTGTAGAGGGCGCCGTGCGGTTTCACGTGTTGCAGCGTGCTGCCCTCGGCCTGCACAAAGGCCTGCAGTGCCCCTATCTGGTATACCACCATATCGTATACTTCCTCCGCTGACACGGCCATGTTGCGTCGGCCAAAACCCACGAGATCGGGGAGGCCGGGGTGTGCACCGATGGCCACGTTGTGCTGCAGGCAAAGCTGTACGGTTTTGCGCATCACGCCCGGGTCGCCGGCATGAAAGCCACAGGCGATGTTGGCCGATGTGACAAAGGGCAGTAGCTGTTCGTCATTGCCCATGCGGTAGGCGCCAAAACTCTCGCCCAGGTCGCAGTTCAGGTCAACGGAGAGGGGTTCGTTCATATGTTGTGCTTTAGGTGAATGGCACGGGCCAGTTGGGTCAGATTCTGTTCCTGCCGGATGTAAAGCTGCTGGGCTTCCTCCAGCGACACTTCCTCAAACGCAATGGTCTGGCCTGGCACGACCTGCGCCAAGATAGGTAAATCGACGCTAACTACCTGCAGGATGCGCGGGTAGCCGCCTGTTGTCTGGTGATCGGCCATCAGCACGATTGGTGTGCCCTCGGGCGGCACCTGCACCGTGCCAAATGTAACGGCAGTAGAGATCAGCTCCGTTTCTTCGCTCAGGTATAGCGAGACGCCCTGTAGCCGGTAGCCCATCCGGTCTGACTGCGCCGATACCTGGAAACGCTCCGACCAGATCTGCCCCTGGCTGGTATCCGAAAAGAGTTCGTACTCGGGACCTTTGATGGCGCGGATGGTTGGGTTTGGGTTATAAGCAGGATAAAACTGGGGATCGGGCGTCCAGTGAACAGCCGTGTAAGCGTGCCCGCTGGTGGCGCCTGACACTTGTGAGAACAGGGCTATACCTGCGGGCGTGGGGCTGTGGCAAGGTATAAGATCTCCGGCCTGCAGCGCCCTTCCCTGGTAGCCGCCTATACCTGCCTGCAGGTAGGTGGCATAGCTGCCCATCAGCTTAGGTATGTCTAAACCTCCCGACACGGCCAAATAAGCTCTGCAACCCGATAAGGACACTCCAAAAGACAGCGTGGCACCTTTCTTCACGAGAAAAGGCCGCCACATGGCCACCCGTTCCCCATTAAGCTCGGGTGAGAGGTCGGCACCGGTCAGGGCGATCAGGTGGTCATCGGTGAAGTGGATAGTGGGGCCGGTGAGTGTGATCTCCAGCACGGCTTCCTCCTCCGCATTGCCGGCCAGCATGTTCGCAACTCTGCAGGCAAAGCTATCCATGGCACCGCTTGTGATGATGCCCTCTTTCTGGTGCCCATACCTGCCCCTGTCCTGCACGGTGGTGCGCATACCTGGTTTGATGATCTCAAGCCCCATGCAACTGCTCCTTTCGATGCCAGAACTCGTCCTCTGAAATGGACAGGAACTTTACCTGGTCGCCTGCCTGCAGCAGACTGGGCTGCTCCCGGTTCGGGTCAAACAGCCGGAGGGGTGTCTGGCCGATCAGTTGCCAACCGCCCGGCGTCTCGATGGGGTAGATGCCCGTCTGGCCGCCTGCTATACCTACTGATCCGGCAGGGATGCGTGGTCTGGGATTTTTTTTCCGGGGCGTAGCCAGCTTTTTGGCCATCCCGCCCAGGTATGGGAAGCCGGGCGCGAAGCCAATCATGTATACCTGGTACTTGCCGCGTGTGTGGCTGGCAATTACCTCCTGCGGGCTGAGTTTGGTATAACGGGCCACGTACTCCAGATCAGGTCCGAAGGAGCCGTTATAGCACACCGGAATCTCCACTGTGCGGGCCGCAGCGGACTTGTCGTTTTCGCGGGCTACTCTGAGAATATACTGTAGTTGCTCGGTTACGCGGGTGTAGGGGTTGTAGAAGCCCCGCTCGCTCGCCTGACAGGGCTCGTAATACACGGTAACAGTGTTGTAGGCCGGCACTTGTTCCACAAAACCGGCAAACGGGTGGCGGTCCAGGTAAGTACTGAAAGCGCGTACCTTGGCATGGGTCGCTTTGTCGATGCGATCGCCGAACTGCACCGTGATGGCGCTGTCGCCGAGTGGGTATAGCCGGAATAGTTGCATGTCTTTTTGCTTCATACCTGCGCTAAGTAGTGTGCCTCTGTATACCCGTTGAGGTGAGGTATAGTTAACCAAGGTACATAAAAAAACACAAGACCGCAGGGGCAGCCTTGTGTTTGTGTTCGATGGTCAGGATTGCTTAGCCTTTCAGGCCAATGTCTTCGAGAACAGGGGGGTGCAGCTGCCCTTCGGAGTGGGCCACGATCATGGCCACTGCGGCATCGCCGGTCACATTCACAGTCGTTCGCAGCATGTCGAGCAAACGGTCAGGGGCCAGGATCAGGGCAATGCCTTCGATTGGGATACCCGCCTGCTGCAACACGATCACGAGCATCACTACGCCCGCACCGGGCACGGCAGCCGATCCTATGGAAGCAAGCGTGGCCGTGAGCACTATACCGGCCTGCGCCGCCAGCGACAGATCCATGCCATAGGCCTGCGCGATGAACACAGCCGCCACCGATTGGTACAAACTCGTGCCGTCCATGTTGATAGTAGCGCCGAGGGGCAGCACAAAGCTGGTAATCTCGCGGTTGATGCCCAGGCGTTCTTCGCAGCGCTCCATGGTAACCGGCAGTGTAGCTGCGCTGGAGGAGGTAGACAATGCCAGCATCTGAGCCGGGAAAATACCTTTGAAAAAGTCAACGTAACTGCTCTTGCCCAGGATTTTGATAAGGAGCGGGTAAACCACAAACATCATAATGGCCAGGCCGGCGGTTACGACAATGCAGTAATAGCCAAGCACGAGCAGCAACTCGGCAGCGGCCGAAGGATCGTCGCCGGCAAATTCTACTACCAGGCCTGCCAGCAGGGCGAACACGCCGTAGGGAGCGGCCATCATGATGATATCCACCATTTTCAGGATGACCAGGTTCACACTTTCAAAGAAGATATTGACCGGGCCCGACTTATCCCGGGGTATCATGATCAGGGCGATGCCGAAAAGGAGGGCGAAAAAGATAACCTGCAGCATACTGGCATTGTTAGTCATGGCCGCAAAAATGTTGTCAGGAACAATGTCGACGAGTGCCTGCAGCGGCCCCTGCTCTTCTACGGCAGCCGCAGCAGAAGAGCGCTGGTCGGTAGCGCCAGCGTATTGGGCTTTAAATTCCTCACGCTTTTCGGGTGAAAACGCTTTGCCGGGCTCCGCTATGTTCACGATGACAAGCCCCAGCACTACAGCCAGCAGTGTCGTCATGAGGTACAGGCCGATCGTTTTGGTGCCGATGCGGGAGAGTTTGCTGATGTCGCTCAGGCTGGCTACCCCCGTGATCAGGGAGACGAGCACGAGCGGAACGGCGATCAGTTTGAGCAGGTTGATAAAGATGGTGCCGAAGGGCTTGATCCAGTCAGCGGTGAACTCGATGAGGCCGAAGGAGCTGGCAGAAATACCCCAGGCTACTCCTAGCACCATGCCGATCAGAATCTGCCAGTGTAAAGCTAATTTCTTCATAAACAGGGTAGTGGCAGGGCGGTAGTGGGTGCCTGCCGGTTACAGGTATAGGTTCAGGAAATCACAGGAACGGGCAAACACCGTGTAAGTGGCTGCATTTTCTGTCCGGAACGAAGTGTCCCTTTCAGGTAAAATTAAGAATTAATCCTTAAGAATAAGGGTTTATATATAGAAATGGACGATATTAATCTGCTGAAGTGAAGCGCTTTTAAACAGGAAAAGCCGCGTCTGGGCGGCCTTTTCTGTTGTCTGTACCCGGGTAGGGTGCCTACTCTTCGTTCACCACGATCTTCTCAATCCTGTCGTTGGCGCGGATCTGATCGATCACGTCCACGCCTTCTACCACCTTGCCGAAGCAGGTATGGTTACGGTCGAGGTGGGCAGTGTTTTTGCGATTGTGTACGATAAAGAACTGTGACCCACCTGTGTTACGGCCGGCATGCGCCATGCTCAGCACACCGCGGTCATGATACTGGTTTTCACCGGTCAACTCGCAGTCGATTTTGTAGCCTGGGCCACCAGTGCCCGGCACGCCCTTGGCGCCTTCGCGTGAGTTAGGGCACCCGCCCTGAATTACGAAGTCAGGAATAACGCGGTGGAAGGTCAGGCCGTCATAAAAGCCTTCTTTGGCAAGTTTTATAAAGTTTTCTACCGTCTTTGGCGCGTCTTTTTCATAAAACTCTACTTTCATGACACCTTTGCCGGTATGGATTTCTGCGGTTCTCATAATTTTAATCTTTTGGAATAATGGAATACGAATAAGTACAAAAGTACGCAAAATATTGGTGGAGAGCCATACACAGAACCTGTGATTTGGCTGAACGGATGAATGGCCCGGTATTTGCCAAAACTTGATGCGCTCTAAAACAGTAATTGTATTATAGCCCGACACCAGAATCCGATTAGAACCCGAGCCTACCATGAAAGCATTTCCCTACCTACTCACCTTGTTTGGACTGGCCATGCTGCTGATCACTGCCTGCGACCAATCCAATAATAGCCAAACCGGAAACGAAGCCGCCCGGCAGGAGGGAGCCGATGCACTGCAGGCCAAGGGACCTGTTGAGGCGCAAGCCGCCAACGCTCTCCAAAGTCCGGAGAGCACCAATGATGCTCGCGTATCTGCTCGCAGTTTGTTAGACAATATCGCCGCCAACAGTGATTTAAGCACTTTTAACTCCCTTCTGCGCAAGGCAGGCGTAGCTAAAAGCCTGAGTGGCACAGGCCCATACACCGTTCTCGCCCCTACAGAAGCCGCCTTCCGGGGCTTACCTGACAGCCTGCGCGATAACCTGGAAAGTTCCGAGCACCGTGAACTGGTGCAGCAACTGCTCAACAACCACATTATTGCAGGCAAGCTGACCACGAGCGACTTGCAGGATGGCGCCATTCTGAAAACAGCGGCCGGCCACCAGTTGAAAGTGGCTAAGCGTGACGATAAAATTCAGATCGGCAATGCCTTGATGGAAAAGCCCGACGGCATGAGCAGCAATGGTGTGCTGCACACGATCGACAAGGTACTGGTGCCAGTTAAAGAAGCGGCTCTGTAAACTTAGAATGGGTTTGTCGCCCACACCGCCAACTCAGGTATGAAGCCCCGGTCATCAAGCTCCAGCGCCCCTTTAATAGCCCGCGCAATTTCGTAGCCCCGCAGTTTGTTTGGCTGGCTGTCACGTTCTTCTCTGTCTTCACGGCCAAAGGCGGTGGTCACTTCGCTGGGGTTGAGCAACATAACCCGCACATTATGCTTCCGCAACTCTGCCTGCCAGCACTGGGTCATGCCGCGCAGGGCGAACTTAGACGATGCGTATACCGAGCCTCCTTCGTAGCCTTTGATCGCGGCTGTGGAGCCGATGTTGATGATGTTGCCGTAGTTCTGCTTTTTGAAAATCTCCGCCGCCCGCTTCCCCATCATGGCGGCGCCAAACACGTTGACGCTGTATACCTGCTGAAAATCCTCCAGCGTCACATCTTCCAGCTTTTTGGATATGCCTATACCTGCGTTGTTGATGAGCGCATCGAGCCGGCCATATTCACTCATAAATGTCTCGAAGGTCCGCTTCACGTCTTCCGGATTTGCCACATCGGCTGTGATGGGCAATGCCCCAAGTTCCCGCGCTGCCTTGTTGGTCCGTTTCTCGTCACGACCGGTTATGGCTACATTGGCTCCGTGCTTGATGAGTAACTGGGCCGTAGCGTAGCCGATGCCGAGTGTGCCGCCTGTGATCAGGATATTCGCGTTTTCGATTTTCATAGTGGTCGTGGTGAGGTTGATTATTTACTAACGGAGTGGGGGAGTTTGTAGTTGAGGTTGCATCTGGCTTTTCGCCTGGCCGGGCGGGGCGGGTTTGCAGGTATAACTTGATGGAGCGTGCGTCCACACTCGTGTCTGCTATGGTGGGGCCTCCAGCCCAGGTATAGGTATAGGTATAGGTATAGGTATAGGTATAGGTATAGGTATAGCCTGCTTTGCACTGTGGCTAATGCCTTTTGCAGGTATAGCAAATGATATCGTTGTATAGCTTCGCCTGTGCGGCGGGCACTCACTTTTTTCCTTGATGAAAAAAGTAAGCAAAAAAATCAAGACGTTTTGAACTCGCTGACCGCTCAAACAAAAAATCGTCAAAAGTGCACCTGGTACCGCTGTCTGCTTTGTCGCTAGCGTGCAAGTTACTCTTGCAATACCTGCCAGCAGACCGTGGCAATATCGAAAACTACAGCGCTTATACCTGAGAACTGGCAGTTACCGACTCCCCGCCTTAGACAAGGAGGGGTAAGGGGTGGTTGGACCCGGTCCAGCAAAGGAACTGCAGTAACTACAACGCTTATACCTGCAAAGAAGTAACGGCAGAAATTCCCCTCTCGGGAGGGGAAGGGGTGGGTAGAGCCAGTGTTCTGATTAAGAACAGAAACTATAGCGCTTATACCTTCAGGACGGCAACAGAGAAAAAGACCCTTGGGAATAGGGAGCTTATATGAATATTCAGACAAATTCTACTTGTGCACGATTCGGACAGGTCGCGACCTGTCCCTACAAATCTCAAACTCCTAAACTCCCCAACTCAAATCACTTCCTGTTATCCTCTCCCTGCAGCATGCTCAGGTAGCTCTCGTACCGGGTCAGGGCGATTTCGTTGTGGCGGACGGCCTCTACCACGGCGCAGCCGGGTTCGTTGAAGTGGGTGCAGTTGTTGAAGCGGCACTGGTTGAGGCGCTCGCGCATTTCGGGGAAGAAGTGGCCGAGCTCTTGTTTGGGGATGTCGACGATGCCGAGTTCTTTGATGCCGGGTGTGTCAATAATGAACGTCTCAGAATCAATCTCGAACATCTCGGCGAAGGTGGTGGTGTGCACGCCTTTGTCGGAGAAGCCGGAGATTTCGGAGGTTTTCAGGTCGAGATCGGGTACGATCAGGTTGATGAGCGTGGACTTGCCCACACCGGAGTGGCCCGAGAAGAGCGAAGTTTTGCCGTGCAGCAATTCTTTGAGTTCCTCTATACTTTGGTTGGCGTGTGCCGAAACACCCATCACTTTATAACCGATGCGTTCATACAGGTAGGCGATCTGCCGCTGGTATTCCTGCATGTCCTCGTCGTAGAGGTCGGTTTTGTTGTACACAATCACGGTAGGTATACCGTAAGCCTCGGCCGTTACCAGAAAGCGGTCGATGAAGCCAAAGGAAGTGCGTGGCGATACCAGCGTAGCTATCAACAGCGCCTGATCGAGGTTGGCGGCGATGATGTGTGCGTGCTCGGCCTTGTGCGTGGATTTGCGGATGATGTAGTTTTCGCGGTCTTCGATCTTGTGAATCACGGCTGTGTCTTCGCCCGTGGTTTCCACGTCGAACTCCACACGGTCGCCGACGGCCAGCGGGTTGCTCACCTTTAGGCCCTTGAGCTTGAACTTGCCGCGCAGACGCGCCCGGTGCAGTTTACCCTCTGCATCACGCACTAAATACCACGATCCCGTCGATTTTACTACAACTCCCTTCATTCGTTTTATTTCAACAGTTGGCGCACATCGGCCATTATTTTGGCTGTGGCACCCGCCTGTTCGTGTACGTAAGTTTTTTCTTTGTCGGTTATACCCTGGCGCAGTCCGGGTGTAGTATGCACCCGCTCAAAAGCCTGCAGTAGTTCGTCCGCATTGTTGATTGGGAAAGCACAGCCTAGCTGCACCAGATCCTTGGCCTCCTGAAACTTGTCGAACTTCGGCCCGAAGAACAGCGGCAAACCGAACACAGCCGCCTCCAGCGTGTTGTGCAGTCCCTTGCCGAAGGCCCCGCCAATGTAAGCATAAGTGCCGTAGCTGTAAAGCGAGGAGAGCATGCCGATGTTGTCAATCACCAGCACGTTATACCTGCCGGCATCAGATTCCGTGGCCTGCGAGAAGCGCACCGCCCCTTCGCCGAGCTGTTTCATCAGCTGACTGATGCCGCTTTCGTGAATCTCGTGCGGCGCGATGATGAACTGTATACCTTGTCGGTGTTTCTGGATCAGCGGTAACAGCACCTCGATATCAGCAGGCCAGCTACTACCCACCATAAACACCTCCTTGCCCTGCGCAAATACCTCCACTACAGGTATAGCTTTTACGCTGGCAGCTGTCTGCAGCACACGGTCGAAGCGGGTGTCGCCGGCAATGCTGGCTTTGGTGATGCCTATACCTTGCAGGAGTTTCAGCGAAGCCTCGTTTTGGGTATAAAGGTGTGTGAAGCGCTGCAGCATGCTCCGGTTAAAGCTGCCGTAGGGTTTGAAGAACACCTGGTCAGGGCGGAAAATAGCCGAAATGGACATGACCGGTATAGCCCGCTCCTGCAACGCCTGCAGGTAGTAGTGCCAGAACTCGTACTTTACAAACACGGCCAGCTTTGGCTGCACGATGTCCAGAAAGCGGTTGGCATTGCTTTGGCTGTCGAGTGGTAAGTAGAAGATGTAGTCGGCCCCCGCGTAGTTTTTGCGCACCTCGTAGCCCGAAGGGGAGAAGAACGTCAGCGCCACCTTATACCCCGGATACTCCTCCCGAAAGGCCTCCATCACAGGCCGTCCTTGCTCAAACTCACCCAGCGACGCGCAATGAAACCACACGACCGGCGCTGTGTTGCCTTGCAGCTGCTGAGCCATACGCTCGAACTGCCTTTCACGGCCTGTCTGCATCAGCTTCGCCTTCTGGTGAAAAGGTGCCGCCAAGGCAATAGCCGCCTGGTAAGCCTTCAGTCCGATGTCGTAGAGTAGTTTCAAATTCTGTTTTCTGGCGATTACCGCATAAGAGCTGAGCCTGTAAGTGCCTGTTCGCTTGGTTTGCGCTGCAAATATAGGGTATTCTGAAAGGATAGTGGTAAGGAGGTGTTACATTATAAAAAGGAGGAGAATTGCTTGTAGGGCTGGGCCGATACGGTATATTTGATAGTTGAATAGTAGAGGTTTAGGTTTACCAGAAATCAAAAATTTATCCGATAAAGAAAATGACTATCAAGGGTCTCATGCTGAACAACCTGAAAGGGAGAAAAATATTTATATTTTTTATCCTGGCTTCTGCCATTTATCTCACCATGTTGTTCATTACAATAGAGCATCTGGTTTTTCTGGCAGAAGGGTACAAGCCGCTTGACATGCTGCCTCTTGGCTATAATCAGGAGTATGTTACCCTGCTTTTAAGCAAACTTGGGGTAAGCGGCCGTGACTACTACCTGACAAGGCAATTACCGCTTGACTTTCTATACCCCGCTTTTTTTGCCATTACCTATTCTTTGCTCTTCGCTTACCTGCTCAAAAAGGTAGGGAGAATTGATACGAAGTACTTCTACCTTGCCTACCTTCCTATACTTGCGGGAGCAGCGGATTATGTGGAGAATCTCTTTATCATCTATTTTATAAAGTCGTATCCTGCCATCACGGCAAGTAGCGTAAACGTAGCTTCCGGCTTTTCGGTAATCAAAAGCGTCACCACTTCACTCTACTATGTTTTCTTGGTCGTACTCGTGGTGCTTTTTGCCAAAAACTATCTGTTTTCGAAAAATAAAAGTTCAACAGCGCATCATACACGCTAATATCCTTGCCTACCTGATTTTGGCAGACAGGGCAAATACCCCGGCTTCCAGTAGCCTAACGATAGCGTCACTTCGCCCGACCAGACTCTTAGAAGTAAATTCTCGACGGTTAACGCGAGTACAACAAAATATCCCATGCCCCTCACCATCCGCCCCATCCAACTCTCCGACAACGAACCACTGGCAACCTTAATCCGAAAGGTTTTCCGGGAGTTTAAGATCGACAAGCCCGGCACGGTATATACCGACCCGACCACCGATGCTTTGTACGAGTTGTTTCAGCAGCCGGGCAGCACTTACTTTGTGGCCGAAGAAAATGGCACCATCCTGGGAGGCTGTGGCGTATACCCAACCGGAGGCCTGCCTGCGGGCTGTGCGGAGTTGGTGAAATTCTACCTGTCCGCCGAAGCCAGAGGCAAGGGGATTGGCAACCAACTGATGCAGCAAAGTATAGCCGCAGCCAGAGAGCTAGGTTACAAACAGCTATACCTGGAATCGTTCCCCGAGCTGGCCAAAGCCGTATCGATGTATGAGAAAGCAGGCTTCAAACCCATACCGTATGCGTTGGGCAACTCGGGCCACTACGCTTGCAACATCTGGATGCTGAAAGACCTATGACCGTAGAAGAAGCCTATAACAGTTGGGCCGCGCAGTACGACACCAACAAGAACCGAACCCGCGACCTGGAAGCCACAGCCTTGCGCACCACGCTGGCCGATGTGCCTTTTGAGACGTGCCTGGAAATTGGCTGTGGCACCGGCAAAAATACGGAGTGGCTGGTACGAAAAGCCATGCATGTCACGGCAGTGGATTTATCCGGAGAAATGCTGGAGCGCGCCCGTAAGAAAGTGAGCTCGAACAAAGCAGCCTTCCTGCAGGCCGATATCACCCAGCCCTGGCAATTCGCGACGCAGGTATACGACCTTGTCACCTTTAGCCTGGTGCTGGAGCATATCCAGCAACTGGACTTCATCTTTGAACAGGCCGCAGCGGTCCTCAAAACGGGAGGATACGTCTACATCGGCGAGCTGCATCCGTTCAAGCAGTACACCGGCACGAAAGCCCACTTCGATACGGAAGAAGGACGGCAGGAAGTCGAGTGCTATACCCACCACGTTTCGGAGTTCGTGCAATCGGCCAAACAATATGGCCTGAAACTGGTCGACCTGAACGAATTTTTCGATGACCCCGAGAAGTCAGGTATACCGCGCATCCTGACCTTGCTATTGCAGAAGGTATAGCTTTGCCCTGTCCTATTGCTCTTCTGCAAAAGTGGATGCAGCGAATCATGTACTGTAGCGGTAGGGGATTCTCCTCTCATGGGGAGAATCCCCTAGACTGAAATTTCCATTTGAGAAGGGGTGCTGCTACCCGGTAAGTAATCCCATAACTGCTCTCTTCCCGCTTTCATCAGCCCAATTCGTCGGTTTTCCGTAAACTCCATACCTGCTGCGGCAGGTATAAAGCACCAGCGTATGACGGAAAGCAAGCAAGAGGAAATAAAAGTTGTCGTGTTCGACCTGAACGGCACTTTCTATACCAAGAGCTCCAAAGAGGAGTTCTTCAAGTTTATTGGCAAGAAGAAACCCCACAAGCTGGGCTATTATTTCCAGATGCTCTACTACAAGGCGCTCCTCAAAATGAACCAGATCCGGATGACGGAGTTCAAGGAGAACTTCTTCAACTACCTCGACAACATCCCGCCTGAGCAGGTTGAAAAATATGCGCGCGAGTTCTGGAAGGAGGAGTTTCCCGGCGAATTTAACAAAGAGATCAAAGCCAAACTGGACAGGTATAGGCAGGAGGGAGTGCAGGTGATCTGCGCCACAGGTGCGCTGGAGGTATACGTCAACCCGCTGTTCGAGCTATACCCGATCGATGCGGTTTTCGGCACGGCGACCAGGTATAACGGCACGACCTACATCGTGGAAGGCAAGGCCTGTAAGGATGAAGAAAAGATCAAACGCCTCGATAAGCACTTCAAGGGCAAATCCTACAAGATCGTGGAAGCCTTTTCGGATGCCAAAGAAGACATACTGGACCACGCAGAAAAGGCTTGGCTGGTGAAAGACGATGGGAAGTTGGTACCATATGAGAAGTGAGATTGCTATACCTGCAACAACCAGTGATAAAGTTTGCGTGCTGGCGGTTGAGTTATATGCTGATTATGGTATATTAGAGGTAAATTGCCTTATATAAACCAAAAACTAATCACAATGGCATCCATCAACCCTTACCTCACCTTTGCAGGCAACTGCGAAGAAGCCTTTGCTTTTTACAAGTCCGTATTCGGCGGCGATTTCCCGTACGTGGGCCGTTTCAAAGACATGCCCTCTGAGAACCCACTCCCGGAAGCTGAAGGAAACAAGATCATGCACATCTCCCTGCCGATCAGCAAAGAAACGACTTTGATGGGCAGCGACTCTTCAGAGGCCTTCGGTCAGGCAACCGTGATGGGCAACAACTTCTCCATCTCCATCAATGCGGAGAACGAAGACGAAGCCAAGCGTCTGTTCGATGGCCTATCGGAAGGAGGCAAGGTAACCATGCCGCTGAACAAAACTTTCTGGGGGGCGCTGTTTGGCATGTTCACCGATAAGTTCGGTATCCAGTGGATGGTGAACTACGATTACGAGCAGAAGCACTAAGCTGCATCATAGTTTGAGATGAAAATACTATTAGCAATAGGAGCAGGCAGCTTTATTGGCGGTACTTGCAGGTATCTGTTGTCACAGTTTATCCAGGCAAGGTCTACGATTCCTTTTCCTTTTGCCACACTTACTGTCAACATTATCGGCTGCTTGCTGATCGGGGTGGTGTTTGGACTTGGTGCTAAAGGTGGCATTACACCAGACTGGCGTTTGTTCCTGGCAACAGGTATACTGGGTGGCTTTACAACGTTCTCAGCGTTCTCCTACGAAACGGTGCATATGCTGCAAAACGGGCAGGTAAGCAGCGCTATTGCCTATGTTCTGGCAAGTGTGCTGCTGGGGCTGCTGGCTACTTTCGTCGGAATTTGGCTGGTAAAACTGGCCTGAGCCTTAGGTTAAGAAACTTTCCATACCTCTGAACACCGACACCATTGCCCGTCCTTTCTCTGACAAGGTATATTCTATGTGCAGGGGTTTCTCCTGCACCACGGTCTTCACCAGGATATCCGCCTCCTCCATCTCTTTGAGCGCCGTCGCTACTGATTGCTTGTTGGAACCCGGCAGCTGGCGCAGCAAACCGTTGAACCGTACCGGCCCATCCAGGGCCAGCCGGAAAATCTGCGGCTTCCATTTCCCGGATAACTGCTTTAGAATGCCCTCGGCCGGGCAGCTCGCTTCCTCCTGATGTAAATTGTTGGTAGTCATGTTTTTTTGACTAATTGACTCTCCGAAGGTTTAGTCCGACCTTTGTAAAAGTAATTCAGAAAAGCCTGCTGGCTACTGGCTAACAGGCTGATTTTTATAAAGTTTAACACAAGATAGAATATTATGGAGACGAAACCAACGATGCATTGCGATATTGAGACCGGTATGTGCGAAATTCCGGGAGCGCAGGCCACAACAGAAGATACCAACATCGCCGCAGCCCAGAAACCAATCAAGCTGCTCTACTTTACCGATCCGATCTGCTCCTCGTGCTGGGGCATCGATCCGCAACTGAAGAAACTGGCGCTGGAGTACGGCCCATACTTCGAGGTGGAGTACCGCATGGGCGGCCTGCTGCCAAGCTGGGAAGCCTACGGCGGCCGTGACGTGAACGGACCTGCCAGCGTAGCCCAGCACTGGGAAGAAGCCGGTGCCCACTACGAGATGCCCATAGACGGCGACCTGTGGCTGGAAGACCCGTTGCCATCTTCTTATCCGCCTTCCATTGCCTTTAAGGCGGCCCAGTTGCAGGGAGAGGACAAAGCCGGGGCGTTCCTGAGAAGAATAAAGGAGATGATCTTCCTGGAGAAGAAGAACATTGCCCGCTGGGATAACCTGGCGCTGGCCGCCGAGCAAACCGGCCTGGATGTGGCTCAGCTCAAGGCTGACTTCGAAGGCAAAGCTGTTGAGTTGTTCCAGCAGGATCTGGCGCTGGCGCGTCAGCTGGGCGTACGTGGTTTCCCAACCATCTTTGTGACCGACGGAAACGATAACCGCATTCTGGTATATGGCTCACGTCCGTATGCGCAGTACGAGCAGGCGCTGCTTCAACTCCATCCGGAGGCCACCAAGCAGCAGTATGACACAAGCTATACCTCACTTTTCGGCAAGTACAGCACGCTTACCACCAAAGAGTTTTCGGTGCTTTCAGGTTTAAAAACCAGCGAGGCCGAAGCGCACCTGCAGGAACTGCAAGAACAGGGCAAGATCGGAAAGTACGCTTCCAAGAACGGCCCGCTTTGGAAAAGATTCTAAGCTAATAGCTCATGATAAAACAAAAGCCCCGGCAATTTGCCGGGGCTTTTGTTTTTCATACTGCATAATCAATGCGAACGCTATACCTGTCGCTTCTAAATTGAACTATAAATTGATGATTGCTGTCCGGTTTTAACTGATAACTTAAGCCAAAGATAAGTATTGTAACTAAATGCAAATGGTAAACACATTGAATCGCAGCCTACTGGCGATTATCCTCTTCTCAATTCTGGTTGCTTGTGACAAAGAGGAAGTCGAAACTAATAGTCCAGCAATTGAGGCACCGGCTACTTTTGAGCTATACAAAAATGAGATCGGTGCTGTTGAAGTGTATGCTAAAAATGGCAGAGTAACAGGTGTACCGTCCTGAAATGAGTTGACACAAAAGTTGACTTATATGCAAGAGACGA
>NZ_BMFP01000005.1:0-96837 GCF_014638845.1 Pontibacter amylolyticus
TTTTTTGCTTACTTTTTTCATCAAGGAAAAAAGTAAGGCCCGCCCGGCCAGGGCAAGCTATGAAATAGCACTGGTTGCTATACCTGCAAAAAACATTAGCCACAGTGCAAAGCAGGCTACACCTATACATGGGCCAGAGGCCCCACCATAGCAAGTCACGAGCGAAGACGCTCGCGCCATAAGTGCTATACCTGCAAAAGACATAAAAAAAGCCCCATTCAGTTAAGAACAGAGCTTTTGATGTGCGCGCGGGGAGATTCGAACTCCCACACCCGAAGGCACCACCCCCTCAAGATGGCGTGTCTACCAGTTTCACCACGTGCGCAGCTGATTAGGTTTGCAAAAGTATACCGCAGAATTGAGAATTGCAACAGCCAACCACCACCAAAGGCATTTTTTTAACGCAGGTTAAGCTTCGCGTCTTTCAGCTATACCCTATACCTCAAACAGTCAGGCCAGTAGCTACTGCGGCAAGGTATAGCGGATGCCCAGGAAAAAACGCCGCCCCTGCATGGGCGCGTAATTGTACTCCGTGTCGAAGCTATAACCGTAGGGGTTATCCACCTCCACCTGCTTATCAAACGGATCGAAGGGACGCATCAGCGGATACCTGGGCATAAAGTTCAGCAGGTTTTTCACCCCGCCGTATACCTCCAGCCCCTCTCCCATGGCTTTCGTGGCCTGCAGGTTCTGCAGACTGAACCAGGGTGACTGCTCAGGCCTGAAATCATTTTCCTGCACCGGCAGGTACATCGGTCCTTTTACGCTGCCTGTGTAGTCCAAGGTGAGCGCCAACTGCCTGAATTGGTAGGAGGCGGTGAAAGTGCCCGAAAATCGGGGTGCGTGCAATTGCGGAATCCGCTCCTCCCCATGCTCGGGCGTACGCTGCACCTGGTATACATCCATCAGAGTAACACCGGCGTGCAGGCGCAGCGGGAACGTAAAAGCCAGCTCTGTATTCAATGCTATACCTTTGGAAATGGCGTGACCGCTCAGGTTGTCGTAAATGATCTGCGTGTTGTTGGTCAGGAAATCAGCGATGATTTTGTTCGTGAAATAGGTATAGAATACGGCCCCCTCCAGGTTCAGAAAACCACTGCCCAACGGAATGTAGCGCTGGTAGTTCAGGTTAGCGTTGTACGACTGCTCCGGCTTCAATTCATTGCGGATGACCACTTCGCGGGCACCAGTCAGGGCGGCGTGGTCTTCAGTGAACAGGTTGACTACGCGGTAGCCGTTGCCCATGCTCAGGCGGAAGATATTGTCTTCGTTCGGAGCCCAGCGCATGCTCAGGCGCGGCGAAAAGATACCACCGTGCGCCGAGTGGTAGTCGTAGCGCAAGCCGGAGAGCAGCGTGAATTTGTCGGAGGCTTTGAACTCGTGCTGGGCAAAGGCCCCCGGCAGCGACGTACGATCCGGCTGGTTTTCAGCACCCGCCTCACGCTGCGTGGCAGGCGTGTTATCGTCGTACCAGGTATAGCGGTAAGTGGTGCCCAGCAGCAACTTTTGCTTAGCTCCCAGGTTCTTGTCCCAGACCAGCTGCCCAAAACCTACCCGCTGATGCCCTCTGTAGACGGTCTCGCCGTAAGCGGCATTCTGCTGGTGATCATTGTAAGAGAAGCTGAACAGCAGGTGCTCAGGTATAGGCAACTGGTAACCACCCAGCACTTCGTAGCGACTGGTATAGACCGACTCGCCGTATACCTGGTCACCGCCCCGGTGCATGGGCTGCCACTGCATCTCCCCGCCAAACCGGTCTTCGTAGTAATAGCGGGCCGCCAGGTTGGCCACTCGGTTCTGCGGACGGTTCAAGCTCCATTTGTTGAAAACCGAAAAGCGGTGCTGCACCGGTATATCCGTAAAATTATCCTCGTTCACATCGCGCCTGTCTGCAAACCGGAAATAGTTGGTGCTGATCATAGTCGAGGCGCGAGTCCAACGTTTGCTATACCCAAGGTCGGCATTCAGTTCCTGGTGCGAGGTATAGAACAGATCGGCAGAGAGCCGCGGCGCCGTTAAGGGGCTTTTGGTGATGATGTTGATGAGCCCCGCCACTGCCTCCGAGCCGTACAGCGTGGAGGCCGGCCCTTTCACCACTTCTACCCGCTCAATTAAACTGTTGGGTATACCACTCAGCCCGTACACGGTGGACAGAGCACTTACGATTGGCATGCCGTCGATCAGCACCATGGTATAGGCGCCTTCCATCCCGTTGATGTGGATGTCGCCTGTGCCGCACACGCTGCAATTGATCTGAGGCTGCACCCCGTTCACGATCTCCAGCGCCTCGAAAATAGCCGGGGTTGGGTTCTTTTGAAAATACTTGGGGGTATAGATCTCCACCGGCACCGGAGATTCCAGCAGGTATGTCTCGCGCATGGTGCCCGACACAACAACCTCACGCAAACGTGCGTCCTGGGGCTGCAGGCGAACTTTCACGGTGCTTATCTCACCAGTCTTTACTGTTACCGTCAACTCCTGCGCCCTGAAACCGATGGCTGAAAAGCTGATTTTATGAACTCCTACCGGAACCTGCCCTAACTCGAAATGCCCCTTTTCGTCAGCAGTGGTCCCTATACTGCTACCAACCAATCCGACGCTGGCAAAGGATGCGGGCACCTCCCCAGTCATTACCTGCCCCTTCACTTTGCCAGTTTGGGCACTTACCAAGGAAGGGACGATGAGCAAAACACAAATCAGGTATAGGTACTTCATTTTCATTATTTAGGCTTATCATGTCTATTACGAGACAAACTTAAATAAAAGTTTAGATTTCCTTATACTTAATTTTAGATTACCCTAAAAACATTAATTCTCTGTCGTTGTTCAGATAAGGATACTGTTGTAAGTTTTTGGTACTGAAAGCCTTGTGAAACCGATTTCGAAAAAACGTGAAACATTTGTGGAGTGCCGAAACCTTATGCACAACGAACAATGTTGGTTTAGCAAAAACGCGCATAAAGTTTTGAGGACGCCGGTGCCCTCAAGCTTAAGTTTCGTATTTAATGTTTGGACTATTTCAGGGGTATAGCTAAATTTATACCTTCATAAAGAATAGTTATATTACAATATTTAGCCAGGGAGTTTATGAGTGTAGAGATAAAAGGACTATCCAAAGCGTATGGCAACAAACATGTATTGCAATCGCTAGACATCACAATAGAACAAGGCCAGTGCTACTGCCTGCTGGGCAAAAACGGAGTTGGCAAAAGTACCTTTCTCAACAGTATTCTCGATCTCATAAAACCTGATTCCGGCACCATTTCGCTCTTTGGAAAAGACTACCTGAGCAATCCACTCGAGGTAAAGCAGGATCTGGGCGCCCTTTGCGAAGACAATCCCCTGATTGAAGAATTTACGGGCTTGGAGTACCTTAACTTTGTGGCAAAACTCTATAGATTGCCTGAAGACGAGGCGCAGCAGCGTATCAACAGCCTGACCAATTACTTTTTCACGGAGCGTGAGTCGTTGCACAAGAACATTGCGGGCTACTCTACTGGCATGAAAAAGAAAGTGGGCATCGTAGCCGCTATCCTGCACAAACCACGCGTGCTCATCCTGGACGAGCCTTTCACGGGCCTCGACCCGATTGCAGCTCAACTGCTGGTGAAGCTGATCCGCAACTACAGCACGTCAAGCCGCGTGGTGCTTATCTCATCACACGACCTGAACTATGTAGAGCGTGTCGCCACGCACATCGGGGTGCTCAACGATGGGCAGCTGATGTACAACGGATCGGTGCAGGAATTTACCATGAACGGCGAGGCGCTCATCGACCAGGCCCTGTTTCAGTTGCTGCTCCCGCACCACACCGCTGCCGACGCCGACATCGACTGGATGTTGAATTAAGTTAGAAAATTAAAAAGTTGGGAAGTTAGAAAGTTATTTTTCTGGCTCTTCGACTTTCTACCTTTCTAGCTTTTTAACTTATCACTTAAGTAAATGGATCTGATTTTATATTCCTGCAAGGCAAGACTGAACAGCTATTTCCGACACAAGAAAATGCAACGGGTACTCCTGCTCGCGCTGGGCATTGTGCTGTCTGCCTTCTATGCCTGGCTGATTACGTTTCTGCTGCAGCAGGCCCGTGAAGGCGGCCTGAATATGGATGTCAGCCAGATGCTGGGCTATACCAACCTCCTCCTGCTGTCGTTCACGATACTGCGCGGTTTTTTCCCGGCCTATATCCCGAAAGCAGATTTCATCAACCGCATTTACCCCATCAAACCGCTCAAGCGCTTCTGGACTGAACTGATCGTGGAGTTGGTGTCGCCCTTCTACTTCGTGCTGCTCAACTTCCTGCTGCTGCTCTGCATGATGTCGCCTGACTATACGGTGTTGCATCTCGCGCAGAGTTTCCTAGTGTTTCTGACGGCGCATATTACAAGGCGGTCGCTGCAGGTGTTCATTGAGCGGCGCATCAACTGGCGCGGCAGTGCTTTTTGGGGAGCCGTGATCATGGTGGGCGCCTTTATCGCCCTGGAGGCCCGCGCGCCTATGTTTGAGCCGGTGACTTCCGTGATGATGCTGGTGGTGCACCTGGCTTCGCTGGCCTGTTTTCTGGTCGCGAACTACCTGCTGGAGCAGGCGGCCTACGAGCCGAAGCGCCGCACAGTGAACTACAGCAACGATGCCCGCCGCAGCCTGGGCTGGCGCCTTTTCAAGAACCACAAAATGGCGAAACAGCTGCTCCTGTTTGGTCTGGGCTTTAAGGTGCTCATGCTCGGCATCGACGCAACGGTATACTCGGCCAAGGGCATCCACATGCTCGACAAGAACGTATCGCTCTGGCTGTTTGTGGGTCCGCTTGTGATTTATACCTACGTGTTCAACAACGTGTGGGGCTTTTACAAAAACCTGTGGCTGACAACGGAACGCGCCACCGGAAACTACAAGGAATTTCTGAAGGCCAGCCTGCTGCCCCTTCGTATGCCCATTCTGATAGATGCGGCCATCGTGGTGTTGTATGTGGCTTTCTTTAACCACGAACAGGCAACCTTTATTTTGCTGATGTACAGTGCCGCCGTGCTGGTTTTGACTCCCATCGGCATCATTGCCTCATTCACGAGCCCTAAAATGGTGAAAGGCGGTATCCTGAGCTTTAGTGCGAAAACCTCATACCTGTACAGTTTCATCTCTATCCTGCTGCTGGGCCTGCTGTTCTTGCCCCTGCTGCACCCGATGCTGTACATGGTATACCCTGTCGTGATCGCCCTGACCGTTTTTGCCATGGTAGCGGTATTGCAGGAGTACAAGCAATACAAGTACAAGCTGTTTGAGACGCTCTACAAAACCGAATAAACCGCACATCGAACTAAGTGTGTAGCAATATTGTCATTGCAATAGCCTGACACACCCCACGGGCAAACTATATCAGATGGAATTCGATTATGACAAATTTTTAGTTGAACTGCAGGTGCAGAATCTTTCTAAAGAAGAGGCTGCTCAAGCGGTTTACCAGGAGATTCGCGACGCTGAAAATCAAAAGGCTGGCTTTTTGGACCAGGCCACCGAAAACCCGGATTTTTTCACCTACATCGGCAGCCAGGTAGACAGCTACATTACGTACCTGAAAGTGCTGCACAACAAGATAGCGCCACAAGGGCAGTATGCACCTGATGAGCAGGTATACCGTCCTGACATGGAAGTGATTAACCGTACACTGGAATTGGTGCAATACCTGGAGAAGGTGGAGCAAGGCAAGTTGGGGAATAAAGAGGTAACCACCCAAAAGACCAATCTCAACATGACCAGTGCCGATATTTGAATATCTTAAACAAAAAAAGAAAGGCTTCTTACGTTTCGTAAGAAGCCTTTCTTTTTTAAGTGATCCCGCTGGGATTCGAACCCAGGACCCATACATTAAAAGTGTATTGCTCTACCAGCTGAGCTACAGAATCAGTACTGTTTATTCCCAGTGTTGGGAGTGCAAAAGTAGACCTTTTTCTTTAATTCACAAAGTCTGCTCCCTTTATTCATGCTACTTACGGTAACTGTATAAAACGCTGGCGTTTCATTTTGGTTTAATCTTCCTAAGCATCAATCGGTTACCGGCCATCCAAAAAAAATTCATTTCAGAAAAAAAAAGCGCGTCATACCGGATAAAATCGCTTCAAGCCCTGAATCGCTGGTCAAGCGGGTAGCAGTTCACTCAAATCAGACACATCCACTTCTACATTTGCCTGCAGCTCCAGGTTCAGGAACATCCGGTTGGCTTTTGGCGTGATGTCATGCACCCGGACCTCCTCTACTGTACCGGTAAGCTTCAGGCCTTTCAGCTCCATACCTGTTTCCAGCATACCGTTTGCCTTGGCCAGTTCGTTCCCAATTATTTCGGCCAGATTTACTCTCGCCTTCTGGATGATCTGGTTGTAGGCCACCTTGTTGACCAGCACCTCGAGAGAGGAGTTATAAAAGCGGCTGGAAGTCTGGGCCTGCATGTTGAATCTGTGGATGTATACCTGCTGCGTGGCGTTGTCGTAGCCAGGCGTTGCCTGCACATACAGGTCCACATTGTCGCGCTTAAGGATGGTTCTTAATATCCGGATCCTGACCCTCAGGATAATGTCACCTGTACCGGAGCTGCTGCCTGCCAGCCCGACATCCAGAATCTGGGCATATGGGTTTGCATCCGTATCTTCTGAGGGCTTGGGTATGTATTCGCCTACCAGCTGCTTCCTGAGCACACCCTCCAAAGCAGGGTAAGAAATAGAGACCGGCACCTGAATTTTGACAAAGTTTTCCATATATAGACTTTAGGTATACAAAGGCATTTAAACTCAAAAATACCTAAAGGGTTTGAGGTGATCGAAATCGGCAGAAATAAAAAGAGCCCCAAACCCAGGTTTGAGGCTCTTCTAAAGTGATCCCATCGGGATTATAATAAAGCACACAAAGCTTTACAAATTAATAATTTCAACATACTAACAGAGCCTCGAATAGGCCACCCCACACACGAGACTTAAAGTTAGGATTAATTCCTTAAAACCGAATAATACACCGGAGCACCACAAGACAAACCGGGCATTCACAGACCTAGTCGCTTCCCCTAGCCCTCACTTGACTGTTATCGTGCCCTTCATGACGGGGTGGAAACTGCAATAGTAACTGGCGCTGGTCTTCGCAACCTTCTTCCAGGAGCCCTTGGCTGCCAGAGGCGGCGACTTCCATGACTTGCCGGACGCCTCTGTCACGTCGTGCGTGACCATATCCAGGTTCACGAAAAGCACTGTATCGCCGGGCCGCACGCTCAGGCTGGAAGGACTGAACTTCATCTGCACAATCTCCACGCGGTGCGTCTTGCTAGCAGGCCTTTCCTGTAAGGTGGAAAATCCCGTCAGCAGAAGCAGCGCGCAGGGAAACAGTACCTTGTGCATTGACATAAACATGGGGCATTATTTTTTGGACATTTTTTGCTGTATCATTTTCGCATGCTCCAGGTGTGCCTCCAGGGCCGGCACCACAGACATCAGTAAATCCTTCAATTCCGCATTCTCTGTCTCCGGAATCAGGAGATCCTTCACCGCAGCGATAACAGAGGTATGGTAGGCTACTTCATTGTCTATATAAGCCTTGTCAAAAGCCTTTCCTGACTTGGCACGCAGTTGCTCTTTGGTTTTCTCCGCGTCGGCCTTCAGCTGCTGGCTGACTGCATTGTCCTTGGGAGTCACGGATAACTTTTCCGTCAGCGCGACTGCCTGGTCGATGACGGCTTGATGATCATTGGCCATGGTCCGGGCAAATTCCAACACCTGGGTATCCTTAGACTTCTCCCTGGCAATAGCGGCAAAATCAATGTCAATCTGATTGGCCGTCACGGCTGCCGAGGCTACCTCCGCATCCGATAGCGTCGGGTTCCCCTGCGCCAGCACCGTGGACCCAAAGGCAAACACGCCAAGAAATAGCGCTGCAGTCTTCATGGTGAACTTCTCAAAACGTTTCATATTTTCTGATTTTAAAGTGATTAGATAAGTATTGGAGTAGCTGGCTCGTAATAAGTTACAAAAGAGGCCATCGTTTTTTGGGACGGCGCAGGAAGGTGCTCCCGTTGTAACCTATACCTGCCCCGGGCACTCTAAAACTTTAAAAAAGAACCCATGCGATTTCCAAAAGGCAAAATTGTGGCGATAGGCGGAAACGAGGACAAAGGCACCCTGCCCGTACCCGCCGAAGGCAACGTGCGCGACCAGATACGTTTTTTCGAGACTGGCATCCTGAAGCGCATTCATGACGAGTTGCATGGCATCGGCACCCGCATCGAGGTGATCACGACGGCCTCGCATATACCGGAAGAGATGGCCAAAGCTTATTATGATGGTTTCCTGCTGTTGGGCTGCGACAACGTGGGTGCCCTGCACCTGCAGACAAAAAAAGACTTAGCCATACCTGAAAACCTGGAAAGGCTGCGAAAAACAGATGCCGTCATGTTCACCGGGGGTAACCAAAGCAGGATTACAGAGGTTTTTACGGGTTCGCCGGCATTAGATATCCTACATGAAAGGTATTGGCAGGAGGAGAAATTTCTGATCTCGGGGACCAGCGCAGGCGCTATGGCCATGGCCGAAATCATGATCCTGGGCGCGGCCGAGAAAAACGTGTTGGTGAAAGGGGCCGTCGAACTCGGGTATGGACTGGGGTTCCTGAAAAATGTGATGATCGACACCCACTTTGTGAACCGCCGCCGCATTCCCAGAATGATTGAGAGTCTGGCCGCCCACCCGACCCTGATTGGGGTGGGGCTTGGGGAAGACACCGCAGTGCTTATCAAAGATGGGAATTGCCTGGAGACCATTGGCTCGGGGCTGGTGGTGCTGTTGGACGGCAGGCACCTAAAGGCGAACAATTACAGGCTACTGGCACCCGATGAGCCCCTCTGCCTGGAAAATATGATCATGCACGTACTGCCCAAAGGCAAGAAATTTGACACGCAATCCGGCCGTTTCATGTAAAAGCCTCCCATACCAGCGAACCCTGTTCTAGCCTCCTCACTGTCTTTTCTGTGATTTTGTAACCAATCGCTTCCCTTCTGACTCTAAATCAAAAAAGGCATTCATTCTTAAAGACAACTAATAATAAGTGGGCGTGGTATTCAGGTATACACCTGGTACAGTACCAGTTACATTCACTTACAATCTTAAAAAATCATGCATAAAACGGAAGCCGTGGTCAGCTATGCACCGGACAGCGAGATTGTCTCAAAGATAAAGGCCGGTGAAAAAGACCTGTTTGAAATCCTGATCAGGCGCCACAACGGAGCGCTTTACAAAGTGGGTCGTTCTTTCGGGCTTTTGCATGACGATGTGCAGGATCTGATGCAGGAGGCTCACATTGCGGCTTACCTAAATCTGGGGAAATTTGAGTCCCGCGCCGCCTATAAGACCTGGCTGATCAGAATAATGCTCAACAAGTGCTATCACTGGACCATGGAAAAAGCGCACAAATCCAAATCCGCCTTCTCGGAGGTCAGCCATACCGGAGAGGTAAATTTCGCGGAGAAGAATCCGTCCTCTGACGGGCATAGAGAAGTGCTGAACCGTGAGCTTGGGCGGGTGCTGGAGGAATGCATTGAGCAGCTGGCTCCTGAATACCGTACCGTTTTTGTACTGCGTGAGTTGGAGGGCCTGAATGTGCACGAGACGGCTGAGGTGATGGAGATCACGGAGACGAATGTAAAAGTACGGCTGAACAGGGCGAAAAGCATGCTGCGCAGGAAACTGGAGAGTTGGTATCCGAAGGCGGCCGTGTATGAGTTCAACCTCATTTACTGCGACCAGGTAGTGGAGCGGGTTTTCCAGCGGATCTGAAAGCGGTGCCAGCCCAACCGCTTAAGCCAGTTAGGCAGTAAAATGCAAGGCGGGAAGTCGTTTATTTTGATACTTATACTTTTACCACTCAGCCATGGAGACACAATCTTTTTGGGAGGCCACAACTCCCCAGCGCCCTGATTACCCCACCCTGGAGGGTAGCCTTCAGGTGGATGTAGCCATTGTGGGCGGCGGCATAACCGGCATTACCGCAGCGCACCAGCTTGCCAAAGCAGGCAAGCGTGTGGCGGTATTGGAGGCCCGCCGAGTGGGAGGCGGCACCACCGGCTGGTCTACCGGCAACCTGTATGTGCCCGTGGGGCCCTACTTCCATCACATTGCCAAAACCAGAAGTCAGGAAGTTGCCAACACCGTTGCGCAGGCAAGGTTCGCGGCGCTGGATTTTATTGAGCAGCACACCCGAAAGTACAGCATCGACTGCCATTTCGCGCGGCGGCCCTGGTACTTCTTCACGCAGGAGGAAGACATGGCGTCTACGATTGAGAAGGAGGCGGAGGCACTGCAACAGGCAGGTATGGCCGCTGAATTTGTGACGCAGGTTCCCGGGCTCAGGTTCGACAGTGTGCAGCGGGCTGTCCGTATGGATGGGCAGGCACGCTTCCATCCGTTGCGGTACGTGCTAGGCTTGGCAAAGGCAGTCACCCAAATGGGCGTCCAGATCTACGAACACACCACCGTGGTGGACCTAAAAGAGGAGGAAGATCACTGTCTGCTGACAACAACACAAGGCACGGTGACCTGCCACCAACTGATTCTTGCCACGCACATTCCCATCGGTATCCATACGGTGCAAACCGTGGCCGCTCCCTATCGAAGCTATGTAGTGGCCATGCGCCTGAAGTCGGGTGCTTATCCGGATGCCTATTTCTGGCACAACGACAAGACCCACCACGCCATTACCACCCACAGCACCGACTCCATGGTACTGGACATGCTGATGATCGCCGGCAATCACCACAAAACCGGGCAGGCCTCGCACCAGGAGTACCAGCACTATTTCAACGAACTCGAAGCCTATGCCCGGCAGCACTTTGACGTGGCCTCGGTCGAGTTCAGGTGGTCGGCCCAGCATTACCGCTCAGGAGACGGGGTGCCTTATATCGGGCTCACGCACAAAGGGTCGAAGCGAACGTACATTGCCACTGGTTTCTACGCCGATGGACTCACCTACGGCACCGTGGCCGGCATACAGCTGGCTGACACGATAGCCGGGGAAGGAAGTCCCTGGCTGGAGACATTTGACGCTACGAGGGGCACTAACCTGTCTACCGTCGGAAAGTTTATCAAGGAAAACGCCAACGTAGCCGCACAGTACCTGAAAGACATACCCGCGGGTCAGGTCAGCCATTTCGCTGATATAAATCCAGGTGAGGGCAGAACCATCGAGGTGGAATCTGAAAAGCTGGCCGTATACCGCGATGAGCAGAACCAACTGCATGTCTGCTCGGCAGTCTGCACCCACATGAAGTGCATTGTGAACTGGAACAATGCCGAGAAGACCTGGGACTGCCCCTGCCACGGAAGCCGCTTTATGACAGACGGGAGCGTGATTGAAGGCCCTGCCATCCTTAATCTGGAGCGGAAAGCGATTGACCCCAAAACCGGTCACTTACTAGAATCGGGAGGCAAAACCTCCGGCGAACGCGAAATCAATAACCCGATCACCTAAACCCTGACAGCCATGAATCTGATCTATACCGCTATTGGTTTTTTCGCGCTGGCCGCCTTGCTGGGGATGTACCTGCTCACCTTTGTGCTCCGGGGCAAAGAGACGCCCAAGGCGATTGTCTTCTCGCATGGTCCCATGGCGGTCGTCGGGCTGGTGCTCCTGATCATTTACATTACCAAAGGAGGTCCTAACCCCTGGGAGAGCCTGGTGCTTTTCGTGCTGGCAGCCTTAGGGGGACTGTACATGGTTTCCCGGGACCTGACGGGCCGTCCCATCCCCAAAGCCTTGGCCGTCGGGCACGGACTGCTGGCGGTGGCTGGTTTTGTGCTGCTGTTGGTTTTCGCGTTCGGGGAATGAGTCATTCTCCATACCCTCTCTATACCTAGGACTGTTTCATTCTAAGAAAACAGGCTAAAAAAACTTATTGTCATTCTGTAAAGAAACTTGGTTGAAATACAGGGCCCTTTCCCTCGGGAGGTTAAGCCGAAGCTACTCGCTACCAGGATCCTTACAGGATGACAAAAGAGATAGAATGAAACGGCCCTGCTGATATACCGCCTTCTGGTAAATGAAAGCGCCAGTTGGATTATCAGTTTTACTATCAACCGTTGGGATTCAGAAGGCTTCTTTGAAATTTGAGGTAACTCTTGTGAACCCGCCGGACATAAAAAAAGCCCAATCCTTACGGATTGAGCTTCTCATTTGTGATCCCGCTGGGATTCGAACCCAGGACCCATACATTAAAAGTGTATTGCTCTACCAGCTGAGCTACAGAATCGGTACTGTTTGTTAGTAGTTAAAAAAGCGCCTTACCGAAACAAAGCGCTTGCATTTGTGATCCCGCTGGGATTCGAACCCAGGACCCATACATTAAAAGTGTATTGCTCTACCAGCTGAGCTACAGAATCTTTTACTAACTTGCATTGTCAGGGACGTTTCCCTTAATTGCGTTGCAAAAGTAATAGCTATCTGTTTAAATGCAAAATCTTTGGTTCAAAATCTCTGGTTTTTTGCTCCTTTTTTTGGCGCTGAACACCGAACCAGTTTATAGTCAGACAGATAATAAAATCCTTTTGCGGGCCGATTCCCTCTTCAATAACCTGCAGTATACGGAGGCTTTCACGCTTTACGATTCGCTGCTGCAGCACGAGCAGGTATACACGCCACAAATGCTCCTCAAGATGGCCTACATCAAGGAGAGTGCGCGCGACTATACCGGGGCCATGTACTACCTGCATCTTTTCTACAAGAAACAGCCCAGCCGTTCGGTGCTAAAAAAGATGGAAGAACTCGGGCAAACCCACCGCCTGAGCGGCTACGAATACAACGACCTGCAGTTCTTCAAGACGCAGTTCAGCAAACACTACATGCGCATTCTGGAGCTGATGTTGCTGGTGGCCGTCGTGGCCGTGACGATTATGTTCGTGAGCTGGCGCAAAGGACACCGGTTCAGCCAGACGTTCAAGGTGGGCTTTGTGCTATACCTGCTCTTCATCCTCTACTACATCAACTTCCTCAACCTGGGTGATGCAGGCATCATCCGCAACGATCAGGTAGCCATCATGTCCGCGCCCTCGGCTGGCGCCACCTGGCTGGCCACCGTGTCGCAGGGACATAAGGTACCTATCACAGGCGAACAGGATATCTGGTACGAGATCCGGTGGAAGGGTGAAAAGGCCTATGTGCGGAAGCACAATCTGCTGGAGCTGCCTTAGCTTCTGCGTATCACGACACACGTATCACGTAGCACGACTTGTCTCAGGGAAATGACCTGACAGAAGACTGCTTGACAAAAAACTTTCTAAGGCTATTACGGATTTGATATCCGGAACAACAGCTATACCTGTGTAAAGTCTAATACCCTTTGAACGCTCTTTCGGATTTGCAATCCGCCTTGCAGAGGCTGTTGCTCTTGGCAGGCACGCGGATTGCAAATCCGCATAATAAGTGGCCCCGGATTGCAAATCCGGAACAGCAACCTGTGTCCTGGGTCAAGTAGTCCATTGTCAAGTCCTCTCTGAGGGCATCGTGCTACGTGATACGTGTGTCGTGATACGTAATTACTTCTTCAACGGCGAGTCCTTCTCCTTCGCCATCACATTGTAGACCAGCTTATCAGCCAGGCTTGGGAAGAGTTTGTTTACCCATACCGCCATTTTGCCCTGGGTCGTCATCACAAGGTCACGCTTGCGCTTGATGGTCGCTTGCAGGATGCGGTCGGCTACTTCTTCGGCACTCATCATTTTCTGTTCGTCACGCGGTGTCTCTCCCTGCTGCTGCCCGTCGGCGGCGAGGGCCGTGTTGCGGATGTTGGAAGCCGTGAAGCCCGGGCAGGCAATGAGGACATGCACGCCGGAGTGAAGCAGTTCGGTGCGCAGCGTTTCCAGGAAGCCGTGCATGGCAAACTTAGAGGCGGAGTAGCCTGTGCGGGCAGGCAAACCGCGGTAACCGGCAATGGAGGAAATACCAATGATAGAGCCTTTGACCGCTTGTATGTAAGGCAGTGCGAACTTGGTGCTGTAGACCGTTCCCCAGAAGTTGATGTCCATTACCTTGCGCAGCACGTCCAGGTCGAGGTCCTCGAAAAGCGCCCGCATCGAGATGCCCGCATTGTTGATGAGGATATCCAGTCTGCCATACCTGCTCACCGTTTCAGCGACCATGCGCTCGCAGTCGGCCTCGACGCTCACATCCGCGTTGATCGCCAGGTTGTCTATACCTGCCGCCGCCAGTTCCTGCGCGGTCTGGTCGAGGTTCTGTTGGTTTCGACCGGAGTAGGCCACATTCGCGCCTGCCTTCCCGAAAGCAAACACCAGCGCCTTGCCTATACCTGATGTGCCACCCGTTACGAGCACTACCTTATTTTTCATCTTTTTCAAATCAGCTTATACCTTGCCTACATAGCAGACAAATATTTAGATCCCGCACTGTGCAGGCATCAGATGCAAAACTACTACTTCTGCGCTAAATTTCGTTTAGGAATTCCGCCATGGGCAGATTACGCCTATACCTTAGATTTTGCGTACCTTTGCAGGTATAAAGCAGAGAAAAGATGAGTAACTATACCCCATTAAGCGAAGTAGGCGAGTTTGGCCTCATCAAGCGACTAAAGGAAAAAATAGAGTTGCGCCAACCTTCCACCATCAAGGGAATCGGCGACGATGCAGCCATTCTGGAGCCGGGCGAAAAACAGATCGTGGTGACAAGCGACATGCTGCTGGAGGGTGTGCACTTCGACCTCACCTTTTGCCCGCTGAAGCACCTGGGCTACAAAGCAGTGGCCGTGAACGTATCGGATATAGCGGCTATGTTTGCCAAACCGACGCAGATTACGGTGAACATTGCGCTGGGTGCCAAGTATACCGTGGAGGCCGTGGAGGAACTTTATGAGGGGATGCGCCTGGCCTGCGAAAACTACGACGTGGACCTGGTGGGCGGCGACACCACCTCTTCCCGCACCGGCCTGGTGATCAGCATTACGGCGATCGGCGAGGTAGCCAAAGGTGAAGCGGTACTGCGCAGCGGCGCCAAAGAAAACGACCTGATCTGCGTGACCGGCGACCTGGGCGCCGCCTACCTCGGACTTCAGATTTTGGAGCGCGAGAAGCAGGCTTTTATGGCCGATCCGGAAATGCAGCCACAGCTCGAAGACAAGCAGTATATTGTGGGCCGCCAACTGCGCCCGGAAGCCCGTATGGACGTGATCCACGACATGAAGGGGCGTGACATCAAACCAACTGCCATGATCGACGTGTCGGACGGGCTGGCCTCTGAGCTGTTCCACATCTGCGCGCAGTCCGGCGTGGGTGCCACCATCTACAAGGACAACCTTCCCGTAGATGAGCAGACGCTGGAAGCAGCCATGGAATTCAAGCTCGACCCGATCACCTGCATCCTCAACGGCGGCGAGGACTACGAGCTCCTGTTCACGGTGCCGCTGTCCGACTACGACAAAGTGAAGAACCACCCCGACATCAGCATTATCGGCAAGATCACCGACAAGAGCGAAGGCATCAACCTAGCCAACAAACACGGACAGTCCTTCCCGTTGCAGGCGCAGGGCTGGCAGCATTTTTAAGGTACGTATCACGACACACGTATCAAGTATCAAGATTTCTTCAATAAGATCATAAAACGAAAAAGGAAAGCTGCTCAGCTTTCCTTTTTCGTTAGGTATAAAGTCGTGCTACTTGATACGTGTGTCGTGATACCAAAACTTGCTTCGCAAGCCTAATCCTCCGGGAAGGGGATGAACACGAAGTTGGTGAAGTTCTCGCCGTCTACGACGAAAAGGCAGCAGAACTCGTCCGGGTCTTTGTAGGCCGCCACGAAGTCATCTATTTTCTCCGAATCCACCAATCGATGCTTGATGAAGTCTTCGAGGTAAGAAGCATAGATATGCCACTCCAGCGCCAGTTCTTCTTTGGCGAGGAAGAGCGAACCGATGGGCACCTCCGTGCGGGAGAAAACGAAGATCGGGTATTTGGAAATCTGGCGTTTGCGCACCTGGTAAGAGGCTTCGCGAAGCGTCTCGGCCACCACCACAAAGTCCCTGGAGATGGTGCCCAGGTATTTACCGTTCAGTTCAGGATCGTTTTGCATAATTCTTTTTTGCGCAGCACGACTTCTTCTGGACAAAGGACTATAGACTTTGTAACTTAAGACTTTCGCGTACAGGTATAGCCGAAAAAAATCTTTTGTCTTTTGTCAAATAGTCCTTTGTCTAGTTCTCACTGAAGCAATCGTGCTACTTGATACGTGCTACGTGATACGTCTAGTTAACAATACAATATTCTCAACGTGGTGCGTCTGCGGGAACATGTCCACAGGCTGCACACGCGTTACGTCATATTTCTCGGAAAGAAGCTCCAGGTCGCGGGCCTGCGTGGCGGGGTTACAGCTCACATACACAATGCGGTTCGCATGCACTTGCAGCAGTTTGGCCACCACCTTCTCGTCCATACCGGCACGCGGCGGGTCAGTGATCACCACATCCGGTTTACCATGGCGCTCGATCAATTCATCCGACAAAATATCCTTCATATCACCGGCGTAGAAGGTTGTGTTCGTAATGTCGTTGATCTGCGAATTGATCTTCGCGTCTTCGATGGCACTCGGCACATATTCTATACCTATGACTTCGCGGCACTGACGGGCCACGAAGTTGGCAATGGTACCGGCTCCGGTATAAAGGTCGTATACCAGTTCGTTTCCGGTCAGACCCGCAAACTCGCGGGTCAGTTTGTAAAGCTCATAAGCCTGGTCGGCATTGGTCTGGTAGAAGGATTTCGCCCCCACCCGGAAGCGTATACCTTCCATCTCTTCGTGGATGTAGGGCAAACCCTTGTAGCAGATAACCGGCAGGTCATGGAAAGTCTCGTTGCCTTTACCATTCACCACATACTGCAGCGAGGTGATCTCCGGAAATTCTGCCGCCAGATGATCCAGTATACCTGTCAGGGCTTCCTGGTCGTCGTGGTATACCTGCAGGATCACCATCAGCTCGCCGGTGTTGGCGGTCCTAACGATCAGGTTGCGTAACCAACCTGTCATGCGCATCTTATCAAAAAACACCAGGTTGTTGGCACGGGCGTAGTCGCGCACGGCCAGTCGGATGCTGTTGGACGGCTCGGGCTGCAGGTAGCAGTTCTGGATGTCGAGGATCTTGTCGAAGCGGCCCGGCATGTGGAAACCCAGTGCGCGGCGCTCGTGCTCCTCCCCTGACTTGATCTGCTCGTTGGTCAGCCAGCCGTAGTTAGAGAAAGTGAACTCCAGTTTGTTGCGGTAGAATCTGTCTTTGGCAGAGCCCAGGATTGGGTCGAAAGGCGGAAGCGCCACTTTGCCGATGCGCTCCAGATTATCCTGCACCTGCTTCTGCTTGTAGAACAGTTGCGTGTCGTAGCCGATGTGCTGCCACTTGCAACCGCCGCAGGTACCGAAGTGCTCGCAGAAAGGCTGCACGCGCACATCGGAGTAAGCGTGGAAACGCACGGCTTCCGCCTCCATAAAGCTCTTCTTTTTGCGGGTCACGCGCAGGTCTACCACGTCGCCGGGGGCCACACCGCCCACAAAAACCACCATGTTCTCATGACGGGCAAGGCATTTGCCCTCGGCCACCATCTCCTCAATTCGTATGTTTTCGAGTATCTCGAAATTTATCTTCTTCTTTTGCTTTCTCACAGTGCTGCAAAATTAACTAAAAATCGGGAGATGTGGGAAGTGGGTACTAATTAACTCAAGCACTGCTATCCCTGGACATTGTCCTCGCTCGCGCGCCTTCAAGCGAGGACAAGGGGTGATTACGAACCAATCGTCTAAAACAAAAAAAGGCCGCTCCCTTTCAGAAGCGGCCTTGCTATACCTTAAGGCATGTCAGCTCAATAAGGTTTGGCTTTGTGGGACTTCTGCTTCGCGTCTTCGACACCCTGCTCTCCGGTCACGTTGCCCATCGGACCGTCCATTCCTTTGTCCATTTTCTTCATCTGCTTCGTCACCTGCTCGATGCGCTCGCGCACCAAACGTCCGTAATTTTCATCGGCCTGCGTGAAATGATCCAGCATTCTTTCCTGAATACGGGGGTCGCATTTAGCCAAGTCGTTGCCCAGGTTGTTGATCAGTTCCTCACGCTCCCAGTCCTCGAAGTTGCGGAACGTCTCCCCGGCCTGCTTGAACGGATTGGCCCGCTCGATCGGCTGGCGTACCAAATTGGCTTCGTAGCGCGGGGTGTACTCTTTTGCTGGCTTCGGTGCTTCGCTCAATCCGCCCAGTATAGACGGCTCGTAGTTCACGTGAATGTTCTGTCCTTCGGCAAAATCCGTGTCGTAGGCCATCTGGCCGCCACGCTGGTTGGTGGCCACGTGTACTTTCGGCGCGTTGATCGGCAGCTGCAGGTAGTTGGCGCCGATGCGGTAGCGCTGCGTGTCGGAGTACGAGAAGGTACGTCCCTGCAGCATCTTATCGTCAGAGAAGTCCAGTCCGTCTACCAGCACACCGGTACCAAATGCAGCCAGTTCTACTTCGTTAAAATAATCTACCGGATTTCGATTCAGGGTCATTTTACCAACCGGGTACCACGGAAACTGCTCTTTCGGCCACAGTTTGGTGTCGTCCAGCGGGTCGAAGTCCAGTTCCGGGTGGTCATCATCGCTTATGAGCTGCACGTTGAGCTCCCACTCCGGAAAGTCGCCGCGCTCGATCGCCTCGTACAGGTCCTGCGTGGCATGGTTGAAGTTTTTGCCCTGTACCTCCTGCGCCTCTTTTTGGGTCAGGTTGCGGATACCCTGGAGCGGCTCCCAATGGTACTTCACCAGCATGGCCTCACCCTCAGCATTCACCCACTTGTAGGTGTTCACGCCGGAGCCCTGCATCTGGCGGTAGTTGGCCGGAATGCCCCAGGGCGAGTACAGGAAAGTAACCATGTGAGTGGCTTCGGGAGAGCCGGAGAAAAAATCGAAAATACGCTCCGCGCTCTGGATATTGGTTACCGGATCCGGTTTCTGCGAGTGAATCAGGTCCGGAAACTTCATGGCATCGCGGATGAAGAAGATCTTCAGGTTATTGCCCACCAGGTCCCAGTTGCCGTCTTCGGTATAGAACTTCACGGCAAAACCACGCGGGTCGCGCAGGGTTTCAGGTGAGCCTGACGGATGGCCTACAGTGGAGAAGCGCACAAAAGTGGGCGTCTCCTTTCCTTTTTTAAACACCTTGGCGCGGGTAAATTTCTCGACCGGGTCCTTGCCTACTGTGCCGTACGAGACAAACACGCCATGGGCACCGGCACCGCGGGCGTGCACTACGCGCTCCGGCACGCGCTCCCGGTCAAAGTGCGATATCTTTTCTATGAAGTGGTAGTTCTCCATGGTAGCGGGGCCGCTGCTGCCAAGGGTTCTGATGTTTTGGTTGTCGGTGACAGGATGCCCCTGACGGGTGGTGAGGGTGTTGCCTTTGCTGGCATTGCGGGATTTTTCGGCTTTGCTATACCTGGACTTTTCTTGCCCGTTGCCTTTGCTTCCGTTTTTTTTCATGACCTGCTTTTTTTGATAGATTTTCAGATAGTATTTAACGAAACCAATACCTAAGGGTTGATGAATTCAGGCTAAATCATTGATTCTTATCTGAATATCAACGCGCAAACACCGTTTTGTCATAAGCAGCGTCTAAGTCATTTCAACCCGCGTATACCTCTTACAATTATCACGTTATGTTACATCCCCATGAAAATAACCGCACTTGAACTGCAGACCAGCCAGCCTGAAGAACTGAAAGCATTTTACACGCAATTGCTCGGCTTGCCCTTGTTATCAGAAGACGACGAGTCTTTTAGTGTACAGGCGGGGTATAGCACGCTGACATTCCGGACTGGCGAGGCAGCGCAAAATGGAGGCTATCACCTGGCCTTTCATATACCTGGAAACGGGATTACGGAAGCTGCTGCGTGGCTGCGGGACCGGGTGGCGTTCCTGTATGCTCCCGGCGCAGCCTCCCCCGTAGTCGACCATGAAACCTGGCAGGCGAAGGCGCTCTATTTCTACGATCCTGCCTTTAATCTGCTGGAGTTCATCGCCCATCGCAGTGCCCCTGCCAGCCATACCCCATTCGGACCAGCTCAACTGTCAGGTATAGCCGAGGTGGGACTTCCGGTGATAGGGGTAGCAGCATTTGCACAGGAGCTGCGGGAAGAATTTAAACTGTCGCGCTGGAAAGTAGCAGATGCGCTGTTCGAAGCTGTGGGCGATGCGGAGGGCCTGTTCATTGTGGTGCAGGAACAAAGGCCCTGGTTTCCCACGCAAAACCCCGCCCTGGCGTTGCCACTGTGTGTACGGGTGCAGGCACCGGGTGCCGGCCGTATAGCCCATGGCCCTTTCGTGATCGAATCGGAGAAGACAAAAGTACAGGTATAGCCAACGCCAGCTGTGCAGATTACGGAAAGCCGCCGCCGGTATTGGCGAACGAAGAGAACACTGCGGCCCAAAGCCCGTTAATAAGGCAGAAGGTACATCAACCCAAAACACTTAAAACTATGAGACACAACGAAAGAAATTACGACAGCGACTACCGTAACCGCGACTACCGCTCCGGTGACAGTGATAATCTATCAAATTACCAAACCCGCTACGAAAACAGGGGCAATTACTACGGCAGGCCGGATCAGGGCCACGAAGAGCGCAGCGTAAGCAGCCAGGGGCGCTACTATGGCGGTTCTTCTTCTGGGTCGGGAGGCAGCTACGGAGACAGCAGCCGCAGTCAGGCTGATCGCCATACCCAGGGGCAAATGCACCAGAACGAGTGGGGCGGCGGCAGTTCATACAGCAACCGCGAAAGAGGCAGCTATGGCTCAGGACGTGGCAGTTCACAGAGCGACCATTACCGCTATGGCGACCCGAACCCTTACATGAATTACCAGCGCCAGGGAGGCTACGAGCGTGACCGAGACACCGACTGGCGCAGAGAGAGCGATGTAGACCATGCCAACCGTCGCTACGAGCGGCAGGAGAACAGCTACCGCCAGACCGGCCACGGACGTCGCTTCGACCAGTATGGCACGGATGAGCGCTACAACTACGCACACGGCCGGCAGGACGGTCGCAGAAGCATTGACAACCCTGAAAACCTGGACGACCGCTACTACGACCGCGGGGAACACAGCCGCAGCAGCAGCGACAACGACTATGGCAGCAACTACGATCACCGCAACCAGAACCGCAGGGGACGCGACGACAACTACGAATCAGGCCGCTTACGCGACAGTGGCCGCGATAGCTCCCCAAGCCGCAGCCCACGCGGCTATGGCTACCCTTCCGGCCCTGACTACTCAGCCAACTCCCCCATCACCAACTACGGTCCCGGAGTTCGCGGTTATCAGAAATAAAACCTAAAGCGAAGTCCACCTACCTCTGGTGGACTTCCTGCTTTACACCACCAAACCACCTTATTATGCGCTCATGCGTATGCTATTCCATACCCGGACAAAGCACAGGTATAGCGCGAGCCCTTTATTAAAAGACTATGAAAAAAATATTACGCTACAGCTGGCTATTGCTACTTTTTTTATTCCTGAGCGCCTGTAACCTTAGCGAGAAAAACAGGCGGTACGGCGTTGAGGGAGACACAGAGCTGAAAAGTTCGTACTGGATACTGCTTTCGCTCCAGGACCAGCAATTTGAGGACAACCCCGAAAACCAGACGGCTTACATACGCTTCGAGGCAGGTGAAAATGAGTTGACAGGCTTCACAGGTTGCAACCGCCTGATGGGCAGGTATAGCCTGAGTAACGGTTCCCTGCAACTCACGAACCTGGCTACCACACGGGCCATGTGCCCGATCATTGAGCAGGAAAACCTCCTGATGGCCGTGCTCAAAACGGTCGACTCCTATGAGATCGCGGGCGATGTGCTCACGCTCTTCCACCAAAAAACGGCCGTCGCCACCTTCAAGACAGGTTCGGAACCCAACATGCCAGATGTTCGATGAGAGAATAACTATCAGATTATAACCATATTAGCATGTAAGCAGTATGCTAAAGGCACCAACAGTCATGTATTTATTGAGCAGCTAAAACACCTATACCTATGGCAACAACTAAATGGATCGTTGATCCCACGCACAGCGAAGTACAGTTCAAAGTGCGTCACCTCATGATCACAACGGTGACCGGCTATTTCGAAAAGTTCAATGTGGAAGTTGAGACCGAGGGAGAGGATTTTCACAGCACCAAAAAGATCCTGTTCACAGCCGATGTCGACTCGATCAGCACCAACAACGAGCAGCGCGACACACACCTGAAATCGGCAGATTTCTTTGATGCCGAGAATCACGGGCAGGTGCGGTTTGAGGGCAAGAACTACGAGGAGCTGAAACCGGGCTTTGAGAAACTGCACGGAGACCTCACCATACGCGGCACCACGCGGCCTATTACGCTGGACGTGGAATATCACGGCACCGTGGTGGATCCCTATGGTCAGACCAAGGCGGGCTTCAGTGTGGAGGGCAAGATCAAACGAAAAGAATTCGGCCTCAACTGGGATGCCGTAACCGAAGCCGGCAGCGTGGTGGTGAGCGACGAAATTCGCCTTCACTGCGAGATCCAGCTCGTGAAACAGTAACCAGGATAGCTGCGCTAGTCACTGGCGCCCCGGCTGGCGCAGCTACCGAATTACCCTATACGTGTAGCATACTCCCGTTCGCTTAGCCCGCCAACTCCTGGCAAGCGCCTCTACCGGTTTCTCTGTCCGGTAAACCTTGCTTGTGCCTTTACCGGCTGTTTGGCCGCCCCATACCTCAGCATGCCTGTTTGCATGAATCCTCCTACTATTATGCAAAAGAAAAGCGCCAGAAAAGCGATAAAAGATACCTTAAACATCGACTTAAGCGATAAAGCGGCTCAGGAGCTATACCTGAACATCTGCAACTTTATGCTTCACAACGATGACAAGTGCTACATCAGCGTCATCAGGTATAAGTACCTGCTGCTCTGCGGTGAGATCAGCACGGCGGTAAGCGATTACTTGGTGATGGAACAACTCATCGAGAAGATGCAGGCCAAGCACCCCTTGGTGCTCTCAGCCATCGCCTACATAGCGCGATTCAAGTCCTGACTCAAAGTAAAAGGTATACCCCAACCCGTAGCAGGCAGGGTATACCTTTTATCTTTTCTAGGTGGCACGCTATTCCTGTAACAGCTTTTGATAGTTCGAGTTTCTGTCGATGAATTTCTTTACGACCGGGCAGGTAGCGATCACTCTCTTGCCGTTCTCCTCTGCGTAGCACAGGCCTTCCTCTATCAGCTTGTTCGCTACGCCTTTGCCCCGCGCCGACTCCGGCACGAAGGTGTGCGTAAAATCCATCACCTCTTCAGAAGGGGTGGCGTAGGCCAGTTCAGCGTCTTCCTCCCCCAGACTGGCGGTAAACTGCTGGTATTCTTTATCGTGCTTGATGTTCAATTCCATGGCTATGTTGCTTTAGTTGTTATTTTGGCGTCACCAATTGCCCTGCCGGATGATGTAGCAGCACGACAGAGCGACTCCCGATCCGTATGTTCCCACCGGCTTCCACGGTAGTTGCTTCATCTTTTATCTCAGTGTGGTAAGTATCCAGTATTTTGGTCCATTGCGCCCCATACTTTGCTTCGGGAATGATGTAGTCTACGTCTTCGTGGTGGGCGTTGAAGATCAGGTAAAAGCTGTCGTCTATGATCTGCTCGCCTTTGGGGCCAACCGAGTGCAGGCCGCGCCCGTTCAAAAACACCCCCAGCGACTTGGCAAAATCGTGGTTCCAGCGCTCTTCCGTCATCTCCGATCCGTCAGGCTGAAACCAGGCAATATCTTCCACTCCCAACCCCTTGATAGGCTGCCCCTGAAACCAGCGGCGTCGGCAGAACACCGGGTGGTTGCGGCGCAGATCAATGATTTTTTGTGTAAAGGCCAGCAGCTCTTTGTCGGCTGTGAGCCAGTTGATCCAGGATATTTCGTTGTCCTGGCAGTAGGCGTTGTTGTTGCCCTGCTGCGTGCGGCTGATCTCGTCGCCGGCCACCAGCATCGGCACTCCCTGCGATAAAAACAGCGTGGTGAGGAAGTTGCGCTTCTGCCTGTTCCGCAGTTCAACGATCTTTTTATCTTCCGTCGGGCCCTCGGCACCGCAGTTCCAGGAGCGGTTGTGGCTCTCCCCGTCGTTATTGTCCTCGCCGTTGGCCTCGTTGTGCTTCTCGTTGTACGACACCAGGTCATTCAGCGTGAAGCCGTCGTGCGCCGTGATGAAGTTGATGCTGGCCGTGGGGCGGCGGAAGTCATCGCGGTACAGGTCGGAGCTGCCTGTGAAACGCTCGGCAAATTCCCCCAGGGTACTCTCCTCCCCTCGCCAGTAGTCGCGTATGCAGTCGCGGTACTTTCCGTTCCACTCGGCCCAGCCGGGCGGGAACTTGCCCACCAAATAGCCGCCTTCCCCAATGTCCCAGGGCTCGGCAATGAGCTTTACCTGTGAGATAACCGGGTCCTGGTGGATGATGTCGAAGAAGGAACCCAGGCGGTCCACCTCATGCAGCTCGCGGGCCAGCGTGGCGGCCAGGTCGAAACGGAAGCCGTCGACGTGCATCTCCAGAATCCAGTAGCGCAGGCTGTCCATGATCAGGCGCAGCACCGGCGGCATCATGGCATTGAGGGTGTTGCCCGTGCCGGTATAGTCCATGTAAAAGCGCTTGTCCTCCTCCATCAGCCGGTAGTAAGACGAGTTGTCTACGCCCCTGAACGACAGCGTTGGGCCCATGTGGTTGCCCTCGCCGGTATGGTTGTACACCACATCCAGGATCACCTCTATACCTGCCTTGTGCAGCGCCTTCACCATGTTTTTGAACTCCACCACCTGCTCACCCAGTGTGCCACTGCTCGAGTAGCGCACGTCCGGCGCGAAAAACCCGATCGAGTTATAGCCCCAGTAGTTTGTCAGGCCATTGTCAGCCAGGTGCCGGTCGGTAATGAAATGGTGGACCGGCATCAGTTCGATCGCCGTAATCCCCAATTCCTGCAGGTACTTGATGGTAACCGGATGGCCGATGGCCGCATACGAGCCGCGGATCTCCTCCGGTATATCCGGGTGCAGCTTGGTCAGCCCTTTGACGTGGGCCTCATAAATAATGGACTTGTGGTAGGGAATCCTGGGCTTCTTCACTCCTTCCCAGTCGTAATTCGGGTCCACCACCACACTGAAAGGTATAAAGGGGGCACTGTCAAGCGTGCTCATCTCCATGTCTTCTTCAGAACCGCCTAATTCGTAGCCGAAAAGGGAGTCGTGCCAGTCGATAGTGCCCGAAATAGCCTTGGCATACGGGTCTATCAGGAGTTTGCTTGGATTGAAACGGTGGCCGTTGGACGGTTCGTAAGGTCCGTAAACGCGGTAGCCGTACAGTTGACCGGGCTTGATCTCGGGAAGGTAAGCGTGCCATACCTGGTGGGTGCGTTCGTTCAGTTTTATCTTCACTGATTCGCTTTCGTCTTCTGTTGTGTTGAAGAGGCACAGTTCTACACCGGTTGCATTGTCGGCGTAAAGGGCAAAGTTCACGCCTTCTCCATCCCAGGTGGCGCCCAGTGGGTAGGGACTGCCAGGGTATACGGTAATATTCATACGGATTTTGTAACTTAGTTAGCTGATGATGTCCTTTTCAGGACTTCTTCGTCTACGCAGAAAGCCCGGAAAGAGTCGGGCTATACCTTGTTTTATTGTGAGCGCCGGATATAGAGTACTCCCCTTATAATCATCGCTTTCTGCCAGATCGTATGAAGTAGCAGCACAGAAGACACCTTGAGCATAAAGTTTGGGCACGGCGCTATACCTGCATTTCACACTTTTTTGTACTTTTAACCAGGCATCCTCCCTCATCACTAAAAGTATCGGAATGAACGCCCTAGATTTCCTCCTCATCCTGCTTGTGCTGTTAAGTGCCTACACGGGCTGGCGCCGTGGCTTTGCCTTCAGCCTGCTGGACCTGGTGCGCTGGGTGGGCAGTCTGGTGCTGAGCTTCCGCCTATACCCTGCGCTCGCCGACTGGCTCAGCCGGGCCACCGACTGGAACGTGTACTGGATTCCGCCCATTTCCTTCTTTTTCATCGCGGTGCTCTCCAGCATGCTCATTCAGTTCATCGGCTCGCTTATACTGGATCAGTTCTCAGACGAGCTGCACACCCACCCCGTGAACAAAGCGCTCGGTACCTTACCGGGACTGCTGAGCGGCATCATCACTATTGCCATCATTTCCGTTCTGCTGCTGTTACTTCCACTCCCGGAGCGTTTTCACAACTACGTGCAGGACAGCAGCCTGGCGGGCCGGTTTGGCAACTATACCCATCTGGCTGAAGACGAACTCAATTCTGTATTTGAACGGGTGGCGGAGCGCACCCTCAATGAACTCACCATTGCGACGAAAACGGAGGAGTTTATCGAGTTGCCTTTCAAGACCGATGACTACGAGCCGCAGCCAGCACTGGAGGACCGCATGCTCGAACTCCTGAATGAGGAACGCATTGCCAGGGGACTGCAGCCTTTGCAGGCGGACACAGCCCTCACCAAGGTTGCCCGCCGCCACGCCGCCGATATGTTCTCGCGTGGCTATTTTTCGCATGTCTCGCCGGAGGGAGCCAGTGCCGCGGACAGAATCCGGGCTGCCCATATTCCATTCAGGGCGGCTGGCGAGAACCTGGCCCTGGCCCCCACTATTGCCATTGCCCACGAAGGACTGATGGAATCGCCAGGTCACCGGGCCAACATCCTGCACCTTCGTTTTAGGCGGGTAGGTATAGGCGTGCTGCAAAGCAAAGAGCATGGCCTGATGATCACACAGAAATTCCGAAACTAACGTATACCTGAGCAGGACCCAGGTAGAGTCATGCAGCACGCTAACAGCAACTTTATTAGCATCCAGCTCGGCAGTGGCGCCACACGTGCTACCTTCCTGCTGGATATGGGCAAACTCTGCTACGCTTATTTCAAACCGGAGACGGAGCAGCAAACCGCCAAACTCGTGCTCGACTTCGGCGCCTCGCAGAAAATATTCGAGAAGCAGGACGCGGAGCAGGTATACCTGGCCCTTTCCCGTTATACCTCTTCCCAGGTATAGGTATAGGTATAGCTGATCTGTAGTCCTAACCGCTTATAACTAGGGCTGTTTCATTCTAATAGGTTCTCCCCTTGAGGACAAGTGAGAACGAGTGTTCGAAACTTGCGAGCGTAGCTCTCAGAGGAGTGTTTACAGTTGGAGGGTAAATAAAACCTGGCCAATTGTTGACTTTGCGGGCCTGAATTTACACCCCTATAATCCCCTCAAGGGGATAGTCCCGGAGAATGCAACAACCCTGTCTTCTAATTTCCCTTTCATTCCCTAAAAAGTCTTCTAAGCTTACTTTAAGGCACAGACATATTCTTCCCTAAATGCTTGGTTCTGTACCTATATACCTCTTCTTAAATATTTTTTAAAAATAATTTGGTATTAATAAAACAATATCTACATTTGTAGTGTACTATGTAACTAATACACTAAAACAAACACAAATGATAGAGATCAAGAACCTCAGTTTCGGGTATAGCCGCAAGTCGCTGCTGTTCCGGAACCTGAACCTAACGCTGCAGGAGGGCCATATCTATGGGCTGCTGGGCAAGAACGGGGCGGGCAAGTCCACGCTGCTCAAAAACATGGTCGGGCTGGTTTCTCCCCTGGAGGGCAGCTGCCAGGTAAACGGCCTCGACTCGCGCAAACGGCTGCCGGCCATGCTCGGGGATCTCTATTTTATTCCGGAGGAAATTTACATGCCGTCGCTCACAGCCAGGCAGTTTGTGGCAAGCACCGCCCCTTTCTACCCCTTCTTCGATGAGGAGGCCTTTTACCGATACCTTTCCGAGTTTGAAGTGCCAGTGCACGCCGTGTTCAGCAAGATGTCCTTTGGGCAGCAGAAAAAGGCCATCATCGCCTTTGGCCTGGCCACCAATACCAGCGTGCTGATCATGGACGAGCCGACCAACGGCCTGGACATTCCTTCTAAGGTACAGTTTCGCCGCATCATCGCCTCGGCCCTCACCGAGACCCGCTGCATCATCATCTCCACCCACCAGGTGCGCGATCTCGACAGCCTGATCGATACACTGGTGGTGGTGGTGCATGACCGGGAGATCGTGCTGAACGAGTCGCTTGATGCGATCGGCGAACGGCTCACCTTCACGACCATACCTGAATCCGAAGCCCACAGTGCCCTCTACACGGAGGACGCGCTACGTGGCAAGCAGGCCATCCTGCCGAACCTGATGGGCAACTACAGCAAAGTGGATATGGAGCTGCTTTTCAACGCCATCACCAGTGGCAACACATCTGTAACCGAAATCCTTCAAAGACCTCACTATGAACAATCACTTTAACCTGAGTCGCTTTGCGCTGCTGTTTCGCAAGCACACCGTGGAGCACTACAAGACCTACCTGATGTCGCTGGGTGTGCTGCTCGGCGCCATGTTCCTGATTATGGGGACCGCCAGTTATATGGCTGTAAGCCCTATGCAAGCTACCGAGCAGTCCATCTTCTTCCTGTTCTTTCTGATGGGTGCAGGCATGGTGTTTTCGAGCACCGTGTTTGCGCAATTGGGCGATAAAAAGAAGGCGATCGCTTTTCTGACCTTGCCGGCGTCGCAGTTCGAGAAGTACCTGGTCGGCTGGCTTTACTCCTTTCCGATCTACCTGCTGTTGTTTATACCTTCTTTTTACCTGATCGTCTACATTCTGCTCATCATAGACCCGCGTGTGGGGCCTGAACATGAAGTAATGAATATTCTCACTTCTGAGCCGCCGATGCACATATTACTGACTTTCTATGCGCTGTTCAATGCCCTGATGCTGGTGGGCTCGGCTTACTTTAACAAGCACCATTTTATCAAAACGGCTTTTGCGGGTTTTCTGGGCATTTTGCTGCTTTACAACCTGAACAAGCAGGTGGTGCAGGCCATGCTCGGTCGCGACCTGTCATCGGTAAGCCCTTTTTCAGCAGCCTATTTTATGGAGGGTGACAAGCGCTTTGATGTAGGCGCTTACGAAGGGAATGAGGCGCTTATGCTGTTGCTGCTGGTTGTGCTGGCGCTGGTAAGTTGGATCGTGGCCTATTTCAAAATAAAGGAAAAGCAAGTTTAGCGGGGAGGAAACACTATGGAATTTAAAGAAAACGAACCCATTTACCTGCAGATCGCGGCCCACGTGTGCGACCAGATCCTGCTGGGCAAGTGGGCAGCAGAAGACAAGATACCCTCGGTGCGGGATTTGGCGGTAAGCTTTCAGGTGAACCCCAATACGGTGATGCGCACCTACGAGCAGCTGCAGCACCAAGAGGTGATCTACAACAAGCGCGGCATCGGCTTTTTTGTGACGCCGGATGCCGTCCGGAAAGTAAAGGCACAGCGCAAAGAGCGCTTTCTGCAGCAGGACCTGCCGGCGTTTTTCCGCAATATCTTTTTGCTGGAAATCGGCCTGGATGAGATTCAGCAGCGCTACGAGGCTTTTAAAACAGAAAATTACGAATCAGAAATCGAGCAGAAACCATGAAAACCAGCAATAAACTCTTACTCTTCGCTTTAGTGGTGCTTTTGGGCGCACTGGGCACTTACAACATCGCCCTGAAGGCGGAGTACAACACCAAATCTTACCTGGACCCTTACCGCAACTACGTCGCCCTGGATTTCAATGGCTTTGAGGAGATTGAGCTGAACTCAGGAGACATGCTCAGTGTGCTGATCGAGCCGGGCGATGAACATGCGGTGTACCTGTACGAAGGCAATGAAGAAACCGTGCAGATAAGTCAGCAGGCCAATACGCTGCAGATTGACGTGACTACCCATGATAAGCAAAAAAGCCTACGTGGCTGGGGATACCCACAACTGATCATCAAAACTCCGATGCTGCACACCCTGCGCTCTAACGCAAAACATATCTACAATGGCGAACCGGTCATTCACACGAAGCGTCAGAACACGGCTAGTTGGCTGAATACAACCCTAAAAGGCTTTAAACAGGACAGTCTCAGGCTGGAACTTGACAATGGGGTGATGGTACAACTGCACGGAAGTCAGCTACAGCACCTGTACGCCGTGACAGGCACCAGCCCCGAAAGTGATCCCAAGTTGCTCATTCATCCGGACAATAAGATTGAGCAGGCAAACCTGGACATCCGCAACCGAAGTCATCTGGCCCTGCTCAACGTGGCTATACCAGGGCTGCAGTACACGCTATCTGAGCAGGCACAGGTGGAGCTTTCCGGTGAAGCGCTGGCCATCCTCCGCAAATAAAACCTGCAGCGCTATGAAAAAAACAGGACTGATCTTGTTCGGGGGCTTGCTCCTTATAAGTCATTCGCATTGGAGCAGCAGTAGGGTTACGAAGCAAAACACATGTGCTGCTGTCTCCCAATCCTACACTGCTTGCCCTATGACGAGCGAAGTTTCCTACGGTGCAGTTTCTGACGCCTCCGCGGAACCGACAATACTATCAGAACCAGCGGTGGAACAGGGAACTGCGCTTTCGGGCAGGTTGCTGCAACTGGCCGGTGCTTTTGCAGAACTGGTGATGGTGATTTGATTTCATCAGCTTACTGCATGCAAAGTAAGGCCCGGGCAATTTAGCCCGGGCCTTTTGCTTTGCTGGATCATTTACAAGGTATAGCTCAGGCCCATTGAATAGGAAAGGAAGTGCATGTCCTGATTGACAGTGGTGCTGGCACCCTTTGCATCCTGGATATCGAATTCGGGGCGGGTGCGCAACACCCCTATCTCGAATGATAGCAGGAAGCGGCCGTCCTGTACGCCAAAGCCACTGGCAATACCATAAACAGGTGCCAACGCAGTGTCGGAGCTTCTCCGGACCGGGCCGAATCTGGTTTCTACCAAAACCTCAGGAGCTTGGTTATAGGACACGCCCAGCGAGCCTTTGAGGTAGCCAAACAGGATGTTAGGAGTGCTTTGCAGGTATACATCGCCCAGCAGGTGGGCACTTCTCCAGCCGCTTGCCTCTTTGCGCAGCACTAGGCCATCGTCTGGCCCGGCAAAAGTCTCTATATCGAAACGGTGGCTGCGGAAGCCGGTGGTGGCCCCAATGGCCAGGTATGGCTTCAGGTCGGTGCGGTAGTTGAGTTGCCAGTTTGCGCCTGTCCGGGCAAGGGGCGGGTAATCATCTTCAAAACGGTCTCTTTTGAAATCTCCGATGGGGGCGGCAGTGCCTACGCTGAACCCGATTCGGTGAACGCGTTGCGCCTCGGCTGGGGCAGACAGGCAAAAAAGAAGCGCCAAGACAGACAGGAAACGGATGAGCGGTCGAAGCATAGGCATGGACGGTTTAGACAAGTATAGCAACAGGTATAGGCGCTCTATCTGATCAGAAAGTCGTGTGTGTAGGTCGTGTCGCGTCTCAATTCGTCCCAATACAAGGTATAAGTTTGGCAATCTGACTGGTCGCAGTTTCTCACTTGCGGCGTTATCGCTATCTCGCCATCCTGCATCTCGTCATCGCGCAGCAGGAAACGCAGGGTATAGCTTCCGGTAACGTCGGTGTAAGTCACCGCTTTTTTCCGCACTGTGCCGCCCAGGCCTTCCTTGAAATGCCTTCGGTTATCCCAAATGGCCAACACTTGCACGCCCTGTAGAGGCTGCTGATTACCTGCCTGCAACACCCGCCCGCTCACCTCCGTGCAAGAGCCGGGACAGTATTTGCTGATGTAATCATCCTCCTCCTTTATGCAGCCAGTTAGCAGCAGCGCTGTCAGGATTCCTGATCCGCACCAGGTTTTGAGCCTTGTTATCATAGCATAACGGGATTACAAAACAAGATAACAAAAAATTGCTATACTTCAGCAAGCTGCTATACCTGCTTCACCATCTTGATATGGTCGATGCCATCCTCGTCGTACACCTCGCTGGACTGCTCAAAGCCGAAACGCTCGTAAAACTTTTTGGCATACAGCTGTGCTCCGATTCGTATCGGTGCTTTTCCAAATAGGCGGTAGCATTCCCCTATTGAAAACTGGACAAGCTCCTTTCCTACCCCCGTGCCGCGCACCAGCTGGCTCGTCACGATCCGCCCGATCGACATCATGTCCGGGTAGGCTATACCTATCGGCACCAGTCTGGCGGTGGCTACCAACACCTTGTTTTCGTTGTAAAACAGCACATGAAGGCACAGTTGGTCCCTGTCGTCCATGTCGGGGAACACACAGTTTTGCTCCACTACGAACACCTCGCTCCGGAGTCGCAGCATGTCGTAGAGCTCGTCGGGAGTCAGGTTGTGAAAGGCTTTGCAGATTTTGGTCAGGGCCATGGAGGTATGAGCTGGTGAGATTGGCTTATTGTTAGGCACAAAGATACGGCAGCCAGTCATTTATACCTATATTTGCACCATCCTCACCAAAATTAAGGAGTACCCATGGCTAGTGACATTTTCGAAATCCTTTTCAACATCATTCCCCTGGCGCTCTTCCTATACCTGTCCCTCACGCTCATGGGCGTCATCAAGTTCAACCAGCACACCGCTTTCCTCGCCAACGCCTCCCCGATCACGAAGTTTGCCGTTTACGGCGGCACCGTCGCTTTTGCTATTATGGCTTTCGCTGATCTGGCAAAATAGGCTGACATCCAATTAAATCATATTTAAAGAATAAATAGGTAAATCTTATATAACAATTATAAGATAGAATCGTATTTATAGGCACACTCTATTCAATGCCTCTCACCTTTGGCATTGTGCGCACCTGACTGTCTCATATCATTTTACAACTCGTACAATACTATCTTTCATGAAGATTTTAAACAGCTTAAGATTCACCTTCATCTTGATTTTATGCGCTACCCTTACAAACTGTGACGACGACGACCCAGTAGTGTGCAACACCATCGCCGTACATGATGGCAATGACCAAGGCGGAGTTATTGGCCAAGCACTCTCGAAAGACCTCCAAGTAAAGGTGACAAACACCGATGGGAAGCCTTTGCCTAACACGACAGTTCGTTGGGAAGTAGTAGAGGGTGGCGGATCCCTTTCAGTTTCTAATTCTAAAACCAATGAAGAAGGCATAGCTTCCTCTAGCTGGACCTTTGGCCAAAGTAATGGACGTGTGCGTGCTACCTTAGAAAACTCATCCCAATGCAAATCAAGTTCAACTGAATTTAAAGCCGAGCCCATATCGCTTACTTTAAATTCTAGCAGCACACATATAGATCCCATTGGGGTGAAAAGTCAGGAAAATTGCTTTGAATTCAATTATGTGATTGGTGTAACCACAAATACTGACTTGAGTCATTACTTTATTGATATTGAAGGCGAGTATAAATACGAGACACGACCAAGCTCTGAATTCTACTATGCCACGGGTACAGTAAGCGCAGATAGAAAATCTGTAACTTTCATGGATTGTTACATATTTGGAGATGAAAATTACATTGACGACTGGTTTACTATAAGCCTTTACAATTATAGTGACATCGAGGACGGGGAGCCGCGCGAGAATGCGAAACCAGTCATTACTTCTAATCGAATCGGTCCTTTCAGAACTAACCGACCACCTAACTCACCAAGGCTCGCTAACGGCTCAGACCGCCCTGTTGTTTCTGCCCGTTTAGGCAGACGCTAACCGGTACATACGGATACTTCTCACAGGTACCCGCTGTTTCGCAACGGGTAATCTGCTTCATGAATCCCTTTCCATCCCTTGACTTGACATTATATTCTACCTATTGTGCGGTAAAGGCAACAAAAAAGGCCTGTCCTTTTACAGAACAGGCCTTTTGAAAGGAAATTGAATCTTTATTAATAGGCGCGAACGGCCTTGTTTTCCACGAAGTTCATAAAGGCGCGGTTCACGACACGAGTACCGCCCGGCGTCGGGTAGTTACCGGTAAAGTACCAGTCGCCACTGTGGTTCGGGCAGGCCAGGTGCAGGTCTTCGATGCGTTGGTAGATCACCTGTACTTCAGCATTCACCTCCGGCGCTTTCACAATCTCAGACACTTTAACGGAAATTTCGTCATGCGTAAACAAGTCGAAGAGCTCTTTCACGTAGTTGGTTTCCATGATAGCCGGCGTACCTTGCACAGCTTGTATCTTGTCGTATACCTCGTCCACTTTGTAGTACAAGCCACGGTCTTTCAGCAGAGCCAGCATGGCACGGAAGGCCACAAACTCCTTTAAGCGAGACATGTCAATGCCGTAGCAGTCCGGGTAGCGGATCTGCGGAGCGCAGGATACGATGATGATCTTCTTCGGCTCCAGCTTGTCGAGCATGCGGATGATGCTTTTCTCGAGCGTCGTGCCGCGCACAATGGAGTCGTCGAGTACTACCAGGGTATCTATGCCTTTTTTCACCACCTCATAAGTCGTGTCGTACACGTGCGTTACCAGGTCGTCGCGGCTATCGTTATCGGTGATGAAGGTACGCAACTTCACGTCTTTGATCACCAGTTTCTCAGCACGCGGTTTAAACTGCAGAATCTCGTCGAGCTGTTCTTCGTTCAGCTCCTGGTTCAGGATAGCCTGCTTGCGGTAGCCGCGCAGGTAGTCTTCGATGCCTTTCATCATACCCAGCCACGATGACTCCGCCGTGTTCGGGATATAGGAGAAGACCGTGTTTTTCAGGTCGTAGTCGATGGCCTCCAGAATCTGCGGGCACAGGCGGCGGCCCATGTTCTTGCGCTCTTCATAGATCTCCGGGTCGTTGCCTCTGGAGAAGTAAATGCGCTCAAAGCTGCAGGACTTTTTCTCGAGCTGCGGCATGATCTCTTTCAGATCGGCATTGCCAGCCTTATCCACGATCAGGGCATGGCCCGGCGTGATTTCCTGGATCTCGCTGTACTCAATGTCGAAAGCCGTTTTAATGGCTGGCTTCTCTGATGCAATCACCACCACCTCGTCGTCCATGTAATAGTAGGCCGGGCGAATCCCGTTTGGGTCGCGCACCACAAAAGAGGCACCATAACCCGTCAGACCTGCCATGGCATAGCCGCCGTCAAAGTCCTTACAGGCGCGCTTAAGCACACGCTGCAGACTCAGGTTATCTTCGATCAGGGAGGTGATTTCTTTGTTTGTATACTCGTCTTTGTAAGACTCGAACAGCATCTGGTTTTCCTCATCCAGGAAGTGCCCGATCTTTTCGAGCACTGTAATGGTATCAGTCTTTTGCTTTGGATGCTGGCCCAACTCGATCAGCTTCTGGAACTGCTCATCCACGTTGGTCATGTTGAAGTTACCAGCCACGGCCAGGCTGCGGCTGCGCCAGTTGTTCTCGCGCACCATCGGGTGGCAGTTGTCTATACTGTTGACGCCGTGCGTACCGTAGCGCAGGTGGCCCAGGTATACATCGCCCAGAAAAGGCAGGTTCTCCCAAACCCAATTCGTATTCAGGGCTTTCTCAGGCTGATCTTCCTTCAGCTTTTTAAACTCCTTGCCGATCTTCCCGAAAATGCTGTCGATGGCGCGGGTCTTCACAGAACGGAAGCGGTTAATGTACTCCATACCAGGACCAGCATCTATCTTGATACTGGCTACCCCTGCCCCGTCCTGGCCGCGGTTGTGCTGCTTTTGCATCAGCAGGTATAGTTTGTTGACACCGTACATCGGAGTGCCATACTTTTCAACGTAATACTCGATTGGTTTTCGGAGCCTGATCAGGGCTATTCCGCACTCGTGCTTAATTGAATCGCTCATAGGGGTTGTAAAAGTATCTAGGCCAGCAGTTTCTCTATCCAGTGCAGCAGCAGGTCAGGTTTAAAAAAGAAGACCAGCAGCGGCAGGGCGAAAAAAACCAGCAGCAGCTTATTTGACAGTGAAATAACTAAATTTTCGGCAGTTTGATTCCTTTTCAGGAAAAGGTAATATGGTATTTTGATATAGTAGAACAAAGCTGCCCCCGTCAGTAGGATACCGACCACAAGCAAGGCCAGCAGCATAGGTTGTCCGGTGGCGGTGTAAGCTTCCCACACGTTGCTAAAAACCAGCAGCTTCCCTATAAATCCGGCCAGCGGCGGCAGCCCCGTTAAAGAGAGCAGAAAGAGCAGCGCCATAACGCCGGCAAACGGAATGCGGGGCCCCATTCCCTGAAAATCCTCGAGCGTGCGCACCTGCCAGTTTTCCTCGGCCATTTGCAGGAACAGAAACATGCCGAAGTTCATGAAGAGCAGCACCGTCATGTAAAAGAGCACGCTCACGGTATAGTCACTGCCAAATGCCAGCAATGCCATCAACAGAAAACCGGCATGTGACACCGAAGAGAAAGCCATCAGACGCCGCGGCGTGCGCTGCCAGAGCGCCGTGAAGTTACCAACCGCAAGCGTCGCCAGGGCGGCTATACCCAGGAAAAGCTGCACATCGGAAAAAGCACTGGCAATGGTCGGGTCGGCGAAGGCAGCCACAAAGCGCATGATTACGATGATGCCCGCCATCTTAGGACCTGTGGAGAAGAGCGCCACGATCGGCATGGGTGCTCCCTGGTAGACATCCGGCGTCCAGAAGTGAAAAGGGGCAGCCGATATTTTGAAAAGGAAACCAGCAAACACCAGGATGGCCGCCACCGTTACCATCAGCGGACTGGCATCCAGCAGGCTGCGCCAAAACGACACCAAGGTATAATCCAGCGAGCCGGTCAGGCCATAGAAAAAGGACATGCCGTAGAGCATCACGCCCGCCGAGAGCGTGCCATACAGCACATACTTCAGGCCCGCTTCCACAGCTCTTTTCTCTTCTTTGAGGGTAAGCGTCAGGATGTAGGAGGCAATGGACACGATCTCGATCGCCAGGAAAACCATCAGTAGGTTCACGGATTTTGCCATCAGGTTGAGGCCCAGTACGAGCATCAGGATCAAAGCATAATACTCACCCCGTCCTTCGCCCTGTTTGCGCTTTTCTATTTTCGGGTTTTGTAGGGAGAGCAGGATGGTAAAGATGCCCGTCAGGCTAAAGAGTATACCTGCGTAGCGGGCGATACCGTCGGAGCGCAACAAGTTCAGAAACTGCACCTCAGCCAAATGCCTATCCAGCACCAGCAGCACCAGCACCGAAAACAGCCCGGTGAGCGCAACCCAGGGTAACAGGCGTTTTACTGTTTTAGACTTGAAAAGATCGAGCGTAACCAGCAACAGGAAAAAGAGGGCCAGCAGCAGTTCGGGCAGCAGCGACCCTGCTCCAGCTAAAATGCTGTCGATGGTCTGGGTGAGTTGTGCTGCCTGTTCTTCCACGTTTCGGTATAAGGTATAGTAGTGTCCCTGATGATGCTTATAGCACCAGGGCTTGTATTATCTATGTAAAATCGCTTGCAGGATGTTGAGCTGTTCCTGTCCGTTGCGCAGCACCAGCTCTGTAAAACCAGTCACTGTCATGCCTGTCTTGTCGAGGAGCAGGTGCGGGAAGATGCCGAAGACAAAGGCCAGCACGGCCAGCGGCAACAGCATCAGGTACTCGCGTTTGGTCAGGTCGGTGAGCTGGGCTTTTCCGCGCAACTCCGGGAAGATCCAGTATTTGCCGAAGAACATGCGCTGCAGTGCCCACAGGTAATAGGCCGCTGAAAGCAACAGACCGATCACCGCCACGATCGCCATCCAGCGCGGCAGCATACCCGTGGCTTCCGGTGCACTGAAGCTACCGAGCAGCACCAGCAACTCGGCGATAAAACCCGAGAAGCCCGGCAGACCCAGCGAGGCAAAGAAGGCCACCACGACAAAAGCTGTATAGGCCGGCATGCGTTTGGCAAGTCCCCGAAAATTGAGGATCATACGATCGTGTGCCCGGTCATAGATCACGCCTACCACCAGGAAAAGCATGGCAGAGATGAGGCCATGGCTAAACATCATGTAAATAGCGCCGTTCACGCCTTCGTTCGTCAGCGAAGCCAGCCCCAGCAGCACAAAGCCCATGTGCGACACCGAGGAGTAGGCGATCAGCTTTTTGAGGTCGTTCATGGCCAGCGCACAGAGGGCCCCATAGATGATGGAGAGCACGCCCAGTCCGCCGACAAAGGTCGAGAAGTAGGCACCAGCATCCGGGAAAACCGGGTATACGATTCGGATGAGACCATAACCGCCCACTTTTAACAATATAGCCGCCAGCAATACAGAGATCGGCGTAGGTGCCTCCACGTGCGCATCAGGTAGCCAGGTATGCACCGGCACCGAGGGCACTTTGATCAGGAAGCCCGCCAGCACCAGCAGGAAGGCCACAAAACGAATCGGGAGATCGAAGAGGGAAACCCCTGAGAACACATGCAACAGACTACCCGGAATAAAGTTGGCCGGCTCCATCATGGCAGGTATACTGAAAGTGCGCACCAGGTCGGCTTCGCTGAACGCGCCTTGCTGCAGCATCTGCTGTATCTGGCGAACCATGTCCACGCTGGCAGGAACGTTATGCCCGATCAGGCCCATTTGCTGCGCCGTCGCCTCCGGATCGATCACGGAGGTATAGAGTCCGATCATCACGATCAGGATGAAGAGCGAACCGATCAAGGTATAGATGAAGAACTTAAGGGCCGCGTACTCGCGTTTGGGACCACCCCACATCCCGATCAAAAAGTACATCGGCAGCAGCATGAACTCGAAGAAGAGGTAGAAGAGGAAAAAGTCCAGGGCCAGGAAACAACCCATCACGCTCGTCATGAGCAGGAGGTAAAGCGAGAAGTAGCCCTTCACGTTTTTGGTGATGGTCCAGGACGAGATCACCCCGATCACGCCTACTATACCTGTCAGCAGCACCATGCCGATGCTCACGCCATCCACCCCTACAAAATACTCGATCTGGAAGCGGCCCAGACTACCCAGCGAAAAACCGATCCAGTCCACCTTCTCCACAAACTGGTAGCCTGTCTGCCCGTTTGCCACCGCAGCACCGTCGAAGCCCAGGTATAGCCACACGGCCACAACCAGTTGCAACAGCGTGCCGCCCAGCGTGACTGCTTTTATGCCCCGCTCCAGGCGCGCCGGAAGCAGCAACACCGCAAGCGCGGCCAGCAGGGGAAGAAAAATAAGGCTGGAAAGAGTATAATTCATCAATATGTTACGACACAAGTATCACGTATCAAGACACACGACTAACTGAGTCCGTGTCTGCACTGTTATATTTTTATAGCACCGTACCTAGTTTAGGTACATCTTGAAAGAGCATTAGACAAAGACCAGAAGACTGTTAGACACAAACCATTTCAATTCCCCCTTTGCACATTCCCCCATCTCCAAATCTTTACATCTCCAAATTTTCAAATCTTTTTGGTTCGCGAAATTAACATCAATTCAGCATGATGTATAGTATTATCAGAATAAATCCGAAAAGGGAGTAGGCGTAATAAGACTGCACCTTGCCATTCTGAAGTCCGCGCCCGAAACGGCCGAGCACTTTGGCCATCGCCCCAATCAGCCACACACTGCCATCCACTACCCAACTGTCAAACCATTTCACAATCTTGGAGAACACGACCAGCCATTTGCTCGCGTAGTCCAGGGTATAGTCGATCACGCGCTTGTCGAAGCGGTAGAGCATGCGGGCCATCCGCAGTAAGGGCCGTATAAACAGCTTGTCGTATACCCCGTCCAGGTAGTAATGGTGATACGTCAGCTTTGCCAGAGCACCGCGCGGCTGTTCCTGCAGCAGCGCTTCGCTGCTTCTTCCTCTATACCTGCCGAAGGCCAAGGCTATACCTCCTATTCCCAGCAAAGCAGAGAGCAGTCCGATCACCAGGTGCGTGCTTCCATTGGCGGCATCCTGCAACATTACAGCCTCTACCAGACTGCCGGCAAGCAAAGCGCCCTTCTGAGAAAGTTGCGTCAGGCTGATGCCCTGCATTACCCAGCTTCCGGTAAAGGACAGCGGATTAAGCGAAAAGAAGATGCCCAGCGACAACACTGCCAATAAGGCTACAGGTATAAGCATCACCCGCTCCATCTCCTGACCTGCCGAAAGTCGCAGCGCCCGCACATCAAATGGTAAACGGAACGAACCGAAGAACATGAACCACAGATGTCGCCCCATATAGTAAGCCGTGAGCAGCACGACTGTAAACCCGATTATCGGCACCATAAAGTACAGGAAGTTCCCATTGACCTGACTCATCGTCTGCGCCCAGGCCCAGCTTCCTGAAAGAATAGCATCTTTGGAAAGGAAACCTGAAAACAACGGCAAGCCCACCAGCGCGGCCGCGGCCAGCAGGTAGGTATAGAAGGTGAGCGGCATGGCCTTGCGCAGGCCACCCATGTTGCGGATATCCTGCGGGTCGATTTCAGCGGGCTGGTGCGTATGATGCAAGCCGCGGTGCATGGCGTGGATGATGATGCCGGCGTTTAGAAAAAGGGCCGCCTTGAAGAAAGCGTGCGTAGTCAGGTGGAAGAGCGAAGCATCGTGGGCGCCGGTGCCCATGCCCATTACCATATAACCCAGCTGAGAGATCGTAGAGAAGGCCAGCACCGCTTTAATGTCGTATTGCGTGAGCGCCGCCAGGGCGCCGAGTAGTGCCGTGATGGCGCCAATGATGGCGATGACGGTGAGGGCATCTACCGTAAAGAAAGCGTAGCAGCGGGCTACCAGGTATACGCCGGCCGCCACCATGGTCGCGGCGTGTATGAGCGAGGACACGGGCGTTGGACCCTGCATGGCATCGGGTAGCCATACCTGCAGCGGAAACTGCGCCGACTTGCCCACGCAGCCCATAAACAGTCCGAGTCCAGCCAGCGTCAGAAAAAGCGGACTTAACTCGACTGACCAAAACTGCCCCTCAAAGGTATAGCCTGTCACAAAGGACCCGTTCAGCCACTCCCCTGCCCCCATTAGCGTGCGCAAGGCCTCCAGGTCGAACGTCCGGAAATAGGTATAGAAGGCAAACAGACCTAGCAGCAGCCCGATATCGCCTACGCGGTTGACCATGAACGCTTTTTTGCTGGCCGCAATGGCAGCCGGACGCTCGTACCAGAAACCGATGAGCAGGTATGACGACAAGCCCACCAGCTCCCAGAACATAAAGAGCAGCAGCAGGTTATCGACCAGCACAATGCCCAGCATGCTGAAAGTGAAGAGGCCCAGGTAGGCAAAGTAGCGGCTATACCCTTTGTCGCCGTGCATATAGCCCACCGAAAAAAGCTGCACCAGTAGGGAGATAAACGTGACGATCACCAGCATCAGCACCGTCAGGTTGTCGAGCAGTATACCGGCTGTGAAATCGGCTATGAAGCTGGACGGCAGGCTAAACCAGACGGCCCGGCTGTGGTATACTTCTGTGTTCCAGGTTTGGGTAAAGAGGTAGATCGAGAGCGCAAAGGCAAGTGCGGTGGCACCAATCCCCAGCCAGTCGCCCTGCCGGGGCAGCTTTTTGCCCGCCAGGTATAGCAGCACAAAAGCCAGCAGCGGCAGCAGAAGCACTCCTACTGCCAGGGTGGTTTGGGGCGTGCCGGCCAATGGTTCAAGAAGTGCGGAAAGCTCCAAAATATAGGCTGTCTATGGGTTCGGTCTCAAAAAGAGGACACCCTGAGGTACCCCTCAGTTTCAGGGTGCCAATTTACATATATTGTTGCAATAATATAGCGCTTGATGGCACTGTATGGCTATGCATACTCCATATTTTTCAATTTCTGCAAACAATCATAATTCTATTTCGTTCTGTATGGTATTGTACCATCTAAACAAAATATGAACTATGGACACACAAGATCTTAAAAGAGACGCACAGGATTTGAAAAACAAAGCTGACAGAATCAACCCTCAGCATAAGGAGGGACCAGTAGCTGCGGCGATTGAAGACTATACCTCCCGCGTACCATCAGATGTATTCCTTTGGGCTGCGCTGGGCTCTATGGCCGTATCGGCGACACTGAAGATCATGAAGAAAGATGATGAAGCGCTGTTCGTAGGACAATGGGCTCCTTCTTTCTTACTGTTGGGCAACTACAATAAGATGATCAAGCTTATCGGCTACCAGAGCGACAAGTAAGAAGCGCCTGCTATAGTTTCGTGACGAGAAACAGAAAGAGGGAGCCCTGGCTCCCTCTTTCTGTTATATTTCTACGGTCACTTTACTGGGATTATAAACGACTTGTCAGTATTATTAAAATATGATTTAATGAAATTTATAAAGGATAGTTCAAAAATAATATTTTTTTTTGCCAACTGTACAAATTGTAGGTACAAATATACCTATCTTTGCACCGGCTAAAAGTTGAAGGTTGCCTCTCAGGCAATCCTTTGAAAAGCAGGGCTCCTCTCAAGGGAGCCTTCGCTTTTTATACGCCATACCTCACCCGGAAACGTGCCTGACAGCATGTCCCTGATGTGATAATCCGCTAAAAAGCTATAAGAAAATCGCTAGACCGGCTCTCCGGATGGTGCAGCGTTCAAGCTTTCCCTGGACTGCAAAGATGCACAGTATCTTTTCCGAAGATCTTGTACGCCATTCCAATCGATCACATCTTCTTCACTGCTGAGTTGCGCCAGGTTTTCTTTCACAGCGACATCCGAAATAAACATTCGGTCCTGGTAAAGGCCATTGGCATAGAAACGACAATAGGTACGTATTTCGTCCGCTTCTGTCAGTACAATCAAATCGCAAGACTGAAGCTTGCTGGTAAATAGAGAAAATTCATCCATAAGTGGCAATAGGTAATCTGAAAGCAAGGGGCAGCGAGTTTGGACGATATGCCTGCTCATAAAACAGCCCGGTATGCTTATTAACTTTGTGCATACGACAGTGTTTTAGAAAGGTTGTAAATCAATCCTCCATTTCGAAATTATTTTGAAGAACCTGTCCTAATACTCTCTAAAACGCTCCTGTTCATCAGCCAGTCTACAATTTTCATATTAGTACTTCTTCAAAAGAACATTTTCCACATCGATAAATCACCGCTGCTGCTGTCAATTGCCTGCACATCTTGCAATCCTACTGATCTTCAACTTGTTGAACAAAATTGTACTGCTACCGACCGTATCTAAATAAAACACCCAGGGCCACTACATAGCAGTGGCCCTGGGTGTTACTTTATAATCTGATAGGCCAGTTGAGCTTACCAGGCGGAATGTTACTTTTTGCCTTGTCCGTTAGGCACAGGGAAGCCGCGGTCGCGCATCAATGCGTCGATTTTGGCATCGCGGCCACGGAACATGCGGTAGGCTTCCGCCGGATCCATGGAGTTGCGTGGCGCAAACAGGTACTTCACCAGCTTGGCGGCAACGTCCTTGTCATAGAATCCACCTGGCGCTTCCGTGAAGGCCTCGGAGGCATCCGACGTCAGCACGTCGGCCCACATGTAACCATAGTAAGCAGTGGCATAACCCTCGCCGGAGAACACGTGTCCGAAGTGTGGTGAGCGGTGACGCATCACGATCTCTTTCGGCATACCTAGTTTAGCAAGGGTTTCTTTCTCAAACTTGTCCGGGTCCATGTTGTTCGGATCGGCCAGGTGGAAGTGCATGTCCATCAGGGCCGAGGCCAGGAACTCGGTCGTCTCGAAGCCCTGGTTGAACGTAGCGGCCTTCTCGATCTTGGCTACCAGCTCTTTCGGCATTGGCTCGCCGGTCTTGTAGTGCTTCAGGAACTGGTTGATCACTTTGTCGGTAGACAACCAGCGCTCCAGCAGCTGCGACTGGAACTCGGTGTAGTCGCGCACGCCGCTGTTGAGCGTCGGGTACTTCACGTTAGAGGCCAGGAAGTGCAGCGCGTGGCCGAACTCGTGGAAGAAGGTGGTCGCATCGTCCCACGACACCAGCACAGGCTCGCCCGGCGCTGGCTTCACGAAGTTAGAGTTGTTAGACGACAGCACGTTCTTCTTGCCATCGAAGGTAGTGTGGGCACGGTAGGTAGTCGCCCAGGCACCGGAGCGCTTGCCCTGACGCGCGAATGGGTCGAGGTACCAAAGGCCAATGTGCTCGCCAGTGGTCTTGTCCGTCACTTCCCATACCTTCACGTCCTCGTGGAATACGGGTACGGTTCCTTCCGGTACTGGTTTGAAGTTGAAGTTGAACAATTCACCTGCCGTGAAGAACATGGCCTGGGTCAGGTTGCCCAGTTCGAGGTAGTTCTTCACTTCGTCAGAGTCGAGGTCGTACTTGTCTTTGCGCACCTTCTCGGCGTAGTAGCGGTAGTCCCAGGGCTCAATGGTGATTTTGGTTTTGCTGGTGGCGTTCGCCAGTTTCTGCATGTCGGCCACCTCTTCGCGGGCGCGGGCGGTAGCGGCAGGCCATACGGCCATCATCAGCTCCATCGCCGCCTCTGGCGTTTTGGCCATGCGGTCCTGCAGGCGCCACTCGGCATAGTTGTCGTAACCCATCAGTCCTACACGCTCTTTGCGCAGCTTCAGGATGTTGACGATGTTCTGCTTGTTGTCGTTCGCGTCGTTGTTGTCGCCACGTGAGTAATAGTTCTTCCATACCTGCTCGCGCAAGCCGCGCTCGTCCGAGTAAGTCAGGAACTGGTCCATAGAAGAACGGGTGTTGGTGACGGCATACTGGCCCGGCTTGCCACGGTCAGCGGCAGCTTTGGCGGCGGCTTTCACAAACGACTCCGGCAAACCGCTCAGCTGGTCTTTGGTGAAGTATACCACATATTTCTCCTCGTCAGCCAGGATGTTGTTGCCAAAAGCGGTGTACAGCGAAGAAAGCTCCTTGTTGATGGCAGCGTAGCGCTGTTTCTTTTCCGGGCTCAAATCAGCACCTTCCATGGCGAAATTCTTGTAGATGAGCTCCACCACACGCTGCTGGTCAGCTGGCAGCGGGTTCTTCTGCGAGTTTTCGTACACGGTTTTGATGCGCTGGAACAGCTTCTCGTTCTGAGAGATCTTCGAGCTGAACTCAGAGATCTTCGGGGCCAGTTCCTTTTGGATCTCGCGGAACTCCGGCGTAGACATGTTGCTACCCCAGATGCCGTAGTAGGTGAACACGCGGTTCAGCTCTTCACCCGCTCTTTCCATCTCCTCGATCGTGTTCTCGAAGGTGGCAGGCTGCGTGTTGTTAGCGATCGCCTCGATCTCAGCCAGGTTCAGGGCCATGGCCTTCTCCATCGCTGGCTTCAGGTCGGCCAGGTTCATCTTGTCGAAGGCGGGAACGCCCTGGTAAGGGCCGCTCCACTCCTGCAGAAGCACGTTGGTTTCCGCCTGCTTCTGCTCGGTGGCCGCCTGGGTGTCCTGTGTCTGTGGCGTTTGCACCGAAGTACAGCTTGCCAGCGCGAGCAGGGCCACAATGCCGGATACCTTACCGGCCGATATGATCTGTTCTTTCATAGAATGTTAAAGTGAATGATAAATTTCAGCACAAGTTACAAAAAATAGGCCAAACGCCCCAATAAGCAATTTTAAGGTGGCCTGCTATACCTGAAACGCCCTTTGCAAACGTTTAGAAAGTATACTTCCTGCCGGGCGGCAAAATCATGAGCCCGCTCGTATAGAAAGAACAGCATACCCCTTTTATCATGCAAGATTCCCCCCTTAAAGACAAAGTGGCTTTACGCAAGCTTTACGATTCTGTGCTGCCCGAACTGGCGCAGCATATCCATCAGCATCTGGCGGACGTGATCCCGCTATTTCACGACTTCAAATTAGAGAAACTGGTAGACACCTGGACGCGCGAACCGGGCTCCGACGCCACCACCGAGATCAGCCTCGACAAGGGAAATGTGAACCAGATGGGCCTACGCTTACGCCTGGAAGGCTTCCAGCGGGTGGGCGCCGACAACTTCGACCTGACCAAAGACCTGCTCTTTAAGCTGGACCGCAACTTTTACACCATCGGCCCGAACCAGGACAACGTATGGCTGGAGAAGGAGTACCTGCAAAGCTGGGATAATGCCGACTACGAACTTGTGGCCGAGAAGTGGACCGAGCAGCTGATAGACGACCTGACCCAGCGACTGGAGAAATTAACGCTATGAAAAAACAAGCCCGTTTTCCCGGCTCCGCCTTCCTGCTTGCCCTGCTCACGACTGTGTGCCTCAGCGGCTGCCACGCCTGCCAGGCCCAGCAGCAGGAGAGTGGAACTAAGGACGGCTATACCTACAAAAGCCCCTCATCCGGAGGCACCGGCAAGGTATACATGGGGCGGGAAATCGCCGCGATCATGACGGCTACCGGCGGCAACTGGCTGGACCGCGACACACGGCAGGAAGAAGAAAACTCTACCCGCACGATAGCCAACATGAACCTGCAGCCCAACACCGTAGTCGCCGACATTGGGGCCGGCACGGGTTTCTATACCTTCCAGATAGCGCCTAAGGTACCGGAAGGCAAGGTATACGCCGTGGAAGTGCAGGACCGGTTTATCAAGACACTCGAGTCCCGCCGGGAGAAAGAGGGGGCCACCCATGTGACCGTCGTGAAGGGAGACAGTATGCAGGTCAACCTGTCCGCGGGCGCGATCGACATCGCCCTGATGGTGGACGTATACCACGAACTGGCCTATCCAATGGAGATACTCAGATCCATACACCAGGCTTTGAAGCCGGACGGCAAACTCCTGCTGCTCGAGTACAAGGCCGAGGACCCGGATGTCCGGATCAGGGCCCTGCACAAGATGACCAAAGAGCAGATCAGAAAGGAGCTGGAGGCCAATGGCTTTCGCCTGCAACGCCAGGAGGATTTCCTGCCAATCCAGCATTTTATGCTGTTTGAGAAGGTGGAGGAGGCTGGTGGTTAATGATTGTAGTGGGTTTTACAGTATCCCTATACCTTATTCCAACAGATAAATCTTTCAAAATCTGCACCTTAAATCATAACAACTTACGTAGTATAAGGTATAGCTGTAAAAATTGGAGTTTATGCATACAACCATATTCAAATTTGAGGAGGGAAGTCCGTATGTGGGGAGTCACCGACCCGTTGGACTGGAAATTCATGAGCGACTGATGTGGCAGGTCAGGCGTCTGCATCGACAAGACATGCAAAAGGCTGGCTGGGAGCTGATCATCTACACGCCTATACCTGCCTACCTGGACAAGCCCGCCACCATCGAAGTGTACTGGGATTACGACAACCCTGAGGAGTCCTGCAGTGATTAATACAGCATCTACACCCGAATACCCTTACCACAGCCCGAATCTCAGCTTTTTTAACACCCACACACTGGCTGGCAGATTGGAGATGATATGGGCCCATGGGACTTTCCTGGCTGAACGGGGCCGTCGCGGCTACCGCATCCAGCTGTACGACATGGGCGATTTCTTTGCGGAGGTATGGAGCAACCCGGAGACCCACATCGTTGGGCTGATCAGGGGGCTGGCCTCAAAGCGTGCCCTCGAACCCTACACGACTAAAATCAACCTGCTGGATATGATGTGCTGGTAAGGTTTTTACGCTATTTTTGAAGCGTGAACTCTGTTAAGCTCAGCTCTTATTGCCGCCTCTATGCTTTTTCGGATTACCGCAGCATGAAGTCCGCCCTCCCCTACATGCGCCGGGTGGTGCTTGCCAAGGCGCTGACCGAAGTCGAAGAGTCCGACGCGCGGCGCGTCGTGCTGCACCTGCCAGGCAGCGGGTTCCTGAACTACCTTCGGCCGCTGGGCGGTCGGCAGACCCAAGCGACAGGTATAGCTTCTCTCATTACAGCACTTCAGCTACTCTATAAGCAGAACGGCTTCTCAGCCAGGTATATCGTGGTGGAGCGGAGCTAGTCCCAATTTAAAGGATGCAGCGCCCATCCATAACAATTCGTTAATGGCACACCGTTGCGGGAGCAAAGCTTTAATCGTAATATTGCAATCATAAAATCATTTCAGCTTCCGAACAAACCTACGAAAGCATACCTGATTTTTACTTTGCGTAGTTGACTTAGCTCCATTCCTAACCTCGACACCCATGACCCAGATAGCCCTTTTCAGCGATATACACGCCAACCTGCCTGCCCTGGAGGCTTTTTTTGCAGATGTGGAGGCCCGCCAGCCTGATTTCATGTACTGCCTCGGCGACCTGGTGGGGTACAATATCTGGCCAAACGAAGTGATCGATGAAATCCGCAAACGCAACATCCCGACCATAGCGGGCAATTACGATTTCGGCATAGGCCGGGAAAGCGACGACTGCGGTTGCGCTTATAAAACAGAAGAGGAAAAGGCCAATGGCGCCGTCTCGATCGCCTTCACAAACAAGATCATCAAGCCTGCGCAGCGCCGCTACCTACGCACCCTGCCGGCGCATATCAGAGTGGAGTTTCAATTGAATAACGACAAGCTCAACCTCTTGCTGGTGCATGGCAGCCCCCGCAAGATCAACGAATACCTGTTCGAAGACCGCGACGAGAAGAGCCTGCTGCGCATTATGAAAGAGGCGGATGCCGACATCATGTGCTTCGGGCACACGCACAAACCCTACCACCGCATCCTCCACAGCAGCGAAGGCGATCAGCCCCACTTCCGACATGCGATCAACATCGGTTCGGTGGGCAAACCCAAAGACGCTGACAACCGCGGCGGCTACGTGATGCTGACCATTGATGAGCAGAGCTCTGTGCTGAACAAAGACAGTATAGAAGTGGAGTTCATCCGTTTCGCCTATGACGTGGAGAAAGTGGCCAGAGCGGTAGAAGCTTCTGAACTGCCAAACGCTTATGCTGAAAACTTGCGCAAAGGCTGCTAGATATAATTACAAAGTCATCTCACCTCAGCACGGCAGCTGACTGCGTTTATCGCAAACCCGGGACAGGGACACGGCTAAAAATCGGTGCCCTGGTTCTTTGCAGGGCTTGATGCTGTGGGATTATGAAAAGACTTCCTTAAAAAATGATCGTGAAGGTCGTGCCCTCATGCAGAACGCTGTCTACTTTGATTTTTCCCTGCACACTGTCTACCATCCTTTTCACGATATAGAGGCCGATGCCACTGCCTTCTACATGGTTGTGAAAGCGTTTGAACATCGTAAACACACCCTTCTCCTTGCCGGCAGGTATGCCTAATCCGTTGTCCTGCACCGACAGGTAGGACTTGCCGCCATGCTTCTCGAGCTTAACAGTGATCTTTGGCGTTCTGTCAGGAGAGCGGTATTTAATGGCGTTGCTGATCAGGTTGCCCAGAATACTCTTGAGGTTCTTTTTAGAGAAACCGGCAACCATGCTGTCAGCCGCGCTGATGTCAAGCTGCGCACCGGATTTTGAGATCATACTCTGCAAATCCTGTTTAACGTCTTCAATCACCGCATACAGGTCAAGCTCCTCCGACTTTTCATCTGCACTCACTTTGTCAATTTCCACAAGGGTGGTCAGGTCTTTGATTGTGGTGGAGAACCGATTGAGCGATATCTTCATCAGATCGGTGATTTGCCTGATCTCCGCCCTGTCTAAGTTTTCTTTCGAAACAGAATCAGAAAGCAAATCAATAAGCCCTTTGATGTTGGCGACGGGCGATTTGAGGTCGTGCGAGGCAGTGTATACAAAGTTGTCGAGGTCGAAATTGGCACGGGCCAGGCCCCTATTTTCCTGCTGCAGCTCAGTCGAGAACTTATGGCTGCGCTCCAGTAAATCCAGGCTCTGTAAATGAAAGGCCAGCAGGTCAGCGAACATTTTGAAGGTGTTGATTACCCTGGAGTTGTTCACAGAAGCCGGCTTGGAATCGATGGCACAGAGCGTACCGAAGAACTCGCCGTTTTTGAGGATGATAGGTATAGAGATGTAACTCTGCAGTCCGTAGGTCTTGGGGGTATGGTGGTCTTTGTAAAGCGGGTCTTCTGCCACATTATCGATTACGATCGGGTTGCGGTGCGCCCTTATCTCGTTGCAAAGGGTGGTTTCGATCTGTAGTTCTCCGCCTATCTCCAGGCCAAAGTTCACTTCGTCGCGCACGCTGCAGGCCAGCCATCTGTCTTCTGTTACGCGTGCGACTGCCGCAAACCCCATTCCGGTGGTCTGGCAAATAACTTCGAGCATCGTTGGAACGATCGGAATCTGCCTGATGGCTTCCAGGTCTTTCAATAGCTCGTCTTGGGTTTCAATCATTAGAGAGGGATCATTTCAGAATCGCATCGTCATGCAATCTGTAAGCTGCTGTTCATTGTATGTTTAAACATACTAAGAAATGTGCAAAAAGTAAAATTCTCGCCCCTAAAAATGCACTTCCTCTGCCCTTTGCTTACCCAGACTGACATGATTGCCCGGCCGCCAGTGAGCAGAACAGCCGGGCAACCTGTCATAGCCTTAGCGGGTGACCTGTCCCCGTAGTTCCCCGTTAGGGTATTGGTCGCTGTGTATGTTAACGTACCACTCTCCGGCAAGCAGTTCTGCCTCCTGTGCGGCTGTGAGCGGGGAAGTGGATCTCGTCATCGGGCTCACATAGGGGTTGGCGCTGGAGTAAGGGTCGTTGCTGGTGCCAGGGTTGATCGGTACTGTAACCGGACCGGCTACACCTACCCCGCCCTTGTGAAAGTGCATGGCAGTTGGTGTGATTCCCTGAAAGGAGATGGTATAGCTCAGCACTTTGGTATCCATGTTATAGGTGCCCTTGAAGGTTCCCGTCGCCTGGGTAGTGACGGGCGGCACCTCATTGGCACCGGTCAGCGCCACCTCCTTAAGAGCCACAATTTCATCGCCCGGTATCACGGTGTTGTCATCGTCGTCGTCATCACAGGCGGTCATCATAAAGGACAGGCTCAGCAGCGCGCCGAGTAGTATTCCGAAATTGATTCGATAGGTTTTCATCTTCATTAAAAATTAAGGAGAATTGATTCAAAAAGTTAAAGCATAGAGATTCTTCCTGACGCAGCCTGAGCCGTGCCATATCGTGGTGTGTAAAGCTCCCGCAAGAGTCTGACGGTGTTATCTTAATGTAAAGCCGGCTGTAAAAAACACCCCTGCACTGGTGAGCTTCACTCGCCCTTCGCCAATACTTGCCAGCGGTATTTTGACGAATGGCTCTGCTCCGATCGTGATGGCAGGAGACAGTTGACGCGTATAGCCTACAGACAGATTCTGTATCCCGAACCAGTGCCTGTTCTCGTTAGAGAATTCACGGGTGTTGCGGTAGGGCTCTCTTCCAGAGTAGTAGTAGGTATAGGTATATTCCTCGTTAAGCATCAGGTAGCTGGACAGCCCCGCCTGCACCGAAAGCATGTTCCTGCCCCAGCCCAGCACCTGGTACTGCAGATTGACAGGTATATCCAGCACCCTGCATGTTGCAGCTATCACATCGGGTTGCCGTTTGCCGTCCCAATAGTCCGGGGAGGGCTTGTAGTCTGCGGGTGTGGCCTGGTATAGTTTGTTCGCCCACACCGCGCCCGTCACCAGACTCAGCCTCCGGGTAATGGGCACACTCAGCAGCACACCCGCATTGGCACTCACCGCATCCGGATCTTTGAAGCGAACGGTGGTGATATCAGGGGCCGCAACCAGCGTCACGGTGATGCTGCGCAGGAACCCCCGCTCTCCTATCGCCTCTGGCTGGCCGCTGTCGGCAGGTATAGAAGTAGTGTCAGGTATAGGCAGTGCCGCTTCCTGCCGGGCTATACCTGCAACCGCCTGCGGTGGGTCCTGTCGAGTTACCGGTATTACAGTCACTACAGTTTGCAAAGGCTCCTCTATCCTGGCTGCCCGGCCGGCAGGTATAGCAGTGCCGGGTATAGCACGGTGCTCAGGTATAGCACGGCGTTCCCGTCCGGTTTTCTTTGCAAGTCGGACTCCGTAGCCTGGCTGCACGGCAGGGTATGGCGCAGCGGGTGATTCAGACTCCGGTAAGGCAGTAGGCGCTCCTCCTTCGGTGCGATCAGGTATAGCATCAGGTATAGCAGCTACTCCTGGAGCTTGCCTTCCTGCTTGTTCTGCAGGTATAGCAACCGTTTCCCGACGTGGGGCTTCTCTTTCCCTCAGCTTCCAGACAAGGCCTACCGTCACCAGCAGGGCCAGCAGCACGATGGGCAGCAAGCGTCTTATACCTGCCCAGCCGCCCTGCGGCCCGTCCAGTTTGCGTTCCATCGCCGCCCACGCCTCCTCATCGAAGGGCGGCTCGTATTGGTCGGCTGATTTCCTGAACAGGCGGTCCAGCTCCTCGTCAGACATATTGTTTGCGTTCATCGATTTTGCTTCTTTGTAATGCCTCCCGCAAATTTGCCCGCGCCTTGGCCAGGTTCGACTTCGACGTGCCCACTGCTATACCCAGCGTTTCGGCTATCTCTTCGTGGGTATAGCCGTCTATGGCATACAGGTTGAAAACAGCCCGGTAGGCCGGCGACAGCTGCTGCACCAGTGAGATCAGGTACTCGTAGTTGAGCTGCTGCTCCACATCGAACGGATCGGAAGGCGGCTCTGCTTTGTCGATGTCCTGCAGGTTATAGTTCTTCAGGTTATGCCGGTAGTTGTCCAGCGCTGTGTTGATCATGATCCGCCGCAGCCAGCCTTTGAACGGCTTGGGCGGATGGTACTGATCCAGCCTAGTGAACACCTTCATAAACCCGTCGTTCAGCACATCCTTTGCTTCTTCGGCATCCTGCGAGTAGCGGACGCATACACTCATGGCATACCCGAAGAAGAGCCGGTAAAGCTCTCTCTGTGCCCCGCGGTCCTGTTTCAGACACTGGCGTAGCAGCTCATCCAATACTTCGCCTTCTGTTTTGCTCACTGTTCCAGAATTTGCGCTCCCATCACGGACCAATTCTTAAAAGGGTTGCCTCAGGATTGAAAAATAATCGGTATACCACACCTGTGTTTTACGTTTATAAGCAATTGTTAATCAGGACACAACACAAATAACTAAAGTGAAACCACAGAGGCTGAAGCCGTAATGGGTGAGCTATTCGATAGGCATAAAAAATCCCTGCCGCTTTTCAGCGGCAGGGATCATACGCTCCGTGGAGCCTGGGTGGTTGTATCTTTAAAGAAGCCTGGCTATACCTGAAAATAGTAGGCCCTGACCAGGGCGATGACGGCGACCAGCAGAAAGATGGTGTTGAGCACATAGCTGGCATGCGCCTTTTTGGTGAGGCCGTAAAAGATCAGCAGCAGGCACCCGATGATGTTCATACCCAGGTACTCTACCGACTGCCCATGCGTGAGGCCCATGCTGTTCAGGCTGAAGGCCGCAAGCGAGAAGAACGCCCCTCCCCACCCGACTGCCTCTCCCATGTATTTGCGTAGTATGTCCATCGTTTAATTCACAATTAATGATAATTGCAAAGTAAACAGGTGAAAATGGGCTAAAAAATGCTTTTATTCGCTTGACTAATGCAAAAAACGAATCAAAGCGGATGGAGCTACAGCAGATCAGGTATTTTTTGGCACTGGCGCAGGAACTACACTTCTGGAACACGGCCGAGCGCATGTTCATCACACAGTCTGCCCTCAGCCGGCAGATCAAAGCCTTGGAAATAGAACTGGGTGTGCAGTTGTTCGAGCGAAACAAGCGGAGCGTGAAGCTGACAGAGGCAGGCGCGTTTTTGCGGGATCAGTGGGCGCCGCTGCTCGATGAGATAAACCGGGTGCACCTGCAGGCGCGCAAAATACACGAGGGCGCGTTCGGTACCGTTCGGATCGGGTACCCGGGCTCTATCGCCTATGGCTTCATGCCGGACCTGATCACCAGTATTTCCAAAGCACTGCCGGAGCTGAAGGTGGACCTGGTGGAGCCGACCGACATCAGCTTTGAGCAGTTGCTGCTCAGCTACCAGATGGACATCGCCTTCCGGCGCGACCCGGCCGAAAACCCGGCGTTGCAGTCGGAGTGGCTTTACTCGGAGCCGTACGCGCTGGTCGTGCCCGAAAGCCACCGCCTCACCGGGCAGAACTTCACAGGTATGCAGGATCTGAAAAATGACAAGTTCATCCTGTCGAACCTCGCACAGACGACCTACTATACCGCAGGCCTTCGCCAGATCTTCGAAGACTACCGCATCACGCCGGATGTGCGCATCGAAACCGACTTCGGGGGCATGGTGCTGGGGCTGGTGTCCAAGGGGCTGGGCGTCACGATTCTGCCTTACTCCTATTCGTTTGGCAACCTGCCCAATGTGCGCTTCATCCCCCTGCCTTACAGCACAAACCTGTATGTGACCTGGCGGAGAAGCGACTACAGCCCTGTGCTGAAGAACATCCTGAAGCTGGTGTCCGAAACGGCTGCCAGGTATGCTGCAAAGGGAAGCTGAGGCTTAGTGCGCCACTTTCTCGGCGGGTTTTTTGAATAGCCTTTTACCTAAGTTGAGCACCTGCGCGATGACAGCGCCAAGCAGTAAGCCGCCCAGGGCCAGCACCAGCACTTTTACAAACCAGGCAAGCGCAGGTATACCGGCAAAGGGACCTTCCAGCACCTCCAGCGGAAGGTGCAGGCCATGCGCGATGATCTCAGCACCCACCCACAGCATGGCCGCTGTACCCACGTAGCCTAGTATCACAAGGAAATTCGGCATGGACTTCACTATGCCGCGCCCGATCTTTTGGGTGGTCGGGTGAAATTTATCCTGGGCCATGTGCACCCCGATGTCGTCTGCTTTCACAATCAGGGCCACAAAGCCATACACAGCGATGGTAATAAAGATCGCCACGACAATCAACACCACGATCTGGTTCATTATCGGACTTGCAGCCACGGTGGCGTAAGCGATGGCCATGATCTCTGCTGAAAGGATAAAGTCTGTGCGCACGGCACTGCCTACCCGTTCTTTTTCCAATTCCTCCGGGGTGATCACTTTCATATCCGCTGTCGGTTCATCGGTAGGTTCGTGGCTTTTGCTGAACATGGAGTGTACCTTTTCATAGCCCTCGAAGCACAGGTAGGCACCGCCCAGCATCAGGATGTAAGGTATAACCGCCGGCGCAAAATAGCCGAGCACCAGCGCGGCCGGCCCCAGATAGATCGCTTTGTTGATGAGTGATTTTTTGGCGATCTGGTAGATGATGGAGAGTTCGCGTTTCGGATCGAGGCCCACCACATACTTCGGCGTCACGGCCGTGTCGTCGATCACGATGCCAGACACTTTGCCGGTCGTTTTTGCCACCTGCGTGGGTACGTCATCCAAGCTTGCCGCGCTTACTTTCACCAGCGCCGCCACATCATCCAATAGTGCGAGAAGACCTGTCGCCATTCGTTATTCTTTAGTTTAAGGTATAATTCTTTTGTGTTGCCTACTCTGTACGGATTACGTGCGGGAGCAGTCTTTTACACGATCCTAATTTAAGAGAAAGATTTGGGAATATGGCAGGAGGCGCAGGTCAGACAGGAAAAATTGTATGTAATATTATTCACCATTAAAACACAAACTGCCTTTAGCTATAATCTGACTTCAAGCTGGCTTACCTGATGACGGCGCACATTGGTTGGCAGGTATCAACCCTTTGACATCGGTGTGCAGAAGTTTTACGCAATCGTAATTCTTAACCAACTTGATAGGTTGACCTGATCAATGGTTAGAGCCTTTTAGGTTTCAAGCTGTATGTCCTGGTCATCATAGATGCAAACCAAAGCCCCATTCAATGACATGAGCAGAACGGGTATGCGCCAAAAGCATGACGCCGGCAGAAACATGTTGGTGGAGGTTATACTTTAAACCATACCGCTGGTAGTAGCTGGGGTATAGACCGTAGGGCTGGTGCACGTAGCGCCCCAACTGAAAAACAAACGACAGCTTGTCCAGGTGCAACTCATGGCCAACAGTCACGCCTGACAGCCACTGATCCAGCACTTCATCTGGCACAGGCTGACTCTTGTTTATAAATTCTTCCCGAACTGCCGTATTGTAAAAGCCATCGGCACCGAGTAGCAGCGTGCTCTTCTGTGACACCCTTTTGCTGGCGTATGCCGAAAGACTGTACATGGGGTGCTTTTCATCTATCCTCAAAACTTCCTTCACGCCCCCTGCCAGTCTCAGGTTAAAATAGAGCCGCTTGTCTAAAAGTGCAGCCGTGGTGTCCTGCACATCCAACAACCTTACTTCCCCTGGCTGGTACCGCAGCCCCACACCTAGTAAGGGAAAATTCATACCATTGTTTGGTTTGTTGAGGGCACCGTTGGAAAAATGCCGGAAAGCCAGGTTCAGGTTTAGGTATACATGCTCCTTTATCGGAAACTCGTAGCGCACAGTTCCACGAAGCGCGAAGGTAAACTTGCTTCCGATTGCCATGTTTTGCTCGTTTGTACCGGGGGTATAGTGGCGGGTAGAGTACACCAGACCGGTGCCGAGGTTAAAGCGCAGGCTACTTTTTTTAAACTGTAAAAGCGTGTTATCCAGGTACGATGTCAACGAAACCGCTTCTCCCAGTTCATCCGGAACGCCATAGTTGTAGTACGACAGCGCAAAACCTACCTGCGGGTGATTGTATTGCCTCTCCCAGTTACGCTTGCCAATGGTATGTTTGTTGGCATATACCTCGACCGCGTAAGGGTGCGTGAAGTTAAGCACTGACAGCCCGCTTCTGTAACGAAAAAGAGTGCCATAATAAGCATTGGCTCCAACCGACCAGGGGGCTTTAGTGAAGGCAGGGATTTCGGAGGGTTGAGCCAGTACAGCCGAGAAACTGCAAATAGTAAACAACAGGTATAGCGCCAAAGCTTGTAAAGGGTGCTTCATAGATTGTGGTGGTAAATACAGCAGGTAGGGCTAGCGAGGACAGTCGCCTGTACTCCTCCCGGAAAAACAAAGCTATTCAATAAGGTACAGGAAAGCCTAGAAAAGCTTGTTATTAAAAAAAGCAGTGTGCAGATGTAAGGTATGGAATTGCAGGAAATGCGGAAGGACTAGAGATAAGTTTGAATATGAAGAGCTACCGAAATAGGAATAGCAGCATTGGGATGAATCTGGAGTAAGCGAATCAATAGATTTCACTCTCTATTGCCCGAGTTGGGAAGAGTATTCAGCTTTATTGAAGACAGAAGAATTTTAACAGAAAAACCGGGTAACACCGGTTTTTTTAATTAAGTATTTTTCTTAAATAGTAATATCTACATATTTATTTTAATAATAGATCTTAACTAATGAAAGAAAACAAACAACCATTAACTCAAGCTATTCAGCAATTAGGAGTTGTAGGAGGACAGCTTTTTAGAAGATTCCCTCTATTTATGTTTGCTATTGTAGGAATTTTAGGATTTGCTGCTTACTCAATAATCAATAACAATGAGGGCATGCAAATCTTTCTATGTGTTCTAATCTCGATTACTTCATTCATAATCTTCATGAAAACTTCTAGTTATGGAGAAACTATACTTTCATTTATGCTAGGTATACTAACAATATCCACCATAGATTGGGATGAAAACAATGAGCTTATATTTATTATTGTCTTCGTGCTCTTCAATGTCTTACTATTTATAGGTACTTCTATAAAGCTGCATGCACAAGTTGAAACAATATTAACTCATGCAGCTACTTTTATAGATTTAAGAAACTACAAGAAAGTCTACAAGGAATTACAAGATTTATTACGAACGGGTACTAAAGGGGGACAGTTAGGTGCCCTAAATAAAGCTGAATCAATTAGATTTATAGCTTATTTAGGAATACCAGTTAGTGAAATGGGATATTCTTTGAATGCAATTGAAATCATAAAAGTTGTAAACAATATCGAATTAAGGCAGGCTTTAAACTATTTTAGAGCTATATACTTTTTCAAATTACGCACTGCAAATTATAACAGCTTTGAGGCTATCTTAGATACATTTTTTAACCAGTTAAAGACCATCCCACTTAGCCCTGAAGAGTTTCTAATCATCTTTGACAAGACAAAAAGAACTGTGATTTCTCATGAAATCACGTTGGACCAATACTTTTCAAATCTAAGAAACTTACTTTTATCCGGAGCTGATGAAGATGAGATAGTAAATGTGCTAAGTAAAAGCCGTGTCTAATATTTATGATTAATGTGATAAAAGACCTATATTTTTTTAGAAACTGAGTCTATAACATTTGTTATCAAGTTCGGACTAGTAGGCTCACTTTCTTGCCCATTATAGCCAGTATTTTGATGAGCAAAGATAGCCTGTGTAGCCTGCACTAGTACCTTATCATTTCCGTCTTCAGAACGAGCTGTATTCAAAATACTCGCCGTTGAACCTAGTGCATTAGACTTATGAGCATTTATTACATGGTTATGCATTTGAGCATTGTAATTCTTGACACTAAATACTACAGCATAAATCATTAATGAAACAAGAAGAAGGTTAGCTAGGCTATATTTTATAAATGTAAAATATAGAATTAAAGTGTAATTATCTTTTGTTAAATTATTAAGAAGATCAACCGATGATTCTTGTAGTCCGTTATTAACTGAGTTTATAATATTGGAATACATACCGGTTTGAGAAAGGCTTTTATATATTATCGCTATTAAGGCAATAATCAATATTCCTGTAATGACAGCCCAAGTATTTGCTGCCCTCTTGTTAATAGATGCCAATGTTTCAAAATCATAGCTCTTAGAATTAACTTCTAGTTTCTTTGTAAATTCATCAAACTTAGCACTTTCATGAAGAAGCTTTTCTCGTTCTAAATTCAGTTCTTCGTTAAGCTTTTTAGCTTCTTCGCTCTGAGCTAATACGAAATCCCTTTCGTTTTTAATTCGGTTTTTTTCGGTTCTAATAAAATCTTGTTCTTCCCTTATTTCTTTAACCAACTCCTCGATCTCTTTCTTGTCTTTTTCAAGCTCTTCTACAAGCTTTTCGTATTTTGGCCTTATGTTGTTGCTCTTCTCTATATCAAGATTCTCAATCATGGTAGCTATAAGCCCTTTTAACTTTTGAAGGCTGGTCACATAAGTATTTTCAAAATCTAACCCAGATAGGATTTCAGTATAGTACGAATTATTAAAAAATTGCTGATTATAAATATGAAGTATGCCACAAGCTTCATCAATCAATTCATATTCAAAACCGGAGGAACTAGCAAGTTTAGCTTGAAGCTCGGTTAATTTTTTTAATATCTGTTCCACTTTATTGAGTTCTGTTCTAAGTTTCTTTTAAATATATTAAATACATTTTATACTAACAATTCCGTCCCCTACACCATCCCCCGAAAACAAAAAAGCCCTGCAAGCTATTAACTTACAGGGCTTTCTATTTATTAAATGTACCTTGGGCCGGAGTCGAACCGGCACGAGTGTAACCTCATTGGTGTTTGAGACCAACGCGTCTACCAATTCCGCCACCAAGGCATTTTGTTCTGGCCGGTTTCAGGTAAAGTACCCTGGGCCGGAGTCGAACTGCAATCCCTGAACTTCTATCAGGAACGGGTTGCAAACTTAGATAAAGTTTCCTGAATACGCAACAAATATTTTTTCTTCAAATAGTAGGTTTTCACCTCCTGCAGGGCCTCTTCTTTGGTAACTCCATGAAGCTCAGGGTATCGCTGCAGCACCGGCAAAACATCATTTTCCAGCTGCGCCATCACACCGGTGCTCTTCTCTCCTATCTCGCGCAATTTATCCGCGTCAAAGTCGAACTCCAACTCCATCAGCTCCTCGTTGATCTCCATCATCTCCATCAGAAAATCGCCAGGAATCTCGTTTTTGCCGCCTTCTTCCAGCAGGCCGTGCTCCTTCAGGATGTACTGCATGCGCAGGTCGGCATCGCTCAAAGTGCGGTAGGCGTTGGTGTTGAGCGTAGACATTTCCAGGATCTTCTGCTGCGTGCCCAGGTCCTCGTTGGCATAGAAATCCGGGTGGTACTCGCGACTCAGCTCGTAGTAGCGGCGCTTGATCGCCTTCTCGTCCGGCAAAAAACTCTCAGGTATATGGTAAAACTCGAAGTAATTCATTTTTGACAGTTAACAGTTTTCAGTAAACAATAAGCAGTTATCATTCAGATAAACGGTATACGTTGCAAAAGTACAGGAATTGTTGATTGCTGATTGTTAATTGTTGATAGGTTACTGCTTACCGGTTACTGGTAGTTGTTTATTGCGAACTGTCTAGATGTTGACTGAAACATTTGACCAGGCCTGCGGCTTATCGGCAAAAAGGGCTTTGGTGGCTTTCCATACCTGCCCGAAGAGTTCGGAGTCGCGGTAATTGTTGAGGTGCTCCTCGGAGTCCCAGAGGCTATAGGTGCTGTAGATATTCGGGTGGTTGAGGTCCTGCAGCAGCTCCACATGGTTGCAGCCCTCAAAAGCCCTGATTTTGTCTTTGGAATTGCGGAAAATCTCCAGAAAATCGGCGGTCTTCTCTGGCTGAAATGTCATGCGAACGATGCGGATTAACATATTGAGTGAGTTAGTGAATGAGTGATGGAGTGATTTTTGGGTGGTTAAATTGTTTTTCGTGTGGAACAATTAGGTTGATTATTTCCCCTTCCACTGAAAGCTTTCGGATTTATACAATTGCTAATCCATCCGACATAATTTCAAAATTAATAAATCCCCCATTCACTCCATCACTCAATCACTAACTCACTCAATCCTTACCCTCCCGGATAAAACCGCACGTCAACCTGCGAGTCGAAGCCGAGGCCGAGCAGTTCGGCGGCGTTGCCCTTGTTGATGCCGATGCAGAGCTGGCCGAGGTGGTTGTAGAGGCAGCAGCAGTCGCCGTCTTCTACCTGGGTGTAGTTCTGGTGGATGCGCCCCACCGTCTCGCGGCCAAAATGCACGGTGTAGGTGCGGCCATGCCCGATGGTGTCCACGCTGTCTTTGGTGATGTTGGTGATCAGGTTGCCGTAGCGGTCCACATGAATGACATGCCCTGTTACAGAGTGGTCGTTGAGACGCAACTGGCGGTTGAGGAGTTGCTTGTAGCTGGTGGTGCGCTCGCCCAGCACATCAATGTCGCCGCCCTTCGCCAGGAAGAGCGCGGCAGGGGCCAGCAGTTCCTTGGCCGGAAACGGCATCACGTCTTCGTCAGTCTGCAGTTCCACCACAATTTCGGGCTGACCGTCGGTGAGCAGGGAGAGCAAACCGTTATCGGCCAGCAAAAAGTAGTGCCCTTTGTATTTTGCAGCATGATATTTGCCCTGTTTGCAACCGTGCGTATCTACGGCGATCAGGTGCACCGTGCCTTCGGGAAATTCCCGGAAAACGGACCCGATCACATACTCCGCCTGCGGGATGTTGAACGGCTCTATGCCATGCGAAATGTCCACGATCTGGGCCTGAGGCTGCAGCGACAGCATGGTGGCCTTAACGGCAGCCGCATAATGGTCGGTATAACCAAAGTCGGAGGTGAATGTAATTACAGCCATAGAGCGAACTATAATTTGTGTAGATTTGTCATCATTGTGTAACAATTTTAGCTAATTTACAGAATATATTACCAACGTACTATATTAAGCTTAAACATTTGGTAGAGAAAACAATAACCTTAGAGAACATCTCTCTTATCGATTTTCTGGGGACAGAGAATCAGAATATCAAACAGCTTGCAGCCGCATTTCCGAGCAGCAAGATCATATCCAGAGGCAACGAAATCAAAATTCAGGGGCAGACGCCTGAGATAACCAAAATACACGAGATCCTTTCTTCGCTGATCGATCACTATCACAAGTTCGGAAAGATTACGCATAACAGCGTAAATAGATACCTTTCTTCTGATCCTTTTACGGATGAGGATGTGATCGTGACGTCGCCGGACGTGATCGTGTATGGCAGCAAGGGTGGCATCATCAAAGCCAAGACGCCGAACCAGAAAAAACTGGTGGACCTGGTGGAGAATCATGACCTCGTGTTTGCACTCGGGCCTGCCGGTACCGGTAAGACCTATATTTCGGTAGCCATGGCGGTGCGTGCGCTCAAGAACAAGGAGGTCCGCAAGATCATCATTTCCCGCCCTGTGGTGGAAGCCGGTGAAAACCTGGGTTTCCTGCCAGGCGACATGAAGGAGAAGGTGGACCCGTATCTGCGCCCGATCTATGACGCCCTGGAGGACATGATCCCGATGGAAAAGCTCAAATACTATCAGGAAAACAAGATCATCGAGATCGCACCGCTGGCCTACATGCGTGGCCGCACCCTGAGCAACGCCTTTGTGTTGCTCGACGAGGCGCAGAACACCACGCCGGCGCAGATCAAGATGTTCCTTACCCGTATGGGTCCTACCTCGAAGGTGATGATCAACGGCGACCGTTCGCAGATTGACCTGCCGCGCCACCAGCGCTCCGGCCTGATGGATGCCCTCCATACCTTGCGTGATATCAAGGGGATAGGATTCATCGAGATGCAGCCGGAGGACGTGATGCGTCACCGCCTGGTTCGCGACATCGTGGATGCCTACACCAAAGCTGATGATGAGCGCCTGGCCGCCCGTCTTGAAGCTGAGGCCGCTGAGGAAGGCACTCCCGTGAGCGTGAATGGCCGCAAAAGAAAGGTATAGCAGCTGATCGGATAACACAAGATGATTGAGGTGATACGTGCTGAACGCGAGCAGGATAGGTCTGCCGCGTTCAACATACGTGAGCAGGTTTTTGTGGAAGAGCAGCAGGTGCCCCGCGAGGCCGAACGCGACCAGTTCGAGTCGACGGCCCGCCACTACCTGGCTACCTGCGAGGGCGTGCCTTGCGGTGCTGCACGCTGGCGACAGACCGACCAGGGTATAAAACTGGAGCGCTTTGCCGTGCTGGCCGATTACCGCAACCGGCAGGTGGGTGCCGCGCTGTTGCAGGCCGTACTGCTGGACGTGCAGGCGGATCATGCCGACAGCAAGGTATACCTAAACGCACAGTTACCGGCCGTTAACTTCTACAAGCGCCACGGCTTCGTAGCCGAAGGCGACATGTTCACCGAGTGCGACATACAGCACTACAAAATGGTGTATAAGGGCTGATGAAACGGTGGGCTCCCTACCCTTTTGTCCGCATTGCCCTTAGCTTTATAGCAGGTATACTCGTGTACCTGTTCACAGGCAGAGAGTTCAGGTATAGCCTTGAACTCTTTGCCTTTTTTGTTGCCACATACCTGGTGCTATACCTTGTTTCGCGCCGGTTGAAGTCTGTGGAAGCCAACACGATTGCAGGTATAGCCGGCCTGCTGTGCTTTGTGGCCGGTGGTATTTGGCTCACGCACCTGCACACCGAAGCGCACCATCCGCGACACCTGAGTAATTTGTCAGGTATACCGGCTTACTATGTCGGGGTGGTGGACGATTACGTGGTGCAGAAACCCGGCTACCAGAACACGGTGCTGCAGGTAGAGCAGGTGCAGGTTAACGGCCAATGGCAGCCTGCCGAGGGTAGGGTACAGCTATCCGTCCCGCACGACTCCAACCGCGAATATGAAGTAAGCTACGGCGACCGACTGCTGATCAAAGGTGCACCTCTACCTGTAGCACCATCTCCCAACCCCAACCAGTTCGATTACCGCGCCTTTCTGGCTAACAAGCAAATTCATCACCGGCATTTCCTGCAGCCGCACCAGTTCCAGAAAATCGACTCCGCCCCGCCTAACCCCGTGCTGTCCTTCAGCATTTACCTGCGTCGCCAACTCGATGCTTTGCTGAAAGCGTCAATCGACGAGCGAAGGGAATACGGCATATCCTCTGCATTGATTTTGGGAGTGAAAGACGAGCTGGACAATTCGATCCGTGATGCCTACGCTCAGACCGGCACCATGCATGTGCTAGCCGTGTCGGGTCTGCACGTCGGACTGATCTACGGCATACTAGCTTTTCTGCTGGCTGGCTTTAAGCGTTCCGCTAAACAAAGGACGGTATATGCCACTGTGATTTTAAGTGTGCTCTGGCTCTATGCTTTCATTACGGGCCTCTCCCCTTCTGTTCTTCGCGCAGCCTTCATGTTCAGTCTGATCACGGTAGCGATGGTTTCCAGGCGGCAGCACAACATCTACAACACACTTGCCATTGCCGCCTTTGCACTGCTATGGTATAATCCATATTTCCTGCTCGAAGTAGGTTTTCAGCTTTCTTTCCTGGCGCTGCTCGGCATCGTATACCTACAGCCCAGATTCTATAAGCTGATAGAATTTGAAAACAGGGTGCTGGACAAAGGATGGGCGCTTTTCACAGCTTCTCTGGCAGCGCAACTGGCCACTTTTCCGCTGGGGCTTTACTACTTTCATCAGTTCCCGGTATACTTCTGGCTGGCGAACCTGCTCGTAGTGCCTGCCGCTACTTTCGTGCTTTATTCGGGTGTAGCCGCGATGTTTTTCTCCTGGGTGCCGCTGCTCAGCACGGTGCTGTTCAAGATTCATTTTGCCATCACCTGGGGCATGAACGAGTTTAATATGCTGGTGAACCTGTTGCCGCAAGCCGTTATCAACGGCATCGACATCAGCACCTCACAAACCTGGCTGCTCTATACCTTGCTTCTTTTGTTTATTCTGTTCTTCGCCTATAAACAGCTCCGCTATTTTGCTTTAGCTACTGTAGTAGTGGCTTTGTTAGCGACACAGGAAATTCTTGAGATCAACACGCAGCAACACCAGCGCAGCCTGGTAGTTTACAACATGCGCAACGCCACCGCTTTCAGCTTCCTGCAAGGGCAGCAGGCGACGGTGGTCAGCCACCAACCGCTGGCCCCGCAAAACTACATCTTCAACATTCAGCCATACCTATGGCACAAAGGGGTACACCAGGCTGATGCCTATACCTTCGCAGATGCACCAGCCTCCCACTTAGGCCACGCCCTGCTCCCTGACAGCAATAACCTGTACGTATGGCAGGGCAAGCGCATGCTCGTCGTTTCGAAACCGATCCAAATGCAGCCACTCCCGGATTTTGAAATCGACTACCTGCTGCTCACCCAGAACGTCCGGATAAAGCCAGAGGAGTTGCAGGCATTCCGTTTCAAACAATTGGTGCTCGACGCCTCAAATGCACCCTGGTACCTGCAGCGGCTGAAACCACAGTTAGCGGCGGCGGGGATTGCGTTTTATGATCTGACGGAGCAAGGCGCGCTGGTGGTGGATTTGTAGAGGGCTGGATCAGGGTTTACTGGATTCATATGCACGATTGTCATCCCCCTGCCCCCCTCAAAGGGGGACTATCGGCTACTGCTCTCCCACTTGTCATCCTGGAAGGATCTTGGTGGAAGAGAGGCAGGCAGTTGCTATAACACACCCCTGCCCCTCTCGAGAGGGGAGTTTTAGCTACTGCCATTTTACAGGCAAAGGCGTTGTAGCTACAGTCGTTACTTTGCTATACCGAGTCCAACCACCCCTGCCCCTCCTTATCCAAGGAGGGGAGCTTCTGCTGCTACTACTTTACAGGTATAAGCTTTGTTGTAACTGCTATACACCACTGGCAGGTATAGCAAGAGTAACTTGCCCCGCTGGCTATGAAACGAATCGCACTTGCCAGGTGCACCGATGACGATTTTGTGTTTGAGCGGTCAGCGAGTTTAAAATCGTCTTGATTTTTTTGCTTACTTTTTTCATCAAGGAAAAAAGTAAGGCCTGCCCGGCCAGGGCAAGCTACAAAGCATAACAGGTTGCTATACCAACAAAAGGCCTTAGCTACAAAGCAGCTATACCTATACCTGGGTCAGTGGCCCCGCTAAAGTAGTCACGAGTGAGGTAGCTCGGGTCATAAAAAACTCCCCCTCCTGTTTTGGGGGTAGGGGCCCTCTTTAAAAGGAGGGGGCCAGGGGGAGGTAAAACAAAAAGCGCTGCCCCAACAGGACAGCGCTTTTCAGTTTAAGGTGAGAGAGTAAAATATCTTAGTTCTGAGCTTTTGGACCTTCGGCTTTCTTTGGCTGCTCAGCCTTATACTTGCCGTTGAACTTCTCGTAGAGGTATTTTTGCTTATCGTTCAAGTCGATCTTGCGGCCCTGGATGAATGCGTGCGTCACGTTGTTGGTGCGCATGTCCAGGATGTCGCCGGCGGATACGACGATGGTCGCGTCTTTGCCCACTTCAACAGAACCCACCTGCTGGTCGATGCCTAAGATCTTAGCGGTGTTCAGCGTGATGGCTGACAATGCCTGCTCCTTATCCAAACCATGCGCTACAGCTGTACCAGCTATGAAAGGCAGATTGCGGATACCGTGTGTGCTTAGGTCGTAGTCCAGCGCGAAAGGGATACCGGCCTGCTGCAACAGGTACGGCGTTTTGTACGGCATGTCCACATCCTCGTCCGAGCGGGAAGGCAGGGCGTGCACACCCGAGTAGATCACGGCGATGTTATTCGCCTTCAGGAAATCGGCCACGGCCACCGCGTCACGGGCACCTACCACCACAATATCCTTCACGCCATGCTGCTTCACAAAATTCACCCCTTCGATGATCTCCTTGCCATAGTTGGCGTGCAGGTATAGCTTCTTGGAACCGTCAAACAAACCCGTCAGCGATGAGAGTTTCAGGTTCTCCTTTTCGTTTTTGGCCTGCTTGTACACCGAAGCGTCGCGCAGCAACTGACTCAGATCCCGGATAGCCTGCTCACGGTCCTGGCCCATACTGGCCATGCGCGGGTTAGGTGCCATACCTGTGTTGATGATCATGTTCGGCCAGCTCAGGTGTATCCCCACGTCGGCTTTCACGATGGCGTCTTCCCAGTTCCAGGCGTCCAGCTGCACCACCGACGAGGAGCCGGAAATGGTACCGCCCACCGGCGTTACCTGCGTCATCAACACGCCATTGGCCCGGATGGTCGGCGCGATATCAGAGTCGGTATTGTAGGCTACCACAGCGCGCACGTTGGGGTTGAACTGCCCCACTTCGCGCATGTCCAGGGTGGCGCGCACACTCTCGATCTCGTTCAGACCCAGCTGGGAGTTCGGCTGTATCAGACCCGGGTAAATGTGCTGACCGGCCACATCGATCACCTCGTGCCCGTTGCGGTTGGCGCCACTCAAGGGACCTGCGTACGTGATCTTGCCATTGTCGAAACCAACGGCGGCGTTCTCTACTACCTTGCCGTTGCCCACGTGCAGGGTAGCGCCTGTGAGTAACAAAGGCTTACTTTGCTTCGCGGCCGGCACCGGAACCTGCGCAACCGCAGGCACACTCAGCATAAGCGCCACGAAAGCCGAAATATATCTTTTTTGAATTTTCATCTTATTGATTGTTAGATTTCAGTGATTGTTGATTGCCTATTGTTGATTGTTTTTATCCAAAAGAAGGTCAACAATTAACAATCAATCAATTAACAATTTAGTAAGCCATGTAGTCCGCTTCCGTGTGGTGCTCTACGTCCTCGCAGTGCAATACAGAAGCGCGGCGCATGGGCGGTCCCTGTGTTCTGGCACCAGTGGTTTTGGCCTGTAGCATCTTTTGAACCAGTCGCATGCGCTCCTTCTCCAGCTCGGTGCGCAGTTGCGTGTCGCGCTCCAGGTCGTAGTAGGCGATGCCGTCTACAAAGGTTTTCTCAGCACGGGCATAGATGGACAGCGGGTGGTTGTTCCACAGCACCACGTCGGCGTCTTTGCCTACTTTAATGCTGCCCATGCGGTCGTCCAGGTGCATGAGTTTGGCGGGGTTCAGGGTCACCATTTTCAGGGCGTCCTCTTCGCTCACACCAGCGTACTTCACGCTCTTGGCAGCTTCCTGGTTCAGACGGCGGGCCATTTCGGCGTCATCCGAGTTGATAGCAGTCGTTACACCCAGTTGGTGCATGATGCCGGCGTTCTGTGGGATAGCGTCTTTCACCTCCATCTTGTAAGCCCACCAGTCAGCGAAGGTAGAGCCGCCTGCACCGTGGTCGCGCATTTTGTCGGCCACTTTATAGCCTTCCAGGATGTGGGTGAAGGTATTTACTTTAAAGCCCATCTGGTCGGCTACTTTGATCATCATGTTGATCTCAGACTGCACGTAAGAGTGGCACGTAATATGGCGCTTGCCGTTCAGGATTTCCACAAGTGTCTCCAACTCGATGTCGCGGCGTGGCTCGCCAGCAGCGGCTTTCTGCTTCTTCGACATCTTGTTGTAGTTCTTCCAGGTCTGCTCGTATTCTTTCGCACGCTGGAAAGCGTCTACGTATACCTGCTCCACGCCCATTCTTGTCTGCGGGAAACGTACATTGTGTGCAGGAGCGCGGTTAGAGTGCTTCACGTTCTCGCCCAAAGCAAATTTGATAAAGCCGTCTGCATTTTCGACAAACAGCTCGTCCGGGCTCTTGCCCCAGCGCAGCTTGATAATGGCGGACTGACCACCGATCGGGTTGGCAGAGCCGTGCAGCAACTGCGAGGTTGTTACCCCACCGGCTAGCTGACGGTAGATGTTCGGGTCTTCGTGGTTTATCACATCCATCATGCGCACTTCAGCCGTTACGGCCTGCGTACCTTCGTTCACGCCCTGCAGCGCGATGTGCGAGTGCTCGTCGATGATACCGGCGGTTACGTGCTTGCCTGTGCCATCGATCACGCGGGCGCCCGATTCACTCAGGTTCTTGCCTACTTTCGCGATCTTGCCGTTTTTCAACAGCACGTCTGTGTTCTGCAATACGCCTTCTTTCTCGTTCGTCCATACCGTAGCGTTCTTGATCAGCACCGTCTCCTGCTTTGGCAGCTCAACCTGACCGAAGGCCTGGAACGGATAGATCATGTTGCCCAGTTCAATCGCCTGCTTCTCTTTGGCCGCGTCTTTCTTAGCCTTCTCGGTCATGGCTTCGGAGAACTTAGCCGACCACTTCACCAGCGTGGCATCCGGCAACTGGCCTTCGCCCTGCAGGTTCTTATCCGCGTACCAGCCGCTCAAACGGATGGCTTCTTTGCTCTTCTTGTCTTTGTTGAACGACAGCGTTACCAGGTTGCCGCTCACAGTGATCTTTCCGGTCACGGTGTCCTGACCGATCACTTTCAGCTCCGGTTTCTCAGCTGTGCCGGCAATCTGCAGTTTGCGCTCCGGCTGCTGCCCGATCTTCAGAGTATACACGCCACGGTAATCGGCCGGTACTTCGGTGATCTTGTACTGGTTGCCCTGCACCCAGTTCTCCAGGATCACATTGTCCTCGGCAAACAGGTTGCCGCTGGTGATGATGAAGTTGGCCAGTTTGCCTTTGTCGAGGCTACCCACGTGCTTGTCGGCTTTCAAAAGCTGGGCCGGCGTAGCGGTTAGCGCCTTCAGCGCTTCTTCTTCTGACAGGCCGTATTCGATGGCTTTGCGAAGGTTGGGCAGGAAGTCTTTTTTGTCTTTCAGGTCGGCTGTGGTGAAGGCAAACGGTATACCTGCTTTCTGCAGCGCTGCCGGGTTAGACGGGGCCATTTCCCAATGCTTCATGGCCTCCAGCGGCACACGGCGGGCATCATATGGGTCCTCCACGTTGTACGCCTCCGGGAAATTCAATGGAACAATAACCGGGGCATTGGTTGCCTTGATCTCTTTGATCATCTGGTACTCGTCGCCGCCGCCTTTGATGATGTACTGCTTTTTGAACTCGTCGCCCACCTTGTCGGCGCGCAGCATGTTCAGTTTGCTATTGGCCTCAAAGATCTGCGGATAGTTGTTGGCGCTGGTGAAAGCGGCCAGCGAGATGTTCTGCTCACGGCCCGGGTTCATGTTGTTCCACTGCGCATCCAGGTAGGTCTGGCGCAACAGGGCGATAGCGCCCATCAGGGAGTTCGGGTAATCCTGCGGTGAAGAACCTTTCTCAAACGAGAGCGCAGCTGCAGCTTTGTCAAGCAGGATCACTTCGTTTTCGCGCTTGTCAGCCAGTGTTACCAGCGTGGCTGTACCACGGGCAATGCCGTCGCGGTGCACCGCCAGCACGGTACCGAAGCCCAGCTTGCGCAGTTCCTCGGCTTGCTTTTTGTCTACTTTAAAGAGCTCCACGGCATTGGTTTCCGGACGGATGGCCTGGTTCCAGTTGTAGGCCCCCTGCTTGGTAGATTCCTCCTGTGGTGGTGCGGTCCAGCTGCGGCGCTCTGCCTTTACCTCTGGCAGACCATAGCTGGTGAACATATCCACCAGACCCGGGTAGATGTGCTTGCCTTTGGCATCCAATACTACGGCGCCAGCCGGCACTTGCACTTTGGTGCCCACGGCCTCTACCTTGCCATTGCGGATCAGCAGAGTCGCGTTTTCTAATTTGGTTTTGTAATCGGTGTGGATGGTGGCGTTGGTGAGAGCGACCAGTCCGGTGCGCTCGTCGTATACGCCATTGCGCGGAAAGGTCTCCTGCGCCATCGCACTACCTGCTGTTCCCAGAGCGAGACAGGCTGCAATGGTTAAGATTTTTCTCATTGTTCTGTGAAGGTGAAGTAGAGGTTAGTTTAGGTTTAAACACACAATATAGACATCTTCACTTTAAAATTCCTTGTAAAACGTTATAAAATATTCAGGATCAAGCTCCATATACTTTATCTAATATAAAAAAGTCCATCATCAACAGGCGCAGCACCTCGGTATAGACCAGAAACGCTGCATTACGTATGTACTCCTGATATTTTGAGAACCCTTCTAGAAACAACGTTTGCATGCGCTTATACCTATACCTTGCCTCTCTGCTACTGGCACTTTTCATGCTGAAATCCTTTCCTGCGCTGGCGCAGGAGCAAACGGTGGAAAACAAAACTGTTGATCCGCCCAAGCCGAGCATGCGCAGCGTAAAGGGGCTTATACCTGCTCCGGTCATCTACTATACCCCCGACACCAAATTCGGCATCGGCGCTTCCCTCCTGGGCTACTTCCGCCTGCGCAGCTACACCGACACCACCTATACCCGCCTCTCACTGGCCCGCCTGGTAGTGGACTATACCCTGAACAAACAAACGGACCAATGGCTGAGCTGGAACATCTTTACGCGTGAGGAGCGCCTGATGCTGCGCGGCGAACTGCGCCACCGGATCTATACTGACCGCTTCTACGGCATCGGCAACGACACCCGTAAGGAAGACCGCGAGTTGTATGACTACGATATGATCAGCGCCAAAATAGCGGTACTCAAACACGTGGGCTTCCGCAGTTTCCTGGGACCTGACCTGCAATTCACGGAGTACTATGACGTGGAGCTGGAAGAGGGCAGCCAGCTGCTCTCGCAGCAGATACCGGGCTACAAAAAAGGCCGTAATGTGGGCCTCGGCGCCGTTTTCCTGATCGACCACCGCAACAGCACCTCCTACCCGAGCAAGGGTTTTTACCTGGAACTCTCCGGCTATCACTTCGGCAAGACATTCGGCAGCGACTTCCGGTACAACAACCTCAACTTTGAGTTTAACCGCTACTATGGCCTGGGCAATGACCGTGTGCTGGCCACCAACACCATGCTCCGGCTCAACGAGGGCGATGTGCCCGTGCAGCGCCTGGCCACAGCCGGCGGTGACAAGATCCTGCGTGGCTACGCCCGCAACCGCTTCCACGACGACCACTTCGTCGGCTCCCAGGTAGAGTACCGTTTCCCGCTGTTCTGGCGACTGGGAGCAGCCGCTTTCGCAGGCGTGGGCGATGTGTTCGACAAACCAAAAGACGTGAGTTTTTCAACCCTCAAGTACTCCGTCGGCACTGGCCTGCGCTACGCCATCCGCCCCGACCAAAAGCTCAACTCCAGGCTGGATGTCGGGTATGGCCGGGAAGGGATCAACATCTATCTGATGATTGGGGAAGCATTTTAGGATCGGGATTTTCAAGATTAAAAGATTATCGAGGACAATGGACATCCACTATCCATTCAAGAGAGGGACTGTTCGGTAGCTGCTTTCCGATCTGTCATCCTGAAAGGATCTTGGTTGAAGGGGGGGTTAGGCTGTTGCTATAACACACCCCTGCCCCTCTCTTCAAAGAGGGCCCCTAACCCTAGAGAGGAATCACCTCCCCTAGCCCCTCCTAAAAACAGGAGGGGTACTTTCTGCCTTAACCATATCAGGGTATAAGCCTTGTAGTTTCAATCGTTCCTTTGCTAGACCGGATCCAACCACCCCTACCCCTCCTTATCCTTGAAGAGGCCCCCTACCCCCAGGCGGGGAACCTGTAACTGCCATTCGATAGGTATAAGCTGTGTAGAACGCACCACTGGTAGGTATAGCAAGACTCACTTGCACTGGACCTACAAAGCAGAAAGCTATTCACGGTGTACCATCGACGATTTTGTGTTTGAGCGGTCAGCGAGTTTAAAAGCGTCTTGATTTTTTTGCTTACTTTTTTCATCAAGGAAAAAAGTAAGGCCCGCCCGGCCAGGGCAAGCTACAAGGCAATAAAGGTTGCTATACCTGCGACAGCCGTAGCTACAAAGCAAGCTACACCTATACCTGGGCCAGAGGCCCTACCATCGTAGACACGAGCGAGGACACTCGCGCCATGATACTACACCCCCGCTAACAGGTCAAAAAAAACCCTCATAGCACTAGCAAAAATCCCTGAAACTTCCCTACATTTCTACTGGAAAAGTACTGCTTTATACCTGTTATAACACAGAACCTGCCCCTCACTTTATACCTTACTGACTTTATGAACCGACATGCACTTGCCAGCTGCCTGCTGGGGCTCTGTTTGCTGCTGGGCACGCCTAACTGTGTCCAGGCGCAGGATCAGCAGACGGATGCTATACCTGACACCACCCTGCCAAAAGCGGAGAAGACGCGGGGCCTTATACCTATTCCAGTGCTCTATTATACCCCCGACACACGGCTGGGATTCGGGGCAGCACTGCTTGGCTTCTTCAAACTGAAGAACAGCGAGGACGAAGGATACACCCGCCTCTCCACCGCGCGCCTGATCGTGGACTATACCTTACGCAAGCAGACCGACCAGCTCCTGGACTGGGCCATCTTCACCCGTGACGAGAAATACCTGCTGCGGGGCGAGCTGCGCCACCGCGTATACACCGACCGCTTTTATGGCATCGGCAACGATACACCGCTTTCGGATGAGGAGATCTATGAATACGATTTTGTGAGCACCCGCCTGGCGGCTTTGAAAAAAGTTGGAGCCCGCACCTTTTTGGGTCCGGACTTCCAGATCGCGAACTACTACGATCTGCAGCTCAACCCCATCAACGAAGACCGGGAGAGTCAGCTACTCTCTCAACAGATTCCAGGCTACCAGGGTGGACTGAACAGCGGTCTGGGCCTTGTCTTCCTGCTTGACAGTCGCGACAACGTGGCCTTTGCCAGTAGCGGCACTTACCTGGAAATGTCTGGCTACCGCTTTGGCAGCACCTTTGGCGGGGACTTTGGTTACACCAATTTCAACCTCGACTTCCGCAAGTATTTCCAACTGAAACCGAACCACATTCTGGCGCATAATACTAGTTTCAACCTCAACAACGGCGAAGTTCCTGTCATGCGCATGGCCATGGCCGGTGGCGACCGCATCCTGAGAGGCTACGCCAAAAACCGTTTTTTGGAGGACAACTTTGCCGGAACACAGTTCGAATACCGCTTCCCGCTGTTCTGGCGCTTCGGCATGGCAGCTTTTGCCGGTGTAGGCGATGTGTTCGACAAACCAAAGGATGTGAGCTTCTCCACTTTGAAATATTCCATCGGCTCAGGATTGCGCTATGCCCTGAACCCGGAGCAAAAACTGAACATCCGGGCTGACATTGGGTATGGGCGTGAAGGGGTAAATTTTTATGTGATGATTGGGGAGGCTTTTTAATACCGCTATACCTGGTGTAGGGTATTTGCAAGCATTAAGGATTGAAATATAGATGACAGAAATTGATAAGGAATGGTTTGAAGGCAAATCCCAGACAGCTTCGCTACTTTTACTTGAAATGGCATCCTTAATTGGAATTCAATTTATTCTTCTCCTTATTTCAGGTATAGCATTCGGTTTGGGTCCGGAAAGCACGATGAAGGGCTGGATTGAGGCTTTCACTATCTCGCTTTTGCTTGCCGTTGTCCTGTACCACTTTTATATTTTCAAAAATCAATACTTCAAAGTTTTACTGTTTTCAATATTAAGCATAGCTCTACTTGGTAGCCAAATCTACATTTATGTCGAGATACTCAAGTGGGATATTGGGTTTGGCTTCATGATCATCATCCTAACAGGAGTTTTCGCTCCATTAAATTATCGGTTAATCAAATATGTATTGAGCGGAAAGCAATCCAAATAACTTCTTCACCAAATGCGACGAAAGTCACATACCAAATTCATAAAGAAGCGTAGATTTGTCAGCGATAAGCCAATTCGCCCCTAAAGCATGCCCAAGCTGTTTCCGGTCCCTTCTCCCCTGCTTCAGAAAACGATCTTTATTGCTTTTGTCCTTCTGATCCTGCTTACTTCGCTGCTGAATTCGGCGATGGCTTTGGGAGCCGGTCTGGTTGTGGGGCTCGTGCTGGGCAACCCGTTTCAGGCGCATACCGGCACAATTTCCAAACACCTGTTGCAGGCGGCGGTAGTGGGTTTGGGCTTCGGAATCGATTTGTACCAGGTGGCGGAGACCGGACTGATGGGCATTGTCTATACCCTGGTGTCGCTGGCCGCTACCCTGGGGGTCGGGCTGCTTTTGGGCAAGCTGTTCTATACCCCGCCCCGCCTCACGCACCTGCTGTCGTCGGGCACGGCCATTTGCGGGGGCAGTGCCATTGCGGCGGTGGCTCCGGCTATCAAAGCCAACGATCAGGAAATTTCCGTGGCACTCGGCATTGTGTTTGTGCTGAATGCGGTGGCGCTCTTTATTTTCCCGCCGATCGGACATGCACTTGGTCTCTCACAGCAACAATTCGGCACCTGGGCGGCGATCGCCATACACGACACCAGTTCGGTGGTAGGCGCTGCCACGCGCTACGGAGACGAAGCATTGCAGATTGCCACCACGCTTAAACTCACCCGGGCGCTTTGGATCGTGCCGCTGGTGCTGGTCTCCAGCCTGCTGTTCAAAGACGGGCAAAAGAAACTGAGCATCCCCACCTTTATTCTGCTCTTTGTGCTGGCTTCGGTCATCAGCACCTTTATACCTGCCATGGAAACCGTCTCGCCCACCCTCGTGATGCTGGCAAAAAAAGGACTGCTTCTGAGCCTTTTCCTGATCGGTGCTAACATTAGCCTGAGCGCTCTGAAAGCGATCAGTCCAAAACCCTTCTGGCAAGGCCTTATTCTATGGCTTTTTATTTCAGTGGTTTCACTGTCTTTTATCTACGGATTAGGCTAAGCCTGGCACATCATAGACAAAGACTATCATAACATCAATTTAATTGATTTGAACTATATAGCTAGGGGCTATACTTTTGAGGCATTCAAACACAGCAATCTCAAAACCCTTGGATATGAACAGCGAAAATCAACCCGCCAAACTAACTACCGCTTCCGGTAAGCCCTACTACGAACACGAAAACAGCATGACTGCCGGTCCGCGCGGCCCGATTTTACTCGAAGACTTTATCCTGCACGAAAAACTGGCGCACTTCAACCGCGAGCGCACCCCGGAGCGTGTGGTGCATGCCAAAGGAACAGGCGCATACGGCACCTTCACCGTTACCCACGACATCACCCGATATACCAAAGCCAAACTGTTCAGCGAAATCGGCAAAGAGACCCGCGTGTTTCTGCGCTTCTCCACAGTAGGCGGCGAGAAAGGCAGCGCCGATTCGGAGCGCGACCCGCGTGGCTTTGCCGTGAAGTTCTATACCGAGGAAGGAAACTGGGACCTGGTGGGCAACAACACGCCGGTGTTCTTCATCAAAGACCCAAAGAAATTCCCGGACTTCATCCATACCCAGAAGCGCGACCCGCGCACCAACACCAAGAGCGCGACCATGATGTGGGATTTCTGGTCGCTGAACCCGGAGAGTCTGCACCAGGTTGTGATCCTGATGAGCGACCGCGGCACGCCGTTTTCTTACCGCCACATGCACGGTTTCGGCAGCCATACCTTCTCGTTCATCAACAAAGACAACGTGCGTTTCTTCGTGAAATTCCACTTCAAGACACTACAGGGCATCCAGAACCTGACCGACTCCGAAGCCACTGTGATGAAAGGCATGGACCCCGATCATGCGCAGCGCGATCTGGTCACAGCCATCGACCGCGGCGACTTCCCGCGCTGGGCCCTGAAGGTGCAGATCATGACCGAAGCCGAGGCTGCTACTTACAAGTGGAATCCATTTGACCTGACCAAGGTATGGTCGCAGAAGGACTACCCGCTCATCGAGGTGGGCGTGCTGGAACTGAACGAGATTCCGGACAATTACTTTGCGCACGTGGAGCAGGCGGCCTTCGCGCCGGCGCACCTCGTGGACGGCATCGGCTTCTCGCCGGACCGCATGCTGCAGGGCCGTCTCCTGTCTTACCCGGACTCGCAGCGCTACCGCATCGGGGCTAATTACGAGCAGATTCCGGTGAACCGCTGCCCGTTTGCGGTGAACAACTACCAGCGCGACGGCGCCATGCGGGTAGACGGCAACGGAGGCAGTGCCCCGAACTACTTCCCCAACTCTTTCGACAACATCAAGGCGGACGAAACTTACAAAGAGCCGGCGCAAAACCTGGGCTCAAACGTAGTGGCCGACTGGTACGACCGCAACGCCGAGGGTGAGAACGACCATTATACCCAGCCGGGCGATCTGTTCCGTTTGATGACGCCGGAGGACAAGAAAAACACCATCTGCAATATCGTGGGAGCCATGCAAGGTATAGACGGACCGAAGCGGGCAGAGATTATAAACCGTCAGCTGTGTCACTTTTTCCGCGCCGACATTGGTCTCGGACTGGGTGTTGCGCAAGGCCTGGGTGTAGACGTAAGCGCCTTTGCGAGCGACACCATACACGCCAATTAGGACTGACACGAGCATTTTATGCTATGGAAAAGCCGGCCCCGTGCCGGCTTTTCCTGTTTCAGGAAACCTGCTTGGCTCCTTACCTACCACACAGACTTAGCAGGGCACGCATATTCTTTGTTCCGCTATACCTGCCCCGTTTGGGTATACCTGTGCTACTGCCTGCTCCCCGGAACCTAATGCCGCTCAAAATTGTATTAAAATTTATACATGAATAAATGATCATGTATTGCAATTACCTATTATACACACCTGCATGACCGACCTGAAAGTAAGGGTAGACAAGAAAAAGCTGGAACGAACGGCCTATGTGCTCAAATGCGTGGCCCACCCGGTGCGCATCAGCATCATCGATCTGCTGGAGCAGCAAGACCAACTCACGGTGAGTCAGCTGCAGGAGGTGCTGCAGATCGAACAGTCGCTCCTCTCCCACCACCTCACCAACATGCGCGACAAAGGCTTGGTGGAAACCCGCCGGCAGGGCAAAAACGTGTTTTATTTTCTGACGGACTCCAGCATCTCCAACATCATCGATTGCATCAAGGGCTGTAAACCGGTGCAGTAAGCCTGTATAGTAAAATGAAATTATTTTCATATCATTACTTTTTGAACTGAAATCCAGGCCGAGCCGGTGCACTGAAAGCGCCCTGCAAACGTTAAATGAACATAGGTCAAACCGCAATCTATATGAAACTATTCCTGATGACCGTAATGGCAGCCAGCCTGCTGAACTGCAGCAGCCCACAGCAGGGCGACGCTAAAGTGAAGACAATCTCTGCCACAGAATATAAGCAGCACCATGAAAAGATCGACAACCAAGAAGTTATGCTGGTTGATGTGCGCACTCCTGCTGAGTTTGAAGCGGGACACCTCGACAAAACGCAGCACGCCGACTTCCTGAGCGGGGAGTTCGAAAAAGAAATGCAGAACTGGGACAAGGACAAAACCTACTACCTGTACTGCGCCAGCGGCAACCGCAGCGGAAAAGCGGCCAAACTGATGGAAGAGGCAGGTTTTAAGAACGTCTACAACATCGGTGGGTACCAGGACCTTAAATCAGCTGGCCTTCCGGTGAAAGAATAATAGCTGCATTTGGGAAAGCAGCATGATCGTCACCTCATATTTTCACGTATCTTTACAGGATTTATATGATGCCATGCTGCTAAAACAACCCACTTTCCAAACTGCATTTTCTTCGGATTTCTATAAGATAGACGTTGATCAGGAAAATAACTTGTTGATGGCCGTGTGGTTACGGGGTGTGAGCGAATCCGAAATGATCACGGGCGGCACCAAACTTTACGAGGCACTCCGCGACACAGGCATTACCCGAGCAGTGGCCAATGCAGAACGACTGAGCATGCTGGACACAGCCACCAAGGATTGGATGTCTACGAGTTTCTACGAATTGCTTTCGCAGACCCCACTTCAAAAACTGGCCAGAGTGCTGCCAAGTACCCTTTTCTATAAGCTGGCGCTCGAGGCAGTCGCTACCCGAGCTGAAGCACAAAACATTAACCGGTTCCAGTTCAAAAACTTCTCCAACCAGAAAGACGCCCTGATCTGGATCAATCAGTAGACCCAATTGGTGGAGTTCATCCTACCGAAAAAATCGACACGATTACAGGTATACGATTAAGCTGACGGAGAGCTTTTCCCAGACACATCTTTCGGGATATTTTCAGATTCCTTCGCATTCAGGTCGCTTCTCCACACCCCTTCTTTTTGGGTGGCCATACCTTGGGCTGACCGGTTTTACATAGCAAAACCACTATACCTGATCCGGAAAAATTTATATCACAAACTTGCAGTATAGCTATGCCTTAATGTAACTTGTGGTGCAAAGGAGAAAGGAACAGGGACATGCGCATACTACACACTTCAGACTGGCACCTCGGCCAGCGACTCGTCAACCTCGAACGAACCGAAGAACACCAGCATTTCCTGGATTGGCTCCTGCAAACCATTGAAGCCGAAAAAATTGACGTGTTGCTGATGGCAGGCGACGTGTTCGACACCGGTGCTCCCTCCAACACGGCCCTCAAACAATACTATACCTTCCTGACCAGGGTATGCGCCACCTGCTGCCGCCACATCATCATCACGGGGGGCAACCACGACTCCGTCTCCACACTCAACGCCCCCAAGGAACTGCTGGAGTGCTTTAACATAAAAGTGATAGGCGGCGCCACGGCTGACCTGCTGGACGAACTGATCGAACTTCGGGACGAAAACGGCGAGTTGGAACTCGTGGTTTGTGCAGTGCCCTTCCTGCGCGACCGCGACATACGCCTTTCCATACCTGGCGAAAGCTACGAGGAGCGCGAGCAGCGCATTAAGCAAGGTATAGCGGCGCACTACGCCGCCTTCGTGCCGCACGTGCAGCCATACAAAGCGCAAGGTATACCGGTGGTGGCCATGGGCCACTTGTTTGCCGCCGGCGGCTCCGCCTCTGACAGTGAGAAGGAAATACACGTGGGCAACCTCGGCCAGATCGGGGCCGATCAGTTCCCCAAAGAGTTCGACTACGTGGCGCTCGGTCACCTGCACCGTCCGCAGCAGGTCAACAAAACGCACCACATCCGCTACTCCGGCTCCCCTATTCCACTCAGCTTCAGCGAAGTGGCCGACAATAAAGTGGTTTATGTGCTGGACTTTGAGGCTGGCAATCTCACGGACCTGAAAGAGATTGCGATACCTGTCTGCCGCAAACTGGTGCGCTTTAAGGGCGAACTGGAGGAGGTAAAGCAGAAGATTGCGGTCTACGATAACAGCAGCTATACCTTGCCGGCCTGGGCCGAACTGCAGGTAGAACTCGACGCGCCTATACCTGACCTGAATCAGCAGTTAGACGAAATCCTGAAACTGAAAAGTGACGAACTGCAACTGCTGATTCACCGTCCGCCCATCATCAAAACAGCCCGAAGAACCCTGGAGCAGGAAGTGCGCGAAGAAGTGGACCTTTATACCCTGAGCGAGAAAGACGTGTTCCTGAAACGCTGCGAAAGCGCCTTCCCGGAAAGCGACCACACGGAGTTGCGCCATACCTTTGCGGAGCTGTTGGAGTTGATGCGGGAGGAGGAGGAATCTTAACCTCGCGGTGTCCGCAGGTCCCGCGAGTGTTTGAAAGCAATTGTAAAAGGGTTGGGACAAAGCGGGCAAAGCCACAGCAAGATCAGCCTACAATACCGATAAAGTATCAGTTCTGAGCTATTCAAAAAAGAATTTATTTCACCAAGTACCCCTACTTGTGCCTAGTGCCTTAAGTCTACTGTATGAAAATCCTAGCCGTCCGTTTCCTCAACCTCAACTCGCTGAAAGGTGAGCACGAGATCCGCTTCGACCAGAGTCCGCTGGCTAATGCGGGGTTGTTTGCCATTACTGGTCCGACTGGTGCTGGCAAGACCACGATTCTGGATGCGATCACGGTGGGACTTTACGGCATGGCACACCGGCATAACAACGAGCGTCCCCTGGAACTGATGACCCGCCACACGGCAGAATGCTTTGCAGAGGTGGAGTTTGAGGCTGGTGGCAAGGTATACCGCTCGAAGTGGCACCTCCGACGCAGCCGGGGCAAAGCAGAGGGCAAGATACAGCCCGTGCACATGGAGTTGTATGACTTTGAAAAAGACGAATTGTTCGATCTAAAGCCAAGCGAAGTGCCCGCCATGGTGGCCGAGATCTGCGGACTTGACTACAGCCAGTTTCTGCGTTCCGTTATGCTATCGCAAGGCGACTTTGCCCGCTTCCTCAAGGCAAATCCGAGCGAGCGCAGCAGTTTGCTGGAAAAGATCACCGACACGGGCATCTACTCCGACATCTCCAAGTTCGCGTTTGAGAAGGCCAAGCAGGAGCGACTGAAATACGAAAGTCTGGAGCAGCTGATTCAGAACACACAACTATTGCCCGAAGAGCAGCGTGTGGCTTATGAAGCGAGCATACAAGAGCTGATAACGCAAGAAACGGCCCTTCAGCAAGATCTGACCACACTGCAGGCCAAGGTGCAATGGCTGCAGCAGGTAGCGCAGCTGCAAACGCGACAGCAGCAACACGAGCAGTCCCTCGCGGTACAGGAGCAGAAGCTACAGCAGCTACAGCCTGACTTTGTGAAACTTGCCCAGCACCAGCAAGCCCACCAGTTTGTGGGCGAACTGGCTGAGATCCGCAGCGCCAACAGCAAAGTGGTGGAAGCACAGGAGCAGCTGCAAACCCTGCAAAAACGAGTGCCTACGCTGGAGACGGAACTGGAAGCCGCCGGAAAAATCGCCCTGGAGGCCACCAAGGCGTGTCAGCAGCAAGAAGAGTCTATACAGAAACTGGATCCTATCCTGACGCAGACCGTCCGTCTTGACCACCACCTCAACAGCATTCGTGCATCCTATACCAGGAATAAAAACTCCTATATTGCCTTTGATGAACAGCTAAAGCAAGAACAGCTACAATTGCAGGCTAGGCAAGAGGAGCTAGATAAGCTGACGCAGGAGGCGACAGGTATAAAAAACTGGCTGGAGCAAAATGCCAAACTGCAGGACCTCAAGGAGCATCTGCCTGAGTTCAAAGTCGTACTGCGCGACCTGCAGGAGGTGGAGCAGCGCATCCGCCGCCTTCAGCAGGAGAAACAGGAACTGACGCAGCAGCGGGCTTCAGAAGCCGGTCAGCTTACTGCGCTGCAGGAGCAGCAGGCAAAGCAGCAGACACTACACGAGCAGCTGCAACGACAAAAAACCGAAAAGCTAACTGTGCTGCAAGGTATATTAGCCGATAAAAGTATGGACGAACTGGAGCAGGCAGCGCAAGCGCAGCCTGCCTTGCTGGCCCGCTATGAGCGTCTGCACGAAGTGGCGCAACAGCACACCTCGCAGCAGCAAAAACTCCAGCTGACCAACGATACTCTGGCACAGCTAAAGCAACAACTAAAAGAGACCGACACCGCACTCCAGGGTAACAAGAACAGGTATAGCCAGGCCAGCGAGCACCTGCTGGCCCTCCAAAAACTGGTGCAGCTGCAGCAACAGATCCAGCAGTACGAGGAAGCCCGCCATACCTTGGCGCAGGACGAGCCGTGTCCGCTCTGCGGCTCCACTCACCACCCGTTTGCGGAGAACGGCTATACCTTCGATTTGCCCGAAGAAGTGCAGAAACGTGACAGTCAGCAGCAATTGGTGAAGGAGTTGGAGCAAGGCCTGCAAAAGTTACAGCTACTACACAATTCCCTGGAACAAAAACAGCAGCTGGAGCAGATCGCCAAAACGGAAGCAGAAACCGAGTTGCAGCGACTCCGCCATACCTTTGCGCAGGCGACCGCAGGATTGCCGCAGGAAACAGGTATAGACGACCTAGCCCAGTTAGCACAGCTCCTGCACCAGCAGCAGGAAGCAGCCACGGCATTGCAGCAGCAACTGGCACTAGCCCGGACGCTAAGTCGTGAACTGGAAGGTATAAACCAGCAATTGCAGCAGCTCCGCGAAGCGCAGGTGCAGGCCCAGTCGACCTTTAACCAGCTGCAGGCATCCGACAAAATGCTGCAAAGCCAGCTTCAGAAACTACAGGTGAGTCTGGCAGACGAACTGGAGCAACAGCAGGCCCATACCGAAACCGCCGAATCTTTTGCCACTACATTCGGACTGCGCTACCAGGCCGAAGAGCGCCACAACCTGGTGCAAACCTTGGATCAGCTAGCCACTTCCTATACCCTAAAGCAACAGGCGTTGGAAGGGATGCGCGAGAGGTATATCGCCTTACAGCAATTGGTTAAAAATTTAAAAGATAACGAATCCCAGAAACAGAAAGAACTGGAAGAGCGCAAGCTTGGTCTGACAGAAGAGCACGAACAGCTGACCAAACTCAAGAACGAGCGCTATACCTTGTTTGGCGACAAAGACCCGGACCAGGAGCGCAGGTCGGCCAACGAGGAGCTGAGCGCAAGAGCCCGGCATGCCGAAGAGGCCCGTCGCCACCAACTGCAGAAACAGCAGGAGCTCCAGGAAGCCCGTGCCCGCCAGACAGAATGCCAACAAAAACACCAGCAGAACACCTCGGTGCTGGAAGAGCTGCGTCAGGGCCTGCTACACGTGCTGCAGCAAAAGGGCATCGCCACCATCGAAGTGCTGAGCCAGATGCTGCTCCACCGCGACGAGGCCGACCGCCTGGCCAACCTGAAAGCGCAGACCGAAAAGCACCTGACCGAGCTCCGCAAGAGCCTGAGCGACGTGCAACAGGAACTCGCACAGCTGCGGCAAAACCAGCTGACCGATGAAGGTATAGCGGAATTGCAAGAGCAACAGCATCAGAAAACAGCACTGCAGCGGGAGCTGATCTCGCAGCGGGCACGCCACCAGCAGCTATTGGAGCAGGATGCCCAACAGCGCGAGAAGAACAAAGCGCTGGCCGAACAGCTGAAAACGCAGCAGCAGGTTTGCCACCGCTGGAGCCAGCTGGCTGACCTGATCGGGTCTTCAGACGGGTCCAGGTTCAGCCGCTTTGCGCAGGGGCTCACCCTGGCCCGGCTCGTGGAACTGGCCAACCGCCACCTGCTCAAGCTCAACGACCGCTACCGCATCCTTAAGTCGCCGGAGGAGGACCTGGCCTTGCAGATTGTCGACACCTACCAGGCGGAAGCCGTACGTCCGATGAACACGCTGTCCGGAGGCGAGAGCTTCCTGGTTAGCCTGGCCCTGGCGCTGGGCCTTTCGGACCTGGCCGGCCGCCGCACCCAGATCAACTCACTCTTTATCGACGAGGGCTTTGGCACACTCGATGCCGACACGCTGGAGGCCGCCATCTCAACGCTGGACAACCTGCATGCCGCCGGCAAAACCATCGGTATCATCTCGCATGTCGAGGCACTGAAGGAGCGCATCAGCACCCAGATTGTGGTGACCAAAAAGCCTGGCGGAGTAAGTTCTATACGCGTTGTGGCGTGATTATGCAGATAAATTTCTTTTTCATAACATAGGACTACACCTGCCCGATTCGGGTAGTTATACCTTCCTGTGCTAAGCAGGACCCTTTCGGTTGATATAGAATTGCATTTTTTTAAGCAACCTCTCTATTCACGAATTCAGGTTGTCATTATTAACCATTAAATTCTTATATTGCTCCCTGCTAATGAATCAATTACGGTAATTCTAACTGTAGAGAGGTACTTATGCTTCTACTATTCCTGACTCGTATTTTCCTACTTATCAGCCTGACGCAGCCGCAGCAAAAAATCCTGATCCAGGATTTGAAAACTGAATTGGACCGGACGGAGGATATAACCCGGAAAGTAGAGTTGTACTGCGAACTAAGCAAGGCGCACAACAGCATCAATCCGAAAACCACCATTGCGTACGGCAACAAGGCGGTTGCCCTGGCACGGAAGGCGGGTAATGACAAATTACTGGCCTTAGCCTACAATGAGACCGGCTCTGGCCACTACCTGCTCGGCGATATCGACAAGGCCGTTCAGTTTTACTACATGGCGCTCCGCATCCGTGAGAAGTTGGGTGATCCGTCAGACCTGAGTGCCAGCTACAACAACATCGGCAACGTGTACGCCGAACAGCGCAACCACAAAGAGGCGCTGCCGCTCTACAAAAAATCGCTCTCCCTTGCCACCACCGCACAGGATACCCTGCGCATGAGCAGCGCCCTGAGTAACATTGGCGGCGTATACCTGGACCAAGGTAAGTATGACCTGGCGCTGGTCTATTACCGGGAAGCGCTTCCAATCCAAGAAAAGCTGAATGATAAACAGGGAATTGTGATCTCGCTGATCAACATCGGCGACGCCTACAACGGCAAAAACGACTTTCAGACCGCCCTCTCCTACCTAAACAAAGCCCATCTGATAGCCAATGACCTGGGCAGTCAGCATGATGAGGTATACGTGCTGCGCGGCAAAGCCGAGTCGTACCTGAAAGCCGGCAATTTCGAAAAGGCGCTCGATAACGCACTGGCCAGTATGGAACTTGCCAAAGCATACGAAGGCAAGTATGTGCTTCGTGAGAATGCCGCCATTTTGGACCGCATTTACGCCGCCATGGGTAACTTTGAAATGGCCCACCACTACCTGACACTGCACACGGCCTACAACGACAGCCTGCACAACGAACGGGCGGCCGATCGCATTGCGCAGGAACGCGTGAAGTACGAAACAGCCCAGAAAGACAAAGAGAACCTGCTGCTTCGAGCCGAACAGGAACTGAACCTGCGCAAACTGGAGCAGCGCAGCATTGTGCAGTATTTCACGATTGCGCTGCTGCTGCTGGTGTGCGCCGTGGCCTATGTGTTCTTCAGAGGACGACAGCACCAGAGCCGCATCAACAAGCTGCTCACCCAGAAGAATGAGCTGATCATGCACAAGAACCAGGCACTGAACCAGCACCAGAAAGCCCTGACGGAGCAGGCCCAGCAGCTCAACATACAGAAAGAGAAACTGACGCAACTCAACACCATCAAAGACAAGCTCTTCTCCGTCATCGCCCACGACCTGCGTGGTCCGCTGGTGGCGCTCAAAGGACTACTGCATGTCATGGCCATGGGCAAAGTACCGGCCGATAAGCAGGAAGGGCTTTTCAACAGCTTAGTAAAAGGGCAGCAGAACGTACTCTGGATGCTCGACAACCTCTTCGACTGGGCCAGAGCGCAAATGGAAGGCTTCGAGGCCGACCCCAAACCGCTGCCACTGCGCGAATTGGCTGACGAGAATATCCGATTGCTTCAGCCAGTGGCCAGCAGCAAAGAGGTGGTGCTGGACAACAGGATCGACCCGAGCCTGACGGGCTGTGCCGACAAGGAAATGATCCGACTGGTGCTCCGCAACCTGATCTCGAACGGCATCAAGTTCTGCAAGGCCGGCGACACGGTGACGCTTTCAGCCAGGCTGCAGGATGACCATGTGCTGGTATCGGTAAAAGACACCGGTATTGGTATGACGCCGGAAGTGCAACAGAAGCTTTTCGGAGCCAGCAGTTACTCCAGCCGGGGCACTGCCAACGAAAAAGGCAGCGGCCTGGGCCTGGCACTCTGCAAAGACTTCGTGGAGCACAACGGCGGCGCGATCTGGGTAGAAAGTGTACCAGGTATGGGTAGCACGTTCATGTTCACACTCCCGTGCTCCGTTAAGAAAGAAGAAAAAGAAGACGATACCCCTCCGGTGCCTGAGAAAGAAGAAAAAGAAGAAGAACAGTTGCAAATAGCTTAGCGTTTTCACAGAAATATAAAAATGGCTGCTTCTGAAAAGAGGCAGCCATTTTAAATGCAGCGTGTCAGAAAAACAAATAGTTCTGTTTGTTGTAAAAGGAGAATAGCAGCACCTTTGCCCCATGAATAAGTCCATCTTACACCTACTCGTATTTGCCAGCCTGCTGGCTGCGCCTGCCTGTAAGCAGGACAATGAAAAAGCACGGGAGGAATTCCGCCAGCGCCGTGGTGCCGTGGAGCAAAACACACCCGAGGCCACCGCGCCACAGGAAGACCCTGCCAGGCCAGCTGTAGTCCCGAGCGACAACACAAAGGCAGTGCCGGAGACGGAAACCCCGACGGTGCCCGGCGACCGGGTGGTGGGTGTAAAAGACGGCGACACCTTTGAGCTGCTGCGCAACGGGCAAACCATCACGGTACGCCTGCTCGGCGTCGACACACCCGAGAAGAACCAGGCCTTTGGCCAGCGGGCCAAGCAGTTTGCCTCCGACCTGGCCTTTGGCAAAAACGTGCGCCTGATCGAAAACAACAAAGACCGCTACGGCCGCACCGTGGGCACGATCATACTGCCCGATGGCCGCAGCCTGAACGAAGAACTGGTGCGCGAAGGCTATGCCTGGCACTACACGGCCTATTCCAAAGACAAAACCCTGGCTAACCTGGAAGCCGATGCGCGCCGCTTTAAGCGCGGCCTCTGGCAGGACCCGAACCCGGTAGCTCCCTGGGATTTCCGCAAGCAAAAACCTGCTCCCGTGGACAACAGCAAGGCCCCTGTACCTGCCGGCTCCACCAAACGCCAGGTATACCTCTGCGATAGTTCCGGTTCATCTGTTTACCACTATAGCACGAACTGTTCTGTCTTGAAGCGTTGCAAAGAGCAGGTCATCACGGTTACAGAAGCCGAGGCGATCCGCCAGCACAACAGACGCGCCGACAAAACTTGCAGCCCTAAATAATTCCGCCTATTTTAGGTATAGCAATCTATCCAACAAATCATTTTTATGTTCAAGAAGACCCTGGCAGGTATGTGTGGCCTGCTCATCTCGCTGGCTGCCTGCCAGTCACCCGACAACGCACAAACAGAACAGACTGACGCGCAAGAGAGCACCGCAATAGCCGACACAACAAAGCGGGAGCCCCGTCCCAAACCAGAGTATTACTCCTTCAAAGGGCTGGAGAAAAAGCGGGTGTACATCTGCATGGACCCAAGCGAAGATACTTTTCACCAGAAACACGATTGCCCGGTGCTGATCAGCTGCGCGAGCACCTTCCGTAACCTGACCCTACCGCGTGCCGTCGAGGCTTTCGGTCGCTACAACTGCGAGACCTGCAGCGCCGACCTGGCCTATGTGTTTGACGAGAATGCCGTGAGAATGGAAACCGGGCTGCAAGGCCAATAGTTACAGCACACATTTAAACGCGCAATGCGGCAGTTCCTTTAGAGCTACCGCATTGCGCGTTTAAGGTATCATAAGTACTACTTTCTGCCTTTCAGTACCAGCAGCGGCACTTCGGCCTGGTAGGTCATTTTTTCAGCCAGACTCTGCGAGAAGAGCTCGCGCAGGAAGCCTTTTTCGCGCCGCAGTATGGCCACCATGTCGCCGCCTGATGCGTTGTAGTATTCTTTAATACCGTCGGTGCGGTGTTTACTGACCACTTCCTCGAAATGGATGGGAGCGCCCGGGAAGGCCTGCGCCATCTCCTGCATAAATCCATCTTTCTTATCGCTCGTGCGTCCTGCTTTGTTCACATGCACCACGTCTACTTTGGCCCCGAACATGGCTGCAAAGTCCAGCACTTCGCGCAGGGTGGCTATATCATCAGCGGCATAGTCCGATGCATAGATGATCTTCTCGATGCGCGGATGAGTGGCTGTGGAAGGGATAGACAATACCGGGCATTTCACCTGCTCCATCACTGCTTCGGCATTGCTTCCGATCAGCATTTCCTCGAGCGCGTTGCCACCGCCCGTGGTTCCCATCACGATCAGATCGTAGCCGGCGGTCTTGGTCAGGTGCTCGGCCAGATCGGTCAGCAGGGCCTCTCTGATGATGTAGTCGCAGGTAAATCCGCCATCCCGGTTCGCACCATGGCGCTCCTCTATTTCGCGGCAGAGGTTCACCAGTCGTTCTTCGGCATCCCGCATCTGCTCACCCAGCAACTCGCTGGCCACCAGGGCGGTTTCGGAGGTGTCGACGATGGGCAGGTGCACCACATGCAGCAGGGTAAGGTGGCTTCCTGACTGACGGGCGATCAGCATGGCGTATTCCAGCGCGTTGTTAGCTGTTTTAGAAAAGTCGGTAGGGCAAAGGATTTTTTTCATGTTGTCTGGTGGTTGGGTAGGCGGTTTATATCAAAGATTCACTATGTATACGTGTTGAAGTAAAGATTTGCTTTAATCCGGAAAATAAAAATGACCTGCATCATTTCAGGCGAATTCAGTGCGCCTGCTTATACCTGTCCCGGAGACGCTTTGTTTGATCCTTATGCCAACAGAACTTCTGACCAGTGAGGAAATTAGGGGTATGCAAGCCCCTACTCTTTTAAACAAGCTAAATGTTCTCCACAAAGCCATTGCAGAAGTTTTCCGTTAACCAGAGCTGTCCCCTTGAGGGGACAGTCTCTTCTGAAAACTAACGTCAATGGTGCTTGGATACATATTGAGATGGTTTCAAAGAGTCGAAGAAACGAGCCCCGAGCATAGCTCCTTCACTATCTGCCTATCGTCTTGTTTAGCTCCTTCACTTCCTCCCAGGACCAATAGCGTTTCGGAGCTATACCTGCGTACTTTTCCCGGAAGTAGTCCACTACCAGTTGCTTCATCTCCTCAGCAGGTATAGAGGAGGTATGAATTTCCCGGGTAGTCGGGTGGTCGTAGCGCTCCATACGCGAGAGATCCTTTCCTTCGAGACGCAACAGCGGGCCGGTTTCAGTCAGACTGTCTGCCGTCCAGGTATAGCCGGAGGTTTCCAGGGAGTTGAGCTGCGCTGCCAAAGGCTTCAGGCTGATGCGGGGCAGGGTGGGCCTGGAAGCGAAATCGACCCAGGTGGTGTACTTGTACTCCAGTTCGTAGCGGTTGCCCTCGTAGCAAGTCAGCACGATGTCGAAGCCGATCGTGCGGCTGAACAGGGCGTAGTAATGCACCGGTTTCTGGGTTTCGATCACAATCAGGCCCAGGTCGGGGAAGCGTTGCAGTTTGGTGTCGGGCTTGTACATGTCGCGGTAGCCGATCAGTACGTCAGCCACCTCCTCTTCCCAAACCGGTTTTTCCCAGTCAGGGTCCTGCAGTACGCGGCCAAACTCCCGCAGAAAATACCTGAACTTGTCCACGCAGCGTTTCGCTTCTTTCTCCTCGGACTCGTCGGCGGCAAAAGGGGCATAGAACATGTCGCGCTCGCGGGTGTTGAGCCAGCAGACCAGCTTCAGCGCCTCCCCTGCCAGTGGATGGTTCAGGTCCAGTTCCCGGAAATCGCCGATGTGGGCCATCAGGCGCAGTAGTTCCTCGTTCTCCAGCGCCGGTTCCGGGTTCAGCAAACTCCATACGCCCACAAACCCATCGATGTCGAAATGGTTGGCTGTGACATAAGGCAAATCCAAACCGGGCAGGTTGAGCCGTAGGGCATGCAGCACCATGGCAGCGCTGGTATCGTCGCGCACTTCAGCGGGAGTGGGCGCGCCACGCCAGTGCGAAAGCACCAGTCCGTTGGGGTGCATGCTGTCTACGATGATGGCCTTTTTCTCTTTTACGTCGCCAAAAGGTATAAACTGTCGCTTTATCATGCCTTAAATATAGCTAAATCTGATGGCATCCCTTAAATTCGGGCGTTCTTAACAACACACCAGGTGCAACAGGCATCCGGAACACCCAATTGTCCGGGCTTTCGTTTTAATTACAAAATCATCAACAAACAGCACGATGTCAACCCTCCAGCAGCTATACCGCAGTTCCCTTTCCCTCCTGACCGACCTCTACCAGCTCACCATGGCCTACGGCTACTGGAAAGAAGGTATAGCAGAGCGGGAAGCCGTTTTTCACCTTTACTTCCGCAAGGCGCCTTTCAAGGGAGGGTATACGGTAGCGGCGGGGCTTGCCCATGTGGTGGAATATCTGCAGCAGCTGCAATTCACGGAAGAGGACCTGGCATACCTGGGCGGCCTGCGCGGCGGCCAGAACGAGCCGCTGTTTGAGCAGGCTTTCCTGGACTACCTGCGCGACCTGCGCTTTACCTGCGACGTGGATGCCATTCCGGAGGGAAGCGTTGTATTTCCGAGCGAGCCGCTGATCCGGGTGCGGGGACCGCTCCTGCAGGCGCAGTTGGTGGAAACGCCCCTGCTGACGATCGTGAACTTTCAAACGCTGATCGCCACCAAAGCGGCCCGCATCAAAGAGGCAGCCAAAGATGACCTGGTGAGTGAGTTCGGGATGCGCCGCGCCCAGGGGATTGACGGGTCGCTGGCAGCCGCCCGGGCCGCTTATGTGGGGGGCGTGGATGCCACCTCCAATCTGCTGGCCGGCAAACTGTTCGGCATACCAGTGAGCGGCACCCATGCCCACAGCTGGGTGCAGGCCTTTGAGAGCGAAGCAGACGCCTTTGAAGCCTACGGCAAAGCCTTCCCCCACGACTCGGTGTTTCTGGTGGACACCTACAACACACTGGAAGGCGTGCGCCACGCCATTGAGGTAGCCAAAAAGCTGTACTCCACTGGCTTTAAGCTAAAAGGCATCCGACTGGACTCCGGCGACCTGACCTACCTTAGCATCGAGGCCCGGAAGCTGCTCGACGAAGCAGGCATGACCGATACCAACATTGTGGCTAGTAACGACCTGGACGAAAACATCGTGAGCAGCCTGAAACAGCAAGGCGCCAAGATCAATGTCTGGGGAATCGGTACGCAGCTGGTGACGGCCTATGACCAGCCGGCGCTGGGCGGGGTGTACAAACTGGCGGCTTTTAAACAGGAGAACGGGGAATGGAACTATACCCTGAAACTGTCGGAGCAACTCGAAAAGACCTCTAACCCAGGTATACAGCAGGTACGCCGCTTTTATGATGAACAGGGGTTTGTGGGAGACATGATCTTCAACGAAGCAGAACCGCTGCCAGCAAAAGCACTCATCGTGAATCCGCTTGACAACACCCGCCGCAAAGCGGTGCCGGAAGGCACTCCCTACAAAGACCTGCTGCAGCCTGTGCTCGCCAAAGGAGAACTTGTGCAGGAACTGCCCGACCTGAAAGCCATCCGGAAGCACCGCCAGGAGGAGATCGGCAAACTGCACGAAAGCATCCGCCGCCTGCTGAACCCGCACAGTTACCCGGCCGGTCTGGAGGCTGGTTTCCACCAGTTCAAAACCAATCTGGTGCTGGCCATCCGCGAGAAAGGCGAGGCTGCTTTGAAAGCGCGGCAGGCACACTAGCACAGGTGCTATACCTTATCGTTTGCGGCCGCGCCGGTTGGAGATGCGCTCAACGCGCTTGCCACGCACCCATTTGAGGTATTTTTGCAGGTCTTCGGCCTGCTGCAGCGCAGGTATAGAGTTGTACTGCATGGCCAGTTCGCGGTTGCTGAAGGTCAGGTGCAGGGTGCTGTGGCAGGGCTGGCACAGCTCGGCCGTGGCTCCGTAGCGGCCTCCCTCCTCCCGGGGTACCAGGTGATGCCGCGTGAGGTATAGCACCTCCCGGCCGCAGAGCTCACAGACCAGTTCCGCCTCTTTCTTTGCCATAAGGTTTTTACTTTATGCGCGGCCTCACTGTTACGCGCGAGTGCTACATAGTTCGGGCTTTTGCCTGAGCATACGTGTGCGTATTTTCAGCCTGCATACCCTATCCAAAACTATACAATTACACCCTTTGCCTGATTAAAAACATTTGTGCCACTCGCAAGGTTTACAAGTCTTGCGCCCAGCTGGTAGCGCTCACTTTGCACACGTGCTTACCAACATGAATAGACAAGGATCTGCTGAACAGGTATAGCGCTCGGAAGACGAATCGCGTATACACAAGGTTCTGTGGTTAGCTGTAGCTGTTGAGCTGATGCACCGACACGATGTCCGCCTTCTATGGGGACAGTTACATGGTGTGAGTAGAAATAAAATTTACCGCTAAGCAGACGCAAATTATTAGTACATTGGCGCCCTGTTTTGATTTCAATGTTTAAACTATGAATAGATTTCAGGATAACAATCCTGCTCCGATAATGGCCCCTGCCCAAGAGTCCCTGGTGCCGAAAGACCAGATCCGGGAGGGCCTGCTGATCTTTTTGCTGGCGGCCATCCAGTTCACGCACATGATGGACTTTGTGATCATGATGCCGCTGGGGCCACAGCTGATGCGGGTGTTCAGCATCTCGCCCCGCGAGTTTGGCCTGCTGGTGTCGGCCTATACTTTTAGTGCGGCCATCGCCGGTTTTGTGAGCGCCCTCTTCATCGACCGCTTCGACCGAAAACATGCCCTGCTGGCGCTGTACGTCGGCTTTATTGTGGGTACGCTGGGTTGCGCCATTGCCCCTAACTATGGATTGCTGCTACTGGCCAGAGTGGTAGCCGGCGGTTTTGGCGGTGTGCTAGGTGCGCTGGTGCTGGCCATTATAGGCGATGCCATACCAGAGCATCGCCGGGGTGCGGCAACGGGTCGCGTGATGGCGGCGTTCTCGGTGGCCTCTATTGCCGGTATACCGATCGGGCTATACCTGGCCAGTGAGATGAGCTGGCATGCTCCTTTTTACCTACTGGTAGGACTTAGCGTGGTGATCCTGTTGGTGGCAGTGCGCTTTTTGCCGGCCATGCGCGGGCACCTGACCAATGCCAGACCCGGCAATCCGTTCCGTGCCCTCAAGGCGATGGTGGTGCAGCCCAACCTGCAATGGGCCATGGCGCTCACGGTTACCCTCACCATGGCAGGCTTCCTGGTGGTACCCTTCATCAGTCCGTATATGGTGGCCAACGTGGGCTTTTCGGAGCGCGACCTGAGCTACATCTACCTGTTCGGCGGACTGGCAACGGTCTTCACTTCGCAGTGGGCGGGGCGCCTGGCCGACAGGTATGGCAAGCACCTCATTTTCCGGTGGGCCGCCATTCTCTCTATCATCCCGATTTTGCTCATTACTAACCTGCCACCTGTGGGCATGGTGCTGGCTCTCACGGTTTCTACGTTCTTCTTTATCCTTTTCGGAGCCCGCTTTGTGCCGGCCATGTCGCTGGTCACTTCCAGCGTGGAGCCGGAGCTACGTGGCAGCTTCATGAGCATCAACTCTTCGGTACAGCAGTTGGGGGCAGGTATAGCGGCTTTTGTGAGCGGCCTTATTGTGCAGGAAACAGCCAGCGGCACGCTCACGCACTACAACTGGGTGGGCATTATGGCGAGTGTGGTCACGCTGGTGGCCGTGTGGACCGTTAACCGTATCCGGACGGTAGGCTGACAGGTATAGAAAAAGCCGCTCGTAAGGGCGGCTTTTTTATTTCTATCGTAGCGTTCGTGTCATGAAAAAATTCTGAGAGAATACTGGGTAGTGTGTTTTACCATTCCGGAGCAATTGGAGCACTTCCCGCAGTTCCTCAGGATCGGCGCTCTTGAGTAGGTAACCGTGCACGCCTTCGTCGAGCAGTTTCTTCACTAACTCTTCTTCCCCATACATCGAAACGATCAGGATCTTTACTTTGCGGTATTTGCTGAGCACGTAGCGGGCCACGGCAATGCCATCCATATCAGGCATCTCGAGGTCCAGCATGATGATGTCCGGCAGGTTGCCTTCTATTTTCTCAAGCAGTTCAGCCCCGTTAGCAGCGTCACTTATCACCGTGATTTCCTCAAAATTCTTCAGAATCTCGATTACGCCCTTCCTGAAGAGGGTATGATCATCCGCGATGGCAAGTGTCAGTGGCTGCAGCTCCATAATAGCAAACCCTAGTTAAGCAACCCAAAGTTATAAATAATAACGATAAGATAAGCAACAGGGACAACAATTTCAGCTTTTATACCTGCTCCCAGCTTTGAAAAGAAGTTGATGGCACCGTTTAGCAGGTCCACGCGGCTCTGCATGTTTTTCAGGCCCAAACCGCTGCTTACCCCTCCCTCATCCAGGGTGGCGTTGTAGTTGAATCCCTTGCCGTTGTCGGTATAGCGGAGGGTCAGCTTATCGTCTTCGCGGTGCAGATTGATGGTGATCAGGCTAGCCTCGGCATACTTCAGGGTATTGTTAACAAGTTCCTGCAGGATGCGGAACAGCAGCAATTCCTGTCGGGCTTCGAGCCGGAATTTTTCGAGGTTGTGGGTGAACTTCACCTCCAGGCCACTGTCGGGCGGTACTGATCGGGCCAGACTGTTGATGGCCTGCACCAGCCCCATTTTGTCGAGTACTACTGGCAGCAGGTCGTGCGAGATGCGGCGCACACTCTGTATCGCCTCGTCGAGCAGTTCTTTGGAACGGTGGGCTGTTTCGGCAGCAGCTTCGTTTTCAGCGCACTTGCGCTCCACCTGGCCTATGTTGAGCCGGATAAGGGCCAGCATACCGCCTACTTCGTCATGCAGGTCGCGGGCCACGCGGCGGCGTTCTTCCTCCTGCGCGTCAAGGGCCGCTTCCAGCATCTGCCGCTGCCGTAGTTCCTGCAGTTCGCGCAGGTGCTCCTGGTGCTGCAGCATACGGCGCTGGTAGGCAAACACGAACACGATAATGCCTATGGCCATTACCAGCAACACCGGCGTGATGATGAGCAAAGGAGTCAATGTTTCTATCATGCGGCCATCCTCCTCAAAATAAACACATGACTTGTGTAGAACAGGATAAGAAGTACCATGTTGATGGCTACACAGATGCGTGCCGCATCATTTGAAATGGCCAGCGCCTCATTAAAAATAGCATAGGACATACTTGTTCCGGCATAATAAATCAGGATGGCGCAACTTAGTAAGAACATTGGGTCACGGTCCAGGTAAATGATTTTAGCATTGTTGGCGACCTTGTAAAAGTAAGTGATGGCCAGTATGATCAGCATGACACTGGCCGCAACCCGCGACACGGAATTCATCTTGGTTAAACCGTCCGTGATAAAGGCATCATAATAGTTGAGTACACAAAGCAAAACTATCCCGAAAATAATGGTGCGCTTGAGCATGATTTTGTCGAAACTGTAATAAAATATGCCAGCTAACACGCTAAAGCCAATTAAGGTGTACACATGATTCATCCAGAGATTATTCGTAGTCCCCAGCTTTGCTGTTATGATTTGCGCCGCCTGGGCAATTACCCCTAGTATTATATAGAGGAGCATTAACCTGAATTTGGGATCTTTCTGTTTCCGGATCAACCAAAGCCCCACTCCGAAAGGCAAAAGAGGGCTCAACACGGCGACCCATTTCAAGGAAGGATAGATATGTGCCAGGAAGAACTCCATTAGCCTGCTAACTCGCTTTTGTTAACCGAACAGTCAGGTGGACAGGGCGAGGCTAGGTCCAATATCAGGCCTTCGGTCATGTCGTTGCCTTCAGCGTCTGTCCCTACCAGTAGTAGTTGCTGTTCTCCGTTATCATCCAGGGCATAGTAGATGCGCATTGCCACGCAGTTTTCCTGTGCGAGAAGTTCCTTGACGGTGTCGGCTCCGAACAGATGCGAATTGGTTTTGCCTTTGCCGCTTGATCTGTATCGGGCTGTCCATCTTTTTGCCTGGTCACGTGTTATCGGCCCGCCTTCTTTTCCTGTGATTTCCATGGATTTTGTTCGTAGAGAAGATTAAATGTAAATATATAAAATTTTAGATAAAGCAATTTATCGTATTTTTATCTTTCAACTAATCTTACATTTTACCTAGAGACGGGATGGAACAGGAATATTTTGAAGCGAACAGACAAGCGTGGAACCTGCGCACCGCCGTCCACAAAGACTCCGCTTTTTATGATGTGGCCGGGTTTAAGGCGGGAAAGTCCAGCCTGAATGCCATTGAGTTGAAGGAGGTAGGGCCTGTTGCCGGCAAGCGCCTGCTGCACCTGCAGTGCCACTTCGGACAGGACACGCTCTCCTGGGCCAGGCTGGGCGCCGAAGCCACCGGTATAGACCTGTCGGACGAGGCGATAAAAGAAGCGGAGAAACTGAACCGGGAGCTTGGTCTGAATGCCCGCTTCGTGTGTTCCAATGTGTATGATCTGAAAGAAAACCTGCAGGGGCAGTTCGATATTGTGTTCACCTCCTACGGGGTGATCGGCTGGCTGCCCGACCTGAACCGCTGGGCCGAAGTGATCGCGCATTTTCTGAAGTCGGGCGGCACTTTCTATATGGCCGAGTTTCATCCGGTGGTGTGGATGTTCGACAATGACTTCACGCAAGTGCAATATCCCTACCACAATACCTCTGAGCCAATCATAGAAGAGCAGACGGGCACCTACGCTGACCGTGATGCACCGATCAGGTATAAGGAATACTCCTGGAACCACAGTCTGAGCGAAGTCATCACGGCGCTGCTGAACCAAGGCCTGAAACTGGAGCTTTTCCACGAATTCCCCTACTCCGCTTACAACTGCTTCAGCCACACCGTGCAGGGCCCGGACGGCTACTGGCGCATTAAACATTTGCAGAATATGATTCCGATGGTGTATAGTTTGAAGTGCATGAAGGTATAGGGTTTTCATAGTTGCTTTCCCCATTCACTCCGAAAAAGGACCTATAGAACTACTGCTGGTCTGTCATCCTGAAAGGATCTTAGCTGAAGGGGGAGGTTAGGCAGTTGCTATAACACACCCCTGCCCCTCTCAAGAGGGGAATTTCAGCTATTGCCATTTGATAGGTACAAGTTATGTAGTTACAGCAGTTTCTGTGCAGTACCGGGTCTAACCACCCCTGCCCCTCCTTGTCCTTGAAGAGGGCCCCTACCCCCAGGCGGGGAATCTGTTATCGCCGTCACACAGGTATAGACGTCATAGCTTCAGTTTTCGTGGACAATTGACATCCCCCTGCCCCCTTCAAAGGGGGACTTTCTGCCTTTAACCATATCAGGGTATAGGCTTCGTGGTTAAAGCAGTTCCTTTGCTAAACCCGGTCCAACCACCCCTACTCCTCCTTATCTAAGGAGGGGAATCCGTAACTGCCAATTCACAGGTATAAGCGCTGTAGTTACAGCATCACATTACTGGCAGGTATAGCAAGACTAACTTGCACCGGAAGCTATGAAACAGATAGCCTTAGCCATGTGCACTCTTGACGATTTTGTGTTTGAGCGGTCAGCGAGTTTAAAATCGTCTTGATTTTT
>NZ_BMFP01000005.1:96847-169207 GCF_014638845.1 Pontibacter amylolyticus
AATGAAACAACTTAGGTTGCTATACCTGCAACAAGCAGTCGCTACTAAGCAAAGCTTGCTATACCTGGGCCGGAGTCCGCTGTATACCTCACACTGGCGGGACGCGAGCGAGGGCATAAGTATGAGCATTAAAGCAAAGTACGCTATACCTGGGCCAGAGGCCCCACCATAGTAGACACGAGCGTGGACGCTCGCGCCATAGACCAACCGTAGCTATACCCGCTATAGCAGCGTTCTCACATGCCATACACCTTTACGGATTCGCCTCAAACGACTGCATCCAGGGGATCAAATCAACGAGCATCGGGATAAGACTACTGCCGTGATTACCATTTTGAATTGGTATAAGCTCCAGGTTCGGGGCGCCAGCAGACTTCATGCGCTCGTACGTTTGCTGAGAATTAGCATAAGGCACGATCACATCGGCAGTGCCATGGTACAGGCGCGTCGGACTTTGCGGCACCCAGCTGTTAAAGCTATTATCCTGCAAAGCCTTTTTGAGCGCCTGCTCCCCATCGCCACGGAGGCCTTCCAGAAAAGTGACTGAAAACAACTTCTCTGTCTGGGTGGTCAACTGTTTGTTGATGGCGCTGCCACTGTGCTGTCCGTTGAAAAGCGTAGCCAGTCGGGTGGCGTATGGTTCCTGATAAAAATCACTGAGCGGACGGTTCCACTCGTAGGTTTTGTTATAGCTCATCAGCACGTAAGCCAGGTAAGCCGGATAGGTATAAGGCTTGCCCGCCACCACATCGGCCAGCATCCCGGTCAGGTCGTAGCCACCGGCTCCAGCACCAGAGGCGGTAATTTTCAGGCCATGCTGCGGATTGGTTTCAATCTCCTTTTGCGCAGCCAGTGTTACGTAGCCACCTTCCGAGTAGCCCGCCAGAAACAGCTGCCCGTTGTCGGCTATACCCTCCTGTGCGTACAGCGACTTGGCGGCCTTGATCATATCGACCACGGCTATACCGGACGATTGCTGGTGATAGTAAGGGTGCAGAAGCTGTCTGGAGGCTCCGAAACCCAGGTAGTCAGGTATAAGCGTGATATACCCACCGGAGGCGAATACCTCAAAGCCCGTCAGACCGCCGCTCATGGCAGATGGCGCTTCATCGTGCCGGAAGATGGTTCCGTGCTGCACGCTCAGCACCGGGGCCGGCATGCTCAGGTTCATCGGCAGGGCTACCAGGCCGGACGCCTCGGTTTCACGTCCCTGGAAAGTGGTGCGGTAATGCACTTTGTAAATCGCCACATCGTACCTGATCTGGCTCTGGAAGCTACCGGCATAAGCGCCGGCCAGCTGCCTGAGCGTAGCTGCCGGAAGGGTGACCACCTTCTCAGATGATATAAGCAGCTCGCGCTCGGCCACGTCTTCCGGTATAGCCGCATCGCTTTTGCTGCAGGAACTGAGCGGTAAGGCGGCAACTACCAATAGGGCGACAATGGCCAGGGTGCTGATCCAGTGCCTCAGCATATATTTCAGGTTCGTCATGTGCTTTGGGAAAGACTTTTACTTTACAATAATCAACCCACGCTGTCTATAGTTCCCGGTTGTCAAACCAAGGTATAGCAAAGTTTCATGCGAGGACTAAGCGAACAAAATGTGTCATTTGAGGCAAGGCAAACTGAAGAGCCGAGATGTAAAGCCAGGGAAGATTACGGAGGGCCTGATCGGTCTGAACAGTTTATCTTTTAGCTTTGCACTGCGTAAATACAGACTAAACAATAGAGCTATGGCAAAGAAATCATTCGCTGAACTGATCAAAAGCCCGGGCATGCCGGTGCTCGTGGACTTTTACGCCGACTGGTGCGGCCCCTGCAAAACGATGAACCCTGTGGTGGAGCAGTTGGCCAAGGACTTCTCGGGCAAGCTGAAAGTCATCAAAATAAACGTGGACAAAAACCAGGCTGCTGCCCAGCAGTACCGCGTGCAGGGTGTCCCAACTTTCATGCTTTTTAAAAACGGACAGGTTGTCTGGAAGCAAGCCGGTGCCGTGCCGGGTCATCAGCTTAGCCAGATCATACAGCAGCACACCAGCTGATCGGGTATGGCATCGTGGCAGAAAAACGCAGAGACTTTCCAGAATAAAGGAGAGCCTTCGTTCTTTCCAGGTATAGCACAGGATACTTCATTTAAGTTTTTGAAAAAAAATTGAGCACGGAAGCAGCCTTTTGGCCATAAAATGCATCTATAGAGCAGACAACGTCACAGAAAGAAAAAAATGAAAAGTGCCATTGCTGTTTTCTTCGCTTCGCTTATCTCCGGCGCCCTCAGCTTCGCCGATTTCCGCCCTGCTGTTTCGGACCTGGTGCAAATACTCACCGGGGTGCATCTCTGCCAGGAAAACACACTGGAACCGCAGCAGGGAAAGGACTGCAGAGCCGACGAGAAGTCGGAAGAGCAGGGCCTATACCTGATTTCTGACATGAATAGCACGCAGGACTTGCGTTGCGATGAGGCAGCCTAAGATAAGAGATCCTTTTACATTCTTTAAGCGCCATTGGGCTTATGGCGTGGTTTTCCTGCGTTTTGCCATGGGCGTTTTCCTGATCTATGGCGTGCAGGACAATGTGTTTAGTTGGGAGCGGATGCTTGAGTTCCGGGATTTTCTGCAGGCCCATGGGGTGCCCTACCCGCTGTTGGCCGCCCACCTCTCCGTCTATACCCAATTTCTGATCGGCCTGATGCTCCTGCTGGGTTGGGGCGTCCGTATAGCGGGTCTGCTGCTCATCATCAATTTCACGGCCGCCATACTTATCGTGCACATCGGCCAGTCGTTTCCGCAATATTACCCGGCTGCTGAGCTTATTTTCGCAGGATTCTTTTACCTGTTCAACGGTGCCGGTCCCCTTTCCATCGATTCTTTGCTGGAGAAAAGACAAGTGCAAACCCAAAAGCAGCCCACGCCCGTTAACTAGTTTGTTAACTCAGGTCCGCATACATGAAATTAACCAAAACGATCCTGCTTCTGCTGCTCAGCCTGCATTTCGGCTGCTCTTCCGTTGCCACACAGTCGAGTTCAGAACCTCGCTATACCGTCTCAATCGACCTCACGCAAGTCAAAGGGGACAAGGTGCCTGTCAGCCTGCGCCCACCGACTATTAAGCAGGGCGAGGCCATTTACAACATGCCCAAGATCGTACCCGGCACTTACTCGGTTTCTGACTTCGGTAAGTTTGTGTCGGAGTTTCAGGCGCTGGACAAGCAGGGCAAACCTTTGCCGGTCGAGCGCATCGACACCAACCGCTGGCGCATCTCGGAGGCCCAGAACCTGGATAAAATTACGTATTGGGTGGACGACACTTTCGATGCAGCCCGACGGCAGGACGTGGTGTTCGAGCCAGGCGGGACTAACATCGAAGAAGGCCAGAATTTTCTGCTCAACCCGTTCGGTTTCGTGGGTTATTTCGATGGACTCAAGCAGGTGCCTTACGAGCTAACCGTTACCAAACCGGCGGGATTCTACGGCTCCACGGCGTTGCAGGCAACTTCCAGCACCGCCACTGCCGACACCTATAACGTGCCCAATTACGTGGAGCTGGCTGACTCGCCGCTGATGTACAATAAACCTGACACGACCGTGCTCAATCTGGGCGAAACCGAAGTGTTAGTATCGGTTTACTCCCCTACCGGCCGTGTCACCTCCAAGCCTATTGCAGATAACATCCGCGACATACTCGAAGCCCAGCGCAGCTACCTCGGTGGCACCCTGCCAGTCGACAAGTATGCGTTCCTGATCTACGTGCCGCAGCGACCGGGCAAGTCAGGCTCTTATGGGGCGCTCGAACATTCCAATTCGTCGGTTTACTATCTGCCTGAAATGCCCGAAGAGCGTTTCAACAGCACCATGCGCGACGTAGCTGCCCACGAGTTCTTTCATATTGTAACGCCGCTTTCCATCCAGTCTGAAGAGATCCACGATTTTGATTTCATCAACCCGCGCATGTCGAAGCACCTGTGGCTGTATGAGGGCGTGACGGAATATTTTGCCTCGCACGTGCAGGTATATGAAAACCTGATCTCGGTGGACGAGTTCATGCTGAAGATCCGGGAGTATATTTTCAGCTCCATGGCCTTTAACGACACGCTGCCTTTCACGGAGATGAGCGCCAAGGTGCTGGACGAGCATGAAAATCAGTATGGCAACGTGTACCAGAAGGGCGCCCTGATCGGGATGGCGCTAGACATACAGCTGCGCGACCTGTTAGATGGCAAATACGGACTGGTGAACCTGATGCAGGACCTGGCCAAAACCTACGGCAAAGGCAAACCCTTCAAAGACGACGAGCTCTTCGATAAAATAGCCGAGCTCACCTACCCTGAGATCCGGACCTTTTTTGCCCGCTACGTGGAAGGCGGGGAGCGACTGCCTCTGACCGAATTGTTCGAAAAAGTCGGTGTGAAGTATAAGCCGGTGGCCATGCAGCTGGTGAACTCCTACGGGGGCTTTGTACCGGGCTACGACCGCGAAGCTGATAAGATTACGGTGGCCGAAGCCGACGACATGGACGAATTCGGTCGGCAGATGGGCTTTAAGGAAGGCGACCAATTGCTGGCCTTCAATGGCAAGGAAGTCACCCCCATGAACGTTCGTGACATCATAGGCGAAGAGCTGCAACAGGCCAAGCCGGGCAGCAAAATAGAGATCACCGTAGGCCGCAAAGACGCCAAAGGCGTTGTAAAACCCAAAAAACTCACGGGCAAGGTAACTGCCGTGAAGCGGGAGGTGCTGCACCTGCTCGAGCCGGTGGAGGCGCCGACGGAACGGCAGCTTCGCCTGCGTGCGGCCTGGCTGAACGAAACCCTGCCTTAATCACAATACCTCAACGGAACATTTTAGCTACCCTGCTGTTTCATTAAAGCAAAATCGCCTTAAATGATCTGATAATGATCGTTTTACCGGGGCAGATCAGGTAATTTGTGTACCTTTGTACCTGATTTTCAAAGCCTCCTGTTTTAAATTTAGTTTAGATGCGCTTACCAGCTTTTGCTGTATACCTCCTTTTCTGCCTACTCAGTCTCGTTGCCACCGATGTGTTTGCTCAGAGCACCTATACCATCAGTGGTTATGTGCGGGGCACCGGCAACGAAGACGCGCTGATCGGGGCTACTGTATCAGTTCCGGAGTTACGCATAGGCGCTGCCACGGATGCCCGCGGTTTCTATACCTTGCAGCTGCCGGAGGGCAACCATACCTTGCAAGCCACTTACATCGGCTACGAACTGATCTCCCGCACCATCGAGGTCACTGACCGGAACCTGACCATCAATTTTGCCTTGCTGCCTGCCAACAGCCAGTTGCGCGAAGTCGTGATCGAGGCCAACTCCCTGCAGCAGAAACTCACTGCCAGCCAGATGAGTGTCGAGACGCTGACCACGCGGGAGGCCAAACTGCTGCCGTCCCTTTTCGGGGAGGTCGACCTGATCAAGACGTTGCAACTCAAGCCCGGGGTACAATCCGGTGGCGAAGGCGCATCGGGCCTGTACGTGCGCGGCGGCGGCCCGGACCAGAACCTGGTGCTGCTGGATGATGCCGTGGTCTACAACGCCTCTCACCTGTTCGGTTTCTTTTCGGTGTTCAATCCGGATGCTGTGGAAAGTGTGGACCTGTACAAAGGAGGCTTTCCAGCACAATTCGGCGGCAGGCTCTCTTCTGTATTGGATGTGAAGATGCGCGAGGGTAACCAGGAGCGCATCGGCGTCACCGGCGGCCTTGGCCTGATTGCCTCACGCCTGACCGTGGACGGGCCTATTGTGAAGGACAAGTCCTCGTTCATCCTCTCCGGCCGTCGCACGTATGTCGATGTGTTCACACGCCAGATCAACCGCCTCCAGGAGGGCAAAAAAGACTTCAATCCTATACCTGATTACTACTTCTACGACCTCAACGGCAAGGCAAATTATAAGCTGGGCGAGAAAGACGAGCTGTTTGTGAGCGGCTATTACGGGCGCGACTTCTTCGGCTTTAACGATGCTGATTTTGAGTTTGGCTTCGACTGGGGCAACAAGGTGGGTGCCCTGCGCTGGCAGCACAAGTTCAACCCACGCTTTCAGGTAAACACCACGCTTTCGGGCAGCAGCTACCAGTACAATGTCAGCAACAAGATCGACGTGTTCAGCTTCAACCTGACCTCCGACATCCGCGACGTGGCCCTCAAAACGGACTTCAGCCTGATCCTGGACAAAGGCCATACCTTGCAGTTCGGCGCCATGGCCACCCGGCACGCCTTCACCATCGGCCGCCTCAACTTCGACTCTGACGACGACCGGCAGAGTTTCAGTGCAGGCAACGATTACGAGGCCACGGAAGCGGCGGCATACCTTGCAGACGACTTTCAGGTAAACAGCCAACTCTCGCTCAACTACGGCCTGCGGCTATCGGCTTTCAACAGCGGCGGCAAAACCTACAGCGCACTCGAGCCACGGGCCTCGGCCAGGTATAGCCTGAGCGAGCGAACCTCCCTGAAGGCCAGCTATGCCAGCATGATGCAGTACATTCACCTGGTGGCCAACTCCGGCGCCTCGCTGCCAACCGATATCTGGTACCCCTCCAACGACTACGTGAAGCCGCAGCGCTCGCAGCAGGTGGCCGCAGGTATAAGTCACCTCTTCGGTGAGGGCCGCTACATGGTCACGAACGAACTGTACTACAAGTGGATGCACCGCCAGATCGACTTCCGCGACGGGGCCAACCTGTTTGTGAATGACAAACTGGAAGAGGAGTTTCTGTTTGGCAAAGGCGAAAGCTACGGCAATGAGGTATACCTCGAAAAGATAAAGGGACGCACTACGGGCTGGGTGGGCTATACCTTGTCATGGAGCTACCGTCAGTTTGATGGTATCAATGAGGGCCGCCGCTTCCCGACCCGCTACGACCGTCGTCACGATGTAAGTGTGGTGGTGCTGCACGAATTGAGCAAGCGCATCCACCTGACCGGCGCTTTTGTGTACGGTACCGGCAACGCGTATTCGCTGCCCGTGGCCCGCTTCGCTTTTCAGGATGTGCAGGGCAAGAACGCCACCGTGGTGCCTGTCTACAGCGACCGCAATAGTTTCCGGCTGGCCGCCTTTCACCGGCTGGACCTGGGGCTGGTGCTCAAACTCAAGCCGAAGCGCGGCGAGGCTGACCTGACTTTCAGTGCCTATAATGCCTATAACCGCCGCAATCCCTACTTTGTATATTTTGAACAGGTGAAAGACGAGGAAGACAACGAAACACTCGGCTTCCGGGCCAAGCAAGTGTCGCTCTTCCCGGTTATACCTGCTGTTACTTATAATTTCAAGTTCTGATGCAAACCAGACCTACAATCTATACCTTACTGTTGCCCCTGCTTTTGCTGCTGGCCTCCTGCGACCTGGAGCAGGAAGTGGAAGTGAAACTGCCAGCCCATGAATCGCAACTGGTAGTGGAGTGTTATCTGGAGCCTGGCAAACCGCTGCGGGCCGTGGTGCTGGAGAGCGTGAGCTACTTCAACGACCCGGAACTGCCGCTTGTACCCGATGCGGAGGTTTTTATCACACACCGGGGCCGGAAGATCAAACTGCCTTTCAGTCCTGTTCAGAACAAGCAAACCGGCAAGTACTACACCCACCGCATAAGCGAAAAGCTGGACATGCAGCCCGGCGAGGTAGTGACGCTGGAGGTAAAAGACGGTAAAGGGCGCCACGTGACAGGTACTACCACCATCATGGGCCAGGTACCGATTGAGGCAGTGGAGTGGAAGTTCAATGAAAAAGACAAAGCCTATCTGCTCACCTCCTACCAGGACGATCCGGATGCCGAGAACTTCTACCGCTACATGGTGCACCGCGACAGCCTCTCCAATTCCTCCCAGCGCGACTTCATTTCCAGCGACCGGCTTACCAATGGGCAGCGCGTATCCTACGGCTCGGGCTACGACTACGAAGAGGGTGACACCCTGGTGGTTTCGCTGTACCACATCGAGCAGCAGTACTACGACTTCTTGGGCTCCGTTTCGGATGCGCGCAATGCCAACGGCAACCCCTTTGCGCAGCCTTCGCGCATTGTGTCTTCAGTGAAAGGCGGTATCGGCATCTTCACCAACCTCTCCTACAACCGCAAGACGGTGGTGATCAAAAAGTAGCGCAGAAACTGTATCAGTCGTCTGATAGCAAGCAGGGGGCAGCCGATTTGGCTGCCCCCTGCTGTTTCTTCTCGTACCTTGGCACTATTGCCTACAAAATTACTGCTGACGCACCAGTTCCTTGATCAGCATGGTCATACGCGGTTCAGCTATAGCGGCGGCATCCAGGATGTCGGCCAGGTTCACCTTCTTGATACGGTCGGGCGTGCCCATATCCGTGATCACCGAAATGCCGAAAATCTTCATGCCCATGTGGCGGGCAGCGATGGCTTCCGGCACAGTCGACATACCCACGGCATCGGCCCCAATGCGGGCAATGTAGGTATACTCTGCTAACGTTTCCAGCATGGGGCCAGGTACGCTGGCATACACACCCTCTTGTAGCGTAAAGCCGGCATCCTCGGCGATGACCATGGCCTGGCGCACCATCTTCTCGTCGTATACTTCGCTCATATCCGGGAAGCGCGGCCCCAGTTCATCCAGGTTCGGGCCAATCAGCGGGTTGGACGGCTGCAGGTTGATATGGTCGGTGATCACCATCAGGTCAGACGTGTTGAAAGCAGGATTGAGGCCGCCGCTTGCGTTCGAAATGAAAAGTTTGTTTACTCCCAACAGTTTCATAACACGCACCGGGTGCACCACCTGGTGCATGGTATAGCCTTCGTAGTAGTGGAAGCGGCCCTGCATCACGATCACACGGCGCCCGGCCAGCGTACCAAAAGCCAGACGACCAGTATGGCTCTCCACTGTCGAAACCGGAAAATGCGGAATATCGGCGTAATCGAGGCTGTGTTCTATTTCAATTTCTTTGATCAAAGCGCCCAGGCCCGTGCCCAGTATAATTCCGAACTCCGGTTGAAAATTGCCTGTTTGGTTCTGTATAAAAGAAGCGGACTCTCGTAATTGCTGCATCATATCGTTCATCGTTTTATATGCTGTTTTGGTACGCGAAATAGCTCATTTATTTTGAGAGAATAAATGATTTAAATCATGTGGTGGTTGGAAAGCTTTTCTACTGCTTTGGTTGTGGGAGGTTGTTTGAGTTAATTGGATTAAGAGTTATTCGCTTTTGGTTCAGTGCACGGTGTCCTCTCCTTGCCACAAGAGAGACCTTTCTGTAGCTGATGATTGTCAAGTATAGTTTTGTGTTTTTTGCAGTATACCTATACACGATTAAAACACCCCTGCCCCTCTTCTTTGTTGAGGACCCCTCCCCCAGAGGGGAATCACCTCCCCTAACCCCTCCTAAAAACAGGAGGGGGACTTTCTGCTGCTACCAATTCACAGGTATAGGCACTGTAGCTTCAGCAGTTTCTGTGCAGTACCGGGTCCAACCACCCCTGCCCCTCCTTGTCCAAGGAGGGGAGTCTGTAACTGCTACTTTACAGGTATAAGCGCTGTAGTTTCAGTTACGCTCACAAACACACTGGCAGGTATAGCAAGGCTAACTTGCACGCCTACTACGAAGCGAACCACCTTGCCAAGTGCACTTTTCGACGCTCCACTGTTTGAGCGTTCAGCGAGTTTGGAGCGTCTTGATTTTTTTGCTTACTGGGGGTAGGGGCCCTCTTTCTTTTCATCAAGGAAAAAATTAAGGCCCGCCCGGCCAGGGCAAGCTACAACGCAACGCAGCCCGTTATACCTGCAACTGCAGTTGCTACAAAGCAATGCAAGCTATACCTATACCTGGGCCAGAGACCCCTCCATAACAGTCCCGAGCGAGGAGGCTCGCGCCATAAAGTAAACCTCCCCCGCTATACCTGCAAGTTGCAAAAAAGGAACGGACCAGAAATAAAAAGCCCACTGATTTGCACCAGCAGGCTTTTAGATATTAAATCAGCAGAAGGCTATACCTGCCTATAATCTTTATTGAATGATCAATTCATACGGCATACGGGTCTGGATACCCTGCATGTTCTCTACTTTCTTGTACATGTTGTATACAGGGTATAGCTGACCTAGCTCGGCCTTCACAGCACGCTCTTTTACCTGAGAGCCAGCCTCACCCAGCATCTCCTCGAAGAAATTCTTGCGACGTGGCAGCTCTTTGATGCGGTAGTCATCTTCTATACCTACGCGGGCGGCGGCAATCTCAATGGCTTTTTCCAGGCCACCGTGTACGTCTACCAGGTTGCGCTCCTTGGCTTCTATACCTGACCACACACGGCCCGAAGCGAATTTCTTCAGTTCGTCCTGCGACATGCCACGGCCATCTGCGGCTTTCTGCGTGAACACTTCGTAGATCTTGTTGATCTCGCGCTGTACGATCTCTTTCTCGAACGGCGTCATGGCGCGGGTAACAGTTGGCAGATCAGAGTGGTTGCCGGTGCTTACGCGGTCCACAGTGATGCCCAGCTTGTTTTTGAAGAAACCTTCGAAGTTCGGAACAATGCCAAACACACCGATACTGCCCGTAATGGTGTTCGGGTGCGCCACGATCGTATCGCAGCCCATGGCCATGTAGTAACCGCCAGAGGCAGCCACGTCAGACATGGAGGCGATGACAGGTTTCACCTTGCGGGTCTCCTGGATTTCGCGCCACATCACGTCAGACGCCAGCGCGCTGCCGCCCGGTGAGTTGATTCTCAGCACCACAGCCTTCACGTTCTTGTCCATACGGGCATTACGAATCGCCTCTGCATAGCGCGTGCTGCCGATCTGGTCGTCATCGCCCTCGCCGTCCACAATGTCGCCTTCAGCGTAAATCACCGCAATACGGTTTTTAGCCGAGCCGCTCTTCTCAGCGTCCTTTACTTTTTTATACTTGGCAAGGCTCACCAGTTGCAGTTTCTTGTCTTTCTCTACACCCAGTTGCTCTTTCATGTAATCGATGGCTTCGTCGTAGTAGCCGATGTCGGTAGCCAGGCCATGCGTTTTGGCGTCTGCCGCTTCACGCACCAGCACCTCATCCGATACTTTTTTCAGCTCTTCGTAGGTCTTGCCACGCGCCTCTGCGATTTTGCGCAACTGGTAGTCGTTGATTGAGTTCAGGAATGAGGTCATCTGCTCGCGGTTGGCTTCGCTCATCTTGTCGAGGAAGAATGGCTCTACTGCACTCTTAAAATCGCCTACTTTAAAGATTTCAGGCTTTATGTCGAGTTTTTCGAGGGTGCCTTTGAAGAAGAACACTTCGGAGCTGATGCCGTTAAACTCCAGCGTGCCCAGCGGGTTCAAGTAAATCTTATCAGCCACAGAAGACAAGTAGTAAGCTTTCTCGTTGGTCATATCGCCGTACGACACAATGAATTTGCCAGACTCCTTGAAGTCGATCAGCTCATCGCGGATCTCTTCGAGTTTGCCCATACCGGCGTCCACGAAGCGCATGTTCAGGAAGATGCCTTTTACATTGTCGTCAGTTTTGGCACGGCGAATGGAGGCTTTGATTTGATCGAGTCCATCGCCGCTACTCATCGAGAAGAAGCCAAAGGAGAGGTCACCGAATGGGTTCTCCTGCTCACGCTCCACAATGGCTTTGTCCAGTTTAAGCTCCAGGACAGAGTTTTCGGCTACCGTGATATCGCCTTTGGAGGCTGATGCCGCAATGACGCCGACCATGATCAGGAGGCCCAGAAAGAAAAATATGAACAGGCCAAGAATAGTCGCCAGTACATATCGGAGGAAATTCAACATAGGTTCTAATTAGGGTTATGGTTCTGTTTTAAAGGTATCAGGAAATACTGGTCCTTGCATACAATAAACAAAAATAGCGCTTAAAGTTCAATACCAAGCCCCATTAAACGGTATACTCGACCAATCGGGACTTTTCATAGACTAATTGAATTGCTGGTTGTTAATTGTTAAGTGGTTGGAAGGTTAAATTGTTGATGGTTGAATTGTTGGGTGCACGATTAACCCACCCCCACCCCTCCGAGGAGGGGATTTCAGTGCACGATTCGGACAGGTCGTAGCCTGTCGCTATTAAAGCGGCTATATCGAATGCTAGTATCTTCTTAAAGGCTCTTCGGGACATCCATGTCCCGAAGCTTCCTGTTGGGGATGTCCACATCCCCGTGCGTGGATCTGCAGGTATACGGGGATTAGGAAATCCCCTGACGTTTGCTTTCGGATTGATAAATCCGAAAGAGCCTTTGAGCTCGTCTGCAGGTATACGGGGGACATGGATGTCCCCGGCAGAAATTCTTCCGGACACAGATGTCCGAAAGAGCCGGCGATATGCCACTGTACGCGGACGACGTTACAGTGCAACGCCGCTACATTCCCAAACTCTAATACCGATATTTCTTCCCCCACTGGGCCTGCAGTTGCTTGAGCAGGTCGCGTTCGCGGGCGTTGTTGCCGGGCTGGTAGAGGGCCGTGTTGGTGAGCTCCTGCGGCATGAACTCCTGCGCTACGAAATTGCCTTCGTAGTCGTGGGCATACTTGTAGTTGTTTCCGTAGCCAATCTCTTTCATCAGTTTGGTCGGGGCGTTACGGATGTGCAGCGGCACGGGCAGGTTGCCGGTTTGCTGCACCAGTTGCCGTGCCTGTTTGATGGCTTTGTAGGAGGCGTTGCTCTTTGGTGAAGTAGCCAGGTATACCGTGCATTGTGAGAGAATAATTTCCGCTTCCGGATAGCCGATCATCTGCACCGCCTGAAAACAGTTGGTGGCCATAAGCAAGGCGTTCGAATTAGCCAGACCGATGTCCTCAGAAGAGGCGATGAGCAAACGACGGGCAATGAACTTCGGATCTTCGCCGCCCTCTATCATGCGTGCCAGCCAGTAGACGGCCGCGTTCGGGTCGGAGCCCCGGATGGACTTGATGAAAGCCGACACCAGGTCGTAGTGCATCTCCCCGGACTTATCGTACATCACGATGTTCTGCTGGGCCACCTGTTTCACCAGTTCGTTAGTTACCACGACTTCTTCGGCCTTTATACCTTCGGCCACGATCTCGAGCAGGTTCAGCAGCTTGCGCGCATCACCTCCCGAAATGGTCAGCAGCGCCTCGTATTCTTCGATGCGTACCTTGCGGTGGCGCATCCACTCGTCCTGCTCCAGCGCCTTGTCTACCAGCTCAATAAGTTCGTCTTTGGTCAAGTGCTTGAGAATGTATACCTGGCAGCGGGAGAGCAAGGCCGAGATCACTTCAAAAGAGGGGTTCTCTGTCGTAGCGCCAACCAAAGTGACTGTACCTTTCTCCACAGCGCCCAGCAAAGCATCCTGCTGCGATTTGTTGAAGCGGTGAATCTCGTCGATGAACAGCACCGTGCCCTGTCGTTTTTTGGCCTGCTCAATCACTTCGCGGATGTCCTTCACGCCGGCGTTAATGGCACTCAGCGCCACGAAAGGCACCTTCATTTGGTTGGCGATGATGTTGGCCAGGGTGGTTTTGCCCACGCCCGGAGGCCCCCACAAGATCATGCTCGGAATCACGCCGCCCTCGATGTAGCGACGCAAAATACCGGTAGGCCCTACCAGGTGCTTTTGTCCGTAATACTGGTCCAGGTTGTGCGGCCGCATGCGCTCGGCCAAAGGTACGTTCGGGTGGTTCATCTGCTCTTTTTCTCTCTTCGGAATTCAGTCTAAACAAAGTTACGAATTTGGGGGCAAAGCCGAAGGACTGAATTAGCTTATCCCCTACTTCTTCGTCTCTTCCTCTTTTTCTCCTTCATGCGGTGGCTCTATCTCGTTTTCCCTCTCCAGTTTCTGGCGAATGGCTTTCGTGTTCCAGCGCAGCACCGGCACTTCCATGGGGCTGCGGGTAGGACGCTCGTCGCCAAACAGCACGCCCCACTGCTTAAACTGGTCTGTTCTATCAAACACCACCTTCAGCACCGCAATAATGGGGAGCGAGAGGAACATGCCTGCTATACCTGCAATTTCGCCGCCTACCACCACGCCCACAATGGTGGCAAGGGCATTGATCTTGACTTTGGACCCCACGATGCGTGGCATCAGGATGTTGTTATCCAGGAACTGCACACCGGCAATGGTGCCCAATACCACAAAGATAGGCCATATTTCGGCTGACGAGGCCAGTGTGAGCAGCACCCCGATGATGTTGCCCAACAGCGCCCCCACATAAGGTATAAGATTAAGAAAGGCGAAAATAATCCCGATGAGCAGCGCATGCTTAATGCCGATGATCATCAGCAGGCCGCCGAGCAGCACGGTCATGTAGGTTACCTGTATGAGCAGGCCGAAGAGGTAGCTTTTGATGATCACCTGCATCTCGCGTAGTATCTCCTCTACTTTCTCGTGGTTATCGCGGGGGAACCACAGGAACACGAAGCGCAGCAAAAGGTTGCGGTAAAAGAGCAGCAGGAAAATGTAGATGGGCAACAGCCCTAGGAAGATCAGCGTGCCCGTCACGCCCCCGGCTACCCCGCCCAGCAGGGTACCGGCGTAGTTCAGCAGGTTGTTGCTCTGCTCCTTGACGAAATTGATCTGCTCCTGCGACGAAAAGGGCGTATGGCTTCCAACCCAGACGCTCAGCGCGTTCAGGTGGTTCATCACGTTTTTCTGGATGGTCGGAAAATCACGTATGAGCACGCTGATCTGGGACGAGAAAAACCAGACGATCCCGCCCAGCACCACGATCATTGCCAACAGGCTCAGGCCAATGGCTACCGCCTCCGGCATTTTCCTGTTCCTGAAAAAACGGTATACCGGCAACAGCATGATGCTGATAAAGAACGCCATGAGCAGCGGCGCCAGCAGTCCTTTTCCCAATACTATAATCCAGCCCAGAAAAAACAGTCCTGTTATTTCGATGGCCCTTCTCACCGTGAGAGGTATTTGATTCATGCTTCGTGTTGCTTGAGCGTGGGGGTTTTAATTGCCTCCTTATACGGCACAAACCGAATAAGCACGTAATTTTGTGGCATGAATAAACAGGTACAGGTGCACGCTTCGCTTTTTCTGGTGGCACTGATCTATGGTAGCAATTACAGCATCGCCAAAGAGGTGATGCCCGAGTACGTGGGCCCTTTCGGATTGATCCTGATCCGGGTGGTGTCGGCGGCGCTTTTCTTCGGCATATTTGCAAGATTGGTGGTGAAAGAGAAGATCGTGGGACGTGCCGACAATATCCGGGTGATCCTCTGCGGCGTGACCGGAGTGGCCATCAACCAGCTGTGCTTCTTTGCCGGCCTGAACCTGACTGCTCCGATCAACGCGGCGCTCCTGATGGTGATTGTGCCGGTGGTGGTGCTGGTCTTCTCGGCCCTGCTGCTGCGCGAGCGCATCGGAAAGCGGAAGGTGTCAGGTATAGCCATGGCCTGCGCGGGTGCCTTTCTGCTGATCTATACCTCGCAGGGAGAACAAGCTACCGGTAACGTGTGGGGAGACCTCCTCATCATCCTGAATGCCACATCGTTTGGCCTATACCTGGTGCTGGTAAAGCCACTCATGCAGAAGTACAAGGCCATCACCATTGTGAGCCGCATCTTCACGGTAGGCGCCGTGCTGGTGATTCCGTTCGGCTGGCAACAGCTCATGGCACCCGATTACAGCGCGTTTCCGATGTCGATCTGGCTGGCTATTCTATTCATGGTCTTTGCTGTCACCATCATTGCCTACCTGCTCAACACCTGGGCGCTGCGCTACGCCAACCCCTCGCTGGTAGGCGCCTACATTTACCTGCAGCCGGTAATGGCTATCCTGATCGCGATTGGGGTAGGCAAAGACGTGTTCACGGTGCAAAAAGCTGTCTATGCGCTTCTGATCTTTGCGGGGGTATACCTGGTAAGCCGAACGAAGCAAAACGTCATTAAAGAAGCAGCCTAAGGCATGTAGCTTTCTTCGGGCAGCTCGGTAGTGCTCTTCGAGACTGGTACGCGCTGCAGCAAGGTATACTGAAAGTCCACGGAATCGCTTCGAACAGGCCTGGCGTGCATCACCGCAATGCTGTCGCCTTCGTGCAGGGCATAGTAAAAGTTGCCTTGCCCGGCCCACCAGCCACCGCAGGCCGAGAGCGCCTGGCGCGGCACCCCGAAGGAAGTGAACATCTGAGGCGCGATGACAGAGCAGGTATACACCGTGTCGATCACGTACTGCATCTCCATCTGACTCAGGTATACCACGGCCAGCGGATTGTCCTCATCGGCATTCTGGATTTCCTCGCATTGCAGGTCGGCTTTCACCCAGGTGCTTACATCTGAGCTTACTTCTTCCTGCTCAAGCCGCTCATACTGTACTTCCTCTTTCTGGCTGCAGGCCACGAGCGTGCATAGGTATAGGACAAGAAAGAGGCGGAGCTTCATGCGGTGCAGTTTTGTGGATTCAAAGGTATAAAGAGAATCGATTCAGCGCATCAGGCAATGTCTCTTTTCATGATCACCATGCCACGGTATATTTCCTTCATCTGCTCAAAATCGAGCTCGTCGGTTCCCCAGCGCACAAAGCCGTTCTGCTCATAAAAGTCCACGGAGCGGCTGCTGTCCATGGCTTTGAGCCAGACCAGGCGCTTGCCGCTTTCCAGGGCGTACTGCACCGTAAAATCCACAGCCCACTTACCGATACCCATACCTGAGGCGCGGTCGACCAGGTATAGCCGCTCCAGTTCGAGGCACTCGGCGTCGGTATAGCCCTCCAAGGCCTTGTCTTTGTTGAACTTCATAAAGCCCACCGGTTCGTCCTGGTACTGAATCATGAAATAAGCAGCATTCGGATTAGCCAGGTCATTGCGCAGCGCCTCCTCCGAGAAGCACCGGTTCAGATACCAGGCACCGCCGTCGTGCCAGAGGTAGGTATAATGGTCGTTGTAAGCCTCTATGGCGATGTCCCGCAGGTCGGGCAGGTCTGAAAGCAGGCAGGGTGATATGGCAATGTCGGTCATGGAGTGTCTGTAATAGAAATTGCGTAAGCTAATATACTACGGTGCGGTTGTTTTTTTGCTGCCTGTAGGCTTAAATTTCTATCTCCGCCCGATAATTGTTTCACGCTACCTCCCAGAGCTGGCCTGCACTTCAGATTCAAATTGCACTATTTCGAAAGGCATCGAAAACAACACATTCCCTCAATCCGTATAACAGTCACTTGAAAATCAATGAACTATGAAAAATATAAGAATATTAACCTTTGCATTAATGTCAGCATTTCTACTAGGTGGTTGTGCTGGCTCAGACAATTGGAGCAGTAAAAAGAAAGGCGCCGTAATAGGCGGCGCGGCAGGCGCTGCGACAGGTGCCGCCGTGGGCGGTACCTCGGGCGCGGTGATTGGCGGCGCGGCCGGTGCAGTCGGTGGTGGCGCCATCGGACGCAAGAAAGACAAGAAAAAGCGGGAACGCCAGCGGGAGCGGGAAAATAACCAGCAGCCGCAAGACGAGCGATAGGTATAGCCTATCGTTGAGAACAAAAACAGGCCGTCGGGAAACCGGTGGCCTGTTTTGTTTGCGTAAAGTCAGGTTCGTTGCGAGACACTTGTGGAAGTTGCGCACACCGTGAGTTCCTGTGCTACCTTCTCCCCCGCTTGCCTTTCCCTCCCCTGCCTGTGCGCTTGTCGTTCTTAGAACCAGCGGCGGCCTCCATAAAATCCTGCGCGGTGAGCGGAAAAGGATGCTGGTCTACCACAGGGATGGCTTTGCCGGTCAGGTTTTGGATGGCGATGAGCAAGGGCGTTTCGCTGGCGCCACAGAAGGTGATGGCCACACCGGCCGCCCCTGCCCTGCCCGTGCGGCCGATGCGGTGCACATAGGTTTCCGGCTCAAAGGGCAACTCGTAGTTGATCACGTGCGAGAGTTCCTCTACATCAATTCCCCGGGCGGCTACATCAGTCGCGACGAGCACATGTGTTTCACTGTTTTTAAAGCTTTCCAGCACCCGCTCCCGGTCGCGCTGGGCACGGTCGGCATGGATGGCTTCGGCGGCTATACCTGCGGTGCTGAGTTCTTTGGCCAGCTTGTCGGCCCCCTCTTTGGTGCGCATAAACACCAGCGTACGGTCTATACCTGCGTGCTGCAACAGATGCAGCAGCAAAGGTGTTTTGTTCGCTTTCTTCACATAATACAGCTCTTGCCGGATGGTGACTGCCGACGATGAAACGGGTGAAACTTCCACAGTTGCAGGTTCGGTCAATATCTTCTTGGCCAGCTTGCTTACCTCAGGGGCCATGGTGGCCGAAAAGAACAGGGTCTGCCGCTTTTCAGGTATAGCCTGCAGCACCCGCCGGATATCCTGCAGGAAGCCCATATCCAACATGCGGTCGGCCTCGTCGAGCACCAGCAGCTGCACATACTGCAAATCCACAAAGCCCTGGTCGAGCAGGTCGAGCAGACGGCCGGGGGTGGCTACCAGAATGTCTATACCCGCCTGCAGGGCTTCAGTTTGCACTTTGTAGGGCACGCCCCCATATACCACCAGGTGCTTCAGGCCGGTATACCTGCCGTAGGCTGCAAAGCTATCGCTTACCTGGCTGGCCAACTCGCGGGTGGGCGTGAGCACAAGTGCCCGGATTGTCCGTGGTTCAGGTATAGCCTGCCCCTGCAGCAGTTGGAGAACAGGTATAGCGAAGGCGGCCGTTTTGCCCGTACCCGTCTGGGCCGTCGCCAGCAAATCGCGCCCTTGCAGCACTTCAGGTATGGCCTGCAACTGGATGGGTGTGGGCTGGGTATAGCCCGCCTCTTCCAGCGCCTGCAGGATGGGTGAAATCAGGGATAGGTCTTTGAAGGTCATAACGGCAGCGGTTTGTTGACAAAAGGTTCTTGACAAAAGACGGTTGGACAAAAGACAAAGGACTTTCGTCAATTTTCATTTTGGAGAGATTCTATTTCATAAGAAGCGATAAGCTAATTCCCTTTATCTCCTTGACTAACTCCGACTCAAGAAGATCTTTCAAACTATCTAAAGCCAACCCCGAAATTTCTCTTCTGCAAAGGTAGACCGAACGAGCACAGGCCGCTATACCTGAGCCAAACAAAAAACGGCGGAAATCCCTTTCCGCCGTTCTTGATTCGCTGTATTCAGAAAGTCTTTTGTCCTTTGTCAAAAAGTCAAAAGGTCTTTTGCCAAATGCGCTACGCCATTACCTCGTTCAGGTTCGGCAGGCGCAGTCGCCCGAATCGGTGCAGGGTGTTCAGATGCGAGTACACGGCCTGCATGAAGGTTTTGCTCTCGATGTAGGTGAGGTTAAACTCAGCCGCGGTTTGTTTTACGATTTCCGCGATGGCCGGGTAGTGCACGTGGCTGATGCGGGGGAACAAATGGTGCTCGATCTGGAAGTTCAGTCCGCCAACATACCACGACAGCCACTTGCTCTTGCGCGCAAAATTGGCGGTCGTGCTCAACTGGTGGATGGCCCAGTCATTCTCGATCACGCCACTCTCACTTGGCAGCGGATGGCTGGTACCCTCCACCGTGTGCGCCAGCTGAAACACCGTCGACAGGATAATGCCCGCCACAAAGTGCATCAGCACAAAACCAACCAGCACTTCCCAGAAAGGTATACCGAAAATCAGTGTAGGGGCTACCAGAATAGAGAAGAAGTACAGCACTTTAAAGGCGACGATCTTCAGAAAGGCCACTGTGTTTTCTGATTTGGAGTTGGCGTTTACGCCGCTCTTGATGTACTTGAAGAACTGCACAAAATCTTTCAGAATGACCCAGTACAAGGTGAGCAGCCCGTAGAAAAACAGAGCGTACGCCCACTGCAGCTTATGATAGAAACGCACATCAGTATGTGGGGAAAAACGCAGGCCCACCATGTCGTCGATGTCCTCGTCCATGTCCACTACGTTGGTGTAGGTATGGTGCAGGATGTTGTGCTGCAGTTTCCAGTTAAAGGCGGAGGCCCCCAGCAGGTTCACCGAGTGCGCCATCAGGTAGTTCACCGTCTTGTTTTTGGAGAAGGCGCCGTGGTTGGCGTCGTGCATCACGCTCATGGCCACGCCGGCTACGCCCAGGCCCATCACAAACCACAGCAGCAGGCTGATGCCTATACCTGGTGTGAAGGCAAGCAGGGCCGCAAACGGCACCACGTACATCAGCAAGAGCACTATGCTCTTTACCAGCAGGTTGGCACTGCCGGATTTGGGCAGGTTGTTTTCAGAAAAATAGGCGTCCACACGTTTGCGGAGCGTCGGGAAAAACAGACTTTTTTCTTTGTTAACGAATTTTACTTTGCCTTTAAGCTTCATTTAATCTACTTGATATTCTTATTCAAAACTCACCCGAGGGAGGTATATCCTACGAATCAGTTGGTTATGTGTTTGTCTTTGCCACTCCAAACTGTGTTTCCCTGCTGTATGCAGGTGCTGACCAGAATGAATTCAGCCGATCAGATACGCAAAGGAGGCTACAAATATAGCGTGGAAATGCGGGAGTATAAGCAGGTGCGGGTAATTTGATTTTGTTAGCCGATGGCCTCGTTCAAGCCCGGTAGCCTGCCAAAGCGATGCAGCGTGGCGATATGGGAGCGTACGGCCTGCCCAAAGGTCTCATTCTCGAGATAGGGAACGCCAAATTCTTCGGCCGTATCTTTCACTATACCTGCGATGGCCGGGTAATGCACATGGCATACACGCGGAAAAAGGTGATGCTCCACCTGGAAGTTCAATCCGCCCACGTACCACGACAGGATCTTGTTATGACGCGAAAAGTTAACGGTCGTGTTCATCTGGTGTATCGCCCAGTCATTCTCAATCACCCCGGTCTCGTCTGGCCTCGGGTGCGTGGTTCCCTCCACAGTGTGCGCCAACTGGAACACAACCGTCAGGATAATGCCGGCCACAAAATGCATCAGCAAAAAGCCCAGCAACACCTGCAGAAAAGGAATTCCGAAGAAAAGGGTCGGCACCCCAAACATCACAAAGAAGTACAGCGCTTTCATGGCAACCAGTTTCATGAACCAGTTCCTGTTCTCGGCTGCCGTGTTGTTGTTCACGCCGTTCTTTTTGAAAAGCGCATACTGCACAAAGTCCTTGGCCACCACCCAGTAGAGGGTCAGCAAGCCATAGAAAACGAAGGCGTACACCCACTGCAGCTTGTGGAAGAACTTTACTTTGCTGTGGGGGTTAAAACGCAGCACCAGCCGGTCTTGAATATCCTCGTCCATGTCCACCACGTTGGTGTAGGTATGGTGCAGGATGTTGTGCTGCAGTTTCCAGTTAAAGGCGGAGCCGCCCACTAAATTCAGGGTATGGCCCATCAGGTCGTTGACACGCTTGCTGTTGGAGAAGGCGCCGTGGTTAGCGTCGTGCATCACGCTCATCCCTATACCTGCCACACCCAAACCCATCACGAACCACAGCAGCAGGCTAACGCCCAAACCGGGTGTAAAAACAAGCAGGGCCACAAAAGGCAGGAGGTAGGTGAGCAACAGCACCACGCTCTTGACAATCATGGCGTTGTTGGCAGTTTTGGGGATATTGTTCTCGGCGAAATAAGCGTCTACACGCTTCCGGAGTGTCGGAAAGAACAGGCTTCTGTCTTTGTTGACAAACTTGACTTTGCTTTGCAGCTTCATAGTTTTTAGGATGTTGTGTGAAAAATCAGAACTCACACATAGGGGCAAAAAGGCACAGAGAGTGAACTGAGGGTGTACTAAGTTTCAATATGTAAAAGCGAATTCGGCTTAATTAAGTTCAGCGCTATTGCACCACCCCAAGACTCTTTTGCTGCTTGCTTCAGCGTTCAATTCCTTGTTAAAAGCGATACGACAGGTATTTACACACCTGACAATGTTTGCAATATAGTCAAAATCACATAAATATAAGCTTCGGAACTTCAAATATAAAGCCAAAAAAAGCCAATGGCCAGGCCAGTAAATACATAAAAAAAGCCTGACCAGATGTACTCCGGCCAGGCTTTTTAAAGCTATACCTGAAAAATTACAGGTGAATTACTTCGTCGTAAGCGGCTGCGGCAGCCTCCATGATGGCTTCGCTCATGGTTGGGTGCGGGTGTACCGACTTGATGATTTCGTGACCAGTGGTTTCCAGTTTGCGGGCAACTACTACCTCAGCGATCATCTCCGTTACGTTGGCACCGATCATGTGCGCACCCAGGAACTCGCCGTATTTGGCGTCGAAGATCACTTTCACGAATCCGTCCTTCGCGCCGGCGGCGCTTGCCTTGCCGGAAGCCGAGAACGGGAACTTGCCAATTTTGATGTCAAGGCCCTGCTCACGCGCAGCCTTCTCCGTCAGACCCACCGAAGCGATCTCTGGAGAGCAGTACGTACAGCCCGGGATGTTGCCATAATTCAATGGCTCCGGATCGTGACCTGTGATGGCCTCCACGCAGATGATGCCCTCGGCAGATGCTACGTGCGCCAATGCCGGGCCTGGCACGATATCGCCGATGGCATAGATGCCGTCCACGTTGGTCTTGTAGTACTCGTCCACGATCACGCGGCCTTTGTCTACCTTAATGCCCAGTTCCTCAATACCGATGTTCTCAAGGTTGGTCTGTATACCTACCGCCGAAAGCACCACTTCCGCCTCCAGCGTCTCTTCGCCTTTGGCCGTTTTCACTTTCACTTTGCAAAGGTCACCGCTGGTGTCCACAGACTCCACAGAAGCATCGGTCATGATGTTGATGCCCGACTTGCGGAATGACTTGGACAGTTGACGCGATACCTCTTCGTCCTCTACCGGCACGATGTTCGGCAGGTACTCCACGATGGTCACTTTCGTGCCCATGGCATTATAGAAGTAAGCGAACTCCACGCCAATGGCGCCCGAACCCACTACGACCATGCTCTCCGGCATTTTGTCAAGCGCCATGGCTTGACGGTAGCCGATGATCTTCTTGCCGTCGATGGGCAGGTTAGGCAGCTCGCGTGAGCGGGCGCCTGTTGCCAGGATAATGTGGTCCGCCTCTACGGTGTCTTTTTTGCCTTCGGCGTTGGTTACCTCGATCTTGCCTTTAGCTACCACTTTACCGGTGCCCATGATGGCGTCGATCTTGTTTTTGCGGAACAGGAACTGGATGCCCTTGCTCATGCCGTCAGCCACACCGCGGCTACGCTTGATTACCGCGTTGAAGTCTACAGAGGCCTCCCCGATCGTAATGCCGTAGTCGGCCGCATGGTTGATGTATTCGAAAACGTTTGCGCTCTTAAGCAATGCTTTGGTCGGGATACAGCCCCAGTTCAAACAGATGCCGCCCAGCGACTCACGCTCGATCACACCTACTTTTAAACCCAGCTGCGACGCGCGGATGGCCGCTACATAACCGCCCGGGCCGCTACCCAGCACTACCAAATCGTATTTTGATGCCATAGTTTCTCTTTTTTAAATGCTGAGCAAAATTAAACGATAATCCCAACATCACAAAACCAGTTCTGCAACAGTGTTATCTGAGTTAAACATAGCACTATAAAAAGGCAGCACGCGGGCATTACCAAGAATTGCTACAAAAAATTGCATCGCTGTTCGGTATTGCACTGAACTGTTGTATTTTGCGCACCATAACATGAGGTAACCCCTACTGCATGAAAACAATTTTACTTCTGATCATACCTGTACTTCTAGCGCTACCGGCTTTTTCACAGAAGGCCGCAACGCAGCCTGCCCCGAAGAAGACGGCGCTGCAGCATTTCAATGCTGGCAACCAGAAATTTAAGTCTGGCAAGTACTCCGAGGCCATCAAAGAATACAGCGAGGTGCTGAAGCAGGAACCCGAGCACATCGTCACTATGACAAACCGCGGCATCGCCCGCGACCGCATATTGGACTACCGCGGCGCCATTGCTGACTTTGACAAAGCCCTGGCGCTTGATCCGAAACACGTAGAAGCCTGGGTAAGTCGTGGCCTCTCCAAGTATAACCTGCAGGACTACAAGGGTGCGCTCATCGATTTCAACACGGCCGTTTCGATCGATCAGCTACAGGCCCGCACCTACAACAACCGCGGCCTGGTGCGTTTCGCCCTGAAAGACTACCGCAGCGCCATCATCGACTACGGCCGCGCCATCACCCTGCAACCCAACTATGCCGAAGCCTATTACAACCGCGGAGCGCCCCGCTATACCAGCGGCGACGTGAGCGGTGCCTGCGAAGACTGGATCAAAGCGAACAAGCTTGGCGTGAAAGAAGCGGAGCAATACCTGAAGCAGTTTTGCGGACAGAATTCTACTGCTACTAATTCGGCGAAGTAAAAAGAGCTTTGTTCGCACTACGTAGGCGCGAGTGTCATCACTTGTGACGGCTATCGTGGGGCCTCTGGCCTAGTGGCAGGTATAACTACCTATACCGATAACTTTACCTATACCTGGCGTAGCTGCTGCTTCTCTATACTCTAAGCTAATTTATTTCATAGCTTCGCCTGTGCGGCGGGCACTCACTTTTTTCCTTGATGAAAAAAGTAAGCAAAAAAATCAAGACTCCCCAAACTCGCTGAACGCTCGAACAGTGGGTAGTCATTTTGTGCACCTGGCTGAAGTGATCTGTTTCATTGCCAGCGGGGCAAGATAGCCTTGCTATACCTGCCAGTGGTCTGTGGTCTGTGGTCTGTGATCGCAACTACAGCGCTTATACCTGTAAAGTAGTAGTGGCAGAAACTCCCCTCCTTGGATAAGGAGGGGTTAGGGGTGGTTGGACCCGGTACAGCGAAAGAACTACCGAAACCATAGTGCTATACCTGAAAACCGACAATAGCAGAAAGTCCCCCTTCGAAGGGGGCAGGGGGATGACAATCGTGCACAAGAATCCTGTTAATCCCTTAATCCTGAAAATCCTGATTCAGACAAGCTATTCCTGCAGACCTCGCGGTGTGCGCAGCTCCCGCGAGTGTCTAAACCAAAGGCCGCGGCTATGCCTTTTCAGCCGCTGTCGATCTGTTAGACGCTCGCAGGTCCGGAAGTCGAAGATCCCGAATCCTTTCGGGGACACTGCGAGGTTAGGCACCACCACTGGCTATCTAAGCTCACTCTCCTGTTTTGGGGTAAGGCTCTCAAAAAAAGGAGTGCAGAGGGATTACAGAAACAAAAAAGGGGCGCTGCGCAGCGCCCCTTTTTTGTTTCACTTAAAATAAACGTTATACCTCTTCTTCATTAAAACTCTTCTGTTGCTCCGTGGCCAGCAACTCCTGCTGCACACCTTTGGGCTCAATCGCCATTAGTTTGCCCTCCAGTTCAGACTTCAACTCTTCGAAAGCTTCTCTATACTTCTTTTCGATCGGGTGGGCAGACGGCAATTTCACTTTCAGAGCGTCAACCTGCTTGCCGTTTTTCCAGAAGCGGTAACACAGGTGCGGGCCAGTCGCCAGGCCGGTGCTGCCTACGTAGCCGATGGTCTGGCCCTGGCTTACGCGGGAGCCTCGTCTGATGCCTTTGGCAAATTTGGACATGTGCAGGTACTGGGTGGTATAGGTCTTGTTGTGCTTGATCTTCACATAATAGCCGTTGCCTTTGGTATAGGAGGCTTCCAGCACTACCCCATCGCCTACCGTGCGGATCGGCGTGCCACGCGGAGCGGCGAAGTCGGTGCCCAGGTGTGGCTTGTAGCGCTTCTGCACCGGATGGAAACGGTTCATGGTATAGCGGGAACTGATGCGGCTGTACTCCAGCGGCTCTCTCAAAAAAGCTTTCTTCAGGCTCTTGCCGTCCTGGTCGTAGTAGCCGGCTTTCTGGCCTTCCTGGCCAAACGCGATAGCATAGAGCGGTTTGCCTTCGTGCTCAAAGTAAGCGGCCTTGATCTTCCCGAAACCGATCACATTGCCGTTCACCTGCCTTTCGTCATAGATCAGTTTAAAATGGTCGCCGGGCTGCAGACGGCTCAGGTTGAGGCGCCAGGCGTAGATGTCGGCAAAGTGGTTGACCAGTTGCGGCGAGCCCCCGGCAGCCAGAATGGACTCAAATAAGGAACTCTCAATAAAACCGGCGATGGCACGCTCCACTACTTCTACCTCACGTTTTTCCAGGCGTATGTCCAGTTCCCCGTTCAGGTCATAGATCACATACTCCACTTCGTTTGGTTCATAGATGAAATAGCGGGCCGTCTGGGCGGAGTCCTGGGCGTGCAGGATGATATAGTTGCGTTTGGCGTTGATGCGGCGTACGTCGAAAATCTTTTTGGACTTGCGGGCCAGTTGGTCGATGGTGACCGGCGAGATGTTGAAGCTGGCCAGAATCTGCGAGAGGTTCTCACCTCTTTCCACGGTGCCTTCTACAATTTCGAGTGTGTCGGTGGGAATGCCGAAGATGATCGGGGCTGGTTTTTTGACCACAACCGCTGGTTCAGGCTCCGGCTCAGGTGCTTTTTTATTTTCTGAGAAATGGAATTTTTCGAAGCTGATTGTTTGCGCTGCCGTGATAAACACGAACATCGACACCGCGATCAGGATGGCTAGTCCGACACTACGTTTGAACATTACAAGGTACCTTTGGTTGGAAGAATGGCACGAAAATATGGTTTAACCGATAGAAATAAAAATATTCAAGAACACAATATTCAGATTATAAATATGTTGCAGCCTATATTCAGAATCAAACTATAGCATCAAAGCGACTTAACACGCATTACCACGATTGCACATTTGCCCGTTCAACTCATCTTAACCGACTAAAAATCAGAAAATTGTAGCCATCTAAAACTGGAGAATGCGGCGGCCCTTCTGAATAAAAAAATCTTTTATAACTTTGACCCTTATGAAAGCACTAGAAGGAAAAGTAGCCCTCGTAACCGGGGCATCAAAAGGTATAGGTCGCGCCATAGCCGAGAAGCTGGTAGAGATGGGCGCCCAGGTAGCATTCACCTACCTCTCAAGCGTTGAAAAAGGCCAGGCCCTGGAACAGGAACTGACTGCTAACGGCGGCAAAGCCAAGGGTTTCCGCTCCGACGCCTCTGACATGGCGCAGGCTGAGAAGCTGATCGAGGATGTGGTAGCCGAATTTGGCAAGATCGACATCCTGGTGAACAACGCCGGCATCACGCGCGATGGTCTTCTGATGCGCATGACCGAAGAGCAGTGGGATGCGGTGATCAATACCAACCTGAAATCTGTGTTTGCTTTAACGAAAGGTGCCACCAAGCACATGATGCGCGCCAAGAGCGGTTCCATCATCAACATCACCTCGGTAGTAGGTATAAAAGGCAACGCCGGCCAGGCCAACTACTCGGCTTCCAAGGCAGGTATCATCGGCTTCACGAAGTCTGTAGCGCTGGAGTTGGGCTCACGCAACATCCGCTGCAACGCAGTGGCCCCGGGCTTCATCGAAACCGAAATGACAGGCGAGCTCGATCAGAAAGTGGTAGACGAGTGGCGCAAGGCTATACCTTTAAAACGCGGTGGCACGCCGGAGGATGTGGCCAACGCCGTGGCCTTCCTGGCTTCCGACCAGTCGTCTTACATCTCCGGCCAGGTGCTGCAGGTAGACGGCGGCATGCTGACCTAAGTTTAAGAGTTGAGGGGTTTAAGAGTTTGTGAGTTAAGAATTCACTTCCCTCGGACTTTCAATGTATAATATCAGACCAATGCTAAAGCGTTTACGTTAGTAGCATTGGTCTTTTTCTTTTATCTTTAATCCTGAGATTATTTGATTCTTTAGAAGAAGAACTTCTTAAACTCCCAAACTCTTTAACTCTTAAACTTCTTTGGATTCCTTCCGCCTCATAACGACTTATTCGCCCTGGCTGATCCTGGCCTGTCTGGCTGTTGGGGCGCTCTACGCCTGGCTGCTGTATAGCAAGCGTACGCCCTGGTCTGCAGGTATAAACTATACCCTGGCGGCAGTGCGCTTTGTGGTGGTGAGTTTTGTGTGTTTCCTGCTGCTCGGTCCGATGGTGCGCTATGTCACCAACAGCACGCAGTCGCCTACCATTGTGTTTGCAGTAGACAATTCGCAGTCCGTGGCGCTGTTTTCAGACTCGGTGCAGCTCCGTCAGGCGCAGCAGGGACTGCAGGAATTGCGCAACAAATTGAAGGCGCAAGGTATACAGACAGAAGTACGCGTATTGAGCGAAGCAGAAGCACCGCAGGACTTGAGTGATTTGCAATATGAGGCCGAGACGACCAATCTGAGCGAGTTGCTCCACAAGGTGCAGCTTGATTTTGAGCAGCAAAACCTAGCTGGTGTCGTCCTGCTTTCGGATGGCATCGTGAACCAGGGCACCTCCCCCACTTACGCTAATTTTAACTACACCATATACCCCATTGCCGTGGGCGACACCGTGCCGAAGAAGGACATCGTGATGGCTTCGCTGCGCTACAACAAGGTAAACTACAGTGGTAACCGTTTCCCACTGGAGGCCGAGATACAGCAGCAGGGCTTCGATGGCACGTCCGTTACGGTGCAGCTGAAAGAGAACAAGAAGGTGATCGAGCGCAAAACCGTTGCCCTCAAAGCCGGACAGCCGCTGCAGCATGTGCCTTTTCAGGTGATGGCCAGCGGCCTGGGCAAGCGTCACTACGAGGTGGAAGTGCTGCCAGAGCAGGGCGAGTTTACGGATCTCAACAACTCCCGGAGTGCGTACATCGATGTGGTGAAAGGCAAGATAAAAGTACTCGTCGCTGCCGCGTCTCCCCATCCCGATATCAAGGCGCTGCGTGCCGCCATTGAGTCGAACGAGAACTATGAAACTGAGCTGTTTATACCTGGGCTGACCACGCTCAAGCAGCAGGACTACGATGTGGCCGTGCTCCACCAGCTGCCGGGCCGTACAGCCGGTGGTGAGGCGGCGCTCAATCTCGTGCGCCAGAAGAATTTGCCTGCCCTGTACATTATCGGGCCGCAGAGCGACATCGGTAATTTCAACCGCCTCAACGTGGGCATCCGCATCAACACACCGGGGCAGTCCGATGAAGTGACCAGCGTGTTCAACCCCAATTTCAGCACATTTAAGGTAGCCGAGGAAGCCACCGAGCGTCTGCAGCAGTATCCGCCAGCCACGGTGCCTTACGGCGACTACCAACTCACACCCAACACCGAAACGGTGCTGTACCAGCAAGTGGGGCGCGTGCGCACTACCAAGCCACTGCTCACCGTGCAGACCGTGGGCGACAAACGCAACGCGGCGCTACTGGCTTCCGGCACCTGGCAATGGCGACTGACTGAGACGGCTACCCACGAGAACGCCGCCGTGTACGACAAGCTGATCACCAACCTGGTGCAACTGCTCACAGCGCCCCGCAACAAAAAGCGCCTGAACGTATACCCGCAACTGAACGAATACAGCAGCTCCGACGAAATCCGGTTTGCAGCGGAAGCCTACAACGAAGCCCTGGAGCCAATTTACGGACAGAACATCACCCTCAAAATACGGGACACGGAAGGAGCCGAAAAGTCTTTTGAGTTCGCCAACGGCGAGAATCAGTCGGGCGTGAACATCGGCACCCTGCCGGGCGGTCGCTATACCTACACGGCCTCGGCCCGCATCAACGGCTCGCTGCAGCAGGACAAAGGCGAGTTTGTGGTAGAAGAGCGGCAACTGGAAGCCTTGCATGCGGTGGCCGATCACAACCTGCTGTACCAACTCGGTGCCAATACCGGCTCGAAGCTTTATTATCCCGCCCAGCTGCAGCAGCTGGAGCAGGACATCCTAAAAGCCGAGCACAAGGATTTGATCTACAGTTCTGAGTCGCTCAACGACCTGGTGGACCTGAAGTGGCTGTTCTTTGTGATCCTGGCGCTGGTATACGGCGAGTGGTTTGTGCGGAAGTACAATGGAAGTTACTAGACCTGCGCTCAATTATAAGGAAATGACGTTTTGCAATCTTGAAGCGCCACTGCCATGCAAATTCTCCTTTCGCTAGTGATTTTACTGGTGCCAAAGGCAGTTGCCGCCGGTGCGGGCTTGCAGTTCGTACCTACATTTCGTAAAGATTAAAATGCTCTTGGGGCTGGGACCGTGCTGCCGACTACTGTTTAAATTGTTTGAACCGACCTTGCATCAATTCAGATTTTCAATCCTTAATTTGAAATTAAAAGACTATGAAAAGCCCCACTGCACCACAACCTGTCGTCCTGGAAACAGACCGCTTATACCTGAGCGAGTATACGCCTGAGATAAGCAATCACCTTTTCACCGCGTGCAGCGACGAGGAAATAAAGGCTTTCCTGGGGCTGAAAACGGAGGATGAACTGGCAGAGGAGAAAGATAAGTTCAGCAAGGGCCTCACCACTTACTTCCACTCTTTCAAAAACTTCAGGATACTGGAGAAAGCCACTGGCACCATGATGGGCCGTTGCGGTTTCCATACCTGGGTGGTGAGTCACCGCCGGGCGGAGGTGGGCTATACCTTGCTAGAGGACAGCTACAAGCAAAAGGGCTACATGAAAGAGGCATTGGGCCCCGTGCTGGCGTATGGCTTCGAGGAAATGGGCCTGCGCCGCATCGAAGCGCTGGCCGCCGACTACAACACGCCCTCCATCAAACTGCTGAAGCACTACGGCATGCAACTCGAAGGCGTGATCCGGGAGCATTACGTGGTGGAAGGCGTCAACGAAGATTCCGTGCTTTACTCCATCATCCGCCCCGAATACGACAAGCTTAAAGAATCATGGAAGCTGCAGTTCCGGATTCATCAGCCTGAGCAGGTATAGCTTGTTATTGTTGATTGCTGATTGTCTGAACCTTCATATAGCCTCCCTACCCCCACGGATTGGCAGGATTCTCAATATAGATGATTGATTGTTGACAAAATCAATCCTAATTCAGATTAATGTTGACGGTGCACCATTAGATAGCATCAACTTCACTATAAGTCAAAATTCTAGAACTCCTCAACTCTTAAACTCTTAAACTTGAAATACCTTATCCTCAACAAGCCTTACGAAGTGCTCACCCAGTTTACAGACGAGGCAGGCCGGGCGACATTAAAGGATTTTGTGCCTGTGCCCAACATTTACCCGGTCGGTCGCCTGGACTATGACAGCGAGGGCTTGGTATTGCTGACAGACGACAAAGCCCTGCAGCACCGCCTCTCCGACCCGAAGTTTAAGATCGAGAAAACCTATTGGGTGCAGGTGGATGGTATACCTACTGAAGCAGCACTGGAGGAACTGCGCCGCGGCGTCGTGATCAAGGATGTAAAAACCGCTCCCGCCAAAGCCAGCCTGCTCGAAGAGGCCCCGCAGGTATGGGAGCGATCCAAACCGATCCGCTTCCGGAAAGACATTCCGACCAGCTGGGTAGAGATCAAAATTTCGCAGGGCATGAACCGGCAGGTGCGCCGCATGACGGCCGCTGTGGGCTTCCCGACCCTGCGCCTCATCCGGCCCGCTATTGGCCCGCTGAGTCTGGGCGAGCTGCAACCCGGCGAGTACCGCGAACTGACAGCCGAAGAAGTGGATAAATTGAAAACCCTAACCGCTGGCAGCAGTTTCGGAACTGGCAGCAGACCAAAGAGACCAGGCAGCGCCCCCAAAAGTACCGGCGGCCGTCATTACGACAGCCGCAACAACTCTAGCAGGAAGAAAAGATTTTAGAAAGATTATTTTCAACACCTTACAACCCTTTCCATCGTTTCGGGGTCCTGTACTTAAGGGGCTTGTAACTGTAAATTACAAAGGCCGCTCGTTTGATTTCACATCTAGAAACAGCTCTCATGAGAAAAGGACCTCTACCCGTTTTACAGCAGGCCATCGCCCTGTTGCTTTTCCTGCCGGCCCTGCTGCTAAGCTCCTGCTCCGACGAATGTGAATCGACCACCACCTATACCGTGTTTGAACCGGTGTACATGCTGCGGGCAGAACTGCAGCAGGCGGTGAAGGTAGCGCCTGCACAAACCCTCAAAGAGCCAGGTAAGATCTACTCAAAGGGTCACTACCTCTTCATCAACGAAATAGATAAAGGGGTTCACATCGTCGACAATTCTAATCCCAGAGCGCCGCGTTTCCTGAGCTTTATCTCTATCCCAGGCAATCTGGACATGGCAGTGAAGGGCAATATTCTGTACGCCGACAATTACATCGACCTGGTGGCCTTCGACATCAGCAATCCGCTGGATGTTAAGCTGGTCAGCCGGGTTGAGAATGTCTTCCCAACTTATTTCGGCATGCTCGTGAACGACACGGCTTCGGTATTTATTTCTGAGTTCGTAGAGACGCAGCTAACACATCCGGCCGGTACCGACTGCAACAGCGCTGGCCTGGGCTGGCGCAATGGCTGGATGACGTTAGACGGACGTTCCTTCGCTTCGGCCTCCGTGGTGCAGCCCAGCAATTCGGCTGGCAAAGGCGGCTCCATGGCGAGGTTCACGATCGCCGGTGATCACTTGTACACGGTCAGCAACTCAGACCTGCAGGTGCTCGATATCAGCAGCACGGCTAATCCGAAAAAGGGTGAGAAAATCAGGCTGGGCTGGGGCATCGAAACCATCTTCCCTTACAAGGACAAGTTGTTCATCGGCTCCACCACAGGTATGCACATCTACGACAACAGCAACCCGACCCAGCCGGTACACTTGTCTACCTACGCCCACGTCAACAGCTGCGACCCGGTGGTGGTGGAGGGCGACCTGGCCTGGGTGACGCTCCGCTCGGGTAATGCCTGCGCCGGTTTCACCAACCAGCTCGAAGTAATCAATATCAGCAACCCACGCAGTCCACAGCTTATCAAGACCTACCCCATGCAAAATCCGCACGGTCTGGGTATAGATCGCTCGACACTCTTCCTGTGTGAAGGCAAGTACGGCCTCAAGATTTTTGATGCGAAAGACCACCTGAAAGTGAGCGACAACCTTATCTCCCATTTCAAGGAGCATGATGCGTTTGATATCATTCCGCTGGGTAGCAACCTGCTGCTGATAGGCCAGGACGGCCTCTACCAGTACGACTACAGCAACCTGAAAGACATAAAACTGCTCAGCAAGCTGCCTGTATCACGCTAATCTCCCTATCGCCACCCCATGAAATTGCTATACCTGCTCACGCTGTTTCTTTTAACTTCCGGACTAACGATGGCGCAGTCCGAGGAGCCGCCTGTAAAACGCTACCTGGGCACTGTCGAGCTCGGCTACCTGTATGGCAACAACAAACAGGGTGATATAGACAATTTTGTAGCTGCGCCTTCTGTAAAGATCTTCAATGGCTTCCGCCTGCACAGACTGCTGGCCATCGGTGCCACGACTGGATTTGATTTTTATAACAATCTGCTGATCACCCCTTTTGCTCTGGGTATCCGTGGGGAGGTTTTCAACACACGTATCAGCCCGATCTACAGCGTCGATGCAGGGTATGGCTCCGCTTTCCTGAGCCACGAATCTGACAATGAAAAGAAGAAGGGTGGTTGGATGTTCAATCCGGCACTGGGCTTCCGGGTCAGGAGCGGCAACAGCACCGCCTATACCTTTGCGGCCGGCTACAAAACCCAAAAGGCAGAAACCGTCTACACCTGGGGGAGCAACATGACCGATCAAAAAATCAACTTCAAGCGCGTGTCGGTGCAGCTGGGCTTTATGTTTTAGCCTGCGCCCCTACTATATGCTTCACAATCTTCACGGCGTGCTCACGGGAGTTTTCAATAAACCACACATGCGTTTCCATACCGCCGCACACCACGCCGGCCAGGTATAGCCCGGGCAGGTTGGTCTCCATGGTTTCGGGGTTGTGGAAAGGGTGCCGGTACACGTCATCCGATAGCTTCACACCGACTTTCTTGAGGAAGGCGAAGTTGGGCTGGTAGCCGGTCATGGCCATCACGTAATCATTAGCAAGCGTTATTTTTCCCTCCGGCGTCTGGATATCCACTTCGTTTTCCCGCACTTCGGTAAGGCGGGAGTTAAAATAGGCCTTGATGCAGCCTTCGGCAATGCGGTTTTCCAGGTCAGGTTTGGTCCAGTACTTGATGCGGCCCAGCTCGCCGTCGCGCACCACCATCGTCACCTCAGCGCCTTTGCGCCAGGTCTCCAGTGCCACGTCCGCCGAAGAGTTGTTGGCCCCGATGACCACCACCTTCTGCTTGTAGTAGAAATGCGGGTCGTAGTAATAATGCCGTACCTTTTCAAGCTCCTCGCCCGGTATGCCGAGCCTGTTCGGGATGTCGTAGAAACCGGTCGCGATGATCACGTGCTTTGCCCTGTAACTGGCCTTGTTGGTGTGGATCAGGTATAGCTCTCCCTCCGGCACAAGCGCTGTCACTTCCTCAAACAGTTTGATGTTCAGGGCACCTACATCGGCTACCCGGCGGTAGTACTCCAGCGCCTCGTTGCGGTTGGGCTTGGCGTGAATAGAGGGAAACGGATAGCCTCCAATCTCCAGTCTGTCGGATGTGGAGAAAAAGGTCATGTGGAGGGGATAGTTGAAAAGCGAATTCACCAGCGTGCCTTTCTCCACGATCAGGTAGGTCAAGCCGGCTTTTTTAGCCTCCAGTCCGCAGGCGAGCCCGATGGGGCCACCGCCTACTATGAGTATGTCGAAAGTGTTATTCAATGTAAAGTGACTGGTTGTGATGAAAACAACTACTGTATGCAGAAGTTTATGAAAGTGTAGTACGTAAGATAAACGAATTCACTCACCCGCTTTCCCCATTGCATAGGCAATGCCACCCCAGATGTGCTGCAGAAACGCTGGTTCGCTGTAACTTTCTACGGTGTGGCCAAGACCGGTATAAAAAGCCCTGCCGCCATCGTAGGCTTGAAACCAGGCAATCGGGTGGTGCTCTCCATTCTTGCCACCTTCATAAGCTGACTCGTCCAGTCTGGCCAATACCTGCACATCCGGGTTCAGGCTTTTAAAGTTATACCATTCATCGGTGCGCTCCCACCTGGCTGGCAGTCCTTTCGTTGCGGGATGGTCTTTGTCAACCACAGTAACTACTGCCTGCTGCACTTTAGGGTGGCTCTCGAATTGAGCACCGACCAGCTTGGTGTACCAGGGCCAGTCGTATTCTGTGTCTGAGGCGGAATGTATACCTGCAAAGCCACCGCCTTTGCGAATATAATTTTCGAAAGCTGTTTGCTGCTCGGCGTTCAGTACATCCAGGGTAGTGTTCAGAAAGACAACGGCCTGGTATTGCTGTAGGGAGTCCGCCACAAAATACGCTGCATTTTCAGTTGTATCGACTTTCACCTGATGCTCACGCCCCAACTTTAGGATTGCCGCCTTGCCAGCAGGTATAGAGGCATGTCGGAATCCTGCTGTTTTGGAAAAGACGAGGATGCGTGAGGTCTCTGCTTCAGGGTCTGAAACCAAAGAGCTATCTGCCTGTTCGCAGGCTTGAAAACTGACGGCCACCAGCAGCAAGAGCAGGTATAAGCGTATGTTGACTTTCATATGAAATCCATTTTTTGGTTCACCCTTTTCAGGTATAGCCTTGGCAAAAAAAGCTCGATCAAGTTGAGAAATTATCATGACACTCCTACTCCGCCTCAACTCAGCGATAGCATGCATTAGTTGGTCCGGATAGAGGAATACGCAGGATTCAATATAACAAATACTTTACAGCTATTCGAGTTCTTCCAAAATCCGGTACAATTCCTTAGCTTTAGAAACTCAAACAATCTACTCTAAACTATACCTACATCTACACAATGCAAAAGCGTATACTTTCTGTCGCGCTGCTGGTAGCCCTGAGCGGGGGCGCTGTGCAGGCTCAGAAGAAAGCACCCAAGCAGCCGGCCTACACACCCGCCAAAGAAAGGCTGCAGGCGTTCGAGAAGCGTCAGCAACTCGATCAGAATTCCCTTGTCCGTAACGTAGCCTTCCGCAATGTGGGTCCTACCGTGCAAAGCGGACGCATCACCGATTTGGATGTGAACCCGAAAGACCCCACTAATTTTTACGCAGCCTATGCCTCGGGCGGTCTTTGGAGAACTAATAATAATGGCATTTCCTTTGAGCCGATCTTCGACAACGAAGCGGTGATGACCATCGGTGACATTGCCGTGGATTGGAATAACAACCAAACCATCTGGATCGGAACCGGCGAGAGCAACTCCAGCCGCTCTTCCTACTCCGGCGTGGGCGTGTACAAAAGCACCGACGGGGGCAAAACCTGGCAGCACATGGGCCTCGACGATACGCACCACATTGGTCGCATCGTGCTACACCCGACCGACCCGAACACGGTTTGGGTAGCGGCCGTAGGGCACCTGTACTCACCAAACAAAGACCGCGGCATCTACAAAACCACGGACGGCGGCAAGACCTGGAAGAAGACACTCTATATCGACGATAACACAGGCGCTATTGACTTGGTGATTGACCCGAAGAACCCGAACAACGTGTACGCAGCCATGTGGCACCGCGAGCGCCGCGCCTGGGATTTCGTGGAGGGCGGCAAAACATCCGGTATCCATAAGTCAACGGACGGCGGTAACACCTGGACGCGTGTGACGACCGAAGGCAGCGGCTTCCCGACTTCTGATGGCGTAGGCCGCATTGGTCTGGACATCCATCCGGGCAACCCGAACATCATCTATGCTTTCCTGGACAACCAGGAGCTACGCCAGGTGGAGAAAAAGGAGCCGAAAGCGGGTGAACTGCAGAAAGAGCAGTTCAAAGGTATGACGACGGAAGCCTTCCTGGCGCTCAATGACAAGGACCTGAACAGCTTCCTCGACAACAACCGATTTCCGTCCAGGTATACCGCCAAAACGGTGAAGGCAGATGTGAAGAGCGGCAAGATCAAACCTGCTGCTTTGGCAGAGTATCTCGTGGACCCGCTGGCCGTGACGACAGAGGCCTCTGTGAAGGGCGCTGAGCTATACCGCTCTGATGACGCTGGCAAGACCTGGAAGAAAACGCACGAAAAGCCGATCGACGATATGTACTCGAGCTATGGCTACTACTTCGGTGTGGTGCGTGTGGCGCCCTACAATCCGGATAAGGTATACCTGCTGGGTGTGCCCCTCCTGACCTCAGATGACGGTGGCAAGACGTTCCGCAACATCGAGGGCGACAACGTGCACTCCGACCACCAGGCCCTGTGGGTGAGCCCTGACAAGCCCGGCTATGTGATCAACGGCAACGACGGTGGCCTGAACATCACCTACGATGACGGCAAGACCTGGGCGATTGCCAATACGCCTTCGGTAGGTCAGTTCTACGCCGTGGCTGTGGACATGGAGAAACCTTACAACATCTATGGCGGTCTGCAGGACAACGGCACCTGGTACGGACCGAGCAACTACCAGTTCAGTTCCGCCTGGACACAGAACGGCCGTTACCCGTACCAGCGCCTGGGCGGTGGCGACGGCATGATGGTGCAGGTGGACTTCCGTGACAACAACACCGTATACCTGGGCTCGCAGTACGGCAACTACGCCCGCGTGGACAAGCGCACCGGCCAGCGTGTATCCGTGAAGCCGACGCACGAACTGGGCGAAACACCGCTCCGCTTCAACTGGGAGAGCCCGATCCATTTGAGCCGCCACAACCAGGATATCCTGTACTTCGGCTCCAACAAATTCCACCGCTCCATGAAAAAGGGCGAGGAGATGCAAACGCTCTCGGGCGACCTGACCAACGGCGGTCTGAAAGGCGACGTGGGTTTCGGCACCCTGACCAGCATCGACGAGTCTCCACTGAAGTTCGGCCTACTCTATACCGGCTCTGATGACGGGGCGGTTCATGTGTCCAAAGACGGTGGGTATAACTGGGAGAACATCTCGAAAAAACTGCCGCAGCACATGTGGGTATCCACGATCGTGGCATCGAACCACAGCGAAAACCGGGTGTATGCTTCGCTCAACGGTTACCGTTGGGATGATTTCACGCCATACCTGTACGTGTCGGAAGACAACGGCAGGAAGTGGGAGCGCCTGGGCACCAACCTGCCAGCTGAGGCTATCAACGTGATCAAAGAAGATCCGAAAAATGCGAACCTGCTTTACGTAGGCACTGACCATGGCCTCTACATTTCGCTTGACCGCGGCAAAACGTTTATGCAGATGCGTAATGGTATGCCGGCTGTGTCGGTGCACGACGTGGTGGTACATCCGCGCGACAACGACTTGATCGTGGGTACGCACGGCCGCTCCATCTACATTGCCAATGTGGAGCACCTGCAGCAGCTCACGCCAGAGATTCAGAACCAGAAACTGCACCTGTTCGCTTTCCAGCCGACCAACTACAACCCGCGTTGGGGACAGTCGTGGGGTGCCTGGGGTGAGCCGGCGGAGTCTTCACTGGAAATTCCTTACTACACAGCGCAGGCAGGCACAGCCATTATCCGCATTAAGACTGATAAAGGGCAGCTCCTGAAAGAACTGAAAGACGAGCACGAGCGTGGTCTGAACTACGTGGGTTACAACTTCTCGGTAGATGAAGCCAACGCGAAAGCCTATGAAACGGCTATGAACGGCAGTAAGAAGGACGGCGAGGAAACGGTAAAAGTAGAAGCTGCTAACAACAAAGTAATTTACCTGCAGCCAGGCAAGTATACCGTGGAAGTAGAAACAGCCGATGGTGGCAAGGCTACTTCTGAGTTTACTTTGAAAGCTCCTGAGAGAAGAAGCAGAAGCTAATTCTGGCTTAAGCCATACCTGAAACAAGAAAGGCGGCCCCAGTGGGGCTGCCTTTCTTGTTTTATACCTGTAACTCTAAAGGCAAATTTTTGATCGCCAATTATTCTGGCACATATATTGTTATAAAAATTTATAGAATATTTTGCATATTAGATACGGGCTTTGTTACAGTCTTTTTATCTCTAACGCTTACCTAAAAATTCAAGCTAATGAAAATCAAACTTCTACTCTTCTCACTTCTGTTCGCCTTCTCCCTCTCCGCAATGGCACAGGACAAGTGGACACCTAAGGTTGGCTATGGCATCGTGTATGCCGGAAACGGCGACATTCCCGGTCACTGGTTCATGGGTGGCATGCAAACACATATCTCAAAACGTTCGGGTTTCGAGATATTGGCAACCGGCACTTACATTGAGCAAACGAGACCTTGGGGATCAGGATACGAGACCTTTCAAAAGTCAAATGGTGTAGCGGTTGAAGGAGTCTATAACCTGTTCGTCAACGCAGGTCCTGTCCAGCTTTACCCTGCTGTAGGCCCGGTGATCAGGTATGCCAGCGAACGGGAATTACATGGACTTTCCATTCAGTACAATGGGCAGGGCGGCATCACGGACTTCCACCCTGACATGCGCTCCAGAAATGGTTTGCAGGCAGGCTATGTCTTGGCCCTCAATCTGGATGTGAAGGTAAAACAACACCTCACCTTCGGACTCAGGGGCTCTGTTCAAAGTTTCCATACTGGGCAGCGGCTGGCGGCTGTGGGCCTGACCTTGAAGAATGCCAGATGGTAACTTCAATTCAACACCTCTTTAGATAGATGCCCGCACCGACAGCACAACGTTTCTGCCCGCCGCCGCTATACCTGACGAGTAAGGCCGGTAACGCTGATCGGTGATGTTCTCTATACCTGCGATCAGCGACAGGTGTCGGGTCAGTTGATACAGCGCCTTCAGGTTGAGTGTGGCCCAGGCCGGACTGTAAGGGTTCCCGTTTCCGTCAGTGGCATACAGGTACGCTTTGTCCTGCTCTTCCGGTGTCAGCTGGCTATACCGGATCGCTCCGTTGAACACAGTATAGAGGTCTGCTTTCAGGCGATGGCGGGAGTAGGTCAATCGTACGGTTCCGAAAGTTGGGGCAGCATGTCGCAAAGGTGCCTCCGTGCCATTGTCCAGTTCCTCACGGCCACGTTGCACATTATACCTGGCAGCAAGGCCAAAACCAGCTGGGAGCTTCAGTTCTACACCTGCCTGCACGCCCCACACCCTGGCAAAGGCGGCGTTCTGAATTGCCTGTACCTGACTGCGTTCCCCCTCATACTCGATGCTGCTGTTGCCGTTCAGGGTATAGTCCCGCCGCACCAGCGCATCCTGCAGGTAGGTATAAAAAGCGGTCGCGTCCAGCTTCAGCAACTCCCCGAATGTTTTAGCCGCTCCCAGGTCGGCATTGTAAGCATACTCCGGCTTCAGATCCGGATTAGGCACGACCACCAGCCCCGGTGCCGAGTCGAATATCTTGCCGATGTCATCCACGTTCGGTGAGCGGAAACCGGTAGACAAATTGCTGCTCAGTTGCCAGGAAAGCGAAGGGCTGTACACCAATCCGGCACTACCCGTCACGGCCCCTGTGTTGATACCGGCGGAGGTAAAAGGAAGATCATAGAAACTGTTGTCGAAGTTCGCATTCAGCAGAATGTGGTTATACCTGGCTCCTGTCAGCACCGTGAGTTTCTCGCCCGCTTTAAAGCGGTAGGTCAGGAAGGCGGCATGCGAACTCCAGTCAGCAACGTCCGGGTAACGGGAAGGTCCAGGTGCGATAGCCCCGGTATTTACGTTATAGTCGGTACCGGTGGAGTGCACTTTGTTAATGACCGTTTCCAGTCCATAGAACAGGTGGTGCCGCGCCCCGAGCGCTTTCTCAAAGTCCAGGTTGGCGGAGTAGGCGTTTACTTTTTCGTAGCGGTTATACCTTGTCGCTTTGGCCAGGTCCCGGTTGTGTCGACTCTCCTCAAAGAGCTGATGCGCTAGTCCGATGCTGAGCTGATCGTAAATTTTATTGTTTGCCCGATGTGTCGCCTGCAGGTGCTGCATAGCCCATACCTGCGGACCGTAATACCACTCCGCCGATCGGAGCGTTCCGTTTCGGTAAAGGGTGAGCCGGTCGTAGCGGGGCACGTTGGAGGTGGCAGAGTAATGGAAACCGTACTGAAGTTCCCAGTTGTCGCTGGGCCTATACCTGATCTTCTGCATCAGGTTCAGCTGGTCGTAACCGGTATCTACCTGACGCTCCGGATCGGTGTTTGTGATCACCTCGTCATGCCCGTTTTGGGTGCGCACATACTCCCTCCGCAGGTAGTCATCCAGCCCGTTTGAGCCCATGCGGAGGTCGCCGTAATCGCTGTAAGTGGCACTGGTCAGGACGGCCCACTTTTTCAGGCCGTAGCGCAGATCCAGGTGGCCCGTCTTCTCGTTGTTAGCCGACGACCACCTAACGGCAGCATTTCCTTTAACTAACGGCGTAGCGCCTGTTGCAAACCTGGGAGACAAGGTATAGAAGTTCATCACGCCCCCTATGGCATCGCTGCCGTACATGACGGAGCCCGGACCGAACAGCACTTCAGTTCTTTCCGTGGCAAAGGGGTCGAGTGAGATGACATTCTGCAGGTTGCCGCTCCGGAAGATGGCCGTGTTCATGCGCACGCCGTCCACCGCGATCAGCACCCGGTTGGTGGCAAAACCCCGGATCATGGGACTGCCGCCGCCGCCCTGGCTTTTCTGGATATATACCTCCCCCGTCTGCCCCAGCATATCGGCGGCTGTCTGTGGTTGCTGCAGCAGCACGTCTTTTGGCCGTATGGTACTCACGCGCTGTGGCACTTCTTTGGCATCCTGCTGCCAGCGGGTGGCCGAAACAACCACGGTGGCCAGGGCAATTTTGTTTTCGCGCAGGTATAGCTGAAAGCCCTGACGCTGGAGTTGCGCATACGACAATACTTGCTGCTCATAACCCACCAGGCGAACCGCCAAGCTGTCCAGCCCTTTAAACGAGGTGACATCCGCCTGACCTTTGCTGTCCGTCAAGCTTGTTTGTGTTGATTGTATACCTGAGACCTGCACCATCTCCAGCGGCTGCTGGGTCACCTGGTCCTTCACGGTCAGAACCTGTGCGAACGTGGAAGAACTGAACAGGCACAACCATCCCATCACATGCAGGAGATTCTTCATGCTGCTTACTCGCTTTTGATCTTTCTGATCTGTCTGGGATAGAACCACAGGAAGAACCCCGTCACTGAGAGGATCAGAAGCCCAAGGCCCAGCACGTTCATGGAGATCAGTTTGAAAAGATCGCTGATGATGGAGCCGTCGTGTATTTTCTCGATCCAGTCAGAATGCCGGCGGGCAACGGAAAGGACTTTGCCCGTGCTCGCATCCAGCTGCACCTCCCAACTGCCTTCTTTGAAAATGGTCTTGACGATGCCTTTGTCCAGGCGGGCTTCAATGCGGTCGATGGGGTTGTTGTTGATAGCCTGCGCAGAGTCCAGCCCCGCAAGAGATCGTGCTGACAACTCCGCCAGCGGCAGCCACTGTTGCAGGTCGGTGCTGGCTCCTTTTTGCGTGGGTGGCTGGAGCAAATCCACATCCTTCTTCCAACCCAGCAATATACCTGTCACACTGCTGATCAGGATAAACACGCCCATAAAAAGCCCCAGGTAGCGGTGGTAGGTCCGAAAGTTTCGCAGCCGGTCGGCGAGCGTTCTTACTTTCTGTTTCACAAGGGTGGCAGTACTGGTACTCACGTAATTAGGTTGGGATAGGTATGAAAGCCCAATATCCAACAATTGCGGCAGATAAACAATGTGGCGACACCAGTCTTTAAAATTTGCGTACTAATTGCAACCATTCTCCGTTTTATGGGCTCCTAAGGTTGATTAACCAATAAAATTATGATTAAACTGTTCTATCCACTCCTGGCTTTGGCGCTCCTGACCGAGTGTCAGCCAGAAGAAGTACACGAAGTCGCCTCCTCCAGGCAAGAATCCTCCAGGCAAGAAGAAGGAGACCTGAAATTTGGCCAGGAGGCGCTCCTGCAGCAGTATGGGCAAGTTACGATGTATGGGGAGGGGGTGCCCCGCCGCCTGATCGTTGCCCTGAAAAATATCCAGGATTCCCGGTGCCCGACCGATGTTGACTGTGTGACGGCGGGCAACGCCACCGTTGCGCTGCGGGCCTCCAACAGCCAGGGTGCAAACGAAAACATCACGCTTTGCATCGGCGATTGCGGAACCGATGGCACAAGAGAAACCCATACCCTGGCGGCAGAGGTCGGCGGTGTCAACTATAACTTCACACTGAAAAACGTGAAGCCATACCCAGGCCAGGCGCACGAAGGCGAAGTACAAAAAGCGGCTTTGGTAGTGGAGAAGAAATAGGCCTATACCTATTCTATACCTGTGGCATCCGTAAAATGCTGCCAAGGCTGAACACGTAAAATTATTCTAACAAGAAAGCCCTGCCATTGCTGGCAGGGCTTTCCGTTTTAGCAGGTATAGCTTACCTTATAAAGACCCCGTTGCCGGGGCAGCTTCTGCTTTCTTCACGGAGATAGCGTCCACGCCTTTCTCCTTCACCAGTTTGTTCAGGGCCGGCACATCCTGCGTCTGCACTTGCTTAAAGAGATTCAACTGCTCGTCGATCTGGGCGGTGATTTCCTGCTTGAAGGCATAGGCCTGATCGGTTGGACGGAAGTCGCCGGTGCTCACCTGCCCCACCAGGTTTGCCAGCTTGTTGTTGAGGCGGATCGGGAAGTTGAGCGGGTCCTGGCCACTGCGGTTCTTCGTCTGGTACAGGGCCTCCTCAATGGCGGTGATCTTCTTGTCGATAGCCGTGGCAGACTCCACCACGTCTTTGTAGTTTTCCTGTCCTTTCAGGTTGCCTTTGAGCGTGTTCAGTTGGGCCCGCATGGTGCGGATGTCCTTGATCGCATCGTGCGTTTCGGTCAGCTTGTCGCGCACCTCCGTGAGGAAGGTGAACTGAGCTGCCCGGTCCTCTGGCGTGGCTTTGGTGCGCGGGTCCGGCAGGATGGTGAAGTCCGTTTCCTGGCTTTCTTTGTTCACTGTCAGCTTCGCCTTGTAGTTTCCAGGTATAGCTTTCGGCCCCTGCAGACCACCACCCCACAGGATGATGCCGTCAAACTTACTCGCCTCCGGGTAACGCATGTCCCACACAAAGCGGTTCATACCTTCCTTCACTTCCAGCTTGTCCTTCTTCTCTTTGGCGCTGCTCACATAGCTGCGAATCAGTTTTCCGTCCTGGTCCAGGATTTCCAGCTGCACCACGGTCGCTGAATCCGGTTTCTGTGGCAGGTAGTAGTGTACCATCACACCGCCCGGATGGTTCTCGCCGGCCGTCTTGGACAGGCCACGGTTGCCACCGTCCATTTTGTAGCTGTCCAGCGGCTTGTAGAGGTGGAACTTGCTCTTGGCTATACCTTCGTTCAGCTGGTGCAGCGGCGTCAGGTCGTCGATGATCCAGAAGCTGCGGCCCTGGGTGGCGGCGATCAGGTTATCATTCTTGATGGTGAGGTCCGTGATCGGCACAATCGGTAGGTTCAGCTGGAACGACTGCCAGCTTTGTCCGTCGTTGAACGACACGTACATACCGTATTCTGTACCAGCGTAGAGCAGACCATCGCGTTTCGGATCGGCGCGCACCACACGGGTGAAGTGGTAACCAGGTATACCGCTAGTGATCTTCGTCCAGGTCTTGCCGTAGTCGGTCGTCTTGTACAGGTAAGGACTGAAGTCGCCGGACTTGTACATCGTGGCAGCCACGTAAGCGGCTCCTTTCCGGGTCGGGTGCGCCTCGATGCTGTTGATCTGGATCCACTCCGGCATGCCCTTCGGCTGTACCTTCGCCCAGTTCTTGCCATTGTCACGTGTCACGTGGAGCAGGCCGTCGTCCGATCCGGTCCAGATCACGCCCGGCTCCACCGGCGATTCGTTGATGGCGAAGATGGTGCCGTAGTACTCCACGCTGGTATTGTCCTTGGTGATTGGTCCGCCTGATGGCCCCAGTTTCGTCGAGTCGTTACGAGTCAGGTCCGGGCTGATGGTCTCCCAGGATTGCCCCTCGTTGTAGGTCACGTGCACGTGGTTGGACGTGGTGTAAAGTTTTTTCGGGTCGTTGGGCGAGAACATGATCGGGAAGTTCCACTGGAAGCGGTACTTCATCCCTTCGGCGCCGTGGCCCATAGGGTTGTCCGGCCATACGTTGATCACCCGCTCCTGCCCGTTGCTGTGGTCCACGCGAGACAAGAAGCCGCCGTAGTTGCCGCCATACACAATTTCGGGATTCTCCGGGTTCACGGCCAAGTGCGCACTCTCTGAACCGGCTGTTTCCTCCCAGTCATTCTCGGTGATGCTATACCCAGTGGAGCGGTGGCTGATGCGCACGGTCGAGTTGTCCTGCTGCGCGCCGTAAATGCGGTATGGGAAATGGTTATCGGTCACCACGCGGTAGAACTGACCGGTGGGCTGGTTGTTCATGGTGCTCCAGTTCATGCCGCCATCGGAGGTTACCTGCGCACCGCCGTCATCGGCGATCACCATGCGCGAAGGGTTCTCGGGGGCGATCCACAGGTCATGGTGGTCGCTGTGCCCGGCGTAGGCTGAGCTAAACGTTTTGCCGCCGTCCTTGCTGCGGTGGTAGGCCACGTTCAGTACGTATACTACGTCTTCATCTTTCGGATCGGCATACACGCGGGTATAGTACCAGGCCCGCTGGCGCAGGTTACGATCATCATTCACTTTACGCCAGGTCAGGCCGCTGTCGTCAGAGCGGAACAGGCCGCCTTCATCGGCTTCCACCATCGCAAACACCCGGTTGGAGTTCACCGGCGACACCGTTACGCCGATAATACCGAGCGTACCTTTCGGCAGGCCTTCGTTCTTCGAGATGTCTTTCCAGGTTTCCCCGCCGTCGGTGCTTTTCCAGATGCCGGAGCCGGGTCCGCCGGAAGAAAGGCTGTACGGATTGCGGCGCACGTTCCAGGTGGTGGCGTACAGGTGGCGCGGGTTGTTCGGGTCGAGGATCAGGTCCACGGCGCCGGCATCTTTGTTGGCGAACAAGGTCTTCTTCCAGGTCTTGCCGCCGTCCGTGCTCTTGAACACACCGCGCTCTTCATGCGACTTGTAGAGGTCACCCATCACAGCCACATACACGATGTCCGGGTTCTGCGGATGAATGCGGATACGGCCGATGTGCTTGGAATCTTTCAGCCCAATGTGTTCCCAGGTTTTGCCGGCATCCACTGAACGCCACATACCATGGCCAGACGATACGTTGCCGCGCACCGTCTTCTCCCCTTCTCCTACATAGATCACATTCGGATCGGCCTCACTCACAGCCACTGCCCCGATAGAGCCACCGAAGAAGCCATCCGAGATGTTTTCCCAGGTAGCGCCGCCGTCTGTGGTGCGCCAGACGCCGCCACCCACGGAGCCCATGTAATATAGGTTTGGTTTGCCGGGCACGCCCGTCACGGTAGCCGAACGTCCGCCCCTGAAAGGGCCAATGGAACGCCAGGTCATACCGTTGTAGAGTTTGGCATCGAAGGGGGAGGCTGTTTCTTTCTGCTTGCTGCTGCGTGGCTTTTGTTTCTGCGCCACTGCTTCTGGCGCAGACAATGTCAGAGCCAGAAGCAGACAAGCCGTGGTGCCTGTTCTTAGAAAGGTGCTTATCATGTAAAGGTGAGCGAAAAGATGATAGATCAGTTTGTTTGAACTTCTGATTTATAAAAGTTTAGCTAAAAAAGCAAACAGTCTTAACGCTGCAATACCTGCTAACACAAAAGGTCGCCAATGCCTTCTGGTTTCTCATACACTTGTTCCGAGGCGATCAAAAGTAGATGATGGCTCGATTTCAGAACCAATCGTACAGCAACGCAGTACCAATACTTCAGTAATTATGTCGCAACCGTGCAGGGCGCTTTTCGCCAGGTAAGACAAACAAGGTTTAGCTTGCCACCATCTGTGACAGAATGACAGGCAAAACAGGTATAAAATGCCTTGGCACATACCTTGATAGATTGCTACCAACAGTAAAAAAGAAATTGTATTTGAATCATTATAAAACTATAGAATGGGAAAGATAATTGGTATTGACTTAGGTACAACCAACTCCTGCGTTGCCGTAATGGAAGGCAACGAGCCAGTGGTTATACCCAACAGCGAAGGCCGCAGAACTACTCCGTCTATTGTCGCGTTTCTGGACGGCGGCAAAGGCGAGCGTAAGGTGGGTGACCCTGCCAAACGTCAGGCAATCACAAACCCGCAAAACACAATCGCTTCGATCAAGCGCTTCATGGGCCACAGCTACAACGAGGTGAGCGAAGAGGCCAAGCAGGTGTCTTACAAAGTGGTGCAGGGCGGTAACAACACCGTGCGTGTAGAGATCGGCGACCGCCAGTACACACCACAGGAGATCTCGGCGATGGTGCTTCAGAAAATGAAGGCTACGGCCGAAGATTACCTGGGCACTACAGTAACAGAAGCCGTTATTACTGTACCGGCTTACTTCAACGACGCACAGCGTCAGGCTACCAAAGAAGCCGGCCAGATCGCAGGTCTTGAAGTGAAGCGTATCATCAACGAGCCGACGGCAGCAGCGCTTGCCTACGGTTTGGACAAGAAACACAAAGACCAGAAGATCGCAGTATTCGACCTTGGTGGCGGTACTTTCGATATCTCTATTCTGGAGCTGGGTGATGGCGTGTTTGAAGTACTCTCTACCAACGGTGACACACACCTGGGTGGTGACGACTTCGACCAGAAGATCATCAACTGGCTGGCTGACGAGTTCAAGAACGATGAAGGCGTGGACCTGCGTAAAGACCCTATGGCCCTGCAGCGTTTGAAGGAAGCCGCTGAGAAAGCGAAAATTGAGCTTTCTTCCTCCACTGAGACAGAGATCAACCTGCCTTATATTATGCCTGTAGACGGCGTGCCGAAACACCTGGTGCGCAAACTGACGCGCGCTAAGTTCGAGCAGCTGACAGATGACCTGATCCGTCGCTCTATGGAGCCATGCAAGAAGGCGCTTCAGGATGCCGGTCTGTCCACTTCTGACATCGACGAGGTGATACTGGTAGGTGGTTCTACCCGTACTCCTAAAGTGCAGGAGGAAGTAGAGAAGTTCTTCGGCAAGAAGCCTTCTAAAGGTGTGAACCCGGATGAAGTAGTGGCCATCGGTGCTGCGATTCAGGGTGGTGTACTGACAGGTGAAGTAAAAGACGTGCTTCTGCTGGACGTAACCCCGCTTTCACTGGGTATCGAAACCATGGGTGGTGTAATGACCAAACTGATCGAGTCGAACACGACTATACCTACGAAGAAGTCTGAGACTTTCTCCACTGCTTCGGATAACCAGCCATCGGTTGAGATCCACGTACTGCAGGGTGAGCGCCCAATGGCGAAAGACAACCGTACGATCGGTCGTTTCCACCTGGACGGCATTCCACCAGCACCACGCGGTGTTCCGCAGATCGAGGTTATCTTCGACATCGACGCCAACGGTATCCTGCACGTAACAGCAAAAGATAAAGCCACCGGCAAAGAGCAGAAGATCCGCATTGAGGCTTCTTCTGGTCTGAGCGAGCAGGAGATCGAGAAAATGCGCCAGGAAGCCGAGGCTAACGCCGAAGCTGACAAGAAGGCGAAGGAAGAGATTGAGAAGCTGAACGCAGCTGACTCGATGATCTTCCAGACCGAGAAGCAGCTGAAGGAGTACGGCGAGAAACTGTCTGAAGGCAACAAGTCTAACATCGAAACTGCGCTGGGCGAGCTCAGAACAGCACACGGTGCCAAAGACATCGCAGGCATAGACCGCGCCATCGAAAACCTGAACAACGCCTGGCAGGCAGCCTCACAGGAGATGTATGCTGCCGGTGGTGGGCAGGAAGGTGCTGCAGCCGGTAACGGCCAGCAGGCTGGCGGTCCGCAGGGCGCTACCTCTGACGATGGCGGCGTAACCGACGTAGACTATGAAGAAGTAGACGGCAAGAAGTAAGCATTAACTCAAATTATACACAGAATCCCCTGTTGGGCCTCCCGACAGGGGATTCTTTTTTATACCTGTCTGTGGAGTAGCAAACTAACCTGCGCTTCCTTATAAAATTTCAGTGGGTGGAATTCCAAAAATATTTATTTATCCCTATATTTCATGAACATTCTACAAACCATGAAAACAATCCACCTCACCATCTTGGCCCTGCTAGTAGCTAGCAGCGCCTTTGCCCAACTCCAATCAGGTAACAGGTTCGCCGGTATACAGGTAGGTGCGGGCTTTTCCAAACCCGACGAGTTCAGTAAGGTCACCTCATTTGAGGCAGCTTCTTCCGCGGGCTACTTTATCCAAGACAAACTGGTAGTTGGCCTCAGTTATGGCTATCAATATGCTGCAAACCGTCAGGAAAGGTGCTCAGCACCGGGCAGTTCGAGTATGTTTTATCATTACGAGAGCAAAACCGTAGCCCACTCTTATAACATAGGCCCTATGGTCCGTTACTATGTTAGCCTGGGCAGTAAGTTTGCCCTGTTTGCAGAGGGCACTGCTGGCTTTGCCCTGATCAGCAAAAGGGCGGAGCAGAATTCGATAGGCACCGGGCAGTTCGGTGACCCCACGGGTGGCTCACAAACCTCTTCAACGTCACGCTCAAAGGGACTCTCGCTATACGGCACCTTGTCTCCCGGACTCGTCTTTTTCCCGAGCGACAGACTGGGCATAGAACTAAAGGCTAACCTCCTGAACTACCAATCTGGTTTTGACCGGGGAAGTGACACAGAGGCTAAGCTGAGTGCAAGCAGGATGAAACTTGGTATAGGGTTTTACTTTTGATTATGATGACTCTATATATTTTATAAAACTTATTCAGAACACCTGTATATAGTTGTTAATATCTATATTTACTTAAACCGATCATTCAAATTAAGCTGATGAAACAACTCTACCTGACCCTTATTACTTGTTTATTCATTTCGCAGGCCTTCGCCCAATCAGATTTTCGCCCGGGTTACATTGTCCAGAATGGCGACACTGCCAGCGGCTTGGTCGACTACCGCGGTGCGCAACGCAACACGCACCAGATCTCCTTTAAAAGCAACAATGATGCTAAACAGCAGGACTTCACACCGACTCAACTACAGGGCTATGGTTTCCGGCAAGAGCAGAAGTACTATGAATCTAAACTGGTGCCGGCTTTTGATACCCTGAACACAGAGCAAACACTTTTTGCACAGCTGCTGGTTAAAGGCAAAGCTAACCTGTACCTCTTGCGTGACCAAATGCAGAAAGACCGCTTCTACATCTCCAAAGACGCAGAGCCGCTCAAGGAACTACGAGTGGAGGATTTTAAACAAAAGAATATGCAGGAAGGACGCAAACTAGGCCATACCAACCTCATGCGCCGTGAGCTTTATAAACCGCTTCTGATGCAAACTTTCCTGGACTGCAATTCTATTACCGAAGCTGATGTAGACAAGGTAGTTTTGGGCCTTACCTCGCTGTCGGGTATCGTGAAGAAATACAATGAATGTGTTGGCCAGGAGGAGTACAGCAAAGTACCCAAGAAAGTACGTGTTGCACTGGGACCCATTGCAGGCATAAGCAGTTCGACGCTTGCTTATAAGATAGAAAATTCGGATCAGAATTTCGACAACACATCGGTTAAGCCTGTGTTTGGCGCCTCTTTTAACTTTTCGGTGCCTACCATCAGCGAGAAGCTGTCGTTACAGGTAGAAGTGCTGTATGCTCCTAATTATTTTGAAGCGAGCTTACAAGATGATCCGATGGTGCCGGGTGTCTCCACCAGTGAAGTCTGGCTTGAAGTAAAACATGTGAAAATCCCTGTTCTGGCCCGCTATACCTACCCTAAAGGGGTGATCAGACCGTACATCAACATCGGCCCGGTCATTAACCTGGTGGCATCGCAGGAAAATGAGATGACTACCACATCTACCTTTGGCAGTTCAACGCGCACAACTACAAAACCTTTCCTGGAAGATGATGGTTTTCTGACGCTTTCCGGCGGCGTGGCAGCCGGTTTAGGTATCTCTTACCCGGTTTTCGACAAACCGCTTAGCCTGGAAGCACGCTACGAAATCAACGATGGCGTGTCACGCTATACAAGTCATTCTACGAGCATCAAGAGCATGTCTCTGGTACTGTCATACAAACTATAGTTCTGGCTGAAGATCCCTACCGCATAGTTGCTTAGGTATAGCAGCGGATAAAGAGGACTGCAGTGTTTATACTGCGGTCCTCTTTGTTATCGGGAGAGGCCATGCGTTAGGCATACGCAGATCACCGGGACGCAGCTCCACAGGGTGCATCATTTGTTCTTCAGGCTGATTTCAGTCTTCTCTATCCCCTCAGGTGCACCGCTATCTGTATTGGCTTCTATTTTTAGCAGTCCCTCATTTTTCCAGGCATAAACTCTATATTTGTTTATCTATATTCAACGCGAACTATCTTTAAAACAGCTTAATGAAACAGTTTTACCTGATCTCCCTTCTCACATTCTTAGTTGTTGCGCCCACTTTCGCTCAAAAAGATTTCCGGGCAGGCTACATTGTCCGAAACTCCGATACACTGCAGGGCTATGTGGACTATCGGGGAGCGGTCCGCAATTCCAAAACTACTACTTTCAAGGCTAACCTGAGCGCTCCGGAGCAAGCCTACTCTCCTGACCAATTGGCTGGTTATGGCTTTGTTAAAGAAAACAAGGTATACGAGGCGCAGACTATACCTGGCGATGGGGAGCAGCCGGTGCAGCGTTTATTTCTGCAGGTGCTGACAAAAGGCAGAGCCTCTCTTTACACCTATCGGGATGATTTGGACCTGGACCACTTTTACCTGTCAAAAGACGGAGGTGACCTGGTAGAACTCAAAGAGAATGTCTATAACAAGAAAGACCCTAAGACCGGCAAAACCTTCCGGATGGTGGATAAGCTATACCTTGGTGTGATGGGGTCAGCCTTTGCCGACTGCCCCACTATGTCAGAAGAGCGGTTTAGAAACATAACATTCCGACATAGCGGCCTGACCAAAATAGTCAATGACTACAATGAATGCATGGACAGCAACCAGTATGTGCAGCCATCCCGCAAAACGAAAGTAAAACCGTATCCTGTGCTCTTTTTCTCAAAGCCCGCGCTGCAAATGACAGGAGAGCACCCTTATTCAAAAGCTTCGTTCCATAACACCGGCCTGGGTTTGGGAGGCGGAGTAGCCCTGGAAGTTGCCAATCCTGCCATCAGCGAAAAGCTAACCCTGATACTGGAGTTGCTCTACACCCCTTATCACTTCGAGGGTGTAATCAAAGATGTGAATAACTCAGGCAGAACCACGCAACACGACATCCTCCTCGATCTGCACTACCTGAAGGTGCCTGCGCAACTGCGCTATACCTTTCCCAAAGGCAAGCTCAGACCCTTTGCCAGTGCCGGGATTTCTTATTCTTATGCGATCAGCACAAACAGAGTAGAAACCAAAAACAGCACCTTTCATAACACCAGCTATACCGAAGTGTCAGAAGCCATGCCAGGCAGCATTTTTAAGCAGTACATGTTTGGCGCGCAGGCAGGTATAGGTGTGCTATACCCCATGCAAAACAGGGCACTGCTCATCGAGACAAGGTATGAGACGACAGAAGGTATATCCAACATCCGAAGCCTTGCCAGCAGTGTTAAAGGATTCAGCATCATGGCAGGGTATAGGTTTTAGTACTTACAGAAAGGACCACAGTACTTATACTGCGGTCCTTTCTGTAATTAAGATAGGCTATACTTTAATCCAGATCACGGTCACCGCGCCGTAGCTCCTCTACCGAGCGCATCACCTTGTCTTTCAGACCAACCTTGTACTTCTCCAGCTTATCCGCCACGGCGGCGTTGGAGGTGCCAATGATCTGAGCGGCGAGTATACCTGCGTTCAGGGCACCGTCTAAAGCAACAGTAGCCACCGGCACGCCACCCGGCATCTGCAGGATCGACAGTACGGAGTCCCAGCCATCAATGGAGTTGCTCGACTTAACTGGCACGCCGATTACCGGAAGTGTCGTGATCGAGGCCACCATGCCGGGTAGGTGGGCTGCGCCACCGGCTCCGGCGATGATCACCTTCAAGCCTTTTTTTCGGGCCTGCTCGGCATACTCAATCATGCGGTGTGGGGTGCGGTGGGCCGACACGATCGTAATTTCAAAAGGCACGCCCAGGTTTTCCAGGATCTCAGCCGCCGCTTCCATCACTTTCATGTCAGACTGGCTGCCCATGATAATGCCTACCAGTGGCTGCGTAGTTGTAGTTTCGTTAGCCATATTATGCGATTACTTTGATTACGTTTTTAACAGATTCTGCCCGCTGCTGCGCCTCTGCCAGATCAGTGCCCAGCACGGTGATGTGGCCCATCTTGCGGGCGGCGCGGGTATATTTCTTGCCATACAGGTGAATGTAGACGCCCGGCACGGCCAGGGCCTCCTGCAGCCCTTCGTATTTCGCCTCGCCATCGTAACCAGGCTCCCCCAACAGGTTGAGCATCACAGCGGCGCTCTGAATGTCGGTGCTGCCCAACGGCAGGTTGAGGATGGCGCGCAGGTGCTGCTCGTACTGGGAGGTATAGTTGGCCTTGATCGTATGGTGCCCGCTGTTGTGCGGGCGCGGCGCTACCTCGTTCACCAGTATCTGCCCGTCCATGGTCAGGAACATCTCCACGGCCAGTATACCCACCATATCAAACGACTCGATCACGCGGGTGGCGATCTCGATGGCCAGGCGCTGCAGTTTGTAGGGCACGTTGGCGGGGGCAAAAAGGGAGTCCACGAGGTTGTGCTCCGGATGAAAGCTCAGTTCCACCACCGGGAAGGCCGTTACCTGTCCGCTGGCGTTGCGGGCCACGATCACAGAGATCTCCTTTTCAAAATCCACCAGCTTTTCCAGCACTGACGGCTCGGCAAAGCCCTTGCCCAGATCGGCCTCACTCTGCAGTCTTGTTACACCACGGCCATCGTAGCCTTCGCGGCGCAGTTTCTGAAAAGCAGGAAGAAAATCGGTGTTGGCTTGCAACTCACCAGCGTCTTTCAGGATTCTGAAATCGGCGGTAGGTATAGCGTGTTGCTTATAAAATTCCTTTTGAAGTCCTTTGTCCTGGATGGTGCGTACCGTTTTGGAATCCGGGTATACCTTCACGCCTTCCTGCTCCAGTCTCTCCAGCGCATCGGCGTTTACGTGCTCGATCTCGATGGTGAGGATGTCGCAGTTCTTGCCAAACTCGTACACCGTGTCGAAGTCGCGGAAGCTGCCCACGAAGAACTCGTGGCACACGTCTTTACAAGGTGCGTTTTCGTCCGGATCGAGCACCAGGGTATAGATATTAAAATCGAGCCCGGCTTGAATCAGCATGCGGCCCAGTTGTCCGCCGCCCAGTATCCCGAGCTTTACCTCTCCTTTCATAGTATCGTTGCTTAGGGTGTTTTCTACCCAAAATTAAGGATAATGTTTTAATCGGCCTGTCTTCCGGCGCATTTCTATACCTGCTGTTCACACTTCTTTGTTTTTATATTGATTAAAAACTATATTGTTGGTTATACGTTTATCGCACCTATGGAAATTATCCTTGCCACACTTTCTGCCCTCTTCTCCGTCGTAAACCCCTTTGGAGCCATGCCGGTGTTCCTGACGCTTACCCAAAACGACAGTCCTGCCCATCGTAACCAACAGGCGCTCAAGGCCTGCCTCTACATGGTCGGTATACTGGCCGTCTTCTTCCTGGCCGGGCAGTACGTGCTCAACTTCTTCGGCATCCGCATCCACGACCTGCGCATTGCAGGCGGGCTGATGATCATGAAAGCAGGATTTGACCTGCTAACCCCGGGTGGCAGCAATAAAAAAGTGTCGCCGGATGTGGTGGAAGAAGCGCAGCACAAGGAGGATATTTCCTTTACCCCGCTGGCCATGCCGATGCTTTCCGGTCCGGGTGCCATTGCCGTGAGTATTGGTCTGTTTACCACCTCCCTCTCCTACTTCGACATGGTGCTGATCCTGATCGGCATCATTTTGCTGGCCGCGATCAGCTATGTAATCCTCCGCTTTTCGACACAGCTGACCCGCTTCATGGGCAAGGCAGGTCTGTCGGCGCTCTCCCGTATCATGGGCTTTATCGTGCTTTCCATCGGCGTGAATTTCATCGTGTCAGCTATCTACGCGTTGTTTTTGTCATGATCACGTCCTCTTAACAATCATACAACACGGCGGTAACGCAGACGTAATTTCACCGCCATAGCTTTGCATCAGAAAACAACCTGACCAAGCTATGGAAATGATGCTGGCCACTTTTTCGGCCCTTTTTAGTGTGGTGAACCCCTTTGGGGCGATGCCTGTTTTTTTGACGCTCACCCAGGACGATACCCCCTCGAATCGCAACCAGCAGGCGCTTCGGGCTTGTATTTACATGGCGCTTATTCTGGCCGTCTTCTTCCTGGCCGGGCAGTACGTGCTCAACTTCTTCGGCATCCGGTTGCACGACATCCGCATTGCGGGCGGGCTGATGATCATGAAGGCGGGCTTCGAGCTGCTTTCCAGCAAGGCACACCGGGGCAAAAAGGTGTCGAAGGGCGTGATGAAAGAAAGTATGCAGAAAGAAGACATTTCCTTCGCGCCGCTGGCTATGCCCATGCTTTCCGGTCCGGGCGCTATTGCCGTGAGCATTAGTTTATACTCTGATGCGCTACAGTTTACGGATCTGGGCCTGGTGGTAACTGCCATTGTTGCGCTGGCTTTGGTTGCCTACCTTATCCTTATCTTCTCGCACCAGTTGCTGCAGTTCATGGGCAAAGCCGGTTTATCAGCACTCTCCCGCATCATGGGTTTCATCGTACTGTCGATTGGCGTCAATTTTATTGTGACAGGTATACAGGAGCTATTTTTCGTCTGAATTAAGCTTTTCAGTCTTGGAAAAAGATGAATAGGACTGAATCACCTCCATAATGGACAAACTGAACGATTATCCTGCCCCTCCCGAATCAAGTCGGGGATCTTTGACTTCAAAGGGGGACTTTATTGAAGCTGTCACACAGCAGGTATAGCATTGTCACTTCAGCATTCTGTGCACGATCCAACACACCCCTGTCCCTTTCAAGAGGGGATTTTCTACTACAGCCACTTCACAGGTATAGGCCTCGTAGTTACAGCAGCTTCATTGCAGTACCGGGTCCAACCACCCCTGCTCCTCCTTGTCAAAGGAGGGGAGTCCGTAACTGCCAATCTAAAGGTATAAGCGTTGTAGTTAATTACCCCATCCCAGCCTTCCCCTTTTATCGAGGGCCCCTACCCCCAGAACAGGGGAAGGAGCGGTGCATGATTGACATCCCCCTGCCCCCTTCAAAGGGGGACTTCAGTCTTTGCCAGTGTCACGTATAAGCTTCGTTGTTTCTGTTATGGCCACTGGCACACATCGAAAGAGTAACTTGCACCTAAGCTACAATGTAGACAACTGTGCCAGGTGCACAAAATGACAATACACTGTTCGAGCAGTCAGCGAGTTTGTATTGTCTTGATTTTTTTGCCTACTTTTTTCATCAAGGAAAAAAGTAGGGCCCGCCCGGCCAGGGCAAGCTACAAAGCAATACTAGCTGCTATACCTGCAATAACAGTTGCTACAAAGCAGCTATACCTGGGCCAGAGACCCCACCTTATTAGTCACGAGCAAGCATACTCACACCATCACCGCTATACCTGCAAACCCCGCTGGACAGGCGAAAATAAAACCTAACATTCCTCCCCAACTAAGAGTACAACTTTTAACCATGCGCTATACCCCTTGTCCTTTTGATGATAACAATCATCTTCCGACAGTCGGTATTTTTAACGTATCTTTGTGCCATGCAACTGAAGAATGACCTGCTTATAAGAGCCGCCAAAGGAGAGACTGTAGAACGTACTCCGGTGTGGCTGATGCGCCAGGCCGGCCGCATCTTACCTGAATACAGAGCTGTACGCGAAAGCCTGAGCGGATTCAAGGAACTGGTGGAAACACCGGATCTGGCCGCTGAAGTGACCATCCAGCCGGTGGATATCCTGGACGTGGACGCTGCCATCATTTTCTCTGACATCCTGGTGGTGCCTGAGGCAATGGGCTGTACCTATGAAATGGTGGAGAAGCGCGGTCCTTGGTTCCCGAAAACCATCCGCACCGAAGCCGACCTGGCCCGTTTACGCGTAGCCGACCCGCACGAGCACCTGGGCTATGTGCTGGAAGCCATCAAAGTGACCAAAAGAGCCCTGAACGGACGCGTGCCGCTTATCGGTTTTGCCGGCGCGCCCTGGACGATCCTGGCGTACATGGTGGAAGGAAGCGGCTCCAAGACATTCTCGCACGCACGCGGTTTGCTCTACACCAATCCGAAACTGGCGCACCAGATGCTGCGCATGATCACCGATACCACCATTGCCTACCTCAAAGCGCAGGTAGAGGCGGGTGCCAACCTGATTCAGGTATTCGACTCATGGGCAGGAATTCTCACACCAGCACACTACCGGGAATTTTCATTGCCTTACATCAGCGAGATTTGCAATGCCATCAACGATGTGCCTGTAACCGTTTTTGCAAAAGGCGCTTTCTTTGCAATGGAAGATTTCAGCAAACTCAACTGCGAAACCATCGGCCTCGACTGGAACATGGATATCAAGACATCCAGAGCCCAGCTTGGTCCGAACAAGACGCTGCAAGGCAACATGGACCCTTGCCTGCTTTATAGTTCTTTCGAGACTATCCAGCACGAAACCATCAAAATGCTGAAGGAATTTGGACCACAGCGCCACATCGCCAACCTCGGCCACGGCGTATACCCTGACACCGACCCGGAGAAAGTGAAATGCTTCATTCAGACGGTGAAAGAGTTTGGCAGCGTCATAAAGAATTAGAAGGTCCAGAAAAAGCCGTGATCAGAGCCATCCTTCTAACCATATCCTTACTTAGCTCCATCACCGCTCTTGCGCAAAAAGACTCCACCATGTCGGCAAATCCCGAAGTTCACTTTGACGGGTTTGCCGACATTTTTTATGCCTATGATTTCAACAAGCCTACGGCAAGCTACCGGCAACCTTTCCTTTACAACCACAACCGACATAATGAATTTAACCTGAACCTGGGGTTGCTCAGGGCTAGCGTGGAGCACGGCAGGTATAGAGGGGCATTGGCGCTACAGGCAGGGACGTATGCCTCCGACAATTATGCCGCTGAAGAAGAGGTGCTGCGCCATGTATTCGAGGCCAACGCAGGTATAGCACTGGACAGGCAGACGAAGGTATGGCTGGATGCGGGCATCATGGGCTCCCACATCGGGTTCGAAAGTGCCCTTTCTGCCGATAACCTGACGCTGAGTCGCTCCCTGCTGGCTGAGAACTCACCCTATTATTTATCAGGCGCGAAGCTGGCCTATACCCCAACACCAAACTGGACGCTAGCTGCTCTGGTCGTGAACGGGTGGCAGCGGATTCGACGGGTGCCGGGCAACTCACTGCCTTCCTTCGGCACGCAGGTGAACTATGCGCCACACGACAACCTGGCTCTAAACTGGAGCACCTTTATCGGTACCGACGATCCGGATGCTACCCGGAGAATGCGCTACTTTAACAATTTGTACGGGCAGTTTGGTATAGGAGAAAGAACCACCCTGATCGCTGGATTTGACATAGGTATACAGCAACAGAGCAAAGGCAGTAGCCGCTATCATACCTGGTACAGTCCGGTTTTGATCGCGCGCTATAAGATGCATGACATGTGGGCGCTGGCCGCCCGTGCCGAGCATTACTCAGACAAACATGAAGTGATTATAACAGCTCCGGTCGGAACTACTGGCTTCCGGGCAACCGGCTTTTCAGCGAACGCGGACTATAGTCCCCAACCTGGCGTTATCTGCCGCTTGGAAGCTCGCTGGCTGAAAGGGCAGCATAACAACTTCGAGAAAGGAACTGCCGCAACAGCAAGTAACCTCACCCTCCTCTCGTCCATCGCCCTCCGCCTTAGCAGGTAATTAAATCCCTCCAAAATTTTAACCCCCAGACTCTCCTACCCGACTGGTACATGAGTTTCCGGATACTTGTAGGCAGTGGTACTAGCGCGGGTACTCAGGGCGAGGGCTAAAGTTAGTGTGCCTACTCTACCCATAAACATCGACAAGATGATGATCCCCTTTCCAGCATCCGAAAGCCCCGCGGTTATACCTGTGCTCAGGCCCACCGTGGCAAAGGCCGACACCTGTTCAAAGGCCAATCGGAAGATATCGAACTGCGAGTCGGTGATGGTGAGGATGAACAGGAAGAAGATATTGATCATGGCAGCGAACGTAAACACTGAGAAGGCCTTGTAAGACACTGAGTGTGGAATCGTTCTTTTCCCTATCTCCACATTCCGCTTACCGCGTATGGTTGCCCACACCGAGAGTAGAATGATGGTGAAAGTGGTTGTTTTAATACCGCCGCCGGTAGATCCTGGTGAGGCGCCGATGAACATCAGGAAGATGAACATCAGCAGCGTAGGTACGTTTAGCGCCGAGATGTCGACCGTATTAAAGCCTGCCGTACGGGTGGTTACGGCTTGGAAAAAAGACGCAATCACGGCTTCCACAAAGCTGAGTTGGGCCAGTGTGTTATAGTACTCCAGCAGAAAAAACCCTATTGTGCCCATGGCAATCAGGGCAGCAGATGCGAAAATGGTGATGCGGGTAAGCAGGCGCCAGTTTCTCCAGGGCCTTTCCAGGCGCGCGCGCATCGACTGCGGTGACAGCACATCAAGGATAGTCGGGAAACCGATGCCACCGAAAATAATCAGGCCAGCCAACGTCAAGTGGATCACATAAGAAAACCGCACAGGCTCGGTGTACAAACCCTCAGGAAAAAGCGATAGCCCGGCGTTACAGAAAGCCGACACCGCATGAAATACAGAGAAGAAAATTTTACTGCCCAAACTCTCAAACTGCACTTCCTGTCCCCATGACATAAAAATGATCACTGCTCCAATAGCTTCTATGGAAAAAGTCATCACCACAAGTTTACGCAGCAGGTTTTTTGTGGAGAACAGTGATTCGCTTTCCATGATCTCGTACATGGCTACGTGCTGTTTTATACCTACGCCCTGGCGCATAAGCGTGGCAAAGAAAGTGGCGAAGGTCAGGATACCCAATCCTCCCAGCTGCACCAGCATAAGGAGCACCACCTGTCCCGAAAAGGTGAAATAAGTACCCGGATCCACGACTGCCAATCCTGTTACACAGGAAGCACTGGCTGCCATAAAGAGGGCATCAATAAAACGCATGCTGCCCGGAGTGGTGATCATGTTGGGCATCATCAGCAGTCCTGCACCGACCAGTATCAGAAACAGGAAACTCAGCAGAAAAGTGATGGTAGGCTTGAACTGCAGGGTTTTGAGGTGCACACGGGTTTCGAGCAGCTCCACTACCAACAGAAACAGCATAAAAAGCGACACCGCCACCCGGTATAACTCCACGGATAAGGAGATGCCCAGGCGGTCGAAAACTGTGTATATCAACGACTCCTGCAGGCCGTAGGTGCTTACCTCATGAACCAGTATAACGGCCATGAGGATCCCCTCAAACCATGTGCGCTGCAAAAATTTCTTTCGCTCGAAGGCGTAGAGGATCCGCAGCAGGTAAATGACTACAAAGATCGACAGGATGATATCGATGGCGTTGAACAGCAACTGGATTGTAGCAGGTTTCTGTGCAATGCCGTGCGCATAAATGAGCAAGCCCACTGAAACCAGCGTGAGCAGGTAAGTCGTTCGGCGCATGATGGCATACGCCTTTAGCTTGCTACCATATAGCGCCCTGTTGAGGCTTTCTGTACTCATATAGCTCCTTGGCTTTTAGTAGTTTCTACCACTCCTGCCTTTTGTGAGTATTCCATTCTCATATCTGCTCCTTCATACGTGGTAGCTTTCCTTAACCGATCGAAAGATGTGTATCCGGATATTTATAGGCAGTAGAAGGCACCCGCGTACTAATAGCGAGCGCCAGCGTGAGCGTGCCCACCCTGCCAATGTACATCGACATAATGATGATCGTTTTGCCTACATCGGAAAGGCCGGCCGTGATGCCTGTGCTCAGGCCCACCGTACCGAAAGCCGATACCTGCTCAAACGCCAGGCGAAGAATATCAAATTGCGAATCCGAAATAGAGAGGATAATCAGAAAGATGATGTTGAAGCCCACCGCAAAGGTGAACACTGCAAAGGCCTTGTAAGAAACCGAGTGTGGGATAGTTCTTTTCCCAATCTCGATGTTTCGCTTTCCCACGATCGTTGTCCACACAGAGAGGATGATTACCATAAAGGTGGTCGTCTTGATTCCGCCGCCCATCGAACCCGGGGATGCCCCGATGAACATCAGCATCATCATGATCAGCAGGGCCGGCACCGAGATGGCTGACATATCTACCGTATGGAACCCGGAGGAGCGGGTAGTGGCTGACTGAAAAAAGGACGTGATGAGCGCCTCCGCAAAGTTCAGGTGAGACAGCGTGTTGAAGTACTCCAACAGGAAGAAGGTAACGGTGCCAAAGGCCAGCAGGGCGGCCGAAGTATAGACGGTCACGCGTGTCATCATCTTCCAGTTGCGCCAGGGCATTGCCATCCGGATACGCATGGCGTTCGGTGAGAACACATCCAGCATAGTCGGGAAACCGATGCCGCCCAGGATAACCATTGCCGCGATGGTCAGGTGCATAACATAGGCGTTTTGCAGCGGATTGCTGTATAGCCCTTCCGGAAACAGGGAGAGGCCCGCATTACAGAAGGCCGACACCGCATGAAACACGGAAAAGAATATCTTGCTCCCCAGTCCTACAAACTCCACTTCGTTGCTCCAGGTCGCAAAGATGATCACGGCCCCCACCGCCTCTATGGAGAGCGTCATCATGATCAGTTTGCGCAACAGGCCTTTTGTGAATGAGATAGATTCGCTTTCCATGATCTCGAACATAGCCACGTGCTGCTTTATGCCTATGCCTTGCCGCATGAGCGTTGCAAAGAAGGTGGCAAAGGTCATCACGCCCAAACCGCCCAGCTGCACCAGCCCCAGCAGCACCACTTGCCCTGCAAATGTAAAGTAGGTACCCGGATCCACGACTGCCAGCCCGGTGATGCACGAGGCACTGGTTGCCATAAACAGCGCATCGATGAAGCGCATGCCATCCGGGTCGTTGGTCATTTTGGGCAACATGAACATGGCGGTGCCTATAGCGATAAGCATAAGAAAACTCATCAGGAATATAACAGCCGGTTTTACCTGCAGGGTTTTCAGGTGCACACGGGTCTCGAGCAGCTCCACTACCAGCAGCATAAGCATGTAGAGCGAGACCAGGAGACGGTATACCTCTACGGAAAGCGGCATCCCCAGGCCCTCAAAGATATTGTAAATGACAGGGAAGTTGAACAGGTAGGTCCCTATATGGTTGATCAGAATAAGGCCCATCAGCATACCTTCGAACCAGGTCCGCCGCAGAAACTTTAACCGCTCAAAGCCATACAGAATACGCAACAGGTATATCAGGACAAAGACGCCAAGTATGGCGTCGATGGCGTAGAAGATAAGCTGCAGGGTATCGGGGTCTGTTACAACACCGTGCGCATACAGCAGTAGACCTATCGCCACGATGGTGAGCACATAGGTTGTGCGGCGCATCAACATGTATGCCCACAGTTTACTGCCGTATAAGAGCCTGTTAAGCTGTTCGGTGTTCATGGGTTTCGTACAGCCTGTTCACTTTTGCTTCCTGGAACAAGCGGTTTCTGTCGACAGGCACCACGCCCACCTGTTCGCACACCAGTCCGCCGCCCAGGTTGCTCAGGCCGGCCATAAAAGGCAGCGAAGTTTTCAGCGCCATGCACAGCGCAGCAATACTGATCACCGTATCGCCGGCTCCGGACACATCGGAAATAGCACGGCGGTGGGCAGGTATATAAGTTGTCTTTTCGCCATCGGCCACAAACACGCCCCGCTCCGAGAGCGTGACCAGCACTTGCCCGGTCGCGAGTTTGGTTTGCAGCTGCGCCACGGCTTCTTCAAAAGCAGGCAGATTCTCGTCCGGGAAGTCTACTTTCAGGCCTTCTTTTAGCTCTTTCAGGTTGGGTTTGAAGAGCGTGCAGCCTTTGTAGCTCAGGAAGTTTTTCTTTTTCGGGTCTACCACGCTCGGGATGCCCCGCTCGTTGGCCAGCTCGATGAAGCGGGCAATGTTTTGCTCTGAGAACACGCCTTTGTCGTAGTCCTCGAACACGATCACATCGGCGCGCTCGAGCAGCTTCAGGTAATGCTCCTCCAGCCGGCGCTCTTCGTAATCGGCCAGGTTGTGCTCGATCTCAGCGTCGACGCGCAGCAGTTGCTGACCACCGGCTATGATGCGGTGCTTGATGGTGGTCATCCGCTCGGGGCTCTGCACGATGCCTTCCGTGGACAGGTTGCGCTCCTCCATCAGACGCAGGAAATCGCCGCCATCCGGGTCGTCGCCGATCACGGAGCAAAGGAGCGGCGTCGCGCCCATGGCCTGCACGTTCAGGGCCACGTTAGCGGCACCGCCCAGGCGCTTCTCGCGCTTCACCACGTTCACAATCGGCACGGGTGCCTCCGGTGAAATGCGCGTTGACTTGCCCCACAGGTATGAGTCGATCATCACGTCGCCCACAATAAGCACGGTCAGGCGGTCGAATGCACTGAATAGATCTTCTAAATTGGTATGCTGATTCATTATTGCAATTTGGAGAGGCTCTCCTTAATACGACGGAGCGCCTCAATTAATTTATCATCGGATGTAGCGTAAGAGAAACGGATGCACTGCGGTGCACCGAAGGCCTCGCCACTCACCAGCGCCACATGCGCGTCGGTGAGCAGGTATAGGCTCAGGTCCAGTGCGCTGCTGATCGTCTGTCCGTTGTAGCTTTTGCCGAAGTAATAACTCACATCCGGGAAAATATAAAAAGCGCCGTTCGGCACATTGGTCTTGAAGCCGGGTATACCTTGCATGATCTCCAGCACCAGGTCACGGCGACGGCGGTAGGCATCGCGCATTTCCAAAGCCGATTCGTTGCCCCCGAGCAGTGCCGCATGGGCCGCTTTCTGGGCAATGGAGCAGGTGCCGGAGGTGATCTGGCTCTGCATTTTGTCGCAGGCAGCCGCAATGTCTTTGTGTGCGGCAATATAGCCCACGCGCCAGCCGGTCATGGCATAGCCTTTCGAGAAGCCGTTCACAGTAATCACGCGGTCTTTAATAAAATCGAAGCCGGCCATGCTGGCGTGCTTTCCGCCAAAGTTGATGTACTCGTAGATCTCGTCGGCGATAACGTATACCTGCGGATGTTTCTCCAGCACTTTGGCCAGCGCCAGTAGCTCCTGCTCGTCGAACACGGAACCGGTCGGGTTGCAAGGCGAAGAGTACATGACCACTTTGGTGTTGGAGGTGATCGCATTCTCGAGTTGTTCTGGTGTAACCTTAAAATCATGTTCCAGGCTACCCTGCAGTGGCACAGGTGTACCCTCGGCCAGTTTCACGATCTCCTCATACGACACCCAGTAAGGCGAGAAGATGATCACCTCGTCCCCCGGATTCACCAAACACATCACCGCATTGGCAATGGACTGCTTGGCCCCCGTCGACACCACGATGTTCTCCGGACCGTAATCCAGGTTGTTGTCGCGCTTGAACTTGTCGGCAATGGCCTGGCGCAGCGCCGGGAAGCCCGGCACCGGGGTATAGAAGGTGAAGCCTTCGTCAATGGCCTGTTTGGCGGCATCTTTGATATATTGAGGCGTTTGGAAGTCGGGCTCCCCGAAGCTCAGGTTGATGATGTCGAATCCCTGCGCCGCCAATTCGCGGCCTTTTTTGGCCATCGCGATGGTCTGCGACTCCGACAGCGCCATGATTCTGTCTGAAAGTATGTGTGATGCTGAGTTCTGCATGCTTCTTCTGAATTAAGCTCCAAAGTTAATATAATGCAAGAGATTTCCATTGGAATAGAGGTTGTTTTACCTCACCCAGCTCCCGCCCCAAAACAGGAGGGGGAAATTGTGCAAGATCCGGACAGGTCGCGACCTGTCCCTACACGTACATCTGTAATGTCATACTGTCTAAATCTTTAAATAGGGCCCCTATCCCCACGGATTGACAGGATTCTCATGGACGATTTCCATGCCCCTGGCCTCTTATAAGGGGGACTTTCCGGCCACTGCTTACCTTTCTGTCATCCTGGAAGGATCTTGGTTGAGGGAGGTTAGTCAGTTGCTATGACACACCCCTACATCTTCTAGAGGGGAATCTGCTACTACCATTTCACAGGTACAAGCGCTGTAGTTTCTTTTGCAAATACCGGGTCCAACCACCCCTAACCCCTCCTTGTCTAAGGAGGGGAATTCTGCAGCTGCCATTTTGAGGTATAAGCATTGTAGAATCTGTTACAGTCCACTGGCAGGTATAGAAGACATACTTGCCCCGGAGGCTATGAAACAAACAGCATCAGCCAGGTGCACCATTGACGATTTTGTGTTTGAGCGGTCAGCGAGTTTAAAATCGTCTTGACTTTTTTGCTTACTTTTTGTGTCAAGACAAAAAGTGAGTGCCCGCCGCACAGGCGAAGCGATGAAACAAGTCAGATCGCTATACCTGCAAAAAGCATTAGCTACAGAGCAAAGTAAGCTATACTTATACCTATACAAATACAAAAAGGACATGCTCTTCGCATGTCCTTTCCCAGCCATTATAAGCCGTGACTTTTAATTCTTCCCGTAGGAGGTGCGCTCTATAATACTACGCCCCAGGGTAATTTCATCGGTATATTCCAGCTCCCCTCCTACCGGCACGCCACGGGCAATGGTGGTGATGCGCACCTGGTGGTCGCGGAGTTTGCGGGTCAGGTAGAAGGCAGTCGTGTCGCCTTCCATGGTCGGGCTGATCGCCAGCAGAATCTCTTTTACTTCGGAGTTCGGCAGGCGCTCCAGCAGCGAGTCGATGTGCAGATCAGACGGGCCCACGCCTTCGATTGGGGAAATCACACCACCCAGCACATGGTACAGGCCTTTGAACTGTGACGTATTCTCGATGGCGATCACATCGCGGATGTCGCTTACCACGCAAAGCAGGCTGCGGTCGCGCAGGGGGTTCAGGCAGATGCTGCACACCTCGGTGTCCGAAATATTGTGGCATTCCTTGCAGTGCTTCACCTCGGTACGCATTTTCACGAGCGCCTCGGCCAGCAGGAACGTCTCTTCGGACTCCTCTTTGAGCATGTGCAGCGCCAACCGCAGGGCAGTCTTGCGCCCTACGCCCGGAAGCTTGGCCAGCTCCTCGACGGCGTTTTCAATCAGTTTAGACGGAAATTCCATTCAACCTCCCGCTACTCGATGTTGGCTGAAAGGTCTTTGTCGTGGAGGGCGGTGCACATACCTGTCAGCTCCTCGTAAGACCCTACTTTAACGGTGCACTTGCCTTTGTAGTGGATCAGCAGTGTGCATTGCTCCGCCTGTTCCGCCGAATGGCCGCATACCTTGATCAGCGTAGCGATCACGTGGTCAAAGGTATTCACGTCGTCGTTATACACGATCAGGTTGCGCAGATCGGTGCTCTCTTCGAGCAGGGCCACCTCATCCTGATGTAAAATTTGAGTCTCAATATTCATGGTGCAAAATTACGAATTTTTATGGAGCTACGGAAGCGGAAAGCACTATAAAAACAGCCTCCCGGCAAGCTCCGATTATTCAAAAAAGGTATAGTTTTTAACAATCCGGAGCCGGGCTTAATTCCTGTGACGTTGATTATTTGCAGGTATAAATCACACCTTCTCTGTCATTTTGAACACGAGTGAGAAATCTGGTTTATTGAGAATCAGAGTGAACCTTTAGATTTCTCCCACCGGTCGAAATGGCAGGTATTCAAAACAGGTATAGCAGATGATTGTTTTCCCGTCACCCCATCTTGAACAGCACCCCAATTTTCCCTAGTTTTACAGGTATAGCCGTTGCGGTTGCAACCATAGCAAAACCCTTCCGTTCTGGCTTTATCATTATTTTGCCTGATTAACCTATGCCGACCGTCTCTACTGGTTTTAAAAAAGCTGTCAAGCAGCTGAGCGACAAAGAAAAGGAAGCCATCATCCTCAAGGCCGCCCGCCGCGACGGGGAGCTGTACGATCTGCTGGCCATCGAGCTGGGCGAGCTCACGCCGGAGGAGGCCTATGAACAGACCGCCGAAAAGATACGCGAGCTGATGATGGACACCACCGGCCGTTACCTGGGCCGCGCCCTGACCAAATCGCTGCGCAAGTCGGCCAAGGAGATTGCCCGTTTCAAGCGCATTACTAAGGATGTGAAACTCGAAACCGACCTGCACCTTTACCTGTTGCGCCTAATTTTCGACAACTTCACCGGCCAGTTCGACAGCTATTACAAAGCCTTCTATACTGCCACTGCCCGCCTCCTGCAGCGCACCATCCAGCTGATTCGCAAGAACCTGCACGAAGATTACCACCTGGAGTACAAAGACGAGCTCGATAGCTTCCTGGAGCAGATTCACAGCCGCAACAAGCCGCTGAGCTTTGATTTGCCGCGGGAGTTTGTGGTGGAGTAAGGTATAGGAATCAATTTAACTGTAGGGACAGGTCGCGACCCAATGCTTTCAACTTAAGTCTTTTTTGTCATTCCGACAGAATGGAGGAATCTGAAGTATTGCCATTGCGTGGAACGAATCCAGATCTCTCCATTCTGTCGAGATGACAATCTAAGCGCCTTGCTTTTTTGGATGTCTACATCCGAAAACCATCTGTCGGGGATATCCTTATCCCCATGCCTGCAAGGCACAACTTACATCCTAAAGGTATACCTAGAAATAAGCTTTCATTGTATATTAAACATTCGGAAAGAAAATAGAAAGCAGGGTAACTTTGCGTTTCCTCCCTTCCGCCAAGATTCTTCCAGAATGACAGGTATAGCTGCTGACAAGGTATAGCTCATAGCACCACCATCGCGCGGACAGGTCGCGACCTTTCCCTACGCCCCATATTCCTCCAACATCATCATTCCTGCTCACCTCTTTAAACCTTTTCTGATTTCTCCCCTCAAATCCTTAAATTTGAGAATCTAACCTAATCTAATCGACTAACACCCTGTCATGAAGAAGCATACCTATTGGAGTATGTTCCTGGCGGCGGCGCTTGCCTTACCTTTGGGCACAGCCACGGCGCAGGACAAAAAAGACAACAAGTGGAACGTGGAAGAAGCCCGCGGACCGCAGAAAGAAATTACCGTAACAACCGACGAAGGCACCTGGATGAGCCTGGACGTGAGTCCGGACGGCAAGGAGATCGTCTTCGACATGCTCGGCGACATCTACATTATGCCGATTACGGGCGGCAAGGCCAAAGTGCTCCGCACCGGCCGTGCCTACGAAGTGCAGCCCCGTTTCAGCCCCGATGGCAAGTTCATCTCCTTCACTTCCGATGCAGGTGGCGGCGACAACATCTGGGTGATGAAGCGCGACGGTTCCGACGCCAGGCAGATCACCAAAGAAAACTTCCGCTTGCTCAACAACGCCGTTTGGACACCGGATGGCGAGTACCTGATTGCCCGCAAGCACTTTACGGCCTCCCGTTCGCTGGGTGCCGGCGAAATGTGGATGTACCACCGCTCAGGCGGCAGCGGCGTGCAACTGACCAAGCGCAAAAACGACCAGCAGGACGCCGGCGAGCCGGTAGTGTCGCCGGACGGCAGGTATGTGTACTTCTCTGAAGACATGAGCGGAGGCACCACGTTTGAGTACAACAAAGATCCGAACGGCCAGATCTATGTGATCCGATGCGTGGACCGCAACACAGGCGAAATCGAGAATGTGGTGACCGGCAACGGTGGCTCGGTCCGTCCGGTTATCTCCCGCGATGGCAAGCAACTGGCTTTCGTGCGCCGCGTGCGCACCAAGTCGGTCCTTTTCATCCACGACCTGAAGACAGGTGAGCAATGGCCGATCTACGATCAACTAAACCACGACCAGCAGGAAGCCTGGGCCATTTTCGGCGTATACCCGTACTTCTCCTGGACGCCTGACAACAAGAGCATCGTATTCTGGGCAGGTGGTAAGATCAACAAGATCGATGTAGCTTCTCAGAAAGTAACTAACATTCCTTTCGAGGCGACGGCCACACACCACATCGCGGAGGCTGTGCGCCACGATTTCAGCAAGGCAGGTGTATCGCCTGATCAGTTTACTGCCAAAGCCATCCGCCACGCGGTGACTTCGCCTGACGGCAAGCTGCTCGTGTTCAACGCGGCCGGTCATATCTACAAAAAAGAACTGCCGAACGGCAAACCGGAGCGCGTGACCAATGGCAAGGATTTCGAATTCTACCCGACATTCTCACCAGACGGCAAGACCTTGGTATTCTCTACCTGGGACGATGAAAACCTGGGAGCGCTCGTGAAAGTGGACATCCGCAAGAAGAACGCGAAGCCTACCAAACTGACCTCTGAGAAAGGCTTCTATACCAACGCTACCTTCTCGCCAAACGGCAAGCTGATCGTGTACAGCAAAGATGGGGGCAACAACCACATGGGCTATGCGCATGGCAACGAGCGTGGTCTGTATTACATGACAGCCGACGGTAAGAATCCGAAGCTGATACAGAAGAGCGGCTTCAACCCGCTGTTCAACGCTTCGTCTGACCGCATTTTCTTCACGGGAGGCGGCGGCGGTAAGTATACCTTCAAGAGCGTGGACCTGAATGGAAAGGAGGAGCGCACGCACTATACCTCTACCTACACCGACCAGTTCTACCCTAGCCCGGACAACAAATGGCTGGCTTTTGTAGAGCTGTTCAACGGCTACGTGGTGCCTTTCTCGGCCAACGGAGCAGGCATGGAACTGAGTGCGGAGACGAAGGCACTGCCAGTGGCCCGCTTCACCAAAGATGCCGGTACGAGCGTGCATTGGTCAGGCGACAGCAAGAAAGTAAACTGGGTGCTGGGCGATGAGTATTTCTCCAACGATCTGAAAAACCGCTTTGCTTTCCTGGAAGGCGCTCCTGAAAAACTGCCTGCCATTGATACGACAGGTATAAAAATCGGACTGGAGTTTAAAACAGATAAGCCACAGGGCAAAGTAGCCTTCACCAACGCCCGCATCATCACCATGAAGGGTGATGAAGTGATTGAAGGCGGTACGATTGTAGTGGATGGCAACCGCATTGTGTCGGTTGGCAAAGGCATCGCCGTACCGAAAGATGCGAAGGTCATCGACGCCAGCGGCAAAACCATTATGCCAGGTATTGTAGACGTACACGCGCACCTGGGCACTTTCCGCAACGGCATGAGCCCGAAACAGCAATGGTCCTACCTGGCCAACCTGGCTTATGGTGTAACGACTACGCACGACCCATCTTCTACCACAGAGATGGTGTTCAGCCAGTCAGAAGCGGTGAAAGCAGGCCACATGGTGGGTCCACGCATTTACTCTACGGGTACGATCCTGTACGGAGCGGATGGCAACTTCAAAGCCGTAGTGAACAGCCTCGACGATGCGCGTTCGCACCTGCGCCGCATCCAGGCTGCGGGTGGTTTCTCGGTGAAGAGCTACAACCAGCCACGCCGCGAGCAGCGCCAGCAGATTATTCAGGCGGCCCGCGAACTCGACATGACCGTGGTACCGGAAGGCGGCTCGACCTTCTTCCACAACATGAGCATGATCCTGGACGGTCACTCCGGCATCGAGCATAATATCCCGGTTCATCCGCTCTACAAAGACGTGGTGGAAGTATGGAAAGCTTCTAAAACCGGCTATACCCCTACCCTGATCGTAAACTACGGCGCGACCAGCGGCGAGTACTACTGGTACCAGAACACCAAGGTATGGGAGAAAGACCGTCTCTTGAAATTCACACCACGCTCGGTGATCGACGGTCGCTCACGCTTTGTGATGCAGGTGCCGGACGAAGAGTACCGCAACGGTTACTTCAAAACATCCGAAGCCTGTAAGGCCCTGACCGACGCCGGTGTGAAAGTGAACCTCGGTGCCCACGGACAGTTGCAAGGCCTCGGCGCGCACTGGGAACTGTGGATGCTGCAGCAGGGCGGTATGACCAACCTGGAAGCTCTGCGTGCAGCGACGCTGAACGGTGCTGAATACCTGGGCATGGGCAAAGAGATCGGCTCGCTGGAAACTGGCAAACTGGCCGACCTGATCGTGCTGGACCAGAACCCGCTGGAGAATATCCAGAATTCGGAACATGTGCGCTACACCATGGTAAACGGCCGTCTGTTTGACGCTGCTACGATGAATGAAGTAGGCAACCACGAGCGCAAGCCGGGCAAATTCTGGTGGGAAAACAATAAGTACGCTGCCGCCTTTGACTGGCACGAAGGTACTGACACCCGTGTGGAAGGTATAGCCGGCGAGCACTGCACCTGCCGTCACTAAGATTTCAAGGTATAAATTAATAAGGAACGAGCCGCCTCACATAAGGCGGCTCGTTTTGTTTATTGTCAGAATCAGGATTTACAGGATTAATAAATTAGCAGGATTTTCACCTCCCCCTAACCACCTCTTAAAAACAGGAGGGGAATTTTTTGAAGCTGTTGGGTTCAAGCACCATTACCCAACTCCCAAAGCAAGTCCCGGATCATTACCTTATTAAGTAGGTAAGCCCATAAGAATAATATGGGCGTATCAATGCTATAAAAAACTTATAATCAGGAAACAACTTGCGAATCCAAAATAAACTATTAATTTAGTTTGAAACTTAAGCACCTGTAAGATGCCGCCATACCTGTATAGTTTTCTTTTTATGATACTTACGGCCTGCGGTTCCAAAGCAGAGCAGGTGACAGCAGAAGTTTCTGAAGGCATAACAGAGACCGAAGTGCTAGTCAATCCAGTAGGAAAGACAATAGCAGAGAGGTTTTCCCCACCCAACGGCTACTCAAGAGTGATGCAGTCCCAAAACAGCTATGGCGCTTACCTCCAACACTTCAAGCTAAAACCGCACGGCGCTCAGGTGCACTACTACAATGGCGAAGTGAAAACCAACGATGGTATTTATGATGCCGTGCTTGCTATTGATGTAGGCAACCGCGATCTGCAGCAATGCGCCGATGCCGTGATGCGCTTGCGAGCCGAGTATTTGTATGGGCAGGAGCAATACGATGCCATTCACTTCAACTTCACGAGCGGCTTCAGAGCCGACTACAGCAAATGGCAGCAGGGGTATCGGGTCATTGTGAAGGGGAATAATTGTTCCTGGGTAAAAAAGGCCGCCCCTTCAACAGCCTACGCTTCTTTCAAGGAGTATCTACAAGTGGTGTTTGCCTATGCCGGCACGCTGTCGCTGGAGAAAGAGATGAAAGCGGTCTCGATGGATGACCTACAGGTCGGCGATGTGTTCATCAAAGGAGGAAGCCCGGGCCATGCCGTGATTGTGATGGACGTAGCTGTGCAGGAGCAGACAGGAGAAAAACTGTTTTTGCTGGCCCAAAGCTACATGCCCGCGCAGGAAATCCATATCTTGAAAAATCCGACGAACCCAGGTATAAGCCCCTGGTACAGCACCAACTTCAAGGGTCCGCTCATCACCCCCGAATGGACTTTCCAGAAGAGTCACTTGAAGCGGTTTTAGAGTGTAGAAGTTTTTAATTTCCCTCTCGCGGCCAGAAAGCCATTGCAACATCGGGTCCAACCACCCCTGCCCCTCCTTATCCAAGGAGGGGGCTTCTGCCACTACTACTTTACAGGTTATCTGTTTTATAGCACAGACCGCTGGCAGGTATAGCAAGACTAACTTGCATCTGAGCTATAAAACAGATAACCTGAGCCCGGTGCAAAAACGACGATTTTTTGTTTGAGCGGTCAGCGAGTTCAAAATCGTCTTGACTTTTTTGCTTA
>NZ_BMFP01000005.1:169217-282315 GCF_014638845.1 Pontibacter amylolyticus
GGTGCCCGCCGCACAGGCGAAGCGATGAAACAATAAGGGTTGCTATACCTACAACAAGCAATTGCTACAAAATCACCTATTTCACCGCGGCCAGCACCCTTTTGATCAACTCGTCCGGATTTCCATTGTGCCAGCGCCACACGATCACGATATCATGCTCCGGATCTACCCAGATTGTGTTCTGCCCGGCACCCAGGGCGGCATAGCTGGTAGTCGGTGCGTTGGGCCAGGCTTTAGCCTCGGTGTTGAGCCACCACAGGTAGCCGTAGTCCGGCCCGACTGTTCCGCGGGAAGTAGTTGCTTCCCTCACCCAATCTTCCGACACAATCTGCTTGTCTTTCCAGCGGCCGTTGCGGAGGAAAAGGTAGCCGAAGCGGGCTTCGTCGCGGGCGCTGATCCAAAGGCCGCCCCCCCAGCGGGTACCGCCGCTCACTGATGGCATGCGCTTGCCGTCGATTTCTACATAGGAGTTGTGGTAAGGCACGTACTGCCAGGTATCGGAGGCATCGATCGGGTCCATCACTTCATCTTTGAAAACTGCAGGTATAGGCTTCTTCCAGAGACGCAAAAGCGACAGGGCAAAGCGGTTAATGCGTACGTCGTTGTACTCGTAGTAGGTGCCCGGAGCTTGCAGCGCACGTGGTTTGCGCTCGCCTCTGCCAAACTCCTCTTTCCCTACAAAGTCGTGCTTTTTGCCCCAAAGCGCGCCCTCCCATTCACTCGTCTGCCGCACGTGGTGCTCCCAGGTCACCTCCCGGTTTTGCTCGGAGTCATAGCCGCCATCCTGCACGTAGTTTGCCACCGGGTCCTGGATGTTTTTGATCATACCCCGGTCGATGGTAATGCCCAGTATCGTAGAGAGCACGCTTTTGGCCACGCTGTAGGTTGGGTCTACGCGATCGGTCTCACCCCACTCCGCCACGATGTAGCCGTTTTTGAGGATAATGCCGTTGGTGCTTGCCCTGTCTTGAGGTATAGGCCCGAGCAGTTTGCCGAAGATTTCCTCCTGCGTGGAGAAGTCCTTGGGCATCTGAGTGGTCTCTTGCTGCCTGGCCCAGTCTACCGCCTCTTGCAGCAGCGCTGCGTCCATGCCAACCTGCTCTGGCTGCTTCTTTTCCCAGTTGTCGCCTTTGCCCGGGTAGTATACCTTGTCTCCGGCTTGCTGTGTGTTGGTGGTAGTGGTCTGCTGCGGCTGTTGCTGGCAGGCGAATGTGCTTAAAGCCAGCGCCAGGTATAGTAGTCTTCTTTTCAGCATTGTGTCAGGTTTAAGGCGATTCAGGTGATAAATCTACACAATTCAGCTATATCCTTTCCAAACTCAGTTAGTCTTTGAACAAAACAACCTGACAGAGGGTAAAATAACACCAATAAAGAAGGAAGCTATGTTACAAATAAAGGTATACTCCGATTATGTTTGCCCCTATTGCTTTTTTGGAGAGCAGGTGCTGGAAAAGGCATTGGAAGGTATGGAAGAGCAGGTACAGGTAGAGTGGATGCCCTTTGAGCTGCGGCCGGAACCCACACCAACCCTTATTCCTAAAGGCGACTACCTGCAAACCACCTGGGAAAACTCGGTGTACCCCATGGGCAAGCAGTTGGGTATACATATCGTATTACCAAACGTATCACCACAGCCCTACACGCACCTGTCTTTTGAAGGCTACCAGTATGCCAAAGAACAGGGGAAGGGAGAAGCGTATACCCATCGCATGTTTACGGCCTTCTTTCAGGAAGAACAGGACATCGGAGATGTGGACGTGTTGACAAAACTGGCAGGTGAGATTGGTTTAGATGAACGGGAGTTCCGGCAGGGGCTGGAGAGTCGCAAGTACAAGGAGGCACATCAGCGGGCGTTGCGCCATGCTACTCAGGAGTTGGGCATAAAGGCCGTTCCTACTTTTATCATCGGCAACAAAATGGTGCGGGGGCTCCTGCGGGAAGAAGATATGCGGCGGCTTATAAAACAGGAGCTGGAAGCATAACGCCTCCAGCTCCTGCCTATTTCGTGACATGCCAATAGCATTTATTCCTGCATATGCTATACCTACCAGCTCGTGCCTCCCCCTCTTTTACCGCCGCCGAGCAGACCACCAAGCAGGCCACCTAGTCCGCCGGAGCCCATACCGCTGTAGCGGCTACGGCCGTTCAGGCCACCCAGCACCGAGGCCATGGAGCCCAGTCCGCTGGTAGAGCGCCGGCCACCGCCCATCAGGCCGCCGCGTCCCGTCATCATGCCGCCGAGCAGTCCGCCTAAAAGGCCACCACCCATACCGCCCAACATGCCGCCGCCACGGCGTTTGCCGCCACTCATCAGGCGGGCCAGCACAATCGGAGCCGCTATGCCCAGTATACCCTGCACCATTTGCGGCGAAATGCCAACGTTCTTGAACATGTCGCCAAAGCCATTCTTGCTCATAAATGCCTGTGAACTTGGGTCTTCTCCATGTTGCTGGGCCTCATCGGCTTTGTCCACAAACTGCTCCAGCAGGCTGTACTGTTTCTGGTCCACCCCCAGGTAGTTGGCCATCTCCTGAATGCGTTTCTGCTCCTGCTGGGTGTACTCGCCATCTGCCTTGGCAAAGCTGATGATGTCGGTGATGAACGGGAAGCGGAGCTGGCTTTTCTTGAGCACGTCCAGCACCCGCTGCATACTGATCTGGGAGGGGTTCTGGGCAATAGACAGCACTTCCTGCTCTACATTCTCGGGCATTTCGGCGGCTTCGCACAATACCCTCAGAAACTCCAGTTCCTCTTCAGAGGCATGCCCATCGGCAGAGGCCATGGAAGCCAGGGCCGCTAAATAGGCGCCCTTCTCTTCCGTGGTATAATCTTTCAACAATGTGGTTTGTTCTTGTTCCATAGCTTCTTAGTATTCTTACTGACATTTAAACGACAGGGCTCCTTAGAAGTTAAGCGCCATGGAACATCTTCTCCCTGTTAGTCTCTTACCCGGTCCAGTGTGTCGCTCAGGTGCTGCGCCTCTTCGGCCGACAGGTTCTTAAATGTGTCCTCTTCCAGTTGTTGCATCAGCGGATCCAGGCTGTCGAGCAGGTCTATACCTTTGTCTGTAATGGCGATCTCTACCTTGCGCCTGTTCTGTTCGCAAAGCTCACGGGTCACCAGCCCCTTCAAACGCAGTTTCTCTACCAATCGGGTGGCATTGCTCATGCGGTTGAGCATGCGCTCCTGTACCGTGAAAAGGTTAATGGGTTTCCCCTGCTGTCCTCTGAGGATGCGCAGCACATTGAACTGTTGCGAAGAAATATCGTAGGGTTTGAGCAGGCTGTCGACACGTGCCATCATCCACTCGCCCGTAAACATCAGGTTCAGGGAGGCCTTCTGGTAGGAGTTCCTGAACTTCGGCATCTTTAATTCATCTTCTAACTTCATGTGAAAAAAATCTAGTGGCGCAATAACGCTTGCAATAATTGTATATACAACATTTTCAAACATTTAGTTGCTTTGCCAGGCAGTGCAATATGTAGAATTTCACTTTGTTATTATTTTTTTATGTTTAAACCTTAGACAAAAAGTATCAAATGGATTTCCTAAGTACTATATTGCGGGCATCACCAACCCGCCGCGCCATCTGTATATGGACATAAAACGTCTCCCTTACCAAGCCGCCACCAACGAAAACCTGTTCGGGTCATCGCCGCAGGTGCTTGCCGCCATGCAACAAGCCCTGAGCAGCGTGCACGGTTACCCCACACCCGACGCTTCCGATCTGCGCCATGCCCTGGCCACCAGGTTAGGCGTACAGGCCGACGAAATTGTGGTGGGAAGCGGCTCGGCAGAGCTGATCTCGCTCCTGGTGCGTCGTTTCTGCGGCCACGACAGGGACGGGGAAGTGCTGACTTTCACGCCTTCCTACCCGCTGTATTGCCAGGAGGCCCGCGCGTTGCGCATTCCCTGCACAGAAATCCCGCTCACCAGTAGCTATCGGATCGATGTTGCGGCATTAAAACGTCAATTGAGGCCTTCTATACGGCTCTGCTTTCTCTGCAACCCCAACAACCCGACCGGCACCTACCTGACGAGCACTGAGCTGGAGCAGGTACTCGACTCGCTACCGACACATGTGACCGTGGTGGTTGACGAAGCCTACATCGAGTACGTAACCGCTCCCGATTGTGCGGATGCGGTGGCTGTGCTGTCGCGCTACCCTAACCTGGTCGTGCTGCGCACCTTCTCCAAAGCCTACGGACTCGCCTCTGTTCGCGTCGGGTACATGATCGCGCAACGCCACCTGATTGAACAGGTGCTGGAAGTGAAACAACCGTATAATGTCAACCAGCTGGCCCAGGTCGCTGCCCTGGCCGCCCTGAAGGACGAGCACTTCCTGCAGATGACAGTGCAGGCCACTCAAACTGGGAAGAAGAAGTTGGAACAGGCCCTGCATAAAATAGGCGTGCAGTTCTGGCCTTCGCAGGGTAATTTTCTGCTGCTGGATGCCGGCGGCTACGGTGCCGATGAAATACACAACTACCTACTCGCAAATCATATCCTGGTGCGCCGCGCCGACCACCATACCCTGCGCCTGACCATAGGCCCGGACGAATACCAGCTATACCTCCTACAAATGCTACAAGAATTGCTACACCCCTCCCGCGTATACGCCACCCAGCCCCTGCTGGCACAAGTGCTTGAACTGGGCTACCACGTACAGAATCAGCCGGAAGAGGCGACAGCCGGCGCAGATGATCTGCTGCACAGCGCAGCCGGGCAAACAGATGCAGCGGGCCGCATTGCGCAGGCTTTTGCACGCGCCCTGGCCTTGCGCTGCCAGCAAGGTATAACCAAGGCCTCCGGCAATCTCTATGCTTCCAATTTCGGGGAGATGGACATGATCGCGGCCTTTAACGTACTGGTAACGGCCACGCCGCTGGTCACTTTCGGGCACCGCTTTGCCAACCACTCCATCCTGCCTGCCATTGCCGGAAAATCATCGGTATACCTGCTCGACCTGGGTATAGGCAGCGGTTTGCAGTGGTTTCATTTGATGGACTTGCTGGCAGACCTGCCCGGTGATCGTCCCAGCCTGCACCTCACGGGCATTGACATACCGGACAGCAGCAACGATGACCCGGCTTACAAGCTTCGGGCTACCGGTGCTCGCCTGGCCGCGCATGCCGGGCGTTTGGGGCTGGCCTTCAGCTATACCTATGTCGCCACCCGCCTCGAAGACTTCGACCTGCAGTCGCTGGAGATCGAACCTTCCCATACCTTGATCGTGAATGCCGCGCTCACCCTGCACCACCTTGCCGACGAACTGGTGGCTATACCTGACCAGCGCGACCGGGTACTGGAGCAGATCCGGGAACTGCAACCGCAGTTGTTCACCCTCACCGAACCTGACTCCGAGCACAACCGACTCGATTTTCTGCCGCGCCTGCGGGAGTCACTGCGCCACTACCACACGGTATTTGATGTGCTGGACACACTGCTGCCAGCCGATATGCCGGAGCGACGCGTGATCGAGCAGGAGTTTTTCGGAAGGGAGATCCTCAATGTGGTGGCCTTTGAGGGAAATGACCGGGTGGAGCGCCACGAGCGGCTGGATGCCTGGCAACACCGCCTCACGCGCAGTGGCTTTAAACCCGCTCCAGTGCAGGTGACAGCCGCCCAGATTCAGGAGGAGCTGGACCTGCACCCGCAGTTCAGTCTGGCCGCGCACACGGCTGGCTATACCCTGCATTGGAAAGGCACCAACATCATCGCGGCCACCGCCTGGCAGGTAGCTGACTAAAGTCCCAGTTTGCGAAGAGCCAGCAGGCAAAGCGCTACCGAGCCCGACACGTGTATCTGACCGCTGAGGACCATTTGCTCGACCTCCTGGAGGGGCACTTTCAGCACTTCGATGTGCTCGCTCTCGTCCAGATTTTGGGCAGCGACTTCGCGCGCATGGCGCATCAGGAAGAAGTAGATCTTGTTGGTATCCTTCGTCGGGTTGTCAATCACTTCCAGGAGCAATTCCACGTCGTCGGAGGTATAGCCGGTTTCTTCCAGCAGTTCGCGGCGGGCTGCTTCCAGCGGGTCGGTTTCATGCGCATCGATCACACCGCCAGGTAGTTCTATGAAGATATCGCTGGCAGCGTGTTTGTATTGCCGCACAAAGAGCACGTGCCCATCTTCGGTGATCGGAAACGTGAGCACCACATCGGGGCGCACGCTCACAAAGTAATCGTCCATCTGGTGGCCGTTGGGCAGCTCCACGTGGTCGCGGCGCAAGGTATACCACTTGTGGTTAAACACCACCTCCGACTTGAGTGTCTTCCAGCGTTCTATTCCTTTCCTAGTCATTGCTTTCAAATTTTCAGCGCGGAGCAGGCTAGCTACCACACAAAAAAGAGCCATACCCGCTTGACAGCAAAGGTATGGCTTCTACTTATTTAAACCGTTTAATATTAGCTGATCGTTACCAGCTGTTCTTCATTGGAAGTGTCCAGGGTCATGAGTTCTCCGACGTAGGTTTCCAGCTCGTGGGCGCGGTGCGCGGCTGTGTGGTGCGCCATTACCTTGCGACGCGCCCGCATGCCAATGGCCTTCCGCTCAGAAGTACAGATCTCGCGGAGATAACGCAGCGTCTCGGAGGCACTCTTGGTGATCAGGATTTCAGACTCCGGCTCGAACAGGGTCTCTATACCTTCCCAATAGTCAGAGATGACGGGCGTGCAGCAGGCGGCCGCTTCGAAGAGTCGCATGCTCGGGGTATAGCCAAACCGGCTGGTACCGGCGCGGGCGATGCTCAGGGCAAAGCGCTGGCTGTTGAAGAAATCGCGGTGCTCGACCGGCGTCAGGTGATGGAGCATGGTGATGTTGCTGGGCCAGCCCATGTCTTCGGGATACTTGGTGCCGGCCACCGCAAAACGTCCGGCCGGCCACTGCGCCGCGGCGTCCACCATCAGTTTCTGTAAAGTCGACTGCCGGTCCTCGGAATAAGCGCCCAGGTAGCCCAGGTCCCATTTTATCTCGCGGTACTCCTGGTGGTAGAGCGTCGGGTCCACTGAAAAATACAGCGGCCGTGCCATGCGGGCGCCATACTGCTGTTCAAACAACTCCAGCGCCGGACCGCCTGTGCAGGACAGGTATAGGTCGAAGGCGGGGATCAGGCTCGCATTGAGGTAAGTCGGTCCCTGGCCTTCCAGTTCGCTGAGGGTAGCGGGTGCATCCAGATCGTAAAAGGCTTTGATGCCCTTTGCCGTCTCGATCACCCATTTCCCGATAGCATTGCCTTCCGCCAGGCTGGAGCCCACGATCACCAGATCGGCCTCTCGCACCTGCTCTGTGTACTGTCGCAGCTGCTCCAGCGAGGCGTACGTGCCGAGCTGGCAGAAATCAGGCTCGCCTAAATCGGGGGCAGTACGCTGCGTTGGCTTTCTTTCCAGGAACAGGGTGTGGTGTGCGTTGGCATGCAGTGCCCGCACCAGGTTTCGGTAAGTAGTGGCATGGCCATTGCCCCAGGAAGTTGTAATCGAAAGGCCAAGTATAACGATGTTCATGTCGTTTTCTGACAGTTTTAGGTAAAGATAAGCTAGTTTTTCATTTAGAGACCGAAATTGGTGCCTCGATCAGCTGTCCATACAGATAACTGTAATCCTGGGCCATCTGGTCGGCGGTGAATCCATGGGAGCGCTTCACGGCACGGCAAGCCATGATGTTGCGGCAAAACTCGTCTTCTATCAGGTTCGCGATCGTATCGCGCAGTTCGTCCGCACTGGCGGGGTCTACGTACCGGGCGGCATTGCCCCATACCTCAGCCATGCTTTCGGTCTTGCCCACTACCAGCGCGCAACCCGACATGGCTGCTTCCAACACCGTCAGCCCGAAAGGCTCGTATTTGGCAGGCAGCGCGTAAATAGATGCTCTTGAGAGCCAGTCGGTCACCTCTTTGTTGGTGAGTTGCCCCAGGAAGTGCACGTTGTCCAGTTCCATGGCCTCCCCAGTTTCCGGATGCTTGCCCTCGCCGGCTATATACACAGGCCACTGCAGGTCCGAAGCGATGTGCGCCAGCATGGAAATATTCTTGGCCTCGTCCCACACCCTGCCCAGGCTGAATACGAATGGCTCTTTGCGTCCAAACTGGAAGTACTGCTGTCCGCGGCCGTTGTACACCACGGCGCTGTGTTTGAACGGACCGTATAATTCTTCGGCCTGGTGCATCATGGCCTGTGTCGGAGCTACCACCACATCGGCTGCCTGCAGCCCTTTGCGCACCATGTCGCTGTACCTGTTCCACTTCTTCGGTGCTTCCTCCTGCTTCACGGCGCGCCACCACGACAGCACACATGAGTGGATTACTGCCAGCACAGGCCTGCCCCAGTCCAGGCTGCCGAAGCTCAGGTGGTTGAGGTGGATCAGGTCGGGCTGCACCTGGTCGCGCAGCTGCAACAGCCACTCCCCGGCTTTTTCCACGTCCTCCCACGGAGCGTCCATCCACTCCAGTTTATACTCACTTTCATACACCGTGAGGTTGGAGATGCTTTCAGCCTGCGCCCGCTGCTCCTCGCTCATGGGCTCGCCCATGGTCGCCAGGGCCACGTTGGTGCCATGCGCTGCTACAGCTCTTGTTAGCTCCAGTGCATACGTCCATACGCTGCCAACCGTATCGGCAGTCATCAGGATAGTCGATGGGTAAAGGGGTGTCTTCATTATCTTTTCTGGTGTAGATATGTGTTACATCATGTTTTGGTTCGGGCCGTTATACCTTGTCCGTCCGGTTGCGGAACGGCTTTGGAAACAGGTATAGGATAGGTAATCGTGCCAGCCAGGTAGAAGGATGTTCAGTGGCTGGCCTGCCAGCGCCTACCGGCAGTGCATTCTATTACGGGTACAAGGTGGATTCCGTTAATGCGATTATCGGTTTTTTACGTTTTTTTATCGGCCGTGCCTCCTATACGCGCCCTGTGTTCCAAAACCATGCATTATTATTAGCCGCCAGGCAGTGTGCAGGCATCGCAGGATTACACCTTGCGTATAACATGCTTGAATCACGCGAGCTTACTTTGAGAGGAGTACCAGAGACCAGTCGTACCAAAGGGCGTATCTTCCTGATCCGCCACGCGCGGCCCGTGGTGCCCAAGAAAGGTTACTTCAGCAAAGCGGCTGCAAGCGACTACATCAGCGCCTACGACGCGGCGGAGGTGGAGCAGTTTGTCATGGAACACGAGGCCATCCCCTACCAGGAGGTCCGTCAGGTATACTGCAGCACCCTGATAAGGTCGCAGCTCACTGCCCGCCAGATTTTCGGGGATGAGGTGGAGCTGGTGGTGCGGCACGAGTTCCGGGAGTTTGAGCGCCGGATCTTCTCACTGCCCCTGCTACGGCTTCCCATCCGGCTCTGGCTGGTGAGCGCCCGGGTGCTTTGGATGATGGGGCTGAACAGCCAGGGAATCGAAACGTTCAGGCAGGCCAAGCGGCGGGCGCGGGAAGCCGCCTCCTTTCTGGCACAGCAGGCCGAGGATAACCCGCCCGTGATACTGGTGGCGCATGGCCTGCTCAACAACTTTATACGCTGGTACCTGCAGGACCTGGGCTGGAAGTCGGTCATTAAAGAGGGCAGTGGCTTTTTGAGTGTGACGATGCTGGAGAAGAAATAACACCCACAGCAGTGGGAATTGAAGCGGTAGGTACCTGAGAATTATCTTTCCTATATACTATGTTTTCCTAAATAACGGAGTCTAATCTGTCAGCAACATTTTAGGGAGATGCTGTTTTTTGTCTTCATCTTAATATAGTTATTTGCATATTTATTTATATTTTTTTTAATATAAGTAAATTATTTCTTCGATTTATTTACACTATTTCCGTAATAACATTCTAAGTGTGAATCAAATTTAACTAATATGAAGAAGAGTATACTATTGAGCTTCTTTTTAGTCCTGACACTTGTGGGAAGTGCCTGGGCTCAGACTCAAACTGTATCCGGTAGGGTCACCGCTGCCACTGACGGCTCTGCGCTACCGGGTGTTACCGTGCTGGAACGGGGCACTTCCAATGGTGTCACCACAGGAGTCGATGGCGAATACACCCTGACCGTACAACCTAACGCTACACTCGTTTTCAGCTTTATCGGTATGCAGCGTCAGGAGATACCTGTCAGTGGTCGCTCCACTATAGATGTGCAGCTGGCAGCCGATGAACGACAGCTGAGCGAAGTTGTAGTGGTGGGGTATGGCACACAGGAGCGCCGTGAGGTAACGGGTGCAACTGCCAAGGTAAGATCTGAAGACATCCAGAACCTGCCAGTAGTTGGTGTTGACCAGGCGCTACAGGGCCGTGCTGCCGGTGTGCAGATTTCGCAAAACTCTGGTACTCCCGGGGGCGGTATAACTGTGCGAGTGCGTGGTGCGACTTCTATCTCTGCCAGCAACCAGCCACTGTACGTAGTGGATGGTGTTCCCCTAACAACAGGTGATTTTTCTCAATTGGGCTTTGGTGGCCAATCAGTTAACGCTGTTACGGATATCAACCCGAACGATATCGAGTCTATCGATATCTTGAAAGATGCCTCAGCTGCTGCCATCTATGGTTCTCGCGCTGCCAATGGTGTTGTATTGATCACAACCAAGCGTGGCTCTGCCCGGCAGACGCAGGTAAATTTCAATATGTACGCGGGTACGCAGAACTACTGGAAAAAGCCGAAACTTTTGAATGCCCAGCAGTATACTGACATCATGATGGAGGCCTTTGAAAATGATGGTTATATACCCGAGGGCCAATACACACCAGAGGAGTTTATTGACTTCTATTATGGCGAAATTGATTTCCCTATTTCCGACACAGATTGGGTAGATGAAATTTCCCGCAGGGCTGGGATCCAGAATTATGAAATCTCTCTGAGCGGTGGCGATCCGAAGACACGCTACTACGTGTCAGGTAACTACTTCGATCAGAAAGGCGTCGTGATCGGCAGCCGTTACCAGCGCTACTCCACCCGCCTGAACCTTGACCACCAGGCGAACGACAAATTCGCACTTGGTACCAGCATCCAGCTCAGCCAATCTGACAGCGATCGTATCATCAGCGACAACTCCATTACCAGCCCGTTTGCCAATGCGCTGGCAGCCTCTCCGCTCTGGCCTGTTTATACCGACATAGAAACCAGAGCGTACTCCTATCCAAATTTCTTCTATACCAACCCGGTGGCAGAAGGCCTTGAGAACGATAATGAGACACGAAACCTGCGCGCCGTAGGCAATGCCTTTGCCAAATACACGATCATACCAGGCCTTGACTTTCAGGTGAAGGGGGGTGTAGATGTGCTGAATGTGGATGAGCGCCGCTACAGTGCAGCCAACTTCCCGGGTGCTACTTTCTTTGAGCAGGAAGGTCAGGCGATCAATGCCACAACAACTGTTTCGAAGCGTCTGCTGGAAGCCACACTTGCTTACAACAAGGCTTTCAACGAGGTACACAGCCTATCTACAGTAATTGGCGCCAGCAACGAAGATAACCTGATTCGCAGCGCCAGTGTGACAGGTGAGGGCTTTGCCAGTGAGCGTTTCCGTTACGTATCGAGCGCAGCCCGTGTAAACGCCGGTACAGGTGCAGAACTCGAGTCTTCCCTGGTTTCATTCTTCGGCCGTGTGAACTACTCCTTCAGAGATAGGTACCTGCTGGGTGTGAACTTCCGTGCGGACGGTTCTTCGCGCTTTGGTGAAAACAACCGCTTTGGTTACTTCCCATCCGTTTCTGCCGGATGGAGATTGATCGAAGAAGACTTTATGTCGGGTCTTGACTACATGAGCGAACTGAAACTGCGTGCCTCTTATGGTGTAACCGGTAACCAGGAGATTGGCGACTTCCGCTACCTGGCCCTTTATACCGGTGGCAGCAACTACCTCGATCTGTCTGGTCTGGCGCAATCGCAGCTGGCTAACCCTGACCTGAAGTGGGAAACCACCAAGCAGTTTAACGTGGGGGCCGACCTAGGCTTTCTGAACGGCCGCGTCAACCTGGCCGTCGACTACTATGTGAAGAAGACGGACGACCTGCTGTTTGCACGCCCTATACCTACCCAGAGTGGTTTCTCAAGTGTGCAGTTTAACGTAGGCTCCACAGAGAACAAAGGTTTTGAGATTGCCCTGAATACGGTAAACATCTCTAATCCGGGCGATGGGTTTAACTGGACGACAGACTTTAACATTGCCCGCAACCGCAACAAAGTAACCTCGCTCTACGAAGGGCAGGACATATTCTACGGTTTCGGCGGCAACTCGATTGTATTGCGCGAGGGCTACCCGATCGGCACGTTCTACGGCCTGATCGCGGACGGCATCTACAGCAGACAAGATGAGGTGCCGGCTTCTAAAACCGAGTTTAATGGCACGCTGGCCGGTGACGTCAACTACCGCGACATCAATGACGACGGCATCATTACAGACGACGACTTTACAGTGATTGGTAACGCCCAGCCAGACTTTATAGGTGGTTTAACAAACACAGTGCGCTTCAAGGGCCTCGACCTGAACGTGTTCTTCCAGTTCTCATACGGCAACGACATTGCTATGCCTTCCCGTGAGTACCAGATGCACCTGGGCCGCTACGACGATAACATGCTGGAGGACGTACTGGGAAGGTGGCAGCAGGAAGGGGATGTAACTGACGTACCTCGTGCCACTTATGAAGATCCGAACTACAATGGCCGTAGCAACTCTTCGCGCTTCATCTACGATGGCTCATACCTGCGCCTCAAGAACCTGGTGCTAGGCTATACCCTGCCATCCACCATCAGTGAGCGACTGAGAATGAGGACGCTGCGCGTATATGCCCAGGCTCAGAACCTCGTTACATTCACCGATTATCCTGGCTTCGACCCGGAGGTGAACTTTGCAGGCACCAGCAACACCACATTGGGTGTGGACTTCTACACCGTGCCGCAGAACCGCACCATCACGTTTGGTATTAATGTTGGATTTTAATCCTTAAACCGATTAGCAAGATGAAAAAATACACCTATATATTGGCTACAGCGCTTGGTTTGAGTGTGCTAACCGGCTGCGAGGATAGACTGGAAGTGGCGCCCACCACACAGGTAGAAGCAGACGTTGCCGTAACTGATTTCAATTCGCTGGACAAGGCAGCACTCGGTGTTTACAGTGCCCTGCAGTCTGAAGATTATTACGGCTTCCGATACAATATTTACCACGAAATCTACTCCGATAACATGCAGTTTGTTGGCACGTTCACCACGGATGCCGAAGCAGCCCGACGCGCTTTAACTGCATCTAACCTGCAGATCGAAAATTTCTGGGGAACCATCTACCTGGTTATCAACCGTGCCAACACCGTTATTGCGCAGGCAGAGCGTTTGGTTACGGCTGGTACCATCACGGCTGAGCAGCGTGATGCCGTCAGTGGTGAGATGCACTTTCTAAGAGCGCTGGCCTACTTTGATCTGGTGAAGGTATTTGGTGGTGTGCCACTTGAGCTGAACGCCACAGCCGGCTTGCCGGATATCCAGAGTTTGGCGCGCTCTTCTGAGCAGGATGTGTATACTCAGATCATTACTGACCTGACTACTGCTGAGAGCATGCTGAGTATGGTAGAGGCTGGCGACCCACGCCGTGCCTCGGGTCTTGCTGCCACTGCTTTGCTTGCCCGTGTGTATTTGCAGAACGGAAACAATGCAGGGGCACAAGCCAAAGCCAGCCAGGTAATTGAGAGTGGTGCTTTCTCGCTGATGCCTACTTTCGCCAGCGTATTTACTAACGAAGGAAGCGGCAACTCGGAGTCTATTTTCGAGATTGATTTCACACCGAACGATCAGAACAGTTTAGGCTCAGCTACCAACCCGAACACACCGGGCCAGAAGTTTTATGTCAGCGAGGATACGTACACCGTACTGCAGGCATCAGCTGCCAACGGCGATTCCCGCTTTGCGGCTACCGTACGCATTGAGGGCTCTGCCAACCGTCGTCGCTTGCTGAAATATGAAGACGCCGTAAACAATGCCGATAACGTGATCGTCATCCGCCTGGCTGAAATGTACCTGATCAGAGCAGAGGCAGCCGTGAGACAAACAGCTAATGGCGGTGACAATATTCTTCCTGTATCGCTACAGGTTCTTTCTGACATCAACGCAGTGAGAACTAGAGCAGGACTTCGGCCACTGCTAGCTCTCACTAACAGAGCAGCCCTGGATGAAATCCTGCTTCAGCGCCGCCTTGAGTTTGTAGGTGAGGGCTTGCGCTTTATGGACCTGCGCCGTTACAACCGTACTTGTCAGGTACTCGGCTTTTGTGATGCACAGGCTTTCCGTAACCTATGGCCTATTCCATTACAGCAGATCGAAATAAATCCTAACCTAGAAAAGAATCCCGGCTACTAAGCCGAAGCCTCTTCACCAGAATAAAAATAGCTCTCCATCTGGGGAGCTATTTTTAATTAAATTTCGTAAAAACTAAACTTTTAGTTTGTAAACTAAGTAATTAGTTATATATTTATCCTACCAAGCAACCAATAGCCTTATGAAAGAACTCACCAAAGCCGAAGAAGAGATCATGCAGATCCTTTGGAAACTGGAAAAAGGATTTGTGAAGGACATCTTAGAGGAGATGCCGGAACCAAAGCCTGCCTACAATACCGTGTCCACGATAGTGCGTATTCTGGAGAAGAAGGGCTTTGTGGGCTATACCGCCTTTGGCAAGTCGCACGAGTACTTTCCGCTGGTGGCCGAGGACAAGTATAAGAGCTTCTTTCTGAAGAATTTTATGAGCGGCTATTTCGGGGGCTCTTTCGAAAAGCTCGTTTCTTTTTTTGCCAAGGACAACAACCTGGATGTGAAAGAGCTGGACCAACTGATGCGCCATGTAAAAGACGACCTTAAAGAGGAGGACCAACAGGATGGAAACAACGGTTAATTACCTGCTGCAATCGGCGCTGGCCCTGCTGGTGCTCTACCTGTTCTACAGGCTTGTGCTGCACAACCAACCCGGCCTGCTCTACAACAGGCTATACCTGCTGTTGGCTCCTGTTCTGGCCCTGACTATCCCGTTGCTGGAGTTGCCGCTGCCGTTTCAAACGGTGCTCCCCGCTACCGACCTTATACCTGCCATCCAACTGCAGGAAGTGCAGGTAGTGGGCTCTGGTTCAGCCGCGTCGGCTACGGAGCCGCTTTTTTCGACAGGCCAATGGCTTCTGATAGCTTATAGTGCGATCGGGCTTGTGCTACTGGCCAGGCTATACCTGCAGGTGGTCCGCATACGTTCGCTGGCTTCTGCCGCCAAACCGGTTTCTTCTCCAGGTGCCGAGGCGACCGTTCTCCAAACCGAAGGGCAGTTTCCCTCGTTCGCCTTTCTGCACTATGTGTTTCTGGGAGATATGCAGCATTTGTCTGCCCAGGAGCAGCAGCAGATTCTTTTGCATGAAATGGCCCACGTGCGCCTGCACCATACCTACGACGTGCTCTACTATGAGATCCTGACGGCTGTGCTGTGGTTTAACCCGCTGGTGTGGCTGATGAAGGAAGAACTGCGCAACGTACACGAGTTTCAGGCCGATGCCGAGGTACTGGCCAACTGCCAGCCCCAGGAGTACAGCTCCCTGCTGGCCAAAGAGGCACTCTTTATGGCCGGAATACCGGTGGGCAGCTACTTTCAGAAGCCCCAGGTTTTCCGCCGCCTGCGCATGCTGCAGCTGCACGGCAAACCTGCCAGCAAAATGCGCCTGCTTCTGGTGCTGCCTGTCGTCCTGACGCTGCTGGTTGCCTTTTCGGCCAGCAAGGTAAGCGCTGACATCACCCCCCTCATGGAAGAGCCGGCTTCGCTATCGGAAATTCTCATCACCGCTCCCGCCCGGAAAGAAGCTATACCTTTTGGGAACCAGAAGCGTGCAGACACAGGTATAAGCCAGGAGCCAACAGCCACGCCAGCAACTACAACTCCTGAAGCAAGTAATGTGGTAAAGGATGAAATGAAGCTGGTGAAACCGTCCGTCACGATCCCGCCCTCCGAAGACGAATTCAGTGCTGATAAACCTTATACCTATGTGGAGCAGATGCCTCAATTTAATGGCGGTGAATCGGAAATGATAAAGTTCCTGGGCCGCAACATACGCTATCCGAAAAATGCGCAGGAGGTAGGCGTGGAAGGCCTGGTTGTTCTGAGCTTTGTGGTAGACAAAAACGGAGGCCTGCAGGATATCACGATCCTTAAAACGCTGCATGAATCGCTCGACAAAGAGGCTTTGCGGGTAGTGGAGAAAATGCAGGGCCAGTGGTCTCCGGGCAGACAAAATGGAGTGGTTGTCCCGGTACGCTATACCTTACCCATTCGCTTCGCGATAAAATAGCACTCTCACCCTTATGTATACCTGATTTGCCCGGCCTGAAAACCGGGGCAGGATGCCTATTGCCTTTTCTTTCCTAAAACGAAACCTTAAAAATACCTCTCATGAAAAACAAAAACACACTCAAAACCCTGCTGGCTGCTCCCCTGCTGGCCCTCTCGCTCACTTGCGGACTGCAGACGGAAACGCTTGCTCAAAGCAAAAAATCTGCAAACGAACCCTACTCCTATGTGGAGCAAATGCCACAGTTCAAGGGCGGTGAATCGGAGATGATGAAGTTCCTGGGCACCAATATCCAGTATCCGGCTATCGCCAAAAGTAACGGCCTCGAAGGCCTGGCCGTGTTGAGCTTCGTGGTAGAAACCGACGGCAAAATCAATGAAGTAAAGACCGTTAAGTCGCTCAGCAAAGAAACCGATGAAGAGGCAATGCGGGTTGTGAAACTGATGAGTGGCCACTGGAACCCTGGCCGGCAGAACGGAGAAGTTGTGCGGGTGCGCTATACCTTGCCGATCCGGTTTGCACTGAACGACAACGACCGCACCGCCGCTGCCAGCGTAGCCAATCGCATGCCTGCTTTTAAGGGCGGCAATGAGGCGATGTTCCAGGCGATGAAGGCCCACCTGGCCTTGCCTGCCGAAGCCAAAAACGAGAACCTGAACGCCCGCGTGATGGTGAAGTTCTATGTGGACCGTGAGGGGCAGGTGTCGAATGTGCGACTGGAGGGCACGAAACTGAAGAAAACCGTGGGACCAGGCTCCGAACTCGACTACATGGACGCCTCTATGTTCCAGCTGCAGAACAAATCCCTACTGGCTAAACTGTCAGAATCGGCTATGGCGGCTGTGAAAGCCACCTCCGGCCAGTGGGAACCAGCCCTCAAAAGCGGTCAGCCAAGTGGTGCCGAAGTGGTGCTGCCGGTGCAGTTTCTGGGCTCAGAATCCGGCCATAGCAGCGAAAAAATGGGCGTACCGAGCATGACCAAGTATACCAAGAGCTACTATAACCTGGACGAAGTGGATGTGAAGCCAACCTTTAAAGACGGCTCCTTTGAGCGATACCTGGCCAAAACAGTACGCTATCCGGCGGCTGCTACTTTTGAAGGGGCTGTAGAGGTGACTTACATGGTAAAGGACAACGGCGATGTGATGACGATGATTCCTACAAGTGTCGGCAGAGAGCTACATGATGTACTATCCGCTGCTTTCCGGAGCACGAACGGGAAATGGAACCCCGGTAAGGTAGACGGGAAATATGTGGGCGTGACACAGAAAATCAAAATTCTGTTTGTGACCGAAAACGGCGGCAAAAATCAGGATCTAGAGAAAGCCGACGTGGTGGTAACACGGCAAAAATAATCCGTTAACATTTTGTGCCCTTGTATTTTGAGCCATCACCTGTATGAAGCCTCACTCCTTACTTTCGATAAGCTGCCTACTGTTTTTCTTGATCTCAGGCTGCAAAAACACGCAACCCATCGAGACGATCACGTTCCAGCATACCTATAAATTCCAATCGGCTATTAAGGAGAAACTGGACCAGGACACGGTAGCCTGGAAGCATCAGCTGGCTGCGAGTGACTTCGCTACAAGTGGTGATTACAGAAAAGCATTGGAGTTGTGGGATGTTGCCTTCCCCGGAAGTTTTACACCTTACACTAAGCATGAACTGGATTCACTCCGGGAAAGGTATAGGGTCATTCCGGCGGCAGATTACATAGTGGAGCAGGCCAGGTTACACCAGGTTGTCATCATCAACGAGGCACACCACAGTTCGCTGCATCGGGTGTTCACCAGGTCGCTGCTCCAAAGGCTTTACGAAAATGGGTACAGGAACCTCGGACTCGAGGCACTCACAAATGGCAAGCTGAAAGACAGTCTGCTCCATGACAGGAAATACCCTGTCATGGAGACGGGCCACTACACCAAAGACCCACAGTTTGGTAATCTGATCCGGACTGCACTGGAAATCGGGTATAACGTGTTTCCTTATGAAACGACCAACCGGAACAATGGCAAGCCCAGGGAAATAGATCAGGCCAGAAATATTCAGAAAGTCATGGAGAGCCGACCTAACGAGAAGTTTTTGATCCACTGCGGATTTGGACATGTGGTGGAAGGCGAGCACGACCAATGGGAAAAAGCGATGGCCGGCAGATTAGCAGAGTACAAAGGTATAGATCCGTTAACGATTGAACAGGTAGCTTACTCTGAAAAGAGCAAGCCGGAAATGTCCCACCCGCTGCTGCAGACTTTCAACATCACTCAACCTTCCGTCTTGCTGGATCAGATGAACCAATCTTTCCGACTCGAACGCGGCAAGACCTGGGCCGATGTGGCTGTGCTTCACCCGTTCACTTCTTACAAAAACGTAAGGCCTGGCTGGCTTTTCGAAAATGGGAATAAGAGTGTACTAGTTGACCTGAGCACAATCCAGCTGGAATTCCCGGTGTTGCTCATGGCGTTTCCGGAAGGAGAAAATGTGCAGGAGGCTGTTCCCGTGGACATACTCGAAGTTCCGAATCAGCAATCTTCTCCCCGCCTTGCTTTGCCGAAAGGCAAATACGAGCTTGTGGTGGTGAACCGAAAGGAAGATGCAAGGAAGCTGAAAATAAAGGTAAAATAGCAGCAAAGCCGCTCCGAAATGTATCCGGGGCGGCTCTGCTTTCACTCTTTACCTAGGCTATACCTTACAAATCCCACTCGTTCAAGGTGGCCATGGCGTGGTAGGCGGTCATATCGAACTGGCAGGGCACGACTGATACGTAGTTGTTTACCAGCGCCCATTCGTCGGTGTCCTCGCCTTTGTCATAATTCACGAAGCTGCCCGTCATCCAGAAATAGTGGCGGTTGCGCGGGTCGAGGCGCTCGTCAAACTCCTCCTGCCACCTGGCATGGGCCTGTCGGCATACCTTCACGCCTTTTATCGGCTCTTCGCTCTTTTTCGGAAAATTCACGTTCAGGGCTGTGTTTTCAGGTATACCGTGCTCCAGCGCCTGCCGGATGATCAGCTCCACAAACTCCTCGGTATGCGAAAAATCCGCCTCGTGCCCGTAGTCGCAGAGCGAAAAACCGATAGCCGGAAGCCCTTCTATTGCCGCCTCAATAGCCGCTGACATGGTGCCTGAATACAACACGCTGATGCTGGAATTGGAGCCGTGGTTGATGCCGCTCACCACCAGGTCGGGCTTGCGGTCCTTCAGTACATGGAACTTGGCCAGTTTCACGCAGTCAGCCGGGGTGCCGGAGCACTCGTATGCCTCTACATCCATATCATCGAAAGCGATGGAGCGGTCGAGCCGCAGGGTGTTCCCGATCGTGATCGCGTGCCCCATACCTGACTGCGGACCATCGGGCGCCACAATCACGACGTCCCCTATCTTCTTGGCCACTTTCACCAGCATACGTATACCTGGCGCTGTGATGCCGTCGTCGTTCGAAACCAGTATTAATGGTAAAGCCATTTTATTATTTTTAGTTGATGTATAACGAAAGAAACGATTTACGTTTTGGTGCTAATATACGACAACCCCGGCTGTCAGAACAGGGTTACAAGGAATATAATGATTCCCTAATCTTACCTTATGCTTAAGAATATAATGTACGCTATCCTGTTGGGGGTGGGCATGGCAGCTTGCCTGGCCGACCATAACAACACCGGTCAAGCGGACGCCACCGCAAACACAACAGCGGATGAGACTATGTCAGATACCGTTGAACCCGACACAAACACCGAAGCCACAGACCCGGCTAATTTGGTGCTTGGCAAAGGCCAGGCGGGCAGGGTCCGGATCGGTATGCCCATAGCAGAAATGCGCAGCCAGGTGCCAACAGGCTGGCAGATCAGGGACACCACCCTGCAGCTGGAGGGCCAACAATACACGGCGTATGTGCTCAGCAATTCGGAAAGCCCGCACGGCATGCTGGTGGAGCAGCTTTGCGAGCCCAATTGCCAGGTATGGCGCATCAGCATCCGCGACACCAACTACAGAACGGCCCAGGGTATAGGAGTCGGGTCGAAGTACGGCGAAGTGGTACGGCAGCACCCTATTGACTACACCAGTTTAGGTGAAGCAGGTTTTGTGGCTGTGAGCGAAAAATCGGGCATGTCCTTCATCTTGGATTCCTCACAATTAGATCAGAATAGCCTTCATAAGCTGAAACCCGACCAGATACCTGCCAATACGCTTGTTCGCAGCATTTTAATATATTAGGTTATTGTAATATTTCTGCGAATTGCGTATTATTGCTCGCATGTCATTACTCCGCGCCCGCTATAGCTATAAAAACACCGGACTGTTGCTTCTTCGCATCGGCATCGGCATCATGTTCATACTGCACGGCTGGCCTAAAATGGTGGGCGGACCGGAGCGCTGGGCGAAGATCGGAGCGAACATGCAGCTGCTGGGGATTGACTTTATGCCGGAGTTCTGGGGTTTTATGGCCGCTTTTGCCGAGACGGTAGGCGGTGGGCTGCTGGTGCTGGGTTTGTTTTTCAGGCCCGTTACGGTGTTGCTTGTGATCACCATGCTGGTGGCAACCCTGCGCCATGTCTCTGCCGGCGATGGATTTGGCGGTTACTCCCACTCCCTTGAAGCAGCCATTCTCTTTTTCGCCCTCTACTTCATCGGCCCTGGCAGGTATAGCCTCGATAAAACATTATTCCCCAATAAGAACCGGAAGACGTTTCAGGTATAGCCTATACCTATGCACGATTCGGACAGTTCGCGACCCAATTCCGTCAATTTAAGGACCTTTCTGTCTTTTCGACCCGGGGGTAGGGGCCCTCGTTTTGGGAAAAATCTGAATAAGTGCGAAAATTTCGAAAGAATCCAGCTCTCTCCTATCGTCGAGTTGACAGTTTGAGTTGATCATTGCTTAAGTTGACGGCATTGGGTCGCGACTTGTCCCTACAGCATACAAAAATCAACGCTCAGACAATTTCTGATTCCATTTCTAAGCATAATTGGTTAACATTGCTCTGCAAGAACAATTGTAAACACCACACATGCTGACCACCCTACTCTTAGCCGCGCTGCTGGCTACCGGAACACCTGACAAAACTGACCTCAAAACGCCCTACGAGAAAGGCAACAAGAACCAGACTGCCACTTACGACGAGGCCATCGACTGGTACCGCAAGCTCGACGCGGCCTACGACGAAGTGAAAATGGTGCCCTACGGCTATACCGACTCCGGCCGTCTGCTGCACCTGGTCATCGTCTCCACCGACAAGGACTTTGACCCGAAGTCGATCAAACAAAAAGACAAGCGCGTGCTGCTCATCCAGAACGGCATTCACCCGGGCGAGCCCGAAGGCATTGACGCCACCATGCTGCTGCTCCGCGACTACCTGCAGGACAAAAGCAAGCGCAAACAACTCGATAATGTGGTGCTGGCCGTTATACCTGTCTATAATATAGGCGGCGCTCTTAACCGCAACAGCCACACCCGCACCAACCAGGAGGGCCCGGAGAGCTACGGTTTCCGGGGCAATGCCCGCAACCTCGACCTGAACCGAGACTACCTCAAAACCGATTCCAAAAACGCGCAGGCCTTCCACCTCATCTACCGCGACTGGGACCCGGACGTGTTCATGGACAACCATACCTCCAACGGCGCCGACTACCAGCACGTAATGACGCTTATCGCCACGCAGCACAACAAGCTGAATCCGACACTGGCCGGCTACCTGCAGGGCAAGATGCTGCCTTCGCTGTATGAAGGCATGAAGAAAGACAAGTTTCCGATGGTGCCTTACATGAACACCATTGGCGAGACACCTGAAAAGGGCATCATCGGCTTCATGGAGTCGCCGCGCTATGCCACCGGGTATACCGCGCTGTACAACACCATCGGCTTCGTGCCGGAGACGCACATGCTCAAGCCCTTCGACCAACGGGTGCAGTCTACTTACAAGCTGATGGAGCACATGATCAGTACTGTGAGCCGCGACGCCAAAGAGATAGGCCAACTCCGCGCCAAGGCCAAGCAGGAAACCCTGACGCAAAAGACTTTCGCCCTCGACTGGCAACTGGACACGACCAAGGTAGAGAAGATTCCTTTCCTGGGATACGCCGCCAAGTATAAGCCAAGCGAAGTGAGCGGACTGGAGCGCCTGTATTACGACCGCAAAGCGCCCTACGCTACCAACATCAACTACTACAACACCTTCACGCCTACCGTGACGGTGGAGAAGCCAGTAGCCTACATCGTTCCGCAGGCCTGGCGCGAGGTGATCGACCGCCTGAAGCTAAACAAAGTGGAGATGCGCCAGCTTAAGCGCGACACCACCATCACGCTCGACACCTACTACATCTCTGATTACAAAACATCACCCCGAGCGTACGAAGGCCATTACTTGCACTCCGGTACCAAGGTGGAGACCCGCACCATGCCACGCCAGTTCCTGAAAGGCGACTACGTGGTATACCTGAACCAGGAGGCTAACCGCTTTTTAGTAGAAGCCCTGGAGCCGCAGGCCGTGGACTCCTATTTCAACTGGAACTTCTTTGACAGCATCCTGATGCAGAAAGAGTACTTCTCGAGCTATGTGTTCGAAGACCTGGCAGCTGAGATCCTGAAGAAGAACCCGGACCTGCGCAAGCAGCTGGAGGAGCGCAAAAAACAGGACGCTGAGTTCGCCAAGAACGCCCGCGCACAACTGGACTTTGTCTACAGAAATTCTCCGCACTACGAGCCTACCCACAACATGTACCCGGTAGGGCGACTGATGCAGGATGTAAAGCTGCCGTTGTAATTATAGAAAAAGCCACCCGCGAAGGTGGCTTTTTTATTGGCTTACTTTTCTTCCTGCGCAAACAGATTCCGGACCAGCCTGTAGTATTCAGCTTCGGTGGCGTTGCCGATTTTTTCATGCAGCGTGATGAGCGGCTCGTAATAGGCAGTGTGCAGCGGCTGCAGGTTGACCAGTTCTTCAAGCGCCTGTATCGCCTCCGTGTGGCGCTCCATCCGGGCGAGGTTGTTCGCCCGCGTTACATAATCACTTTCCTGCCTTTCATATAGGCCATTCATTGCGTTTGGTACGCCTACAGCCGTGACCACGACTGTTACCTGGAAGTAGTCCGGCACCTTGGTGGTATGCATGGTATAGCCGCTGCCGTAGATGTCGAACAAAACAGGAATAACAGCATAGAAAAACTGAGCTGTGTCGTTCGAGGCCGCCCACTTGCCTTTTGTCATGTCTGCAGCCCGCCCGATCGCTTCTTTGAATTCAGCGTGCGATTTGTTCAGTGTCCCTGTCTCTACTATTCTACCGCCTTTCGAAATCTTGAGCACAAACACGGCCATTCCCATCTTGTCGGCTCTCTGGGCGGCTGCCGGGTAGCGGATGTTCTTCCCCAGTATCTTGAGTAAATCCTCCTCGCTTCCGGTATAGCGGGCAGCATTGTGTAGTTGGCGGATGTCTGAAGCGGTAAGCTGCGCCAGACAAGCCGAGCCGGCGCCTGTCATCAGCATCAAAAGGAGGAAAAGTCTAATTAGCATATTTTGGTTAGTTGCAGTTCGGAAACGGGGCTAAACTACTTTTCTTCCCGGAGCTTTCCTATACCTGTTTTAATGAAGTCTATACCTAACTTGTCTCACTTAACAGATTTTATACCTGAAATAAAGCAGGAGAGCTATATTTGTATACACAACCGCATCAATCACGTAAAGCCGCAAGACTTACTCACATACTATGTTAAAAACATCACGCCTGTTTCCTCTTCTGGGATTCGCCCTCATCACACTGCATAGCTGCACCAGTTCCGGCAGCAGTGCCAGTACGACTGACGCCAATGCGCAAACTGTTGCCCAGACTTCCGTTCAGGAAGTAGCCCTGAGCGAGACGCAACTGGAAAAAGCCCGTACCAACTACGCCAGCTACTGTTCCGGCTGCCATGGCGAGCAGATGGAAGCTTTCACCGACCGCAAATGGAAGCATGGCAACACCGCTGAAAACCTTTTTGCCGCTATCAAGCATGGATACCCTGAGGAAGGCATGCCCGCCTTTGAGCAGGCGTTCACAGACCAGGAAATTACGGCGCTGGTGGCCTACATACAGGAAGGTATACAGAATGTGAAGCAGTACGATTTCAGCGCAGAGGCCACGGCCAGCGCTGTCTATACCTCCGAGTCGCTCAGCTACCGCCTCGATACGATGGCGACAGGTATGGAAATTCCATGGGGCATGGCTTTCCTGCCAAACGGCGACATGCTGATCACCGACCGCAACGGCGCTTTCTACCGCCTGCCGAAGGGAAGCCGCCAATTGCAGAAGATTGCTGGTGCCCCCGAGGTACTGGCACAGGGACAGGGCGGTCTGCTGGACGTAGCGCTTCACCCGGACTTTGCGAAAAACAACCTGATCTACCTCTCCTACTCTGCCTTCAAAAAAGAAGGTGACCAGACGCTCTCGACCACAGCGGTGATGCGCGCCAAACTTGACAGTAACAAACTCACGGATCAGAAAGTGATTTTCGAGGCACAGCCCTGGGCACGCACCCGCCACCACTACGGTTCCCGCCTGGAGTTTGGTCGCGACGGTCTGTTGTATGTGTCGGTAGGCGACCGCGGCCAGCACCACGAAAATGCCCAGACCATTGAGCGTGCGCCAGGCAAGGTACACCGCATCAAAGACGACGGCGCTATACCTGCCGACAACCCTTTCGTGAACGAAAAAGGCGCCATCGCCTCTATCTGGACCATCGGCAACCGCAACATCCAGGGCATGACTATCCACCCGAGCACCGGCGCCATCTGGACAAACGAACACGGCCCGCGCGGCGGTGACGAGGTGAACATCGCCGAGAAAAGCAAGAACTACGGCTGGCCCGTTATCTCCTACGGCATCAATTACAACGGCACTGTGCTGACAGAACTAACCAAAAAAGAAGGTATGGAGCAGCCGCTCTGGTACTGGGTTCCTTCCATTGCCCCGTCCGGCATGGCGTTCGTGACGGGAGGCCGCTACAAGGGCTGGGAAGGTGACTTGCTCGTTGGCTCTCTACGCTTCCAGTTCCTAAGCAAGCTCAAAATGGATGGTGAGAAGATCGTAAGCGAAGAAAAACTCCTCAAAAACATTGGCCGCGTGCGTGACGTGAAAATGGGACCAGATGGGTATATCTATGTAGCCGTAGAGAGCCCGGGGACGATTTATAGGGTGGTGCCGGTAGAGTAATAAGGTGAATATGGCGCGAGCGTCCTTGCTCGTGTCTGCTATGGTGGGGCCTCTGGCACAGGTATAGGGAATCTGGATTTGCTGTTTTACAGGTATAGCTTGGTTATTCGGATTGTACCCTTGCTCCCCCTTCCCCGGGGGGCGCTATCATGCAAGATTGTCACACCCCAGCCCCTTCTTTGTAGAAGGCCTCTACTCCAAGAGGGACTTTTTGGCTACTACTTTCCGGTTTGTCAACCTGGAAGGATCTTAGTTGAAAGTGGTCAGACAGTTGCTATGACACACCCCAGCCACTCTCAAGAGGGGAGTTTCTGCTGTCGTTTCAAGGTATAGCGTTGTAGTTGCAGTAGTTCTTTTGCTTTACCGGGTCCAACCACCCCTGCCCCTCCTTATCCAAGGAGGGGAGTCTGTAGCTGCCACTTCACAGGTATAAGTGTTGTGGCACACACCACAGACAGGTATAGCAAGACTAACTTGCCCCGCAGGCTACGAAGCAAATCACACTTGCCAGGTGCACCAAACGGCGCTCCACTGTTCGAGCGGTCAGCGAGTTTGGGGAGTCTTGATTTTTTTGCTTACTTTTTTCATCAAGGAAAAAAGTGAGTGCCCGCCGCACAGGCGAAGCTATGAAACAATACTAGTTGCTAAACCTGCATAAGTAGTAGCTACAAAATAAAACAAACAAAAAAGCTCAGGCACTAACTACAGTGCCTGAGCTTTTCACATTTTACCTATACCTGCTTAAGAACCTACATTTGCCCGCAGCACGCGAAGGAAGTTCCCGCCGATTATCTTCTTAATATCCTCTTCACTATACCCTCTGGCAAGCAGCTCGCGGGTGATCACAGGCATATCGGCTACACTGTCGAGCTGCTGTGGAGTGGACGTGATACCATCGAAGTCGGAGCCGAAGCCGACATGGTCAACGCCTACCAGCTTCACGATGTGGTCGAGATGGTCCATCAGCAGGGAGAGTGGCGGACGCAACTCGGAGGCTTCTTCGGGGTAGTTTGCCATGGCCCAGTCAGCGATCTGGATCGAGTTGGCACCTGCTTTGCGCAGCGAGTCAACTTCCGCTCTGTGATTGGTCCGGAAAGCGTTCATGCGTTTGTCATAGTCTGGATCCAGGAAGCCGGAGAAGAAGTTGAGGTGGATCACGCCGCCATTTTTGGCGATGGCCTGTATCTGGTCATCTTTCAGGTTGCGGGAGTGCGGGTTGAAATGGTGCACGCAACTGTGCGAGACCAGCACCGGTTTGGTGGTAGTGGCCATGGCATCCCAGAAAGTGCGCTCACCCACGTGGCTCAGGTCGACGAGCATGCCGAGCTTGTTCATTTTGCGTACCACCTGTTTGCCAAATTTTGTCAGCCCGGGCTTGCGGTTCTTAGGAAGTTTGCCACTAGTTTCGTCCATGGCAGAGGTAGCCCAGGGCGTGGAGTTGTTCCAAGTGAGGGTCATGTAGATGGTGCCGCGCTTGTGCAGTGCCTCCAGGTACTTCAGGTTGCTTTCCATCATGTGGCCGCCCTCTACCCCGATCATGGTGGCCATTTTATTTTGCGCGACGGCCTGCTCAATGTCGGTAGGTGTGCGGGCAAGCATCATTTTGTCGGGGTTACGGCGCACGATGGCCTCGAGCGAATCGATCTGGAGGTTGGCGAATTTAAAGCCTTTGCCATCACCGTAAGTCTCATCGCTCCAGACAGAGAACACCTGCACATCCACCCCGCCCTCCTTGAAGCGGGCCAGGTCAGAGTGCGTTTTGCCGCGCAGGTCATCTTCCAGCCGCAGCCCTTCCAGTACCGAGATCAGCACATCGTTGTGGGTGTCTACCACAATGGCCTTTTCGTGCAGTTGCCTGTAGTCTTGTGCCGATGCCTGTGGATTGCTGCAGAGCAGGGCTGCCAGTGCCAGGCTTCCGCCCAGTAGTTTCTTATAATTCATAGTCTGATGCTTCATATACCAAAGAGCCATACCTTAAATATAGCAAAAAGGCTTGACTTTCCAACAGCATCCGAATCGCCGCGATCGTATTAGAGAGTCTGAAGAAATTAGCCTGGATGGGCGCAGGGATAGGTATAAGAGGGCGGGCCAGGCTCTCCGAGAATAGACAGGTTAGGGGTTATGACGGCTATACCTTCGTACTCAACACATAGCAACCGATCTTGTCCGGATGGTCCTGCACGAGGTCGGAGCTGTGCTGGTGGCGCAGCATCCAGAGGATGAGCAGATCTCCGGCGGCGGCAATACTGAAGAACAGGCCGAACAGGAAGAGCAGAAAATGGCCCATGGCTATACCTGCCAGCGCTGGCAACAGTCCCATTACCAGGCCCGGCATCATCCCGCCTATCGCGTAGTGCCTGAGTGGCAGCACTTCTTTGCAGTGGCAGTAAGGCGTCAGCACTTTCCAGTGCACGCCGTATTTGATCGACTTGAGTCCATTTTTGCAAAACACCGCCCAGGTTAGCCCGTGCAGCAACTCGTGCACCACTGCCCCAAGCACAAAGACCAGCAGCATGATCATGGGAGAGATCAGCAGCAAATCCCGCTGTACTTCCACAAGTTGTCGCAGATTTTGGGTAGCGAACTGTTCGGGCCAGATGAGCCAGTAAGCCGCCCCATAGATGACCAGAATCGGCACAATGAAAACGAGCGCCCGCACATTGGCCTCGGCAGCGGTCATACTCAGTTCTGTTTTGCTGTATTTTTCTGCTTCCATGCGCTGATCGTCACTTATAGACAGTAAAAATAGACAAATAATCACGTTGATCTTCATCCTTTTAGCCCTTTGAAATTTATCCCCATAATTTCAAAGGGCACGCGAGCGACCAGGCCTCCGTTTGCCGGCAAGACCATCGAAAGTGTAATTGGGCTAACACAATCAGCTTGTACAGAGAGCCAAAAGTACTATCTTTCAGTATAACCTAGCCTGACAGGTAAACCTTCCTGATACCCTTGATCTCAGCCATAACCAGCTGCTTTGGATAGGCTATACCTGGCTTACCGATACATTTCCTATACCTTAGCAGATTGCTTTTCTTGTCAGCATCAGAAAAAGGCTATATTTGTCTAAACGACTCCCCGCTATGGCAACAGTCCTATACCTTGACGAACTCTCAAAAAAATTCGGAAGCCTGCAGGCCGTCGACCGACTGACACTCCAGGTGGAGGCGGGCAGCATCTATGGTTTGCTCGGTCCGAATGGCAGCGGCAAGACCACCACCCTGGGCATGGTGCTCGACGTGATCCGGCCAAGCGGTGGCAGCTATCTGTGGTTTGGGCGTTCTATCAGCAAAGCAACCAAACAGCGGGTGGGCGCGCTGCTCGAGACGCCCAACTTCTACCCCTACCTGACTGCCAAAGCGAACCTGCAGGTGGTGGCCGACACCAAGCAGGCAGACCATCGGCACATCAACAAGATGCTCGACATGGTGGGCCTTGGCACACGGAGCCACACCACTTTCAAAGGCTTCTCGCTGGGCATGAAACAGCGCCTGGCCCTGGCCGCCGCCATGCTCAACGACCCGGAAGTGCTGGTGCTCGACGAGCCCACCAACGGCCTCGACCCGCAAGGTATAGCCGAGGTGCGCGACCTGATCACCCGGATCGCGGCGCAGGGCAAAACCATTCTGCTGGCCAGCCATTTGCTCGACGAGGTAGAGAAGGTATGCACGCACGTAGCGGTGCTGCAGGCAGGCAAGCTCAAAGCAAACGGCCCGGTGGGGGATATTCTCTCTGCGCAGGACCAGCTGCTGATCAGTGCCGAAGAGTTGGCTCCTGTGCTGCAACTGCTGGAACGCTTGCCTTATGTAGTGCGGTTTGCCCAGGACAAGAATACCATTAGCCTAACGCTTTCCGAAGGTTACACCAGCACCGACCTCAACCGCGATATGTTTGCCCAGGGCATCGTGCTCTCGCAACTGCTGGTGCGCCGCAAGAGCCTGGAGGCGCAATTCCTTGAAATCACCCAAAAATAAGCCCCGCATGAACCTGATTAAAACCGAGCTCAGAAAGATACTACAATACCCGACTTTCTGGGTGATCATGGCCACCTACGTGCTGCTGCAAGTGTTGCTGATCTATTTTAGCAGCAGCTTCATGGTGAGCGGGCAGGCACTGGGCAAGTCGCTCTATGACTTCCCTAACCTGTGGATGCGCTTCTCCTATATCGCCTATTTCTTTAACCTCCTGCTAGGTATACTGGTCATTGTGCTGATCACAGACGAGTATAGCTACCGCACACTCCGGCAGCAGGTCATAGACGGACGCTCCCGCACCGAGGCGGTACTGGCAAAATTTTACGTAACGCTGGGCCTGGCCGCCACCGGGACTGTCTTTTTGCTGATCATGGGCCTGCTATTTGGGTTGATCTACAGCAAGGACACCAGTTTAGGTGCCATTTTTGGCAAGATCGACTACCTCTCCTACTTCTTTGTGCAGGCTGTCGGGTATATGTGCCTGGCCATGTTCTTCGCTTTCCTGATACGCAAAAGCGGACTGGCCATCATTGCTTTCCTGGCCTGGTCCAAGATCGTGGAGCCGATCATACACTACCAGATCGATGACAGCATCGACCGCTTTATGCCCATGAAAGTGTTTGGAAGCCTCACCCCCACGCCGGGGCAGGAAATCATAGACGGCCTCACCAGCCCCACATTGGCGCTGAGCCCGGCATGGGCTGTGCTGCCTGCCCTGTTTTACATCGCATTGCTCGTGCTCGCCTCCATGCTGCTGGTGCGCTACCGCGATTTGTAGAGTAGTCGGCTTTAGAGCGTATTGTAGTAGTCTATAATGCTGAGCAGGTCCTTGGAACTGTTATAGTCTAGCCTCATGGACTTAGCATACTGCTTTATTTTTCCTGTATGAACGCCGCACAGTTTGAGCAGGTCTTTTCTGGGCTTGCGTAGCTGCACAATCTCACCATCGGGCAACAGCATATACAGCACCTCTTGAAATTTATTGCCTTCTGTGGCGAAATGCGGGAAGTAAGTCGTTTGCAGAGAAGCTGTCGCATACTGCTGATCCGCTTTTGTGCCTGTCACCCCAACATAGCGTTTCATCAGTACGAGCTCCCCCTGGTTGATCTGCTCGAAGAATACCGGCACCCTGAAATCGCTTTCCAGACTCCCCCTGTTCCAGGGCAGGGACCGAAAGACCTGTGGCTTGCCATTATACACGCCACTGATCATAAAATAACTGACATTGACGGCCGAGAAAGAATTGATGGCACCATCTTCTGATGCTATTTGCACGACATCCTCAGCAGGGTGATAGATCACAGCCCCCTGCAAGCTGTCGCCGTTAACCAGTACAACTTTTCCGTATAGCCAATGCTCTGTATCGAACCCCTGCTGGCCCTGTGCCCAGCCCTGCATGCTGCCACAGGCAAAAGTTACAAATAGCGTGAAAAACAAATATTTGGTCCCCAGTTTTCCCATCTACCTAAATATTAAATAATGCAAACAACAAACCTCAACACATACCACCTAACCTATTGTTATACAAAAGTTTATATACAATTCTAAACGTAATAAACCGGATACGGGATAGGCCGTTCACTAAATTATATTTAGAGGCTACAGAAAGTACAGTGCAAAAAAAAAGCCCGTACCTAATGGCACGGGCTTGCTGTTCTATTTTAACCAAGGCTGCTTAGCGCACAACCGTGTTTTTCAGGATCTCGTGGCCTAGCTTGTCACGCTTTGTAGTCAGGTAGCCTTGGTTGTGTGGGTTTGGCGCGATTTCTATCGGCACATTTTCCACGACCTCCAGCCCGTAGCCGATCAGGCCAACACGCTTTTTCGGGTTGTTTGTGATCAGGCGCATTTTCTTCACGCCAAGGTCGCGCAGTATCTGAGCGCCCACGCCGTAGTCGCGGTCGTCCATACCGAAGCCCAGTTCCAGGTTGGCCTCTACGGTATCGCGGCCCTGCTCCTGCAGTTTGTAGGCTTTCAGTTTGTTAATCAGGCCAATGCCGCGCCCTTCCTGGTTCATGTACACGATCGCGCCTTTGCCCTCGCGCTCTACCATGCGCATGGCCTCATGCAGCTGTGGACCGCAGTCGCAACGGCACGAGCCGAAAATATCACCCGTCACGCACGAAGAGTGCACACGTACCAGTACAGGCTCATCTTCATGCCAGCTGCCTTTTACCAGGGCCAGGTGCTTGGCACCGTTGCTGCGCTGTGTGAAGGCATACAGGTCAAAATTCCCGAAATCAGTTGGTAACTCTACCGCTATCTCGCGTTCAATCAGGCTCTCCTTCTTCAGTCGATACGCAACCAGGTCTTTGATCGAAATCAGTTTCAGGTTGAAACGCTCCGCCACTTTTACCAGGTCTGGCAGGCGGGCCATCGTACCGTCCTCATTCATGATCTCGATCAGCACGCCAGCCGGTGCAAGTCCTGCCAGGCGGGCCAGGTCAACGGCAGCCTCCGTATGGCCTGCACGGCGCAGCACACCCTCTTTCTTTGCTTTCAGCGGGAAAATATGGCCTGGCTTGCCCAGTGAGTGTGGGTCTGTATTCGGGTCTACTAGTGCCTGGATGGTCTTGGCGCGGTCAGAAGCCGAGATACCAGTCGTACAGCCGTGGCCGATCAGGTCAACTGACACCGTGAACGGTGTGGCGTGCAGGGCCGTGTTACGCCCCACCATCAGTTCCAGTCCCAGTTCATCGCATCGCTCTTCGGTAAGCGGCGCACAGATCAGGCCGCGGCCGTGCGTGGCCATAAAGTTGATGATCTCCGGGGTCACCTTCTCTGCCGCGCAGATAAAGTCGCCCTCGTTCTCGCGGTCGTCATCGTCTACCACAATAATGATCTTACCCTGACGGATGTCCTCGATCGCGTCCTCTATTGAATCGAGCTTGATAGGCTCTAGTGAATTAGTTTCCATGTGTTACTTCCTATACCTGCTATACCTATGGTTATGAGCAAGGTGATTGTCTATACTATGAAATGCGCTGCAAAGGTAAAAAGTTTATACCGCATTGCCGTCTTATTTCATAACACAATCTGATAGAGAAGTATTCAAAGGAACACCAACGAATGATCCGCACACTAAAATGCACTAGATCACAGCCAGTATGGTTAAAATTAGCTATCCCCTTGAGGGGATTACAGGGGTGTTATACCCTTTCTTTTCCTACTTATTCACCACAATTCCCAATAAGTCGCCGATCTGCTTTTCGAAGGATTTGAGTTGGAAGATAACCTGCAACACACGGTCCTGCTCGGTGGGGTCTGTCACCAGGCGGAGTTTCTCCATTTCGGCCTTCATAAGCAGTTGCACATTGCGCCATTTCAGGCGCAGCACGGCGCGCTCGGCACCGTATGGCAGCAGATCCGACTCGTGGGGCACGTAGATCTGGTGGGTTTCCCAGTTCTGCGAGAGTTCATAGGGGTCTGACAGCAGGTTGGTTGCCTCAGTTCGTATCTCCTGGTCCGGATAGTTTATAAAATCATCCGCCGCAGGTATAACGCCCTGCAGCAGCTTCTCTTTTACCACCTCGATCAGGCGGGCGTATAGCGGCGTGCGGAACTCCACATCCTCCAACTGCTCGAGCATGTACTGGCAGGTATTCTGGCCATCCACCAGCACCTTATCGGGGTAGTTCAGCAGCATGCGCACAATTTCGCGTTCGTAGCGCTTCAGGCTATCGGCTTCCGTGGCAGGTTTTTCAGCCTCCAGCTGCTCTGCCTCATAGGCTTCCGCTTCTGCCAGATCCTCCGGACTACCCGAGCGCTGCTGCTTTTGCTGGCGCTCCTGCAGGTGCATCTTGTTGTACTCCGAAATCAGCAGCTGTTCATCGATATCAAAGATAAGGCTACAGCTCTGGAAGAAAACCGAACGCTTGATCGGGTCCGGAATTTTGGAGATAGAGGTCACGATCTCGCGAATCGCCTCCGCCTTCTTCACCGGATTGCCCTTCGACTCTTCGGCGTACAGGCTGGTTTTGAAGGAAATAAAGTCCTGCGCGTGCTCTGACACATAGGCCTTGAACTTCTCGTCGCCTACCTTGTGGATGTAGGAATCCGGGTCTTCGCCAGCAGGAAACGTGACCACGTTCACGTTTAGCCCGTTTTCCAGGATCAGGTCTATCCCTCTGAGAGAAGCTTTTATACCTGCCGCATCGCCGTCGTAGAGCACCGTGATGTTCTGAGTATAGCGGGCGATGAGCTTGATCTGTCCTTCGGTAAGCGAGGTCCCCGACGAAGCCACCACGTTCTCTATACCTCCCTGGTGCAATGAAAGCACATCGAGGTAACCCTCCACCATATAGCAATTGTCCTGCATGCGGATCGCTTGCCGGGCCTGGTACATGCCATAGAGCACATTGCTCTTGTGGTAGATCTCCGACTCGGGCGAGTTGAGGTACTTCGGGCTTTTTTTGTCGTTGCTTTTCAGCGTGCGGGCACCAAAGCCGATAACGCGACCGGAAATGTTGTGGATCGGGAACATGACCCGTCCCCGGAAGCGGTCGTACTTTTTGCCGTCTTCCTTCACAATGGTCAGCCCTGTCGCCTCCAGGTACTTCTGCTTATACCCTGCTTTCAGGGCTGCATCGGTCAGGTCGGACCAGGCATCGAGGCTATACCCAAGCTCAAACTTCTTGATGGTATTGTTGCTGAGTCCGCGCTCCTTCAGGTAGGATTGCCCAATTGCCCCCTCCTCATGACTGTGCAGCAGTTGCTGGTAGTGCTTGCTGGCAAAATCTGAGACGATGTAGAGGCTGTCGCGCTCACTCTGCTCCCGGGCATATTCCGGGTTGGGCTCGTCTTCGGGCACCTCAATGCCGTACTTCTTGGCCAGGTATTTCAGGGCTTCCGGAAAGCTCGTACCCTCCACATCCATGATAAACTGCACGGAGTTGCCCGCCTTGCCACAACCAAAGCATTTGTAAATACCCTTGGCCGGCGACACCGAAAAAGACGGTGACTTTTCGTGATGGAAAGGACAGTTCGCCCACAGGTTCTGCCCCTTTTTCTTAAGCGACACAAAATCCCCCACTACTTCCGCTATATCGGCCTGGGCTAAAATCTGGTCAACTACTTCTTTTGGGATCAGGGACATGGGACTGGGTATAGGTATAAGCGAATCACAAAGATAATATTCTGTTTGAAGAGACCGCGGGCATCCGTTAATAAAGCTGCACTTAACCGGCTACCCCTCACCGGACACATTGTTCAAACATTAACAGGCGCATTCACTCGTTATTTTAGGCTCATTGCTCTATATTAGCCCTGATTTAGCTCTACTATTGATTCAACCAACTTATTGAAATTCCATCGCTGAAATATGACAAAAAGCTATACCCGCCTTCTTCTGTTAGTCTCTTTTTCTTTTTTAGGTTCCGCAGCCGCTAAGGCACAGCAGCCGGCACTGCAATGGGAGCCGCGCCAGGATCTGAACGTGCTGTTGCCGCCCTCTGTCCGTGTGTACGAGGCCAGCGGAAAACTGGCAGACGGCGCGCCGGTAAGGGCGGTTTATGCCACCGTGGATCTGCGAGATGAGAACCTGAAACTGCGTTCTGTGGGCAGCAACACCAGGCGCCAGACCACCAAAGAAGCTTACCAGGAGCACGAGGCCATACTTGCCATCAACGCAGGCTATTTTGCGGCAACATCCTCTGTCAGCCTCCTCATTTCCGATGGTGAGGTCATAGCGCCAGGCTCAAAAGCCCCTACCCGGGGGGCTTTCGGGCTTGTAAACGGTAAGCCCGAGATCACCTGGACCTATGGCGAAAAGGAGTCCGGGAAGGTATACAAGTACCCTGTTCCGCAAAAAGCGGCCGGCGCAAAAACGGCTATACCTGGCGGTGGCGAACTTTGGATGCCCAACCAGGCGACCGGCGGCGGACCAGTCCTCCTCAAAAACGGGAAGTTGAACATCACCAGTGGAGAAGAAGGCTTCGGGGGTTCGCACCTGATGCGCCACCCGCGCACCGCCATCGGGTACCCGGATGCGCATACCTTGGTGCTGATGGTGGTGGACGGTCGCCAGAGCAGCAGTGCGGGCGTTACTCTACCCGAACTGGCCCAACTGATGCAACAGCTGGGCTGCCAGGAGGCCCTGAACCTGGACGGAGGCGGCTCCTCAGCCATGGTAGCGGCCGAAGAAGTCGTGAACATCCCGACCGACATACCGAACGGAGACCGGAACAGCCTGCGCAAAAACGCCTCTGCCCTGGTCTTGTCCGAGGCGATCAGGTCTGTTAACCGTGAAGTCATTTACATCGATACCGACAGCCGCCACTATACCGAGGCCGGCCTGTGGGGCAAAACCAACCATGCCAGCTATTATGGCACTACCCCTTCCCGCCAATCCACCATCAGCTCCGAGACCTTTAAAGCGACTTACAGCTTCGACAGCATCCCCAGTGGCAGATACCAGCTGGCCGCCTGGTGGACGGTGAATGAAAACACAAATGCCACCCGCGTACCTTACGTGCTGCACCACAGCGGAAAAACAGACACACTGTACACTGACCAGAAAGCGCTCGCTACCAGTGGCAGATGGAATGTGTTTGGGGACTTTATACTAGGCCCCGGCGATTACCTGGAACTGATCAACAAAGGCAAAGGCGGTAAAGTAGTAGCCGACGCCGTGCGGCTGGTGGCGCTGGAGCAGTTCCCGCAGCAACCGAAGCGGGGCGACCTGCGCATTGCCGTGATCAGCGACCTGAACTCCGGCCTGGGTGCCGATACCTACGAGTGGCAGGTAGACAGCCTGCTGCAGCGCCTGCCGCGCATCTGGCAGCCCGACCTGGTGGTGTGCGGGGGCGACATGGTGGCAGGGCAAGGCGTAACCAGCAATGAGACTTTGCTTAAAATGTGGGCAGGCTTTAACAGAAGCATCGCGCAGCCTCTCCGAAAAGCAAATGTCCCCTTTGCTTTTACGATCGGCAACCACGATGGCGGCCGCTCCTTCCCCAGAGAGCGTAAAGCCACCGCAGACTACTGGGCTAAGCAGGAAAACGCACCCGGCCTGCAGTTTATCGACCGCTCACACTTTCCTTATTACTACTCTTTTGTGCAGCACGGCATCTTCTTCGTCTCCTGGGATACCTCCTCTCCTGACATAACAGAAGAAAACCTGGCCTGGCTGGCAGAGCAATTTAAGAAGCCCGAAGCCAAACGTGCCAAGCTGCGCTTCGTAATCGGCCATATGCCCCTCTACAGCGTGGCCCAGGAGCGTGACTCCAAAGGCAATGTGCTCAACAACCCCGAGCGCCTGCGCCAGCTGTTGCAGCAATACAAGGTACATACCTATATCAGTGGTCACCACCACGCCTACTACCCGGGCAAGCGGGGCGGCTTAGAACTCCTCAATGCCGGAGCCGCCGGTTCAGGAGCCCGCGGCTGGCTGACCCTGGATGAGTCACCAATGAACACCGTCACGATCATGGACATTTTCCTGGAGCAGGATTCGATAGCCTATACCACCTACGACATCAAGCACCGAGACTCCCGCGACATGGCTTTGTTCGATGAGCAGAAACTACCACGGGCCATTTTCGGCGTGAACGGTCACCTCATTCACCGGAACGTCCGCACGGGCGGCAAAGCAGAAGGTATACTGTCTGGCTTACATACAGGCGAAGCCCTCAACACAAAAGGCACAGGCGCTGTAGAGGCACAGATCAAAAACGGCAAACTTTTTATTGCTGGCACCTTCCGCGAACTGGAAGGCAAGCTGCCTAAGGAAGGTATAGCCATTGGGGTATACCAGGGACGGAACACAGAACCCGGCGAATTGCGCTACACGCTCAAAGCAAAACCAAAAAATAGCAGAAAAGGCCGTTTCAATGGGGTTTTTGACCTGACGGAGGATACCGCAGAACTACTGGCGGTAGGGGCCTTGCATGTGCAACTCCATACCGATCAACAACCGAAAGGTGCCTTAAGAGCACAGCTATACCCACTCTCTAACCAGGCACCAGCTGCCCCGGTCTTTACTTCGCATCAATCCCGCAACGTGTATGCGGTGCGTAACATTGAGGCGCTCTTTGAAGTGGCTTGGAGCGCCGCAAGAGACCCGGACAGCGACTTTATTGGCTATACCTACCAACTGGCCACTGATCAGGACTTCCACAACATCATCTGGCACAAAAGCACCGGCAGGGTAAGATACCTGAAACTAAGGGAGCAGGACTGGTATAGCGTACTTGGCCATGCTGCTGTTAACCAGCCGGTCACCTTCTATCACCGGGTCATCGCATCAGACGGCAAGCACCTTACGTACGGAGAAACCACTCCTTTCCAGTTGATGAAGAGCGAGCAGCCACTCGAGGACTTTGTGGAGGTGCCGGCACCAACTTATGTATTCGATGGCAAAATTCATGAAACGGGAGCCGGCATGGGTGCCCAGTGGGATAAGGATGGTAAACTTTGGCTAGCCGACTATTATGGCAAGCTCATAGTAAAGCAAAAGGACGGGCAGGATGCCCCCTTCTCGCCACTGCAACAGGTAACTGTTAACGGCCAAACCTATGACCTGAACACGATCAATGGCATTGGGGTAGATCTGGACGGGAACATCCTGATCGGCCGGAATCGCCACCTCCTCAAAATAGACGCCGCCACCGGACAAGGTTTAGCGGTTTGGGAGGTACCCGAAGGCAACAGGGCCATCACCTCTCCCCGCGCCAACAACAAAGGGGAAATATACCTGACCTCGCTGTTTGCCGAAGATAAAAATTTTGTGCTCAGGCAGAGCACCTCTGACCCATCGGCATTCGAACTTGTGCGTACGCTCGTGTTCCCGGGTCGCATCCTTGCCCGTGAGTTTGACATGACACCGGATGGGCTCACGCTTTACTTCCCCAACCCGGGTAGTCCGTATATACAGGTATACAGCAGCAAAGATGGTATCACCTATACCCGGGCGGAGGACATCACCAGTATAGCGGCCGGCTGCAATGCCATTGGCATAGGGCCAGACAACACCATTTTCACAGCTGTCAGATCGAGTGGTGTAGTGCCGTCCTCGTTCCACTTCCGCGACGATGCCAGAAAGCGCATGTGGACACTGCCCCTGCCAGAGTTGAACGGGGCCGAAGCCAGAGGTATAGGCGTATCGCCGGACGGGGAGACGCTCATATTCTGCAGCTGGGACAAAGGAGGCGGATTTTACCGCTATGTGCTTCGGAAAGAAGCGGATACCAAAGCTGCGACCTTAGAGGAAACAGGTAAACCAGAAGCTACAAAAAACAGAGAAGCTAAGAGAGAAAACAGGCAGTAGCTATACCTGAAAAAGGGCCATCCTATACCTGAAAGTGCACAGCATTTCATCCGGGTTTAGGCCTTCCTGTCTGCCAGAACTGTTCTACATAAATCATGTTTAAAGTTTTTTTGTTTGTATCTTTGTAAGGCTTCACAAAAGCAACTAACACTATGGCAATTACGAAAGAAGATATACTCAAAGCCCTCAGCTATGTGGAGGAGCCGGATCTTGGCAAAGACCTGGTGACCCTGAACATGATTGAGGATGTGCAGGTAGACGGCAAGAACGTGAGCTTCACCGTTATCCTGACCACACCGGCCTGCCCACTCAAAGACCTCATCCGCAATGCCTGTATCCGCGCCATTCATACCATGGTGGACAAGGAGGCGGAAGTGACCGTGAACATGACTTCCCGTGTGACTTCTGGTCGCGCAGGCAGCAGCGAAGTACTTACGGGCGTGAAAAACATCATTGCGGTGGCCTCCGGAAAAGGCGGCGTTGGCAAGTCTACGGTTACCAGCAACCTGGCCATTGCCCTGGCGCAGTCTGGTGCTAAAGTAGGCCTGATCGATGCGGATATTTTCGGGCCGTCTATACCTACTATGTTTGGTGTGGAAGACCAGCGTCCGAGCATGGTACAGGGTGACCATGGCAAGAACTACATCATTCCGGTTGAAAAATATGGCGTGAAACTGATGTCCATCGGTTTCCTGACGCCTCCTGATCATGCGGTGATCTGGCGTGGCCCGATGGCGAGTTCTGCCCTGAAGCAATTCATCACGGACGTGGAGTGGGGTGAGCTGGATTACCTACTCCTTGACCTTCCTCCGGGAACATCCGACATCCACCTGACCATGGTACAGGTACTGCCGGTAACAGGTGCTGTGATCGTAACGACTCCTCAAAAAGTGGCGATTGCCGACGCCCAGAAAGGTCTGCAGATGTTCCGCCAGCCGCAGATCAACGTGCCGGTGTTGGGCGTGGTGGAGAACATGGCTTACTTTACGCCTGCCGAGCTTCCTGAGAATAAGTATTATATCTTTGGGCAGGAAGGCGGACAGAACCTGGCCAGGAAGTTCGATGTGCCGGTATTAGGCCAGGTGCCGCTGGTTCAGAGCATCCGCGAGAGCGGTGATGCGGGAACTCCGGTGGCCTTGCAGAACGATTCTCCGGCTTCCGGTGTTTTCAGAGAGTTGGCCCAGGCTGTTGCGCAGCAGGTGTCTGTTCGCAACGCGACTTTGGCCAAAACACAACCAGTAGAAATTAAAAGCTAAGACAAATGGCTACCATTAACGTTGACAATGATTTTTTACTTCGCATTGAGAGTGCCCTCGACCAGATCAGGCCATACCTGGAAGCTGACGGCGGCAACGTGAAAGTGCTCGAAGTAACCGATGATATGACTCTTAAGTTGGAGTTGCTCGGCGCCTGTGGCACTTGCCCCATGTCGACCATGACACTCAAAGCGGGTGTGGAGCAATCTGTGCTGAAGGCAGTGCCTGAAATCAGAGCGGTAGAGGCCGTTAATGTTATTCCGCTGGGGTAGTTATCTGACAAAAGACAATAGACTTAAGGCAGGTGCTGAGAAATCGGCACCTGCTTTTTTGTTGGATTAGGCAGGTATAGGTATAGGTATAGGTATAGGTATAGGTATAGGTATAGGTATAGGTATAGGTATAGCTTCGTAGCCAATGCCAGTCTTAATCCCAGCAACGGACAGGTCGCGACCTGTCCCTACAGACGACGCCCATTAAGAGGGCTCTGCTACAAGGCTCTTTGGGATTTCTCAATCCCCGACAGTGGGCCTCTAGCGCTCTTTCGGACATCCATGTCCGAAAGTAATTCTGCCGGGGACATCCTTGTCCCCGCATACCTGAAAGCACAACGGACGCACGGGGATGTGGACATCCCAACTGATGGGGCGGGGACCTTCGATAAAGTTTTCGGATATGGATGTCCGAAAGAGCATTTGGATGTTCTGAATAGCATTTGGAAAAGCGGCCAGTTAAAAATCCTGAAAACTTCCGGGAAGTCCGACAGACAGCGCACACGCGCGGGACGCGAGCGAGGGTATGCGTATAAATTGCAAAACCACAGATTACCGATTCACTTAAATGGAAGGGATAACAGGTATATTTATGTATATTCAATTTACCCATAAAACTTTCATCTTTCCCATACCCCTCAAAATCTCTATCTTTGTCTAACAACCCAGATTTTCTTGCACTATGATCAAAGCGAACGACCCTTCCCTGCATTCCTGGATAGAAATAGCGCCTGAGAGCGACTTCCCGATACAAAACCTCCCTTTCGGCATTTTTGAGTCAGCCACCAAAGACCCGCGTGTTGGCGTGGCCATCGGCGACTATGTACTGGATCTTTACGCGATCGCTCAGCATAACCTGTTCGAACTCCTCGACATCGACCCGACTGTTTTTCACCGCCTATACCTGAACGATTTTATTGCTTTAGGCAAACCAACCTGGCGGGCCGTACGCAACCGCGTGTCCGAGCTGTTGCGAAACGACAACGACGAGATTAGCGGCAACAGCAGACTAATGCAGGAATGTCTCATAAAGCGAAGTGACGTCCGTATGCTGATGCCGGTGAAAGTGGGTAACTACACGGACTTCTATTCCAGCATTGAGCACGCTACCAATGTGGGCACCATGTTCCGAGATCCGAAAAACGCCCTGCTGCCAAACTGGAAGCACATCCCGATCGGCTACCATGGCCGGGCCTCTTCTATCATCGTATCAGGCACCGACATACGCCGCCCGAACGGCCAAACCAAAGCGCCTGATGCCGAAGCCCCAACTTTCGGTCCGTCCCGCCTGCTCGACTTTGAGTTGGAAGTAGCCTTTATCACAGGCCGGGAAACCAGACTGGGCGACATGATAAGCCCGGATGAAGCCGATGACTATATCTTTGGCCTCGTGCTCTTCAACGACTGGTCTGCCCGCGACATGCAAACCTGGGAGTACGTGCCTCTAGGGCCTTTCCTGGCTAAAAGCTTCGCCTCTTCCATCTCGCCCTGGGTAGTCACACTCGATGCCCTGGAGCCATTCCGCGTGAAAGGCCCCATGCAGAATCCGAAACCGCTGCCCTACCTGGCGTTCCATGGCGAACATAACTATGACATCAACCTGGAGGTACTCCTGAAACCAGAGGATGGACAAGAGAACAGCATCTGCCGTTCTAACTTCAAGTACATGTACTGGAACATGAATCAGCAACTGGCGCACCAGAGCAGCAACGGCTGTAACATACAGGTCGGCGACATGTACGCCTCCGGCACCATCAGCGGCCCTGACAAGACCTCATATGGCTCCATGCTCGAACTCACCTGGCGCGGCACGCAGCCTATCCAACTATCCGATGGCACCGAGCGCAAGTTCATCAACGATTACGACACCGTGATCATGCGCGGCTTCGCTGAGCGGAATGGGATAAGAGTTGGTTTTGGCGAGGTGAAGGCGAAGGTGTTGCCGGCTTTGTAAGCACCCTGGCCGCTTTTCACCTGCCCCCTCCTAAAAACAGGTGGGGGAGTTTAAAATCCGAGGGTTTCTCAGCCTCTACACCAGTAGCAATAAAGTTAAATGCACTAAAATTATTAAGAGAGGAACAATTCCCCTCCTCGGAGGGGTTAGGGGTGGGTTAATCGTTCACAAATGAAACGAAAAATTATACCCTACAAGCCACATTTAAAAGCTTTGGCAAAGCAACTCCGTGATAATAGTACTCTTTCAGAAGTTTTACTCTGGGATGAACTTAAGGGAAGGAAGTTCCTAGGATTAGACTTCGATCGCCAGAAACCGCTTGATAAATTCATTGTGGACTTCTATTGCAAGGATCTGATGTTGGCAATTGAGATTGATGGTAGTAGCCATGACTACACCTATGAAACCGATAAATCCCGGCAGGGCACTCTTGAAAAGCTAGGAGTTTCATTTTTGAGATTCGAAGACATGCAGGTGAAGCAAAACATATCTAATGTATTACGTGAAATTGAAGCCTGTGTGTTGGAGAACAGATAGTACGTGAAACCCACCCCTACCCCTCCGAGGAGGGGAATTCCCACAGGATGATTTCTCACTGCTTATTAAGTTTCAGAAGAACTTTATAAGCATTAAACAGCAAAGGCCCGGTAAATCCGGGCCTTTGCTGTTTAATGTTGGAGGTCTTACTGCACCATTGAGTCCAGCTCCTCGAACCTGGAGTTCTTACTTTTGAACTCGGGGACGATCTTTTTCATTTGTTTGACTGTATCAAGCTCGTCGCCTTCTTTGTTGAGGTTGAGGAGCTCGTTGATGCTGGCGAGGACCTTGTTGTAGGTATATTCGCGCACTTTCGACACTTTGATCTTTTCGTGGTGGGTCGGGATTGTCAATTCTTCCTGGTTCAGGAGTTCCTCGAAAAGCTTCTCGCCTGGACGCAAGCCTGAAAATACGATCTCGATATCGTTGGAGGTCAGACCGGCCAGTTTGATCATCTTGCGGGCCAGGTCCACGATCTTCACAGGTTGTCCCATGTCGAAGATAAAGATCTCGCCGCCTTTGCCCATTGTGCCGGCCTCGAGTACCAACTGTACCGCTTCCGGTATGGTCATGAAGTAGCGGGTGATATCTGGGTGCGTCACCGTGATCGGACCGCCTTTCTCGATCTGAGAGCGGAAGCGCGGGATAACAGAACCATTGGATCCCAGCACATTGCCAAAGCGGGTGGTGATAAAACGGGTCTGCTGCAAGGCGGTGCCTTTCACATTGTCCTGCAGTTTTGGCTGTGCACTGATGTTGTTGAGCGACTGGATATAGATCTCGGCGATACGCTTTGAGGCGCCCATGATATTGGTCGGGTTCACCGCCTTGTCCGTGGAGATCATCACAAACTTCTCTACATCGAAGGTCATCGAAAGATCTGCCAGGTTTTTAGTGCCCATTACGTTCGTCAGGATTGCTTCCGAAGGATTGCTTTCCATCATCGGCACATGCTTGTAAGCGGCGGCATGGTACACCATTTGGGGATTATACTCCTTGAAAAGGGCGTACATGCGGTTGAAGTTCTGAATATCGGCAATACATAGCCTGATATTGGCATCCGGGAAGTGCTCTTCCATCTCCAACTGCAGTTCGTGCAGAGGAGACTCAGCCTGATCACAGATGATCACCATTTCCGGCTTGTACGACAATACCTGGCGCACAATCTCTGAACCAATAGAGCCGGCACCTCCTGTGATCAGGATGCGCTTGCCGGCCAGGTCAGCTGATATTTTGTCGTTTTCGATCACGATTGGTGGACGCTGCAGCAGGTCTTCAATACGCAGATCCTGAATCTGGTTCATGCGCAGCTGCCCTGACATCCATTGCTCTGTCGGTGGAACAGTCACTACTTTTATACCTAGCTCCACACAGGTTTCGATCGCATTTTTGCGGGCGTCCGATTTCAGGTCTTCACTCAGGATAACCAGCTTATCGATTTTCAGTTTCCGCTGCAGTTTCTCGATATCGTTGATGTGAAACACCCGCTTCTGCTGGATGTGCTTGTCAATCTTGTTGGGGTTGTCGTCGACAAAACCTACTATGTTCAGGCGACCTGCATTACTGAGTTCCAGCGCTTGTTTCACCAGGATGGCAAAACTATCGGCTCCATAGATCAGCACAGACTCCTTGTCGCCGCTGGCACCGCGCTTGATATAATAGAACAAGGCCTTTGCTCCCAGGCGCATCATGATCAGCACCGAAGAACTGATAAAGAAGTTGACCAGCAGCACAACGTAGATGTTCACAGAGTCAATATGCAGCTCTGGTGAAACCCAAAAGCCGATGATGGCCCCATACAGTAAGCTGGCCATCAAAACGGCCGTGAAGATACGGTAAATGTCGTCGGTGCTGGAGTAGCGGATCAGGCCGGTATGGATGCGCATCGCGTAAAACACTACCACAGAAATTGCCAGGTATATACCGCTATACACAAAGAAGTGACCGCGCAGAATTGTTTCAAAATCAAACTGGCGGATGATGAAGAAAGACAAAGCAAAAGACCAGGTAGAGATGACTTGATCGATGATCAGAATGATCCATTTTGGTAAAGCTTTGTTCTGTAAAAATGTTTTCATACGGTAGTCTCGGGTAGAGAAGAGCTTAGGTTACGGCAAAAGGCTGAAGTAGGTTTTAATTTAAATTAATACCTGTATAGTCCAGTCAAAAGTTCCCAGTCCACATTATAAGTTAGTTAACAGTTCATACCTTAACTAAATCTTAACGCAGCTTCACCGGCATAATTATATCCTTCACAATTTAAAAGATATAAATGCCGTCCAAAATTAAAGAAAAAAACTGAAATATCAGTTTTTAACTTGCTGTTTCTCAATTGAAACAGTTACTAGCCTATACGTAAAAATCCGCCTGTGCTTTGCATATCATGCTAAGGTACAGGCGGATTTTATTTATAATTCATCTTTTCTATCGGGCGAAACAGGCTTTGATGCAGCTTACTACCCGTTCTCTCTCCTCGTCCGTCATATTAGAGCCGGATGGCAGGCAAAGTCCCTGGTCAAACAGACGCTCGCTGGTGCCGTTGCCATAATAAGGCGCATTGGCAAACACCGGCTGCAGGTGCATCGGCTTCCAGAGTGGGCGCGACTCGATGTTCTCCTGCTCTAAAGCCAGACGGATGTCCTCACGGCTCACCCCCTGGCTATCGTCCACCAGCACGGTGCTCAGCCAGCGATTGGAGTAATAATCCCCATTAGGCTCCTCTGAAAACTGAATCGCAGGTATAACAGCCAGCGTCTCCTGATAAAAGGAATAGTTGGCACGGCGCTGCTGCACACGCTCCAGCAGTACATCCATTTGTCCGCGGCCGATGGCAGCACATACGTTGCTCATGCGGTAGTTATACCCAATGTGCGAGTGCTGGTAGTGCGGAGCCGCATCACGAGCCTGCGTCGCCAGGAAACGGGCCTGCTTGATGTAGGCTTCGTTGTTCGAAACAAGCGCTCCGCCACCAGAAGTCGTGATGATCTTATTCCCGTTGAACGATAGAATGCTCATGGCTCCGAAGGTCCCCAGCTTCTGCCCTTTGAAAAAAGAGCCCAACGCCTCTGCAGCATCCTCCACCACCGGTATCTCGTGGCGGTCGGCTATGGCCATGATGCGGTCCATCTCAGCCGGCATACCATACAGGTGCACGACGATAATCGCCTTCGGCTTTTTGCCATTGCGCAGTCGGTCCTGAATAGCCAGTTCCAGTAAGTCAGGCGACATGTTCCAGGTGCGGTCTTCGCTGTCCACAAAGACAGGTGTGGCGCCTTGGTAAGCGATTGGGTTGGCGGATGCAGAGAAGGTCATGCTCTGGCAGATCACTTCATCACCCGCCTTCACCCCCAGCATGATGAGCGCCAGGTGCAGCGCCGCCGTGCCGGAACTCAGGGCTGCCACATGCACCCCCTCCCCCAGGAAGTCAGCCAGGTCACGCTCAAAGCCATCTACATGCGGACCAAGCGGCGCGATCCAATTGGTATCAAACGCCTCTTTGACATTTTTAAACTCGTTTGTTCCCATGTGCGGGGAAGAAAGCCAGATTTTTGGATTCATAGTAAGTATTTGGACAAATGAATTTTAGACAGAGGACAATTGACGATTAAAATCTTAGATTGCTTTTTACCCGCATCATGATTCACTCCTGAGTGAGTATTGCTTAAAAATTTATACTGCCTGGTCAGCTGTTATAGTGCTTTTTTATAATTCGGGCCGGATTGCCCACGGCTGTTACACCGTCTGGTATATCGCGTATCACCACGGCACCTGCCCCTATTTTGCACCACTTTCCAATCTTCAGGTTCGGGATCACTATGGCGCCGGCACCAATGTGCGTGCCTTCTCCTACCTGCACGTTCCCGCTCAGCACTGCCCCCGGAGATATGTGTGCATAATCTCCGATCTGACAGTCATGATCTATGCTGGCTCCAGTGTTGATGATCGCATGCCGCCCGATTTGAGCGTCAGCCTGTATAATAGCTCCCTGCATCACGACGGTGCCTTCGGCAATATTAGCAGAGGGCGAGATGATCGCGGAGGGGTGAATGGTTTTGCCGAAAACTATATCCAGTTTTTCGGCCACCCGACGGCGGATGCTGTTGTCGCCGATGCTGATGATCACCGGCTGTTCAAGCTCCTGCTCTATTTCAGCGCCTAGCACAGGTATACCGCTTATCGCTTTTATGGCAGGATTCTTATCAAAGGCCCCCAATACAGGTATACCCATATCACGCAGAATATCGATGATCACTTTCGCATGTCCACTTGCGCCGTACAGGTACATAGTTTTTCGTTAGTAGTGAAGGTGCAAAGTTAAGAATTCTCAGTTTGTCATTTCGAATGTAATGAGAAATCTGGAATAGTGCTTGCCTGAAGCTTTATTTAGGCCCCCTACCTTAAGGATTTACAGGTTTTTAGGATTTTCTGAATTCTCATGCACGATTAACCCACCCCTGCCCCTTCGAAGGGGACTTTACGTTATACCGGTTCCAACCACCCCCAGCCCCTCCTTGTCTAAGGCGGGGAATCTGCTATACTTTAGCCTCTTAAATATATATAGCTACTAGTATTATGTCAGTTAAAGTGTTGTGTCTGAGCAAAAACTACAACAACTACAAGTAAGTAAATTTAAAGTAGTAAGAAAAATTCCCCGCCTTAGACAAGGAGGGGTTAGGGGTGGTTGGATTTCTCTTGCGTGAAGGAAGCAGACGGTGTCCCCCTAAACCGCTCCATCGTAGCAACTCCCTCTGCACTGATCCCCTCCGATTTAAACACTTTTCCAATGGTCATAAAGATGATCTTCACATCCAGTAAAAAAGAAACATTATCTACATACCACACATCATAGCGGAATTTCTCCTCCCAGCTGATGGCATTGCGGCCGTTTACCTGTGCCCAGCCAGTGATACCAGGGCGCACTTCGTGGCGGCGGCCTTGGGTTTCATTGTAGAGTGGCAGGTATTCAACCAGCAGAGGGCGCGGACCTATCAGCGACATATCTCCTGCGATCACATTAAGTAATTGCGGTATTTCATCCAGAGAGGTCTTTCGTACAAAAGCACCAATCGGGGTTAGGCGTTCAGCGTCTGATAGCAGTTTGCCTCGCTCGTCCCGGCGGTCGTTCATGGTCTTGTACTTGATCACCCGAAAGATGCGACCGTCCTTGCCCGGGCGTGGCTGCAGAAAGAAGGGTTTTCCATCATTGGCAGTCGCCAGCAGCAGCGTGACCACCAGGAACACGGGAAGCAGCACGATGAAAGCCACCAGGCTAAGCACAAAATCGATCAGGCGTTTAAAGAAACGGCTATAAACCTTCATCTTGTTTTAAATGGGATCTGTACTCCTGTAATAAAAGCTCCCAGAATTGGGTCTGCTCGTAACTCTTTATTAACAAAAGAAATGTTAAGAGCAAAGAATGGATAACTAAAATTGTATTCTAGTTACCCATTCTGATTGCATTAAATTTATATATAAATAGTTTCACTGATTATTAGTGCTGGGCACTTTTACTTTTTGCTTGAAGTACTCGAGCGTTCGCTGCAGTCCTTCGGCGCGGTCCACCTTCGGCTCCCAGCCCAGCACTTCTCTGGCCTTGCTGATGTCCGGCTGGCGCTTCTGCGGGTCGTCGGTCGGCAGCGGCTGGTACTCGATGTTGAGCTCCGCCCCGGTCAGCTTGCAGATCTCCTCGGCAAACTGCCTGATGGTGATCTCGGACGGGTTGCCGATGTTGACCGGCATGTGGTAGTCGCTCAGCAGCAGGCGGTAGATGCCCTCCACCAGGTCGTCCACGTAGCAGAAGGAGCGCGTCTGGCTGCCGTCGCCGAAAATGCTCAGCGGCTCGCCGCGCAGGGCCTGGCTCAGGAAGGCAGGCAGCACGCGGCCGTCGTCCAGGCGCATGCGCGGGCCGTAGGTGTTGAAGATGCGCACGATGCGCGTCTCCAGCCCGTGGTGCATCTGGTAGGCCATGGTCATGGCCTCCTGGAAGCGCTTGGCCTCATCGTAGCAGCCGCGCGGCCCCACCGGGTTCACATTGCCCCAGTAGTCCTCGCTCTGCGGGTGCACGAGCGGGTCGCCGTACACCTCCGAGGTGGAGGCGATCAGCATGCGGGCCTTCTTGGCCATAGCCAGGCCCAGCAGGTTGTGCGTGCCCAGCGAACCCACCTTCAGCGTCTGGATCGGGATCTTGAGGTAGTCGATCGGGCTGGCCGGCGAGGCAAAGTGCAGAATGTAGTCCAGCTTGCCCGGCACGTGCACGAACTTGGACACGTCGTGGTGGTAGAACTCAAACTGCTCCAGCTTGAAAAGGTGCTCGATGTTCTCGAGGTTGCCGGTGATCAGGTTGTCCATCGCGATCACGTGGTAGCCCTCGGCTATGAATCTGTCGCACAGGTGGGAGCCGAGAAACCCGGCGCCGCCTGTTACCAATACTCTTTTTCTGGCCATACTATACCGTCTCCTTTGTTTGTTGTGGAACCATGGCCTGCTTGACGCCGATGCCGAAGTAGGTGAAGCCCTTCTCCTCCATCTCGCGCGCGTCGTAGATGTTGCGGCCGTCGAACACGACCTTCTCCTTCATCAGCTTGTTGACCACGGCGAAGTTGGGCGAGCGGAACTCGGGCCACTCGGTCACCAGCAGCAGCGCGTCGGCGTCGATCAGGGTCTCGTACTCGTCCTTGCCGTACTCGATGCGGTCTCCCAGAGAATGCTTGGCCTCCTTCATGGCCACCGGGTCGTAGGCCTTCACCTTGGCGCCCTGCTCGAGCAGCTTCTCGATGATCACCAGCGAAGGGGCCTCGCGCATGTCGTCGGTCTTCGGTTTGAAGGAGAGCCCCCAAACAGCGAAGGTCTTGCCCGAAAGGTCCCCGTTGAAGTAGTTCATCACCTTGTTGAAGAGCACCGACTTCTGCTTCTCGTTCACCGTCTCCACCGACTTCAATACCTCCATGGAGTAGCCGTTCTCGGAGGCCGTCTTGATGAGCGCCTTCACGTCCTTGGGGAAGCAGCTTCCGCCGTAGCCGATGCCCGGGTAGATGAACTTGTTGCCGATGCGGGCGTCCGAGCCGATGCCCTTGCGCACCATGTTCACGTCGGCGCCCATAATCTCGCACAGGTTGGCGATGTCGTTCATGAACGAGATCTTGGTGGCCAGCATGGCGTTGGCCGCGTACTTGGTCATCTCGGCGGAGGGGATGTCCATGAAGATCAAGGGGTGGCCGTTCATCAGAAACGGCTTGTAGAGCTTGGCCATCACCTGCTCGGCGCGCTCGGAGTCCACGCCCACCACGATGCGGTCGGGCTTGAGGAAGTCGTCGATGGCGGCGCCCTCCTTCAAAAACTCGGGGTTGGAGGCCACGTCGAAGGCGATGTCGGCGCCGCGGGCCTCGAGCTCGCCTGCGATGGCGCGGCGCACCTTGGCCGCCGTGCCCACCGGCACGGTGCTCTTGGTCACCACCACCAGGTAGTCGGTCATGGAGCGGCCGATCTCGCGGGCCACGGCCAGCACGTACTTCAGGTCGGCCGAGCCGTCCTCGCCCGGGGGCGTGCCCACGGCGATGAAGGCCACCTGGCAGCCCTGCACGCTCTCGGCAAGGTTAGTGGAGAAGGAAAGGCGCTCCTTCTGGGAGTTGCGCAGCACCATCTCCTCCAGGCCGGGCTCGTAGATGGGCAGGATGCCCTGCTTGAGGTTGTCTATCTTCTTGGAGTCGATGTCGATGCAGGTCACGTCGATGCCAACCTCGGCAAAGCAGGTGCCCGTTACCAGGCCCACGTAACCGGTGCCAACTACAGCTATTCTCATAGGTAAATGTTATTAATGAAGTACAAACTTAAAGTTTTTTAAAATAATCAATACGCAGTCTCAACAAACTTGCCTGCATGTTCTTGCCGTCTTTTCTAACAACGTTGCCCACTTAAACAAGGGAATGGTTGTTTAAAAAGCGTCAATTCATTTAGGGCATACACATTTATCGATAAAATTGTAAATAGTAACACAGGAATGTTTCCCATGAAACATGCGCTGTTAAAGAGACAAAATTAAACATTATTTAAGAAGGATTTGAATTTGGCTACACCATGATAGCCTTTCCACTGTCTGGTGATTTGATCGCATGGCAGAGTCTTTCCTTCGAAATACCGCGAACCGGCGCCTTGTCTTACTTTGTTCAGCACAAAAGAGTTGCGGTATGGCCTCAAAAATTAAAATAAATCAATACGACCCTTTTCCCGACCTGACAGCCTGTGTTGCTAAGGCACCTGTTTTTATACGTAACCCAAGTGCCGCTTTTCCTTTAATTTAAATACGCAGGGCACATTTTTACTTTTCCCTACAACCTGAGTTTCTGTCTCAAGTATAGATAAGGGAAGCTAACACCCTGAGTCACCTATGAAACCAGACTGGCTGGACACCAAAGAATATCCCTTCAAATCCAAGTTCCTGGAATTAGAAGCCGGCAAGATGCATTACATCGATGAAGGGGAAGGTCACCCGATCGTGATGATTCACGGCACACCTTCCTGGTCATTCGCGTACCGCAACCTGATCAAGCTCCTGAGCAAAAAGTACCGCTGTGTGGCACTGGACCTGATCGGCTTTGGCCTGTCGGACAAGCCAAAGGACTGGAGCTATAAGCCAAGGGCCCATGCCGCCAACTTCGAGCAGCTGATGGAGCACCTTGGGCTGACCAATATCACCCTGCTGGTGCATGACTTTGGTGCGCCAATTGGCCTGGCGTATGCCATCAAATACCCCGAGAAAGTCCGGAGCATCGTAATGCTCAACACCTGGACCTGGTCTCTTTCTAACCATCATGTCTTTTCAAAGGCCAGTAAATACCTGGTGGGCCCGCTTGGCAAGTTTCTGCACTCCAAGCTTAACCTCACTACCGATGAGCTGGTGCATGAACTGTTCGGGCAGGAAAGTAACATGCCGGAGAAGCTGAAAGCTCAATACACCCATGCACTGGGCGACCCCGATGAAACAGTCAGTTCGCTGGCCTGCGCCCGGGAGCTGGTTGGCGTCAGCAAATGGTATGATGAATTGTGGAAAGAGCGCAAAAAGATCCAGGATATTCCGACCCTCATACTATGGGGTGAGCGCGACAAACTTGTCAGAATTGAGGCCCTGCAGCGCTGGAAAAAGTTTTTCCATGAGTGCTATGTCCTGCACTTTGAGGACAGCGGACATTTTCTGATGGAAGAGCATGCCGATGAGGTGGCGCAGTACGTTAGTAATTTTATAAAAGAGGAAGACAAGAAAAAGGAGAAGACATTACACAACACTTAAACCCAAAAGGAGCGATTATGACGGAACCCGATAAAAACTTAAATGAAGCCTTGTTTCGCAGTCACCAGGCGACAGAGAAGGACAACCAGGCCCAGAGCGAGCTGCATAGCATGAAAACTGCTCCTGAGAACTCTAACACACAGCAGCCTGACGCGTCGCAGCCCAAACTGCACGAAACACCGCGCAACCTGCTGCAGTCCTGGGACACGCTGCGACAGTTGGACGAGGCATTGGCAGACAAGAAGCCAAACCATGACCGCAAAGCCTGACACAGACCGAAAGCCAGGGTATACCTTGGTTTTATACCTATAAAAAGCGGCAGCCATTGTATGACTGCCGCTTTCATTTTCTAGAAAATCTTACCCGGGTTCAGTATACCTTTCGGGTCAAAGAGCTGCTTTATACCTTGCATGAGCCGGAGTTGTACCTCGCTGAGCGCTATACTTATATAAGGCCGCTGCACCAGGCCGATGCCATGCTCCCCTGATATGGTGCCTCCCAGCGAAACACACAGCCTGAAAATCTCCTTTATACCCTCGGGCAACTTGTTTTGCCAGTCATCGTCTGACATGTCGCCCTTGACGATGTTGATGTGCAGGTTTCCGTCGCCAGCGTGCCCGTAGCACACCGACTTGAATTTATACCTCTCGCCAATTTCCTTCACGCCCCGAAGCAGCACAGGCAGCTCGGCACGCGGGACTACCGTGTCTTCTTCTTTGTAGACCGAGTTGCTTTTGACGGCATGGCCCACACTGCGGCGCAGGCGCCAGAGGTCTTCTTTTTGTTTTTCGGTATCCGCAACGAGTATATCGCCTACATCAAAGGTCTCCAGCACTTCGTATACCCGCTCCGCATCTTTGTACAGCAGGTCCATGTCGTTGCCGTCGAGCTCTATGAGCAGGTGGGCGCGCTCGTCGGCTGCCATCGGCACATCCAGGCTCAGGTAGCGGCACGCCCACTCAATGGCTTCCCGTTCCATAAACTCCAGCGCAGAGGGTACGATACCTGCCGTGAATATTTGGGATACGGCAGCGGCAGCCTCTTCTTCTTTCCGGAAAGGCACCAGCAGCACCAGGTTCTGGGTTGGGTAAGGTATTAGCCGGAATACGATCTTGGTGATGATGCCTAGCGTCCCTTCACTTCCGACCATCAGCTGTGTCAGGTTATACCCTGTGGCATTTTTGAGCACGTTGGCCCCGGTCCAGGTGATCTCGCCCGTTGGCAGTACGACCTCCAGATTCAGCACATAGTCTTTGGTCACGCCGTACTTCACCGCCCTGGGCCCGCCGGAAGACTCACTCAAATTGCCCCCTAACTGGCAACTGCCCCGGCTGGAGGGGTCAGGCGGGTAAAAGAGGCCGAGCGAGATCACGGCTTCCTGGAAAACCTGCGTAATGACGCCCGGCTCTACAGTCGCCTGCAGGTTGCGCTCGTCAATGGAAATGATGGCATTGAGCCGCTCCATGGACAGCACCACACCCCCGTGCACTGCCAGCGCCCCGCCACTCAGCCCGGTACCGGCGCCACGCGGCGTAACAGGTATAGCGTTTTCATGGCACAGCTGCATAATACGGCTGATTTCTTCTGCGTTCTTAGGTTTGAGCACTACTTCAGGCAGGTAGCGGAGGTCCTCGGTTTCATCGTGGGTATAGCGCACCATCCCTTCCTGATCAGCAGGCAGTACCAGCTGCTCCTCTCCGACGATGGCGGCGAAAGCTTCTACCAGAATCGGGGTTATCTTATTAAAATTCATTTTATATTAAATAGCTTATGCTTAATTTAGCAAGCCCGACAAAATTTTAGCCACTAATTACCAAGTTACGCTTTGAGAACATCAATTACCAATTACCTATTATTTATCTTTTTCATCGGGCTGATGGCTTCGTGCCAGTCAGCGAAGCCCACCTTCAGTAAGCGTGGCGAGACGTACAAGTCGGCCAGGGAGATAGCCGAGGAAAAGCGACAGGCCCGCAAACAAGCCAGAATGGCAGCCCGGAGCGGAGGAAAAGGCAAGGTTGCCTCCAAAGACCGCACCAGTCGCACCAATGTGCCCAACGCACGTCGCCTTGATGAGAATGTGGCCACGGTCATACAGACGGCCCGCTCCTATACCGGCACTCCTTATAAGTGGGGCGGCACTACGCGCGTAGGTATGGACTGTTCCGGACTGCTATGTACCTCTTTCCAGAGCATCAACGTGAACCTGCCCCGCACATCGGAGGAGCAGAGCCGCTTTGGCAAGGCTGTAAAGCCGAGGGAACTCAAAGAGGGAGACCTCGTATTTTTCGGGGCTAACAAATACAATCGGGAGATCACGCACGTAGGTATGGTAACGGAAGTGAACAACGATAACGAAGTCAAATTCATACACGCCTCCACCAGCCTGGGTGTCATCGAGAACAACCTTTACTCCGATTACTGGCAAAAGATCTTCATCAAGGCGGTGCGGCCTTTTGATGACTAAGGCGCATGATGTCCGCTTAGTATTTCACTGCAAATTTTTCGAATGAACCTGACTCGTCACAGGTATAATTTCATGTCTGCCCGGCGTGGGTTATACCTCCTTTGAGGTATGGCATCCGCTATACCTAATATAAAGTAAAGCAGCAGCTATACCTGCTCCAAAGTGTCCGCCCCTACTTTATTCCAAATAAGCGCTACCCTGCCTGGCCGTAAAATTTAACATCAAATAAGAGATAAAATACTCATACATACGTACTTATAAGGAGTTATATTTTTTCAATTTAACTTATAAGTATTATGAGAACTATTTACACAAAGTTGCTTGTAACCCTCCTTTTGCTGCTAAGCAGCCACATGGTATGGGCACAGGGTACGACAACGGCGGCCATGAACGGCGTGGTGCAGGACCAGAACGGCTCTCCACTGCCTGGCGCAACGGTTATTGCGGTCCATAATCCTACCAACACGCAATATGTAGCCGCCACCAACGCAGAAGGTCGTTACAATATCCAGAACATGCGTGTAGGTGGGCCCTATACCGTACGCACCTCTTATGTGGGCTACCAGGAGCAGCGCGTCGACAACATCAACCTGACGCTGGGCCAGAACTACAGACTGGACCTCACCATTTCGGAAAGCACGACCACCCTAGGCGAGGTACAGGTCACCGCAACGCAGGACAAAGTCATTAACTCAGACAGAACGGGCGCCGCCACCAACGTATCCACCGAGCAGCTGGAATCCCTGCCCACCATCAGCCGCAGCCTGAATGACTTTACCCGCATCACACCGCAGGCCACCACCTCCGGGTCAGGTATATCGTTTGCCGGCCAGAACAACCGCTTCAATAACTTCTCGATAGACGGCACCGTGAACAACGACGTGTTCGGTCTCTCGGCAAGCGGCACCAACGGCGGACAGACCGGCGTGCAGCCCATCTCGCTGGATGCCATTGAGGCGATACAGGTGGTGATTGCTCCCTTTGATGTAAGACAAAGCGGCTTTACGGGAGGCGGCATCAATGCCATCACGCGCAGTGGATCTAATCGATTCACTGGCTCAGCCTATTATTTTGGCAACAACGAGCGCCTGGTAGGCAAAAGTCCGGATGATGCGCGCACCCGGTTACCGGACTTCACCGACTACCAGACCGGTCTGCGCATTGGCGGCCCGATCATCAAAGACAAGCTGTTCTTTTTTGTGAATGGCGAGAAAACCAAACGGGTAGCCCCGCTCCTCTTCGAACCCGGCACCACAGGCTCCAACATCACAGTAGACGAAGCCACGCGTGTGCTCAATGTCGCCAATCGGCTGGGCTACGATCCGGGCAGCTTCAGGGGCATAGACGATGAAACCAAGAGCGACAAGATCTTTGCCCGACTCGACTGGAACATCACCGACAACCACCAGCTTACGCTTCGCCACAGCTATGTGTATGGCGAGAACATTGACAACTCCAGGACACCGAACGCGCTGCGCTTTTCCAACAACGCCGAGTATTTCCCCAGCACGACCAACTCCAGCGTGCTGCAGCTGCGCAGTCAGTTTGGAGGCCAGTATGCCAACGAGGCCCTGATCGGTTTTACGGCAGTGCGTGACGACCGCGACATCATTGGCGCCCCTTTCCCGAGCGTGCTGGTCCGCCTGGCAGGTGGCCGCACCATTGCGCTGGGCGGCGAGCCCTTTTCCGGGCAGAACCAGCTCGACCAGGATGTGCTCACCATCACCGACAACTTCAACCTGTTTTTAGGGAAGCACACGATCACGCTGGGAACGCACAATGAGTTTTACAAGACGTTCAACCTCTTTATCCGGCAGGAGTTCGGGGCCTATGAGTATAATTCCCTCGAAGCGTTCGAGGCCGTTGGCACAGCGAATGAAACGGCGCCCGGCGCTTTCTTCCGGAATTACTCCCGCACAGACAACCGCCAGCAGGGTGCCGAATTTTCTGCCTTCCAACTCGGCTTCTATGCGCAGGACGAATATGCGGTGCTGAACAACCTGAAGCTGACAGCAGGTATACGACTCGACATCCCGACCTTTAATGACGAACCTGCCGCAAACCAGGAGTTTAACGAGGCCTTCAGAAGCAGGGGCCTGGCGACGGACAAGACACCGGGCGCACAGTTTATGCTGTCGCCCCGCGTGGGTGTTAACTGGGATGTAATGGACGATGGCAATACGCAGGTGCGTGGTGGGGCCGGTATCTTCACGGGTAGGGCTCCGTTCGTGTGGATCGCCAACCAATATACCAATACCGGGCAGATGCTGGGTAGCCTGTCACTCACCTCAGGTCCGGTTCTGGAGCAGATCCGCTTCAACCCGGACCCTAACTCCCAGCCAACGGCCACCACCGTGGGCCTGTCAGACCGAACCGCCGAGATCAACATCACAGACCCTGACTTCAAGTTCCCGCAGCTGTTCCGGGTCAACGCAGCCATTGACCAACGCCTTCCCTTTGACCTGGTGGCGACCCTAGAAGGTATATACTCTAAAAACCTCAACAACATCTACTACCAGAACCTGAACCTGGAGCAGACGGGCACCCTGACGGGGGCAGACAACCGCCCTGTTTTTGGCCGCATACAGGGCAACAATTTCCAGGACATCATCTATCTGACCAACACCAGCCGCGGCTATGGCTACAGCCTGACAGCGCAGTTACAGAAGACCTATATGGAGAACGGGCTTTCGGGTTCGCTGGCCTATACCTACTCCAGAGCCAAGGACGTGAACCCCGGCAACTCCAGCCAGGCACGGTCTAACTGGATCAACGTGAACCAGGTAGAGGGCCTTAATAATGTCCGGGAAGCGTTTGCTGACAATGATGTGCGCTCGAGGGTGGTGGCCGGCCTTACCTATAACCTAAATTACCTGGGCTTTGCTGGCACCACCATTTCCGCTTTTTACAACGGACAGTCGGGCGTGCCGCTTTCGTATATTTACAACGGGGACGTGAACAGCGACGCTGGTAGAACGAATGACCTGATCTACATCCCGGGCAATGCCTCGGAGATAAACCTGGTGCCTTACACCGAACGGGACGGAACCGTTGTTTCGGCTGAGCAGCAGTGGCAGGCGCTGGACGCCTTTATCAGTGGCAATGATTACCTAAGTGACCGAAGGGGCCAGTATGCCGAGCGAAACGGAGACAGGCTACCCTGGACGAACCAAATTGACCTGCGCCTGATGCAGGACTTCTATATAGGACAGGAAGAGAACAGCCACCGACTGCAGCTGACCCTTGACGTTTTCAATTTCACCAACCTGCTCAATAAGGACTGGGGCCGTCAGTACACGGCGACTTTCAACGCTTTCCAGGCCATTGACTTTGTTGGCTACGAGCCCGGCACCACAACACCCCGGTTCAACTATACCGGTCGCGGCCTGACAGACGGCGAGCCCTATTTTGTGAACGACTTTTCGTCGCGCTGGAGGGCCCAGTTTGGCATTCGGTACATTTTCAATTAAAAGTAAACCGCGTACTATTTTAATTGATTGCCAAAAAGAAAGGCGGAGCTGTATGGCTCCGCCTTTCTTTTTGGCAATCAGTGTTTAAGACTAACGGCACGTTTGCAAATTACAATAAATTATTGGTGCTAAAAAGCAAATAACATAAGACATTTTATTAATAATAATTTAATCTCTAAGTAGTTGCATTTCGATTTATACCCTCTAATTTTGCGGGCAAAAATCAATCAATCTTTTATGAAAAAGTTATTACTATCAACACTGCTTATGTTGCTGTGCGTGGTTACTATACACGCACAGGTGACTACAAGTAGCGTAAGTGGATCCGTGAAGGATTCGAAGGGTGAAGCTTTGATCGGGGCAACCGTAAGAGCAACACACCAGCCCTCGGGCACCACGTATGGCGCAGTGACCAATACAGATGGTCGCTTTAATATCGCCAACACCCGTATCGGTGGTCCTTATACCATCGAGGTAAGTTACATAGGATACCAGCCTATGTCTTTCACAAACATCACTTTGCAGCTTGGCCGCCCTTACGTGCTGGATGCTGTCCTGTCTGACGGTGGCACCCAGTTATCAGAAGTAATGGTGACAGCTGACCAGTCTTCTGTATTCAACGCCCAGAGAACTGGCGCGGCGACTAACGTAAGCACTGAGCAGATTGCCACATTGCCTACAGTAACACGAAGCCTTACTGACTTCACTCGTCTTACGCCACAGGCTAACGGTAATGGCTTTGCAGGTCGTGATGGTCGTTTTAACAACGTTCAGATTGATGGTGCAAACTTTAACAACGGCTTTGGCCTGAACTCCAACCCACTTCCTGGGGGCAGATCACAGCCTATCTCTATTGACGCGATCGAGCAGGTACAAGTAAACATCGCTCCTTTCGACGTTCGTCAGTCAGGTTTTACCGGTGCTGGCATCAACGCCGTTACTCGTAGCGGTAACAACGAGTTCTCTGGTTCAGTATATGGTTTCTACCGTAACCAGGACATGAATGGCAGAAGAGTAAATGGCGAAAAACTTGATCAGGGCAATGAAACATCAAGCCGTACTTTGGGTTTCCGTTTAGGTGGCCCAATCATCAAGAATAAACTATTTTTCTTCGTAAATGCTGAGAACATCGATGAAAAAGGCACTAACCCATTTGCTGTAAACCTTTGGAAAGCATCTGATGATGGTGTAGCTAACCCTGACCAGAACATTGCCAGAACTAAAAGATCTGACCTTGAAGCAGTGCGTAACCACCTGATCAACACCTGGGGTTATGACCCTGGCGCTTACGAAGGCTACGCGAATGATAATGGCACTAAGAGCACCAACTTACTGGCTCGTATTGACTGGAACATCAACGACAATCACAAACTGGCTGTTCGTTACAACCAGGTGAAAGGCGAGGCTGGTTCATTGGTGAATGGCAGCTCAGGCCCAAGCCCACGTTCTACTGTAAACCGCGTGAGCGATCAGTCTATGGCTTTTGCTAAAACCATGTACGATACAGAGAACATTGTACGTTCAGCTTCTGCTGAATTGAACAGCACCTTCTCTTCCCGTCTTTCTAACCAGTTACTGGCGACGTATAGCCGCATCCAGGACACGCGTAAATCTCCAAGCGAAATCTTCCCAATGGTTGATATCTGGAATGGTGGCACCAACTACATGACGTTTGGTTATGAGCTATTTACGTTCGGCAACGACGTACTGAACAACAACTACAGCATCACAAATAACCTGACCTACCTGGCTGGTAAGCACACAATAACTGGTGGTGCTACATTTGAGTCACAGAAGTTTGGTAACCAGTACATCCGTTTGGGTACTTCCTACTACCGTTATAACTCTGTTGAAGACTTCCTGACAACCGGTACTCCTAATGAAGTAGCTCCGATCATGTTCGGTCTGACTTATCCTTACGAAGGCCAAGACCCTTATGCTCCAATCGTATTGGGAACAGCAGGTGCCTATATCCAGGATAAATTTGCAGCTACTGACAGACTGGACCTGACCTTAGGTTTGCGTGCAGACATGCCAGTTTACATGAACGACCTGACTGCCAACCCATCTATTGATGAGCTTAACCTGAGATCTCCGGAAGGCGGCGACAAGAAATACACAACCAGCGAATGGCCAAAATCCAGAATTATGCTGGCTCCACGTATCGGCTTCAACTTTGACGCCTTTGGTGATGGTTCTTTGCAACTGCGTGGTGGTACTGGTCTGTTCAACGGCCGTGTTCCTTTCGTGTGGTTGACAAACATGCCTTCGAACTCTGGTGTAATCCAGAACAACGTAGAGCCTAACAGCTATGCATCAGTTGCAGGTTGGATTGGTGACATCCGTTTCCAACCAGAACAATACTACTGGTTGAACAACACACCGGCAAGCGCTCAGAACGTGTTCATCAAAAACCCAAGAGCTGGTGTTCCTACAAGCTTTGCTCTAGTTGACAACGAGTTCAGAATGCCTAAGGTATGGAGAACAAGCATCGGTGCTGACTACACGATCCCTGGAACGCCGCTGGTTGCAACTGCTGACATTATCTACACAAAAGACGTGAATGCAGCTTACCAGTTTGGTGCTAACAGAAAAGATGCTCCTACAACGCTGAACTACGGTGGTGAAGGCGAGAATGACAATAGAGCGTACTATCCAGAAGGTGCTAACAGCACAAAATACAATGCCGCTGTTAACGCTAACACTGCTGTAGTTTTAACTAATACTTCTAAGAAAGGTGAATCTTTCAGCAGCACGTTTGGTCTTTCTCTTCCGTCGCGTAATGGTTTGTTTGGTTCACTTTACTATACCTATACCTACGCTACTGAAGTATCTAGCAACCCAGGATCAAACGCTTCTTCTGCATGGTTAGGCAGCCCATCTGTAAACGGCCCGAACGAGCAGATCCTTTACAACTCGCAGTATGCAGTGCCTCATAACGTGGTAGGTAGCCTTTCTTATAAAGTTAACTACTTGAATAACCTGGCTACTACTGTATCGTTGTTCTACAACGGTTCACATCAGGGACGTTTCTCTTACACCTATAATGGTGACATCAACAAAGATGGTATCAATGCCGACCTGCTTTATGTGCCAAACGACGTGAACAACCTGAACTTCGTTGACATTATTGACAGCAAGACGAAAGAGGTGCTGTTCTCTGCCCAGAAGCAGCGTGAAGCGTTCAACAACTTCATTGAGAACGATGACTACCTGAACTCCAGACGCGGACAGTATGCTGAGCGTAATGGCGCCCTGATGCCTTGGTTGAACCGTTTAGACTTCAGATTGCTACAGGATATCTATACCAACATCGGTGGCAAGCGTAATACGCTTCAGATAAGCGCTGACGTAATGAACGTAGGTAACCTGATCAACTCTAACTGGGGTGTGAGCACAGCATTTAACAATGCGCAGAGCATCTTGGTAACCAACACCAAAGAGACTCCTATCAGTGCCGATGGTGTACCTACCTTCCAGATGAGAACAGTTACAGAGAACGGTGACACTGTGCTTCCTACAAAACCTTTCAGAGACGTAACAACGCTTTCTACTACCTGGTATGCACAGATTGGTCTGCGTTACATCTTCAACTAAGAAGTAATCAACCATTGCAACAAAAAGGCGGGACAAATGTCCCGCCTTTTTTATTTTCAAAAACTAGCGCCTCAGCTTTTGCATATTCAAAATTTGTTCTAATTTTGTGACACTCAAACGGGGGATTAGCTCAGCTGGCTAGAGCGCTTGCATGGCATGCAAGAGGTCATCGGTTCGACTCCGATATTCTCCACAAAGGCAACCTATACGGGTTGCCTTTTCTTTTTTATGGCTTACTACATCTACATCCTGTACTCCGAGAAAACTGACCGCTACTATGTGGGCAGCTGTCAGGATATGGAGACAAGGCTGACGCAGCATAACACCGGCCGCAACATCTCCACTAAAGCAGGAGCGCCATGGGTAATCAGGTATAGTGAAGCTTACCCAACCAGCCAACTGGCACGGAAAAGGGAAAGCGAGATCAAAAGAAAGAAAAGCCGCAAGTATATCGAACATCTAATTAGCACAGCTGGTTAGAGCGTCCCGAGAGCATTCGGGAAGGTCATCGGTTCGACTCCGATATTCTCCACACTGATAATAAAGCCCTTACGCCAAAAGCGTAGGGTTTTTCCGTTAGAGGGTTACACAAAAGTACACACAACTTCCCTTTCAGCTTTATTTTCACTTCGGAGCACCACATTGCTTTAATTATAGCTTAGGCACAATTTGCGTCGGGTGGTTATAAGTTTTGGAAAAACTCATATTCAGATATTATCTCAATATCAGCGCCTTTTTCTAGCAATCCCACCGCCTTTTCCTGCTTACTGCTCATGCCGTCATCCCCAACTACTCTGTAGTCTTGTTGCCCCACCACAAGCACGTTTGTTTTCTTAGTAACTCCTGCATCTGGTATCCCCCCAATATCAGCAACTAACTGAATGGCGTCTTTTCTCTGCATGGATGTTAAAGTACCTGTAAAGACTATCCTTTTCCCATAAAAAAAATTAGATGGATCATGCTTATCAGGATCATCAACGATGTTTTTAAAATCAGTCCTTGTGCGAATATTCTTTGTCTCACATGGCCTATAGCCATCACTATGAATCTTCCCTATGACAGTCTTTAGCTTTTCAGGAAAACACTTCAGCGAGTTTACTCCTTTCAGATCAAATGCCTTAAGCGATAGCTCGGCTGTCGCTAAACTATCAGCTGCTGCTCTATGGTGGTCTAACGGAATGCTGTTTGCTTTACAAAGGGCTGCAAGTCCGTATGATGGCAAACCTTCCCATACATGCTTTGAGAAGATGTAACTACAGGCATAATCTAAATTAGGGAATGGCAGGTTGTAAAGGTCAAGGGTTCTCCTAAGCACGCTAAAATCAAAACTTGCATTATGCGCAATTAAGAATTGGTTCTCTAGAAGTGGGTGTATTTCACTCCAAAGCGAGTTAAACTCTGGCGCGTTAGCCACCATTTTTGGAGTTATGCCATGTAAAGAAATATTAAATTCATCAAACTGGTTACCTACTGGCTTTATTAGCCAAGACTTGGTTTCAACTATCCTGTTAGCTTTAATGAAAGTCAAACCAATCTCACAAGGGCTTTCCCTTTGAGAAGTTGCAGTTTCGAAATCTATTGTAATGAAGTCCATTATTCTTTTTAAGTAATCAGGCTTATACTGTCAATTCCACACCCTAAAAATAATACCCCGAAAGCTTGTCAAAATATTCTTTGAATTTCTTTTCGGTGTGCTTGAGGTCCGTGATATCGACAAATAAGGAGGGGGAGAACAGGCTGTTGCCTTCCGTGTGGTTTCCGAGTTCAGCAGCGATCTGTTCGAACGGGTGCTTGATGCCGTTCTGTTTCACTCTATACCCAAACCGACCGACAGGAGCCCTGCCTTTGCCCATTATCTTGGTATGCGACAAAGCCAGCAGGTATTCGAACCTGTCAAACAGGTTTTCATAATCTCTATCGTGCGGCAGGAAGGCGCTGAAGATTGGCTTCAATTCCGAGAACAGCAATTCAGACATAGGCACCAGCTGCCTGTTTCCCATCGCTTCGCGCAAGGTATTATAGTCGAGTACCTTTGCCACATGGACGTGATCCAGAATAGGTGCCTCCCCATACCTGACGTGCGCTGTCATGGAAAACATCTTCGACAATAGCCTGTAGTCTTTCTTCAGGACGCTGGCAAGCCCAATGCTGTAGAGGAAGATCAGGCCAGGCAGCGTTTCCAGGTCATGCCACACGCCGCCATCCCCTTCCCGCTCTTTTTCGGACGCGAAGCAAGCCAGGCTATTGAGCCAGATGGAATGGTGCTGTTCTCTTCCCCAGTAAACGCCGTTCACAAACAGTCCGCTCAGCGTATTGGTTTGCTGGAAGTAGTAATTTACCCGCGCCTTTATTTCTTCTTTGGTAGGTATACCGCTCACGGGCAGCGCATCAAAATTATCATTTAGCCGATCTACCTCGCCCCTGATCAGGTCATGAAGCGATATGATCTGGTCGTCCTGCACAATATACTTCTTCAGGCTGGCTACTGCCATCTGCGATTTTGAAAGGTTTGACGGCCGGGCACTTTCAAGGGTTTCCACTTTTTCGTGCAGTTCCTTAAAGAACGAGTCGGCATTCGCAATATCCACAGCCTTCCCCCGCCTGATGTAGGCCAGCTCCTCCAATTCGTTTCCGAGCTGGTCTAAGTAAGTGAAGTAATTGGAGAACCTGAACTTGTTGGAAGTCTCCAGCGCCTCCTTCAGCACACGGTCACTTTCGGCAGACCATCCGCAGGTGATCAGTCCGAAGTTATCCGACACATAGCGCAGCAGCTCCGAAAGGCGTTCCTCATACTTGTCTGCCTCGCTCTTGATGTTGAGGAAACTGGAATCCATGTAGTCTCCGTTGATCTTGATGACCGTCACGCGGGCATGCACGATTGGCAGGGAGTTAACGATATGGCTGGGGCAGCTGATTACCACAGGCTCTATGCCAATGCACCGCAGGGCGTTTTCCATCAGCCTGTCCAGGGAGGTTGTCAGGATAACCCGTACATAGCCTTTGCTGACCAGGCGGGCAATTACCTGGTGGGCGGGTGTTGGTTTTTTCAATCCCTGCTCCAGTTCGGCCTCACTGGGCTCGAAGTATCTTCGCAACAGATTGTGCCGCTCCGTCTCGGTGTTGGCAAGTGGCTCCAGCAGACTGGCATAGCCCGGCTTTTCTCCAAACCGCTCAAAAAACCACTTCTCCGGATTGGGCTCACACCTCGCATTTTCCAGAACAGCAATCTGCTTGATCAGATCTGCGGCTATTTCCTTATCGCTAGGTATACCGGCACTTCCGGCCACTCCGGAGCCGAGCAATAACGCAAATGCGCCTTTGTTGTTAAAAACCGAATGTGCTACCGAGGAGACTTGCGTATTCATACTATGGATGCAACTTTACCGGTACAATATATAGATTATTTTATACTTAATCCACTAAAAATTTTTTCAATTTAATTATACCTAAAGGGAGTACAAATCTGATGCTCAATAACTTCAATAATACCTCACAGCAGCCAATTATAATACTTTCGGGATTTGTTATGACGTACTGATACTTCCTCACGAGCTATACCCGGCAAGGCTGGTATAACGGAACATGCCCCCCTCCTGCCCGTACCATATAGGACGTAACGCTTAAAGAAGGGAGGATACTATGCCATTTATTTTTGAAGACAGTACCAAGGACGCAGCATTGCTGCTGAAGGATGTAGCAGCAGAGCTACAGACGGAGGATCTCAACAAGGCCGGCCGTATTTTCAGGGCTGTGCTGCAATCTGTACGGGATAGAATGCCTGTGCACGATGCCATCCAATTCTCAGCCCAGCTTCCTGTTTTCTGGAAAGGTGTCTACTTTGATCAGTATGACCTGAATAAGGTACCCGTGAAAATCCGGGATGCGCATGACTGGATCAATTACATCCGAAACAAGAACGCTTTTGCCGCTGACAATGACTTTCAGCAGGACGAAGAGATCACCGCAGCTTTCCGGGCTGTGTTCCAGGCCCTGCAGCGCACCATGACCGACGGTCAGCTGCAGAAAGTAAAAGAATCAATGAACGAGGACATCCAGGAACTGCTAGCAGCCTAAATAGAAAAAAGCGCCGCCTGTTGCCCAATGCAGCAGGCGGCGCTTTTTTGAAGTATACGCTACACAAAAAGCCCTTCTACCGATAAGTACCGCTCGCCTGTATCGTAGCAGAAGGTCAGTACCCGTGCACCATCCGGAATTTCTTCGTCCAGTTTCTGCTGCACGGCCGCCAAGGACGCGCCCGACGACACGCCCACAAATATCCCTTCTTCCATAGCGGCGCGTCTGGCATAGTCATACGCATCGTCGGCTGCCACCTGCACCACGCCATCCAGCAGACTGGTATCCATGATGGAAGGTACGAATCCCGCTCCTACACCTTGTATCGGGTGAGGCCCCGGCTGTCCGCCACTCAGTACCGGCGAGGCGGAAGGCTCCACCGCGAATACCTTTAGGTTCGGGAAATGCCGCTTGAGCACCCTGGCCACACCTGTTATATGCCCGCCGGTACCCACCCCGGTGATCAGGTAGTCGAAGCCTTCCGGAAAGTCAGCCAGAATCTCCTGCGCTGTGGTTTCGATGTGAACCTGCGTGTTGGCCTCGTTGTCAAACTGCATGGGCATCCACGAGGATTCGTGTTCTTCGAGCATCTCGCGGGCCCGCTCAATGGCTCCTTTCATCCCCTTTTCGCGGGGCGTCAGCTCCAGCTTGGCTCCGTAGGCCGTCATCAGCCTGCGCCGCTCTATGGACATGGACTCCGGCATCACCAGGATCAGGTGGTAGCCTTTTACGGCAGCGACCATGGCCAGCCCCACGCCGGTGTTTCCTGAAGTTGGCTCAATGATCACGCTTTCCTTCTTCAGGATGCCCTTTGTTTCAGCATCTTCGATCATCGCCAGGGCAATGCGGTCTTTGATGCTACCGCCCGGGTTCGCGCGCTCCAGTTTCATCCACACTTCCGCTTTGCCTTTGAACATGCGGTTGATCTTTACATGGGGCGTTCTGCCTATGGTTTCCAGTATGCTATGTGCTTTCATATGCGTGTCTTTTTAGATTGAAAAATTCAGAACATCAGCTCTATCTTCATAATAACTCACTTTGATCTGCGGACGGTGGTACACCCTGGCAAAAGAAGGCACACTTTCAGTCAGCCACACATTTCCGCCTATGATGCTGTCGTGCCCCACCACCGTTTTGCCGCCCAGTATGGTAGCCCCGGCATAGATGATCACATTGTCCTCAATGGTCGGGTGCCGCTTCACGTTGGCCATCGACTTCTCGACGCTGAGCGCCCCGAGCGTCACTCCCTGGTATATCTTCACATTGTTTCCGATGTCGGCCGTCTCCCCTATCACGATGCCGGTACCGTGGTCTATGCAAAAGCGGGCGCCTATGTTAGCCCTTGGATGGATGTCTATACCTGTTCTGGTATGTGCGTAGGTAGCCAGCACGCGCGGCAGCAGGGGCACGCCCATGCGGCAAAACTGATGTGCCAGTCTGTACACGGCCACAGCAAAAAAGCCGGGATAGGTCCGGATCACCTCGTCCACGTTCACTGCGGCCGGGTCGCCTGCCTCAATGGCAGCGGCATCGTCGTTGAGCTGCTGCTGCAGGCCTGGCAGTGCCTCAAAGTAGGCGTCCGCTATTTCGTAGGGTTTACCGGGCAGGCGCTCTTCTATTCTGAACAGGATCTTCTCCAGATCGGAGTGCAGCAGCATCGCGTAAGCCTCTACTTCAGAGCGGGTACTGAAAGAGTGTTCTGAGAGGGACGGGAAAAGCAATTGCAGCACACCTTCCAGAAAAGCGCAGCTCATGGAATGAGGCACTACGTGGCGGGACTGCTGGTGCACAGCTGTCAGGTGATCAATAAAAGCTTGGCTGATTGCTGTCATGATGATGGTGAAACAACTGGTCCTGGCAAAAGTTTTATGGCAGTCTACACAACAGATAGCTATACGGCCAAGCAACGTCCTCTGTCTACCTCCGACAGGAAATATTGTCGTCAGTGGTTTGGCGGCACAAAAAAAAAAGAGACCTCCTTTGGTGGGAGGCCTCTACCTTATGTAGTAGGTATAAGCTATACCTGCTAAACGATAACCCATTTACTTTTTCTGGTCTTTCACTACCAAATTGAGGTATAGGAACCCGAGCAGGGCAAAGGCCCCGCCTGTCCAGAACACCAGGCTGAACCTGGAGGGGTCGTTGGCATAGATCCAGCCGGAAGCCAGTGCGCCGAAACCTATACCTGCCTCCATAGCGATGTACATGGTGGCCATCGCTCGGCCGCGGCGCTCCGGGTGACTCAGGTCGATGGTCCAAGCGAAGACTGTGGGGGAGTTCATGCCCACCGCCACACCAAACACAGCCGCAGCCAGCAACAGTTCGGTAGCCGTGTCCGCCCAACCGATCAGCCCCATCGCCACGACCAACAGCCCCGAGCTGACCTTGAGCACCCGGATACGGCCGAACTTATCGGAGGCCCGGCCGGCCAGAAAACGGATCGCCAGCGAGGAAAGCGTGAAACTGGTAAAGAAGAGGCCTTTGTTCTGAATGCCCAGGTGCTCACTGAAATCGGGAATGATCGTGAGGATGATGCCGAAGGAAACCACCGTGAGCATCATGACAATGGAAGGGTTGAGCACACGGGGCTCGAAGATCTCCCTGCGGGAAATTCTGAGCAGTCCCATCCGGAAGCGGTTTGGGTTGTCCAGCGTTTCGCGCATGCGGGCCACCACGGCCACCGACAAGAAGGCAGCGGCGGAAGAGGAATAGAACATGGCTTCCAGCGAGAAGCTGTTGGCAATAGAGGCGCCCATGGCCGGACCCGCCGCCATACCCAGACTGCCGGCCAAACCCAATAGTCCGGTCGCCTCGCCCCTGCGCTCCATCGGGATGATGTCGGCCACGTACGCGGCCGTACCGGTAGGCGTAAACCCGGTCGAGAAGCCGTGCACCAGACGCAGCAGCAGAAAGGCCGCCACACTGCCGGTAATAGGGTATAGGAAGCCGCACAGGATACAGACCGTCCCCCCGATCAGCATAACAGGTATACGTCCCATCTTGTCGGCCAACTGTCCGCTGAAGGGACGCGACAGGCCAGCCGTTAGGGTGAAAAGGGAAATGATCAGCCCTTTGTACTCAGCGCCGCCCAGCTGTGTGATGTAGTTGGGCAGCTCCGGAATGATCATGTTGAAGCTTGCAAAGAAAAGAAAGGAGCTCAGGCACAGCAATCCAAATTGAAGTCCATACACACGCGTTTTCAGCTCGGCCATAGTCAGATTAAAGCCGCAAGTTCCGAAAACAATTGTTTCAAAGCTATAACTCTGGAGACATGCCTTTATGTAATTTAGTTGCTGAAGTGCTTATACCTGGTGGTCGGGCGTGATCTCACCTAAAAAAATAAGCAGCCTCGGGGGCTGCCTTCGATATGCTATGGGAAGTAGACTAGTGAATTAGTCGAAGACAGGGCAGCTGCCTTTTTTGTAGCGCTTCTTTTTTACCAGGCCATCTTTTTGGTAGGCCGAAGACTTAAACGAAAAATACGCAGCTGTTTTGCTGCCGGATGCCACCTGTTTCTTTGCCCCGGTCGTTTTCTCATACCTGTCAGACTTCAGGTCAGCTTTGGCGAAGCTGGCAAATGAGAAAAGCATCAAGGCACTGATTAAAGCTGCATAGAATCTTAATTTCATTAGCTGATTGTTTAAGGTGAGAGAAGATTATTCATTGCAATATTAAAATAAAAATATATATTAAAAAATTAATTAATCATATTTTTTAAATACATATTGCTAAAATATCGTCTCTGGCCCCGCTGCCAACAAAGGAAAGCAGTGTGGTAACGGTCTGAATGGTCGCCAGGCTTACTTGAAACAGGAAAATTTGAAAGGAGAAAAAGCGCTATCGCTGGCTTGGAATAGCCGCTGAGTGCACCAGATAAAAGACAGGGTACTTACAAACCTGTGGCAGGGCCAGGCACATTGAACCGGACGCCATTGACGGTTATATTGTGCTCCAGCGCGGCCATCTGCAGGCCCAACGCCACCTGACTAGCCTTGTTGTGACTCTCGATACCAGTCAGAAGCAGTGATCGCTGGTGACCGCCCCTTAAGTCGAACAGCACACAGTGGTCGCTAAAATGTATGGCTGCGATGCCGCTCCAGTCCAGGCTGTATGCCCTGCCGTAAAAGTTAAGCCTGTAAGAGACCCTGTCAGGTGATATATCCACAAAGGCATCTTTGAGCGGAATCTTGTCTGTGCTGAGTGCCAGCAGGTATAGGCCCACCAGAACGATTACGACGGCTGCCATTCCCCATAGCCAACGCGCATCCTGCCGTAGTACAAGATTGTAAAGTAGCGCTGCTCCTCCCCCGCTGGCCATAAACAACCCCAACCAAAGCAGCCGGTCTTTGATCCTACGCAATTGTCGAGCTGTATAAAGACTGATGTACATGGAAACTGTATTGAATAAAAGGCCTACAGCAAGACGAACCTAACAGGCAGCAACGAAAAATATTAAAAAATTATATAATAATAATCACAAATTGCATCAATCTAAAATACGGCCGCCTTATATAATAGGTTGGTTTTAATAAAAATTAATTAAATACAATTTATTAGAAGTTGAATTGAATGGTGTAAGCAAGAATTTGTTCAGGTTTGGGAGTCAAGTAGTCAGGTATGGCTGGCACAGGTTTAGGGATGAGAACTTTTGAGGGGACTCAGGGAAGAAAGAAAGGCCTGTTCCAGCAGGTATAGTAGTAGTAGGCTTCTATGCGGACGGAGAGGAAATAAAAGCTACGATCTGATGCGCTGTGCGCTTACAGGCACCTGGTTTACTTCTACCTGCTGCTGTATAGCAGCTAGCTGCACACTGACACTCACGTGGTTTGCAATTCCGGGGCTCTGGATATGCCCTAGCCGCATGATTTTCTGTTTGCTGTCTTTGAGGTCAAACACCAGGGTATGTTCAGTCGCCTGTATGCTGTCAATGGAATCCCAATAGATCGTGTGCTCAGGTCCATACAAGGTGAGGCGGTAGGCGATGCGCTCCGGCGTCATGGAAAAGTAAGCGTCCTTCAATTGAATATAGCCAGCTCCCACGGCAAAACCCAATGCACCCACTGCACCTACTAGCAAGGCGCCGCTTGCCCAAACCCACCGGATCTCTTCGCGGGCAATAAACTCAACGATCAGGGCAGAGAGACCACCGCAGAATAGCAGGATGCCTGTCCAGAGCAGTATCTGCTTCGTTCTTTTAAGCTCTTTGTGTGGGTAGAGGTTTACATACATAGGGTTAGTTTTGTGTTATCTCAATCGCTATACCCTTTGCGGCTGCAATCTGCACGAGTTCGTCACGGATGCGCTGCAGTTTTTTGGCATGGTTCACCGTATCCAGTGCAACCGCATGCTGTTCTCCGTTCTTGAGCTCAAAACCAAGTGCGTGATTGCTGATGACCAGGCGCTCGACTTCTTCCCATTCAAAATCGTGCTCCCGCTGCATAAAACCCAGACGGTACCGCACGCCCAGATCCGTTATGCTGAGATGGCGCTGGTAATCCGGGTTGTGGTCGAGCCACACAGAGACCATAAAAAGTGAGAAAGGCAACAGGCTGAACAGGTATAGGAAGGTCATGGCGGAGTGAAAGTCCCGCACAGCGATGAGCTGGTACAAAAGCCAACCATGCAGACCCACAGAAAGCAAGGCAAGTACAAACAGCAGACGCTCCACCTGCGACCGGATGCCATAGGGTTTGGAAAACAAACGTATGCTAATGCTGGTGTGCTGCATCGTAAAAATATATATTCAAGAATTCAATATACTAAAAATTACAAAGCTGCCAAACAAATTGACGGCAAAACATTTTAGCAGGGCTATATTACAGGCATTTAGTATATTGAAGCGCATAAGCCCACACGATGAAAAAAAGCTATACCTTCCTATTTGCCCTTGCCGCCTTTGCCGCCTGCCGCCAGCAGCCCCAGCAGAGTATGACAGCGACTACCGATACGCCATCGCAGCACATCAACAAGTTTTCGGACGCCACTCTGCATGAGCTCTATACCTTGCAGGACGAGCGCAAGACCGCCGAACTCCTCAACTTCCTGAATCACCCGAAACCGCAGTACCGCCGGGAGGCAGCTCTCGCCTTTGCCTCGGTGCAAGACACGCTGGCCATACCCCAACTGCTGACCTCACTATCAGACACCAGCGCGGCGATCCGGACAGCCGCAGCCTACGCCTTGGGTCAGATTGGGCACAAGAAAGCCCAGCAAGCCATGATCCGGCATTTGCAGCAAGAGCGGCACGCAGCAGTACAAGCCGAAGCGTTGGAAGCACTCGGCAAACTGGCTGACAGCAGCGGCCTCGACTTTCTGGTAAACTACCAGGCAGCCAATGCAGCGGCACTGGAAGGCCAAGCCTGGGGCTTGTACCGGGCGGGCTCACGGCAGATGAGCAGCGCACAGGCTGTAAAACAAGCGGTGCAGTGGCTGACCGAAAGCAAATTGTATGAGGTGCGCCTGGCAGCCGCTCACCAGTTGGCCCGCACGCCCAAGATCGACTTGTCGCCTTACCGCCAGCAACTCACCACGGTGGTCACATCAGATCCATCGGCGGACGTGCGTATGGCGGTGGCCCAGGCTTTCGCCAAAGTGAATGCCCGTGATAAAGCCTCGTTGCTCTCCGGTATCGTGCAAAGCGACCCGGATTACCGCGTGCGCCTGAGCGCGATCCGTTCCATGGCAGGGCTCGAGTTTGAGGAAATTGACAAGGCCATTCTGGCAGGCCTGACCGACCAGAACATCAACACGGCGGTGGCCACGGCAGAATTTCTGCAGGCCAACCATGCCGGCGTGGACACCAACACACTCCGCAAAGCCCTTGCGCAGGTAGAGGACGGCCGGGTGCGGGCCGGACTGATCTGGGTGATCTTGCGCAACAGCCCGGACAAGGCCAAACTGAGTCAGGAGTACCAGCAGCTATACCTGCGCACCGACAACCCTTACGACAAAGCGCACCTGCTCAAGGCCCTCTCCGCCGACTACAAAAACTACCAGTTCATCGCCAAAGAAACCTTCGCCGCTTCGCAGCCCGTGATCGGCACCTATGGCATGGAAGCGCTCACCGCCATGCGCCAGCAGGGAGACTTCCCGAAAGCGCTGGAGCAGGACTTCGCCGACATCTTTAAACAAGGTATAGCCTCCGGCGATGTGTCCCTGGCTGGTTTGGCAGCGGGCGTGATCCGCAACCCGAAACTCAACTTCCGGGAAGTATACCGCGACTATGCCTTCCTGACCGAGGCGCAGCAGAAACTGGTGCTACCCCGCGACATGGAAACCAATATTGAACTACAGAAGACGATCGACTATCTGAGTGGGAAAGAGCAGTCTGAAACCCCGAAAAACCCTTTTACCCACCCCATCGACTGGAAACTGGTGCAGACCCTGCACCCGGACCAGCAGGTGGTGATCGAAACCGAAAAAGGCGTGATTACGCTGGAGTTGTTTGTGGAGGACGCCCCGGGCTCGGTGGCTAACTTTGTGGAGCTGGTGAACAAGCAGTTTTTTGACGGGCTGTACTTCCACCGCGTGGTGCCGAATTTTGTGGCGCAAGGCGGCGACAAGCGCGGCGACGGCTGGGGCAGCTCCGACTACTCCATCCGCTCTGAGTTCGCTCCGCTCCATTACCGCGAAGGCTATGTAGGCATGGCCTCAGCCGGAAAAGACACTGAGAGCAACCAGTGGTTCATCACGCACTCTCCCGCCCCGCACCTGGACGGCCGCTATACTATCTTTGCCAAAGTGGTAGAAGGGATGGAGGTGGTGCACCAACTGGAGGTAGGCGACAAGATCAAACAAGTCAACCTGATCCTGCGAGCTAAAACCCGCTAAGACCGAATCAGACAGGTATAAAAAAAGCGGCGGCCTTTATGTAAGGTCGCCGCTTTTTCATGAAACGCACTTTTAGAATCGTTCCATTGGCTGCTCTTCGATTGGCTGCAGGCGGCCCCATTGCGGGATCAGCTGTTTGAACTCCTGCAGCAGTGCTTTGCTGCGGTCTTTGCCATACCAGCCGTGCAGCTTCTCTACAAATTCATTGTAAGGCACGTTCCGGGCTTTCATGTCCATGAACAGCTCCTGGGCGGCTGCCGGCCTTGGTCCCCATGTGCCGATCTCTTCCATCGTTTCAGCGTCAAGCACGATCAGCTTCGGAATGGAGCGGCCCCCGTTGGTCAGGTAGGCGTCTATCACCTCCGGGTGCTCGTCGCGCAGCAAAAGCTTCACGTCGATCAGCGGCGAGGCATCGGCTATCTTCACGATGGCGGGCACCGTTTGGGCGGCATCACCGCACCAGGCCTCCGTCACGATCACCCAGATCATCTTGTTCTGCACGCGCAACATCAGGTCCACTAGCTCGTCGTCCAGCACGGTCGTTTTTTCTACGCGGCGCATGCGCTGGGCGTTCATGCGGGTGTATTCTACCATGGCTTCAGAGTGGTCGGTACCTGTGGTTTTGTTCTCGGCCAGCAGTGTGTCCATTAATTCCCGGTATTGGGTATAGTTCATGGCCTGCGCCAAGTGCGCACCCGTAATTACTGTATCAGACATCGTCTTGTTAATCATTACTCTTTACTTTAGAATTTTATCAGAACTATATATTAACAGTTATATGTCCTGATAAGTTCGTTCCCTCCCAAAGACCTGGGAGGACCCTGCTTTATACTACCCTTTTTGCACCAAATTGTTTACATTTTCTGTCAGGAGCTTCGGAACCGGCCAGGTATAACAAAATATGGATGTTTCCACCTTGTCCTGCCACAAAGTAGTGAACACCAAGGCGCCACACGAATTGAACATTATGCAAAGCCTTTACTGGCTATACCTTGATTAAAGTGCCCAGGCTGTAGCTCGCCTGTCTGTCCCGATAAAACCGGGCGTATACCTATACCTTGGATACTCCAGGAAGAGATCCAATAGCCTGATCTTTAAGGTATAGCTTAGTACTCACCGTACGATTTCTCCCCGGCCTCAATCATGATGGGCAGGAAGTTCTGGCGGGGAGGCAGCGGGCAGGTAGCGTAGGATACAAAGTCGCAGGGCGGGTTGGATGCCTTGTTGAAGTCGAGTAACGTGGTGCCGTCCGGCCCGGGCTTATCGGCGTAGAGGTAGCGGCCTGCGCCGTAGGTTTCGAGTCCATTGGTTTTGTCAGCGAAAATAATGAAAAGCTCCTCCCCTTCCAGCAGCGCGTCCAGTTGGTATTGCTCCCCGTTCAGGGTGAAGATTACCGTACCTGGCGATTCCTGCATGGAAGTTTGCCCCACGATGTTGGTAATGGGGATCTGCTTTGGCGTGGGGTGCGCTACGAAACTGGCCTGCACACGCCAGTCGGCCTTTACAGGAAAGCGCTTTATCCCTTTGAAATGCACGAGGGCATCATTCTGCAGGTCGCGAAGCCGTATGCCATACCTGTTGCCTCGCTTGATCACGAACCAGGTAAGCGAACCGTGCGACAGTTTGGGAACGGAATCCATTCCGGAGGTATAGAGCAGGGCTTCACGCACGGGCGCCCCATTTAGCAGCACATCCACTCCCGGATTGATGCGGGTAGTCACCGTGTCGCCTTTCAGGCTGATCACGCCCGCACGGCCCGGAATCCTTCCCTCCGGAAACGTCAGGCTGTTGTCGGGTCCGCTGCCAAATGTGTTGTCTCCTTCCTGCAGCCAGAACAGGCCCGCCAGGGTGAGCCATCCATCGGGTTCCTTTAGCTTTGCCTCACGCGCCTGGTGCCACTCGTCTACACTGGCCACGTACTCGGGCGTGGTTTCTGCTTGGTTTTTAGCAGACTGGTCGATATCGGTGCATCCACTTGTCAGTATCAGGGCGATAAAGAGGAATTGTGAAAGGGTAAAAGATTTTAATCGGAGCACGGTAAATAAACAGGTAAAATATGTAATTCTGCTAATGTAATAAAAAACCTGACGAAGCCCATACTTTACCAGGCTTAGTTCCGGCAGGACTGGTGATACACGGTCTGAACGAAGCTAAGAAAAGGCCAGAGGCCCAAGGTATAGCCGTAGCGATCCGTTGGTCTCATCCTCAAAAAGACAATATCCTGGATCACTACTGACTCATTTAAATTTATAAAGCATAATTATTTACGAAACGTTTTTAACTTTAAGCTATTATTTAGATATTTGTCTAAATACCTAATTTACATTGTGAACAAAGTTTTCAAGGCCCTGAATGATCAGACGCGGAGGGAGATCCTGAACCTGCTAAAGGAGAAGGATCTGACGGCCGGGGATATTGCGGATGCTTTCCAGATCACCAAACCCAGCATTTCGCACCACCTCGACATCCTGAGCCAGGCGGAGCTGGTTACCTCTCAGAAGCAGGGACAGTATGTGATTTACTCGCTTAACACAACAGTGCTCGACGACTTAATGAAATGGATCATCACACTTAAAGATTAGACCCTATGAAAACCAACAACCTGACTCGCGAAATTATCCTATGGGTGATCGTTTTGATTCCGCTGGTATACCTGGCGGTGGTTTGGAACAGTCTGCCGGAGCAAGTGCCGGTGCACTTCAACCTGGAAGGCGAGGCAGACGGTTGGGCAGGCAAAACCTCCCTGATCTTTATCGTACTAGGCACTACTGCACTGTTCAACCTCATTCTGCTGGCCTTGCCGCACATCGACCCGAAACGGAAACTGACCCAAATGGGCAGCAAGTACCACCAGTTGCGTTTCATCCTTGTCATTTTTATGGCAGCACTCTCTGTATTTATCGTTCACAATGCTTTGAACCCTAATGTTTTCCGTCAGAATATCCATTTCGTGTTGATAGGTGGGCTGTTCATCGCCCTGGGCAACTACTTTCAGGCGGTAAAGCCCAATTACTTCATCGGCATCCGCACCCCCTGGACCCTGGAGAGCGAGCAGGTATGGCGCAAGACGCACCGACTGGGGGGCATCCTGTGGATCATCGGTGGCATTTTGCTCATAGTGCTAGCGTTTCTGCCTGAAATGGGTATGCAGCAAATGCTTTATATCGCCGTGATTGCCCTGACAGTGCTCATCCCTGTGGTCTATTCCTTTATGGTCTACCGGCGCGAGCGACGCGAACTAGGGCAACAGTCATAAAACCAACACATTTATACAGGTATAAACTTTCACACCAAAACGCGCTAAGCTCCCAACATGACACGCCTGCTTCTTTCACTTAGCCTTATCCTTTTCAGCGCAATGGCCGCTTTGGCGCAACAGACGGCTCCGACACAGATCACGGGTCCGTGGCACGGCACCCTGGAGGCCCCCGGCACACGCGTAACAATAATTTTCAGGCTGAGCAACAGCGAAAGCGGCCAATTGACTACTGCCATGGACATCCCGATGCAGGGTGTAAAAGGCATGGCTATACCTGAAACCGAACTCAGAGAAGACAGCCTATACCTACGCATACCGGCAGGTGGCATTGCCTTCGCCGGCAAAATTGCCGGCCCGGAAACCATAAACGGCAGCTGGAAGCAGGCAGGTATGGCTTTTCCGCTTTCCCTTGCCAAAGGCGAGCCTACCGAAGCGAAGCGTCCGCAAATGCCCGTTAAGCCATACCCCTACTAGGAGCAGGAAGTAACGGTGGAGAACAAAGCGGCAGGTTTCACGCTGGCAGGCACACTCTCCCTTCCTGAAGGCAAAGGCAAGCATCCGGCTGTCATTCTCTTTACAGGCTCCGGCAAGCAGGACCGCGACATGAGCCTGATGGGGCACAAGCCTTTTCTGGTGCTGGCCGACTACCTCACGCGCCAGGGCTTTGCCGTGCTGCGCCTCGACGACCGCGGCGCTGGTAAGTCGGGCGGCAACCATACCATGGCCACGACACAGGATTTTGTCTCCGATGCGCAAGCGGCCTATACCTTCCTGAAAGCGCACCAGCAGGTGAACCCTAAAAGGATCGGCTTGCTGGGTATAAGCGAAGGTGCCCTGATAGCGAGCAGTGTGGCCGCCGCCAACCAAGACGTGGCCTTTGTGGTGCTCATGGCGGGCAGTGCCGTACCGGGCGTGGACTTACTGGTGTCCCAGAACGAGGCGATCCTGAAATCACAACTTCAGGAAGCGTCGCTGCAAAAGTACCTGCAACTGCGCCGCGCCCAGTTCGAAGTAGCCGCTTCAAAAACCGAAGTATTTGAGGCCGCCCAAAAAATACGTGAACTGGAAAAGGAAGCCCGGGCCAAGCTGACGGAAGCAGACCAACAGTTAGCCGTCCTGCTTACGCCCCAGTCCGAAAACGCCGTTGTCGCCCAGATCATGACTCCCTGGATGCGCCACTTCCTGGCCTACGACCCGGCCCCGGCCTTGCAGCAACTCAAAATGCCCGTGCTGGCCCTCAACGGCAGCAAAGACCTGCAGGTACCTGCCGCCACCAACCTGGCCGCAACCGAAAAAGCCCTGAAAGCCGCCGGCAACAAGCGCTACACCATCAAGGAACTGCCCGGCCTCAACCACATTTTCCAGACCGCTGACACCGGCCAGGTGCACGAGTACGCGACCATCGAAGAAACCCTGGCACCTGTGGCGCTGGAAACGATTGGTAACTGGATGAAGGGAGTGGTAAAGTAATACGGCGCATGGCAGTTACTTTAAGGCAAATCACGGAACAGGACGCAGTAGCTGTCGCCGGACTATCAGAACTGTTGGGCTATAGCGCCTCTGTGGCGGCTATGGCCCAACGCATTCAGGCAGTTGCAGCAAGCGATGACCATTGCGGCTACGTCGCGATGGCAGAGGAGCAGGTAGTTGGCTGGATACACGGTTGCTATACCTTGCGGCTGGAGTCTGAGGCATTTGTGGAGATTGCGGGGTTGGTGGTGGACGAGCACTACCGAGGCAAAGGCATGGGCGCGATGTTGATTGACGAGGTCAAGCAATGGGCCCGGGGAAAAGGTGTGGGCAAGATCCGGGTGCGCTGCAACACCAAAAGAACTGACACGCATACCTTCTACAGGCACATCGGCTTCAGCGAAACAAAAGAGCAAAAGGTTTTTGACAGCAGTTTGTAAACAGCCGTTACATCCCTCTGCCACAGCAAGCGTAAGTATAAAAATAACCAACTATAATACTACGCAATCATGGCTTCAAAGAAAATCATCACTGTATTTGGTGCAACGGGAGCCCAGGGTGGCGGAGTTGCACGCGCTATTCTAAGCGACAGCAACAGCCCGTTTGCCGTGCGTGCGGTCACCAGGAATCCTGACTCCGAAAAAGCCAGGGAACTGGCCGCTATGGGAGCTGAGGTGGTATCGGCGGACATTGATGACAAAGAGGGCATGAAACGGGCTTTGGACGGAGCTTACGGTGCTTACTTTGTAACCTTCTTCTGGGCGCACTTCTCGCCGGAAAAGGAGTATGCAGAAGCAAAAAGCATGGCGGAGGCCGCCAAAGAGGCTGGCCTGAAACACGTCATCTGGTCCACCCTAGAAGACACCCGCCAATGGGTGCCGCTGGAGGACAACCGCATGCCTACCTTGCAGGGAAAGTACAAAGTACCGCATTTCGACGCCAAAGGCGAAGCCGACCACTTCTTTACTGATCTCGGGGTACCCACCACTTTCATGAGAGCCTCCTTTTACTGGGATAACTTTGTCTATTTCGGTCTGGGACCCAAGAGAGCAGAAGATGGCAAGCTATACCTGACGCTCCCGATGGGTGATAAGAAAATGGCAGGCATCGCCTCCGAAGACATAGGCAAATGCGCCTACGGCATCTTTAAAAAAGGCGACGAAATGATAGGCAAAACAGTAGGTATAGCCGGCGAGCAACTTACCGGGCAGGAGATGGCTGAGGCATTCACGAAGGCGCTCGGCCAGCAGGTTACCTACAACAGCATATCGCCTGAAACATTCCGCAGTTTTGGATTTCCCGGAGCCGATGACCTGGGTAATATGTTCCAGTTCTACCGTGACTTTGACGAGGTCTGTAACCAGGTACGCGACGTTGGTTTTTCAAAAGAACTCAATCCTGAGCTGAAATCCTTCGACGCCTGGCTGGCTGAAAACGCCCAACGCGTACCGCTGGAACCGGCAGCAGTTCAATAGGTATAGAGTCGCATCCGCAATAAAAAGCCATCTTTTCCCTCGCATACGCAGCATGGGCAAAAGATGGCTCTGGGCTATACCTCCGGCCTGACTTGCTCTATACCTGGCCCCTCATGCAGGCGACACCAAACTTTGCAACGAACACACAGCCAATTTTCTAAGTAAGTAGAGTATGAAAGCAATCATACTACTCGGCACACTCAAAAAACAAGGCCTGTCCAACACAGCGGTTCTGTCCGAATTTCTGGCGGGCTATTTCAGGAAACAGAGCATTGACTGCACCATCGTCAAACTGGTCGACCATAACATTCTGGCGGGCACCTACAGCGACATGGGCAAGGGCGATGACTGGCCCGGCATTTTAAAGCAGATACTTGCGGCTGATATCATTGTGTTCGCCACTCCGATCTGGTGGAACAACCAGTCGTCGGAAATACAGCGGGTAATTGAGCGGCTCGACGAAATCCATGACGAGATTCTGGAAGGGAAGAAATCGAAACTGGAGGGCAAAGTGGGCGGCATTGTCATCACGGGCGACTCGGATGGGGCGCAGCACATCATCGCCAATATCAGCAATTTCTACAATGCCATGGGCATGGTGCTGCCACCCTTCGCCTCACTTTCGGTGCTTTGGGAGAAACAGGCCAAAGGTGAAAAACCCACACGCGAAGAGCTTCTGGAGAAATACGAAAAAGACTACGCCAGCACTGCTGAAACGATGGTGGAACAGATGAAGCGGTATCTCCTATAAATCATAGCTGTTCATACCTATCGGTACGGGCCACCCCAGTTCTTTCTATGCATAACACTTGCCCGCCAGGTAAGGTCTTACTGCTCGATTTGCTCAACAGAAAAATCCTCTCCTAACACCTAACCAATCCCCAATTAGTACTCACTATCAGCATCACACCTCCTATACCTTCTGTTATTTAAATTAATTCTAAATAATATTTGGCACTTTAGGACCATCACTTTAGATTTGCAGCGTATTTATAATAAGTCTAAATAAACTTAAGCTGATAATATGCTTTCAAAACTCAACTCCAAAGCACTCTACGTGGCAGGTCTTGCATTGTGTACCTTTTTCTCTTCTTGCTCTGACGATAAAGACGAAGTGTCATATGATGTGCCGACTACTTACAATTTTGAAAATGTAAATTATTCGGGCCAGACAGACCGCATCAGCATGCTGAATGAGCTGGATGCTTATGTTAAAACAGGCAACAACGGAGCGCTGCTGGATGCCCGGAAGATGAAGAACATGTATGCCAACACAAATGCTCCCTTCTCTGAAGCCAGACTGAATACGTCCGGCAAGCAGCTAAAAGACAAGACCATTCTTTCTGCCCAGTCCCTGTTCGAAAGCTATTTCGACGCGGCCGCTAATGCCAGCCTCTCTGCCGGCACTCCGGCTCTGAAGGGCAAAGCCGGCCTGCTGAACACCGCTGAAGGCACCAAATACCTGGTGGACGCCAATGGCGTAGAGCCGGCTCAGATCATTCAGAAAGGTTTGATGGGCGCCGTTTTCTATTTCCAGGCAGTAGAGTCCTACCTGACGGAAGCCAAAACAGGCGCTGCCGTAGACAACACTGCCATTACCGCAGGTGAAGGCACCAAGATGGAGCATCATTTCGATGAAGCGTTCGGTTACTTCGGCGCACCCGTGGACTTTCCTGCCAACCTGAACAACCTGAAGTTCTGGGCCAACTACAGCAACAAGGTGAACCCAAGCACAGGCAGCAACAAGGCCCTGATGGATGCCTTCCTGAAAGGACGCGCCGCCATTTCCGCCAAGGACATGAAAGGCAAGGACGAAGCGATTGCCACCATTCGCACGGAGTGGGAAAAACTGGTTGCTGCCTCTGCTATTCTGGAACTGAACCTGGCCAAAACACACATTGCCGATCAGGCGAAAAAGAGCCACTACCTTTCGGAGGCCATGGGCTTTGTCATGAGCCTGAAGTTCAAGTCTGACCGTAAGATCACCGACGCGCAGCACCAGGCGGCCATGGCGAAACTGGGCGCAAACTTCTACGACACCACCGCCGCAGACATTAACGCTGCCATCGACATCATCAGCGCAGCTTACAACATGGACAGCATCAAGTCTCAGTTGTAAATACATGAACTGCTGCCCAGCATTTAAATAACAGACCCGACAGTAGCCAAGGCATTTGCGATGCCCTGGCTACTGTTTTTAAGCACACCTACCATGACCGCACTGAAAAACTATACCTACACCGCTACACTGGTCTGCCTGGGGGCACTGGCCGGCTGCGGCTCCAACGACGAATCAGGTCCTGCATCGGAGTATGACCGCCAGGCCATGCTGGTCAACTACGCCGACAACCTGATCATTCCGGGTTATCAGAATCTTAAAGCTCAGGTAGACGAAATGACCGCTGCCATTTCGGCATTCACGACCAGCCCCACCACCGCCACGCTAGCCGATGCCCGTAAGGAGTACCAGGAAGCGTACTTGGCCTGGCAAGACGTAAGCGCCTACGAATTCGGGCCCGCCGATGAGCAACTGTTGCGCAGTAACCTGAACATCTACCCCACCACCACCAGCCAGGTGGAAAACAACATCAGCAGCGGCACTTACAACCTGCAGACCACGGCAAACATGTCTGCCAAAGGGTTTCCGGCCATTGATTACCTCCTTTACGGGGAGGCAACAGAGGCAGCGGTTGTAGATAGATATACAAGCGCATCAAACGCTGCCAACCGCAGGAAATACCTGCAGGACATCACCAACCTGATCAAGAATGCCACTGACGCCACCCATACCGGCTGGACAACGGGCAACACCACCAAAACCTTTAAAGAGACGGGTGGAACTGCCGTGGGCAGCTCTATCGGTAACCTGGTCAACCAGTTCAACTTTGAGGTGGATCTGACAAAACGCGCCAAGGTGGGCATTCCATCGGGCAGGTTCTCGGCGGACAATCCCGTACCGGACAGAGTAGAGGCCTATTACAGCAACACCTCGCTCGCCTTGCTGGAGCGTAACCTCAAAGCCCTGAAGGCAACCTTCATGGGGCAGTCAGCAGCGGGAGCCAACGGACCGGGACTGGATGACTACCTGGACCATGTAGGTGCCAGGTATGCCGACAAGAATTTGTCAGCGGCCATCATCCAACAGTTTGATGCTGCTCTGGCCGCTGTAGCCGCTGTTCCTGGACCCTTGTCACAGGCTGTCAGCACCAATCCACAGGCCGTAACCAAGGTATACGACGAACTGCAGAAACTCATCGTGCTGACCAAAACCGATATGCCTGCCGCCCTGGGTGTGACCATTACCTACACGGACAACGACGGCGACTAACAAAGGGAAAGTATGCTCCGAAACCTGACAGCAAGGCTTACAGCTCCTGTTTCTGCCGCTCCGCTGGCAGTTTTCCGCATCATCTTCGGAGGGATGATGCTGGGCAGCATTGTTCGCTTTATAGCCAAAGGCTGGGTGCACGACCTGTATGTGGCGCCCAAGGTATACTTTCCTTTTTATGGATTTGAATGGGTGAAGCCATTAGGCGAAGCTGGCATGTACATCCTGTTTGGTCTAATGGCTTTTTCAGCCTTGGGCATTATGCTGGGGCTCTTTTACCGCTTGTCGGCCGTCCTCTTCTTCCTCAGCTTTACCTACGTCGAGCTGATCGACAAAACCAATTACCTCAATCACTACTACTTTGTCAGCATTGTGGCCCTGCTGATGATCCTGGTGCCAGCGCACTGCCACTTTTCGCTGGATGTGCTGCGCAAACCGCAACTGTGGGTGAGCCAGGTGCCGCGCTGGACCGTGCTGATCTTTCAATTGCAGTTGGGGCTCGTGTACTTTTATGCCGGTGTGGCGAAGCTGAATGCGGACTGGCTGCTGGAGGCAATGCCGCTGCGCTACTGGCTACCGGCCCATACGCACCTGCCGCTCATCGGCCCCTTGCTTGATGAAGTATGGGTGGCCTTCGCTTTCTGCTGGTTCGGCGCGTTCTACGATCTGACTATCCCGTTCTTTTTGAGCTGGCGCAAAAGCCGGCCGCTGGCCTACTGCACAGTAGTGGTGTTTCATGTGCTCACAGCAATGTTGTTCCAGATCGGCATGTTCCCTTACATCATGATGCTGAGCACGCTGGTCTTCTTCTCTCCAGGCTTCCACGAAAAAATACTCTATACCTTACGGGGTATAGCCAGGGTGAAACTACCGGAAAAAGTCGCGCTGGCACCCACCTTCAGACCGGCGCAAGGTATACTGCTGAGCCTGCTGGCGCTGCACTTTACGGTGCAGGTGCTGCTGCCCTGGCGCTTTCTGCTCTACCCCGACAAGCTGTTCTGGACCGAGCAGGGCTACCGCTTTTCGTGGCGCGTGATGCTGATGGAGAAAGCCGGAACCGCCTTCTTTTATGTGCGTGACCCAAGAACCGGGCGCGAGACAGAGATCCATAACCGGGATTACCTGACTGTGAACCAGGAGAAGATGATGGCCACGCAGCCCGACATGCTCCTGCAGTTTGCCCACATCCTGCGCGATGATTTTAAGGCCAGGGGCATACCAAACCCCGAGGTTCGTGCCGAGGCCTATGTCACCATGAACGGCCGGGGGAGCCGGCTACTGATCAACCCGAATTTTAACCTGGCCACTGCTACGGATAGCTTCCGGCACAAGCACTGGATCTTACCTTTTGAAGATAACGCACTGCAGTCAGAAGCTGTGGGGCAGATAAAATAAAATGCGCACTCTACTCTCTATCTTATTTCTACTGGGCAGCCTGCAACATACACTGGCGCAGACCTATACTATTTCCGGTACTATCCTGAATGCCAGCACCAGAGCAGCCGCTCCGGAGGCAGAAGTACTGCTGGTTAACAACGGCAGCATCACAAAAGCCGATGCCAGGGGCAACTTCCAGATTAAGGATCTTCCGGCCGGTACTTATACCTTGACCGCCTACAGCATCGGACTGGGCAGCCAGACGCAGCAGGTTACGATCAGTGACGACGATGTCACTTTGCGATTTGAGTTAAAGCCGCTGGAGGGAAAGCTGCGGGAGGTAAACGTAAAAGGAGAGCGGGAGAAGACCTTTGGCATCACCCGCCTCAACTCTGTGGAAGGTACCGCCATTTATGAGGGAAAGAAGAGCGAGGTCGTAATACTCAATGACATCATTGCCAACAAAGCCACCAACAACAGCCGCCAGGTGTTTGCCAAGGTGGCCGGTCTCAACATCTGGGAAAGCGACGGGGCTGGCCTGCAGCTAGGTATAGGCGGACGTGGCCTGAGTCCGAACCGCACCTCCAACTTCAACACTCGCCAGAACGGCTACGACATTTCGGCTGATGCCCTGGGCTACCCAGAGAGTTACTATACCCCACCCACCGAGGCGTTGGACCGCATTGAGGTAGTGCGCGGCGCGGCCTCCCTGCAGTACGGCACGCAGTTCGGTGGCATGATCAACTTTGTGATGAAAGAGGGGCCGGAAGACAAACCCTTTGAACTGACCAGCCGCCAGACAGCAGGCTCCTGGGGTTTCCTGAACACCTTCAACAGCGTGGGCGGCACCAAAGGAAAGTTTCACTACTACGGCTTCTACCAGTACAAACGCGGTGACGGCTGGCGCGAAAACTCGGGCTTTGACGCCCACACCGCCTTCGGTTCCGTGCACTACAAACCGAACAGCAGGCTGGAGCTGGGCCTCAACTATACCTACATGGACTACCTGGCACAGCAACCGGGCGGTCTGACAGATGCAGCCTTCAACCAGAATGCGCGCCAGTCGGTGCGTGACCGCAACTGGTTTAAAGTGAAATGGAACCTGCTGGCACTGACCATGGACTACCGCTTGAGCGAGCGCACGAAGATCAATGTGCGCAACTTCGGCCTGCTGGCACAGCGCGACGCCCTGGGTTTCATGGGCAAAGTCAATCGTCCGGACGACCCCACACAACCCCGTCTGCTGCTGCAAGACCAGTTTAACAACTTCGGCAATGAGACACGCCTGATTCACCGCTATGACCTGGGCAAAACTTTCTCTACTTTACTGGTAGGAGCCCGCTACTACCGTGGCCTCACCGACCAACAGCAAGGTGACGGCTCTATCGGCTCAGACGCCGACTTCCGGTTTTACTCTGAAACCGGTGCCCCCAATGCCTCCAGCTACGATTACCTAAGCCGCAACGCAGCCCTGTTTGCCGAGAACATCTTTAACATCACCTCGAAGTTCAGTGTAACGCCAGGTATACGCTACGAGTGGATCAACACCAATGCCAAAGGAAGCTACCGCAACGTGATGGCTGACCAGGCGGGCAATATCATCTATGATGCCGAAGTGCCGGAGGAGCGCAAGAACTCGCGCAATGTGCTACTGCTGGGCGTCGGCCTGAGCTATAAACCTACGGAGCAGATGGAGGTATACGGCAACTTTTCGCAGAACTACCGGGCCATCAACTTCAACGACATGCGTGTGATCAACCCGAACCAGTTTGTGGACCAGAACCTGAAAGACGAGTCCGGTTACAGCGCCGACCTGGGCTTCAGAGGCAATGTAAGCGGGGTTTTGAACTACGATGCCAGCATCTTCTACCTGGCTTACCAGGACCGCATCAACTTCCAGAGTATTCCGGGTACCACCAACCGCATCCGGACCAATGTGGGTGACTCACGCAACCTCGGGCTGGAGACCTTTGTAGAGGCGGACCTGCTCAAGCTATACTATGGCAAAGATCATCCGACCAGCCTTTCCGCGTTTTCCAATATCACATTTGTCAACACCAGGTATAGCAGCCAGCTAGCAGACATTGATGGGAAAGAAGTAGAACTGGCTCCGGCTGTTATCGCCAAGGTGGGCCTTTCTTTTAAGCGTAACAATTTTAAATTAGCTTACCAGTATGCCTACACGGCAGAGCAGTATACCGATGCGCCAAACTCTGTGCTGGAGCCGACTGCTGTGGTGGGTGTGATTCCTGCTTATTGGGTAATGGATCTCTCAGGCAGCTATACCTACAAACGCTTCACATTGGAGTCCGGTATAAACAACCTGACTGACAACCGCTACTTCACGCGCCGTGCCACAGGTTATCCCGGGCCGGGCATCATCCCATCAGATGCCCGTAATTATTACGTAACGCTGCAGTTCCAGCTGTAGAAGTTACCCTCTTAAAATGTCAACATACAAAATTCTGAATCAGACTACGGCACCGGGTCATACCCGCTCCCACCCCACGGATGGCAGCGCCCGATCCGCTTGAGCGCCATCCAACCGCCTTTGAAAGGGCCATACTTGTTCACCGCTCCCACAGCGTAGGTCGAGCAGGATGGGGTATAGCGGCAGGTGGCGGGCTTCAGGGGCGAGATCATGTTGCGGTATACCCAGAGAAGCGCGAGCAGTAGTTTTTTGAAAAGCCAGGTCATGGTACGGTTTTGCTGTGTTTTAATTTACCGAACAACTGTTAGCAAATGCATTTTTTAGGTAAATTTGTCACAGTTTAACTAATCTAAACAAAATTTCATGTTAAAGAGAATCCTTTCACTCCTTCTTTTAGTCTCGCTTTGCGTGCCCTTCGCAAAAGCCGACGAAGGCATGTGGCTGCCGATGCTGATCAAGCGCCTCAACCACGCAGACATGCAGAAAAAAGGCCTGCAGCTGACTGCCGAAGAAATCTACAATGTGAACAACTCCAGCCTGAAAGACGCCATCGTGCAGTTCGGCGGCTTCTGTACGGGTGAGTTCATCTCGGCTGAAGGCCTCTTGCTGACGAACCACCACTGCGGTTACGGCCAGATACAGTCGCACTCCACTCCTGAGAAAGACTACCTGACTAACGGCTTCTGGGCCGCGGATCGCAAGCAGGAGCTTCCAAACGAAGGCCTGTTCGTGGACATCCTGGTGCGCATGGACGACGTGACAGCAAAAGTGCTGGAAGGTATCGACAAAAACACACCGGAGAAAGAGCGTCTGCAGCTTGCTTCGCAGCGTGCGCAGGCCATTGCCAAAGAAGCCAGTGAAAATGACCGCTACGTATCTTATGTGCGCGATTTCTTCAACGGCAACGAATACTACCTGTTCGTGTATGAGCGCTTCACAGACGTGCGTCTGGTAGGCACACCTCCATCTGCCGTAGGCAAGTTCGGTGGCGACACCGACAACTGGATGTGGCCACGCCACACCGGCGACTTCGCCATGTTCCGCGTATACATGGCGCCGGACGGCAAGCCAGCCAATTATGCTGCCACCAACGTGCCTTACAAGCCTAAGCACCACCTGCCTATCAACATTGGTGGTGTGGAGCAGGACGACTTCGCGATGGTATTCGGTTTCCCGGGCCGCACCAAGCGTTTCATGACCTCCGAAGGCCTAAAACTGGACGTGAACCAGCTGAACGAGTCCCGCATTAAGCTGCGCGAGCAGAAGCTCGACATCTGGAAAGAAGAGATGGACAAGAGCGATGCCGTGCGCATTCAGTACGCCTCGAAGCATGCCTCTACCGCCAACTACTACAAATACTCGATCGGTCAGAATGAAGGCATCAAGCGCATGAAGACCGTGGAAGGCAAGCAGGCTGACGAGAAGAAATTCCAGGCCTGGGCCGATGCCAATCCAGAGCGCAAAGCCCTTTACGGCTCTTCATTGAAAGAAATGAACGAGGCTTATGCTGAGATTGAGAAGTACAACCTGGCCAGCGTATACCTGAACGAAGCGGTGCTGGGCACGGAAGCGCTTCTGTTCGCATACCGTATGTCAGCCCTTAATAATGCGCTGAAGGCTGGCAACGCCGAAGCTGCTAAGAAAGCTGCGGAAGACCTGAAGCCAAGAGCGGAAGCCTTCTTCAAAGACTACTACATGCCGGCAGACAAAAAAGTATTTGCCGCCATGATGAAAGCCTACCACCAAGACATCGCCAAAGACCAGCAGCCGGACGCTTTCAAGCAACTGGTAGCCAAGTACAAAGGCGACTTCAACAAAATGGCCGACTATGTGTATGGCAACTCGTTTGTGGTGAACAAGCAGAAGACAGAGCAATTCCTGAACAACCCAACTCAGAAGCAACTGGCTAATGATCCGGCATTCGCTTTGGTGAACTCCATTATCGAGCACTACCAGGCAAACATCTCTCCTAAACTTGCTGAGAGCAACGCGAAGCTGGCCCGTGCGAACCGCCTATACACAGCTGGTCTGCGTGAGATGAACCCGGACAAGGTATACTACCCGGATGCAAACTCAACCATCCGCCTGAGCTATGGTTCTGTGAAGAATTACAAGCCTGCTGATGGCGTGACCTACGACGTGATCACGACGCTGGAAGGTGTGATGCAGAAGGAAGACCCAAGCAACGAAGAGTTCATCGTGCCTGCTAAACTGAAGCAACTGTACGAAGCGAAAGACTATGGCCGCTATGCCAACAAGGACGGCGAGCTGATCGTGAACTTCATCACCGACAACGACATCACAGGTGGTAACTCAGGTTCTCCGGTGATCAACGGCAACGGTGAGCTGATCGGCCTGGCCTTCGACGGCAACTGGGAAGCCATGACAGGTGACCTCGTGTACGATCCGGACTACAAGCGTTGCATCAACGTGAGCGCCAACTACGTGCTGTTCATGGTGGACAAATACGCCGGCGCCACTAACCTGATCAACGAGATGACCATAGTCGACACCAACAGCCCAGGCCCTGCCGAAGCTGGCGCTGCGACCGCTGCCACTGCGGACAACGCAACTGAGTTGCTGGATGCTGCCGTGGAGCAGGCAGAAGCTGAACTGGCAGCTGGCAAGAAGTCAGTGAAGATCCAGAAGAAAGACGGCAAGAGAAGAGCAAAAGTAGAGGTAAAAAACTAAGCTGGAGCTTAATGCCAATAGCAAAGGCGCTGGGGAAATTCCTCAGCGCCTTTTTGTTTTGTCTGAATCTTTAGATAGGGACCTGCCCAAAGGTTTGACAGGATTCTTGGATTTTCAGAATCGATATGTGCTTGGAGGGAAAAATCACCACTCACGACCATCGCCTTCAGGTTATTATGTCATTTCGACCCTTGGGAGAAATCCGAAGCCGTGTATAAACCTTGAAGTAACCTTAAAGCTCTTTCGGATCTCCAGATCCGAAAGCAGACTGGTGGGGATGTCCACATCCCTGTGTATACCAGAATCGTTCCCCTCTACTATTTGTCATCCTGTAAGGATCTTAGTTGCAAGTGGCATAAGCTTAACTCCCGAGGGATAGCCCTCTTCCTGATTTCGATATCCTGATCGACACAAATACAACCCTCCTTCTAGCCCCTCGTACATAGCACTTTAGCTATAAAAAACGACCGGATGGGATAACGCTACTTCTACGAAACAAACTTATTTTCTCGCTTCTATACCTTCTGCCTTGCCTCGCAAAGGCGCAGGCCGATGTGCCTGTGGGTGCAAGGGCCGCTGCGCTGGGCAATGCCTCTGTCACGTTGCCCGACCTTTGGGCGCTCAACAACAACGTGGCAGGTATAGCCAGCCTGGAGAAAGCGCAAGTGGGTGCCTATGCTGAAAATCGTTTTGGCGTCCGGGCATTTTCCACTATGGCGTTACTGGCGGTATACCCCACTGCCAGGTATGGCAATTACGGATTGAGCTTGAGTCGCTTCGGCGATGAGTTGTTCAGTCAGCAGCACGTGGGGTTAGGTATAGGTCACAAACTCGGGCAGTTCAGCCTGGGCGGTAAAGTGGATCTGTGGCAGGTGGCGGCAGAAGGGTACGGCAGTCGCAAGGCGGTGGCGCTGTCGGTGGGCGGTCAGGCGGAGATAGTGCCAGGCTTCTTCTTTGGCGCTTATGCCTATAACATCAACCAGGCCAAGCTAGCCACCTTCGACGATGAGCGGCTGCCAACCATTATGAAAGCCGGGCTCGGCTACCGGCCTTACCAGAAACTTCTCCTACTGGCCGAAACCGAAAAGCACATCAGTTACCCGGCCAACTTTAAGGCAGGTATAGAATACCAGCTATTGCAGGAAAAAGTGGCCCTGCGCTCCGGTTTCAGCACACTCACCAACCGCGCTACCTTCGGGCTTGGTTTCCGGGCAAGGCAACTCTTTGCCGACTACGCCTTCGGCTCCACCACCTTGCTGGGCCAAAGCCATCATTTGTCGCTTTCCTATACCTTCCCAAAGTGACGTTATATGAAGCAAGGTATAGCGACAGACTTCAGGTATAATATGCATCGCTTGCACCTGCGGCTTGCTAGCGGAATGAAATGGATAGCTACAGTTCCTGGAGATGGCCTTCAAGATGAACCACGTATTCAAGCTGGTGTAAAACAAGGTATAGCAGCAAACTTTATTAAACGAAGTATAGCGACCTTCTTCCTGCTGCTTTGCTCTTGTCTGCCGCTGCAGGGACAGGACTATCCGCGCCAGACCTTCGACTTCGACCTGTTTGTGCAGGAGCTTTTCGCGCAGCAGGAAGATGAGAACGTGCCTTACGAAGACTTCTACGAAACGCTTTTCCAGTACTTTCAGCGCCCCATCGACCTCAACCGCACCACGCCTGAGGAACTGGCCTCGCTCTACATCCTATCACGTCCGCAGATTGCCTCCTTCTTCCGGCACATCCGGGAAAACGGTCCGTTGCTGAGCATTTACGAGCTGCAGGCTATACCTGATTTCGACCTGATGACCATCTACAAGCTCGTCTATTTTGTGCGGGTTGACGATGCGGGCCTTAATGCCGACCAGCGTCCGCTCTGGCAGCGCATTGTGGGCGAAGACAACAATGCCTTGCTCCTGCGTTACGAGCGCACCCTGCAGGAGCGCCGCGGCTATACCTCCGTCGACACCACCAGCCGTTCAACCACCCGCTACCTCGGCTCGCCAGACAAAGTACTCATGCGCTACCGCGTGAGCCACACCCGCGACTACAGCCTGGGCTTTACCGCCGAGAAGGACGCTGGCGAACAGTTCACCTGGGACCCCGGCACCCGCCGCTACGGCTTCGACTTTTACTCAGCGCACCTGCAGCTCTACAATAAAGGGAAGTTCAAGACGATTGCCCTCGGCGATTACCAACTGCAGTTCGGGCAGGGTTTGCTGCTCTCGTCTGGCTACACCGTTGGCAAGGGAAGCGAAACCATTACCACTGTGAGTCGGCCGAACGTAGGGATCAGGCCTTACAGTTCGGTGCTGGAGCACGCCTTTTACCGTGGTGCGGCGGCCACCTATACCTTGGGCCGTGTGGATGTGACGGGTTTTTACTCAAGTAAACGGGTAGATGCCAACCTGCAAGCGCAACTCGACACGGTGGAAAATTTCGATGATTTCTTCACAGGTATACAGACCACTGGCTTCCACCGCACGCCCACCGAACTGGCCAACCGGAAACGGGTGCAGGAACAGATTGTCGGCGGCAACGCTACCTACCAAAATCGGAACCGCACCTTGCTGGCAGGTATAACGGCCATGGCGACCACCTACAGTTCGCCGATTCAGAAAGCGGGCCTGCCCTATCAGCGCTTCGAGTTTGGCGGCACGAGCAATTACAACCTTGGTACCCACTACGCCTATACCTGGCAGAACGTCTACCTGTTCGGCGAAACAGCCCTCTCCAAAAGCGGCGGTCTTGGCACCGTCAACGGACTGACCGCCAACCTCTCCAACAAAGTGGAACTGGCCATGCTCTACCGCTATTACGCCCGCGATTTCCATACCTTCTATGGCAATGGCTTTGGCGAGGGCACCCGCAACATCAACGAACAGGGATTTTACACCGGAATCAAGATCAAGCCTTTCCCGAAGTGGGAGCTCACGGCTTACTACGACCGTTTTCGCTTTCCGTGGTTGCGCTACCGCGTGGATGCTCCTTCGCAGGGCGACGAGTACATGCTGCGGCTTTACTTCCGCCCCAATCGCCAGAGCTCACTCTACGCTCAGTTCCGCGCCGAGAGCAAGGGCCGCAACGTAGCAGACATCAGCACCAGCATCGACTACGTGGGGCAGGCGAACCGCAAGAACTACCTCTTGTATTATGAATTCACACCGACTCCCGTGGTCAACCTTCGCTCCCGGGTACAGTTCAGCAGTTTTGAGTTGGAGTCGCCGCAAACCACGGGGTACTTTATCTCGCAGGATATTAACTTCAATTTCAACAAAATCCGGCTGAGCACCCGCTACGCCATTTTTGACACCGACGACTACGAAACCCGCCAGTATGCTTTCGAGCGGGACGTGCTCTATGCCTTCTCTATACCTGCCTTCAGTGGCAGAGGCACGCGTACCTACGCCCTGTTGCAGTTCCGGCCGATGCGCCGCCTGGATGTGTGGGTGAAATACGCCCTGACGCACTATCGCGATCAACGCACCATTGGGTCAGGACTGGAGACAATCGAAGGGCCGAGAAGGTCGGATATCCGGGTGCAAACCAGGTATAGGTTTTAACTCTCGCTGCCCTTCAACTGTACCTGCAGCGGCCTGCAACTCTCTTTTGCAGCAGCACTCACCAAAGCACCTTTCCGGTCGAGTTCCAGATGGCAGCATTCCAAAAACAGTGCTTTCAGTTTCTCCCGGCCACGCTGCACCCGCGACTTGGCTCCGGAGTAGGACATCCCCAATCGTTCGGCGATTTCTTTCTGGCTGATGCCTTCTATCTCGCTGAGGCGCAGCGGTTCGGCATACTCCGGGGGCAGCATGTTGATGAGTGGTAGCACGAGGTTTTCAGAATCCTGGTGCTCTGGGTCCTGCTGCAGTTTCTCTTCCAATTTACTTTCATCTTCTACCGGCAGATGACGGTCCTGCTCACGGTAGTAATCATACACCGCGTTGCGGGCAATCTGGTAGAGCCATGCGTTTAGGTTGCGTACTTCCTGCAGCTGCTCGCAGTTTTTGTAGAGCTTCACATAGAGCTGCTGCAGTATATCGTTTGTCTCGTCACGGTCTTTTATCCGGTTTTGCACAAAACCTCTCAACCTGTTTTCGTATTCGAGGTAAATGGGCGCGACGGCGGCGCAGGTATCCACTGTGGTGATGGCAGTGTCAGCCGAACAGGTATGGCAGCTTTTGTTTTCCATGGCCATTGGTCTTTAACTGAAATAAATTAGCAAAACGGCACATTAATTTACGAAGAAAAACCTAAAACCAAGCTCGTATAAGCCTACTCGTTTTCAATCGAATATAAGAGCCTCGGTCGGGCAGGTATAGCGCTATACCTGCCCGACCGAGGCTCTCCATGGTTTTATCTTGTACTAAATGGCAGTTGCTTCGTTGGTCGGGATTGTGCGGGCATTTGCTCCTTCGCCGTAAACGGTCGATTCGCCGAAGGTATAGAAGGCTTCCCAGTCCACTCCCTGCGGGTCCGTAATCCACGACTTCTCTGACTTAGCATAGCAGCAGGTGCATTTCCCCTCTTCCCTGATGGCGCCCTTGGCACGCTTCAGGCGACCGTACACTTCTGCCAGTTCTTCTTCACTTTCGGCCTGTATACCCAGGTGCTCTATACCTGCATTCTCCGGGTGCAGCGAAATGGCGAAGTTGATGCGCGGGTCTTCCAGCATCCATTTGGCGTAGTCTTCTTTTACAACTGTGGGTTTTGCCCCGAACAAAGCGGTGTAAAAGGCAAGGGATTCGTGCAGGCTTTTAACGCGCACATTTACGTGAAATCTTTTCATGACTTTGACTTTTTAAGGTGATTCTGATCTTGTTTCACCCTGATGACGGCGGGAGCCCTGAAAAGACGCAGCCCCACCGAAAAAATTTTCGGTGGGGCTGCGCACAAGTTTGCTCGAGTAATTTATTGTATGCTCTTCACGAACACCACCTGCTGCTGATCTGCTTTGTACACATCGTTCATGAATGCGACCATGGCAGCGTATACCTCGGGTTTGTAGCGGCCTTTTTCCATCTGCAGTGTTCTGACGTAGGTAACCTGGCGCCCGTCAATCGTTACTTTTGACTCGAACTTCCCGAACGGAGTGCTGAAGGAAAGGTCGTTTGGCTTAAACTCCAGCGCAAAACCGGCGGGCATCTCATAGACGATCGTGTCTACGTTGGTGTAAGCATTGGAGCGCACCACTTCATACTTCCGCTTGCCACTGTTTTGGGGCACCGTGTTCCAACGGTTCATCAAATTAGGATTCAGGAACATGCGCTTTCCGCTTACCGTAACGAATTGCCGCAGGCTGAGCTCCAGCTTTTCATTTACTTCCGGCATGCGCCCTTTTTTCAGGTCAAAGGAAAAACTCTTCAGTTCGAAGGCCGGGATACTGATGTTGCGGTACAGCCACTTGCGTTGCTCTTCAGGCGAAAGATTATGGATAGCGTCACGGTGATCTTCGTGTTCTATACCGGTATACCTTGTCTGTACCTGCGCCACAGCATTTCCGCTTTCGTCCAGCTTCACAGTAGCCAGGCGGCTCTGCACGTTATCTTTGGCGGTGTACTTCTGCGTTTTCACCAGTTTGCCGCCTCCGGATGTGATAAGCAAGGCATGACGATCGCCTGTAAAACTGCCTGAGAAACCCGCTGACTCAAACTGACTCGTACACTCCAGCCAGAGCGTGTCCTGCTTCATGGGCACACTCAGTATGACGTGGTTAAACTGACTGCTGGGGAAATCAGCAAGCACATCATGTTCGTCGCTTCCGCCGTTCACGAGGGCATAGATAGAAGGAATGCCGACCGCCTGTAGCATGGCTTTGGTGTAGTTGGTGAGTGCCTTACAGTCGCCGTAGCCTTTGGAGTCTACAAAGCTGGCCTCAAATGGCTGCCACCCACCCAGCCCCAGCTGTATGGACACATAGCGTGTGTTCGATTGCAGGTACTCGTATACCTTGTTGATTTTCTCCACCGGGTCCTCAATTCCGGCCACCATCGCCTGCAGTTTGGCTTTTGTGGCTTCAGGCAAGGCGTCGCGCCCCTCGTTCAGTTGGTTGATCCATTTTCCGTAGGCCTCCCAGGTATCCATGCTGCCCTTATAGCCCTGCACTTCAAAGTCGGATGGAGCAGTGCGTACCATCGGCAGTAACTCAAGCATGCTGGGCGCATAAGGCTCAATTTCCACCGGGGTCAGGTTGGCGATCTCCCAGTTATACACATCATGCGTTGCCGTGGCCGTTTGCTTCACACCCTTAGCCAGGTTGCTTTCGCGGTAGCGCAGCTTCATTCCCTTTGGCATCAAAACCTGAAAAGTGGCCCTGGCAACGGAGGTTTTGCTGCTGTTGAGCGGCACCCATCTGGGGTAGAAGAGCATGTTGCTGGTCGTGGTCTGGTACTCAAACTCCACTTTGTATGGGTACACCCGGTGGGTCAGTTCAGCGATCATGACGCGGTTGTCCAGCACTTCATTGTCAGCGCTCGATGCACTCACATTCCGTATCTCGCTGTTCTTCAGGCTCTTGATCTTCTTCCCGTTCTGATCGTAAATGGTGCCCTTGATGAAGTCGACCTTGTTCAGCTTGTCGTGGTGCACATACAGTTTGGCGTGGTCGTTCCCGTCTTCGTTGTAGATGGTAACGACCCGCTTGACATAAGTCGTGCCTTTGCTGAGCGAGTGCACCGTAAATACTTTTTCTTCCTGATCGATGATGGCATTGGCGCCCTTCAGCAGGTCGGGGTTAGCGCCCAGCACCGGAGTTGCCGCCCAAAGCACCATAATCAGCAGTGTGTACAAGTTTTTTCTCATGATGATCGTAGTCAGAGCTTCCTGTGGTTATTTTCGTTTCAGTACAATCTGCTCGGCATGCTTCGCTACAATGCGCGCATACAGCTCCTTCAGTTGTGGGTACTCGGCCGCGTAGTAAATAGGCTTCGAAATATCAATCTTGCTGAGCACTTCCACCACATTGCCCTGCTTCTCTACCATGTATAGGAAGCTTCCGCTCTGGTTGGGAAGGCTTACCTTTACGTTCTGAGGGGCATCATCCAGCTCGTAGTTGTCCGGTATGGTGAAACGGCAGACAAACGTCTCGCTGATTGGGAAAGCGAAGTCTACCGGGTAAGCGCGCTCCTCTAGCTTAAAGGGGTTTTCGCTCTCTCCCTGTCCCAGCATCGGGTTCAGGTAAATCATATCCAGGGCCTGTCCGTTGCCTGTAGCCGATATCTTGTAGTTGAGCTCAAGGGAACTGTCCAGTTCTTTCAGGTTTTTGAAGATGGGATTGCTGAACTTATAGGACCCAATCTCTTTGTTCAGTTTCTCTGTATAACTGGACTCGCCCTCTTCTTTCACTTCCTTGCGCAGGTATAGGGCTCTGTATCCGCTACTAACTTCCGTCGCGTCGCCTTCCATTTTTCCGTTCTCATGGATGGTGAGGTTACCGGTGTATACTCGCTGGTATTTGTCCGATGGCTTCAGCGCTATCCATTGGTCGGTTCCGGACTTGATCAGGCGTCCTTCGCCGTTAAGGCTGCGCGTGGGCAGCATGCCTGCCGGAAGCAGCGGATCCGTGGCATCCAGGAGAACCGATTTGCCACCCAGGTTAACGTGTGCGATCACGTAGTTAAACTTGTTGAGCATGGGTGTGCCTTTGTATACCTTGCCATGCTCTCGTGTGCTTACCAGCACCGGATCTGCGTCTAATCCAGCTTCCTGGAGCATGGCCGTGAGCAGCAGGTTCACCTCGGCGGCGCTACCCGTTTTGCTGTCGAAGGCTTTGCGCAGGGTGCCGGTCGTGTAGATGCCATACTTCCCGTTCCACTTCATTTGTTGCTGCACCAACTCGTAAATTGCCTTCATCTGCTGCTCGGGCGCAGTAAATTTTACTGTGACGGCGGCAATATCTCCTTTGAAAAAACCTTTCCGGTTAAGCTGGCTGCCAAAGCGCTCCTGTCGCAACAGGTCTTTTATCACCTCGTTCCATTCTCCCGTCATCACTTTAGACTCCTCTCCTGGCACATGCAGCATCTGCAGCTCAAACTCAATGCGGGCCTGGTAGTCGGTCAGGGTGGTGATGTAACGCTCCGGACGCAGCGCCGGCAGGTCTACCATCACCCAGCGGTACCCGTCTCTGTTCACATCGTAGTTGTCTTTGGGTTCGTAGACCTTGTGGTAGCCATGCTGCAGGGTTTTGTAGTCGAAGTACTGCGGTATTTTAACCCTGTATTCGCTCCACACGGTAGGTATGGTACTCTGAAATTCCCAATCGCGCAGGTTGTAAATAAAGTCCGAGTTGACGGTGTAGGTATACTCGATCACAGAGCCTTCTTTTACATTCGGCATCGTGAACTTTTTAGTCTGCCGGTACTCCGACTGCCGCTCTTCAAATACAGCGCCCGGCTCCAGTTTATCTTTTGTAATCTTGCCATCCTCCAGGTTGTAGGTATAGCCTTTAATGCCGGTGATGGTCTCCTTGCTGCTGCCGTTCTGGTACATCGGCACTTCTACGTTTGCCCAGGTATAGCCCGTCTTTTTCAGGATCTTGATGCGCGTGCGACGCTCTGTGATGAGCTTCACGTCTCCGTTCAACCGGAAATGCGACACCGCAAAGTCAGACAGGACGACGGCTGCCGCACTGGTATCCTTGTCATACGTTCGCATTCGGAGCTCCTCCTCCTGCACTTTTCCATACTTGTAAGGGCCGGACTGGGAGAAGGCCCCCAGAGCCGAGAGACAAAGAATCGGAATTAAAATAAGGGTATGTTTCGCTTTCATGAAAGGTAGGGAAATGCACACGCCAGGTTAAGCGCCTTGCTATACGCCTAACCTGGAGTGTGCTGCAAAATGATTAATTGGAGGATATTTTTTTCAACACGACCTGCTCGGCGTGCTTGGCCACAATCTGGTTGTAGAACTCTTTCAGGTAGGGGTACTCAGGGGCAAAGTACACGGGCTTGAGCATGTTAATTTTGCTCATGATCTGCAGCACATTCCCCTCTCGCTGCACAATGTACATGAACTTGCCTCCATCTTCGGGCAGCGAAATGATGGCTCCCTTCGGCGACTCTTCTACCTCGTAGCCCTCCGGTATCACAAACCTGATGACATGGGTGTAGTCAATTGGCACGGCAAGGTCCACCGGGTAAAGCCGCTCCTCCAGCTTAAAGGGATTTTCCGTTTCGCCCTGTCCCAGCATCGGGTTCAGGTAGATCACATCGACGGGCTGGGTGTTACCGCTCGCTGTTAGGCTGTAGTTGATGTTCAGGGCCTGGTTCAAGTCCTCCACGTTTTGAAACTCCGGCTTTTCAACTTTGTAGTTGCCTATCTCCTTGCTTATTTTCTCAGCATATTTTTCTTTGCCGTCCTCCAGTATCGTGCGGCGCAGGCTCAGGGCATTATACCCGGTGCTCGACTCCATCACTTTGCCTGTTAAGCCTCCATTTGGGTTAACGGTCAGTTCGCCGTTAAAGAATTTGGTAAGCTTGCCAGTGGGTGTAAGTGCCACCCAGCGCTGATCGTCCTTTTTGATCAGGCGTCCCTGCCCGTTCAGACAGCGCACAGGCAGCATACCTGCCGGCAGCAGCGGGTCGGTAGCATCCAGCAGGTATTCTTTGTCGCCCAGCTTCACATGGGCAATCACGTAGTTGAACTTATTGAGCATTGGAGAGCCCTGCGGCACACGGCCATGCTCCCGGGTACTGACCAGCACAGGGCCTGCGTCCAGCCCAGCATCCTGCAGCATGGCCGTCAGCATCAGGTTGATGTCGGCAGCGCTTCCGCTTCTGTTCTCAAACGCTTTCCGAATGGGGCCGGAGGTATAGTAGCCGTACTTGTTATTCCATTTCACACTGCTTTTTACCAGGTTATGGATGGCGATCATTTGCTGTTCCGGATTGGTGTGTTTGGCTGTGATGGCTGCTATTTCAGCCTTAAAAAAACCTTTCCGATTGAGCTGACTGCCAAATTTATCAGCCATCAGTAAGTCTTTCGTTACATCATCCCAGTTCCCTGTCATTACCTGCGGAAGCGAGTTCGGATACTTCACCGTTTGCAGCTCGAAATCGATTTTGGACTGGTAGTCGCGCAGCGTGGTGATGTACTTTTCAGGGCGCAGCGCAGGTGCGTTTTTGATCACCCAACGGTATACGTCGCTGCTTGCCTCTACCTGTTCGGAGCCCCCTGGCGTGCGGCCTCCTCCCATACCTGGCATTAAATCCGACGACCAGGTAATGGTGAAGCGGTCTCTGGAATTGGTTCTGGTGGATTGGTCGAATCTCAGGTAACCCTGTTGTTCCTGCTTGTAATGAAAGTATTCCGGGATACGTACATTATACTCGCTGTAGGCTACCGGAATGGTGCTCTGAAATTCCCACTCACGCAGGTTGTAAAGAAAGTCAGAAGTGATGGAGTAAGAGTATTCGATGATAGAGCCTTCTTTCACGTTCGGCATCGTGAACTTTTTGGCAAACCAGTTTTCATTGGTCTGCTCGTCAAACACCGCTTTCGACTCTAACTTGTCTTTTGTCAGCTTGCCACCCTCTTGGTTGTAGGTAAAGCCCTTGATATTGTAAACGCTTTCCTTTTTGGAGTTGCGCTGGTAGTAGGGGACCGAGATATTAGCCACTTCATAGCCTGACTTTTTCAGCACCTTAATGCGTGTATGTCGCTCAAATACAATCTTGAACCCTTTGCTATAAATAAAGTAGGAATAACCGTAGTCTGAGAGCACAACGGCGGCGGCACTCGTATCCTGGTCGTATAGGCGCATTGCAATTTCTTTCTCATCCACCTTACCAAACTTGGCAGGCAAATCCTGCGCAAATCCTCGGGAGAGGCCGGCGCATAATAGCAAAACGAAAGAAAAAAATAGAGTAGAAGTTTGAAGTTTCATAGGCTGTTGAGATATTATTTATGATATGTTATGAAGTTGCAGTTTGTTTAGTAACTTCATAAGGTGTCATTACCAAGTATAAAGTGATTCAACAGACCGATGTATAAAAGAAATAATATTCTTCTATATTATCAACTCAAAATCAAAATTTTATATTGGATCTCAACAAGAACGGTCTTCAAATCACTCTCTTATTGTCATATCTTATTATTTATATCCCAATTTGACTGCTTTACACTTCAATGTTATTATTTAAAGCAGCGCTTTTAATCCAGTGCGAAAATGGTGAAAACAGCGCAATAAGTAGCGTCAGGTATTTATCGAAGAAAAGTCTGTGCACCCTTTGAGCCTGGCTCTGGTTGTGCCTTTGAATATGGGGCACAAAAAAAGCAGGGCCACGAAATAAATCGTGGCCCTGCTACCAGTTCGTATACAAGGGTGAAATTGGCAAAGAAACAGGCCCAGGGAGTGAAGGCGGGCCTGCCTCTTTGCGCGGTATTACAGGAAGGATGAAAAATTGTTGCTGTTTTGCCAGAATTCGCGGCAGGTTTCGCGCTGTTTTTCCAGGAACTCCTGGTCGCGCTTCAGGCTTTTCCAGTCGCCGTAGCCGAGGCGCTCGCACAGCTTGAAGAAGCTGTCACCTTGGTTCTGGCGGCCTTTGATGCGAACAAGCGAGCTCAGCAGGGGGCGTCCCGCTGCATGCTCGGCTTCAGAGATTTCGTCGATTACGTCGTTGAGTTGCGCTTTCTCGTAAGTGTTTTCGAGGTTAAGGCCCAGTTCGGCTTCCAGTATCAGATTTTGAAACGACATCAGGTGAGCGCGACCGCGGGCTACTTGAATGAGTTTTTTCCGTATGCGTGTATTCATTGTTCCTTTTTAGATAATGAAGTACAGAAGGCCATTCCCGCTGCTTTGTGCAATGGGCGCCGGCTGAATAGTTTTCATAAAATATCTATATGTACTTATACTCCGAAAAGGGCATTCGGGTTGTCCTGTGTTGCGAAAAAAATCAGTTAAAGACTCGTAAGTATAGCCTCTGTTATAAAAGAGGCCTGACATACAGGAGGTTATACCTGCGTTTTTTTTACTTTAATCTGGGCTGTTTTTCGGATAGGTACTTCCAGTAGCGCTTCGGTATATGGCGCAGGTGCAATTTGGGGTTCTTGCGCTCCGGTATGTTCACATGATCGAAGTATACCTGCCAGAGCATCTGGTAGCGGGTCTCGTTTTCGTCGTACTGGTCGGCGCTTAGTTTGCCCTGCTGTTTGGGTGTCACGCCTGGGTTTTCCAATTGCACAAAGCTCGTTTGCTTTAAATCATAGTAGGCGCCATACCTCCTCGAAGCATCATAAATGGCCCAGCGCTGATCAGCGTAGCGTCTCTCGAAGTGACGCACGATCAGGGGCAGCACGTTAAAGTCAGGCGAGATGCTGGCGTAGTACAGGCCGTCGGCGGTTTTCTGAAAACGCACAAAGGCCTCCATGCGGTGTTTCTCGCGGTGCACCTGCTTATGGATCTGCTGCACCTGCAATATAAAGGGAGCCGTGTAGTTTCCCTCCACACTTTCGGGCGAGTCAAACACCAGCCGGGCATAATCGAAGATGAGCCGCTCAAAGCCAGTTTGCTCCCACAAGTAGGTATAGTACAGCGACTCCAGCGCCGTAGCTGACAAGCGTCTCTTCAAGCCCTGCCATACCCGGTTGGCTTTGCCTTCGTCTGTCACCACCTGCACGGTTTCTCCGAACATGGAAGGCTGCGCCAACTGCTCGGGCTCGATGGTGGTGGGCCAGGCTTTGCGCTCATAGGCCTCAAACACCACGGTGAGCAGTCCCTCAAAGGAACCGTCGTAGGTATAGGAGTACATCGGCAAAGGTATGCTGACTACTGCTTCGCGCCTGAGTTAACGCGTGCTTTGTCGCGCTTGCTGTCGTTTTGCATTCTGGAAGAAAGGCTCTTCAGGTGCGGCACCAGCATGTTGAGTTTGCAGTGGCAGGAAACACGGGCAACTTTAGTAGAATTTCTCATGGTCTTATGAATGGTTTGAAATGATGTATGATCGTTTTGGTTACACAAATCTGTTTTGTACTCTTCTCTCCCCTCTTCCATGTCACGTTTTGTTGTTACTAGCCAACCTGCCGGAACAAGTCCAGCTGCTGCGTAAGCAAGGCACTTCGCACGGAGCCTTCGCCAAACAGGATGCGGCGGCGCAGCTGCTCTGAGTCAAAGTCCTGCCGCTGCAGGCTTTTGGTCTGGCAGGTGATGAAATACTTGGCCCGCTTCAGCACCACGCCCATCTGGCGCAGGTGGTCAAAGTGCAGCGGCGCAAACCGCCGGGCCGACACAATCTTCTTGGCCGACTTCACCCCGATGCCCGGCACGCGCAGGATCATCTCGTAATCAGCGGTATTGATCTCCACCGGAAAAAAATGCCGGTTGCGCAGCGCCCAGCCCAGTTTCGGGTCTATGTCCAGGTCCAGATTCGGATTCGCCTCGCCCAGTATCTCCTTCACATCGAAGCCATAGAAGCGCATCAGCCAGTCGGCCTGGTAAATGCGGTTCTCCCGGATGATGGGCGGCTCGGTGATGATCGACAGCCTGCTATCTGTGCTCACCGGCACATAACCCGAGTAGTACACCCGCTTCAGGCTATACCCTTTGTAGAGTTGGTCCGACAGCTGCAGGATCTGACGGTCGCTTTCGGCGGTAGCTCCCACAATCAGCTGCGTGCTCTGCCCGGCCGGCGCGAACTTTGGCGTTGCCTTGAACAGTTTGCTTTCTTCTTTGGCCTGCACCAGTTGGTCTTTAATCGACCCCATCGGCAACAGGATCTCACTGTAGTTTTTCTCCGGCGCCAGGCTCTGTAAACTCTGCTCCGAAGGCAACTCTATGTTCACGCTCAGGCGGTCAGCGTATAAACCCGCTTCTTTAATCAGTTCCTCGCTCGCACCCGGTATGGTTTTGAGGTGGATGTAGCCGTTGAACTTCTCCTCCTGCCGCAGCTTCTTGGCCACCCGCACCAGCCGTTCCATGGTATAGTCGGCATTTTTGAAGATGCCCGAGCTCAGGAACAGTCCCTCAATGTAATTGCGGCGGTAGAAATTGATGGTCAGGTCCACCACTTCCTGCACCGTGAAGGCGGTCCGCTGCACGTCGTTGCTTTTGCGCGTCACGCAGTAGGCGCAGTCGTAAATGCAAAAGTTAGTCAGGAGGATCTTGAGCAGCGACACACAGCGACCGTCTTCGGTATAGCTGTGGCAGATGCCCATGCCTTCTGCGTTGCCCAGCCCTTTGTTGTCGTTTTTGCGCTTTCCACCACTCGATGAACAAGAAACATCGTATTTGGCAGCATCTGCTAATATTTTTAGTTTACCAATTACCTTATCGTTCATCTTCGCTCCTTCTATCTGCTTGACGGTTATAAAATTACAAAATCATTAGCACAAACCCCAAAATATTTAGCAATAATAGTTATCAACACACTATCCACATTTAAATATTGCTAACACAATTAGCATAAGCCATTTTCAGGATTTCAGTCTTAAATTTTCCACATAAATCCGAAAAGAGTATATTAGGAGGTTCTATCGTACAAACACGTACAACAGACAGTAAGCGCCCCCTATACCTCCATGGCATTCCCACGTTCGCCCATTTTATGCTGCTTGTTAGCTTGCCTGCTTGGGGCGTGGCTACTTGCTGGCAATGCGCAGGCGCAGGAAATACCTCCCCGTAAGGACAGCCTCGCCGTTCCAGCCGACACCATCAAGCAAAAGTTCGACGAGCGGGTGATGAATAACCTGCGGGAGATCTCGCAGCGCAAAACCATCATGGGCAAGCTGCTCAAAGCGATACTAGTCTTTGACCGGAAAGATGAGGAGGTACTGGGTTTGGACGCCGAGTTGATTCAGCGGGAGTATGAGCGGCATAATTATAAGGTGGTGCGCAACATCCAGATCATGACGCTGGACGCCCTGGGCTATTCTATACACGACACCACCCGCGTGCCGCGCAGCTTTCTGGAAAAGGCCGGCAATTCGCTGCACATGAAAACCCGCCGGCACTTGGTGCGCAACAAACTGCTTTTCGAACGGATGGAGCCTTTGGAACCACTGGCCCTGGTCGAGTCGGAGCGTTTGTTGCGCCAGACGGAATACCTGCTCGATGCGCGCATTATCGTGGACGAGCGAACCACGACGGATGACAGCGTGGACGTGCTGGTGATCACCAAAGACATCTTTAGCCTCGGCGGCTCCGGTTCTTATACCCCTTCGTCGGGTGCGGGCAGGGTGGCCCTGCGGGAGCTCAACTTCCTGGGGCTCGGTCATCAGATCCGTGGCTCCTACCGCTTCAACATGAACGCGCCCCGCTCCTGGGAAACCACCGCCGGCTATACCGTGGAGAACATCGGCAGCACTTACATTACGGCCGACATCAATTACTTCGATCAGAATTATTACAAAGAGCGCAGCGCCTTCCTACGGCGTGACTTCTTCGCCACCAACACCCGCTATGCCGGTGCCGTCGGGGCCAGCAAAATAGACGAGCGGCTCCTGCTGCCGCCCGTGCCGGAGGACACCATCCAGCGCTTTGCTGACCTAGGCTATCAGTTGCAGGATGTATGGCTGGGGCGCTCCTTTAAGTTCAAGAACTACAACCTGGGCTTCGAGCCGCGCGGCCGGTTGATCACGGCCCTGCGGGTGATCAACACGAACTTCTACACCAAGCCTACCGAAAACTTTCAGGACAATGTGCTGGGCATCGCCAGTGTAGGCTACAGCGTGCGCCGCTACTACAAAGACCGCTACCTGTATGGCTTCGGACGAACGGAGGACGTGCCCGCCGGCACGCTGGCGTCCATCTCGTACGGCTATGAGCGCGGCGACCTTTTCGATCGTCGCTACTTTGGGCTCGACCTTTCCTTTGCCCGTTACAACAAGGACTTCGGCTACCTCTATAGCCGCGCCGGCTATGGCTCCTTTATAAGGAACGGCACCTGGGAGCAGGGCATGCTGGAAATGGAGTCCATGTACTTTACGCGGCTGTACGAGAACGGCAACTGGAAACTGCGCCACTTCATTCTGGGTCGCGGCACCATCGGCGTCAACCGCAACCCCGAGGAGTTGCTCTCGATCAACAATGAGGAAGGCCTGCGCGGTTTCCGGTCCGATCTGCTCCGGGGCAACCGCCGTGTGGTCATCAACTACGAAGCCAACCTCTATACCCCGTTCTCGCTCTTTGGCTTCCGACTGGCTACCCTCGCCTTTGCGGATGTGGCCTGGCTCTCGTACGGCAACAAAAGCTCGCCCTTCAAGAGCAAGCCTTATCCAGGCTTTGGGGTAGGTATACGCTTCCGCAACGAGTACCTGTCCTTCAGCACCATCCAGATCCTGGTGGGCTACTACCCGAAAATCCCGGCAAACGAGAACTTCAACAACCTCCGCATTTACGAGTCGTCGCGCTCGTACTACGACTTCGAGGACTTTCGCTTCAAGCAGCCCGGCATAGCCGAGTTCAGGTAAAATTTCTGTATCCTTTTGAGCCGATCGGGGTACACTGTTAGAGAAATTCAACAAACCCTGAACATGGAAAAGCTAAGAGAAAAATCAGAATATGAAGGCAACCCGGTTGGGCTGTCAAAGACTACGGCAACGGCAATGGCCAACGAACTGGACCGCCACCTGTCGTCGTTCATCACCCTGTATAACCAGTACCACAAGCACCACTGGATGGTGGAGGGGCCGCAGTTCCGCGATCTGCACCTGTTCTTTGAGGAGCACTATACCCAGATCCACGAGCAGTACGACGCCATCGCCGAGCGCCTCACCGTGATGGGCTACTGCCCTACCTGCCACCCGGCCAAGCAGCTGGAGCTATCTTATATCGAACACGAAGAGGAAGGCGTGTTCCGCATCCGCGAGATGCTCAAAAAAGACATGGAGGACGAAAAAACGATCGTGCTGGAACTACGCAAATCCATTAAGAAAGCTTTTGAGCTGGAGGATTTCGCCACCAAGGCCCTGCTGGAAGGCATCCTGCTGAAGACGGAGGACCGCTGCCACCACATCGAGCACTTCCTGGGCGAAGATGGCCTGTCCATCGGCCTGATCGCCAGTCCGGACGACATCATGGAGGAGGACGATCAGCCCGCCAGAAGCCAGAACGGCAAAGCCAAAACCACCAAGAAAGCAAAGGCTTAAAACACAGCCCCGCTATACCTGACAAAACAGGCAGTCTGATATAGGCTGCCTGTTTTTTTTATCCTTGGGAGACAAACCACTGCCTCTATACCCTTGGGCAATACAGGATGGCTAAGTCCTTGCTGCAGCGTGCATGGCGCGAGCGTCCGCGCTTGTGCCTTGCTATGGCGGGGCCTCCTCCGGCCTCCTTTTTATAGGTAGCCGCCAGAGCTCACCCCTTTCATAAGCACAAGTGAGGACGCACGCAATATTATTAGTGGTGTTTTACGACCCTGCCAATGTATCCTTTTGCCCCGTCGCACAGGTATAAGGGGAACAGCCGGAACCGGAGGGCTATACCTGAAATGGTTTCGCTATATTTGCAGCATTCTATACCTAACACAATACTCTATTATGGTAGACCTCGGCCATTACAACGAACTGGAGATAGCACGCGAAGTGGACTTTGGCATGTACCTGACCTCTGAAGACGGCGACATCCTGCTGCCACGCAAGTATATACCTGAAGGCGCCAAAGTAGGCGACAAGGTGCGCGTGTTCGTGTACCGCGACTCCGAAGACCGTGTGATTGCCACCAACCTGACGCCTTACGCCACCGTGCGCGAGTTCGCCTGCCTAATGTGCAAAGACAGCACCGACTTCGGCGCCTTCCTGGACTGGGGCCTCGAGAAGGACCTGCTCGTGCCGCTGCACAACCAGAAAGAAAAAATGCGCCCCGGACGCAAGTACTGCGTGTATGTATACCTTGACGACACCTCCGACCGCATTGTGGGCACGACCAAGTTGGGCAAGTACCTGCACAACGACGAAGCCGCCAAAGAGTTGAAAGAAAACGAGGAAGTAGAGCTGCTGGTAGCCGGCTTCACGGAGATCGGCATCAAGGTGATCATCAACAACCGCTACATGGGCATGCTCTACAAGAACGAGGTGTTCAAGGAGCTTTACATGGGCGACAAGGTGCGCGGGTTTATCAAGACCATCCGGCCAGACAATAAAATTGATGTAACGCTCCGCAAACCGGGCACCACCGGCCTGAGCGAATCCAGTGAGGCGGCGGACAAAGTAATGGAAGTACTGGAGGCGGCCAAAGGCTACCTGCCCCTGTCTGACAAGAGCAGTCCGGACGAGGTATACCGCATGCTGGGCATGAGCAAAAAGGTGTTCAAAAAAGCCATCGGCGGACTGTACAAAGAGGGAAAGATCGAGATCGACACAGACCACATCCGACTGAAAGGCGACGAGTAAGCTGCCCCATCATCTATACCCTGGAACGGCAATAACAGCTGATTTCAAAACAAAAACAGCCGCAAGCGGATTATTTACCTGAAAGCACGCCATTTGTTAACCTATGTGGCAGACATTCACGTAATTCAGCGAAACGCAAACCTCCATGCACCGAACCCGAACCGCACTGATTGCCGGCGCCAGCGGCCTGGTTGGCAGTCACCTGCTGCGTATGCTGCTGCAAAGCGACCGCTACAGCCAGGTAATCTCCGCAGGCCGCCGCGAACTGGCCATCATTCATCCCAAGCTCGACCAGCAAATCGTCGACTTCGACAACCTCAAAAAAAGCGCCTCCGAACTGGCCGCCGACGACGTGTTCTGCTGCCTTGGCACCACCATCAAAAAAGCCGGTACCAAAGAAGCCTTCTACAAAGTAGACCATACCTATGTTACGCAACTGGCCGAGATTACGCTGCTCCGCAATGCCAGTCAGTTTCTGGTGGTGTCGTCGATGGGTGCCGATGCCAAGTCGCGTATGTTCTACAACCGTGTGAAAGGCGAAATGGAGCGGGACGTGCGGGCGTTGGGATTTCAGTCGCTGCACATCTTCAGGCCGGCACTTTTGCTGGGCGAGCGCGACGAGCATCGCACCGGCGAGGAGATCGGCGCCAGAATCATGAAGCCGCTTTCCAAGATCATGTTCGGGCCGCTGCGCAAATACCGGCCCATTCAGGCCGAAACCGTGGCCAGCGCCATGCTGCGGGTCGCCGCGCAGGACCACAAAGGCGAAAAGGTATACCAGTCTGACGAAATAGAGCGATTGGGCCATTAACCCTCCCTATACCTGACGCGTAAGTTGCAAGGCACGTATACCTATCCCTATGCCAAACAAAAGCCTGCGCCGCGCCTTCCCGAAAGCCTCCCAATACGACCCGGCCTGGGTGCGCAAGCACTCCATGGGCGAGAACGTGCTCTTCAACCTGGAGAGCCTGACCAAATCCCTTGACCTGAAACCGGGCATGCGCGTGCTCGACCTTGGTTGCGGCAAAGCCATCAGCTCTATTTTTCTGGCCAAAGAGTTCGGGGTTACCGTCTGGGCCGTGGACGAGGCCGTGTCAGCCAGCGATAACTATGAGCGCATTCTAAGCGAGGGCTGCGAAGACAAGGTGTTTCCGCTGGAGATGGAGGCCCGTTCCCTCCCCTTCCCCGAGGAGTACTTCGACGCCGTGATCGTGGTGGACTCCTATACCTATTTCGGCACCGACGAAAAATACCTGCCCTACATTGCCCGCTTCATCAAGCCAGAAGGACACATCGCGATTGTAGACGTATGCTTCACCAAAGAAATCGAAAGCCACCACCAGGTACCCGAGTTCCTACAAGAGGATTATCAGAACTATTGGTACTTTATTCACACCATCGATTGGTGGCGCAGGCTTTGGGAGAAAACCGGGCTTGTGGAAATAGAGGCCGCCGCCGAACTGACAGAGGCCGGCCTGGTGCGTGAGCAATACATGAAGGATTACCAGAATTCAGAGGAGGAAGACGCCTTTGCCAGGGCATTGGAGCTTGATAAAGAGAAGTTTATCACGTTTTTTAAACTGATCGGGCGGCGCACATCCAAAACAGCCTATCTGCAATCGTACAAGCAATCGGGTTAAAATTTGCGAAAAAAGTGAATATTAGTTTTTTCGAACGGAAGAAGTTCTATTTTTGCAGCCTGCCAGCTGGACGTACCTGTCTGGCAAGCTGGATATAACTTTTTTAATAGAACAATGAAAACATTTCTTCGCGTAGGGTTTACCTTAGCTTTGGTAATGACGCTCGCTTTCGGTGCGAATGCACAGGAGTACAAAACAGGTATAGGCTTTAGAGGCGGTGTAGCTTCCGGTCTTACCATAAAGCATTTTATTAAAAGCGATGCCGCCATCGAGGGTATCCTGAGCACAGGTTTCCGCCACAGAGGTGCCGTTGTGACCGTACTTTACGAAAAGCACGCCCCCGCTTTTAACGCCAAGGGCCTCCAGTGGTACTATGGCCTGGGTGGTCACGTTGGTTTCTATGAGGGCCGCTACTACTATTATTATGACAAGCACAGACGCGACAGATACTACGATGACAATATCGTAGGCTTCGGTATTGACGGTGTGCTGGGTCTTGAGTACTACATCCGCGACATTCCGTTCACGATCGGTGCTGACATCAAGCCTTACATCAACATACCGCATGGCCGTGGCTTCTGGGATTCCGCCCTGCACGTGCGCTACGTATTCTAAGGTATAGCGAATACTATAACAAAAGGCCCTGCTAAGGTATAGCAGGGCCTTTTTGTTTATTTCTGAAAGTCCTTTGTCCTTTGTCAAAGAACTCTTTTGTCAAACCACTAAGCGGTTATACCTCAGAAAGCAATGTGCATCAGGGCGTCTCCCTGGTTCACGACAGGCATGTTGTTTAGGCCCACGACATAACCGGCAGCCGGGGCGTTCAGGCGCACTTCCATTTCGCCGTAAGGGTCAGTGATCGTACCTACAACCTGTCCTTTCTTCACGTAGCCTCCTTCCGGCACGTGGCTACGGAACAGGCCTGCATTTTTGGCGCGCACCCAGATGTCCTTCATACAAATGGTGGTAGGCTCAGATGCGGCGGGCGCACTGGCCGCCATACCCAGATGGTGCATCAGGCGACAGGTGCCCTCTATACCTAGTTTGATGCCGCGCTCATCGAAGCGCAGCGACTCTCCCGTCTCATATACCAGGATGTGCTTGCCCAGCTTAGCAGCCTCCTTCCGGAGCGAGCCCTGCCGGTAAGAGGCATTCAGCGTAAAAGGTGCGGCGAAGGCATCCGCCAGTACTTGGTTCTTCGGCTCTGCCAGCACGCAGCGTATCTGCGGGTAGTTGCCCCTGCTCGAGCCTCCTGTATGAAAGTCCACACCATAGTCGATATAAGGCATCACCTCTTTCATAAATCGGTGCGCCACGCGGCTGGCCAGCGAACCCTCCCTGTTGCCCGGGAAGCTTCGATTCACGTCTTTGCCATCGGGCACGTCGCGCGAAAAGTTCAGGAAGCCGTAGATGTTCAGGATGGGCACCGCAATGATGGTCCCTTTGAGCGGATACAGCATCTTTTTGGTGATCATGCGCCGGATGATCTCCGTGCCGTTCACCTCGTCGCCGTGCATACCGGCCATGAGCAAAAGCACCGGGCCGTCGTGCACGGAGCGGAACACATAAACAGGAATGTCAATGACAGTGCCGCTAGGCAGTTTGGAGATAACGAGCCGGGTGAGCACTTTCTCTCCGCGGTCAATACTGACACCGTTGATCTTAATGGTTTCGGGCATGCTATTCTTTCACTCTCTTGGCGGCCTTCTTCTGCACCAGCCCCTCCACGTACTCAATTATTTTAGCGGCGATATCCTTGTTGGTCGCCTTCTCTATACCTTGCAAACCCGGCGATGAGTTCACTTCCAGGATCAGCGGTCCGCGTTTGGACTGCAGCATGTCCACGCCGGCTATACCCAGGCCCAGCGACTTGGCAGCCAGCAAGGCAGCGGCCTTCTCCTGCCGACTGAGTTTGATCAGGCTCGCATTGCCGCCACGGTGCAGGTTAGAGCGGAACTCGCCTTCCTTGCCCTGTCGCTTCATGGCGCCCACTACTTCGCCGTTCACCACAAAGGCACGGATGTCGGCGCCTGCCGCCTCGGCAATGAATTCCTGCACAATGATGCGGGCCTTCAGGTTATGAAACGCCTCAATCACCGATTCAGCGGCCTTCTTGGTTTCAGCCAGCACCACGCCCAGTCCTTGCGTGCCTTCCAGCAGCTTGATCACCAGCGGCGCACCGCCTACTTCCTTCACCAGCATGGAAGTTTCCTTGGAATAGTTGGTAAAGGCGGTCTTGGGCATGCCTAGTCCAGCACGTGAAAGAATCTGGCTGCTGCGTAGTTTGTCGCGGGAGCGCACGATGCTCTGGGAGTCCACGGCGCTTTTCACTTTCATCATCTCGAACTGGCGCACCACGGCCGTGCCGTAAAAGGTAACCGAGGCTCCGATGCGCGGAATGATGGCGTCAATGTCGGTCAGGCGCTCTCCCTTGTAGAGGATGTGCGGGTCGCCCTGTTCGATCACAAGGTCGCAGCGCAGGTGGTCAAGCACTACGGCTTCGTGACCGCGCTGCTGTGCAGCTTCCACCAGGCGGCGGGTAGAGTATAACTTAGGGTTGCGAGAGAGGATCGCTATTTTCATAAAGGCTATTTATTCTTCTTTTGTTTGTTGTTGAATTTGAGTGAGACGTTTTTACGTGAAACGTCCACAATAAACCGGCCCTTGAGAAGTTTGCGGCCAATCAGCACCGGGTATTTCATATCGCTGCGGTCCGAGAGCGAGAACTCCGCCTCGATCAGCTCGTCGAACACCTTGATACGTGTTTTGATGACGTATCGCTCCTGCACATCGCCAAACGAGTTACGGATATCGCGAAGGCTGTAGTCCGCAAAGGTCAGTTTTTTGTGATTGTACTGCGGGTGCGATGGGTCTAATAAGTCCAGACTGATCACTTTAGTTCCGTCGGCGAGGGTTTCCTCATGAATATCCGAACAGTGTATGGCGGAGGTATAGGCACCGGTGTCAATCTTGGCCTCTATCTCGTCAATATCCAGCTCCGGAAAGGCCACCATCTCGCGCCTGCCGATGATCTTTTTCTCTGGTTTGGGCTTTTTTAGGTTCTCCTCTTTCATCAGGGGCCAATTTAAGCATTCTGGTTTACGTATGGTGAATTGGGGTCAGGATTTTCGGGATTAGTTTGTCTGAATCAGGATTTACAGCATTTAAGGATTTACAGGATTCCTGTGCACGATTGACATCCCCCTGCCCCCTTCTTTGCTGAAGGTCCCAGCCCCAAGGAAAACTTTTCCTGCATCTGCTTTCCCCACCTGTCATCCTGAAAGTATCTTGGTGGAAGAGAGGACAGGCTCTCGCTATAACACACCCTTGCCCCTCCCTTTGTCGAGGGCACCTACCCCCAGAGGGGATTTTCTGCTACAGCCACTTCACAGGTATAGTCCTCGTAGTTATAGCAGTTCCTTTGCAATACCGGGGTCCAACCACCCCTGCCCCTCCTTGTCTAAGGAGGGGAGTCTGTAACTACCATTTGTCAGATATAAGCGCTGTATTTTCCTCTACTACACACCACACAGACTACGGCAGGTATAAGAAGACTAACTTGCCCCAGAAGCTATGAAACAGTTCGCCTTGCACGGTGCACTTTTCGACGCTCCACTGTTCGAGCGTTCAGCGAGTTTGGAGCGTCTTGATTTTTTTGCT
>NZ_BMFP01000005.1:282325-434015 GCF_014638845.1 Pontibacter amylolyticus
GGCTATGAAACAACAAAGGTTGCTACACCTGGAACAGCCGCCGCTACGCCAGTCACAAACTGGCCGCATGTGAAACTACATTTGCACTGATGCTAAACTTGCGGACACTCCTGATTTATAGGTATAAGGCTTAACTACCTGGAGGAAAAGTCTGCATCCTCTTGCGGTGCAGCAACTCCGCTACTTCCTGCAGCAAGTGCGAGTGCCCCGCTTTTAGCACCACCAACTCTCCTTTGCGCAAGGCTTTAATAAAAACACTCACCCGCTTGGGAGAGATGATCTGGTCGAACTCGCCGAGAAACATCGTGACCGGCACTTGCTTGTGGTTGAGGAGGCGCACGATCTCCCGGATGTCGAAGTTGAGTTCGCGGAAGCCGATCCAGCTGCGGTATACCCTCAGCCGTTTCTCGGTGCTGTCCATTTGAAAACGGGCGAAACGCACGAGGCTTTTGTGAATCATGTTATACCTGTTGAGCACGTTGAGCAGTCTGAAGAAAGGCTCTGGTTTGAGCACCGTGCGTTTGAAGAGTTGTTGCAGCCAGCCCGGGTAAGTGGCGATGTTGTACCAGAAGCTGGTCTTGATGCCGTCCGGCGCGATCAGGAAAAGTTCGTCGATGCGCTCGGGGAAGCGCTCTACCAGCGTGAGGGCAAACTTGCCGCCCATGCTGAAGCCCATCAGCGAGAAATGGTCAATCTTCTCCTTTAACAGAAACAAGCCGATCAGCTCCTGCAGAAAATCTTTGTCGAGTGGCATGTTCTCTTTGTGCAAGGTGCTTTGGGCGTGAAAAAACAGATCGAAGGCATAGATGGTATAGTCGCCGCCCAGCGCGTGGCCCATGGGCTCGTAATAAGCGCTGCTCTGCCCATACCCATGAAAGGCCAGCAAGGGCTGTGTGCCCTGTCCCAGCACCCTGTAGTGCAGCTTCGTACCGTTATGAATAATGTATGGCATCCTGGCGCAACGTATTCTCCTCTCTACTTATTCGGCATGCATACAAATAAGATGCAGGAAAGAGCTTTAAATTTTTGAGATTGTCTAGCTGAAAATGATTCTCCAGAAGGCAACAGGTATAGCTGCGTGGCTTTACAGCTTCGATACACCGCCCGACACAATGAATTTCATCACGTCACTGCTTGGCAGGTCCAGGTATACCACGTTTTGTTTAGGCACCACAAAGAGCTCGCCCGAGAAGTTGTAAGAGTGCGGGAAATACACGGCTACGCGGTCTTCCACGTTCACAGAGCTGAAAGTGTCCTGTGTCACAAAACCGAACTTCAGGTTCTCTGAGTCCTCCGACATCTTCACCATCACCGGCTTGTTAAACTTCTGGTTGTCGCCTACAAAGGCATCGAACAAGTCCTTGATACTGGAGTAGACGATGCCCACCAGCGGCACCTTGTTGAACCAGCGCCCCGTGATCACAATGAAGGGCTTTACGAAGAAGGACGAGCTGATAAAACCGATCAGGGTAAGCAAGATGAACATCAATCCTATACCTAAGCCAGGTATACCCAAGTCAAACAGACTGTTCAGCCAATCGATGATCGCCACCACAATCCACACGGTGATGGTAAAAGGAGCCACAATCAGGAGTCCGTTCAAGAAATAGCGTAAGATGCGTGTCATGCTGGTTGATACATAAAAAAATAGGCCTTGCCAATGCAAAGCCTAAATGTAGCTAAAAAGCCACTATTTTGTAGTATAGTGTTATACCTATACTGTTTCCAGGTCAAATTTTTTGATGCTGTCGGCCACTTGTTGCATCAGCCACATGGGTGTGGAAGTGGCACCGCATATACCTACGCTCCCGGCATTGGCAAACCACTCCTTCTCCAGTTCCTCTTCGTTCTCCACAAAGTAACTGTTCGGGTTGTGCTGTTTGCACACGCTGTAGAGCGCCTTTCCGTTCGAGCTCTTCTTGCCGCTTACAAAAATGATCACATCGTGCTCCGTGGAGAATCTGGTCAGCTGCGGTTCGCGGTTCGACACCTGACGGCAGATGCTGTCATTGGCATTGAAGGCGGTGCTGTCCTGGTTGGCCTGTTGGATGCGCTCTTCGATCAACGACTTGATGTGGTAGAATCCTTTGGTGCTTTTGGTGGTCTGACTGAAAAGGGTCACCGGACGTGAAAAATCGATCTTGTCCAGATCTTCCTCCGTGGTCACGATAATCGCCTCGTCACCTGTCTGGCCTGCCAGTCCGATCACTTCGGCATGGCCTACCTGACCGTAAATCACGATCTGGCCGCCTTTGGTTTTGTCAGCGTCAAAAGCGTGCTTCACGCGGTTCTGGAGCTTAAGCACCACCGGGCAGGAAGCGTCTATCAGTTCGATGTTATTCTCTAAGGCTGTCTTGTAAGTTTCCGGGGGCTCGCCGTGCGCTCTGATCAGCACCTTCGTGTTGCGCAACTCTTTGAGCTGCTCCCGGTCGATGATGCGAAGTCCCTTTTGATACAGGCGCTTCACCTCCATGCTGTTGTGCACGATATCGCCCAGACAATAGAGCTCTTCGCAGTTCTCCATCTCATCTTCCGCCATCTGTATGGCGAATTCGACGCCGAAGCAATAACCGGAATTTTTGTCTATCGTTACGTTCATGTCTACTTTCCTCTATTCCTGTAAGGCATAGTCACCGTTGAAGATACGGGAAGTTACCTTGTTTAGTACAAACTCTACCTGCTCGTCAATGGTCATATGCGAGGTGTCCAGCAGAAAAGCGTCGTCGGCACGGCGCAGCGGACTCTCGGCTCTGGTCGAGTCGATCAGGTCGCGCTTCTGCAGGTTCGCCCTGATCTCGTCAAGGTTGATCAGCTGTTTTTTGGCCAGCAACTCATCCTGGCGTCGGCGGGCGCGGGTGTCCACGTCGGCCGTCATAAAGATCTTCACCTCCGCATCCGGAAAAACAGCGGTTCCGATGTCGCGACCGTCCATCACCACGCCGCGTTTCCGGCCCATCTTCTGCTGCTGGGCCACCATGGCGCGGCGCACTTCCTTTACCACGCTCACCTCGCTCACCTGGTTGGAGATGTACATCTTGCGGATCTCGTCTTCCACGTTCAGCCCATTGAGGAATACTTCGTTTCTTTTGGCCTTTGGGTTATAATGAAACGTGATGTCTATATTATCCAAAGCGTCTTTGACCTCTTTGGGGTTGGTAAGGCTGACGTGATGTTCGAGAAAATAAAGCGTAACCGCCCGGTACATTGCACCGGTATCGATGTAAGCGTAGCCCAGTTCGGCAGCCACCAGTTTGGCCGTTGTACTTTTACCGCACGAGGAGTAGCCATCTATGGCGATTACAATTTTTTTCATGGTAAGCTGTCAGGAGTTAGTTCGAATCGCAAGGGCAGGGCACATTGCCTTTCTTGCTCTTTTTCATGTAGGAGGCCGTCTTTTTCTGTTGCGGTGTTTTGGTTGTGCAGCTCGCCAATGGGCCAGTTGCCAAAATTCCCGCCAGTAGCATGTATGAAATTATCTTTCTCAAAACGACTAAATTTAACGCAAATATAAGGTAATTTACGGGTTCAATCCCCATCAGCGGGCATTTTAAATCAACAAGACAGTCCTATCCATGCATAGCTCCTATACCGTCAGCGGACGCATCATAAACCTGCACCAGCAAGAGATTTTTGAGGGAACGGTCCATGTGTCAAACGGCCGCATTTCTAAAATAGTTCGTGAGGCCACCTCCTCTTCCGGTTATATTTTGCCGGGCTTTGTGGATGCCCACGTGCACGTGGAAAGCTCCATGCTGGTACCCTCCGAATTTGCCCGCCTGGCTGTGCCGCACGGCACGGTGGCCACGGTATCGGACCCGCACGAGATTGGCAATGTGCTGGGTATAAAAGGCGTGGAGTACATGATTGAGAACGGGAAAAAAGTACCCTTTAAGTTCTATTTTGGGGCTCCCTCCTGCGTGCCGGCCACTCCTTTCGAAACAGCCGGTGCTGAGATAACGGCAGCCGACATCGAAACCCTCTTCCAGCGCGATGAGATCAAGTACCTGGCCGAGATGATGAACTGGCCCGGCGTACTGCACCGCGACCCGGAGGTGATGGAGAAAATAGAGCTGGCCAAAAGGTATGGCAAGGCCGTGGATGGGCACGCCCCCGGTTTGCGCGGCGAGCAGGCGGCCCTGTACGCCTCCGCGGGCATCACCACCGACCACGAGTGCTTCACAGCAGAGGAGGCGCTCGACAAGCTGGCCGTGGGCATGAAGATCCTGATCCGGGAAGGCAGCGCCGCCAAGAATTTTGAAGCGCTTATACCTTTGCTCGCAAGTCATCCTAATCACATCATGTTCTGCTCCGACGACAAGCACCCCGACAACCTGGTGGAAGGGCACCTGAATCTGCTCGTGAAGCGGGCGCTCGCCAAGGGCCACGACCTGTTCCATGTATTGCGCGCCGCCTGCCTCAACCCAGTCGAGCATTACAAGCTGGAAGTAGGCCTGCTCCGCGAAGGCGAACCGGCTGACTTTATTGTGGTGAACAACCTGGATGACTTTGCGGTAGAAGCGACTTACATCAATGGCGAGTTGGTAGCCGAAAATGGAAAGTCTAAGATCGCCTTCACGCCAAGCGAGGCCATCAACAACTTCAACACCGAACCGAAAACACCGGCACAGTTCCGCCTGCCAGCCGACAGTGCCAGCAAGATCCGTGTGATCGAGGCATTTGACGGGCAACTGATCACGCACCAGGTATGGGCTGAGCCAAAGATTAAGGAAGGGAATATCGAATCGGATGTGGCGCAGGATGTGCTCAAGATCACTGTCGTGAACAGGTATGCGAATGCCGAGCCGGCTGTGGCCTTCATCAAGAATGTAGGTATACAGCGCGGTGCCATCGCCTCTTCGGTTGGCCACGACTCGCACAACATCATTGCCGTGGGGGTGGACGACGAGAGTATTTCCCGCGCCGTGAACCTGATCATCAGTGCCAAAGGCGGTGTGGCCGCCGTAGACGGCGACCAAGAGCAACTGCTGCCGCTACCGGTAGCGGGCATTATGTCAGCGGCCGATGGGTATGAAGTGGCCCAGGCCTACTCCGCCATCGACCGCATGAGCAAGGAGATGGGCAGCAAACTGGCCTCCCCTTTCATGACGCTCTCATTTATGGCACTGCTCGTTATACCTTCGCTCAAGCTCAGCGACAAAGGATTGTTTAACGGTGATGACTTTAAATTCGTACCTGTAGCTGAATAGTGTACCTTGCACAAAAAAGGTATAACACCACAGCCCCGCGGGGCTTAGCAAATGGAGGAATTTATCATTTTTGTTGTGGGTGCACTCGTGAGCGGGTTTGGCACCATCATCGGTTTCGGGGGAGGCGTGTTCATGGTGCCGATCCTGATCATCTTCTTCGGCTACAACATCGAGATCGCCATCGGTGCGACCATGTCGGCGTTGGTGCCGGCCTCCATTATTGCCTCCGTCTTCAACCTCCGCGACCGCAGCATCGATTACCTGGTGGGCTCGCTTATACAATTTCCGGCGGTGGCTGGCACTGTACTGGGAGCCTTTCTGGTCGCTTTTCTGCCCGTTACGGAGTTGCAGGTGATCTTTGCGCTCTTTGTGCTGACGGTGGGATTCTTTATGGTGAAACCTCAGGAGAAAGAAAAAATCCAGCGGCATTCCGGTATGATGTACCGCATCCGGCGGGTGCCTACTTCGTTTATCCGGAAAAACAGGGCAAAGCACATTGCCTATCGCCTGAACGGGGGCCTGGTGTCAGTTTTTGGTTTTGCTTCAGGCATAATAGCGGGACTGTTCGGCATAGGCGGCGGCTTTCTGCAGACTCCTATGATGATCAAGCTGTTTCGCATACCGCCACAGATCGCCACCTCTACCTCGCTTTTCATATTGGTGATTACCAGCTTTACCGGGTTTATCAGCCACTACCTGCTTGGCAACGTGATCTGGAGCCGTAGCCTTCCGCTCATGGCCGCCTTTGCCATCGGGGCAATCGGTGGTAACATGCTCAAAAAACGGCAGGGCAAAATGCAGGACATCGAAAAGCTGATCGGGATTGGTTTGCTGCTGGCCGGCGCGGGCGTCATCCTCAACCTGCTGATCAAATCCAATTTCGGCTTCTCGTTCTAGGTATAGCGCAAACTAAACATTCAGTAGCCTATACCTGATCCACTTCACGGGCTTCTCAGGTAGCGTAACGACCTCACTGCGGGCAACCCGTATACCTGGCCTTTATCTCGCATAAAATGAAGCGAGCCGATGTGCCGCTCTTATTTGAGTCAGCGCATCGGCTCGTCATTATACTTTCAGTTTTTTAAACCTCCTGACTGGCGGAGCTAAAATGCTTGTTGATCAGGTTCTTTACTTTTTCTGCCGTGAGGGGCTTGGTAAGATACTCGGCCGAATACTTCTGGGCAGCGTCCGTATCCTGTGGATGCGTGGAAGTAGTCAGTACGGCCAGCACTATATTTTTCCGAAACTCGGGGTTTAGCCGCTCGTACAGGTCCAGCATTTCGAATCCATCCATCACCGGCATGCTGATATCCAGGAAAATCAGCTCCGGCTGAAAATAGTTTTCATCCGTCTGTTCGTAGTTGTTGTTACTGACATTGTACAAGTAGTCGAACGCCTGTTTGCCGTTCACAAACGTGCGTATATTGTCTGTCACCTGCATTCGCTCAAGCAAACGCTGGTTCAGGAAATTTGTAGTGTCATCGTCGTCAATAAGAAGAACGCCTGATATTTTTTTCATAGCTAAACCATCCCCGGCCTGTATCTACGCAAGCCGTATATTTCAAGCTAACGTTTTTAAAATTAGTTGTCTTGCCTTAAACCCTAGGTATTTACCGCATCACAAGGTACACAAGTTGGATACTCCAAACAAATTAATAGGCATCCAATTTAATGATCTAAGGCTGTTTAGTCGATGTAGCCCTGCGCGCGCATCCACTCGTCGTTGTAGATCTTGCCCAGGTAACGGGTACCATGGTCTGGCAGCAACACTACCATAACATCCTGCTCCGTCAGGTTGTTTTCGCGGGCGTATTCTAAAGCTCCATATACGGCCGTTCCGCTTGACCAGCCGACAAACAATCCTTCTTCTTTGGCCAGACGGCGCGTCATCACAGCTCCGTCTTTGTCAGTCACTTTCAGGAAGGTGTCAATCACATCGAAATCCACGTTCTTGGGCAGGATGTCCTCGCCTATACCTTCGGTGGCGTAAGAGTAGATCTCATTCTCGTCGAAAATACCGGTTTCCTTGTATTTCTTGAAAACGGAACCGTACGTATCTATACCTACCGTGATCAGCTCCGGTTTACGCTCTTTGAGGTAGCGCGAAATGCCGGTGACCGTGCCGCCAGTGCCCACGCCAGTGACGAAGTGCGTGATCTTGCCCGCGGACTGCTCCCAGATCTCCGGGCCGGTGCTTTCGTAGTGCGCTCTCCAGTTAGATAGGTTGTCATACTGGTTCGGGTAGAAAGAGTTTGGTATCTCTTCGTTCAGGCGCTTAGCCACTGAGTAGTACGAATCCGGATGATCGGGTGCCACGTTGGTCGGGCACACACGCACCTCGGCGCCAACGGCACGCAGGATGTCCATTTTCTCCTTGCTCTGCTTGTCGGCCAGCGTGAAAATGCACTTATAGCCTTTGGCGATGGCAGCCAGGGCCAGTCCCATACCAGTATTGCCGGATGTGCCTTCTATGATCGTGCCGCCCGGCTTCAGGATGCCCGCTTTCTCGGCGTCTTCAATCATTCTGATCGCCATGCGGTCCTTCACGGAGTTGCCCGGGTTCATGTACTCTACCTTGGCCAGTATGGTCGCTTTCACGCCGTCGGTTACGTTGTTGAGCTTTACTAAGGGGGTGTTACCGATTGCCTCGGTTATATGATTCAGGTATGTCATCTGAGTGCTTTTTTGAGATACGGGTGCAAAGGTACGTAATAAAAATTATACTTAACAGGTATAGCGACCTGCCCTCTGTATAACAGCAGGTATACCTGTTCCCGTTCCGCCGGGCTGTTTTAGCGGCTATATTAGCGTTAACTATTTTTTGGAAGCGCCGCAAAAAAGCCTATTTTTGCACTACCTTATTTTAGACCATCATTCATCAACTTAATAAGATACACATGAGTGTTTTAGTAAATAAAAATTCGAAAGTGATCGTACAGGGCTTCACAGGCTCCGAAGGTTCTTTCCACGCCTCTCAGATGATCGAGTACGGCACCAACGTAGTGGGTGGTGTTACGCCAGGCAAAGGTGGCAACAATCACCTGGACCTGCCGGTTTTCAACACAGTGGAAGAAGCTGTGAAGAAGACGGGAGCAGATGTTTCCATCATTTTCGTGCCACCGGCTTTCGCTGCCGACGCGATCATGGAAGCTGCCGACGCGGGCATCAAAGTAATCGTTGCGATCACAGAAGGCATTCCTGTGAAGGACATGGTGATGGCCAAAAACTACCTGAAAGGCAAAGACGTGACCCTGATCGGTCCGAACTGCCCAGGTGTGATCACGCCAGGCGAGGCGAAAGTAGGCATCATGCCAGGCTTCGTGTTCAAGCCAGGCCGTATCGGTATTGTGTCTAAGTCTGGCACGCTGACCTACGAGGCTGCTGACCAGATCGTGAAGGCTGGCCTGGGTATCTCTACGGCTATCGGTATCGGTGGTGACCCGATCATCGGAACGCCTACCAAAGACGCGGTACAGCTGCTGATGGAAGACCCTGAAACAGACGCGATCGTGATGATCGGTGAGATCGGTGGTAACTACGAGGCCATGGCTGCCCAGTACATCAGCGAAACTGGCAACAAGAAGCCGGTAGTTGGTTTCATCGCAGGCCAAACGGCCCCTGCCGGACGCCGCATGGGCCACGCCGGTGCGATCGTGGGTGGTGCTGACGACACGGCTGCTGCTAAAATGAAGATTATGCGCGAGAACGGCATCCACGTAGTAGACTCTCCAGCTGAGATCGGCGCCACCATGCTAGAGGTGCTGCAGAAAGCCGGCATGATCAACGCTTAATTTGATTTCTTATACCTGTTTTTCAGGTATAAACATAAAAAGGGGCTGCTTCTGATGAGGCAGCCTCTTTTGTTTTCTAGATTGCTTGCAGCATGACCTCGCGGTGTCTGCACGACCCGCGAGTGTCTTGGTGGCTTTGCAACAGCAATTACCAGACACTCGCAGGACCTTCGGGTGCTGCGAGGTCGTTTCAAAAACCTACTTCCTCCCCACAATCTGATCCATCACCCAAGAAGTACGCGCAGCTGAAACGCCTGTGCCGGGGCATTTGCTTTTTCCGGTCAGCTCCTCTACAATAGTTTGGATAAAAGGCTGCTGCACATGGGCTGGCGGGGGAAGCAAAAACTCCTCTGTACCTGCTGCGGTTTCTAACACGGTAGGTTTTCTGGCAAAAGTCGGGAAGGTGATGCGGCCAGCGCTGCCCACTATCTCGATACTATCCTCCTGTTGCTGTTCGGCTACGCTGAAGCACCACACGCCGCTGCCCAACACGCCACTCTCAAATCTGAACTGCGCCGTTACCAGATCTTCCACCTCATACAACCCAGCCTGGTTAGTTACTTGTCCGGACGCCGACGCGATTGGCCCAAGTATATAATCAAGTATGTCGAGTTGGTGGGGAGCCAGGTCGTGGAACAGGCCGCCACCAGAAATCTCAGGTTGCACGCGCCAGGGAAGGTTATTTGTATACAGCTGTGGCTGCAGCGGCTGGTATAATTTGATAGTTACAAAGCGTAAATCTCCCAATAGCTTTTGCTCCAGTAGCTCCTTTACCTTATTAAAAGCAGGATGGCTCCTGCGGTAATAAGCTACAAACAACGGCACATTTGCCTGCTCACAGGCGGCAATCATCTCCTGGCACTGCGCATTGTTCAGGGCCATCGGCTTCTCCACATACACGGGCTTGCCGGCAGCAGCTACCTGCAAAGTATAAGCAGCATGCGAGTCCGGGGGTGTAGCGATATACACAGCATCTACTTCGGGGTCGTGGATTAGGGCTTTGGCATTATCATACCACTTGGATACGCCGTGGCGCTCCGCGTAATCCTTTGCCTTGGCTCCATTGCGGCGCATCACGGCCACCAGCTCAGAGTTCTCTATCTTACTGAAGGCCGGACCGCTCTTTACTTCGGTTACGTTTCCGCAACCAATTATTCCCCACCGTACTTTCTGCATAGTTCTATGTTTATATAGGCTCCAGACACTCACAGGAGCTGCACACACTGCGAGGTCTTTTCTACCCTTTTACTTTATTCCCACCACCTGTTCTTTTTTGCGATTTCGAATGGGGGCAGGTACAGCCGCCACAATTTCCTGTTGCAGCGCCTCAATCAGTTTCTTTTTGAGGAAGCTGCGGTGCACTACAAGACTTACCTCCCGCTGCGGTTGCGGTTCTTGAAAGCTATGCACCAGCGCTTTCTTCTCCTTGGGCATATCCAGCACCGATAATTCCGGCAGTAAGGTAAGTCCTCGCTGGGTTTCGACGAGGCGCTTGAGGGTTTCCAGCGATCCGCTCTTGTAGTCGAAGTGTCCGGATGGTGTTGCGCCGGCTCCCCCCCTGTTGCAGATGTTGAGCACCTGGCTCCGGAAACAGTGTCCCTCGTTGAGCACCCACAGCTCGTCCAGGTCGAGCTGCTCCGGGCTGATGGCCTTGCTACTGGCCAGCGGGTGCGCCGGGTTGATATAGGCCACAAAAGCCTCGTAAAAAAGCGGCAGTTCTTTGATAGATTTGTCGTCGAGGGGTGTTACCAGCAAGCCAACATCCAGCAGCTCATAGTTGAGTTTCTGCACGATTTCCTCCGTCAGCAACTCCTGCACCACCAGCCGCACGTCCGGGTACTTCTCCATAAAGTTCGTCACAAACAGCGGAATCAGGTAGGGCGCTAGAGTTGGTATAATGCCCACGCGCAGCTCGCCGCTCAGTTCCTGCTTTTGGTTCTGCACGATCTCTTTGATCTTCTTCGACTCTGCCACTACCAGGCGGGCCTGTGCAATCACTTCCTTTCCAATCTCGGTGGGGCGCACAGGCACTCTGCTTCGGTCGAACAGCTGCACCCCCAGCTCCTCTTCCAGCTTTTGAAGCTGCATGCTCAGGGTGGGCTGCGTCACAAAACAGTGGTCTGCCGCCGTGGCAAAATGACGGTGTGTGTCCACCGCCAATAAATATTCTAATTGTACCAGTGTCATGGCTTTAAACGTATAGAAAGGGGGCACTTTGCACTAACAGATTACTCACTTCATCCGAAAAAGCCTGCTTAGCCTCCACCCTGCTAAGTTATAGACTATTACTATACCTACATCAATTTAATTGATTTGATTGATAACTTAATTAGGGCTATATTTGTATATACAAACAACGAACATAAAACACTGGAAAGACTATGAATAAGCTGACGAACATTGGATTAGAAAAACAAGATTCCGTAGAGATTGCCGACAAGCTGAACGAGCTGCTGGCCAACTATCACATTTATTACCAGAACCTGCGCGGGTTCCACTGGAACATCAAGGGTATACACTTCTTTCAGCTGCATGCCAAGTACGAGGAGCTTTATAACAGCGCCCTTGCCCGCATCGATGCCTTGGCTGAGCGTATCCTGACCATCGGCCAGAAGCCGCTGCATTCCTTCTCAGACTACCTGCGCGTGTCGAGCATACAGGAAGCAACGAGCCTGAGCGGCGACCGCGAGACGGTAGAGGCCACGCACCAGAACCTGTCTGTGATTGTGAGCCTGGAGCGTGATATTCTGGCGCTGGCCGCCGAACGCGAGGACGAGGGAACGGTAGCGCTGGTAAGTGAGGACATCAACGAAAATGAAAAGACGCTTTGGATGCTGAAGGCCTTCCTGAGCTAAGAACAGTGCGAGTGACGATTGGTTTAGTTTAATGCAAAAGCCGCCTGCTACAATTGTAACAGGCGGCTTTTTGTATACTCCAGGTATAGCGGATATACCTTATTTGGCGTAGCTAATGGCGCGCATTTCGCGGATCACCGTGATCTTGATCTGGCCCGGGTACTGCATTTCCTTTTCGATCTTCTGAGAGATGTCGAACGAAAGCTGTGCTGCCTTTTCGTCGCTCACGTTGTCGGCGTCTACCATGATACGGAGCTCACGACCAGCCTGGATGGCGTAGCACTGATTCACGCCGTCAAAAGATACGGCAGCTGCTTCCAGATCCTTCAGACGCTTGATGTACGACTCCATGATCTCGCGGCGGGCACCTGGTCTTGAACCAGAAATGGCGTCGCAAGCCTGAATCAGCGGAGAAATCATCGCCGTCATCTCAATCTCGTCGTGGTGAGCGCCAATGGCGTTGCAGATATCCGGATGCTCCTTGTATTTCTTGGCCAGCTCCATACCGATGATCGCGTGCGGCAATTCCGGCTCGTCCGGCGTTACTTTACCGATGTCGTGCAACAGACCGGCACGTTTGGCGTGTTTCACGTTCAGGCCAAGTTCGGCCGCCATGGTGGCGCACAGGTTGGCTACTTCGCGTGAGTGCTGCAGCAGGTTCTGACCGTAAGACGAACGGAAGCGCATGCGGCCTACCATCTTGATCAGTTCCGGGTGCAGACCGTGTATACCTAAGTCGATGGCGGTACGCTCACCGATTTCCACAATTTCCTCTTCGATGTTTTTGCGGGTTTTGCCAACCACTTCCTCAATGCGGGCTGGGTGAATACGACCGTCGGCCACCAGGCGGTGCAGCGACAGACGGGCAATTTCGCGGCGAACCGGGTCGAAACCAGAGATAATGATCGCCTCCGGGGTATCGTCCACGATGATCTCCACACCTGTAGCAGCTTCGAGGGCGCGGATGTTACGGCCTTCACGACCGATGATCTTGCCTTTGATGTCGTCGCTTTCGATGTTGAAGACAGACACACAGTTTTCGATGGCGTGTTCTGCAGCGGTACGCTGGATGGTCTCCACCACGATCTTCTTGGCTTCCTTGGTAGCGGTCAGCTTGGCTTGCGCCACGATGTCCTTCACGTAAGAAGACGCATGCGACGTGGCTTCGCTCTTCAGGGCTTCCACCATCTGCTCACGCGCCTCGGCGGCAGTCAGGCCGGCAATTTTCTCGAGCTGGGCCACAACTTCGCTGTGCTGCTGCTCTACGTCTTCTTTGCGTTTTTTGAGCACTTCCAGCTGGTGATCGAGGGCTTCCTTCTCCTTGTCGAGTTCAGCTTCGCGGCGCTTGGTTTGCTCCATTTGCTTGGCCACATGCTGCTCACGCTGCTTTACCTTGTTCTCGTTCTGGATGATGATGTTCTTCTTCTTGTTCGACTCTTCTTCGAACTCAGACTTCAGCTTCAGGAATTTCTCCTTGGCCTCCAGCATGCGGTCTTTCTTGATGCTCTCGGCGTTGATCTCAGCTTCGCGGATGATGGATTTCGCCTTTTGGCGGGCGGCTTCTTCCTGCTGCTTGTATACCTTTTGCAGCAGTACGCGCCCAATGTACACGCCGACTCCGAGCGCGACAATGGCGGTGATTAGAATGATTAAAATATCGGACATACTATACGCTTTTATGGTTTATAAAAACAATAGCAGTGCCTGCAGCAGGACAGTGAGGTGGTTAAAGAAACCACACCGTAGTTAAAGAGGCCGCTTGGGAAGCCGCCTCGGAATACTTTACTTATTTGTTGATAAGAGCTCGTCAAGCACGCTTAGTTGCGCGCCCACTTTGTCCAGGTGGTTGTTTTTGTCATCCTCCAGCTTCAGCTTGTCTACCATGGTTTCAAAAGCCACCATAGCCAGCAAGTCCTGCTTGTCCTGTATGCCAAACTGGTCTTTGAAGAAGCGCAAACGCTCGTTCAAAAGTTTACCGACCACCCGAAGCCTTTCTTCTTCCTCTTCCTTCACCCGCATCGGATACTCGCGTTCTGCGATGCGAATCTTAATAGCTAATTCACCCATCCGTTGCGTTTTTATGGTATAGGGCTACTTCGTTTCTTTGCTTCCTGACAATGGCCTGCCGTATGTCCGGCTCCAGCTCACTGCCTCCCGCTAGTCACGCAAGTAGGCGATACACTTATCAATTTCCCTTATATATTCGTTTAACTTCAGCTTTAACTCTGTCGAATTTGCAGTGTTTCCTGCTATCGCATCTACAATCTTAACAATATTCTCTTGATTTTGAAAATTTTTTATTTGCTGTTCCCGCTCTTGCAGCTGCGACTCCAGCATTTTAATTTCCTCCTGAGCGGCGACAAGCTTCTGTTGCGCCTCGGCATGCCGGTTTAGGAGCTGGCGTACCTTGCTCTCAATCGACTGAAGCTGTTGCAGTTGTTTTTCCTTTGGCATAACTATTTGCGGATAATGGCTCCCAGCTGTTTCTCAAATTGCTGCATCAGGCGGTTCATCACGCCGTCGATCACTTTGTCGGTCAAAGTTTGCTGGCGGTCCAGCAACGTAAAGCTCAGGGCATAGGCTTTCTTGCCTGCTTCTATCTTGTCGCCTTCGTACACGTCGAACACGTTCACGCCTTGCAGGAGCTTGCGCTCGGTGCGCAGGGCCACTTGCTTCAGCTGCTCAAAGGTCAGGCTCTTGTCCACCACCAGCGACAGGTCACGGCGTACTTCCGGGAACTTCGGAAGCTCCTCGGCCACCAGTTTGTCTTTATACTTCTTGGTCAGGTAGTCCCAGTTGAGTTCGGCATACCATACCTGCTCTTTCACGTCCATGGCTTTGGTCACGGCCGTGTCCAGCAAACCCACCTGCGCGATGACGGTGCCGTTCTTCACGTAGGCGATGCCCTGGCGCATGTAACGGCTTTGCTCAATGGCCTGCACTTCGTAATCGGCGGCGTTGAGTTTCTGCAGCACGTTCTGCACCACACTGGCCAGATCGTGGAAAGCTGCTTTCTGGGCAGGCTGCTTCCAGCTTTCGGCTGTGGTGTTGCCCACCATGTAAAGGGCCAGTTTGCGGGTTTCCTTGTAGCCGTCCTCCAGTTGCTCGTATACCTTGCCGAGTTCGTATACCTTAAGGTCGCGCTGGCGGCGGTTGATGTTGTAGCGCAGCACTTCCAGACCGGAGAACACCATGCTCTTGCGCAGCACGTCGAGGTCTTCGCTGTTGTAGTTGAGCACCTTCACGAGTCCGGCCATTTCCTCTTCTCCGCCAGCGGCGTAGTAGTTGGAGTTGGTGATGGAGTTGGTGATGATCTCGTGGAAGCCGTTTGCGGAGATATAGTCCAGTATCGTTTTGTTGATATCCTCCGGATAAGGTTTCGGAAAGCTGGCCATGTAAGTAGTCGCCATGTGCTCGCTCACCTCAATGTTGTTGAAACCGTAAATGCGCAGGACCTCCTCCACCAAATCGGCTTCACGGGTTACGTCCACCTTAAACGGCGGTACTGACACGTGTAGCTTCTCTTCTGTTTCACCAGTGATCTCTATTCCTAAGTCTGTCAGGATTTCCTTCATACGCTCGGCGCCAATGTGCTGACCGATTAAGGTATGGGCGCGTTTGATATCCAGTGTGAGTTCCAGGTTTTGAATCGGCTGCGGGTATACGTCCACGATGTCAGAGCTGATCTCGCCGCCGGCCACTTCCTGCACCAGCAATGCGGCACGCTTCAGGGCAGTAATCACCATGTTCGGGTCAGTGCCGCGCTCAAAGCGGAATGATGCGTCAGTTTTGAGGTTGTGTGCCATACCGGTGCGACGCACGTAGTCTGGCGAGAAGTAAGCGCTTTCGATGAAAATGCTCGTTGTCTCCTCGCTCACACCCGACTCTTTGCCACCAAACACCCCGCCAATCGCCATCGGCTCCTCGGCGTTGCAGATCATCAGGTCGTTGGCTTTGAGTTTGCGCTCCACTCCGTCCAGCGTCACAAATGTGCTATCGGCTTCGGCTGTCTTCACGACTATTTTGTTGTCTTTGATTTTATCGGCGTCAAACGCGTGCAGTGGCTGACCCAGCTCGTGCAGCACGTAGTTGGTCACATCCACGATGTTGTTGATCGGGGCCAGGTCGATGGCCCGCAAGCGTTTCTGCAGCCACTCGGGTGAAGGACCCACTTTCACACCGCTCACCGTTACGCCGGCATAGCGTGGACAGGCTTCTGTATTTTCAATCTCCACCTCGATCGGGCAGGAGTTGTTGCTTACTGCGAAACTTTCAACTGAAGGCAAGGTATAGGGCACGCGCAACAACGCTTTCAGGTCACGGGCCACACCGAGGTGCGACGCGGCATCGGCACGGTTTGGCGTCAGGCCGATCTCAAACACCTTGTCGGAGCCCAGACCGAAATATTCGGCGGCTGGCGTACCGTTTGGCAGATCGGTGTCGAGCACCATGATGCCGGCATGCGAGGTGCCCAGGCCAATTTCATCCTCGGCGCAGATCATCCCTTCGGAAGTAGCACCGCGAATCTTCGACTTCTTGATTTTGAACGGCTCTCCGCCTGTTGGGTACAGCGTGCTGTTCACAGTCGCTACCACCACTTTCTGCCCGGCCGCCACGTTTGGTGCGCCGCACACAATGTGGCTTGGCTCGCCCGTACCGATATCGACAGTGGTTACGCTCAGGCGGTCGGCATCCGGATGGCGCTCGCAGGTGAGTACCTCGCCTATCACGATGCCCTCCAGGCCGCCTTTTACCTGGTCGAAGTTGTGGATTGCCTCCACCTCCAGGCCTGCGCCTGTCAGCAAGGCACCTGTTTCTTCAGCGGTATTCTCTATATGAATGAGTTGTTTCAGCCAGTCGAATGAAATCAGCATGGTTTATTTCTGTTGTTCTGTAAGGTATAGCCCCATTTTTAGAAGCTAATTCCCAAAATTAAGGATTATTTTTATCGTATCACGATTTTCGTATCATGTATCACGTAGCATGTAGCACGACTTTTTTTGACAAAGGAGTTTTTGACAAAGGACTAAGGAGTACGTGATACGTGATACGTGCTACCTGATACCTGATACGCTAAAGCCCCTACTCCACCACCGGATGTACTTTGTCGTAGTTTTTCTCGCCGGCCTCCACGGCAACGGTCAGGCGGTTTTCTTTAGGCGGCACAGGGCACACGTAATCGGGGTTGTAGGCGCAGAAGGGACTGTAGGCGCGGTTAAAGTCGAGGGTGGCCGTTTTGGCGCCTTCCTTGAAGGGCACATCAAGGTAGCGGCCGCCGCCATAGGTGTCGAAGCCGTTGGTTTTGTCCGTGAAGGGCACAAACAGCTTTTCCTCTTCCTCCTTCACCTTTTTGTAGAGCGTCAGGCGCTGCGGCTCCCCGTTTAGCTCGAAATTAGCCAAAGAATAGCGCAGGTAGGCCTCCGTGCTGCCGTTGGTCATGGGCATATGCACCGTGTCTTTCGGCTCAATATCCTCCAGTTTTACCTTTACACGATAATTCAGATTAGGCTCGTAATAAACCAGGTTGGTGAACATCCTGCGGTCGGCTTCCTCAAAAGGACTGTTGGTGCGGCTGCGGAACGACAGGTCTTTTTCCTCGCGCTCTTTTTTCAGCGGAATCAGGTAATTGTCGTCGCTTAAAAAAGACTCGCGCACAAAATAGAAGAGCACCAGCGCAATGCCGGCCGTTATGATGAATTTGATGGGTCGTTGCATGAGGTCGGGTAATTTTGCTGCAATTTCGGAAAAATTTCGTCAAAGTGCCCGCAAGGCTGGCTTTTCAGTGGCTTGTGGCAGGTAGTGCCTGGCCAGCATTTCAAAAGCAGCTTCTTGCTCCCGCTGCCATACCTCGTCGCAGTTGAGTTCGCGGGCCAGGACTCCTGCTACCGCAGGCGCCATAGCCAGTGCAGCGCGGGCATCGAGGAACAGCACCCGCAACCGACGGGCCAGCACATCCTCCACCGTCCGGGCCATTTCGTGGCGCACCGCCCATACTACCTGAGCCAGGGTATAGCCAAAGTCAGGGTGCAGCTTTTGGGCCAGCCCCGGTTCAGACTGCAGCAACGCCTGCAAAGCCGCTGCGTCGCTGCCGTAGCGGGCGAGTTCAGTTGGACTGTTAGCCATAGGTATACCTGCCACAGGTATAGCACCATGAATGGGCAGCCTTTCTGTAAGGCAAGGTATAGCAGGCAAGCCCGCCACCCGGATAGCCGCGTTTACGGTGTCCTCAGCCATTTGCCGGTAGGTGGTCCACTTGCCGCCTGTGATGGTGATCAGTCCGGACGGCGCCACCAGCAGTTTGTGACTGCGGGAAATCTCTTTGGTGTTGCCAGTCAGGCTGTCGGGAGCTGCCAGGGGACGCAGGCCTGCAAACACGCTGAGCACATCCTGCCGTGTCGGGGGCTGCTGCAGATAAGCTCCAGCAGTTTGCAGGATAAAGTCAATCTCAGCATCCAGCGCCACGGGCTCCAGACTCAGTTGGTGCAGCGGGGTATCTGTTGTTCCGACCAATACGTGGCCCTGCCAGGGTATCGCAAAGAGCACGCGACCATCCGGTGTTCTCGGAATCATCAGGGCCACATTTCCTGGCAGAAAGGATCTGTCGAGCACCACATGCACGCCCTGGCTTGGCATGACGAGCGGTTTACGTGCAGGCTGGTCAAATTGCAGGATATCGTCCACGTACACGCCCGTGGCGTTCACCACCGCTCTGGCCCGCAAGGAATAGGGTTGTGCGGTTTCGAGGTCCAGCGCCTCCACGCCGTTCACTTTTCCATTGGCGTCCTTTGTCAGGCCAGTCACGCGAACATAATTAAGCACCGTGCCGCCCTGTTCGGCGCAGGTCTGGGCGATGTTCAGAGCCAGGCGGGCGTCGTCGAATTGTCCGTCGTAGTACACGATGCCGCCTTTCAGGTTTTCGGATTTGACATTCGGCATACGCTCCAGCACCGTTTTGCGGCTCCACCAGCCGGTGCGGCCCAGACTATACCTGCCCGCCAGCAGATCGTAGAGCGTGAGGCCGGTGCCATAGAAGAATCGCTGCCACCAGCTGTAGCAAAGGATCACGAAAGGCTGCACCGACACCACATGCGGCGCGTTGCGCAGCAGAATTCCCCGCTCCCGAAGTGCCTCGAACACCAGACGGATGTTGCCCTGTGCCAGGTAGCGTACCCCGCCGTGCACCAGCTTGGTACTACGACTCGAGGTGCCTTTGGCAAAATCGGACTGTTCGAGCAGAAGCGTCTTGTACCCGCGTGAGGCGGCGTCCAGCGCAGTACCCAACCCGGTAGAGCCGCCGCCAATCACGAGCACATCCCACTCAGGCACTTCGGAAAGCTGGCGCAGCATGGTCTGGCGGGTAAACGGAATGACTGCCATAGGCGGTTTCAGGTATAGGTTATGCAGTTTCTGATTGGCTTGGGAACGATAGCTTAAGGTAACGTTTTTTGCTGACAAATTCAGTTGCTTTTTCTTTCAGTGAATGGGAAGGCAGCTAAAAAATGGCTATCATTATAGCGTTTACCAATACGACCATGAAATACCCTTACTCCCTTTTTCGCACAAGTTTTTTCACACTTTTATCCGCTTTTCTTCTCTGCTTTTCGTCCTGTGTGCGGGAAGGCAAAACCGTTGAAACGCAATCACCAGTAGAGGCGGCTATACCTGTTGCTTCCGCAAATACCGACGCCGCTATACCTGCCCCCGACAGCCTGAGTTTGCAGGCCGCTATACCTGCCGGGCCGGTTCAGCCCGCAGCAGTGGTAGCCAATTCCGTAGCCGATGCCGAAACCATCATCGCCCGCAAACAGGTGCCTATTTTGTGCTACCACCAGGTGCGCGACTGGCGGGAAAAAGACTCCAAACAGGCCAAGGATTACATTATACCGGAGGAGCGCTTCAAAGATCACATCAAAATGCTGGCCGACAGTGGTTACCAGACCGTGCTGCCCGACCAGTTGCTGGCCTACCTGACAACCGGTGCTCCGCTTCCCGAAAAACCCGTGATGCTCACGTTCGACGACACCAGCCTGGGGCAGTACACGGTGGCCGCACCTGAACTGGAAAAGTATGGTTTCAAAGGCGTGTTCTTCATCATGACCGTATCGCTGGGCCGGCCCAATTACATGACCAAAGCACAGGTAAAGGAGCTTTCGGATAAGGGGCATGCTATTGGCTCGCACACCTGGGACCACCAGAACGTGAAGAAATACCAGGGGCAGGACTGGGTGACGCAGGTAGAAAAACCCTCACGGCAACTGGCTGAGATTACGGGCAAGCCAACTGAATACTTCGCTTACCCGTTCGGGCTCTGGAACCCCGAGGCTATACCTGAACTGAAACAGCGCGGCATGGTGGCGGCTTTCCAATTGGCTGATAAGCGCGACCCACAGGACCCGCTGCACAGCATTCGCCGTATTATAGCGAGTGGCTACTGGAGCTCCAATTCGTTGCACAGAGCCATGGTGAACAGCTTTTAAATAACTTAGCCCTGTTACTTATACCCTCTAACACCATGCAAACAGACGATAAACACCTTCGCGATATGATTTCGCAGCTGGACGTGCTGCAACACGATGCCCTTGAACTGGAAAAGAAGTTTGCGAGCGCCATCAAAAGCGTGCACCCCTCTTTCCGCACGAGCGCCCGGAACCTGCTGCACTACCTGTCGCTGCGGCAACACGATATACGGCAGCTGCAGGAAGGCCTGGCGCGTTTGGGCCTGTCCTCGCTGGGTCGCTCCGAAGGGCATGTACTGGCTAGTCTGCAGGCCGTGCACCACATGCTCTGCCAATTGCTCGATTGCGCGCCCACCAAAAAACCTATACCTGTTTCGCATGCCGAGAGCGTCGAGCTGCTCGAAAAGCACACGAGCGAACTGTTGGGCGCCCGGCCTTCCAAACGCAGCACCCGCATCATGGTCACTTTCTCCACTGAGCTGGCCCAGGACTACGAACTGGTGAAGCGCATGCTGCTGGCAGGCATGGATTGTGCCCGCATCAACTGCGCCCACGACGACGAGGAGGTATGGGAAACGATGGTGCAATCCATCCGAAAGGCCGAAAAGGAGACGGGCCAGAGCTGTAAGATCCTGATGGACCTGATGGGACCCAAGCTGCGCACAGGCCCGCTCAAACCCGGCCCCGCCCTGCTGCCCATCCGCCCGATTCAGAACGAGCTGGGGCAGCTCGTGTCGCCTGCCAAGGTATGGCTCGCACCTGCCGGTGTGGAGAGCGAGGTGCCCACAGACGCCAGCCTGCCCGTAGACGAGGCCTGGGTAGCCCAGCTGCAACAGGGCGATAAGCTCAGGTTCAAGGACACGCGCGGCCGCAAGCGTTCCTTCACCGTGATGCAGCGCAAGGAAAAAGGCGTCATCGCTCACCTGTTCAAAACCTCTTACATCGGTACGGGCACTGAACTCACCATCAATAAAAAGAGCGCCCTGGAGCGTAGCACCAAGGTGGGAGAATTGCCTGCCAGCGTGGCGCCCATCTACCTGCGCAAAGACGATTTGCTCATACTCACCAAAGACGAAGCACCCGGTGAGCCTGCTCTCTACGATGCCGAGGGGCATATTGTAAAACCTGCGCGTATTGCCTGCACCTTGCCGGAGGTATTCGGCCGGGTGAAGACAGGACAGCCGATCCTGTTTGACGATGGCAAAATAGCGGGCGTGATCCTGAATGTGAGCGAAGATAACCTGCTCGTGAAAATTACCGAAGCCAAAGAGTCAGGAAGCCGCCTGCTGCACGACAAGGGCATCAACCTCCCCGAAAGTGATCTGCAGCTGAACGGGCTCTCGGAGCAGGATAGTCAGCACCTCGCGTTCGTGGTAAAACATGCTGACATTGTAAGTCTTTCGTTCGTGAACCACCCTGAGATGATCGAGGCGCTGCACAAGGAACTGAAGCGCCTGAAAGCGCCGCCCCGCCTGGGCATCATCCTCAAAATTGAGACGAAGGAAGGTTTCCGCCACCTGCCTCACTTGCTCCTGACGGTCATGAAAAACCACCCGGTGGGCGTGATGATCGCCCGTGGCGACCTGGCCGTGGAGTGCGGCTGGCAGCGCCTGGCCGAAGTGCAGGAGGAGATCCTGTGGATAACAGAGGCGGCGCACATCCCGGTGGTGTGGGCCACGCAGGTACTTGAGTCGCTTGCTAAGAAAGGGCGTCCGTCGAGGGCCGAGATCACGGATGCCGCCATGTCGCAGCGGGCCGACTGCGTGATGCTCAACAAGGGGCCGTTTGTGCTGCGGGCCGTGGAGTTGCTCGACGACATTCTGCAGCGCATGCAGGAGCACCAGCACAAGAAAACATCCATGCTCCGCCCACTGCACGTATCGGAACTGGCAATGCCCATCAGCGGCGCCGACATCTAGACCGTGACAGGTATAGCCGGCTCCCGGCTATACCTGCACCTGAATACTTTTGACTATGAAACTGGCCCTGGCGCTTCTTCTTTCTACTTGTCTATACCTTTGCACAGCCTCCTATACCTTGGCGCACACTTACTACATTAGCTCCAAAGGCAATGACGCCAACACGGGCAGTTCGCCTGTTTCCGCCTGGCGCTCCATTGAGCGGGTGAACAGCCACCAGTATAAGGCTGGAGATACCATCCTGTTTGAGGGAGGAAGCGTGTTCAAAGGAGGGCTGTACTTTCATCCGGCCAACACGGCTTCAGCGAAGGCACCGGTGGTCGTCAGCTCCTTTGGTGAAGGCCGCGCCACCATCGATGCCGGCATCAGTTACGGTTTTTATGCGCACAACGTGGCAGGTATAGAAATCCGGGACCTGAACTTCCGGGGCAGTGGCTATACCCGCAATACCAACCACGGCATCCTTTTCTACAACGACCTGCCCGGCGATGTGAAGTTGGCCCACATCGTCATAGACCAGGTAGAAGTGAGCGGCTTCCGGAAATCAGGTATCACGCTGGGCGCCTGGAACGGCAACAGCGGTTTCCGGGATGCCCGCATCACGCAGGCCGTTGTGCACGACATCGACTCGGTCGGCATCAACACCTACGGGGAGTTCGACCATACCAAAACCGGCTACGCGCACCAAAATATCTACATCGGGCACTGCCATGTGTACAAAATCTATGGCCTGATACTCCCTGACAAGCATAGCGGAAGCGGCATCGTGCTGTCGGACGTGGATGGTGGCACCATAGAGCACAGCGTGGTCCATACTTCGGGTATGCAGAACAAGAACTGCGGCGGACCGATCGGCATCTGGGCCTGGGATGCCAACGATATTACCATCCAATACAACGAGGCCTATAACATGAGCGCGGGCAGCGGCTGCGACGGCGGCGGTTTTGATCTGGACGGCGGGGTGACCAACTCCGTGATGCAGTACAACTATTCCCACGACAACGATGGGGCAGGCTTTCTGATCGCGCAGTTTGAGTGGGCCCGACCGATGCGCAACAACATCATCCGGTATAACATCTCGGAAAACGACGGTCGCAAAAACGACTATAAAGGTATTACGCTTTGGGTGGAAAACCACGACAGAGGCGGCAACCTGGACTTGCTCGTGTACAACAACACCATCTTTGCGGACAGCGCTGTAGCCCCTTCCGGCGGAGGCGTGTTCTTCAAGAGCGGCGGTCACCACAACGTCCGGTTTTTCAACAACATCTTCTACAGCCGCAACGGAGCCCCCATGGTAGTGGCTACCGACACGACCATGGACGTCTCCTTTCACAACAACGCCTACTTCAGTGACAACGGCCGCTATACCTTTGTGTGGGGCGATGGCAGCTATACCTCCCTGCCCGATTTTCAGGCAGCAACCGGACAAGAGACGATGAACGGCAGTCCGACAGGTATGGTGGCCGACCCAAAGTTACAGGCACCCGGCACGGCAGGCACCTTAGGCTATCCGCTTGATCTGAAAACCCTGCGCGACAGGTATAGCCCTCAGAAAAAATCACCGCTCATCGACCAAGGTATAGCGGTGCCCCTCCCTCCTTCATTTGCTCCAGCCACAGAAGACATCTTCGGCAATCAAATCGAATCAAACGCTGCACCTGACTTGGGCGCCGTTGCTTATACCCGACCGAAGTTTTTTCAATTGCTGAAGGAACTGTTTTGAGTTGAGGAGTTGAGGAGTTAGAAAGTTAGGATACCCGTGTGGTAGGTAGAAATGCAGAAGTTGGAGAAGAATATATAGAAGATTCTATGTAACTTACCTGGGGCAAGCTGTGCGCTTCGCTTATACCTGGATCTAAACAAAGCATATGAAATCATTCAATCTGGTCGGATTTCTTGCTGTGCTATTAGCTGTAGCAGGGGCTGTCATCAGCATCGGGCATTTCTTCGAGAACAAATACATAGGTTGGGCTTTTATAGGGGCAGGATTGGCTTTGGCGATTTTCAATACATGGTGGAATATCCGGAAGCATGGGCGGTAGGGATCAGGAAGGCACGTATGCTAATACCTGCATAATATTGAAACAACACTTATTTAGTGGCAGACTGGCAATATTTGAAATATGGAAAAATTTATTTTCAAAATAGATAACAAAGAATTTGAGTTTCCAACTGATGGTGCTCCTGAATTTCGTTATGGGGGAAAAGATGTTGTATCAGCACTGGAAACTGATATTACCTTTGGACAGAAATGGTATAAAAGCGGATATTCTATTTTTAATTTTCTGGAGGAAGAAGAATTTCACCATCTAAAAGAAGGCTTAACAAATAGTGTCGAAAAGATAATCCGTGAAGAATTAGGGATAAATACTAATGGTTTTAGGCTTGAATCTTATCATGAGTATGTAACCTCTGATGAAGACCATTATAAAGTGATTTTAAAAACCCGAGATTTGTACCTTCGAGAGTTTAAATTTCTTTTCGAGACTTTGTTTAGAAAGTTTGAGGATCACATAGGATTTGGATTAACAGATATAGATCCTAAGACAAAGGAACCAATCTACATAATCGTAAGAATCAATAGGCCGGGCTCAAATGATTTTAACCCACCTCATAAAGATGTATACCATTTTATGGACGGGCCCGATTCATACATTCCTCAGTTCTTGAATATTTGGATTCCCATTAGTGGTGTTACTCCAAAATCTTCCTTACCATTGGTTGAATCAAGTCATTTGCTGCCTGAGAGTAGCATATTAAGAACTACAGAAGGGGGCGTAATAGGCAAAAATAAATATAATGTAAGGATGGTGAAGGAATGGGCGAAGAGTAATCAACTAAAGAGAACTAAGGTTACTTATGGAGAAGCCTTAATATTTTCCTCTCACCTGGTCCATGGATTAGCAGTTAACGAAGAACAAGACACAACAAGAGTTTCGCTTGAATTCAGGTTATTCAAAAAGTAGGAGTTAATATAAGTCTAAGAAAACTTCCTATGCTCAAATCCACAGCCACTAATTCCATCACGCTGCTTCTCTTGCTCCTCACTTTCACCCAATGCACCACCGGCAGGCAAAAAGTGCTCAAGCAGCAGTTATAAGGAGATTTACATCGAAGAGTTTAAGCTGATCTATTTTCAAAAGTTACTACGGGCAGGTTTCAATAACTCCGAAGAAGTGAACAGTTTAATTCAGGTTGACAAGAGTGGCTTCACGGAACCAGTCCTTACTCCTGAAGATTATAAGCTAATTGAACGTATTGTACAGGCGGACCAGCAGCAAATGCGGGCCGACTCTGTGGCGAGGATAGGCCGTATGGCGGAGGGAGCAGAGGGCAGGCATGTATTTAGCCATATTCTTTCTAAGATAGAGGGCAAATGGCTGGACAGCCTGGCGAAAGAGCGCTACAAGCTTTCTGAATTCCGACATACGCCTTTAGATTGAAGTGACTATCCTTTACAAACTGACGTTATATTTCATAAATATATTACCCATGAAACGACTTATCTTCTCTCTAATACTCGCGGGTTGCGGTCTGCAGGCCTTTGCGCAACAAGAGCTGATTCACCCAAAGGAGCAGCAAAAGCAAGGGATGGTGTCACAACCGCAGCCTTACATCCAGATAAACGGGCAGCAGATTGCGCAGCCGAGCCTGGCGCTGATCAAAGCTGACAACATCGAAAGCGTCAATGTGCTAAAAGACGAAAATGCTACGGGCAAATTTGGCGACAAAGCCAAAGACGGCGCCATTCTTATCAGGGCCAAGTCCACGGCAGCATTTTCCACGATGCAGGATATTTATGCCCAATACCGTATACCTGCGGCTCAGCAAAACCTGAAAGTGGTAATCAACAACCGGCTCGTAAAAGACACCAGCCTGATACTGGCTAACCTGGAGCAGATCGAAAAAGTGGAGGTTGTGAAACAGGACATCGTGGCTCCTGTGCGCTGGAGCCTGAACGACGAAGAGGAGTTCCTGCACATCATTCCCAAACCGCAAACCAAAAATTAAGCACCATGGACGGTACCAAACGCAGTAACATCAAAATAGGCTCGCACGTGAACATCGTGCTCAAAGAAGACCAGCGCACCGGCGACTTAACTGAAGGCTATGTAGAGGCCATCTTAACTAAATCACCTAACCACCCGCACGGCATTAAAGTAAGACTCGAGACAGGAGAAGTTGGGCGTGTGAAGGAAATCCTTTTAAGTTAGAAAGTTCGAAAGTTAAAAAGGTAGAAAGTTAATTGCATTTCTTTTTGATAGCGTTTTTGCGGGCTATAGTAAGTATAGCGGTAAGCTCTGCAGCTTCTTGGTGCAGCTGCACTAAACGGCTGGCTGGAACTATACCTGCCTCCTCCAGCATTTCAAGCCAAAACTGAGTTTCGTCAGCTTCCTCAAGCACAACATTAATTTTTGAGGCAAACTCGGCAGCTGACCTCGCGCGGCAAGCTGCTCTGTAATTAGCAGCGACTGACGTAGCCGACCGTAAGGCTTGCTTCCCTATTACACGGGCTTCCTCTGTTCTCGGTAATGCTTGGAATACTCGAATTACACGCAGTCCAAAATCCTTTGTGCGCTTCTTCATCCTCTCAGCAAACGCATAATTGCTTTCTTTTTCCATGCCCTTTATTTTAACTTTCTACCTTTTCAACTTCCCACCTTTCTAACTTATAAAAGCCCTTCGTCAGCAAAGCTGTAGTAATCGCTATCAGTAAAGATGATGTGATCTAGTATAGGCAGATCCAGAAACTGTCCGGCTTCTTTCATTTTTTTAGTGAGGGCGATGTCGGCGGCGCTGGGCTTCGTGTTGCCGCTGGGGTGGTTGTGTACCAAAATAATAGAGCTTGCCAGCTGCTCAATGGCTTTCTTGAAGATCATTTTCGGATCGGCCACCGTGCCGGCCACTCCTCCGCTGCTGATGCTCTCCTTCTTCATTACCACATTGGCGCGGTTCAGCAAAATTACCCAGAACTCTTCGTGCGGCAGGTCCAGCAGTTGGGGCTTGATGTAGTTGTAAATGTCGGTGGAGCAGGTGATGCGGGTTTTGGCGGCGGCAGCAGTTTCCTTTCGGCGACGGCCCAGTTCCAGCGCACTCACAATCGAGATGGCCTTGGCCTCGCCTATACCTGGATGCTTTGTCAGGTCTTTTACAGACAGCCTCGCCAGCTCATTCAAATCGTTTCCTACGGCAGCTAAAATGATCTTGCCGACATCCACTGCCGTTAGTTTGGTCGTGCCAGAGCCAATCAGGATGGCAATCAGCTCCGCGTCGCTTAGAGCGGACTTGCCTTTGAGCAGGAGCTTTTCGCGCGGACGGTCTTCTTCGGCCCAGGTCTTGATGTTGAGGTTGGCGGTATCGTATGCCAAAAGTGCAGACGTAGCTTCTTGTTTCACTGCGGTACAGATTTTGTTAGGTATAAGATTGTTAAGTGAATCTGTTTAAACTAAAAATAGTTCATGAAACAGGGGCCGTTTGCCTGCATTTTTTATAGTAACATACAATTTTTTAAAACCTGAAGCTGCCATCGGCTGTTCTGATGCAGCACCAACCATATACCATGCAACGATACTTTTCGATCGGAATAGTAATTTTCATCCTGTTCCTGGTGGACCTTTATGTCTTCCAGGCCGTTAAAACCGTCACCCAAAGCCTTTCCGCCAGCACCCAGCGCATTATCTATATGTTGTACTGGGCTGTGTTTGCCATCACAGTTATCACCTTCGCGATCGCCTCGTTCACGCGCGGCACACCGCCGGATACTTACAAAACATACCTGGCCAGCACGCTCTTCATCATTTTCGCCTCCAAACTGGTTGTGGTGCTTTTCCTTTTTGTGGATGACACCCTGCGACTGGGCAAAATGGTGTTCAACAATGTGAATAGTGGCGAGATGACTTTCGACCCATCGCGTAACAAGTTCCTCAGCCAAATGGGACTGATGGTGGCGGCAGTGCCTTTTTCAGCGTTCATTTACGGCATGGTGAAAGGCGCCTACGACTACCGCGTAAAACGCGTTACACTGCGCTTTCCGAACCTGCCAGCAGCTTTCGAGGGCTTTAAGATGCTGCAGATCTCTGACCTGCACACGGGTAGCTTTACTTCCACAGAGCCTTTGAAAGAGGCTGTCAACCTTATCAACAAACAGGAAGCCGACCTCGTGTTCTTCACCGGCGATCTTGTCAACAACGTGGCCAAAGAACTGATGCCACATGTGGATACGCTGAAGGAAATCCGGGCAAAGCAGGGCGTGTTTTCAGTGCTAGGCAATCACGACTACGGCGACTACGCAAACTGGGATAGCCGCGAGGCAAAGACACGGAACCTGCAGACCTTAATAGACACGCAGCGCAGCATGGGCTGGGACGTGTTGCTGAACGAGAACCGCCGCATCGAAAAAGACGGTGAGCACATCGCTGTGCTGGGCGTGGAGAACTGGGGCAACCGGGCGGGTTTCCCGAAGTACGGCGACCTGAACAAGGCCTATACCGGAGCAGAAGACAGCCCGTTTAAGGTGCTGCTGTCGCACGACCCTTCGCACTGGGACGGCGAGATCAACCAGAAGTTTAACGACATCGACCTCACGCTGTCGGGCCATACCCACGGCATGCAGTTCGGGGTGAACATACCTGGGCTGAAGTGGAGCCCGGTGCAGTATGTGTACGAGCAGTGGGCTGGCCTTTACAAACGTGGCAGGCAGCACCTGTACGTCAACACTGGCCTGGGCTTTATCGGCTACCCGGGTCGCGTGGGCTTCCTTCCCGAAATCACCGTGTTCGAGTTGAGAAAAGCTTAAGCGTATACCTTGGTTCATTATAAGCAGAGCGCCGGCCAAATGGCCGGCGCTCTGCTTTCGGGGCTATACCTTCCTATATATTTTGTCATATTCAACCCTTTCATCACCTGATAAATCTTGCGTGTATTATTTAAATTTTTAAAATCGCCCGACAACGCAATTTAGCCTATAAGAGCTCATGAATAGCATTATTAACGCTCCTACGGCACATATAACAGTACCTGCTACATGAACTTATCATTGCTTTCATCGTAAAAACATTAGCACAGACTATATTTGTTTTATACTATTTTCAGCAAACAGACTGTGATTTGAATTTTTAACTTAGAGTATTTAAAAGATGAAAAAGGTATTTTATTCCATAGCTATAGTGAGTGCCATGATGTTTGCTTCCTGTTCCGAGGACAGGGGCAAAACGTATGAAACGGCGGATGCCAATAATGACGAAAACGTAAACCAAAGCCATATCCGAGGCAGTGAGACGGCCATGGGCAACACATCGGACATGTCGAACTCCGGTGACATGGCAGCAAATTCGGATGTCGCCTGGCGCAGTAATGCAACGCGTATTGCCGGCCAGATGGCGACAGACATGCGCCTGGACACCGCTACCCAAAACCGCGTGGAACAGGTGCTGTATGAACGGGAGCGTCGCCTGAGTGAGCTCCAGTTCAACTACAACGAAACCAACCGCATGGGTGGACAGGTAGCCGAAGACGTGGACAATATGGCTACTACCGAGAAAAAACGCTACGACAAGGATGGTGGCACGATGACCGACACACGCGGCAACATGAACACAAACACACAAAACAACACGACGACCGCATCAAATCTGGATACACAGCGTGAACAGATCATGGAGGAAACCGATCGTGAGCTGCAGTCGATCTTGAGCAAAGAGCAGTACCGTCAGTACCAGGAAAAGCGTGCCAACTACTGGGGCATGAGTAACGACGGCACTAACCAGCTCGATAACTCGGGAACGAACCAGAACCAGATGAATAATAACAGCCAGATGAACAACTCCGGGACGAATCAAAACCAGCCCGGCACCACTACTGGCTCCGGGAACAACATGAACAGAAACCAATAGATTTTATTAACGTATAACCAGTTTGAAAGCCCGTAGCGCCCGTAGCTATGGGCTTTCGCTATTTAAGCCTGTTTTCTGCTAAATTTTTGTAATTTAGCATCATGCCGCGCTGCCGTTATTTATTTTGGCACAGGTATACTTTTAAGCCTTTTCCGGCGTATTGACATTAACCCTTTGCCACTGCCGAGGTGGCCTCTGCTGTAACATGCCCCTACACCCGCTGCGACTTCTTCTTCTTTCTGCCCTGTTACTGGTGATCACGCTGCCGGCCCTGGCACAGCGCAATATCCGCGTGAGCGGGACTATCTTCGAGTCCGACAAAACGACCCCTATACCTGGCGCGGGCGTCATCCGTTTTGGCACCACCCAGGGCGTCATCTCCGACGAAGAGGGCAAGTTCCTGATCGATATCGACCAGAGCGACACGCTGCTGATCCGGGCTGTTGGTTTCAAGCCCATGCTATACCTGCCCCGCAACCTGCCTGTCTCTGAAATTCGCGTCAACATTGTGCTGCAGCCGGATAACGTCCTGCTGGGCGAGGTCGAAATCACCAGCCGACCCTCTGAGGAAATGATACAGCGCGCGCTGCGCAACATGAAAAAAGAAGAGCCGGAGTATGTGAAGCGCAAAGGCTACCGGCCTGAACTGGAGCCCGGTCCTCCGCCACCTCCTGCCGCCCCCACCCCGCTTAACCCTATTTCGCTGCTCTACGACATGTTTTCCAAAGAAGGGAAGCAGAACCAGAAACTGCAGCAACTCCTCCTGATCCAGGAACTCAAGCGCCGCATAGAAGAGAAAGAGAAGTATAACAGCCTCTTTAAGGACAATACCGGCTATGAAATAGAGCGCTAACATGTGCTTTTCTGAAATCTGATTTTCGCCAAAACAATCTGCCCATGCGTAGGTTAGGGTATAGCTATACCTTTATACCTTATGAAGATCGGATATCCCTGCATCAACCAGACACTGGACTGTTCCTCCTCCCGCACTTTTAGACTAGCCTCCTACTCAGAGGAACGCCTGATACAAACGGTAGAGCAGAACCTGAGCTGCTTGCGCCGCATCCTGGAGTTCAACGTGGAAAATGGACTGCATTTCTTCCGGCTCACGTCCGATCTGGTGCCTTTCGCATCGCACCCTGTCAACACCTACAACTGGCAAGAGCATTTTAAACTGACCCTGCGTCGGCTCGGTGATTACATCAGGCGCCACAACCTGCGCATTTCCATGCACCCCGATCAGTTCGTGGTGCTCAATTCCCCCAACCCCCAAACGGTGCAGAACAGCATCGCCGAGCTCGTCTACCAGGGCAGTATCCTCGACCTGATGGGCCTTGACACCACAGCCAAGCTGCAGATACACGGTGGCGGCGCCTATGGTGATAAGGAGTCTGCTCTCCACCGCTTTGCAGAGGTATACCATACTATGTTGCCTGAGGAGGTAAAAGTCCGCCTCTGCGTTGAGAACGACGACCGCACCTACAGCCTCACCGACTGCCTGGTGCTGCACGAGCTCACGGGCATGCCAATCATTTTCGACAACCTGCACCACGAGTGTGTGAACAACGGAGAACCCATGCGCGAGGCGGTGCTATTGGCAGCCCAGACCTGGCAACCTGAGCGCGATGGCATCCTGATGGTGGACTACAGCGCCCAATCGCCCGGCGAGCGCAAGGGCAAGCACGTGCAAAGTATCGGTGAACAAGCTTTTCACGATTTCCTGGTAGAGACTGAGGGCATCGACATGGATATTATGCTGGAGATAAAAGACAAGGAAGCTAGTGCCCATAAGGCAGTGGCGGTGGCGAAGGAACTTGGCAGAATATAGGCCGTTCTAGAACCAGCCCTGCACCAGTTGATAGGCAAGGGCCAGCAACTCCCACAGAGCCCATAGCAGCAGAATGCCTATGACGATGATGCCGATGATAACGCCAATGATGATTTTTTTGCCGCTACCCTGATACTTGCCTTCTTCGTAGTGCGCCCTGAGCATGCGGACATTGCGCTCGTTCGCTTTAAAGGCAAAGTCAAAGATATTGCCGAGGATGGGGATGCTGCCGAACAGAGTGTCCAGTGCTATGTTGAGCAGCATCAGCGTCACCATCTTGCCGCTCGCTCCGTGGCGGGCCATGGTCAGGATCAGCATGGCCGACACACCAAACGAGGCCAGGTCACCCACCACCGGAAAAAGGCCAAGAATAGGGTCCATCCCGAAGCGCCAGTTGGTGCCCGGCAAGCGGAACTGGTTATCCATTAAATGGGTAACGCGGTCAACCCATTTCAGGCTTTCAGTGCGGGGGGTGCGGGTATAGTGTGTGTTTGCCGTTTCCATAGCTGCCTATACGCAACATGCAAACAAAAGTAGTAAACCCATCAGCGAGGACATCGAACTACCAGTCAGCAGTTCTGCGCTTGGCCACCCTGTTGTTTCTGGGGGTGTAGGATGATTTTGACTTCCACTTTTTGTGCACTCTGTCCGGCTTTCCTTTCACATAGCGCATGCTGCTGTAATCGTCCACAACAATGGCATGGCTGCTGCGGCTGAAAGAAGAGCACGAGGAAAGGGTTGCCAGGGTGCTTACCAGCACGATGAGTAGGGTAAATCTCAAAAGGACCATAAGATTCTGAGTATTTGGTTAATATCGAGTATTAAATATAAGATATATACCTATATACTGCAAAAATTGTTCAGTTTATACATCGATTTATACCAAAAAAAAGCGAGACTACCATTCGCAGAGCAGGTCTCCGAATAATGGTCTCGCTTTTTACTTAGAGCGAGCCAGTGAGCTGGCTTCAGATTTAGCACTGCCTTGACGCAGTAGGTCGTCTTCAGGTACCTTTTAATTGTTTGGTGGCGGTCAGCCTAAGGTACAGAGCAATTTTTTTAGGCAAGTTCTCAATTAAGAGCTTCCGAATATAAAGTTTGTAGTTCATCGCCTGGAAACGGCACAAGCAGCCATACCTTACACAGCGCTGTATTGGATATGGCATAAAAATAGCCTTTTACATTTCATAACACAGGATATTTATACCTGGAAAGGTTTTCTATATACAAAACAGGCTATTATCACGACCAAGCTTCAATGGCAAGCGTGCGCCGCCTGCCACAAAAAAAGGCGGGTCCTTTTAAGAACCCGCCTATACCTGGTGTTGCACTAAGCCAAAGGAACGAACTATCTATTTCTTGCCGCCCTTTCCGTTGCCGTGCTTTCCATTATTGCCTTTGCCCTGGTTGCCTTTTCCTTTGCCCCCATTGTGGTGATTGCCATGCCCCGGTTTGCCCTTGGGTGCAGCCTGTTTCACAGTCGTGTTGTTATTATTCACAATGATAACGGTGTTGCCGCCTTTTCCCTGCTTGTGCTTGGTATGGCCTGGGTTGGTGGTGCGTGGGTGGTGGGGGTTGTTCGTATTCTTGGTCCAGCCTTTTTTGTAGCCCTTGTGGTGCCCGGCTTTGCTGTCTTTGATGATTACTACCTGGCCGGTATTGCTGTTTTTCTTGCGGGAAGTGGTGCATGAAGCCATTGTGGCGACAGATAGTACAACCAGGAGTAGGAGTCTAAGGCGTTGCATAGAATGTTCGTTTTATGATTGTGAGAGATAGAGCCTGTTTGGCAGGCACAAATGTATGTAATCACTGGCATACCCTGATATGCTCGCGACCGTATTTAGTGCAATTATTTGAAAAACTTAAAAACCATGGCATCTGTCCTATAAAAAATTATTTTACTGCTTTGGAAGCCGGGCCTCAACTAAGCCGATCGTGCCTGCGTAATAACCCATGTGCCAACTTCCTGGCACAATAAACTTGAGAAGCTATGCTGAACAGACTATACGGGGTGCTGCTGCTGACCCTGCTCATTCTCGCCTTAGTTTCATCCTGCGAAAACAACAAGGCGCAAGCTGTAGACACACCGGAAGCCACTACAACCGTGGCTGTAGAAACAACAACCTTGCCAAATACTATATAGTAAAGGGCTATACCTGCCCTTTATTTGTGTGCCCGCCTCCTTCCTGGCTGGAGCTTACATCAGCATGCCTATACCCTCTAAAACAGCGACAGGAGCCCACATAAAAGGCTCCTGTCGCTGTTTTAATATAGTGCAGAATTCTATTTTGTTCTGATCTTATGACCTGCCGTCGCATAGTACAGAATGAACAGGTAGCAAGGCACCATGATCCAGTAAGCCTGCTGCGGGTTGATCGAGTCGGCAAGGGCGCCATAGATAAGCGGCAGGATGGCGCCACCGGCTATACCCATGATAATGAGCGAAGAACCGATCTTGGTGAAACGACCCAGATCTGCAATAGCAAGCGGGAAAATAGCTGGCCACATCAGGGCATTGGCAAGACCCAGCAACGCAATAAACAGCACTGACACGAAGCCGCTCGTCATGATGGCAGCAACAGTAAAGAGAATGCCCAGTACGGCGGATATTTGCAGGGCTTTGTCCTGACGGATGTATTTTGGAATGGTGGCCACACCCACAAAGTAGGCAACCACCATCGCTCCCAGCGTGAACGAGGTAAAGAACTTAGCCGTTGTGAAAGGTATACCCTGGGAGGCACCATAACTCACGATCGTATCACCGGCCATTACTTCCACCCCCACATACACAAACATGGTGAAAGCGCCCAGCAACAGGTGCGGAAACTGCAGAATGCTTGTCTTGTTTACGTTGGCCGCAGCCACGGTTTCACTTTCCTGGTCTGTGTCCACTTCCGGCAGCGAAGAAAAGTAAATGACAATGGCCAGCGCGATCAGCACACCCATAATAATCAGGTATGGCATGATCACCTTGGAGGCCATAGTGTCCAGCTCAACGGCTTTCTCAGCCATGCTCATCAACTCCAGTTTGGCCACTACCTCATCCGCGTTCGAAAGCACGATGGCACCCAGAATGATAGAGCCCAGCACACCGCCGATCTTATTGCTCACGCCCATGATGCTGATGCGCTTGGCGGCACTCTCCAGAGGGCCCAGAATCGTGATATAGGGGTTAGAGGCCGTCTGTAGCACAGCCAGACCCGTGCCCTGTACAAAAAGGCCGATCAGGAACAGCTCGAGTGTGCGGGTGAGTGCGGCAGGCACAAACAACAGCGCGCCAGCTGCCATCACCAGCAGCCCCACCGACATACCTTTTTTAAAGCCGGTCGCTTTGAGCACCCAGGCCGAGGGTATCGCCATCACGAAATAGGAGATGTAAAAGGCAAATGCCACCAGGTACGACTGGAAGTTGTTAAGCTCCAGGGCGATTTTGAAATACGGGATCAGGATGGCGTTGAGCCAGGTAACGAAGCCGAAGATGAAGAACAGGGCACCGATGATGACGATCGGACGCATGTACCCACCAGAAGCATTCTCCTGCCCGGTTTCGCTGTTTGTGGAAGGGGCTACTTTAGTCATGTTAAGTTTTAGGTATAGATTAGGTGCAAAACTGCTTCCGGTGATTAAGCCCGGCATTAAGGGTACAATATAAAATTTATCTCGCGGATATCAGGTGTTATAACCTTAAAATTTGACTGATCACTTACTCCACCACGATCTCATCCAGCATCAGCCAGGTTTTCTGTCCGGCCGAAGGGTATTTATCCGGGCTCACACCCACGCTGCGAACCTTCACTTTCACGAAGCGGGCACGGGTGAGCGGGATGGTGGCGGCAACTTCGTGGGTCGTGATGCCCTCTGCACCCAGCGGGTTCGGATCCTCAATCGTGTCCACGGTCACATACCGGATGCCATCCACCGACAGCGCATACTCTACCTGAACCGGCAGGAAAATGCGGTAACCGATGTGCTGCATAAAGTTGGTGCTCAGCCGCTTGATCGGCTGCTCTTTCCCCAGATCGATGATCGCCTCCACGTCGGTTCCCAAAAACCCGGTCCAGTGGCCATCGTACTGATCCGTCGAGCCTTTCAGGCCGTCTACCAGTTTGGATTTATTGGCAAAGCTCTGGTTAGCCGGGGTAGAGAGCGTAATGCTCTTGTTGAAGCCTTTGTGCGCCTCAAACGTACGGGTGCTTACCTTTCCAACCAACTTGCCGTTTACAAAAGAGCCGGCCTTGATCGTAGCGGTTTTGTTGAGCGTGAAAGGCCCTTTGTATACCTGTGACTTCGTGTTTGGGTCCGATCCGTCCAGGGTATAGTGGATGGCTACATTCGCCGCATCGGTCTCAAAAGTCACAGTGGCCCGGTTGCTGACCGTGTCTATTTGCAGCTGCTGGTTCACGTTGAAAGCGCTGCGGGCGTAGTTCACGCCCAACGCGTCGTAGCGCTTGTACTGCTCCGTCATGCGGTTCTGGAAGCTTTTCCAGTCTTTCAGCTTGGCAGGTGTCCACAGTACTTCGCTCAGAGCGGCTAAGCGCGGGAATACCATATACTCTATGTGCTCTTCAGTGGAGACGTATTCGGTCCACATGTTGGCTTGCGCACCCAGTATGTACTTTTTCTCTTCGGCTGACAGCTCGCTTGGTGTTGGGTCGTAGGCGTATACCTTTGAGAGCGGGTTATACCCGTGTATGGTGGTCGGTTCGAGGTCGCGCTCGCCCTGGTAGTAGTCAAAGTACAGGGGCGTGCCCGGCGACATCACCACGTAGTGCTTTTCTTTAGCGGCGGCTATACCTCCCTTGGTACCGCGCCACGACATCACATAGGCATTCGGTGCCAGGCCGCCTTCCAGGATCTCGTCCCAGCCGATGATGATGCGGCCGTTCTTGTTGGCGAATTTCTCCATGCGCTGCACAAAATAACTCTGTAGCTCATGCTCGTCTTTCAGGCCTTCGTCTTTAATGCGCTTCTGGCATTTCGGGCATACCTTCCAGCGGGTCTTTGGCGCCTCGTCGCCGCCCACGTGAATCACTTTGCTCGGAAAAAGCTCCATCACCTCGGTGAGCACATCTTCCAGAAAGGCAAACGTCTGCTCGTTGCCGGCGCAGAAAATATCAGGGAAAATACCCCACTTCGACTCTACTTTATGCGGACCTCCGGTACACGAAAGCTCCGGATAGGCTGTCAGGGCCGCCAGTGCGTGACCCGGCATTTCAATCTCAGGCACCACGTTGATGAAGCGGTCCTGCGCATACTTCACCACTTCTTTGATCTGCTCCTGGGTATAGTAACCGCCGTGACGGCGCTTGCGGTAAGTCTGCGGAAGGTCCCAGTAGTGGCCGATCAGAGTGCTGTCGCGCCAGGCGCCTATTTCGGTCAGCTTCGGGTGCTTTTTGATCTCGATGCGCCAGCCCTGGTCATCGGTCAGGTGCCAGTGGAAGCTGTTGAGCTTGTGCATGGCCAGGTAGTCGATGTACTGCTTCACGAACTCCACCGGGAAGAAATGGCGGGTGACGTCCAGGTGCATGCCGCGCCAGGTATAGCGGGGCTTGTCCACGATCTCGAGTGCAGGTATAAGCGCCGAGCCCGTCGTTTTTTGAGAAGGCAACAGTTGGCGTATGGTCTGTATACCTAGGAAAGTGCCGTGTGCTTCTTTGGCAGCCAGTGTTATGCGCCCCTGTGTTACGCCCAAGGTATAGCCCTCTGCGCCCAGGGTATCGTTCTTCGTCTTCAGCGTCAGGTAAATCAGGTTGGTCTCTTTCTTCTTCGGCTTCTTCTGGATCACCTCCGGTTTGTGGCCGATGGCTCCTTCTATATGCTGCGCCAGAAACTCGCCTACGCGCAGCAGATCGGCGTTTTTAGGGTCTACGTATACCTTTGTGGAGGGCTGCACCAGGAAACCTCCCTTCTGGGTGGTCAGCTTTACGGGCTGCGGTATCAGCGACAGCGACTCCGGCTTCACCTGCGCCTGTGAAAGCGTAGCTATACCTGCCGTGCAGAGAATCGAAAGCAAAAGAGTAAGAAGATTTTTTCTGAAAGTCATGTCAGAAATGCGTGTTTTTTAGGGTGTTGGTAATGCTTGAGAGCGAAAAGGGCTTTTAACTAAGAAGTTCAGCCTATGCAGCTTTTTAACAAGATCCCCCGAAACCAGTTCGGGATTTTTCAACTTACAGGATGACAAAACAAATTGTAACAGGTCCTGCCTTAGGTTAAATCAGGGTCAATTTTAAAAACCCAGACAAATAAAAAAGCAGCTAAAACAAAGCTAAGCAATTTGCTCCGTTTTAGCTGCTTTTTGTCTAGGCTAGAATTTCCACCTCACGAAAGCCTCCATGGCCTCGTAGTTGGCAAGGCCCAGGTCATCGTAGCTCTTGGCGGTCTCGCGGTTGCGCTCTTCGGCACGTACCCAGAACTCGCGTGCATCGTCGCCCGGGAACACCGGATAGTCTTTCTGCGACTGGTGCTTGAAGATGGCGTTGCGCTTGCGCTGCACTTCCTGCGGCGACAGCGGCACGGCCATTTCGATTTCGTGAGTGGCAAACTCGTGCCAGGCGCCGCGGTACATCCACAGCCAGCAGTCCTGTGCCCACTCTTCGGTTTCACGCAGACGGTTGAGGGCAGCCAGCACGATGTTGAAGCAAACGATGTGTGTGCCGTGCGGATCGGCAAAGTCGCCGGCGGCAAACACTTGGTGCGGCTTCACTTTCTGCAGCAACTCTATGGTCAGCTCCACGTCGATGTCGGTCACCGGTTTTTTCACGGTTTTGCCCGTTTCGTAGAATGGCAATGCCATGAAGTGGATGTGGTCATCGTCCAGACCAGCGTAACGGGCACCGGCAATGGCCTCGCTCTTGCGGATAAAGCCTTTCACATCGCGTATTTCCTGGGTGTCGAGCTGGTTGGGCTGCTTGTTCTCTAGGAAGCTGCGCATGTTGTCGTAGATGCCCTCCAGATGATCGCTCTCCTGCCCGATGCTCCGGTTAAAGTCGATGGCAAACTCCATGTAGCGCAGCACGTCATCGTCCCACACGGCCGTGTTGCCGGAGGTCTGGTAGGCCACGTGCACGTCGTGCCCTTGATCTACCAGGCGGATGAACGTACCACCCATCGAGATCACATCGTCATCCGGGTGCGGCGAGAAAATCACCACGCGCTTGCGGGCAGGCTCGGCACGCTCCGGACGACGTCTGTCGTCGGCGTTCGGCTTGCCACCCGGCCAGCCGGTGATGGTGCTCTGCAGTTTGTTGAAGATATCGATATTGATTTCGTAAGCCGTGCCTTTCTCTGTGATCAGCTGGGCCATGCCGTGGTTGTTGTAGTCCTCCTCGGTCAGCTTCAGGATCGGCTTCTTCACCGTCTGCGACAGCCATATCACCGCCTTCTTGATCTGGGAATCATCCCAAACGCAGTCTTTCACCAACCATGGCGTGTCGAAGCGTGTTAGCTCTGACGCCGCATCCTGGTCCAGTACAAACTCCACGTTGTCAGACAGCTGCAGGTAAGTGGCCGGCACGTCGCCAGATATTTCGCCTTCCACCGCTTTCTTGATGATGGATGCTTTCTTGCCGCTCCAGGCCATCAGGATGATCTCGCGGGCTTTGAAAATGGTGCCGATGCCCATGGTGATGGCTTTGCGCGGCACGTTCTCCTTGCCACCGAAGTCGCGGGAAGCGTCGCGGCGGGTCAGGTCGTCGAGCGTTACCAGGCGCGTTCCGGAGTTGGGCGCAGAGCCCGGCTCGTTGAAACCGATGTGGCCCGTACGACCGATGCCCAGCAGCTGCAGGTCTAGGCCGCCCACCGACTCAATTTTGCGCTCGTAGTCCAGGCAGTAATCGTGTATTTTCTCCAGCGGCAGGGTGCCATCCGGTATGTGGATATTGTTTCGGTTGATGTCAATGTGGTCGAAGAGATTCTCGTTCATGAACGTCACGTAGCTCTGCACGGCCGTCGGCTGCATCGGGTAGTACTCGTCCAGGTTAAAGGTGATCACATTGCGGAAGCTCAGGCCTTCCTCGCGGTGCAGGCGCACCAGCTCGGAGTATACCTTCACGGGTGTGGCACCAGTGGCCAGACCGAGCACAGCCTTTTCATTGCGACCCTGTTTGTATCGGATTAACTCCGCGATACGCTGCGCCACCTTTACGGAAGCGATATATTCATCGGAGTAAACGGTTACCGGAAGCTTTTCAAAACGGGTTTCTTCCAGAAGATTTAATCGTGCCATTTTCTTTGTGCTATAAAGTGATGTTGTGTTTCGTTGTTCTGTTATTTCGTTGATTCCATGCGGTGTTCGAAAATGCGCTCCATCACCGTGGCCACCGGCCCCAGTATACCTGCCTGCGCCCCCAGCTTCGACAGCGCTATTTCAGTGCGCTCGCGCAGCTGCGTCATGCAGTAGGTGTTGATGGATTGCTGGATCGGGGTGGTGAGGTACTGCCGGGCTTCGGCCATTTTACCCCCGATAATGATCAGCTCCGGGTTGAACAGCTGAATCAGCATGGCAATGCCTTTGCCCAGGTTGCGGCCTGTTTCGGCGAGTATGTTGATCGCGTACTGATCCCCTTCGTGAGCAGCCTGAATGATGGCCTGTGGTTCGATTTTCTCCGATTCCTGCCCCGAAAGCGCTTTCAGCAAGGTGTCCTGCCCGGCCTGTAGTCCTTCGCGGGCCATGCGTGCCAGCGCACTTCCGGATGCTACTGTCTCCAGACAGCCGCGCTTGCCGCAGTGGCACAGCACGCCATTTTCTATAAACGGAATGTGACCAAATTCGCCCGCAAACCCCGAGGCGCCCAGCCGCAGCTTCCCGTCCAGGATGATGCCCAGGCCGATTCCCCAATCCAGTGTGAGGACCAGCACATCGCGCTTGCCCTGCGCCGCCCCAAAGCGGTACTCGGCCAGGGTGATGCTTTTGACGTCGTTCTGGATGTATACCGGCTTGTCGAACTTGAGCGCCAGCAGATCCTGCAGGGGCGTTTTGTCCTGACCGGTGAGCAGATAGGTATAGCTGTCTCCTTCTCTGGATGACACCAGACCCGGCATACTCAACCCGATGCCCATCAGTTTATCCGCGTCTATACCTGCCGAAAGCACCAGGCTGTTGGCATACTGGTAGAGCTCTTCGACAGCACCAAGGTCTTTTGAGAGATTCACTGGAAAGGTATGGGTGCCGGTGATGTTGTTGTTCGTGCCGTCGAAAATGGCCATGCGGGTACTGAACTTCTCCATTTCGATGCTCAGCACGAAAAGCGAATTGTTCCGCAGTCCGTACAGCTCCGGCTTGCGCCCTCCCACCGATTCGCCTCTGCCCTGTTTCTCCACCAATCCCTCGGCCATCAGTTCGTTGAGCAAAGCCATAGAGGTTGGCGAACTGATACTGAAGCGGTTGCAAATGTCGGCATTGGAGCGGGCGCCCTTTACATACAGGTGCCGCACAATCTTGATTTTCTGAAGATGCTTTTTCCGCTCGACGTGGTTCAGTTTCTCCAGATACCCTTCTTCCATCGCCAGAAATGCGCCCATGCTATCAGTTTTGGTGTGATAATATAAAGTACGAGGATTAACTGTATAAAAGCAAGTTACTTTAACTAATTTTTTATGAAAGTTGTTTTAGATAACACAAATTTTGATTGAATAATTAGTTTTTGATAAAATTTTTAGTGAAACATAGTGTTCTATTGAGGTGATTCTGCGCTATACCTGTAGCAGCACAGTTAACAGCGCCTGGAGTCAACCTGAAAACTTCAGCTCATAGGACACGAGCGAGGGCGAAAATAATCTGACATAACACGTCATCCACACAGACCCCAGCTTTCTCCCGCTGGTCGAAATGACAATAAAAAAGGCAGTAGCTTGCGCCACTGCCTTTTCATTTATAAATGCTATACCTTATTCATATAGCGGCTTTTCGCGTAAATCCACCAGCGTAGCTTCCGGCGATACCCGCTTGGCGCGCAGGAAGCGGGCAAGTTCGGAAGCATCGTGGTTTTCGGCGGATGGGTTCATGCTGTTGATGCGCACACGACCGGCAGAGTGGATGAACTCCTGGTTTCCGCCGATCCACATACCTACGTGCACCACACGCTCAGGCTTACCGCCTTTGGCAGGCACACCAAAAAACAACAGGTCGCCAGGACGCATTTCATCCCAGCCCTTATCCGTGTTAACCAACTCGCCAATATGCACCTGCTGCGAAGCATCACGCGGCAAAACAAGTCCGTTCATAAAGAAGATCGTTTTGGTAAAACCGCTGCAGTCCATCCCCTTCACGGAAGTGCCGCCCCACAGGTAGGGCATGCCGAGCATCTCCTTGCTGGAGGCCACCAGGTTTTCTTCGGTCGGTTTGCGGGTAGCTACCCATTCTTTGAAATCCATGGCTTCGGCTGTAGACACAAAACCAGTGCGGCCGTCCGGGAAGCTAACTTCGTAGTAGTCTTTTGTCTTGTTCTTCAGCACCATCACGTCGCCGTACACCATGTCGGACACGGTAGTGGTAGCTTTATCGGCTTTGGCATAGGCAAAGCCATAGGTTTTGGTGTAGATCAGCTTCTTGCCCTGCTGCCACTTGTTGAAGGTAGTCTGGTCCATCAAAGCGATGCCGCCATAATCCACCCAGGACAGGTACTGGTCCGGGGTCTGCACTAGGTACCAGCCGTCTTTCTTCTTCCATACCTTCAGCGGAGTGCCCATGGTCGCCTGCGTGGCCAGTTCGGCGGAGTGAGTCGGCTTGGAGCGAATGTTGGCTACTGAAATCGTGACTACAGCATAATGCTTGCCATCCAAAGCTGCTTCCGGCAACACCTGTATACTGTCTACGAACGGCACATTGGCTGCCTGCAGACGCTTCACCAATTCCGCTTTCGCTTCTGGCATATTGGTCTCGCCCAGCAGCATATTACCCTTGGGCTCTACATCGAACAGCGCCACCCGCTTGTCGGGCGCGAACTGTTGCCGCACGGCATCGATGTGTGTTTTGGCCGGGGAAACAGCTGCTTCGGCCTTAGCCGCTGTGGCGGTTTCAGAGGGAGTGCTTTGTGTGCCTGCACAGGAAGCGAGCACCAGCAAAAACAAAAGCACGAAAGGATTCTTCTTGATCATGGTATCGGTTTTTAAGCGACCGTCAGCACCGGGTCTGAAGGCAGCATTATTCACTAAACATTTATCGCTCTATAATAATTCGCTACTGTGGCGCCACCAGTTGCATGAGTATACCTGAAATGTAAGCCCCATAGGTGCCCACGGCATAACCCAGTATCGCGAGCAACACACCCACCGGCGCCAGTGCCGGATGGAAGGCGGCCGCCACAATCGGAGCCGAAGCCGCCCCGCCCACATTGGCCTGACTGCCCACCGCCAGGAAAAAGAACGGCGCTTTAACCAGTTTACCCACAATAAAGAGCAACAGCATGTGCATAGAGATCCAGATGATGCCCACCAGGAACAGCCCCGGCTGACTCACGATAGCGGTCACGTCCATCTGCATACCAATGGTAGCCACCAGGATGTAAAGGAAGATACTGGCTATACGCGAAGCACCCGCTCCCTCCAGGTTGCGGGCCTTTGTGGTGGACAGCAGCATACCAAAAGTGGTGGCCAGCACTACCAGCCAGAAGAAGCCGGAGGTAAGGCTAAAGCGGGCTAAGCCCGGGGCATTGGCCTCAATCCAGGGCGCGATGATATCGGCAAAGAAGTGCGCCAGGCCAGTCAGGCCAAATCCTATACCGCCTATCAGCATCAGATCGGGCATGGTTGGCACGCGCATGATGCTGTTGCGGTAGCGCTCGATTTTGTTCTTCAGCTCATTCACAGCCGAGCTGTCTGCTTTGAAGAAAGCGTCTATCTTCTCTGACCTGCCCGCTCCGTACAGCAGCACCGCCATCCAGATGTTGGCCACGATCACGTCCACGGCGATCACGGCGGAGAACAGGTTCGGGCTGGGCTGAAAAACTTCGTACATCGCCAACTGGTTGGCACCCCCGCCAATCCAGCTGCCCGCGATGGTGGTCAGTCCGCGCCAAACAGCGTCAGGTCCCGCTCCCCCTACAATATCAGGCGCAAACGTGGAAACAATGAGGATCGCAAGCGGGCCACCGATAATAATGCCGACGGTGCCCGTTATGAACATAAGTCCCGCTTTGTGGCGCAGCTTCCAGATCTCTTTCAGATCGAGGCTGATGGTGAACAGCACCAAGCTCGCCGGCAGCAGGTAGCGTGAGGCCATGCCGTACAAAGCTGACGTTTCGCCGGAGATGATGTTGAGGGAGTTTAGTAAGCTTGGAATAAGGTAACATAGCAAAAGCGAGGGCACCACCGAGTAGAATTTCTTGAAGACGGTGCGCTCGCTTGATGATGTTTTGAAAATAATAGCCAGTATAACGACAAGTATGCCCAGCACGACGGCGTCGTTGGTGATGAGGGGTGCTGTAGCGGTAGTGGTTTCTTCCATGAAGTGGTGTAGTGGTCTTAAATAAATTTCTTTTTGTTAAAAGAGCTTTTCGCGCCGGCTCTAGCTCATCCTGTGGCCTTGCATACCTTCACGGCTGTCTTAGCTATACCTTAACCTGAGGCCTCTGGCCCCACCATAGCAGCCACGAGCGTGGATGTTCGCGCATAGCAAATGACCCTGCTGGCCAGGTAAAACCTATACCTGAGCAAACTGATTGATCAATCTCGTTAATCGTTGAATATCCTGCTCCGTGTGCGCACTGCTCAGAATAACCCGTGTTATTGGATCATCGGCAGGTGTCGGGTAGCGGAAGCTGGAGATGATCACGCCTTGTTCCTGCAGGTACGCCGCCAACTGGTGTTCGCGCACGCCAAAAACCGGATACCTTTCAAAGTAACTGAATTGCCCGGGTCGCTCCAAATGCTCCAGGAAATAACTGATGTTCGCAAGCAGCTTCTGCCGGGCTTCACTGAACACAGGTTCGCATTTCAAGAAGGCGTACAGGTAGGCTGGTATAGCCGGGGATGCACCCCCGAAATAGTGGCTGTGCCGCAGCCTGTCAACCAGGTCTTTATCCCCTAAAACCACACCGGCAGGTATACCCAGGGCCTTGCCCATGGAGCTGGCCACGACCAATCGCACGTTTGATTGTAGACGTGCTTTTAGCTGCGCGAACACACCTGCTCCGTCCTCACCCGTCACCCCGAAGCCATGCGAATCATCCACGATCAGTGTGATCTGCTTATCAGTAGGTAAAGCACTCAGCCAGCTGAACCCGTGGTTGCGGGCTTTGAGTGGATCGAGGGAGTTGCAGACCAGGATGATGTGATTTTCCTCCGCTTTATTAACTTGTTGCAGCATCGGCCCAACCCAGGCGTCGTAGTCACCGGTGACTTCGTCGGCAGTGCTGCGCCAGAGGGCCGGGTGTGTGTTGGGGGCGTAGATAAAATGACCGCTTCCCTGCAGGGTCTGCACCAGCGCCTGTCCGGCCAGGTAACCCGACGACATGGTAAAGGCCGCCTCGGCACCTGTATACCTGGCCAGATACTCCTCCACCTCCTCGAACACACGCAATTGCAGGTTGGAGTTGCGGGAACTGGAATAGTTGGTGCCATAGCGGGCCATGCCTTCCAGCACGCACTGCCTGAATGCCTCGTTCACAGGTATACCCAGGTAGGAGGTCCCGCTGAAAAACAGGAACTCCTCCCCGTCCACTACCAGGGTGCGGCCCGGCAACTGATCCGTGTATACTTTGTTGGCCATTAGGCGATCAGGGTCACGCCTGTGCCGTTTACGCTTTCGTTGTAGCTCACCTTGCCGTAGTCGATGGTGACGCCTTTAGCGATGTCTTTGCTCAGCAGCAGGGCCCCGTCCATGTCCACATAGTCAAGCATCGGCAGCAGTTGCGCGATGGCCGATATACCTACGCTGGACTCGGTCATGCAGCCTACCATCACTTTCATGCCCAGGCTCTTGGCTTCGGCGATCATGCGACGGGCAGGTGTCAGGCCACCGCATTTGGTGAGTTTGATGTTCACGCCATGGAACAGGCCGTGGCACTTGGCTACGTCACTTTCGGTGATGCAACTCTCGTCAGCGATCAAAGGCAGTTCGGAGCGCTTGTATACCTCCTTCATGCCTTCCAGGTCGTCGGCCTTCATCGGCTGCTCAATGAACTGCACGCCCAGCTCCTTCAGTTGCTTTGAGTTTTCGATCGTCTCTTCCACACCCCAGGCGCAGTTGGCGTCCACGCGGAAAATAGCATCCGTGTGCTTGCGCAGCTCTTTGATGATGGCCACGTCTTCTTTCGTACCCAACTTGATTTTGTACAGCGGCCACGGCATTTCCTGCAGCTTTTTCACCATGTTTTCGATGGAGGCGATGCCGATGGTATAGTTGGTAAGCGGCATGTTCTTCGCTTCCAGCCCCCAGATTTTGTAGAGCGGCTGGCCTTTCATCTTGCCGAACAGGTCGTTGGCAGCCAGGTCCAGTGCGCAGAGGGCAAAGGGATGGTTCGTCAGATGCGGCTGCATCTGCGCCCAGAATTCCTCCGGCGAGGTCAGCTCGGTCGACTCGATTTTCTCGCGGATGCTTTCGAGCGCAGCGGTCATGCTCTCGATGGTGAAGCCGTAGTAGGGATTGCTGGTCGCCTCACCGTAGCCCTTGTGCTCGCCGTGCTGCAGCTCCACGATCATGGTTGGCTGCACATCGCGTGAGTCGTAGGAAATAGTGAAGGTATGCCGCAGCGGCAGGTCAAAGGAGCGTATCGTTAGTTTCATGGTTGATTGTTTATTGCTGATTGTTGGTTGTTGTTTTTAAACTATTTAACTGCCCTCGCTCGTGTCCCGTGAGTGTGGGTTACTTAGCAGCGTCCCGCCACGTGTGTTTAAAGGCATATCGCTTTTCCGGATTTATCAATCCGGAAGTTAGCTGCTGGGAATTTCCTATTCCCAGCATTCCCACAAACGCGGATTACAAATCCGCAACAGTTAGATTTCGGATTGATAAATCCGAAATAGCCTCCGTATAAAGGTTCTTAATACTTCTCATGCACCTCCGTCATGATACGCTCCATAGCGCTTCTTATCTCAGCGGACGACGTTTTAAAGTTATTATTCATAAAGCTGTACATCAAGAGCTTACCACTTTTGGTGATAATATAGCCACTTTGGTTGTGTACGTGCGCTAGCGTGCCAGATTTGCCAAAAACGAAAGGTATCTCCGCCTTGTAGATAGTCCGGAAAGTACCGGGTCTGCCGCCTACGGCCAGCATAGGCAGCAACTTCTCTTTCGGCCGCTCGGCATGCATTTTCTGCAGAAGCGCGATGATGCTGCGTGGCGTGAACATGTTCATGGAAGAAAGGCCCGAACCGTCGATCCAAACTGGCGCGTCTGGCAGGTCAGATAAGTAATTTTGCACGGCGTACTTGATGGCCCGCTCAACCGAAAGTGTATCAGAAAAAGTGCCGGAGCTTAGCATCATCAATTGCTCAGCCATCAGATTGTCGCTCACCTGCAGCATGCGCTTGAACACAGAATCAGCCGGCAGTCCGTAAAGCACCTGGCCACCGGCAGGTATAGGGCGCTTCACCAGTTTAACCGGGCGTTTCAGCGTGTCGGCCAATAGCTGCACCGTCAGCTCGGGCGAAGTGATAAAAGGCACTTCCTGCGAGAAGGAGATCGAAGCACGTTTCGGGTTGTAAGCAATGTCGTTCGCACGCCACGCCCTGCGGAAGGTATCGCGGTGCGCGCTCTTGGTGGTATCCGGTTTCACGTGCTTTTTGAAAAAGACAGGCGTAGTGGAATAGGCCGTGGTGCTGTCTTTCTTGAATTTCACGATGTTGCCGTGGATTGGGAAAGGGCTGCGCTCCGGTTGGTAGTAGTAGTTGTAGTCGTCCCAGCCCCAGTTGGTGGCGAAGGGCGTGCTGGTCATGGGTGCCTCGATGTAGTAGAGTTTCTCCTTGCGGTTCTTCAGGAAATCGTAGGCGATGTTGTTCTGCAGGTCCATGTGCGTGAAGGTCGGATCGCCGGTGCCCCAGAAGATCAGCGAGTCGCCTTTGGCTACGTACTTGAGCGCAGGGATGGAGTCGCCCAGCATCTTGGAAGCCGCATAAAAGGTAAAGAGCTTGGTATTGGAAGCCGGCACAAAGTATTTATCGGCATTGTGCTCCACCACCGCCTTGCCCAGTTCCGGGTCATACAACACAAAGCCCACAAAGCTTTTCTGCAAAGCCGCCACCTCCATCACCTGCCGCTGGATCTCCGCCGGTCCATAAGGCGCAGGCGCTTCCGCCACAGGTTTGGCAGCGCTACAGCCAAGCAGGAAGAGCAGACTGAGGCAGGGTATAAGTTTTAAGGTATAGCGGGTGAGAAAGGGTTTGGTCATAGTCAAGGATCGTCAGTTTAGTATACCAATTTACAAATACTTCTGATACAGGTTATAAAGTATCAGCTTCTCGTCCTCCGTCAGCGGGCTGTTTACATCATTCTGGATGAAGTGAATCTTGAAAGCACGCACGGCAGCCTCCGGATTGCGCACATCATAGCCAATAATGCGCAGCGCGTCGAGCGGGTTGAAGTGCTCGGGCAGCGTATACTTTGGCACTGTCTCCATCACCAGCAAAGGCGAAGCGTCTTTCTCACCGCCTACAGGAACTTCGCGTAGCACTAGTTCTTTTTCCAGCACATCCTCATCGAACCACAAACCAAATCCATTGTCAGCCAGCGTCTTCCAGGGGAACAGCGGGCTTGGGTCTACTTTGCGCACCGGGGCAATGTCGGCGTGGCCGATGAAATTTTCGGCGGGTATACCGTGCTCTTTTTTGAGCTTGCCCAACACCGCGATCAGGCTGGTGATCATCTCCTCCGGGAAGGGCTCGGAGCCGTTGTTGTCGAGCTCTATACCTATGGAAGAAGAGTTGAGGTCGGTGTTGCTGCCCCACCTGCTGTTGCCGCCGTGCCAGGCGCGCATGTGGTCATGCAGCATCTGGTAAACTTTGCCGTCGCGCCCGATCACGTAATGCGAACTCACACTGGTTTTAGGCATGGTGAAGGTTTTCAGGGTATGCTCGGTAGAGTTCTGCGCTGTGTGGTGAATGATCACGAAGTTGGGCTTGCGCAGGTTGAAGTTGGTGGTACCCACCCAATAATCGCCTTGCGGGTAGGTATGCTCGCCGGTTGGGGCCGCAGGTATAGCCCGCAGCGATTTGGCGTAGGCTTTAGCCTGTTTTTTATACGATTTGTTAGTAGCGGCGTAGGGGTTTGTGGCACAGCTCGCCAGCAGACCGCAGCCTAGTAATAGCGTAAGTGCTTGAGTAAAAATTCGTTTCATGCCTTGTTTACTTATTCAGTAAATATATAAAATCAATTTGGCTATACCTGTTGGTTTATGATGTCGCTAGCTCAGCGTCAGCGTAAATGTGATTGCCTAAGTGGCCAGTTTGTAACTGGCGTAGCGGCAGTTTATCTATAGCTAACCTTATTTGTTTCATTGCTTCGCCTGTGCGGCGGGCATCCCGAAAGCTTTCGGGACAAAAAAATCAAGACGTTTTTAAACTCGCTGACCGCTCTTTGTCGAGGGCCCCTTCCCCCAACACAAAATCGTCGTTTATGCACTTGGCTGATGCTGTTTGTTTCATTGCCAGCGTGCAAGTTACTCTTGCTATACCTGCCAACGGTGCGTGAGAGTATTTGCAAAAGCAACAGCGCTTATACCTGGCACTAGCAGAAACAGACTCCCCTCCTTAGATAAGGAGCGGCAGGGGTGGTTGGACCCGGCATCTGTGAAAATCCTGTAAATCCCTTAATTCTGAAAATCCTGATTCAGACAAAAAGGAATATACCCGATCCGAGATATACCGACTCTAACCAAGTACAGGCAGGCATAAACCACATCCTCACACCCTGATCGAACACGCTATAGGTATACCCGCCATAACATCGTATATTTGGTACTGATTACTTACTTACTCCACGCCCCTAATATTGCTTTTATTTGCAGGAATTTAAAAAATTACCGCAAATAAAAATACTTATACCTGAAAACTATTAAATTGCAGTGTATCTGATAGTAAATAAACCTATATCACCTTGAAACCATCCTATTATCTCTCGATGGCCCTTGTTTTGCTGCTGATTTTCGGCACAAACAACCTGCAAGGCCAGTCCAACAAAGCAAAAACAGGAAAGGCCACTGCCAAAAAAGCGACAGCCCCTAGCTATACGCCGGGCCGCGACGCCGACTTCCTGCAGTACACCAACAGCCGCTGGGTCGACTCTGTCATGAAGACCCTGACGCCTGAAGAACGGATCGCCCAGTTGATCTCGATCCCGGTGTACTCCAACAAAAACCAGGCGCACATCGACTCGATCAGCAACATCGTGAAGACCTATAAAGTGGGTGGGATGATTTTCTTCCAAGGTGGTCCGGTGCGTCAGGCTAAGATGACCAACCGCTACCAGCAGGAAAGCAAAGTGCCGCTGATGATCTCCATCGACGGGGAGTGGGGTCTGGCCATGCGCCTCGACAGCACCATCCGTTTTCCTTACCAGATGGCTTTGGGCGGTATCGACAATGAGCGCCTGATCTACGAGATGGGTGCCGAGATCGCCCGCCAATGCCAGAGATTGGGGGTGCACGTGAACTTTGCTCCTACCGTGGACATCAACAACAACGCCAACAACCCGGTGATCGGCTTCCGATCTTTCGGCGAAGACAAGTATAACGTGGCCAGCAAGTCACTGGCGTACATGAAGGGCATGCAGGACAACCGCGTGCTTGCCAGCGCCAAGCACTTCCCGGGCCACGGCGACACCAACGTGGACTCGCACTACGGGCTACCGCTGATCAACTTCTCCCGCATCCGCCTCGACTCTACCGAGCTGCACCCTTTCCGCGCGCTTATGGACAAAGGTCTGGGCAGCGTGATGGTGGCGCACATGAACATCCCGGTGCTCGACAACACGCCAAACCTGGCCTCTACCCTGTCGAAGCCGATCGTAACGGACCTGCTCAAGAACGAGCTCAACTACAAAGGACTCGTGTTTACCGACGCCCTCAACATGCAGGGTGTGGCCAAGTTCTACCCTCCGGGCGTTGTGGACGTGAAGGCCCTAGTAGCTGGTAACGACGTGATGCTGAATACGATGGATGTAAAAACCACCATCCAGGAAGTAAAGAAAGCCATCGCCAACAAAGAGATCACACAGGCTGAGATCGACGCACGTGTGCGCAAAGTATTGGCCGCCAAGCAATGGGTGGGCCTCGACAAATGGGAACCGATCGAAACGAAAAACCTGATCGCCGACCTCAACAACCCGCACGCACAGTACCTGAACCGCCAGCTGACCGAGGCTTCGCTTACCCTGCTGCGCAACAAAAACCACATCCTGCCGATCCAGACCCTCGATACCTTAAAGGTAGCCGCACTGGCAATTGGCACTACGAAAGAGACCTCTTTCCAGCGTGACCTGGCCCGTTATACCCAGGTAGACACTTTCTTCCTGAAGCCAACCAACTCTATTGAAGAGCTACAGGCCATGAAGGAGAAGCTGAAGGACTACAACCTGATCATTGCGGGTGTGCATGCGCTGCAACTGAAGGCAGGTAGCAGCAATTTCGGCATCACCGCCGAGATGAACCTGTTCCTCAAGGAGTTGATCCGTAATAAGAAAACCATCGTGAGCGTGTTTGGCAACGTGTATAGCCTCGCCGAGATGGAGAGCCTCAACAAAGCAGACGCTGTGATTGCCGCTTACCAGGAAAATGCCGTTACGCAGGACCTTGTTTCGCAGATGATCTTCGGAGGTATAGGAGCCACCGGCAAGTTACCGGTAACCGTGAGCAATTCTTTCAAGATCGGTGACGGCCTGCTGACCCATGGTGGTGTTCGCCTGGCCTACTCCATGCCGGAGGCGGTAGGTATAAAGTCACAGGATCTGGCAGGTATAGACTCGCTCGTGCACCAGGCGATTCGCGAAGAAGCTGCTCCGGGTGCACAGGTACTCGTGGCAAAAGACGGCAAGGTGATCTACCACAGAGCCTTCGGTTTCCATACCTACGACAAAGAGCAGCCGGTGCGTGTAGATGACCTGTACGACCTGGCTTCGGTGACGAAGATCAGCACTTCCATGGCGGCGCTGATGCGCCTGAAAGGAGAAGGCCGCTTTGATGAGAACCAAACGCTCGGCACTTACTTGCCAATGGCTGCCGGCACCAACAAAGCCGACCTCAACTACCGCGACATCCTCACGCACCAGGCCCGCCTCAAGTCCTGGATTCCGTTCTGGAAAGAGACCGTGAAGAAAAACGGAAACTTCAAGTGGCGCACCTTCAAGGCCGATTCTTCGGCCCGCTTCCCGATCAAAGTGGCGGATAACCTATACATCCACCGCAAGTATGCGGACAAGATCTACAAGGAGATCCTAGAGTCGCCGCTGAACGAGAAGCCGGGATACGTATACAGCGACCTGTCGTTCATTCTGGCACCGAAAGTAGTGGAGAACATCACAGGCGTAGGTTTCGAGACCTACCTGCAAAACTCCATCTACAAGCCACTGGGCGCTACTACCTTGACGTTTAACCCTTACAAAGACTACCCATTGTCGCGCATTGTGCCGACTGAGTTTGAGCCGCACTTCCGCAAGCAACTCCTGCACGGCACGGTGCACGACGAAGGCGCTGCCATGCTGGGCGGTTTGAGCGGCCACGCGGGTCTGTTCGGCAACTCCAACGATGTAGCCAAACTGATGCAGCTATACCTGAACGACGGCCAGTATGCCAATAAGCGCTACATCGCCGAGAACGTGGTGAAGGACTACAGCAAATGCCAGTTCTGTGAGCAGGGCAACTACCGCGCCCTCGGCTTTGACCGTCCGGCCAAACCAGGCGCGCCAAACAGCAATGCCGCGCCAAGTGCTCCGGTAGAGAGCTTCGGTCACTCCGGTTTCACGGGCACCTATACCTGGGTTGACCCGGTGAATAACCTGGTGTACGTGTTCCTGAGCAACCGCGTGAACCCGACCCGCGAGAACAACAAGCTGAGCAAACTCAATACCCGCACCGGTGTGCTGCAAGTGGTGTACGACGCCATGGGCAAGAGCAAGGAGAAACAGCCGGCAAAGGCATCTGTGAATTAATCATATAAGGTATAGCCGTCCCGAGCCAAATGGGGCGGCTCCCTTTTTGTACATTGTAGCATCATCGCTATACCTTAATCATCGCTATACCTTAAATGCACTCCGATGACTAAACTATCTACAGCACCTTCTTTGACCGACGACGGCTTGCTGCGTCCGAAAACCTACGAGCGCTACCTTTCCCTGGATGTGCTCCGCGGCCTCACCATCGCGCTGATGATCGTGGTGAACAACCCCGGCAGCTGGGGCAGCATTTATGCGCCTTTCAAGCACGCTGCCTGGCACGGCTTCACCGTGACTGACCTGGTGTTCCCGTCCTTCCTGTTTGTGGTGGGCAACGCCATGAGCTTTAGCATGCGCAAGTTCGAAAGGCAACCCGACAGCGTGTTCCTGCGCAAAGTGTTCAAGCGCACGGTCCTTATTTTCCTGATCGGCCTGTTCCTCAATCTCTTTCCGTTTATCACACGGACAGAAGGGGTTATCGTCATGAAAGATTTCACAGCGGTTCGTATCATGGGCGTGCTGCAGCGTATAGCTCTGTGCTATTTCATCGCTTCGCTGGCCGTGCATTACCTCAAATTCAAGGGGGCCGCTATTTTCAGTGTGGTCGTGCTGTTTGGTTACTGGGCTGTAATGTACTTCTTCGGCGACTCCGCTGATCCGTATAGCCTTGCCGGCAATGCCGCCCGCAAGTTCGACGATCTGATCATACCTGAAACCAACCTCTACAAAGGCTTTGGCATACCGTTCGATCCGGAAGGATTGCTGAGCACGCTTCCCGCCACCGTGAACGTGATAGCCGGTTACTTTGCCGGTCTATTCATCCAGAAAAGCGGCAACAGCCTAAACACTGTCTTCAAGCTGATGCTGGCAGGCGCCGCACTGGTGGCCATGGCATTGGTTTGGGATATCTATTTCCCGATCAACAAGCCAATCTGGACAAGTTCTTATGTGCTGCACTCCGTTGGTCTGAGCGTGATGCTGATCGCCGGCCTGATGCTGGTGATTGAAGTGCTGGGCTTTGCGAAGTGGTCTTACTTCTTCGAGGCATTCGGCAAGAACCCGTTGTTCATCTTCGCCTTTGCGACGCTGGTGATCAAGCTCCTCAACTTTATCCGCATCGGTGATATGAGCCTCCAGAAGTGGCTCTATACAAAACTTTTCCTGAGCTGGACAGAGGGAGAAACCGCTTCCCTCCTCTTCGCCCTGGCCTATATGCTGGTGATGTGGGTGATCGGATTCTGGATGGATAAGAAAAAGATCTATGTGAAGGTTTAGGTATACCTTATACCTGAGTCAAAAAGCCTGTTCCTTAACCGGGGCAGGCTTTTTTTGTTAACCCTGGCCTGGCTACTTTATTTCGAGGGTCCCATCCCCAAGAGGAAGAAAGGTACGCACAGAGTAGTCATCCCCCTGCCCCTTTCAAAGGGGGACTCTTTTGTTATTACCGATCAGCAGGTATAAGCTTTGTCGATTCGTTAACAACTTCTTTCCTCTAAATTACACCTGAAGGAGAGTATTACAACTGCGAAAGTCCCCCTTGGGTATAGGGGCCCTCGACGAAGAAGGGGCAGGGGGATGGCAAGCGTTCCCAAAACGCCATCGCCTATTTTTTAGAACCGGAGTTTAGTAAAACTGTAAACTCTCCTACAAAATTCAGTGCCTACATCATCCTACATATTTCAGAAAAAAATCTATATTTGGTTTTCGAAGATTAAACACGACCAGAATGCTTAAGGAGGAACGGCAGGCTTTTATCATCAAGCAGATCAATCTGCACAACAAGGTGCTTTCATCGGATTTGAGTTTGAAGCTCAACGTGTCGGAAGATACCGTTAGAAGAGACCTGAACGAGCTGGCTGAAAGCGGTCAGATTCTGAAGGTACACGGTGGCGCCTTGTCAAAGTCTTTCCATTACCCGTTCAGCCAGTCGGAGGTATATGCCAAGGAGTCGAAAAAAGAGATCGCCCGCAAGGTGATTGACCTTTTGAAAGATGGCATGAGTGTGCTGGTAGGCGGCGGCACTACCATGATTGAAGTGGCCCGCATGATACCCGACACCCTGCGTTGCACCTTCTTTACGGTTAGTCCGCTGGTTGCGCTGGAACTGGCCGAGCGTCCTAACATCAACGTGATTTTGCTGGGCGGCCAGCTCTCCAAGAACTCCCACATCATGATCGGCGCGCAGGTGGTTAACCAGCTCTCCGAGATCAAAGTGGATCTCTGCATCCTCGGCACCAACTCCCTCTCCGTAGAAGACGGCCTTACCGACTCCGACTGGGAAGTAGTGCAGGTAAAGAAAGCCATGATCCGCTCCGCCAAGAAAACTGCCATCATGAGCATCGCCGAAAAACTCGGGTCCGATCAAAACATGAAAATATGCGACCTTAACTCGATCCACTACCTGGTGACGGATCTGAGACCTTCTGATACGTGCTTAAAAGAGTATGCAGCGGTGGTTGAGGCGGTTTAAGTGTTTTCCTGAACAATAACCTTAATCTTAAAATCATGAAGACTATCCGATTGGCCATCTTAATGAGTAGCGTTCTTTTCTTCAACTCATGTAAGGATAACTCTATAAGCCCGGTTGATTTGACCGGTGACTGGCAGTCGAAGAGTATTTATGTGAAAGGAAAGTTACAGGAAGACATTAGCACCTCGACTTGGCTGCTTCTGAAAAAGGATAATGTTTTCCAAAGGAATTATGTTACAGGAAAATGGTCTTTGAATGAGCATAACCTCGAGCTTGCTCCAATTGCAGACATATCAATTCATCCAATGAACTACAAAGTTGTAGATTATTCAGGTGATTCAATGACCTTGCAGATTACCTTAACAGAAAAAGAGTACGGTTGGGATTTTGAAGACGTAGAGCCCGATGAATTGATTACTGTCACAGAAATGTATAGCAAGAAATAATAGCCACTAACAAGATACTTAAGCGGCTACTACTTACAGCTACAAAAGAGAAATGAAAACACCAGCGCCCGCTCCTAACTGAAGCGGGCGCTGGTGTTTTCTGGACTTGCTTCTTAACTATAAACACTCATCCAACAGATAAACAATCGACTCGTAGTTGCGGCCAACCGCTTCCGTCATCGCCATTTCGCAGGTCTTGCCGGAAGAGTAATACCCGTCGTACTCGCGTTGTTTCACCTCGGCAGCCTCCGGTGCTGTGGCAGAGGCGGTGAGTTCTGGCACTAAGAAGCCACGGTCGCCGGCCATGCCGCAGCAACCCGCGTGCATAGGCACGGTTACTTCCTCGGCCAACTGTCTGGCTATACTTACAAAACGCCCTTCCAGCCCCATCTTCTGCAAAGAGCAAACCGGGTGCAGCACCACATTGGCTTTCTTGCGCTGCACGTTGGCTTTCGGCAGGATGAAGTCGGCGATGTAGTCGATGCTGTCTATGATCTTGATATTATCGAACTTTTGCTTGTTCCCAGCAGTGAGCACCGGGCGGCAGCTCTGCAAGGTCTGAGTACAGGAAGTAATGTCGAGCACCAGCGGCAGGCGACCTTTGTCGGTCCACTGCCATACCTTCTCTATTGTTTCGTTGGCGGTATAGGCATAGGCCTGGCTATACCCTTTCGAAGAAAAAATCTGTCCGCAGCAGGCACCTGTTACATTCTCCGGAATCATAAACTTCAGCCCTACCTTGTCCGAAACGCTTTTGAAGGTGTCGATAATGTTTTTCTTGCCCGACTCGGCAGCGCCCATGGTGCGGGAAATGCAGGTCGGGAAGTAGACCACGGTTGCCTCTGCCACAGGCGCCGTCGCGTTGGCCATCGACTTGGCTATACCTGGTGCCGGTGCCAGCTGCTTGGTCCAGAGCGGGAAAGAGGGGATCATGTCCTTCACCTCTTCCGTCAGTCTGGAGAGCGTATTGGCGCCTAAAAGTTTGTTGACACCCGCCCCTGCCTGCAGACCAAACTTCACGGTGGCAGCAACAGGTTTGAAATTCTTCGCCACCATCAGCGCCACCTGGTTAGCCATCTGGCTGTGGTTCTCGCGCCGCAGGCGCTTCACCAGGTCGCCGGTGTTGATGTCTACCGGACAGGCGGTGGCACACATGCCGTCTACCGCGCAGGTATCCAGGCCATCGTACTGATATTGGCTGAGCAGCTCTTTGTGCTCTTTTCTCTTTCCTTTGCGTTGCAGATTAAGGAGTTCCCGCCGCACCACAATGCGTTGGCGTGGCGTGAGTGTAAGGTTTCGGCTCGGGCATTTGTGTTCGCAGAAGCCACACTCCATGCAGCGATCCACTTCCTCTTCCACCTTCGGCAGTTCCTTCAGGTTTTGGATGTGGGCGTTTTGGTCGTGGTTGATGATCACACCGGGGTTGAGCAGGTTCTCCGGATCAACGACCTGCTTGAGGGTCTTCATGATGCGGTATACCTCCGGCCCCCACTCCGTCTCCACAAATGGCGCCATGTTACGGCCCGTACCATGCTCAGCCTTCAGGGCGCCTTCGTATTTTTTCACCACCAGCTTCACCACTTCTTTCAGGAATCGGTCGTAGCGGGCGACTTCGGCCGGTGTATCAAAGGCCTGTGTCACTACAAAGTGAATGTTGCCGTCCTTGGCGTGGCCGAAGATAATGGCGTTGTGGTAGGCATGTTTGCGGAAGAGCTCCTGCAGGTCGAGGATGGCGTCGCCAAGCTGCGCCACCGGCACGGCAATGTCTTCGAGCAACACTGTGCTGCCGCTGGCCCGCACCGCTCCCACAGCCGGGAACATGCCTTTGCGTACTTTCCACAGGAAAGCCTGTTCGATCGGATCGGTTGTAAAGACAGGTTGCTCCAGCAAAGCCAGCTCAGGTGCCAGCGCCATGAATTTCAGGATCTTCTCCTGTACCTCTTCGTGTGTGTTTGCCTGAAACTCGACCAGCAGAGCCGCTGCCGTATCGGACAAAGTTTTGATAACCGCCGGAACGCCCGCCATGTGCTCGATGGAGCGCAGCGAGGCCCGGTCCATTAGCTCGACTGCCTCAGCACCCGCTTCTGTCAGCGGCACAATGGCCTGGCATGCGGCGTAGATGTCGGGGAAATATAGTAAGGCAGTCGACTTAGCCGGATAATCGGGTACGGTTTGCAGCACAGCCTCAGCGATGAAGCCAAGCGTGCCTTCCGCACCGATCAGCAGATGCGCCATGATGTCGAGCGGATGCTCGTAGTCGATGAAGGCGTTGACGGAGTAGCCAACCGTGTTCTTGGTCTTGTACTTGTGCCGGATCAGGTAATGCAGTTCCGGATTGCTGCGAATCTGTTTCTTGATTTGATGCAGCGTCAGGTATAGCTCCGGGCACTCCTCGCTGAAGCGCAAATAATCGATCTGCTTCTCGGTGGTAAAACACTGGCCATTCGGCAGCACAAAGCTGATGTATCGGGTGGTATGGTAGGAGTTCTTGCTCACGCCGCAGCACATGCCACTGGCATTGTTGGAGAGGATCCCGCCCATCATAGCCGAGTTGATGCTGGCCGGGTCGGGCCCTATTTTACGCTTGTACGGGCGCAGGTGCGCGTTCACGATGGCTCCGATCACACCGGGCTGCACCCGTACCTGTGCTCCCTCCTGCTCTACCTGCACCTTGTTCCAGTACTGGCTTAAGTCTACGAGTATACCGTCTGTTATAGACTGTCCCGAAAGGCTGGTGCCGGCCGTGCGGAAAGTCAGCGGCACCTTGTGCTGGTGCGAAAAAACAAATAGCTGTTTGATCTCCTCCACTGACACCGGCTGCACCACAGCCTTTGGCCTTAGGTAATAGAAGCCAGCGTCGGAAGCGTAGGACACGACATCGATCATGCGTGCCCGTATGCGCGCTTTTGGCAATATGCTCTCCAAAAGCAATGCTGTGTCCATAGAAGGTAGTATCTTAATAAGTAGTCTGTTTTACTTTGGTGCCTCTTTCGGCATCTTTCAGGGCATCCATCAATACGCCACCGCCCTTTGAGCTTGTCGCCAGCAACAGGATGAACGTAATCGCGGCGTTCAGCACAATGAGCTCAAAACCCATAGCATAACCAGTCCACTCCATTGAGTTGGAGTCCAGAACATAGGTTAGGATTGGCGAAACGATACAGATGTAAGGCACCAGTTTGTCGGCCACGGCACGTTTGTTAGCCATACCGAAAGCAAACAAGCCCAGCAGCGGACCATAGGTATAGCCGGCCGCCTTGAAGATGGCGTTCACCACTGAGTCGTCGTTGATGATTCTGAACACGAGAATTACCAGCAACATCACCACCGAAAAACCAACGTGCACCAGGTGACGGGTACGGATCAGCTTCACATCGTCGTGGTTTTCTTTTTTAGTGAAGTTCAGGAAGTCCACGCAGAAAGAGGTCGTAAGCGCTGTCAGCGCAGAGTCGGTGGTGGCGAAAGTAGCTGCCGTCAGGCCCAGCATAAAGATGATGGCCGGTACCATGGCCATGTGGTTCAGGGCAATCTCGGGGAACAGGTGGTCCGGCGTTGCCAGCGCCGCTACGTCGATGCCATTGGCCTCGGCATACATGTACAACAGGGCGCCCACACTCAGGAAGAAGATGTTGATCGAAACGAACACACCCGTAAAGGATAGCATGTTCTTCTGGGCCTCGCCGATGTTCTTACAGCTCAGGTTCTTCTGCATCAGGTCCTGGTCCAGACCGGTCATGGCGATGGTCACGAAAATACCGCCGATGAAATGCTTCAGGAAGTGGCTCTTGGAGCCCATGAAATCTTCCCAGAAGAACATCTTGGAGTAGGAGCTGTTCTTCACGGCTTCAAAAGTCTGCACAACGTTCAGGTCGAGGCTGTTGGCGATGAAGATGATGGAAAAGATAACAGACCCGATGATGAACACGGTCTGCAGCGTATCGGTGATCACGATCGTCTTCAGGCCGCCCTTGTGGGTATAGAGCCAGATGAGGACAAGGCATATTGCCACGGTGGCCACAAAGGGCACATTCCAGGCATCGAAGATGAAGCGCTGCAGCACGATGGCCACCAGGTACAGGCGGAAAGCCGAGCCGATGGTGCGCGACACCAGAAAGATCATGGCGCCTGTCTTATAGCTCCAGTAGCCGAAGCGTTTCTCCAGGTAGGTATAGATCGAGATCAGGTTCATGCGGTAGTAGAGCGGCAGGAGCACAAAAGCGATCAGGATGAAGCCCACGGTGTTGCCGAGCACAAACTGGAAGTAGCCAAAACTACTGTTGACGACCGCTCCCGGCACGGAGATGAAGGTCACGCCCGATAAAGCGGTACCAATCATCCCGAAGGCCACGAAGTACCACTTCGAGTTACGGTTGGCGATGAAGAAACTGGAGTTGTCTGACGCTCCCCGCGAAGTGTAGTAGGATATACCTATCAGCACCGCAAAATAGCCGATCAGGAAAGAGAGAAGGATAATTGGCGACATAATACGTTAATTATTCATTCGCGAAAGGAGGAAATCTGCACTCCTGCCTATTCCTTGCGCTTCCGCACATGTGTGTAAGTTACTAAGTTTTGCCGAAATGGCGGCAATGTTGTTTGGTTTCAGCTTCGTTTTAACCCTGCTATAGAATGTCTGGATCAGGATTCGAGGATTCCCAGGATGCTCGTGCACGATTGTCATTCCCCTGCCCCTTTCTTTGTCGAGGGGCACTACTTCCAAGGGGGACTGTTTGGCTACTGCCTTTCAACAGGTATAGGCATTGTCGCTTCAGTATTCTGTGCATGATTAACACACCCCTGCCCCTCTCAAGAGGGAATTTTTCAGCCGCTGCCATTTCACAGGTAAAAGAGTTGTAGTTTTCTTTTGCAAATACCGGGTCTAACCACCCCTAACCCCTCCTTGTCTAAGGCGGGGAATCTGGAATTGCCATTTTATAGGTATATGTTTTGTAGCACAGACCACTGGCAGGTATAGCAAGACAAACTTGCCCCGGAAGCCATGAAACAAATAGCATCAGCCCGGTGCACACTTGACGATTTTGTGTCTGAGCGGTCAGCGAGTTTAAAATCGTCTTGATTTTTTTGCCTACTTTTTTTATCAAGAAAAAAAGTAGGGCCCGCCCGGCCAGGGCAAACTACAAAGCAGAACAGGTTGCTATACCTGCAACTGCCGCACCACTTGCCCGCCGCACAGGCGAAGCTATAAAACAATAAAGTTTGCTATACCTGCAACAACCGCCTCTACACTAACAAAAACTTCTCCTCACGTGGCCAGAGCCCGCTGTATATCGCACACTCGCGGGACGCGAGCGGGGGCAGTGTTTTCCAGAAGCTTTCAGGCAAGAAGGCAAAACCCTACTTCGACACAAACACACTCGCTACTGCCTTCCGCACACTACCGTGCTTCTCAAGCAAGGCAGATGCGGTCGCTTCATCGGCACCGGTTTCCGCCATCACCATGCGCACGCCGCGATGGTAAAGCTTGTGGTTGGTCAATTGCATATCTACCATCTTGTTGCCACGCACGCGGCCAAGCTGGATCATCACTGCGGTGCTGAGCATGTTGAGTACCAGCTTTTGGGCAGTGCCGGCTTTCATGCGGGTGCTGCCTGTCACGAACTCAGGTCCTACCACCACTTCTACCGGGTACTGCGCCTCTGCGGCCACCGGGCTGCCGGAGTTGCACACAATGCAGCCGGTTGCCAGCCCATATTCGTTGGCCATGCGCAGACCGCCGATCACATAAGGTGTTGTGCCGGAGGCAGCAAGTCCTACAATCACATCGTGCTCACCCAAACCGTATTCTTTTAGGTCTTCCCAAGCTTGCTCTGCGTCGTCCTCGGCAAACTCCACCGCTTTGCGGATGGCTGTGTCACCTCCGGCAATCAGGCCTACCACCATGTCAAATGGCACGCCGAAGGTTGGCGGGCACTCGGAGGCGTCCACCACGCCCAGGCGGCCGCTGGTGCCTGCGCCGATGTAAAACAGACGACCACCTTTTTTCATGCGGTCGGCTACGATCTCAGTTAGTTTTTCTATTTGCGGGAGCGCCTTTTCTACGGCAAGAGGTACGCTTTTGTCTTCCCGGTTGATGTTCTCCAGCACTTCCCTCACCGACATCTTTTCCAGGTCGTTATAATTCGAGTCTTTCTCGGTTGTAATTTCCATTTTGTGTAAGTATAAATCCTTCTAAATCAATCGCTATACCTGTGTGGCTATACCTTATTTGGCAGGCACATACTCCAGGCAGGCGATTTTCCCATCCATCGTGCTCACGACCACCCTGTTTTTGCCAAGCGGCATTACCGGGTTCATGAGACTGTTTGAACTTTTGTATTTCCAAAGCACCTCTCCGCTCTGGCGGTCCAGCGCGCTGACCAAACCTGAGTGCGAGGGCACCAGTACGACCTTATTGTGTTCGACAATAGCCGAAGGGGCCAGTTCGTAAGGCAGCTGCAACGACGATTTCCAGTCTACCTGCAGGGCGTCGGCCGAAGTGGAAACGCCGTATACCTGTCCGTCCATGGTTTTGACATAAACCAGCTTGCCGTCAGTTGATATGCCCATTGATTCCCGCACGCGGCCTTCTTTCATCTGCTCCCGCCACACCACTTCGCCGGTGTTCGCATCAAGCGAAGTCATGAAGCGATCGGGGGCTACGATAAAAATACGGTCATTAGCGGCTACCGGGTAGCAGGCAGCCGGCGAGAACATGCGATTGCTGGAGCCGTTGCTCCATTTCCAGGCCAGCTGACCCGTTTTCGCATCAAGGGCGTAAAAATCGTTGCCCCAGCTGCCAAAGTACACTTTGCCCTGGTACAGCAATGGCTTGTTCACCACAAAGTTATTGACCTGATCAAAGTCCCACAGCAGCTTGCCGCTTTTGAGACTTAAGGCACGGAAGTGGCCGTCTGAAGCGCCGATGTAGACGATTCCCCTCTCGATCAGCGGTGAGCCGAGCACTGGCCGGTTAGCTGTAAATTTCCAGACCAGTTTGCCCGTAGCGGCGGAGAGGCAGTAAATGTTGTTATCAGAAGAGCCCACCACCACATAGCCATTGGCTACGGCTGGCGTGGAGTAAATCTTGCCGTTGGTGCGGTAAGTCCATTCGCGCTTCCCTGTTTTGCTATCCAGCGCATACACCTGACCGGTGGTGTTGGTGGCAATCACCAGGTTCTTATGAACTGTCGTTCCGGCTCCCACATCGCTATCGTCCTGGTACTCCCAAACCAACTTCACGTTCGGGTATAGCCCGTTCACGGCAAAAGAAGGGCGGTGGTGTTTAGTCGAGTCGTTGGCGAAATCATGCTTCACCAGCGGCACTTCCAGCCATTGCGGCAGGGTTTCTATACCTGGCTTGCGGGTCTCAAAACTAGCTTTCCCGTCGGCAATGGTTACAATGTTGTAGCCACCGATCGGTTCCTTGGCCCGCAGGTTAGAGCGGCCCATCACGGCAGGTATACCATCGTAGCTAAACTTGCGGTTGCCATGGCCGTGGCCGTGCAGAATGAGTTGGGTGTTTCGGGCGCGCAGCCGGTCAGTCACGTCGTACCAGTTGTTGAGCGAAGAGTCCTGCGGGTAGTGGTTCAGGAAAACGATCGGCATTTCGGGATCCGGCAGGTGGTTCAGCACAGAGTCGAGCCACACAATGTTCTCACGCGGAATCTGCCCAGGCCCCATGCGCATGTTTGGGCCGGAACCGGTGCCAGCGAAGAGATAGCCTTTGTGAGTAAAGGCAAACGTCTCCGCCCCGAAAACTACCCGAAAGCTGTTGCTGCCGCTCTCCGACCAGTTGGTGTCATGGTTGCCGGGCAAAATGTACCAGGGCTTTTTAATCGTATCAAAGATCTGTTTGGCCAGTTTCAGTTCTTCATCAGAACCAAATTCGGTGATGTCACCGGTAATGACAACGAACTCAAGGCTGGGGTTGGAATTGATGTCGGCGATGGTGCGCGCGAGGTCTTCCTGTGCGGTGGGGTTGCCGATATGGGTATCGGATACAAAGGCGAACTGAAAAGATTGTGCCTGGCAAAGACTGGAAACCAGCAATAGAGCGATGAACGCTACATACCTTTGTATTTTCATTGATTCAAGGCATTCGTAAAACAAAAGGACTCAGTAAGACTAAACTAAAAATGTATCCATCCTGCTCACGCGACTCTTGTTTGGAGAACTAGCGCAGAAAACCGCACAAAAGCGCATGAGCAAAACGAATACTGTCCCTTTATTTATGTTAAAAATAGTGACCGTATTCGAGTAGTCCAAATTTTTAAGCATGTTTTTTTCATAAACCGGCAAGAACACGCAAAAACAGGGTTTTTAATACTTTATTAATGGCTGCTATACCTGCACAAACCCGCACCATGCGGCGATACCCGGTATCTAATTAGCGTTAATTAGTTGCCTGAAGCGGGGCAGTTCCGAGTACAACCCAGCCCCCGGACAGGTGGTTTGAGCAAAATCCTTGTGCGCGCCCAGGCTGTCGGCGGGTATACCGTAACGTTTGGCCAGAGCGGGCACCAGTTTCTCGAGCGTCCTCAACTGGGCCTCGGTAATGGCCTCCTTCTCAAAGTTACCCTCTACCACCACCAGCAGGTGCCCGGCCGGGTCGTAACTGGTATTCGAGTCGCCGGCGTAATTCAGGTCCCGCGCCTCCCCTACTGCCCCGTTGACATCCACATACAGGTGATAAGGCACATCCGCCCAGGCCGGTTTCATGCGGCCATCCGCCAGGGGACTATCCTCCTGCGAGAATTTCTGCAGGTTGCGCAGCTTGTCAGCCAGGCTACGGTCAAACAGTTGCGGCACGCCGGTGTGGTGGATGGTCAGCCTCGTCAGTTTGTGCGGCCGCATGGGCAGCACAGGGTCCTTGGCGTCCCACTCCTCCCGCGACAGAAAGGTTATACCTTCAGGTATAAGCGGTGTGTCGGAGGTAGCCGCCGGCTTCTGGCAACTTATGAAGCTGGCAAGGGCACACATCAGTAGCAGTATCTTTTTCATTTGGTTCTGATCTTTTTTAAAGCGCAGGTATAGTACCCTGCTTTGTCAATTCTTTCTTTGCTCCAGCAAATCGTCCAGCCTCACAAAACGATAGCCTTTCTGCTCCAGCAGCGTCATCATCTCATCCAGCCGGTGGTAGAACTTGTCCTCCCGCCTGGGGTCTGTGCCTATGTGCAGGAGCAACATAAAGCCATTCAGTCCGTTACGGTCCTTCGCCTCATACCCCATAATGGACTGCAGCACCGTTTCCGAACTCACATACCGGTTGCCCATCTCGGGGTAGGTATAATCAGCGGCGGAGCGGGTCCCTGGCGAAAAATTCACCAGTTGCAGGCCTTCTGCCTCCGTCCAGTTGGCGATGCTGTGGTTGTACCACTCGTATGGCGGCAGATAGTAAGGCGCGTCTGACTTCTTAACGCCAAAGGCCTCCATACGCTGATAATTCCGCTGCAGATCCTCACTGAACTGCTCCCGCGTCACCAATAGGCTGTCTCGTTTTGTCCAGTCGCAGTACAGCAGGTGCTCGTCGGAGTGCGCGCCCAGGTAATGTCCGTCTTTTTTAAGCTCCCGGATCAAGCCCTTGAAATCCGGATTCCGGTAAAAGCGACCCGTGAGGAAGAAGGAGGCTTTGGCCTGGTGCTTTTGCAGCACTTTGCTGATGACCTCTCCTCCGTCTGCAAACTCATCGCCAGTAAAGACTAGCGCAATCTGCCGGGAAGTTGTGTCGCCCCGGACGATCGCGCCGTGGCGGTCTACGATTACTTTTTTACCTGGCTCCCCTCCCGTGAGCTATACTCTTTGGAAGCCAGCAGGTAGATCAGCGACGCGGTCCCATCCATCGTCGGTTCGTTGGTGCTGTAGTCGCCGAAGTCGTCGTGGTATACGGCCAGCTTAGACTGGAACTCGGCGTAGGCGTCCTCATTGTAAAGCTTTAGATGCTGCAGGTTATTGAAGATGCTCCCGTATACCGGTCCGTCCACCAGCCCGCCGTCGATTGGATACTTGTTCAATCGGGTGAAGGCCGAGTGCGGGTCTGTCGGCGTGTCACCATGCGCTGGCAGGCCATACACCATGCTCGTTCCCCAGGGATTCACGCCAAACAACCAGTCGATGTTCGCCTGCTCCAGCTCCGCATAAGTCTGGTCGCCGGAGAGCTGGCGGTACAGGAAGTTCTGAATAGCGAAAGAGGTCGTCAGGTTGTTGGAGCACCAGATAAACGGCACCCCGCGGTAGAAGGCGTTTTTCTTGGCCTTGGCGTATACCTTTTCTATACCTTCTTTGTAAAAACCGATCAGTTCGGCCTTCGTCTTGTCATCAGATTTCTTGGCCAGTTCAAAATGCCCGAAGTTATGGAAAGGATACCACTGGTAGTGACGGGCCGTATCAGCACCCATCCACGGCGTCACTTTTTCCTGAAGACCGTAATCATAGGCCTGCTTGAAAAACTCCTGCTTGCCTGTCAGCTGATAAAGCGCAGCTGCGCCCAGCTGCATGTCGTCCACCCAGTTGTCTTCCTCATAGAAATAAGGCGCTCTGTTGGGAGCGGTCTGTGCCACGCCCGGCTTGGCGAGGCCCAGTTTGTAAGCAGACTGTGCTTTCTGACCAAACAGATTCGAAAGATTTTGATCCTTGGTGCTGTAAATCTGAGCGGCCAGACCGAAGGCGCTGGTGAACTTTCCTGCAATGGAGGCAACCCCGGTCGCCCGGTTCTTATATTTACCCAGGCCCTGCGGTTCCCCGGAAGCGAAGTATACCGGACGCGGTCCACCTCCACCCATGCCATAGTCGACAGGGTCATTCGTAGGGAGGCGCATGCCCTGGTGATCGCGGTCGTCGGCCAACTGGTTGAACAGCCAGTCCTCGCGCGGGTGCAGTTTCAGGAGCCATTCCAGTCCCCATTTCGCCTCGTCGAGCACGTCAGCCACGCCATTGGTGCCTTCCAGCCCGTTTGCCTGGTGCTTGTCGGTGAACACACCCGGGAAATCGCGGTAGGCGGCCAGCAGGTGGTAAGTGGCGTTTGCTGAAGTGGTCGCATACTGCAGGTAATCCGAGGCGTCGTGCCAACCTCCCGACACATCAATGATGGTGCTGTCAGGCATCGGACCATACATGGTATAGCCGTCCTGGGTATGGCAGGAGTCTTTCAGGAAGGGGTTGAAGCCGCTGCGCTGCTGGCGCATGTAGCGCAGCGCAAAGTCAGCCGTGCCTTCGTACACATCCGCATCGATCCGGAACTCCGGCGACTTAGCTTCCCCGGCCTGCAGGTAGTAGGTGCCCGGCTTGTTGAATTCTGTAAAGTTCAGCCTGTAAGATTCCTGAAAAGGACCGTAAGCACCAAAAGCCTGACCCGCCTTTCCTTTAAACACTACTTTGCCAGTGCTGGCATCTACTAACTCAAACCGTTTTAGCTTGCCTTTCGACTTACTTCCCCAAACCGCCACTTTTATACCTGTCGGGGTATAGCCCAGTTGGTTGATGCGGATCCAGGCCGGCCCTTTGGCAGCAAGTTCTGCCTCCTCAAAATCAGGGGTGGCCTTGTTGGAAAAAGCGATGGCATTGGCCGCCACAATCATCGTCGCCAGCACCAGTGCCAATATGGTCTTATTTCTGTTCATGTCTTACAGTTGTTAATTCCGGACGTTTCTGAATTTAGGATGCAAGCTATACCTAGCGTATTTTCTTTAGGTAAACATTAGAAGGCGCACTCTCATTTTTGAGCCGGTCAATGGACGTCACCACGTATTTGTAGGTCTTTCCGCGTTCGGCCGTCTCGTCATAGAAGCCCAGCTCGTAGTCGTTGAACTGAATGCGGCGGATGTTGCGGGCATGCTCCAGGTTGATCGGCTCGTTCTCGTTGAAGCGGTATACCACGAAGCCATACACATCCTCCTCCTGATCCGGATAATCCCACCGGATAACGGCTTTACGCAGTCGTGGGAAAACGAACAGGAACTTGTCTTCGCGCAGCGCATCAGGTTGGGCCGGCTTGGCCATTCCTAGCCAAGGCATAACAGGCTGCAGGGCCGGATAGCGGTACAAATCGTGCTGCAGCGAGTCGCGGAAACCGGCCAGATTGTTGGTGAGCGAGCGGGAGCTGAAGTACACACTGCCCTGCACCCGCGGATTGGCGCGCAAGTAGCGCACCTGGTTTGGCAACTGCTGCCGGTCGCGCCAGCCTTCGCGGTCTTCCATGGCACGGTAGGCACCCTGACCTATGTACACATGCTTGCCAAAGGCGTTATCCGCCCACCAGTCCAGCAGTTTCTCGTAAGGCGCCGGTGTATAGCCGAAGGGGAAGTAGAGCTGCGGGTTGATGTAGTCGATCCAGCCTTCCTGCACCCACTTGCGGGCATCGGCATAGAGGGCGCTATACCCGGACAGGCCATTGCTCTCTGAGCCCATCGGGTCCTGGGCCTTGTTGCGCCAGATGCCGAACGGACTAATACCGAACTTCACATGCTCCTTTTCTTTCTTTATCTCTACTGACAGGTCTTTGATCAGCTGGTCCACGTTGTTGCGGCGCCAGTCCTCCACGTTCGCTATACCTTGCTTGTGCAGCATATAGGTGATCGAGTCGGGCAGGGCGGCTTTGCCTGGGTATGGGTAGAAGTAGTCGTCGAAGTGAATCCCGTCGATGTCGTAGTTGCGCACCACGTCCATGATCACGTCCACGAGGTAGTGGCGCACCTCAGGCAGGCCGGGGTTGAAGTATTTTTTGTCGCCGTAGGTAAAGAACCAGTCCGGCTGAATGCGGGAGATGTGCTCGGTGCTCACCAGGGAATCCACCAAACTGGTAGAGGCACGGTAAGGGTTGATCCAGGCGTGCAGTTCCATGCCGCGCTTGTGGGCCTCTTCGATGGCAAACTCCAGCGGATCGTAAAATGGCTCGGGCAGCGTGCCCTGTTTGCCGGTCAGGAACATGCTCCACTGCTCACGGCCTTTGGCATAAAAGGCGTCGGCTGAAGGGCGCACCTGCAGCATGATGGCATTTATACCTGCTTTCTGATGGGCGTCGAAGATATCAATCAGCTCCTGCATCTGCTGCTGGGAGTCTACGCCCTGCTTGGGTTTGGAGGGCCAGTCGATGTTCTGCACCGTGGCGATCCAGACACCTCGGAACTCACGCTTGGGAGGCTGCTTGGATACCTGGGCAAAAAGGCTGATCGAGCTGAGCAGCAGGGTGGCTAAAAGTGTAAAGTTTCTAATCATTGTTCCGGTTGGTAAGAGGGTGGCTAAAAAAAAGCCCTCCGTTAGGGTTAGTAAAGGAGGGGCTCTTTCATGGTAATAAAACTATTCGTAAGCTAATCTATCACTACTATCTATTCTTCTATGCATGATGGCCTTCATACGACCTGCATCAGTTCAGAAGCAAGGGGAAAATAACCCGGGGCCAGCGCAACCCCGGGTTTACCACCTTATCTCTCTCTCCAGTAATCTATCTGGGCTGCTTTTGGCGTTAAGGAGTAAGCACCACGAATCTGTGTAGTGTATACACGCCCTAACGAAGCCACCGCGAATGATTGCTGAATGTAGGCCTTGGAAGTGGCAGGATCATACTCTGTTCCTGAAGCGAATACTTTGTAGGTATAGGTTCCTGGCTTCAGCTCCACGTAAGGGCCGTGCTGTTTAAACGCAAGACCTTTACCCAGCTCATATACTTCAACTGGCTCTGCTGGCTTTGTTTCAGTTGCTGCTACAGCGGAACGTACTGCATAGGCATCTACCGCAAAAGGCATGTCGGCCATCGTGTTCATAAAGCGCCACCAGATTTTGGTGTAGTCGGCTGGCGGCAGGTTGTCCTCCACCATGAACACTTCATAACTGGCCGGTGTACCCGCCAGGTAAGCCGAGTAGTGCTTGTTAGCAGCCAGGCTTACGGAAGTGCTTGCCAGCACATCGGCCGTGCCTTTCCCTGCCACGGTGTCAATTGCGCTCATGTTGAAGCTTCCGGCTGGCACCAGTGCGTAGGCGTTGCTTGGGTATACCGATCCATAAGCGTTGCCCAGTACGATGTCCGTAGCGGTAGGCGCTACACCGGTCACTTTCTTGCTATCCAGGTAGAAGTTAGCGCGTGGTGCTCCTTCCACCTGGAAGAAGAACTTTACATAGGCGCCGCCGTCCTGCACTGGTTCTGTCACTTCAGGGATGGCGTTTTTTTCGCAGGCTCCCAACATGAGGCCCGCTGCCAAAAACAGGAATGCTCTTTTAAATATCTTCATCATCTCTTTTTCTGATTATTCGTGTTTGCTGAACCAAGTTTCATAAGTGTGGTAGTTCTCGTCGTTGCCGCCCAAAGCACGCAGCGCCTCCTGATTCCACATATACTCTGAGTTGTATCTCGGACGCGCTCTGTAAGCAGGCACTCCCTGGTTAGCCACGTTCAGCATATCAGGCAGTGCAAAGTTAACATACACGTCACCATCCTGGTTGTAGTGGTATCTTCTCATATCTGACCAGGTTTCGAGGAAGCCCCAACCCCAGGTTGCGATATATTTCTGCAGCATGATCTTAGAAAGCGTCAGGTCGGCAGACGTTTTTGGCATTATTGCCTCGCTAGCCAGGTAAGCCGCCTTGCGCTGATCAAACATCGCCGGATCTGGTGCATAAGTACGTGAGAATTCGATGTGAGCTGTTACGCCTTTGGTATAAGCATCCAGAGCTACGTCTTTCATACCAGCGATCCAGGCAGCTTCTGCTTTGATAAACTGCAGCTGCGAGTAGGTCATCAGCGGGAATGGGGCCGCATTACCGAAAATATAGATCTGGCGTGGCTGTGCCGTAGATACACCCACAGAACCCCACAGGTTGTTAGGAACCTCGGCAGCAGGTATACCTGTGATGCCTTTTCCGGAACGAAGACCTCTGTACTGGCCGTCCGGCGATGGCGCCAGCATAGCAGTCAAACGTGGGTCTTTCAAATGCTGTCCTGCAAACACAGGATCGGCCTCAGCCAGGGCCGCGTCGCGCAGCGATGGGTTAGTACCATCCAGCAAACCTACGATGTAGTCAGTCTGACGGTTAGAAGCGATGTTGTTACGGATCGGTCCGAAGAAGTTTGTGTTGGCGCTTACTTCTCCCTGGAAGCGGATCATGGCGTTGTCAGCATTGCTGGCAAGCGACTGGTCCACATACGCGATCACTTTGCTCGGGTCGTAAGAGCTCTTGTTTGTCAGGCGATGAGCGTTGATAGCCATCATACCGTATGCAAACTTCTTCCACTTGTCCCGGTTACCTGCGTAGATCAGGTCGCTTTTGCTCAAGCCAGAACTGGCGGCATCCAGCCCGTCTGTACGCTCCAGGCTTTTAACGCCCTCTACCAGCAGTCGCTGAATTTCCGGGTAAACAACCTGCTGATCGTCGTAGTTGAAAACGCGCTTGTCAGTATTGAAGGCCTCTGTCATGATGATTGGACCATGGTAGTCGGTCAGGGTCTGCCAGCCGTACGCACGCATGATGTGGCCCACGCCTACGAAGTCATACTTCTTGCTGCGCTCGCCGCTCTCGATCATGTCCGACAGGTTATAGCCCATGCTCCAGTACACGGCTCTCCAGAGCTGTGCGTAGGAGTCAGACAATGGGTTGCCGTGCAGGTCAATAGCGTTGTCAGCGGCTGTAGAAGCCCAGTTCTGCACGTACTGTCCTGCCCATCGGCCATCCCACTGTACCGCTACTGCCATTTCAGACTGTATTTGCGGGAGGAACAGCTCCGGCTGCAGCAAGGCATCCGGACCGTTCGGGTTTGTGTTTACGTCTAGGTAATCTTTACAGCCAGATGCCGAAAACACGCTGGCCGCTATAAGAGAAGCAACTAATATCTTTCTCATTTTCATCTTAATTAAAATCCTGCTCTAATACCAAAGTTAATTCCTCTAGGTAACGGGAAGTTACCGTAATCAAGGCCGCCACCACCGGCACCACCTACTGCAGCAGAGTTACCGTTAGCAACCGGATCCAGACCAGAGTAGTTTGTGATCAGGAACAGGTCAGTGCCTGTTACAAACACGTTCAGGTCTTCGATGAACTTCACGCGCTCCATGATGCTGGTTGGCAAGCGGTAGTTCAGTGTCACGTCGCGCAGACGTACCCAGTTCACATCCTTCTCGATGAAGCTCTGGTGTGGGTAGATAGACGACCAGTAAGTAGAGTTTCTGTACAGGTCGATCGGAATGTTGTTCTGCGTTGGGCTAACTGTGTTTTCCAGACCGTCTTTCAACACACCTGTCACGATGCGCGGCGTTTCACGATCCAAAGTACGCTTGCTCAATCCAGTAACAGTCAAATAGTGTTCTGTTGCGTTGTACACATCACCGCCTTTGCGGATGTCAAGCAGGAAGTTGAGTGACAGGTTCTTGTAAGTGAAGGTGTTGGTCAGACCGATGTTGAAGTCCGGGTTACGGTCACCTACTATTTTCCACTCGCTGGTGTTCAGGATAGGCAGACCAGTTGATGGGTTGATCAGCACGTCGCCATTGTCGTTGCGCTGGTAGTCGTAGCCAGTGAAGGTAGTCAACGGACCATCTACACGTGAGCCTACACGCACGTTGCCATACAGCCAGGTGTCAGAGTTGTAGAACTCCTGCACGTCACCAGGAAGCTTAGTCAGCTTGCTGTTGTTCTTCGTGTAGTTCAACAACACATCCCATCTGAAATTGCTGTTCTCCACAGGTGTACCGTTTAGCTGAAGCTCTATACCTGAGTTCTCCATCTCACCGGCGTTAAAGGTCATCAATACGAAACCAGTTGCATAGCTCAGACGCAGGTTCTGCACGATCTGGTCAACAGACTTCTTCTTGAAGTAAGTCGCATCAATACCGAAGCGGTCGTTGAAGAACTTCAACTCTGTACCGAATTCGTAAGAAGTAGTCATTTCCGGACGCAGGTCCAGGCTTGGGCCTGTGAAACCATAGCGGAAACCACCACCCGTTGTCATAGCCGTTTCGTAGAACGGACGGATGCTGTACGGACGGGCGTCTTTACCTACCTGGGCAATAGAGCCTCTGATCTTACCATAGGACAGCACGTTCTTAAAGCCCTGGAATGGCTCCAGCTCGGTGAACACAAAGCTCAGACCGGCAGAAGGATAGAAGAACGAGTTGTTCTGCACTGGCAGTGTAGAGCTCCAGTCATTACGGCCCGTCAAGGTCAGGAAGAGGATGTCGTTGTAGCTGGCGTTGAAGCTACCCCAGGCACCTACCAGACGGCGCTGCGTCAGGTTGTTGTAAGCGCGCTGTGTGGTAAGGGTTGTGTTGTTGATCGAGTACAGGTTCGGTGCCATGAACTGCTCACCGGTAGCGGCTGCACTGAACGTGTTCCAGTCATATACTGTGCTACCCAGTTTCAGGTCGGTGCGCAGTTTGTCATTGAACAGCGTAGGGGCTGTGAACTGAGCATAGTACTGGAACGTCAGGTTACGGTTCGTGATCACGGCCTGGTCGAAGATACCGCCGAAAGAGCGGCCTGCATTAGACTGCGGGTGACGCACGATCGTGTTTTTTTCTGTGTAATAGTCAACACCTGCCTGGCCTACGAGTTTCATCCAATCCGTTACGTCAGCTGTCAGGCTGGCATTCAGTCTGTAGCGGTCAGTCAGGGAGTTGAAGATGTTCTTGTTCACGTTGAAGAACGGGTTCTCGATAGCAACTGAGTAAGCACCGAAGTCTCTTCTGTCACCAGTTGGAGTCAGGTAGTTGCTGGCGTCGTCAGTAGATGGCCAACGCAGCAGCTGCAGCAATGGTCCACCGGCGCCTCTGAAGGCCTGGTCGTTATCAGAACGGGTATAGTCAAACGTTACGTCCGTTGAAAGGCGCTTGCTCAACTTAGCTGTAATAGCAGAGGAAAGCGTGATACGCTCCAGACCTGTGTTCGGGATGAAGCCCTGTGCATCGGTGTAAGAACCGGAGATGCGGTACTGAGCAGCTTCGTTACCACCCGTGAAGGCCAGATTGTGCTTTTGTGTGAAGGCATCATCAAAGAAGTTCTTCACGTTGTCGTAGAACTGTACTTCAGATGAGTAAGGAGCACCGAAGTAAGAAAGGCTTTCGTCACCTTCCGTGGTATAACCGTTTGCGCCTCTGTCGTACTTCTGCTGAATCTCAGGGTAGCGCACGATGCGGTCGATACGGAAGCTGTTGCTGTAGTTGATACGTGGCTTACCGGCCTGACCGCGCTTGGTGGTGATCACGATAGCACCAGAGGCAGCCTCAATACCATAGAGAGCAGCCGCTTCAGGACCTTTCAGTACGGTGATGGATTCGATGTCCTCCGGGTTGATGTCGGCGGCACGGTTGGTAAAGTCAACGCCTCTGTTCTCGAATGAACGGGAGCCTGCACCGATAGAAGAAGCAAACACACTGGTAGAAGTGGTGTTGTTGCTGATCGGAAGACCGTCTACCACAAACAGTGGCTGGTTGCTACCGCTCAGGGAGCTGATACCGCGGATCACGATAGAAGAAGAAGAACCTGGCAGACCAGAAGAAGCGTTCACTTCCACACCCGCCACACGACCGGCCAGGCCGTTCACGAAGTTCTCGCGCTGTGTCTGGGCAATGGTAGCACCTTTAACCTCTGTTACGGCATAACCCAGGGCTTTCTTTTCCTGCTTGATACCGAGGGCAGTTACTACTACCTCGCTCAGGCTTTGCTCATTTGCCTGCAGTGCCACGTTGATGACTGTGTTCGTGCCAACAGGCTTCTCAACGGACTTCATGCCAATAAAACTGAACACCAACACATCGGATGGTGCTACCGAAATAGAGAACTTGCCATCCGTGTTGGTATTCGTACCACGCGGCTGACCTTTAACGGCTACCGTAACACCTGGCAGCGGGGAATTATCGGAGGCGGCAGTTACCGTGCCGGATACAGTCGTGCTCTGAGCATTGGCTGTAAAGTGAAACAGAAGGAAACATATCCCCCATAGGTAACACTGTAATTTTTTCATCATAACTACGTGGCTATTGGTTAAGATTATTGTGGGTAGATTGGTTATTGGTTATTGGTAAAACATAGAATTAATTCTCTCCAGGACGCTGACCGGGTACTACGGCAAAAAAACTTTGCATAATACAATTCAGCCGGTTGCATTCGCTCTTCTCTATTCAGGTACAGATTAAACTCACATTAAAACTAGTAAAAAAGGCTTATAGCACACAGGTTGTTGCAATCATTTTCGCTAAAAAAGAAAAAAGCAGCAATATCAGCTTATACGCAAAAACGCAGAATCGTGCATATAAAATTAAACTTATTTAATATACTTTTAAACATTTATTTTAATTTAATACTCTTATCGAACAACAACCGCTTCTATCGCTTTTAAAGCTGCAATTGCTTCAAAATCCAATGTTACGACAGCAAGCAAAACGCGCACAATCCCGCAAATTCAATCTTTTCAAATATGCAGACACCGGAAGGCGTAAACTGTGTTGCTGCGGTTTTTTCCGGTCAAAGCGCGGGACGTAACACATTCTGCATGTTCCTGTTTCTGCTCCCGGACCCTAAAACCAAGTCCTGAAAATCTTCAATCTGACACGCCTTCGCTATCAGGGATAAAGCAGGTAATTTTGACGCATTTGCTTGTACTGACTCAGCCCCGGCTCCCAGCTCTGGCGAATCTCTTCTTCCGATACCCCGGCGATGATCTGCTCCTTAAACTTTTTGGTACCGGCTAGCTTGTCGATGTTGCCGATCTGGTTGCTCTGCTTGTAATCGAAGAAGCGCTCCTTATCCGGGTAAGCCTGGTAGAGCTCCATCATCCAGCTCAGGTTAATTCTGCCTGTCTTCCGGAAAGTGCTGACATCATAATTGCGCAGGTCCAGACCGTAACATACCTTGTCCTGGTGCAATGGCGTTTCGGCCATCCCTTTTATACCTATAGGCGTGTAACTGAAAGAGTATTTGTCTTTCATGTCCGGATGCCCCATCACGGTGAACGGGAACATGGTGCCGCGACCGTGGTTAAAGATGGTGCCTTCGAAAAGACAGGTAGATGGGTATAGCAGGATGGCTTGTTGCGTGTTCAGGTTAGGGGAAGGCCACACGGGCAGGTCGTAAGGCATGTCGTGGTTGTAGTTTTTCACCGGCACGATCTTCAGTTTGCACTGCACGCCGTTGGCCAGCCACTTTTCGCCGTTTATCATCTGGGCAAACTCCCCTACCGTCAGGCCGTGCGCAATAGGGATAGGATGTATGCCGATACCCGATTTGTTCTCAGGCTCCAGGATGGGGCCGTCTACCAGGAAACCGTTCGGGTTTGGCCTGTCCAGCACCATCAGCTCAACTCCATTCTCGGCGCAGGCCTCCATTACGCGGTGCAGCGTAATGGTGTAGGTATAGAAACGGGTGCCCACGTCCTGTATGTCGAAGATCATCAGGTCCACATCAGCAAGGTCCTCTTTGGTAGGCTTGTTGCGCTTGCCGTAAAGCGACACCACCTTTATTCCTGTTTTAGGGTCCACGCTGTCCTCCACCTTTATACCGGCAGGAGCATCGCCTCTGAAACCGTGCTCCGGACCGAACACTTTCACGATGTTCACCCCGAGTGCATGCAGACTGTCCACACTTAGCTTATCACCGATGATGGAGGTCGGATTCACCACCATGCCTACACGCTTGCCCTTCAGGTAGGGCAGGTAGGCCTCTGTCTGGTCAGCGCCTGTGATGATGGGAGCCTGTGCGGTTTCGGGCTTTGCTGCTGTGCTTTGCGCAACCGGCGCCGCCTCTTGTTGCTGCGGTGCTTTGCACGAGGCTGCCGCAAGCAGCAGTGCCAGCGCACCGTTCATCAGCATTTTCACATTGAAGGAAGTATACATAGTAGTTTGATTACTCTGAAAGCCTCGCCTTTTAGCAAGGTTAGGCAGGAAGCAAAGTGCGCAGTTTTATGCAACCCGACGCGACATTACCGCTTTTTCCTTCACTAATTAACTCATTTATATTTCTATATACCAAATTTTATGCATATTTTTTTATTAAATCCGCAAAAACATGCAGCAAAACAGTTTCTCCATTAACATTTTGATAACCCTCAGCGCCAAAGGGCAGGTATAGCCTCTGCCCTACCCTTCAGAAAGCGCCTGCTTTAGATCAGTTTTACTCTATATAATATAGGAGTAGTGAGTAAGTCCTCAATTCCACTGCAAGTAGTCTTCAACACCAGCTATAGTGCAATTCACTATTGCATTTCTCCCTCCCGTTATTCAGAAAATGATTGTTTAAAATTTTAGCAGAAGACCTGCTTTGATAAACGCAGAAGTCTTTGCTAACTTAGAGGCTTCTAAGAGAGCATGTTCAAACTTCATCTTTCCTATAGCATTCACTTCGCAGCGGAAGCCACTATTCGCTACCTCAGGACGCACTTTGCTGCCAGGCGGCTTTAGTACTATTCTGAAGTTCTGCTCCTATCCGCTCTTAAAGGCACCTGAAAGTTTAAGCATTCTCTAAGCACCGCATTGCACAATTCACCTTATATGAAAAAGAGTCTACTTCTTTTTTCTCTTCTGATACTCATTATCAACCTAGCAATTGCACAGGACGCACCTTCTGGCAAATCTTCCAGGTCGTCGGCCATCAAACTGCAGTTCCCGGCTGAGCCTGGCTGGAATGTGCTGAAAGAAGGGCAGCAGCTCGAGTTTGAGGTACAGGCCAGCGGCGGCACCGGCTCTGAGTTCAGGTATAGCATCAAGCAGGGCAAGGTTGAGGGCATGGTCTTCGACTCGCTCGGCTATTTCTCCTGGACGCCCAGCTACGACTTTGTAGACAGGCTGAGCGGCGGACGCGTGCTGCAGGTGATCTTTGAAGTACGCAATGACAAAGACGAGAGCGCCAGCCAGGTGGTGGACTTTAAGGTAGAGCACGTGAACCGCCCGCCCGTGGTAGGCGAATTGAAACCGCTTTACGTACGATACAACGCCCAGAACACCTATACCATTGAGTCAGCGGCGGTGCAGGACGAGGACGAGGACCCGATCGTGTTTGTGGCCATTGCCGAGGGGATGCCCGAGGGAGCCAAATTGTCGGCACAGGGAGAGTTTACCTGGAAGCCATCGCTCACGCAGTTCAACCGCCTGCGCAACAAGCCCATTCTGGTGGAGTTTTACGTAGAGGACCAGCCCGCCAAGGCCCGCACGAAAGGTGCTTTTAAAGTGGAGGTGACACAGCAGGACCTGCCCCCCACCCTGCAGATGATTCCCTCGCAGAAGCGCTTCGTGTACAAAGAGGACGCAACGGTGAACATCAAGTTCCAGATCTATGACCCGAACGGGGAGTCCGACATCGCCACGTTCAGCTTTATTTCCACGAACACCAACGTGCCGGCTACTGCCCTGGTAAAGAATACGCCGTCCCAGTACGAGTTCATCTGGCGGCCGGGCTACGACTTTGTGCGCGACCCGCTCGACTCGCTGGCTTTCGAGATGACCTTTTTCGTGCTGGACAAATCGAATAAGCGCGATGAACGCACCGTGTCGTTTACCATTCTCAATGCCGTAAACGAAGGCGAAAAGGACCAGAAGCTCTACAACGAGTACCGTGCCTCGCTAGTGCGCGCCTGGGACCTGATGGAGCAGCTCAAGGAAACCGAAAAAGACCTGAAGAAGAAGTATAACCGTGCCCGCAAAGGCAAGAAAGGGCGCTCCCTGGCCAATGCCTCCATGGGCGCTGTAACCGGAGTGGCTCCCGTGATCATCGACGAACCGGCCACCAGCAAAAAGATCACCACCATTGGGGGCACCACCGTCATGACCATCGGTACGCTGGAGGCGACAGAGGTGATCGGACGCTCCACCAAAGACCTGGTTGAGCGCCTGAATTACATCATAGAGAAGCGGAACGAACTGCAGACCAAAGGCGATGTTTTCGCCCGTAAGTATGCGCTCAAGTCATCGCGCCGCCGGCCGGAGTTTATAAAGGATGTGGATGACTTTGTAGCGGTGATGAACCTGAAGGGCCTGGTAGCGCTGGAGTTGGATGCCAGTTGGAAGAATAAGAATAAAGCCAGCGACGAGAACATCGCCAAGACGTTTAAGGATTTTGGCTACGAGAGTCAGAATTAAGTCGCATTTTTGAAAGATCACTTTAAATGAAGAGCCCTGTTGGTGTTTTGCCAGCAGGGCTCTTTTTGTTGTAGGTATGCAGTGGCTTATTACAGGTACAGCAGGTATGGCGCGAGCGCCCTCGCTCGTGTCTACTATGGTGGGGCCTCTGGCCGAGAGGTATAGGTATAGCTGCACCCATGCATCGTGCCGCAGGTTTAGCGATAGCGCAACTAGTGGTTTGCGCGCTGGCCAATTTACAACTGGCGTAGACCTGGCTTACAGGTATAGCCACCTTTTCTATTTCATAGCTTCGCCTGTGCGGCGGGCATCCCGAAAGCTTTCGGGACAAAAAAGTCAAGACGCTTTTAAACTCGCTGACCGCTCAAACACAAAATCGTCAAGAGTGCACTTGGCAAAGCGATCTGTTTCATTGCTGCTGTATTAGTATGTTTTGCTATACCTGCCAGTGGTCTGTGCTACAAAACTTATACCTGTAAAGTAGTAGTTACAGATTCCCCGCCTTAGACAAGGAGGGGTTAGGGGTGGTTGGAACCGGGCCTGCAAAGTAACTGCTGGAGCTACAGCGCCTATACCTGTGATTGGGTGGTAGAGGGTAATCCCCTCATGCGAGGAGGAGTGTATTATAGCAACTGCCTAACCTTGCTTCCACCAAGATCCTTCCAGGATGACATATCGAAAAGCAGCTACCGAAAAGTCCCCGCCTGGGGTAGGGGCCCTCGATAAAGGTGGGGCACGGAGACAATTCGCTTTGAACATAACAAGTATAGCCTGTCAGATCATGTTCACAAATGCTGTTACAGTCTATGTATTGACACCAACAAAATACCCCCAAAAACAAAAAAAGCTGAAGGCAGCCCATTGCGGTGCTTCCAGCTCTTTTGCTTTAGCCAAACTTATATCTTAAGAAGCCAGTATCTTTCTAGCTAGCTCTATTTCTTCGTCCAGTATGGTATGTGGTCGGCCTGGGTATACCTTGCGGGTCACTTTGGCGCCCATACTTTCCAGTTGCTTCACGGTTTCGTCTACCCTGCTTACCGGCACATGCGAGTCCGGGTCGCCGGTCGTGATGAGCACGGGCGTGCCTTCGAAGTCGCCTTTGTAGTTGCTCGTGTTCAGCTCCTGCCCGACCAGGCCGCCTGTGAAGATCAGCAGTCCGCCGAAGCGCTGTGCGTGCCGGCTCGCGTACTCTGCTGTAAGGCAGGCGCCCTGCGAGAAACCGAGCAAGTAGATATCTTTGCTCGCTATACCTTGCGCCCGTATGCCTTGCACGGTTTCGTGGATCAGTTCCAGGGCTGAGTTCAGGGCGGGCTGGTTCTGATCAGTTGGTGCCATGAAACTGTAGGGATACCAGGTGTTGTTCGTGGCCTGCGGTGCAAAAAGCGTGAAATCGTCGGCCCCCAGTTCCCGCGCCAGTGGCAGGATGCTGGCCGCGGTGGCCCCTCTGCCATGGATCAGGATCAGCGCTTTGCCAGTTTCTGACAAAGGTTTTCCCTGCGTGCGTATGTCCTTTTCGTGTGTGTACATGCTATACCTTTCGTTAAATTTGAGAATATCGCCTTAGTCCAGACGCGGCAACACGGCCTCTATTTTAGCCCTGTGCGGTTCGTACTGCAGTGGCAGCAAGAGCTTTTTGCCCAGGTCTTCTACCGACTCGTCTGTCGCAAAGCCCGGGTTGTCGGTGGCGATCTCGAACAGCACGCCGCCGGGCTCACGGAAGTAGAGGGAGTAGAAGTAATTGCGGTCGATCTTCTCGGTGATGTTGAAGCCTTTGCCCGCTATTTTCTCGCGGAACCGCATCAGCACTTCCTCGTCCTTCACCCGGAAAGCAATGTGGTGGTTCGTGCCTGCACCGCCTTCGCCGCGCCCGATACTCGTATTCTCCACTATATCGATGTTGTTTGCTCCTTCTACCGCATCGGTGCTATACCTGTAAGTGCTGCCTGTCTGGTCCTGCAAGGTATAGCCCAGGATATCGGTCAGAATAGCTGCCGTTTTCTCGGCCTTGTGCAAAGTGAGCGTCACGTTGTGGAAGCCTTTCGTAGCCACGTCGGCTTTCACTTCGTCCGTTTCCCAAGGCTTGCGGTTGTCAGCGTTCTTAGGAATCACCAGTTCCAGCAGCAGTCCATCCGGGTCCTGGAAAGGCAGGTATTGCTCCCCGAATTTCTCCGAAGGACGACCGTAGCGTACCTTGTGCTCCTCGAAGCGCTTCATCCAGAAGTCGAAGCTGCCTTCGGGCACGGCGTAGCCAATGTGCGTAGCCATACCTGCGCCGGCCTTGCCACGGCGTGCCCCCTGGTACGGGAAGAAGGTCAGGATAGTACCCGGACTGCCTACCTCGTCGCCGTAATAAAGGTGATAGGTGCCGGGGTCATCAAAGTTGACCGTCTTTTTGAGCAGCCTCAACCCGAGCACTTTGGTATAAAAGTCCAGATTGCTTTTCGCCGAATCGGCAATGGCTGTGATATGGTGGAGTCCTAAGATGCTGTCTTCCATGGTATTGAAATTAATTAACTGGTATTAAGGTATACGCGGGGCCGGGTGTTCTATGTCATTCCGAATATGTGTGAGAAATCAGAAGACTATAACTCCCGATTCCCACACATTCGAAACAACACTTAAAACCTTAGGCCTGCTTCACCAACTGTATTTCAGCCTGCAGCTTGATCTCGTCGCTTACGACTACGCTACCCGCTTCGGTTACCGCATTCCAGGTAAGGCCAAACTCTTTGCGGCTGATCTTACCGGTCACCGTAAAACCTGCTTTGTGCTGTCCGTAAGGATCCACCACAGTGCCACCAAATTCCACGTTCACTGTCACTGGTTTAGTGATGTTACGGATAGTCAGATCGCCGTGCAGTTTGTATTCGTTACCGCCCACGTTCTCATAGCGTGTGCCCACAAAGCGCACTTCGCCGTGATTGTCCGCGTCAAAGAAGTCGGCTGACTTCAGGTGGGTGTCGCGCTGCTCGTTGTTGGTGCTGATCGAGTTCACATCGGCCGTGAACACAATATTGCGGGCACCATTGAAGTTCTCGTCTTCGCTCTCGGCCTCCACGGTGAACTTCTCGAAGTAACCTGTCACGGTTGTGATCATCAGGTGCTTTACTTTAAACTGTACTTCGCTGTGGGTGGGGTCTACAGACCATCTTACGTTTGCCATAATCTTAATCTTATTGTTTTAGTTTAATTGGTTCTCTGCTACAAATCTACAACAAATGTATAGACTTTAAATGTATATACATCAATTATTTTAAAAAGGTTTCTTTTGACCTCTAGTTTTCTTGTTTTTCAGGCAGCTGATTAGTCGTTAATTACTGTTGCTTATCTATTTATATCAGGAGGGATTAGGTGGCGTATGTTGTCCTTTTACACTGGTCACTCAAAAGCCTGTTTAGCCACTGCCTCTGCCCTTTGAGGTATACCACGCTTTTAACCGGACACAAAAAAAGGAGCTTGATCAGCTCCTTATACCTGTGGGGCATTGTTACCCTGACCAAGCTTTACTCCGTGGCGTACTTGGATTTTATCAACTCTACCATGTTTCTGCAGTGTTCTTTATCGCCATTGGTTACGAATAGTCGCCAGAGCCCTTCTACGAGCAGCATCAGCACTTCCGATTCCATTTCAGGATCCTTATAGCCCAACTCCCTGAATGCCTCCACCAGCTTCTGCATCACCGAGTGGGTATAGCGGTTGTGGTGCTTCTGCGCGATCTCCTCATCCACAAGGCGGAACTGCATACGCCAGAAATTTCTTTCGTCTTCTACCAGGCGCTGCGGCATGTCCAGCACACTGCTGATCAGTTTCAGCGGGTCATTTTCCATGGCCAGGCCTTTGCTTTTGTCCGTAATGCGCCTGTAGCCAGCCTTAATCACCTCCTCCAGTAAGTTCGACTTGTTGATGTAGTGCTTAAAAATAAGCCCTTCGGACACATCGGCTTCCTTGGCAATGAGACTGGTGGGAGTAGCCTCGTACCCTCTGTCGGCAAACAGGTCTAAAGCGGTTTCTAAAATATGCTCTTTCTTTGATTTAGACATTCTGGTGAAGGACTAATAGTTTCTAAGGGAATGCAAACAGAAATGCACCGGCAGCGCCATCTGAAAGCACCTGCGTTGATTTTATGCAAAAATAAGGGCTTGCCAGACAAACTAAAAATCCGATGCCTGTAAGCAGAATAAATTTAAAGATAATTTAATAATAAGCCATACCCGGATTGCCAGTAAACGCGCCGTATACCTGCAATCCTATACCTGTCGCTGTTCCTGACTGCTGCTTCTACTTTATTTACCACTACAAAAAGTAACCCCACCGGCTTGTCTCCGGCGGGGCTCTTATGACATGCTATTTTATAAACTGCCAGGCTATACCTTACGGCAGCAAAATTTGATTGCCTTAGCGCATCAGGAACCGGAAGCGGTCGATGTTGCGGGTGGCAATGCCGGTGCCCCGCACCACAGCGCGAAGCGGGTCTTCCACCACATGGGTCGGCAGTTTCGTTCTGGCAGAGATCCGTTTGTCCAGGCCGCGCAGCAAAGCGCCGCCGCCGGTCAGGTAGATGCCCGTCTGGTGGATGTCAGCCGACAGTTCGGGAGGGGTCATTTCCAGCGTTTTCATCACGGCCTCCTCAATCTTCGCCAATGAGCGGTCCAGGAAGAAAGCGACATCCGAATACGAAACGTATACCTGTTTCGGCAAGCCGGTGAGCAGGTCGCGGCCTTTGATGCCTACGTCTTCCGGGGGATTCTGCAGTTCGGGAAGGGCCGCCCCTACTTCCAGCTTTATCCGGTCGGCGGTGGATTGCCCGATGAGCAGGTTGTGATGCTTGCGCATGTAGTGCACAATGTCGGCGGTAAAGCTTTCGCCCGCCACCTTCAGGGATTGGTCGCAGACAATGCCGCTCAGGGCAATCACGGCGATCTCGGTGGTACCGCCGCCAATGTCGACGATCATGTGCCCGTTCGGCTCCTCCACATCCAGCCCGATGCCAATGGCGGCGGCGATCGGTTCGTGCACCAGGTATAGCTCCCTTGCCCCGGCAATGACGGCGGAGTCGCGTATGGCGCGCTTCTCCACTTCGGTTATACCGGAGGGCACGCATATCACCATCCGGAACGAGGACCCGAATTTTCTTTTCCCACCATTGATCATCTCCAGCATGCCCTTCATCATGTGTTCTGCCGCATGGAAGTCGGCGATCACGCCGTCCTTCATAGGCCGCACAATGCGGATGTCCTCATGCGCTTTCCCCTCCATCTGCATGGCCTTGTGGCCAATCGCCAACACTTTGCCCGATGATCTGCTGTAAGCGACGATGGACGGTTCGTCCACCACCACTTTGTCACCCTGCATGACCAGGAAATTGGCCGTGCCCAGATCAATGGCAATATCCTCTCTAAAAAAATCTAAAAAACCCATTCTCTATGGCGTAAAAATTCCTCTCCGACAAACCCGCGGACTAAAGGTTAAGGTTACCTGCAGCCTCGGGCTGATACAACACCTCCATCACCTCATACACCATGGTACCTTTTGGCCCCGGCCGCTCTACCTTGTCGCCCACTTTGCAGCCCAGTATGGCCGTGCCCACAGGCGCCAGCACTGAGATTTTGAACTTGGAAAGGTCAGCGTCTTTCGGGTATACTACCGTCAGCTCCATCTGGGCACCGCTCTTCAGTTCTGTCAGCTTCACCAGCGAGTTCATGGTCACTACATTTTCCGGAATCTCTTCGGATGCCACCACTTTGGCGCGTTTCAGTTCCTGGCTGAGCGCTTCTACGGTATGTGCACCGCTAACCGCACGCTGCGCCTGTACCAGGCTGTGCAGTCGTTGGAAATCCTTTTCAGTTAGATAAATCGGGTTCATATATTTTTAATTTTTAAAGCTTTATAAAATCATGCAGGTAAAGCGCCATGCCCGGCCCCAACGGCGGGCGCTAAGCCTCCGGCGCGTGCTGCGTGGAGACGAATAAAAAAGGCAAACGCACAAAAACTCCCTTACCTGCGGCCTTTGCGCTTAGTAAAGGTGTTCTGTGGAATCGCGAATTTTAGAATTTTGAACAGGAATAACCTGTGAGAAGGTATGGTGGCTTTCGCCCGGGGCCGGAGGTTTCCGGCTTAGTTAATGAAGGCCTTAGGGGCTGTATAAAAGAAAAGACAATAACCATTCAGCACATCACTTTGAGATACGTGATGCGATGCCGCAACAAAGCCTGTAAGCGGCTCTGAAAAGAGATGAATTGTTCTATTAGGTGGCAGCACGGTTCTGATAGTAATCTTTCAAAGTAACGGAAGAAACACCATAAAAGCAAGGAAACAACCACTTTACCGCCTATACAGCAGGTATACCGCGCTGTGTGCATCCGCCTGTACCTGGCCGTGCGTTGCAGGTATGGCACACCAACTGCCAAACCGCCAGTGCCGCAGATTTAAAAGAGAAGAAAGAGCCCGTTCTGCACAACCTGAAAAACCAGGCCTGTTCCCCTCCTCTTCCTGTGGTTTGCTGTGGTCAATTATAGGGAACAGCGCTCTCCGGAAACCCTGCACATCAGCGTCCAAGGCCGGAATCCGCTCCTGCGCTACGGTTTAACCTGTATCCTATTGTCTGTTTTTCTATCAGGCACTACCATGAGTTTATTGTTCACTAGCACAGTCGTAAAGCGCACATCGTACACGTATTCCAGAAAATCGCTGGCGTGGAAATCAAACCCGGTGGTCGGCGTCACCACGGTCCGGTCTTTCATAAAGTAGCAATGGTCGGCGTACAGGAAAGCCATGTTTGGGTCGTGCATGATGGCGATAACCGTCAGGTCGTTCTCCGTCAGCTTTTTGAGCTTCTCCAGCACATAGGTCTGGTAGTACACGTCGAGGTGGTTGGTGGGCTCATCGAGGAGAATGATTTTCGGATCCTGCACCAGCACCCGCGCAATCATGACCAACTGCTGCTCGCCGCCCGAGAGCTCGGTATAGGGCCTGTCGGCCAGGTGGCTGATGCCCAGTTCTTCGAGGGACTGCCCTACCTTTTCCATGTCACTCTTTCTGGGGCTGAAGGCGGAAAAAGCAGCTCTGCCGGTCAGCACCACATCCTTCACATGGAAGGGGAACACGGACTTATGGAACTGGGGCAGAAAGCCGAGCACACGGGCGCAGTCGGAAAATGATAGCTTGCAGCGCTCCTTGCCCATCAGCTTCACAGAGCCATGCCTGTACTTCTGCAGGCCCGCCATGATGTTGAAGAGCGTGGACTTGCCGCTCCCGTTGCGGCCCAGCAGCACCGAAAAACGGTTGGCCGGGAAGGCTACCTGCACCTGCTCCAGTATGGGAGTTTTGCCATACCCAAAGCTGAGGTTTTCTACTTCTATCGCCGTCTCTGTCATACCCAGTTGATTTTGTTTTTCTTCATTAAAAAGAGAAAAAAGGGCGCGCCCAGCAGCATGGTAAAAATGCCAATCGGTATTTCGAAGTCCATCAGCGAGCGGGAGAAATTGTCGATGATGACCAGGAAAGAACCGCCAAAGAAGATGTTGGCCGGCATGGCTTTCCGGTTATCCGGCCCGACCATCATGCGGGTGAGGTGCGGTATAAAAAGCCCGTACATGCTGATGACACCCGCCGCTGCCACCGAGGTGGATGTGGTGAGCGTCGCCAAGGCGACTAAGGTAGCCTTATCGGCGGTGGGGTTCACGCCCACGGCCTTTGCCTCCTGTTCGCCCAGCGCAAGCAGGTTGAGCCGCCAGCGCATCAAGTACATGCCCACTATACCTATACCTACCGGCAAAGCGGCTGTATTGAGCTTGTCCCAGGAGGCGTGGTGGAGGTTGCCCATCGTCCACTGCACAATGGCCTGCAGCTTGTAGGGGTCGCTCATGTACTGCACCACGGTGAGCGAAGCCGTAAAGATACCCGACACGATCATACCCGACAGGATGACCGCCACGATAGACGACTTGTTGTTACTGAAAGCGAAGGAGTAGGTCATGATAACAGAGGCCACCCCCAGCACAAAGGCCATCACGTTGATGTGCAGCAGCGGAAAAGCAATGGCCAGCGCCGCCCCGAAAGCCGAGCCCGAGGAAATGCCCAGCACATAGGGGTCGACGAGCGGATTCCGGAAGATGCCTTGCAATGCTCCCCCGGAGGAAGCCAGTCCCGCCCCAATGATGAACGTGAGCAAAACCCTGGGCAGACGCACATTCCCGATGATGTTGTTGAGCATGTATACCTTGGTCGAGCTCTCATGGATATTGCCGCTCAGCGCCTCCCTGCCCCATTCCCAATAGTCCGCGAACACCAGCCCCTGCGACGGACCCACCGTCAGGGAATACAGCAGCAGCGGTATAGGCAGGCCGTAAATCAGAAAACCGGTCATTACTTTTCTCATTCAAGTAAGGCAGTAGCTTTGGCACCGTACAGGTTCGTCATGATGTCCCTTCGGTTCTCGTCAAGGTCGAAGTGCTCGTTTGCACCATAGGCGACGTTGTGCAGCTCGATGGCGGCATACATAATTTTTAAGGTATGTGGGTCGTAGAAAAAAGGGGGATCCAGCACGTGCACGTTCTTGTTTTTGACCGCTTGGAGCACCGCCAGTTCTTTCTTGTCGTAGAGCACCTGCGGGTCGGTGCTCCAGAGCAAAATAATGTCAGGGTCCCACGAAATCAGTGTTTCGGGGTTGATGTTGGGCTGGTCTATGGCAAAAGTACAGGCGTTCCGAACCCCCGCCAGCCGAAAGCACTCCGCCATGCGGCTGTTCTGCCCTGAGGTAGAATAAATCCGACCGCCCGACCAGGCATAGTACACCGACTTCTTTTGCTTAATGTGATCCGTTGCTTCCGCTATCTCGCCGAGCTTGCGGCGGGTATAGGCCAGCAGCTCGACTGCCCGCTCGTGCGTGCCCGTCAGTTTGCCTATGCTTTCGATTTCTTCAAACAATTGCTCGTTGTTCTGAGGCGACACCGCATATACCTGAACATCCAGACTCTCAAGCAAACGAATAGCGTCGGTCTGGCCCGAGGCGATGATCACCAGGTCGGGCTTGAGCGCCAGCACGCTTTCGATGTTAGTGGAGGTTTCCCAGTTGCCCGGAGCCGGCAGCTGTTTTCTGGCGATGCGGGGGTCCAGTTTGCTGAAGTATCTGAAGGTCTCGGGGTTGGTGTAGATGTTGTTCTGTATACCTACCACCGTGTGCTCCGCGTTCAGCATGTACATACCATCCAAAGCACCCTGGTACAATACGATCACCCGTTTGGCTGGCTCGCTCAACCGCACTTCCTTGCCCCGTATATCCGTCACCACAATCGTGTCAGCCGAGGTCGCCATACTTTCCCCGTTCTCACTGTTGCAGGCGCTCAGCAAAAACAGCCAAGCGCTCACGTTTACGACCAGAAGAAAGGCCATCACTCTCCTCAGATACATCTTATATGCTTCACAAAATTGCTGTGCACTTCCTATTGAGGCCATCATACAGACTAGTCATTTATACCTTGATTGTTGCCTACCAAAAGGCAGGCTATTCCGCTTGCATCGGCTGAAACAATCTGCTTTTTATGCTATAGCTATACCTGCATCTTTCGTCTATACCTGCCAGGGCCTTCACAATAGCACTTTGGCACCACATCGCCGCTTACTTTTGTCGCCTGTTGCCATAGGCTTTGATCATCTGCGCAGGGTGCAGTACCCGCTCTTCAATCCCCATTTCGAAGCCGCCACACTGCAACAACTGGTAGAGCAGGGCGTCGTAGGCCACACATACCTCGTTCTCGTCTGTGATGAAAATCGGCACGTGCTTGTTGCCAATTTCAAAACAGATCGTTCCCACTTCCTGCAGGCTCCGCGGGTATAGCACCACACAATCACATGGCTTTATCTTCAGCAGAATCGCTAGCTCCTCCGACAGGTATAGCAAGTCCCCGTCTTCCAGCGGGTCTTTACGCGACTTCTCGACCAGCACGGCTGCCCCGCCCTGCGTCTTCTTTTTCATGCGCGACTTGGAGGCCTCGTACCACTCAATCTCAAAAAATTCGATCGTGCGGCCGCCCAGACCCTGATCCTTCGCAAGCGCTTCCGTTACGACAATGGGCTCCGTCAGCATAGACAAATTAGTCGCCATGCCGGGTTAAGCAGTCGCCAGCTTGGCTTTCTTTTCGGCTACCTTCGCCAGCAGCCAGTCGCACCACTCGTCCATCCCCTCGCCTTTCAGGCTACTGATGGTCATCACCTCGATGGTGGGGTTTACTTCCCGGGCATCCTGCGTGACGGCCTCTACCAAGAAGGGCACATAGGGCAGCAGGTCCGCTTTGGACACCACCATCAGCTCACTGGTGAGGAACATGCGCGGGTACTTCTTGGGCTTGTCGTCGCCCTCGGTGGCGGCCAGCACGGTCACGCGAATGTCTTCACCCAGGTCAAAGGCGGCCGGGCAAACCAGGTTGCCCACGTTCTCAATGAAGAGCAGGTCCACGCCAGTCAGGTCGATGTGGTCGAGTGCCTGCAGAATCATCTGGGCCTCGATATGGCACATACCGCCGGTCACGATCTGGAGCGCGTTAATGCCCACTTCCTTCATGCGCACGGCATCACGGTCGGTTTCCGGGTCGCCCACCAGCACGGCCATGTTGAGCTTGTCGCTCAGGCGCCTGGCGGTCTCCTGCATGAGCGTGGTTTTGCCGCTTCCGGGGGAGGAGCACACGTTGATCACCAGCACTTCCGGCAGCCTGTCGCGGATGGCCTTGGCCACGAAGTCGTTGGCTTTTAACAGGTTCAGGGTGGTGTTATCGCATTGCACAGCGCCTACTGGCATTCTGTTGCTTTTAGGTATGGATGGTGTACTCATATCTTCTGTCTTATAGTTGATTCTCTAAAAATTCAATCCGGCTGATCTGCAGCTCCTCTCCCTGCACAATGTTCTTGGAAGGCGTGCCGCAGCCGCACACAAACTTGTGCCGCTTCACTTCAAAGTCTCTGTCGCAGGCGTCACAGTGGGCGATGATGGGCAGCAGGATCACCTCCAGCTCGATTTCAGCCAGTGCCGGCTCTTCCACGATCAGGGCCTCAAAGGCATTCTGGATCAGGATGGGCTGGATGTTGCTGAGCAGCCCCGCTTCTATCTGCACCTTCGTGATCCGCTCAAACTTGTCGGGGTAGGTTTCCTGCAGCGTCTCAAAGACGTTTCTTACAATTGAAATCTCGTGCATGGCTCCTCCTTACTTCTCTATCACGGCTTCGGCAATAACTTCTTCCAGTTCTTCTTGAGCCAGTGCCTCAGGTATAGCCTTTGCTTTTTTGGCAGCTCCTTTTGCAGTTACTTCCTTTTTCGCGGGTTTTGTGCCACTTCGTCTGGACTGTTTCCTCTTACCGGGGCTTTCTTCTGCAGCCTGTTGTTGAGGTGTTTGCTCCTCCTCCGACCCGCTTTCGTCCAGCCCCTGCTTGTGCATCGTAAATTCCCAGCACAGTTGCCCCATGGCACCCAGCCAGTCGTGCAACAACCCGCCCTCATGGCCCATCGCCCTAATCATGACCGCATTGGGAGCGCATTGCGTAAAGCCAAACGTGATCTCATCGTACCGAACCGCCAGGATCTCGTCGAGCTCCGCCTTCAGTTCAGCCGCAAATGGCGACACGTAGATTAGGGTGGCCTGATGGGTATAGTGCTCGTAAAACAGAATCGAGTCGAAGGGCTGCCTGCCGGGCTCCAGCAGTTGATTGTCCAGCAGCACGAGCTTTTTGTTGCAGTATACCTTGGTGACGCTGTGCAGGCGCGTGAACTTAAACGACTCCCCGGAATGCACCCGCCCCGAGGCGATGATGTCCCCCCAGATCAACGTAGCGCTTTCGTCCAGGTGGATTTCATTGTACAGCTTGAATTTGGAGTTTGCAAAAGGGATAACCGGGTGGGGCGTGAACTTGTAAACACCATCCTTCTTCACCTGTACCTTCGTCCGCTGGATCGCTCCCTTCTCCATGGGGTGCAGCTTGCCAAACGACTGGGTGAAAAATTTCAGATGCGCCCCTTCGTGCACATTTATCTCGATATCGATCTCGTCCTCGTCCATTATACCCGGAGTAGCACTCAGCATGATCAGTTCCAGGTGCTTGTGGAAATGCCGCGAGCCATAATGGAGCACTTTATAGGGCGCATTACAGCTGCTCCCTTTCAGAACCGTCTGCTTGCCCTCCCGCTCTGCGTTAACCTTAATGGTACTAAGCATGCGCCTCTGTTTTTTCCAGTAAAGCAAACTTCTTGATCCAGTCAATCACCTCGTCGAGGCCCTCCAGTTTCATCAGGTTCGTGAAGATGAACGGTCGTTCGCCGCGCATCTTCTTCGAGTCGCGGTCCATCAGGTCCAGGTCGGCGTTCACATAAGGGGCCAGGTCGGTTTTGTTGATGATCAGCAGATCGGAACGGGTGATGCCCGGGCCTCCTTTGCGGGGCATCTTGTCGCCCTCGGCCACGTCGATCACAAAAATGGTTACATCGGCCAGGTCTGGGCTGAACGTGGCCGACAGGTTGTCTCCTCCGCTCTCCACAAAAACGATCTCCGTATCCGGATGGCGCTCCACCAGTTCTTCCACCGCCTCAATGTTCATCGAAGCATCCTCGCGTATGGCGGTGTGGGGACAGCCTCCTGTCTCCACGCCCATGATGCGGTCGGCGGGCAGGCAGGAATTCTTTGTCAAAAACTCAGCATCCTCACGGGTATACACATCGTTGGTCACAACGCAGATGCTGTACTCATTACTCATTTGGCGGGTCAGCCGCTCGATCAAGGCTGTCTTACCGGATCCTACTGGACCAGCAACCCCTATTCTCACATGTTTCTTCGACATAAAGTATCTGCTTAGGTGATGGTTTGCTTTATGATATGTATAGTCTTGAATATTGCTTTTCGTGCTGCATACAGCGAATCTCCTGCCCGATGCAACAGAGTCCGACCATTTCCTCTTCCATATTCTCCTGCTCATCCACCAACTGTTTAATGGTTGACTGCAGGTCGAAGAGGATCTTCTGGGCATCGCCCTGGCCGATGGGCACCAGTTTGGCGCAATTGGTCACAATGCCGTTGAGCATGTTGTAATAGAAGGCAAGCAGGGCGTCTTTTAGGGTAATGCCGCTGGCATGCGCATACAAAGCAAAGGCCACGGCGTAATGCCCATGCAGCTTGCCTTTCTGTATCTTGATGAGGTAGTTACTGCACCGCTTAACCGGGTGAAGTTCCTGCGTCAGCTTCAGGAAACGGATCGCCAGCTTTCTGCTGGCATCCCTTATCTCAAAAGGGACCTTGAGCGCCGTGATCAGCTCGTCCAGCTTCTGAAGCCCCCGCGCAGGCTTTTTAGCCTCCAGTAAGGCCCATGTCTTCTGCAAAAAGGCGGCGTCGTTGTAGTAAATGCTGTGACGCAGCATGTTTTTGGCATACACGGCAGCCGACGGCGTGTCTTTCACAATGCCCTGACTCACGTAAGACTCCAGGCCGTAGGAATGGGTGAAACTCCCGATCGGAAACATCGAGTCGTTGATCTGCAGGAGGGTTAACAGTGGCTGCATAACGGTGCCTTATTTAATGGTTATTTTCCTGGTGTAGTTGTTTCCATGCCGGCGCACCCGCAGCGCGTGCGTTTTCAGCAGCTTGCGCACTTCCCGATGGGGCTCGTAACCTGAGCGCTCCAGCAACCTGTACAGCGGGTTCTCAAACTCCACCAGCACCTCAGCCTCCTCGTTGATGAAGATGGGGATGTGCTTGTTGCCTATCTCGAAGCAAATGGTGCCCATATCTCTGAAGCTTCCGGGTTTGAACACAATGCACTCGCAGGGAAGTATGTTGACCACAATGGCCCGCTCCTCATCCAGGTATAGAATGTCGCTGTCTTCCAACGGGTTTGAGTCCTTGCGTATACCTATTTCCTGGCCTGCCCTCGTTCTCTTCCGGAGCGTGGTCTTGCCTGTGTCAAACCAGTCGAGGTCCAGGAAATCAATTAAACGGTTTCCTGTTACTGTGCCTGAGAGATTACCGATTACCTTTTCTATTAGTAGCATAGGGTGTAAGGGTGTTGCGGGCTATACCTGTGCCGGCAACACGTTTTTAACAGTTTAGAACAGGAAGTAACGCTGCGCCATCGGTAGAACTTTCATGGGCTCGCAGGTCAGCACCTGACCATCGGCCGTCACGACAAAGGTTTCCGGGTTCACCTCTAGCTTCGGCGTGGCACTGTTATGGATCATGTCTTTCTTGGAGATTTTACGGACGCCTTTCACGGGCAAACAACCTTTGGTCAGCCCCAGACGCTCTATATTGCCATTCTCAAGCGAGACACCTGAAACGAAGTTGAAGCCGTTCCGCTGAATCGCCCTGCCGTAGTAACCGTACATGGGTCTGTAGACGACAGGCTGCGGCAGCGATATGGCCCCGTTCGGGTCACCCATCCGGGCACCCACCGCCATCCCGTTCTTAAAGATGATCTCCGGCTTCACCCCGAAAAAGCCCGGGTCCCACAGCACCAGGTCTGCGTATTTGCCCACCTCTACAGAGCCTACATACTCACTTATGCCGTGCGTGATAGCCGGGTTAATGGTATACTTGGCGATGTAGCGCTTTACGCGGTAGTTGTCATTGTTTTTGCCTTTGTCGTCCTGCAGCGGGCCGCGCTGTACTTTCATCTTGTGGGCCGTTTGCCAGGTCCGCAGAATGGTTTCAGAGATGCGGCCCATGGCCTGGCTGTCAGACGACATGATGCTGAGTACGCCCATGTCCTGCAGAATATCCTCCGCCGCAATTGTCTGCGGACGGATACGCGATTCGGCAAAGGCTACGTCCTCCGGAATGCTCTTGTCCAGGTGGTGCACTGCCATGAGCATGTCCAGGTGCTCATCCACGGTGTTGATAGTGTATGGCTTGGTCGGGTTGGTGGAGGCCGGCAGTACGTTCGGGTACATGGCGATCTTGATGATGTCCGGCGCGTGGCCACCACCGGCACCCTCTGTATGGTAAGAGTGGATGACACGGCCATTGATGGCTTTTACCGTATTTTCCAGGTAGCCTGCCTCGTTCAGGCTGTCCGCATGAAGCGCCACCTGCACGTCATACTTGTCGGCCACCTGCAGGGCTATGTCGATAGCGGATGGCGTAACACCCCAGTCTTCGTGAAGTTTCAGGCCAAGGGCCCCGGCCTCCACGGGCTCGGCAGCCGCTTTAAAGGTAGAGGTGTTGCCTTTGCCTGTGAAGCCCAGGTTCATGGGGGTATTCTCGGAGGCCTCCAGCATGCGCTCTACCCACCATTTGCCCGGCGTTACGGTAGTGGCCAGCGTGCCGTCCGAAGGTCCTGTGCCACCGCCAATCAGGGTGGTGACGCCACTGTAAAGCGCTACCTCTATCTGCTCGGGTACGATGAAGTGAATGTGCGTATCGATAGCGCCTGCCGTTATAATCTTGCCCGCACAGGCCTGCACCTCTGTGGCGGCACCAATGATCATGCCCTTTGTCACCCCCTGCTGGGTGTCCGGGTTACCGGCTTTTCCTATACCTACTATTTTGCCATTCTTGATGCCGATATCGGCCTTCACGACACCCCAGTGGTCAATGATGATGGCGTTGGTTATCACCAGGTCCAACACGTCGTCCTGCGCCGCCCCCGCAGACTGGCCCATACCATCGCGGATGGTTTTGCCGCCACCGAACTTGTTTTCATCTCCGTACACGTTAAAATCCTTCTCGATTTCAATGAACAGCTCGGTGTCTGCCAGGCGCACTTTGTCGCCTGTGGTGGGGCCAAAAAGCGCCGCGTAGCGGTCACGTGGTATGTACAGCTCTCCATCAACGTATTTTACGGAGGAAGAATCACCGCCCAACCCCTCAAAGCCAAGCAGTGAAAGCCCGGCTGTAGATAGCCCCACTACCTTTATCCATTCGCGTCTACTCCAGTTTGACATGGTTTCCTGATTTAATGGTGATGTTATTTCCTATCCCTTTTCTTAGCAGGCGCGGCAGTTCCCCCTGCTCCTTTATACCCTTCTTTCTGGGCCTTCTGAAGTGCAGCGTCACGCACACCCTTCTTCGACACATCGCCTTCGGTCAGGTTATTGAAGCCCTTTATCACTTTGTTGCCCGCGAACTCCACCAGGATGACCGCTTTCTTCTCACCTGGCTCAAAGCGCACCGCCGTGCTGGCCGGAATGTTAAGCCGCATGCCGATGGCAGCCGCCCGGTCAAAATCAAGGGCCTTGTTGGCCTCGAAAAAATGGTAGTGTGAGCCTACCTGAATGGGCCGGTCTCCGGTGTTGGCTACCGTCAGGCGCACTATCTTGCGCTTGTCATTCGCCTTTATCTCTCCTTTTTGCAGGATGTATTCGCCTGGTCTCATATAGAAGTGTTTAAATTGTCCTTTGCAGGTGCTAGCGGATGGGGTTGTCGACCGTGATCAGTTTCATGCCGTCGGGGAATGTCACTTCTATCTGTATAAAGTGTATCATCTCGGACACACCCTCCATCACCTGGTTCTTTTTCAGGAGCGTAGTGCCGTGTTCCATCAGTTGTGCCACCGATTTCTTCCCATCCCGCGCCTCTTCCATCAGGTTGCCACAGATATAGGCAATGGACTCAGGGTAGTTTAGCTTCACGCCTCTCTTGAGCCTTTTTGCTGCGAGCTCCCCGGCAAGGTGAAGCAACAGCTTTTCACGTTCTACAGGATTTAAGTGCATATAACTGCTTGTTAATGTGAATGATTACAGAAACGTTTGAAATGGAATGGCAAACTCTTCCCGGTAGTTGCCGCCTGTGGCCCGCGATCCCGGGGTTTTCCGGTGTTGGCGAATAATGGCTGCAGCCGTGCCTTGGCCCGTGTTCAATGGCAGCGCGCCTCTATCAAAAGTTGGGTTGCGTGGATGATCGTTAATCCGTGTTGGGAGGAAATTCGCTGTTATGCGGAGCCGTGGTTGGCGCAAGCGCATAAACCAGCTCGAGGGGTACTCTTTGTCGGTGGCAGTCAGCTTGAGGCGGTTGCGGATGTCAGGTGCATGGATAGGTATAGCCCGAGACGGGCATAGTGCAATCAGAAAAGGTATACCTGCTAAAATTTTACACATAAATTTTACTATATTGTTATTGATGTGCACTTAATCAAGTTTTACTCTTCTTAGCCAGAAAAGTTCCGCAGCCGAATCAGGCAGATTTAAATACAGGCGCAGCACAGCAGGCTGAATTGAGAAGGAGGTAGAAGGGAATTAAGAATCTTGAAGTTATTATACATTGGGTAAGCAGGGAGGTGGTATACTACCTGAAAACTAGCTGCAGATAAGATGGCCATTACAAACCCGACAGGTATAGACAGGTGTAGAGGATAGTGGCTCGTATTTCGGCACCGTCTGCAGAAATGGAATAAACCATATAACTCTTTTTAGCTATGTAGCTCAAACCACCTTATATTCGTGTCTTTAAATGTGCCTGTATCTCCCAGGCAATCCGACCGCATTAACCGCGCAGGCAAGAATATGATAGAGCTTTCGGCACAGGGCTTCACTACCTTTTTGGACCTCCTGGGGACTTTCGCGTTTGCCGTGAGCGGTATCCGCTGGGCTGCCAACAAGCAGTTCGACTGGTTTGGGGCCTATGTCATTGGGCTGGTAACGGCCATCGGGGGCGGCACAACCCGGGATTTGCTGCTCAATGTCCCGCCTTTCTGGATGCAGAATGCCAGTTACCTGATCGTGACAGGTATAGCCCTGCTGGCCACGATCGTATTCCGGAACCAGCTTTTCCGTTGGGGCAGAGCCTTGTTTCTGTTCGACTCCATTGGGTTGGGTTTGTTTACGGTGGTCGGGATAGGGAAAAGTCTGGAGGCGGGGCTGCCCTTCTGGGTATGCATTATGATGGGGGCCATCACCGGCACGGTGGGTGGCGTCATCCGGGATGTTTTGCTCAACGAGATGCCGCTCCTGTTCCGGAAAGACATTTACGCCCTGGCCTGTATTGTGGGTGGTATCGTGTATATGATCAGCTATCAGTACGACCTGTCCATCTCCATAACTGAACTCCTGGCTGCCCTCACCGTCATCCTGATCCGGATAGTGGCGGTGCGGTACCATATCCAACTGCCTTTTCTAAACCCCATTGACTCGGAGCGCGGGGGCAGGAACAAAAAGGAATAGCTGTTGCTAGGGGTGGCTACAGTAGTCGGTTGTTTCTGACTTCCCTAATGGTTATGCTTTGCGGATCTACCACGACCTGCAGTGGTGGCCGCCCTGGCTGAGTAGCCTCTATTTTGGTGCTGTATAGCGATACAGGCACAAACGCTCTGATCTTAGCCTCCTGCGCCGCCAACTCTTTGATCAGGGCCTGGGCCTCGGCCGTGTTTTTATCAGCGTTTGTTTTGTTCTCAACAAATTGCTTTAGCGAATCAAAATCCACCTGCTGCTCGTCGGCCAGGGCAGACTCCGTTACCTGCGCCTTTTTGCGTACATCATATGTAGCCTGTAGCTTTTCTCTGAGTTCCAGAATTCTGTTGCTGCAAAGGTAAAATTGGTCCTGTGTCATTTCTGTGAGTTAAGCAAGGTTGTACATGATGGGGTTGTAGCGCTGAACCAGGTCTTCGATGGTGATCAGCTGTACGCTTTGTACCAGCGTGGCCCTTAACCCGCCTACCATAACTGATTCGACTGAGGCGTCTAGTATGAGATAGTGCTCTTCTTCCGCATCCTTTTCCTCAAACATAACAGAGTAAAACCGGTGCCCTGCTTCTCGACTGTGCAACTCAACAAGGCCTCCTTTCATAGTCCCGTCCGATAGCAGCCGCACAGCTGTGCTGTTCGTGTAACTAATAAGGTATGCGTTGTTCTTTAATGATCGCCTGTTTATCAGCATCAGGTTCTGGTTGCCTTCAAAACTGAGCAATTCGATCATGCCCGGCTTTCTTCCCAGTTGTTGAGCAAGGTAAGCAGCATGGTCGCTGTAGTTAACGTTGTCATATTTCATGGTCGAAGTTTAAGCAGCGGGACGAGTAAAAGCGGGGCAGCCAGACGGCCTGTCGATTTTGGCCATCGGGCCGGGTGAGTGCTGAGACTATGTAACAAGCGCGATGCCCTTAATAGTTTAGAAATCAATGGTATTCTTCTGTGCAAAACAAGAAAGCTATACCTACTCCGTGTCGGCAGAAAGCGATAAAAACCAACTATGTGCCCTGAGATGGCCACGAAGTGCTTTTTAAAATATAAATGTCTTATTATCAATAATTTACGCTTAACGCATTTGTTTAACCGTATACTATAGTAGGATAATAGAACATACCTTTTCCTGCCAACATGAAAAACAAGACCCTTTTTATTACACTGCTCTCCGGAACGCTGCTGCTAGCTTTTTCTCCTACATTCGCTCAGACGGAACAAACTGAGAAAGAGCGCAAAACCGAGCAGCAGAAAGCGAAAGTGGAAGCAGACAAGCAGCGCCTGGACGACGCCTCCGATCTCAGAAAAGACACGAAGGCTGACGCACGCGAGGCCAAGGCAAATGCCAAAGAGGCCAAGCGCATCGACAAAGAAGCAGCCTATGCAGCCAAGCACGCCAAACGTGCTGCCAAAATGGAAGCAAAGGCACAACGGAACCGTACAGAGGCCGACAAACAGTCCAGGAAAGCTGCCAAAGCCACCCAGAAGTCAGATCTTAACTAGCCTGTATTTATACTACTATGGAAAATAAATACCCTGAGGGGTCTATCGTGTATGCCAAAGTAAACCCTGGCCTGAAACTGGCGGTGAGACGCTACGCCAGGCGCATCTATTACTGCACCAACCTGGAGCACCCCCTGGCGAAAGAGCTTGTGTACTATGAGCGGGAATTGATGGACGGCCCTACGGCGGAGGGCAATTAGCCTGCCCACGAGTGGTTACTTGCAGCGCTCCCCACCCCCCGAAGGCTTCGGTTATCAGTTTAGATATGGAGCACTTTGTAGCGCCTGACAGGTATAGCCGACCTCAACCTGTAGCGGCTTGAGCCATGCCAAACAAACAAAAAAGCCCCACTGGTTTAACGTCAGTGGGGCTTTTTTGCTTTGGGTTGTGGAGATGCAGGGATTCGGATTCTGGTCCAGATAAGGAAATCATCAAGCTTTTACCTGCCTGGATTCGCCATTTAGTGTTCGAACCGATCTTTGACAGGTAATACGTCCATCACCCGACACGCTTCTGTCTTTTCACCTTTTCAGTAACGCCTCAGAATTATAGAAAAGCAGACGCTAAGCTTGCTCCGGAGTAAGTGCGCAAAAAGGATGCAGGTATGGAGGTAGCCAAGTGATATCGTTGCCGCAGATAGCTGTAGCCGCCAGCTCTTTTAGTTTAGGCGGGTGCGATGGAGCCACGACGTTGGGAATATCCTGCTGCATAGGGCCTTTGTAAAAATACCCTACAGTATACGGCCATCGCTGCTGAAGATGGTAACAAATTACAATGTATATCCCAACCGAAAGAATGAGACGGCCGGTGGCTCTTAATATCGTTATGCTAAAACATTTCTTTTAGCGTATGGTCTTCTCTTGAGATCTCAATTTGCCATATCCTCACCCACCCGTGATGGCAAAGTTCAGCGTTAAATGAACCTGATTTTTGCAGCATTATGCACTCGCTTATATTAGACTTATTGCAGTAATCTTTGACCTGAGCGAAGTTAGCAAACCACAACCTTACAAAAGTAATACTTCAAGCTAGCATGAAAGGAATGAATTTTGTAGTTTTAGGCATGCTACAAAGAATCAACCTCACTCCTCTCAGAGAATTTTTAAGATCCGGGTCAGCAGGCGGCTTTATTTTAATGGCCTGTGTTGTGCTCTCTTTACTTATCGCAAACTCTCCCCTTGGACCTGGGTTTGAGCGCTTTCTTGCGCAACAAATAGGGTATGAGTCGGAAGCGCTGCAACTGAGGTACCCCGTTCTGCTTTGGATCAATGACGGCCTGATGGCAATATTCTTCCTACTGGTAGGATTGGAAATTAAAAGAGAGCTGGTAGAAGGCGAACTGTCTTCTTTTAAGCAAGCCGCTTTACCTGTGTTTGCCGCCATCGGCGGGATGTTGGTGCCAGCCGCAGTTTATACCTTGTTTAACCTGGGCACACCAACTGCAAATGGCTGGGGCATCCCCATGGCAACTGATATTGCCTTTGCCATCGCCGTAATAACGCTGCTGGGCAAACGAGTACCGCTCTCGTTGAAGGTGTTCTTAACGGCACTGGCCATTGTGGATGATTTAGGCGCCATTGTGGTGATCGCCGTGTTCTACACGAACGAAATGCACCTGAACTACCTGCTGTATGCGACAGGCGTTTTCGCTTTGTTGATCGTCTTTAACCGGATGGGTGTGAAGAACATATGGCTATACCTGCTTCCCGGCGTCGTGATCTGGTACTTTATCCATCATTCAGGTATACACGCAACCATTGCAGGCGTACTGACCGCATTGACCCTGCCCACCACACCTGACGAAAAGGAATCTCCGCTGGAGAAACTGGAGCATGCCTTAGTTAAGCCTGTAAACTTCCTTATCATGCCGATCTTTGCCTTGGCCAATACCAATATCGCGTTTGAGGCAAGCATGCTCGATGGGCTAACCAGCACGCTCGGTATGGGTATCATCTTCGGCCTGTTGGTAGGAAAACCGATCGGTATTGTCTTTTTCTCCTGGCTGTCGGTAAAGCTAGGTATAAGCTCCCTGCCTGCAGGCACCAAATGGTTACAGTTCGTAGGCTTGGGCCTACTGGCAGGTATCGGGTTCACCATGTCCATCTTTATCGCCCTGCTCTCTTTCAGTGATCCGGCCTTCCAAACGCAGGCCAAGTTCGCCATACTTGTCGCCTCTATTGTAGCAGGTGTGTCCGGATACCTCTTCCTGAGAAGGATGGGCGCCAAGAACGAGCTGACGGAAGTGCCAATAACCCGGGAAGAGACGGTTCCGCAAGCAAGCAATCCATAGCATAAGTACCTGCTCAGGAGATTAGCTATCGTTACCAGATTGTCAGAAAATAAATAAGGCCTTGCAAGTTGTATACCTGCAAGGCCTTATTTATTGTACTAAGTGGAGATGCAGGGATTCGAACCCTGGTCCAGACAAGGAAATCGACGGGCCTTCTACATGCTTAGACTTATTCGGATTGTCGGGAGCTTGCAAGTATAAGTCAAACTTATGCGCACTCCTTAGATGCTTTATTTCGCCTGTGCACCGCACCTTTACACAGACTAGTCAATCGAGTCGAAGCCTCTGATGTGCAAGCAGATTCACGAAACCTGCACGAGACTATGGCTAGTGCTTAATACCTAGATTAAGCAGCCATGGCGTAGTTATATTCGCCAGTTATTGTTCGAACGGATTTTTAACAGGTGGTACGTTCATCACCCGACATGCTTACACGCAATCTGCACAAGCTGTCAATTCCAGTCATCCCCGTAAGTTAAAGAACGTTGTATTCTTAAGCGGTATACTTCAAGAAGTATGCCACAAAGCTACACTTTTTTCGGCATACCGCCATTAGTTAGCTGCCTATAAAACACGTAGCCCACACAATTTAGTTTCGTTCTACGAAACAGAATAACACACCAGCCGCCCTTTCCGCACAATCTCTTCCATAGCGCCTGATTATCAATACGCTATGCGCATACCGCTGCTATACCTACTCCAACAACCTATGCGAACGGCAGCCGTTACAAGGTCAATATCGTGCTTTTTCTATCTTATCACGAAATAGCATCCCTATGACAAGGAGTAGCTTGGAGCAGCAGGTAACTGACATGTTGGCAACAGCCGGCATCACCGTGAACGGTCCTAACCCCTGGGATCTGCAGGTGCAGGACGATCGTTTCTATAAACGGGTGCTCAGCCAGGGCTCACTTGGCCTGGCTGAGTCGTACATGGACGGCTGGTGGCACTGCGACCGCATAGACGAATTTGTGAACAAAGCCATACGGGCAGACTTGTACCGGAACGCCCGGTTTGGCTGGCGCACTGTGCTGGAGGTACTACTTGCGAGACTAATCAACCTGCAACCCAAGGGCAAGGCGGCCCGCAATGCCCAGCGCCATTACGACATTGGCAATCAACTCTACCAACGCATGCTCGACAAGCGCCTGGTCTACAGCTGCGCCTACTGGAAAAACGCCGACGACCTGGACCAGGCCCAGGAGCATAAGCTTGACCTGGTATGCCGCAAGCTGCGGCTACAGCCCGGGCAGCGGGTGCTCGACATTGGCTGTGGCTGGGGAAGCTTTGCCCGGTATGCGGCCGAAAGGTATGGAGTGGAAGTGGTGGGCGTGACCGTATCCAGGGAGCAGGCGGCACTGGCCCGCGAGCTTTGCAAGGGACTGCCCATCGAGATCAGGCTGCAGGACTACCGCGACGTGCGCGAGCAGTTTGACCACGTCGTGTCGATCGGGATGGCGGAGCATGTGGGCTACCGCAACCACCGCACCTACATGCAAACGGCCGCCCGCTGCCTCAGAGACGAAGGGCTGTTTCTGCTGCACACCATTGGCGTCAATTTCTCTAAAACCTCCCCTGACCCGTTCATCGACAAGTACATCTTTCCAAACTGCCTGATCCCTTCGCTGCGGCAACTCACGGCCGCCATGGAGCACATTTTTGTGGTGGAGGACCTGCACAACTTCGGCCCGGACTACGACCGCACCCTGATGGCCTGGCACCAGAATTTCAACCAACACTGGCCCGAGCTGCAGGGCGAGTATGGGGAGCGCTTCTACCGGATGTGGAATTACTACCTGCTGTCCAGCGCTGGATCTTTTAGGGCCCGCAACAACCAGCTGTGGCAGTTCGTGCTCTCCAAAAAAGGTATACCCGGCGGCTACGAAGCGGTGCGCTAGGTATAGCAGGCAGGTATAGGTATAGTGGGTCTAGGTATGAGGTATACCGAAAAAAGCAAAGGCCGGTGGAGTGAATCACCGGCCTTGCCCTGTCAGGATAGTTAAACACGCATTATTTCTGCATCACAATTCGGATAAAGGACACGCCTTCGTCTGTTACCAGCCTGGCGATGTACATGCCGTTTGACAGTCTGCCTTTCTCGAACTGATAGACTTTGTGCTCACCCGCTCTGCCAGTGCCCTGTGCCAGCACAGTCACTACGGAGCCGCGCATATCGAGCACCTCCAGGGTATAGCCACCGTCCTGCGTCAGTGTAAAGCCGATGTCAGTTCTGGCGCCGAATGGGTTTGGTGTTGCACGCAGGGCCATTTTCTCAGCACTGATCTCAGCTTTGGCCGTGGCAGTTGCCGTAGCAGCCAGACCGCAGTTACCCAGTGTGCCATTCGCAGCGGTCAGCAGGTATGGCACTGCATTCGGGGCCACGCACTCTGCCACCCCGTCCACACATACCAGCACCTTGTCTTTCTTCTTGCCATCGCCGCAACGCACATCTACCACCGTAATCGTGATCGTCTTGTGCTTGATACAGCCATCGCCGTTAACGGCACGCACCGTGAAGGTATAAGTGCCGGCTGCTTTCGGCGTGAAGACCACACTGGCGCCCGACGTTGCACTCAGGCCTTCTGCTCCGCTCCAGGTATACACATTGTCAGCATCGCCACCCGCCTGCAAGCGCACGTTCTGCGGACCGTAGCCTAGGTATAGGTTAGAAGCTACGCCACCTGTGTAAACATTAGAAGTAGCCACCGCCTCCAGGGTGAGCGGCGTAGTACAGGCGTACGTTTCCGGCAGATCGAAAGCCTCTACCTGGTCGAAACGATTGGTGCTTAGCCCTTGTTTCGCGCTGTAGCCCAGGCCTCTTCTGGCAAACACTTTCCAGATCAGTTCCTGGTTGGCACCCTCGTAGTTCTGACGGTCGGCCAGCAGGATGGCATCACGACCATCGATGAAGCCAGGGCGGCAGACCTGCAGTTTCAAACCGTCGATCACCAGCTGCATGGCCATGTTGTTGCCACCTTTGCCATTGTACAGGTCCGCATCGAAACCGTACTTGTCGATCATCGCCCAGGTCAAATCCCACAGCATGGTAGACCACACAAAACCGACACCGTGCGGCTGGCTGATGGCCGCGTTGTTGGTAGAGGCATAGGTATGCGGGTTAATGCCGAAGTCAGTGGAGTAAGGTGCAGGGCGGATGCCGTTTCCATCAGTTGCCTGTCCTTGTGCATACGTACCGATGCCGCGCTTCTTAGCGCCTGTGTCACCTGGCTTCATGGTCATCATCAGGCCGAACCAGTCGCTCCATCCCTCGCCCATCTGCTCGGCGTTGCTAAGGCAGCCCGTTACGGTGCGACCGCCTGTCAGACGGTTGGAGATGCCGTGGCCATACTCGTGCACGATGATGCCGTTGTCGAAGTCGCCGTCAATTTCGGGTCTGCCATCGTCTTTCAGACGAACGATCACTTCCTCTCCGGCATCAATGCGGGCTCTGAGGAGCGCGCCTGCCTCCTGGCTGATCATCACAGCAGGTATAGTAATGGGCATGGTGGGCGTTCCACCCATCGCAATCGGGCCTCCGGGAGCATTGTTGATGACGATCACAGCGATAGCGCCAGCCAGTTGGGCTGCCTCCACTTTCTCGGTAAACGGACAGTTCCCTCTGTACGCCACGGCGATGTTACCGGCAACCTCCGCCGTGTTTGACAGCACGCCGCAACCTTCCTGCGGTACAGCGGACGTGCCTTGCCCTACCACCAGTTTGCCTACTACAGGGTCAGAGGTGAGTTTGCGGGCCCAGGCCGCTTCTGTAGCCGGATAGCTGCCCGCTACTGAGGATGGCGAAACGACGGATACCATGTCGGGGTCTGGCGGGCTGCTCCACAGGTACATCTGCATGCGTGGAGCAAAGCCGTCGGCCGGCGTAGCGAAGTTGGCGTTGTTGCGGGAAGTGCCGTTGCGATTGTCCTGTGCCTCTGCCAGCACCGGGTCACCCTGCGAGCCGCCTTTGCCATAGTTGTTGAGCTGGAAGTTACCGCTGGCCTCATCGAAGCCGTACTGGTACCACACATCGTGGATCACGTTGTTCCAGTAAAACAGGTTGGTGATGGCCGCGTCACGGTTAACCACCGGCGGTTTGGTGAAGTCGATCGGGAAGTCGAAGCTGAGGTCAGCGCCACCGTCCGGGCTGTAGTTCAGGCTCCAGCTGTTGTTGTTGTTCGGGTCTTCGTAGGCGTACACGTTGTTGCCACGTGTTCTGGTTTCGGTGTGCCAGCCTTGTGGTGACGCCAGTTGGTCGGCAGCAGAAGTGCTTACGATGGAACGGGGTCCGTGGCTGGGGCTCTCTACCGGCATGGCGAATACGTTGTAGGCATTGGATACCCGCACGATGCTTGCCTGGGGTGCCGCTACATAAGGCGATGCCGTGCTATGGCTGTGGTTGTCGTGCATAAACTTGCCTCCGGGCCCGTCATTCTCAAACTGGCAGTGCACCACCATGTTGTCTTTGTCGAGCACAGCGCCGGTCGTGGCATCCAGGCGGAGGTTCCACCAGTTCTGGGCATCCAGTTCGTAGATAGACACTTCCCAGGCCAGGCGCAAACTGCCGTCTTCCATGGGTTGGTAGACCAGCTTGGCAGGTATAGGCTCGAGTGAGATTCCGGCTTTGGAGAAGACAACGGCTCTGTTTCGGCCATTGCCCCGCTCCTGCACGGTCAGTTGTTCTTTCATGGCTATACCCAGATGCTGCGCCGCTGCTGCCACAGCGCCGGCTGCGTCCAGGCCCGGCTGGTTTGATTTTACCCGCTTGCCCACCTGCTTCTGCATGCGGTTGCCCATGGTAATCACCTGCCCTTCCTTGCTCATGCTGATGTTGGTCACGGCGCCATGCACTTCAATCCCTCGGTAAAGTTGCTTGATGTACAGGTGCTTCATGCCGCTTTTGGGGCTCTCGTTTTCGCTGGCCAACTCGAGCTCAGCGACATCTTCGTCTTCTAATCCGAGCTGCTTTTTGTTATGCTGAATGTGGTTCAGAGCAGCCTGTGGAACGGCTCTTTGATCAGACCTTCCCTGCCCGTAGGCAGTAAAAGTGCCGGACAGGAATACGACCAGCAGCAGGAGCTGCCAGTGCAGTTGTACACGTTTTTTCATGCGCTATGTTTTTAAGAGTTTGACAATCGCGGTTGGAAGGCACGGATTGCTGGAGCGGAGTAAATAACTTCTTAAAAGTAAGCACCTTACAGCATGAATAACAGGAATAATAACTGCCAAAAGTAACTATGAAAATACACCTAAAACGTTAGACAAAAACAATATAATATTGATTATTTTGTCCAAAACCCAGAAGAAGAAAGGAATTTTCATCTCGTATAGTTTATCTTATATATAGACCTTGATAGATTCAATTAAGGAAACTTTTGCTATCTTTTCCCCACTCCGATTCACTTGGCATTGTGGATAAACCCCGGGAAAACTACTGTATAAAAAGCTCTCCCATCTGAGCATCAGATTGATTATCTTTGTAGGTAATGGAAAATTTTGTAGTATCAGCGCGTAAATACCGTCCGGCCACGTTCGACAGCGTGGTGGGGCAGCACCATATCACCAACACCCTCAAAAATGCCATCAGCAGCCATCATCTGGCGCAGGCGTTCCTTTTTTGCGGGCCGCGCGGTGTGGGCAAGACAACCTGTGCCCGCATCCTGGCAAAAACCATTAACTGCCAGAACATCACCCCGGAGGTAGAAGCCTGCAACGAGTGTGAATCGTGCCGCAGCTTCAACTCCAACAGCTCGTTTAACATACACGAACTCGATGCCGCCTCCAACAACTCTGTGGAGGACATCCGCAACCTGGTGGAGCAGGTGCGCTACGCCCCGCAGACCGGCAAGTACAAGATCTACATCATAGATGAGGTGCACATGCTCTCGAACCAGGCCTTCAACGCATTTCTGAAGACGCTGGAGGAGCCGCCTGCCTATGCCATTTTCATCCTGGCCACCACGGAGCGCCACAAGATCATCCCGACCATCCTGTCGCGTTGCCAGATCTTCGACTTCAACCGGATTCGCATCGAGGACATGGTGCGCCACCTCGGCAACATCGCCCAAAAGGAAAACATACAGGCCGAGCCCGACGCCCTGCACCTGATCTCGCAGAAAGCAGACGGTGCCCTGCGCGATGCCCTGTCGATTTTTGACCAGATGGTGACTTTCTCAGGTCACAACGTGACGTACAGAGCCACGGTCGAGAACCTCCACATCCTGGACTACGACTACTACTTCCGCCTGACAGACCACCTGCTCACGCAAAACTTATCGGGTGCGCTTTTGCTGTTTGACGAGATCCTGAAGAACGGCTTTGACGCGCACAATTTCCTGATTGGCATAGGCGAGCATTTCCGCAGTCTGCTGGTGTGCAAAGACGTGCAGACAGTACAACTGCTGGAAGTATCGGACAACATCAAGGCCCGATATGCGGAGCAATCGCAGCAGGCCTCGGTATCTTTCCTGCTTTCGGGCCTTAACATCGTGAGCACCTGCGACACCAATTACAAGAGCAGCAAGAATCAGCGCCTGCACGTGGAGCTGTGCCTGATGAAAATGGCGCACCTGAACGCGGCCTTTAGTTTCGCGCAGGAAGGAGCCGAATTAAAAAAAGCTAAGGTAGTAGCCCCGGCACCAGCCGCTACCAAGCCAGTAGGTGCCCCGGCTATACCTTCGGCAGCCATGCAGCAACCTGTCAGCGGCGCCGTGCCCTCGGCGGCCATGCAGCAGCAGGGCACGGCTATACCTTCTGAGAGCCTGCAGCCACCGCATCAGCAGGGACATGTGCCCTCTGAGGAATTGCAGCAGCCTCCCAAGCCGCAGCACGTGATGCCCGATGGCCGCTTGTCGGCACCGCAGCAGGCACCCGCTGCTCCGGCACCTCCCGTACAGCGCGCGTCTATACCTGTGCCGCCCCAGAAAAAGCTCGGCAAGCTGCCCAGCCTGAAAGACCTGCAAAACCCTCCTGTCGCTGTAGCTGATATGGCCGTGGCGGAGGAAGAAGACGAAGCCGCTTATGGTGCTGCTGCCCCACTCGACCAGGCCCGCCTGAACACGGTATGGCACTCCATCCTGCGCCGCAAAAAGTCGGAGAACATGATGGAGTATACCTTGCTCAACCGCCAGTTCCACATCGGGGAAGGCAACGAGATCGTACTGCACCTGGAGAACCACGTGATGATGGACCAGTTCACCAGCCTGAGTCGAGAAATACTCCGTGAACTGAAACAGGAGACCGGCAACCGCAGCATCAAGCTCCGGGCAGAGGTGATGGAGGTGCAGGAAGGAAACAAACTGTATACCTCGCAGGACAAATTCAACTACCTGGCCGAGAAATACCCGGTGCTCGTCGATTTAAAACAGCGCTTCGGTCTCGACACTGATTTCTAATTCAGAAATAATTTTATATTTGTAAAGTTCTAATTAAAACACAAGGTGAGTCATGAGGCTTTCTTCCCGGAAGCTTCATGATTCGGCCTTTTCTGTTTTGCTATACCTTATCCTATACCTAACGTCACACCCATGAAAAAAGGATTATCGTTGTTATTGGTTGCGTCCGCGCTCACGCTCACGCAATGCAAGAACGAAACGTATCAAACCTCTTCAGCAACTGAAAATGCGGTAGCCACTACGGCGCAGAAGGAGTACAAGTACGAAACCGTTCCAAACGACCCGCTCAACGCCCGCGTCTATACCCTGGACAATGGCCTGAAGGTATACCTGACGGACTATGAAGATGCGCCACGTGTGCAAACCTTCATCGCGGTGCGTGCTGGTTCTAAAAATGATCCGGCCGATGCTACTGGTCTGGCGCACTACCTCGAGCACATGGTGTTCAAGGGCACCAGTCAACTAGGCACACAGGACTGGGTCAAAGAGAAAGCCGAGCTCGACAAGATCGAAGCCCTCTATGAGCAGCACCGCAAGACCACTGACCCGGCTCAGCGCAAGAAAATTTACCACCAGATCGACTCTATCTCCGGTGTAGCTGCTACTTATGCTGTGGCTAACGAGTATGACAAGATTCTGGGCGCTATCGGGGCCAAAGGCACCAATGCCTATACCTCCGTAGAGCAGACGGTGTATACCAACGACGTTCCGAGCAATCAGCTGGAGCGCTGGGTGGCCCTGGAAGCGCACCGTTTCGGCGAGCTGGTGCCGCGCCTGTTCCACACCGAGCTGGAGGCCGTGTACGAAGAGAAAAACCGCACGCTCGACAACGATGGCTGGAAGGTGATGGAGACCCTGAACGCCGCCATGTTCCCGACCCACCAGTACGGCACGCAGACCACGATCGGTACGGTGGAGCACCTCAAAAATCCGTCTATCATAGAGATTAAGAAGTACTTTGATAAGTACTATGTGCCAAACAACATGGCCGTAGCGCTGAGCGGCGACATCGACTTTGATCAGACCATCCGCATGATCGACGAGCATTTCGGTAAGCTGAAGCCCAGCACGGCGCCTGCCTTCACGGTAGCCCAGGAGAAGCCCATCGCGCAGCCGATTGTGAAGGAAGTGAGCGGCCCGAGTGCCGAGAACGTTTCTATCGCCTACCGCTTCCCGGGCATGAGTTCCCGCGACGCGCAGGTATTGAGCATGATCAGCGCCATCCTCTACAACGGACAGGCGGGTCTGATCGACCTGAACCTGAACCAGCAGCAGAAGGTGCTGCAGGCCTATGGCTACGACAACCAGATGAAAGACTACTCGGTGTTCCGCTTGGGCGGTTCGCCACGCCAGGGCCAGAGTCTGGACCAGGTGAAAGACATGCTGCTGGCACAGGTAGAATTGGTGAAGCAGGGCAAGTTTGACGACGAGCTGATCCCGGCTATCGTCAACGACAACAAGATCAGCCTGATGCGTGCCTACGAGCGCAACTCAGACCGTGCCGATGCCTTTGTGACGGCCTTCATCTACGACATTCCGTGGGCGGATTATGTGGAGCGCCCGGAGCAGTTCGCCAAAATTACGAAGCAGGATGTGATGGAGGTGGCCAACAAGTACCTCGGCAACAACTATGTGCTGGTGTACAAGCGCAACGACAAGAACGCCACTGCCCAGAAAGTAGAGAAGCCAAGCATCACGCCAGTACCGGTAAACCGTGACGCGCAGTCAGCTTACTACCAGAACTTTATGACGCAGGAAGTTTCGGAGCTTTCGCCTGTATTCGTAGACTACAAAGCCGACATCAAGGAGGCCAAACTGAAAAACAACATCCCGCTCCTTTATACCAAAAACAACGAGAACGGCTTGTTCCAGATGTATTACATTTTGGACATGGGCACCGACAACGACCAGAAACTGGGTATGGCAGTGAACTACCTCCGCTTTTTGGGCACGGATAAGTATAGCGCCGAAGAACTCAAGAAAGAGTTTTACAAGCTGGGCACTTCCTTCAACGTGTCAACTTCCGGCGACCAGGTATACGTGACCCTCTCCGGCCTCGACGAGAACTTTGAGCCGGCACTGGCTCTGTTTGAGAGCGTACTGCAAAACCCGAAAGCCGACCAAAAGGCCCTAGACGACATGGTACAGGGTATACTGAAAGCCCGTAACGATGCCAAGCTGAACAAAGGCGTTATCCTGAACCAGGCGTTGGTGAACTATGCAAAGTACGGTCCGAAGAATCCGTTCACGACCGTATTGTCAGAGAAGGAACTGAAGGCCGTGAAGCCGCAGGAACTGGTGAACCTGATCAAGAGCATCCCGACCTACGAGCACCGCGTGCTGTACTATGGCCCACGTGAAACAGACGCTCTGGTAGCGACGCTGAACGCAGACCACATTGTGCCAGCCAAGCTGAAGCCGGTACCGGCCGAGAAGGTATACGCCGAGCTGGATATCAAGCAGCCGACGGTATACTGGGTAGATTACAACATGGTGCAGGCCGAGCTGATCTTCCTGACCAAAGCCGATGCCTTTAAGAAAGAAATGGTGCCGACTATCCGTCTGTACAACCAGTACTTCGGCGCTGGCATGAGCTCGATTGTGTTCCAGGAGCTGCGTGAGTCAAAAGCCCTCGCCTACTCGGCTTACTCGAGCTACAGCACAGCCAGCAAGAAAGACCGCTCAAACTACATCCAATCATACATTGGCACGCAGTCAGATAAGTTACCCGAAGCGATGGCAGGTATGCAGGAACTGCTGACCAACATGCCACTGGCAGATGAGAATTTCAATCTGGCGAAGGCATCGCTGCGCAACAGCATCTCTTCGGAGCGCATCACCAAGTCGTCTATCCTGTTCGACTACGAGCGTGCCAAGCGCCTCGGCCTGGACTACGACATCCGCAAGGACGTGTACGAAAGCGCCAACAGCCTGACCTTCGACCAACTGCAAACATTCCAGAAGCAGTTCGTGAGCGGCCAGCCACAGGCAATTCTGGTGATCGGCTCGAAGGACCGTCTGAACTTCAACGAGCTGGAGAAATACGGCAAGGTAAAGCAATTGACCCTGGAGCAGGTATTTGGGTACTAAGCCTGAGTGCTATACCTAATCAAAAACAAAAGCGGCAGCCCATTCAGGCTGCCGCTTTTGTTTTTAGCTCCCCGATGATCTGTACTGTCAAATTAAATCTAAGACTCCAATTGTCATCTCGAATGCAATGAGAGATCTGGACCATTCCACCGCATTGGCAAAGTCTCAAACTTCTCCTAATGGTCGAAATGACACATAAAGGTTCAGCTAGTGCGAGCTTGCAGCTCGTACTACTACACGTGCTGAAACTAATAGCTGCGTGAAGCGGCAAGGACACGAGCTGCAAGCTCGCGCCAGCGGGAGTCATTAATCTCTTTTTCGGACATCTGTGCCCGAAAGCTTTATCGAGGGCCCCTACCCCCATTTGCTGGGGATGCCCACATCCCCGTAAGCCGATGCCGTTATCAGGTATAGGGGACATGGATGTCCCCGGCAGAAATACTTCCGGACACAGATGTCCGAAAGAGCGTTCACCGGTTTTCGGCTTACCTGCCAGTAGCTACCGCTTTTGCTAGTGCGGATTACAAATCCGCGGATATGATGCTTTCGGATTGCAAATCCGAAAGAGCGAGTATAGTGACTATATCTACCAGCATGACATTTAAAATTAAAAGCCCATAGTAGTTTTTAAGTCAATATTCAGCCAGGTATAGCCAAGTCCAAAAAAAGCTTGGACATACACCGCAGCCTGAGAAAGTATCCCTATCTAAACCCTCCCGTATTTGACTGCATCTTTCGGAGATATTGGGTATCTTGAGCCAACCGCCCCGCTATACCAATGAATAGAAGAATAAAGCAACTGTCCCGCATCACAACCGAGCTTCAGCTTCCCAGAGCGAAACGCCTGCTGATGTTTTTCGGAATTGCGCTGATTGGTGTGCTGGCGGGGTGGGTCACTTCAGCAACAACGGATTACCCACCGCCCGTTGCCTACATGACGGGGATTCTGGTGACGGCGGCCTTTCTTTGGGCCACCGAAATCATTCCCCTCTTTGCGACCTCCCTCCTGATCATAGGCACCCAGATCATCCTGCTGGGCAACCCGGGCGAATGGGGCATATTGCAGACGCCAGGTATAGCGGCCATCCCTTACCAAAGCTTTCTGGCTCCCCTGGCAGACCCCATTATTTATCTCTTCCTGGGTGGCTTCATCTTGGCCAAAGTCGGGGTGAAGGTGAACGTGGATGTATACCTGTCGAGTGCCATGCTGCGGATCTTCGGGCTGTCTGCCAAAAGCGCGCTGCTCGGCGTCATCGTCTGCACCACTATCTTTGGCATGTGGATCAGCAACACCGCCACCACGGCCATGATGATTACGCTCACCGCTTCTTTGCTGGCTTTTGTGCCGGCGGGCAACTCATTCCGAAAGGGCCTCACGCTGGCAATCCCTTTCTCAGCCAGCATCGGCGGCCTGATGACGCCCATCGGCTCTCCTCCCAACGCCATCGCGGTCGGGTTGTTGGCAAAAGAGGGCGTGCAAGTCGATTTCCTGACCTGGATGGTGATCATGTTCCCGCTCGTGCTGATCCTCCTCTTCATCCTTTTTCAACTGCTCTGGTACAGGTATAAGCCTGAAGAGCCCCTGATGCTGACGCCTGTCGAAACCAAGCCGTTTGGCGGCGAGGGCATCTTCGTGATCGTCGTGTTCACGATTACTGTGCTCCTGTGGCTCACGGACAGCCTGCATGGCATTCCCTCGGCGGTGGTGGCTTTGTTTCCGGCCATTATGTTTACGGCTTCGGGACTGCTCTCCGTAAAAGAGTTTAACCGGCTGGAGTGGAACATCCTGTTTGTGATTGCGGGCGGACTGGCGCTGGGGCAAGGCATGAACCTCACCGGCCTTGATCAGGTCATCGCAAACTCGCTGCCGCTGGAGAGCGAATGGATCGTGCTGATTATTTTTTCGACCACGCTGGTTGTCGGCACATTCATGTCCAACACCACTACGGCTATCTTGTTTATACCCATGGCGATGTCGATGGCCCAGCAGCTGGAGGGCGTCAACATGAAGTTTATGGCGCTCGGACTGGCTGTGATGGCCGGCAGTAGTATGGCACTGCCCATCAGCACCCCTCCCAACGCCATTGCCTATTCCTCTGGCGAACTTACCTCCAAGGATTTTATCATCAACGGTGTTGTGATAGGTGTGTGCAGTCTCTTCATCACGTACGTCTACTTCTGGCTGCTCACGTACTTTGGTTTATGGTAGGTATAGGCTGCTCCTGGATGTTTCCTTCTCCCCGGCTTCGGTTATGAGTCCTATTATTTTGCACATCATGTATAGCTCGCTTACATCTGTTTTCCAGAAAAAACCCTGGTTAGTCCGGTCTATAGCCTGGTTGGTATAATTGTAACAACCTGCGTCGCTGCAATTGCTATATTAACATAGGCATCAGGCACTTACCAACAGGTATAGCTACGTCTGAAGTGCCTATCAACAAGCATTTACTTAATGACTCAGAACATGGAAAACAAGATGAACTATACCAAAGCGATACTACTTATAGTGTCAGGCATTATTTCGATTGTAGCTTCACTGTGGCTGGGCGCAGGAAGCGAAACTTACGGGTTTTTGATTGGCTATGGATATACTGCCCTGGTTGGTGGTGTTCTGGGAATGGGGTATAGCTATTTTAAGAAGCAGGGAGATAAGAAGAAAACTGTAGTGCGCTAGTTTCTACTAAAACGGATTTCCCTGCTATACCTAAAGTTTGACATCTGCTTGGTTGTGCTGTAAGCAGTTAAACCTTTACCGCTTCGCCAGCACTTCGGCTACGCTAGTCCATTTCATTTCAGGGTAGCGATCGTTATCCAGCGGCTCTAGTTTGGGCAATCCGCTGAACATGTCACGCATGTACTGCATACCCTGCCAGGCCGGGAAGACTTCCTGACTACGCGGTGTGAGCGCTTTCGTGACTTTGATGATGGCATTGAATAAGCCCAGTCCCCCTACCCGGAACAAGCTAAACTCTTCTCCGGTTGCTTCAGTGGCTGCCTCTTTCAAGCCACGTGCACTGAGTACATTGCCGGCAATGCGCAAATCGCGCGGTGTGGAGGGGTCAAGCGCAGCGGCTGCGGTATAATCGGCTGTATTTTGAATAGTGGTGAAATCCAGCAACTGGTCCGCATTACCATAGTACATCACGCGCTTTAGAGGAAAGAGCACGACTGGCGCCTGCCCGGTAAGCAGATCAGCAAACATGCCGTTGTGGATAGAAGTGACCGCAATAGATGCTTTGTCTAAACGTTCTCTGAATTCTTTCCGGAGGTCGAGGTTGCGGTTATTGCCGTAGGGCAATTTCGTAAAATCGATCGCGAAGTCGGAAGGTATAAAGCGGGGCACGCCTGCCGCCACAGCCGCTTTCAGCAACAGGCTCTGTATACCCACCATCACATAGTGCAGGCCCGACAAAGCCGACACCACACAATCAGCGCCCTCGCAGGCTTTCGTCAGGTCAGCGGCGTTGTGGTAGTCTACTTCATAAATCGTAGCTCCTTGCTGCCGCAAAGCGTCCACTTTACCGCCATCACTATCCTTGCGGACCAGCGCTCTTACTTGGGCGCCTCTCGTAAGAAGCACCCTCGCAATGCGACTTCCTAGGTCCCCTGTAGCTCCTGCCAACACGATAGTTGGCTTTTGTGATGCTGCATTATTGTTACTTTCCATGGCTGCCTGTTTACCTTTGGTTTCTAACAGGGTTTGGTTGGAAAGGTTGCGGGCAAATACAGTAGGTATAAAGCAGCTCTGGGTATAATATCCCTTAGAAAGGCTCTCTAACTATCACTATTTCTACTCAGGTTCAGCCAATCGTCTTTGGTAAGTGAACTGAAGAAGCTATTATCAGCAGTAACCAGATCGGTGGCCAGTTTGGATTTGCTCTGCTGCAGTATCTGGATCTTCTCTTCCACGGTGTTAGGGCAAATAAGCCGCACGGCAATCACTTTTTTCTCCTGCCCGATCCGGTAGCTTCTGTCAATGGCCTGGTTTTCCACAGCTGGGTTCCACCACGGGTCCACTATAAACACGTAATCGGCTGCTGTTAAATTAAGGCCTGTGCCACCCGCTTTCAGGCTCACCAGGAACACGCGTATCTCCTCGTCTGTCTGAAACTGGTTCACGACTTCGCCCCTGTTGCGGGTGCTGCCTGTGAGGTAGGAGAACTTGATATTTTCCTTCACTAGCTCCTTTTTGATCAGGTCCAGCATACCGACAAACTGCGAAAACACCAGCACTTTGTGGTGCCGCGCCACATTCTGGATCTGCTGCATAAGCACCTGTATCTTAGCGGAAGTGTCTGAGAAAAGCTTTGCATCGCCGGTGAGCAGGGGTGAGTTACAGATCTGGCGCAGTTTGGTAATGCCCCGCAGCACGTGCATCGGGTGCTTGGTCAGTTCCTCTTCCCCGCTGGCGTTAATGTAGTCTCTGAATTCCTGCTCGGCTGTGTCGTATACCTTGCGCTGCTCCTCTCCCATTTCGCAGTATAGGACCATTTCCGTCTTGTCAGGAAGTTCTCTGGCTACTTCGGCCTTTGTTCTTCTCAGCACAAAGGGGCCAATCCGCTCCTGCAAAGCCTGTGCGCTGCGCCTGTCCTTAAACTTGTCGATGGGCATGGAGTACGTGTTCCGAAAGTAGGTCCTGGTGCCCAGCAGGCCTGGATTGACAAAGGAAAGCTGCGCATAAATGTCGAAGGTGTTGTTCTCAAATGGCGTACCTGTGAGCACCACTCTGTTGCGTGACTGCAGTAAGCAAGCTGCTTTGTAGCGCTGCGAGTTCGGGTTCTTGATGTTCTGCGACTCGTCCAGGAAGGTATAGCCGAAGGTGTATTTCTTCAGAAAGTCAATATCAGTGAGTAGCGTGTTGTAGGTGGTGATGACCACATCGTATTGCTGGAAAGCGTCTGTGGCCTTTGACCTATTTGGACCGTGGTGTACGAGTACTTGCAGCGATGGCGCGAACCTGTCCAGCTCCGCCTGCCAGTTCGGTATAAGCGAGGTAGGCACGACCAAGAGGTGTGTTTGCCGCTCCCGTTTTTCCTGCAGCAACAGCATGAACGCAATTACCTGCACTGTTTTGCCCAGGCCCATGTCGTCGGCGAGGCAGCCGCCAAATTGCAGATCGTCTAAGAAGTTGAGCCAGCTCAGCCCCTGCAACTGGTATGGCCGCAGGGTAGCTTGCAGTCCGGCCGGCACAGGTGCGGCCGCAATGTTCTCCACGTTGCTCAGCTGCGCCTGGTACCACCACAGCTCTTTGTGCACCTGCTCGTCCAGCATGTAGTCTTCGAACAGCTCGGTGAGCACGGCAAAGTTTGTTTTGGGAATTTGCAGTTGCTCCTCCTCCACTATACCTGTGTCGAAAAAGACTTTTAGCTTCTGCAGCCACTCTTCCGGTATAATGCCCATGGTGCCATCGTCGAGCAGCACGTACCTGCTCTTGTTCACGACTGCCTTCTTCAGCTGCTTGATCGAAGCTTTTTTACGTCCGAACTTCACGTTCACCGTCACATTAAACCAGTTGAGTCCGCTGTCTACCTGTATAGCCACTGTGGCTTTGTGCTGGTTGAGCTTGTTGCCTTGCAGGTCGTTAAAGCCCAGAATCGTAACTCCATGCGCAGCCAGGTTGTCGAAGACATCCAGGAACCAGGCCTCGTCCAGGAAGCGCTCCTTGTGCAGGTAGAAGTAGTCGAGCATGTTATCCAACTGCTCCCAGAAGTGCGGGTGCTGCTGGATAAGCAACTTGGTATAGGCTGTTTCTAACTCGGTGTTTCGCGCCACATAGAATGGTCTGCCCAAGTTATCCTGATCATAAATCAGCTTATTCGACAGCAACGGGATCTCAATTTCGCCATACCGCACGAAAGGATGCAGCAACACGTAATTTTCCGACTCGATCAGGTATAGCACCTTTTCCGGCGGCTGGTTAAAGCCTTTGCTTCGCAGCTGGACTCTAGTGGCAGGTTTCAAATAGGTATGCTCTACCGGCACATGCGACTCCATTTTGGCCAGAACCTGCCGCTGAAATTGCAGAAAAGTATCGTGCGGAAGCCGCAGCTCGTTCCCATGCTTTTTGAAATAAACCACCACAGATGGCAGGTGTGGGTTGGAGCACAGGTACCAGGCATGGTCGGCAACCAGGAAGTGGCCGAATCGGACGTTGATGCGGTTAAGAGGGTAATAGGTGCCATTTACAAACAGATCGCTGGTGACACTGAACACGTCGCTACTCAGGCCGATGCGCACTTTAAAGTCGATACTGGGTTGCGTGACCTGCACAGGTGTAAGCGACTTCGCTGTTATTTTCTCGGAAACTTCGCTATCGTGGAGATAGAAGGTATAGCGCAGCGGGTTGCGCACAAGCGCCTTCAGACTGGCCGTATCAGCAGCTGCCTTTTCATAGAAGCTCTGAAAGCGGGCAATGGCGCTGTAAAATTTCAACTCCTCCGGCCTTTCGGTCCGCCACACCAGTTCCAGCGGATTCAGCACCGTAAAAGGCGCTTTTAGCTCTCCTGTAACGCTCAGACTACAGGAGACGAGTTGGGCACTGAACAGGTTGTAGTAGCGGTGCCTGCCAATCACAATGATCGTTCTCAAATCAGTGGAAGCTCCAGACAGCTGTGGTTGAGAAGCAAGGTGTGCGGCAAAAAGCGACTCCGGGTCGTCGGTGCTGTCAAAAGGTTCGAACGGTGGGTATTGCTCTTCCATTGGTGCTTCTCAGGCAGGCGATGTGCTTCAGGTATTAGCTGCGCCCTAACTTCAAAGTTAAGCAAATGCAGATTCAGACGTAGGATTTTAACAGCTTGATATTACGTGGTGCTCCAGAAGAGAAGTTAGACAATGACTTATTCAGCGTCTCACTCGGGCATATGGCTTTGCTGGTGATTAGGCATGCAGCCATTTTCCAATTGGCGGAAGTATACCTTGTGGATTTACGCCAGTTACAAACTGGACTTATGGTAAGCCATATGTTACGCTGACGCTAAACTTATGGTACGGGTGGAATTCGGATCAAAATCTTTGCAAGTTACCATAACTACTTGTTTACTTTGGCTTGCAACAGGCTTCTAAGGGAAAGGTTACGCGTTATAACAAGGGTTTATTTAAAAAAAGCTCTAAAATAATTTTTTTCCAATTTAAATCTTGTACGCTTTTGGCAAGTAGCTTGATCGGTAATTATCAGCTTGCATTTTTAGGCCCTGATTATAAGACCAATGAGGTACTTTAATACCATCATAATCAAATATGCGTTCTAGTCCCCCTGAATTAATATGTTTTATGATTGACAAAATTAACTCACAACATTCGTCTGTAAATTTATAGACCTGTTCTTCCGAAAAACGAACAATAATCCAGTTACCATTCTCAAAGTATCGATTTCTCAAGTCATCTGTTTCAATATGATGTATTGGTCTAGAATGTAAACTAAAACTATAGGGCTCATCTATCTCAACATCAATATATAAAGTATTAATGCCTACTTTTGACGATATAACAATATCTGGATAATAAGTTACATCGCTAAATCTAACTTCGTATTCGTTATCTACGAATTCTAAATTCAAATATTTTAGCAGCTTTCTCTTGAAGTACAATTCACTGTGGCCTCTTTTAGACTTTTTTGTAGTAATCCTTGGCACAACAGCTTGCTTAAGGCTTTCATCAATTTTATTTACAATATATAAATTTGCATCAAATAATTCATGTTTTCCATTCCTAGTGTAGGAAACTGTAGACCGAGGCTGAAAAGCATCGTTTAAATACAATTTATATACAGCATAAGCCTTTTCATAAATCTTCTTTTCAGATTTAACCTTTTTGATATTATGATATAGTAAAATAAAAATAAAGCCTGAAATAATTATTGGCACCGCATTACCAATCAAAATACCAAAAGCAATAAAAAATAGTGCAATTAAACATACAAAAACAGCGTTCTTAATGACTATAGGAAATGGCGGATTATTACATATAGGCTCTTTTGGTGGCAGTAATGCATTAGTGATTGTAGTAGGGATGATCACCTTAGGATATGTATACTTACATTTATCTATCAACTTTTTCTATATTAGTATGGGATTTTAATTAAAATACCAACCACAAGGTTTTGAAAACAATTCATATTTGAGTAAACATTACCTATAAAGTCTGACAAAAAACAAAAGAAGGCTGCCCAATCACTTAGGCAGCCTTTCTATTTAACTGTATACCTTAGACTAGAAACCAGCCAACGCCGCATTCAGCGTCTCACTCGGACGCATGGCTTTGCTGGTTTTCTCTTCGTTCGGGTGGTAGTAACCGCCGATGTCTACCGGTTTGCCTTGGGCGGCGATCTGCTCGTCCACGATCTTCTGCTCGTTGTCGGTCAGCTCCTGCGCCAGCTTCAAGAACTTGTCTTTCAGTTCTTGGTTCTTCGACTGCTCGGCCAGCGCCTGTGCCCAGTATAGGGCCAGGTAGAAGTGGCTGCCGCGGTTGTCGATGCCGCCTACTTTACGGGCCGGTGACTTGTCTTTCTCCAGGAACTCAGCGTTCGCTTTGTTGAGGGCTTCTGCCAGTACTTCTGCTTTCTCGTTCTTGGTTTTGTAAGCCAGGTCTTCCAGCGATACCGCCAGGGCCAGGAACTCGCCCAGTGAATCCCAACGCAGGTAGTTCTCTTCTACAAACTGCTCTACGTGCTTCGGTGCAGATCCGCCCGCACCAGTTTCGAACAGGCCACCACCGTCCAGTAACGGAACGATCGAAAGCATCTTCGCGCTGGTGCCCAGCTCGATGATCGGGAACAGGTCCGTCAGGTAGTCGCGCAGCACGTTGCCGGTTACGGAGATCGTATCTTTGCCCGCTTTGGCGCGCTCGCAGGTATAGCGCATGGCCTCAACCGGAGACATGATCTTGATCTCAAGACCGTCTGTATCGTGGTCCTGCAGGTATTTTTCTACTTTTTGGATCAGGTTGGCGTCGTGCGCACGCTGCGGGTCCAGCCAGAAGATGGCAGGCGTGTTCGTGATGCGGGCTCTTGTCACGGCCAGTTTCACCCAGTCCTGGATCGGAAGGTCTTTGGTCTGGCAGGCTCTGAAAATATCGCCTTGCTCTACTTTCTGCTCCATCAACGTGTTGCCATTGGCGTCAACTACACGCACCACACCAGCTTCAGCGATTTCGAAGGTCTTGTCATGCGAGCCGTACTCTTCTGCCTTCTGCGCCATCAGGCCGATGTTTGGTACCGTGCCCATCGTGGTCGGGTCGAAAGCGCCGTTCTCTTTGCAGAACTGGATCACTTCCTGGTAGATCTGCGCATACGAGCGGTCCGGAATGATCGCTTTGGTGTCGTGCAGTTTGCCGTCTGGGCCCCACATCTGGCCGGAAGAACGGATGGCCGCCGGCATCGACGCGTCGATGATCATGTCGCTTGGCACGTGCAGGTTGGTGATGCCCTTGTCAGAGTTTACCATCGCCAGTTCAGGGCGCTGCGCCATCTCCGCTTTCAGATCTGCTTCGATCTCGGCACGCTTCTCGGCTGATAGGTTCTGGATCTTCGCATACACGTCGCCCAAACCGTTGTTCGGGTCAACGCCGATTTCTTTGAACGTAGCGGCGTGCTTGGCGAACGTGTCTTTGAAGAACACGGTCACCGCGTGGCCAAACATAATAGGATCAGACACCTTCATCATCGTAGCCTTCAGGTGCAGCGATAACAGGATGCCTTGCTCTTTTGCCTCCGCAATTTCCTTCTCCAGGAACGAACGGAGCGCGTTACGGCTCATCACCGAAGAGTCCATCACTTCGCCGGCCTTCAAGGCTACTTTGTCTTTCAGCACTTTGGTTTCGCCGTTAGCACCAACAAACTCGATGCGTACATCGGTCGCTTTGTCTACTACTACAGACTGCTCGCTGCCGTAAAAGTCGCCGCCCGTCATGTGGGCCACGTGGGTTTTAGAGTCAGACGACCATTTGCCCATGGAGTGCGGGTGTTTCTTGGCGTACTGCTTCACGGCATCCGCCACACGGCGGTCCGAGTTGCCTTCGCGCAGCACCGGGTTTACAGCACTACCCAAAATCTTCGCGTAACGTGCTTTCGCATCTTTCTCAGCATCGTTTTTCGGATCGGCCGGATAATCCGGGATGTTGTAGCCCTGCGACTGCAGTTCTTTGATCGCCTCTACCAGCTGAGGTATAGATGCACTGATGTTTGGCAGCTTGATGATATTGGCTTCCGGCGTTTTGGCCAGGTCGCCCAGGTAGGCCAGGTCGTCTGACTGCTTCTGGTCTTCCGAAAGGTTTTCCGGGAAAGCGGCGATGATGCGGCCAGCCAGGGAAATGTCTCTGGTCTCTACTTCGATGTCGGCGGCTTTGGTGAAGGCCTGCACAATCGGCAGGAATGAACGCGTTGCCAGTGCAGGCGCTTCATCTGTAATGGTATAAATGATTTTTGATGATTTTGTCGTCATGTAGGTCCGTATTTAAATAGTTAGTTTCGGGAAACTGAATCTGCCGCCATTTCTCAGCCGGTAACACCATGTTCCCCCACGCTAGTTTAAGAAGCAAATATAAGAGTCTTTTTGATAAGGCTAAACCTTCCCCGGGTGTTTCGTTTGCACCACTTGGCACAGACGCCTTTTCATAAAATTGGACAATAATCAGGTGACGTTCACAATCTAAATGCAACCGAATTTCATACTTCTCGTTTTTAGCCACTGTGCTTCCCTTACTAATTACTTGTAAACCACATTATGTTTTCGAAACTTAAGATCGACTTTAGATATCTATTACTCCTTTCATTTATCCTATTCTCCACAGCCTGTACTGACGATGAGACCAAAGAAGAGATAGAGCCGCAGCAGGAAAGTATATCACTCAAAATTATGCCTTTGGGTAACTCCATCACGCAGGGAGGAGAGGTTAACCCCAGTTACCGGTATGAACTCTGGAAGATGCTGGTAGATGCCGGGGTAAAATTTGAGTTTGTAGGCTCTATGGACACGAACTGGTACCGGAATGCTCCCAATACGGAGCAAGGCGCTGACGTAGCCTCTCCTGTTATGGGGCAAACGTACAAAGGGCAAACTTTCACGAACAAACATGAAGGGCACTGGGGCTGGAATACCAGTGATATGCTGAACGGCTACGAAAAACCAACCCAGTACAAGCGCGACAAAGGCAAGTTGAGTGATTGGCTCAAGGGCTATACCCCGGATGTGGTGTTGATGCACCTGGGCACCAACGACATGATTCACGCCAAAACAACTGACGGCACTGTAAAGAGAATAGAACAGATCATCGGGCAGCTGCGCGCTGACAACGAAAATGTCGCGATCCTGCTGGCCAAGATCACCCCTATACCTGCGGAGTTCGCCAACGTTGACTCAACACAACATTTTGTGTCGCTGTTGCCTGCCCTGGCAACACGTCTTACAACTCAGAAATCTCCAATTATAGTAGTGGACATAAACTCCGGCTACAATCCGGCTACCCTTACCTACGACGCGCTGCACCCGAATACGGAAGGCGAAAAATTCATTGCCAAGCGCTGGTATGACGCCATCCGGGCAAATGAAGAGACATTGTACAATTTAGCAGCGCAACGCCACCGCAGAGAGACGGGCCAATAGCACCTGACACCCTGCACTAAGCGCAACTCAACAGCGCTGCGCTCGTTTTATGAGCTACTTATTACCAATCACTTAGCTTACAGTTCTATGCTCTCCCTTCTCTACCGCCTCCGAAAACAAGCTTACATCCTTATCCCTTTTTTATTCTTTGGTTTCGAGGCTCATCCGCAATCCAAGCCGATCAGGATCATGCCTTTGGGTAATTCGATTACGCAGGGGAACAAGGAGCTTGCCAGCTACAGGTATTCTCTGTGGATGAAGCTGATTGATACGGGCGTAAACTTTGAGTTTGTAGGTTCTCAGACAGAGAATGAAGGCGGCAACCCTCCTTTTCAAGATTATAAGGGGCAATCCTTCAGCAACAGAAACGAAGGTCATTGGGGATGGCGAGCTGATGAAATACTGAATGGCAGAGATGGAAACAATATTGCTAAATGGGCTGAAGCGCATAAGCCAGATTTTGTACTGCTGCACCTGGGCACAAACGACCTGTTTCAGAACCAGTCCATAGAGAGTACTATTACTGATCTAAGACAAATAGTTGGGGTCCTGCGAGAAAAGAACCCGGCTGTCTCGATCTTTCTGGCCCAGCTCATCCCGGCCGATCCGAACGATCAGTACCTGAAAGAACTAAGCGAGAAAATTCCGCTCTTCAATGCGCAGGTACCGGCACTTGTCACTTCCCTAAACAACGATAGCCAATATCCTGATTCGCAAGTAGTTTTGGTAGATCAGAACACTGGGTTTAACCCTACCAAAAACCCTAACTCGGCAGGAGGCCAAGGTGACTCTTACGATGGACTTCACCCCAATAAGCTTGGCGAAGAAAAAATGGCGCAGGTCTGGTTTGATGCCATCATGGAAGAAATCATCATTCCGCTGCCGGTAGAACTGCACAGCTTTAAAGGTATAGCCACACAGAGCGGAGTGCAGCTGACTTGGGAAACGGCCTCGGAACTGGACAACGCTTTTTTTGAAGTGCAGCGCGGACAAACTGCCACCGAATTTGACTCCATTAGCCGTGTAGAAGGGGCCGGCACGACCGCCCTTCCGCAAAGCTATACCTTTCAGGACAGGAAAGCCGGCAACGGCGTCAATTACTACCGCCTCCGGCAGGTGGACTTTGATGGCACAGAGAGCTACTCTCCGGTAGTAGCCGTGAGCCTGGCACAGGCCACGATAGAAGAAATGCGGGTATACCCGACCCACACCAAAAGCAGCCACCCGGTTACGGTGCAGCTGCTGGCCTTGCAGCCTTTGGAGAAGTTCAACATCTCGATCTATACCCTGGAAGGAAAACTGGTTAAGGAATATGCAGCGGAAGCTGACAATCGGGGCAATTTCATTCAGCTACTCAACACAGCCGAGCTAAGTGACGGCAGTATGTACATGGTCAGGGCCTCTCTGCCAGGCAGGGCCTTTATCCGCCACCTCATGATCGACCGTTAAGCGCAGCCTATACCTATACCTGACTTTCCTGCCTGAGCAGACGTATTACCTCTTCATCGCTTACCTGTTCAAATTCCTGGTAAAACTGCCCCACCGCCTGAAACATGGGAGGCACCAGCAGGCATACCACTTCATCTACTATCGTCTCAAATTGCTTAATAGCTGCTCGTGGGGCGACAGGCACTGCTACAATGATCTTGCGGGGTTGCTTATGCCGGGCCATGTTCACGGTAGACAGCAGCGTCTTGCCTGTGGCGATGCCATCGTCCACGATGATCACAATACGGTCGCGCATATCCACAGGCTGGCGGTCACCCATGAAGAGTTTGTACTTCTGGCGCAGACTTGTTTTTATTCGTGTTACCTCCGCCTGGATGTACTCTGCTGGTACGTCGGTCCGCTTATCTACCTCCACATCCTCCAGGCTCACCGCTCCTATCGCAAACTCCGGGTTAGCGGGGTGCCCGATTTTCTTGGAAACGATCACATCCAAAGGCATGCCCAATCGCCGGGCAATGGGCGCTGCCACCGGCACCCCTCCCCGAGGTATAGCCAGCACCACCCCCTTCTGCCCTTTGTAGTGCTCCAGCCTATCGGCCAGCAACTCTGCCGCGACGTGTCTATTGGGTATCATGGTTTTTTATTTTTGATTTAGTGATTGAGTGGATGAGTGATTGTTAAATTGTTGATGGTTAAATTGTTGGATTGTTTATCAGATCGATTGAAGTCACTAAATCATTCATCTATTCACTCATCCACTCAATCACTCCATCACTCACTCCCTACCTCTCCCTTAACGGGTGCTGTTTTCCGGGCTCCAGGTATTTTCGGAACCAGTCTGTTGCCAGTTGGGCGGCCATTTCAAGTGCTCCTGGTTCTTCAAACAAATGCGTGGCATCGGGCACGATCTCCAAATCCTTTAAGCATTGCAGCCGGTCCTGTGCCCACTTGTTCAGATCGAGCACCTCTTCGTCCAGGCCACCTACAATCAGCAGCGTTGGGCTCTGCACATCAGGTAGCACCTCACCTGCCAGGTCGGGGCGCCCCCCCCGGCTTACCACCGCACCAATGATATCACCGCCAAGTGCGGCAGCGGCACTGAGCGCCGAGGCAGCTCCGGTGCTCGCGCCGAACAGCCCGATGTGCAGGTCTTTCGTGTAGTCGCTCTGCTGTGCCCAAGTCACGGCATCGATCAGGCGCGTGGTCAGAAGCGCTATATCAAACCGGTTCTCCTGGCGCTGGTCCTCCTCTTCTGTAAGCAGGTCGAAGAGCATGGTGGCAAAACGGGAGCGCTGCAGGTGCTCTGCCACAAAGCGGTTGCGCGAGCTGAGGCGGCTGCTCCCACTGCCATGCGAAAAAATCACCAGGCCTTTTGCATGCTCCGGCACAACCAGATCTGCGGTCAGCAGCGCATTTCCAGCCTTAAGCTGCAGGCTGTCGTTGTAGATAAAATTTACCATCAAGTTTGTTTTCGTTAGTGAAGCGTCTATAAATTAATCTACGTCTTGGTATAGTAATAGTTGAAAAGCTGTGCTGTGATCGCCTCTCAGGTATAAGCCCCATCAGCCAAAACACCGTATAGAGGCTATACCTGAGTTTGATCCGTATGCGTAGCCTTACCCTATCTTCCCTGACCTGCCTGACGCTATTGTCAGGTATAGCCTCCTGCGGATCCAGAGACACGGAGCAAAACATGGCGGAGGAGCGTGCTGATGAGCACCAGCGCTTGGAAGAAGTACAGGAGGAGCACATACGACGGGGCAGCGCTCCAAACCAGGACTCCATTTCTTTCGGGCAGGCCTTCGCCCTTTTCATGACGGCCCTGCAGGCTTCTGACACGACCACTCTCAATCTTCCACCCGGACCACGGGCTTTGGATCATAGAGCAGCCCGGCGCCATGCCCAAAATGACGCGCATGACGGATATCCGGGATTTCAAGCGCGAGTATCAGGACAGGTCCTTCTTCACCATCCGGGACGAAGTAAAGACCTGTGACCTTCGTGAAGAAGCCTGGCCATCCTTCGACTGTGCCGACCTGAACTATGATGAAGGCCAGTCGGGCTACAGCAAGGACGGTTGCTTTGTATCTGATCCCGCCAAGCTTCAGAAAAGTGGCTACTGGGATTATGCCAGCCTTACAGATACAGAGATCAAGCAGATCAAGGCCACCTTGCCCCTTCTGCAAAGATCAGTACTCCACACGGCCACTTCTTTTGAGTTTCACTTCGGCCCTGTAGACGGACAGTGGCGCCTGTTGTTCGCTAAACTGATTTACCCCTGCAGCGCTTGAGTTATTTTCGAATGAGTGATTTAGTGAGTTGGTGAGTTAGTGATTGGGTGGGTTTTGATTAAGTGGGTGAGTTATATATTAAGTGAATTTGCAAAAGTTGGGCAGGAACATAGCGCCTGAATAATTTCACTTGGGGAAAAAGTAGAAACAAAATCTTGAATCAAACAGCCCGGCCAATCTAACGTATCCCCAGAATAACAATCACAAAATCACTCAACCACTCATTCACCAACTCACCAACTCACTAAATCACTCATTCAAAAATGCCTTACTACCGACGCTTCGATCAGCCTGCTCCGGATCCTGCTTTGCTTGCCCGCCTGACCGAGCAGCAACGCGAGATGCAGCGGCGGGTCATCATCCAAAAGCCTGACTTCAACCTGAAACTGATTGCCGGCTGCGACTCTTCCTTTGTGGGGGAGGATCATATCCTTTCGGTGTTTGTGCTGCTCTCATACCCGGAGCTGGAGGTGCTGGAGAAGGTATGGCACTATGGAGAAGTGGAGTTGCCTTATGTTCCGGGCTTCCTTTCTTTCAGAGAAGCGCCCAACCTGCTCAAAGCCTACGAAAAACTGCAGCAAAAGCCTGACCTGATCATGGTGGATGGCCACGGCATTTCCCACCCGCGTCGCCTGGGTATAGCCACCCACCTGGGTCTGCAATTAAATAAGCCTATCATGGGCGTCGCCAAGAAAGTGCTCGTCGGCAGGTATAAGGAGCCGGACATGCAAAAAGGGGCTGTCTCGCCCTTGGAGCACAAAGGCGAACTGATCGGAAACGTGCTGCGCACTAAAGATAATGTAAAGCCCGTGTTCGTCTCCGCTGGTCACCTGATGGATCTGGCGTCTGCTACGGAGATCGCCATGGCCTGCTCGGTGAAACACAAACTACCGGAGCCGACGAGGCTGGCAGACCACTATGCGGCAGTCTTTAAGAGTGAAGTAAAGTAATTAAATACACTAGTTCCCATTTTGTACTTTCCTGATCCGGGGAATCCCAGGCTACACTTTACCCGGTAGCCTACAGACACTCAATCACTTATAACAACAAAAGTAACGCAAACCCCGGCGTTCAAAAAGAATGGCATGGCTGCTCCCTCAGCCAGGCCATTCTTTTTCTCAATTCTTAGCCCTCATTTCATGCACAAGGTGTGGCGGCAGACCTTTGCTGTCTACCTCCAAAGTACCGAAAATGTAACAAATCGGGCTAAAAACCGGCTTTTACCTCATATTACCCTCATTCGTCATTTTAAAAGGTAACCAAGGTCATCTATTGGGCTGCCCAATGTCATACTTTCCGGAGTCAGGCTGCTATAGTTTTGCATCATAGAAATAACACAAATAGCAACAACTTAACCGCCTGTATCATGAAAATATTGAACCCCATAAAATTGCTGAGTTTGTTTAGCATCCTTTTAGGATTAAGCCTAGGCAATACACTGCTCGCCCAGGACCAGTATAAACTGGCCGGCAAGCCCGAACTTAAGGTAAACGGCACTTCTACCATCCACGACTGGGAAATGACATCGGCGCAGGCCCAGGGTACAGCTGAAATGACGTTGGAAGGCGCCACGCTTAAAAACGTGAAGGCTGCCTCCGTGACCATGAAGACGCAGTCCATCAAAAGCGGTACAGCCAAAATGGACGAGATCGCATACGAGTCGCTCAAGGCAAGCAAGCACACTGACATCGTGTTTACCCTGACCTCTTTCCGCACCCTGGACAACAACCGCGCCCAGGCTACCGGTAACCTGACCATTGCGGGCACCACGAAGCCAGTAACTTTTAACGTGGCAACCAGCACAAAATCCGGCGTGGTACAGTTGGCGGGCGAGGCAAACATCAAGTTCACTGACTTCGGCATCAAACCACCCACAGCGCTTTTAGGCACAGTAAAGACCGGTAACGAGCTTAAGCTGAGCTTCAAGGCGAATTTCCAGCCTGTAACTTCTTATTCAAAAAACTAAAGAACTCTTAAATACTGAACATCATGAAAAAAATTACACTTTCCCTGGGCCTGTTGCTTGGCTTAAGCCTGAGCTCTTTTGCGCAGATCACCTTATCGGACCTGCCGTACGCCCGCCCTTACGATAAAAGGGGACTAAATACCTTCGAGACACCGAAGCAGGACACCATCGGCTTTGATGGCATTAAAGTGAGACTCGGTGGCGGCTTTGCCCAGCAGTTCCAGGGCCTGAAGCACAAGAACTCGGCCACAGCGCTGATGCAGCAGCAAGGCAACAACGAGGTAAACCTCAACCAGCTGATGCCAATCGAGAACGGCTTTAACCTGGCCTCTGCCAACCTGAACCTGGACGTAGCGCTTGCGGACGGTGTCCGACTGAACCTGATCACCTACCTGTCATCAAGACACCACTCTGAGGCCTGGGTAAAAGGCGGTTTCATACAGGTGGATAAAGCTGAGTTCCTGAACAGTCCGCTGGTAAACAAGCTGATGGAGAACATCACCCTGAAAGTAGGCCACATGGAGATCAACTATGGCGATGCGCACTTCCGCAGAACGGATAACGCCCATGCCCTGCAGAACCCCTTTGTTGGCAACTACATCATGGATGCCTTCACAACAGAGATCGGTGCAGAAGTGATCTACCAATACAAAGGCTTCCTGGCAGTAGGATCTGTTACAGGTGGCGAAGTACAAGGTGGTATCCAGAACCCGGACCAGCGCAAACCTTCTTTCATCGGTAAGTTAGGCTACGACAGCCAGCTGAAAGACGACCTTAGAGTAAGATTAACAGGCTCTGTGTATACAACTGCAGGCTCTGTGCGAAACACGCTCTATGGTGGCGACCGTGCCGGTTCACGTTACTTCCTGGTGATGGACCCTGCTAAAGTGGCAAGCGGCACAGCAGTAACACCTGCTACGCACTTCACCTCAGGTCATATCAACCCGGGTCTTACCAACAGCATCACGGCCTTTGTAGTGAACCCCTTCGTGAAGTTCCGCGGCCTGGAGTTCTTCGGCAACTTTGAGCAGGCGAAAGGCAAAGGCAGACTGGGCGCAAACGATGAACCAGCAGACCGTACCTGGAGACAGTTGGGCACCGACCTGGTGTATCGCTTCGGAAGCAACGAGAACCTGTACGTAGCAGGCCGATACAATGTAGTGGAAGGACGCCTGGCACCATCTGCTGCCACCCCGAATGTACAGAACAACAGCGTGAACCTGAACAGAATCCAGGTAGGCGGCGGCTGGTTTGTGACCAAGAACATACTTGCCAAAGCAGAATATGTGAAGCAACAGTACAAAGGCTTTGCTCCAACGGACATCCGCCACGGTGGCGAGTTCAATGGCTTCATGATCGAAGGCGCTATATCTTTCTAACACCCAAATACCATGTTACCTCTAAGTACCTTTCTGGTTGCTGTTTCCATGCTGAGCGCCGTAGTGCTGCCTGAGAAAAGAGAGTATGTTGTGATCACGGGCAACAGAGTGTCCGTAGCAGCAGGCACCTCCCTGGGCAACATCAACTGCGCCTACACCAGCAGCCAGAAAGATACACTGGAGCTGAACCGGCAGATTCCCCAGCGAGACAGGCTCAAACTGGCCATACCGGTTAAAGCTTTCAACTGCGGCAACGTCCTCCTCAACAGAGATTTTGAGAAAACGCTGAACGCCAGCCAGCACCCTTATACAGAAATTGAGGTCATTTGCCTGAAAAAGGATGGCAAAAATTACAAGGGAAACCTGAACCTGATCGTAGCAGGAAAGACCATTCCGCTCCAGAACGTGACCTTTTATAACTGTGCCGGTAAGGGCGCAAAAAACCTGAGAAGCAACATTTGTCTGAATTTCTCGGAAATAGGCCTGACCACTCCCAAGAAAATGGGCGGCCTGTTAAAAGTTGAAGACGAGCTACAGGTAATGGTGGAATTACAGTTGGAAGAGTAAAGCAGGTAACATCTGATCTATTGAGCAACAGGCGGCCCTATCGGCTGCCTGTTGCTGTTTTAGCCTATCCCAAAAGCTTTACTCTATGTCATTCTGTCCTGAAAGTGGATTTCCAATAGAATACAGCCTGCCATTATTTCAGTAAAATCATACCATAATACCATTGGTGTACCCTTTGCTATCTAGCTCGTAGAACTAAGACTAAGGAAAAGTAGCGTAAAGCATATGAATTTTAATAACTATACCATCAAAGCCCAGGAGGCCATCCAGAAGGCCACCGAGATAGCAGGCGGCTTCCAGCAGCAGGCCATCGAGACCGGGCATATTTTAAAAGCGATACTGGAGACGGACGAAAACGTCACCAGTTTTCTGCTGAAAAAACTCAACATCAACGGCAACATCCTGCACAGCAAGCTGGACGAGACAGTCGTGGCTTACCCAAAAGTGAGCGGCGGCAGCCCATACCTGGCAAACGAGGCTGCAGCGGCCCTGCAAAAGGCCACCTCATACCTGAAAGAGTTTGGCGACGAGTATGTAGCCATCGAACACATGCTGCTGGGCCTGTTGGCGGGTCGCGATAAGGTAGCCGGCCTGATGAAGGATGTAGGCTTCAATGAAAAAGACCTTAAGAAAGCGATCAAAGAATTGCGTGGCGGCACGAAGGTAACCGACCAGAACGCCGAGGCGAAGTACAACTCGCTTAAGCGTTATGCCCGCGACCTCAACGAAATGGCCCGCAACGGCAAAATCGACCCGGTGATCGGCCGCGACGAAGAGATTCGCCGCGTGCTGCAGATCCTGAGCCGCCGCACCAAGAACAACCCGGTACTGCTGGGTGAGCCTGGCGTGGGTAAAACCGCCATTGTGGAAGGTTTGGCGCAAAGAATTGTGGCCGGCGACGTGCCCGAGAACCTGAAGAACAAAACACTGATGAGCCTCGACATGGGTCTGCTGGTAGCAGGCGCCAAGTATAAAGGTGAGTTCGAGGAGCGTCTGAAGGCGGTGATCAAGGAAGTAGTAGATGCCGAGGGCGAGATCGTGCTCTTCATCGACGAGATCCATACCCTGATCGGGGCGGGTGCAGGAGGTGAAAGCGCCATGGACGCCGCTAACCTGCTCAAGCCAGCTTTGGCGCGCGGTGAACTGCATGCCATCGGCGCTACGACGCTGAAGGAGTACCAGAAGTACATCGAGAAGGATAAGGCTTTGGAACGACGCTTCCAGGCGGTGATGGTAGACGAGCCTAGCGTACAGGATGCCATTTCCATTTTGCGCGGTATCAAAGACAAATATGAAGTACACCATGGGGTGCGCATCAAGGACGATGCGATCATCGCGGCCGTGGAGCTATCGAACCGTTACATCACCGACCGCTTCCTGCCCGACAAGGCCATCGACCTGATGGACGAGGCGGCGGCCAAGCTACGCATCGAGATCGACTCCCTGCCGGTGGAGCTGGACGAGATTCAGCGCCGCATCATGCAGCTGGAAATCGAGCGGGAGGCAATTCGCCGCGAGAACGACAAAGACAAAGAAACGGTGCTCTCGAAAGAAATCGCGGACCTGAGCGGTAAGCGCGATGACATGAAAGCCAAATGGCAGAACGAAAAGCAGATCATCGAGGGCATCCAGAAAGAGAAAGAGAACATCGAGAACTACAAGCTCGAAGCAGAGCAGGCCGAGCGCTCCGGCGACTATGGCCGTGTGGCGGAATTGCGCTACGGCAAGATTCAGGAAGCGGAGGCGAAGCTGAAGGAACTGCAGGAGCAGGTGCACCAGATGCAGGGCGAAAACCCGATACTGAAAGAGGAAGTAACATCAGAAGATATTGCCGAGATCGTTGCCAAATGGACCGGTATACCGGTGAGCAAAATGCTGCAGAGCGACCGCGAGAAATTGCTGCACTTAGAGCAGGAACTGGGCAAACGCGTCGCTGGTCAGGAAGAGGCGATTGAAGCCATCTCTGATGCGGTACGCCGCAGCCGTGCCGGTATGCAGGACCCGAAACGTCCGATCGGTTCGTTCATCTTCCTGGGTACGACCGGCGTGGGTAAGACCGAGCTGGCCAAGGCCCTGGCCGACTACCTGTTCAACGACGAGAACGCGATGGTGCGCATCGACATGAGTGAGTACCAGGAGCGCCATGCCGTGAGCCGTATGATCGGAGCGCCTCCGGGCTACGTAGGCTACGACGAAGGCGGACAATTGACCGAGGCCGTGCGCCGCAAGCCTTACTCCGTGGTACTGCTCGACGAGATCGAGAAAGCGCACCCGGATGTGTTCAACATCCTGTTGCAGGTATTGGACGATGGCCGCCTGACCGACAGCAAGGGCCGTGTGGTGAACTTCAAGAACACGATCATCATCATGACCTCCAACATCGGTTCGCACATCATCCAGAGCAACTTTGAGCTGATGGATGAGATCAACCACGACGAGGTGATCGAGCGCACTAAGGACGAAGTATTCGAATTGCTGAAGAAGTCAGTAAGACCGGAGTTCCTGAACCGCATCGACGAGCTGGTGATGTTCCGTCCGCTGAGCCGTGGCGACATCCGTAAAATTGTGACAATCCAGTTCGGACACATCCAGGATCGTCTGGACGAGGCAGGTATACGCCTGATTGCCACCGACGAGGTGCTGGACTACCTGGGCGAGCAGGGCTACGATCCGCAGTTTGGTGCCCGTCCGTTGAAGCGTGTGCTGCAGCGCCAGGTGCTCAACGAGCTGTCCAAGGAAATATTGGCCGGTCACATCAACAAAGATTCTGTGGTGGAGGCTGTACTAAGCAACGGACAGATTCGTTTCAACAATGTAGACATCGAATTACCGACCGAAAAGTAAGTTGATTGTGTATAAAGAGTAAAGTTTAGTTGAACAAAAGGCCTTCCCGTTTGGGAAGGCCTTTTTGTTTTCGCCCGGTTTATCAGCCACTCGTTTGCATATATAGCTAAAGTTTGATGATATTGAACTGCAAACCTTTCCGTCCTTAAACGATGAGCAGCAAAAGCACTTTATCGCCCACCGAGCTGAAGTATGTGGGCACCGGTCTATTGGCAATGGGTATCATTTCCATTTTCACCTCCTCTGTTATCATAGCGTCGCCTATTAACTACATGACCATCGGGGCGCTGCTCCTGGTATTGACAGGTATAGGCTTCCTGATTTCCTCTTACAAGAAGGCGGGCAGAAAGCAACTGGCTCCTAAGCTATACCTGGCGGCGTGTCTGCTGGCGGTAGTCGCGGTATATTATTTTGCTATTACACACGTATAACCCGGTTCACATACAAAACCTATACCTATGGACGAATTCATGCAACTGGCCATTGACGAGGCGAAGAAAGGCCGCAACGAAGGCGGTATACCGATCGGCTCGGTGCTCGTGAAAGACGGAAAAGTAGTGGCGACAGGGCATAACAAGCGGGTGCAGGAAAACAACCCTATCCTGCACGGCGAGATGGACTGCCTCAACAACGCCGGCCGCATCGGCTCTTACCGCAACACCGTGATCTACTCTACCCTGATGCCCTGCTACATGTGTGCCGGCACCATCGTGCAGTTCAAGATCCCGAAAGTGATCGTGGGCGAATCCAAGACCTTCGATGGCGCCCGCGAGTTTATGGAGTCTCATGGCGTGGAGGTGGTGGACCTGAACCTGCCTGAGTGCATCGACATGATGGAAGAATTTATTAAAGAAAAGCCGGAGCTCTGGAACGAGGACATCATGGAGCTGGAGTAAGAGACACAGAACATCAGACACAGGGCTTTTTCAGGTATAGCCACTCAAAGCTGAAGAGCTATACCTGGTTTCGCGACAAGTCTTTTGTCCTTTGTCTAAAGTTCTTTTGTCCAAGCCACCAGTCTACTCCTCTCCCTGCAACACATACTTCATCGCCTTGTCCTTATCTGCCAGGTCATAGTAGCGGATGCCGTGCTTTTTCACGGGACTGATGAGCTTGGCTGCCCACTCCTGCCACTTTTTCTCCCCCACCATGGCTACCCTGCCGTAGTCAAGCCCGTGGATAATGTCGAATAGCCCGTTTTCGATCGCCGCCACTGGCTGAGTCCAGTCCACATCCACCATCTCGTAATAGATGTGCGTTTCCTTGTGCTTGCGCATCAGGTCTCGCACCAGGTTGCGGTACTGGTCAAAATCAGGTATAGTCAGCTTGTCGCGCACACGCACGGCCAATACGTTATCGCGGGTTTCAGGCAATATTTCGAGCATCGTTCTGCTTTTTGGTCCTCCCTATTCATACGAATCTTTGCCCGAATTCAGGTTGTAAGTACCCCTGGTATAAGTATACCGATAGGAAAAGAAACGCATATTTGAGGTTTTTACTCCCAAATGCCTATTTTGCAGATTCAAGCTACCTGATCAAAATGATGAAACCCTTACGCTATACCTTCACCCTGTGCCTCTGCCTATACCTGTTCACAGCCCAGGCTAAAGTCGACACACTGGTAATTCAGAGCCCTTCGATGCAGAAAACGCTAAAGGCCGGCGTGGTGACGCCGGAGGGTTACCAAAAGAAAAAGAGCGGCCCCTACCCGGTGCTATACCTGTTGCACGGCTACAGCGGTAACTTCAGTAACTGGCTCAAAGTACCGCCCCAGAAGGACCTTCTCCAGACCTTGGCCGATAAGTATCAGCTCATTATCGTGACGCCCGACGGCGGCTTCAGCAGTTGGTACTACGACAGCCCGGTGGACAAATCAAGCCAGTACGAAACGTTCATCACGCAGGAATTGCGACAGGAAATCGAGCGCAGGTATAAAGCTATACCTGAGCGCAGTGGCCGTTTTATTTCCGGCCTGAGCATGGGCGGACACGGGGCGCTATACCTGTCAGCACGTAACCCGGAGCTATACCTGGCGGCCGGCAGCATGAGTGGCGCCCTGAACGTGTCTCGAAGCGAATCGGAACGGCTGCTCAAAAGCATAGAGGCTGTTTTGGGGCCGAAGGAAGAGAATTTGGAACGGTTCCGCCAAAACTCTGTCGTGCACATGGTGCCGCAACTCAAGCAAAGCGGCGTGCACCTGATCATCGACTGCGGTGTGGCGGATATGCTTGTAGAAGACAACCGCGAGCTACACCGCCGCCTGGTATATGAAAAAGTGCCACACGAGTATATAGAGCGCCCCGGAGCACATACCTGGGCTTACTGGGGCAATGCGCTGGAGTACCATCTGCTGTTTTTCCAGAAAGTGAAAGCAACAGCTGAGCAACAAGCCTTGAACTAGTTATGACCTACGCTGCCATCAGGTACCGGATTTGCCGGATCACCCGCTTCAGGCGTACCCGGGAGATATCATAAAACATAGTGATGAACAGGAGACCGGCCGGCACAAAGAAGATGCGGTGCTCCAGCATGGGGTATAGGTAACCACCCGCCACAGCTCCTGCCAGAAAGAAAAAGATGATGACCAGGCGGAGCGTGATCCGTTGCTGGAGCCCACGCTTTTGCTCTGGTGTGGTGTGGGTAGCGGCGGCCAGGTCTATCCCAAGATCGGTAAATATACCTGTCAGGTGGGTGGTACGCACAACCGAACCGGAAACCATGGAAACCAGGCTGTTTTGCAGCCCCATGGCAAAGAGCAGGCTGCCGGCAAACACTTCCTGCATCCTGGTGCTCCCATCGTAGTGGCTGCCATAGACCGCATTTAAGATGAGTATAATGATCTCGATCAGGATCGGGACGGTGTAGGCAAACACCTGGTTGCGCCCGATCCGGCCGATAATGATGCTCGAAGTGAAAGCGCCCAACAGGAAGAGAAACATCCAAAGGCCAATGATGCGGACCAACCGGAAATCGCCCGCTGCCAGGCTTTCGGCAAAATAAGCCGCATGCCCTGTCACATTCGTGGTCAGCACGGCAAAGGCGAGCAAACCGGCTATGTTCACAAAGCCTGCTATCAGGCAAAGCAGTGCTGCCAACTTGATATTATGCCTGAAATTGCGCCGCCGTCCAATGTGCCGTAACATGGGTATAGGAAACCTACTTAAATTCTGATACCGCCTGCAGGCAAACGGGCTTCGCCACAGCCACTGCATGCCCGGCCGGCGCCACACAACCCGTTGTTTTGTCTGCCTTAAAAGTCACGATGTTGGCCCAGGGGCTGTTACTCCATATCATATTTATTGACGAAATCGCGCCTCACCTTGTCCCCCTTCCGAACGAAAGGCCTGATAATCAGACGGGTGCCGTTTTCATAGGTAAAGAACCGGTATACCCAGTTGCTCAGCACCACCAACTTGTTCCGGAAGCCTACTAGTGCCATCACGTGCACAAAGAGCCAGGTCATCCAGGCAAAGAAGCCTCCGAGGTGGATGTTGCCGGGCAGGTCCGCCACCGCTTGGTTACGCCCGATGATCGCCAGCGAGCCCTTGTCAACGTATTCAAACTCCTCCATCTTCTCTCCTTTGACCAGGCGCTTCAGGTTCTTGGACAGCAGTTTGCCCTGCTGTATGGCCGGCTGCGCTACGCCCGGATGCCCTTTCGGCCACTTATCGGTTTTCATAAAGGCGATGTCTCCGATGGCGAAAATGTTATCGAAGCCCAGCACCTGGTTGTATCGGTTCACGTGTATACGCCCACGCTCCACGGCCTCTGCCGGTAATCCGTCGATCAGGGCGCCCTGCACACCAGCGGCCCATACCAGTGTCTGCGTCTGTATCTTCTCCCCTCCTTTTATGGTGGCCACATAGCCATCGTACCCTTCTACCAGCGCATTCAGCTTTACAATAATGCCCATGTCCTGCAGGTATTTCAGCGTCTTCCTGCTCGACTCCGGCGACATGGGCGGCAGCACCCGATCCATGCCTTCCACCAGGTAGATGTTCATCCTGCTAAAGTCTACGCCCGGGTAGTCGGTGGGCAGGATGTGCTTGCGCATTTCGGCCAGGGCGCCGGCGGTTTCCACCCCTGTTGGCCCGCCTCCCACAATCACGAAGTTGAGCAGGCTCTGCTGCAACTCGGGATCAGCGGTCATGCTGGCTTGCTCAAAGCACTGGAACAGGTGGCTGCGCAGGTTCAGGGCATGCGGTACCTGTTTCAGCGGAAAAGCGTTTTTCTTCACCTCCTCGTTGCCGAAGTAGTTTGTTTTGGTACCTGTGGCGATGATCAGGTAGTCGTAAGGCAGGTCGCCCACCAGCGTATGAACGGTCTTCGCGATAGGGTTGACACTATTCACTTTAACCAGCCTGAAGTGGAAATCATCGTACTTGTCGCTGCCGAACATCTTGCGGAGCGGCTCGGCGATAGAATCCGGCTCCAGACCGGCCGTGGCCACCTGGTAGAGGAGCGGCCAGAAACCGTGGTAGTTCTGGCGATCGAGCATGACCACCTGAAAATCTTTGCCTTTCAGTCGCTGGGCCACGTTTATCCCTCCAAATCCGCCGCCGATGATCACGACGCGGGGTTTGGTGGTGTCAGGTATATTGAGTGATAATTTATCTACATCTAGCATAAAGAGATCTGATTTAACTGTTAGAATTCAGTACATGCAACAGGCACCCGCAGGTCAGTCCAGTATACGTTTTTTTCTATATGGAGGAGTAACGCAACCTGCTGATGATGGTTGTTTCTGATGCAATTTAACCAAACTGCCAGCCGAAAAAAAACCCGGCCCAGGTATAGCTGTACCTGGGCCGGGATCCTGTAAATTTTGGTGGATTACTTCTTGCTATTGAACTCTCCGTTTCGGAGCATGTCGAGCAATTTGATGATCGCGAACGGACTGACGGTCGGGAACATATTCCGCTGCTCCTGCCGCTGCACCTGCTGCATGTTCCAGTTCCGGAAGTTGGCGCCGCCGTCCATGGGCGTTGTGCTGAAGAGCTCTTCGAGCCGTTTGGGGTCGAGGTTGCGCATGGCAATGGCCATCCCGTCGTCCGGCAGCTTCACAGCCAGCACGGCCTCTTTGAAATCGCGCTCCGTAGGCCACGGAAACACAGTTACCTCGGGCAGCTGCGTGGGGTCCTCCTGCATCTGCATGATGATGGAGTAGCTTTGGCTCTGGTAGTTCTTCGGTATTTTCAGGTACTGCTTCTTGTAGCCGATGGCGCTGAACACCACGCTGTCGCCGGTGAGTACAGGCACCGAGAAGAAGCCATAAGCATTGGTTTGCGTGCCGCGGCTGGTCTTGGGCACAAACACGTTCACGCCGGCCACCCCGTACAGGCTGTCGCCAATGGTAACGAAACCGGTCAGCTGCACTACGCGTTTGTGGCCCTGCGCCGCCGCCTCGTTGGGCGCTCCCACCAGCAGGAAAGCAAAAAGGGCCAGGGGCAGCAGGAAGCCGATGGCGCGTTTATTTGTAAGTAGTAGTCTTTGTAATTCGGGCATCATGTAGTACAATAATACTTCATATAATTTTATTATAGCAGCTTTTGGCTAATTTTGTTCCGATACGCTTTCAATTATGAGGCTTAAACACTTCAGTCTTACCTTCGGCGAGCAGGTTTTAAAGGCGCTGGCAGACGACTCGCGGCTGCGCATGCTGCACCTGATCCTGCGCAACAAGGAGATGTGCACCTCAGACCTGGAGCATGTGCTAGATTTCACCCAAACCAAGACGTCGCGCCACCTGGCCTATCTCCGCAACGCCGGGCTGGTAACGCCCCGCAAGCTCGACCAGTGGGTGTACTACTCATTAAAGGAAGAAGCCTCCGATTTCGTTCAACAGATTTTCACATACCTGGAGCGCGACACCCTCCTGCAGAAAGACCAGGAAACCTACCGCATCCTGTACTCCAACCGCGAACTGGCCGTTAACCGCATGCAGACCCGCCGCTGGACAGAGAGCTAACTCTTGTAAGACAGGTTTTTAGTTCATTGGTTTAAACAGTAAACATAGGACTTTTAGTATACTCTCGCCTGCTGCTCCCGCACATATTTTTTTAAACATACCGCCCGTCAGGTCGTTTCTATAAAGCTGACACCCGATTATGAAACCATACAAACACATATTCTTTGACCTCGACCACACCCTGTGGGACTTTGAGAAAAACTCTGAGGAGACCCTCTATACCTTATACCACGAGTTTGGCCTGGATGAGTATGAAAAGCTCTTCGACCGCGACTCATTTTACCGCAAGTACAAGTTCGTGAACCACCTCCTCTGGGATCTGTATAACAAAGGCAAGATCGACCAGAAGGAGCTGCGTGAGGCCCGCTTCGTCAAAACCCTGACCGGACTCGGGCTGGAGCCGCACCAGGTACCGACAGGTATATCCGAAGCCTATACCGATCTGTGCCCGCAGAAGACGGCGGTGTTTCCCTATACCTTCGAGGTGCTCGACTACCTGAAACCGAAGTACGGCCTGCACATCATCACCAACGGGTTTAAGGACGTGCAGTACATCAAAATGAACGGCTCCAGGCTGACTGATTATTTCGGTGAGATCGTGACTTCAGAGTGCTGCGGGTACAAAAAGCCCGACAAGCGCATATTTGAGCACGCCCTGGACCGCATTCAGGTACGCTCCGAAGACTGCCTGATGATCGGCGACAACCTGGAGTGCGACATCGACGGTGCCCGCCTGGCAGGTATGGACCAGGTTTTCTTCAATCCGGAGAAGACCAAAACCAAACTCTCGCCCAAACCCACCTACCACATCCACTGCCTGAGCGAATTGCAGGCTATGTTATAGCAAAGCTATACCTGCCAAAGGCCGGAAAATAAAATAATTCGCCTTACCTTTGTATAAGGAGGCTGCCCTGTGCAGTCTGTCGAATGTCTTATTCTGAATCTGTAAAATATCAAACAAGATGGCAACCGGATTTTTTAGAGTACCAACACCAGTAAACGAACCTGTAAAATCGTACGCGCCGGGCTCTCCGGAACGCGAGGAACTGCAGCGCACTTATAAAGAACTTAAGTCAAAAGAGCTCGATGTGCCGATGTACATCGGTGGCGACAAGGTATACACGGACAAAAAGAAGCCGATGCTTCAGCCGCACGACCATAAGCACATCCTGGGTCACTTCAGCGAAGGCGATGCGTCACACGTGGAACAGGCCATCAACGCAGCGCTTGCCGCACGCGAAGAGTGGGCTGCCATGGGCTGGGAGCACCGTCTGAGCATTTTCCTGAAAGCCGCTGAGCTGCTTGCCGGACCGTGGAGAGCCCGCCTGAACGCGGCCACCATGCTGGGCCAGTCGAAGAACGCCTACCAGGCGGAAATCGACTCAGCTTGCGAACTGATCGACTTCCTGCGCTTCAACGCGCAGTATGCTACCGAGATCTACCAGATGCAGCCAGAGTCCTCGCCGGGCGTATGGAACCGCATGGAGCACCGTCCGCTGGAGGGCTTCGTGTTCGCTTTGACGCCGTTTAACTTTACGGCTATTGCCGGTAACCTTCCAGCCTCTGTTGCCATGATGGGTAACGTAGTGGTATGGAAGCCTGCCAACACGCAGGTATACGCCGCCCAAATGATCATGGAATTGTTCCGCGAGGCTGGCCTGCCGGATGGCGTGATCAACCTGGTGTATGTAGACGGCCCGACGGCTGGCGAGGTGATCTTCAACCACGCTGATTTTGCGGGTATTCACTTCACAGGCAGCACCGGCGTTTTCCAGAACATCTGGAAGACCATTGGACAGAACATCCACAAATACAAAACATACCCGCGCATTGTGGGCGAGACAGGCGGCAAGGACTTTATCGTGGCGCACAGCTCGGCCGACGCAAAGCAGGTAGCGACTGGTATCGTGCGCGGTGCTTTTGAGTACCAGGGCCAGAAATGCTCTGCCGCTTCGCGTGCCTACATCCCAAGCAACCTGTGGGAAGATGTGAAAAACTACGTGGTGGAAGACCTGAAGACCTTCAAAATGGGTCCTCCGGAGGATTTCTCCAATTTCATCAACGCCGTGATCGACGAGAAATCATTCGACAAGATTGCCAAGTACATTGATAATTCCAAAGAGAGCAATGAAGTAGAAGTGATTGCCGGTGGCAACTACGACAAGTCGAAAGGCTACTTCATTGAGCCAACCGTACTCCTGTCGCACAACCCACAGTATGTGACCATGTGCGAAGAGATCTTCGGTCCGGTTATCTCGATCTACGTGTACGACGAGAACAATTTCGAAGAGACGCTGGAGCTGGTGAACTCAACTTCCCCGTACGCCCTGACAGGCGCTATCTTCAGCCGCGACCGTTATGCAGCGGAGTTTGCCACGAAGAAACTGGTGAATGCTGCCGGTAACTTCTACATTAACGACAAGCCAACAGGCGCCGTGGTAGGACAGCAGCCTTTCGGTGGCGCCCGCGCTTCCGGCACCAACGACAAGGCCGGCTCTATGCTGAACCTGCTGCGCTGGGTGTCTGCCCGCTCTATCAAAGAGACCTTCGTAACACCAACTGACTACCGCTACCCATTCCTGGGTGAGAATAAATAAGGTATAGCCTATACCTGAAACAAAAGCACCACACTCGAAAGGGCGTGGTGCTTTTGTTTTTAGGGTATGGCGCGAGCGTCCACGATGGTGGGGCCTCCGGCCCCGTTATGGTTATACCTCAGATAGAATCACACTGCTACCCGGATTAGCACTACTGAAAGTATAACAAGCCGCATCTGTTACCAAACCAGCCACAACCGGATTCTGCTCAATGTAGTCTATCTTTTGCTGCAGCATGGGCGTATCCGTCAGGTCAATGGGATGGTTGTGCTGCTGCCAGAACTGGAACTCCTTGTTGTGCGTGTTATGCTGTTTGAAGTAGCGAAACAGGTATTGTAACCATTCCTTTCTACTCTCGGTGGGGTTACTTTCAATCTGAGTGATAATCCGCTTGGCAGTATAGCTCTTGAAGTCTCTGAGAACACCACTCAAGTTGGCGTCTTCAACTGAGCAAATCATGTGCAGGAGGCTGGGTATCAGACAGTAGCTGTAAATCCGAAGCCCTTTATACTTGCTACAGTAGTTCAGGTTCTGTACTAACTCGTCGGCATATTCTCTTCTGGTGAACACATCGATCCAGCCGACCACTGTGAGGGTAATGAAAAACAAGCCGCCGTTGTAGATTTTATACTTCTCGGACATCTGGCTAATGCTTTGGTAAAGAAGTACGAGAAGTAATGATAAAAGGGCCAGAGGCCCCACCATAGTAGACACGAGCGCGGACGCTCGCGCCATATACATTACAATACACCACCCCCCAACCATGTTTAAACACCCATCCCGCTATACCTCAACTGTACTTCAACTTTGAACGGTACAGGCTTTACAAATGGCACAAAACACAGGAATTGCATTCATACCTGCTGATAATACTTTAGAACAATCTTAAACGCTATTTACATTGGATATAGTCTTTTGATTGTTGGCTATTTATACCTAATTTTGCTCCCAAATTTCAATAAAGCATAACAGCAATATGGAAACTACTGGTACTCAGTATCTACCGTCGGACTACCTCCCTATTTTGATACAATTTGCGGCAGCGCTCGGCTTCGTTATTTTCGCGCTGGTTGTCACCCATTTACTGGGCCCGAAAAGAAAAAGTGAGGTGAAGGACAACCCCTGGGAAAGTGGTGTGGAGTCTGTGGGCGATGCGCGCACGCCGATCTCTTACAAGTACTTCCTCACGGCCATCCTGTTCGTGCTGTTCGATATTGAAATTATCTTCATGTACCCTTGGGCAGTGAACTTCCGCGAATTCGGTCTGGAGGGCTTCCTGCCAATGATGTTGTTCCTGGGCGTAATCCTGACTGGCTTCTTCTACGAAATCAAAAAAGGGATTCTCAAGTAGTTGGGCACCATTAAACTTAAATAGGGTAAACGGTGTTTTTCCAAGGGTAAACGCAGATTAAAACCTAGAATTTAGAAGACATGAGCGAATTAAATAAAGATATAAACATGGCAGAGGCACCAGAAGGCCATAGCGGTGCTGGTTTCTTTGCTACTTCCTTTGAGAAAGTGATTGGACTGGCCCGTGCGAACTCGCTTTGGCCATTGCCTTTTGCCACTTCCTGCTGCGGTATCGAGTTCATGGCGACCATGGGCGCTACCTACGATATCTCCCGCTTTGGCTCGGAGCGCCCAAGCTTCTCCCCACGCCAGGCAGATATTCTCCTTGTAATGGGTACCATCGCTAAGAAAATGGGGCCGGTTGTGAAGCAGGTATACGAGCAGATGGCCGAGCCGAAATGGGTCGTGGCCGTTGGCGCCTGCGCTACCTCTGGCGGTATTTTCGACTCGTACTCTGTGCTGCAAGGTATAGACCGCGTGGTGCCGGTAGACGTGTACGTGCCGGGCTGCCCGCCAAGACCGGAGCAGATTCTGGACGGCCTGATGCGTGTGCAGGATCTGGCGAAAAACGAATCACTACGCCGCCGCAACTCTCCTGAGTACCAGGCGCTTTTGGCTTCTTACAACATTAAATAAGCAGCATGGAGCTTACGAACGAAAACGTACTCGGTAAACTGATAGCCCAGTTCGGTGAAGAGAACATCTTCGATGCCTACAACCCGGATGGGATCATGACCATCACCACTACGCGTGAGAACATCATTGCTCTGATCCAATTCCTGTATGACGACAAGGACCTGCAGATTCAGTTCCTGACGACCATGGCAGGCATTCACTTTCCTGACCACAAGGGCAAGGAGTTGTGCATGATGTACCAGTTGCATAGCCTGCGTCACAATTACCGGCTGCGCATCAAGGTGTTTGTGCCTGCAGAAGACCCGGTATTGCCGACGCTGACCAACATCTACGCGGCTGCTAACTGGATGGAGCGTGAGGCCTATGACTTTTACGGTTTCATCTTTACCGGTCACCCGAACCTGATCCGCATCCTCAACATCGAGGAGATGGAGTACCACCCGATGCTCAAGCAGTATCCACTGGAGGACCAGACAAGGGAAGACAAAATCGATACTTATTTCGGACGCTAAGCCAGATAAACCACTATGGCTACTGATAATAAAACAGCTGATACTGATCAGTTACAGGAATTCCGCGACAACCGCGACCTGAAACTGCAGGACAAGAAGAACGAGAACCTGACGACCCTGAACCTGGGTCCGACGCACCCGGCCACTCACGGTATCTTCCAGAACATCCTACAGATGGACGGGGAGGTTATCATGGACGCCGTGCCGACCATCGGCTACATTCACCGTGCATTCGAGAAGATTGCCGAGCGCAGACCATTCTACCAGATTACGCCGCTCACCGACCGCATGAACTACTGTTCGTCCCCTATCAACAACATGGGGTACCACATGACGGTGGAGAAGCTTCTGGGTATCGAGATCCCAAAGCGCGCGCAGTACATCCGCGTGATCATGATGGAGCTGGCCCGTATTTCCGACCACCTGATCTGTAACTCGATCCTGGGTGTGGACTCCGGCGCCTTCACCGGCTTCCTGTACGTGATGCAGGAGCGCGAGCACATTTACGACATTTACGAAGAGGTTTGCGGTGCCCGTCTGACGACGAACATGGGTCGTATCGGCGGCATGGAGCGCGACCTTTCCCCAAAAGCCTTGCACCTGATTGGTGAGTTCCTGAAGCGCTTCCCGAAGGTATGGGCAGAGTTTGAGAAAATGCTGACCCGCAACCGTATCTTCATCGACCGTACGGTAGGCGTAGGCGCCATTACGGCTGAGCGCGCTCTGAGCTACGGCTTCACAGGTCCTAACCTGCGTGCCACCGGCGTGGACTACGACGTGCGCGTGATGAACCCTTACTCTTCTTACGACGATTTCGAGTTCGAAATTCCGGTTGGCGAGAAAGGCGACACGTATGACCGCTACCTGGTGCGCAACGAGGAGGTATGGCAGAGCTTGAAGATTATTGAGCAGGCTTACAAAAACCTGCCGGAAGGTTCTTACCACGCCGACGCACCGCATTACTACCTGCCTCCAAAGCAGGAGGTATACACTAGCATGGAAGCGCTGATCTATCACTTCAAAATTGTGATGGGTGAGATTGACGCTCCGAAAGGCGAGGTATACCACAGCGTGGAAGGCGGCAACGGCGAGCTTGGTTTCTACCTGGTAAGCGATGGCGGCAGAACGCCATACCGTCTGCACTTCAGAAGGCCTTGTTTCATTTACTACCAGGCATATACCGAAATGATTGTGGGCGGTCAGCTGGCCGACGCCATCCTGACGCTGAGTAGCCTGAACGTGATTGCCGGCGAACTCGACGCATAATACAGTATTTTATAAATCATCTAACACCGGCTACTGGCCGGTGACATTTACAAAGATGGCAGAGACTATAAACGCATTTAAGTTTTCTGATAAAGGCCTTGCTGAGATTCAGCGCTACATCAGTCATTACCCGGAAGGACGCCAGAAGTCTGCCCTGTTGCCAGCCCTGCACGTAGCGCAGGCTGAAAACAACGGCTGGGTGAGCCCTGAAGCGATGGACGCGATTGCCGAAATCCTGAACATACAGCCAATCGAGGTATACGAGGTGGCCACTTTCTATACCATGTTCAACCTGAAGCCGGTTGGCAAGCACGTGTTGGAAGTATGCCGCACGGGCCCTTGCTGCCTGCGCGGTGCTGACCAGATGATCGAGACGCTGAAACAGAAGCTCAACATTGAAGAAGGCGAGACAACGGCTGACGGTATGTTTACCCTGAAGCCGGTGGAATGTCTGGCTTCGTGCGGTACAGGCCCGATGCTGCAGGTGCGCGAAACCTACTACGAGAACATCGACAGCGAAGAAGCGGTGGACCAGTTCCTGGAGATGATGCGCAACAAAGAGGTGGAAACGCCTGAGTGGAAGAAATAGCATAGCAGGACTTTGTGACAAAAGACTACCAGACAAAAGACTTCTATACCTGAAAAAGTCCTTTGTCCTTTGTCAAAAATTCCTTTGTCAAAATAAAAACAAAGGCTAATACCAGTAACGGTAGCTGCCAACTTAGACATCCTGTAACAATGGGAATCAAGATATTAACCGAACATATTAACGTACCGGGTATCGAAACCCTGGAGGTGTATCGCAAGCATGGCGGCTACCGCTCGGTAGAAAAAGCCTTGAAAACGATGACCCCGGACGAGGTGGTGGAAGAAGTGAAGACATCGGGCCTGCGTGGTCGTGGTGGCGCTGGCTTCCCGGCCGGTATGAAGTGGAGCTTTTTGGCGAAGCCAGAGGGTATTCCGCGTTACCTGGTATGCAACGCCGACGAATCGGAGCCGGGAACTTTCAAGGACCGCGTGTTCATGGAGAAAAACCCGCACGCCCTGATCGAAGGTATGATCACATCCAGCTATGCGCTGGGTGCGAACACATCCTACATTTATATCCGTGGTGAGTTGTTGTTCATCCTGCGCATTCTGGAGAAAGCGATCGCTGAGGCGTACGCAGCCGGTTTACTTGGCAAGAACATCCTGGGCTCAGGCTACGACCTCGACCTGCATGTGGCGCCAGGTGGTGGTGCTTACATTTGCGGTGAAGAGACTGCCCTGTTGGAGTCACTGGAAGGCAAGCGTGGTAACCCGCGTAATAAGCCGCCATTTCCAGCTGTGAAAGGCCTGTTCCAGTCGCCGACGGTGGTGAACAACGTGGAAACCATTGCGTCTGTGCCGTGGATTGTGAACAACACGGGTGCGGAGTACGCTAAAATAGGTGTAGGCCGAAGCACCGGTACCAAACTGATTTCTGCCAGCGGTAACATCAACCGTCCGGGCGTGTATGAAATTGAGCTGGGCGTGCCGGTGGAGGAGTTCATTTACTCTGATGAGTACTGCGGTGGTATCTGGAAAGGCAAGCAACTGAAGGCCGTGGTGCCGGGAGGTTCTTCTGTTCCGATTCTGCCAGCTGACCTGATTATGAAAACGGCTGCCGGTGAGCAACGCCTGATGACGTACGAATCGCTGTCTGACGGTGGTTTTGTGAGCGGCTCTATGCTGGGTTCGGGTGCCTTTATTGTATTCGACGAAGACCAGTGCATCGTGCGTAACACGTGGAACTATGCTCGTTTCTATCACCACGAGTCATGCGGACAGTGCAGCCCTTGCCGCGAAGGTACAGGCTGGATGGAGCGCGTGCTGCACCGCATCGAGCACGGCCACGGCCATCAGCAGGACATCGACCTGTTGGTAAGCGTAGCCAAGCAGATTGAAGGTAACACCATTTGCCCGCTGGGTGATGCGGCTGCCTGGCCGGTAGCCAGTGCGATCCGTCACTTCCGTGAGGAGTTCGAGTGGCATATCAAGCACCCACAGGAGGCTATAGCTCCGGGCGCAGTGTACAGAGGTCAGTTAGCAGCAGCTACTGTATAATTTAAAATAAATTAACTGCCCGCTATACCTTGGTAAGCGAGCTTTGAATAAAATTAAGATGGCTAAAATAACATTTGACGGCATCGAGGTAGAGGTTGAAGATGGAACCACCATCCTGCAGGCCGCCCGTAAAATCGGTGGTGATGTAGTGCCTCCTGCCATGTGTTTTTATACCCCACTCAAAGGCAGTGGCGGTAAGTGCCGTGTGTGCCTGGTGAAGGTAACGCAGGGTTCTGCCCGCGACCCACGTCCGATGCCAAAACTGGTGGCCTCGTGCATCACGCCGGTGCAGGACGGTATGGTGGTGGAAAACACAACCAACGAAGACGTGCTGAACGCCCGCAAGGGGATCGTGGAGATGCTGCTGATCAACCACCCGCTGGATTGCCCTATTTGCGACCAGGCTGGTGAGTGCGACCTGCAGAACCTGTCTTACGAGCATGGAGTGAGCGCGACACGATACGAAGAGCCGCGTCGTACCTTCAACAAAATAGACCTGGGGCCTTACATCCAGCTGCACATGACGCGCTGCATCCTGTGCTATCGCTGCGTGTACACCGCTGACCAGATCACGGAGAAGCGTGTGCATGGCGTACTAGGCCGTGGCGACGCAGCCGAGATCGGGACTTACATCGAAAACGTGATCGACAACGACTTCTCGGGTAACGTGATCGACGTGTGCCCGGTGGGAGCTCTGACCGACAAGACATGGCGCTTTAAGAACCGTGTGTGGTTCACCAAGCCATTGAACGCGCACCGCGACTGCCCTACCTGCAGTGGTAAAGTAACCCTATGGTCACGTGGTGACGCTGTGCTCCGCGTAACCGCCCGCAAGGACGAGTACGCGGAGGTGGAGGAGTTCATCTGCAACACCTGCCGTTTCGATAAGAAAGAAGTAAGCGACTGGACCATCGAAGGCCCGCGCAACATCGACAGGGGTTCTGTTATCTCGGCCAACCACTATGAATTGCCGGTGATAAACGTGCCGATCGTGCCGAATCTCCCTAAATCTACTGTTAAAAAAATGCCAACGGAATAAAGCATGGATTCTGTACTTCTCATATACAAAGGCATCTACATTCTGGCCATTTTCGGTATTTCGTTACTGATTGCGACCTACTCAACTTACTTTGAGCGTAAGATTGCCGCTTTCATTCAGGACCGTGTAGGCCCGAACAGAGCGGGTCCTATGGGTTTGCTGCAGCCGCTGGCCGACGCCGGCAAACTGTTCTTCAAAGAAGAATTTATACCTGCCAAAGCCAACAAAATGCTCTTTATCCTGGGTCCGGGTATAGCGATGCTGGTGGCAGCCATGTCGAGTGCGGTTATTCCGTTCGGCGACACGCTCATCATAGGCGAAACATCCTTTGACCTGATTGCCATTGACGTGAACATCGGTATCCTTTACATCTTCGGTGTAGTGTCGCTGGGTGTGTATGGTCTGATGATCGGTGGCTGGGCCTCGAACAACAAGTTCTCGTTGCTGGGCGCTATCCGTGCGGCTTCACAGAACATTTCGTACGAACTGGCCATGGGTCTCTCGCTGATTGCGGTGCTGATGCTGAGCGGCTCACTGTCCCTGAAAGTAATTGCAGAGCAACAGACGGGCTTTAACTGGAACATCTGGTACCAGCCGCTTGGCTTCCTGATTTTCCTGATCTGCGCCTTTGCTGAGACGAACAGAACACCATTCGACTTACCAGAATCGGAAGCCGAACTGATTGGCGGTTACCACACCGAGTATAGCTCCATGAAGCTGGGTATGTACCTGTTTGCGGAGTATATCAACATCTTTGTGGTATCGGCTGTAATGGCGACGCTGTACTTCGGTGCTTACAACTTCCCTTTCATGGAGAACCTGCGCAACGCGTTCGACGACCCAGTGCTGGGCAACAACGTGGTAACGATCATAGGTGTCGCGGTGATGTTTGCCAAGATTTTCGCTTTCATCTTCTTCTTCATGTGGGTGCGCTGGACTTTGCCGCGTTTCCGCTACGACCAGTTGATGAAGCTGGGCTGGAACATTCTGATTCCGCTGGCGATTCTGAATATCCTGCTTACAGGCGGTGGCATTTTGCTCTACGAATATTTTACAAAAGGATAACGACATTTGAATGCTGCCATGCTAAGGGCTGTTATAGACAGACGGTATAGACAGCAATCATAATCGAGATACAATGGAACCATTATCAAATAGAAGAAAGAACGTAGCACAAAAGGAGATGACGCTCTCTGAGCGCATGTACCTGCCCGCTATCGCGCAAGGTTTGGGCATTACGATCAAGCACTTCTTCAAGAAGAAAGCCACGATCAACTACCCGGAAGAAACACGCCAGCGCAGTGATGTATGGCGCGGTTTGCACGTGCTGAAGCGTGACGAAAACGGTGCCGAGCGTTGCACGGCCTGCGGGCTGTGTGCCGTGGCCTGCCCTGCCGAAGCAATTACCATGACGGCTGGCGAACGCAAAAAAGGGGAAGAGCACCTGTACCGCGAGGAAAAATACGCCGTGACCTACGAGGTAAACATGCTGCGTTGCATTTTCTGCGGACTGTGCGAAGAGGCCTGCCCGAAAGCAGCTATTTTCCTGCAGGACGACAAACTTGCACCGGCCCGTTACGAGCGCGACGAATTCATTTACGGCAAAGACCGCTTGGTAGAACCGTTAAAAACCACTGAAACCAAATAATCCGATGACAGAAAGCCTGTTTTTCTTCTTTGCATCGCTGACCTTGCTTTGCGCCATCATGGTTGTTATTTCAAAGAACCCCGTGTTCAGCGTTATCTTCCTGATCCTGACCTTCTTTACCATATCAGCGCACTACATTCTGCTGAACGCCCAGTTCCTGGCGGCAGTGAACATTATCGTGTATGCAGGGGCCATCATGGTACTTTTCCTGTTCGTACTGATGTTCATCAACACAGGTAAAAACGTGGAGGGAACCCTGAAACGAAATATGCTGGCCAAAATAGCGGGTACTATAGCAGGTGGTCTGCTATTTACGGTTGTGGTAGCCGCTTTGAAAGATGTGACGCTCGGACACCCGGACCCTGCCACGTACGATTCGCAGGTGGGTATGGTGGAGAACCTGGGCAAAGTGCTTTTCACAAAATACATGCTGCCGTTCCAGTTAGTAGCCGTACTATTCCTGGTATCAATGGTGGGCGCCGTGATGATTGGCAAACGCGAAACAGGAGAACAGAACTTCTAATAGAGGTATAGCTTAAGAAATATAGAAAGCCAGTGCTGTGAAGCGCTGGCTTTTTTGTTTGTCTGAATCAGGATTAACAGGATTAAAGAATTAACAGGATTCTCGTGCACAATTGTTACACCCTGTCCCCAAGGTAGCTTTGGGTTCTCCATCTGTCATCACGAAAGGATCTTGGTTGAGGAAGGTTAGGCTGTTGCTATAACACACCCCTGCCCCTCCCCTTAAAGAGGGCCCCTACCCCCAGAGGGGAATTAGCCGTCGCCAATTTACAGGTAGAAGTATTATCGTGACTGTTTTGCTGTACCGGGTCCAACCACCCCTAACCCCTCCTTGTCTAAGGAGGGGAGTATGTTTCTGCCAATAGATAGGTATAAGCGCTGTCGTTATCGTCACAGACCACTGGCAGGTATAGCAAGACTATTTTGCACGGAAACTACGCAGCAGATAGCAGCGCCAGGTGCACCTTTACGACTACCCACTGTTTGAGCGTTCAGCGAGTTTGGGGAGTCTTGACTTTTTTGCTTACTTTTTGTGTCAAGACAAAAAGTGAGTGCCCGCCGCACAGG
>NZ_BMFP01000005.1:434025-525915 GCF_014638845.1 Pontibacter amylolyticus
TGCTATAGAACAATATCATTTGCTATAAATGCAACAGCAGTAGCTACGCTAGATATAGGTAATAAACTGACATTAAAGTTACTGGAGCAAGAAACTACTCCACACTCAACAGCACCTCTAGCAACTCCGACCCGCCCATATCATCATCTGACACGACCACCAGCCTATACCTGCCCTTCCCTTCCCTTTTCTGTACCACCAGGGATTCTGCTTTGCCGGTATAGGGAGTACCATCTGCTTGCAGAATAGGCGTTGTGGGAATCTGTAGCGTGTCTTGCTTTCCGACCCACGTGAACGGGATATAGCCGATGTAACTGCCGAGCACTTCGCCGTCCGCGTAGGCGTCACTGGTATTTTCTAAGGAAGCGGTGAAGAACAGCTTGTCATCGTACACATAGGCGCCCGAGAAACCGGCTTGCAGGTGGTTAAGGCCGGGCAGGCGGAAGTAACTTATCTCGGATTGTGGCAACTGAGCACCGGTTTCTCCCAACAGAAAGGGTATGAACTCCGACAGGCGGTAAGAGATCAGCACGTTCTGGCCCGCGCCGATAGCGCGCTGCAACAAGTATAGCTTACCGTGCCCTGCCGCCACGCCTTCAATGTTGAGCAAACTTCCGCCCAGGGTATCGGCTTCCTGCTCGAGTTGCTGGTAGAGTTTGTCAAGGTCAATCGTTCGGGCACTGTGCATCCCCGCTCCTTCCCGGCAGATGTCGTCACCGCAAATGTTGTAGAGGTAGGCCTTGCGGCGGGCGGGCGCGGAGCCGGAACCCATCATCAACAGGTAGGGCTTGCCCTGGTACTGCAGGAGGGTCATACCTTCCAGGTCCACTTTTTCATCTTTGGCAATCCGGCCACTGCCAAAACCCGCCGTGTCAAAAATAGCCTCCTGCGATCCCAACCGAAAGTTTTTATCCAGGCGGTAGAGGTAGGGCGAATCATCTCCTACAACATAGTAGTGGTCTCCCAGCATCTCAAGGCCCGAGGCGGAAGGCACATTGTCATAGTGCAAAGTTTGTGTCAAGGTGGCTTTCATAGTGCGTTCAGGTAGAGCGGACTCACTGCTTAGGAGAGCAGAAGGCTGCTGGCAGGAGAGCAGCGGCAGAGACAGCAGGGCAAGGTATAGGAAACCAAAAATTCGATTCATAGAAATTGAACACAAAATAAGGTATAGCAGCAGCGGCTTTATTGAGAACGCACCCAGGGAGAGCATCCATCCTTAGCCACACAAGTTTACAAAAACCAATTTAGCCAGTGAATTTATACCTACGCAAAAGCCTGCGCAAGGTATAGAACAAGCCATAACACCGGGCACCAGACGGCTTTAAAAATATAAATCTTTTGGGAAGACTACATTTGATGGCAACTCCCCAAGAAGATTAGAAATATGTTATGGATTTTACAAAAATGGGGATAACTTTGCGACTTGATTCCAGAATTGTAATTTACCAGTAATACGTTCAGCCACTCAGACGATGAACCAAATGCCTGATGTAATCAGAACCATCCCGCTAGAATTTTACCTCTATTTCAGCACGGCCCTTTTCGCCATTGGCGTGATAGGGGTTCTCACCAGACGTAACGCCATTGTTATTTTCATGTGCGTAGAGCTGATGCTCAATGCCGTGAACCTCCTGATGGTCGCGCTGTCGTCTTATCGCTCTGACCCGAACGGACAAATCTTTGTGTTCTTCATCATGGCAGTGGCAGCGGCAGAAGTAACAGTTGGCCTGGCCATCATTGTGATGATTTACCGCAATATCCGCTCAACGGATGTGCAACTGATGAACTACCTGAAGTGGTAGCCGCACCCCCAATTAATCTGAATAGCTTAACTAAATCATACGCTAAATGCAAGAAGTAGTAATGCCCTTCAACAACCAGGAAATGGCGCTGCTGTGTTTGCTTGTTCCGCTCCTGCCGTTCATCGGCTTTCTGATTAACGGACTTGGCAACCGCAAATTGCCCAAGGCCCTTGTAGGGATGCTGGGCTCTGGCACGGTGCTGGCCTCGTTCCTTATCTCGGTATACCTGTTTATCGACTTCACCTCCAACGGCAGCCGCCCTTACATCGTGGACCTCTACAACTGGTTCACAGTAGGCAGCCTGGAGATCGGTTTCTCCTTCATGATCGACCAGCTCACGCTGCTGATGCTTTTGATGGTGACAGGCATCGGTTTCCTGATCCACGTGTACTCTGCCGGCTACATGAGCCACGACGAGGGCTACGGCAAGTTCTTCGCCTACCTCAACCTGTTCATGTTCTCGATGCTGGTGCTGGTGATGGGCTCTAACTACGTGATGATGTTCGTGGGCTGGGAAGGTGTGGGCCTCTGCTCTTACCTGCTGATCGGCTTCTGGAACAAGAACCACAACTATAACAACGCTGCCAAGAAAGCCTTCATCATGAACCGTATCGGTGACCTGGGCTTCCTGCTGGCTATCTTCCTGATCTTCATCACCTTCGGCAGCGTGAGCTTCCCGGAGGTGTTCCTGTCTGCCTCGCAGATGTCGGGCATGACCGACAGCGGTGTGATGATTGCCATTACCATGCTCCTGTTCGTGGGTGCGATGGGTAAGAGTGCGCAGATTCCACTCTTTACGTGGCTACCGGATGCGATGGCGGGTCCTACACCGGTTTCAGCCCTGATCCACGCCGCCACCATGGTGACGGCGGGTATTTACATGGTGCTTCGCTCGAACGTGCTGTATGTGCTGGCCCCGACTACGATGGAGTTTGTGGCGATCATCGGCTTGATCACTGCCCTGGTGGCCGCTACGATTGGCCTGGCGCAGAATGACATCAAGAAAGTACTGGCTTACTCTACTGTATCGCAGCTGGGCTTTATGTTCCTGGCGCTGGGTGTGATGGCCTTCTCTTCTTCTATCTTCCACGTACTCACGCATGCGTTCTTCAAAGCGCTGCTGTTCCTGGGTGCTGGTTCTGTGATCCACGCGATGAGCAACGAGCAGGATATCCGCAACATGGGTGGCCTGCGCAAGTGGCTGCCGATTACGTTTATTACCTTCCTGATCGGTACACTGGCTATTTCAGGTATACCACCGTTCGCTGGTTTCTTCTCGAAAGACGAATTGCTGGCGCACGTATACGAGCACAACAAGCTCATGTGGGTAGGAGGCTTGTTAGCTTCGTTCATGACGGCTTTCTACATGTTCCGCCTCCTGTTCTTGACTTTCTTCGGCAAGTTCCGCGGCACGGAAGCGCAGCGTTCGCACCTGCACGAGTCGCCCTCTTCCATGACCATTCCGCTGATCGTGCTGGCTATCCTTTCCACCATCGGTGGTTTTATCGGCCTGCCAGCTGTGTTCAGCGACACACATACCCTGGGCAACTTCCTGTCTCCTATTTATGACCTGGCCCGCCGTGCAAACGGTGCCGCCATGGAAGCGCCGCACATCGACCACGCGACGGAATACATGTTGATGGGAATTTCTGTAGTGGTTTCGCTGGTGGCAATCACTATTGCCTATGTGCTATATGTGAAGAAAGAAACAGTACCGGCTCCGGAAGGAACGCGCCTGTCTCCTATCCACAACCTGATCTATAACAAATACTACATCGACGAAATTTACGATACCGTGTTTGTTCGCCCGGTGATGGCGCTGTCAACTGCCCTGCACCGCTTCGTGGACGTGGTCGTAGTAGACGGAATTGTCAACGGCTTCGGCAAACTGGTGATGGCTTTCGGCCGCGTGCTGCGCCAGACACAGAGTGGCGTAACTGGCTTCTATGTGTTTGTGATGGTGGCCAGCATCGTTCTGATTCTATTTTTAAACTTCTTTATCGGTTAAGGTTCTAAGAAGATGATTACAGCTCTATTACTTTTCTGGCCTGCCCTAGCCGCCCTGCTGGTGCTGCTGATAAAAGGCGAAGGTGCCAAGAAAGTGGCTTTTATAGCAACGCTAGTTGAGTTTGCCATTGCCCTGTTTGCAACCGTAAACTTTGTTCCGGACGCCACCACACAGTTCGCCATCGACGTGCCGTGGGTGGAGCGCGCAGGTATAGGATTCAGCATCGGCATGGACGGCATCAGCCTACTGATGGTGCTCCTGACGACCTTCCTGGTGCCGCTTATCGTGCTTTCCTCTTTTAAACACGACTACAAGAACCCGCACGTGTTCTACGCGCTGGTGCTGTTCATGCAGACGGGTCTGATCGGGGTGTTCGTGGCAATGGACGCTTTCCTGTTCTACTTCTTCTGGGAAGTGGCCCTGATTCCGATCTACTTCATCGCAGCCATCTGGGGCGGAGCACGCAGAATACCGGTTACGTTCAAGTTCTTTGTGTATACGATTTTCGGTTCGCTCTTCATGCTGGCTGCCTTCGTATACCTATACTTCCAGACGGCTGGCACGGAGCTGGCAGCGCACTCTTCTAACGTGAACGCCTTCTACCAGTTGACGATGGACAGCGCGACGCAGAGCTGGATCTTCTGGTTCCTGTTCCTAGCCTTCGCCATTAAAATGCCGGTGTTCCCTTTCCATACCTGGCAGCCGGACACGTATACCGAATCTCCTACCCAAGCGACGATGTTGCTGGCCGGTATCATGCTGAAAATGGGTATCTACGGTGTCATTCGCTGGTTGCTGCCAGTGGTGCCGCTGGGCGTTAGTCAGTGGGCTGACACGGTGCTGGTACTTTCTATCATCGGTATCATCTACGGTTCTGTCATCGCCATCCGCCAGCACGACCTGAAGCGCCTGATCGCTTACTCTTCTATCGCACACGTTGGTTTGATCTCGGCGGGTATCTTCACCCTGAACGAGCAAGGTCTGCAGGGCGGCATGATTCAGATGCTGAGCCACGGTATAAACGTAGTAGGCCTGTTCTTCATCATCGACATCATCTTCCGCAGAACTAACACAAGAGAGATCTCCAACCTGGGCGGTATCACCCAGACGACGCCAGCGCTTTCGATCGTGTTCCTGATTCTGTTGATGGGTTCTATAGCGCTTCCACTTACAAACGGCTTCATCGGTGAGTTCCTGCTGCTGTCGGGTGTGTTCCAGTACAACTACATCTTCGGCGCTGTGGCGGGTATGACCATTATTCTGGCGGCGGTCTACATGCTGCGCATGTTCCAGGGTGTGATGTTCGGCACCAAGTCAGAGGCCACCGAAGGCTTCGCTGACCTGACCTTCCACGAGAAAGCTGTGTTGATCCCGCTGGTGATCATGGTCTTCTGGATCGGTCTGTTCCCGAACACATTCCTGAGCATTTCAGAGCCTGCGGTTGGACAGCTGCTGAGCATTATCAACCGATAGTCCGCAAAAAGAAACGATAATAAACGACATGATTTCGATTATACTTCTATCTGGATTTGGGATTATCAACCTCTTCGTAGGTTTCCTGAAATCTAAAAGAATCCTGTTGCCGCTGTCGCTGCTGTTTTTAGCGATCGTGTTCGGCATCAACCTGCTTGACTGGAACGACACGAAGAGCTACTTCGACAACATGATCACCATCGACAATTTTGCGGTGGCTTTCACGGGTATCATGGTGCTTTCGACGCTCCTGATTCTGCCCTTCACGCAGCACTACATCACCCGCAACGACGAAAACATCGGCGAACTCTACGCCCTGATCCTGTTCTCGCTGGTAGGCGCCATCATGATGGTGAGCTACAACAATATGCTGATGCTGTTCATAGGTATAGAGATCCTCTCGATTGCCATGTACGTGCTGGCAGGCAGCGACAAAAGGAGTCTGCGCTCCTCGGAGGCTGCCTTGAAATACTTCCTGATGGGTTCTTTCTTCACGGGTGTGATGCTGTTCGGCATCGTGATGGTATACGGCGCGACAGGTACTTTCAACATTGCGGAGATTGCCGGCTCAGCGGAAGCCATGGGCACAGGTGGCGTGAACAACGTGATGTTCATGCTGGGTGTGCTAATCATCATCATCGGTATCTCTTTCAAAGTTTCCGCCGCTCCTTTCCATTTCTGGACGCCTGACGTGTACGAGGGTACCCCAACGGTCTGGACGGCCTATATGTCAACCGTCGTAAAAACGGCTGGTGTAGCAGCTTTCTACAAGCTGATGGACGCTGCCTTTGCAGCTTCTTACCCAGGCTGGATGCCAACGCTGGTAGCCATTATCGTGCTGTCGCTCCTGATCGGTAACGTAGGCGCGGTGGTACAGCAAAGCATGAAGCGTATGCTGGCTTACTCCAGTATATCGCACGCAGGCTACCTGCTGATGACGCTGCTTGCATTCAATGAGCTATCCCGTTCATCCATCTTGTTCTACTCGTTCGCCTACTCCACTGCTTCTATCGCCGCTTTCGGTGTGCTGCAGCTTGTATCAAGACAGCGTCAGAGCGAGAACTACGAAGCCTTCAACGGCCTCGGCAAGACAAACCCACTGTTGGCTTTCTCGGTAACAGTGGCGATGCTGTCGCTGGCAGGTATACCGCTGACGGCTGGTTTCTTCGGTAAGTTCTTTGTGTTCTCTGCCCTGATCGAGCAACCCAATATGATGTGGCTGATTGTGGTAGCGGTGATTCTGGCTGCCGTGGGTATCTACTACTACTTCCGTGTGGTGATTGCCATGTACCTGCACCCTGTTGCAGAAGGCCATACCCCGATTAAGTCTACGAGCTTTATCAATGTCATGCTGATCATCATTACTGCCCTGACGATTCTGCTAGGTATAGCGCCTGCGCTGTTGAGTGATGTGCTGTAAGGTATAGCTGATGATATGGAAGCGGCTGCTCTGAGAAGGGCAGCCGCTTTTTTGTTTTTACCTATACTAATTTCCATACCTAACCGGCGTAGCAGCGCTTATAGGTATAGCAACCTGCTTTGCCCTGTAGCTTGCCCTGGCCGGGCGGGCCTCACTTTTTTCCTTGATGAAAAGAAAGAGGGCCCCTACCCCCAGTAAGCAAAAAAATCAAGACGCTCCAAACTCGCTGAACGCTCGAACAGTGGAGCGCCGAAAAGTGCACCCGGCTAAGGCTGTTTGCTTCATAGCTCCCGGGGCAAGTTAGTCTTGCTAAACCTGCCAGTGGTGTGTACTGTGATTTGAACAACGAAGCCTATACCTGAGAAGTAGTAGTTACAAAAACTCCCCGCCTTAGACAAGGAGGGGTTAGGGGTGGTTGGACCCGGTACTGCACAGAAACTGCTGTTACTACGAGGCCTATACCTTGAACTAGCAATGGCAGAGATTCCCCTCTCGGGAGGGGCAGGGGTGGGTTGTAGTGACTGCCTAACCTCCCTTCCACCAAGATCCTTTCAGTATGACAGACAGAGAAGGCAGAGTCCCCCTTTCAAGCAGGCAGGGGGAAGACAATCATGCACGAAAATCCTGTCAATCCCTAAATCCTGTAAATCCTGATTCAGACAAAAAAAGGCTGCCCTTACGGACAGCCTTTCCTTATTTCTGTATACCTATACCTTACGACGGCAGGTGCTTCATTTTGATATGCAACTCATCCAGCTGCGTGTTTGCAATCGGCGCTGGTGCATCGATCATCACATCGCGGCCTGAGTTGTTTTTCGGGAAGGCGATGTAGTCGCGGATGGAGTCGGAGCCGCCGAAGAGCGAGCACAGACGGTCGAAGCCGAAGGCGATGCCACCGTGTGGAGGCGCCCCATACTCAAAGGCGTCCATCAGGAAGCCGAACTGCGCTTTGGCCTCGTCGTTGGAGAAGCCCAGCAGGCGGAACATCTGCTCCTGCAGACGGCGGTCGTGGATACGGATAGAGCCTCCTCCTACTTCCACCCCGTTGATCACCATGTCATAGGCATTGGCGCGGATGTCGCCCGGACGGTCATCAATTAGTTCGAGGTCTTCCGGCTTCGGCGACGTGAACGGGTGGTGCATGGCATGGTAACGGTTGCTGTCCTCGTCCCACTCCAATAGCGGGAAGTCTACTACCCACAGCGGTGAGAACACGTTTTTGTCACGCAGTCCCATACGCTCGCCTATCTCTAGTCGAAGCTCGTTGAGGGCTTTGCGGGTTTTGTCTTTGCCGCCAGCCAGCACCAACAGCAAATCGCCAGGCTCAGCATTGAAGGCCGTGGCCCATCCCTGCAGGTCTTCCAGGGTATAGAATTTATCAACTGATGACTTCACGGTACCGTCCTCCTGCACACGGGCGTATACCAAACCAGTCGCTCCGATCTGCGGGCGCTTCACGAAATCGGTCAGTTCGTCGAGTTGCTTGCGGGTATAGCTGGCAGCGCCTTTGGCGTTTATACCTACTACCAGTTCAGCATCATCGAATACCTTGAAGCCTTTGTTCTTCACAATCGGATTGAGCTCCACGAAACGCATGTCGAAGCGGGTATCCGGCTTGTCGGAGCCGTAGAATTTCATGGCATCGGCATACGTCATGCGCGGCAGTTTTTCGATGTGTACGCCTTTCACTTTCAGGAACAAGTGGCGGATCAGACCTTCAAACGTGTTCAGGATATCCTCCTGGGTCACGAAGGAAAGTTCGCAGTCAATCTGGGTGAATTCCGGCTGACGGTCGGCACGCAGGTCCTCGTCGCGGAAACACTTCACGATCTGGTAGTACTTGTCGAAGCCCGACACCATCAGCAATTGCTTGAAGGTCTGTGGCGACTGCGGCAGGGCGTAGAACTCGCCTGGGTTCATGCGGCTTGGCACCACAAAGTCGCGGGCTCCTTCCGGCGTTGACTTGATCAGCACCGGCGTTTCTACTTCAATGAAATAATGCTCGTCCAGGTATGAGCGCACGGCGCGCATCATCTGGTGGCGCAGCTCGAGGTTGCGGCGCACAGGGGTGCGGCGCAGGTCGAGGTAGCGGTACTTCATGCGCAGGTCGTCGCCGCCGTCTGTCTCATCCTCGATCATGAACGGAGGCAACTTGGCGGCGTTGAGCACTTCTATTTTAGTGGCATGAATCTCGATGTCGCCGGTCGGGATCTTGTCGTTTTTGGAGTAGCGCTCGATCACTTTGCCTACCACCCTGATCACGTACTCGCGGCCGAGCCCACGGGCGGCCTCAAAAAGGTGGGCCGACGTGACACCGTCTTCAAATGTAAGCTGCGTAATGCCGTAGCGGTCGCGCAGGTCGATCCAGAGCATGCCGCCCTTGTCGCGCAGGCGTTGCACCCAGCCTGTCAGTATAACCTCTTCGCCTACATTGTCTAATCTTAGTTCGCCGCAAGTATGTGTCCGGAGCATAAATGTCGTTTTGTTATGATATAGTGCAAAAGTAATAATTGTTTCACTGCCATGCCTCGAAAAACAAGGCCAGAGGAGGGATAATCTTGCAAGGCTAATCTCAGGTTTACCTAATTACGTTATTATACCTGTAACTGAAATTGCCTGTAACAAGAATCATTGTCATGAACCGTAGTTTGTTCACCTTCCGAAACATTGCCCTGGCAGTCATACTGCTTGCGTTGCTGCTGATGTTGGTAGGCTAAATTCAGCCCTATTCGCTGCCCAATAGCGCGCGCATGCGCTTCACGTTATTGACCTGTATGGCGTCGGGCTCCATCTCCAGCATTTTAGCGATGCTTCCTTTCGATTTACCTCCAAACAGCACCACCTGCAAACCCTGCGCGCGCGCGCGCAACAGCTGCTCCCGGCTCACGTGCTTGCCATTAGCCGTCACACCGTGCAGTTGGTTGTCGAGCGCCTGCTTTGCCGTCAGGTCGAAATCCTCGCCGGCGTCCAGCATCAGCATAGCCTCCGGTTCGAGTTCGCGCACCGTATGCAGTATGGCCGGGTCATTAAAAATAAAGGCTAGTTTCTCAACAGGGTAGTTGTATTTACGAAGCAAATTCAGAACTGATTTAGCATAGAAAGCATTTTGGGTTGCGTCCTGGTTTCGGATGTCGATGTGCAGGTAGGGCAACTCCGGATAGGTCTGGAAACGTTGCAGCATGGCCTCCATCGTGATGATCTTCTCGTCGTGAAACAGGTCGTAGAGCGGGCCGCCCTTATACCTGAGCCCCACCACCTCTGCTGCCGGCAGTTCTGCAATCACGCCTGTCCCTTCGCTCATCGTCTCCAGCGTATTGTCATGGTAGAGGATGGGCACGCCGTCCTGGCTCACATGTACATCTACCTCTACCCCATCGGCGCCGTCTTCTTCCATGGCCTGCACGATGGAGGCCATGCTGTTGGCAGGCAGGGGATTATAAGGGTTTAAGGGAGAGAAAAAGCCGGAGCCGGCATGCCCCATCACCAGAATGTTGCGGGAGTAAATGCCTGATTCGGGTTGCAGCATGTTGTACACACTCAACGAGAGCGCTGCTATACCTAACACCAGGATAAGCAAGGTGGTGCTTTTGCGGTTCAGGAAGGATGCTTTTTGCTTCGGCTCAGTCAAATTCATACACAAACTTAAGTGTATATCCTGTAACTTTGGAACGGATTTTCTTAAAAAATCATAGGCCAATCCATATTCTAGCACACTGCCTTATGTCTTTCTCTCCTCAAACTGCTTCCGAAAAGCTCGCCACGGCTGATCAGGTCGGCGTCCATAACCGGCTGATGGTGCCGCTGTCGCTCATCATGCTGATCGCGTTTGTCATTCGCATGGTGGCCGCTTTCTTTTCGAAGGGCTTTGCGTTTCACGACGATCACTTCGACGTGATCACGATTGCGCAGCATTGGCTCTATGGCCTGCCTTCGTGGCTGCACGAGCCGTTGCCGCCGCGCCACAGCATGTTCTATGCAGGTATACACTACGGGTTGTTTTACCTGATGGAGAGTGTGGGCATTACGAATCCGGATACCAAAATGACCATGGTGCGAGTGTTGCACGGGCTGTACTCACTGCTGATCGTGTACTATGGCTATAAGATCACGGAGCGGCTTTCCAACCAGGCCAATGCCCGCATTGTGGGGTTGATGCTGGCACTGATGTGGTTTATGCCTTTTATGAGTGTGCGTAACCTGGTTGAGATGGTGTGCATCCCGCCATACCTGGCCGCTTTCTATTTTATGCTGAAGCAGGATGACCGCAAAAAGAGCCTGCACTTCCTGTGGGCGGGGGCACTGTTTGCGCTGGCCTTTGTGCTGCGTTACCACACGGTCCTTTTTGCGGTAGGCGCAGGCCTGGTGCTGCTATACCGCCGCCAGTGGAAAGAGACCGCCTGGCTGGTGCTGGGCTTCCTGCTGATGGCAACGCTTGTTCAGGGCACGATCGACCTGATCTTCTTCGATTACCCTTTTCACTCGGTCATTACTTATTTCTTCTACAACGCCGACAATGCCTACAATTACAGCACCGGACCGGTGTACCGTTTCCTGCTGACCATACTGGGCTTTATGGTGCCGCCCATTAGCGTATACCTGCTGCTGGGCTACAGCCGCACGGCCAGGTTGGCACCGATGCTCTTCTGGGGCGGGCTGCTGTTCTTTGTGGTGCACTCCCTGTTCCCGAACAAGCAGGAGCGCTTCATTCTGCCGCTCTTCCCGCTCATTATGATTTTGGGCGTCATCGGCTGGCAGGACTTCGTGCGTACTTCTAAATTCTGGCAGGGCCGTAAAAAGCTACTAGCCGCCAGTTGGGCCTTCTTCTGGATCCTCAACATTGTGGTGGCCGTGGCCATGTCCTTTACCTACACCAAAAAGAGCCGCATTGCCCCGCTCGTATACCTGTCGGAGAAGCAGGACATGGACGCTGTCTTGCTCGAGTTTGGCAATTCGTCTATGAAGCAGCCGCCGCTCTATTACCTGAATCGCCTGGCAGCCGAGTTTCATGAGTACCACTTCAACGAAAAGCGCGACTGGGACGCGTATAAGACCGGCAAGACGCTTCCAAAGGATTTTGCGATGACCTACAGCCTGAACGGAGAAAAGTCGCTGGACAGCCTGCAAACGGAGCTCAGCCTATACCCTTACCAACCCGACTATGTGGTGGTGGTAGGCCAGAAAGACATGGAAGAGCGCATGCAGCGCATCCATAGCCTCTACCCTGCGCTGGAGCTGGAAACGACTATCACACCTTCGCTCTACGACCGGGTGCTGCACTTTCTCAACCCTCGCGTGCACAAGGACGAGCGTGTGCGTATCTACCGCATCCTGGGCCAGTAACTAGCGGGTAAAGGTATAGAGGTAGTTGAGCAGGAAGTTCCAGATAAACACCAGCACGATGGCGATGAATTTAGAGAAGTAGAAGTTGAGCTTCCCTTTTTCGGTGAGCAGGTAGATGATCAGGTTGTTGAGGATCAGTCCGGCCACGGCCACCAGCAGGAACTTGGAAAACTGCCAGCCTATTTCGGGGTCGCGGCTGTGGAAGGTCCAGAGGCGGTTGAGGATGTAGTTGTTGATGCTGGCCAGTATAAAGCCGAGGCTGTTGGCCACATACTTGTTCCAGCGCAGCCTTTCCTTGGCCAGAAAAGTAACACCAAAATCAATGATGAGCCCTGTAAAGCCTACCAGACCAAACTTCAGGAATTTAAGAAAGAGCGCACTTATACCTTCGGACATGCCGGCAGTTGGGGTCTACAACTGATTTAACTTGCAAAATAGCATACAAAATTAAGCAATTAGCAGATAGTGACAAATCTATTCTGTTGAGACAACTACTGGGTTGGTCGAGTAAAAAGGGTGATTTGTATAGTATATTTTGAAATATCCGTCCCAATGCCTTATTTCGTAGGGCATGGGTAAATTTCTGCTGCACTTCGGTCGGGGAAACCGCCCTCCTGGTAACTGATCAGGCCTCTAATGAAAATTTATGTTATCTTTGCGCTACCATCACGAAGGCAGTGCAAAGTTACCTATCCGGTGGGCTGCTAATTCGCTACCGCATTTCTTTAAGCTACTGTAAACTTTTTAGCGTAAGGTTTGGTTAGGAAGTTAACCATGCGAAGCCACGCGCTATAACTCTGAATATCAATTTAAAGACATTGCCAGGAGCTCCCCGCTCCGGCAATTATAGGCATACTTGTTTAAGGTGAGATGTAAGTAAGTTGCCAAATGCAACCAAAAAGCACAACAACACAACCAAAGAGAAGCCATACCTGCTAGGTATGGCTTCTTTTGTTTCAGCAGCCTGCTGCGCCACTGACTCCGGTATACCTGCTTTGGAGGTCAAGTCACCCAGGTGTTTTTGGATCGTAGTGCTCATGGCTGGGCTATTCTGCGGCGCTTTCTGGCCTTTTAGCAGGTTCATGATGCCGCCGGCACCTCCACCCGAGGCCCCTTTTTTCAGCCCCTCCTCCACATGGTTCCGGGCCAGGTGTACTGACTGGTTGGCCTGCTGCGGGTCTAGCTTGAACTTGTCTTGCATCTCGCCGGTCAGTTGCCCTTTTACACTGTTGATGATGTTTCCTAACATAGCTTTTACGTTGAGATGGCACTTAATTTCAGGCAGCTGGAATTATACGGTTGCGTCCAGCTGTTACTTTTCTAACGTCATCCACCAACAGCAGATATAAACCCGACAGGTATACATCAGGCACTGCTTCGACTTTGGCAAAATAATTGCACCGCTCCCTCACAGTGTTTATTATTTGATACCTTTGCTCCAACAACCCTATGAACATGCGCTACCTAGCCTTCTTAGCTATCATTCTTATTGCCGGCGTCACGCTTGCCGACACTAAATTAAAGAAGACCCAGATCACCAAAGAGGTGAGCATCATGCTGCCCCGCGATTTCACCCCGCTCCATGACGAGGGCATTGCCAGCAAGTACCCGGCTGCCAACCGACCGGTTGCCGTCTACTCAAGCCCAAACGGTCAGGTTGACTTCAGCATGACCCAGAAGCGCTCCCAGTTTCGCGCGCACGATCTGAAGATGCTCCGCGAAGTGTACAAGGCCAACCTGCTGGAGCGCTTCACGAAAGTGGACTTTATAAGAGACGAGGTAGCCAACATCAATGGCCGCGACTACATCTTGTTTGAGTTTGTGTCGGTGATGGCCGATGAGCGCAGCGGCAGCCACCTGGCGCCGGTGCAGAAGTACAGCATCATGCTCTACACGGTACAGGGCAATCAGCTGATGGTGTTCTCGCTGCACATGCCCTTCATGATGAAGAACGACTGGCAGGACACCGCCCGCGAGGTGATGGGCTCCCTGAAGATAAAGACAAAATAGACTACTCCGTATACCTGATCGTAAAGGCCTCTCCCTTGCCGGAGTGGCCTTTTTTTTGTATCTTGTGAAAAGCGAACTCTTAAACCTATACCTGTGGACTTACTATCTATACACAGCGACGACCACTATATGCAGGAGGCCTACCGGCAGGCAACCTACGCCTTTGAGGAGGGGGAAATCCCGATCGGGGCTGTGGTGGTGAGCAACAACCGCATCATTGCCAAAGCCTACAACCAGACCGAGAAGCTGAACGACGTGACCGCCCACGCCGAAATGCTGGCGCTCACGGCGGCAGCCGAGTACCTGGGCAACAAGTACCTCAACGACTGCACGCTGTTTGTAACAGTGGAGCCCTGCGTGATGTGTGCGGGCGCCAGCTACTGGGCACAGCTTAAAAGGGTGGTGTACGGAACATCTGAGCCCAAGCGTGGGTATAGGAGAGTAGGCAACCTGCTGCACCCCAAGACCGAAATGGTAAGCGGCGTAATGGCGCAGGAGTGTGCCGAGCTGATGGCCTCTTTCTTTGCAGCCAAAAGAAAATAGCTATCTTTGAAACTCGCATTTCAAACGCATACGTACACCCATAAATCTGTACGCATGCTATTATTCACATATAAAACCACATAAAACTATGGCTTTCGAATTACCGAAACTACCTTACGCCTACGACGCGCTGGAACCACATATTGACGCGCGCACCATGGAAATCCACCATACAAAACACCACCAGGCTTACACCGACAACCTGAACAAGGCGATCGCGGGTACTGAGATGGAGAACATGAGCATCGAGGAGATCATGCAAAATGTGAAGGAGGACAACAAAGCGGTTCGCAACAACGGCGGTGGCTACTACAACCACAACCTGTTCTGGGAAATCCTGTCGCCAAACGGCGGCGGTCAGCCTTCCGGTGAACTGGCAGACGCGATCAACTCCACTTTTGGTTCTTTCGACCAGTTTAAGGAGAAATTCAATGCTGCGGCGGCTACCCGTTTCGGCTCTGGCTGGGCCTGGCTGTGCGTAAAAGACGGCAAGCTGGAAATCTGCTCTACGCCTAACCAGGACAACACGCTGATGTCGTTCGCAGAAGGTTGCGGCGGCCAGCCGATCCTGGGCCTCGACGTATGGGAGCACGCCTACTACCTTAACTACCAGAACCGTCGTCCGGACTACATCAACGCTTTCTGGAACGTGGTGAACTGGGAGGAAGTAACCCGTCGCTATAACGAAGCGAAGTAAGGTATACCTGATACCTCAAAAACAAGAAAGCCCTACCTGAAAAGGTGGGGCTTTCTTGTTTCTCAGGCCTCGAGGTGTCTTTAGACCCGCGAGCGTCTAACAGATCGGCTTTGACCAAACAGGTATAGGTATAGTCGGGACTGTTAGCTTAGACACTCGCGGGAGCTGCGCACACCGCGAGGTCTTTATTACTTCTTCGCAACTTGCTTGTTGCTTTTATATGCTTCCACGCCAGCATCCAGGAACTTCACAAAGTTTTCCACACTCAGGTCGTAGGCAATTGGCTTTACCAGTACGTTCTCGTTCTCGTCCATCAGCACATAGTAGGGCTGGGCGTTTACGTTGAACTTCGTGATCTGGTAGTCGGCGTATTTCTTACCGAGGGTCTTTTTCTCTTTGCCGTCGTACTCGCTGGTATACCATTCGCTTTCCGGCAGCTCGCTCTTGTCATCCACGTAGAGGGCAGCGATCACGTAATCTTCCTGCAGGCGGCGCAGCACCTCGGGGTGCGACCACACGTTGGCCTCCATCTCACGGCAGTTCACGCAACCGTGGCCCGTGAAGTCGATAAAGATCGGCTTGCCTTGCTCAGCGGCGCAGCGCTTGGCCTGCTCCAGGTCGAAGTAGCCCTGCAGGCCATGCGGCAGGTGCAGGAAATCGGCATACTTCGGTGGCTCGCAGAGTTGGTTAGTGGAGGTATACTGCGCGGAACTTCCTCCACCGCTCTGGCGCACCAGGGCGTTGATATCGAAGTCGTGGGTGGACTGCGGCGGCAGGTAACCAGACAAAGCTTTCAGCGGTGCTCCGAACATACCCGGAATCAGGTATACCACGAAAGCAAAGGTCGCGATGGCCATGAAAACGCGCGGCACGCTGATGTAGGGTAGATCCGAGTCGTGGGCGAACTTGAGCTTACCCAATAGGTAGAAGCCCATCAGGGTGAAAATAACGATCCAGAGCGCCAAGTATACCTCACGGTCGAGGATGCCCCAATGGTATACCTGATCGGCAATGCTCAAAAACTTAAGCGCCAGGGCCAGTTCCAGGAAGCCCAGCACCACTTTCACGGAGTTAAGCCAGCCACCCGACTTCGGCAGACTGCTCAGCCAGGACGGGAAAATGGCGAACAGGGTAAACGGTAAGGCAAAAGCCAGCGAGAAGCCGAACATGCCCATGACCGGGCGCAGCGTCTCACCGCCGGCAGAAGCCACCAGGATACTGCCCACGATCGGTCCCGTGCACGAAAAGGACACCAGCACCAGCGTAAAAGCCATGAAAAACACGCCCAGAACACCGCCCTTATCCGCCTGCGCATCGGCTTTGTTCAGCCAGGAACTTGGCAGCGTAATCTCGAACAAGCCCAGGAAAGACATGCCGAAAATCACGAACACAGCGAAAAAGAGCACGTTAGGCAGCCAGTGCGTGCTCAGGAAGTTAGCCCCGTCGGCCCCAAACAGCTTGGCAACCACGGTACCGGCTACGGTATAGATGGCGATGATGGAGATCCCGTACAGCAGGGCCTTACCGATGGCCTGCGCCCGGCTCTGGCTACTGCCTGTAAAGAAGCTCACCGTCATGGGCACCATCGGGAACACGCAGGGCGTGAGCAGAGCCACCAGGCCGGAACCGAAAGCGATCAGCATAAACGTCCAGATGTTTCCTCCGGACGCATCTTCGTTTGAAAAATCGATCAGGGCGGGCGTTACGGTTTCGGCAGTTCCTTCAGTCTCCAGGCCCTGCTCAGCGGCCAGTACGGAGTCCTGACTTAGAGTGGGCGGCTCGGCTGTATCCACACCATCCGGGGCGGTGGCTTGGGTCGTGGCCTGCTCAGGAGCCTGCTCTATGGCTTCAGCTGGTGTTTGGGCAGGCGTAGAGGTTGGCGTTGCCGAGCCGCTGGCGGCTGTTACTTTGATCTGCGCATTGGTAAAGGCAAAGTCATCATCAAACGGAATACACTTGCCGTCGATGTCGGTGCATACCTGGTACTCGTAAGAGCCTTTCACGACCAGATCGGGCTGCAGCACCTTTACTTTCTGCCTGAACTGGGCGGTGCCTACAAAGTAGGTATACTCTCCCTCCCACAGCTCGTCGTATTTCTTTTTGGGATTTACAGGCTTGATCTTGCCCACCAGTTGGTAGGACGGGTGCTTTTCGAACTTAAACTCCGTCACCATCGGGCCCAGGTCCGGATCAAAATCAGATGAGTAGAGGTACCAATCCTTGTCTATTTTAACATTGAAAATGAGTTCGACCTCCTCACCTACCTTGACTTCCTTCTTGGAAACATCGTAGCTCCAGGAAGCAGGCTTCAGTACCTGTGCCTGCACCGTTTGCGCTGCCAAAGTCATCAGGAACACCAGCAGCCAGGGCAGGCGAAGCGCCAGCCTCAAATTATTTCTCATAAGGGTATGCCTAGTTAATGCTTAAGATCACAGGCGCCCGAAGGCGCCACTACAAAAGTACAAATTTTGGACGAAAGCCCCATCTGTACAGCGGCATCGTTCCAGCCTTAAAGACAGATGACCCGCAATGCCCTGCCAATGCCGCCCTCAGTGGCATGAATAACAGAAAGCAACGGCGGGTTGTTTCCAGACAGGCCAGCAAACTGGCGGCTTTACCACATACCTGTCTTCAGAAGCTGTATGCAAGCAAACCAAGACACTGATAATCAACACACTTACGTTCACCCTGTATTACTTACCGTTCACGGATATCAGAGGTATGATGGGCACTTCTACGGAATCTTACACCTCGTCTGAACGTCTATTCTATATCAGTTATCAGCAACCCTAACTTCCAAAACTATGAATACAAACTTTCAGCCACGGGAATCCACCTCCATTAAAACTGTCTGCGGCAGAGAGCTTGGTTCTACTTTTAAGGCGATCAAGCTGGCGCGCGATGGGAGGCACAATTTCCACATTGTGTACCGCACTTTATCAGACGAATTCATATACTCCTTCTGCAATCCCTTCCTCGATGCTTCTTCAGAGCATGATTATAGAATAATTTCCGAAGAAGAGGCCAGGGCTATCTTCATGCCGTTGCTTTCTCCGGAAAATGCCCGCGAGTTGTTTAACACCGCCCAGGCACCCGCCATGCAGGTTCAATACTAGCCAACTGAAGATGTATCAACAAGAAAAGGTGCCCTGTGGCACCTTTTCTTGTTTTGGCCTTTTGCCATCCTATGCCGGGGCGCAGATTCTGATTCTCGTTAATAGCACGTACATATATATTAAAAACACGTAATTTAGCTTAATTTTACGCAGCCGGAAGCAAACCGTGCCGTAACACACTATGGTCCTAAACATCTTACTCACTATATTTCTGGTATTGCTCAACGGCTTCTTTGTGGCGGCTGAGTTTGCAATCGTGAAGGTGCGCGCCTCACAGATTGAACTGCGGGCCCAGGCGGGCAGCTCGATGGCCAGGCTGGCCCAGCACATGCTCACCCACCTCGACGCCTACCTCTCGGCCACGCAGCTCGGCATTACGCTGGCCTCGCTCGGACTGGGTTGGATAGGCGAAAGTGTGGTGTCCCAGATCGTGATCAACGTGATGAATTTCTTTGGCTACGAGGGAAGCGTAGAACTGGCCCACAGAATAGCGCTGCCGATCTCCTTTGCCATCATTACGGTGCTGCACATTGTGTTTGGTGAATTGGCTCCTAAGTCGCTCGCCATTCAGCGCTCCGAGGCCACTACGCTCGCTATTACACTGCCGCTCCGTTTTTTCTACTACCTGTTCAGGCCTTTTATCTGGATCCTCAACGGATTTGCCAACCTGGTGCTGCGCTCGATGGGGATACGCCCGGTGCATGGCTCCGAGGTGCACTCGCCTGAAGAACTGCGCCTGCTCTTTGAGCAAAGCGCCGAGGGTGGTTTGCTGGTCGACTCGCAGCATGAACTTCTTGAAAACGTGTTTGAGTTCAACGAGCGCATGGTCAAGCAGATCATGGTGCCCCGTACCCGCATGGTGGCCATCGACGTGAACATACCGGAGCCGGAGCTGATGGAGATCATTTTCGAGGAGGGCTATTCCAGACTTCCGGTCTACGACGGCTCGATCGATAATATTGTCGGCGTGCTTTACGTGAAAGACATTCTGAGCCTGATGCGATTGAATGAACCGATCATTATTGAGAAGCTGATGCGCCCGGCCTATTTTGTGCCGGAGACCAAAAAGATCCCGCGCCTGCTGCAGCAGTTCCAGCGCCGCCACATGCACATGGCCATCGTTACCGACGAATTTGGCGGGGTGTCGGGCATCGTGACCATAGAGGACATCATTGAGGAGCTGGTGGGCGAAATTCAGGATGAATACGATGAGGAGGTGCCTATTGTGGAGCGTATAGGTGACTTTGAATATCGTGTGAACGGCGGAGCCCCTGTTTCGGATGTGAACGATTACCTGCCCTTTCCGATACCCGAAGGCGAAGACTATGAAACGATAGGCGGTTTTGTAACCATGCTCTACGGCCACATACCTGACGATTTGAACGAGGCCACTGATTTTAACGAATACCAGATCAGAGTACTTGACAAATCGGATCGACGCGTAGAATGGGTGCTCTTCACAGTAAAGGAAGACTTTCACTCCCAGATAGAGCCGCAGACAGAAGAACCAAACCATTAAAACAAAGGCTATACCTGCCCGGTATAGCCTTTGTTTTTTTCAGGTACAGCTATACCTCCGGATTAGTGAACCAGCCGCTGTACATCACATAGTTGTTGGCTACCTTGTCCAGCCCCTCGATTTGCTCCTGGCTGAGTTGCTTTACCTTTTTGGCAGGTATACCGGCATAGATGTAGCCCGACTCGCACACCGTATTTTCGAGCACGATGGCACCCGCCGCCACAATGCAGTTCTTTTGCACCAGGGCATTGTCCATCACGATGGATCCCATTCCAATCAGTACATTATCTTCCACAGTGCAGCCATGCACAATGGCAATGTGCCCGATGGATACGTTGCTGCCAATGGTAGTAGCGGCTTTCTGGTACGTGCAGTGAATCACAGCACCGTCCTGTATGTTGGTTTTGTCACCAATCCGGATCGCGTTCACATCGCCCCGAATGACGGCATTGAACCATACCGAGCATTCCCGGCCCATCACCACATCGCCCACAATGGTAGCGTTTTCAGCCACAAAGCAATCCTCGCCCAGCTGCGGGCTTATTCCTTTTACAGGTAGTATAACTGGCATATTTTGAGTTTGGAAGTTAGAAAGTTAAAAAGTTAGAAAGTTTAGGAGTTTGAGAGTATGGAGGTAGGGAAGTTTAAAAGTTGAGAATTCTGTAGGGACAGGTCGCGACCTGTCCGAATCGCGCTCCAACAATCATGCACCGCTATACCTGCCCAAGTCCCACACCAATATACTTGACTGAATCACGCACCGACTTCCCTGCCCAAATCGTGCACCGAAATCCCCTCCTCGGAGGGGCAGGGGTGGGTAAATCGTTCACCAACAATTCAACCATCAACCATCAACAATTCAACCATTCAACAATTCAACAACCTCTTCCACGTCCCTTTGCTCAGGTTATACTTCAGTGTGCTGGGCAGGGCCTTCCAGAAGTATCTGTTTATTTCTACGGCGAAACTGGGTTGCATGTAGCAGTTGATGGTGCAGCCTTCGCAGGCTGGCAGACGCCCCTCCAGTTGCTTTAGTTCCTCCACCTCCTGGCTCAGGTATAGCGCGCGTAGATTGCCTTGTATCGGGAAGCTTTTCGTGCCCAAATGGTAGCAAGGCAACACCAGTTCGTTTTCCGGGGAGATGACGAGCGTTGTGCTGGCCGCTTTGCAAACCGGGTCCGCCACTTTGTTGCCACCGTCGCGTCGCAGCTGCACGAAGCCCTCGTTCAGGTATACGCCCTTGCGCTTTCCGAAAGCCGTCAGGTAGTTTAGTTGCTCTTCTGTGAGCTGCTCTCCTACGGCCACCTCGTTGTACTCGAAGGCAGGGTTGATGATCAGCATGAGTTTGTTGGGCTGCGTGATGGTGCGGTATACCTCTTCCAGTTGGTCCAGATTGTGCCGGAAAACCGTGAAGAGTATATCGGGCCGCTCGCCCAGTTGCCTGGCCACCTGTATTGACTCCATTACAAAATCGTAGCAGGCCACGCCACGGCCGGTATCGTGCTCTTCCTTGTGGGCTGAGTCCAGCGAAAAGTGCAGCATGTCTACCTTGCCTTTCAGTCGTTCTGCCAGCTTGGGGTAGAGCATTCCGTTGGTGGTGAGCGTGGTGATGAAGCCCATGTCGTGCGCCATGCCCAGCATCTGGTCGATTTGCCGGTGCAGCAGAGGCTCCCCGCCTGTGAAGTCGATTACCTGCACACCCAGCTTTTTCAGGTCGCGCAGGTTCTGGGCTACGTCCTCCAGGGTGATGTAAGGCGATGGCTTCTCCCAGATGTCGCAGAACGAGCACTTTGCGTTACAGCGGTAGGTAACGTAGTAGTTGCAAAGCACAGGTTTCGATCTCAGACGCATCCGGGGGCAGTTGTTTACCCAAAATTAAGGATTCTGCCCGAGTATCAGGTATGCTGGGAGCTGTATTGTTAAATTACTAAATTGTTGGTTGTTAATTGTTAAATTGTTGGATTGTTGGAGCGCGATTCGGACAGGTGGCGTCCTGTCCCTGCAGACGTTTACGCCTTCTAAAAGGCTCTTCGGGGTCTATCAATCCCGAGGATTTAGAGAGGGCACCTACCCCCACTGTCGGGGATTTCCTAATCCCCGTGTGACGGTTTTACAGGTATACGGGGACACAGATGTCCCCGGCAGAAATGCTTCCGGACAGGGATGTCCGGAAGAGCATTTAGATGCAGATGTCCGAAAACCATTTAGATTGGGAACGTTCAGATTGGTTTATGCACGGAAATGACGTTATACTGCAGCATCACTACATCACAACTTTCTAACTCTTTAACTTTCTAACTTTAAAAACTCCTCCGACTATGAAAAGACAGAACATCTCCTCCGGCGCAGTGTGGGAAAACACCATTGGGTATAGCCGCGCAGTACGTGTGGGCAACGTGGTTGAAGTAGCAGGCACGACGGCTATGGATGGCGACCAGGTAATAGGTATAGGCGATGCTTACGAACAGACCCGGTTCATCCTCCAGAAGATGGAGAAGGCCTTGCAGGAAGCTGGCGCCACGATGCAGGATGTGGTGCGTACCCGCATCTACGTGACCGATATCAGCCAATGGGAAGCTGTGGGTCGTGCCCACGGTGAATACTTCAGCAACATAAAGCCCGCCTCAACCATGGTAGAGGTAAACGCCCTTATCAGACCAGAGCAACTCGTGGAGATAGAGGCCACGGCTATACTGCAGACCACGTTAGAAAAATAACTGTGCCCTATGCTGTAAATCAATTTTTCTATATATTAGATTACTAGTATTTACACGCATCAATCATTTACAGGTATAGGGAGCAATGGAACAGCACGAAATTGAAAAGGCGGAAAAGCATATCCGCAACGCATGGGTTTTAGGCATCATCTCTACAGCTTTAACCATACTGGCTTCGCTGATAGGCAGCTACAATGAAGATTTCAGGTATAGCTCAGGCTTTAATACATGGACGCTGCTTGACGCGGCACTTATCGCCGCACTCACGTATGGTATATACAAAAAAGGCAGGTTCAGCGCGTTGGGCCTTCTGGTATATTTTGTACTTTCAAAATTTATCGTCTCTGCATATAGCGGGGCTTTTCCTTTTGGTTTGGGCACCCTGATCTTTGGGTACTTTTACCTGATGGGTACTATCTCTGCCTTTAAGCTACATGCCCATACCAAACGTCTTGCCGAACTAGAGAATGGCACTCAAAAACGGAGCGTGGCCTTGTACGTGCTGACAGGATTCGGTGTGCTGGTGTTGGGTCTCTTTATCTGGCTAATGGTGATCGCTGCTAACGGCCCGGGTACCGAGGTAGTGCCCGGCAAACAGCTGAAAGCGAAATATGTGAGTTTTGCAACCGATGAAGGCTTGGTAGACCCCAATGAGCAAATCCAATACTGGTACTCGGATGCCTTCAGCGACTTTACAGACGGTTTTTATTTTTTTACTGACAAGAAGGTGGTCGTTTACAACAATTCATGGGAAGAACCTGCCCTCCTCATGCCCTTCGACTCTATCCAGAATATCACTTTCCGTGCGGACCCCTCTTTTTTGGAAGACAGCCAATTGTTTCTGGAGCTGAAAGACGGCACCTTCGTCAACTTTCCTGTGTCAAGCGAAAATGGCGGAGACCAGCGCTTTCACAAACGGTTGCGGGCACTCTGGAAAGAGACGCAGGCCGCACAACTTACCAATAACCAAGCAGATCAGGAAGCGGACGAGGTAAGCGTTGTTTCCCTTGAGTAAACAAATGTGACAAATTTAAATACGAAGATGATTATTATATAAAATTAATCCTATAACAAGACATACTATACCCTATATTCACACGGTTACGTACTAAAAGGCTATTGATTATTCGTTATACCTGTGCCGCTTTGGCCAAGGTTTAACCATGTAGAATTTAATCTGATAGCTATGAAAAATTTAGTGCTGACTATATTCGCGCTGTTTGCCCTTAGTACGGCAGCACAAGCGCAGTTTCTGACGGGTGGTCTTAAGGCCGGTGTAGGCTCGTCGAGTGTGAGCGTACACGATGTGACCAGCAATCCCGCTGAGTACGCCAAAAAAGAATCTGTGACCAGTTACCATGCCGGTGCTTTTGCCCGCATCAACATCCTGGGTTTATTTGTGCAGCCCGAAGCCGTGTTTACGCAGACCGGCGGCCGCCTGGAATCTAACCCCAACGCTACGCTTGCCACCCGTGTGGCTGACATCAAGTTTAACCGTCTCGACGTGCCCATTATGGCAGGTATAAGCCTGGGCAACGTGGTGCGTTTGCAAGCAGGCCCGGTGGCCTCTACCTTGCTGAGCGCGCGACAGGACGGGCAGAACATCAAGAGCTTTATGGAGAACTCCGATTGGGGCTACCAGGCAGGTGTAGGCCTCGACATACAGCGTCTGACCCTGGACGTTCGCTACGAGCGCATTAACCGCAGCTACGATGACCCAGCAAATCAGAGCAATTACGATCTGGCCAATAAACAGATTCTGGTGAGTGTGGGTCTGAAGTTGTTCTAGGTATCATCTGGAACTGCGAGCTTACCCCGGATAAAACAAAACAGCCGGTGCAGGTATAAAGCTGCACCGGCTGTTTTGTTTTACTAACCTACCTGTTACGGCTGCGGCATGTACATTTCAGAACCAGGACCCACAGGCAAGCCCAGTAGTATCCAGATAATGAACAGGATTATCCAGCCGATTAAGAATGCGATGGAGTATGGCAACATGGTCGAGATAACGGTACCTATACCTGCTTTTTTATCGTAGCGCTGGATGAAGGCCACAATCAGGGCGAAGTACGACATCATCGGCGAGATAATGTTGGTTACGCTGTCACCGATGCGGTAAGCGTTTTGCGTGAACTCTGGTGTATAGCCCATCAGCATAAACATCGGGATAAATACGGGAGCCATAATCGCCCATTTCGCCGAGGCAGAGCCCATAATCAGGTTGATGGAGGCAGCCACCAAAATGAACATAATCATCAGCGGAATATCGGTCAGGCCCATTGCTGTCAGTACATCCGCCCCGTTAATCGCTAAAATCAAACCCAGGTTGGTCCAGTTGAAGTAGGCCACGAACTGCGCGGCGAAGAACACAAGCACGATGTAAGAGCCCAACGTTTCCATGGATTTGGACATGCCGCGCATCACGTCGCTGTCGTTTTTGATGGTTTTGGCACCGATACCGTACGCGATACCGCCGATGGCTGCCAACAGGAAGATAAAGGCCACTATACCTGACATAAACGGTGAGTTGAGGATTTCGCCCGTTTCAGGGTTGCGCAGGTAACCGTCTTCTGGCAACAGTCCACCAAGCACAAAAGCCGTCGAAAGCGCAATAGCAATAGAGGCATACAGCAAACCACGCTTCTCCTGGCTGTTGAGTCGGTCGATGCTTTGCGGTTTTTCATCACCCGTATACTCTCCCAGTCTCGGAATCACGATTTTCTCCGTCACCCAGGTACCCAAACCTGCCACAACAAAAGTAGAGACGAACATGAAGTAATAGTTTGCAGCCGGGTTCACTGTATAGTTCGGGTCGATGATGCGGGCGGCCTCTGTTGACAGACCAGCCAGCAGCGGGTCGATGGTGCCTAGCAACAGGTTGGCGCTGTAGCCACCCGACACGCCTGCGAAAGCGGCAGCAAGACCCGCCAGCGGATGGCGACCAGCTGCCAAAAAGATTACTGCCGCCAGTGGCACCAGCAATACATAACCTACTTCAGAAGCCGTGTTCGATAAAACGCCGGCAAATACAATCACGAAGGTGAGCAGTCGCTTTGGCGATGACAGCACCACCAGGCGCAGCACTGCACCGATCAGGCCTGTACCCTCGGCTATGCCTATACCTAGCAAGGAAACGAGCACCGTGCCCAGCGGGGCGAAGTCGGTAAAGTTGGTCACCATGCGGGTCAGGATCATGTGCAGACCCTCGGTGGAGAGCAGGTTAACCGGTGTTATGATCTTGCCTGTGCCCGGGTGCGTTACCGCCAGGTCAAACAAACTGGCTACCCACGACAGGATGATCACGAGCAGCGCGAAGCCCGCAAAGAGCGTAGCGGGGTGTGGCAGGGCGTTACCGATACGTTCCACCACCGACAGGAATCTGTCAATCCCTGACTTTTTTGTTTTGATTTGCGTCATAAAAGGTTTTTTAGGTTCCCGCCCGCGCAGCGTTTGTTCAGGTATAGGTGCCAGGCATGCAAGGCCGTAGCAAACGGGGTTCCGAAATTGTTCAAAAATTTGCAGCCTCGCAAATTTTAGCAAAAAACCATACCTTCGTTCATCATCAAAAATTACTTTCCCCATGATCACACCCCTGCAGCCCGGCGACAAAATCGCCATCATCGCCACCGCCCGCCTCATCAGCCACGAAGACATAGCCGCAGCCATCGAAACACTACAAAGCTGGGGATTGGAAGTGGAGGTTGGCCCGACAGTAGGGGCGCAGTACGGTGTGTTTGCCGGCGATGATGCGCTACGTTTGCAAGACCTGCAACAAGCCCTCGACCGCCCCGACATCAAAGCCATTATCTGTGCCCGCGGCGGCTACGGCACCACCCGCATCCTCGACCAGGTTGACTTCAGCCAGTTCCAAAAGCACCCTAAATGGATAGTCGGCTTCAGCGACATCACCTCCCTTTTGTGCCACATTCACAGCTTAGGTATAGAAAGCGTGCACGGCATCATGCCCCTGCTCTTCCCGACAGGCACCGTAGCAGCGCTGGACAGCCTGCGCCGCGTCCTCTTCGGGGAGAAGCTCAGCTACAGCGCCGCCCCCCACGCCTTTAACCGCACAGGTATAGCCGAAGGCCAGCTGATCGGCGGCAACCTGGCGCTTCTGCACAATGTCTCCGGCACCAGTTCTGACTTTACTACGAAGGGTAAGATACTGTTCCTGGAAGACGTGGACGAATATCTTTACAGCATCGACCGCATGATGGTGCACCTCGACCGTGCCGGCAAGCTGAAAGACCTCTCTGGCCTTATCGTCGGCCATTTCAGCGACATAAAAGACAACGCCATTCCGTTCGGCAAGGATGCCTACGAGATCATCGCTGAGCACAGCGGCAAGTACAACTACCCCGTTTGCTACGGCTTCCCGACCGGCCACGAGCCCGATAACCTGGCGCTTGTTTGCGGCAGAAAAGCGAGGCTGGAGGTAACCGATCAGGGCACATCGCTGACATACGATTATATTACTTGATCAGACTTTCGGCGGCAAAAAGGGAGGTATCAGGTATAGCAGAACATATGTACCAGTGAGCACAAAGTCTAATTAAACAACATCACATCAAAGCACATGAACTACACCGCTTACCTGGAGCGCATCGGATACACAGGGGAACTGCATCCAACCCTTGAAGTGCTGCAGCAATTACAGAAGCGCCACTTGTTAGCCGTTCCTTTTGAAAACCTGGACATCCACAGCGGCGTCCCCATCGAGCTGGACGTCGAAAAGATCTTTGACAAGGTGGTACTTCAGAAGCGGGGCGGGTTCTGCTACGAGCTGAACGGCTTGTACTTTGAATTACTCACCGCACTCGGTTTCGATGTCAGACGAATTTCTGCAAAAGTCTTTTCCGGCAGCGAAGGCACCTACTCGCCGGAGTATGATCATCTGGCCTTGCTGGTGACGATAGCAGGAGAAGAGTATCTGACCGATGTCGGGTTCGGGGAATTTAGTTTTGCGCCGCTGAAGCTTGAGTTAAACAAGGTACAGGCTGATGCGCGGGGCAGTTACGTCGTCGACAAGTATGATGAGGACTATTACCGGGTAAGTCGTATTGAGAACGGCGAGACCCGGCCCGAATACATCTTCCGGAAAGCAGCAAGGGCGTTTGATGAATTTGCCGGCATGTGCCACTTTCACCAGACCGATCCCGGTTCCCACTTCAGGCAGCGCAGCATGATCACGCTTCCCACCGAACAAGGCCGCATCACCCTCACAGAAAACAAACTCAAGATAAAAGAAGGTGACCTTACCAAAGAAATCACGCTGAAAGACGCAACTGAGCACGAGGTATACCTGTGGAAATATTTTGGGGTAAAACCAGCCGGCTACAATAACTAGCTTGACTCTGGTATGCGGTGGAAAAGCAAGGCTAAATGTTGGGGATGGCAGGACAAGATTATTCCGCCTAACTTGCTAAATTAGGTGGATAAACGTCATGGTGATATTTACATAGTAGTTGTGCAGTATAAAAATTACAGAATGGTAAAAACAGGTATACCAGCTAACACTTATTCTCTTATTCTCAAAGTGGTTGTTCTATCTCTACTACTTGGGTACTTTTTAGAAAACACTCTATTAGCAATAGGTTTGGGTATCCTTTCAGGACTTATACTACATGTGTGGGTTAGCTACTACGACTGCGTGGTACATCTAGAAAACGGGTTAGCTAAGTTCTACTTCCTAAGACCATTCTTTTTTAAAGAAGAGCATGACTTGAATCATCTGGACAAAGTAGTAATCATCAGAGAAGACAAAGACAAAACCCAAAGAGAAATCTGGTGGCAGGCTGATATGCTTTTCCAGTTCAGCTATGATAAGATGATTCTTTACAAAGGCAAAACAGTTCACGAGATCAAGTTCAGAACAAACGAGAACGACTTACCTAAACTGGAAGCGGCTATACGGGAATTAACTGAAAGAAAAGCAGGTGTAACTAAGAATAAAACTACATAACAAAGTGCATAATATAGGCTGCAGCTACTCCTTGCCCATACTATGCACGAGTAACGTTAGTGCCAACCTCAACACAAGGTCCGAAAACAGAATGGATAACATCGCTATAAAAAGAGTTACCCTAAGTGACGTTGCTCAACTGCAAAAAATCAGCAGACAGACTTTCTCCGAGACCTTCTCAGTTGGGAATACAGCGGAGAATTTGAAAAAATATCTGGATGAAGGATTGTCTGTTGAAAAACTGACGGCCGAACTCCGTGACAGCAACTCTCAATTCTATTTCGCGATAATTGATAATAAAGTAGTCGGTTACTTAAAACTAAATTCCGGCCAGGCACAGACGGAACTGAAAGACGACAGCGGCCTTGAAATAGAGCGGATTTATGTATTGAAAGAGTATCACGGGAAACGTGTGGGTCAATTGCTTTATGATCATGCGATTCAAATGGTGAGGCAGTTGAACGCCGAGTACGTTTGGCTGGGCGTTTGGGAAGAAAACCCAAGGGCAATCAAGTTCTATAAGAAAAATGGCTTTGTCGAGTTCGACAAGCATGTTTTCAAACTTGGTGATGACGAGCAGACCGATATCATGATGAAACTTCATTTGTAAAGGTATGGGCCCTGCTAAGAAGGCACACTAGAGGCACGGCGAAATCCGAAACCTGGCAGCGGAAACACTTTGCCGATTTAAAACCAACTGATGGCTAGCGTCGCGCTGTTCTTTAAGCCAGCAAAACATGATGACCCCTGTTCGGGGAGAGCATCTATCACATAATCTGAACAACTTCCAGGCATCCTATGACCAAACGTATACTTCTTTTAGCTTTGATGCTCTGCATCCTTCAACCTTCCATGGCACAGAAAAGAACCGACGAATTCCTGCAGGAGCTTTTGACAAAAGCAGGCAACGACAGTGTCAACAACCTGCTCGGCGACCCGGAGAAATACCGCGTGCAGATCATCTATACCGAGATCAACCGCGACAAGCACAACAAGCCTTCTTTCAAGAACCACTACTTTAACTACGACCCGGATCTTTACTTCAACCCGGCCTCTACGGTAAAGTTGCCACTGGCTTTCATGGCGCTGGAAAAACTCAACACACTCCGGAAAAAAGGGATAGACAAGCATACGCCTGTTGTTTTCGACAGCAGCCAGGTGGGGCAAACATCATTTTACACAGACGCTACTTCGGCCACTGGACTTCCCTCCATCGCGCATTTCATCAAGCGGGCCTTGCTGATCAGCGAGAACGATCCTTATAACCGTTTGTACCAGTTCGTAGGGCAACAGGAAATCAACCGGAGCCTCCAACGAAAAGGCTACAAAGACTCCCGCATCGTGCGGCAGTTCATGGGCTTTACCACAGAGCAAAACCGCCACTCGAACCCCGTTCGCTTTCTGAATGAGGACGGTAGCACCAAGTATTCCCAACCACCGCTGTACAACACCGATTCCATTGATTTCAGCCAGGTCATCAAACTGGGCAAGGCCCATTACGACAGCCGCGACACCCTGGTACAGGGGCCTTTTGATTTTACAGCACACAACAAACTGCCGCTGCAGGATCTGCAACAGTTACTGCAGTCGGTGATGTTCCCTAAGTCGGTACCTAAAAAGCAGCGGTTCAAGCTCACCCAAGACGATTACGATTTCCTGTACCGCTTCCTGTCGCAGTACCCTTCCGAGACATCTTACCCCAAATACGACACCGCGCTTTATTATGACAGCTATGTGAAGTTCTTCTTCCGGGACAGCACGCACCGCATGCCAGAGCATGTCCGGGTGTTCAATAAAGTGGGCTGGTCCTATGGCTTCCTGACGGATGTGTCGTACGTGGCTGACTTTGAAAACCAGGTGGAGTACATGCTCACGGCTACGGTCTATGTGAACAGCGACGAGGTGCTGAACGATGGCAAATATGACTACGACACCCTCGGCTACCCGTTCCTCTACCACCTGGGCCAGATCATTTACCAGCACGAACTGAAAAGAGAACGCAAGTACAAACCCGACCTGACTGCCTTTCAGGTACAGTATGAAAAGCGCGACAAAGAGGATACCCGGCCTGTGCTGAGCGAAGTGGATAACTAAGTTTACAAGGTATAGCCGCTATACCTATACCTGCCTTTTGGTTGAAGACCGCTACAAGGTATAAGTTTCTTCAAGCGGCCTTATCAATCCCTTTTGCCCGCACCTGGTTGTAGTAATTGCAGATACCGTTCAGCACGCACTTTTCGCATCTCGGATAGGACCAGGTGCAAATCTTCTGCCCATGCTTGAGCAGATGCTTATGGAAATTGAAGAGCACCAGGGCGTCTTTGGGCAGCATGTCGAGCAGGATGTCGTGGGCTTTGTTGGCCGTCACCTTGGCTCCGATCAACCCCACCCGCTGGCTCACCCGGAACACATGCGTGTCGACGGGTAGCACCGGTTTTTTGAAGTTGAACAGCAGCACCAGCGTGGCCGTTTTCAGTCCCACGCCCGGCAGGCGCGTCAGCCAGGCCAGCGCCTCCTCCACCGGCATATGCTCCAGGAAATCGATGCTGAACTCGCCCCGCTCCTCTTTGATGATGCGCAGCGTCTCCTGTATCTGTGGCACCTTCTGCCCCGGGTAGCGTGTCGTGCTGATGGCATCGGCCAGGTCATCAAAAGGTGCGTTCATCACGCCCTCCCAGTCACCGAAGCGCTCCATCATGGTATAGAAGGCTTTCTCTTCGTCCTTGTGGTTGGTGCGGTGCGAGAGCATGGTCGAGATGAGCTCGTGCATGTGGCTGCGGCGCGGGTCAAGCGTCAGGGGCTTATACTCCTGGTTCAGCAGCTCGTGGGTAATCATTATTTTCTCCTCAGCGGGCAGTTCGTATCCTTCCATAACGCACGTGGGTTAGCCTGTTCTTAATTAACTAACGGCTTTGTGCGGATGGTGTTACCGTGAAAATCTGCTGTGAAGGGCCAGTATGCATGTTCAAACATTTGATCGGAAAAATTGTATTATATTACAACAATTTATTTCGATTCCCGCTATACCTTTAGTCTCAGCCAGAACCGGCCTTAACTTTCACGCTATGCAAATTAAATTCCTAGGAACAGGAGGGGCATTTGACATCGATTACCTGAACTCTGCCGCTTTGGTGACGGTGCGGGGAAAGTGTGTCCTGCTCGATTGCGGCTTTACGGTATACCAGACGCTGGTGCACAAGAACCTGTTGCATCGGGTAGACCATATCCTGCTCACACATTTGCACAACGACCATTGTGGTAGCCTGGCCAACCTGCTGTTGCACAAGCATGTGGTAGACAAAGCGCCAAAGCCCATCATCCTATACCCAACCGATCAGTTCAAGTCGCAGGTATACGAGCTCCTGAAAATACAGGTGAAGGACCCGGACAAGTACGCTGAATTTGTGCCGCTTGAGCATTTTGAAGGTATAAGGGCCATCGACACCTATGGCATGCATTCAGAGGGGCTGCAGTCGTTTGCCTACATTTTCGAGGAAGATGACAAACGCATTGTGTACTCCGGAGACCTGGGCAAGCCTGATGTGCTGTTCGACAGACTGAGCCGCATGCCCGCGCTCCATACCTGCGTGTACCACGACATCACCTTCAACCCCGAAAACACAGGCCACACCTTCTACAAAAAGCTACTCCCCTACATGAACGGCGTGGAGATGTTCGGCTACCACTGCGACCCAACCCAGAACCCGGCCGATAACCCGATCAGACTGGTGTTCTACCAAAAAGACCTGTTGGCCTGAGGCTTTTCGGAAAGCTTGTATCCAATTACGCAAAACATGTGTATCAAATGAAGGTTAATGCTCTAGTCTCGCACTAAACCCGTTGGCACATGACGTTTACAATGACTTTCCGCTCCGAGAACAAGTTGTCTTTCCTGCGCAGGCCGCTGCACATTGCCTATACCGCCATTTTTGTGGGTTTCCTGGCATACACGGGCTTTACCACACCGGATCTGCTCAACTGGCTGCTCGAAAACTCGCTCTCGCTCTCTGTGCTGATCCTGCTGGCGGCCTTTTACAACATCTTCCGCTTCACCGACACCAGCTATACCCTGATTTTCCTGTTCATGATGCTGCACGTGTACGGCAGCCACTACCAGTATGCCGGCAACCCCTTTGGCGAGTGGATAAGCGGGCAGTTTAATTTCCAGCGCAACCACTACGACCGCCTGGTGCACTTCGGTTTCGGGCTCATGCTCACCTACCCGCTGTATGAAGTGGCCAGACGCGGCTTCAGTTTGAGCGTGTTTTTAAGCAGTGTGCTCACGCTGTCGCTTGTCCTGTCGCTGAGCGCCGTGTACGAGATCGTGGAATGGGTAGTGGCCGACCTTGTGTACGAGGGGGATGAACAGGGCATGGCCTATCTGGGCATGCAAGGCGACATTTGGGATGCGCAGAAAGACATGGCGCTCGCCTTTCTCGGGGCCGTCATAGCCATCGGGCTTGCCATCACCCTGCGCAACCGCAAGCAACCTGAAACCTCTAAAAGGTAGCGTTACAAAAAAAGCCCGCTATACCTGAAAGGTATAGCGGGCTTTCTATTCGTTTGCCTAGTTACTACAACTCACCGCGCTCTGCGGCTTTCTTCATTTTCTCATTTGCAAAGATCGCAATCTCTACACGACGGTTAGCCTGACGGCCGGCTGCGGTGGAGTTATCGGCTACCGGGTGGTCAAAAGCCCAGCCCTGTGTGGTGATGCGGCTGCGCGAAACACCCTGCTGGGTGGTATAGCTCGCCACCGACTCGGCACGGCGCTCCGACAGACGCTGGTTCAGCTCACGGCTACCAGTGTTGTCGGTGTGGCCTTCGATGATGATGTTCGTGTCTTCGTACTTTTTCAACGTAGTAGCCAGTTGCTGGATGTCCGTTTGCGCATTCGAACGCAGTTCGGCAGAGTTCACGTCGAACAGGATGCCTGAGTCGAAGGTAATTTTGATACCCTCCCCTACACGTTCTACCTTGGCGTTTTCGAGGTCACGGCGCAGTTCCTCCGCCTGCTTGTCCATGTGGCGACCAATGAGAGCACCGGCCGTACCACCTACTGCTGCACCAATAATGGCACCAGCCGCCGTGTTACCAGCCACTTTACCGATTACACCACCCACTACGGCACCACTACCGGCACCTATGGCACCGCCTTTGGCCGTGCGGCTGGCATTACAGGAAGTAAATAATAAACCGAATACGGCAAGTACTGCCAAATAAATTCTGATATGTTTCATTGTCTTCGTTTTTTAATTTTCAATTATAGTTGTCAGATTAAGCCCTTAATACTCCAAATGCATTAAAATGTTGTATTTGCATATAGCGGTTATACTAGCCAATACGCATAACCTCTTATTATATAACATATTAGCTACACCCTACTGGTACCTTACATTAGGCAAAGTATATACGTAAACCAACAGAAGAATATTCAAAGACGCTATATAAATGGCTTTAGGAGCCTGCCAAAGGAGTTTCCCGTTAAAATCTGCTGCACAAAAAAAGCGCCTGCCAGGTATACCCGGCAGGCGCTTCAGTACAGGTGCTATACCTGATACTTTACTTTATCTCACCGCTTTCAGCAGCTTTCTTCAGCTCCTCGCTTGCGATGATGATGACCTCCACACGGCGGTTCTGCGAACGGCCTTCAGCTGTTGTGTTATCAGCAATTGGCTGGTCAAACGCGTAGCCTTTTGCCTGCATGCGTGATGCATCTACCCCTTTGGTGCGGGCATAGTTGGCAACAGACTGCGCACGACGTTCTGACAGCCCCTGGTTCAGCTCACGGCTACCAGTGTTGTCGGTGTGGCCTTCGATGATGATGTTCGTGCCTTCATATTTCTGCAGCGTTGCTACCAGGCCGTCAATATCTTTCTTGGCTTTGGCGCTCAGTTCGGCAGAGTTCACGGCAAACAGAATACCTGAGTCAAAGTTGATGCGGATGGCCTCGCCTACACGCTCGATCTTGGCATTTTCCATGCTTTTCTCCAGCTCCTCAGCCTGCTTGTCCATACGGCGTCCGATCACGGCACCTGTGGCACCACCTACTGCTGCACCAATAATGGCGCCCGCCGCTGTGTTGCCCATGCGGTTACCGATAATACCACCTACTACAGCGCCGGAGCCCGCTCCAATGATACCGCCTTTGGTAGTTTTATTCATACCTGTCTTTTCCTGGCCAGTTGTGCTGGTATCGGTTCTGTTACCTGTTGTGGTAGACGTGTCGCCTGTACCAGAAGTGGTAGGAGCCGTAGTCTGGCACGAAGTGAACAGCATGGTTACAGCCAGCATCGATGTCAACGATAGTTTTACTAATTTCATAGTCTTTTGATAAATTTGAAAAAATGGTTTTTGATTGATAGTCGTATTGGTTAATACATTTGCGCATTGCGTTGCTTTTGTGCTTTCGCAATACTAATGCCAAAATTAGGCACAATATTGTGCTTTACCCAAACTATTACTTTCATGAGCCGAAAAGGTTCGTTTGCCCTCGTCCAGCTTATATTTTGTCATGTTTGAGTACTAGCACAAGAGCCTGTCAGCGACACTGACAGGCTCTTTTAGTCTGAAATATTAATGCAATGCTTAGGATGACTTGGCGGCCTTCTGAACTTTGGCAGTGCCGTTGCTTTCTTCTGCTGCCGGCATGATCATACCCAGCAGGTCAACGAGGCGCTCCTTCAGCTCCTTGCGGTCCACGATAAAGTCCAGGAAGCCGTGCTCCAGCACAAACTCTGCACTCTGGAAGCCTTTCGGCAGGTCCTTGCCAATCGTTTCCTTGATCACACGAGGTCCGGCAAAACCGATCAGGGAACCCGGCTCGGCGATGTTGAAATCACCCAGCATGGCGTATGATGCGGTCACACCACCTGTGGTCGGGTCGGTGAGCAGAGAGATATAAGGCAGTTTTTCTTCTGAAAGCAGCGCTAGCTTGGCGGAGGTTTTGGCCATCTGCATCAGCGAGAAGCCGGCCTCCATCATGCGCGCGCCACCTGATTTGGAGATCATCATGAAAGGCGTGCGCGTCTTACGGGCATGGTCAATGGCGCGGGCGATCTTCTCCCCTACCACAGAGCCCATAGAGCCGCCGATGTAAGCAAAATCCATGCAGGCGATGGTGATGTCCCGGCCGCCCGACTTGCCATAGGCAGTGCGCACGGCGTCTTTCAGCCCGGTCTTGCGCTGCGTTTCGGCAGTACGCTGCGGGTATGGCTTGGAGTCCGTAAAATTCAGAGGGTCACCCGAGCTCATGTCCTCGTCCATCTCCGTGAATTTGTTGTCGTCGAACAGGATGGCAAAATACTCCTTGGAACCAATCCGGTCGTGGTAGTTGCACTTCACGCAGGTCTTCAGGTTTTTGCGGTGCTCGGTCATGCTCGTCACCGTTTTGCATTCCGGGCACTTGTACCACAAACCGTCCGGGGTTTCCTTCTTCTCCTCTGTCGGCGTGTTAATTCCTTTTTCTACTCGTTTAAACCAAGGCATCATAATCGTATCGGGCGTGCATGCTGCACATTAAATGGTTGTTCCGCCACACTCCTCTTCTCCAACTTCGGGCAGATTCGGGCACAAATATAGCCTGCTCCGGAATACTCACAAAGGAGCTTTTCCAAAGCAGGCTGTAAAATTAGTTAATAATCAGCAGTTCTGCTATAGGTTACGCAAGTGTAATGTCGTTGGCCAGGTATACGTCCTGAATCGCGTTCAGCAGCTCCACACCAACTTTCATGTCTTTCTGGAACGCCTTACGGCCTGATATTAAGCCCATACCGCCTGCACGCTTGTTGATAACGGCTGTGCGCACGGCATCCGCCAGATCCGAGTCGCCCTTCGACTCACCACCGGAGTTGATCAGACCGGCACGGCCCATGTAGCAGTTGGCCACCTGGTAGCGGGCCAGATCAATCGGGTTGTCAGAAGAAAGCTCCGTGTACATTTTCTCGTGCGTCTTGCCAAAACCGATCGCCTTGAAGCCACCGTTGTTTTCCGGCAGTTTCTGCTTGATGATGTCGGCCTGGATCGTTACACCCAGGTGGTTGGCCTGTGCTGTCAGGTCGGCTGCTACGTGGTAGTCCACACCATCTTTTTTGAAGGCGTTGTTGCGGGTATAGCACCACAGGATGGTAGCCATACCCAACTGGTGCGCTCTCTCGAAGGCCTCAGCCACCTCAATGATCTGGCGCGATGACTCCTCAGAACCGAAATAGATAGTGGCACCAACAGCAGTAGCACCCAGGTTCCAGGCCTCGTCTACGGATCCGAACATGATCTGGTCATACTTATTCGGGTAGGTCATGAGCTCGTTGTGGTTGATCTTCACCACAAACGGAATCTTGTGGGCGTACTTTCTGGACATCATGGCCAGGTTGCCAAAGGTTGTCGCCACGGCATTGCAGCCACCTTCGATCGCCAGTCTGATGATGTTCTCTGGGTCGAAGTAAATCGGGTTTGGAGCAAACGAGGCACCCGCTGTGTGCTCAATGCCCTGGTCTACCGGCAGTATAGACAGGTAGCCCGTACCCGCCAGTCGGCCTGTGTTGAAGAGCTGCTGCAGGCTGCGCAAAACCTGCGGGTTGCGGTTAGACAGTGAGAACACGCGGTCCACAAAGTCAGGACCCGGTGCATGGATCAGGTCCCTGGAGATTGTTTTGCTTTCATACTGAAGCAGGCTCTCCGCTTCAGAGCCCAGTAAGGAAACGATGTTATCGTACGACATTTTTTAAAGTTTTATAAAGGGATGTATTGAATTGCAGGACAAATATATAACGCTTTTTGAATACTTCAGAAATTATCACGCCTTCTGCCGCAGCACAGGTATACTGCCCCAACATACCGCATACATCGCTAAAATGTTGCCCTATTCCCGGCACTAAATAACACCGTCTTCCCGTCCGCCTGTGCAGGGCCAGGCTATACCTGGTTCTCCCTTAAATCTAAATCAATCCTACACTCGTTATACAAAGCATTCAATATAAGCACGTTAGCGCTATGTACATAAAACGTAAACTTCCTACAATCGCCTGGCTGCCGCTGCTGCTACTGTTGGCAGGTATAGCCGCCTGCTCTTCTTCCACTCGGATTCTGGGCTCCTGGAAAAGCCCGGAGATAGAAGCCCAGCATTATCGGCGGGTGGTCGTAGCAGCCCTCACCGACAATGTGCTGGCCCGGCAGGAAGTAGAGAATGACCTGGCGGCTCAGTTGCAAATGCGCGGTATTCAGGCAACCCGCAGCATGGACCTGTTCCCACCCTCAGCCGCCGCTAAAACCCAGCCCGATGTCAACCTGCTCATCGAGCGCATCAAAGAAAACGGCCATGACGCCATCCTCACCGCCGCCCTGGTAGACGAGCAAACCGAAACCCGCTACGTGCCAGGCAGCATGGGGTACCGACCCATGACCCGGTTTATGTGGTACGGCAGTTTCAGGGGCTATTATACCTTCTGGTACCCTACGCTCTACGACCCCGGCTACTACACCGAAGACAAGGTATACTACCTCGAAACCAACCTTTACGATGTCAATACTGACCGGCTGGTTTGGTCAGCTCAGTCCAGGTCACACAGCCCCAGCAGCCTGCGCAAGGCAGCAAGCAAGTTTGCCGAACTCACGGTGCAAAAGATGACGGAAGACAACGTGCTACCCTCCGTTGTAAAACAATAAAAAAGGCGCTCTGTGGAGCGCCTTTTCTGTATTGGTCAGGTATAGCCTTACTCGTTATAGAGCACGTGCAGCACGGTCTGGCCCACTGCCTTCAGAGTATTTTTGCTGATGATGTCCATCGTGTCGGTATGGCGGTGATGGTAGTGCCCGAAGTAGTCATCCTGGTTCGCCATGTTGTATTCGATAATGTCGATCATGCGGATGCCGCCCACTGTGTTCACGTAATAGTGATCGTCGGTAATGGCCGGGGCGTTCACGTACTTAAAGTAGTCGGAATAGCCAATGCGATTGCCGGCACGCCATACCTTGTCCACGATGTTGCGGGCATACTGCATGGAAGTGCCTTCGCGGGCAAACTTGGCGTTCTCGGCGCCTACCATGTCGAGCAGGATGCCGTAGTTCGCCTTGTAATTCGGGGTGTGCTTGTTCTTGCTCCAGTACTGCGAACCCAGGCACCAGTCGTCCTGCATGTAAGGATGATCGCTGTTGTCCGGGCGGCCGTAGTCCTCCCCGTCAAAGAAGATGATGTCGATGCCAATTCCTGGTTTTTGCTCCGCCGCCTGAATGGTGCGGGCAATCTCGAGCAGCACGCCTACGCCACTGCCGCCGTCGTTGGCACCCTCAATAGGTTTGTTCTGGTCCTTGTCGTCTTTGTCGGCGAAGGGGCGTGTGTCCCAGTGCGCGGCCAGCAGTACCCGCTTGGTCGCGTTCGGGTTGATGGTACCGATGATGTTCCGCAGGTTGAGCATGGTGCCGTCAAAAGCCTTCGCCTGGAAAGCCTGTACCTGCACTTCTGCCCCGTAGCCGCGCAGCGTCTCGATCAGCCACTCGCCTGTTTTGTAATGCTCCGCCGTGTTGGGCACGCGCGGCCCGAAAGCCACCTGCCGGTCCACAAAGAAGTAAGCCGAGTCGGGGTTGAACTCAGGTGCCTGCACCACAGCTTCTTCCACCTCTGTAGTCGCCACACGTTCGCTGCTGCTTCCGTTCTCAGAAGAGTCGCAGCTGTTGAGTCCCATCGCTCCAAACAGCAGCATGGCCAGTACCTTCATATTATTCTTCATAAGCCCAGTCAATTCCGGTTTTCAGGTCCTTGATCACAATGCCCTGCTTTTTCAGTTCGGCACGGATCACGTCTACCTTGTCATACGCCTTGTTCTCCTTCGCTTCTTTGTAAAAGCCAAGCACCAGTTCCAGCATCTCCTCCATGTCAGCAGTCGGTTCATCTTTCAGCCCCAGCACATCGGTTACCAGTTCGGTATAAGTCGTGCGAATGGTGTCGAAAGTGCCGCGCGTCAGCGCCCCGATCTGCAGCTGACCCAGGTATAGGCTGTTGATCTTTTTGAGCAGGTTGAAGAGCGAAGCGATCGCTCGGGCCGTGTTCAGGTCGTCGTTCAGGCCGCGGAAGCAGTCCTCAGTCAGTTTCAGCAGCTCTTCGTTCAGCTTTTCGTCCGGCGTGCCTACCCCTTCCTCCGGATAGCTCAACTTCTCGAGTACGCGCATACCGTTCATCAGCTTTCTATACCCTTTTTGGGCGGCCTGCAGCGCCTCGTTGCTGAAGTCTAGCGTACTGCGGTAGTGCGCCTGCAGGATGAAGAAGCGGATGGTCATCGGGCTGTAAGCCTGCTCCAGCATCTGGTGGTTGCCGCTGAAGAGCTCGCTCAGGTTGATGAAGTTGCCCAGCGATTTGCCCATCTTCTGCCCATTCACCGTGATCATGTTGTTGTGCACCCAGTAGCGGGCAGCGTCGGAGTGGCTGTGGCTCGCCTGGCTCTGCGCGATCTCGCACTCGTGGTGCGGGAACATCAAATCCAGTCCGCCTCCGTGGATGTCGAAGGTCTCTCCCAGGTACTTGCGGCTCATGGCTGAGCACTCGAGGTGCCAGCCCGGGAAGCCGTCGCTCCAGGGCGAAGGCCAGCGCATGATGTGCTGCGGCGATGCTTTCTTCCAGAGGGCAAAGTCCAGCGGTGAGCGCTTCTCGCCCTGTCCTTCGGTGTCGCGGGTGTTGCTGAGCAGGTCCTCGATGATGCGGCCGGAAAGCTTGCCGTAGTTGTGATCTTTGTTGTAAGCCGGCACGTCGAAGTAGACCGATCCGTTTACTTCGTAAGCAAAACCATTCGCTAAAATTTCCTGGATCAGCTGGATCTGCTCAATGATGTGCCCGGAAGCACGCGGCTCGATGCCAGGCGACTTTGTGTTGAGCGTGGCCATATCCTGCTGGTACACATTGGTATAATGCTGCACCACTTCCATCGGTTCGAGGTGCTCCAGTTTGGCTCTTTTCTGAATCTTGTCTTCGCCCTCGTCGGCATCGTTTTCGAGGTGACCTACGTCGGTGATATTGCGCACGTAGCGCACTTTGTAGCCCAGGTATTTGAGGTAGCGGTACAGCACGTCGAAGGTAACGGCACTGCGGGCATGGCCCAGGTGCGGCTCGCCGTACACGGTCGGCCCGCAGACATACATCCCTACGAAGGGGGCGTGCAGGGGTTCGAACAGTTCTTTTTTGCGCGTGAGCGTGTTGTACAGGTTGAGTTTGTGTTGCATGGTATCGGTATAGGAAGTGCATGCGCACAGGGCATGCCTTCTGTTTATACTTGATCTTTCCGGTTAACCTCAGTGGCAAACCAAAGTTCAAAATTAAGAAATTATACCGTCAGTGCCCTACTCCTCCTTCGGTTTGATGACATAGGTGGCCGAGATCGGGAAGTGGTCGGAAAGCGGCATTTCGTAATGCGTTTTGAAATCGTATGCCTCCAGTCCTTCGCTGTAGAACTGATTATCAATACGCAGGAAGGGCAGCGGACCGTTGTAAGTGGCCCCCACCCCGTTCCCGGCTTTCTCAAACGAGTTGTTCAACTCGCTCACCAACTGACTGTAGGTATAGCTAAACGGGATGTCGTTAAAGTCGCCCGTCACGATAACGGGATAAGGTGAAGTTTTCACATGGTCGAGCAACTGCTGTACCTGCATGGCCCGGGCCCGGAAACCCATGCGCAAACGGCGGGCCAGGTTGCGGCTCTCTTTCTTAAAGCTCGCCTCGTCGCCTATGGCAGAGTAGGTGTTCTCGATATCTGCCGCCCTGATGCTCATCGACTGCAGGTGCACGGCGTACACCCTGACCGTGTCTCCTTTCACATTGATATCTACCCAGGCGGCCCGGTTGGCGCTGCGTTCCGGTGTGTTCGGGAAACGAATGGTATTCCCCCTGATGATCGGGTACTTCGAGAAAATGGCTATACCTAAATCGGCTTTCACGCGATCGCCCTGGTAAGTAGAGGCAAACACATACCGGTCATACCTTTTCCCGATCCGGTTGAAGTTATTGAACTCGGTGGAGTTCACCCGACTGTAAAACTCCTGCAAACAGAACACATCAGCAGGGTGTGTGGCCACCCAATCCACCATCTCCTCCGACACACGCGGCACGCCTTCCACAATTCTTTCATACGCGTTGAAAATATGCACATTGAAACTGAGCACCTCGAGGGTTTTAGCGCCTGCCGGCAACTCTTCATCCCATGAAATGGACACCAACCGGCCATAGTGGTTCCAGCCAAGGCCAATCACGGCAAGCGGCAGAAACACATACCAGGAGCGCTTCAGCAACCAGTAAAGGAAGAACAGGAAATTGAGCACCAGGGCACCGGGAAGTGAGAAAGCCATGAAGCCGGCAGGCCAGAAGTCGTAAGGAGGTATGCGCATGCTCAGCACCCCCAGCAGTAGCCAAAGCACTACGAGGATGTTCAGAATCAGCCAGATTCTCCGGCGTATGTGTTTGAATGTACCTGCCACGGTGGCAAACTTACAAATTATGCCTGTAGGAATATCAAGCCTCGCTTCAGAATATATTCAGATGTGGCGGTGGTGGTGTTTTAAAAAGCAGAACTTTTCCCGCGCCGGTTCATGTTACTGAACCAAAGCCCTTCCGGTAGCCCGCCATAGCTACCTAAATGCCGTCCGAAATCTCCAGAAACCAGATAATTTACAGCGCACTTCCACACTTATTGTTGTTTATATAATGTTTTTATAGTAAATTTGTGACATTATTTCCAAGGAGATGAGGGGACGCGAGGTCCCCTTCTTTATTTTCTTTAAATTAATATGGCAATAACGGCACAAAGTATTCGCGCAATGGTGGAAGCCAGCCTACCGGAAAACGACCTGTTCATCGTAGATGTGGCAGTGTCCGAATCGGCTGTACGCCCCAAGATAACCGTGCTGGCTGACGGCGAGCAGGGCATCACAATTGACCAGTGCGCCAGCATCAGCCGCCGCGTTAATGCGAAGATCGCAGAGGAGTATGGCGAGGAGGTTTCTTATGTGCTGGAGGTGAGCTCACCGGGGGTGGATTTTCCGCTCACGCAGCCGCAGCAGTACAAGCGAAACATCGGCCGCAACCTGAAACTGAAAATGCAGGACGGCACCGAGAAGACCGGCAAGCTGGAGGAAGTAACGGAAACAGGTATAAACCTGACGCAGGAAATTAAACAAAAAGGCAAAAAGGCAACGTATGAGCCTGTGCAAATACCTTTCGGGGATATTGTAAAAGCAAATGTTGTAATCTCATTTAAATGATAAGATAATGAACAGTTCAGTCCTGATCGAGTCGTTCGCTGAATTTGCGAAATTCAAGAACATAGACCGCCCGACGATGATGCGCATCCTGGAGGATGTATTCCGTACCATGATCCGCAAGAAGTGGGGCACCGACGAGAACTTTGACATCATCCTGAACGTGGAGAAGGGTGACCTGGAGATCTGGCGTAACCGCGAAATCGTGGACGACAACTCGGAGGACATCTGGGATCATGATAAGATCGCCCTATCTGAGGCGCAGAAAATAGAGCCTGACTTTGAAGTGGGAGAGGAAGTGTCGGAAGAGATACAACTGGAGGACTTCGGTCGCCGCGCCGTATTGACTGCCCGCCAGACCCTGATCCAGCGCATCAAGGACATGGAGAAAGAACTCCTGTTCCAGAAATACAAGGACCTTGTTGGCGAGATCATCTCAGGTGAGGTATACCAGGTATGGAACCGTGAAGTACTGCTGCTCGACCAGGAAGAAAATGAACTGCTGATCCCGAAAGGGGAGCAGATCCCGAAAGACCGTTACCGCAAGGGCGACGTGGTGCGTGCTGTGGTACAGCGCGTTGAGATCGTGAACGGCAACCCGAAGATCATTCTCTCCCGTACATCGCCTGCCTTCTTGGAGCGCTTGTTCGAGAACGAGGTGCCGGAGATTTACGACGGACTGATCGCCATCAAAAAAATTGTGCGTGAGCCCGGCGAGCGTGCCAAAGTAGCCGTAGAATCGTTTGACGACCGCATTGACCCGGTAGGTGCCTGCGTGGGCATGAAGGGTTCCCGTATTCACAGCATCGTGCGCGAGCTGGAGAACGAGAACATCGACGTGATCAACTACACCGACAACCTGGAGCTTTACATTCAGCGTGCCCTTAGCCCGGCTAAGATCACGAGCATGAAGATTGACAACGAGAACGGCCGCGTGTCGGTGTTCCTGAAGCCGGACCAGGTATCGCTTGCGATCGGTAAGGGCGGTCAGAACATCAAGCTGGCCAGCAAACTGGTAGACATGGAGATCGACGTGTTCCGTGAGTCGGAAGTGTACGAAGAGGACATCAGCCTGGAGGAATTCACGGACGAGATCGAGGACTGGGTGATCGCGGAACTGCGTCGCATCGGCCTGGACACAGCCAAGAGCGTACTGGCCGTTTCGAAAGAAGACCTGCTTCGCAGAACAGAACTGGAAGAAGAGACGATCGACAGCGTGCTCTCCATCCTGCGCGAAGAGTTGGAAGAAGAAGACAATCAATAGTTGTGAGTTGCGCTCCGTTACTGTAATTTTGAAAAATATTCAGAACGGGGCTCAGTTCTATACCTTGCAAGGCAACTATAGTATATTAACAGAATAATAAAGACAGCATATCAGAACATGGCAGAAGACAAAATCAGGAGGCTCAAACAGGTTGCAACTACTTTAAACATTGGTACAGCTACCATTGTGGATTACCTCTCTGCTAAAGGCTTTGACGTGGAAAACAAACCCACCACCAAAATCACGGCAGAGCAGTTCGGTATGCTGGCTAAAGAGTTCGCCTCTTCCATGCAAGACAAGATTGAAGCGGAAGAACTGAACATCGGCAAGAAACCACAAAGCAACCAGATAGTGGAATCGGAGCCTCATCACGAGCCAAAGAAAACAGCAGAGCCTGAGCAGGAGATCCTGATCAAGAACGCGCACCAGCCGAAAAGCGAAGCCACAGAGGCGAAGCCAAAAGCGGAGCCGGCACCGGCGCCTGTTGAAGCAAAGCTTCCGGGCATAAAGGTACTCGGCAAAATAGAGCTCGACTCCAAAGGTCGTCCTATACCTAAGCCAGCTGCCCCTAAAGCCGAAGAGCCAATGGCACCTGCAGTTGAGCAGCCAAAAGCCCCGGAAGCGAAAGCGCCGGAGCAGCCTGCCCCTGCCCCACAAGTAGAGAAGCCTGTGGAGAAACCGGCAGCGCCTGTGCAGGAAACACCTGCCGCTGAAGCGCCTAAAGCTGAAACCCCTAAGGTGGAAGCTCCAAAAGTTGAAACGCCACAGCAACCGGCAACGCCTCCTGCCCCTGCTGCGGAACAGAAACCAGCTGAAAAACCAGCTGAAACAGCAAAAGCTCCTGCGCAAGCAGCGGCACCACAGGCACCGGAAAAGCCGGCACCTGCTACTCCTGAAGAAAAAGGACCAGAACAAATAGAAACAATTACAGCAAAAGCCGACCAGCTGAAAGGCCTTACGGTGCTAGGCAAGATTGAATTGCCAGACAGCTCCCGTAGAAAAGGTACCAAGCCGGTAGCGTCTTCTGATGATAAGAAGGCCGGTAAGAAGAAAAAGCGCAAGCGCATTATTGTGGCCGGCCCGGAACAGGGTGGCGGTCAGAACCAGGGACAAAGTGTTTCCAATCCACAGGCTCGCCCTATCCAGCACACGGGTGGTGGCGGCGGAGGCTATCAGGGCAATCGTCCGGGACAGCGTCCTGGCGGCGGACCTGGAGGCCCGGGTGGCCGTGGACCACGCAATGCCCCTGGACCACGTGTAGAAAAAGCAGAAGTAACGGATAAGGAAATCCAGGAGCAGATCAAAGCGACGCTTGCGAAGCTAAGCGGCGGCAAAGGGGGCGGTGGCAACCGCGCCAAGTACCGTCGTGAGAAGCGCTCTGCTATTGCGGACGCAACAGAAGAGCGTCGTTTGATGGAGCAGGCAGAGTCGAAGACCCTGCGTGTAACAGAGTTCGTGTCTGCCAATGACCTGGCAGCGCTGATGAACGTGAGCGTGAATGATGTTATCAAGGTATGTATGCAGCTGGGTATGTTCGTATCCATTAACCAACGCCTTGACGCCGAAGCCATCACCATCATCGCAGACGAATTTGGCTATGCAGTTGACTTCATCACATCAGAGGATGAGCAGGCGCTTGAAGATACAATAGAAGACAACGAAGAGGATCTGTTGGATCGTGCCCCAATTGTGACCATCATGGGTCACGTTGACCACGGTAAAACTTCCCTCCTTGACTATATCCGAAATGCCAACGTAACAGCTGGCGAGGCCGGCGGTATCACGCAGCACATCGGTGCCTACAAGGTGCAGACAGAGAGCGGACGTACCGTTACCTTCCTGGATACGCCGGGTCACGAAGCCTTTACGGCTATGCGTGCCCGTGGTGCCAAAATAACGGACGTTGTTATTATTGTGGTAGCAGCTGATGACTCGGTGATGCCGCAGACAAAAGAGGCCATCAACCACGCACAGGCAGCCGGTTCTCCTATCATCATTGCACTGAACAAAATAGACAAACCAGCCGCTAACCCGGATAAGGTTCGTGAAGAGCTCGCTCAGATGAACATCCTGGTAGAGGAATGGGGTGGTAAATACCAGTCGCAGGAAATCTCAGCGAAAACAGGACAGGGTATTCCTGACTTGTTGGAGAAAGTATTGCTGGAGGCCGAGCTCCTGGAGCTCAAGGCCAACCCGGACCGAAACGCTGTGGGTACGGTTATCGAAGCATCGCTTGACAAAGGCCGTGGCTACGTAGCAACGGTGCTGGTGCAGACCGGTACTCTCAGAGTAGGTGATGTGGTACTGGCAGGCTCCCACTACGGTAGGGTGAAAGCCATGACCGACCACCGTGGCCGCAAGATGAAAGAGGCAGGCCCATCCACCCCGGTACAGTTGCTGGGTCTGGACGGTGCGCCACAGGCCGGCGACAAGTTCCAGGTAATGGAATCGGAGCGCGAGGCACGTGAAATCGCCACCAACCGGGCACAGGTACAGCGTGAGCAAAGCCTGCGCACCCGCAAGCACATCACCCTGGATGAAATTGGTCGCCGTCTGGCCATCGGTACGTTCAAGGAGCTTAACGTGATTGTGAAGGGTGACGTGGACGGTTCCGTAGAGGCACTAGCCGACTCCCTGTTGAAACTGTCCACTGCCGAGGTGCAGGTGAACATCATCAGCAAAGGTGTAGGCGCCATCTCTGAATCTGACGTATTGCTGGCTTCGGCTTCTGATGCGATCATCATCGGTTTCCAGGTACGTCCTTCCCAGAACGCCCGCAGACTGGCAGAGCAGGAACAGATCGACGTTCGTCTGTACTCTATCATCTACGATGCGATCAACGAGGTGAAAGACGCGATGGAAGGCATGCTTGCTCCTACCATGAAAGAGGAGATCACGGGCAACGCCGAAGTTCGCGACGTATTCCGCATCACCAAGGTTGGTACGATTGCAGGTTGTATGATCACCGACGGCTCTATTCAGCGTAACTCCAGAGTACGTCTGGTGCGTGACGGCATCGTGGTACACGACGGTGAGATTCTGGCCCTCAAGCGTTTCAAGGACGATGTGTCTGAAGTACGCCAGGGTTACGAGTGCGGTATCAGCCTGAAAGGATACAACGAGATCGAGATTGGTGACGTGATCGAAGCTTACGTAGAAAAAGAAGTGAAGCGTACGCTGTAATAAAGCTGCAGCTTGAATCATAAAGAAGGCTCTTGCGAAAGCAGGAGCCTTTTGTTTTTGGCCGCAGACACTGGCTATACCTGAAAAAGAATACCTATACCTGAGCATTTGCTTTAACTGAGAAGGGCTATACCTGAATACAGCAGCGCTATCACTACTTAATTAAGAGCATGTTTGAGGTGATGAAACCATCCTATCTACTGATTCTGTCAAAGTAAGTAGATGCTCTTCAATACATCCATACCCCAAAGCTTTATCGAGGCCTTTATTCCCAATCCTATGAACTTAAGGAGATGCTCTTCGGGATTTCTTAATCCCGAGGTTGACTGTTCGGGATGTCCACGTCCCCATAAACCAAAATATGGATTACGCGGATCTGGAGACCCGATACAGTTGGGATTCGGACTGATAAATCCGAATCAGCTATTGTCTCCTCTAGGAAAATAAAAAGCTCACAACAACCATAATATACCTGATGCAATTACGAGACTATACCCTAGAATAAATTTGCCAGCTACTAAATAAGCTCTCACTTTCGCTCTTCTGCAGTGCTAAGTCTATACCTGAAATGCTGTCTTATTGTGTAGTAAAAACAAGCCATGTATGTTGCGCGCGTGGCTTATACTGTACATGATCACAAAAAAAGCCCCGCCTGAAAAATCAAGCGGGGCTTTTAAATGTTTTCGTGTTGTGCTATTACAATGAATGGCGGGCAAGGCGACGCTTGTCGCGCTTGTGCTTACGGTGCATTTCTTTCTCTTTTTTCAGAATGGCCTCCATACGCTTGCTTCCTTTGATGCGGTCTTTGGTGAAGCGGCTACGGTTTGAGTTTTCATAGGCATTCCAGCGTGCATCCATACCGGCAGCGCGAGCGCCAACGGCATCAGTGGTAGTACCCTTTTCCTGCACCCTGGCAGTACCCCAGTATTCGTCTTTCCCGGAGTTCAGCGAAGTACTCGAAGAACTGGAAGTTTGTGCCATCGCATCGGACACGAACAGGAGGAAAGCCAGAGAGAATAGTAACGATATGATTTTTTTCATAAATCCACTTTTGATAATGTACCTATACAACGTACATCATCCACTAAAGTATACATTTTTAGTGAATAACAAGAAGTGCCCAACAAAAGTTTACTATTCAAATTTGTAGGATAATCCTATTCCCATGGTTTCTTTCAGCTGCAAACGAGGCCCTTTCCCATCCATTGTGCCATCACCGCCGCGGTCAATATCGATCAAAATATCATCATCGTAGATCATATGCACAAAGAGGCTGGCTGACAAAAACTTATTCACCTTAAAGTTTACCAGGTTCTCCCAACTCACGTCAATGTTCTTGGCATTGTGCAGGTAGTTGGAGAACAAATCGGCTTTGGATTGAAGGGTCACGTTCTTAAAGACCTCATTCTTGAAGCGCACATTCACAAAGCCACCGAACTCTTCGCGCAGCCGCTCCCCGGTGCCAGGTATAAGATTGCCTTCCAGGTCACGCTGAGCAGGCTCCACCCCAAAAGCCCCGTAGTCGGCCATGCGCTGGTTGAGCACAGCCGTGAACTTGCCGGTAAAGGGAGAAATAAATACCGAGAGCTTGGGATTGGGCTTGTAGTCCATACCGATAGAGGCCAGCACGAAAGCGGGTGCCATGAAGTTGGAAACCACCGAATCGCGCTCAGGGGTATACGTTGGGCTGATCTGGGTGCGGGTATTGAGCTGCGTCGTGTAAAACCACTTGCTCGAAGCCTGGCGCCCATACTTCAGGTTCAGCTCCAGCCGATCGTCACTTTTGCGTAGGCGCTGCTCCTGCAGTTTCACGGTGCCGTAAGTCAGGTCCAGGGTATTGTTCCAGGTGTTTTTCCCTTTCTTATAGTTGCTGTAGATGTTCAGTATACCCAGGGCTGAGAGCGAACTCTGCCCCCCAGCTGCCCAGTTACTCAGACTCACCTGACTGAAGTTGATCGTACCGGTACCGCCAAAGTCCCAGATTTTCGGCACCGCCGCCGTATCGACCGGCGCGTCCTGAGCTGATGCGGAGAAAAAACCAACATGTGAGAGGAAGAAAAAGAGGAAAAGAAAGCGCAATAAAGCCTTAAGCATGAAAATAAGGTATAAAGTGAGCGTACTGTATTTAAAAATTGCACAAATATAACAAATCAAGACCAGAGGGACGGCGCTGATGTGAATCTTTAGGGAAGGGCCATTAGAACTGAGCCACTGCCGGATTGCACTTTAGGGATTTAGCTAAATCACTACTATATTTGCTGCTGTTATCTAAATACCATACCGTATTAAACTATGTCTCTATACGAAAACCTGCTGCTCAACCTCGATAATGGCATTCTGGTCATCACTATCAATCGCGCAGATAAGCTAAATGCCCTCAACATCGACACCATCAGGGAGATCAAGACTGCCATCCAGCAAGTCTATGACGATCCTGCTGTGAAGGGGGCCATCTTTACCGGTGCCGGCGAGAAAGCTTTTGTAGCGGGTGCTGACATTTCGGAGATCTCGGAACTGAGCGAGGTGAACGCCCGCAGTTTTGCGGAGCGTGGCCAGGAGGTTTTCAGCATGATCGAGCGCTGCACCAAACCTGTGATCGCTGCCGTGAATGGCTTTGCCCTCGGAGGTGGTTGCGAACTGGCCATGGCCTGCCACATGCGCGTTGCCAGCGAAGGCGCCCGTTTTGGTCAGCCGGAAGTAAACCTGGGCCTGATACCGGGCTACGGCGGAACGCAGCGCCTGACGCAGCTGATCGGCAAAGGCAAGGCGATGGAACTGATGATGACCGCCGACATGATTGGTGCCGGCGAAGCCAAGGCGCTTGGTCTGGTCAACCACGTGGTACCTGCCGTGGAACTGATGCCAAAGTGTATGGAGATCCTGAACAAGATCGTATCCAAGGCGCCACTGGCCATTGGCTTGGTAATCGACTGCGTAAACGCCGTGTACGACAAAGATGAGAACGGCTACCAGACAGAGGCCAACTCATTTGCGCGCTGCTGCTCTTCACAAGACTTTATTGAGGGCACTAACGCATTCCTGGAGAAACGCAAGCCCGTGTTCAAAGGCGCTTAATCTTATACCTGCAGCAACGCGCTATACCTGGCATAAAAGGCAGGTATAGCGCGTTCTGTCTTTTTCAGTGATACCTATACCTCCCTGCCCTAAAACAAACGCATGAGCATTGCCAAAAAACTGGTCGGGCAAACGGCTGCCTACGGACTGAGCAGCATTGTGGGCCGCGCCCTCAACTACCTGCTTGTGCCGGTCTATACCCGGGTGTTCCTACCCGAGGAGTATGGGGTCGTTTCTTACCTGTACGCTTTCGTGGCTTTCTTCAACGTGGTGTATACCTACGGCATGGAGACTGCTTTTTTCCGCTTTGCCAACAAGCCTGAGCAAGACCCGAGAACAGTTTACAACCGGGTACTGAGCGCCATTCTGGTCAGCAGCACGATCCTAACAGGTATACTGCTGCTCTTCTCTCAGCAAATTGCAGATTACATCGGCTACCCAGAACAGCGGGAGTACATCGTCTGGCTGGCGCTTGTGCTGGCGATCGATGCGCTGGTGGCTATACCGTTTGCCTGGCTGCGGCACCAGAACAAAGCCATTAAATTCGCCTCCATCAAACTGGCTAATATCCTGCTCACTGTTGGTGCCAATCTGTTTTTCCTGGTTTTGCTGCGGCACATCTACGAAGGGCAGTACCTGCAAAGCCTTCAGCCAATGGCCGCATACCTTTATAATCCTGATTTTGGAGTCGGCTATATCTTCCTGATCAACCTGGTGGCCAATGCCCTGCTACTGCCCATGCTTTGGAAAGAGCTCCGTATTTTCCGCTTCAGGCTGGATGTAGAACAGCTCAAGCCAATGCTGCAATACGCCTGGCCGCTCCTGTTCATGGGCTTGGCCGGTATGGTCAACGAAGTGATCGACCGTATTCTGCTGGAGCGCTACCTGCCCGAGGGCTTTTACCCGGGCACCAGTAACATGGCCGCCGTCGGTATATACAGCGCCTGCTACAAGCTCGCCATTTTCATGACGCTCACCATACAGGCTTTCCGCTATGCCGCCGAGCCGTTCTTTTTCTCGCAAGCGAAAGAAAAGGAATCGCCGCAAGCCTTTGCTCTGGTCATGAAATGGTTTGTGATCGCCTGCGCTTTCATCTACCTGTTTATCTCGACTAACCTCGAAGACTTCGCCTTGCTGATCGGTCCCGAATACCATGACGGTTTGATGGTGGTACCAGTGCTGCTATTAGCTAACCTGTTCCTGGGCATCTACTACAACCTCACTGTGTGGTTCAAGCTGACAGACAAAACGCATTTCGGCACTTACATCAGCTTTGGTGGCGCGGCAATTACCATAGTTTTCAACCTGCTGCTTATACCTGTGCTAGGCTACATGGGCTCCGCTATTGCCACACTCATCTGCTACGCAGGTATGGCACTGGCAACTTACCTTTTGGGCAATGTGCACTACCCGATCCCCTACCCTGTCAAAACCATCCTGGGTTACATCGCCCTGGCCACGGTGCTGGTGGCGGCAGCTTATTTTATACCTGTCGAAAACTTCTGGCTGCGCCATGCATACCATTTAGCCTTATGCGGCGTTTTCCTGGCGGTGGTGTGGTTCAGGGAGCGGGCCTACTTTTTAACTAAGAAATAATCTTTATCTTTAATAGATGAACACGACGAACTTACCGGTTAAAGTCATTAACCAATCCAAACACGTACTCCCTTCTTACCAAACGGAGCATTCGGCAGGTATGGACCTGCGCGCCAACTTAGAGGCACCCGTTATCCTGAAGCCGCTGCAGCGCGCCCTTATACCTACCGGCCTTTTCATCGAACTCCCCGAAGGACATGAGGCGCAGATCAGACCCCGCTCCGGACTGGCCTACAAGCACGGCATTTCCATCGTGAACAGCCCGGGCACCATTGATGCTGATTATCGTGGCGAGATCAAGGTATTGTTGGTCAACCTGTCGGATCAGGACTTTGTGGTAGAGGACGGCGAGCGTGTGGCCCAGATGGTGGTGGCCCGTTACGAGCGCGTGACCTGGGCAGAAGCCGAAGTACTGACCGACACCGAGCGCGGTGCCGGTGGCTATGGCAGCACAGGCACGAAGTAGGTCAGCAGCAAAGTCATCAACACAAGGTATAGCCAGCCTTCTCCTGCTTTTTAGTGAGGGCTAAAACCAAACATCCAGAATACAGTATTAATCAAAACCAATAGTGGCCGGACTCCTCGTCCGGCTACATTTTTCAATCCATAAACTAATAGCTATGAGGATTATTGTACCTATGGCAGGTATGGGCAAGCGTATGCGCCCGCACACTCTTACAGTTCCTAAACCACTTATACCTATTGCAGGCAAGCCGATCGTGCAGCGCCTGGTAGAAGACATTGCCAAAGTATGCCACGAGCCCATTGAGGAAGTGGCCTTCATCATCGGTCACTTTGGTGAGGCCGTGGAGCGCGACCTGAAAGCCATCGCCGAATCGGTTGGCGCGAAAGGCAGCATTTTTTACCAGGAAGAAGCCCTGGGCACGGCGCACGCCATCATGTGCGCACAGGACTCGCTGGAGGGCAAAGTGGTAGTAGCCTTTGCCGACACCCTTTTCAAAGCCGACTTCAAACTCGACACCAACGCCGACGGCACTATCTGGGTGCAGCGCGTGGAAGACCCGCGTCCGTTTGGCGTGGTGAAGCTGGGCGACAACGGCGAGATCACCGACTTTGTGGAGAAGCCGCAGGAGTTCGTGTCAGACATGGCGATCATCGGCATCTACTATTTTAAAGACGGCGTATACCTGCGCAGCGAACTGCAGTATCTCCTCGACAACGACATCAAAGACAAGGGCGAGTACCAGCTGACGAACGCGCTGGAGAACATGAAAAACAAAGGCACGAAATTTATTCCTGCCGTTATCTCAGAATGGCTCGATTGCGGCAATAAAGACGCAACCGTTTACACAAATCAACGCTATTTAGAGTATATAAAGGATGAGCAGGGCCTGGTAGCCGCGTCGGCCAACATCCAGAACTCTGTCATCATCCCGCCCGTGTATATCGGAGAGAATGCCGTGATCCACAATTCAGTGGTAGGACCGCACGTTTCTATTGGAGACAACACCAGCGTACTGGCGTCTATTGTGGGCAATTCCATCGTTCAGAAGGAGTCGACAATCAAAAACGGGAACATAGCAAACTCAATGGTAGGTAATTTTGTTTCCTATGAAGGCCGCCAGTCAGACCTGAGCCTTGGCGACTACAATACGCTCAAAGATTAGCATACCTATTTTATGACCCGATTCAGAAACATTGTGCTCGCTACTTGCTGCCTTGCACTGGTCGCGACCGGCGAAAGCCAGGCCCAGTCTAAGAAAAAAAAGAGAAAGGGCAAGGAGAAGGCCGAAACCGAACAGGTAGCCATACCTGTGCCACAGCCCGAACCCAGCGAGCAGGAAAAGCTGCTGAGCGAGGCTTTGTTTCTGGAGGGCATGAAATACTTTATGCTGGAGGACTACAAGCAGGCGCTTAGCCAGTTCCAGAAAGCATACGCCGTTACCCCCACGAATGCGGCGCTCAACTACAAGCTGGCCGAGACCTACATGCTGATGGAAAACCCGAAGGCGGGTGTAACATTTGCACAGGCCGCCATCGCCAACGACTCCAAAAACCCCTACTATTACCTGCTACTCGCGCAGCTGCACGCCGAGCAGAAGCAGTACACTGAGGCGGCCCAGGCCTACAACGACCTGCTGCGCAACGTGCCTGACCAGGAGCAGTACCTGTTCAATCTGGCGGAGCTATACCTGGCACAGTCCAAGTATGACGATGCGCTGAAGACCTACGACCGCATCGAGAAAAAATACGGGGCGCTGGAGCAGCTCTCCATGAACCGCCAGCAGATCTACCTGCGCCAGAAGAACATTGGGAAAGCTCTTGCAGAAGGTGAAAAGCTGATTGCGGCCAATCCTACGGAGATTCGCTACCTGCTGGCCCAGGCTGAGCTCTACAATGCCAGCCAAAAAACGGACATCGCCATCGAAACGATCAACCGTGCCTTGCGCATTGAGCCCAATAACCCCTTCGCGCACCTGATGCTCTCGGACTTGCACCGCCAGAAAGGCAACCTGCAGGAATCTGAAAACCAGGTGAAGATCGCGTTCGCCAGCACCGACCTCGACATCGACACCAAAGTGCGTATCCTGGTAGATTTCATCCGCCAGCTGCCCAACCCTGCCATTGAAGGTATAGCCCTTGAACTGGCTGATCTTACGATCACTTCGCACCCCGAGGAGGCGAAAGCCTACGCGGTAGCCGGCGACCTGCAAACTATCACCGGCAAGAAAGAGGCGGCACGGGGCAACTACATCAAGGCTGTCAAACTGGATGATTCGCACTTTAAGATCTGGCAGCAGATCGTGCTGCTCGACGCGGAACTGGGCGAGTCGGCAGATCTGGTGAAGCACTCGGAGCAGGCGCTGGAGCTGTTCCCGAACCAAGCCGTTTTCTGGTTCTACAACGGCACCGGCCATCTGATCGAGAAGAATTTTGACAAGGCAGCCAAGTCGCTGGAGCATGGCAAGCGCCTTTCGGCGAGCGAGCCTGAATTGGTCACCCAGTTCAATGCCCAGTTGGGTGATGCCTACAACTCCAAAAAAGAGTATAAAAAATCAGACGAGGCGTATGAGGCCGTGCTGGCGCAGGACCCTGACAATGAGCACGTACTCAACAACTATAGTTACTTTTTGTCGCTGCGAGGCGAGCAACTGCCCAAAGCCAAAGCCATGGCCGGCCGACTGGTAGAGCAGCACCCTGCCAACCCCACCTACCTGGATACCTACGCCTGGGTGCTGTACAAGATGGAAGATTATGAAGGGGCGCTGAAGTATCTGGAACAGGCGATCGCTGTTTCGGAGGATGCGACCATTGTAGAGCATTACGGTGATGTGCTCTTCAAACTGGGTAAAAAGGACGAGGCGGTGAGGCAGTGGGAAAAAGCCAAACTTAAAGGAGAGGCATCCGCCTTCCTTGACAGAAAGATAAAAGAAAAGAAACTCTATGAATAAACAGCTCCTGCTATGCCTGCTGGGCATACTCCTGTTTTCCGCCTGCAAAAAAGAAACGATCCCGACTGCCGCTACCGCCACCACTGAAACTGTTGGCAACGTCACTGTCCAGAATCTGGAATTCACCTACCTGAATGCCCGCGGCCAGCTCAAGTTTGATGACAAAGGCCAGAGCACCTCGTCGGGTTATGCCCTGCGCATGCAAAAGGACAGTGTGATCTGGATCTCGGTACTGCCGGGCTTAGGTATAGAGGCTGCCCGCATCAAGCTCACGCCCGACTCGGTGTACCTGATGAACCGCATCCAGCGTGAATACGCCGCCACAGATTATGCTTTTCTGAGCAAACGCTTTAACGTAGCGCTCGACTTTCAGGTAGTACAGGCCATTCTGCTGGGCAACTACCAGGCCAACGGCTCCGAGAAGGCTACCAGCCAGGGCCAGATGCAGCATGTGCAGCAGTTGCGCAAAAACCTGCTTTTCGACTATTTCATCAGTTCCGAAAACCTGAAACTGCAACAGCTCAACGTCAAAGACCAGCAATCGGGTAATAGCATTGTGGTGCAGTATGAGAGTTTCCAACCTTTGGGCGAGGTACCCTTTGCCTACAACATGCTGGCTCAGATTCTGCAGGCGGGCCAGATTTCCGACTTTAACTTAAGCCACACCAAAGTTACCGTTTCTGAGGATGTACTGGAGTTCCCTTTCAGTGTTCCTTCTGGTTACAAGCGACTTTAGTCTAATAAAATAGGCGGGGTTCTGGTACGGGCAATATAGTTTTGCCATATTTGTAGGCTAAGTGTAGTATACCCCTATTTCTGATGAAGGCCCTTTACAAATCAGCCTTTTTCCTGATTATCCTGCTGTTGCCGTTGGTTACCCAAGCCCAGAAACAAAAATCGAAGGCGCAGCTCGAGAAAGAGAAAAAGGAAAACCTAAACCGTATTAAAGAAGCGAACCGCATTCTGCAGCAGACCAAGGTGCAGAAGGAGGCTTCTATTGGCCAGCTCAACGCCATCCAGGAAAAAATTGCGGTACAGAAAGGCGTGATCAGCACCATTTCCCGGGAAATAAAATTGCTGGAAACAGGCTTGAAAGAGACTGAAGGTATAGTGGGTGAACTGCAATCCGACTTGGAAAGCCTGAAGGCCGAGTATGCCACCATGGTATACGCTGCCTCCAAAACCGCCAACAGCTACAACAAGCTCATGTTCGTGTTTGCCGCCGACTCTTTCAACCAAATGGTACGCCGCCTGCGCTACCTGCAGCAGTACTCCGAAGCACGCAAAAAACAGGTAGAGCAGATCAACAAGGTGCAGGCGGCCCTCACCGGGCAGCTGCGCACGCTTGAATCGCAGCGGGAAGAGAAGCGCGGCCTGCTCAACAAACAGATGGCCGAGAACAAAAATCTTGTCTCGCTAAGGGCTCAGCAGGATGGCATGATCCAAAAGCTCAGCAAGCAGGAAGAACAACTCAAAAAAGAAGTGGCACAGCGCCAGCAGGCCGTTCGGAAGCTGGACAATCTCATCGCCGATATTGTGAAAGAGGAGATCGCCCGCGCCGCCCGTGCCGCCCGCGAAGAAGGACGCGCCACCAGCGGAAGCTCCAGCAAGATCACCCTCACCCCTGAAGCCGCCCTGATCTCCTCCTCATTTGCAGGCAATCGCGGACGACTGGCCTGGCCCGTGGACCGTGGCTTCATCTCGCAGAAGTTCGGCCGGCACAATCACCCGGTGCTAAAAGGGGTGGTGGTAGAGAACAGAGGAATTGACATCCAAACCGGTCAGGGGGAGCCTGCGCGCGCCATATTCGAAGGCAAGGTGCTGACAGTGGCCAGTGTGCCGGGCATGAACAACATTGTGATGGTGCAGCACGGCGAGTACTTTGCAGTATACGCGAAGCTGCGCACTGTTAATGTGAAAGAGGGACAGGACGTAAAGCCGAAAGATGTGATCGGCACTGTATATACCGACGCAAACGGCACAACCGAGCTGCAGTTCCAACTCTGGAAAAACAACACCAACTTAAACCCGGAAAGCTGGATCAGGCCAAAGTAGGCCTCTTGTTATACCTGCCATAAAAAAGGCGGGGCCGGGCATCTTGTCAGATGTCCGGCCCCGCCTTTTTAGCTTGCATTCCAATGATAGCCTGGTTTTCTATACTCCTATAAAAGAAAAAACACCCTACAAAGCAGGGTGCCTTTCCAAGCTATGAAAACAAACTTAAAATTATATTTAGACACTTTCTCCCCTCCAAAGGGGCTGTGTTAAATTTCTATGGATTAATTTACAACCTTTAAATTACACTTGCAAACAGAAGATTAAAAAAACTTAATATTTATTTTTAATCTTAGTTCTATCCCTCTGTTAGGTGATGAAGTATAATCTTGTTGTATATGGGCTATTACAAGTAGCTTGCCAAAAACACAAATAGCATTAACTAACTGATTTTCAGCAGCAAGATTTATACCTGCTGTAAAAAATTTCCCTCTGCTGGAAATATTTTTTTCATTTTGGGAAAAAGGCAGGCGCACATAAGTGCTGGAATATCCTGCCCGTAGCAAGATATTAAATTTATTTGACCCTCTATACGCCTATTGGCATATGAGGTTGCAACTCGCTTACACACTAGCTGAAAGAAACATACCCATATCCTACCTCACAGCCCTAATAAGGTGATTTGCCGAGATAATGGCACGAGGATAAACTAATGTTTCCAAATGTGGGTTAAATTAAAATATAAGCTTTATTTTTGCAGCAATTCATTCTTAAAACTTTAAGACCATGGTAATTACCAACATTTTTGCATTTATCGGAGGTTTAGGAGGCACAGAGGTAGTCCTGATCTTGTTCGCTATTTTGTTACTGTTCGGCGCCAAGCGTATACCTGAACTTGCGAAAGGACTGGGCCGCGGCATCCGTGAGTTCAAAGACGCCACCAAAGAAATCAAGTCTGATATCGAGAGCTCTGTTAAAGACGATAACAACACGACGAAGTAATCTTTTCAGAATAATATTTTATGATTCTTAGTACAATCCTCCTCTTCCTGGGAGACATAGGGGGAGGAGAACTACTTGTTGTACTAACCGCAGTACTTCTCCTATTTGGCACAGACAAGCTCCCAGGCCTGGCACGTTCTGCTGGTCGCGGTCTGCGTAGCTTTAACGATGCCAAAAAAGAAATCCAGGACGAGCTCGAACGCTCCATCAAGGACATAAAAAAGCCTGACTAGTTTGAAATCATACCATTCACTTCGTGACATTCGCAGCGATATTGCCAATGGGCAACTGTCGTGCAGACAGCTGGTAGAGCACTACCTTCATAATATCAAGCAGAAGCCTGAGCTAAACGCTTTCCTGGAGGTATTCGAGGAAGAAGCATTTGCCCAGGCTGACACTGTAGACAAGAAACTCGCTGCAGGCCATGCCGGCAAACTGGCAGGTATGGTGATCGGCCTTAAAGACGTGCTGGCTTACGAAGGCCACTCGCTGCAAGCCTCCAGCCAGATCCTGAACGGTTTTAAATCGCTCTATACCGCTACGGCTGTGCAGCGCCTGCTTGCTGAAGATGCTATTATCATCGGTCGCCAGAACTGTGACGAGTTTGCAATGGGCGCTTCCAACGAGAACTCTTCCTTCGGACCCGTGCTTAATGCCGACGATACGACCCGCGTACCGGGTGGCTCGTCCGGAGGTTCAGCCGTAGCCGTGCAGGCCGACCTGTGCCTGGCTTCGATTGGTTCCGATACGGGCGGTTCTGTTCGTCAGCCCGCTTCTTTCTGTGGTGTGGTTGGCCTGAAGCCTACCTATTCGCGTATTTCCCGCTATGGCCTCATCGCCTACGCCTCTTCTTTTGACCAGATCGGCATTATTTCGAAAAGCGTGGAAGACGCGGCCCTGCTGCTGGAAGTAATGGCAGGCAGCGACGAGTATGACAGCACAGTAAGCCACCGCCCGGTGCCCACTTACAGCCAGCTGTTGCAGACCGACAAAAAATACAAGATCGGATACATCCGCGACTGCTTCGAGAGCGAGGGTCTGGACGGTGAGGTGAAGGAAACCCTCCTGGGCGTGAAAGACATGTTGCAGGAAGCAGGTCATCAGCTGGAGGCCGTGGAGTTCCCATACCTGGACTTCATGGTGCCGACTTACTACATCCTTACCACAGCAGAAGCCAGCTCTAACCTGGGTCGCTTCGACGGGGTGAAGTACGGCTACCGCAGTGAGAACGCCACTGACCTTACCTCCCTTTACAAGAAAACGCGTGCAGAGGGCTTCGGTCCGGAAGTACAGCGCCGCATCATGCTGGGCACTTTTGTGCTGAGTGCCGACTACTACGACGCCTACTATACCAAAGCGCAACGTGTGCGCCGTCTCATAAAAGAGAAGACGGATGAGTTGCTGCAACATTATGATTTTCTTATATTGCCTACCGCTCCTACTACGGCCTTCCGGCTAGAGGAGAATACGGCGAATCCGTTGGCCATGTATCTGGCCGACATCTTTACGGTTCAGGCCTCGCTTGCTGGTGTTCCCGCCATTTCTATTCCGGCAGGACGCGATGCGAACGGCCTTTCCATCGGGTTGCAACTAATGACCCGCTCATTTGAGGAGCCGCAACTGCTCGCTTTCTCAAATTACATACTGGACAAGCTAACCGTTGAAGCATAAATTATAAATGATGCAGTTTAGACTCTTTACAGTACTTGCAGCACTGGCTGGAAGTATATGGGTTTCCCATGCCCAGGCTTCTGGCTATACGATCAGGTTCGAAAGACTCGTTGAGGAGGATTCTTTGAAGAAACCACAGGCAGACACCACTTTTCTTTCACAAGAGGAATTGGCGCTGCTCGTGGAATACATCCCTTATGAGCCCGACGAGGTGATACAGGACAGGCTGAGCTGTATAGAGGCGGACATCCCCCTGGTGTTCAACAAATTTGTGCGTAACCACATCGATTACTTCACTGTCCGTAACAGAAAGTATACGCGCACCATGATCTCCCGCGAAAATGTGTATTTCCCGATCTACGAGAAGTACTTGAAGAAGTACAACATGCCGCAGGACATCAAATACCTTTCCATTGTAGAGTCTGGCCTGAACCCGAAAGCCGCCTCATGGGCAGGCGCGGTTGGTCCCTGGCAGTTCATCAAGTCCACCGGCAAAGAGTATGGCCTGAACCAGGACCAGTACATCGACGAGCGTATGGATATAGAAAAATCCACGGATGCGGCGATGCGCTTTCTGAGCAGGCTATACCGCACATATGGCGACTGGGAACTGGCCATGGCTGCCTACAACTGCGGTCAGGGCAACGTGAACAAGGCAATCCGCAGAGCAGGCGGTGGCAAAAAGACGTTCTGGGAGATCTTCCCCTACCTGCCAAAGGAAACACGCAGCTACGTGCCTTCCATGACGGCGGTGATCTACGCCATGAAGTACGCCCCAGAGCACAATATCTTCTCTGACTCGATCCTATACGCGCCCGACTACGCCCACCTGACAGTAAACCAGGCGCTTGATCTGGAAAAGCTGGCGGCTGAGCTTCACGTGGACACGCTGGCACTGCTGGCACTGAACCCGGAGATCAAACAACCAAAGCTTCCTGCAACCACTCGTAATTACAAACTGCGCATTCCAGCCCAGGCCGCCAAGCTGCTGGCTGCTGAACAGAGCTGCATTCTGCTCGCCGCTGCACCTACGCCACCCCCTGCCAAACACACTGCACCAGCCGAAGCGCCCGTTATGCTAGCCGCTGCCACTGCCAAGGAAACTCCTAATGACAGCCTGGTGCAAAAAACCTACGTGGTGCAGCGTGGCGACAACCTGTTTGCCATTGCCCGTAAGTTTGGGGTGAGCATTGACCAGATAAAGGAATGGAATAAGCTCGATGGCTCAGCTATCAGAGTGCAGGACAAACTACTGGTATGGCAGCCTGCTCCGGAAGCAGCTCCGGTCTTGCTGGCATCTGCAGGAAACAGCACGCAGAAAGCAGCCAGCACGCCGGCCAAAGCTAAGCCTGCTCCAGCCAAAACCCAACCAGAGCGTGTCTACCACGTGCAGCCAGGCGACACACTCTGGACAATCTCCCAACGTCACGAAGGGGTGACAGTGGAAAAGATAAAGAAGCTGAACAAACTCAAAAACAGCGCCATCAAACCAGGACAGCAGCTCATTCTTAGCTAAGCTTACAGGTATAGATCGAACGAAACACTCTTCTGACGGAAGGGTGTTTCGTCGTTTACGCCCCTCCTGTTTTATCAGCTAATTGCCATACCAGACATTAACTAACAGCAGAATCTCAGCAGCCTGATAAAAAAACAATATTCTGCTAGTTGGAGATTGTTCAGGGTGTATCTTTGTCGATTACGGCTTTGATAAACCATAAAATCTTATCAACTTGGCTTTAAGCTCCTGTCCGGCGCAGGAGCCCTACAACGCAAGGGAACAACTAACACGAGACAACACCAATAACGCATACCATGATCAAAGTAAACAAAGAGGACGCACTTAACTACCACATGCAGGGGCAGCCCGGCAAAATAGAAGTAGTGCCGACTAAAATGCTGAGCACCCAGCATGACCTGGCCCTGGCTTACTCTCCTGGAGTAGCCGAGCCCTGCAAAGAAATTGCCGCTGACAAAGAGAATGTCTATAAATATACCGCCAAGGGAAACCTGGTGGGGGTTATCTCCAACGGAACCGCCGTACTCGGCCTTGGCAACATTGGTCCGGATGCATCAAAACCAGTGATGGAAGGCAAAGGCGTCCTTTTCAAGAAGTTCGCAGGTATAGACGTGTTCGATATTGAAATCGACTGCACCGACCCCGAAGAGTTCATCCGCATCGTGAAGTCGCTGGAGCCGACCTTTGGCGGCATAAACCTGGAAGACATCAAAGCACCGGAGAGCTTCAAGATAGAGAACGCCCTGAAGGAGCAGATGAACATTCCGCTCATGCACGACGACCAGCACGGCACGGCCATTATTTCATCGGCTGCCCTACTCAACGCACTGGAACTGGCGGGCAAAAGAATCGAGGATATTCAGATTGTGATAAACGGCGCGGGCGCCGCCGCCATCGCCTGCACCAAGCTATACGTGGCCCTGGGTGCCAAGCTGGACAACATCGTGATGTTCGACAAGGACGGCATCATCCGTCCGGAGCGTGACGACCTGGACATTTACAGAGCGCAGTTCGTGACTCTGCGCAAGATCAACACACTGCGAGAGGCCATGGAAGGCGCTGACGTGTTCATCGGACTTTCAGCTGGCAACGTGCTGGCGCCAGAGCTGGTGAAGCTGATGGCTCCTAACCCGATCATTTTCGCACTGGCCAACCCGGACCCGGAGATTGACTATGATTTAGCCATGGATACCCGGGATGACCTGATCATGGCGACCGGCCGCTCTGACCATCCGAACCAGGTAAACAACGTGCTTGGTTTCCCTTACATTTTCAGAGGAGCCCTGGATGTGCGCGCCACTGAGATCAACGAAGCCATGAAACTGGCCGCCGTGCGTGCTCTGGCTGACCTGGCCAAAGAGCCTGTTCCGGAACTGGTGCACAAAGCCTACGGAGACAACACCATCTCATTCGGCCGTACCTACCTGATACCAAAGCCACTCGACCCACGCCTAATCACCACAGTATCGCCGGCAGTGGCCAGGGCTGCCATGGACAGCGGCGTGGCCAAGCACCCCATTACCAACTGGGAGGCATACGAGATTGAACTGCAGGAGCGCATCGGCATCGACCAGAAGCTGATGACCCGTATCACCAACCAGGCGAAGAAGGATCCGAAGACAGTGGTGTTTGCGGAAGCGGACCACTACAAGATTCTGAAAGCGGCCCAGATCGTAAAAGAGCAGCTGATCGCAAACCCGATCCTGCTGGGTAACAGAGCCCGGATTGCCGCGATCATAGAGGAAACCAACCTCGACCTGCACGACTGTGTGATCATCGACCCGTACGAAGAGGACGAGAAGCGCGAGGAATTTGCGCAGCTGCTGTATAAAAAACGACAGCGCAAAGGCCTTACCCTGTTCGACAGCCGCCGTCAGATGCGTGACCGTAACTACTTCGGCGCCATGATGCTCGAAACAGGCGAAGCAGACGCACTCATCTCTGGCCTTACCCGCGACTATTCCAAAACCATTCTGCCGTCCCTCCAGATTATAGGGGTTGAGGATGGTATCAATAAAGTGGCAGGTATGTACATCATCCTTAACAAAAAGGAGCCGTATTTCTTCGCCGATACCACCGTAAACGTGAACCCGACCGCCGACGAACTGGTGGACATCATCGGCCTGACTGCCCGTGCGGTTCGTTTCTTCGACACGGAGCCGCGTATGGCTGTGCTGTCGTACTCGAACTTTGGCTCCGTGCAGGGCGACATACCTAACAAGGGCGCCGAGGCAGTGCGCAAGGCGAAGCAGCGCTACCCGGACCTGCTCATAGACGGCGAGATGCAGGCGAACACAGCCATGAACAAGAACCTGCTGCGTGAGCACTATCCTTTTAGCGAACTGGCTGAAAAAGGAGCAAACACGCTTGTTTTTCCGACCCTTACATCGGGCAACATCGCCTACAAACTGCTACAGGAAATAGGTGGTGCTGAGGCAATTGGCCCTGTGTTGATGGGCATGCGCAAGCCGGTGCATATTCTACAATTGGGCAGCTCTATCCGTGAGATTGTTAACATGGTGTCCATTGCTGTCGTAGATGCTCAGAACTATAATAATAAACATATATAGATGATCGCATACATTGACGGTAAGCTAGCTCTGAAAGATCCAACCTATGTCGTTGTCGATGTCAATGGCATAGGTTATCAGATCAAAATTTCCCTGAACACGTACTCGTCACTGCCTGAGGGGGAGCGCTGCAAGCTGCATACCCACCTGCACATCAAAGAGGATGCCCATACCTTGTATGGGTTTACGACAGCTGCTGAGAAGGAGACTTTCCTGCACCTGATCTCGATTTCGGGTGTGGGACCGAACACGGGCCTGATGATTTTGTCGTCGCTTTCGGTGGATGAAGTGCAGCAGGCCATTGTGCGGGAAGACGTACGCACCATACAGCAGGTGAAGGGAATCGGGGCTAAAACCGCGCAACGTATCATATTGGAATTAAAAGATAAAATAAAGAAAGAAACCATGCTGGCTGGTGGCATAGCAGTTCCCGTTTCTGCGCACAATACGTCACGTGCAGAAGCGTTATCAGCATTAGTTACACTAGGCTTTGCTAAGAACGTGGCAGAGAAAACGCTTGATGCCATCATCAAGCGGGAAGACAGAAGCCTGAGCGTAGAGGAACTAATAAAATTTGCCTTGAAGTCTTCTTAATCGGTAGAGCCCAACTTGATCTGGAAAAGTAAAAAAAACAGCCTGCTGTTTGCAACGGTTGCTGCTATCACTATGCTGGCATGGTGGTCGCAGGCTGCGGCATTGCGCTCTCACAACAGGTATAGCACCCTGATTTTTTCAGATTTTTTCGTCCAGGATACTATTCCGCAGGACTCTGCCCGCCTGCAACGCTACATCCCGAGCCGCCGCCCGACCTTTACGCCGAGCGACCGCCTTGGAAGCCCCCTCGGTACCCGTCCGAGTTCCTCTCCCCTTCTGCTTGGCCAGCCCTCCAACATCGAGCTGGAAATACAGCTCGACGACAGCCTGAGGCAGTACAACATCAACGAGCGCATGGGCGAGCTGGACTACCGCCTGCCGTCTACCATGTCGTGGGAGGAGTACTCCCGCTACCAGCGCCAGCAGGCCATCCGCGACTACTGGCGTACCAAGTCAGCCGGTTTGGACGGGGAGAGCGTGGTAAGTGGCCGCCGCCTGGTGCCGAAGATCTACATCAGCCCGGTGTTTGACCGCGTGTTTGGGGGCAATTTTGTGGACATTCAGCCGAACGGTAACGTCAACCTGAAGTTCGGGGCCCGTTTCAACCGCAACGAGAACCCCTCCATACCGCTCCGTCAGCAGCGCACCGGCGACTTTGATTTCGACCAGAACATCTCGCTGAACCTGGTGGGCAAGATCGGAGAGAAAATGCGTCTCAACTTTAACTGGGACAACAACGCCAACTTCGAGTTCGAGAACAACATGAAGCTGGACTATACCGGTTTCGAGGAGGAGATCATCCGCAAAGTAGAGGCCGGTAACGTAAGTTTGCCACTAAACAACTCTTTGATCACGGGCGCCCAGAACCTGTTCGGTTTAAAAACGCAGCTGCAGTTCGGCCGTTTGGGTGTCACCACCATCGCCGCCAACGTGCGTGGTCGTAACGATGAGGTAGTGATTCAGAACGGTGCCCAGAACAAGCCTTTTGAGATCCGGGCCGATAGTTATGACCGGGACCGCCACTTCTTCCTGTCGCAGTTCTTCCGGGGTCGCTACGACAAAACGCTGCAAAACCTGCCGCTGGTAAACTCCGGCATCGTGATCCGACGCCTGGAGCTGTACGTGACCAACAACAACCGCAGCACCGAAAACCTGCGCAACATGGTCGCCTATATGGACCTGGGCGAAGCCGATCCTTTTAGAAACCAGTTCGAGCGCAATCCGCTGGCGCCGGCAGCTAACAACGCCAACGCACTGTATAGCCTGATCAACACCAACCCGCAGGCCCGCAACAACGACCAGGTGGACTCATACCTGAACAGCCTGGGTTTGCAGAAAGCCATTGACTTTGAGCACGTGCGCGCCCGCAGGCTGGACCCGCGTGAGTACAAGTTTAACCCGCAGCTAGGTTACATTTCCCTGACCACCGCCCTGCTGCCCGACCAGGTGCTGGGCGTGGCCTTTGAGTATACCTACAACGGCCAGACCTACAAAGTGGGCGAGCTGATGGAGGACTACCAGAACCTGCGCGATGATCAGGTGATCCATATGAAGTTGCTGAAGGCGACCAACCCGGCGCTGGAGTACCCGACCTGGGACCTGATGATGAAGAACGTCTACAGCCTGGACGCCACGCAGGTGAACCGCCAAAACTTCCAACTGCAGATCGTTTACAAAGACGACGAAACGGGTGTTGACATCACCAGCTTAAAAGAGCCGAGCCCGATCCAGAACATCCCGCTGATTGAGGTGCTCAACCTCGACAATGTTAACACGAACAACGACAAACCGCGTGACGGCAACTTTGACTTCCTGGAAGGTATAACGATTGACCCTGAAACAGGGCGCATCTTCTTCCCGGTGGTAGAACCGTTCGGCTCATACCTGGCCAATCAGTTCGAAGGGCGGCAGGACCTGGTTGAGCGCTACGTGTTCCAGGAACTCTACGAACAAACCCAGACAGACGCGCAGCAGAACACACTCAAGGCGAAGTTCTATCTCAAAGGCCGTTTCCAGGCCAGTTCTACGGACGAGATCATGCTGCCGGGCTTCCGCATTGCCGAGGGTTCCGTAGCGGTATACTCCGGTGGTACGCGGCTCGAGGAAGGCACCGATTACCAGGTGTTCTATGACCTGGGCCGTATCAAGATCCTGAACCCGAGCTACATTGCCTCTGCCAGCGACCTGCGCGTGACATACGAGAAAGCCGAGCTGCTGAATATACAGCCCCGCACGTTGCTAGGTGCCCGCTTCGACTACCGCGTGAACAACGATTTGAACCTGGGTGGTACGGTATTGCACCTCAACGAGCGGCCTTACATCAACCGCGTGAGCATTGGTGACGAGCCGACCAACAACACGATCTACGGCCTGGACGTGAATTTCAACCGGGAGTCGCGCTTCCTGACGAAGATGACGGACATGATTCCGTTCATTCAGACCAAAGTGCCGTCGAGCGTGACGTTCAGCGGGGAGTTTGCCCACCTGGTGCCCTCTGCCACTGAATCGCCGGTAAACGAGGACGGCACCTCATACCTGGATGACTTTGAAGGCGCCGAAACGCCATTCAGCCTGGGCGGCTTTAACAACACCACCTGGCGATTGGCTGCCACGCCTGCCCCACTGGCGCAGGGACAGGGCCTGGAGTATGCCTACAACCGAGCCCGAGTGGCCTGGTATACCATCGACCAGATCTTCTACCGCGACAGCGAAGGGTTGCGCCCGAGCAACATCAACGAGGAGGAACTCAAGAACCACTATGTACGCCCTGTGCGACGCTATGAGGTGTTTCCAGGCCGCGACCGGGAGATTGCCAACGCTTACGAGTATACCTTTGATGTGGCCTACTACCCCCGAGAGCGCGGGCAGTATAACTACAACCACAACCTGGATGCGGAAGGCAGACTACAGGGCGATCCCCGCAAGAACTGGGGCGGTATCAGCCGCGAGATTACCTTCGACACGGACTTTGACAACGCTAACGTGGAGTATGTGGAGTTCTGGCTGATGGACCCTTTCCTGACCGGACCAAATGGACGCAAAGACGCGAACGGCAACCCAATAGCGAGCAACGATGGTGGTGAACTGGTGATCAACCTGGGCAACGTGTCGGAGGATATCCTGAAAGACAACCGCTACTCATTTGAGAACGGCCTGCCAACTTCTGCTACCGATAACCAGAATTTACAGAACACGGCATGGGGACGCGTTACGACGCAGCAGTTCCTGACCGATGCCTTCTCGGCTGTGCCTGGCGCCCGCGGCTTCCAGGACATCGGTCTGGACGGACTGGGCGACAATGCAGAGCGCGAATTCTTCCAGAACTCCTTCCTGGGCCGTATACCTGGTGGTGCACCGCAGACCGTCCTCTCCGACCCTTCTGCCGACAACTTCCTGCACCACCTCGATGAGGCGTATGACCAGCAGAACGCCGGCATCCTGGAGCGTTACAAGCGCTTCAACGGTATGGAGGGCAATTCGCCGGAGCAGAGCCGCTTTTCTAATTATGCTTTCCCGGACAAGGAAGATCTGAACCGCGACAATGTGATCAGTGACCTGGAGCAGTACTATGAGTACAAGATCAAACTGCAGCCGGGTGGTATGAGCGTAGGCGAGAACTACATCGTGGACAAGATCGTGGACACCGGGACCGGTGAAAATGTGACCTGGTACCAGTTCCGCGTGCCGGTGCGCCAGCCAACGGGCAATGTGGGCGGCATCAGCGGTTTCAAATCGATCCGCTTCATGCGTATGTACATGACGGAGTTTGTCGATCCGGTGGTGCTGCGCTTTGTGCAGTTCCAGTTTGTGGCTAACCAGTGGCGTACCTTCCTGCAGCCGATCACCGACGGCAATCCCTGCCTGAACTGTACGGATGATGCCCGCTCGTTTACTGTGTCCACCGTAAACATAGAAGAGAATGGCGAAAAAGTACAGGACGAAACAATCATCCCGTATGTGATGCCGCCAGGTATAGAGCGCCTCCGCGACTATGCCGCCACCAACAACCGCCGCCAGAACGAGCAGGCGATGCAGCTGTGCGTGGAGGATCTGAAAGACTCCTTCTCCAAGGCAGTCTATAAGAACCTGTCTATCGACATGCTGATCTACAAGCGCCTGAAGCTGTTCCTGCATGCCCAGACCCGCGACCCGAACACCCGCGACAATGATGTGCAGGCCTTTGTGCGAATTGGTACGGACTATACCCAGAACTACTACGAGTACGTGGTGCCACTTAAACTGACGCCTGCCGGCACGACCAGCCGCGAAGGCATCTGGCTTGCCGAGAACGAGGTAGATGTTGCCCTGGAGGATTTTGTGAACGCCAAAGTAGAGCGTAACCGAATTGCAGGAGGCTGGGACAACCGCCGTCCGTTTGAGGTGATGCTCGAGGGTGGTAAGATGATACGTGTAGTGGGTAACCCGGATTTCAGTGAAGTGCAGAGCGTGATGATCGGTTTGCGCAACCCGACCGTACCTGGCGAAGATGCCCGGCCGCAATCGGTTTGCGTTTGGGTGAACGAGCTTCGTGTGACAGACTTCCGGAATAACTCCGGTTGGGCCGCCAATGCCCGCCTCAACACCAAACTGGCCGACTTTGCCAACATCACGGCTACAGGCAGCTACACTACCATAGGTTTCGGAGCGCTGCAGCAAAAGATCGCCCAGCGTGCGCGTGAGAATACAGCCGTGTTTGACGTAAGCGCCAACATTGTGGCCGATAAGTTCCTGCCCGAAAAGCTGGGCATCAAAGTACCGGTATCGGTGCAGTACGGCACCATGAACAGCGCCCCGCAGTTTGACCCGCTTGACAAGGACGTGCCATTAGAACAATCCCTCACAAGGTATGAGACCAACGATGCGCAGCGGGAGTACAGGCAGGAGGTGAGTACCCGCGAGACCCGAAAGAGTGTGAGTTTGCTGAACGTGCGGAAAGAACGGACCAATCCGGAGGCCAAGGTGCGCCCTTATGACGTGGAGAACCTGTCCTTCTCTTACTCCTATGCTGAGCGCCTGTTCACCAACATCGAGACGGACCGCGACTTTACCCGCACCTATACGGGAGCGGTGGCCTATACCTATACCAACACGCCGCGCAACTACGAGTTCTTCGCCAAAAGCGAAAAATTCAAGTCGCCGTACATGCGCCTGATCAAAGACTTGAATTTTACGCCGCTGCCAAGCCGCTTTGCCTTCCGCGCCGACCTCGACCGCAGGTATAACGAGACTTTCCTGCAGCGCCGCGATCCGGGTTCGGGCCTGATCACTTCCCGCGGTATAGAGCCTACGTTCCAAAAGTACTTCTTCTTTAACCGCATCTACGACCTCAAGTGGGACATCAGCAAGAGCCTCTCGTTGGACTACACCGCCACCAACCGCGCCGTGGTGGACGAACCGGACTACCGCATCAACCGCGACGTGGACTCCCTCAGGTATAAGAACAAAGTGATCTGGAACAACCTGCGCAATCTGGGCCGTAACACGCACTTCAACCAGCTGGTAGCCGCCAACTACAAGGTGCCGTTCGATAAATTCCCGCTCACCGACTGGCTGGGCGCCGAAACCCGCTATGCCGTTACCTACATCTGGACGGCGGGTTCTACTGCCCTGAACCAGGATGCGGACTTTCAGTTGGGTAACACCGCCGAGAACAACACCGAGTTTAGCGTGAATGGCCGCTTCGACATGGTGAAGCTGTACAACAAGGTCAAGTTCCTGAAAGAGGTGAACAGCCCGACCCAGCCGCAAGCCGGACCACCAGTGCCCGCGCCAGGCGACAGCGTGGTGCAGAAGCGCTCTGACATGAAACTCGCCAAGGGGCTGGCCCGCTTCCTGATGATGACCCGCTCGGTGAACTTCACTTACCTGCAAAACCAGGGCACCATGATGCCGGGCTACCTGCCGCGCACCCACATGTTTGGCTTCGACGATGGCTTCGATGCGCCGGGACTTCCGTTTGTACTGGGTCGCCAGTACGACCTGGATGAGCTGTATAACCGCGCCTTCACCAACGGTTGGTACACCGACAGCAGCCAGTACCTGAACACGCCATTCAGCGGCATCAATACCGAGACTTTCACGGCCAGAGCCAACATGGAGCCTTTCCGTAACTTTAACCTGCAGCTTGATGCCCGCCGCAATTTGTCGGAGATCGAGGAGGTTTTCTACCGCAAGCAGTTTGATGACTTCGGGAATATCGGCACCGTCAACGAGCGCCAGAACCCGATCAACACTGGTTCGTTCAGCACCTCCTTCTTTGCGCTGGGTACCATCTTCGAGCCTACTGCTGACGGAACCTCTGCCGCGTTCGACAACTTTATCCGCAACCGTTACGAGATACGTGACCGCCTCACCAACGCCAATGCGGCAGCCAGCGACTCAGGCTATACCTTGAACTCGCAGGATGTGCTCCTGCAGTCTTTCCTGTACGCTTACCAGGGGCGCGATGCCAGCGGCTTCAAGGCCAAAGGCGGCAACCCAGTTAAGCGGATGCCTATCCCTAACTGGCGCATCGACTACAACGGCCTGTCGCAGCTCGAATTCTTCAAACGCTGGTTCAGCCAGGTGAATCTGACGCACTCCTACAACGCGACCTACAACGTGACGAGCTTCACGACCTCGCTGGCATACGAGAACAACCCGGGCGACTACCCGACCCGCACCAACGAGTTTGGGCAGCTGATTCCGTACTACATCCTGAACCAGCTCACGGTACAGGAGCGACTGGAACTGCTGGGTGTGAATTTCCGGACCAACACCAACCTGACCGGCCGCCTGGGGTATAGAATAGAGCGTAACCTGTCGCTCAACCTAACCAATGCCCAGGTAACTGAAACCAACGTGAAGGATTATACCTTCGGCTTTGGGTATAGCACCACGAACTTCCGTATACCTTTCAAGATAGGCGGGGAGCGCCGCACGCTGGAGAACGAGCTGACTGTGCGGATGGACATGTCGGTGCGTGACAACCAGACTGTGCAGCGGGCCATTACGCAGGACGAGCAGGGCAACGAGATAAGCCAGAACCAAATCACCAACGGCACACGCCAGCTGCAGCTGCGCCCCACCGTAGACTATGTGCTGAGCCAGCGCGTGAACATCCAGTTCTACCTGCTCCGTACCGTATCCGACCCTAAAATATCCACTTCGTTCCGCAACAGTGTGTCGGAAGGCGGAGTACAGTTACGTGTTGGTCTGCAATAATTTTTAGCATTGCGAAAAAGAGCGTATTTTTGGACATCATTAACACAAAGCAATAGATATGAATTTACCTGACAACCTAAAGTATACCAAAGACCACGAGTGGGTTCGCGTAGAAGGCGACGTAGCCTACATTGGCATCACCGACTTCGCGCAGAGCGAACTGGGCGACATCGTGTATGTTGACATCGACACAGTGGACAAAGAAATCAGCCAGAACGATGTGTTTGGTACAGTAGAGGCAGTGAAGACTGTGTCTGACCTGTTCAGCCCACTGAGCGGCACCGTGCAGGAGTTCAACGAGAAGCTGGACGGCAGCCCTGAACTGGTAAACTCCGATCCTTACGGAGACGGCTGGATCATCAAAATGTCTATCAGCGACAAAAGCGAAATCGAAGGCCTGTTGACGGCTGAAGGTTACCGCGAAGTAATCGGTCAGTAATTTTTCAAGTATAGAAGCAGGCTTGATTCTACGGTATAATTTCTTTACCATTATTTGGGCAGCAGTGATCATGGTTTTGACGCTGCTGCCCTCCTCTTCTATGCCCTCCCTTTCCATCTGGGAGATCTTCTCTTTTGATTCGTTTGCGCACGCCTTCATGTTTGCCGTGCTCACGTACCTGATGATCGTGGGCCTGAAAAAGCAGTATACCTACATGCGTGTGCAACTCTTCGCCATCCGCACAGCTTTTATGGTGAGCTCTATGTTCGGCATCGCGATTGAGCTATTGCAGCATTTTTTTGTTCCTGGTCGTCAGGGCGATATAGTCGATGTGTTAAGCAACACCATCGGCTGCATAATTGGCATCCTGCTCTTTAAGTGGATCTACCAATTGTAGCATAAGCGAGCTATCCCTCCAACAATCCCTCTTTTCAAAAACAGGTATAAGGTTGATTTTCAGCAGATCAGGCTTTATTAGCTATTGCCTATATGGTGGCGATTGAGTAGCTTTAGTGCTATTCTATCAAGATAGAAACTGAGCTCTACACTTACGTCCGCTCTATGCCACCACGCCACAAACTTAAACAAACACTTTGCCTACCTGTGCTTTGCCTGCTGGCGCTGCTGCCGCTCCAAAGCCAGGCGCAACAAGCCCCGTCCTCACTTCCAAAACAGGTAGTCCGTAAACTGGCGCCTCACCTGCAGCAACTCCACCAAACGGCTCCTGCTGCCTCGTACCGAATACAGGTATCCAACAAAAAAGCGTTCTATACTTGGCTGCAACAGCAACCACTACAGGCCACTGTAAAAGAGTCCAGTTCTCAAGGTAATACCCTGCTGATAACCGGCCTTAAGCCAGCGCAGATGCTGCAACTGGCCGCTTCGCCGGAAGTGCTTTATGTGGACAAGCCCAACCGACGGGCCGTGGAGGAACTGGAGTTGAAAGACACTGACTTTGTGGTGAACAATATTTATGCTGCACATGCGGCCTTCCGGGATATTGCCGGACAAGGTATGGCGGTGTCAGTAAAAGAAGCTGCCTTCGACCCAGCCGACCTTGACTTGCAGGGCCGCGTTGTGGAACCGCAGTCCATGATCGGCAACCACAGTCCGCACGCCACCACCATGGCCACCCTGATAGCAGGCGCTGGCAACACAGGCCCCAATGGCAAGGGTGTGACCCAGCATGCCCTGATCGCCCACTCCAGCTTCGAAGAGCTGTTCCCTGACGATAGTGAAGCCCTGCTGAGCCAGGGTATCAGCGTGCAGAACCACTCCTATGGCGTGGGTGTGGAGAACTATTACGGATTGGAGGCACAGGCCTACGACCAGCAAAGCTACCAGCATCCTGAGCTGCTTCATGTGTTTTCGTCTGGCAACAGCGGCGACAAAGCTGAGACAAGCGGCACCTATGCCAACCTGCCAGGTATAGCCAACCTGACCGGACAGTTCAAGACCTCCAAAAACACACTAAGCGTTGGGGCGCTGGACCCGGATGGACAGGTAGGTATACGCAGCTCCAGAGGGCCTGCGTACGATGGTCGCATTAAACCGGAACTGGTGGCGCATGGCGCTGCAGGCACTTCGGAATCTGCTGCGGTGGTTTCAGGTATTGCCTTGCTGGTGCAGCAGCTTTACAAAACACAGCATGGAAGTCTGCCGCCAGCCTCGCTCGTAAAAGCCGCCCTGATCAACAGTGCAGAGGATGCGGGGAACCCTGGTCCTGATTTCGCCTCGGGTTTCGGCAATGCTGATGCCCTCGGCGCACTTCGAAGCATACAAGCACAACGCTTCAAACTGGATGCAGTGGCTGCAGGACAGATGCGCACTTTCCAACTGAACGTGCCCAAAGGAGTACGGCGCCTGAAGGCAACGCTGGTGTGGCATGACCCGGAGGCGGAACCCAACGCCGAAAAAGCGCTTGTCAACGACCTGGACCTGGTGCTGCGCCATACCTCTTCCGGCAAAACCTGGTTGCCCTGGGTACTGAGCACTTTCCCTCACCCCGACTCCCTGCAGCAGCCGGCCCGCCGCAGACAGGACCGCCTGAACAATGCCGAGCAGGTCACCCTGGAAACGCCTGCAGCGGGCACCTATACCTTGCAGGTATCGGGTTTCCGGGTGCCGCAGGGCGTGCAGGAGTTCAGCCTGGTGTATGAACTGGAACAGGATACGGAATGGCTATACCCTGTCGCTACTTCGACGTTGGCAGCTGGCCAGCCCAACCGGCTTGCCTGGCAGTCCGGCACAGCTGCTGGCACAGCCACGCTGCAGTACCGTTTGCTTGGTTCTGATGCCTGGCTTACCATAGCCGAAGGTATAGACCTGAGCCAGGGAAGCTATACCTGGCAAACGCCTGATACGGCGGCACGGGCGCAACTACGCCTGCTTCATAAAGGTATAGCCCTGCAGACAGAGGAGTTCATCCTGGCCCGACCTGCAGCTTTACGAATCGGCTTTAGTTGCGAAGAGCAGGTGATGGTGCACTGGTCCAGGCAGCCCAATGCGCAGGAGTACCAATTATTCCAGCTAGGTGCCACGCACCTGGAGCCACTTTTGAAGACATCGGATACACTTGCCATTATCGACAGAAGCATGCTACAGGGCAGTTACCTGGCAGTGGCGCCTTTCATTCAGGGCACCCAGGCTGCCTACAGCCGAAGCATCGCTGCTGCTTCTGCATCCTCCCCCTGCTACATAAGCAGCTTCCAGGCGCATCAGTTGGTTACCCCCGACAAAGCCCGGTTTTCTTTAAGCCTCAGCACGTCTTATCAGTTGGCAGCCATACACCTGGAGCGCCTGGAGAAAGGTAACTTTAAGGCGGTGCACACCGGAACTCCTTCGGCCACCTTGCAATACCAACTCCTGGACGAAGAACCTATACCTGGCCGGAATGTATACCGTGCGAGCGCGACCACTGCGGATGGCAAAACAATCTACAGCCAGGAGGAGACGGTGATCTATACCCCGCAAAACTTTGTGCAGGTATACCCTAACCCGGTAGCGGCTGGCGAAACTGTATTTGTAGCCGTAGAAAGCGAGACGGTGCAGGTGCAGGTAATAGACCGCCTGGGCAGGTCGGTGCGAGAATCGCAGGAAACAGGCATGCTGAAGGAACTACAGACCAAAGGCCTCCTGCCCGGGCTCTACATCCTCCGGCTGACCACTGAAAAAGGCAACGTCCTGTCGAGTAAAGTGGTGGTGCAGTAAGCATCAATCATTGTCAGATTTGCCCTATAATTAGGTATGCTCCGATCGGATAAGCTGTACCTGCGATGCTCTTCTCTTATGAATTGCGGGCTGCTTAGGCTTATACCTCTTCGGGTCTTATCGACCAAGAAGCAAGCTGTTGGGGATGTCCAAATCCCTGTGCGTAGATTTGCAGGTATACGGGGACAAGGATGTCCCCTGCAGGAATGCTTCCGGACACAGATGTCCGAAAGAGCGGTCTTCTAAAGCGCTCACCGAGCAACTCGGGTTTTACGCGGGTCTGTAGCCCACACAGTTGAGATTCGGATAACTTAGTAGAATCAGTTTCTTTTAAATCCTTAAACTGATGGCATTGGGCTCTCCCCCTCACACATAAGCCACCTATACCTATACCTATACCTATACCTATACCTAATACTGCTATAGCTGAGCTGCATCATGAGGAACAAAAAAAGGCACAGCCCCTCTGGAGGGACTGTGCCTTTTTGTAGCATGAAGAACCGGACTACTGGTACAGGTATCTCAGGGCTGTTCTGTCGTTAGAGTTGAAGTAGCGGTTCACGCCCGTGCCGATGCAGGCCAGCATCCAGGAGTTCGGATCGGCGCCGGTTGGCGTGCCTGGGATGTGCACCGCACCCACGGTAGAGGCACCTTCGTTGTAGTACGAACCACCGCAGCTATAGGCTCTGTTCATGTAGTCGGTGTGGCGGAAGCCGATGGTGTGACCGATCTCGTGCGCCAGGATGGTGGCCAGGTAGTTGGTGCCCGGGTTGGTGCCCAGGTAGTCCGAATTCACCTTCACGGAATTATAAGGGTTGCCACCGGACGGGAAGCCGGCAGAGGCCAGATAAGAAGAACCGCTTGGCGCCTTCGACACCAGGATGTTGTAGCCGGAAGACACGCGGCGGAACTTGAGGCGCAGGTTCTCGGCGTTGAAGCGGCGGATGGCCTCGTCCAGTGCTGTTACATAGGAAGACGGCAGGCTGGTGGTGATGGCCACGTTGATGGTGCGGCTGGTGCCCACGCTCACCAGGTTGTTGGTGCGGTACTGCTCCTCCTCACCCACGCGCAGGGCCGTGGTTTCCGGAGAGCTTTGCAAATCGCTCTCAGAGAAGAAGATGTCACCTTCCACAATGTAGCCACCCTCGGTGCGCTGTACATTGTCCGTGTTGAAACCCATCTCTGAGATTTTAGCCATCGCAAGGGGTGAGATCTCGTTGGCTGTTACATCGGCCTCTTCTTTCTGGCAAGAAGAGAAACTGAATAGGACCGCAAGGGCCAGGAGCGAAAGTAAACGTGTTGTTTTCATTAAAATATATTTTTATAGTTAAACATGAACGAAATATATAAGAAAGAAACACGCGAAACAACACTCAGAAATTACTGAAAATCAGCGTTTTAACAGCATATTTACTACTAAAAAAAGGTTTCGAACATAATAAACATAAAATATAACTTATATAAGAATTTAAGGATACTTATGAAACTGGGTTGCAATAACACAGAGTACCCGCAGCTGAAAAAAAAACTGAAAAAATTAAAAAAAATTTAAGCACGATTCTCTTTTTCTATACATGTTAAAACATCGGTCCCTAAAAAGGCGACGTCCTAACGTATGGTCACAAAAAAAAGCAGCTACCCGCGGGTAGCTGCTTTAGGTAAACCTGGTAGCAAGCGCTACTACAGAATGTTATTGATCTGTTCTTTGATCTTCTCCAGTTCCTCTTTCATTTCCACTACATGGTGCTGTATGGCCGAATCGTTGGCCTTGGAGCCTATGGTGTTGATCTCCCGGCCAATTTCCTGCGAAATGAAGCCCAGCTTTTTGCCCGTTGGCTCGGGCAGGTATACCGTTTCGGTGAAGTAGTGCAGGTGGTTGATCAGGCGGACCTTTTCCTCCGCGATGTCGAGCTTCTCCATGTAGTAGATCATCTCCTGCTCGTAACGGTTCTGGTCATAATGGTCGGAGGTGGATACCTCAATGATATGATTTTTGATGCGGTTGCGGATATGCTCCATGCGCACCGGGTCCTGCTTCTCCACCTCAGCCAGCAGTATCCTGATACGGTCGAGGTAGGACATGATTTCAGTGGTAAGTGCCTTTCCTTCGTCGGCCCGAAACACGTTGATGCTTTCGATGGCCTGCTGCACCAGCGGTTGCACGGTTTCCCAGTCAGCTTCGCCTTCCTCGTCTTCGCCCTGGTCCTGCTGCAGCACATCAGGCATGTGCAGGGCCAATCGAAAAAGGTCGGTTTTAGAGCCGCTCACCATGTCAGCGGCGGTATTTAACTCTTCGTAATAGGCTTTGAGCAACTCCTTGTTGATATTGCTCTTGGCGCGCTGCGCTTTGTTCTTGTTATAGTCGACGCAGATGCTCACCTTGCCCCGTACGAGCGCTTTGGTCAGCATGGTGCGTATCTCGTATTCATGCTCCGAAAGGAAGCGCGGCAGACGCACGGTCAGGTCCATTCCTTTGGAGTTAAGCGATCTTATTTCGACGTGGAGGGAATACTGGTCAGTATCGAGGCGGGCACTGCCATAGCCTGTCATGGACTGCAACATAGGCACTTTTAAGTATGATGTTCCGGCAAATTAGGTATAATTCCTCACTTATACGCAGCCGGAAGGCCAAAAGCTTAAAACTGGCAAGGCAATGATACCTTCTCTACTGCATGGGAAATATTAGTTGGAAGCCTTCGATCAGAGCGAGGCAATAGAGTTAGGGCACCATCTGGTTTACGGCATCTATCATGGCCATGACCTCCGAAGGGTGGCTGTCCAGGCGCTCACCCCGCTTTTTGCCGAGCCGCACGATCACGAGCTCTTTCTCAGGAATAACAATGATATACTGGCCCAGTATGCCGCGCGCGTAAAAAACAAACTGGCCTTTGTAATCCGGCAGCAGCCACCACTGGTAGCCATAGTGCGTGGTCGGTTCGCCGGTATTGGCATCGGTCAGGCCGTTTGGGGTGAGGGAGGCCTGCACGTAATCCGGCGACACCAGGGTATCGCCCTGCCAGACTCCTTGTTGCAGGTATAGCTGCCCGATACGGGCGAAATCGCGGGCGTTGGAGAAGAAGCAGCAGTAGGCTTTCTCGTTACCAAGCGGGTGGTCGATGCTCCACTCGGCCTTTCGCTCGGCTCCAAGCGGACGCCACAGTTTCTCCTCGGCATAGTCTGCCAGGTTTTGCCCGGTGGCCGCCTCCAGCACGAATCCCAGTACTTGTGTATCACCGCTCTTATAGGAAAACTTCTGGCCCGGCTCCTCCACCGCCTCCAGCCTTCGAACCACTTTCTTCAGGTCAGATCCATAGTAGGCTTCTGTGGTAACGGAAAGCGGGTTGGCATACGATTCGTCCCAGTTCAGGCCGGAACTCATCCAGAGCAGGTGCCGGATGGTGATCTTTGCCTTGGCGCCTTCCCTGAATTCGGGCAGAAAGTCCCCTACCGGCTGGTCTATACTTCGGATCTTGCCTTCCTGCAGGGCTATACCTACCAGGATGCTGACGATGCTTTTGGCCACCGAAAACGAATTGCTCAGCGACTCTTCCGAATAGCCATCCCAATACTGCTCATACAGTAGCGAATCGCGGTGCACGACCACAAAAGCGACTGACTCCAACTGCTCGTGGAGCTGTTGCAACTCTTTTGGAAGGGAAAGCTGGTTGTAATTGGTGGCAAGTGGCCAGGGTTGCGGCTTATTTGCTGCCTCTATCTTGCGCTGATGAAAAATCAGGTGATCGTTGATATCAGCGAAGTTATGATACAGGGCTTTGTACACATAGTTTTTGTCGGCCATGTGCAGCCAGGCGGCAGCCAGCCCGATCACCAGAATAAAGCCAATACCAAATCGCCTGGTTTTCCGGTTCATGCCCTGGTTAGAAGTCGTAGCCTAAGGTGATGTAGAATTTAGGCCCTTTGCGTGCATCGTCCTCTTCACTCCAGGCCATGTCGACCTTGCCATACACACCGAACAGGGTGGTGCGTGCTCCCACACCATAGCCCAACAGGAATGGGTTGCGGTAGTTGATCACCGTGATCTCGAACGGACTTGTGTTGGTCTGGTCAATGCGGCCGCCAATCACGCGGGTGTTGATGGAGTTGTTACCCGTGAAGGGGTTGGTACCGTTGTAGGCCGATCCGGCGTCGCCGAAGGCAGTAAACTGCAGGTTGCGGAAGAAGCCCGACGGAATTGGCCCGTCGTAGAGGTACTGCACAATCGGCACACGAAGCTCCAGATTGGCCAGCAATACCTTGGACCCACGGCGTGCGTTGAAATTGAAGCCGCGCAGCGGGGTGGTGTAATCGATGTAAAAGAGGTCGGCAGGTGTGCTTACCACGACATCCTCACGGGTCGCTGTGCCGTCATCCTCCGATGCGAAAAGCCAGTTGTCCATCCCCCCGATCAGGAAGTTTTTGGGTGCATTGCCGAAGAATGCGCCATAGTTGATGCGGCCCGCCAATATGATCTGTCGGTGTATTTTTTGGTAGCGGCGTACATCCAGGTAAAACTTGCTGAAGTTCTCTGAGCTGTGCTCAAAGTTTTTCAGGCTCATGATGCCAGCTTTCATGCGGGTGCCTTCCAGCATGTTCACGCCGCGCACCACGGAGTTGTCGTACACCAGCTCCACACTGCCGCCACCGAAGTAATCGATCCTGTCGGGTGTCACAAAGCTATTGATGTAAGTAAAGCGTGTATTCACGAACCGGGGCTGCATGCGGATACTGGTACTGTAGCTGAGCGGGTATACCAGCGTTGGAGAGAACTCGTGTTTGCCAAAGCGTACCACAGAGCCCGGAAACTCCGGTGCCTGGCCCACAATCACATCGCGTCGGTACTGCAGCCCGATGTCGAAGCGGTTTTTCAGGTTCATGTACTCGGCGAACATGCGGCTGGTCTCCAGGTCGGTGCGCACAAAGGCGTTGCCCCGGATATGATGGTTCTCAAACAGATCGCTCATGTTCACACCGCCCACTATACCGAAGCCCAGTTGCGGATCAGCGTATACCGACGTGATCACCTCCTGCACACTGAAGCGAAGGTCATAGTCGACGGGGCCCGCAATCGGAACACCGCCATCAGTGGTGCGGGCACGCTGTGGCGCTGCGGCTTGTGTTTTTGCCTGCGTTTCGGCTTGCTGCTGCTCTTTGGCATCGCTCTCAAACTGGTAGTTCTCGATGTCTACTTCCCCCTGTCGCTGCGTTCTCTTAGGTGTGGCCCCTTCCACGATCTTACGGGCAGTGGCGGCGGTGGAGGCAGAGGTACGGGCACGGGTTTCCAGAATGATCTGCCGGGATGTTTTCGGCAGTGTCTCCTGGGTGGTGGGGCTGAATGTCGGGAAAGCGTACACAAAGCTACGGGCATCGTCCGTGGCCGTCAGCACCAGGGCATTTGCGTCGCCCCCTAGGTCGTAGCTTTCAATATCCTGCAGGAAGTTAGTTAAGGGACGCCGAGCGCCTGTGGCGATGTTGTACTGGTACAGACTCCGCACCCCGGTCTCTTCGCTCAGGTATACCAGGTTGCCGTCTGCTGTGGCACGCGGGCGCAATTCGCTTGCAATAGAGAAAGTGATTTGCTGTGCACTGCCCCCGTCACGCGGCATCAGGAAGATGTCGTAGTTATTCACCACACCCGAGAAAGTGCCGGTTGCTGTCTGACCTGTGGTGTCGACAAAGCGGTTGGAACTGAAGGCGATGTTGTTGCTGCCCCCTTTCAGGAAAACCGGTTGTATATCGTCGTAAATATCGTTGGTGAGCTGCTGTTGCATGCGGCCACCGCTGGAGAGCAGGTATAGATCCGTCTGCCCATCGCGCACGGCGCTTACCAGCAGGGTATTGCCGTCTTCGGAATAGCTCATGTCGCGTACCTGCGAGAACTGGCTGAGGGTAACGGCAGTCGTGCGGATGTCGTCAAAGATCGGGATGCGGGAGCGGCGGCGGGTGGAGTTGATCTGACGCAACACCATCTGGCCGCGTCTTGCCTCCACAAAACCCAGTTGGGTATTGGTACGCCAGGCCAGCACGGGCAGCTTGTAATCGATGCGCTGGTCCACGGTTTTGTAGCCGCTCTTCCACACCACGCGGCTGCGGTTGCTGCCTACCTCCTTCACAATGATCTGGTAGCTTCCGTTCTCATTTTCGGCATACGCCATCAGCGTACCGGCCGGGTTCAGCACAGGCTGGGTATAGTGGATGTCTTTTTTGTTCTTCTTGAAAACTTTGTTCTCTACTGGCAGACTTACCAGCGGATTCTCGCCGCGGGTGTTGATCTGCATGTAGTAGTTGTGGCAGTCCTGCAGGAAACGCTTGTAGGGGATGTTGAGACTGCTGGTTATACCTACCTCCGTGTCGCGGGTGATGCGGGTCAGGTTCAGGATGTTCTGGATGGAGGTATAGCCATAGCGCTCGGCGATGTAGTTCCAGATAGCCTGACCACCCAGTTGCTGATCGCGGGCCAGCACGTCTTCCATGCGAGCCTTATTGTTGACCATCAGCATATCGCGCACGTAGTTGTCCATGCGCAGGCTCCAGCCCTCGGCGGTATAGGCCGCCACGCCACTGATGAACCAATCCGGCAGGCGCAGCAGGTAGCTGCTCTGCAGGGCTTCTTTCAGGCTGCCGCCATACATCATGTCGTTGAGCAGAAGCTCGGTGAGTTGGTAACTCAGGTCACGCTTGAAGTCGGTTTGGGTGCCGTCGTAGGCCAGCTCGAGTTTGTTTTTGAGGAATAGCGTTTCGCCACCGGTCTGGAACTGGTCGCGCTGCATGCCGATGTTGCTTTGCTTGAGGTCCGTCATCGAGTTGTAGACGATGAGCGTGATCTTGGAATAGGGGTAATAACCAATGAAACTGGTGATGCGCTTGAGTTCGCGCTCGGCATACTCGGCTGCGTTGCGGGCCGACTGGTCGCCGCCTTCATAGAAGTAGATGTTAAAGTTCTGGGTGCTGTAAAGCTTCCAATCGAAATTCTTATACTGAATTCGGCTCCGGCCAAAAGTCTGCACATTAGGCTGGGCCATAGCCACTTCGCCTACCGCAGCACAGCACAGGAACAGGAACAATAACCTTATAGGAAAACGCATGCGCTTAGAGTTCTGGGTTATGGTGTTTTAGGTAGTCGTAATATAACGAATAATATCTCGAAATGTGTACGTCCGGCAGCAATTCTGTCCCCTCTATCAGTGCTTTGGCAAACAAATTGGCCAGGTATGGCGCCATCAGCACCCCCTTGGACCCCATGCCGTTGAACACGCTCAACTGTGCATGCTCCGGATGACGCCCTACGAGCGGACGACGGTCGCGCACAGCTGGCCGTATTCCGGCCCAATGCCTGCTCACCTGGTAAGTTTGTGTGGTAATCTGCTCAAAGCGCTCGCTTAGCTCTTCCTTGCCTTCGGGGGTTGGTAGCTCGTCGGGTTGGCGCCAGTTGTAGGTGGCCCCAATCTTAAAGCGGCCCTCTCCTACGGGAACAACGTAAACGGCTTTATTATAGATGCATTCCGGGTTAAAATCCTGTGTTTGCACCTCCAGCACTTCGCCTTTGGTCGGCTGCAACGGCAGCCACCTGAAGTATGGATTCTGCACCGCCTGCCAGCCTTCACAAAAAATCAGGTGACGTGCTGTTATATTTTTGTAAGCTATACCCTGTTCTGTCAATCGCAGCTGGTCCATCTCAAAGCGCTCCGGCAACAGCGCATTGTCCTGCTGCAGGTCTTGTAGCAAGAGGTCGAGCGTTTCGGCAATGCGCAGGTAGCCGCCCTTCCGGATCATGATGCCGCCGAACTGGTCCTGAACAGATGGGTCTTGACCGGTGCTTTGGGTATAGGTGGCGCCAATGTATTCGCTCCAGTTGCCTTCGGCGCTTTTGGCCATCCAGTTGTTCTGCTCCTCTATGGTGGAGAATACTTTGTAGATGGGCTTGTGAATGAAAAGCTGCTGCTTGAACCGCTCTTCCAGTTCGTCATAAAAACTGTCGGCATAAGGCAGCAGCGTGTCCACGAGCCAGGACTTGGCGAAGCGCTTTCCGGCCACCGGGTTTACCAGGCCGGCTGCCACGCGGGAGGCGGAGTTGGCTTTGGGTTCGTCGATCACCAGCACCTGCTGGCCCTGTTTGCGTAAGGTATAGGCCAGTGTGGCGCCGGCAATGCCATGCCCCACGACTACGAAGTCATAATTCATACAGGCAATTTACGACTTACGCCTGAAGTTCGTAACTTAGGAGCCGAATTTGTGGGCCCGCGCCCTGTGAAAGAGAACAATATGAACGTTACCTGTCTTACATTTAATCCCTTTCAGGAGAACACATACCTGCTGCACGACGACACTAAAGAGTGCGTGGTGGTGGACCCTGGTTGCTATGAGCTAACTGAACAGCAAGAACTCAAACGCTACATTGAAGCAAATGACCTGAAAGTAGTACGCCTCCTCAATACCCATTGCCACATCGACCACGTGCTCGGTAATAAGTTTGTGGCCGATACCTACGGAGTGGAGCTGGAGATACACGAGGAGGAACTGCAGACCCTGCGTTCGGTGCCGGTTTACGCTCCGAACTATGGTTTCCAGATGTACAGCGGTGTAGAAGCTTCTACTAATTACCTGAAAGAGGGCGACACCATCCAATTTGGCGACACCGAGTTGAAAATACTTTTTGCCCCCGGTCATGCCCCCGGCCATGTGGTGTTCTACAGCGAACCCGACAAGGTATGCATTGGCGGCGATGTGCTTTTCAAAGGCAGCATCGGCCGCACCGACCTGCCTGGCGGCGACTTCGACACCTTGATCAACAGCATCAGTACCAAACTATTCACCCTGCCGGACGAGACAGTGGTATACCCGGGTCATGGGCCTGAAACCACCATTGCGTACGAAAAGAAGTATAACCCATTCCTGCGCTAGCTTTCCGGATGAAAAAACACATACCTAACGCCATTACGTGCATCAACCTGTTTTGCGGCTGCTTGGCGCTGTATTTTGCCTTCAACTTCCGGCTGGAGTACGCAGCCTACCTCATAGGTATAGCTGCCATCTTCGACTTTATGGATGGCATGATCGCCCGCGTGCTGAATGCTTACTCCGAAATAGGAAAGCAGCTCGACTCGCTGGCAGACATGGTTTCGTTTGGGGCCGCGCCTGGTGCGATTATGTTTGGGCTGTTATCGCAGGCCGAGGCTTCTGTGTTAGGTATACCGGCTGATATTTTGCCCTTCTTCGGCTTTGTGATCACGATCTTCTCGGCGCTGCGCCTGGCCAAGTTCAACATCGACACGCGGCAGGCAGAGTCTTTTATCGGGGTGCCTACGCCGGCCTGCTCGATGTTCATCGGCTCGCTGCCGCTTATACTGGCTACCTCCGGCAACCTCTACGACAACATCATCCTGAATCCTTACTTCCTGCTGGCGGTAACGGTCATATTCTCATACCTGCTGGTAGCAGAGTTGCCGCTGTTTGCGCTCAAATTCAAGAACCTGACCTGGAAGGACAACGCCATCCGCTTCGTTTTCCTGGGCCTCTCCGTTATCTTGTTGGCGCTCGCCAAGTTCGCCGCCGTACCGTTGATCATCGTGCTTTACGTCGTCTTGTCAATCTTCAAAAAAACGCCTGTCCCTTCAAATTCTCCATTGGATTAGGGTCTGCTGCGTTTTAAACCAGAGTCGCCATAACGCAAAGACAAGGTATAGCGGAACTACAGGTATAAGCATTCAGGTAATTGGTTGCTGGCTTTGGGGCCCCTTGCTCTATACCTGCAATTTTCGCCGATTTGTTTAGCTGAGAGGATAATCTTCTGTAAATTTAGAGAGCGTCTTATTCTTTCACTTACCAGTGCCTGCCATGCGGATTTTTTTGCTGCTGTATACCTGTCTGCTATTTGGCTCTCTCCGGATTGCGCCCCATGCAAGGGCACAGGAAAGCACAGCGGCTACGCAGCAAGGACAGACCGCAGCGCAATCATCTCGCAACGCCCCCCAGAACACTGAAGGTACTCAAAGCGAATTTGCTACTTCGTCGGTTCTGGGTACAGGCAGTTGGTATAAGATCGGCGTCACCGAGTCAGGTATACACCGCATCGACAGGGCGCTGCTGCAGTCGCTGGGCATCAATACCCAACAGTTCGACCCGCGCACGCTGCAGCTTTTTGGCAACGGCGGCGGCATGCTCCCCCAGCCCAACAGCGCCCCCCGTCCTGATGACCTGCAGGAAAACGCCATCTGGGTGGCAGGTGAGGCCGACGGGAAATTCGACGAGGCAGATTATGCGCTGTTTTATGCGCAGGGCCCACATACGTGGCAGCACACGGGGGATAACCCAGCTTTTCGGCACAGCCATAACATCTATTCAGACACCGCTTATTACTTTATTCGCGTCGGGGCAGGCAAAGGCCTCCGGGTAAGCCAGCGCGAACAGACAAATGCATCAGGCACAGCCATCAGCACTTACAACGAGCGCCTTTACCACGAGCGTGACCTGAAGAATATGGTGTACTCCGGCCGGGAATGGTATGGCGAGGATTTCAGCGCTTTTACAACTTCCCGTGAGATCAACCTACCTGTATCGGACCTGGTGCCGGGTTCTGAGGTGAAACTTTCCGCTTTCCTGATGGCCAACTCCTCAGCAGAGAGCTCCTATACCTTGCGCCTCAACGGCCATACCTTGGGCACCCAGACAATCAGCGGACGCGGCACTTTCCCTTATCATCCGGAAGGCATTAATAGCACCAGCACCTATACCTTAAACCAGCAGGCACTCGGGCAGCCGAAGGAAGTAAAGGTAGGCATCAGCTTTAGCACAGGCAGCAACGCCACAGCGCTTGGTTTCCTGAATTACCTGACTCTCCACTACGAGCGTCAGCTCAAGCTTTACGGTGACCAGACCAGTTTCCGCTCCATCGCCAGTATGGCTAATCCGGTGAGCACTTTCCGTTTAACGGGCATACCCGCCACCACACAGGTATGGGATGTGACAGACCCGCTGCGCCCCGTGGTGCAGCAGACCACTGCCTCAGGAGTCGATCTGCTTTTTAGCGCCCCAACTGAAGTGCTACGGGAGTTTGTGGCTTTCAAAAACAACACCGGCCTCAAACCCAAAGCCTTTGGCAAAGTAGCCACCCAGGACCTGCACAGCCACAACCTCGACGGCCGCCTCGATCTAGTTATCCTGACGCATCCCCGTTTTCTGCAGGAGGCCAACCGACTGGCAGCCCACCGCCGGCAGCACAGCCGCCTGGAGGTTGCCGTCGTTACCACCACGCAGGTATACAACGAGTTTTCATCGGGCGCCCAGGATGTAACGGCCATTCGTGACTACATGCGCATGCTCTACAGCCGCAGCAGCAAGCAGGGCGATGATGTGCTATACCTGCTCCTTTTCGGTGATGCGTCTTACGATTACAAAAACCGGCTGCCCAACAACACGAACTTTGTGCCGGTGTACCAGTCGCGGCAGTCGCTGCACCCCATTATCAGCTATTCTTCCGACGATTATTATGGCTTTCTGAATGAGCACGAAGGCGAGTGGGCCGAGAACAGCGCAGGCGACCATTTGCTCGACATTGGTATAGGTCGACTGCCTGTCAAAACACCAACAGAAGCCACTACGATGGTTGACAAGATCATTGCTTACGACAGCCCGGAGCATTTCGGGAAGTGGCGCCGGCAGGTGACGTTTGTAGCCGACGACGGTGACTATAACGAGCACCTGAACGACGCCGAGTTCCTGAGCAGTTACCTGGAGCGCGAGCACATCAACTACAACCCCAACAAGGTATACCTGGACCTGTACCCGCAAGAAACCGTGGGCAGCAGGCAACAGGCTCCTGCGGCCGCCGCGGCCATCGACAAGGCTGTGGAGCAGGGCTCGTTAATCGTGAACTACACCGGCCATGGGAACGAGGTGAGTTGGGCCTGGGAGCAAATCCTGACAGCGCCGCAGATAAGCAACTGGCGGAACAAAGACAGGCTGACCTTTCTGCTCACGGCCACTTGCGAGTTTGGCCGCTACGACGACCCCAGGCGCTCCTCTGGTGCTGAACTCGCGCTGCTGAACCCGATGGGTGGCGCCATTGGCCTGCTCACGACAACACGCCCCGTTTTCTCGAGTGATAACCGCATCCTCAACCGCAACTTCTTCAAAGTGGCACTCCATCCGGTAAATGGCCGTATGCCCCGCCTTGGCGACATCGTGCGGCTCACCAAGAACATCAGCATGACCGAAACAGGTGGCTCAAGAGGTGTAAACAACCGCAACTTTACGCTACTGGCCGATCCTTCACAGCAACTGGCCTATCCTGATCTGAAAGTCCACATTACCGAAATTGATGGTCGTTGGGCTTCCTCCGACACCCTTACAGCGCTGGGCAAGACGAATATGAAGGGCATAGTTGCACACGCAGATGGCAGCATTGCAACGGATTTTGAGGGTACCCTGCACATCACCGTTTTCGAGAAACCAACTACCCGTCGCACGCTGGGCGATAACACACCGGAGCGCCGGGACGAACCCGCTATGCCTGGTGGCAAGCAGCCTGTACCGGTTCAGCTGCACGAGAAGGTGGTGTATGATGGGCAGGCAACTGTCAGATCGGGCACTTTTGAGCTGAGCTTTGTCGTCCCAAAAGACATCGAGAGCCGTTATGGCGCTGGCAAGATCAGTCTGTATGCCAACAGCGCAACTTACGAGGCTATGGGAGCCGACACCGCCATAGTCATCGGAGGCACAGCCACAGGTATAGCCCTGGACAACACACCTCCTGTGGTCAAGCTGTTCATGGATGACGAGTCATTTGTATCTGGTGGTTCCACAAGCCAGAACCCCGTACTGCTGGCCAGGCTTTTCGACGAAAACGGGCTGAACACGGCAGGTATAGGATCGGGCCGCGAGATGCTCGCCATACTGGATGAAGGCACCAACCACGCCATTGTGCTTAACGATTACTATACCGCCGATCGCGACAGTTACCAGTCCGGCACTATCCGTTACCCGTTCAAGGATCTGCCTGAAGGTCGTCATACCCTGTCGCTAAAGGCCTGGGATACGCACAACAATTCAGCCGAAGAGCAGCTGGAGTTTATCGTGTCCAACAACGAAAAGCTGACCATCACACAACTGCTGAATTACCCGAACCCCTTCTCGACAAACACAACGTTTCATTTCGACCATAACAGAGCGGGCGAAAACTTAGATATCCATATACAGATATTTACCGTATCAGGACAATTGGTAAAGACGCTGCAGGGCACAAGTAATGCCAGTAAGTCGCACTTATCCGAGATAACCTGGAACGGGAGAGACGAATTTAACAGTACATTAGCCCGCGGCGTATACGTTTACCGAATCATTGTACGTTCTCAATATGATGGAGCCACCGCTACAAGTTTTGAGAAACTTGTGCTCCTGAATTAGTAAAATCCTATAATATTTCTATATTTGATTTTGCATCAACACCCTCTATATGTATAAGAAAAATTTACTTGTAAAAGCCACTGCATTTGTGGCTGCATTCTTCTCAGTGCACTTCGCATCAGCACAAACATCTACCATAGGACAGGACTCCCGCACCGTAACCACAGCCGTTCCAATCCTGACAGTAGCCCCTGATGCACGGTCTGCCGGTTTGGGTGATGCAGGTGTTGCCCTTAGCCCGGATGCGAACGCACCACACTGGAACCCAGCCAAATTAGGCTTTGTGCAGAATGACATGAGCGTGAGTTTTTCTTATTCTCCCTGGTTGCGCAACATTGTAGACGATATGTCGCTCAGCTATCTCTCAGGCTACAAAAAGCTTTCCGAGACATCGGCTATTTCAGCCTCGCTTCTATACTTTGACCTGGGTGATATTCAGTTCATCGACGCCAACGGCAATGACATCACGGAGTTTTCTCCTAAGGAGTATGCACTGTCAGTTGCCTACGGACAGGCCTTGAGCGAATACTTCAGCTTAGGTATAGGCGCCCGCTTTATCCGCTCCAACCTAGCCGGCAACGTGACCATAGGAGGCGGTGCCTCTCCATTCGAATCGAAGCCGGGCAATACAGCCGCTGTGGACGTGGGCGTGTACTACAACCGTGATATTAGCCAGACGCTGAACCTTGGTTTTGGTGCCAACATCTCTAACATCGGTGGCAAGATTGCCTATACCAATGGTGACCAAAAGGATTTTCTGCCAACAAACCTAAAATTAGGTACCGCAATTACGTATAACCTTGATCAGTACAACTCCCTCACCCTGGTGCTGGATGCTAACAAACTGCTGGTACCATCGCCAGGTGCTGACAGCACACAGACTGTCATCAGTGGTATCTTTACCTCATTTGGCGATGCGCCGGGCGGTTTTAGCGAAGAGTTACAGGAGATCAATTTCTCCGGAGGTATAGAGTACTGGTACAACAACCTGTTTGCTGCGCGTCTTGGTTATTTTTATGAAAACCCGGAGAAGGGCAACAGAAAGTATATCTCAACAGGTGTAGGATTGCGCTACCAGAAATTTGGAATAGACGCGGCCTACCTGATTCCGAGCGAAAGGGGCAACCCCCTGGCTGAAACGATTCGTTTCAGTCTGTCGCTAAACTTAGATTAAAAACTAATTACAGAATGCTTGATAGAACAAAAGCACCAGAAATACATGAAATAGAAGCAGTCACGCTACAGATAGCTGAGGTAAGTCACTTAAGCAATGGTGCCAGACTGCATTATATAAAAAGCGAAACCCAGCCTGTGATCAGGCTGGATTTTGTTTTTAAGGCGGGCAAGTGGTATGAAGACCGTGCCGGCCTGGCTGACCTGACCGGTAAGATGCTCTTTGAAGGCAGCAAGAATTACACGGCCAAGCAGATCGCTGAAAAAGTAGCCTACTACGGTGCCTCCTTTGAGAACAACCATGGCTATGATCGGTCGGAGTTTACGCTCTACTGCCTCAGTAAGTACGTACCAGAGCTACTGCCTTTGGTATTGGATGTGCTGCAGAATCCGGTGTTCCCGACAGAAGAATTTGAGCTTTTACGCAAACGAAACAAGCAAAACCTAAAGGTACAGCGCCAAAAGAACAACTACCTGGCTACACACAGCTTTACAAAACTGGTTTATGGCGACAACCATCCGTATGTATTCGGTCTTGATGAGAATGCGCTGGATACAATCGACAAGGACGAACTAGCAAACTTTTACAGGAACAGGTATAGCACAGACCAGCTGGAGGTTTTTGCCTGTGGTGCCATTGACGAAGAACTGGAGAAACTCCTGGAAAAAGAAATTGCTACGCTGCAATTAACAGGGGCACCAAGTGAGCTTTCAGTTACGAGTAGCCACCTTGCCAAGCACGAAGATTTTGTCCTGATGCCCGAAAGTCTACAATCCTCTATCCGGTTGGGCAGGCAGTTTCCATTGATTGGACACGAGGATTACCATAAGCTAATCGTGTTGAATGAGTTACTGGGCGGATACTTCGGCTCCAGGCTAATGCGCAATATCCGGGAAGACAAAGGCTATACCTATGGCATCTACTCTGCTATATCGCCGAAGGAGCAGGATAGCCTATTTTTCATAGGCACGGATGTAAACTACGAGGTGACTGATAAAACGATTGCAGAGATCCATAAGGAGATAAAACAGTTACAGGAAGAGTTAGTACCGGAAGACGAACTGCAAACTGTAAAGAGTTATATGCTCGGCAAATTCCTAAACGATATAGCCACTATTTTCGAACAGGGCGACAGGTATAAACGCATTGTGCTGCATAAGCTGCCTTATGAGCATTATAACAATTACATCAGCACCATTAGGGGTGTTACGGCGGAAGAATTACGCGAACTCGCAAACCAATACTTAGGACTGGAAACTTTAAAGACTGCCATTGCAGGTAAAAGGCCCGACTGATGCTGACGAAATCATCAACTAACGTATGCTATCCAAAACAAAGAAGGCTGCCTAAAATATGGGCAGCCTTCTTTGTTTGGAATTGGTTCTACTTGTGAAATACATCAGTAAACCTCATTAATCTATGAGTATTATCAGCAATGGGTGTCAGCAGCGGCGTGAGTCCAAAGTCAAGGATTAGTCTTTTATACTGGTGAGTTTATCCTTCAGCGTCCCAACTAGAATCAATAACGCGAGCCTCTTAATAACCTTCAGCTCTATGTTGTCTTAGTGACGGGTTCGCAGATCAGCTAATTTTATGTTTAATCGGTTTCTGATATCGAACTCCTGCAGGATATGGATGCTCGCTAGCCCTGATCGATAGTTTTATGCTTTAGCCGTTGCCTCTTTCCCACACGGTTTGGGGCTGCTGTAAACGGCAACAGCCCCTGGCTCTTTTCAGAGTCAGGG
>NZ_BMFP01000006.1:0-209152 GCF_014638845.1 Pontibacter amylolyticus
ACAGCTTCCATTACAGCAGCTGACATCAACAAAGGCTCCAGCGATAACTGCGGCATTGCCTCCATGTCCCTGTCCAAGACTGCTTTCGACTGCAGCGACGTGGGCACAAGCGAAGTAGTACTGGCAGTAACTGACGGTAGTGGCAACATCGCAACAGCAAAGGCGACTGTGACAGTAGCGGATAACCTGGCGCCAGTCGTGCAAGTGAAGCATATTACGGTGCAACTGGACGCTGCAGGCAAGGCCACCATCACAGCCGCCGATTTGGACAATGGTTCCACAGACAATTGCAGCATCGCTTCTATGTCGCTCGACAAGCGTACCTTCAGCTGCGAAGATTTGGGCGAAAACAAGGTGACGCTTACCGTGGCAGACGCAAGCGGCAATAAAGCCACCGCAGTAGCCACGGTGACTGTAGAAGACAAGGTAGTGCCAATGATCACGGCGCCTGTCGCCGTAGTGGTGAACGTGGACGCAGGCAAAACGACAGCCTCTAACGTGACCCTTGGTGAGCCAACCGCTTCGGACAACTGCAGTGTGGCGTCTGTCACCAACGACGCGCCAGTCGAATTTCCAACAGGCACCACTACTGTGACCTGGACAGTGACCGACGCTTCAGGCAACTCAACTACTGCCACCCAGACGGTAACGGTAAGACGCGATATCGTGTCAGTTGCAAACCCGGCGCAGATCAACGTACCGATCCGAACTGCCTACCCAAGCGTACCGCTTCCGGGCACTGTCATGGTCACCTACTCGGACGGTGCAACCGAGGCGATCGGTGTGGTTTGGGCGCAGGGAACCTACAACGGCCTTATCGCTGGCATCTATCCATTAACCGGCCAGTTAACACTCGCTGAAGGTACCACAAACCTGAGAGGCCTGACCGCCCAGGTGACTGTGGAAGTGCAGCCGAACAAAGTGCCGACCGCGCTCGCCTTCAGCGCCACCACCTTCAAACCAGAGGCTACGGCTGACGAGGTGATCGGCACCCTGACCACCACCGACCCGGACGACACCGAGTTTGTCTATGCCCTGGTGAGCGGCGAAGGAGCTACCCACAACAGCCTGTTTGAGATCCGTGGCGATCAGGTATACCTGAAGTCCAACAAGGGCCTGTCCGGCATGACAAGCTTCACGATCCGGGTGCGCAGCACCGACCCGTACCTGAACACGATCGAGCGCACTTTCACGCTCACTAAGCAAGCCTACGACCGCACGGTGGACCAGCTCAAGATCGTCAACGCCTTCTCCCCGAACGGCGACGGCATCAACGACAACTGGGCCATCCCGGAGCTCAGGTTCTACAACGAGGTCTACATCCAGGTGTTCGACCGCTCGGGCGTGCGCGTTTTCGAAACGACGGACCCGGAAAAGGGCTGGGACGGACGCGGACCGAACGGGCAGATCCTGAAAGGCGCCTTCCTCTTCACGGTAGAAGTGAAGGACATCAACTGGGTGAAACGCGGGGTGGTAACCATCCTGGGTAAATAAGTCGGCAACGCTTAGAGATTATTTAAAATGAAAAAGTTAATTCTATCCCTATTACTGGTTGGTGCTGTTCTGGGTGCAAAGGCCCAGAACAGAAAGCACATCGCCAATTTCCAGTTGTTTCAGCAATACTACAATCCCTCGCTGACGGGCTACGAGGGCTCCCTGCTCAAGGGCTTCCACCGCAACCAGTGGACGGGCTTTGAGGGAGCGCCAAAAACCTACTTCGCCTCCGCCGAGCTGGACCTGGCAGACCTGTCGGCCTGGCGGCGAAATGACGTGCTCAAAACCAAGCAGCATGATTTCTTTGACCGCCAGGCGGGTGCTAAGCACGCCTTCGGCCTGACGGTGTTGCAGGACGAGTTCGGACCATTCTCCGAAAGCCAGGTGCAGTTGAGTTATGCCTCGCGTGTGCGCCTCTCCGAGCGGCTGAGCCTGCGCTGGGGCGGTGCTGCGGTGTACAATGCCCAGCGCCTTGATGGCAACAGGCTCACGGTGGACAACGAGAGCGATCCCGAGTTCCAGGGCGTGCTGGGGCAGCGCCTGCGCCAGGGCAAGCTCGACCTGAACCTGGGCTGGACGCTCACCGCTGATAATTTCTACATTGGCTATGCCATGCAGGACGTGACCAAAGGCGGTATTATCTCGGGAGGAGACGAGTTTTTGCAGGATCTCTATACCCGCAAGCACCTCGTGCAGGCAGGCTACCGCACGGCACTTTCCGACCAGTTCGGGCTGGTGGCCAATGCCATGCTGCAGTACGACGATAAGCTGAAGGAGAGCGCCGAGCTGCAGCTCAAGGCCATCTACCAGAACATGCTGTGGCTGGGGGGCAGCTACCGCCAGGACCTGGCCTGGAGCGCGACCGCCGGGTTGCGCCTGGATCAGTTCCGCATCGGCTATGCCTACGAGATTCCGATTCAGAACGCCCGCCACGTGAGCCGGAGCACGAATGAGATCTCCCTCACCTACAACCTGATCCCGGTAAAATATCCGAAGTACGGCAGACAAGTGACCATCTGGTAAAGCGAAGCGAACATGAAGAAGATCGTATACACAATCGGATTGATTTTAGGGGCCCTGACCCTGGGCCAGGCCCAGACGAAACTCCTGGAAACCAATGATGAAATGGGCGGCGTGGCGCTGGTAGGAGAGGACATGCTGCTCGTTACCAAAAAAGAGGAGGGCGGGCAATACCTCTACACCGCCCGTCTCGGCGAGACGGAGACCACGGAGCGCGCTGCAGCCCTGAACGCGGGCCACATCAACGCTGTGGTTGGCGGCAACCTGGCGGCAGGCGAGGTGTTCGTCTACCATAAGTCAGGCAGGAGAGAGGAGCGCATCACAAAGTATACCTGGACCAACGGGGAGTTTGTGAAGGGCGAGGAACTGCCCGTGCCCCGCATGCGCAACCACTCCTACAACCTGGGCCTATACCTGACCGAAGACCGGCGCCAGCTTTTCATCGCCGCCGAACTGGCAGGCTCGCAGGGCTACGACGACTTATACCTGAGTGAGTGGAACGGTAAGTCCTGGTCCCGTCCGCGCAACCTCGGCAAACAGGTCAACTCCAACCAAGCGGAGTTCGCTCCTTTCGTGCGCAACGACTCACTGTATTTTTCCCGTCAGGAAGGCGAGACAGCCTACATTTACGGGGCCGCTTTGCGTGACGGACAGCTAGGAGCGGCAGTGCGGTTGACTGGAATGGTAAACGAAAAGGAAACCTACAATGCCTACTTCAGGAAAAGCAGTGACCACACCCTATGGGTGACCGGCACTGCCAAGGAGCAGCCGCGCTATGTTGCCTACCTGCTGGGAGACCTGCCTGCCGCAGCAGTCGCAGCACCCGTTGAAGAGCCTGTTTCGGAACCAGAGGTAGAAGAAGTGCCGCAGCAGATCGCGTTGGAGGAAGCTGCTCCAGCTGGGCCTGTTAAAGCCGAAGCCACGCGGGCCGCGACCCCATCGCTGGTACTCTACAACGAGTTTAACCGCGTGCACCTGAGCCTGGGTGAACTGGCCGGTTTGTCGCGCTTCCTGGGTCAGCAGCCGGACGGGGCTACCTTTGTCATCAAAGGTTACTCGGACGGATACGGGGAGCCTGCGGCAAAGAAGCGGGTGAGTGAGCAGCGTGCCCGTAGCGTGAAGGCCTACATCCGGCGCTACTTTGGAGCCAAGGATTTCCAGGTAGAAATAGAGGGAGAGGTGCTGCCCGACAAAGGCAAATCGCACCGCAAAACGGAGCTGTACCTAGTACAATAGCAAGGGAAGATCCTCAGCCAACGCACACGAGCCACTTCGCCAGGAGTGGCTCGTGTGCGTTGCGGGGAACCAGACCCGCATTTCATGAAAGGAGCTTTGAATACACCATTGCAGGGATTGCCAGGTGCTGATTGCAGCCTGGGAGGGAGTGCCTTGTGCTCTTTACTCTTGTAATGTCCAAGGAAAGCGGTGTTACGTGACGTGCAGCCATAAATGTCGCTAAACGCTGCAGGCTTACTATTGTATGGACAATATTTTATCTCTTGCCAGGAGACAGGCCCCCATGACACCTGCTTTTCTGCCGAGACTGGACATCCGGAGTTCCGTGTCGGTGCTGACGAGGCTTAAGGAATACTTATTAATCGCGGCTTTGATTGGAAGTCTGATATAGGCGTCTGTTTCGGCCAATGCTCCTCCCAAAATGATTAATTCAGGATTGAACAGGTTCATGATGGCTGCGATTCCGCGTCCTATTTTCTCACCTGCCTCGGAAATAATCTCGATAGCCAGCATGTCGTCGTTCAGAGCGGCATGAATGATATGCTGGAGGTTGATCTTGGCTAGATCACTGACCGTGTTGGTGACGATACTCGTGGCTCCCTGTTTCAGCCTTGCCTGAAATTGTTTGGTGATCGCAAGACCGGAGGCCTCCGTTTCTAAACAACCCTTCTTGCCACAATGGCAGATGATATCATTCGCCAGCAGCGGGATGTGCCCAAACTCCCCTGCGAACCCTGATTTCCCATAATACAGTTTCCCGTCTATCATGATGCCCATTCCGATGCCTTCATCTATGTTGACAAAGAGAACACTTTTTTCTGATGTAACGACACCACTGTAGAATTCACCGAAAGCCATGCCACGGGTATCATTTTCGAGGTAAGTATGGATACCTATTTTATCCCTGATGATCTCACTTAGAGGTTCCTGATGTAAATGGAAGAAGCTGTAGCTATAGCCGGTTTTATGGTTCACTCTGCCGGAAATATTGACACATGCGGCCAGAATTTTATCCTTGGGGACTGTAGTCGAGTTGATGAACTCCTCGATTTTAGTGCACAGTTGATCAAGAGACTCATTTGAATTCTCCAGGTGAAAGGGGATGTCCAGTTCTATTTTCAGAAGCTTTTCCGAGAAGTCCATCAACCCGATGTTAATGGATTCTCTTTTAACTTCCACCCCAATAAAATGAGCAGAAGAGGCTTCCAAGCCATAGATGTTAGGCTTTCTGCCAACACCTGCGTTGCTTTTCCCATAATCACGGACCAAGCCCTCAGCTATGAGCTCTGTGATGAGCTCATTGATTTTGGGAGTGCTGACATTAAGTTGTCTGCCCAAATCAGCCAATGTAGCGTTTCCCCGAGTGGAAAGGATTTCCAACACTTGTTTTTTCAACAAGGTGTTTTTATAAGAAACGCCACTCTTCTCATCCTGCTGTAACTCCTGAATAAGCGTCCCCTTTAACCCTTTTCTGTATGACATTCCTTTAAACTTCTATACAATGGTAAATATATACAGCAAACACAGGTTGCTGTCGATTCATAACATAAAGATAACACGGAAATGTATTTAAATAAATTTCGCTACTATATTTTTGTTTAAAAATTAATTTAAATACTTAACATTATTTATTAAAATATATTAAAAATGATTTTGAATATATAAAATTAATTTTCTAATTGATCCATCATTAACACGAAGATATGCATTCAAAATTTACACTGATTCTATTATTGCTGTTAATCACTGGATGTAAGCAAGCCTCAGGGGGTGGCAGCAGCTTGAAAGAGCCACAGTTGATCGTGTCAGCATCGGCGGACAATGATATTGTGAAGCTACTGTTAAAAAATCAGATTGATTTTCAGCGATTGGAGAGTGCAGATGAAGCGATAGGGAGCGCCAGAAAGCATGATGCTGTCCTCCTGCTGGCCGATACCTATCCTGCTACACGTGTCCTTTTGAGTGAGAAATCCTTTGACAGGATTAAAAAGAAAAAATTAAAGGTGTACCTGGAGTACCCGGCCAGTCTTCCCAATATGGAACTGCCTCCAGAGACCAAACGCATAAAGTTAGAAAGAGGGGTCGTCAATACCTCTAAAATCTCCGGGCTTGATTCGCTCGAGCTGCTGGGGGTAAACGACCATCAGTTTATACCATTGCAGGCAGCAGAAAGCCCGCTCATCGTGTTGGGGAAAGTAGCGGGATACGACAAAGCTGATTATGGCTTGCAGGATGTAGCGGCTTCCCCGCTGTTATTCAGGCATCAGGGGATGTTAATAAGCTCAACAAAGCTGAGTGATGCCATTACCTCCCGGTTTGGGCCTGCAGCCTCCTGGTCCAGGGTATGGGAGTACATCTTGAGGGATTTACTCTCGGCAGATGCAATCACCCTGCAGCATTGGCCCCAGGATGTCAGGCCTTCTTACTCAAAAGAGCAGGCGCTTCCGGAGAATGCCTATGAACGTTCCATCCTGAAAGGTTCAGACTGGTTTTACAAGGCACGCCTGTTCATACATCCGGACTGGCAGGAGCTGTTTGAGAAGAGAACTTCGAAGAACGGGATCGAGGTGGTGCATCCACCGGTAGGACCGGATAACCCAGTTGGTGACGGGAGTCTGGGCATATTAGAGGGGCATGCCTCCTTCATTCAGGCAGACGGGTCCCAACCCTACCGTTGGTGGCTTCGGGCAGACTGCCAGGCGGAAGTGGCGTTTTCACTTAGTTCGGCGGCAAACATGCTGGGAAAGGACGAATACAAGGAGACGGCGAAGAATTTACTGCATCACCTTTACAAGGAGTCGAACCTGCGGGCCGGAGAGCGAAATGATCCACAGAGTCCATCTTATGGTTTGATTGGCTGGGCCACTACGGATCCGGATGCCTATTACGGAGATGACAATGCGCGTGCGCTTCTAGCCACCATCGGCGCCTCAGCCAATCTCGGGACCAGTGATTGGGACGCTTACATACTAGAGGGGATCTTGGGGAATTTCAGAACGGCCGGCACAAATGGTTTCAGGGGACCCTGGTTCAGAGACGCAGCCATGCAGAAGACGGACTGGCAGACCCTTGGAAATCGTGAAATCGTTAACGTCCACCCTCATTATGAATCCTGGCTCTGGGCTTGCTACCTCTGGCTCTACGATAAGACGGGGTATGCACCGCTACTGCAGAAGGCCAAGCATGCCATTGCCATCACCATGAACAGTCACCCAGACTGGAAGTGGACAAACGGGATCCAGCAGGAATACGCACGGATGCTGCTGCCATTGGCCTGGCTTGTGCGCGTGGAGGACTCCCCGACGCATCGGCAATGGCTCGCGCTGGTGGCAGACAAGCTACTGGAGGACCTGCAGGAAAGCGGGGCCATCCGGGAGAAGTTGGGGAAAGAAGGGCTGGGAAGATACGGCCGTATCGCCTCGAATGAAGAATATGGCTCTAAGGAAGCCCCTTTGATTTCGGAATACGGCGATCCGGCCACCGACCTGCTTTATACCCTGAATTTTGCCTCATTTGCCCTGAATGAAGCTGCCGCCGCCACAAACAACCCTTCCTATAGAGCAGCCTCCAATCGGATCACCGATTTTCTGGTGCGGATCCAGGTGAGCAGCCCTGTGCATGAAGATTTAGACGGGGCCTGGTTCAGGGCATTCGATTACGAGCGCTGGGATTACTGGGCCTCCAATGCGGACTCGGGCTGGGGACCCTGGGGCACCCTGACAGGGTGGACACAGAGCTGGATTATCAACAGCCTTATCCTTACGAAGGAAAAACAAAATTTTTGGGATAATACCAACGCCCGCTACAAAGGCAATGCCCAGTTCAGGCAAATGGCAAGGGAGAAAATCAATGCCATGCTCAAAGAAGGGCAACCAGTAGGGAAACAATAGCTTTCTCCTGACAGCATCAAATTCACTATCCATAGCAATCAAGCATAACCATCAATCCAAATGTCTACACTTTACACCTCTAAAAATATGATGAATAGAGCATTAAGAAGGAGCCTGGCGATCATCCTGCTATTATCGGTTTGGGCTTGCAGTAAAAACGACGATACCACGCCTGTTCCCTTGTCCAAGCCTCAGAATATTACAGGTTTAAGAAAGGTGCAGCAGTCTGATGACCTGAAGTTTGGCGCTACCGCCATCAAGGGCATTGTGATTTCCGATGAGGCGGGTGGCAACATGGAAGCAGGAATGGTGGCGGTGCAGGAGGAGGGCAAGGATGCCGCTATTCTCCTGCAGTTGTCTGCGAGTTCCAATTTTGCGAAGGGCGATGAGGTGACGCTTAATCTGGAAGGCGCCTCGCTTTCATCCAAGGCGGGGGAGATGGTCATTTCCGATTTAAGTGCAGGTGCTGTAGAGAAAACAGGCAGAACGGTGGAGGTCACCCCCAAATCTACCACGCTTTCCGACATTGTGATCAACGCGGAATTCTGGGGTCCGATCCTGGTAAGGGTGGCTGATGTCAGCCTGAGTGGTGGTACCGAGGGGAGATTTGAGGGAGAGGTGGTGCTGCGGGACGGCATTGGGGCCGTGTATTCCATGTTGCAGCCCAATACCGCGTTTGCAGATGTGACCATGCCGGCCATGGCCAACTCCTATACCGGCATTGTCCGGATCAACGGAGACAAATTCTATATCAATCCCAGGAATGTCGAGGACATCGTGGGGGGAGTGACTGAAACGACCGAGGATTTCGAGGATGCCAGCAATACCAGCTATGACGTGAAGGAGTTGAGCTTCAAAACAGGTGTCTGGACCCTGGATGGCGCCATCACAGCGGCTACCTCGGCAGACATGAAAAACGGGGCACAGAGTGTGCGCCTGCAGGGCACGGTTGGCAACGACAAGCGAAATGGCATGGTGAGCATGAATTTCGATCTGCAGGGCGTGAAAGGCTTGAAAGTGTCCCACGGAATTTATCCGGCCAGCGCGGAGGTGGCCAACATGAACCCGACCACGATCGATGTTGAGATCTCAAAAGACGGCGGCAACACGTACACCCTGCTGCAGCAGCTAACCATTGATGTGCAAGCTAAAGTTTTGGTGACGGATGAAATAGCTGTTAATGCGGCCGCAAATGAGCAGGTGAGGATCAGGTTTGTGAACTCCTCAACCCCTTTTGCCAATAACAACAGGCCCCGCATCAACATCGACGACGTTGTTTTCCAATTTTAGGGATGGCGTATTCAGTCAAATTATTCACACTGACATTTAGCATTGCACCATGAAACAGTATTTAAAACTTTTTACTTTTCTTATCCTGCTGCTCTGCCTGGGCCTGGCACAGGAAAGCATAGGCAGGAGTGTGCAGACACAAGCGACATGGCGCCTCACCGGCACGGTTGTGTCGCAGGACAGGGAACCACTTCCAGGTGTGAGTGTGCATGTAAAGGGGACTCAGACAGCGACTGCAACCGATTCCGAAGGAAAGTTCTCGCTGACAGTTCCATCCTCTCCCGGGGAACTGGTGTTCTCTTTCATCGGTACAAATACACAGACTGTTCCTTTTCAGGGGCCGGGGGAGCTCCAGGTGACCTTGACAGACAAAGCCCAGTCACTGGATGAAGTGATTGTGGTCGGCTATGGAACTCAGAAAAAGGAGAACCTGACGGGGGCTGTGGACCAGGTGACCGCGGAGGTGTTCACCAATCGTCCTATCACAAATTTATCACAAGGCTTGCAGGGCGTCCTCCCCAACTTAAACCTGACGCCAGCTGACGGAAAGCCGACGCAGTCCCCTTCCTTTAATATCAGGGGGGCAACCTCCATCGGGCAGGGTGGCAATGCCTTGGTGCTGATTGATGGCGTAGAGGGCAATCCGGCCCTGCTGAACCCACATGACATTGAAACGGTTTCTGTCCTGAAGGATGCGGCTTCTGCCAGCATCTACGGGGCGAGAGGCGCATTTGGTGTGGTGCTGATCACAACGAAAAGACCGGCCAAGGACAGAACTAGCGTCACCTATACCACAAACTTCGCCATCAAAGAACCCACTGTCGTTCCTGACTTTGTGACAGATGGCTATCAATGGGCGACGATGTTCAATGAGGCGTTTTCAAGCTGGAACAACTACGCCAGCACACCCCAGAACGTCAACAAAACGCTTCGGTTCTCACCTGCTTACCTGGCCGAGCTGGAGCGCAGGTCCAAGGACCCCTCCCTGCCCAGGGTGGAGGTAGATCCTGTCACAGGAGAGTATGTCTACTATGAGAATACGGACTGGTTTGATCAGCTGTATAAAAAGCATACCTACTCCCAGGAGCACAACCTTGCTTTCTCAGGAAGCGGCGAGAAGACAAGCTTTTATGTGACGGGCAGGTACCTGAATCAGCCCGGGCTTTTCAGGTATAATTCGGACGATTACAAAATGTATAATTTCCGGGCTAAAGGGGCTATCGACGTGTTTTCCTGGCTGACACTGGAGAACAACACAGACTTCTCCAATGTGCAATACCACAATCCGCTGAATGTCGGAGAGGGTGGGGGCATCTGGCGAAACATGGTGGCAGAGGGGCCTCCCATGGCTCCTATGTTCAATCCGGATGGTACGTTGACGCATTCAGCGGCCTACACCGTGGGCGACTTCTGGTATGGCAAAAACGGAATGGACTCGGACCGCAGGCTGCTTCGGAATACGACGAGCTTTACTTCCAGATTCTTTGAGGACAAGTTTCAGCTGAAAGGGGACCTTACCTTTCAAAGCCTGGATGATAATGAAAAGAGAATTCGGGTACCAGTGCCCTATAGCCGGGTGCCGGGCGTTATTCAGTATGTGGGCCTCAACACGAACGACCTGCGTGAGATCTACAGGGAGACGCAATACATCGCCTCCAACCTGTATGGGGAATACCAGCATACATTCCAGGAGGCCCATCGCCTGAAGGCCATGGCGGGATTTAATTACGAGTTAAACACGCACCGGAGAGTGGGCGCGCAGCGCAACGGGTTGATCTATGAAAATGCCGATGACCTGAATTTGGCTTTGGGCCAGTCCATCATCACAACAGGTGGATGGGAGCAATGGAACATCATGGGAGGCTTCTACCGGCTGAACTATGATTTCAAGGATCGCTACCTGCTGGAGGTGAATGGCCGTTACGACGGTTCCTCTAAGTTTCCGGAGCATGAGCGGTTTGCCTTCTTTCCTTCCGTCTCTGCCGGTTGGAGAATCTCCTCAGAGCCTTTTTGGAATGTGTCAGAGGACATCGTCTCTGACTTTAAGCTGAGGGCTTCCTATGGCTCCCTGGGAAATGGCAATATCAGATCCTATGTCTTCCAGGAGCAGCTTTCGGTTGGCCAGTTGGGGCGCATTCTGAATGGGGTGCGACCACAGTACACCAACAATCCTTCCGTGATTCCTTTCGGCCTGACCTGGGAAACGGCCACCACACAGAACATAGGGCTTGACCTGTCACTACTGCGAAACAGACTTAATATTGTAGGCGATGCCTATATCCGCAAGACGACGGATATGTTCACGCCTGGCGTGCGGCTGCCCGCCGTTTTTGGGGCTGCCACACCTAGGGGAAACTATGCTGATCTGGAGACAAAGGGTTGGGAACTGTCTGTTAGCTGGAGAGACGAATTCAGCCTGGGGGCTAAACCATTCAGCTATGATATAAGGGCCATTGTATCGGACCACACATCCACTATTCTTAAATACAACAACCCGGAAAAAAGGTTGACTGACTTTTATGAAGGGCAGCGCATCGGCGAAATATGGGGTTTTGAAACCGCTGGCTTCTTCGAATCCAGTGAAGACGTCAACCGGTCGGCGGATCAAAGTCTGTTCAATACAACGGCTACGGGTGTCTGGCGTCCGGGTGATATTAAATTCGCCGATCTGAACAACGACGGGGTGATTGACTTTGGCGAGAACACGGTCGATTCGCCGGGCGATAGAAAAATCATCGGTAACTCGGAGCCGCGCTACAGGTTCGGGCTAAATCTGGGCGCAGACTGGAGTAACTTCTTCTTCAGTGCCTTCTTTCAGGGAGTGGGCAAACAAGACTGGTACCCTAGCAGGGGAGCGAACACCTTCTGGGGGCAGTACAATGCACCTTATGGACATCCCCCTAAGTCACAAATCGGCAACATATGGACAGAAGATAATCCGGATGCCTACTTCCCACGCTATACAGGTTACCTGGCCTGGACAGGAGGGGGTACCCTGCGGGAGACACAGACCCGGTATTTGCAGAACATCGCCTATGTGCGCTTGAAGAACCTGCAGTTCGGCTATAACCTGCCTCAAGCAGTTACTTCCAAAGTACGGGCACATGCCGCCCGTGTCTATGTGTCTGGCGAAAACCTGTTTGCCTATTCCCCCATGCACAAGATTACCAGGGATATCGATGTGGAAAACACGGGTGCCTCGGACCAGGACCTGGACTCCACCAACCATGGTGACGGATTCAACTACCCCATGTTGAAAAGCTATTCTTTAGGGTTGTCCATAACGTTTTAAAGCAAGTAAGATGAAGCGGATTTTTATAGTATTCATAATAGCCTTTAGCTTTTCTGCCTGTGAAAAGCTGGACCAGGCACCAAGATCAACGGTTGGGAAAGAGGCCGTTTTTGAAAGCGAGAATGGCTTGGCGCTCTACTCCAACTCCTTTTATGACATCCTGCCCACGGCATCTGACATCCTGCGCGGGGATGCCATGTCGGATTACATCGCCAGGAAAGAGGTGCCTGACTTCATCAGACCGGGGGCTTACGGACCACGGCAAAGTACCGGATGGAACTGGTCGGAACTGAGGAACATCAATTACTTTATTGAGAATAACAACAACAGCTCCGTTCCGGAGGAGACCCGAAACCATTATATGGGGATCGCCCGGTTCTTTAGGGCGTGGTTTTATTTTGACAAAGTAAAGCGGTTTGGGGACGTGCCGTGGATCGGTAAAACTTTTGATGTGAATGATCCGGAACTGTTCAACGGCAGGGACTCGCGTGAACTGGTGATGGACTCCGTACTGCGTGACCTGGACTTTGCGATCAAGCATATCCAGACCACCAACGATGGGACGAGATCCATGATCACCCTGCCTGTTGCTTACGCCTTCAAGTCGAGGGTCTGTTTATTTGAAGGTACTTTCAGAAAATACCATGCTTCCTATAACCTGGCCAGTACAGCCGACGAATGGCTCACGCGGTCAGCAGACGCCGCAAAGGCGGTGATGCAGGACTTCTCCTTTTCCCTCCATACAGGTGGAGGCAGCTCACAGGCTTACCGGCAGCTTTTTACGAGTAAATCACCGATCACAAACGAGGTGTTGCTAGCCAATATTTATGACGATGAGCTGGCGCTTTACCATGACGCAAACTGGTACTGGACCAGTGCCACTTATGGGGACAGGGCTAATTTCACAAGAAGCTTTATCAACACTTACCTGAACCTGGACGGTACCCCTTTCACGAGCAACCCCCAATACGAAACCATGGTGTTCAGCGAGGAAGTTAAAAACAGGGATGCAAGGCTCAGCCAGACCATTCGGACAAAAGGGTACACCCGGATTAACGGTGGTAACGTGGTCGCTTCCCCTCCTGAGTTTTCCTATACCTACACAGGCTATCAACCCATCAAGTGGACACTGGATGACACGTTCTACGATAGTGGGAGCCGCAATGACAACATCATCCCGGTCATACGCTATGCGGAGGTATTGCTGAACTACGCGGAAGCGAAGGCGGAGCTAGGAACTTTAACTGACCTTGACTGGGCGCAGACGATCGGTGCCTTAAGGCAAAGGGCCGGCATGACGAATTCCACTATGCCAGCAGCAGCAGATCCGTATCTGCAGCGCGAGTTTTTCCCTGAGATCAGTAAACCAGCCTTGCTCGAGGTGCGCCGCGAAAGAGGCATCGAGCTGGCGCTTGAAGGGTTCAGATTCTATGACCTGGTGCGATGGAACAAAGGCAAACTGTTAGAGAAGGCATGGAATGGCATGTATGTCCCAGGGTTGAACATTCCCTTGGATCTGAATGAGGATGGCGTCCTGGATGTAGCCTTCTATAAATCCATGCCGGGTACACCGGTTGCGGGAGTCACTTACATCAACGTCTCTGACAATGCGAACGGAAGGCCAAACCCTCTGGTGCTATCTCAGGGTGACAAAGGGGAGATTATCTGGCTAAACACAATTCCGAGGATATGGGAAGACAAATTTTACCTCTATCCCATACCTGAGTCAGAGCGCTTAATCAACCCAGCACTCGGCCAAAACCCGGGGTGGTAGAAAACAGCACAGCCAGTGCCTCTATACCTGCTTATTAACTATTCTCTTCCTCTACCCCTACTAACGTGGCGTTTTTAATTGGGGTAGGGGGGAGATAGTCTTTGCTATTTTTCAACAGTGTATCTACTAAGCTTATGAATATGAAATACCTGGCAGGCTTTTTTGCCTTGTTCCTGCTGCTTTCGTGCAAAACTTCCTCTGAAGGCACGCCCGAGCCTAAAAAGCAGACCATTAAAGTGATGTCCTACAATATTCATATTGGGAACCCACCCTCCAAACCAGCCGGAGAAGTAGATTTGATAGCCACAGCCAAGGCAATCAACAGTGAAAAGCCTGACTTAGTAGCCCTGCAGGAAGTAGACGTGCACACCACGCGCTCCGGAACCACCTTGCACCAGGCCAAGGAATTGGCAAAGCTGACGGGTATGCACTATTTTTTTGCAAAGGCAATTGACAGGTCCGGTGGAGATTATGGCGTCGCGCTGCTGTCCCGCTTTCCGATCCTGGCTTCGTCCGTCCACTCACTGCCTGTAGAGGACGGTTCTGGGGCTGAGTTGCGGGCTGCCGGCATTATTGAAGTCGAGTTTGCCCAGGGACAGAAACTGGTATTTGTCTCCACGCACTTGGATCATCTGACGGATAAAAACAGGGAACTGCAATCCAGGGAGCTCTTGCGGGTATTGACCCCGTATGCTCAGTCTCCGATCATTATGGGTGGGGATTTCAACATGGACCCTGAGAACAAAAACTGGAGCCTGTATGAAGAGGGATTCAAGATGGGCTGCGGCAATGTCTGTCCTCCCACCTTTCCGGCTGGAAGGCCCACAACGACCATTGACTACATTCTGCTAAACAGAGCAGCTGCTTCCAAATTTACCGTCAAAGACTATTATACTGTCCCGGAACGCTATGCCTCGGACCACTTGCCATTGGTAGCGGTGCTTGAATTTGAAAATTAAACACCTGCTCCCTATGACAAGCTTTTATAGATTGCTTGCGACACTATGCCTGGTGGTTGCGGGTGCCCCTGTATACGCAGGCTCCCCTCCTAAACTGGTCGTTGGACTCGTCATAGACCAAATGAGGTGGGACTATTTATATCGGTATCAGGACAGGTATGGAAAAGACGGGTTTAACCGGTTGCTGCGCAAAGGCCATTCCTTCAACAATACCTTCATCAACTACGTGCCTTCGATGACAGCAGTGGGGCATGCCAGCATCTACACAGGCTCGGTTCCAGCCATACATGGTATAGCTGGCAATGAATGGTTTGATTTGGAGACTGGTCGCATGGTTTATTGCACGGATGACAGTACGACCCACCTGGTAGGGGGAGAAGGAGCGCCTGAAAGCATGTCTCCCCGACAGCTGCTCACCACGACCTGGACAGATGAGCTCATGTTGGCTACAAACTTCAGGTCGAAGGTAGTCGGTGTTTCCCTAAAAGACAGGGCCGCCATTCTGCCCGCTGGTCACAAACCGACAGGTGCATTCTGGTATGATGACCAAAGTGGCAAGTTCGTGAGCAGCAGCTGGTATTTTCAGAATTTACCAGCGTGGGTAGAAGCATTCAACAGCCAGCAGCTGGGGCAGCAATTACTGGCCCATGAATGGGAATCCCTATACCCCGCTGCTACTTACGGGCAAAGCACGAACGACCAGGTAACTTGGGAGAGACCTTTTAAGGGGGCACAAACAACAAGTTTTCCACACCTGGTAAAGCAACGCTTTCAGACCGACAAAGGGATTATCCGCAATACGCCCATGGGGAATACCTTAATTCTGGAATTCGCCAAAAGCGCCATCGAAAGTTATCAGCTGGGTAGCGGTAACGTGACCGATGTGATTGCCATCAACTGTGCCTCCACGGATTACATTGGCCACCAGTTCGGGCCCAACTCCATGGAGGTGGAGGATGCCTACCTAAGATTGGACCAGGATTTAGCGTCTTTTTTCAAATACCTCGACAAGAAGATCGGAGTTGATAATTACCTGGTGGTGCTGACGGCAGATCATGGAGCCGCCCAGTCCATTGGGTATCTGGAATCGCTCCGTTTTCCGACAGGGTGGCTGAGGGGGAAGGAGAAGGTGAAGCCATTAAATGAGTCGCTAGCCAAAAGATTCCGGACGGATGGCTTAGTCAAAGCCATCTATAATTATCAGGTCTATTTTGATATGGCGAAAATAGCGGCAAATGGCTTGGACTTCCAGGCGATAAAAGCATACGCGATCGGGTATTTGCGACTCGAGCCAGGGGTGCAGTTTGTGGCAGACATGGACAACATCGCGCAGATTGCCATCCCTGAGCCTATTCGAACGATGATGGTCAACGGCTATCACTTTAAAAGAAGTGGTCAGCTGATGATCATACAGGAGCCGGGCTGGTTTGATGGTCCTTTGAAAGGAACCACCCATGGGACCTGGAATCCGGCTGATACACAAATCCCACTGATTTTCATGGGATGGAAAATAAAAGCAGGGCATTCGAATGAACGTGTCCATATAACGGACATCGCCCCAACCCTCTCTTCGCTCTTAAACCTTCAGGCGCCCAGTGGAAGCATTGGGAAAGCCTTACATGTACAACTTAAATCAGACTGAGATGACTAAAATTGACTATGCAGCCTTATACAAGTCCAACCTTTTAGAGAATGTGGTGCCTTTCTGGATGCGGCATTCTGTAGATACGGTGAATGGGGGATTTTTTACATGCCTGGACAGAGATGGACGTGTCTATGACACGGATAAGTTCATGTGGCTGCAATGCAGGCAGGTATGGACGTTCTCGATGCTTTACAACGCGATGGGCGAGCAGTCCTGGTTAGACGCTGCCCGGCAGGGGGCTGAGTTTTTAAAGAAAAACGGACGGGATGAACAGCAAGACTGGTACTTTTCCTTAACGAGAGAAGGAAAACCGCTCACCCAGGCTTACAATATATTCTCGGACTGCTTTGCCACCATGGCATTTGCCCAGCTCAGCAAAGCAACCGACAGTGCCGCGTATGCCAAAATTGCCATCGATACCTTTCATAAGATCCTGGAACGGAAAAAGAATCCGAAAGGGAAATTTTCGAAGGCCTTCCCCGGGACCCGGGATCTGCAGGGGTTCTCACTCCCCATGATCATGTGTAACCTGGTGTTGGAAGTGGAGCATTTGCTTGATCCACAGCTGGTGGAGCAGACCATTACCGATGGGGTAGATACCGTGATGAAGACTTTCTATCAGCCGGAGTTGGGAATTATCCTGGAGAATGTAGACATGGATGGGAAGTTTTCTGATTCGTTTGAGGGCAGGCTGGTGAATCCGGGTCACGGCTTGGAAGCCATGTGGTTCATCATGGATATTGCCGAGCGGACCCATGACACGGCTTTGACAGCGCAATGTGTGGAGATCGTGCTTTCCACCTTAGAGTTTGGCTGGGACAAGGAGCATCGGGGGCTGTTTTACTTTCTGGATATCAAAGGCAACCCACCTCAGCAGTTGGAGTGGGATCAGAAACTATGGTGGGTGCATATCGAAGCCATGATTGCAGCGCTTAAAGGGTACCTGCACACAGGGAACGAGCAATGCTGGGAGTGGTTTGAGAAACTCCATCAATACACGTGGGAGCATTTTGTGGATCAGGAGCACGGGGAATGGTTCGGGTATTTGAACAGGCAGGGCGAGGTGTTGCTTCCGCTGAAGGGTGGAAAGTGGAAAGGCTGTTTTCACGTGCCCAGAGGCTTGTACCAGCTATGGAAAACGATGGAAAGGGTCGAGAAAAGTGAGTATTCATTAGCAAAATCGTAGATTATGGCCATGTTACCGGTTAAAAACCAGCTGGAGGTATCCCAGGAAACCACACCTAGCAAGAACTACCTGCCAGCCCTCCTGGCCTTGGCGGTCCTGTATTTTATGATGGGGTTCATTACTGTACTAAACGATACCCTGGTCCCATTTTTTAAGGAGGGCTTCACGCTTACCTATTCCCAATCCTCGTTGGTGCAGTTCTATTTCTTCCTGACCTATGGCTTACTCTCTATCCCCTCAGGGAAAATAGTGGAAAGAATAGGGTATAAGAATGGCATGGTAGCCGGTTTCCTAATAGCTGGGTTGGGTGCTTTTCTGTTCCTGCCCGCTTCGTGGTTCCACCAGTATGAGCTATTCCTGGCAGCCCTGTTTATTGTTGCCACGGGAATCGTTTTGTTGCAGGTTGCCGCCAATCCTTATATAACCGTGTTAGGTTCACCAAAGACTGCCGCTTCCCGCTTGACGCTTATACAAGGGGTTGGGTCCATCGGTACGACAGTGGCGCCCATTTTCGGAGCCCAGTTCATCCTCTCGCGGTTAAGTGAATCAAATGCCTCAAGCGATGCCTTGGTGAAACCCTATCTGATGATCAGCCTTGGGTTGCTCTTAATTGGAATCATTGTGTTTCGTTTAGCTTTGCCTCAGATATCCGCTTCGTCAAGCAGTGAGCAAACGGAAGGGACAGGACAGCGATCCATTTTCAGTTTCCGTCATCTCAATTACGGCATTATCGCTCTGTTTATGTATGTCGGTGCGGAAGTGGCTATCGGCTCCTTCTTAACGAACTATATCGCGGATACGCTTTCGATCGAGGAGCATGCGGCCAACCTGTACTTGTCCTTTTACTGGGGTGGCATGCTAGTCGGTCGGTTCATAGGTGCCTATGTGTTAAAGCTGTTACAGCCTTCAAGAGTACTGGTGATCGTTGCTTCCTTGTCTGTAGCGTTGATACTGACCTCCATTCTTTCAACAGGCTATCTGGCAGTCTGGGCGATGGTATTGGTTGGCTTGTGTAACTCCATCATGTTCGCCGTTATTTTTTCCTTATCAGTAAATGGGCTAGGAAGATTTACCACCAGGGCTTCCGGTTTACTGTCTACCGCGATAGTAGGAGGAGCATTTGTGACGTATGCCCAAGGCTTGTTAATTGATCATTTTTCCTGGGGGATAGCCTTCATCATTCCACTGTGCTGCTACTTCTATCTTATTTTTTATGGTTTGAATGGATACAGGCCTTCTAGTAGTTTCAAAAGTCACTAATGGTCAGGTTGAATCTGGTTGTAATACTGAACGAATGTTTCCATAACATTTCACTTCGATATTTGATGAAGACAGGACAAGAGTTTTCTCCCGAACCTAAGTCTTTTGTATTGGCAGACCGGAGAATTTGTTGAATAATTAGGATATGTCCTGTGTAAAATAAGATATATCTGCTATTGAATGGCAATCGGAGTAAACCTGTTGGTGAGTAAAATTTCTGGTTGAAATTGATAAAAAATACGCGTAACTTTAAAGAGAAGCATTTGCAGCTTAACTGAAAAAAGTAGGTTGGTGCGTAATTCGGTGAGTCGAATTTATAGGTTGCTTTAAGTATATGATTATCAGGTGATTGTGAATAGGTTCGAGACCCTCACTCTCTGCGGAGTAACTTATCAGTTAGCATAAAAAGCCCTTAAATCAGCGATTTAAGGGCTTTTTTGTTTTCAACCCCACCTGAATTTTTCATTTCTCTCCTTTCTGAGGCAGCAAATTCGGGTACCCGAAGCTGTTGCGATTCCGGGTACCCAAATTGATGTATAACTCACTGGCTGTAAGTAAGATGTGTAATATTTTTACATCTTGTGGAGTCTTTAATTGATCATTAAATTCAACCAAAAAGGAGGAGCAAAATGGACACTAAGATCAGTATCCTGTTTTACGGCGGGAAAGACAAGACCACGAAAGACAATCTCTTACTGTTTTACCTGCGCGTCACCCTACAGGGCCAGCGGCTGGAGCTAAGCACCCACCGCTACGTCTCGCCAGAGCGCTGGTCGGTGGAGGCGGGCAAAGTGAAGTGCAGCTCAGCGGACGCCAGCAGCCTATGCCCTTGGGCTGCTTCTGCTTCATTGCCTCATGGTGCTCCTCTTCCCTGTAAGGCGCAAACCAATGGCTGAAGGCACTGTAGCCCAAGCTTGCGGCCACATCGGCATAGAAAAACATGCGTCGTGCATACAGTCCCAAGGACAAACTGATGATGGGAATGTCGCCTGAGATACTAGGTATACTACATGTCTGCTTCAATGTAGTAGTGCAGGTTTTCCTTTGTGATAATATCCAGCGGCAGGTATTTGATTGGGTTATTCTTTTTCTTAAAGATCAGATGATCAGCTAATCCATGGATTCCCCAGTAGCCTTGCCCTTTGGGGTTCTGATTGATCAAAAAGTCGATCTGGCCGCTGTTCAAGTAGTGCAGGTTCTTCTCAATCAGGTCATAACCGACCAGGTTGACATGCTGCAGGCCCTGCTGTGAAAGGTGCTCGGCTACAACATTGGCTTTGGAGTTGGTTACAAAAATGCCTTTGATATCTGGGTGGGCCTTGAGGAGTTCGTCTAATTGCTGCGGAATAGTTTGCTGCTGCTTGCTTTGGAGGTCTGTCTGCAGCACGTGAATGAGCTCGTCCATACCCTGTGCCGCAAAGTAATCCACAAAGCCCTGCTCTTTGTGGATCAGGTGGGTGGAGTTTTGTATATCCTCGTCGATATGTGCTACTACAAAAGTGGCCTTGCCTTTATAGCCGAAGTGAAGTAGCTTGCCTGCCAACACACCACTCTGGTAAGAGTCCTGCCCAATATACATGAGTGGTTCGCAAGCAGGAATGTGCGTGTTAAACAGCACGAATGGGATTCCGTCTCTCTTCCACTTGCTGAAGTAGGAGAGGGACTGGCGGTAAAAGATAGGGGCTATCAGAACGCCATTACAGTTTGACTCAGATACCTTGTCTGCTTCTTTTACAAAGGAGCTTGCATCGAAAGGATCAAAAATGTACCGAGTGACACGAATGCCGTATTGGTGTAGTTCTTTTTCAGCTTTTTCAACACCAGCCTGCGGGGCCTGCCAGTACCGGTCAACGGCCGGGTCAGGTATAAGTGCGGCAATGTTGTAGATTTTATTGGTGACAAGGGCCCTGGCTATGATGTTGGGGGTGTAGTTAAGCTCTTCCGCTATTTTGAGTACCCGCTCCCGCACTTCTTCAGCCACACGACCCCGGTTGTGAAGCACGCGGTCCACGGTGCCTGTCGATACGTTTGCTTTCTCAGCTATATCCTTTATTCTGACGATTTGATTACCCACGTGCTACACTATCCTATTGAACACATACCCTAGTCAGGAAGGCGCCTGTTATCAGTAAACCTGCTTTCACTTCTCTGACTCAAAAATATTAATTTAAATTCATAATCAGCGCATACAGTTTTGCTGTAACAGCGATACCGGTTACCCAACAAAAAAGAATGACGGTGCCTGGTTCCAATAGAACCAAGTACCGTCGTTCTCCAATCTACCATAGCCTTAGCGCTTTTTACAGGTGACAACTGCCAGAAAGCGCTAAGGCCGGGTGTGCTGTCAGATTCTGACATTTGTGGTGCCTGCCCCCTGCAGCGATATATCCACTGGTGCATTTTTCTGCCAGGCACCCGCTGTAAAATCGGGTACATCGATGGAGTTGGAGCGGTTTGCCACCGACCATTCGCTCAACAGGCCTACCGCTGTCCAGGAGGCAGCATCATATACATCCTGATCCAGTGGCAGTCCATTACGCAGGCAGTCGATCAGGCGCCATTCCATTAGGAAATCCATGCCACCGTGGCCGCCAATTTTTTTTGCCATTTCGCCCAGTTTCTTGATGATCTCCGGAGTGTATTGCTCCTCTACCGCCTTAAACTCCTCCGGCTTAAGCCATCCGTTGTGCCCTGTGGCGATCTTCTTCTCCGGCCATTTGCGGGCAATGCCTTTGGTGCCACTCACCAGGTGGATCCGTGAGTAAGGGCGCGGCGTCGTCACGTCGTGCTGAATCATCATGGTTTTTCCTTTCTTGGTGCGGATGGTGGTCGTGTTCATGTTGCCACGATAAGTGTCCTGCACGTAAGGCGTAAAGAAGGAGTCCTTCGCCGCCAATCGCTTTGCCTCCTCGTACATCTGGAAATCATCGGTCGATACAGATACCAGATAGTCCATGGCATCGCCCCGGTTGATGTTCATGATCTGGCAGATTGGGCCCAGGCCGTGCGTGGGGTAGAGGTTGCCATTCCGGGTCATGTTTTCTTTCAGGCGCCACATGTTCTCGTAGCCCTTTTTAGAGAAGTTCAGGTCCAGTAGCTGGTGGATGTAAGCTCCCTCTCCATGAATGATTTCCCCGAAATAACCCTGCCGGGCCATATTCAGGGTGAGCATTTCAAAGAAATCATAGCAGCAGTTCTCCAGCATCATGCAGTGTTTTTTGGTGCGCTCGGATGTCTCAACCAACTGCCAGCATTCTTCTATTGTCAGGGCAGCAGGCACTTCTACTGCCACATGTTTGCCCTGTTCCATCGCATATAATGCCATAGGCGTATGTGTGTCCCATGGGGTGGCGATGTAGATCAGGTCAATATCATCACGCTCACACATCTTTTTCCAGGCATCCTCGCTGCCTGCGTATGAAGTCGGATTATGGTTGGTGCTGCTGTCAGCTAACTTCTTTTGTACTGCCTGTACTTTTTCCGGTACCAGATCGCAGAGACCTTTGATCTCCACACCCTCAATTCGGTTCATGCGCATCACGGCACCCGGGCCCCTCATGCCCAGCCCTATATACCCTACCCGTACTTTGTCAAGCTTAGGCGCCCTGTAGCCGGACATGTTGAATTGCTGGGTATGGGAGCGACCTGCCTGTTTTTGTGCCTGGTCAGTACCTGTTTGGACGGCTGCTGTAGCACAGCCACCCAAAAGACCGGTTCCCGCCAGACCAATGCCAGCCAGACCAGTTAGTTTGAGGAATTCTCTGCGATTGTTACTCATGGTGATCTCTTTAAGTCCAGATGATATGTTTTAAGGTTGTTTATGCTTTAAAAAATTGAAGACTGGTGTGGTTCTCCTCCATTTGATACTCCGTCGGCAGAAACTGCAAGCTTCCGAAGAACTCTGGCAAGTGAAAGTTTGGTGTCGAAGTCTGCAGCTGATTCCAGGCCAGGAAATGGGGGACGGGTAATTCGTCTCCACACTTATAGAAGTTACCGCTGGCCTGCACCTTTTCCAGGCTGGCAAAGCTATGCTCGGAGAATGCGGATGCAGGTATAGCCAGTGTGAGGTGCCAGGTTTTAAGTGGCGATGTGGTGTTTCCGGCCCGCAGGCTGGCAAAGCGTCTTATTTTAGAGACCGTGGCTGGGTGCAGTAGCTTTCTGTTGTGACGGTCAGGACCAAAGCCCGCACGGCAGGTGCCCAGACAGTTGAATTCCAGATTATAGTACTCCCGCTCTCCCTGAAAAGCGATAAAAAACTCAACACAGCTATCCTTGTACACCGGGTCATGGGTATTCCGGTACCTGGCCTGCACAGAGGCCTCACGAACATAATATTTCAGGAAGATGCAATCGCCACTATAGGCAATGGCAAAAGCAGCGTCGGGTTTTTCGTCAGTAGAAAGTCCAAGGGAGTTGCTGATCTGTTGCTGGGATAGCTTATCCAGTTCAAGGGAAATCAGGTTCAGCAAACTGTCCTGTTGCAGGTGGCGGAGGAGGGGGATCTGTAGATGGCCCATAGCTTTATTTTGGTTGTTGTAAAACCGTTTGACGACATGAGGCGTGTATGTCCTCAATTATCCCCTGAAGCACTTCGGACTTGTCTTCGAGAACCTCGACCAACCGGAATTGGGCTCTGCACCGCTGCAGGTTATGCGCCGGGAAATGTACCTTGTAATAGTTGTCTCCATCAATGTAGTCTGTCAGGAAGCGCAGGCCCATGATGAAGGGGAGCAAGGTTATTCCGAGCGTCAATGAGTTTATTTCCTGGCCCGTCAATGAATGATGCGTCTCTTCCAGAAAACCCTGGGTAAAGCCCCGGAACAGGTTAAGGTCAATGTCAATTTTTCTTAAATCCTTTTCGTCTTCGGGCGTGGTGACGGCAGTGGTACGGATGGCATCCCCATAGTCATAGGCAACGAATCCCGGCATGACCGTATCCAAATCTATCACGCACTGTGCCTTGTCCTGGCTGTCGAGCAGCACGTTGTTAAACTTGGTATCGTTGTGTGTGATCCGGAGTGGTAAACTCCCTTCGCGGCCAAGCCGGATGATCGCCGCCATGGCATGCGCACGCTGCCTGACAAACTGAATTTCAGGCTGAACTTCTTTTACTCTGCCGGCCATATTTTTCTCGAGGGCTGTTTCAAACTGCTTCAGTCGATACTCTACATTATGAAAGTCAGGTATGGATTCGTGTAGTAAATGGACGCTCATATCAGCAAGCAGTGCCTGAAAGCGACCAAAGGCTTTCCCCCCTTCATAAGCCTGCTGTGCGTTTTCAACTACATCGTAGCTGCGTGTGCCTTGCAGCAAAAGGTAAAGGCGCCAATAGTTGCCAACCTGGTCCTGATGATACATGGTGTGCTGATGCGTCGGAATAAGTGTTAGCACCTCCCGGTCTGACTGCTTGCCTGGCACGGCATCCAGCTTCTTCCTCAGGTGAGCAGTAACCTGCTCGATGTTTTGCATTAGCTGCGGCACATTCCTGAACACATGGTGGTTAATGCGCTGCAACAGATAATCAGGAGCAGTTGGCGCCTGGTTCTTGACATAGTAAGTGTCATGGATATGGCCTGAACCATAAGGTGTTATACTGGCAACACGCCCCTCTATGGCAAAATGAGAAAGAACGTTATCGAAGTTGGATGCGGCTTCCGTGTTATCTTTCATTGTGAGGTTTCCCATAGGTTTTCAGGATAGACCCTGGCTTTTATCAAATTCTTGATGCTTTGCATAGCTGTTGATTTGTCCTCCGGATAAGTTACCCCAAACCATTTTTCGGGAGTTGGTATTACCTTAACCCGAGCTTCACCAGCAGCGATCATCTTATTCACTACTGCCGGTAAGTAGAATTCTGCTTTCAGGTCGCGCCCTTTTTCATGCAGAAACGCCTTTAGGTACTTCTCAAAATAAGGAAAAACGCTTGGCTTAAACGCCATGAGGTTCATAGACACAATGGCATTGCCCTGCAACTGCTGATGCGGTGCGTCTTCGTCTTGCACCAGAATTTCACCGGCGTTCGTACGCACGATCTTGGTTAGTTCCGTTAAGGAAGCAAGGGAGTCATCAGGGGCAACAGCACAAATGCCGCGGGATACGCTTCCATGTTCAGAAAGTGTGTTTGCGAGTTGAAACCCGATAAGCCCGTGCTCCTGGCAATCTGTGCTGTTGTTTAAGAATTCAACGATCATTCTGAGCGACTCATAGCCATAAAAGTCGTCCGCGTTGATGACAGCAAAGGGTTCATCTATCTGGGAGGAGGCCACCCATACCGCATGGCCTGTACCCCATGGTTTTTCCCTTCGATCGGGTACACTATAACCCAATGGCAGCATGTCAAGCTCCTGTGCCACGTACCCAACGGGAACATGGGCAGGCAATCTGTGCAGCATGACAGCCTTGAATTCCTCGGCTATCGATTGCCGGATTACGAAGAGGATCTTGCCGAATCCTGCCTTTACAGCATCATGGATAGAGTAGTCGATGATAGTTTCACCATTGGGCCCGAAGCCATCAAGCTGCTTCAAGCTACCATACCTGGAGGCCATACCCGCTGCTAAAACCAGTAAAGTGGGGCGTTTCTGCATGTAATAGAAATTAGATGTATTGACACCTCATTCATCTAGATGAGGCTACTTACAAATAGAGAATCCACTCAGTGAGAAAAAGCTGCCTTACAGAAAGTCCCGGCTGAGTACTGTTGTACAAAAGCAGTTGTTCCGGCTAACTGGAGGGGACAGGGGTCGCCTGCATCAATCCAATAGTGAGCGCTTTCATTCAACAGTCACTAAAAGTAAAAATGTAGACTGTACAAAGCAAGAAAAATTTGATAATGTTTACGAACACGCAGTGCGTTTGTTCGATAACACACTTGTTGCTTCAGGCAATTGGTTCAATTTCGCCTGTGGAAGTTTTTCGTGATAGGTAAGTAGTGCAGAGGGGCTTTGAGCTCCTTCTGATCAAGGTATTAGAAGGGAAGGCGGTACCTGCAGGCCGGCCCACTGCAGGATTAAGGGGGCGCATGGCAAGCTTTACCTGAATCATAAGACAGGAGAGCAGGGGTGATTTGTGTTTGTGAATTTGAAATTCCTGAAAGGGCGCGCAGCTAGGCATGATTGCGCCTAAGGTTGCCGATAGAGCAGAGGCCGTGAAAGTTCTAAAGGGTCAATACTGCTGGCAAAGGCGCTGATCCTTCAGGTTTTCTACAAGTTGAGACTCTATCATGACCTTGTAATATGCCTGTGACTTTTTAGGTTCCGTTCCTTTGGAAGACAGAAGGTCCATGAGAATCTCCGTCGCCTTCTGTCCCTGATTATAGGGAAATTGCTCCACAGAGGCCAAAGGAGCGTGTGACATGTAATTTGTCATGGGTAGATTGGCATAACTCACATACTCCAGTTCTTCATTAATTCTTATGCCGAGTTTCCTGGCATGATTTAAAGCATAAAGCCACACGTAATCATTGAACGTGACAACAGCAGTCACCTTGCGCTTATTAGCTAGCAGCTGATCGAGTGCGTTTTGGGCTCCTATCTCTGTCAAGTCACAGTTTACGACCAGGGATGGATCAAATTTCAGTCTGTTCTTCAACATTGCTTTGATGTAGCCCTCCCGTCTCTCGGTGCTGGCGTAAAGTGTATCAGGCCCGTTGATCATTCCGATGGCGCGGTGTCCTTTCTTTAACAGGTAAGTGACTGCCTCAATGGTTCCGGTGACCATGTTGCACGAGACTGAATGTATATCTTCTTTCGGCGGGATTCTGTCAAAGAACACGACCGGTATATTGTATTGGCTAAGGCTGTCAAAATGCTCAAATGAGGATGTGTTCTTGGAAACGGAAACCAACAGGCCATCCACCCGGTGGTGTTTCATTTTTTCCACCAGTTGTTTCTCTTTTTGTTCGTCGTCATGCGACTGTGCCAGCAATACTGTATAGTTCCTTTTATAAGCAGTGTCTTCTATTGCGCTGATGGCAGCCGAGAAAAAGGCTTCCGAGAGCTCTGGCAGAATAACGCCGATCGTGTATGTTTTGCCTTGCTGAAAGAAAATAGCTGTCTGGTTTCGTTCATAGTTAAGCTCCTTGGCAAGCTTTTTTACCTTCAAACGGGTGGCCATGCCTATTGTAGGATGGTCATTCAGAGCTCTTGAAACTGTAGAAGTAGAGATGTTAAGAATTTTAGCAATTTCCTTTATCGTTGTCGGTTTGCCAGTCATGTAATCGAAGCATAGTACTTTATAAAAATAGACATAATGGGTGGCAATGTAAAGCGGTGAGCCGGGATTAATATTGTTTTGCGCAAGTATACTTATTATTGCGACTGTTTATGCGTGTGCGATAACATTTTGCACAAATGTTCGCAGGAAAATTGAGTCTATCCCTGCTGCCTGGCAACTAGGTGCCTAATGAGCCGTTGCCTAGGCAGGAGCTTAATGGAGCTTAATTATTCCCAAGTACTGGCCTTTCTCGTTGGTTTACCTTCCCTCTGCCTATATGCTTTAACCAAAGGCTTTTATTAATGAAATGCCTTATTTCACCCAATGAAGCACATTGTGATTTTATGTGCAGACTGCAGGTTAGTGCATGTAAGGGTGTATGGCTGCAGTTGCACAAGTTGGCCAGGTTAAAGTTTTACGCAAACGTTTGAGTAGTTACTTACGAGCTGAAGTTGAGAGTCAACATGTATTGCATCTTAGATGAGTATTTATTTTCCACCCGTTTTCCACCCGTGCAATCACTCGGATGCCTGTTACAATGACTGTAGCTCTGTTTAAAGCTGCTCCTGATCAAGCGTGAGCTTTATTTTCTTCCACCATACACCTTTGCCCTCTCTTTCCCCAGTTTAGTTACGCTGACTGCCTGAAGCGTGGTAGAACCAGTGAAAGCGGGATCAAGCGCACGGCTTCAAAGACGGTATAGGTAAGTCTTTGGCAATGCGTGTGCAAACAATGATTTTGAAAAATCAAAGGCTGGGTATTTTGCAAACGTTTGCGTTGCGATTTTGGGGCTAAGGATGGGGGAGGGAATATTATTATTTCTAAATTAAAACATGCGTTATCGCACACACTATTATACTTTGACAATCTAACCTGGAACCACTAAGCTCAAAAAGTATGATTGAAAACTACAGAAATGTTGGAGCTCTTCTTCGCAAAATTCTCCACCTGCTAAATCGAAGGGATAGAAAGCCTGTCCAGCCGCTGCCACTCTTGGTAACTGTACTATGCTCTCTGTTTGCCTTAAGTCCGTCGTTTGCGCAAAGCAAGCAGTCCATACGTGGCAAAGTAATAGATGATCGGAATCAGCCGCTCATTGGTCTGACGGTGGTCGTGAAGAACTCTGCCACCGGCACGACTACCAACGCTGAGGGTGACTATACGATCACAGCCGCCCCATCTGATGTGCTGGTCTTCTCTTATATAGGATATCAGCCGAAAGAGGTGCCTGTGGGTAGTCAAACGACGATCAATGTGACAATGGCGACAGATGCCAAAAGTCTTGATGAAGTTGTCGTAGTAGGCTATTCCAGCAGGTCACAGTCAGAGTTGGTAAGCTCAGTATCAGTGGTGAGCGGAGAGAAGCTACGGGACGTAACCAGTAACAATACAGCTACTATGTTACAGGGAAAAGCTTCCGGTGTGGTGGTGTCGAGTGCCAGTGGCCAGCCTGGCGAGGCGCCAACAGTACGTATTCGGGGTACAGGTTCTATTTCCGCTGGGGCTGAGCCGCTTTATGTGGTGGATGGCGTGATTGGCGGAACTGCCAACCCGACAGATATCGAATCGATCACTGTGTTGAAGGATGCCGCTGCTACAGGCCTCTATGGCTCCAGAGCTGCCAACGGTGTGATTGTAATTACCACGAAGCGGGGCAAAGCAGGTAAAACGCGGGTGTCTTATAACGGCACCACAGGTGTGAGCCGCCGCACGACCGGTAATTTTGAGGTGATGGACGGTCAGCAGCTGTTTGACTACACCAGCCGGATGTACCAAAACGACTACACCGGCAAGCGGGACAATCACATTGCGACTCTCAGCAAAACAACACCTAACCCAACGGAAGCAGAAATCAATGCTTACCTGGCCTCTAAAAGCTTCCCGACGACTTACGGAGATTACGCAAAAGGTGTCCTGCCTGTCCAACCGGAGAATACGGACTGGCTGGATGAAGCTTTCAAAACCGGCATTACCAACAACCATCAGCTCTCCGTGTCAGGCGGTTCGGAAAAGACCAGGTTCTACCTGAGTGGAAACTACTTCCAGGAAGAAGGTACGGTAGTGAATACAAGTTATGAGCAGACCAATTTCAGAGCGAACATCACCCATGACATCAACCCGGATGTAACCGTCACGGCACGCGTTAATACGCAGTTTTCAACCAGAAGCAATGACCCATCTGGAGCAATCTACCAGTCATTTATCAACATGCCCTGGGACAACCCTTATAACGAGGACGGTACTATCCGATTTGTAGATGCCAATACGAGTGAGTGGTACGGCCGTGACAGAAGTAATTTCCTGTTCACAAGCCAGTACAATTACAACAAGCGCAGAGGCCAATCACTGGATGGGGACCTTAAGCTGGAATACAGAATAACAGACTGGCTCTCGTTCTCTACCACCAATAGGTATAGTGTGGGCAATGCACGCTCTGAGTCTAACAATGATTCGCGTACACCCGGCGGCAAGTCTGTGAACGGCTCCCTGAGCAATTCATATGGCTATAACAACAGCTTCCTGACTTCCAACCTCCTGACTACAAGCCAGCAGTTTGGTCTTAACAATGTGCGGGGAATACTGGGGGCTGAGTATCAGTCTAACTTCAACGATGGCATGCATGCTACAGGACAAGGCATTTTCCCCGGACTGGAAGTACTGGATGCTGTCGCCAAGCCGGTTGCTATCGGCGGCTACAAGTCAGAGAGTAAGTTCATGTCCGGCTTCCTGAACGCGGACTACGATTATGACGGCAGGTACTTTGCCACGGTTTCTTATAGGAGGGACGGTTCCTCCCGTTTTGGCCAGGACAAGCGCTTTGGTGATTTCTACTCCATTGGCGGCGCCTGGTCTGTTTCCAACGAAGATTTCTTCCAGGAGCTAGCCAGTACGGTCCACCTCTTAAAGGTGCGAAGCAGCTATGGTGTGACCGGTAATGCCAACATCGGCGACTTTGCAGCACTGGATCTCTATCAGTTTAACGTACAGTATGCCAATCAGCCTGGTGGTTTTCCGCGCCGTCTGGTGAACCCGAGCCTGACCTGGGAAAAGGCGCACACCTTTGATGTCGGCCTGGAGGTAGGTTTGTATAGCCGGGTGGATCTCACCGTGGACTTCTACAGCAGGACCAACAAAGCCATCCTGCAGGATGTGCCGCTTTCCTCTGCCACGGGCTTCTACTGGCAGACGCAGAACATCGGTTCCGTTAGAAACAAAGGGATTGATATAGAGTTAAGCACGCAGAATCTGACAGGAGAATTTGCCTGGGAAACCGACTTCAACCTGTCTTTTAACCGCAATAAGGTACTGGAACTGTACGGTGGGCAGCCAATTGAACAGGGCAACCAGCGCATAGCGGTAGGGCAGCCGATTGGCTCCTGGTACATGAGAGACTGGAAAGGCGTGGATCCGGCTACGGGGGCTCCGCTGTGGTTACTGAGAAAGTATGATGCGGAAGGCAACTTCGCGAAAGACACCGTGACGACTTCTTATAACAGCGCCACACGGGTATACACCGGTACGGCTGTACCTAAATTTTCCGGAGGTTTCCGCAACACCTTTGCCTATAAAAACTTTACCCTGTCTGCTTTCTTCAATTTTGTATACGGCAACAAGGTGTACAACTATAACCGGGAGCTGTTTGATGCAGACGGTGCCTACCCAACTTATAACAGTATGGTGCTCCAGAACGGCTGGAGCCGTTGGGAAAAAGAAGGCGACATTGCCACGCATCCGAAAGCGGTCTTGAACGGCAACTTGGCCTCTAACAAAGTCTCGTCGCGTTACCTGGAGGATGGCAGCTACCTGCGTCTGCGCAACATCACCCTATCCTATAATCTGCCGGCCGCCTTTGCTGCTAAGTTGAAGGCAGAAGGGGTGCGGGTGTTTGCCAGCGGTGACAACTTATGGACATTGACCAATTTCTCAGGTATGGACCCGGAAGTGGATTTGACCACCGGCTCCTCTGTCACAAGATATCCCATCAGCAGGAAGCTCATGATCGGCGTTAACGTTGACTTTTAACCCTTAAACCCAATCAGCCATGAAACTTATTTTTAGAAAATATATTTTCCCAGCTATGCTTAGCACCGTGGTGCTTGCCGGCTGCTCCGATGATCTGGAAGTTAAGCCTTACGATGGGCTTACGTTTGATCAGACAACCAATACGCCTGAAGGACTCAAAGCTGCCACTATAGGAAACTACAGTTATCTGAAAGACAGTTATTATACCCGCAATTATCACATGCTGACTGAGTATGCCAGTGACAACGTGGCGTTGAGCGGTACTACTACGGATCCTTTATTCTACGCCTACAATTACCAGCACCTCACCTCGATGTCCATTACCACAAACTTCTTCCGGAAGGCTTACCAGGCAATATACGGAACAAATGTGGTGATAGAGAAGCTGAAGGAGGGGCAGTCCGCGGAACTCGACCAGATACTTGGCGAGAACTACTTCCTACGGGCCATGGTGCACTTTGACCTGGTAAATGTTTTCGGGCGCCCTTATGCGCAGGATCAGGGAGCGTCGTTGGGAATCATGATTCGGGACAACACCGATATAAACGATCTGCCTGCCCGCAGCACAGTAAAGCAGACGTATGAATTCATTCTCAAAGACCTGGAGAAGGCGGCGCAACTGATGGGCAGCACTAAGAATAGCAGCTTTGCCTCCAAAGAGGTAGCCTATGCGCTTCTGTCGAGGGTGCACCTCTTTATGGAGAATAACGAGAAGGCGATTGAGTATGCGAACATGGTGATCAACTCCAATCGGTATGCCTTGGTAAGCACAGCTGATCTACCCAAGTATTTCTCGTTCGCCAGCGAAAGCAACAAAGAGACGATCTTTGCAATCAAGCACACCATACAAGATGACAGAGGCTGGGCTTCTCTTGGGTCTATGTATCTGAGCGATGGCATGGGGTACGGTGAAATGTATGCCTCAGCCAGTTACCGTGACCTGGTTAATAAATTTCCTGATGACAAGCGAAGAGAGTTTATTGTGCCGGTATACCTGAGAAATGCAGATGGCTCGATCAGAACAGGAGCCGATGGCAAACCATTGCTGGCCTCAAGAAACGGTTATGAAAAATACTTCATTACCAAATATTCTTATCAGGAGGGTGTGGTTACGTTGAGCTCTCCGGTATACCTGCGTCTGGCAGAAATGTACCTGAGCCGCGCGGAGGCCAATGCCAAGCTCGGGAACCATGCAGCTGCGTTGGAGGATGTAAACCTGATCAGGCAACGGTCTGGCTTATCAGGCGATGCCCTTTTCTCCCCTTCTAACATGATGGGCTATACCAGTGTGTTGGACGTAGTCCTGGATGAGCGCCGACTGGAGCTGGCTTGGGAAGCGCATCGAAAGTTTGATGTGTTCCGCAATAATCGCACGATGGTTCGCAACTATCCGGGCACTCATCTGCTTTCTGGGCAAACAACCCAAGAAATACCTTATACACATCCACGAGTCGTGTTCTTTATTCCGGAAGAGGAGATCATACTGAATCCTAACCTGGTTCAAAATCCATAGCCTGGGCGGCGATAAAAGAATCTTTCGTTAAAGCTGCTTCGGACGGAAGATGTGCCTTGTTTAAGACTTTAAGCAGCGGGCAATCTTGTATTTGTATCTGAAAAATCAAAACGGGGGTGTTAGAAAGGTCAGAAGGGGTGGCGTGATAAAATAAACTCAGAGACCCTTGACTTACGAAAGCCGCCAGGTTTCTCCTCCTTGGTGAAGCGTCTCAGCCTGTTTGCGCGAGCATGGTGTTTACTGGCATAGGAAGATTTCCGAGTTGGAGCGATGGAATTGTGGGCGCACGCGATGTAGAAAGGGTGGGCATTGACACAGCAAAGAGATGGGCGGCACCCTTCATGAGCCTGTCACGCTTTTGAATGCGACTAAGGAACCTTCATCACCACTTAGTACCCTATCAGTTAGCAAACAAGCCCTTAAATTAGCGATTTAAGGGCTTGTTTGTTTTTAGCCCTACCTATATCCAGCAGTTCCCCGCCAGCCTTCATCTTCCTGGTCAGCTGCAGGTCGGCCGCGCTGGGGTTGAGGTTGCCCGAGAGGCGGTTGCGGGAGAGGATGATCCCGGGGGCGCAGGCCTTCAGGGCTGCCACGAAGACGAGCTTGGGATCTACCACGGTGCCGGCCACCCCGCCAGTGGAGAGCTCGTCGACGCCAAGTACCCGGAGGCGCGGTTGAGCAGCAGGACCTTGAACTGCTCGACAAACTCCAGTTTGCCTATGTCCCAACTGGTTTTGAGCACCTGATAGGAGTCGGCAAAGCAGGTGACCGGCGGTCTTTCGGAGGGTTTTACTCTGTTGCAGTAGGTGAGCTTGATCTCGGCTGCTCTGGTGAGGGCGGAGGTTTGAACGGTCTTTCCCATAATCATGATGTTTAAGTGTGAGGAAATGGCTTATGGAGCTTCGGCGCCGGACTAAAGGCAAGGTGGAGCCAAAGAAAATGCGGAGGGTCCGCCGCCAGGTGAATACCCTTTTTGTTTTGACGACCTTGTCCCTGTGTCCGGATCGCAAGGCTACCTTTGCGCCCAAGCAAGTGACTTTGGATCTTGGCTTTGAGCTGGGGGAATGGGGCTTAGCGGGAGGCTGCTACTCATCCGTGGCGGCAAGGGCAGGAAGGACCGCGCTATGCTACTGTGATAGAAACTACTAGAGAGCCTCAGGTCCTATTGGGGAATATCGTTTGGTCAGGGTATATAGGCGGACATACCTATAATAAACACCATTGGCAATAAGGGGAGGTAGTTGTGCCTACTCATTTCACTTGCTACATGTATCGGTGCAGTAACATCGATTTAACACAAACTTAACCCACGCGCTCCTGAAATGTTGGTTCCTTTGTACAGGATTAAACGTTACCAGCGTGATGACTTCTGAAAGTACTGACCGGCTAAGCATACGAATCACCCCAGATGAGGCCGCATTTGAGAAGCTATATGGCGAGTACCACCAAAAAGTATACTTCTACTTCCGCAAACAGACCCACTCTGAGTTCATGGCCGAAGAGCTCGTGCAGCTGACCTTTATCAAACTCTGGCGACACCTGGACCGCCTGTCGGACGAAGTGCCCGTCTCCTCCCAGATCTTCCGGATAGCCCGGACCACGCTCATCGACACACTGCGAAAAAAAGCAGTGGAGCGCGAAGCCCTGCAACACGCCCAGCTCCCCGGAGAACACACCTATACCGAGAACACCGTGTACGCCCACTGCCTTCAGGAAGATATTCAGGCAGCGGTAGAACAGTTGCCACCGATTCGCAAAAAGGTCTTTCAACTCAGCCGTATGCAGGGCCTCTCGTACCAGGATATCGCCCGCGAACTTTCCATCTCTACCAAAACCGTGGAAGACCACCTCACCAAAGCTACCAAACAGTTGAAGTTGCTCCTCCGATATAGCCATGTGCTGCTGTGGACCTGGCTCGGCGCATGTTAAATAATTGTTTCCAGCAGGGGACAGGCTGCTGAGGAGCGTATTCACTGTGTTTAGATGCTACAAATGGACCCACACCAGCTAGAACGATTTCTGCATAATGATTCCAGCGCCAGCGAAGCCAGGGTGGTGGCCCAGTATCTGGAAGAAAACCCGGCGGCACTCGAGCAACTCCTGCCGGAAACGGAGTGGGAGCAGTTCGACAGCAAGGGGTGGCTGAAGGAGAAAACATCACAACGGATGTTGCGGCACATACGGCGCGAAGTCGGGTTGAAGGGCGGAAGGTATGGGGATTTGTATAGGATTGCCGTTGCCGCTTCGCTTGTGTTGGGCCTTTTCCTGGTCGGGCAGCTATCCCTGAACCGTACGGATGCCGGAAGCTCAGTAGTGATGGCATCCGATGTAACAAAGGATGTATTTGTCATAAAAGTTAACAAATCCTTGAGACCGGTAACTATCCTGTTGGAAGACGGCTCGGATGTGGAGCTACTGCCCGGGGCGGAAATCAGCTACCCGCAGCCTTTTGTGCAGGACGACCGGCGCACGGTCTACCTGAAAGGCGAAGCCGTATTCAACGTAGCCAAAGACAGCCAGCGGCCCTTTACCGTTCAGGCAGGCGGCCTGGCCACTACCGCACTAGGGACTACTTTTAAAGTAAAAGCGCCAGGCGGCAGCAAGCCGGTGCTGGTGCAGCTGTATACCGGCAAGGTGGTCGTAAAAGCTGTCTCCGAAGCTATGCAGCAAAAGGTAAAAGAAGTCTACCTGAGCCCGGGGCAGCAACTCGAGCTGGACCCGGAAAATCCGGAAGGGGGCGTTAGCAGCCTCATTACCAGGAAAGAAAGTCCTCAAAAAGTACCTGTCCGGACTGCTGATGAAGTAGGAAGCATGACTGTGATCGGCGACGTCATTGAGTTCAGCAAACGCCCTTTGCCTGCGGTGCTCAACGAGCTTTCCAGGGTATACGCGCAGGATATCCGCTACAGGCAGGCCGATATAAACAGGATCAGTTTTACCGGCAGGATCAGCACCACCGATTCGTTGGAGCAGGTGCTGCAGACCATCGCTGTGCTTAACGAGCTGAAATTGAAAAAGGAGCAGAATAGCTACCGCATCAGAAAATAAATCAGAAACATAAAAATTGCTCCGTCTACTGACGGATGAAACGTCCTGGCAACAGGACGTAAGGGGAAATCTTTATCCAAACACATACACTATGAGCGTTAAATTTACCAGGAAAGGCAGGCCGATCTGGCCCAAAGTCCTATTGTTTTTCATGCTGGCCGTCCTGTACGGGCAGAGCGGTTACGGCCAAGCTACACCGGATCAGGTAGTGGGCGTAGTGCAGGATGGTAACGGCGAGGCGCTTATCGGCGTGTCGGTGCTGGCCAAGAACGAAAGCACGGGCCATACCAGCGGTACTACCACCAACGCAGAAGGAATGTTTTCTTTCAGCAGGCTGCCGCTTGGCGGCCCATATACCTTCACGTTCAGCTACATTGGTTTCGAGCCGCAGGCGCTCACGGGTTACACCTTAGAGGAAGGTGAGAAAGAGTCCCTGATGGTCAAGTTGAAAGTGGCTGAGTCGAAGCTTAACGAGGTGGTAGTAATCGGCTACGGCCAGAACACGCGCCGCAACATCACCACGGCCATCTCCAGCGTAAACCCCGCGGATGTGGCCGACCGCAACGTGCCGAGTGCCAACCAGTTGCTGCAAGGCCAGGTAGCGGGCGTGAACCTGACAGTGAGCAACGGTACGCCCGGCGGCGCTTCCCGCGTCAACATCCGGGGCGTGAGCTCGATCAACGGCGACAACGAGCCGCTGTATGTGGTGGACGGCATTCCGATCTCCAAAGCGCGGGCCAGCTACAACTATACCGGCGAGTTCATCCAGGACCCGCTCTCGCTCATCAACCCTTCTGATATCGAGTCCATCGAGGTGCTCAAAGACGCTGCTTCGGCCGCCATTTACGGCAGCCGCGCTGCCAACGGCGTGATTCTGATCACGACCAAACAGGGGCGCAAAGGTGAGCCGAAGATCTCGGTTTCGCAGGTGTCGGGTATTCAAGCCATGCCTAAAAAGCTCAACCTGCTCAACCCGCAGGAATACATTAGCCTGCAGCAGGAGGCGGTGGATAACTACAACAGCGACCTGAACCTGAGCCCGGGCAAAAGCGGCTACATCGACATCAACAAAGTACTGGGCAACGTGCCCGCTGATCCATACGACGTGAACTGGCAGGATTTGATCATCAACGAGGGCGCAGCAACACATCAGACGGACTTCTCCTTCAGCGGATCCAGCAACACGGTGAAGTACTATACCTCGGTAGGCTATCAGAACCTGGAAGGCCTGTTAAAGAACAGCGCCCTGGAACGCTACTCGCTGCGTACCAACCTGGATTTCACCCCGAACAAAGTCCTCAACTTTGGCCTGCGTTTCGGCGGTAACTATACCAACAGCTCTTCGGCGCCCAACGGCGACCAAGGCACGGCGCTTTTCCAGCGCTCGCTCGAGCAGCGCCCCTACGACCGCATCTACAAAGACGACGGCACGTTCAACATCGGCGGGAAGGACATCCTGCGTCACAACGGCGTACAAGTGCTGGAGAATGACCTGATCGAAGACAAAAACTACCAGGCGCTCATCAACCTGTACGGCAACGTTAACTTTCTCCAATACCTTACCTGGCACACAGCCTACAATGCTGAACTTCGCTTTGGCCGTGGTTTCCGACACCAGACGCGCCTGCACCCATACGCCTCCGGTAAAGGCCTGACCATCGATACGCGCGGCAACCGGGTTTCCCAGAATATCGACAATACGCTGACCTTCTTCAAGAACTGGGGCGGAGACCTGAACACGGAAGCTATGGTGGGCTATACCTATTACCAGGACGCTTACGATTTCAACAACGCGCAGGGCACGGAGTTTCCGTCGGATGACTTCAGGCACATCACCTCGGCCACGGTGACCACGGCAAGCGGTGACGCCAACAAGTATGCGATGGAGTCTTACCTCGGGCGGGTACAGCTGGATTACAAGGGACGCTACTTCCTGTCGTCTTCGCTGCGCTACGACGGTTCATCCAAGTTCCACAAAGACAACCGCTACGCCTACTTCCCTTCTGTGTCGGCAGGCTGGGTGTTCACGAGCGAAAACTTCTTCCCGACAGCAGAATGGCTGGAGTTTGGTAAGCTGCGCGCCAGCTGGGGCAAGACCGGCAACCAGGACGGGATCGGCATTTACAGCTACATGCCGCTGGCATCGGGTGGGTATAATTACGGCGCCGAAACCGGTCTATCGGTTACTTCGCTGGGCAACCTGGACCTGAAATGGGAAACCACCCGGCAGACGAACTACGGTCTGGACCTTTCGTTCCTGAACGGTAGGCTGGCGCTTACCTATGACAACTTCATTAAGAAGACCGACGACCTGCTGTACAACGTGCCGACGCTGGCCACGAGTGGATTTACGCACCGTACCACCAACATCGGCTCCATGGAAAACAAGGGGCATGAGTTTACCCTCACCAGCGTCAACATCGAAAAGGACCGCTTCCGCTGGAGCACCAGCCTGAACATGGCTTCCATCCGCAATAAAGTGACCAGCCTGATCGGTAACGAGCCGATCCAGGTAGGTGGCTGGAATGCCATCATCCCGGGACAGCCGCTGGGCGTGTTCTACGGGTATAAGCAAAGTGGCATATACCAGACCATCGAAGAGATCCCGGAAGCCTTGCAGAAGCAGGGAGTGCGCCCGGGCGACATGATCTTTGAAGACCTGGACGGCAACAACCTGATCAACTCGGCTGACCTGTCCGTGATCGGGAGCGCTCAGCCTGACCTGTTCGGTGGCCTGACCAACAACGTGGAGATCGGCAACTTTGACATCTCGCTCTTTGCCACTTTTTCCCTCGGCAATGAGATCGCCGCTGCCTGGCGCTCGGGCCTGGACCACATGGGTGGCCGCGACTACAACCAGGTGCGGGACACTTACGAAAACCGCTGGACCGGACCGGGCACCAGCAACGACGTACCGCGTGCCACCAAAAGCGCCTATAACATGAAGAACAGCAGCTACTTTGTGGAGGATGCCTCCTACCTGCGCATCAAGAACCTGACCATCGGCTACAAGCTGCCAGCCTCTATGCTGCAGAAGCTGGCCATACAGCAGGCGCGGGTATACTTGTCCGGCACCAACCTCTATACCTTCACCGGGTACAGCGGCTACGATCCGGAGGCTTCCAGCTCGCTTGACGCCCGCTCGTTCGGCATCGACAACCTGGTGACGCCACAGCCACGCGCCTTTATGGCCGGGATCAATGTAAGTTTTTAATCTTCAAACAAGTATAAACATGCTTCGAACATATAAACTAGCAGCTTTAAGTATGGCCCTGGGGGCTGGTGTGCTTTTCTCCTCGTGCAGCAAAGAACTGGATGTAACACCGGAAAGCGCCGTATCGCCTGATCAGATCAACGAAAGCAATGTCGGCTTTTTTCTCAACGGCCTGTACCGGGCCGCTACCCCGGAACGGGACAACTACCTGATCAACGACATCCGGGGCGGCAACTATACCTGGACGCCGCTTTCGGGCAACAACAGTGCCTACGGCCGACTCATCACAGGCAACGGGGTAGACGACGGTTTGAGCTATTCCTCGTCTCTCTGGAAAAATACCTACAGGACCATTTACAGCGCCAACAACGTGATACAGGCCTGTGACAAGCTAGGCGCGCAGGGAAGCGTGAAAGTGGTGAAAGCCGAAGCGAGCTACCTCAGGGCTTACCTGTACTACCAGCTGGTTACCGCTTTTGGCGGGGTGCCGCTGATCGTGGAAAATACCACCGAGAACCTGCCCCGCAACACAGCCGACCAGGTATGGGAGCAGATCATCAAAGATTTGGACTTTGCCATCGCCGAGGCCAAACCGCTGAAAGAAGCCACGAACAAACGCGTGTCCAAAGAAGCGGCTACGGCCTTGAAAGCGCGCGTACTGCTGGCCCGGGGCAACAAGGCAGAGGCAGCCCAGCTGGCTCAGAGCGTGATCCAGAGCAGCGGCCTGGGCCTGGTGGCAGACTATGGCAGCATCTTCCGCAACACGGCTTCGTCCCGCGAAGTGCTCTTTGCTTTCTCTAACCTCAAAACCGAGACCAACCTACGCTTGTCCAGTTTGTTCTGGCCCTACGGCACGGCCTGGGCTGGTTCTTACTTCGTGCAGCCTTCCACCGAGGTGCTCGAGTCGCTTTATACTCCGGAAGACGTGCGCGGCATGGTGAACATCGACACCATTTACAACGCCGACAAAACCTATAACGTCATTGTGAGCAAGTACTGGGACGTGCAGCCGGTGATCGTCAGCCGCCTTTCCGAAATGTACCTGATCAGCGCCGAAGGGCTGCCGTTGGAGCAGGGCCTGGTATACCTGAATGCGCTTCGCAAGGTCCGGGGCGTGGAGGAGTATGAGCTAGCAGATTTTGCCTCGCCGGAAGCTTACCTTGAAGCAGTGCTGGAGGAGCGCAGAAGAGAGCTCTACAGTGAAGGCTTCCTGTTCTTCGACCTGGTGCGCACGGGCAAGGCGATTGACCTTCCCAACATTCAAAATACCAACCAGTATGTGCTGCCCCTGCCCGGCGACCAGATCAACCTGTCGAACGGTGTGCTGACACAAAACCAAGGCTATTAATGGTAATAAGTAAAGTAGATTGATTGTGAGAAGGGAGTCAACCGAAGTGGCGACTCCTTTCTTTTTAACTTCCCAACCACGTGCACATTAACTCAAACATGATATTAAAAAAACTCAGTTTCCTGGCGCTAGCGGCTGGTATACTGGCCGCCTGCCAGCCCACAAAACCGGAAGCCGCCCTCCGTGCTGCCACCACAGTAAAACCAGTACTTCAAGATACGGTTGGCTGGAAGATCGACACCCTCTCCCCAGGCTTTATTAAGTATAATTACACCCGGTATTACGAGCCTTATACCTCGGCACAAATCGTGCATGTGCTGGAGGTGGACCTTGCTTCCGGTAGGTATGATCTGGTGCTGGACAACGTGTTCCCGGAGGATTCGCTGTCGGCAGTGGCGGAAGCGCACGAGCCGGCCCTGGCGGCTATCAACGGCACTTATTACGAACTGGTGGAGAACGGACAGTCCTCCTCTTTTTTCAAGGCAGATCACGAGATCAAAACCTCGGTGACCGTACCGCCTGATCACAAGCTTTTCTGGAAGCATGAAGGGGCGTTTTATTACGATGGCGGTAAAAAGCAAATGGGCATTGCCTACGGTGACAATGCTTCCTATACCCAGATGCCTTATGCCAACATCATCTCGGGTTCGCCGATGCTCATCTACGAGTACAAGCCCGTGGGCGAGATTTTTGCCCAATCGCAGGACAAGCCCCTGGAACAACTCGACTATGAGCACCCCGACCGGCACCAGGGCGTGCGGCACCCACGAACGGCCATTGCCACCGTGGACAAGAGCCGCGTCCTGCTCATCACTGTCGATGGCCGCCACGCAGGTAAATCCGCGGGCATGTCGGCCAAAGAGCTGACGCAGTTCATTCAGAAATACTTCGACCCGGCCTACGCCCTGAACCTCGACGGCGGAGGCTCCACCACCATGTGGATCAAAGGAGAAGGCGTGGTCAATTACCCGACCGACAACAAGCGCTTCGACCATTACGGCCAGCGCCGGATCCGCAACTACATCATGGTAACAGAAAAGTCCGCGAATGCAGCTTCGGCGGCAGGGAAGTAGCAGGTATCGACAAGAAATAACGTATGAAGCTAGAAAAAATAACACCACTTTTAATGGCCTGCTTGCTGTGTTTTGGCGCAGAACTGCAGGCCCAGTCCACAAGTAAAGCAGAAGAGAAGGTGAAGCTGCCGGACATCCCCGGCTACCAGACCCTGAAGGGCGATTTTCACATGCACACGGTCTTTTCGGACGGACACGTGTGGCCGTCTTTCCGGCTCTACGAGGCAGACCGGGACGGGCTGGACGCCATTTCGATCACCGAGCACATCGACTACGAAGGCTATCCGGACGAAATCAGAAAAGATTACAACAAGTCGCACCAGATCGCCACGGAATCGGCCGCCAAGACGGATGTGCTGGTGATACAAGGGGTGGAGATCTCTCCCCGTGTGACGCCCTACCACCACAACGCCCTCTTTGTAAAGGATGCCAACAAGTTGCCTTCCGATTACATGAAAGACGGGAAAAAGAAGTTTGTGATGAAGGACAACCCGACTGAAAAGCAGCTGCTGGCTCCCTTCTGGGAGGCCAAGAGGCAGGGTGCCTTCATCTTTTACAACCACCCCAACTACCGCTGGTGGGACAAGGACAAGTATGGCCTGGACCTCTTCTCGGACCTGCACCGGAAAATGCTCGCCGAAGGGTTGCTGCACGGCGTGGAAGTCGTGAATTCGGGTATCTACAACCTGGAAGCGCACCGCATGGCCGAGAAGTATAACCTGACCATGCTGGCCAACTCCGACGAGCACCGGGACATCAGCTATACCTACCGTCACTCGCACCGGCCGATGACACTGGTCTTCGCCAAAGAACGCTCGGAGGAGGGAATCCGGGAAGCGCTGCAGGCACGCCGCACGGCGGTATACTTCGACGATTACCTGGTGGGCCGGGAAAAGGAGCTGGACGCCTTCTTCAAAGCTTCGCTGGAGGTAAAGGCTGTGAAAAGCAACCGACGAAACGTCGAGCCGGTCATCCTGATCCATATTCAAAACAAATCGGACATCCCGTACGAGGTGGTGTGCAAAAGCGACCAGGACTTCGAAAACCTGCCCCTAGGCCGCCTCACGCTGAAACCGCACGAAACGACCACCCTGACCCTGAAGACCTTGTGGCAGGAGCTGCCCGAAGTGCCGCTGCGCTTTGAGGTGCAGAACGTACTGGTGTCTCCGGAGAAAGCGCTTCAAACCGAGCTGCGGGTCAAGGTGACCGAGTAACAAAGCAAGTATAACAAGACTCTAAATTTTAAACGTGTGAGAAAGTCGTTCCATTGTTCTATGCTGGTGTGCCTCCTATACCTGGTGACAGCTACAATTGCTTTTGCCAGTCCACCTAAAACAGCACCGAAGCCCCTGAAAATTGGCTATGCGCTGGGGTTGAACAAAGTTTCGGCGGAGCAGATGCAATATGCCAAATCAGTAGGGGTGGATTATGTGGAGGTTTCCTTCGGAGGCCTGATTGACGGCAACCGGGATCTTAAGGTGAGCGATGAGGAGATGACCGAACTTATGCATAGGGCCAAAAAAGCAGCGGATGATGCCGGCATCAAAATATGGTCCATCCACATGCCATTTGGCAAGCAAATCGACCTTTCGCTGACAGACGAAGCAGAACGCCAGCAGGTGGTAGCCCTGCATCGGAAAGTGCTCGGGTACTGCAAGATCTTACAGCTTGAAATCATTCTCTTCCACCCAAGTTATTACCTGGGCCTGAACGAGCGGGAGGCCCGTAAAAACCAGCTGATTAAATCGGCCATAGAACTGAACAAAATTGTCCGCAGTATGAACGCGACGATGGTGATCGAAAACATGCTGGGTCCCGAACTTTTGGTAGACGCGGAGCGGGAACGCCCGCTGTGCCGCACCGTGGAAGAGACTGTGGAGATCATGAACCGCCTGCCTAAAAGCATTTACGCGGCCGTGGACATGAACCACATCAAAAACCCTGAAAACCTGATCCGCGCCTTAGGCAGACGCTTGAAGTCGGTGCACATCGCGGACGGTACCGGGGAGGCGGAGAATCATTACTTTCCCTGCTCGGGGCAAGGCAATAATAACTGGACCGAAATACTGGCTGCGTTGCACGAAGCCCGCTACACCGGTCCGTTCCTTTTCGAGAGTGCTTTTGAAGACGCCAGGGATCTGAAAGCTTGCTACGAATCAATGTACAACACCTTTATAGAAGAAAACCAGTTGTAACAACGAAAGGAAGCAGGTAGCGGAATCAGAGCGGCTGACGTGCAAGGGACACGTTGGTCGCTTTTTTCTTGCTCTTCATGAGCCAAAAGCCTTACCCTGACCGGGCGGTGGGGGTGGAAATCCGGAAATGTAGCATAGGCTAGACGCAGCTGAATTGACCAGCCTGCCTGGAAGGCTGCAGGAACTCGCACCCAGTGCAGCCGAGCTTCAGCTGCTTTTTCAGATAGACTTCCGAAACAATTCTTCCCATCTGGAAACACGCTTTTTGTCAACATCCAGTGGCCTGGTCTGACCCTGTCAACCGATCAGGTCCCTGGAGGACCTGATCGGTTGACGATTCTGACGTAATGAACCGTTGCAGAATGTTACCCTATAACAGTAGTTTACAGAAACGTTATAATAGGGTAATATTCCGGCAACAGTCGTTTCCTACCTTGCAGCAGATAGATTTAGAGTTCTTATGCTTAACCATTCTCTATAAAACAAATGGCTGTAAAAACGAAAATCAACTTTGAACGCTTGCTTGTTGGCACGGAGTTGGAAACCCCAGAAGGAATAGGAAGGTTCAGATTGTATAAGGAAGGAAATTTTAAAGATCAGAATGTGCTGGTGGAGCATCCGAAAGGAAGGATGAAATGGTACGCGGCGCACGAACTACAGCTGCACGCTTCAAACAACAGGGCTGAACAGGAGGGAACCCGCATCCGGCCGTTTACCGCACGGGCGCCTGAGCTACTTTATTACGCCATATAAGCGTCTGGTTCCTTTCCATCTGAGGCCTGATCTTGGCAGATCCCTTTTTATGATTTGCTTCTTACGGCAGCCGGTTAAAACGGCTGCCGTTTTTTGTGGACGCTACTTCTGAGGTTCTTTAAGGCAGATGCTCGCCTTGGAATCCGGATGAAACGCAAAAGGCGCTTTCCCAAGCGGGAGGCGCCTTTGTACTAACCTTACTAACAATCTAATCTTTCACCTTGTACCAAAGATACAGCGGTTTTTGCAGGTATGCTACAGCCTTCAGCAGTCTTAACAGTTATATAACCTGGGCTTGAATTAGGCGTAACTTATGGCTGACTTTACCCTTGCTCATCGCCTGAATCTGCCTTTTCGCTCAGGAAGTCACGGTACCACAGGCCGGAATTTTTTACCGTGCGCTGTTGCGTTGCATAGTCCACGTGCACCAGGCCAAAACGCGGCGTATAGCCCTCAGCCCATTCGAAGTTATCGAGGAACGACCACACAAAATACCCGTCTACTTTCACCCCTTCCTGTTTTGCGCGCAGTACCTGCTGCAGGTAGCGCTGCAGAAAGTCCAGACGCCGTTGGTCGTGCACCTGCCCGTCTACCAGTTCATCTGCAAAAGCCGCTCCGTTCTCCGTGACAATGAGCTTCTTAATGCCGCTGTACCGGCTATACTGCTGTAGCATGTGATAAATGCTTTCCGGGTATACTTCCCAGTTCATCAAGGTATAGGGTACGCCTCGTTTTTGAGCCGGCACCAGATTGGCCTGCAGGAAAGGCGTCCAGAAAGAGTGTTTGACAACTTCACGGGTATAGTTCTGTATGCCAATAAAGTCGAAATCAAAAGCCATCTTGCTTTCATCGCCGGGCATGATGTACTTTTCAATCCGGCGCATAAACCTCAGGTCGTCCAGCGGATAGCCCAGGCCGAGCGCAGGCTCCAGAAACAGCCTGTTAAGCAGCGCATCAACCCGTCGGGCCGCCCTGATGTCCTGCTCGCGCTGGCGCAGGGGCTCTATGTGAGAGCAGGAGAAAGTGGTGCCTACTTCGGCGGATGCGTCTATGCTTTTCAGGATGCGCCCCCCTTCGGCCTGGCAGAGCACTGCATGGTGTACCGCCGGGATAAACAATCCGAATCCCCTGCGGCCAGGGGCGTGGACCCCCAGAAAGTACCCGGCTCCGGTAAACACCATCGGCTCATTGAGTACCATCCAGTGTTTTACCCGGTCCCCGAAGGCATGGGCGCACAAAGCGGTGTACTCAGCGAACCAGTCGACGATGTCACGGTTTGCCCAGCCACCCTTTTTTTCCAGCGCCTGCGGCAGGTCCCAATGGTAGAGGGTAACCCAGGGCGTGATGCCCAACTCCAGGCAGTTGTCTATCAGGCGCTCGTAGTGCCCGATGCCGTGTCGGCTCACCTGGCCAATACCGTTCGGGAGCAGGCGGGACCATGAGAGAGAGAAACGAAAATCAGGTATACCCATCGACTGCATCAACAGCAGGTCATCGGGGTAACAGTTGAAAAAGTCACAGGCAAAGTTCCCGTGGTGGTTTTGCTTTACGTTGCCTTTCCTGCTGGTGAACACGTCCCAGATAGAGGGCCCTTTATCTGCCATATCATGGGCTCCCTCTATCTGGTATGCCGCTGTGGCAACGCCCCAGGCAAAATCTTCTCCGAATGCAGATCTGGTAAGCACAGGCTGATCCTGTACTGGCGTGGTGGTATCTGTCATAAAAAAGCAGTGGCAAGCGCTCAGCTGCGTTATTAACTATACTTAAAACTTTTTAGGTTACGTGTTTTCCCGTACGATGCGTTGCACCAGGGCATCCGTCTCATCCGGATAGTGTACTTCCAGGGGCTCACCGTGCTCCAGCCACTCCTGAATCCTGGGCAGGTGTTTTTTCTTGAGGCTCTTGATGGTGGGCACTCCCAGAAAATTTAGAGCCGCCGCGTTGCATGCCTGCTCGAACTGGTTCTTCATCGGCACCACCAGCAGCTTTTTCTGCAGGTACAGCACTTCGGACGGCGTGCCGAAACCGGCCGCGCACAGCACGCCCGCCGATGACGCCATGCTTTGCAGGAAACGCTCGCTCTGAATGGGCTGCACCGAAACATTCTCGTGCCGGAGGGGCTGTTTGTTGTGCTTGGAGAATACCTGCCATTCGATTTTTTTAAACCGCGTGAGCTTGTTAATGATTTTGTGGTCGTCGTAGGCGGGGAGGTAAACTGTATAGTGCCCCAGGTTGCTGACTTCAAGTTCCCGGACCTGCTGGCGAATAATGGGCGTAAAGATGGAATCGTCGAACCTTGCGAAATGGAAACCATACTGCGCAGTGGTCGGGGCGTAGTTTCTCAAAATAAACTTCCCCATGTGATCCACCTCTTTCGGCTTGGGCACATGGGGGTTAAGCACCGCCACCTGGTTGCTCAGGCCAACACAATGCTTTTTGGCCAGCAGACAGGCCCAGGAGGAGATCGGCTCGAAGTCTGAAACGACCAGTTCGTAGTCTTTTACGGGCAGCTGCCGTATTTCCCTGTAGAAGCCGCGGGAGTTGGCCTGGGCAAGGGTCCTGTAAAAATCCACACCGCCATTCTTTCCGAAAATGAAACTCATCCCGTTCAGACGGTACCTGACAGGGTAGGGCAGGTTCAGGTCCACCTGGCAGCCGCTCACCAGCAGGTCGACCTCACCATGCCGCTGCAAAGCAGGTATAATGTCCAGCGCTCTTGTCAGGTGGCCGTTGCCGGTGCCCTGGATGGCGTACAGGATTCTCAAGCGGACTTCAGGTTAAATTCGACCATCATGCTTTGGAACAGCTGTATGTTTGTCGGTACCCGCTCTTCCTCCTCTTCCATCACCACCACATCCAGGTCTTCCCTGAACTTGTATAGGCTCCAGTCGCCGTTGCGGTATTCCAGCGCCGTCAGGTTCTCAATCCAGTCGCCGGAGTTGAGGTAAGTGACCCGGCCTTCTATGTTGGAGATGTCGCGCTTTTCGGGCTGGTGAATGTGGCCGCACACCACATAGTCGTAGCTGTTGGCGATGGCAATGTCGGCGGCGGTCTTTTCAAAGTTGTTGATGAACTTGACAGCGCTCTTGACGCGGTTCTTGATGTTGCGGGAAAGGTATACCTTGTCGCGGTTGAGTTTGAGGCAGCAGAAGTTGACCATACGGTTGAGCAGGATGAGCATGTCGTAGCCCTGGGCTCCCAGTCTGGCCAGCCACTTGGAGTGCTGCATGGTCACGTCAAACACATCGCCGTGGAAGAACCAGGCCTTCTTCCCGTCGAGCTCCAGCACCAGCTTGTTTGCTATCTGAAACGAGTTCATCTGAAAGCCGTCGAACTTGCGCAGCATCTCATCGTGGTTGCCCGTGATGTAATAAACGCTGGTGCCTTTGGTGATCAAACCCATCAGGTACTTGACCACTTTCATGTGGCTGGCAGGCCAGTAGTTCTTGCTGAACTGCCAGATGTCGATGATGTCGCCGTTCAGGATGAGGACGTCAGGATGGATGCTCTTCAGGTAGGCCAGAAGCTCTTTTGCATGGCACCCGTAGGTGCCCAGGTGCACGTCCGATATAACGGCTACCTCAACTTTTCTTTTTCTTGCCATATAGCAGGCGCGGGTGAGATTGGATTTACTTTAGTAATCTTGAAAGGGGAGTAGAAGGAATGCAGGCGGTAGAGGGAAACATCGAGCAGCTTTCGCGCTATGATGTGAATAAGATTGTTTGTTGTACGTGCCATTTTTTCCTTTTTTAATGATTTAGAAAGATCCCTTGGCTACAGTCTTTTTCCACTTTCCAAAAGTATTGATGTGGTGTTAAGTACACGTTATGAGTGGGTTATGCTTGTGTTATATTTGAGAGGTGGAGGAAAAGATGGCGTGCAGATTATATAAGGTTTGTCTTCTTAGCCTAAGTTGGTTGTATAGGGTAGACCAGAGAGGGAGCTGTTCCTGAGCCCGATAAGCCTTTCCCTGTTGCCAAAGCTGAGCACACCCCGCCTGACTCCTCTGATAATGGGTGGATGGTACCTGGCCTACTTCGGTTGGCAACAAATTATCAGGGGTACTGGCCAGTATGTGGGACAAGTATAACCACAAGGCCTGGTTCTATGTGGTATACTGCATAAACTCGCTGCTGGCTGCTTTTGCGTTATTCCTGCTGCTCAGGTAGCTGCGGACGATTATGAAGGCCCACACTGGCAAACAGTAGGCCTATACCTTTATAGCAACTAATACCTAAAACCCACCTGCGTTCGTACTACACCATGGGGTATTGTTACTTGCTTTCAGTCAACCAGCTCCAGATACGTTCTATTTTTCTGGTTCTAGTGAGGCTACCGCTGCCTTCCCTATAGAAGCCTTATATACAATATAACCTTCTTGTTCCAGGCCATCCAGCATGGTTTTTTTGATTTTGGTAGGGTAGCCATCGTGGTTGTAGCTATAGCGGCAGGTATAGGAGAGGTCCTTTCTGATGTTGCCCTCCCGGTCGAGCACGGTATATCTGGTAATGTTGTGGTTGCGGTAGGGAAGCTCCAGCGGCATAAACCGGACTTCGAGGGGTAGACTCCGCAGATAGCCGGGCTTGTCGTCGTACTCCAGCTCGATGGTAAGATAAGGCTTTTGGGCGCTGGGAGCACTGTAAGTGACTTTGGTTAATTTGCCTTGCTCATAGGAGTAGGTAATCACCTTGGAAATATACTTGGGGTCATCTAGCACGGTGCTTGTGTTCCAGTCAGCAGGGTTGTAAAAATAGTATTTGGACTCTGTCAACTGGTTTAAGGTATCATACGCATGGTAGACGTAGTCCCTTATATTAGAATGCCGCATGAAGGTAGTCTGAGACTCACGCGCCAAAAGACCTGCTTCTGATCTCGTCATCTGTTCTTTTCTGAACATGATGGAGTCATTTTTGTCCCAGCCAATGGGTCCCGCATCGGGTCTGAAGTTCACTTCAAAAATCTTATCCTTGAACTGGTGGTCCGGCTCCTTGAAGTAATCATCAAAATAACTATAAGTCACCTCCTCATAGAAGTTAGGCCTGTTAGTCGTGACGCTGTATACCCTGCCCTGGTCGTAGTGAAACTCGTGGGTTGTGGGACCGATCACCACCTTTTTGGGGTATAGCTGCTTGATTTCTTCTTCGCCTTTGGAGCAGGCGGCCAAAATAGCCAGAAGGGGGAGGAGGAGTAAAGTTCTTGCTCTCATGACTTGTCTGTTTAGTGAGATTGGGAAAACTTTACTAAATATAGTTATATTTTAACTTAAAGCAACTTAGATGTGCTGTTTTTCAGCTGTTTAGTTCACTGGCTAAGGTATAGCAGTAAGTTTTGATGGTGCTGGTTGAAGCCAGTTATTACTTACTTCTTCTCCAGCAAACCATGAAAAATGAGATTCGCCAGGCCCTCATATACAGCAGAAGGTGTATAGTCAATGTCTTTCATCAGTTCTGGTGGCACCTGGCTGATAAACTCCGGGTCCAGGATCTTCTCCAGCGCACTGGCGTATAGCAGCACGGCCAGCGATATATTGGCGTCTTTCCGGATGTACCCTTTCCGGCTGCCTTCTTCCAGCAAGGTTCGGAAGCGCTTAAAAGCGGCCTCGGTGCGGTAAGCCTGCAGCAGTTGCCAGGTCTTAGGGGTGTGCTTCCTGATGTCGGTAAGCAGTTGACCGTCGATAAGCGCAAAGCGCTGCCCAACGGTGTGGAAGACCTGTTCCGCTTTTCGGGTGAAATCGGTTTCTTCCTGCTGGAGCAGGTGCTCTACTTCCCGCTGCAGTGCGTCCAGGTAGTGCTTGATTACGGCATGCAGCAATTCCTCTTTTCCTCTGAAATACTGGTAAAGCGTTTTTTTGCTCATACCCAGCTGTTTGGCCAGGTCAGCCATCAATACCTTGCTGTAGCCTTGCTTAAAAAACTGTTGTTGGGCCTGCTGCAGAATCAGGGCTTTCGGGGTGTTTGTCGTGTCCATACTAGTAGGGTGCGGTTCATCATCACTGGTCCTGCCACAAAGGTACGAGCAGCGGTGACCAGGAAGCTTATACGACAAAAAAATCTCCTGCAGTCAGTATTTTTACTGACAATAGCAGGAGATTTTAGATTTATAATCACCTAAGTTAAACTAGATGGCTTAAAGCTGTATTCGTAGGCTTTTGAACCAGAGGGGATTACGCCAGTTTAACGTTAACAGCATTCAATCCTTTGGGGCCTTTCTCCACCTCAAAAGTTACACGATCATTTTCCTTGATCGCGTTCACCAAACCATTCTGGTGCACAAAGACACGCTCCTGGGTCACATGATCCTGGATAAAGCCGTAGCCTTTCGAATCATTGAAAAAAGAAACGGTCCCTTTGCGGATCAGGTCAGCCGGATCGATTTCAGCCTGCTTGGCCACACCGATCTGAATATCCTCCTGCTTGATTTCTTTCTTCTTCTTCGTAGGGTCTGGCGGCGTGTCAGTGATATTGCCGAACTCGTCCACATAGGCTAACATTTCATCCAGGCCTTTGCCTTTGTCAGAGTTGGCCATACGCTCCTCGCGCTTCTGCTCTTTGTCTTGTCTTTTCTTAAGTTTCTTCTTCTCTTTTTCTTTTTTACTGAAGGTTTCTTGTGATCTACCCATATTGCTGTTAAATGATCTATAAAATGATGGTATGCTGGTATGCAGGTTTTTTAGTACCTGAACAGGAAATTTGTGCCATTGCGAATCCACTTTTCAAAAAATGAATTGTCGTTATACTCGCCGGTTACAAGTTCGAAGTCGGGTTGGTCTTTGTTTTTACGAGAGTTCATGAACTTTGGGAGGGAATCCTGATTGTTGGGGGTCCAATCCTGTCCTTTTTGGAGGGCTACGCAGATGTACTCGCGTGTGGTAGTGTCTACCAGGTATCTTCTATTCATCGTAAGGAGGGGTTAGGTGAAACATTGCCAGGGCGGCATTATACAAACGGGGAGTGGTGCAAAGACGTGCACATCAAACTTAAAAAAAAGCCTCACCCGCAGGCAAGGCTTTTCTCGAAATGACTTATATCTAAAAACTAAGCACGCTTAACGTTAATCGCGTTTAGTCCTTTTCTGCCTTCCTGCAATTCAAAAGTCACTTTGTCGTTTTCCTGGATTTCATGTACCAGGCCAGTCACGTGTACAAAGTACTCCTGATCTGTGTTGTCTTCTTTAATAAAACCAAAACCTTTCAGGTCATTAAAGAATTTTACTGTTCCGTTATTCATTCTGTGTTGTTTAATTATATACTAACTACATTATAGCTGGTATATAGGTTCATTTATTTTTTTACAATATACGATAAAAATTTTACAATTCCGAAGTGCTGCTCGTTTTATTGTCCGAATTATATATTCTCTGAGTCAAATGCACCTTGCAAAGTGGGTTTGTGTGCTTTCAGGCAAGGTTATTAGGAGAACAGGCGTGCAGCACACTGACATATAATTACTTAGAGCGCGTTTTATTGTGTGATAAAAAACAGAAATAAAATTGGGGTTCAATAAAAAGTCTCTATATTGGCCGTTGAAATGAACAAGCAGCAGAAGTCATATACCTTCTTTTTTTACTTTTTTCCTCCACAGGACTAAAGCGGGAAAAGGTATATGTAACCATATAGAGGCCCCGCAACCAGCGGGGCCTTTTTTATTTTAAAACAGCAATTAGCATGCTTACTACACAGCAGAATTTCTTTTACGGCTTTGGTTTTAGCTTTTACTTTTTTGGTAAACGCCCGGGGCTGTATTGATTATACTTTAACCTAAAGTTATCACCAGCGCCCCGGAATCATACTCCGGGGCGCTTTTTTTTGATCTGTATGAAAATAGCAATTCAAGGTATAGCGGGAGCCTTCCACGAAGAGGCTGCCCGGCTCCGGTTCGGCGATCAGCAATTGGAAATAGTACCATGCCTCACCTTTCGGGAACTGGCTGCGGCCCTCGCCACCGGACTGGCCGACAAGGGCATCATGGCGATAGAGAATACCATCTCCGGCACCATACAGCCCAACCTGGAGCTGATTAGGGAGCATAATCTATGGATCAGCGGCGAGGTGATCATGCGCATTCGCCAGCACCTGGGCGGTGTGCCTGGCTCGTCGCTGCAGAGCATCCGCAAGGTATACTCCCACTACATGGCCCTCAACCAGTGTCGCCCTTTTTTCGAGGCCTATCCTGCAGTGGAGCTGATCGAGTCAGAAGACACGGCGCTGAGCATCCGGGACGTAGCCGAAGCCGGCTCAACGGAGCTGGCAGCCATCGGCAGCTCGTTGGCCATTGCCCAGCACGGCCTGATCGTGCTCGGGGAGGGGATTGAGGCGAGTAAGCAGAACTATACCCGCTTCCTGGTGCTGGACAGGCAGCCGCAGCCAGTCACTTCCTGCAACAAGGCGACCCTCAGTCTGGTGCTGCTACCCCACCCGGAGGCTTTCACGCAGGCCATGGCGCTGCTGCAGGAGCAACGCATTCAGCTATCCAAAATCGAATCAATAACCATACCCGGGCGACCATGGCTTTATCGCTATTACCTGGACCTGCGATTTGAGGCAGAAGAGCAGTTGGATGAACTACTGCAAGCGCTTGCACCGATAACAGAATCCCTGCACCTGATGGGGAAATATACTGCAAACAGAAAGTGAAACTAAGATTGAAATCAACCAAGCATAATACACTCATCATGAATACCATGAAAAAGATAAATAACACCTGGCCAACTAATACAAAAGAGCAACCACTGATCATCGCAGGCCCATGCAGTGCCGAAACAGAGGAGCAGGTAATGGAAATTGCCCACCAGCTGAAAACAACGGGTACAAGCATATACAGAGCAGGCATCTGGAAGCCGCGTACACGTCCCGGGATGTTCGAGGGAGTAGGTGCCGAAGGGTTGAAATGGCTGCAGCGGGTAAAGGAAGAAACCGGTCTGCGGGTGGCAACAGAAGTTGCCAATAAAGACCACGTGAATGAGTGCCTGAAGCATGGAATCGATGTGCTGTGGATCGGTGCCCGCACAACAGCCAATCCGTTCGCCGTGCAGGAGATTGCCGACGCGCTGCAGGGGGTGGATGTGCCGGTACTGGTTAAAAACCCTGTGAACCCGGACGTAAACCTGTGGCTTGGTGCGATTGAGCGACTGGAGAAGGCGGGTATCAGCAATCCGGGGGCTATTCACAGAGGGATATCGCCGCTTGGTAAATCCATCTACCGCAACAACCCGGAGTGGCAAATGCCCCTCGCCCTGAAGGAGCAGCGCCCGGACATACTCCTTATAAACGACCCAAGCCATATTGCCGGGAACCGCCAACTGCTGGCAGGTATAGCCGAGACCGCTATTGGTCTTGAGATGGAGGGACTTATGATTGAGACGCACCATAACCCCGATGCTGCCTGGAGCGATGCCGCCCAGCAGATCACGCCACAGGCGCTGACAGTGCTATTGGCTAAAATGAAGTTAACCACCGGTACTGCAGCTGAGGTGGCCACGGCCGATCTGGGGAATATGCGCAGCTCCATCGATTACATTGATGAGCAATTGATCGACTTGTTGAGCTACAGAATGCAGGTTGTGGCTGAAATCGGGCAATACAAAAGGCAGCATGGGATGGCTGTGATCCAGGAAGAAAGATGGACGGAACTGCTGACAAAACATGCAAGCCAGGCTGCTGGCAGAAACCTGGATGGAGAGTTCGTAACGCAGCTTTTCAACAGCATTCACCGCGAGTCTGTCAACAGACAGAACCTGGTTTAAATAGAATTTAGGGAAGCAGGAGATGCTGCGCTACGCATCTCTGCTGCCCCCTTTAGAGGTGTAATCCACTCTGTTATTTTAGGGTTGCGGACTTGCGTTTAATTACCTCCTGCACCGGTATGTTTTCAATTTTGCTTTCGAGCCAGGAAATAATGTCCAGGTACAGAAATGGTCTTCTTTCAAACGGATCAGCCGCTATACTCTCTAGTTTGGTCTTGAGCGAAATAAAGGCGTCCCGGAGTTCGTGCGGTGCAATGTCCCCCAGTTTGCGCAGGAAACGGAAGATCTCTACCTGCATCTGCTGCTGGTTGTTCATCTTGCCAAGGAAGTGGTATACCGACTTGATCTGGTACTCCAGCGCCTCATCTTCGCCTGCCTCATAGTGTGCTATCAGATTCAGTATCCGGGCAAAGCACTGCAAGTCTTCCCGCAGGCTGATGTCCTTAAAGCGAATGATCTTGTTGAGGTATTCGATCGCTTTGTAGTTGTCCCCGCTGCCAAAGTATAAGCTGGCTATTTTAAAAAAGAAGATCAGCTGTCGGTGCGGGTCAAGCTGCAATTTAAAATGCTCCAGTTTGTCCAGAATAACCGGTACCAGTTCCAGTCCCTCGGTAAACCGGCCTTCCATAAAGTGCAGGTTGATCTTGTTTGTTTCGATGTAGAGGAACAGCAGCATTTCGGTGTTGGGGCTAATGCGCCTCTTCTCGTCCTTCGAGAAGTCCTCTAATTGCTGCAGCACTTCTTTGAACTTGCTATAATAGAGTAGGTTGAACAAAGCTGCCAGCAAATTGTGAAGGCCTTTGATGTATAGCATGGTTTGCTTTTCCTTCATACCAGGGTAGTGTTCGAACAGGTCCACCCACTTTTGGGCATACCTGTAGGCTGACCGGAAGTCCTGTACGATGTAAAAATACCATACGTGCGACTGGTAGTAAGACAGTTTCTCATAAAAGCCTGCCGTGCTAAGGTCAAACTCAGGCAAGTGCGATTTAAAATAAGCTGTTATGGCTTCGTAATCCTCGTCGTTGCGCGCATGCCCTGCCTTGATGTAGAGACCGTACATGCGAAGCCCCAGGTTGGAAAGCTTATGCAGTTGTGACACATGCGCTGCAACGTCCATCGACTCCTCAGAAAGCGTATCCGCTCTCCCGGCCAGGCTGCGGGTAATGTACTGCGACTCGATCATCTTCTCAAAATCCAAAGCCTCCAGAGCCGTATGCTGCATTTCTGCCTGCAGGGCCTGCACTTTGACCTTATCCAGCATTTTCAGGCTCTGCTGATAAAGGCCTCTGTTATACAGCACACGGGCGTAGTCGAGTTGCTCGTGCAGTTGTATATCGATGTTCTGACCTGCGTGGTAAAGACGCAGATCAGAGAGTATATTCTTGTAAAGATTCGCCTTCATATTGGCGAGCTGAACCTTCTTCACATCAAGTGCCAGTGCCAGTATCTTCTCTTCGTCATACACGCTCAGGCTGTCGAGTGCGTCGAACAGCTGCAAAAATTTCAAGCCCTCCGTGGCACCCTGCCGCTTGGCAAAGAGACGGAAGTGCCGCTTCTCTGATTTAGTCAGCGATTTCACCAATTGAAAAACAGGATCAGTTATTCCGTTAGCCATTGTATTATTAAGCAAATTAATCCATTGGTATTCAGGTGATTGTAGTCTTGAATTTTAGTCTTGGAAATAGTAGCCTTATCTGGAAATAGTTTTTGGAGGTGCTGGTTTTGGCCTTAATTGCCCTCCAAAGTAGAGACTTTTTTCAGCAATACAGAAATCAAATTAAAATGTCGGTCCAGAAAATACAAATATTTGATACCACGCTGCGGGATGGTGAACAAGTGCCAGGCTGCAAGTTGAATGTGGATGAAAAACTGGTGATTGCAAGGCAGTTAGAGCTGCTGGGGGTGGATGTGATAGAGGCTGGTTTTCCGGTTTCGAGTCCTGGTGATTTTGAAGCGGTGAAGGCGATTGCAGCCCAGACAAAAGAAATCACAGTTTGCGGGCTGTCCAGAGCAGTAGAGCAGGACATCCTTACAGCTGCAGAGGCACTCACGCACGCAAAGCGACCGCGCATCCACACAGGTATAGGCACCTCCGAATCGCACATCAATTTTAAGCTGCGCACCACCCAGGAGAAAGTGCTGGAGCGTGCCGTGGAGGCGGTGAGGCTGGCAAAAAGGTTTGTAGAAGATGTGGAGTTCTATGCTGAGGATGCTGGCAGAACCGATAATACCTTTCTGGCCAGGGTATGCGAAGCAGCCATTAAAGCAGGCGCCACCGTGCTCAATATACCGGACACCACCGGCTATTGCCTGCCTGATGAGTATGGCGCGAAGATCAAGTACCTGGTAGATAATGTGAGGGGCATCGAGCGAGTGACTCTTTCTACCCACTGCCATAATGATCTGGGCCTTGCAACGGCCAACTCCATTGCGGGCGCTATCAATGGTGCGCGGCAGATAGAATGCACCATCAATGGGGTAGGGGAGCGTGCCGGCAACACGGCGCTGGAAGAAGTGGTGATGATCATGCGCCAGCACCCATACCTGAACCTGCAGACCAACGTCAACAGCAAACTGCTTTCAGAGGCTTCCGCCATGGTGTCGCACATGATGCGCATGCCGGTGCAGCCCAACAAAGCCATCGTGGGGGCGAATGCTTTCTCCCATTCCAGCGGCATACACCAGGACGGCGTGATCAAGCACCGCGAAACCTACGAGATCATTGATCCGCGTGATGTCGGCGTGCTGGATTCCTCTATCGTGCTGACGGCAAGATCCGGCCGGGCAGCCCTGGCCTTCCGACTGCAGAAGATCGGTTACAACTTTGATAAGAGCACCCTTGACAAAGCGTATGCATCCTTTCTGGAAGTGGCAGACCGGGCAAAAGAAGTGCATGACAAGGACCTGCATGTGCTGGTAGAGAAGGAAAACCTGTTAGTGGCAAATTAACCCATGAAGAAGACATTATTCGATAAAATCTGGGATGCCCATGTGGTGCGTTCCATACCGGGTGGCCTGGATGTGTTTTACATCGACAAGCACCTGATCCATGAAGTGACCAGTCCACAGGCTTTTGATGAACTGGAGGCCCGCAACCTGCCGCTGTACCGCAGAAAGCAGATCGTAGCCACCGCAGACCACAACGTACCGACCCGCAACCAGCACCTGCCCATTCAGGATCAGTTGTCACGGTTTCAGGTAGATAAGCTGACATCTAACTGTGAAAAGTATGGGGTGGAGCTTTTTGGCCTGGGCCACCCCAACCAGGGCATCGTGCACGTGATCGGTCCGGAACTGGGCATCACGCAGCCTGGCATGACGATCGTGTGCGGCGACAGCCATACCTCCACGCATGGCGCTTTTGGAGCCATTGCCTTCGGTATCGGCACCAGCCAGGTAGCGCAGGTAATGGCAACGCAGTGTCTGCTGCTCAGCCGTCCTCGTAAGATGCGAATCTCCGTGGAAGGTGAACTGCGCAAAGGCGTCACCGCCAAGGACCTCATCCTGTACGTGATCGCCAAACTCGGCACCGGCGGTGCCACCGGCTATTTTGTGGAGTATGCCGGCAGCGCCATCCGCTCGCTGAGTATGGAGGGGCGCATGACGGTGTGCAACATGAGCATCGAAATGGGTGCCCGCGGCGGCATGATCGCGCCGGACGAGACTACCTATACCTACCTGAAAGGTCGCCCGCACGCACCGCATGGCGAGCGCTGGGAACAGGCGCTCGCATACTGGAGCACCCTGTATACTGAAGAAGGCGCCGAATTTGACGCCGAGCTGACCTTTGAAGCGGCCGATATTGCGCCGATGATCACCTATGGCACCAATCCAGGTATGGGCATTGCCATCAACTCCACTATACCTGCCACCGTGCCTGCCAGTGAGGCAGCCAGCTTTGACAAATCGCTGCAATACATGGGTTTTGCGCCGGGTGAGTCGTTGCTGGGCAAGGAAGTGAACTACGTGTTTATCGGCAGCTGCACCAACTCCCGCATCGAGGACCTGCGCCAGGTAGCGGAGTATGTGAAGGGCAGGCAGAAAGCCAGCCATGTGGAGGCGATCATCGTGCCGGGCTCAAAGCAGGTAGAGCTTCAGGCTCGTGAGGAGGGGCTGGACAGACTGTTGGCCGAAGCAGGGTTTGAGCTTAGAGAACCTGGTTGCAGCGCCTGCCTCGCCATGAACGACGACAAGATTCCGGCTGGTGCCTATTGCGTTTCCACCTCCAACCGGAATTTTGAGGGACGGCAAGGGCCGGGTTCCCGCACACTGCTGGCCAGTCCGCTGGTGGCGGCCATTACCGCCGTGGAAGGAAAGATCGTGGACATAACCCAATACCTGAACTAATGGAGAAGTTTGAAATCATGCGGACGGGAGCTGTTCCCATGCCGATAGAGAATATTGATACCGACCAGATTATACCTGCCCGCTTTCTGAAAGCCACTTCCAGGGAAGGCTTTGGTGAGAACCTTTTCCGGGACTGGCGCTACGACAGCAACGGCGAACCCAAAACGGACTTTGTGCTAAACAGCAGCCGCTACAAGGGGCAGGTACTGCTGGCCGGCAAAAATTTTGGCTGCGGATCGAGCCGCGAACACGCTGCCTGGGCCATCTATGATGCCGGTTACCGGGTGGTGATCTCCAGCTACTTTGCCGACATCTTCCGGGGCAATGCCCTCAACAACGGCCTGCTGCCTTTGCAGGTGTCGGATGAGGTGCTACAGCGGCTGTTCGCGCTGGTGGAGGCCGATCCGCAGACGGAATTTGTAGTGAACCTGCTGGAACAGAAGCTATACCTGCCGGCAACCGGTGAGCGCATCACATTCGATATAAACCCCTACAAGAAAGAGTGCCTGATCAAAGGCTATGATGACATTGATTTTTTAGTGAGCCAGAAAGAGGCGATAGAAGCATACGAGAATACAAGAGCATGGACATATTGAATAAAAAAATCGTTGTACTGCCCGGCGACGGCATCGGACCTGAGGTTTGTGAGGAAGCGATCAAGGTATTGGAGGCAGTAGCAGAAAGGTTTGGCCATCGGTTTACCTTTGAAAAGCACCTGATGGGGGCCTGCGCCATTGACGCCACAGGGAACCCGCTGCCGGATGAAACGCTGGAGGCCTGTTACTATGCTGACGCGGTGCTGCTGGGCGCCATCGGCGATCCAAAGTATGACAACAACCCTGCTGCTAAGGTACGGCCGGAGCAGGGGCTGCTGCAATTGCGTAAGTCGCTGGGACTGTACGCCAACATACGCCCGGTAACAGCCTACGATGTGCTGCTGGACCACTCACCGCTAAAGAGCGAACGCATTGCCGGTGCTGATATGCTTATCTTCCGGGAACTGACCGGAGGCATCTACTTCGGCGAAAAAGGCCGTACCGCTGATGAAGCGTATGATCACTGCACCTACAACCGGGAAGAGATCACCCGGATCGCGCACCTTGCCTTCCAGGCTGCTGAAAACCGACGCAATAAGCTTACCCTGGTCGATAAGGCCAACGTGCTCGAAACGTCACGCTTATGGCGGGAGGTCGTGCAGGGTATAGCACCGGAGTATCCTTCCGTAGCAGTAGACTACCTGTTTGTGGACAATGCCGCCATGCAGCTGATCCTGAACCCCCGTCAGTTTGACGTCATGCTGACCGAGAACATGTTCGGGGATATCCTGTCGGACGAAGCTTCTGTCATTGCCGGTTCGCTGGGACTGCTCCCTTCGGCTTCGGTAGGAAATATTGTGTCGCTGTTTGAGCCGATTCACGGCTCTTACCCACAGGCCAAAGGCAAAAGTATAGCCAACCCGATCGCAGCCATCCTGTCCGGCGCGATGATGCTGGAGCACTTTGGCCTTCAGGCGGAAGCAGATGCTGTAAAGGAAGCAGTGCAGAATGCCTTACGCAACGAGGTGCTGACGCCTGAGCTGAATGCCGTCTCTCCGTATACCACGGAGCAAGTGGGTAGTTTTATAGCCTACTTTGTGCTAGAGGGTGTAGGGAGCGTGCCTCAAAAAGAGAATATTGAAGTGGGATTAAGCACGATCATCTAACTACAATAGTGGTGCCCCAAGCCTGTGGAGGTATATACCAGGAACATTAGGTTATAGAAAGCGTCTTGCTACTGATTTGTCTTCTGATAGTCACCAAGGTTTTTTTAATGCATTGAAGAAGAAGGTGCATCAATAAATTTTTTTGAAAAAATCTGTTGAAAAATATGACCCCTATCAAAAATGCATTACATTTGCCAGCACTGTATGAAAAACCAACTCACAGCCATCGTCATTATTAGCATTATTAACCTTGTGGTAATTACACAAGGCATGGAGATGGTTTGCTGAAACTGAAAGTAAAATTATAAGCTATACTTTGGCAGCCGTCTCCCGCAAGAGACGGCTGTTTTTGTTTTAACACCTTTGATTATTAAAACTATGCGCGCAATAGCTGCATTTATTATTGTCATTATTATTCTTATTCCTCAGCCACCGGGTTGAAGAAACGGACTTCTGTTGCCTATAGAAAGCCTTTCTGACTACCCGGTCAGAAAGGCTTTTTTTGTTTACCCATACCAAACCTAAATCTTAAATAATTAGCTACGATGTATTTTAACAACAACACGCTTGTTTTTCTGGACGGCAATTATGTAAAAGCCGACCAGGCCAGTTGTAGTGTCTATGCCCAGTCGCTACACTATGGGTATGCCGCTTTCGAAGGCATCAGGTCTTACAGCACACCGGCGGGCACGCGTATTTTCAAAGTGAAAGAGCATTACGAACGCCTGCACTATTCCTGCCGGGCGGTGGGCCTGCCACTGGCATATTCGGTGGAGGAGCTGACAGACTTCACCTACCAACTGCTTGAGAAGAATAACCTGACGGAAGCCTACATTCGTCCGCTGGTATATGCCGGCGAGCCAAATATGGGTATAAAAGCACCCGCCACGAGCAACGTTTTTATTGCCGCCTGGGAGTGGGGCAAATACCTCGGAAACCAGTGCCTGCGCCTGATGGTCTCCCCTTACGAGCGTCCCAACCCCAGAGCGGTGCCCATCGAGGCCAAGATAGCCGGCCATTATGTCAATTCCATTATCGCCAGTTCCGATGCCAAAAACAAAGGGTACGACGAGGCGCTGTTGCTTGATATGAACGGCTTCGTAGCCGAAGGGCCGGGCTCCAATTTCTTCTATGAAAAAAACGGGGAGCTTCACACAGCGCCGGCAGGCAGCATTCTCAAAGGTATAACCCGCAACACCGTCATCGAGCTGGCAAGAGCGTCTGGCATCAAAGTGCATGAGCGATTCTTCACACCGGAGGAGCTGAAGGAGGCAGAAGGAGCCTTCCTGACGGGCACTGCCGCTGAAGTAGTAGGTGTGTCTTCTATTGGCAGTCACGTCTTCAGGAAGCCCTTTGAAGAAACTATTGGCGCTGCGCTGGCGGCTAAATATTCAGCACTGGTGACAGGGCGTGCTGCCAGTCCCGTGCTGACACACTAGCCTGCATCGGGAGTAACGCTAACTGCCTTCCCATCCGTGTAGCGATGCCTGCAAGCAGCAAATTTGTCTGTTTCTTTACACTTAGAGATTGTAGTATGCAGGTGTTAAAATACTAAAAGGCAGGTGGTTAAACTTGTTTTTGCTATGGGTAGAAATAGTAAGCAGGTATAAAAGCAGTTTTCAGGAGCGATAGTAAAAAACTGAAATTGCAGCAAGTACGGCAGCAGTTACTGCTACCATTTTGAAAAGAGAATAAAGAGAATAACAATGGCATTGAATAAATACAGCCGCATCTATACCCAGGACGACAGCCTGCCAGCCTCTCAGGCCATGCTGATCGGCGCGGGGCTTTCGGAAGCTGATCTCCGCAAACCATTTGCAGGCATTTGCTCCACAGGCTTTGATGGCAACACCTGCAACATGCACCTCAATGGCCTGGCCGATGAGGTAAAGCGTGGGGTGAACCAGGCAGGCATGGTGGGACTACGCTTCAATACCATCGGCGTGAGCGACGGCATCACCAACGGTACACCAGGTATGCGCTATTCGCTTGTGTCGAGGGAGATCATAGCCGACTCCATCGAAACCATGGCCGGCGCTCATAACTATGACGCTTTGGCCTGCGTGGTAGGCTGCGACAAAAACATGCCGGGTTCACTCATGGCCATGGCCCGCCTGAACCGTCCTTCACTCATGGTGTATGGCGGCACGATCAAAGGCGGGGAGTTCAAGGGTGAAAAGCTGAACATCGTTTCGTGCTTTGAGGCCTACGGTAAAAAGCTGAACGGGCAACTTTCAGAAGAGGATTACAGGGGCATTATCCGCAATGCCTGTCCGGGGCCGGGTGCCTGTGGGGGTATGTATACGGCCAATACCATGGCTTCTGCCGCGGAGGCCCTGGGGATGTCGGTGCCTTTCTCTTCTTCAGCGCCCGCTGCCAGCCAGTCCAAAAAGGAAGAATGCCTGAGCACAGGGGATTACCTGCTTCGTCTGCTGGAAATGGACCTGAAGCCGCAGGACATATTGGTGAGAGAGGCCTTCGAGAATGCCCTGGTCCTGATCACGGTGCTCGGAGGCTCTACCAATGCCGTTCTGCACCTGATCGCGATTGCGCATGCTGCAGGTGTAAGACTAAGCCTGCAGGATTTTCAGTCGGTGAGCGACAGGGTGCCCGTGCTGGCTGACCTGAAGCCAAGTGGAAAATACCTGATGGAAGACCTGTCTGCCGTGGGTGGCGTGCCTGCTGTGATGAAGACACTGCTGAACGAAGGTTTGATCACTGGCGATCTGCTGACAGTGACGGGCAAAACCGTGGCTGAAAACCTGGCAGGCATACGACCGCTGGGTGAGGAGCAAGACCTGCTTCGCCCGCTTTCGAACCCCATCAAGGCAGACGGACACATCCAGACCCTGTATGGCAACCTGGCTCCGGAGGGGGCGGTGGCAAAGATCTCGGGTAAAGAAGGATTAACCTTTGAAGGCCCCGCCATTGTGTTCAATTCCGAAGAAGAGCTGAACGAAGGTATAGCAGAGAGGAAGATCAAGGCAGGCCATGTGGTGGTGATCCGCTATGTGGGTCCTAAGGGTGGACCCGGTATGCCGGAGATGCTCAAGCCTACTTCTGCCATCATGGGTGCAGGCCTGGGAGATAAAGTAGCCCTGATCACCGATGGCCGCTTCTCTGGCGGCACGCATGGCTTTGTTATTGGGCACGTTTGTCCCGAAGCTTACGACGGCGGCACGTTGGCCCTGGTAGAGGACGGCGACTGGATCTCACTTAATGCCACGACCAACTCCATTCACCTGCATGTGGAAGACGCGCTGCTGAGCCTGCGACGCGACAAGTGGGTAAGGCCGGCTGCAGGAGCAGCCAAAGGCGTCCTGCTCAAGTACATCAGAACCGTGAGCGACGCCAGTAAGGGATGTATAACAGATTTAGAAGAAACCCATGTCAACGAAAGAGAAACCAGCCCCGGCATTGCCTGATAATGCGAAAATTGTGTCAGGGGCAGAGGCAGTCATCCTCTCCCTGATGGCCGAAGGTACAGAAACAATCTTCGGCTACCCAGGCGGTGCGATCATGCCGATATACGATGCGCTCTACGATTATGCTGATCAACTCAACCACATCCTGGTGCGCCACGAGCAGGGTGCCATTCATGCGGCACAAGGCTTTGCCAGGGTAACCGGTAAAGTAGGTGTATGCTTTGCCACCTCTGGTCCGGGGGCTACTAACCTGGTAACCGGGCTTGCGGATGCCAAGGCAGATTCTACGCCCCTGGTATGCATCACCGGACAGGTGGCAGCTCCTCTGTTGGGTACGGACGCTTTTCAGGAAGCTGATGTAATCAGTATTACAACGCCGGTTACCAAGTGGAATATACAGGTAACGGACGCTGCTGATATTCCGGCAGCTATCAGCAAAGCCTTTTACCTGGCGCAGAGCGGCAGGCCAGGGCCGGTGCTACTCGATATTACCAAAGACGCACAATTTACAAAAGCACCTTTCAGCTATGAGAGATGCACAGAGGTTAAACACTATGCACCCAAACCGCCGCTTAGCATTGCAGCGGCGGAGCAGGCTGCGGACCTTATAAATAGTGCAAAAAAGCCACTTATTCTGGCCGGACAGGGGGTACACCTGGCAGGAGCGCATGAGGAGTTGCTGGCGTTGGCTGAGAAAGCCGATATTCCGGTAGCCACCACCTTGCTGGGCCTGTCGGCTATACCTTCCGAACATCCGCTTAACGTGGGGCTATTGGGTATGCATGGCAACTACGCACCTAACGTGAAAACAAACGAAGCTGACCTGATCATTGCTGTGGGGATGCGTTTCGATGATCGGGTGACCGGCCGTACCGATACCTACGCCAAGCAGGCTAAAGTCATACACATCGACCTGGACCCTGCTGAGATCAACAAGATCATCAGAGCAGATGTGGCTTTGGTGGCAGATGCCAGAGAAGCGTTGGCGGCATTGTCTGTTCTTGCGGAGGAAAACGAGCACAGGGAGTGGCTGCAGGAATTCCAGGTGTGTATGGAGAAGGAATATGAGAAGGTGGTGCGCCATGACCTGTTTCCTGCTGATGAAAAGATGATCACTATGGGAGAGGTGCTCCGCTTCATCAACGAGACGGCAGAAGCAGACAGCATCCTGGTGACGGATGTGGGGCAGCACCAAATGGTCGCGTCCCGCTATTTTAACTACCGGCGTCGCAACAGCAACGTGACCTCCGGCGGCCTCGGCACCATGGGGTTTGCCCTTCCGGCGGCCATCGGCGCCAAGGCCGGACGTCCAGAGGCCCAGGTGATTGCCGTGATCGGGGACGGTGGTTTTCAAATGAACATCCAGGAACTCGGCACGATCATGCAAACCGGCCTGGCCGTGAAGGTGATCATCCTGAACAACAACTACCTGGGTATGGTGCGCCAGTGGCAGCAGTTATTCTTCGAGAAACGCTACTCCTTTGTAGAAATGGAAAATCCGGACTTTGTGAAAATAGCACAGGGCTATGGCATTCGGGCCAGAAAAGTTGAACGGCGGGAAGAACTGCAAGCCATACTGGAGGCTGTTCTCGAAAGTCCGCATGCTGAGGTGCTGGAGGTGCTAGTAGGCAAGGAGGACAATGTCTTTCCCATGGTTCCTACGGGAGCCTGTGTCTCAGAGATCCGGCTGGAGTAGGCGTCGCCAACCAACTTTATAAAGAATCCAATGGGGAGAACCTCGGGTGATTTCCTTTTTTCAAATGATTAACACTAAGACAATGCAAGAGTCATTCATCTTCACGATCAGCGCAACAGCGGACAAAACGATCCTGGGACGTATCGTGCAGCTTTTCACGCGCCGGAATATTGCTTTTCAAAACCTGATTGCCTCCAGGCCGGATGACGAGGCAAACTATCACTATCGCATCGAAGCCAAAACAACCCAGCGTTGGGCGGAGCAGATCAACAAGGAGCTGAGGCGAATTATCGGAGTGGCACATGCGGCTGTCCTGCGACAGGAGGAAGTGGCATGGATGCCGGTAGCCTTGTATAGGATCAACCGCAGGCAGCTGCCGCAGCCGGTGCTGGAGCATATCTTACTGGCTCACCAGGCCCGGCTGCTGACTGCCGACTCAGAGAGTATTGTGCTGGAGAAGGCAGGGGATGCCGGTTCATCTCTAGCGCTGCTCGAGGCACTACAGCCATACGGTGTGCAGGAGGTTTCAAAGTCTGGTGCCATGATCATGGCAGGTTAAGCTGCAGGCAAGAGATAAATTCTTTAAGACATATCTGAAAATCTAAACTAACTCATTAATAAAAAACCTTATGGCAACTATCAAATTCGGAGGAGTAGACGAAACTGTAATAACGCGCGAAGAATTTCCACTCGCCAAAGCGCGGGAGGTACTGCAAGACGAGGTAATCGCTGTGATCGGCTATGGCGTGCAGGGCCCGGGGCAGGCACTCAACCTCCGCGACAACGGCTTCAATGTAATCGTGGGCCAGCGTAAGAATTCCTCTTCCTGGCAAAAAGCCTTAAACGACGGCTGGGTGGAAGGAGAAACCCTGTTTACAATTGAAGAAGCAGCTGAGCGTGGCACGATCATCGCCAACCTGCTCTCAGATGCGGGGCAGATTGCTGTATGGCCTACTCTAAAGGAAAGGCTGACTCCCGGCAAGTCACTGTACTTTTCCCATGGCTTCGGCATTACCTTCCATGACCATACCAGCATCGTGCCGCCTGCCGATATTGACGTAATATTGGCAGCCCCTAAGGGTAGCGGTACCAGCCTGCGCAGACTATACCTGCAGGGTGGCGGTCTCAACTCTTCATTTGCCGTGTACCAGGATGCAACAGGTAAAGCTTATGAAAAGGCCATCGCCATGGGGATTGGCATCGGTTCCGGCTACCTGTTCGAAACTGATTTCCAGAAAGAGGTATACAGCGACCTGACAGGCGAGCGCGGTATATTGATGGGTGCGCTGGCTGGTGTCATCGAAGCCCAGTACCAGGTGCTGCGCCAGCGTGGCCACTCTCCTTCAGAGGCATTCAATGAAACAGTAGAAGAGCTTACCCAGAGCCTGGTGCCGCTGGTAGGCGAAAACGGTATGGACTGGATGTTCTCTAACTGTTCAGTAACCGCGCAACGTGGTGCTCTTGATTGGAAAGGGAGATTCAAAGAAGCTACACTTCCTGTGCTGAACGAACTGTATGATAGTGTGGCCTCCGGCGCTGAGGCGGAGCGGACGATACAGCGAGGCACTACGCCGGGCTATCGTCAGGAACTGGAAGCAGAGCTGCAGGAGTTGCGGGAATCAGAGTTGTGGCAGACGGGTGCGCGGGTAAGAGAATTGCGCTCGGTCAGTAAATAAATTCAAATGAATAAAGTAGAAACCGATACCGATTTCCTTGTTTCGCTGGAAAAAGTGGAACAGGCGTCGCAAAGGCTAAGGGGCGTCATCACGAAAACGCCCCTTTTGCAAAACCTGTGGCTGTCGCAGCTCTATAGTGCGAATATCTACCTGAAGCGGGAAGACCTGCAAGTGGTGCGCTCCTACAAGATCAGGGGTGCCTACAACAAAATGGCTACTCTGCCACCCGAGCAGCGCGAGAATGAAGTCGTTTGCTCCAGTGCCGGCAACCATGCGCAGGGCGTAGCTTACGCATGCCAGTTGCTCGGCATCAGAGGGCACATTTTTATGCCGGCCACCACGCCAGCTCAGAAGGTGAACAAAGTGCGCCTTTTCGGCAAAGACAAGGTAGAGGTTATCCTGACAGGTGCGACTTACGATGATACCTTCCAGGCTGCCAAAGAATTTTGCGATAGCCGGGGCAGTACTTTTATTCCACCCTTTGACGATTTGGCCATTGTGGAGGGCCAGGCGACCGTAGGTATGGAAATCCTGCGGGAAGCGGTTGGTCATATTGACTACCTGTTCATGCCCATCGGTGGCGGCGGACTGGCCTCGGGTGTTGCAAGTGTATTCAGGCAGCTGAGTCCCCGAACCAGGCTGATTGGCGTACAGCCGCTCGGGGCTCCGTCTATGTACAGGTCAGTGAAAGAGCAGCAACGCCTGACGCTTGATTCGATCGACAGCTTTGTAGATGGGGCTGCCGTCAAATGTCCAGGCGAACTCACCTTTGGCATCTGCAGGGAACTACTGGATGATATTGTGTTGGTGCCGGAAGGGCAAATCTGCGAAGACATTCTGAAGATGTACAATGAAGATGGCGTAGTGCTGGAACCCGCCGGTACACTGAGCATTTCGGCCCTCAAATCCTATGCGGATCAGTTAGTGGATAAGAACGTGGTGTGCGTCATCAGCGGCAGCAACAACGATATCACCCGCATGGAGGACATCAAGGAAAGGGCTATGAGGCACCAGGGCCTCAAGCACTACTTCATGGTCACGTTCAGCCAACAGCCGGGCGCATTACGCACGTTTGTGAATCAAGTGCTGCATCCGCAGGATGACATCATCCATTTTCAGTATATCAAGAAGAACAACAAAGAAAAAGGTCCTGTTTTTATAGGTATAGAAGTAAAGCAACCGCACGATGTAGAAGTTATCAAAGCGCGCATGGATGCGGAAGGCTTCAACTATGAGTACCTGAACGGGAAGCAAGACTTTCTTAGCCTGCTTGTGTAAGTGAAAGCTATGAAAACAACTTAAAGTCCTCCGGCCACCACCAGAGTACCAGGAGTCCGCCGAGCAGCACAATGCCAAACAGGAGTGAAACCTTGGCGAATAGCTTGCTGTTTCCCAGAAAACCGGCCAGGGCACCCTTGAAAGCGACATTGGAGAGGGCAGCCACCAGAATAATGCGCCAGCCGTTGTCGGGCGACAAATTGCCGATGTTCATCAGGCGGGAAGTAGAGAGCGTAATGGCGTCCACGTCGGTCAGGCCCGAAATGATGGCGACGATGTACAGGCCGCTGTCGCCGAGGTAGTCATTTGCAGCAGCTGTCGCCAGGATCACAATGCCGTAAATAGCACCGAAGACGAGGGCTGCTTTCAGTTGGGCGGGGTTTTCCTGCTCGGGCATGTGGTCACCTTCCTCTTTGTTGGTGAAGTAGGCGATCAGGCCGGTCACGACCATCAGCCCCACCACAACCAGCAGGGGAGGGGCTACCTGGGGCATTACACCCGGCGCCACGATCAGGATCTCCGTCAGAATTCTGAAAAAAGCCACCGTAGAGGCGATGAAGATCACAATGGCTGCCAGCTGGCTGCTTCCTTTGGACTCCTTGGCACGGCGGGCATAGCTTACTGTGGTAGCAGTGCTCGAGATCAGTCCGCCTAGCACTCCGCCCAGGAAAGTGCCTGCCTTATTTCCGAAGATCTTATACACGAAATAGCCCAGCAGCCCTATACCTACGATCAGCACCACCATCAGCCAGATGTTGTAAGGGTTGAGTACCTCGTAAGGGCCGAAGGCCTCGTTTGGCAGGATGGGCAGGATAACGAAGGAGATGACCACGAACTGCATGATGGCCGTCAGGTCCTGCTGCCCGATGCGCGATACCATATGGTGCAGGGTGTCTTTGAGGTGGAGGAGAACCGCCACGGTAGCGCCCAAAGCCACAGCCACCGTCTTGCTGCCGTACACCAGGTAGGCGCCTACCGCAAACATGAGCAGAAGGGCCGCTTCCGTCGTTTGGCCAACATCAGGCGAAGGCTCCTTTTTTTTCATCAGGTTGGCTGTCACTACAAGGGCGGCTGTGGCCAGCAAGCCGGCTGCTACGACCCATGCGCCCATCTCACGGGCCATCAGGGCAGTGAGGGTGCCAAAGAGTGTGATGAGAGGGAACGTGCGGATGCCGGCAATCTGGGCATTGTCATGCTGCCGCTGCAGACCAACCAGCAGGCCCAGCCCCAGTGAAATAGCAAGTATCTGGAAGAGTTCCTGTTCCATGCAGGCGGTGTATGGGCTATAAGTATGATGCTAAGATACAGCCCTAAATGATAAAAGTATAGCCGGGGCTATACTTTTATCAGACAATCGCAATATATAGCGGAAGGTATGCTTATTCGGCTCCTTCCTGCAGCAGTGTGCTGCTGATGCGCTTCAGCTCCGTTTCGGCGGCTTTTGCCTGGAACTGGATGTCGATCAGGCGGTTTTCGGCTACGAGTTGGTTACGTTGTGCCTCACGCAGTTCAATGGCCGTCAAAAGGCCCAAACGATAGCGTTCCAGGGCAATGGCGGCGTTTTCCTGGGCCAGGGTCAGGTTGGTTTCTTCTAATTGCAGCAGCTGCAGGCGGTTGGTGTACTGGCTGTAGGCCCGGGCCAATGCGGCATCCAGCAGGTTCTGCTGGCGCTTATACTCCAGGTTGGCAGACTCCAGGTTGATACGGGCATTTTGAGCCAGGCGGTTTGTGTTGAACCCCCTAAAAAGAGGCAGACTCACACTCAGGCCATAGTTATACCCCCGGTTCTGGTTAAAGAGTGGCGAGAATTCGTTCAGCGGTTCGTTCTCTGAGCGGTTGAAGTTGTAAGCGCCCACCACCCCGATCACAGGGAAACGGCTGGCACGAACGGATTTAATGTCCAGGCTGGCGATCTCCTGGTTGAGCTTGAGACGGCTCAGGAGCGGGTTGTTGGCCAGCATACCTGCATCCGCGTTCCCGTAGTTCAGGTTGGGGTCTACTACAATGGAGTCAATCGCGACAAAGTCGATGTTCGGGTCGCGGCTGAGGAGTTGGTTCAGGTTGATCTTGGCATTCTGCAGTGCCTCCTGTTGCACCAGCAGCTCCGAGCGGTCGGTGTTAAAGTCCACCTGCGCACGCAGAATCTCCACCTTGGCGCTTACCCCCACCTCGTACTGCGCCTGGGCGATGTCCACCCGCGCCTGCGAGATGGCGATGGCATCTTCAATGGCCTGCATCTTTTTGGACTGACGCACCACTTCAAAGTAATTGTCGAAAATGTTGGCAAGCGTATTCTGCACGGTCTCGCGGGTGAACAGGGCACCGGATTTTTCCAATGCCTTCAGCCGTTCGTAGTTAATGAACATGCCCATGCCGTCAAATATGGTCCAGTTCAGGTTGATGCTTCCATTGAGGTTATTGGAGCTGGCACCATTACGGGTACGGTCCGGACCTGTCTGAAACGACTGGCGGGAGTTGTTCTCACTAAAGGTACGGCCTCCTCGAGCATCCACATTCGGAAGAAAACCAGCATTGCCACGGGTGACGTTGTTCTCGGCAATGGCCTCCTGCCTGCCGGCGATCTGGATGTCGTAATTGTTTTGAAGCCCTATGCGAATGGCATCCTGCAGCGAAAGCTGTTCCTGCGCGGCAAGTTTGTGGGGGAAGAGCAGCACTACTCCCAGGAGGAACAGTGCTGCAACTTTAAGTGGGGACATTATATTAGAATGCAAAGGTTTAAATCTTAGCGTCAGAGATTCGGTTTCAGGTATTATTTGCTCAGTGCGGGTTCTCTTTCCCGCCTGCGTTCCAGCTCTTCGTCCTCGTCTTTATCCGCCATCAGGGCAAGGTTTGCCTCCGCGGACGAGAAGTACGAATAGATAGCAGGAATGATGTACAAGGTCAGACCAGTAGCGAAAATAAGGCCACCTACCACGGCTATACCCATCGAGACACGGCTCTCGGAGCCGGCACCCCACGCCAGTGCGATCGGCAAGGTACCCAGAATGGTCGACAAGCTTGTCATCAGGATAGGGCGGAAGCGTGACACCGCGGCTTCTCTGGCCGCTTCCAGCTTGCTCAGGCCCTGTTCTTTTTTCTGGTTGGCAAATTCCACGAGCAGGATACCGTTCTTGGTTACCAGACCCACCAGCATGATCATGCCGATCTGGCTGAAGATATTGAGTGTCTGATCAAAGTACCACAAGCTCAGCAAAGCTCCAGCCAAGGCCAGCGGCACCGTGAACATGATGATGACCGGGTCGCGGAAGCTTTCGAACTGTGCTGCCAGGGCCAGGTAGATTAGGCCAAGTGCCAACAGAAAGGCGAACATCAAACTGCCCGAACTCTCCTGAAAGTCCCTTGACTGACCGGTCAGGGAAGTCTGGAACGTTTCATCCAGTACGTCTTTTGCAATAACGTCCATGGCCTCTATGCCATCACCAATGGTATAGCCCTTATTCAGGGTGGCACTGAAGGTGGCAGCAGCAAAACGGTTGAAACGGTATATCTGAGGCGAGGAGCTTTCCTCTTTTAATTCGATCAGGTTGTCGAGTTGTATCAGTTCACCGGCGTTGTTTTTCACGTAAAGACTGCGCAGGTCCAGTGGTTCGCTGCGGTTTTCGCGCGCTACCTGGCCCAGTATCTGGTACTGCTTGCCACCGCGCACAAAGTAACCAAAGCGCTGGCCGCTTAGTCCCAGTTGCATGGTTTGGGCCACGTCACGCACAGTCACACCCATCGATAGGGCCTTTTCACGGTCAATCTCCACGCGTAGTTCCGGCTTGTTGAACTTCAGATTAACATCCACAAAGTTGAAGACCTGGTTCTGGCGGGCCGCCTCGAGGAAAGGAGGAATGATTTCGCGCAGTTTGGCCATACTCTGGGCCTGCACTACATAAGATACAGGTTGGCCTGCACCACGGCCGCCACCCAGGCCTTTGTCGCCGGCGGCGAAAGCACGGGCACCCGGCACCTGGTTAAGCAGAGCAGGAAGTTCATCCACAATCTGCTGCTGCGATTTGCTTCGCTCACTCGGGTCGACAAGACGGAGGCGTATAAAACCAGAGTTGGAGTTACGAGTCATCGTGGTCATGCTGCTGATGCCCTCCACTGAATCATTCACCAGCGCAGAAAGCTCGTTCATATACCTGTCCATGAACTCGAACGAGGCGCCCTCAGGGCCAGTAGTCTGGATACGGAGTCCACTTCTGTCCTCATCCGGAGTCAACTCAGAGCGCATGGTAGAGAACTGCCACCAGATGATGCCAGCAGACAGGATTACCAGCACGAAGGCCACCCAGCGGTACGTCAGGAAGCTATTCAGGCTGCTTCTGTAGGCGTTGGTTAAGGAAGCAAAAAAGGGCTCTGTTTTGCGGTAGAACCAGTTTGGCTTATCGCGGTGCTTCAGCATGCGCGACGACATCATCGGCGTAAGCGTGAGCGAGACAAAGGAGGAGATGATCACTGAACCCGCCACCACTATACCGAATTCCCGGAAGAGCCGGCCTGTCGTATCCTCGAGAAAGGCAACCGGCATAAACACGGCAGCCAGTGCGACAGTGGTAGAAATAATGGCGAAGTAAATTTCCTTTGCCCCCTTCTTGGCCGCTTTCATCGGTTCCTGCCCGTCTTCAATACGGGCATAGATATTCTCCAGCATCACAATGGCGTCATCCACCACCAGACCAATGGCCAGCACGATGCCCAGCAAAGTGAGCACGTTGATGGAGAAGTCCATCACGTACATGATAAAGAAGGTGCCCACCAGCGAGACAGGTATAGCTACTATCGGGATGAGCGTCGAACGCCAGTCACGCAGGAACAGGAAGATAACCACCACCACGAGGCCAAAAGCCACGAAAATGGTTTCCTGCACCTCTGCGATAGAGGCCCTTACATACTGCGAGTTATCGAAGCCAATAGTCAGCTCCAGATCCTCCGGAATGTCTTTCTTGATGTGCTCCAGGCGACGGTAGAACTCGTCCGCAATCTCAACCTGGTTCGTGCCGGGCTGCGGGATGATCACGACACCAATCATCGGCACGCCGTTGTAGCGCAATACTGTTTTTTCGTTTTCAGGGGCCAACTGGGCATAGCCAATATCGCGGAAGCGGATCAGGCGGGTGGCATCTTCGCGCACTACCAGGTTGTTGAATTCCTCTGGCGTGGAAATACGGCCCATGGTTCTCACCGAAAGCTCGGTGGTGGCACCCTCGATGCTGCCTGATGGCAGTTCCACGTTCTGGCGGGCAAGCGCGTCTCGCACTTCCAGCGGGGTTACCTGCAGCGCAGAAAGCTTGTCAGGGTCCATCCAGAGGCGCATGGAATAACGCTTGTCACCCCAGATGTTGATGGCACTTACTCCCGGAATGGTCTGTAACTGCTCTTTGAAAACGTTATTTCCAATATCAGAAAGGTCGAGAAGAGAGCGGGTTTCGCTACGTATACCCAGGAAGATGATCGGGTTGGCATCCGCGTCGGCTTTAGACACGGTTGGGGGCTCTGCATCTTCCGGAAGGCGTCGCTGTGCCCGGGCTACGCGGTCGCGCACGTCATTGGCGGCGGCTTCCAGGTCCACGTCAAGGTCAAACTCCACGGTAATGTTACTGCTCCCCTCGCTGCTCGAAGAGGTAAGGGTGCGGATACCGGCAATACCGTTAATCGACTCCTCGAGCGGCTCTGTGATCTCCGACTCGATCGTCTCGGCATTGGCACCGGCATAACTCGTCGATACGTTCACGATAGGCGGGTCCACGCTTGGGTATTCGCGCACACCCAGGTAGGTGATGCCAATAAATCCGAACACCATGATCGTGATACTCATCACGATGGCGAGCACGGGGCGCTTAATACTTATATCTGATAAACTTGCCATAATTGTCTTTTGCTAAACAGACCAGGAGCTGGAACAAAAATTCACCCCTTCTTACTCAATTTAACGCCACTAAGGGTGTTATTGTGATACTTCAGATGTTACTACTCTTCTGATGTTCAGGTCAGAGCCGGGGCGTGTCTGCAATATACCTGAGCTGATGATGGTGTCACCGGGCTCAACCCCTTCAATGATCTGAATGAGGGTTTCGGAGCGCTGGCCGATCTTCACCATCTGTGGCTGTGCTTTTCCGTTCTTGGCCAGGAAAATCTTGTGTCCTGTCGCCTCCGGTATAATGGCCTCTGTCGGGATCAGGATCGCCTCGTCCGTGTCCGCCAGGCTAAGCTCCACCTTCACAAAAGCGCCAGGCTTTATTTCCTGTTTGCTGTTCTCGTAGAGGGCGCGCAGTTGTAGGGTGCGTGTGGCAGGGTCAATGTTCGGCTGCACGGCGTAAATCGTCGCCTCATACCGCTCAGCGCTGCCTTCGGAAGTGAAGGTGATCTTGTCGCCCACTTTTACGGATTGGCTGTAGCGGCCAGGTATAGAAAAGTCGATTTTAAGGGGGGTGATGTCGACAATACGGGCGACAGGCGTGGTGGGGGTTACATAACTGCCCTCACTTACCTGGCGCAGGCCGATCACGCCATCAAACGGCGCGCGCACATAGGCTTTGTCCAGGGTGGCTCGCAGTGCCTGTATGTCTGCTGTGGCGGTGGCCAGTTGGTTGCTCACCTGGTCGTACTCCTGGCGGCTGATGTATTCTTTCTCCAGCAGGGTGCGCTGGCGCTCTTCCATATCGCGGTACAGCTTCTGGTTAGACTGCAGTTTGGCCAGCTGGGCACGCAGGTCTGCATCGTTCACGGTCATCAGGAGCTGTCCTTTCTTTACCTGGCTGCCTTCTTTGAAGTTAATGGCCGTTACGCGGCCGGATATTTCGCTGCGCAGCTCCACATCCTCATTCGGCATAACGGAACCGGTGGAGGTAATCTTGTTCTGGAAGGCAGTATGAGAGACTACGAATACGTCCACGGCTACTTTCTGAGCCATAGGTCCGCCCGTAGGTCCGGCAGCTTTTGTTTCTTCGTTCCCAGAAAACACTTTGCTGTACAGTAGGTAACCCACAAAGGCGGCAACTACCAGGAGAAGGATGGTTTTGACAGTTTTGTTCATTTAGGTTTAAACTTCGATTCGAGGTGCATGACCTCAAAGGTATAAAATTCTGGTTTGTATTAAATGTATAGACAACAGCAAAAAACGACTAAATTTACATGCTTATCATGGTAGTAAAAAGCATGGGCTAGCTGAACTCTACCAACTGACGCTATTATAAGACAAACGGTAGCTCCAGAGGTTTAAAAACGAATAAAAGAAATTGCGCAAAGGTATGAGCGACAACAAGAAAAACTTTTTTGAGGATGTGTATGAGGTAGTTAAGCTGATCCCGGAGGGGCGGGTGACTTCGTACGGAGCCATTGCCAGCTACCTGGGCTCCAAGGGCTCGGCCCGCATGGTGGGCTGGGCACTGATCGCTTCGCAACCCTTTGCCGCCATACCTGCGCACCGGGTCGTCAACCGGGTAGGCATGCTCACAGGCAAGCAGCACTTCGAAGATTCCAGCGCCATGCAGGAGCGGCTGGAGCAGGAGGGCGTCAAGGTGGAGAATGACCAGGTGGTGGAGTTCGAGAAGCTGTTCTGGGACCCGGCGAAGGAACTGCTGTAAACCAAAAAGAAAAAGGCACCACCTTGCGGGCAGCGCCTTTAACCACTCTAACAAATCACTGTCGGCACGAGTCCGGGGACTGCGTTGCTGACAACGGCCTTATCACAGCCTACAGAAAAAATGTCTATGCAGCACCAAAGGGGCTCTGTCTTCCCCGATAGTGATACAAGTATAGGCAGTCTGAAACTGGCAATTCTGACTTTTAGACAAGCGACCATTTTGCATGCCCTTACAGCAGGTATAGCACCCCGCAGGCTGTACGCGGCACGATGGCTGCACTTCGGGTGGCAGGTATAGCCGCTCGTCTAAAAGCACCTGTCGGCTAGGGACTTGATGCGCAGAAAACGTAACTTTGCAGGATGGAAGTAAAACTGAACGCGGCACGTGAGCTGGAGGTAAAGAGCTGGAGTCTGCCGGACGTGCGCAACATCACCCAGAACAGGCTGCTGCTGCACCTGCTCTTCTGGACAGTGTACGTGTGCTTTTTCGGGCTGCTCTACGGCAGCTACATCGACGATTACTACAATGCCTTCATGATCGAGCTCATCGAGCTGCCGTTCAAGATGCTGCTGGTCTACTTCAACATGTACTTCCTGATGCCGCAATACCTGTTGCAGCAGCGCTACATGGAGTTTGCCGTATACCTGCTGCTCATGATGGGGGCCATCGGCATCCTGATGCAGTTCGTGCTCATGCCGCTGCTCATTCACCCGCTCATATGCCCCACCACCTGTACCAACGACAACCTGACGCTCTACCGCTTCGTGCGCAATATCGTCAACCTGGGCTACCTGGTGTCCATGTCAGCGGCCATTTACCTGCTCAAGAACTGGTACCGCGACCAGCAGTCCACGCAGCAGCTGGCGCAGGACAAGCTGGAGGCCGAGCTTAAGTTTCTGAAAGGCCAGATCCACCCGCACTTCCTCTTCAACACGCTCAATAGCCTGTACTCGCTCACGCTCCGCAAATCCGAGAACGCGCCGGAGGTGGTGCTCAAGCTGTCTGGTTTGATGGATTACATGCTTTACGACGCCGCCGCCGCCAAGGTGCCGCTCGAAAAGGAACTGAACTACATACAGAACTACATTGCCCTGGAGCGCATCCGCTACGGTGACCGTGTGGACATTGCCTATACCGAGTCAGGAGGTATAGCCGGCAAGCAGATTGCGCCCATGATGCTGCTGCCCTTTGTGGAGAATGCCTTTAAGCACGGCGTGAGCACCGAAACCAAAAACGCCTGGATACGGATAGATGTAAAGGTGCAGGGCCATACCTTGGTAGTATTGGTCGAGAACTGCAAGTGCCTGGAGAAGGCCAGCGACAGCAACCGCGACTTTGCCTCGGGCATCGGCCTGAAGAATGTGCGCCGCCGCCTGGAACTGCTCTACGAAAATAGGTATAGTCTGGAGGTGGAAGACGAGCCCGAAAGCTATGCCGTGCGCCTGGAGCTGGATTTGGGGGAAAGGTAAGAAAGTTAAAAAGGTAGAAAGTTCGGAAGTTAGAACGTTGTCAGAGCGGCGTTACGCGGTTACGTCATGTTGCTACACAGCAGGGCAGATGCCGTAGGGACAGGTCACGACCCAATGCCTTCAACTTAAGAAACACTGTGCCCAAACTGTCATCTCGAATGCAATGAGAGATCTGGGTTATTTAGGAGTTTCCGCAATATTTCAGATTTCTCCCAGGGGTCGAAATGACAAAAAGATCCTTAGGTTGATGGCATTGGGTGGCGACCTGTCCGGATCGTGCATGAAATTCCCGTTGCTCTTCGGTATTTGCAATCCGACTTTTGCTTTTTTTTCATCTGAGAAGCAGCTTGGCGAAGTATGAAACGGATTATACATCCTGATAATAAATACTTTCGGATTGCAAATCCGAAAGAGCAACCAACAGGCTATACTTGTGTCCTGATTGAAACTCAGTAGGATGGGGGTACAGTAACGTATACAACGTACATCAGCCAAGATTAACGCACAACACATTTAGTATACCTTGTGCCATACCTGAATAGAACATGAAACTACGCTGCCTGATAGTAGACGATGAGCCCCTGGCGCTGGACGTGCTGGAGACTTTTGTGGAACGCCTCGACAACCTGGAACTGGTTTGCCGCTGCAACAACGCCGTGGAGGCTTACAACTGCCTGCAGAACGAGCACATCGACCTGATGTTCCTCGACATACAGATGCCCAAGCTCACAGGTATAGACTTCCTCAAGTCCATACCCAACCCGCCCAGGGTCATCTTCACCACCGCCTACCGCGACTACGCCCTCGACAGTTACGAGCTCAACGCCGTGGACTACCTGCTCAAGCCCATCGCCTTCGACCGCTTCCTGAAAGCCGTGGCAAAAGTGACGCCCGCCGAGCCCAGAGGGATAGCCACTTCGCCGGCAGCGATCAATCAAACTGAACCCGACTACAAGGATGCCTTCATCTACCTGAAAGCCGACAAGAAAATGGTGAAGGTGATGCTGGCTGATATTCTGTATATCGAGAGCCTGAAGGACTACATCCGGGTGAAGACCGACACGAAAGAGATCATCTCATACCAGAAGATCTCCTTCCTGGAAGAAAAGCTGCCCACCGACAAATTCCTGCGCATCCACCGCAGCTTTATCATCTCCCTCGACAAAGTGCAGGCCTTCTCTGCCACCGCCGTCGACGTAGGCAAAACCGAGATACCGATCGGCCGCCTCTACAAAAACGACGTGCTGCAGGTGCTCGGGCAGAACAACCTGCTGGAGAGTTAGAAAGTTTAGAAGTTAGAAAGGTAGAAGGTTAGAAAAGTAGCCTGGTACAAAGTTCAATTGTCGGGCAAAATCAGGAGTGTTATACCTAAGGTAGATGTATACCTCGATTCTTAAAATACGCAGCAGAAAGTTAAGATTTGCGTATGCTGGTATACTTTACTGAACTCCCAACTTTCTAACCTTCTACTTTTTTAACTTTCTAACTCAAATCAACTCTCTACCTTCCCAAACTCTCTAACTCCTAAACTCCCTTGAACTCCATCTCTAAAAAGAAGCTGTTTTACCCGATAGCGGCTTGCCTGCGCAGCTACCTGCACGAATACGACCGGGAGACGAAACTGCCCGTGCACTACGAGGACCTGATCCACTATACCGACGCCTTCCCGTACTACGACAAAAAAGGGCACGACACACTCTGGGAGACCATTATGTTCGATCAGCAGGCGCAGGCGGAGTTGAACACCGGTCTGACCCAGATCTACGCCCTGCTCAAAACCGACGGTGATATGTCGGTGATGGAACACCTGTACGTGTCCCGGGTCGATTACTGTACTTTTGGCAACTCCAACCCCTTCCGGGTGCAGATCATGAACCAGCTCAACGACAACTACGACTACTTCTATGTGAAGCGGGCCGATGCATCGCGCATCTACGGGCTGGAGCTGGAGTACATCCTGTCACCAAACCGCATCAACTACCTCGTGGATGGCGATACGCTCATAGAAGAGCACATTGCCGGTATACCAGGTGACCTCTTTATTAAGGAATACCTCAACCGGCCGGCCTCCAACAAGGTGCGCATCGCCAAGGAGTTTGTGAAGTTTAACGAGCGCTGCTTCGTGCGCCTGCTCGGCGACATGCGCTCCTACAACTATGTGGTGGACATCACGCCCGACTTTGAAGACGAGCAGTACCGCGTGCGGCCCATCGACTTCGACCAGCAATCTTACGAAGGGCGTAAGAGCATGTACCTGCCGCAGTTTTTTAAAGACAATAACGTGATCGTGGACCTGGTGCTCAAGCTGCTGAAGCCCGACGTGGTGCGGCAATACCAGAACGAGGAGCGCACGCTTATTTTCAGGCGCCTCCGCACAGCCCGCTACCGCCTCAAGGATCTGATTGACTGCATGCGCAAAGACACGATCTCCACACCCGAAAAAATAGCGCAGCTGAAGCAGGAACTTGCCCAGCACCACAATTCAGACGAGTTTCTCAGATGCCGGGGCATGGGCGACCTGGTGCGCCTTAACCTCAAAACCGTGATGAAAAAGGCAAAGATCAGATAGAGTTGGGGGTAAAGGACTTTTTGACAAAAGATTTTGTGACAAAGGACTGTTTTATTTAAAGGTATAATCGCCTGCGAGTGTCTTTTGTCCTTTGTCAAGCAGTCCTTTGTCAATATACCATACCTGCTACAGCCGTTCTAGGTTGGTGCGGGTGCGCTCGCTGTCGGTCAGGTTGCCGGTGTTTACGGTGGTGGCGGGCTCAAACAGCAGCACCTCGGCCTCTTCCTGCGCCACCGGCCGGTGCTCGACGCCGCGCGGCACAATCAGAAACTCGCCCGGGTGCAGGGTAATCGTTTTGTCCCGGAATTCCATCTCAAAGCTGCCTTTTACAACCAGAAACAGCTCGTCTTCCTGCTCGTGGTGGTGCCAGTCGAAAGCACCCTTGAACTTAGCCAGCTTTACCTGCTGCCCGTTCAACTCCCCGGCTATGCGCGGATTCCAGTGATCCGGTATCAGGTCGAACTTCTCCGCCAGGTTCACTTTTTCTATTTTATGGTTCATAAGCTAGTCGTTTTTTGAGAGGTGATGAATATCATTTAAATTTATTTGGACTGATTCTAAATAGGCCTTACCTTTGTAGCGTTAGTTTATAGATACAAGCGCCACCACCATGATAGCAGCGATAGCGAAGCCCGGAGAGACGATGACAGCAGCCCCTGAATTGGTCGAAATTTATGCAAACGAAGCTGGAGCCGTATTCCAGTGCGATCGAAAGAACCGCCTGATGCTGTACTTCGCCGGAACGCTGAACGTGCTCAAGGTAGATACTTTTCTGCGTTTGAAGAAAGCCGTTGCAGGCATTGACCTGGAGCAAATGGCCGCTGACCCGTCCCGGTCCTCTGATTACGAAATTGTATCGATCTGCGGCTGCGACCGCTGCTTTATCTTGTCACTGACAGAGCTGTACGCCCTGCGTGACCTGTTGGCCGGTGCCAAGTTCAGCCTGGAGTTGAACCGACTGCTGCACGAGTGCCTGACCCCGATCGAAGCATAGCCTCACAACATCAGCTATACCTGCCAGCACAACCTTAGAGTTGTGCTTTTTTTATTTAGACTTTTTCTATATTTCGCCCCATATGTCCATTTTCGGAACATTATACCTATCTTAATGGTAAGAATAAAGGACGCATGCTCTACTTGGGGCATGCCCTTAATGTAGAACGAAAAACACCCCTATACCTATGAAGGATTTATTAAGGCTAAGAACTTCACTTACCGAAGAGATAGAAAGAGTATTGAACGATCAGATTAAAATGGAGGGTGAGGCTTCGGCCATGTACCTGGCCATGTCGGCCTGGTGCGACCGCAACGGCTTCGACTTCAGCGCAGGCTATTTCAAGAAGCAGTCGGATGAGGAGCGCGAGCACATGCTGCGTCTGTTCAAGTACGTGTCTGATATGGGCGGCCGTGCCGTTTCTCCGGACATCACGGGCGTTCAGATCGAATTCGAGTCTTTCAGAAGTGTGTTTGAGCAGGCGTTGCAGCAGGAGATTGCCGTAACGCAGTCCTTCAACCGCATGGCCGACAAGTGCATGAAGACGAAAGACTTTGTGACCTTCACGTTCCTGCAGTGGTTCCTGAAAGAGCAGATCGAGGAAGAGTATGTGGCCCGCCGTGCGCTCGAGCTGTTCGATGTGATAGGCGAGGAAGGAACAGGCCAGTACGAGATCGACAAGCGTGTGCCGAAGATCACCTACGAGGACACTTACGAAGGATAAGCGAGCCCGACGAAAACAGAAAAGCCTTTGGAGCAATCCAAAGGCTTTTCTGTTTTTAGCCTATACCTGGGTAATGCCCAGAAGGTATAAGTTGCTGCAGCTATACCTGTTTAAAGCGTCTTTTGTCCTTTGTCAAAATTTTTTTTGTCCCTGTTACAGCTATACCTGTTCGTCTGATTTCAGGATATGCTCCTTGAATGTCTGGATAGCCTGCTCCTCGGTGGTATGGTGCAGCCACACGTTGTCCGGCTGAAAGCTCATGACGGGGGCGAAGTCACAGCGGTCGGTGCACTCGGTTTTCACGACTTCTACCTGCCCTTTCAGACCCATGTCTTTGATCATGTTGCGCAGCGTCTTGCCGATGTCCTTGCCGCCCTTCTTCTTGCATTTGCTACCCGTGCAGACATAAATCACTTTGTCTGGTACCTCGAATCCTTTGCTCATGTATAAGTTTGAAAGTGCTACCCTTTAAAGGGGAAAACCTGTGAATTAGTTCATGTACGTACAGCCGTACACCATCGGTTTAATTTTGCTGGCAGACTGTGAGCCATTCGCGCGCCTCGTCTATGTCCTGAAAGATGCGCATCTTAAAGCGTCCCCGCACCCGGTTCAGCATATCGGCAGAGGAAGCGGCTGCAAACGCCTCTGCGTTTGCGACGTGGGCATAGTACTTCAGTCCGGCCTCTGCTGCCATGGGTATCCATACCTGCTCAATCCACTCCACCGACTCGTCCCACCGCCCCACCAGGTGGCGGTTGTCATTCAGTCCGCAGGAGGCTTTATGCTGCTTAATGGCTTCCAGAACGGCAAGGCTGCCCTGCTTTACGTTTTCAGGAGACACATAGCCGATCCAGTCGTTGTACACCCACTGGTGCTGCTGGTCGAAGTGGATGGTGAGGTAGGTTTTGCCGGTAGAAGAAGTAAGCTCCTGTACTTTCATTTGGAGGAGGTTTATTAATCTAGGTATAGCCAGGTGCAATATAGCCAATACAAATTACGAAGTGGTTTTCTGCCAACTCAAAAATCGGAAATTATCCTGCGGCTGATTTTTTCATACGATAATATACTGCGCTACGATGTAAGGAACGAAGAGAAAAGGAAATGGGGGCCGAAGTGGTGTGAAAATTAGGCTTTCTCTGGTAACAGTTGTAAGTTAAACCTTCGGATTGACCAATTGTCTAACCCCACATCTAACCTATCTTAACCTTAAAAGAAACATGCAAATCAAGACTCTGAGAACCCCGAAGCGATTGGCTGCTTCGCTGCTGAGCCTGTTGCTACTGGCGGGCGCTCCGGCTCCTGTCGTTTTTGCGCAGGACGGCAAGCAAGCCACCACCGGCTACCAGCGACCACCCGAGGCCATCGCCTCCATCATCGACGCACCTTCTACGCCGGGCGTCAGCATCAACTCCAAAGGCGACTGGATGCTGCTGCTCGAGCGGGCGGGCTACCCCAGCATAGAGGAGCTGGCGCAACCCGAAAGCCGTCTGGCTGGTCTCCGCATAAACCCTGCCACAAACGGTCAGAGCCGTGCCACATTTATCAACAACATCAAGCTAAAGCAGGTAAATGGAGGGCAGGAGTTTGAACTGGCAGGGATACCGCAAAATGCGCAGATCTCCTACGTAACCTGGTCGCCGGACGAAAAGCAGATCGCCTTCACCATCACCAAAGCCAACGGCATTGAGCTGTGGGTGGCAGGTATAGCTGACCGGCAGGCGCGCAAGCTATCCGAAGCCACACTGAACGATGCGTATAGCGGCCGTCCGTTTTCGTGGATGCCGGACAGCAAATCGCTGCTAGTGAAGTTCGTGGACGAGAAGCGCGGCGAAATGCCGAAAGCCAACCTAGTGCCGACCGGCCCGAACATTCAGGAGAACATCGGCAAGGCAAACCCTTCTCGCACCTACCAGGACCTGCTCAAGAATAAGTACGACGAGCAGCTGTTCGATTACTACATGCAGACCCAGCTCAAACTGGTGAGCCTAGATGGCAAGCAGCAGCCAGTTGGTCAGGCCGGCATCATCAAGAGTGCCGATGTGTCGCCGGACGGGCAGTTCCTGCTCGTAGAGACGATCCAGAAGCCATACTCATACCTGGTGCCGCACTATTACTTCCCTTATCATGTGGAGGTATGGGGCCGCGATGGCAAGGTGGTGAAGCAGCTGGCCCAGCTGCCACTGGCCGAAGACATTCCAATCGGTTTTGACAACGTGGCCAAAGGTCCGCGTGGCTACAGCTGGCGCCCTGACAAGCCCGCCACACTCTACTGGGCAGAGGCGCAGGACGGCGGTGATGCAACCAAGGAAGTAGCTGAGCGTGACGTGGTGTTTATGCTCGATGCGCCCTTCTCCGGGAAGCCTGCCAAACTGGCCGGTACCAAGTTCCGCTACCGTGGCGTGCAGTGGGGCAACAAGGACCTGGCTCTTATAAATGAGCGCCTCTGGAAGACCCGTACGGAGCGTGTCGTGCGTGTGAATCCGTCGAAGCCTGCACAGACTGGCACGGTGCTGATCGAACGCTCTTACGAAGACGGTTACAGTGATCCGGGCAGCCCGGTGTATACCAAAAACCAATACGGACGCAGCGTGCTGCTGACCGACAAAAAAGGCGACAACATTTACATGATCAGTGAAGGCGGCTCTCCGGAAGGCAACCGTCCGTTCCTGAGCGAGTTCAACCTGAAGTCGAAGAAGGCGAAGATCCTGTTCCGCTCTGAGGCGCCTTTTTACGAGCGCCCGGTAGATATCATCGACCTGAACAGCAAGCGGATCATCACCCGCCGCGAGTCGGAGCAGGAAGTGCCCAACTATTTTGTGCGCGACCTGAACAAGAAGAGCATGACGCAAGTGACCAAATTCCCGCACCCATACCCGCAGCTGCAGGGCGTTCAGAAAGAGATGTTGCAGTACGAGCGTAACGATGGCGTGAAACTGACAGCGGTGCTATACCTGCCGAAGGACTATAAGAAAGAAAATGGTCCGCTTCCGATGCTGATGTGGGCGTATCCGCGTGAGTTCAAAAACGCAGCAGCTGCCGGACAGGTGAAGAGCTCGCCTTATGAGTTTACCCGTATCAGTTCTGGTTCGCCGTTGTTCTGGGTAACGCAGGGCTACGCAGTGCTCGACCGCACAGACTTCCCGATTGTAGGGGAGGGTGAAGCGCAGCCAAACGACACCTATGTGGAGCAGTTGGTAGCCAGTGCCAAAGCCGCCATCGACAAAACGGTGAGCATGGGTGTGGCGGATCCGAAACGCATTGCCGTAGGCGGACACTCATATGGTGCTTTCATGACCGGCAACCTGCTGGCCCACTCTGATCTGTTTGCCGCAGGTATAGCCCGAAGCGGCGCCTACAACCGTACGCTCACGCCGTTTGGTTTCCAGCAAGAGGAGCGCACCTACTGGCAGGCGCCGGAGGTATACAACCGTATGTCGCCCTTCTCAGCAGCTCACAAAGTAAAAACTCCGATCCTGCTGATCCACGGCGAGGCCGACAACAACTCCGGTACTTTCCCAGTGCAGAGTGAGCGCTTCTACAATGCCCTGAAAGGCCACGGAGCCACAACGCGACTGGTGTTCCTGCCGCACGAAAGCCATGGCTACGCAGCGCGTGAGTCTATCCTGCACATGCTGTGGGAAATGGATACCTGGCTGAACACCTACGTGAAGAACCGCCAGGTGCAGTAAGGTATACCTATACCTTGCGTATAAACAAAATGCCCCGGCCAAAAAGGTCGGGGCATTTTGTTTTTATACCTGGTGTCAGATGCCTATTGGTTAATCGTCTTGATCGTGTGGGGCACGATATCACGTGGCCAGTTCTGCCCGTCCACTGGCTCTTCGGCGATCTTGTCCACTACCTCCATCCCTTCTATTACCTCCCCAAACACCGTGTACTCCTGGTCCAGCGAGGGTTCACCACCGATCGTGGTATAGAGCGCAATCTGCTGTGGGGTATACTTCATGTTGTGCTTGGCCTCGAAAGCCCTTAGTTCCTGAACTGTTTTGGGCTCACCCTGCACAATGTAAAAGTTGTGTGAAGAAGACTCCTTCTCCGGGTTGCGCTCGTCGCCGTAGCGGGCCATGGCCAGAGCACCCCGCTTGTGGATGTATTTGGGGTTGAACTCCTGCGGAATCTTGTACGCCCCGTTTTTCAAGGTACGGGTATCAGAGTCGCCGCCCTGTACGGCAAATCCTTTGATGACCCGGTAAAACTCTCCCTGGTCATAAAACCCCGCTTTGGTAAGGCGCACGAAGTTGGCACGGTGCAGCGGCGTTTCAGGGTATAGCCGCAGCTTGATATCACCGTGACGCGTGCTGATGAGGATCAGGCTGTCGGCGTGTTCTTTTTCGTAGGCGGTCAGGATGGCGACGGCACTCTCTGAGGTGAGCGGCTCCAGCTTGGCATCCGTATCGGTCTCGCGATTCTCGGATTTGGTCTGTTCTTCTGTGTTAGGTTGACAGCCCGCTATACCTATGAGGAAGATCATCACGCAGAGGAGGGACTGAAGGAAGTGTGTTTTTTTCGAGTAGTTCATAGTGGTGAGTTTAGTGCATCTGTTAATATAGTGAACTGTAGGTATAGCATGCAAATAAAATTGCACTGGTGTCTTGTTAAAATAGGATTAAAATTTAACTTTTAAAGGATAGTGCTTCCTGAATACCAACTTTGTATTGCCAACAGCGTATAAAGCCGGCTTCAAATATTCTGATCCCTGCATACGCCCCTAAAAGTGCCTTGGTTGCCGTATGAACGGCAATTTGCTTGCTAATTTCAGTGCAATTTAAATGTTATAACAACGTGTGGTCTGCAGCTATCGGCAAGTGTATTTCAAAAAAAAAATTTTAAAAAAATTATACTTTTATTTGGATATATAAATATCATTCAATAGTTTGGCTTTCACTATCCTTATAATAAACCTTAAAACTTTAACTAACCTAACATTTTTGCAAGTATGAAAAACACCTTACGCGTTAAGAACGTTCTGCGTTCTGTACTATTTGGCGCAGCTCTCTCTACTGCTGCCGTTTCGTTTACCTCTTGCGACTCTGAGGCCCCTGAAGCAACTGAAGTAGCAGAGAATTTACAGACTTCTACCCAAAATGGAGCTGTTATTAAGGGTCAGTACATTGTAGTATTTAAGAAAGATGCCAATCAGCGTCTGGATGGTACTACTACCTATGCCGAGCGTGTAGGTGCAGTGCGTGAAATGGGCCAGGAATTACTTTCTTCAAATGGTATTGCCAATGCAACAATAGAGCAGGCTTACGGTCAGGCGATACTGGGTGTGGCAGCTAAACTGTCGGATGACCAGGTGGATGCGCTCCGTAGCGATAGCCGTGTAGATTACATCGAGCCGGACAGAATTGTGATGCTAGCGAAGCCAGGAACAGGTGGCGGCGGTTCTGCAGGCCAGACAGTGCCTTACGGCATTGCCCGTGTGGGTTATGGTGACGGTACCGGTAAAACTGCCTGGGTGATCGACTCAGGTATAGACCTGACGCACCCTGACCTGAATGTGGATGTAAACCGTAGCAGAACCTTCTTTACTTCAGGTAGAGATGCTAACGATGCGAATGATGGCAATGGCCATGGTACACACGTAGCAGGTACAATTGCTGCTAAAAACAACACCATTGGTGTGATCGGTGTAGCCCACGACGCAACGGTTGTAGCCGTTAAAGTACTTGACTCACGCGGTAGTGGTTCTTACTCTGGCGTAATTGCTGGTGTTGACTACGTAGCTTCGGCTGGTCAGTCTGGTGACGTGGCGAACATGAGCTTGGGTGGCCCAACTTCACAGGCATTGGATGATGCTGTGATCGCTGCTGCCAGCAAAGGCATTAAGTTCGCCCTGGCTGCCGGTAACGAGTCTACGCATGCTAACAACTCGTCTCCAGCCCGTGCTAACCACGCTAACATTTACACAGTTTCTGCCATGAACTCATCTGACTCATGGGCCAGCTTCTCTAACTATGGCAACCCGCCGGTTGACGTGTGCGCACCTGGTGTGAGCATCAACTCTACCTGGAAAGGTGGTGGTTATAACACGATCAGCGGCACATCTATGGCGTCTCCGCACGTAGCAGGTCTCCTGCTGCACGGACCACTTAGAACAAGCGGCACTGTGAAGAACGATCCGGACGGAAACCCAGATCCAATTGCAGTGAAGTAATCCGAACCGATATGGATAGTGATACAAAACGGGCAGCTGAAAAGCTGCCCGTTTTTTTATGCCAAAGCTTTGCGCATCACATAGTCGTTCATCCAGTAAGGCCCGATCGGGATGTCCTCCTCCAGCAGTACCTGATAGCCGCAGCGCTGATAAAAAGCTTTTGCATGGTTGTGCTTGTTTACATTCAGGTCCAGGTAACGGGCTCCTGCCTTCTTTACCCTTTCTTCCACCGCTGTCAGCAGTAAATTGCCCAGTCCCTCGCCCTGGCGTGAAGGGAGCAGGTATATCTTGTTGAGTTTGTATACAGCGTCTGAGGAATCTTTCATGGAATAGGCAGCAAAACCGATCGGCTCCGCAGCGTCCAGCAATAAAACAAAGCGTTGACCTTCCTGCATTTGCTGTTCCAGGGCTTCGTAGGTATAGATCACCTCAAACATGTAGTCAATCTGTTCCCGCGAGAGAATGGCACGATAAGTTGGTTCCCAGATGGCCTCGGCCAGCCGGTGAATGGTCGGTATGTCTGTGATCGTTGCTTCCCGGATGCTAAAGGTAGTGTTCATATGCGCTTATGTTGCTGTGCTTGCAACGAAGATAGTTGCTCCCGTATAAAAAGCCAATGCCTGCTCGGATAGGTTTTCAGCTTAGGGCAGAAGTTATACCTTTGTATACCTATACCTTAACCCAACTACTATGAGAGCCATTTACCTGGAAGCCATCAACAGCCCTTTTGTACTGATCGAGAAAGAGAAACCTACTGCCGGACCCGGAGAGGCCATTGTGGAGGTGAAAGCAGCCGCCCTAAACCACCGCGACGTCTGGATACAGTACGGCCGCTACTTCACCAAAGACTACCCGGCCATACTGGGGTCTGACGGAGCAGGTATCGTGACCGAAGTTGGCGAGGGTGTGGACAAAAGCTGGGTGGGGCAGGAGGTAGTGATAGATCCTTCTACTGATTGGGGCGATAATCCGCAGGCACACAGCAAGGAGTATAAGGTGCTCGGCATGCCCGAGGATGGCACTTTTGCCGACTACGTGAAAGTAAAAGCCTCCAACCTGCACCTCAAACCGGCTCACCTGAGTTTTGAAGAAGCGGCTGCTCTGCCGTTGGCGGGCGTTACAGCCTATCGTGCCATGTTTACAAAGTGTGGATTGAAAGCAGGTGAGCGGGTGTTAATCACGGGTGCCGGTGGTGGTGTGGCTCTTTTTGCCTTGCAGTTTGCGGTAGCTGCTGGAGCAGAGGTATGGGTGACATCCGGATCAGATGAGAAAATAGAAAAGGCCAAAGAACTGGGTGCAACCGGCGGCATAAATTACAAGAAAGAAAACTGGGGAAAGGAGCTGAAAGCTGAAGTCGGCGGATTTGACGTGAGCATCGACGGGGCTGCCGGCGAAGGGTTTGTGCAACTGGTGAAATTGGCCAGGCCGGGCGGTCGCATCGGGATCTATGGCGGCACCACCGGTATGATCGGCCAGATCAACCCGGCTGAGATTTTCTGGAAACAACTCGCTATACATGGTAGCACTATGGGCACCAACCAGGACTTCGCCGAGATGATCACTTTTGTGGCAGAGAAGAAAGTTAAGCCAGTGGTAGACATCGTTTTCCCATTAAAGGAAACCGAGCAAGCCATGCGCTACATGGAAGCCGGTAAGCAGTTCGGAAAGATTGTGGTGAAGGTGAGTTAAACTGATTCCATAAGAGAACCCCTCCCTGTGTCATCTCGACGATAGGAGAGATCTGGAGTCTTTCAAAGACCGAGCAAGATTTCAGATTTCTCCCAAAGGTCGAAATGACAAGGTATAAAAGAGGAAGCCCGCTGCAAATCCATTTGCAGCGGGCTTCCTCTTTTATACCTGTACTCTATACCTACTCCGTGATTCCTGCCAACTTTAAGAAGAAAGCGTACTGCAGGGCTGTTTCGCGGTACGGCTGGAAGCGGCCGGAAGCGCCGCCGTGTCCTGCTTCCATGTTGGTCTGAAAGAGTACAAGGTTATCGTCGGTCTTTAACTCGCGGAGCTTGGCTACCCACTTGGCGGGCTCAAAATACTGTACCTGCGAGTCGTGCAGACCGGTGGTAACGAGCATGTTCGGGTAGTCCTTGGCCTCCACGTTGTCGTAAGGGGAGTAGGAAAGCATGTAATCGTAGGCGTCTTTCTTGGCCGGATTGCCCCACTCGTCAAACTCACCGGTGGTCAGTGGAATGCTGGTGTCGAGCATGGTGGTGACCACATCCACAAACGGTACGGCGGCGTGCATGCCTTCATACAGGTCGGGACGCATGTTGGCAACAGCACCTATTAACAGGCCTCCGGCGCTACCGCCCTGCGCAAAAAGCTTGTCCGGATTGGTATAGCCCTGCTGGATCAGGTACTCGGATACATCAATAAAGTCCGTGAAGGTGTTTTTCTTCTTCATCAGCTTACCGTCCTCATACCATTGGCGGCCCATTTCCTGACCACCACGAATGTGCGCAATAGCATACACAAAGCCACGGTCAAGTAAACTCAAACGTACGGAGCTAAAACCGGGGTTCATGCTAATGCCATAAGAGCCGTAAGCGTACTGCAGGGTCGGGTTGTTGCCATCGAGCTTCAGGCCTTTGCGGTATACCAATGAGACTGGAATCTTAGTGCCATCTTTGGCGGTGGCGTAAATACGCTTGGATTCATAGTTGTTCTTGTCGAAATCACCCACTACTTCCTGTTCTTTCAGCAGGGTTTTCTGCTTCGTTTCCATGTTGTAGTCGAACGTGGAGCTTGGCGTGGTGAGGGAACTGTAAACGTAGCGCAGCACTTTGCTATCGAAGTCGGGGTTGATGCTGATGCCGGCGGTATAGGCTTCTTCCCCGAAATCTACGTAATAGTCTGTTTTCGGGTCATTCCATTTCTTCACGCGCAGCTCCGTGAGGCCGTTCTTGCGCTCCTGCAGCACCAGGTAGTCTTTGAAGATCTCTGCCTCTTCCAGGTATGTGTCAGCACGGTGTGGAATTACTTCTTTCCAGTTCTGCTTGGTGGTTTTGCCCACCGGGGTCTTCATCAACTTAAAGTTGGTCGCGCCGTCTTTGTTCGTGCGGATGTAGAAGCTGTCGCCGAAATGGTCGACGCTGTACTCCAGACCGCGCTCGCGTGGCTGCACCACCTTGGGTGTAGCGGTTGGGTTGGCGGCATCCAGAAAGCGGTACTCCTGCGAGAGCGTGCTGCTAGAGCCGATGATGATGTACTTGTCTGACTTGGTCTTATACACAAACGTGTTGAACGTCTCATCAGCCTCGTGGTATACCTCTTTGTCCTGCGCGGTGGGAGTGCCCAGGGTATGGCGGAAGATCTTGAAGGAACGCAAAGACGGGTCCTTCATGGTATAGAAGACCGTCTTGTTGTCGTTTGCCCACACCGCACCACCAGTGGTGTTGGGTATACGGTCAGGCAGCATTTCGCCGGTCTGCAGATTTTTGAAGCGAAGGGTATACTGGCGGCGGCTTACGGTGTCCTCCCCAAAAGCGACCAGACGGTTATCCGGGCTCACGTTCATGCCGGCGGCCGCATAGTAACTCTTGCCCTCGGCGCGTTCGTTGGCGTTCACCATGATCTCTTCCTTGGCATCCAGGCTCCCCTTTTTGCGGGCATAGATCGGATACTCTTTGCCGGCCTCAAAGCGCGTATAATAGAAGTAACCGTTCTTCTTATAGGGAACAGACTCGTCGGTTTGCTTGATACGGCCCACAATCTCGTTGAAGAGCTTTTCCTGAAGCGCTTCCGTGTCAGCCATTACCTGCTTGGTGTAAGCGTTTTCGGCGTTCAGGTAGGCGATCACTTCCGGGTTCTCGCGCTCGTTCATCCAGTAGTAGTTGTCAATGCGGGTATGACCGTGCGCCGTGAGTTCTTTTGGTTTCTTGGCAGCGACAGGCGGCTGCGCGACATCAGCCTTTGCCGTGGTGTCGGCCGCCTGCTCAGTTGTGGCCGTCTCGGCTGTAGTGGGTTGTTGTGTGGTGCTGCAGGCTGTGCCCGCCAGCAAGCAAGCCGATAGCAGTAGGGCCGGAGCCGTCGTGCTGTTGTGTCCTTTTTTCATAGTGTGTATTTTTTATACAGAATATAAAAATAAGGAAAATATTGGAAACTCAATTATAAAATAAAGTTATGCATGCAGCGTATTTTTTTATACCTTGTCACCACTAAAAAAACGATTAATCTAATACACTATGGCAACACAAGAAGAATTTGAGCAGGCAGTAGCTCAGTCGAAGGAATTGACGGAACGACCATCGAATACGATTCTGCTGCAACTTTACAGCTTATTCAAGCAGGCTACGGAAGGGGATGTGAACACAGAGCGTCCGGGTGGTTTCGATTTTAAAAACATAGCCAAATGGGATGCCTGGAAAAGTCTGGAAGGAACGAGCCAGGAAGATGCCCGCGCGCAGTATGTGCAACTGGTAAACAGCCTGAAGTAAGCCCGAAAGCTGAAAACAGCAGGTATAAAAAAAGCGCCCTGAGGGGCGCTTTTTTAGTTTTCTTTCCAGGTATAGCCGCAGTCATGGCAGCCGTAGCGCTTGCTGACGAAGGGCAAAGTTATACCGAGCACGCCTCCAAAGAACCCACGGGCAGAGATGTTTTTTGACTCGCAGATCGGGCAGGCCTCTGCATCCTCGTATACCTGCGTAGGAGGCGCTAACTCAATGCTATCATCGATGATATACTCACTAGTGCCGCGCTCTATACGGCCCAGTAACTCGAGGGCCTCTTCCACATCACCTTCTGTCACCTGCAGTTTCACCCCGCCTACTGCCAGCGAGTAAAGTGGCTGTGCCGCTATAATTTGCTCGTCGCCTAAAAAGCAGAGAATTCCCTCCGCCTCCAGACGTCCTTTCAGGATGTGGGCTTCGGTGGGCTGGCTGAAAGTGGCAACGGTGATCAGGCGCTCTGCCATAGGGAACAGGATGTGTTACGGTTATTGTTTTTTGGGAGGGAGATCGAAGGCTTCAGCGTCATGCTCGAAGTGCCCTTTGTGCGAACCGTCGCAAAATGGTTTGTTCTTCGACATGCCACAGCGGCAGATCGAAACCAGTTCGCGTCCACCAAGCCCGTATACGTTACCGTTCTTGTCCACAATCTCAAACTCACCCTCTACACGCAGAGAGCCATTGCTGTTCACTGTTATTTTTGTCTTCGACATTATCTTTTGTTTAGTACAGTAACAAATATAGCTTTTTTACGGCAATATTACCAGAGGCCAGCCTGCAGCACGAGAAGGACAGAAACACCACAGCCCCCGGACGCGGAGGGCCGGGGGCTGTGACACTACTGACGCATCAGGCTTAGTTGCTGTACACGTAGTTGAATGTTTGGGACTTACCGTTTGGCAATGTCACTGTCTGGCTGATTGGCATGCCGCTGTCGTCGTACTTGTAAGAGTAAGAGCGCGTGAATGCCTTTTGGCTGTTGTGCACTTCCATAGAAGAGCGCACCAGGTTGTTCGGGCTGCTGGCCGAGCCTGGCTCTGCAAAAGCATGCAGTGGGTTCGGGTTGGAGTCGTAAGAGTTGGTTGTGGTTGCGTAAAGCTTCGCTTCTCCTGTGCCATCGATCACAAACTGCTTCTCCTGGGCGTAGTTACCGTTCGGCATCACCTCATAAGTCGAGAATGACTTCAGTTTGCCTTTCTCCTCAGTGCCTTCGAAAACGGACTTCTTGCTCAGCTTCTTGGCTGCGTCATAGGCGTAAGTGGTGTAGGTCTGGTACTCCGGCTTGCCACCTGAAAAGTAAGTAGACACCGATTTGCTCAACTCGCCTTTGTCACTGTAGGTGTAGTGCTGCTCTGTCAGAAGGGTCTGGCTTTTGCCTGCATAGGTGGTGCTCTTGATCAGGCGGCCCTTGTTGTCACGCTCGTACTTGTCGAGGCTCTCTACCTCGCCGGTTTCCGGGTTGTAATGGTTTACCTGGCTGAGCTGCTTGCCCACCACATTGTAAGAAGTAACCTCTGCGGAGTCCAGCGTGATGTGTGACAGGCTGCCACGGTCAAAAGTAGGCTCTGCAGAAGACTCACTGTCGTTTTTCTCGCAAGACGATAGGGCTACCACGCCAAATACGAGCATGGCGGGTAAGAAACGGTTTTTCAATTTCATTTGGCTAAAAGTTGAAAAGTGAAAATAAATAAACAGCACAGGGCGCTTCCCCGGCAGTCTCAGGTAAAACGCCCTTTCCTTTAAAATAATTGCACTGCTGCAGAGAAAATTATAGAGATAGCTGGGGTTGACAGAATCTTACAACTTTAAATATGTTGTAAGATTCTGATTTATAAATTGTTATTAAATAGATGTTCTTGTTAAAAAAGTTACTTTTTATATAAAAGTGCAATTTTAATTGAGAGCGGCTGCGCGGGCGATTTGCAGCAGCTCGTCGCCGGCATCGATGTCGTGGCGCAACTGCTCCTGGAAATTGATTGAAATGCGAAGTGCCTTCAATCCCTGCACGCCCTGTAGCTCTTCTATCTCCAGGTCTTCTATCTCTTGCCCAATGTAGCCTTCCGCCTGCAGGAAATCGATGTAACGGCGGTACTCTTGTGCTTCGCGCGGCTGGGTATAGACGATGGCCACCTTGCCGGGTTGGGTGAGGCGCTCTTCGGTGCCACGCAGCGTGGCCTTGTCTATCCGCTTCTTGATGATCTCGTAGCGGATGTTGTCGGCGCCCTCCACATCAAACTTTTTCTCGTCGAGCCGGAAGCGGATGCAGATTGGGCTGCTGTGCACCAGGATCAGCTGGGTGATCTCGAGCGGCAGCTTCAGGTTAGCGCGCAGTTTGTGGATGCGACGAGCAATCTCGCAGGTGAGCATCAGCTGCCAGAGGCGCATGTTCTTCAGGTATAGCTCCTCAAAATGACCGCTGTTCAGTAGCGAAGCACCGATGTAAATGTTATACTCCAGGCCATCGGTCTTATACTTCTCAAAGTAGTGCGGAAAGATCTGCTGTGCTTTTTCCTCTTCCCGGTCCAGGAAGCTGGAAATGGTGTCGTTGATCAGGTATAGGCTCTCTTCGTAGGCCCGTCGCTTGTTGTACACCACGCCGTTCGGATTGTTGGTGGCCTTGCGATAGGCTTCGATGGCCTTTTGGGTGGACGGGTACTTCTGGGTAAAGTGATTGAAGAGCGGTTCGATCTCGCTGCGCAGAAACTCCAGCACCACCGCCTCATCGCCCGAGCCCAGCTCCTGGACAATGTTTTGCGAGTACTTGTCTATCTTGTAGATCAACTCGTCCAGAATGGAGAGCGGCAGCTTGTCTTTGGCGGCCAGTATCACCTCCTTGGCCAGCACCAGCTGCTCGAGCAGGTCGCCTTGTATGGCCTTGATGCGCTCCGAAGCAGAACTGCGGACATCCGATACCCCGTAAAGCGGAAAAATGTCACGGAACACGATCGGCTCGATCTCGGCCGGCACATTGCGTTCCATCTTATCGAGCAAATTGATGGCCGCCTGCGTGAAGCGCCACTCCACAATCGGGTGAATGGCCGTGTACTTCTCTTTGATAATGTTTTGGATGCTGCTGCGCAGCTCGTCGAGCATGCGGTTGAGGGCCAGGGCAAAGAGCGGCAGTATCTCCTTGAGCTTGATGGTGGAGAGCGCATTCAGTTCGCCAGGTATAGGCGAGGCCAGTTCCAGCATGCCGATCGTTTTGCCTTCGTACTGCAGTGGCGCGATGATCAGGTTGCGCACGCCGGACTTGATCAGCTCCTGCTCCAGCCTGTTCGTTTCGTCCAGTTGCTCCAGGTCGTCCACTATAATGGTATTGCCCTTTACGAGCACAGGCGCGTAGATAGAATCCATTAAATCTTCGAGTTTGATGCGGGAATCTTTTTGAAGCACCAGCCCGTTCCAGGTTTTGCGGGTAAAATTGTGGTCAAAGTCGTGCAGCTCGGGCAGGGAAGACAAACCCAGCCGCAGCCCCGGTAGCCCGAAAAGCACGCGCAGCTTCTGCTGCAGGCTTTCAAACCCTTCCGGCGTGTTCACCGAGTCCTGGTCGAGAAGGTCGTAGCGCAGCGAGGAAATAGTCGACTCGTTGGTCACGTCCGTGAAATCATAGATGGCAAAGCCGCTGAACTCGAAGTTCTCCGGTGGGATCTTCTGCATCCACAGGTCCAGGTCGTTGTAGCGGTTGATCAGGAAGTTGATTTCCTGCGTGCTGAGTTTCTTGATCGGGCCTTTGGCCTTCACTTTCATGAACTTCAGGTCGGTGATCAGCTTGTAGTGCCGGTCCAGTTTGGTGAACTTGTCTTTGATGCTGAAGATAAAGGGCTCGTCCACAAAGAAGTTGGCGTTGTAGAACTTCTCCAGGATCAGGGTATAGGCCGAGAGCGTCTGGCGGAAGAGCAGCGTTTTGAGGTCGAGGTTAAGCTTTTGGGTATAGTTGCCGCCTCCCAGCAGGTCGAGTTCCTCCAGACGCGGTGTGGCGTAGAAGCTGTCGAAGTGAAAGGGCAGCACTGTGGCACGCAGGTCGTTCTCCCAGAGGGCGCTCGGGAAAATGTCCTCCATCAGGATGTCGACCGTGTCGATGTACTTGTTGATAATAGACACATCTTCGATCGGCTCCAGCAGCTCGGGGTTTTGGCGCAGCAGACCGGCCAGCTCGTTTACGCGAGACACATTGCAGTTCGGGTCGGTCTTGATCTTGTTTTCCCAGTAAGTCACCAGCGGTGACAGACTGAGGGTCGCCTTGAACGGAAACCGCTCGGCGCTCAGGATGATCTCGTCCCGGTTGGGTATGGAAACAACGGTTTCGTGGAAGTTGCCCCTCGATTTGCGCATATAATTTTAATTTGGTTTGATGGGGGAAGAACGTGTATGGCACAATCCCAAGTGCAGTGCAGGCGAAATGCCTGTCTCTGCTTTAAACGTAAGCAGCCACAAAAAGATAGCAGGCGGCATGTTATACCGGGTGCAGGTATAGCAGCGGCATTAAAAAAAATATAGCTCCATCAGAATATTCTGGCATAATATTTAAAGGGAGAGCTGTGTTAAAGGAGTATGCTGTAACATTATAAAACCAACCTATGAAGAAGCTATTTGTTGCCACCCTCATGCTTTTGATGGTGATAAGCACGCTTGAAGTACAGGCCCAGACCAAATCGAAACTGGAGCAGGACCTGGAGGATTTCCGCACCTGGATGAACAGAAGAGTAAACCAGGGCGACAGCATCACAAGGGCTGAATGGCCGACAGTTAAGCAGGAGTTCAGGGCACGCACCCAACGCCTGGACCGCAGCAGCAGCCAAATGAACGAAGCCTCGAAACAGGAGTACGGCGAGCTGAAAAACCAGTACCAGGAGTGGGAGGCTGAGAAGGAAGAGCGCTACGGACAGCCACTCAGCCGCGAGACAGCCGCAACCTGGGAACGCCGCCTGGCCGGCACCAACAAAATCGGCCAGCTCAAAGCCAGTCAGTTGCGCGGCGCTTTTGTCAGGTTCATGGAAAACGTGCGGGCGCAGCGCACCGACTGGAGCCTCCGCGACTGGGACTATGCCGAGCACGTATACCTGCAGCTCAACGATCGCAAGCAGCAGGTGCTCAGTCAGATGACCAACAGCGACAAGATGAAAGTGGCGGCGCTGCAAGTGGAATTCAACACCCTGCGCAAAAGCCGCGACGCCAAAGACAGGTATAACCAGATGCGGGAGCAGCGGTGATCAGGGTGTGTACCTGGACAACATGATAAAGGACTATTTGACAAAGGACAGTTACGCTTCTCAGGGTTAAAGAGTGCCAGGGTTAATTCCTGGTCACATAAGTTCCTGAAAGTGCTTATCCCGTTTTTCTTTAGTCAATCAGTCCTTTGTCAAACAGTCTTTTGTCAAATAATCTAAATGGCGTTCTGGCCTTTGGTGCCGCCAGACTGGTCGCCTTTGTTGCGGCCCTGGTTCGGGCTTTTATCCTTTTTCTGGTCTGGCATGCTGCGGTTTCCGTCCTGGCCGCCTTTCTGTTTGGCCTCAGGCTGTTGCTGCGACTTGTTTTTGTCCTGGTTGTGTCCCTTTGTCATGGCGTTATTTAAGTTTGGTTTCAATCCAGTTTACGCAGCCTGGTCAGATGAGTTGATGGCGCACAGAGCAGGAGCGGGGCAATAGAAGTGCTATACCTGCGATATTAATGTATTGAGGTATAGGTATATAGGAGGTTGATATGCAGTGGGCAGTAGGCAGTGTGCATAACCGCGTGGGTAAGTTTCAGGACCGGAGACAAACAGGCACGAAAAAAAGCTTTAATTTGCAGCCGCTTTCTTCATCCATTATACCATTACCATGCACATTGCGATCGTCGGCAACATTGGCGCCGGCAAAACTACCCTGGCCACCAAACTTTCCCAGCACTTTAATTGGGAGCTATACCTGGAGTCAGTTGAGAATAACCCCTACCTGAAGGATTTTTATGAGGACATGGAGCGCTGGGCCTTTCACCTGCAGGTGTTCTTTTTGAACAGCCGCTTCGGGCAGGTACAGCAGATCCAGGCCAAGGACGGGCACGTGATCCAGGACCGCACCATCTACGAGGATGCTTACATCTTCGCGAAGAACCTGCACGACTCCGGGCTGATGAGCACCCGCGATTACGAGAACTACTACGCCCTTTTCAAGTCGATGATCAGCATGGTGAAAGCGCCCGACCTGATGATCTACCTCAAGGCGGACCTGCCAAAGCTGATCGGGCAGATTGAGAAGCGCAACCGCGAGTACGAAAACAACATCAGCATCAACTACCTGCGCAACCTCAACGAGCACTACAATACCTGGATGAGCAGCTACGACCAGGGCAAATTGCTGGTGATCGATGTAAACAACATGGACTTCGTGGCCAACCCCGAGGATTTGGGGAGCATCATTGAAAGAATCAACAGCGAGTTGTTCGGTCTGTTTTAATAAGATTTTGCCGGTACCATTTGCGAACAATGGTATTATATAAGGTATAAGCCGCTGTGTCGTCAGGTATAGCGGCTTTTTTTATGCTGAAATCCCTATATAACGTCGAAGCTACAGCCACTTTCGTCGAATAAAATCGGGGATGATGCGGCAGGAAGCTTTCTTGGTCTGTGAATAAAATAATAGCTTATGGAACAGACCTTTCTCCCCAAACATCTGATTACTCTACTCACCTGCATCTGCCTGTCGCTTGTGTCAGCTGTACCTGTGTCGGCGCAGGGAAAGATAAGCGGCATTGTGAGAGAAGACGCTGCTAATGCAGCCCCCTTTGCCACCGTTACTCTATTAACAGCAACAGACAGCAGCTTGATAAAGGGCAAAGTGACTAACGAGCACGGTGCTTTTGACTTCGAGAACCTACCTTATGGAGAGTATATGGTGTCGGTCAGATATGTTGGTTTTCAGACAGCTTACTCCGAAACGGTTCCCATACAGGCTGACCAACCTGTAAAAGATGTTGGCTTTTTGCAGCTGCAGCGAAATACAAACCAGCTAGGCGAAGTGCTGGTACAGGCGCAACGGCAGGTGGTGGAGCGAAGCCCCGACCGCTATACCGTGAATGTGGAATCCAGCACGTTCCAGACCGACAACCTGCTCGATATTTTCCGGGCGATGCCTTTTGTGCAGGTGCAAGGCGAGAGCGTATCAGTAAACGGGAAAGGCGGCGTGCTAATTCTGTTCGACAAGGTGCAGATGCCTGGCGCTACGCTGCAATCTGTGCTGACCACCATGACAGGCGACGAAATCGAAAAGATTGATTTCATCACCAACCCGTCTTCCCGCTATCCTGCCAACATCAGCACTGTTATCAGCATCACCACCAAAGAAGCCCGCGCTTTCGGTCTGACAGGCTCGGCTCGGAGTACCTTATCGCAGGGTATTAGGGGTAGGGGACTGGTGGGCACCTCGTTCACCTATCGCCAGTCTAAATGGGTGAGCAACCTCAACCTCAACTATAACAGGTCGCTGACACACTCCGAGCACGAAGGCTACAGGGTGCCGCTGAATGGCACCGGCCCTGTGCTGCGTGAGTATGGTTTATTTCGGTACGGTAACACCATTCCTTCGGTAAGGGGTATGTTTGAATATAAGCTATCTGAGAAGCACGCGCTGGGTATACAAGCTAACTATGTGCAAACAAAAGTGGACGATAATACCACGCTTAGCAAGCGCATTGATTTTGCCAAGAAGCTCAACGGCACAACAGACTCCACCTTGCTGGCAGACGGGCGGGAGTATTCCACCCGGCATGTACAGACTTACAGCCTTTACTTCACAGGTAAGCTCGATAGCCTGGGCAAGTCGCTGGACCTTATCTTCACCTATACACCGATTCAAGGTAACACTACCAACGAGATGCTTGCGCAAAACATGTTTGGTCCTGATGGCAGCCTGTTGGGGACTTTGAGAAGGGTGAGAAACGACAATCAGAGCAGGGCCAACATCATGGTCGGGCAGATGGACTGGGAGCTTCCTTTTCTGAACAACTGGAATGTGACTGCTGGGGCCAAGATGACTCTGTCAGACAACCGCACGCAACCGACGCAGGACTATTTGCAGGATGGACGCTTTATCCGCGACGAGGCGTTTAGCTTTGAGAATGTGTTCACCGAGAATATTCTGGCAGGCTATACCACACTGGACAAGCAGCTGGGCAAAACCACCCTGCGGGCAGGTATGCGGGGAGAGCACGCCACCATGCTGGTAGAAGACAAAGTGAACATGCGCACGCCTGTTGACCGCACCTTTACCGACTTCTTCCCAACCCTGATGGTAAGCCGCCCCATGACAGACGATTTAGTGATGACGTTGAATTATCGCAAAACGGTGCAGCGGCCAGGTTTTAGTGTGCTGACCCCTTACCGGGTTTATCTCGACGACTTTACGATAGAAGAGGGCAACCCCGAATTGCTGCCGCAGTACACGCATACCTTCTCGTTGAACGGCATTTACAAAAGCAACCTCTATGTGGAGCTCGAGTACAGGCAGGAGCAGAACGTGTTCCTGAACCTGCCCATCAACCAGGACGGGGTGGCTTACTGGAAAAACAGGAATCTCGACATGACATCGGTCGGGGGCAATGTCAACTACAGCTACCAAGTGACCAACTGGTGGTCGGGCAGTGTATTCGGTATGGGCGCCTACATGACCTCGGCCATGCAGCAGAAAGACTTTGACGGCCTGGCTATACCTGGAACCTTTTACCATGCGATAGGCTGGCAAAACAGCTTCTCGCTGCCGCGCGACCTGAAGCTGGAAACAGGTTTCAACTATACAGGACCGTTTACTTATGGCTTAGCTGAATTGGTAAGCAACCACTATACCCGCATAGCGCTGAAAGGAAACCTACTGAACAAGCAGCTGCAGTATACCCTAGCGGTGCTCGATGTGCTGAGGGGCAGCGTGAGCGGCGGCGTAGTGAACAGCTCAAACATTCAGACCCGCTCCGTCAGCTATGATGATGCTAGGCGGGTGCAGCTGGGCTTGGTGTATAGATTCGGCAAGCAAACCGTGAAAACGGCAGCCACCAAAAAGCTGGGCAACGAAGATGTGGTCAATAGAGCCAATTAAGCCTTTTTAGCTATATTAGCTTTTCTTATGCCTATACCTGCGGCCTACTCTGGCTGTAGGTATGCGCTTCTCTTACATTTATATGACTGCAGTAGCTGGGAATTTAGTTCGGATGGTTTCTCTTAAAAGTAAAGCACTTGACATTATTGTTTGGGGACTGATTTTTTTGATTTGCCTGCATGGGAATGCATTTGTATTCGGCACAAACTTTATTGCGTCGCCAACCTTAATCTATACCTTCCTGCTTTTTTCAATGGTGTATGTGAATCATCTGGCATTAGTTAGAGTTGGACCTTACCTAATCAGGCACCAAAAATGGATGGCTCTTGCAGCACTGCTTCTGGTTGTATATGTGGCAAGCGTGTCCGTCATCATTCTGCCACTAGATTTCCTGGCAAGTTCTTTCCCAAACATGGCGCGGCTCAACCAATTCGCCGGGGCAAATACCATCAAGTCGGTGGCAGACATATTCTCCTATATGAATCTTATTTGGGTATTGTCGCTCGTCTTGCTGCCCAACGTGATTGCCGCTGCCTTTTACTACTTCAAGAGAAATTACGAAGCCAACAAACGGAACGCGCTCCTGCAAAAGGAGAAAACTGAAATGGAGCTGAACTTTCTGCGGGCGCAGATTCACCCGCACTTTCTCTTCAACACACTCAACAATATTTACGGCATGGTGATGGAAAACGAAAGGGCAGGGCAGGTGGTGCTCAAGCTGTCGGACTTGCTGCGCTTTTCGCTTTACGAGAGCAGCGGCAAGCGCATACCTGTTGGGAGGGAGGTGGAGTTTCTGACTGACTACATCAACCTGGAGCAGATTCGCCACCACGATACCCGCGTGGCTATCAATTACGATTTCGAGCACATCGAAAACAGCGAAAAGCCTATTGTGCCGCTATTGCTCATCAGCTTTGTTGAAAACGCTTTTAAGCACGGCGTTAACGCCACCATTGGCAAAGCCTGGGTGCACATCAGTCTGAAACAGGATAACGACTCCATCTTGTTTGAAGTGGAAAACAGCAAGCCTGCCACCCGGAAAGAGCGTCCTGCCACCGCAGGTATAGGTATAGAGAACACGAAACGCAGACTTGCCCTGTTATACCCCGATAAGCACCAATTAAACATTACCGAAACAGCCGATTCTTACAAAGTCAGTTTAACGCTCCAAACCCATGACTAAGCCCCTACGCTGCGTTATTATAGACGACGAGCCGATCGCCCAGGAGATTATCGCTAAGTATGTGGCGCGGGTGCCCTTTCTACAGCTGGCAGCCGTGTGCGACAACGCCATCGAAGCACTCGTCACCATTCGTGATGAGCAACCCGATCTTATTTTTTTGGACATCAACATGCCAGAAATGACTGGGCTGGAGATGCTGAAACTAACCCAGTCGCAGCAGTTGCAGGTTATCCTGACCACTGCCTACCCTGATTACGCCTTGCATGGTTACGAACTGGCCGTTGCGGATTACCTGTTAAAGCCCATTTCCTTTGAACGGTTTCTGAAAGCGGTGCACAAGGTAGACGAGCAGGTGCGCATGCAACGTGCCCTCAGCAGTCCACCCGAGCACGAGCACTCCAAAAGCAAAAGCGACCAACAGAACTTCTGGGTGAAACAGGACAAGAAACTGGTTCAAATCAACACCGAAGAACTGATTTTGGTGAAAGGCATGAAAGACTACATCCAGCTATACCTGCCCGACCAAAAAATACTGACGCATATGACTATGGCCAAGATTGAAGAGAAGTTGCCCGCCACGCAGTTCCTGCGGGTGAGCCGTTCCTATATCGTGCGCAAATCCGCCATCAAGGCGATTAACGGCAATATGATTGAGATAGAACTGGATGAAGAGATACTGATTGGAAGCACTTATCGGGAACAAATCAAACGCGAAATTGCGGAATGGCTTTAAAGTGACGTGCTGATCTAAGGTATAAGCCGCTGCCCTTTATCAGGGTGGCGGCTTTTTCTTTTACCTCAAATCCTGTATCTTTCTCTTGAAAAATAAAACTAACCTTATACCTGCATGAAATCACGCCACCTCATTCTCGCCTCCGCTGTAGCCGCCATGTCGGTTGCCTGCACCGGCAACACTACCAACGAAGCCCAGTCCACCGAGGCTGTGCAGACCGACTCTACTGCTACCAACCTGCAGCAGAAGCTGGGTATGTACACGACCGTGCGCCTCACTTCCGACCTGAGCGGACTGAGCGAGAAAGAGAAGCAAATGATCCCGCTCCTGATTGAGGCAAGCAACATCATGGACGAATTGTTCTGGTATGAGGCCTATGGTAAGAAAGACTCGCTGCTGAATGCCCTGACAGACGATGAAGCCAAACAGTTTGTGAAGATCAACTACGGTCCCTGGGACCGCCTCAACAACAACGAGCCTTTTATACCTGGCGTGGGACCCAAGCCGGACGCGGCCAACTTCTACCCGCACGATATGACGAAAGAGGAGTTCGAAAAGGCCAGCCTGAAAGACAAAGCCAGCCAGTATACCTTCCTCAGACGCGACGACAAGGGGCAACTGATCACAGTGCCTTACCACGTGCAGTTCAAGGAGCAGGTAACACGCGCCTCCAACCTGTTGCGCCAGGCCGCGAACCTGGCCGAGGAGCCGGGGCTGAAGAAATACCTGACCCTGCGCGCCGAAGCCCTGCTGAACGACAACTACCAGCCCAGCGATCTGGCCTGGATGGACATGAAGAACAACCGCATCGACGTCATCATCGGGCCGATCGAAACCTACGAGGACAAGGTGTTTGGCTACAAAGCGGCGCACGAAGCCTACGTGCTCATCAAGGACATGGACTGGAGCAAGCGCCTGGAGAAGTATGCCGCCTTTTTGCCGGAACTGCAGCGCGGCCTGCCGGTGCCTGCCAACTACAAAAAAGAGACACCAGGCACCGACTCTGACCTGAATGCCTACGACGTGGTGTACTACGCCGGAGACTGCAACGCGGGTAGTAAGACCATCGCCATCAACCTGCCAAACGACGAGGAGGTGCAGCTGAAAAAAGGCACGCGCCGTCTGCAACTCAAAAACGCCATGCAGGCCAAATTCGACAAGATCATGCTGCCCATTGCCGACGAACTGATCGCCGATGACCAGAAGCAGCACATTACCTTCGACGCCTTCTTCGCCAACACCATGTTCCACGAAGTGGCGCACGGCCTGGGCATCAAGAATACCATCAACGGCAAAGGCACGGTGCGCGAGGCTTTGAAGGAGCGTGCCTCTGCGCTGGAGGAAGGCAAAGCCGACATCCTGGGGCTGTACATGATCACACAGCTGCACAAGAAAGGCGAAGTGAGCGGCAGCCTGGAGGATTACTATACCACCTTTATGGCAGGCATTTTCCGCTCGGTGCGCTTTGGCGCGGCCAGTGCCCACGGCAAGGCCAACATGGTGCGCTTCAACTTCTTCAAGGAAAACGGTGCCTTCGAGCGCGATGAACAGACCGGCAAGTACCGCGTGAACTACGTGAAGATGGGAGAGGCCATGGACAAACTGTCGGAGCTGATCCTGACGCTGCAGGGTAATGGCGACTACGCGGGTGTGGGCAAATTGCTGAACGAGCAGGGACAGATCGGTGCGGAACTGCAGGCCGACCTCGACCGCCTCAGCCAGAAGAACATACCGGTTGACGTGGTGTTTGAGCAGGGCGTAGACGTGCTGGGCTTAAAGTAGGAAGCATGGAGCTGCTGTACTGGAAACAGGAGAATCTGACGTCCCGAAGGTATACAGTAAGTGATGCGAACGGACTGGTAGGCGAACTGGCCTTCCGGGGCTGGACCAGCAACGACGCGGATTTCAGCTCAGCGCGGATCAACCTGTACTTCCAAAGGCAAGGCTGGCTTGAGCATGACCTCACCATTCATTTCAGAGATGAGGTGATCGGCATGAGCAAATCGTCCGGCTTCGGAAAAACCACTACGACGCTGGTGACCGGGGAGCAGTTCACGTTTCAGGGCAAGACCTTGAACAGTAGCAGAGACTTACGCGACGAAGCAGGCCATACCCTGATGCGCTTCGAGCAGGGGAACTTCAGTATAGCAAACGGCCAGATTTCCATTTTCCGGGATATTCCGGAGCTAACCAGGCTGCTGCTGGTAGCATCCGGCCTTTACTTCAAGCACCTCGGTCATTAACGAAACCACCTCATCTGATGGCAAATCTCGCCAGAGTAGACCATCTAAATACTTGATGCTTTGATTAAAAGCCCCTTCCGATCGGCAGGGGCTTTTTTTATGGATGGCCTCAGGGTAGCATATTGAGGGTCGCATATTGTAGGTTTACAGGCACTCAGGGCAAATTGTGGAAAATTGCCCTTAAATATAGACAACCTAAAAATGGGCAGGGAGTAAAACTGTTTTCCAACTCACTTTAAATCAACTGTTTAATTATGAAAAATTTTGTGAAATCCTTTTACGATTTTAACCTAAGCAGCCCCCAGGAACGCCAGGAACGCAACCAACTATACCCTGAACTGGCCAAATTTCACATTGCGCTTCGCGAAGAAATGAGCGAAGAAGAATATCAGGAGTTTTACAGAGCGGAGAAGGATGCCGCCAAAAACCTGATGATCCCTAACCCTAATCCCAAGCCTCAATGGATACGAATGTAAGTCGTACTGAAGATAGATATTGAAAAAGGTAAACCGCGAATGGTTTACTTTTTTGTTTGTAAAAACAGAACTTAGATTATTTACTCAATTATTTTATATATAATAATTGAATCTACAGGAGTTAAGCTCACAAACCAAGGTATATATTGCGGGTAAGTATGATAGAACCTTGCATAATGAGCAGTAGTGAGACTATTCCACATATTCTGAGGGTATACTATTTCATCAACTTTTGAAAACTTCATATTAGCTTCTATTTTTTGTTTATACACTCGCTTAGGAACAACAAAATAATCGCCTGCTTCTGGCTTTGATTTCTCGGAGTCATAAAACTCCATACCTGCTTTCTTGCTATACCACTGCCAGCCCCAGTGCCCAACAGTCCATACCTTAGCACTTGATGGTATTTGTTTTAGAACAACAGGAGCTGATGCTCTATAAAAATTTGCGTATTGCCAATCGGAAATGCTTAGTAGAATGCCTAGTAGTACAGTAAAGGATATTGAAAAAACTATTGCCTTTGTAGAAATTTGCTTAATGGTATAGGCAATAATAATGAGCAGTGGGGGTAAGATTAGCAAGGAATGACGAGTTGCCATAAAAGGTGCAAAGAGGACAATGAAACCTATTAATCCAACAAACCAAAGAACGATTAATTTCATAGCAGGTGTCAATGTGGTTCTTCGCAAAAGGATATAAGGAAAGATAATCAATATCAAACCGTTGGTAAAAAAAGCAACCCAAAACAAGCTATAGAAAGGTGCTTTAAGAGGTAAACCATATACCAATAAGTAGACTATTACTACGCATGTAATAATACCAAAACAAACTCTTACTATTGTATAACGGCTCGAGGACTTTAGAAAGTGATCACAGAAAATTAAAGTGAATGGAGCAATTGCACCAAGGGTAAGTAAAAAGGAAACTGAGTTGTTAAGTAGTAGGTCTGGGGTAAGTGTGTTTTTGGGTCTTCCTAAAATATGAGAGCCTCCATATTCGAGATAGTTAGCAAGTGACCAAAAGGCAATTGTAAACACTGGTAATGATAAGACTAACGCAACCCTATTCTTTTTATGTTGCCAAACTTTATACATCAGGATTATTGCAAGAGGTAAAAGTGTATATTTTATAAGCAAACCAACGCTTAAGATCAAGGCAGCTATAAAAAGGTTTTTAAATGTATCAGCTTTGTCAGCTTTAATGATATAATACATAAACATGATAGATATACCAAGAATAGGTATATCTGTCATCAAGTTCTGATTAACGAGAAACCCTGGGCCTAATGCGAGTAAAACACTAGCTGATAAAGCAAATTCTTTGTTAAATAATTTCGCTAGTTTATAAAAAAACACAATACTAATTAGGATGAAAACTGACTGCAGAAGGTGCAGTGGAATTTCATTATAACCAAATAGAGCACCAACACTAGCAATTAAATAGAAATAGAGTGGAGGTTGATTGAAGTGATGTATAGGTTCATCTGTATCCACCCAATTTATATATCCAGACATAGGTCTCAATGGGTTGTACTGAATCCATTCAGCTGCTTCTAAATGAAAAGTATCGTCAATATGAAATGCCTTATTAATATTGATAAGTGTTGCAATAACCCAGACTGCGGACAGTATCGTCCAAGGGTAGTTCTGTAATCGATGCCGGAAGGAAGCTTTGAGCATGAATATGAGTTTGTTACAGTCTCTCCAACACCAGCTTTGCCCCCTCTTCCCCTACCAACGAACCGATGGCCACGCCCATGCCGCCCATGCGCACGGCGCAGCACACATGCTCCGATACGGGCTGCACAATGGTCGTCTTTCCCGGGCCTACCCCCATAATACCACTCCAGCGCTGCTCTACTTCATAAGGTGTGCCCGGCAGGATGACTTCGCGCAGCAGTTCGTCGAGTTTGTGCTGCACCAGGTCTGTAAGTCCCATCTCAGTTGTTTCTTCCGTTTTGAAGTCGATGTTGCGGCCGCCACCGAACAGCACACGGTTGCCGATGTTGCGGAAATAGTAAAATCCTTTGTCGTAGTGAAAGGTGCCTTTGAAGCGCAGGTCAGGTATAGGTTTGGTGATGAGCACCTGTGCACGGGCCGGCACCACCTGCAACTGAGGCAGCAGCTGGCGGGCAAAGCCGTTGGTCGCGACCAGCGCTGCGCGGGCAGGTATAGCGATGCCTTGTTTGGTAAGGGCAGTTATACCCTGGCTCTCTTCCTGCAGACGTTCGATCTCCAGTCCGTTCAACACGATCACGCCCAGACCCTGTACCTTCTGCGTGAGCGCCAGTATCATTTTCCCTGTGTCGATCTGCCCCTCGGCGGTGCTCTCGATCAGGTGCGCTACCTGCCTGAATCCAAACTCACTGATCTTGTGGTCAGCCAGGCGGTAGATGTCCCGCTCACCCGTTACCTGTTGCAGCTGTTTGTTGAGGTAGGGCATTTGTTCGAGACAGCTTTCATAGAGGGGCTGTTGGTTTTCCTCAAACAGTTCGTAACCGCCCCAGCGGTGGAAGTCGATGGCCTGGTCGCCCAGGTTCTGGCGTAGGCGCTGCAGTCCACGCCAGCGGCGCTCTACCAGTGCAAACACCTCGTCTTCGCTGTGGTGGCTCAGGTCGTCGAGCAGCTCGGAGGGGCTGCCGAAGCAGGCAAAGCCGGCGTTGCGGGTGCTGGCCCCTGTGGGCAGCAGGCCGCGCTCCACCACCATCACTTTCAGGGTGGGCTGCTGTGTTTTCAGGTATAGCGCCGCGTTCAGTCCCACGATGCCGCTGCCCACGATGAGTACGTCTACGTGGCTGAAATACGATTCCTTTTCCCAGAAGCTCAACTCCATGGCTACTCGTCTTCGCGGGTATATGTATGGGTATAGTTGCGGGCCGTCGCCTCGTCTATTATCTCGAAGCCGGTCAGCATGATCTCGCGCTCACCGCTGTTGTAGCCGCGCACGAATACGCCCTCCGGACTTTCATAGATAGAGTAGTTGTGACGGCCGAAAGGGTAGAGGTTGTTGCTCCGTAGGGTGGTCGCGTGGGTGAGGTCGGCAGTTTGTCCGTCCGGCGTTTTGATGATGAATTTCTTTTTATCTGTTGTCATGTTTGGCAGTCTTCTAAAATCTTATCCAAGATAGCACTTATCTCGGAAGCGTGGCTCAAAACCATCAGGTGGCCGGCCCTTTTTACTTTGATGATGCCCGGGTAAGTGCCCATCGGCAGGATGCGGTCGGCCGTACCGTGAATCATCACCGCGTTCTCGTAGTGGTCGGGCTGGTGCCAGTTAAGCAGCTGTCCGATAGCCCAGCGCAGGAAGTGTGGGTCAGTTTCGAGGATCACCTGCTTGAGCAGTACTTTTTCGGCTTTAGTACTGGCCCCAAACAGCAGCGGACCTATAAAATGAAAGCGCTTGAGCCAGGGCACTGGTATGATGCGGTGCAGCCTCAGGAAGCCCATCAGGCGGTAGTACCAGGGAAGGATCTTACTGCTGGCAATGCTCGAGATGAGGATGGTTTTGCGCGGGTTCAGAAATTTAGCCAGTTCAATGGCCACCACGCCGCCAAAGGACATGCCCACCAGCACCGGGTTGGGTTCAGTGATCTGCTCTGCCAACCGAACCGCATAGTCATGGAGTGGCTCGTCGTCATAGGGCTGAATCCAGCGCACGTATACCTTGTTACGGCATTTGATATGCAGAAACTGGAACATGCGCTCATCCGCCCCAAGTCCGCTGATAAAATAAACGGTGCTCATACAGCTTTGCTTCTACGGCTTTTGACCAGGTAGGGCAGCAAAGCTACGGCTTTTCTGCTAATCGAGCTGCGCGACTTCCTGGCCCAGGAAGGACAGCACGTCCTGCACAGTTGCCTGTGGCTGTTCCTCCATCGGGATGTGGCCCGCACCCGCATACAGCTTCAGCTGGGCACCTCTTATACCTTGCTGAAAACGGCTGGCATCAGCAACTGGCACCCAGGCGTCGGCCTCGCCCCAGAGGATCAGAGTGGGTGCCTGTACCTGGGCCAGTTTGTGCAGGTTGTCGGTGTCCACCGTGTTGAGGCGGTCTATCAAAGCGTTCCGATTGCCCTCGCGCAGCAACAGGTCGTGACTCAGCCTGATCGTTTCCGGTTTTAGTTTGCTATCGTCGCCATACACTTCCCTGAGGCTCTGCTCCACGATAAAACGGGGTGTAACATACCGCAACGAATGCCTCAGCAGGGGAGTTTGCGCGATCCGGAAAGGGAGCGTGATGCGCTTGTCGTTGGCATTAGTGACGCCGGTCGGAGAGACAAGAAGCAGTTTCTGCACGCGTTCCGGATGCGTGGCGGCAAAGTCGAAGGCGATCTGCCCTCCCAGGGAACTGCCCCCGATATGCGCCCGCTCGATGCCCAGGCTGTCCATAAAGTGCAGGAGCAGGTCGCGGTAATAGTCGATGGAGTAGGAGCCGGACGCATTGGGGCCGGTCAGGCCGAAGCCGGGCAGGTCGGGCCGCAGCACCCGGTACTGTTTGCTGAGTTCGGCCGTCCAGCCAACCCAGGTATGGAGCGAGGCGGCCGTGCCGTGCAGCAGGATGATCGGTATACCTTGGCCCTCGTCACGGTAGTGCAGGTCGGCACCGGCGATATCCATAAAACGGGAGGACGGCGTGGTATACCTGACTTTCAGCTCTTGGGCAGGTATATCCGCCCTGATCATCAGCGCAAAAGCACTTAATATAGCTAGCCCGGCTACTACAACTGCATGTTTTCCCTTGAACCGCATGGCGTTCGGATTGTGAGTGTGCTATTTGTTTGTACTAAAGTATGAAATTGTTTTTTGACTGTTCTCTTCCCTGCCGCTTCTTTTTGCCTACAAAATTATGCGACACAAAAAAAGCAGCCTGCCATACCTGACAGACTGCTATTCAGTTTTTATAAAGCGAAGTGCTTACAAGCCAGCGTCTTCCTTGAACTTGTTGCCGAAGAAATAATAAACCGGTATACCCAGCGCCACAATGATCAGGCCCGGCCAGGTATAGACGGGTTTGTAGATTAGCAGGATGATACAGATGCCTGAGGCGATGAGCACGTAAAGCGCCGGCAGGATCGGGTAGCCGAACGCTTTGTAAGGGCGATTTAGATCCGGGCGGCGCACACGCAGCACAAATACCCCGATAATCGTCAGGATATAAAAGAGCATCACCGCGAAGATCACATAATCGAGGAGGTCGTTGAAAGTGCCGGAGAGACAAAGCAGGCAAGCCCAGGCGCACTGCATCCACAGCGCGGCGGCCGGTACGCCGTTTTTGTTCAGGTGCCCCATCTTCTCGAAGAAGAGCCCGTCCTTGGCGATGGCATAGTATACCCTAGCACCGGAGAGAATAGCGCCGTTGTTACAGCCGAATGTGGAGATCATGATCAGAATGGCAATACCTACCGTGGCCGGGTATCCTCCGATCACCTCTGCCACGGCCGTTGCCACACGGTCATTGGAGGCGTACTTGATGCCCTGGCCCATCACATCCGCGGCATTCGGGTCGCCGTTGAGGGGGAGCACGAGCAGGTATACCAGGTTGATGACCAGGTAGAGGCCCATCACAATCGCGCTTCCGATCACCATGCTCAGCACGATGGTGCGCTTTGGGTTCACGATCTCGTCACCCGAAAAGCCGATGTTGTTCCAGGAGTCAGCTGAGAACAGGGCGCCCACCATGGCAATGCCGATGGCCGTGATCAGCGCCATACCGACCGGAGGCGCTTCGCTGGTTCCAGCGGCCGCTGCGGCCGATCCCCAGAAATCAGAGAAATTGGCCTGTACTGCCGTGTCGTTGATGCCGAAGAGCAGACCGAAAAGGATCAGGCCGAACAGGGCGATAAGCTTGGTGCTGCCAAAGATGTTCTGGATCAGCTTGCCACTCTTCACACCGCGCGAATTGATATACGTCAGGTATAGGATGCTGGCGATGGCCAGCAGTTGCACCGAGCTGAAGTGAAAGCTGCCCAACGAAAACAGCACATTGTCTTCGCTGAACCAAGGTATAAGGACTCCGGTGAAACGGGCAAAAGCGACGCCCACGGCCGCAATCACGCCGGTCTGAATCACGAGAAAGAGCGTCCAGCCGTAGAGGAAGGCTACCATCTTGTTGTAGGCCTCTTTCAGGTATACATACTGCCCGCCCACTTTCGGGAACATGGAGGACAGCTCGCCATAGCTGATGGCGCCTACCATGGTCAGGAAGCCCGAGAGCACCCACACCAGCAGCATATTGCCCGGACTGACAACCGCCCTGGATATATCGGCAGTCACGATGAAGATGCCCGAACCGATCATACCCCCGGTCACGATCATAATGGCATCGAAAAGCGTGATTTCCCGCTTAAAGCCGCTTTCTTTTTCTTCTTGCTGTACCCTCTTTACTTCTTCTGTACCCTGCATTGGAACCGTGTTATACCTGTTTAAGCAGCCTGCAAGCCAGTAAAAGGGCAGTGGCTGAGGAACAAAATTAAAGTTAATTTTTTGGGAATGGACCACTGCAGGTCATTATCTGTCAGAAAGCCTGTTCTTGATAAATTATATATAACTATACCTGTTAAAAATTGAGCTTTTTGGCTTTGAAAAGGTGTGGCCGTTCGTCTGGTTTTTCAGGTGCTTCACGGATAATTCTGGGCCCTTGGTATAAAATAGTAGTAAATGAAGTAACAGTACCTTGCATAACAAAGTACTATAGAATAACTTTGTCACAGTAATTAATTGATAACCATTTAAATCTTAAAGCCATGAAAGTATTATTCGTAATCGCCGCCACAGTATCTTGCTTCGGTCTTGCTCTGCAACCAGCTACTCAAAACTCACAAGCAGTAGACGCAGCAGTTGCCAGCCACGTAGAGATGGAAGTAGAAGAGCCCATGATGACCGTACTGCTTGACACAGTCGTGATCACACCTGTTGCGCCTCATGCGGTAGCTGCTAACGTGCGTTAAGCCGTAGCAGCCCGCCGGCCAGCGGTAGTGTCGTCCTGTTCCAGGAGCCACTCTTCGGCCAGGCGTCGTTCATAAAAGTTTTTCATGGAGAGTTGGGGGGTAATGCGCTCTTCAAGCTCTCGGACAGCGAGTCTGCTGAACATGCTGAAGGAGTAAACGTGCGCCATGTAGCGCAAACCGGCTCCGAGTGCTTGCGGCAGCCACTCAAACTGAAGCCAGTCGTTGGCTTCCTGCCAGTCGCCGGTCACCTCGGACTTGTCGTTGAGCAATTTCGGGCAGGGGTCTTTTCTTAATAGCTCCAGGTACGCTTTCGCTGCGCAGACCACATTGTCAGCCGTTATATGGCCCTGCCACTTGGCTTCTATGTAGTCCTCTTTACGCTGAATGGTCACGTACAATTCGCCCATCATGTGGCGCAGTTCTATCGGTGGGGATGGCGTCATTTCCGGACGGATGATTCTGGTTGCCATAGACATAACATCAGTTGGTTGCGCTCTAATGTAAACAATTCGTGCCCCTCACCCACAGGAATCACCCCTATTTTAAGTGGAGCGCTCCCTGTCAGGGGTAAAGGACTCCTTTTCAGGTAGTGGTCGCTGCCTGCTCGATTCCCACAAACACACCCTCATCCCTTAGTTCTATCCGGTGGAGGACCGCCTTGCGGGTACGAAAATCGCACTCTCGCCCATCCTGCAGGCTATACCTGTAGCTGTGCCAGGGGCATATCACTTCATTCAGGTAATTCGTCGTGCCTTTGCTGAGGGAGTAGCCCAGGTGCGGACAGCTGTCGTCGAGGGCAAAAAAGCCGCTGGCAGTATGCGCTAAGCAAATGGGCCGGCCATCCAGCACCAGTTGTTTCAGTTTGCGAAGGGGCACCTGTTCGCGGGCTTCTGTCACGCTGTCAAACACCTTGTGCCAGGTATAGCGCGCCTGTTTCTGTTCCATCTGTCCAGCTAGTTGCTCACACGTATGGCGGAGGCATGGGCCTGCACCGGAAAGGATTCCATCACCTGTTCATCAAACCAGGCTTCTACTAGCTGACCTTCACGCAAGTGCTCCAGCCGGAGCGTGGCGCCCTGCAGGTTTTCGATGTAGGTCTTGGCATCAATGCGCAAGGTCGCCTGGGTATAGTTTGTTTGCACACCTTCCACCGATTCGACCAGGACCACGGCCACGCCTTCCTTCTTCTTGGAGTTGGTTTTTTTGATATTCGTGATACTGCCCCGCATGTCGGGTTGCGTGTTGGGGATCTGGAAGCCGTCCTGCGTCTGGCATCCAGCCAGGAGGAGAGCTACGAGGGGGAGTATACTCAGGCATCTTCTCATGGGCGTAAAGGTCGTTCCAAGCCATCAGCCTGTGCGTGAGCCAGGCTGGCTTTTAACATTTGTACGCATGAGGGAGATGATTAGTAATGGCGCAGGCGCTTTTTATTTGCGCCCTAAGCTACCCGCATAAACTGGTCAGACAGCTCCCTGCGCACGCTTTCGCCCTGGGTGTAGTAAGAGAGGAAGTCGGTGCGGCGGCAAGTGGCCAGTCGCGGCTCCTGACGCAGCGTGAGCCGGGAGCGCTTGCCTACCGTGAGCAGGCCGATCCCTTTTCGCTCGCATAGTTTGGAAAGATAGTCAGCCATGGCGTTGCCGCGCCAACACAGGCTACTCACCTGTATACTCAACCACTGATGGTCGCCGGGTTGCTGCTTGAGCTGGTCTACCGCCACTCTTAATTGTTGTTGTATATAGCGCTTGCGCAGGCTGGAGTGCAGGAAAAAACCGGCGACAGCAAGTAGGGCAGGTATAGAGGCCATGGCCAGCCAACTGCCGGTTTGGTAGCAAAGGTAGGCTGCCACGCCGAAAATAGAACCTGCCGTGATGTAGCGAATCCTGCCCAGCCCCCTTTTCTTGTAAGAAGAGAGAATTCGCGCCAGTTTATGAGAAGCAGACGTGCTAAGCGAGACGGCAAAAAAGCTGTTGTCGTGTTTCTGGTAGGCAAACAGCGCATCAGCAAAGGTACCTTGATGGGTGGGCACCGTTCTGTTTACAAGTAAGCCAGATTTTTTTTCATGTTTGGCATAGTAGGATCCAAGGAATTCGATTGCCTGGTCTCCGATGCTGCTCTCCGCCATACGCGTCAGTTGTTTGTAGCCTTCAGATACATTGTTTCATAGTCGGGGCTACCCAGTTAAACTGATGAGCCTTAGGCAGGATGCGTAAAGTGTCTTCCACTTTTTTACAAATATAGCGAGGGTAAAATATAAAGCTAATAATTTAATTATTTTTTTGAAAAATTTACTTTATACGATAACGCTCTTTGATAAGTCCTGGCTAGTCATATTACTATTCTATACCATCTGTCTTCGAATCATAGGCTAATATGCTGTTTTAAATGCAAAACTTTTATCCTTATTGTTATATGTCGGGTTTGCTTGACTTTCTGTCCTATAAAACCTTAAAAGCTGGGTAGGCTGACACAAATTTTTTAGATTTACGGCATGGTGAAAATGGCTCGCTTTCACTGCTCCTTTTAACTAAAACCATGAAAAAAAGTTTTTCGCTCCTGTTTGCCCTATTCGTTCTGCTAACCAGCGGCCTGCTGCACGCACAGGCTCCCGCCAAACCCAATGCCGCTGAGCTACTGCAGGATATTAAAAAGCTGAACGTGCTAGGCACGGCGCTGTATGTGGCGGCGCACCCCGACGACGAGAATACCCGCTTTATCGCCTACCTGTCGAACGAGAAGCTATACAACACCGGCTACTTGTCCGTAACCCGAGGCGACGGAGGGCAGAACCTGATCGGACCGGAGATTCGGGAAGGACTGGGCATCATCCGCACGCAGGAGTTGCTGCAGGCCCGCCGCCTCGACGGGGGGCAGCAGTTCTTTACCCGCGCCAACGACTTTGGCTTTTCTAAAAACCCGGAGGAGACCTTTGCCATCTGGGACAAGGAGAAGGTGCTGCATGATGTGGTGTGGGCCATCCGCAAGTTCAAGCCGGACGTGATCGTTACGCGCTTCTCTCCAAAACCCTCCGAAACACATGGCCACCACACAGCCTCCGCCATGCTGGCCAGCGAGGCTTTTGAAGCCGCCGCCGACCCAAAGCGTTTCCCGGAGCAACTCAAGCACGTGCAGGTGTGGCAGGCCAAACGCGTGCTTTGGAACACAGGCGTGTGGTCCTTCCGCAGCCAGAAAGAGTTTGAGGACTATGGTTCACAACTCTTGAAGGTGGATGTGGGCGGCTACAATCCGCTGCTGGGCAAATCCTACCCGGAGATCGCCGCCCTGAGCCGCAGCATGCACAAGAGTCAGGGCTTTGGCGCTACCGGCACGCGCGGTGTTACACTCGAGTATCTGGAGCATACCAAAGGAGAGCGGGCAAAAGAAGAGCTGTTTGAAGGCATCAACACGACCTGGAGCCGCGTGAAAGGAAGTGAAAAAGTGGCGGCCCTGTTGCAGCAAGCCGTAGCGGAATTTAAGCCCGAGCAGCCAGCTGCCGTGGTGCCCACCCTTCTGGCCGCCCGTAAGGAACTGGCCAAACTACCCGACAGCTACTGGAAGCGCCTTAAGACAGAGGAGTTGGAAGAGGTGGTGAAGCACAGCCTGGGCCTATACCTGGAAGCGGTGGCTACCGACTATGCCGTAACGCCGGGCGAACGCCTGCACGTGCAGCTGGAAGCCATTAACCGTTCCGCTATACCTGTGCAGCTGGTAAGCATGCGCCCCGCCTTTACTTCTAAGGACAGCCTGCTCAACAAAACGCTTTCACCAAACGAAGCGCGCCTGATTCCCTTCAAACTTGAAGTACCGGCTTCCGCACCACTCTCGCAACCTTATTGGTTACGGCAGGAGGGAACGCTGGGACTGTTCCGGGTGGATGAGCTGCAGGAAATCGGAGCGCCCGAGAACCAGCCGGCCGCCGTGGTGCGCTTCGACTTGAAAATCAACGGGGAGCCGTTCAGCTATACCGTGCCGGTCGTGTTTAAGCGCAACGATCCGGTAGACGGGGAGCAGTACAGACCTTTGGCCATCACGCCGCCCGTGTTTGTGAACATCTCCGAGAAAGTGCTGATGTTTGCCTCGCAGGAGCCCAAGCCGGTGCATGTGCTGGTGAAATCGGGCAAGGCAGGTATAAAAGGCAATGTGGCGCTGCAATTGCCGAAAGGCTGGCGGGCAGAACCTGCACAAATGGCATTTGACCTGGAGCAGCATGGGGCCGAGCAACTGGTGCGCTTTATGGTGCATCCGCCCAAGGGGCAGCAAGAAGTAGAGCTGAAAGCGGTGGCTACAGTAGCAGGCAAACCCTATACTCGCGGTCTCAACGTAATCCAGTACAGTCACATCCCGACCCAGACCACTTTCCCAGAGGCCGTGACCAAAGCCGTGCGCCTCGACCTGAAACGCAATGGGGAGCAGATCGCTTACCTGATGGGTGCCGGCGACGACATACCTGCCAGTCTGCAGCAGATCGGGTACAATGTAACATTGCTGAAAGACGAGGATATCACCGACCAGCACCTGAAGCGTTTTGATGCGGTGATCCTGGGCGTGCGGGCCTACAATACAGTAGAACGCATGAGCTTTTACCAGCCGCGTTTGCTCAATTACGTGCAGCAGGGCGGCACCGTGATCGTGCAGTATAACACGGGGCATAGCCTCAAGACCAACAACATTGCCCCTTATCCTTTGAAGATCTCAAGCCAGCGGGTAACAGTGGAGGATGCCGACGTGCGTTTCCTGAAGCCAGGCCACCAGGCGCTGAACTCGCCAAACAAGATCACCAAAAAGGATTTTGAAGGCTGGGTGCAGGAGCGGGGGCTATACTTCCCGAGTGAGTGGAGCAGCGAGTTCGAAGCCATCCTCTCGAGCAACGACCCCGGCGAACCGGCCCGTAACGGCGGCCTGCTGATTGCCAGGTATGGCAAAGGGCACTTTGTGTATACCGGTTACTCCTGGTTCAGACAGCTGCCCGCCGGGGTGCCGGGCGCCTATCGCATCTTCACCAACCTGATCTCGCTCGGAAACGGGCATGGTGCCCAAGGCAGCAGCGCAGAGAGTACAGCGAAATAGGCTATTAGCCTGGAACGGCATCAGTGACTAGTGCATTGTCACCAAGATCTTTGTTAAGAAAACCATGAAAGAAACCGATAGCAAGCCTGCAGAAGAGCTTGAAAAACCGCCCTTTTTCAAGAACTGGAAAAGCATGTACTGGCTGGTGCTGGGCAACCTCGCTTTTCTGATCACCCTGTTTTACATCATCACCCGCATCTATTCATGAGGTTACTTGACTGGATTGTACTGCTCGGCACGCTGGGCTTTATTGTGATTTACGGCGTCTGGAAAACCCGGGGTAGCAAAGACATTGAAGGCTACCTGAAAGGCGACAACAGCATGAAGTGGTGGACCATCGGGCTTTCCATCATGGCCACGCAGGCCAGCGCCATCACCTTTCTCTCTACACCAGGGCAGGCCTACGAAGACGGGATGCGCTTCGTGCAGTTCTACTTCGGACTGCCCATCGCCATGGTCATCATCTCGATCACGGTTATCCCTATTTTTTACCGCCTCAAGGTATACACGGCCTACGAATACCTTGAGAGCCGCTTCGACCTGAAGACCCGTTCGCTGGCGGCCCTGCTCTTTCTGGTGCAGCGCGGACTGGCGGCTGGCATCACCATTTATGCGCCGGCTATTATCCTGTCTACCATTCTAGGCTGGAACCTGACCCTCACCAACCTGTTCATCGGTGTTTTGGTGATCGTCTATACCGTGTCGGGGGGCACAAAGGCGGTAAGCGTGACCCAGAAGCAGCAAATGGCCGTGATGATGGGCGGTATGCTCGTGGCCGGTTTTATGGTGGTGCGTTACCTTCCTGAAAGCGTATCCTTTGGCGATGCCGTGGCCGTGGCTGGCAAAATGGGCAAGATGAACGTGGTGGATTTTTCTTTCGACTGGAACGATCGGTATAACTTCTGGTCAGGTATGACAGGCGGTCTGTTTCTGGCACTTTCCTACTTCGGCACCGACCAAAGCCAGGTGGCCCGCTACCTGGGCGGAAAATCAGTAGGGGAAAGCCGACTGGGTTTGCTTTTCAACGGTTTGCTCAAGATACCGATGCAGTTCATTATTCTGTTTATCGGGGTGATGGTGTTTGTGTTCTACCAGTTCAATCAGCCGCCCCTCTTCTTCAACGAGTCCGCCAAAGACAAGGTATACGCTACTGAATTCGCTCCGGAAATGGAGGCGCTCGAAGAGCAGCACACCGCATTGTTCAACCAGAAGCAGGAGGCCGTGCACGGCTTGGTGGCGGCCCTGCGAACCGACGATGAAACGGCTATTGCCGCTGCCCAGGCCGAGGTGCAAGGTATAACCGACGCCTCCAAAGTGGTGCGCAACGATGTGAAGGCACTCATCGCCAAGGCCACACCCGATGCCGAGACCAAAGATACCGACTACGTGTTCATTTCTTTTGTCATGAAGTACCTGCCGGCCGGACTGGTGGGTTTGCTGCTGGCGGTGATTTTCTCAGCGGCCATGTCGTCCACGGCTTCCGAGCTCAATGCGCTGGCATCCACCACGGTCGTGGACATCTACAAGCGCTCTGTTAAGAAAGAGAAGGACAACTTCCACTACCTGCGGGCATCCCGTGTTTTCACGGCAGCCTGGGGCGCACTGGCCATCATCTTCGCCACCTACGCCTCCCTGCTCGACAACCTGATTCAGGCTGTCAACATCATCGGGTCCATTTTCTACGGCACCATCCTGGGCATTTTTCTGGTAGCCTTCTATGTGAGGTACATCAAAGGGCACGCAGTATTCATTGCCGCGCTGATGGCCGAAGCCGTGGTACTGTATTGCCACTTCTATACCGATATCGCCTTCCTGTGGTTCAACGTGATCGGTTGTGTGGCGGTGGTCGTGTTCGGGGTGATCATCCAGTTCTTTATCGGGCAGAAGGATGACAGAACCTATGCATAATGATGTTCTATAGCACGAGCGAGGACGCCCCGAATCCAGTACGGGATCTTTGCTCGCGCTCTATGCCTTAGCCCCTGGGCTTCTGCCCCGCCACAATGTAAACCAGACTGCCGCCCGCCGAGACATACTCTTCGTTCAGGAGCCTCTGCTTGAGGGCGATCTTGTTGTAGAGCAGCTTCTGCCAATAGGCGTCGAACTTGTCTTTATCGCCGCCGCCGGCCATGAAGTAGTTCAGGTTATCCTGGTAGTCGTAACCCATCGAGTCGGAGTCGATCCACTGCAGCATCTGCTCCACGCGCAGCATTTTCTCCTGCGTGTCGTAGGGCGGGATGATCGAGAGGGCCTTGTCTGAGATCCACACCTTGATGTTCTCCAGGCCGGCCTTCAGGTATAGGTCAGGTATCACGTCGCCCAGGGAGTTGAAGCCTTCGCCCAGTCTTTTTTTGCCTTTTTCGATGCGCAGCTTTATTTCCAGTACCTCGAGGGTGCTTTCCACGTCAAAATCAGTTTCGCCGTAGCGGTCGAACATCAGGTTGGGCACGAGGTTGTTGGGTTCCAGCGCCACAACCCAGCCGCCGGGCTTGGTGATGCGGATCATCTCGCTGATCACCTGTTTGGGATCTTTCACATGGATCAGCAAAGTCTGACAGAGCGTAATGTCCGCCAGGTCATCAGGCAGGGGAATGCTGGAAGCGTTGCCCACCCGGAAGTCGTACCTGATGTCGTTGTGCCCGTAAATGCTCTGTGCTTTTTGCCTGGCTTCTTCTATGTACTGTGGCTCAAAATCAACACCGTATACCCTGGCACCGGAAGGGAGGTGCTTCGAGAACATGAAGCCCATCATACCCTTGCCGCAACCGATATCCACGAGCGTGCCGGTATATTCCAGGTGCAGACGGTGGGCCAGCAGCTCCAGGTAGTCGTCGTTCCACCAGTATTCCCGGGCGGGCCCAAGGTGGTCTTCTGAATGTTTTTTAGGTTCTTCCAACAGGTATAGTGTATTAGGTTCAAAATGGTATTAACCCACCCCTGCCCGTCCGGGGATGGTACTTCTCGTGCATAAATGTCCCCCTTGGAAGGCAGAACTTAACGGAACTGCCCCTTTGAAGGGGGCAGGGGGATGACAATTGTTCCCCAATTCCCCTTCTGGTGCTAGGGCCCTCTAAAAAGGGCCAGGTTTATACCATCAGTTAACGTATCTCAAAAAAGAAAGCCCCTGCCAGAGCAGAGGCTTTCGGTAAAAAGCGGGCAGGTATAGCCTACTTCATTTTCTTCCACTCGGCAATGGCCTTCTCATTCATACGCACGTAGTCGGCATTGTTTGCCTTTTTCGCCAGCTCGATTGATTGCTCAGCAGTTTTCACGGCGCCTTTGTAGTCTTTCATTTTCGCCTGGATTTTGGCCTGTGCGTGCAGGTTCCAGAATTTCGGGTCGTTGGCGTTGGCTTTCTTCATCCACTCCAGCGCCTGCTTCATGTCTTTGTTGTTGTCGGCGTAGTAGTTGGCAGCTGCAGCGTACAGCGCAGGAGACACCTCTTTGCCATTTACCACACGCTCCTGTATCTGTGCCATCACCTTGCTGTCTACTTCCGTCTCGATGGTGAAGCTGGCGATCGTCTTGTCCCACATAATCTCCAGATCGGCGGCGTTTGCCTTCAGGTTGGCAAAATTGATGGTGAATGTTTCCACCGTTCTTGGGTTGGTCTGCGGCTTCACGGTGAAGCGGAGCTGGTCGTCTTCCTGCTTGTAGGCAGCCACGTTTCCACCGATTTTAGTGTCTTTGTAGAGGATGATGGTCCACTCATTCTGGTTCGGAATGGTCAGCAGCGCGTACTCACCGGCAGGCACTTTTTTGCCCTGGATGGTCACCTCGTCGCTGAACTTAAGGGTAGTGGAGTTGTTGGCACCCGTGCGCCATACCTTGCCGAAAGGCACTACGTCACCACCGAAAACCGAGCGTCCTTTCATGGATGGGCGGGAGTAGCTCAAACTTGCGTTCGTCAGGCCAATTTCCTGGGTTACGGTGGACAGTGGGCTGGCGGCTGGCATGGCTATACCTTGCTGCTGGGCCTGAGCTGTCAGGGTAGTGCCGCCCAGCATCGCTGCGGAAAGAAGCACACTGAATAAAATCTTTTTCATTGTTCTATTTTTTAAGATTGCTGATGTTTTGCGATACGAAAATACTCAAAAATGATGATAATACCCCTTAAACGTTCCTTTCAGTGTAAGTTTTAAGGAGAACCCTAAAAGCTTCGCCCCACACTGAATCCGAAACGCGGTATAAAGGCCGGCCCCGGCGATTTGGTGTTGCTTTCTGTCGACAGAAAAGGCGTAAAGCCGACGCGCACCACCAGCCCGCCTGTCGGGTTCTGATAGCGGAACCCGATGCGGCTGAAGTACATGTTTCGCAAGAGGTCAGGTTCGTTGGTGAAGCGGCGGGTATAGCCCAGCCCGAACTCAAAGTGCTTCTGAAAGCGCCCGATCATACCCAGCGCCTCGACCGGCACCACCGGATAAAAGCCCGGCTCCTCAGCGGAAAAGAACTGGTTGCTCGCTATACCTATCCTGAAAGCCGCCTTCAGCATGGACTTCTGGTACACGATGCGGTCGTAGTTTGCGGACAGCAGATCACCATTCCCGCCCAATTCGGCATACACCGCATTACGTGCCCTAAACGAGTCGCGGTAATTCTGAGCCGAAGCCGATAAGCTGAATACAAGCAGCAGGCAAAAAAGGAGAGCTCGGGTGAAAGCGCTGGAAATATGCATAAAGTGATTCAGGAGCGAAGGTGCAGGTATAATGTAATGCTTCGCAAATTAGTGATTTATTGGGATATATTGATGTAGAAGTATGTGTGCTTGGCGGGAATGGTAACTGCCTGCATCAGGATTTGCAGGATTCCTGTGCATGATTGACATCCCCCTGCCCCCTTCGACGGGGGACTCTATTTTCTCTATCTGTCATCCTAAAAGGATCTTGGTTGAAGCGGGGACAGGCAGTTGCTATAACACACCCCTGCCCCTCTCGTAAGAGGAATTCCTGCCATTGCCATGCTACAGGTGTAAGCTATTTGTTTGAAGCAGTATCTTTGCAGTACCGGGTCGAACCACCCCTGCCCCTCCTTGTCCTTAAAGAGGACCCCTACCCCCAGGCGGGGAGCCTGATACTGCCACTTCAAAGTATAAGTTCGGTAGCCTCTGTTACATTCCAATGGCACGCATCGAAAAACTAACTTGCCCCGGAAGCAATGAAACAGATAGCATCAGCCAGGTGCACTTTACGGCGCTCCACTGTTCGAGCGTTCAGCGAGTGGGGGTAGGGGCCCTCGATTTGGAGCGTCTTGATTTTTTTGCTTACTGGGGGTAGGGGCCCTCTTTCTTTTCATCAAGGAAAAAATTGAGGCCCGCCCGGCCAGGGCAAGCTATAAAACAGTACAGGTTGCTATACCTGCAACTGCCACTAATGCTATACCTGCAACCCCGCCACTACTATACCTATAACAAAAAAGCCCCGTCGGCAAAACACCAACAGGGCTCCTATACCTTATAAAGTCAAGTTTAACTCATCTCAAACTGCAGCCTGAGCAGGTTGGCATAAATACCGTTATCGTTTAGCGACAGCACTTCATGTGAGCCTTCCTCTACGATCTCACCGCCATCAATCACCAGGATCTTATCCACTTTGCGAATGGTAGCCAGGCGGTGCGCGATCACGATGGTCGTTCTGTTCTTCATCAGTTCATCCATCGCCTGCTGCACCAGGTGCTCTGACTCAGAGTCTAGGGAACTGGTGGCTTCGTCGAGTACGAGGATAGCCGGGTTTTTCAGGATGGCGCGGGCAATGGCGACGCGCTGGCGCTGGCCGCCGGAGAGTTTGATGCCCCGCTCGCCTACCAGGGTGTCTAACCCCTCGGGGAAAGACGAGATGAAGTCGTAGGCATTGGCTTTGCGGGCCGCTGCTATAATTTCTTCTTCGGATGCTTCCGGGCGACCGTAGGCAATGTTTTCGCGGATGGAGCCTCCAAACAGCAGTACCTCCTGCGGTACGATGCCCACATTGGCGCGTAGTTCCGTCAGGCTCATCTGGCGGATGTCCTGCCCGTCGACAGTAATGCTGCCGTGGCTCACGTCATACAAGCGAAGCAAAAGCTGCACAATGGTAGACTTGCCGGCGCCGCTTGGGCCTACCAGCGCAATCTTCTCACCGTAGTTGATGCTGAAGTTGATGTCGCGGAGCACCTGGATGTCCGGACGGGTAGGGTAGGAGAAGGCTACCTGGCTGTAGCTGATATCGCCGCGAACCCGTCTGATCTCGCTCAGTGGGCGCTGTGCCTTATCAGTGGCTTCTTCCGGTTCAGCCAGTATTTCCTGTATGCGCTCAGTTGCACCCAGTGCCGACTGTATCTTGCCATAAAGCTCGCCCAGACCACCCACGGAGGCGCCGATAAACACGGTATAAATGATAAAGGAAATCAGCTCACCTATGGTCAGGTCGCCGTTCTGCACCAGTGTAGCGCCATACCAGATCACGAGGATGATGCCGCCAAACAGGCCTACAATCACAAAGGAGATGAAAGCACCACGGTAGTTAGCCGCAGAGAGGGCAGCTTTTACGGCTTTGCTCAGGGAGTGGCGATAACGACCGATTTCGAAGTTTTCATTGGTATAAGCCTTCACGGTATTGATCGCTTGCAAGGTCTCCTCCACAATCACGTTGGTGTTGGCCAGTTCGTCCTGTGTTTTCTTGGAGAGGCTCTTGATCTTGCGACCAAATACCAGCGTGAGCGCCACCAGCACCGGGAAAGTCGCCAGCATGAACATGGACAGCTTGATGGAGGTCCAGAGAATGATGATGATGCCCACCAAAAGCGTAGTGATCTGGCGGAAAAGCTCGGCCAGGGTGATCGACATGGCATCCTGTACCTGGGCCACATCGGTGGTGATGCGGCTGGTGATCTCGCCTACGCGCCTCTTTTCATAGAAAGGGATCGGCAGCATCATGAACTTGCTGTAGAGGTCGCGGCGGATGTCGGCTACGGCGTTTTCGCTTACCTGCGCAAAGAAGTATACCCTGAAAAAAGAGAAGATACCCTGCGCTAGGATCACGGCAAACAGGCCAAGGGCGATCATGTCGATGTCTTCGAGGAACCAGTCGGCGTTGCCAGTGGAGGAGTCGACCAGCTTGCCGGTGAGCAGCGGGAAGATCATGAAAGTCAGGCTGGAAAGTACCAGAAAGCCCAGACCGACCATGAACTTGAACTTGTAGGGTAGTACGTAGCTAAAGATCCTGATGCCGCGACGAAAGCTGTCTTTACTGATTTTCTTTCTGCCTTCTTTCTCCTGTGTGCTGTCGTTTAGCCCGATTCCGCGTTTTGCCATTAATGAAATCTATACTGAATAATAGGGGGTGCTGGCTTATAACAGCCAGACAGCACTAAAAATGCCACGTACCCGAAAAATCTTCCAAAGGTAAGCAAAGTATAGGATATAAATGCCAGAATCGGGATTTACAGGATTTAAGAGGGGCCTTGCCCACAGATTCGGAGGATTCTATTTCGCCTGTATCGGGATGTTGTAGGGACAGGTCGCGACCCAATGCCGTCAACTTAAGCAATGATCAATTCAAGCTGTCATCTCGACGATAGGAGAGATCTGGATACTTTCAAAATTTTCGCACTAATTCAGATTTCTCCCAAAGGTCGAAATGACAAAAAGGTCCTTAAGTTGACGGCATTGGGTCGCAACCTGCCCCTACGCGTGAACTACTCTTTTATACGATACCGCCCACAGCCCCACAAACGTCAACAACCCATTAAGGATCAGCACTTCAAAACCAAACTGGTAGCCGTTGAACCACGCGGCGGAGTTGGCACTGATGATGTAGGTAAGCACAGGTGCTGCGAGGCAGATCGCGGGCACATAACGGTCGCGCACCTGGAGGCGGGTAAATAGACCGAAGCTGTAGAGTCCCAGCAGCGGCCCGTAGGTATAGCCAGTCACTTGAAGCACCGTTGTGATCAGGCTTTGGCTGTTGATGGCGTTGACGGCAAAGATGACTAGGCCAAGCAGTAAAGAGAACCCGATATGCACAAAGTAACGCAGCCGTACCCGCTCGTGCTCGCTTTTATCTTTGAAGTTAAGGAAGTCCACACAGAAGGAGGTGGTGAGCGAGGTCAGCGCGGAGTCGGCAGAGGCATAGGCGATGGCGATGATGCCGAGGATGAAGGCTATACCTACCACAGGTGGGAAGTGGTTGAGCGCCAGATAGGGGAACACGTCGTCGCCACGTTCCGGCAGTGCTATACCTTTCGCGCCGGCGTACAGGTATAGCAGGGCGCCCAGCGCAAGGAACATCACGATGACCACCGTTAAAATGGCGGTGAACCAGAACATGTTCTTCTGCGCCTCGCCGATGTTCTTGCAGCTCAGGTTTTTCTGCATCATGTCCTGGTCAAGGCCCGTCATGGCAATGGTAATAAAAGCGCCTGCGAAAAACTGTTTCAGAAAATACTTGTCATCCTTGAAGTCCCAGGTGAACACATTCGAATAGTCACTGGCCGCTATCGTGTCGACCATTCCTTGGAACCCCAGGTTGAGTTCATCGGACACGACCCAGATACTGACTCCAACGGCCGTCAGCATGGCGGCGGACTGGAAAGTATCAGTCCAGATGATGGTCTTCATGCCGCTCCGGAAGGTATAGACCCAGATCAGCAGGATGGTGACGGCCACTGTGACAGCGAAGGGGATGCCTATTTCGTCGAAAGCAGCCAGTTGCAGCACACTGGCCACCAAAAATAGGCGTATGGCTGTGCTCAGTGTGCGTGATAGCAGGAAGTAAGCCGCCCCGGTTTTATAGGACCAGAAGCCGAAGCGCTGCTCCAGGTAGGTATAGATGGAAACCAGATTGAGACGGTAATACAGCGGGAGCAGTACCGTAGCAATCACCACATAGCCGGCTATATAGCCCAGCAGCAGCTGCAGGTACGAAAACTGCGCATCGCGCACCATACCCGGCACCGACACAAACGTAACGCCCGACAAAGTAGCGCCAATCATGCCAAAGGCCACCACATACCAGGGCGACTTCCGGTTAGCCAGGAAAAAGGTATAGGAGTCTGTCTTCTTACCTGTGAGGTAGGAAATCAGAACCAGGATGCCGAAATAGCCGATAAGGAGACTGATGATGAGCGTTGCAGACATGTGTAATGCGGAAAACGCTGCAAATATAACACTGCCTGCCGGTTTTTGGGCTATACCAGCTCCCGGAGCAAAACAGGCTCCCCGATAGCAGGTATACGCAGACCCTGCATCATGCCCGAGGCCGCTATCTGCTCGAGCAGGCGTACCGGCTCACCCGCCGGCTCATCTGACAGGTCAAATGTACCATAGTGCATCGGTATAAAAGTGCCGCCCCGCAGCACATTGTAGGCCCGTACCGCCTCGTGCGGGTTCAGGTGACTCTTCTGCATCAGAAAGCTCGGCCGGTAGGCACCCACTGGCATCAGGCAGACATCCATCGGGCCAAAAAGTTCCTCTATCTCCTCAAAGTGTCCGTTATAGCCTGTGTCGCCGGCAAAATAGAGCTGCATGGTGGGGGTTTTGATCAGGAAGCTTCCCCAGAGCACCTTGTTCATGTCGAACATCCCGCGACGGTGCCAGTGCGAAGCCGGAAGGAAGTAAATCTCGATGCCTTCCGGCGTGAGATCGAATTTCTGGTACCAGCCCGCCTCCTGGTAAGGCAGATGCGGCTCGGCGCTACGCAGCAGATCGCCGGCATGCAAAGGGGCAAGGGCTTTCATGTCCGGATTTTGGCGGTAGAGCGTTTTGATGGAGCGTTCGTCGAGGTGATCGCGGTGGCCGTGCGAGAGCAGCACCAGGTCTATACCTGCGAGCTGCTCCGGCGCGCAGGGCAGCCCGATGCGGCGCTTGATCATGGGCAGGTCGTAGAACACGGGATCGGTGATCATGGTCAGGCCATTCACCCGGATCAGAAACGTAGCGTGACCGAGCCAGACCACCATGTCCTCATTCGATGTGATGAAGTCAGTGCCGTAGACGACGGGTGGCACAAAGGTGTCGGCTTTCTTTTCTTCGCGCTGCGGATTGCGGGTTGTTTTCCATCGCAGCACCTTGCTCATTTTAGGAGTAAAGAGCTCGTCGCCATTCAAAAACTGTCCGTTAATGGTCTTGTTGCCGCGGAAATCTGGTTTTACCACGGGCAATTTGTCGTTTTTCAGATGTCTCACTGTTTCGTTCTTCTGCCTCAAAATCTGAATAAGCTTGTTTCAGGGATTATTAACACGATAACGCGCACGAAAGTTGAAACGTGTGCCGGTAATTAATTAAAATACGCCAACAGGCATTAAAAAAACGCCTTCTCCTTTCAGAAAAGACGCTTTGTTGTTTTTTTATCCTACACCGGTAGGCTAATACCAGAAACCTCCGCTTCGGCCCACAGACACCGGGTGGTGAAAAGGACTGTAGAACGGGGAGGCACCTTTGGAGTAGCGCATAGCACCGGTCACCGAAAAGTGCTCCGTTATTTTATAAGTCGCCCGCATGTCCATGCCCTGGCGGCCCGGGTTCATGAAGTTCATGTAAGCTGGGTTCTGAGCTGGTATGTTCGAGAAATCCTTCCACACGCTGCCGCTCAGGATCAGGCGGTCGTTTACCAGGTAGTCGGCCCCCACATGCGCAATGTAATGATCGCTTGGGCTGGTTCGCATCAGCGTCGTTCCGCCATCGGAAGTAGGTACGGTAAACTGGCCCGGCATCACTGACATGTAGGTCAGGCTGCTGAACACACGTAGGCGCGGATTGAGCTGGTAACGCACGGTAGGTTCCAGGTAGGTGGCGCCAAAACCGCTGCCAAAGCTGGCTCCGGCCGAAAGGCTGTAGCTGAGGCGCTTGGCCGGCATCTCAAATTTCGTCGGCCTTTCTGCTTCAGCAACTGGTGCCGGTCGCTCCTGCAGGGCTGTGGCCGGCGCTGTCTCCAGACTGGCTTTCTGGCCGGTCTGAGCCATCGCGCTACCCACAAAAAGCAGGCTGCAGGTCAGAATGGTGCTTAAAAATATTTTCACGTGAAAAAGTCTCTGTTGAATGTGGTACTAAGTTACAGCGCAATCGCTTCAGAAACAAGCGCGTGTACTCTTCAAAACGGGTATGCACCTCATTTGTTGTCTACGGCTATACCTTGCTTTTGCTGGTTGGTTTGGGAGTACGTTTACTTAAAAAAGCCAGCCAGAAGCTAAGGCCCAGCAAAAGCAGGTAGTTTAAGGTATAGACGGTCATCACCGAGGATGAAACAAGTCTGCCGGGAGCAAAAAGGATGTTCTGAAGAGAGGGCATCTCTAAAACGCCTCCAAAAGCCAGCAAGACCGCGATCACCAGTACGATCAGGGTATGCTGCAGCCTGAGGCTCTTCCTGCGCAGCGCGATGAACGAAAGTGCCACACCAAAGAGCGCTCCGGCAAAAGGGGCATACCGGTGTACCAGCCTAAATTTGCTGATCCGGTCGGAGTTGATCTGGTACATGTTGGCGCTTTGCTCAAACTGGCCCAGGTCGCCTGTTTCCAGGTATAGCTCTGTCAGCGGCATGTCATAAATATAGCCGAGCGCGACAAAAGCATAGGAAGCCAACAGGACAGCCAGACTGTGCAGCAGGATGATCTTCAGGTTTATACCTTGCATGCCTACTTGATCTTGGTTCCCAACCAGGCCTGTCTGAACTGTTGCATGGCGGGAGTCAGCTCCTTGCCTGCGCTCTCATAGCGCTCGATCATCAGCTCCGGCATCTCCTCCAGCACGATCTGGGTGCTCACGACCGGAGCCATTTCGCTGCTTCGGTAGGTGATTGGCACACTGTGCGTCGGCTTTAGTTTGCTCAGGATCTTCTCCAGTTCCTTCTCGCTGGTCACTTTTTTGCCATTGAGAGTCAGCAGGATGTCGCCCCGGTTCAGGCCGGCTTTATAGAGCGGTGAAGTCACATAGGTGCCGCTCAGGAGCTTCGCGCCGTTTTTGCTGAACTCGAATTGGGCAGGCCCTAAACTGGCTTTGCCGGGTTCGGCTTTGCGCAGCTGCAGACCGGCTTCGGCCAACAGGGCGGCGTAGTCTGGCAGTTCGCTGCCGTATACCTGTCGCCTGAAAAAATCGGCTGCCCAGGCGGTGTCTTTGGTCACTTCAGCCAGCGTGCGCTCCAAGTCAGCCATGGTATAGGGTTTCTCGGTTTTGCCATACGTCTGCCAGAGCGCCTGCATGTAGGCGTCGAGGGTGGTGTTGAAGTCGCGGCGCAGGGTCAGGTCCAGCCCCATGCCCAGCATGCTGCCGTAGGTATAGTAGGAGATAAAGGTGTTGCCGCGGTTGTTTGGGTCCACGGAGCGGGCTGCATCCACAAAGGGTGCCTGCAGGCTCATCTCCAGCAGACTATGGTAGTGCCTGCCTGGTGAGAGCAGCACATAGTTCAGGTCGCGGGCAACGTTCGTGACATCGTTGATGCCAAGGCGGTACATGGTCAGGGCTCCGTAGTAAGAGGTAAAACCCTCGGCCAGCCATAGGGCCTCCGTCATGTTGGCCCGCTGAAAATCGAAAGGCTCGAGGCTCTTCGGGCGCAGGCGCTCCACGTTCCAGGCATGGAAAAACTCATGCGACACCGTGCCGAGCAAGGCCGGGGTGGAGGTGCCCAGCGGACGGGAGCTCGACACAATGGTGGAGTTGCGGTGCTCCATGCCGTCGCCGATGGCCTGCGGTCCGTAGCAGGCAATAAAGGTATAGCGGCCGAAATCGAAGTCGGGCAGCTCTCCGAAAACCGCCTGCTGCTCGGCCACGATCTGTTTGGTTTTGGCCACGTAGTCATCAAACTGTGCTTTGGTACCGTGGTGGTGCATGGCTACCTGTATGGTTTTGGGTTTGCCGCGGTCCTGCACGGTCCACTCCGCAAACTCAAAACTGCTCAGTTCGGTGGGGCTGTCCATCAGGTACTGAAAGTGAGGCGCGGTGAAGGTGGAGTCGTTTACAGGTTGCAACTGCGTAGCCACTTTCCAGTTGCTACCCTGCGGGATTCGGAACGTCACACGGGCAGGGGCTTGCTCAAAGCCTCGGGCATACATGAGGGTGGCCGGCATGTTCAGGTGCGCGTGCGTCTCGTCGATGCCGGTATAGGTGCCATCGGCGTGGGCGCCGAACAAGGTATAGCTTAGCGTGATTTCTCCCCCATGTCCGCTCACATCCCACTGGTGCGGGTTGGGGCGGCTGATCTGGAGCTGTTTTCCTTTGCTGTCGGTGGCTTTTACGCTGTACACGTTTTTGGCAAACTCGTGCAGCGCATAGCGTCCCGGCGAGCTCCGGGGCATGAGCACCTGCAGCGTGTCGCTCTTTATACCTGTAAACGTGACGCTGATCTGTGCCTCGTGGTGCACGGCGTTCGGGAAGGAGAGGTGGTAGCTGACCTGCTGTTCCTGCGCCAGCAGTGGGGTAAAAGACAGCGACAGGGCGGCGCACAGGGCACCGAAAAGTCTCATGGACATAAGGGCGTGTTTGGTTCGAAACTAAAAGTAGGAATTTTAATGCTATCGCGCAAAGTGGCTATACCTTTCGGTAGGCCCTGGCCTGCACCAGACCACCGTAAAATGTGGCGGAAGTTTCCAGAAGCAGCGGTTGTCTGGCGAAGTGGGCACCAAAGTCAGGTAGTCTGGAGGCCTTCACATCGCTCACCAAACCAAAAAAGGTATACATGCTTTTGAGTAGCAATTGGTGCCAAGTGGGTGCTGGCGCTTGTGCTGGCCAGAAATCGCTGAAAAGCCAGAGTCCTTGTGGGCGTAGTGCGATGCACAAGCGGTTCATCAGGTATAGCAGCCGTTCTTCGGGGAACAAGTCGAGCAAAAAAGGAGTGAGGATCACATCAAACATTTCGCTGGGCGACAGGCTGTTTTCATCTCCTAAGCGGAAGTCTATACCTGTAAGCGCGTCTGGCGCCCGTTGTGCAATACGCTGCCTGGTCAGTTGCAGCATTTTAGGCGAGACCTCCAGGTAAGTGACTTCCAATTTTGGCCGGGACTTCAGCAACTGCTCCAGCAGCCAGCCGGAGCCACCCCCGATCAATAGTACCTTCGCCTCCTCAGGTATAAGTGACAGATGTTGGGTTTGTGCCCGCCGCAAGGCATTGCCGAAGACCAGCCGCGAAAGCGCGTCGTATACAGGGGCAATGCTATCGAAGTTGGTGTTACTCACTAATTTTGTCATTTTGACCCGGGGCGAGGGTCAATGCAGTCAATTTAAGAAAAGATGAAACTAAAAAGCAAAGCTGATTTGGACATCTTTGTCCGAATCTTAAGCTGCTGCGGACTTCCAAATCCGCGTTTACCAGCATACGGGGATGTGGGCATCCCCAACAGTTAGCTTCGGGACATGGATGTCCCGAAGAGCAATTGCATAAATTGACGGTATTGGGGGTAGGGACTCTCGTTACGGGAGAAATCTGAAGATAAAATGGATATGCCAATTAGTAACTTCAATCCTAAATGGATTCCATTGAACGACAGAGTTAAAGATTGGGGGATTAACATACTATTTCGCTCCAGATTTCTCACTAGCGTTCGAAATGACAAAAGTAGCAATCCTCATCACCCATCATAAAGATTACCGAGAATAGTGATCTTCTACAATCCCTTTGAGCTTCTCCAGTACATATTCTGTGAATTGCTTGAGCAGGCTCAGGCTGTTTCCTTTGAACACTTCCCTGAACTCCTCCGCTTTGCCGTCATACAGAAAGGAAACGAAGATCGTGCCCACCGGTTTTTCGGATGTTTCGGAGCCTCCGGCGCCCGCAAGGCCGGTAGTGGCGACGCTGATGTCGGCGTTCAGGGCTTTTTTCAGGCCCATCACCATCTCGTTGGTTACCTGCTGCGACTCGGCGGTGTAGAGGTCCAGCGTGTCCTGTTTCACACCCAGCAGTTTTTTCTTGGCTTCCACATTGTACACCACCAGGCTGCCGATCAGCACATCGCTGCTGCCTTTGGCTTTTACCAGTTCAGAGGACAGCATGCCAGCCGTGCAACTCTCAGCAAAGGCAACGGTCAGACCATTGTCTTTCAGCATCATGGTCAGTTCGGTAAGCTCCGTTTGATTCATAGAGTTATATTTACTTCAGATAAGGGGTGATTCTCATACTGTTTTGCCGTCCGGGGGGTTGCCTGTCAGCGGGTAGCGCTGCAGGATGCTGTAGCGGGGGTGGGGCGATCCTAACTCCGAGTGCCAAACTGCTATCTTATTCACCTGCAGTGTAATAGGGTCATCAGGGTAAAACGATTCAAGATCGTGGGGCGCAGGGCGGTCCTTGCGAAAGCGGGCCAGCGTGACATGCGGTTTAGGCTCGCGGTTGGGGGGCGGGGCTTCAGAAAGTGCCAGCGTGAGGCTCCGACTCAGCTGGGCGAAGGCATCATGGCTTCTAAATCGGGCCCAGATCAGGCGTGGAGAGCGGGGCTTGGGCCCTGGTTCTATGGCCTCCAGGTACAGATCAAACGGGGCGAACTGCTGTGCCAGGTGGGAGGTGACGTCTTGTATAGCGGCCAACTGAGTGGCAGGTACGTTGCCGATAAAGTAAAGCGTCAGGTGCAGGTTTTCTGTGGGGATTTGCCGGATGGCGTCACCTTTATACCTACTGGCCTGCTCCGTAAAATACTGCTTGAGCGCGTCAGGAAGCGGCGCCGCGATGAAGAGTCTGGTGGTTTGGCCCATGCGTTGTCGTGTCTTTACTCAATGGCTTTGCATACGTAATTAAAGGTCAGGCGTATACTTAGCCTACATTTGAACAGAGACCCCAATATTCATGATACGAAACTTCTATAAAAAGCTGGCAGCGGGCTTTGCGTTGTTCACCCTCGAGCTGATCTTTGTGATGGTGGTTTTCCTGGCCTGTGTGCTGGTCTTTCTCTACGTGAGCGCCCAGGTGGTAGAGGCGTCCGGCCCGATCAAGTTCGACGAAGCAGCCTTTGCCGTGGCGGCCGACTTGCGAAGCGATGGCTTTACCCGTTTCATTGAGTTCATCACTTTTTTCGCCTCCCGCCACTTCATGACGGCGGCGGGTCTGTTGCTGATCGCCTATTTTCTGTTCGTGCGGCGGCACAAGTGGTATTCGCTCAAAGTGCCGGTGGTAGCGCTGGGGAGCATTTCGCTCAACCTGGTGCTCAAGTTCTTTTTTGACAGGGAGCGGCCCGCCATGCCCCTGGTCGACGCCTCCGGCCTGAGTTTCCCGAGCGGACATTCCATGATCGCCGCTTCTTTTTACAGTCTGATCATCTACCTCACCTGGAAGCACGTAGATTCAAAGCCGCTACGAAATTTTTTAGTCGCCCTGCTCGTTATTTTTATTTTACTCATCGGCTTCAGTAGAATCTACCTGCGCGTGCACTATGCAACGGATGTGGTGGCAGGTTTTGCAGCTGGTATTCTGTGGGTTATCTTCGGCATCGGGCTGCTGCGCCGTATCGAGAAGTATACCCGAAAAGAGATTGCTCCGGTGGTTGAGGAGGAGTGATTCTTTGTAAGAGGAATTTTTTTTCGGGTGAACTATTGCAGATAATAATTTCTGTTATACCTTTGCAATCCCAATCAACAAGGGTTAAAGGGTTTTGGGAAACACATTTTGATTACTACCAGCGCACGTGGCGAAATTGGTAGACGTGCAGGTCTCAGAAGCCTGTGCCTTCGGGTGTGGGAGTTCGAGTCTCCCCGTGCGCACTAATTCAAAATGTAAAAGAGCCGACTGCAAAGCCGGCTCTTTTGTTTTTATACCTTTCTGGAGTGGTTATCAATTAATTATTTTTAAGTGTGTGAAGGGTATGATGGCGCGAGCGTCCACGCTCGTGTCCGCTATGGTGGGGCCTCTGGCCCAGGTATAGCATACCTAGCTTCGTAGCTACTTCTTGTTGCAGGTATAGCTACGTATGTTGTTTCATTGCTTCGCCTGTGCGGCGGGCACTCACTTTTTGTCTTGACACAAAAAGTAAGCAAAAAAGTCAAGACGATTTTAAACTCGCTGACCGCTCAAACACAAAATCGTCATCGGTGCACCTGGCCAGTGCACTTCGTTTCATAGCCAGCGGGGCAAATAAGTCTTCCTATACCTGCCAGTGGACTGTGTGGTGTGTAGCAGAGGAAAATACAGCGCTTAAACCTGTCAATGGCAGCTTCAGATTCCCCGCCTTAGACAAGGAGGGGCAGGGGTGGTTGGACCCGGTATAGCAAAAGAACTACTGTAACTACGCAGCTATACCTGAGGGGCGGCAGTAGCAGAAGTCCCCCTTCGAAGGGGGCAGGGGGATGACAATCGTTCCAAATTCCAGGGACTCTATACAAAGATTCTAACACGCTATACCTGCAGACATCACAGTGTGCGCAGCTCCTGCGAATGTCCTAACCGACTGCCATCCATAGCCATACCTTTGCCTGTTCAGCCACCGCCGATCTGTTAGACACTCGAAGGTCTGGAAGACACTGCGAGGTCTTTTCAAAAAACTATACCTCACCTAACCACTCCTTCCTTCGTAAAGTGGGCAAAATGCATGCGACATGAAAAGCCTTACCAAGCGATTTCTGAAACTACTCGCGTTGCTATCGGCTGAGGCGGTGCTGGTGGCTTTGGCTTTTTTTGCCTGTCTGCTGGTGTTCGGCTACATGACCCGCGAAGTATTCATTCTGCACGACACCGGCCTGGACAGTGCCCTGTTTCAATTTGCGGCCTCGCACCGTTCTGAAAGCATGACCCGCCTGATGCGTTTTTTCTCTTTTTTCGCCTCTGCCGACTACCTGCTGGTTGCGCCCGCCCTCATCGTGCTGGTCATGGCCTGGTTTCATCACCTGCGCTGGTACGCCCTGAAGGTATTGGTGATCGCCTTTACCAGTACCATGCTCAATCAGTTACTTAAGCGTCTTTTTGAACGGCCCCGGCCCGTCACGGCCATGCTGGAGCAGTCGGGGTTAAGTTTTCCCAGCGGTCACGCCATGATTGGCAGCTCCTTTTATGGATTACTCATTTACATCGTGTGGCGGGAGGTAAAAGACCCTTTCTGGCGCTGGTTGTGGGTAAGTCTGCTTTCTGTGTTGCTACTCCTCATCGGCTACAGCCGCATTTACCTCAATGTGCATTACGCCACCGATGTGCTGGCAGGCTACGCGATGGGTATTATCTGGCTACTAGTTGCTGTCTGGCTGATGAAGAAACTCGAGCGATGGTATTTTGGGAGGTTAGAAAGGTTGGAAGGGAGAAAGTTAAAAAGTTAAAGCTCTTTGTGGGGACAGGTCGCGACTTCATGTAGTCGATTTTAGAGATTAAAAGATGCTGATTCGGATATACTTGTCTGAACCCTAATGAAGGCCTCAACCCTCAAATTTGCTAGCCTCAAGATCCGCTTATTCCGGTATACGGGGATGTGGACATCCCCAGCAGAAAACTTCCGGACATGGATGTCCCGAAGAGCGATTAGACATGGATATCCGGAAGAGCAGGCAGAGAAATTTGATACATGACCAATGGGGGAGAATAATCCAGATCTCTCATTGTATTTGAAATGACAGTTCAGCCCCTTATCTCTTAAATTGCAGGCGTCGGGTTACAACCTGTCCGAATCATGTACTGGCAACAATTAACAATCAGCAATCAACAATTTAACCATTCAACAATTCAACCATCCAACCATCCAACCATCCAACAATTAACAATTCAACAATTCCCTTTGTCTTCAGCATCAGGCAGCTTAATTTAGGGTGATCAACCGCCTCTCTAAAACGGAAACTATGTCTCGCCCCTTGATTGCCAGTCTTTGCTATACCTTCTTATACCTTACTATACCTGCCTTTGCTCAGCAGCCCGACCAGATCACCGAGGTGAATGCCAGGCTGGAGAAAGAACGACGCGCCTTGCGGGAGACAGGTTTAAGACCGTTGCCTGAGAGAGCAGAACGCATGATGGACTTAGGGATGTGGCAGGAGGCTGAGGCACTGCTTAAATCAACTGCGGGTTCTCCAGCGGTAAATTTAGCTAAAGCGCGGCTTGCTATGCTGCGGCACGAATACCAGGCAGCGGAAGCGTTGGCAGGAGGGGTGCTGAAGCAGGAACCTGCCAACAGAGCCGCTTTGCTGTTGCAGGGTAAGCTGCAGATCCAGGCCTGGGAGTTGAAGGAGGCGCTGGCCACCGCCCAAAAACTGCTGCGTGTCAATCCCAAAGATGAAGCGGCTACCCTGCTGGCGGGACGTATCCTGATGCTGCAGAAGAAGTACAACGAGGCCCTGGCACAGGCGCTGAAAGTGCAACGCTGGAATCCGGACAATGCCGCCGCTTACCTGCTGGAGTCGGATGTGCTTTTCTGGGACCAGAAGCCGGAGGAGGCCGAGAAACCCCTTGTCAAAAGCCTCACCCTCGACCCATTCGATGCGGATGCCCGCTTCAATTACGGCTATGCCATCTGGCGCAGGGTGGATGCCACGCAACTCAATGCCATGGCCGCGCAGTGGGAGTTGGCGCTGGCGCTCAACCCGCTGCACTATGTCACGCACTGGCACTGGGGCAACGGCCATACCAACCTCACCTATGCCGATTATGCCCAGCCGGAAGACGAAGCCGTGCGCAAAGCCCTGCAACCCGCTGATCAGCTGATCTCACAAAACAAACTGCAGGAGGCATTGGCTGAGATCCGCAAAGTCCAGCAGGCGTACCCGGCTTCGGTACTGCCCGACATGCTGCGTGGTTCGGCCTATTACATGGCCTTCGACCTGCCGCGCCAGCCGCGCCTCGACTCTGCTGAAGTGATCTTTCAGCGTGTCCTCCATAAGAAACAGCACTACGGTCCGGCGCACAACGCCCTGGCCGCTGTCATCAAGCAAAAACAACTCGTATACCTGGCAGCTTATGATTCACTCACGCAAGTGATCCGGCAGACGGAGGTCAAGGACCCGGTTAATTTCGCCCGGGTGTTTCCGGATGTAACCTACTATCCGGGTGAGACGGTGAAGAAAATGGTCTGGTCGCAGCTGTACGCCAGCACGGTGTATTTCCCTTTCCTGTCGCGGCAGGGCGAAAAGTTTGTGATCCCGCCCCTGCACATCGACCTGGCTATTGCCATGAATTCGCCTTATTTCCGGCAGGCTACCACTTTTGACAATCGTCAGTGGATGGACATCCGGGGGGTGGGCAGCGGGGCAGCCGCCATTGAGTACGTTATCCGGGGCGCTTACCTGGAGCGGAACGTGGTGCTGCATGAGTATGTGCACCTGTTTCATGGACGGGTATTTACGGACGCTGAAAACAGGGCTGTGCGCCAGCTTTACCACAATGCCATGAAAGAAGGGCGCACACTCGACTATTATTCAGCCAACAACGAGCACGAATACCTGGCCCAGACCTACCCGGCCTACTTCGAGCCCGTGAAAGTGCATCCGCTCAACCACAAGTCCGTCAACACCACCGCCGACCTGAAAGCAAAGGATCCGGCGCTCTATACCTTCTTGGACGAACTTGTGAAAAGGCAGCAAGCCTACCTGGCCGGCAACAAACAGGCCATGGCCAGCAACTGGGCACAGGTATATTTGAACCTGGCCGACCGTGAAACAAGAGCACAGAACTACCCCAAAGCGGCCGCGCTCCTCGACTCAGCCCTGACTTGGGACGCCAACTACCAACCTGCCTTGCTTGCCTATGCCGGACTGAAGCAAAGACAGCTGGCCTTTGACGATGCGCAGCAGTGGTTGCAGCGCGCTCAAAAAGTGAACAAGGACTATGCACCGATCTATGCCGCTGAGGCGGATTTGTTTGAAGCTCGCCGCAGAGCCGGACAGTTGTCGGTACGCCGGGCAGTGCAGGAGCAGCAGTCGCGTTATGACCAGGCCCTTTTGCTGGAAGATGACCTGCTGACCCGCGCCCGCATCAACCAGGCTTTCCGGGAGATGTATGCTGCCTACGGACGTCTTTCTGAGGCCATTGCAGTAGGGGAGCGCTACGTGCAAGAAGCACCGACTATCTCCACCTACCTGCGCGACCGTCGCGACGAGGCCCAGGCTTATACCAGTTGGCTGCGCGGTACAGCCGCGCCATCGCAGGAGGCGGAGCGCACCCTGGCGGCACTGGTCGCCCGCAAGCCGCAGCACTATGAACTGCGTCAGCAGTATGCCGAAGTACTGGCCACACAGGGCAAGTATACCGAAGCCATCGCTACCCTTGCTGAAGCGCAGCGCATCCTCACAGCGGCAGGTACGCCCCGCCCGGGCTACATGGTCCGCATGGCGGCCTGGCAGTTGCTGTTGGGAGACAAAGCCGCCGCACAGCAATTGCTGGAGCCCATTAGCAACGGTAAAATGCGTGCCCGCAGCGAAGCTACACTATTGGCCAGGGTATACGCCGGACTTGGTGATACGAACAAGGCACAGGAGGAGCTCAAGAAGCAACCCGTACAAAACACGCCCGCCGAATTAGCTGATTTTCTGTTCGCCTCCGGCAAGGTATGGGATGCGGAAAAGGATCACAAACGTGCCCAAAAAGCCTACGAAGCCGCCCTTCGCGAAAACCCATACCTGTACGAAGCCCGCCAAAGCCTGGTCCGGCTGCTGCACGAGGAGGGTAGAAGCAGCCAGGCCGAACGCCTGCTTACAGAAGGTATAGAGTTGGGGTATAAGTTGTAGGTGGTGTTGTCTGAATCAGGATTTACAGGATTTAAGGATTGACAGGATTCTTGAATTGAATTTAAAAATTTAATAAGATTCTGAATGGATTAAAGGTAGAATCGTAGACTTGCTTTATGGGAAATGAAGAGCTTACTTTCAGAATTATTGGCTGTGCTATGAAAGTCCACAGGACGTTAGGCAACGGTTTTCAGCAAGTAATCTACCAAAGGTGTCTGGCAATCGAACTTCAGGCTGCAGGTATTACTTACGAGCGGGAGAAAGAGCAAGCTATATTCTATAATGGTAATTGAAGTAGGGAGTCGTCGGGCAGATTTTATAGTTGACAACAGTGTTGTAATCGAGTTGAAGGCATTAATAGACCTGGAAGATGTTCATTTAGCCCAAGCCAAAAACTACGTTGTCGCCTACAATCTTCCACTTGGATTGCTTATTAATTTTGGCGCAACAAGCCTACAATACAAAAAGGTCTTCACTACTAATTTTAAAATTAATAACAGCTAGTATTTTAACCAGGATTAGATTACACATCATCATATTTGTAAATCAATCCTGTCAATCCTTAAATCCTGTAAATCCTGATTCAGACAATATTCTAAACCCTCTAACCTAAACCCATGAAAAATCTCTTCCGCCTCGCTTTCTTTCTTTTGTTTATAGGCGTGTTCAGTGCCTGCAATTCCGGCACCTCAACTTCTGATCAGCAGATCGAGGAGATCGAGACTGCTACGGAGGTGACAACCGTATACCTTGTGCGCCATGCCGAAAAGGATACTACCGATGCCTCGAATGAAGATCCGGAGTTGACAGAGGCAGGCCATGCACGGGCGGAGGCCTTGCGGGCTTTGCTGGAGGGTCATAAGGTGGATGCTTTGTATGCGACGAAGTATATGCGCACCGGACAGACGCTTTACCCGCTGGCCAAGGAGCGCAACTTGGAGGTGGTGCAGTACGAAGGGCATGATTTTGAAGGGCTGAAAGCGCGTATCCTGCAGGAGCACCGCGGGCAGACGGTTGTGGTGGCCGGGCACTCCAATACCCTGCTGCCGATCATCGAAGCGTTTGGTGCGACAAAGCCTTTCGAAGAGATTGCAGACAGCCAATACCGCTATCTGTTTAAACTGACTGTTCGTCCGGACAGTACGGCTAGCGTGGAGGTGACAGAATTTGGTGCTTAAGCAAGTACCCTGGTCTTGCAGATGCGGTCGTGGAACAGGCGGGAATGGGAGGAAACTCTTGTTCCTGTCAAGGCCTGCATGAGCAACACAAAAATGCTGATTGGCTTGAAAATGTAGCGGAAGCTGGCACATCGGAACGAGATGCGTTCACCGGCATGACCCACGACGCGAAGCCCCAGCAAATGTTTGCCCATAGAACCCTGCCAGGTTGCACTTTCGGTGCCGGCAAAGTAGAGCCAGCCCATCAGCAAATGCAGCAGGCGCTCTGACTTAAAGATAAAAGCCTCTTCGTTGCTGCTGATAGTAAAGTACTCGATCAGTCCGATAACGGAAAGCAAGAAAAGTGCGTCCAGACAAAAAGCAAGCACCCTTGCGCCCAACTGGGCCTCGAGTAGATGCGGTTTCGCTTTCTGATAAGACAATTGCATACGTAATTAAGGAGTAATAGCACCTTAACATAAGATGCTATTACTCTATACTACATACCTGCAAGTGGGTTGCAGTATTTTATTAAAAATTGTAATTTTTAAAATATAGAGGTCTGTGTAGCAGTCCGGAGTGCCCCTTCATGGCGCAAGAGCCACTCTTTCCGCCATAGACCACCTGCATAACCTGTCAAACTTCCATCGCTGCCGATCACCCGGTGGCAGGGCACCACAATGCAGATCGGATTCCGGCCATTGGCAGCCCCTACAGCCCTGATGGCCTTCTCTCCCGAAACAACTTTTGATACGGCCAGGTAGCTGGTGGTTTTGCCATGCGGTATACCCTGCAGCTCCTGCCATACCTGCTTTTGGAAAGTCGTACCTGCTGGCGCCAACGTCAGGTTAAACTCCTGTCGCTTTCCCGCAAAGTATTCCTGTAGTTGCTGCACGCAAGCATTGAGACAAGCGGGCAGTTCATCTGTCTGGTCATCTGGTGTTACTTCGTCATCACAGAACCTGACTTCCGTTATACCCAGGTCTGTACCGCTGATCCGGAGTTGCCCCAGGGGAGATGGCATATAAGTAGTGTAGGTTCGGTTTTCCATAGTATGCGCCTGGTTATACCTCAAATATAGAAATTCAAACTCACGTTCGCCATCAAACTTTTGAGAGTGTACTGGCAAACGCAGGTGTCAGGTATAGGGCAGGTCTACTTGCTGGCTACTGCCGTGGGTGGGGTATAGCGCTCTACCCTGTTGGCATTCGCCTCTACCGACATCAGGTATTTGTAGATCGCTTTCAGGTCGGCTTCTTCCATGCCCGCATACATGGCCCAAGGCATAATGGTGTTGAAATCATCGGGACCCAGCTTTTTGGCAGTTGCCTCAGGTGTTCCGTAGCTTTTAAAGCGCTGCACAAAGGTTTCTTCCGTCCAGTTGCCTATACCTGTTTGCCTGTCAGGTGTGATGTTGGCGGAACGCAACACGGCGCCATTCGGAAACTTAAACTCGAACCCACCGGCCAGGTATTTCCCTTCAATAGGTGCCCCTTTCTCCTGTGGCGTATGGCATTCAGCGCAAGCCGCTATCGTGAGCAGGTACTTGCCGCGGACCAGTTCATCCTCCAGTGTGCGTTCATCAGTAGGAGTAGGTTTCCCTGACGGGATGGTGCGGAGGATCAGACTCATGGGGAAATCCGGTTTGGGGGCCGGCACCTGGTGCTTGATCGGATCAAGTGAACGAATGTAGGAGACAATGGCGTAAGCATCATTGGTCGTCATGTTGGCATACGACTTATAAGGCATTACAGGGAAAAGCGGATCGCCGTTGCGGCTAACTCCCGTTGTGAAAGCGCGGTATACCTCTCCATCGGTCCAGTTGCCTATACCTGTTTCGGGGTCAGAGGTGATGTTGCGGGCATAAAAAACGCCAGGGAAGCCCATAGAGTGGTCAAACACATCGCCCCCTTTGCCCTCTGTGCCAGGTATAACCGGACCTGCAAAGCGGGAAAAGTCGCGGGTAGAATGGCAGTCAATGCAAACCGCCACATGGTTGGCCAGGTAAGCGCCCCGTTCAAGTAACTCCGGCGTTTTCTTAATGGTGATGGAAGGAGCCGCATCCACCTTCGGGAAGGTATAGCGCAGGTATAAAACTCCAGCCGCTGCAATAACCACCAGCGCCACAAGCAGCATACCGATGATTCTAAATGCTTTTTTCATAACAGTGAGAGGAATAAGGTAAGAGATCGGGTTTGGGTTAACTGTAAAGTGTAATATTTAAAATAAATATCTTTATAGTCAAGTGCATTTTTACCTTGGGTTGTATATTTTAGTGCAGCGCTAATTTGGAGGTGTGAAAGCAGTATATAATCAAGTATAAGCATGAACTATGTTGTTGTATTAAATGTATGTACATATATTTGCGAAATGGAGAGTTTTTATGATCAGCTATTGTCAGAATTATTCTCTTCAAGCTGGTTTTATGAATGAAACTTTTTCTTTCATGTAGCGCGGTTTGTAAGGGCAGGTCACGGACCAATGCCTTCAACTTAAGCAATGATTAAATCAAGCTGTCATCTCGACAGAATGGAGAGATCTGGATTCTTTCAGGGTTTTCACACTGTTTCAGATTTCTCCCAAAGGTCGAAATGACAAAAAAAACCTTAAGTTGACCCCATCTATCCTACAAGTTTCTATTTCACTCAAACTTGCGGCATGGGGAGATCTGTAGGACAGGTCGCGACCTGTCCGAATTGTGCACGATAATCTTGTAAAACCAGATTCAGATAATTTTCAGTAGGAAAAGGTTAATGCCTCACAACAATTAAAACAGCATAACATGAATATAGAAGAAGAAATTAAGCAGGCGGTTTTCAGGAGTCCGCACCAGAAAGCGTACATTAACCTGGTCTACACGGCGGGATGGGTTGAGCAGCAGCAGAGTATGCAGTTCAAACCTTTTGGGGTGAGTCTACCGCAGTACAATGTTTTGCGTATCTTGCGCGGACAATACCCGAAACCTGCTACCGTTAGTATGCTGATTGAGCGCATGCTTGACAAGACTTCAAACGCCTCCCGGATCGTGGATAAACTGGTGGCCAAGGAACTGGTCACCCGTCAGCAGTGCCCGAATGATCGCCGCACCGTTGATGTGCTGATAACCGACAAGGGCCTTAATCTGCTCAAGCAGATGGACGAACTGGAAGGAGGGAAGGGGACAGGTATAACGAATTTGTCGGACGAAGAGGCCTTGCAGCTAAGCAAACTGTTGGATAAAGTGAGGGAGAAGAATTAAACCATTTGACAATTTAACCATCCAAACATTCAACAATTTATAAATCACATGAAAAAAACCGCTATTCTGGCATCACTTGCCGCCGTGCTGATGCTATCTGCCTTTACAGGCACCTCTCGCACTGATCTGAATGCAACTGAAGTGGCCGCTCCTGCCAAAGCCCGTACGTTTGCTGTGGAGACTGCTGCCAGCGAAGTAAACTGGAACGCCAAAAAAGTGACCGGTGAGCACTACGGCAAAATCTCTATGAAAAGCGGCCAGCTGCAGGTAGACAAAAACCGCGTGACAGGTGGCACCTTCGAGTTTGATATGAGCTCCATTACAGTAGAAGACATCAAAGATGCCGGCATGAATGGCAAACTGGTAGGTCACCTGAAGTCGGATGACTTTTTTGGCGTAGAAAAGCACCCAAGCGCTTCCTTCGTGATCACAGAAGCTACTCCGATTGCGAAAGCCGCAGCCGGAAAACCGAACTACAACGTAAAAGGCAACCTGACCATCAAAGGCATCACCAACCCGGTGAGCTTCCCGGCTACCATCGCCGTGAAAGACGGTGTGGCCACAGCCAAAGCCGATGTGACTGTAGACCGCACCAAATACGACATCCGCTACCGCTCCAGCAACTTCTTCGAGAACCTGGGCGACAAAGCGATCTACGATGAGTTTACAGTGAGCTTTAACGTAAAGGCGAAGCAAACGAATAGCTAAGGTATAGCTAAAGTAACCCTATGCAAGCCCTCCCCTGAAAACAGGGGAGGGCTTTTTGTTTCAAGCAGGTGGGGGATCCTATTTGTCATCTCGACGAAAGGAGAGATCTGAATCATTTCAAAGCCTGTTCAATGTTTCAGATTTCTCAATAGCATTCGAAATGACAAAAAAACTTTCTGCCGGTGTAGAGATTCTGACAATTCACCTATGCACGATTCGGACAAGTCGCGACCTGTCCTTGCAAAAACCTTTTAACAATTCAGCCATCAGCAATTTAACCATCAACAATCCAACAATTCAAAAAATCCTGAACTATGTTTGTACAATAAATGTATATACATTAGATTTGCAAACAAAATCAGAAAACTATAATTATCTAAATTAGAATTACATGAAAAAGACAGCAATTCTTGCATCTATGGCTGCAGCGTTTTTATTTACTGCCTGCACCGACAGCAATACTGCAACTGAAAACACAACTGCCGTAACAACTGAAGCCACTGTTGCAACAGAAGGTGAGGCTTATGCCGTAGATCCGGCTGCCAGCGAACTGACCTGGAACGGTAAAAAAGTGGGTGGTGAGCACTCTGGTAACATCAGCCTGCAAGGCGGCGAGTTGGTAGTAGCTGACGGCCAGCTAGTAGGTGGTGAGTTTACCATCGACATGGCCTCTATCACCAACACCGACTTAACAGATGCCAAGTACAATGCTGACTTAGTAGGTCACCTGAAGTCTGACGATTTCTTTGGCGTAGAGCAGCACCCAACGGCTAACTTCAAGATCAACAGCATCAGCCCGATAGCCGACGCTGCTGCCGGTCAGCCGAACTATAACGTAGAAGGCGACCTGACGATCAAAGGCAAAACAAACCCGGTGAGCTTCCCGGCTACGATCAACGTTGAGAACGGCACAGCCACTGCGAAAGCCGATGTGATCGTTGACCGCGCCAAGTATGATGTACGCTACGGTTCTAAGAGCTTCTTCGATGACCTGGGCGACAAGGTAATCGACGACAACTTCACCGTGAGCCTAGATATTACTGCAAAGAAGTAATTTATATTACCTTCCCCGAGTAGGTAAACCCCTCCCAAGCCCTCCCCTGAATACAGGCGGAGGGCTTTTTCTGTCTGAATCTAATTATAGTTGGTCCTCAACCCCAAGAATTTTCAGGATCGTTGTATATGCCGGTTCCAACCACCCCTTACCCCTCCTTGTCTAAGGCGGGGAATTTTTCTTACGACTTCAACTTTCAATACTTTTCGCTAAAGTATTTTGAAGTAATGACTATGAAACAATTAGTAAGCTAAAGTAAAAACAGATTCCCCGCCTTAAACAAGGAGGGGCTAGGGGTGGTTGGATAAATTGGGTGACAATTTCGTAACTTGCTCTGGTTAAACGAACCTACTACATCATGTTTCAAAAAGCTCTCTATACCTTATTTTTTATATTGCTAATCAATATCACCTCCTGCCAAACAGAAAAACAGCCGGATGCACAGCAGATCGTGGACCAGGCGATTGAGGTGCATGGCGGAGAACACTTTCTGAAGAGTGCGATCAGCTTTGAGTTCCGGGATAGGCAGTACCGCGCTTTGCGCAATGGCGGCGTCTTTGTGTATAGCCGTACCTTTACAGACTCTACCGGGCATGAAGTGCGGGATGTGTGGCGAAACAGTGGTTTTACCCGCACCATCAACGGCGTTGAGGTAGAGCTGCCTGAAGAAAAACAGAAAGCCTATACTGCTTCTGTCAACTCAGTGATATACTTTGCGCTCCTGCCTTACGCGCTCAACGACGATGCCGTGCGAAAAGAGTACCTTGGGGGGGCTACGATCAAAGGCGAGCCTTACAGCAAAGTTAGGATTACGTTTGCGCAAGAAGGCGGTGGCGAAGGTTATCAGGATGTTTACGTCTATTGGTTCCACCAGCAGCGCCACACCATGGATTACCTGGCCTACTCTTTCCAGGAAAATGACGGCGGTACCCGTTTCCGCGAAGCCATTAACCCCCGCACCGTCGGTGGTATTCTGTTCCAGGATTATAACAACTATACCTTAAAAGACGAGACTATTCCCCTGGAAGCCTATGACCAGGCCTTCGAAGCTGGTAAGATGGAGAAGGTGTCGGAAGTTGTGTTGGAAGATTTTGAAGTGAAAGAGTTAGAAGGCCTGTAGGGACAGGTCGCGACCTGTCCGAATCGTGCACGAGTACATACCTGCTATATATAGTGCGTCATCCCCCTACCCCCTTCAAAGGGGGACACTCAATATGTGTGAATCATTATTGAAGTACGCACTGAGGAAAGTCACCCTTTGAAGGGGGCAGGGGTGGGTTAGTCGTACACCAACAGCAATTAAACCATCAACAACACCTTCCAAGCCTCTAGCACCTGGTGGTCATCTAGCAGCTTCTTACCCAAATTCTCCAATTCCTCCCGCAACTGCGTCTGGTCTTCTCTATACTTATTTAAGGTATAAGCTACAACCGGATCAGTTTTAAAGGTTTCTACTTCCTCAGCAGTAGGTATAACCTCTGTATTCCCCAGCCGCGCCAGGTGATTGCCGGTTAGGATGCTGCTGTTGCGGATGTGCTCCGGCAACTGGTCTACGCCAACGCCTTTGTTGCGCACCGGCTTGGGCAACTCGAAAATGCAATCTCCATTGGCTCTGAGGTAGTAATCACCACCCATACGCGCGACAGCATCGAGTTTGTAAGGATCTATCTTGCCTTCCTCGTTAAGGATATTTTCATTCACATGAATCAGCAGCACCTCGCAGATCACCAGGTTACCGGCGCCGCCTTCTGGCCCCAGACTGATTATATCATTTACACGACACTCCATGGCCACAGGGGCTCCCTTCACCCGCGGGGCTCGTACCATCACTGAAGGCTCTGGCGTCAGGCCCGATTTGATAAATTCATTAATACCCTTGTCGTACTCCGTGCTGGCCAGCGACATCTGCTCTACTATGTCGTAGTTGCTAATGTTGATCACCACCTCACGGGTCATTTCTACATTCTCCAGGGTATGCTTTCCAGTATTGTCACGCACCCGGCGGGCAGGGGAGAAGACCACGATGGGTGGTTTGGCGCTGAAAACATTAAAGAAACTGAAAGGGCTCAGGTTCACATTCCCCTCCTCATCCACCGTACTGGCAAAGGCGATCGGCCGCGGCGCAATAGCCCCTAACAATAAAGCATGCACTTCTGCCGTTTTGGTTTCTTTCGGGTTGATGGTTTTCATGGTAATCTCTTGTGTTGTTTCGAAGTATGGCAAGTTAAGAAAAAACGAGCGGGCTAGTAGCAAGAGCGCTAACTTCTCAATAAAACTGTCCCCTTGAGGGGACCCCAAGGGTGTAGAGCCAGTTACCCCTATTGACCCTTGGTCGTAAGTCTCGAACTCTCGTTCTAGCTTGTCCTCAAAGGGATATTTTTGTATAAAACCTAAAGGCTCTGGATTGGAGTAGACATAATTAACCACACATAAAAAATGTTTTCAAAAACATTTTACGTAATTTTGCTTTCTAGCGACAATGTGTTTGCATCACTGAGACTTAGTTGTGCCCTTTAGCTTGTTGCATGAGCAAATGCTATTTACCCTATATGAAAATTAAACTAGTACTCTTCCTGAGTCTACTCTTCTTCGCCTCCTGCAGTTCACTGCGTACCCGTAACATCGTCTATTTTAGCGATCTGGAACAAAAGCCCATTCTTACAGAATCAGTAGAAATAAAGCGTCTGACCATCAAGCCCGGCGACTTATTAGGTATTGAAGTGCTTACTCCTAATGTGGAAACGAACATGCTGTTTAATAGAGGCATTATTATGGAGGAAGGTGCCAGTGGTGGTGGACAGATGATCCGGCAACTGGGTAACCAGACCGAAGGGTATTTAGTAGATAGGCGCGGTACCATTGATTTCCCTGTATTGGGTACGATGCCTGTCAATGGGATGACGACGGAACAACTTCGGGACTCCATCCTGTTACGGGTAAAAGAATATGTGCAGGACCCAATCGTTAAAGTAAGACTGCAAAATTTCAGGTTTACCATGATGGGCGAGACTGGACCAAGAGTAGTAGATGTACCCGCAGATAACGAGGATGTGAACCTGCTCGAAGGTCTTGCGATGGCAGGTGGTATTTCAATTTACGGCAAGATGGAAAACGTGCTAGTGATCAGAGAGCAAAATGGAGAGCGTACCATGGCTCGGTTAAACCTCAATAGCAAGGAAACACTTAATTCGCCTTACTTTTATTTGCAGCAGAATGACATTGTGTATGTAGAGCCAGATAAGGCCAAGGTGACAGGTACCAGCTTTATCCGCCGTAACTGGGGTTTTGCAGCAGGACTAGTGTCCTCTGCTTTTGTGCTATACCAATTATTTAAATAGTATAACGCTTCCTATTTTATAAAATGTCCGAATTCGATTTTCAGGAAGACAGCAGTGAGCCTTTAGATATAAAAGGCTTGGTCATGAAATACCTGCGGTACTGGTACCTTTTTGTGATCGGAGTGGCCCTTGCCCTTGCTACCGCTCATTTGTATTTACGGTATTCAACACCGGTTTATAGTGTTAAAGCGACAATCCTAATAAAGGACGAAAGCGGTGCCGACCTTGCGAGCAGTGCTATGTTCGCTGATATGGCGCTAATGAAGTCGAATAAGACTTTTTCTAATGAGGTTTTGGTGATTAAATCCAAAGGCCTCATGGAACGTGTGCTTTCTGAGTTGGGTTTAGAGGTTTCCTACTTTGGCGAAGGACGTATCAAGTCACCTGAACTGTACGGCGGAAGAAGTCCTATTGAAGTAGTGATCGCTGATCTAGACTCTGCAGGTTTTGGCCGTAGCTTTGTAATAGAGGTAGAAGACAATAATACCTTTAGCATTTTTGAAGGGGAGGATAAGGTTTCTACACATAAATTTGGTGAGCAGATCAAGAAAAAGTACGGAGCTTTTACAGTAGTAGCAGACTCCGAAGTCACGAGCGATAAAGGCCGAAGGGTGTTAGTTCGTTTCAATGATTTACGCAAACTAGCTGCTAAGTATAGCAGTCAACTTGGTGTCAAAAATGTAAATGAATATGCAACAGTGATGGAACTTAGTCTGACGGACCCAGTACCAGCCAAGGGCAAAGATATTCTTAATAAGTTAATCGAAGTATACAACAGGGAGTCGGTTTACGAAAAAAATCAAGCTGTTACAAAGACGATTGAGTTTATAGACGATCGCCTAGTATACCTTACGCAGGAATTGTCAGATGTTGAGAAAGAAGTTGTCCAATATCTGCAGGAAAATAAAATGATTGATGTGGCTGCTAGCGGAGGTGTTTACTCTAGTACTGCCCATGAGTATAATCAGCAAGTCACTCAAAATGAAATCAGATTGGATATTCTTGGTTCTATCGAAGATTATCTGAAAAAAGATGAAAATCGGTTTGAATTAGTTCCTACCAGCCTTGATATAGCAGACCCTACCCTTAACGGCCTTATTGCAAACTTTAACGAGTTGCAAAACCAACGCCAACGTTTGTTGCGAAACAATACCGAAACTAACCCATTAGTACGAAATGTTGACGAGCAATTAGAAACTTTGCGATTTAACATTCTGGAGAACCTGCAAAATATCAAAAATGGATTATTGATCGTTCGACGTAATTTGCAAGCAAGTGCCCAACAGTTTGAGTCACAAGTCCGTAAAGTACCTTCTATGCAGCGTGATTTGCAGGTAATCGGTCGGCAGCAGGGGATAAAAGAAGGCTTGTATCTTTACCTCTTGCAGAAACGTGAAGAAGCAGCTCTCTCCCAGGCTATCACCCCCTCTAACTCCCGCGTAATTGATTCTGCCACGGCTGAAGGAAGCCCAGTTGAACCATTGGCTACTAATATTTACTTAATGGCACTTTTAGCAGGCTTGGCTATTCCATTTGCAGGCATCTTCCTACGCGATATGCTCAATGATACCGTGCAGGAACTGCGAGATGTGGAGAAAGCAACAACCACCCCAATATTAGGTGAAATTGGACATAACGGCTCTGGGAAAATGCTGGTTATCTCTGAGCAAAGCCGTAGTTCCAGTGCTGAACTTTTCAGACTATTACGCGCTAATCTACAGTTCGCTGCCGGAGGCAAAGAGAATAAAGTTATTCTGATTACTTCCAGTATGAGCGGGGAGGGCAAAACCTTTTTCAGCCTTAACTTAGCGGCCAGTTTGGTCATGACAGGTAAAAAGGTCGTAGTACTCGGATTCGACCTCCGCAAGCCAAAATTGACCCAGGGTGTTAACCTGCCAAATAATATTGGTATCACGAACTATCTGATATCTGATACGGTGCTGATCGAAAGTCTAATCCAGTTTGTGCCTGAAATGCCAGAACTAGCTATTATTGGTTCAGGTCCAATTCCTCCGAATCCAGCCGAGTTGATGTTGCTACCAAAGATTGGGACGCTGTTGGATGAATTAAAAGCAAACTTCGATTTTATCATCCTTGACTCTTCTCCAGTCGGACAGGTAGCTGATACTTTGGCATTAGCACCTTACATCGATTCCAGCTTATATATTGTGCGCTATAATTACACGCATAAAAAGCAACTGCAAATAATAGACGATCTATACAAGTCTCGTAAACTCAAGCACCCAATGATCGTGCTAAATGATGCAAAGAAGGGCAATAGCTATGGTTACTCTTATGGCTACGGTTACGGCTATGGCAACTATTATGAGGAGGACTCGAAAGGGCTGGGGAGTAGGATTAGGAATTTAGTGAAGTAACCTCCCCAACCTCTTTCTAAGAAATGAGGGGTAAATGACGATTACTTAATCTAACACTTCAAGGATGGGAGGATCTCGTGCAAAGCAGACCCCCTTTGAAGTGGACAGGGGAGGACAAGCATTCCCCAACTCAGAATAGAAAATAAAACAACAATAACACAAGACAATGCCGACAACAGATACTACAGGTGTAGAGAATGCAATGATCGCCGTCATAGGCCTGGGTTATGTGGGCCTGCCGCTGGCAGTTGAGTTCGCAAAGAAGTACGCCACTGTAGGATTTGACATAAACGAGACCCGCGTGCGGGAGCTCAACGAGGGGCGCGACCGCACTCTAGAGGTGGAGGCCGAAAACCTTAATGCCGTACTTGTTAGCAACCCGCTGGATAAAGGGCTCTACTGCTCTCACAGCCTAGCGAATATCGAGGACTGCAACTACTATATCGTGACCGTGCCCACGCCAGTGGACAAAAACAACAGACCGGACCTGACCCCGCTCTACAAGGCCAGTGAGACGGTGGGCAAGGTGCTCAAAAAGGGCGACATTGTCATCTACGAGTCCACTGTGTACCCAGGCGTGACCGAGGAGGAGTGCGCGCCGGTGCTCGAGCGCGTGTCTGGGCTGAGGTTTAACCAGGACTTCTTCGCCGGATACTCACCCGAGCGCATCAACCCGGGCGACAAGGAGCATACGGTGGCCAAAATCCTGAAAGTCACCTCCGGCTCCACCCCCGTGGCGGCCGAGAAGGTGGACGCGCTCTACAGGGCCGTGATCACGGCCGGCACCCACAAGGCGACCTCGATTAAGGTGGCCGAGGCGGCCAAGGTGATCGAGAATACCCAGCGCGACATCAACATCGCCTTCGTCAACGAACTGGCCAAGATATTCAGCCGCCTGGGCATCGACACGGACGAGGTGCTGGAGGTGGCGGGCACCAAGTGGAACTTCCTCAAGTTCAAGCCAGGGCTGGTGGGCGGCCACTGCATCGGCGTGGACCCCTACTATCTGGCCCAGAAGGCGCAGGAGGCCGGTTACCACCCGGAGATCATCCTGGCCGGTCGCCGTCTGAACGACGGTATGGGCGAGTACGTGGCCCACGAGGTGATCAAGCTCATGGTCAAGAAGGATATCCCGGTGAAGGGCGCAAACATCCTGGTGCTGGGCATCACCTTCAAGGAGAACTGCCCGGACGTGCGCAACTCCAAGGTGGTCGACATCCTGCGCACGCTTAAGGACTACGACACCAACATTACCATCTATGACCCCTGGGCTGAGCCAGCCGAGGTGAAGCACGAGTACGGCTGGGACTCAGTAAAGGAGCTCAACGGCACCACCGGCTGTGACGCCATCATCTTGGCCGTGTCGCACGACGAGTTCAGGACCCTTGTCCTCAGTAAGCTCTGCAAAGAGAGGGCCGTGATCTACGACGTGAAGGGCGTGCTGCCGAAAGAGCTCTCCGATGCCAGACTATAGGAAAGGTGCGAAAATCCCCCTCTTTGGATAAGGAGGGGTTAGGGGTGGTGGAATCACTCTTAAACTTACTCAACATTTGAAAATGTACGACACCCAATACCACACACAAGACCTCAGCCAGAGAACCTTCCTCGTTACAGGTGGGGCGGGCTTAATCGGCTCCAACTTAGTCGAGTACCTGCTCAAGTACGGCGCAGGCAAGGTGCGCGTGTTGGACAATTTCTCAACCGGCTCCCTCGCCAACATCGGGGAGTTCAAGTCCAATCCAAGTTTCGAGCTGATGGAGGGGGACATCCGCGATCTGGAGACCTGCTGCGGGGCATTGGAGGGAGTGGATTATGTATCGCATCAGGCTACGCTAGGCTCTGTTCCTCGTTCCATTAACGACCCGATCACAAGCAATGAGGTCAACGTCAGCGGCTTTCTTAACATGCTCGTGGCTGCAAGAGATGCAGGCGTCAAGCGCATGGTGTACGCTGCCAGTTCCAGCACCTACGGTGACCACCCGGTCCTGCCGAAAATAGAGGATCAGATCGACAATCCGCTGTCCCCTTATGCAGTAACGAAATATGTGAACGAGCTGTATGCGAGTGTCTTTTCCAAGACCTACGACTTCCATACTATTGGACTGCGCTACTTCAACGTCTTCGGGCCAAAGCAGAACCCGAAGGGGCCCTATGCGGCGGTAATACCACTTTTTATAGAAGCTGCACTTGATAACAAAGCACCTTATACCAACGGGGATGGGGAGACGAGCCGTGACTTCACCTTTGTGGAGAACGCCGTGCAGGCCAACGTCAAAGCCCTGCTGGCTGAAGCAATAGATGAGCATAAGGTGGTCAACATAGCGTATGGCGAGCGCACCACGGTGAATCAATTGTGGAATAGAATCACGGAGATCACCGGGATTAAGGTGGCTCCGGAGTACATGGAAGAACGGAATGGGGAAGTTCGCCATAGCTTAGCTGATATCAGCAAAGCGAGTGAAATTATCGGGTATGCGTCTGATTTTTCGGTGCTGGAAGGGTTAGGAATAGCTTATAATTGGTATCTAAGAGAGCTTCCAAGATTAAAGGCTTAACTGAGAATTAATCATATTAGATTCAAAAGATGAAGATTTTAGTTACAGGAAGTGCTGGCTTTATAGGATTTCATTTAGTTAACAGACTGCTAGAGAGTGGCGATGAAGTAGTTGGATATGATAATATAAATGACTATTACGAAGTCCGTCTCAAATATGGAAGGTTAGAGGAAGCGGGTATCCTGAAGGATAAAATTGAAAAGGGAAAACTAGTACAGAGTAATAAGTTTGCTAGTTATAGATTCGTCAAAGAGGATTTAACGAGCAAAAAGTTTTTACTTAAATTATTTAAAACTGAAAAATTTGATGCAGTCGTGCATCTAGCTGCTCAAGCAGGTGTTAGATACTCCTTAGAAAAACCTGATGAATATATCTCATCAAATGTTCAGGGCTTTCTAAATATTTTAGAATCATGCAGGTATTACCCCGTTAAACACCTAGTTTACGCTTCGTCGAGTTCCGTATATGGAACTAATACTAAGGTCCCTTTCTCAACTGATGATAAGATTGATCATCCAATATCGTTATATGCAGCCTCAAAGAAATCGAATGAACTGATGGCGCATACCTATAGTCATTTGTTCAGTATCCCTACTACTGGAATCAGGTTTTTTACTGTTTATGGGCCATGGGGTAGGCCTGATATGGCTCTCTTTTTATTTACTAGAAAAATATTGGAGGGTAAGCCTATTCAAGTATTTAATAACGGCGAGATGCAGCGCGATTTCACTTATATAGACGACATTGTTGAGGGGGTTGTACGAGTTATTAATAAACCTGCAGTGGCTACAGGTAGGCCAAAAAATAACGATGAGAATGGACTTCAAGCACAAGCTCCATATAAGATCTACAATATAGGAAATTCATCTCCTGTACTGTTGACAGACTTTATTGATGCACTAGAGGATGCAATCGGAAAAGAGGCTCAGAAGCAGTACCTCCCACTACAACCTGGAGATGTTTTAACAACTTGGGCTGACGTAGACGATTTGATTAGAGACATTAATTATCAGCCAAAGACAGAGTTAAGAACAGGGATTGATGAATTTGTAAGATGGTATAAAGCATTTTATGCCACTAATTAAGATAATAAGACTTTAATTATACGTAATGGCTGAGTTAAAGAATAAAAAAGTATTAGTAACAGGAGCAGATGGATTTATTGGAAGCCATCTGGTAGAGCGTTTACTAGAAGAAGGCTGCCAAGTAAGAGCCTTTACTTATTATAATTCCTTTAATAGCTGGGGATGGTTGGATAATTTTCCGAAAGATAAGCTCTCACAAATAGATATTTTCTCGGGAGATGTAAGAGATCCTAATGGTGTGCGTACTGCTATGAAGGACATAGACGTAGTGTTCCATCTAGCAGCTTTGATAGCTATTCCTTTTAGCTACCACTCACCTGATAGTTACATAGATACCAATGTAAAAGGTACGCTGAATATTGTGCAGGCTGCCAAAGATCTGGGTGTAGAGAGAGTTCTAGTAACTTCTACTTCAGAGGTATATGGTACTGCCCAGTATATCCCAATCGATGAAAATCATCCAAAACAACCCCAGTCGCCCTATTCAGCGTCTAAAATAGGTGCTGACTGTATTGCAGACTCCTTTTATAGAAGCTTTAACTTGCCACTCACGATAGTACGCCCCTTCAATACTTATGGGCCACGCCAATCAGCCAGAGCTGTTATACCTACTATTATTACACAGTTGCTGCAGGGTAGGACAGAGATCAAATTAGGGGACCTTACACCTACACGCGATTTGCTTTTTGTGAAAGACACAGCCAATGGTTTTGTTGAAATCGCAAAATCTGATAGCCTGATAGGAGAAGACTGTAATATCGCAACTGAGTCTGAAATAACAGTTGGAGATCTTGCCCAAAGTCTTGTCAATCAAATAAACCCTGAAGCCAGAATTATTCAAGATAATGTCCGCTTAAGGCCTGAGAAAAGCGAGGTATTCCGTTTGTATGGTGCCAATGGGAAAATTAAGAGTCATACAAATTGGGAGATGCAGTATAGCTTGGAAGAGGGTCTAGCCGAAACAATTGAGTGGTTCAGAAACAAGGAGAACCTTCGCCAATACAAAGCTGACATTTATAATATCTAACCTGTTACTTCAGGTAATCAAACTTAAGAACTTTCTTTATGGGGCAATCTTCTAAGTATGGCCACATCATACAGTATATAAAATCTCAATTTCCTAACCAAGACTTCATACCCCTACATGAGCCAAGGTTCATGGGAAATGAGAAGAAGTATGTAGCGGATGCCATTGACTCAACTTTTGTTTCTTCTGTTGGCGCTTATGTGAATCGCTTTGAAGAAATGATGCAGGAGATCACAGGGGCAAAATATGCTATTGCCACAGTAAATGGGACTGCTGCCTTGCATATGGCACTTATAGTAGCGGGCGTAAAGCAAGGAGAAGAGGTGCTATCTCAGGACTTGACTTTTATTGCTACTGCCAACGCCATCAGCTATATAGGAGCTATACCTGTGTTTCTGGATATAGATAGGAAGACACTGGGTTTATCAGCTGAGAGATTGGAATTTTTTTTACAGCAACATGGTAAACAAGTAGATGGAGTAACCATTAACAGCAAGACAGGAAACCGGATTGCTGCTTGTGTGCCCATGCACACTTTTGGATTCCCATGTGAGATAGAGCGAATAGCAGAGATTTGTAATGAGTGGAATATTCCTCTAGTTGAGGATGCTGCAGAGTCTTTAGGCAGCTATTATAAAGGCAAACATACAGGCAACTTCGGCTTGTTGGGTACTTTCAGTTTCAATGGGAACAAGACAGTGACGTGTGGTGGGGGGGGAGCAATTGTAACCAACGATATATGTATTGCTAAACTTGCCAAGCACTTGACCACCCAAGCAAAAATGCCACATGCTTGGGAGTTTAATCACGATTATATAGGTTATAATTATCGCATGCCAAATCTAAATGCAGCATTAGCTTGCGCTCAATTGGAGCAATTGGCGGCTTTTATAGAAAATAAACGGGAGTTAGCTGAAAATTATAAAAATTTCTTTGAGAAGGTAGAAGGAATAGAATTTGTAACAGAAGAATTAGACGCGAAAGCCAACTATTGGTTGAATGCAATTCTACTGAAAGACAGAGAAGCACGTGATTCATTTTTGACGGAAGTGAACAGTAATGGAGTGATGTCCCGACCAGTATGGACTCTGATGCATAAGTTACCAATGTTCCAGAACAGCCTCCATGATGATTTAACTGTAAGTAAGTGTATTGAGGGAAGGTTAGTTAATATTCCGAGTAGCGTGAGAATTTAACATGGAGTCAGTTGCTTTATTTGGATATTCAGGTCATACCTTCGTTGTAGCTGATGCCATCAACCAAATTGGATATAAATTGATTGGTTATTATGACAAAAATGAAAGTAAGACTAATCCATATAACTTAAAATACCTTGGCGATGTAAATAATGAAGTTGCATTATCTATAATAAGCGAAAGCGGTGCAAGCTTCTCTGTCAGTATAGGTGATAATTCTATCCGAAGAATAGTAATTCAACATCTTAATAAAAAAGGATTTGTAATCGCTTTAATTGTGCATCCTGCAAGTACGGTATCAAAATTGGCAACTAATGGCATTGGAAGTTTTGTTGCCGCTGTTGCAGTAGTAAATCCTTTAGCTAAAATAGGTTTGGGAGCTATAATCAATACGAGTGCAGTTGTTGAGCATGAATGCATAATAGGAATAACACACACATTGCTCCGGGGCTGTTCTTGCTGGTAATGTAAGTGTTGGTGAAGGGAGCTTTATTGGAGCAAATTCTGTAGCAAAGCAGAGTATAAGAATTGGTAAGAATGTTCAGTTAGGAACTGGTACAGTTATTATCAATAATGTGCCTGATAACAAAATAGTAGTTGGTAATCCTGGGAGGTTCCTATATTAGAAAAATGGATAGAGTTGCAGTTGTAGCAGTTATTTTTCCTGGCAATTTGCCCTTCTTCGGTAGCTTTTTAGCTTCAGTAGAAATGCAAACAACTGCTGATTTTGATTTAATAATCATAAATGATGGTGCTGGAGATTTAACAGGTGTAATAGGTAACAAAAGCTACTTAATAAAAGATGTAATCATTTTAAAAGGATTTCCATTTGAAATAAGAGTTAAAGCCATTAAAGAACTTACCAATAGAGGGTATGAGAAGCTAATTTTTTCTGATACTGACGATACCCTTAGCTCTAATAGAGTTAAGGTAGTTGTAGAAGCATTAAATCACTACTCAATAGTATGTAATGACTTAGACATTCTTAACGAGGAGGGAACAGTTGTCGAAAAAAATTACTGGTCAAGGAGGCTGGGTGAAAATTTTATCATTGAGCCAGCCTTTTTAGTAGATAAAAACATAATCGGGTTTGGAAACTGTGGCATAAGATTAGATATTGAGCTTCCCTCTTTCAGAGCATATCCGAATATAATGGCGCCTGATTGGATTTTCTTTTCTCAGTTAGTACGTAACGAAAAGAAGGCTTTGTTTACTGCGCAAGGTACTGTAGGTTATCGACAGCATAGTAATAATACTATAGGATTAAAAAAAGTTACGCAGGCAAGAATACTAAAAACGATAAATTGCAAAATAGAATTTTATTCTGAGCTTGTTAAAATGGGTTATAGTTTCGAGCAGGAGTTACAAAGGCATTTACACATGAAAGAAGCTGCCTTAAATAATGATTCATGGGTAGAATCATCATTAAATAAAATTAGAAAGGAAAACTTAAATCTATTTTGGTGGGAAGAAACAAATACTTTGATATGAAAAGCATTAAAATAAACGGAAAAGAAATCTATAATTTCTGCGAACCATACGTAATTGCTGAAATTGGAGCCAATCACAATGGTGATATAGAACTAGCTAAATTTATGATCGATGCAGCGATCAATTGTGGTGCAGATGCTGTTAAATTTCAGTCATGGACCCCTACATCTCTTGTATCGAAGGAGGAATACGATAGGAACCAAAAGTATAATGATTCTGCAAAGAAGCATTTTGGGTCTCTTAAAGAAATGATTGAGAAGTATTACCTTACAAGGGAACAGCATTTCGAATTGAACCAATACTGTGCTGATAAAGGTGTAGACTTTTGCTCTACTCCCTTTTCTAAAGAAGAAACTGATCTGCTTGAAGAATTAGATGTTCCATTCTATAAGATAGCTTCTATGGACATAAATAATCTTCAACTGTTGTCTTATGTGGCCCAGAAGAATAAGCCAGTTGTTGTTTCTACAGGGATGGCCACACTTGCCGAGATAGAGAACGCGCTCAACACACTTTATAAAAATGGGTGTAATGATGTATCCTTACTACACTGTATTTCAATTTATCCGCCACTTTACGAGGACATACACCTAAACAACATCACTATGATGCAAAAGACATTTGGTGTTCCGGTTGGATTCTCAGATCACACTATTGGGTATTCTATCCCGCTAGCAAGTGTGGCACTAGGTGCATGTATAATTGAGAAACATTTTACAACTGATAAAGATCTTCCTGGTTGGGATCATGAAATTTCAGCTGATCCTGCTGAAATGACTATAATTTGCTATGAATCGAAGAACATAGCTAAATCTTTAGGTTCATACACAAGAGTAGTATCCAAGGCTGAGCAAGAGAAAAAACTTAAATTCAGAAGAAGTATTGTTACCCTAAAAGAGCTCAAAGCAGGGCATATTCTTACAATGGATGACCTTACTAGTAAAAGGCCTGGAACAGGTATATCCCCCGACTTAATGGACCAATTGGTTGGGAGAACATTGAAGAAGGATGTAGCAGAAGATTCGCTGCTGACTTGGGACAATATTATTTAACATAAGCTGATGGTAAAAGTAGTCGCCTGCATCATAGCAAGAACAGTTTCAACAAGGTTACCCTTAAAGGTATTAAGAGATGTTGGTAATGGCATGTCAATCCTTGACTTTTTGATCAATAGGCTGAAATCAGTAAAAGAAATTGATGAAATCTTTATTTGCACTTCTACAGAGCCAGTTGATGACATCCTTGAGGATGTAGCGTCAAGAAATAGCATAAATATCTATAGAGGATCAGCTGATCAAGTGATAGAGAGAATGCTTAAAGTAGGAGCTATAACAAATGCAGATTATCTAATCAGGATTACCGGGGACAATCCTTTCACTTCGATTGAACATATTTCTACTCAAGTAGAAATGATAGAAAAGGAGGAGTTAGATTATGTGAGGCTTGTTAATGTACCTGTAGGTGCAACAACAGAGGTGATAAAATATCAAGCACTCCTAAGGTGTAATGAAATGATGGATCCAGATGTAAGTGAATATATGATGCTTTATTTATTTGAGCCACATAATTTCAAGTGCGGAGTTATCATTCCTTACGTAGCAGACTATTCCCACTATAGTGTAACAGTTGATACACAACAGGACTTTGTGCGAACTCGGAGAGTGGTAGAGGTTCTAAAGGAAAAGGCTCCAGAAGAAATTATGTTGGAAGACATTCTTGCTCTATACACAAACGCTGAAATTTCAATTCCTTTTGCTGAAATAAAAGCGGTAGACGAGGTAAAGCTGCCTTATAATAAAAAAGTGAGCTATACTGAATTCAAAAAAGATATGGATAGACGTATATCTCAGTCAGTTCAACTTTAACCATTTTCCTTATGAGTTATTTATATGTAGAGACTGCATTTCATCATGAAGGCGATATAGACTATTTGAAAGAATTAGTGATAGCTGGAAAAGAAGCAGGTGCCGATGGAATAAAGTTTCAAGTTCTAACTAATATTGATGACTTTCTTAGTACAAAACATTCCGCCTATAACTCGCTTAAAGATTACTGTTTTAGCTTAAGCCATTGGAGAGAGGTCTTTACACTAGCTACGCAGAATGGCCTTGACATCATATTGATGCCCCTGAATGAGGAGGCCTTGGCTCTGATAGAGGAGTTCCCAGTGAAATATATTGATATTCACTCAGTTTCATTTAGTGATGATATTTTATTGGAAGCAATAAAAGAAACAGGAACTCCAATAATATTAGGAGTAGGAGGCAGAAGCATAGATGAAATAATAGAAAAATCTCTTTTTTTTGGAGAGCAGCTAAAAATTTTGATGGTGGGATTTCAGTCTTTTCCAAGTAGGCTCGAAGACATAAAATTAGGTAAAATTACTAAGCTTAAAGAGCTGTTTCCTTCCCTTGAAATAGGATACGCTGATCATTCGGCTTTTGATGATCCATTTGCAATATCGAGTAATGAATATGCCAGGTTGCTAGGTGCCACTATCTTTGAAAAACATATAGCTATAGAAGAGGGAGTTGAACGTGTTGACTTTCAGTCTGCTGTATCTGTTGAGAAAATTAAGGAAATCGTAAGATGTCTGAAGTATATCAATCAAAATATACTTGTAGACACCTCCACATCTTTTACTTTCACACAATCTGAATTAAGCTACAGAAACAGACAAAAACAAATAGTAGCAAAAGAGGAGGTAAAAGTTGGAACCCTTCTTACGGAGGAAATGCTGACCACTAAAATGATAGACAAGCAGTTAGGGTTCACAAATATATATGAAGTAGTAGGTAAAACTGCAGTTGTTAATATTGATAAGGATGACATCATCAGCAAAAATTCTTTAAAGTAAATATGGAGAAGTTAACTTATACCAATGATGTTACGCTTGAGGAAGCAATTAGGCTGCTCGATAAAAATGGTAATGGGTTTCTCCCTGTAGTAGACACTGATAACATCTTGATCGGAATCATTACTGATGGGGACTTGAGGAGAGCAATTCTTAATAAGAGCTTTGAAGTGGAAAGCTTAATAAATAGAAATCCAGTTGTTGCTTCATGTTTGACTCCTCATAAACAAGTGAAGCAGCAACTAAGGAAGTTGCATAGAAGGCATATGCCTTTAGTTGATGAAAATAAAAGACTTATTGAAGTAGTTATTCTTGATGATTTTGAGGTAGAACCTAAGCCGAATTGGGTTGTTATTATGGCAGGTGGCTTGGGGAGTCGTTTAGGTAATTTGACGAAAGACACTCCTAAGCCAATGTTAGAAGTTGGAGGTAAGCCCATACTTCAAGGAATAGTAGAGCACTTCAGATCACAGGGATTCCACAAATTTATATTCTGTGTCAATTATAAATCGCATGTAATTGAGAACTACTTTGGCGATGGTAAGAAATTCGGTATAGAAGTTATCTATACCAAAGAAGAGAAAAAGCTAGGTACAGCTGGTGCATTAGGCTTGATTGATTTTGATTTGAAGTTTCCCTTTTTTGTTGTTAATGGTGATGTGCTGGCAACTATAGATTATGACGATTTTTTAAATTATCATATAGTAAGCAAAGCTGATGCAACAATGTGTGTAAAGAGATACCAACATGAAGTTCCCTATGCATGTGTTGAATTTAATGATGAAAATTCTCTTTTAAGCTTGAAAGAAAAGCCTAAGTACAGCTATCATATTAATACAGGAATGTATGTATTAAATCCTGAAATAGTTGAGTGGATTCCCAAAAAATGTTATTATGACATGCCTACTCTATTTGAAGATTTAGTACTTCATGGTATGAAGAAGTTAAAAGTTTTCAATACTGATGAGTATTGGCTTGATATAGGAAAGCCAGAGGACTATGAAAAGGGAAAAAGCGATTTAGAATTACATGTAAAAGCTAATGGCTAAAAAACAGGTCGTTCTACTAAACTTTAACTATAGTAGAAAGCAATGGGTTAACCTGCTAAAACCTATTTTTACTGAAGAGTTTGAAATACATTGGATAAGCAAAGTGTCTCCTAAAGAAGAGAACTCTCCACTTATTAAAGGGCACACTTTCCACTATTGGGATAGTTACTCGAATGGTTTTGAGGTGATTGATTCTATTTCTCCTCAAGCAGTTATATTTATGGACATCTCCAGCGGATTATCTATATCATTGAATTATGCAGCTAAAAAGCGAGGTATTAAAACACTTTATTTGCAGCATGGTATTTTCAATGAATACGCGGATTACATGCTTTTAGAAAATCTCCAAAAGCAGAACAAGAATTTATTAGACAAAGATTCGGCCAAGAGTAAATTTAGTACTTTCCATTTTTTAAAGAAAACTTTAGGGTTTGAGGGACTACTTTATAACCTTCAAACTATTATATATCTCTTGATAGCTAGGAAAAGAAGTTACAGAAAAGCAGCTAAACTAATTAAAGATAAAAATCGGATACCGAGTTATTATCTATGCTATTCATTGAAGAACGCTCAAATACATGTACAATTAGATGGAGAAGGAGTTAAAGATAAAGTTAAAATAGTTGGTAATCCTGAACTAGAGCAATTTTTTGAAAAGAGTCATAATACTCTAAACCTGCAAAATAAATTTCAGAACTTCTGCCTACTTATAGATCAACCATTATCCGGAGGAGATTTGGGAGAATCATTCATTACAAGAGAGAAGCACATCCAGTTATACATAGCACTTGCTGAGAAAGCAAAAAGTGCTGGTATGAAGCTAGTAGTGAAACTACACCCCGGGAACTTTAAAGAGGACTGGCATCCTGTTCATGATAATATTATTTGGATAAGAGAGGAATATTCTATCATAGAACTGATAAAAGAGGCAAAAATTTGCTTTGGTGTCTACTCTGCAGCCACGATACTTTGCTTTTTAAGTAAACCAACAGTTTTGATAAAGTTCTTTGACTTGAAGAGGTTTTCTTATATCGAAGAGAATAATTTGGCTCAAGTAGTTACTTTTGAGGAATTGCTAAATGATGAACTGTTATTACCAAAGTTAAATAGTCAAAATGCATTTGAAGTCTCTTCCAAAGTGCTGCAAGATTATGGTTGGTATGGAAACCCAATATATAATCAAACATTAAGGAAGAGCTTGATAAGTGATATAACTGACAAATTGTAGCAATAAAATATAGAGTTAATTTTAGCATATGAATTTCAAAGATAAAGCGATTCTTATTACCGGAGGTACGGGATCATTAGGTAAAGCTTTAACCAAGCATATCTTAGAAACCCACTCAAATGTTAAGCGTTTGATTATCTTTTCAAGAGATGAGCAGAAGCAATTCATGATGGCCCAGGAGTTTCCACAAGATAAGTATCCTCAGATACGCTTCTTTATTGGTGATGTAAGGGATTATGATCGGGTGAAGAGGGCATTGAAAGGCGTTAACTACGTAATTCATGCCGCTGCTATGAAGCATGTGCCAATAGCAGAGTATAACCCGATGGAGTGCGTGAAGACAAACATCCTTGGTGCAGAAAATATCATTAATGCGTGCCTAGAAACTGAAGTTGAGCGTGTAGTGGCATTATCTACTGACAAGGCAGCTGCCCCAATCAACCTATATGGTGCTACCAAATTAGCTTCAGATAAATTATTTGTAGCTGCCAATAACATAAAAGGCTGGAATCCAATTCGATTCTCGGTGGTCCGTTACGGTAATGTGATGGGTTCGAATGGTTCTGTTATACCATTCTTTTTAAATAAGAAGAAAGATGGTGTACTCCCTATCACTGACACAACGATGACAAGGTTTAACATCAGTTTACAAGGTGGTGTAGACATGGTAATGCATGCTCTAGAAACTGCCTGGGGCGGTGAAATTTTTGTACCAAAGATTCCATCTTATAAAATCACTGATGTAGCAGAGGCTATTGGTCCTGAGTGCGAGAAAAAAGTGGTAGGTATCAGGCCAGGGGAGAAGATACACGAAGAAATGATTACTTCTTCCGACTCTTACTATACCTATGACCTTGGAAGATATTATGCCATAGTTCCGGCTATACCAAGATGGAATGTTGAGGACTTTATAAAGCAATTTGACGCTAAAAAAGTGCCCGCGGGCTTTCAGTACAACTCCGGTGAGAACACGGAGTGGGTGTCTATTGGGGAGCTGAGAGAGTTGATTAAGGAACACGTAGACGAGACTTTTTCCGTATGCTAACTAATCCCATTCCCTACGGCCGCCAGCACATCACCGAGGACGACATCCAGGCGGTGGTGGAGACGCTGCAGTCTGATTTCCTGACGCAGGGCCCGAAGGTGGCGCAGTTCGAGGGGGCCTTCGCCAAGTATGTGGGGGCAAAGTATGCCGTGGCGGTGAGCAACGGCACGGCCGCGCTGCACCTGTGCACCTTGGCGCTGGGTGTGAACGAGCAATCAAGGGTGATCACCTCGCCCATCACCTTCGTGGCCTCGGCCAACTGCGTGCGCTACTGCGGCGGCACCGTCGAGTTCGCCGACATCGACCCTGCCACAGCCCTGCTGGACGTGGAGAAGGTGCGGCAGCTAGTGGAGAGCAAGCCCCGCGGTTACTACGCCGGCATCATCCCGGTGGACTTTGCCGGCAACCCGGTGAACCTAGAGACGTTCCGCCAGCTGGCCGACGAGCACGGCCTGTGGCTCATCGAGGACGCGGCCCACTCCCCGGGCGGCTACTTCCTCGACAGCCAGGGCGAGAAGCAGCATTGCGGCAACGGCCGCTATGCGGATTTGGCCATCTTCTCCTTCCACCCCGTCAAGCACATCGCCACAGGCGAGGGCGGCATGGTGACCACCAACGACGAGGAGCTGTACCAGAAGCTGCTCCTGTACCGCACCCACGGCATTACCCGCGATGCGGAGCTGCTGGAGGAGCACCACGGCGGTTGGTACATGGAGATGCAGGAGCTGGGCTACAACTACCGCATCCCCGACATGCTCAGCGCCCTGGGCCTCTCGCAGCTGCAGCGCGCTGACGCAGGCCTGGCCCGCCGCAGGGGCATCGCCAAGGTATACTACCACGCCTTCGCCGGCGTGGCCGGCATAGAGGCGCTGTCCACGAACCCGGCCGCGCTGCACGGCGAGGAGACCGGCCACGCCTACCACCTCTACGTGATCAGGGTGGCGGACCGCAAGGGCCTGTACGACTTCCTCAGGAAGCACAACATCTTCGCGCAGGTGCACTACATCCCGGCCCACACCATGCCCTACTACCGGGGCCTGGGCTACAGCGAGGGCGATTTCCCGGCGGCCGAGCACTACTACAGCGAGTGCCTGAGCCTGCCGATGTACTCCTCGCTCTCGCAGCAGGAGCAGGAGTTTGTGATTGAGAGGGTGAAGGAGTTCGTGCAGCGGTGAGTGTGGTAGGTAACCTACGGAAACTGATTTTAGGCACCGCCCAGTTCGGACTGGACTACGGCATCAGTAATGTGCATGGGCGGCTGGCACAGGGCGAGGTAGTGGCTTTACTTGGTAAAGCTGCGGAGGCAGGCATCACTACTCTGGATACAGCAGCAGCCTATGGCGAAAGCGAGGCAAGCATCGGCATGGCCTTGCATGGCTCCGGCTCTTTCAGGATCATCACGAAGTATCCTCCCAACGCACCGGGTAAACCCACAGAACATGCTTTGGGGGAGTCGCTGCAGCGGCTGGGGCCGGGAAAAATTTACGGTTACCTCCTGCACAGCTACAGCACCTATCAGAACAAGCCGGCCGTGTTGGCTGAGCTTCAGGACCTAAAGGCGCAGGGCAAGGTGGAGAAGATCGGGGTCTCGCTCTATCATCCTGAAGAGGCTGTAGCGCTCTTACACGCCGATGCCCCCATAGACATCGTGCAGTTTCCCTACAGCGTCTTTGACCGCCGGTTCGAGCGTGTCCTTCCGGACTTACGCAGCAGGGGCATAGAAACGCACGCGCGCTCTATTTACCTGCAGGGCCTGTACTTTATGGGGCCGGATGCTATTCCTGTGCACCTGCAAAAGGCAGCTCCGAATGTAAAAGTGCTACAGCAAGTGGCGGCCAAGTATGACCTGCCGCTGGGCGCTATGCTGATGGGCTTTGTGCTGCAGAACGCAACCATCACAAACGTGGTTGTCGGTGTGGAGAGCCTGCAGACACTGGAGGAGAACATCGCCTTCACCACCACGCAACTATCAGAAGAGCTTATACTCTCGCTTCAGGATTTTGAGGAGCGGGACGAGAATATTATTTTACCTTACAACTGGGCAAAAGCATGAGCGCAAACGTGAAAACCTTATTTAACCTTGCTGGAAAAGTTGCTCTGGTAACCGGCGGCTACGGCCATCTGGGCACAGCCGTTTCGGAGGGGCTGGCAGAGGCCGGGGCAAGCGTCTATGTGCTGGGCCGGAGCAAGGAGAAATTCGCAGAGGCTTTTCAGCAAGAGGGGCATACTTCCATCCGGTTCCAAGAGTGCAATATTTCACTTACCCAAAGCATAAAGGATGCCTTCGCAGCCGTTGCGTTAAAAGAAGGCCGACTGGATGTGCTGGTAAACAATGCCTTCTACTCCAAGGGGCAAAACCCGGAAGCCTTAACCGATGAGGAATGGGCTTTTGGCATCGACGGCAACCTGAACAGCGTGTACCGCTGCATCCGGGAAATTGTGCCACACTTCAAGGCCAAAGGTGGCAGCATCATCAACGTGTCCTCTATGTACGGCATGGTCTCTCCAGACTTCAGCATCTACGACGAAAGCCCCGCTTTCCTGAACCCGCCGCACTACGGTGCTGCCAAGGCTGGCGTGCTGCAGCTCACGCGCTACTTCGCCTGTTATTTGGGCAAGTACAATATCACCGTCAACGCCGTCACCCCGGGTCCGTTCCCGAGTGAACAGGTGCAGCAGAACGAGGCCTTTGTGGAGCAACTGAAGAAGAAAAATCCATTGAACCGCATCGGCAGACCCGATGACCTGAAAGGGGCTTTCGTGTACCTGGCCTCAGATGCCTCGGCTTTTATGACAGGCCAGAACATGGTGCTGGATGGAGGGTGGATGGCATGGTAACAGTTGGCGCCATCGTACAGGCTCGGTTAGGTTCGGAGCGTTTGCCTAAGAAGGCCTTGCTGCCGCTGCCCTTTAGCGGTGGTCCTACCCTGCTGCAACATGTGGTAACGCGCGCAAAGGCAGCGCAATGCATAACCACGGTTGCCGTAGCTACTACAAAAAGACCTGCCGATGATGCCATCCATACCTTCTGCCAGGATAAACAGATAGACTTCTTCAGAGGCTCGGAGGATGATGTGCTGGAAAGGTTCTACACTAGTGCTCAAAAGTATGAGCTGGACGTAGTGGTAAGGCTTACGGGCGACAACCCCTTCATCACGCCGGCGACCATAGACGAGGCTGTTACACAACACGTAGCTGCAGGTGCGGACTACACTATAACGGAAGGCCTTCCGCTCGGCACCAACATAGAGGTCGTTTCCTTTTCGGCGTTAGAACGCGCTGCCAATGAGGCGACTGAGGCTGCAGACCGGGAACACGTCACGCCGTACATCCGCAGGGAGCAGGGGTTTGAGAGACAAACTATCACGTGTATTTCTGCACTAAGCTCGCTGCGCCTCACCGTTGACTACCCTTCGGATTACGCGCTGGCCAACTTACTCTACGCCAAGCTATATCATCAAGACAAGCTCTTTAGCTTTGCCGATATTGAAAAGCTGTTGCAGGAGCATGGCTGGCTTGCCAACGTTAATACACAGAACCAGCAGCGGCAGGCATTTGCCTCCGAGGCCGATGAGTTTGAGAGCGCGGCCAAGGCATTGAAGGAAGGCGGCTATACCCGCGTGCTGCAAAAATTAGAGGGGGTACGAAGATGAACTCAAAGCCCCGGATCATTCTCCGTGCCGACGGCAATAGCCGCATCGGCTTGGGGCATGTGGTGCACTCGCTGGCCTTGGCCGAAATGCTGCGCCATGATTTTGAGTGCCTGTTTGCCATACAGGTCCCAAGCCACGAGCTGCAGGAGCAGATAAAGAAAACCTGCGACGCCGTCATTGTACTTCCAGCATGCAACCACGACGAGGACAGGTTTGCACATGAGCTTGACGCCTACATTACCAAAGACGTGCTGGTGGTGCTGGATGGCTACAAATTCAGTACAGCGTATCAGCAAAGTGTAAAGAACAAGGGCTGTCAGCTTTTCTGCATCGATGATATCCACAGCTATGTGTTTGTGGCGGATACCATACTGAACCAGGCTGGTGGCGTGGATGCGGCAAAGTATAAGACGGCCCCATACACTAGGGTTTTGATCGGCCCGAAGTACGCCTTGCTCCGCCCCCCCTTTCTACGGGCGGCACAGGAAGAGAGGACTTTCCCTGCGGGTGATGTGCGGGTTTTCCTCAACCTAGGCGGCGCCGACCCTTATGACCATACCATGCGGATCGCCATGGAACTGCAGCGCATGCAGGACATAGGCAAGGTGGAGATAATTATCGGCAGCGCTTACCAGCACCTATTCGAACTACAGGCATGGCTGCACCAGAATCCGAAGTTTAGCCTGCACCAGAACCTCAGCGCCGAGGAGATGTGTCAGCTGATGCAGACTTGCGCCGTCGCCATCACCTCTGCCAGCGGCGTGGCCTACGAGTATGCCTCTGTGGGCGGCTTGCTATTCGTACTACAGACAGCGGAGAACCAGGAGAACCTTTATACTTTTCTGACACAGAACGGCATTGCGCAAAAGTATGAACAACTGCAGCAAAGTATAAAAATTGACCTGATTACTGCATTTGAGCAGGCGGTAACAAGACAGTGGCTGTATTTCGATGGGAACGCCGGTGAACGACTGCGGCAAGTCTTCCAGAACATGGCTTTGGCGGCAAGTATAACCATGCGCAAGGCTACCGAAGACGACTTGATGCTTCTCTTCGGCTGGAACAATGACTCGGAGGTGCGAAAAAACTCCTTCAACCCAAAACCCATTCCCTTGGCTAACCACCAAGCATGGTTCATGGCCAGACTGAAAGACGAAGACACGTCCATCTATATAGCGGAAAGCGCCGGGGAGCCTGCGGCACAGATCCGCTTCAGCCTATCAGGGGGCACTGCCACCATCAGCTACCTCATTGCCGGCGGGTTCAGGGGCAAGGGGCTCGGGCACGTTGTGCTGCTGAAGGGTGTTGAGAAGCTAAAGCAGGACCATCCTCGTGTAACCCTGGTGGAGGGGCTGGTGCAGCGGGAGAACAACCCCTCGATCAAGGCCTTCGAGAGGGCTGGCTTTTCCTACGGGGAGCCAGACCCGGAGCACCCGGGGGCATATCGCTTCGTGCTGGGGCGAGACAAAAAGTAAAACGTAAAACAGAAGAACATGATCAACGATATCAACATCGCCGGCCGCATGGTCGGCCCAGATTATAAGCCCTTTGTCATAGCCGAGATGTCGGGCAACCACAACCAGTCGCTGGAGCGTGCCTTGGCTCTTGTGGATGCGGCCGCTGACGCCGGCGCGGATGCCATCAAGCTGCAGACCTATACCGCCGACACCATGACCCTGCCCGGCGCCCTCACCATTGAGGACGAGAACTCCTTATGGAAGGGACGTGAGCTGTATGACCTTTACAAGGAGGCCTACACCCCCTGGGAGTGGCACCAACCCATCTTCAAGCGGGCTAGGGAGCGTGGCATGATCGCCTTCTCCTCCCCCTTCGATGAGTCTGCGGTGGATTTCCTGGAAGAGCTCGGGGCGCCGGTCTACAAGATTGCTTCTTTCGAAAATACAGACCACCCGCTGCTGCGCAAGGTGGCCGCTACGGGCAAACCGATGATCATGAGCACTGGAGCCGCCACATTAACAGAATTGGATGAAGCCGTGCGGGTGCTCCGTGAGGCAAGCTGCGAGCAATTTATACTTTTAAAGTGCACGAGCACCTATCCTTCTACCCCCGAAAATACGAACCTCGCCACCATTCCGCACATGCGGGAGTTGTTCGGCGTGCAGGTGGGCCTCTCGGACCACACCATGGGGGTGGGTGCCGCCGTGGCGGCCGTGGCATTAGGCGCAACCGTTATAGAGAAACACTTCACCCTCAGAAGGGCGGACGGAGGCGTGGACTCGGCTTTCTCACTGGAGCCCGAGGAGCTGCATGCGCTGGTGGTCGAATCTGAGAGGGCGTGGCAGGCATTAGGCCATGTGCAGTATGGGGTGCTGCGGGCAGAGGAGAAAAGCCGCCTGTTCAAGCGCTCCGTGTACGCAGCCAAAGACATTGCCGCCGGCGAGGCCTTTACCAAAGAGAACATCCGCGTCATCCGGCCGGGTTTGGGCCTGGCACCGAAGCATTACGAGGAACTGCTGGGAAGGCCTGCATCGAAAGCTGTTAAAGCCGGAACGCCGCTCAACTGGGACCTGGTGTAGTCAATGGAAAAGTGGTACGCCATCTATAGCAGATAAAAAGACTGCCAAGGTAATATATTCTTACATTTGCTGGCCGACATTTGAGGCACTGTGTCTAGAGTATGTGAGGTGCCTTATGGTATTCTTCATTACTTTTGAACTGTATTACAATATAGGAAAGTGTTAAATAAGCTAAATATGATAATTATTTTCTGTGGCTGTAGTCTAACTATCGTGTAAACTGCTCATGATGGGTAACTCGACCTTTTAAAGGTATTAGATCAATAAGTATAATAAGCTTATTATAATATAGATTGAAAGTATATTTAACTTGAAAAATACAATAAAAAGGACTTCCTTTTACCTATTATTAGGTTTCTTGCCTTTAGCTTCAAATTTTTTAGTAGCTCCCCTTTTTACTAGAGTGCTTCCTCCTGTCGAATATGGATTAATAGCATTAGCTACATTGTTCCAAAACTATCTTACAGTTACTATTGATGTTGGTTTAAAAGGTGGGTTTAGCAGGTATTATTTTCGCTTCTATAAAAGTAGTAAAATAGTATCTACTTTGTTGTCAACCACAGTTATAGCTTTAGTGGCAATAGCTCTGATAACTTATACAGTCTTGCTATTTTTTGGGGAACAGTTGTTTCAATTAGTATTTGAGAACAAGCTTTTTACATTTAGCAGGTATGGGCACTATGTATTTATACTTAGTTTTAGTGCTCTTCTTAATGCAGTGGTACTTTCATACTTCCGAAATGGCGAAAATTTAAAATATTTTGCTATTCTTTCAATTAGCACGTTCGCATTAATGACTTTAGGTGCTGTAACAGGTGTATTAATTTATAAACAAGGTGCGTTAGGTAGTATTGTAGGTAAAATGGCTGGTTCAGGAATTATTGTTCTTGCTTTTCTTATTGCTTTCTACAAGAAGCATTCTTTGCGTTTTGAATGGAGGTTATTGAAACCTATGCTCAAATATGGTTTACCTCTAATTCCTTTTGGGCTTTTGGGTATAACAATTCAAAATCTAGATCGTTTTTTTATTGAAAGGTATTTTAATCTGCAGGTATTAGGCCAGTACAATGTAGCTTTTCTGATAAGTACTATTCCTTTCATATTGCTCAATGCTTTTCAATCATCAATTAATCCGGGAATACTGAAGTTGCTTGAAAATACCAAATCAAACAATAAAGTTAATGCCTATAAAGAAATAAGTGGAAACTTTAGGTTGATGATCTTTTTTATGGGTATAACATTATTAGCTATGATTACTTTATCAGGTGTAGTTGTAATGTTTTACGTAGGTGAAGAGTACAGAGAGATTATAAAATACCTCCCTATACTTATTTTAGCCTTTATACCTCTGATCTATCAAAGCATGTATAGCTTATTGCTATTTTATCATTACCAATCTAAACTTCTACCTTTACTTAGCCTGTTTACCTTAATTGTAGCCGTTGGTTTAAACATGTTGCTAATTCCATTATATGGTGTTTATGGAGTTGCATTTGCTGTGTTAGGTAAGAATATAGTATATGCGATTTGTACTTTTATTGCTGTAAAAAAGAAGGGTTTTTATGTGCCCGAAATGTTTGATTTAGGTAAAGTAAAAGCTATTCCGTTCGTAATTAGTGGATGTGGTTTGGTGGCATTTATTTTTATTTATATGTATCCCCAACTGTCGCATTTAATAACGGGAATTATAGGATCTCTTACTGGGGCTTTTCTGTTATTCTTCTTCAGAAGCGAAGTAATAAGTGTATTTACATCAGTTAAGATGAAATTTAATTTTTAAGACAAGAATGAGAGTACTTTATGCGCTATCCCACCTTGAAGATTGGGTTGGTTTCGCTTTAGAAATGAAGCAACATCATGGCTGGGATCCCCAATACTGGCTTTCAACTTCAGCGACGGATCATTTGATAGGTCATCACTTTCCTACCTGTAGAAGACATTCTTATACAGATATAATACGAGGTAAAAGCCCTTATGGAATAGATCTGTTTCAGCCATCATCCATTGATCAAAAAACCATTAGAGAGTATGCTTTCGAAATGGATCAAGCCATGAAGATGATGGATCGCTTAGATTCAGGAGATGCATTTTCATACAATGAGAGAAAAAGCTTTTTGATAAAGATGCTTAATTATGCTCATAATGTATATTTTACCTTTAGACCTGAGTTAGCCGTCTTTACTGAGGTGCCTCACCATGCCGCACAATACATTTTGTATGTCGTACTAAAGCGATATGGCGTAAAGACACTTATGTTTAAACCTATCTTTGTTGGTGAATTAAGGCTACTAATATATGGTGATATTTATGATAATCCCTTCGACACTCTGAATGCTTTTTCTCTTAATACAGGACCCTCAGAGAGTGAACTTGCGTCTATAAAGCAGTATATTGCGAAATTAAGAGGAGATTATGGTGCTGGTATTCCTGAGTATATGATGAAACAACAGAAAACGTCAGGATATGTTAGTACTATATATAAAACCTTTTTTCATTTATTAAGACAGGGGAGTGTTAAAAATCTGCTTGATAGGGCCAAAACTACGAATGTTCTAAAGTTGAAGGATAAAAGGCTGGAGGAATCATTGCCAAGTCGAGCAGATTTATATTGGATCAAATTAAAAGGGCTAAAAAAGAAGAGAGAACTGAGACATGAATATAGAAAGCTATCAATTGAAAGACCAAATCTAGATGTTCCATTTGTGTTTTTTCCTTTACATTATCAGCCTGAGAGAACAACCTCTCCGGATGGAGGAGTATATGTGGATCAATTTTTAGCTATAAGTTTACTACGGAAAATATTGCCAAATGAAGTTAAGATATATGTAAAGGAACATACTTCTCAGTTTCACCCAAAGATGGATGGACATTTGGGACGTTCTGTATATCAGTATTATGAAATTAAAGAATTATACAATGTAGAATTAATTTCAGACTCTTTGCAATCCTTTGAATTGATAGATAAAAGTATCTGCGTTGCTACAGTAACGGGTACTATAGGTATTGAGGCTGTTGCTAGAAAAAAAGCTGCTCTGATTTTTGGGCCAGGTTGTTGGTACAGGTCACTTAAAGGTACTTTTTTTATAGATGATGAGGAATCATTGAAGGTTGCAACAAAGAAAATATTTGAAGGAATGGTAATTGAGGAACAAGATCTTCTTGATTTCTTGATCAAATTACATACAATAACATTCAAAGGTAAGCTTACTCCTGGTTCCAATAGCATTAATTCTGAAAGAAATATTTCTGCACTTGTTAAATCTGTAGAGCTATACGTAGCAAGAGTTTTTCAAAATGATTTTTCTGAGGATCATGCACTGTAGTGAGGCTGTAATTCTTTAAGTTGATTTAATTTTTCGTAGTAATGACTGTTGCCGTAGTAAAAGATGAAAGAACTTCGAGAAGTATAAAAAGATATACAAGTCTCATAGAGGCAATTGATAACTATGAAACCTACACGATTCCAAAATCAAAGTATCGCTTATATTCACTTGTGCACAAATACCTAGTAATTCCAGCAAAGCTGGCTTTTTCTAAGCATAAAAAAATAATTTTACCATCAGAGAGATATAGTTATTTGTTATTGTTTCTTCACCATAAAAAAGTGTTTATTGTATGCCATGATCTACATGATTTGATGGATAAAAGCTCTTCTTGGTGGCGAAGATGTTTAGATAGGAATTTTATAAAACTTTTAAGATACTCCACAAAAATAATTTGTGTCTCTGAGCATACTAAAGAAGATTTAGCTAGAATTATTGAGGAGAGATTTCTTTCCAAGGTTACTGTAATACATAATCCCGTGGAAGAATTTTGGTTTGAGAATGTTCAAATAAATGACTCTAAATTTGCCGCGTTAAAGAAACGGCAGTTTATACTGCTTGTTGGTACTAATGCATGGTATAAGAACATAAGAGAAACTCTAAAGGCTCTTGCAAAAGTTAAGAGCAGTCTAATAGTTAGAGTAGGAGCAGTAGATCCAGACTTGCTCTCACTATTCGAAGAAGATCAACTAATTCAATTTAATGGTATAACTGAGAAGGAATTACAATGGCTATATCAAAATGCGGCTTTATTCTTATTACCTTCTATTCATGAAGGATTTGGATGGCCTGTTCTGGAAGCTATGGCATCAGGCTGTCCAGTTGTAGTATCCGATAGGGCGAGCATTCCAGAAGTAGCAGGAGATGCAGGTTTGTATTTTAGTCCATACGATATGGGTCAAATGCTAAAAAATATAAACAAGGTTCTATTGGATAGGGATTTACAACTTGAAATGTCTGAGAAGGGTAAAGCTATTGCATTCAAGTTTAGATTTGATATATATCAAAGTCGCTTTAGTAATGTGCTTAACAAAGAATAAATTTTTATAATACAAGTTATTTTGATTATCTTTTTAATATAGTGTTTCATGAAATTTTTTGAAGTTAGCTTGACTTCTCTACGTTTATATATAGTAGAGCAGAAAATTTCAATATGTTTATTATTAATATTTGAAAATGAAGGTTCTTTTTGTACAAAAAGAGGGTGGAATATTTGGAGCAGAAAATTACCAGCTTAAGATTATTCCAAGCCTTCTAAAAAAAGGGATTACTATAGAATTTTTAAGGCTTTATACTAAGTACCAAGGAGGAAAGGGAGGGGCTTTTATAGAAAAGCTTAATAGTCTAGGAGTTAAAACCTATGAAATTAATATCGGGAAATACCCTAGCTTCCCAAAACTTAAGGCAATAAAAAATATTATTGAGGAAGGGCAGTATGATTTAGTGCACACACATCTTATTCATGCGGACTTCTACTTATCATTAACCAAAGTCTTCTTTAGTTTACCGTGTAAATGGGTTTCAACAAAGCATGGGTATGATAATGAGTTTACAAGTCAATATGGTTTTGACCCTTCTAAGCAAAAACTCACACCCTACTTTTTAATATCTCGATTTGCAGAGAAAAGAAATGATAAATCATATACTATATCTCATGGCCTAAGAAATTTCTTTACTGAAACAGGTTTAGCAAAAGCCAATAAAATGGAACTCATTCATTATGGCTTTGATTTTCCCGAAGTGACAGAGGCTTGGATAGATAATAAATTTCGAATGTTCAAAAAGCAGGTTGTAATAGCAGGAAGACTAATTAAGTTTAAAGGCCATAGTAAACTTATTGAAGCTATTTCTGAATCAGTAAAAAAGGATAGCGAAATTGGTTTAGTAATTGTTGGTTCTGGTATATTAGAAGAGGAACTTAAGCAACAAGTTAAAATGCTCCAGATTGAATCTAACGTGCATTTTACTGGCTATAGTACAGAAGTGATTAAATATATGTACAATTCTGACTTGGTAGCAGTGCCTTCAATATCTGAGGGTTTTGGAGTTGTCTTCTTAGAAGCTTTCAACTGTAAAAAACCTGTTGTTGCTTTTGATGTACCAAGTGGGAATGAGTTGATGATTCATAAAAAAACAGGATATCTTGTTCCTGCCTATGATATACAAGCTCTAGGAAATCAGATTGTAGAGATCTTCAGTGATCAGAGCGAGGCAAATAAAGTGGGCGCTAATGCTTACCGACAACTTATAGATTATTATAATTTAGATAGAATGGTTGATGAGACTATAAACTTCTATCAAGGCGTTATTTAGTAATGGGTGAATCTGAATGGTTAGGTTTTTTTATTGCTACTATCTGGGTTATAGTTTTAACTTCATTATTAGTAAGATCTAGATACCTAAAATCAATAAAGAAGATAATATACTTGGCAGTCTCAATCAGAATTGCAGGAGTATTGATATACCATTTTGTAGCTTTTGAAATTTATGGTGGTTCGGCAGATGGAGTAGTGTATTTTAGGCATGGAATAAGGGTGCTTGACTTATTTAATGAGGTTAATTTTGATATCTTTTTTAATCCTCTGTACTATCGAGGTACTAGCTTTTTAGGGACTAATTTCATGTCCTATTATGCTGCTATATTTATTACATTGTGCGGCGAATCCTTTCGGGGTACATTTCTCTTAGCAAATTTTGTAGGCTTTACTGGCCTGCTGCTAATTATCAAAACTTTTATGATTAGATACCCCTCCATGCAATGGAAGAAGCTTTCAGTTACTTTATTAGTTTTACCTTCGCTTTGGTTTTGGGCAGCAAGTATTAGTAAAGAGATTGTAGTTTTGTTAGGTCTAGGCTTAGTCATCTATAATTTCTTTACAAAATCACAGAATAGATTTGCTTCCATTCTGGGCACAGCAGCAGGTTTAGCAATCATAACTTCAGTAAGGCCACAAATCTTGTTAGTTGTACTTGTTGCTATGATTTTGCCAGAATTGCTCGGGAAAGGGAGGATTCTTTCTTTGCGGAATATGGCAATCCTGATACTAGCCATTGTTGGATTTAGCATAAGCATGTCTTTTCTAGGCTTGCAAAGTACTTCAGTAGAAGCTTTTGAAGATAAACTAATTGAGGATCGTCGATATAACGCTTATGGAGGAAGTGTTATAGCTGAAGAGGAACCGCTAACGCTGAGTCAAGCACATATTGCCTTAATTAACTTTTTATTTCGACCATTTCCATGGGAGGTTAGTAGTTTTACTAACCTTATTTCAGCGGTAGAAATTCTATTTATTTATTACTTAATCTATACAAACTTTTCAGCATTCAAAAAGTCTCTCTTAAATATTAGAAAAGATAAACTCCTAATGATGTCATTAGTTTTTATCATCTTATACTCAGTTGCAGGGGGATTAACCGCAGTCAACTTAGGTTTAATTGCAAGGGTTCGAATCTTCGTTTATCCATTCTTATTCATATTAATATACTCTCAACAAAAAGATTACAGACTGTTAGCTAGAATCAAGGCTATAAGTCAAAGAAAAGAAAAAGAATCAATTATAGGATGAAAAAATTGGCTATTATTGCTGGCTACGCCCCTTCTTTATTGAATTTTAGGTTAGATTTGATTCAGGCGTATCAAAATATGGGATTTGAAGTCTATGCATTCGCCCCTGCCGAGGAAATCAATTTTGAATTGCTTGAATCATTTAAGAATCTAAACATTCACTTTAAGGATATACCAAGTAATAGAACTAGTCTTAACCCATTTAGTGATTATAAATTTTATAGAGTACTAAAGAACGAACTACATAGGATTAAACCAGAGATTGTCATTTCATATACAATTAAGCCAGTAATATATGGCTGCTTGGCTGCTAGGAATTTGAAGAATGTTAAAAATGTAGCATTAATAACAGGAAGAGGTTCAGCATTTGAGAAAGGTGGTATTAAAAGATGGATCCTTGGCAATATGGTCTCACTCCTATATAGAAAGTCATTGAGCAAAGCCACTCATATTATTTTTCAAAATGAGAATGATCTTACTTTTTTTAAACAAAGGGGGATAATTAAAAAAGGAACTAAGACTAAAATAGTAGATGGGTCAGGCATCAATTTAGATAAATTCCAGCTAAGCCAACCGATTTCAAATCCGGTTTCATTCCTTCTGATTTGTCGACTTATTAAGGAAAAAGGGGTAATTGAATTTATCAAAGCATCTGAGATATTAAAAGAAAAATACCCGAATGCTTCGTTTAAAATTTTAGGCCCTCCTGATTCCAATCCAAATGGAATTGCCATAGAAGATTTAAACCCATACATTGAAAAAGGGATTATAACATATCTAGGTCGCACCAATAACGTGTTGCCATATTTTCAGAACTCCTCAGTTTTTGTTCTTCCAACATATTATAATGAAGGATTACCAAGAACATTATTAGAAGCATTAGCTACTGGAAAGCCCATTATTACTACAGATCATCCGGGGTGCAAAGAAACAGTAATCTCTAACCAAAACGGTTATCTAATTCCAATAAAGGATGTAGAGCAGTTAGCCATAGCTATGGAGCGTTATATTAATAGCGATCAACTAATTGAAAAGCATGGAAAAGAAAGCCGTAAACTTGCAGAGTCAAAGTTTGACGTTAATATCATTAATAAAGATATGATCAATTTTATTGAAGTTTAAAGAATTTCATATGAATAGGCTGTTGTTTATATTATGTGAATTTTTTATATAGATTCTATTTCCGGAATTAATAACATTTACCTATGAGAATAGCTGTAGTTGGCACCGGTTACGTGGGCCTGGTGACGGGCACCTGCTTTGCCGAGGTGGGCATCGACGTGACCTGCATCGACATCGACTCCAAGAAGATAGACAACCTCAAGCAGGGCATCCTGCCCATCTACGAGCCCGGCCTGGAGGAGATGGTGCTGCGCAACTCCCAGAAGGAGCGCCTTTCCTTCTCCACTAACCTTGCCGAGAGCGTGCAGGGCTGCCAGGTGGCCTTCATCGCCGTGGGCACGCCCCCGGGCGAGGACGGCTCGGCCGACCTGAAGTACGTGCTGGCCGTGGCCCGCGAGATCGGCCGCTCCATGACCGACTACCTGGTGGTGGTGACCAAGAGCACCGTGCCGGTGGGCACGGCGGCCAAGGTGCGCCGCGCCATCGCAGGCGAGCTCGAGGCCCGCGGCGCCGACATCGCCTTCGACGTGGCCTCCAACCCCGAGTTTTTGAAGGAGGGCGCCGCCATCGACGACTTCCTCAAGCCCGACCGCATCGTGGTGGGCGTGGACTCCGAGCGCGCCGAGCAGGTGATGGCCAAGCTCTACAAGCCGTTTCTGATGAACGGCCACCCCTTGATCTTCATGGACATCCCCTCCGCCGAGATGACCAAGTACGCGGCCAACGCCATGCTGGCCACCAAGATCTCGTTCATGAACGACATCGCCAACCTGTGCGAGATTATGGGCGCCGACGTGAACATGGTGCGCAAGGGCATCGGCTCGGACGCCCGCATCGGCAACAAGTTCATCTACCCGGGCATCGGCTACGGCGGAAGCTGCTTCCCCAAGGACGTGAAGGCGCTCATCAAGACGGCCTCCGAGAACGGCTACTCCATGGAGGTATTGAAGTCGGTGGAGACGGTGAACGAGAAGCAGAAGTCGGTGCTCTTCAACAAGGTGATGAACTACTTCAACGGGGACCTTTCGGGCAAGACCTTCGCTGTTTGGGGGCTCTCCTTCAAACCGAAGACCGACGACATGCGCGAGGCCCCTTCGCTGGTGATCATCGAGAAGCTGCTCGAGCAGGGCGCCAAGGTGAAGGCCTACGACCCGGTGGCCATGAAGGAGGCCAAGCATTCTCTGGGAGACCGCATCGAGTACGGCAAGGACGAGTACGAGACCCTGATCGACGCCGACGCGCTGCTGCTGGTGACCGAGTGGCCCGAGTTCCGCTCGCCCAACTTCGCCGTGGTCAACAAGCTGATGAAGGAGAAGGTCGTGTTCGACGGCCGCAACATCTACGACGCGCGCGAGATGGAGGAGAAGGGCTTCACCTACTTCGGCATCGGCGTCAAGCAGGCCATGGTTCCACAACAAACAAAGGAGACGGTATAGTATGGCCAGAAAAAGAGTATTGGTAACAGGCGGCGCCGGGTTTCTCGGCTCCCACCTGTGCGACAGATTCATAGCCGAGGGCTACCACGTGATCGCGATGGACAACCTGATCACCGGCAACCTCGAGAACATCGAGCACCTTTTCAAGCTGGAGCAGTTTGAGTTCTACCACCACGACGTGTCCAAGTTCGTGCACGTGCCGGGCAAGCTGGACTACATTCTGCACTTTGCCTCGCCGGCCAGCCCGATCGACTACCTCAAGATCCCGATCCAGACGCTGAAGGTGGGTTCGCTGGGCACGCACAACCTGCTGGGCCTGGCTATGGCCAAGAAGGCCCGCATGCTGATCGCCTCCACCTCGGAGGTGTACGGCGACCCGCTCGTGCACCCGCAGAGCGAGGACTACTGGGGCAATGTGAACCCGGTGGGGCCGCGCGGCTGCTACGATGAGGCCAAGCGCTTCCAGGAGGCCATGACCATGGCCTACCAGATGCACCACGGGCTGGAGACGCGCATCGTGCGCATCTTCAACACCTACGGCCCGCGCATGCGCCTGGACGACGGCCGCGTGCTGCCTGCCTTCCTGAGCCAGGCCCTGCGCGGCGAGCCGCTGAGCATTTTCGGCGACGGCAGCCAGACGCGCTCCTTCTGCTACGTGGACGACCTGGTGGAGGGCATCTACCGCCTGCTGCTGAGCGACTACCACATGCCGGTCAACATCGGCAACCCGTCCGAGATCACCATCAGGCAGTTTGCCGAGGAGATCTGCAAGCTGACCGGGGCGGAGCTCAACATCGAGTACCAGCCGCTGCCGACCGACGACCCGCAGAAGCGCCAGCCGGACATCAGCAAGGCCAGAGAAGTGCTGGGCTGGGAGCCGAAGGTGGACCGCGCCGAAGGACTGCAGCGAACGCTCGAGTACTTCAAGCAAAAAGTAAAAGTGCCAGCCGAGCGTATGGTAAACTAGACACCGAGCGGATTATAAAACAAAAAGCCCTGACAGCGAACCTGTCAGGGCTTTTTGTTTAAAGGTATAAGTAGCTTAGATCTTTTTGTGTGCTTTCATGAAGTCTTTCGCCTCTTTGTTGGCAGCATGTTTTTTGTCGGTCGCTTCCAGCACTATATTATAGTAATGCTTCGCTGTTTTCAGTTCACGTTCCTGCTTGGCAATGCGGGCGAGGTTTAGATACGAGTTGACAAAATAGCCGGAATCACGCTCGTTGCTCATCTCGGCGAATGTAATGGAGTTCTGATAGTAGGCTTTTGCCTTCTGGAAATCACGGTACTTGTTCTGGTTGATGTAGGCCAGGATATAAGAGGCATAACGCCCGCTAACGGCTTCGTAGCCCGGCATGCGCCGATCGAGCTTGCTCAGAATATCGAGGCACACCCGCTCGGCCATCGTAAAGTGACCCTGCACAAAAAGCGCACGTGCGTAGAAGCGCTGGAAATAGGCGTTGTTAGGGTATTTTTCTACAAGTCCCTTTACCAGATCCAACGCAGCTTCCATGTTGCCTTCCTCGTTGGCGTAGATCTTCATCAGGAAGAACTTCGCCTCCGTACCGGTATAGAAGCCGTTGTTGGCCACGTAGCGCAGCTGTTTTATACCTAGTCGCTTGTCGCCGCTCGGGAAGAAAGCCAGTACGGGCCGCAACATTTTGTAGTTTTCATGAATCCAGATGGAGTAGTAATTGAAGAGCGCCTCTCCAAACAGAAACTCCGGGCTCAGGCCGTTGCCGGCTTTAGCCTTCTCCAGGTACTCCAGCGACCGCTTGCTGGCGATGGTTGCTTTACGCCAATTGCTTCGCTCAGAGTGCAGACGCCCGGCAAATCCATTAGCGGCTGACAAAAAGAAGGCGGCCTCGTAATCTTTATTATTGGCATCGTACAGCTTCTCTGCTTTCATGATAGTGGAATCCATGTAAGCGAAAAACAGGTCATCATACGCCAGGGTCTGAATATTGGTAGGCACGATCTTCCACCATTGGCTGAGGCCCATCAGGAAATAGGGCAGCGGGTGGTTTGGGTAGCGGCGTCGCAGGGATTTGAATTGCTTTTCGGCCAGCTCATACTTGAAGTTGTACATGTTGTCCACGGCACCCTCCAGTTCGTACTGGATGTCTTTGTCCATGAGCAGCATGCCTTTGATGTTTCCGGCCGCAGGAATGACCTCCACTGATTGAATTGTCACCTCTCTGATAGCCGTGTCAGACTGCTCCTTAGAACCTTGCCCAAAAGCCAGGTTAGTCAGGATGATACCGAGAAACGCAAGTACAATCTTCTTCATAGGTCAAAAGAAAAGTCCGGAGTGTCGTGCCAATAGCCCCTTATGTGGAGAACAGGTACTAAAAGTACAACAATTATATTAATTTTGAATTGATACAAAAGAAATATTGCATGAAACTTCTGAAACAACTCTGCAGCATACACGCACCGTCCGGCAACGAAAAAAAGCTATCCGATTTTCTGCTTAACTACATTGAAGAACAGAAAGTTCAGTGGAAGCAACAACCAGTAGTTATACATGGAGAAGGTTTTCAGGATTGTATTTTGTTAATATTCGGGAAGCCCAGAACAGCTGTTTTCGCACACATAGACTCCATTGGATTCACTGTGCGCTATGGCAAACAGCTGGTAAAGATCGGCGGCCCTGACCTGGAAAGCGGCTATACGCTGGTAGGAGAGGACTCGCAGGGGAAAATTGAGTGTACGCTGGAGCTTGATGAAGAGACGCACGCGATCAGCTACAGGTATGAGCGGGAGATAGAGCGTGGGACGGAACTTGTTTTCAAGTGCGATTTCCGGGAAACGGAAGAAACAGTGCAATCGTGCTACCTTGATAACCGACTTGGTGTGTGGAGTGCATTGAAAGTCGCTGAAACATTAGAGAATGGCATCATTGCGTTCAGTAGTTGGGAAGAACATGGCGGCGGTTCGGTAGCCTACCTATCCAAATACATTTCGGAGCGTTACGGTGTGCACCAAGCGCTTATTTCCGATATTACCTGGGTAACGGAGGGTGTGAAGGCAGGGGAGGGCGTTGCCATCTCGATGCGCGACAGCCTTATACCTCGCAGGTCTTATGTTGAGAAGATCATAGGTATAGCCAGGGCCTCCGGTATACCTTATCAGTTGGAGGTAGAAGGTGCCGGTGGCAGCGATGCTAAGGAGTTGCAGCACGGACCCTACCCCTGGGACTGGTGCTTTGTTGGCGCCCCCGAAGACAATGTGCACACCCCAAACGAAATTGTCCACAAGAAGGACATCGAGAGCATGGTCGCGCTGTACAGGGAGTTGATGGAGAAGTTGTAGAAGAAACGATTAATAATATAGAAGGGCTGCCAGGTATAGGCAGCCCTTTTTGTTTGTCGACCGTGGTTCAAACAGGATGGAAGAGCAGCACCCGGCACAAATGACTTAACTCTAGCGGTATAGGGTGTGTCGGGGGTGTAAAGCTTTGGAAGTAAATATTTGGAAAAGTCAAACCAATAGGCTTTCTTTAATAGCTCTATATAGCAATTTCAGAATCTCAACCCTTTTCTACAAAACTAACTCTTATTGAATGGAACCTATTCTCTACGCAATTCCTGGATTTGGTCTGGCGGCCCTCATTTATACCTTTATAAGGTCGGCCTGGGTAACGAAGCAAGCAGCAGGTAACGAACGCATGACGGAGATCGCCCGTCACATTTCCGATGGCGCCATGGCTTTCCTGAAGGCGGAATACAAAGTGCTCTTCTACTTCGTAGTCATCGCCAGCTTATTCCTGTTTTATCTGGGCTATACCGGTGAGAAATCGCACTGGACGATCGTGCTGGCCTTCATCATGGGTGCCCTTTTTTCAGCTGTTGCCGGCTTTATCGGTATGCGCATTGCCACCAAGGCCAACGTACGTACGGCAGAAGCAGCCCGGACAAGCCTGTCGCGCGCCCTCAGTGTGTCGTTTGCCGGTGGTTCGGTGATGGGTATGGGTGTGGCTGGTCTGGCTGTGCTGGGCCTGGGCTCACTCTTTATCGTGCTCTACTACTTCTTTGTTTACAGCGTGAATGGCAGCGTGAATGGCCACGAGATGGAAGTGGCCCTTGAGGTGCTCACCGGTTTCTCGCTGGGTGCTGAAAGTATTGCCCTTTTCGCGCGCGTAGGCGGCGGTATCTATACCAAAGCAGCTGACGTGGGTGCCGACCTGGTAGGTAAAGTAGAAGCAGGTATACCTGAAGACGATCCGCGTAACCCCGCTACGATTGCCGATAACGTGGGTGATAACGTGGGTGACGTGGCAGGTATGGGAGCTGACCTTTTCGGTTCGTATGTGGCCACTATCCTGGCGACGATGGTACTGGGCCGTGAAGTAGTTTCAGAGGATAATTTCGGCGGCATGGCCCCAATCATCCTGCCAATGTTCATTGCGGGTCTGGGCATCTTGTTCTCCCTGATTGGTATGCTGTTCATCCGGGTAAAAGAAGGTGGCGACGTGCAGGGGGCCCTCAACCTGGGCAACTGGATCTCTGTTGCCCTGACGGCTGTTGGCGCTTATTTCGCTATCCACTGGATGCTGCCAGAAAACATGAACCTGCGTAACTTCGAATTCACTGCCAATGGTGTGTTCATCGCCGTGATCGTGGGTCTGGTAGTGGGTACGCTGATGAGCATCATCACGGAGTACTACACGGCCATGGGCAAAAAGCCCGTTAATTCTATCGTGCAGCAGTCTTCCACAGGCCATGCCACCAACATCATCGCTGGTCTGGCGGTAGGTATGCACTCGACGGTGTTGCCTATCATCGTGCTGGCCGCCGGTATTGTGTTGTCGTATGCTTCTGCCGGTCTTTACGGCGTGGCTATTGCGGCTGCCGGCATGATGGCGACTACGGCCATGCAGTTGGCTATCGACGCTTTTGGTCCTATTGCCGACAACGCCGGTGGTATTGCCGAAATGAGCGAACTGCCGAAAGAGGTACGCGGTCGTACCGATATCCTGGATGCTGTAGGTAACACGACTGCCGCCACCGGTAAAGGCTTCGCGATCGCATCGGCAGCCCTTACGTCACTGGCTCTTTTTGCCGCTTTCGTAGGTATAGCCGGCATCGACTCCATTGATCTTTACAAAGCACCCGTGTTGGCAGGCCTGTTCATTGGTGCCATGATACCGTTCATCTTCTCGGCGCTTTGTATCGCGGCGGTTGGTCGTGCGGCCATGGCCATGGTGCATGAAGTACGCCGCCAGTTCCGCGAAATTCCGGGCATTATGGAAGGCACCGGTCAGCCGGAGTACGAAAAGTGCGTGGCTATCTCCACAAAAGCGGCTATCCGCGAAATGATGCTGCCGGGCGCCATTGCCCTGATCGTGCCGGTTCTGGTGGGCTTTGGCTTCAGAGACGTATTTGCCGACACTCCTTCAGCTGAGATCCTGGGTGGTCTGCTGGCAGGCGTAACCGTATCAGGTGTGTTGATGGCGATGTTCCAATCCAACGCCGGTGGTGCCTGGGACAATGCCAAGAAGTCGTTTGAGAAAGGCGTGGAGATCAATGGTAAGATGGAGTACAAAGGCTCTGATGCCCACAAAGCTTCCGTAACCGGCGACACCGTTGGTGACCCGTTCAAAGACACTTCCGGTCCTTCCATGAACATCCTGATCAAACTCATGTCAATCGTGTCGCTGGTAATTGCGCCCCACATTGCCACAGAGCGCACGCCGGCTATACCTGAGGAGCCGAACCTGAACATGGAGATACAGCAGGAGGCCCCGTCTACCGGACAGATCATCTACCCAGACAATACAGTTGTCGTGGCTGGTTTAGCGACCCGATAGCCAACACAATCTCTATCAGTATAAATAAGCCCAGCCATGAGGTTGGGCTTATTTTTTATTATCCGTACCTTTGTTTGCCAATAAGACCAATACGCTATATGGAGCCCCGTACCATCACGATTCACGATTGTGACTTCAGTACCTATATGTACGAAGAAGAAATCATTGCACGCATAGTGATGCTGGCAGAGCAAATTGAGCAGGACTACACTGGTAAAAACCCACTGTTTCTGGCAGTACTGAACGGTTCATTCATGTTCACGGCCGACCTGATGAAGCGCATCAACATACCTTGCGAGATCTCATTCATCCGCATGTCATCCTATCAGGACATGCACAGCACCGGCCAGGTAAAGGAAGTGCTGGGCCTGACCGAGGAAATTGAAGGGCGTGACGTGCTGATCATTGAAGACATCGTGGATACCGGGCACACGGTGACTGCACTGCTTCGACAGCTGCAGGAAAAGAAGCCTGCCTCCATCGAGATCATTACTTTGCTCATGAAGCCCGAGTGCCTGCAGCACCAGCTGGATGTGAAGTATGTGGCCAAGGCGATACCGAACGACTTTGTGGTAGGCTACGGACTTGATTACAATGGACTGGGCCGCAACCTGCGCGATATTTACAAGATTGTTTCCTAAAAGGACTGAGCCATCTGGGGCCAAAACGACTGCCCGGGATTTGGCACAGCTCAAAAATTATTGAACAATACACCGATTTTATACTTAAATTTGTTTTTTATCATAAATCATAGATATGCTCAACATCGTTTTGTTTGGCCCTCCAGGTGCTGGTAAAGGTACGCAAAGCCAAAAGCTGATAGACAAGTATAACCTGATACACCTGTCAACAGGTGATTTGCTGCGCTCCGAAATTGCCGCAGGCACTGAACTGGGGATGAAAGCCAAATCACTGATGGATAACGGCCTGTTGGTGCCGGACGAAGTGGTGATTGGCATGATCGCAAACAAAGTGAGAGAAAACAATCACGCGGGCGGGTTTATCTTCGACGGATTCCCGCGCACGGTGCCACAGGCCCAGGGGCTGGACAAGCTCCTGATGGATCTTGGCACGGAGATATCCTGCATGATTGCCCTGAAGGTGGACGACGAAGAACTGACCAAGCGCCTTTTGCTACGCGGACAGACTTCCGGCCGCCCGGATGACCAGAACGAGGAGTTGATCCGCAAGCGCGTAGTGGAGTACAACACCAAAACGACGCCAGTTGCTGATTACTATGCCGGACAAGGCAAATATTATGCGGTGGATGGCATCGGTGAGATTGACGAGATCTTCAGCAATATCTGCGCGCATATCGATAACATGAAAGAGAAGCAAAAGAAGTAATCTTCTGCTCAGCTTTTATTAGATAGAATACAGAAGGTATAAGCAGGCCGGAACTCAAATGCTCCGTTCTTGCTTATACCTTATAATTTATACCTGTTAGCATTACCTACATTGGCCCAATCCAACTTTATTGATTACGTAAAAATCTGTTCCCGCTCCGGACATGGTGGCGCTGGCTCAGCGCACCTGCACCGCGACAAACGCACTGCCATGGGTGGTCCTGACGGTGGTGATGGGGGCAGAGGAGGCCATATCATCCTGCGTGGCAACGCCCAGTTGTGGACTTTGCTGCACCTTCAGTACCGCAAGCACGTGATTGCCGAAAATGGTCAGGGTGGAGGCCCGAGCCATTCTACAGGCGCACAGGGTAAGGACGACGTGCTGGAGGTGCCACTGGGAACGATCGCCCGCAACGCCGAAACCGGCGAGTTCATGTGCGAGATCACGGAAGACGGGCAGGAGATCATCCTGACACCGGGCGGCCGTGGCGGGCTGGGCAACGCCCACTTTAAGTCGCCTACTAACCAGACACCTCGTTATGCCCAACCGGGTGAGCCAGGTATAGAGGAATGGGTAATTCTGGAACTGAAACTATTAGCCGATGTCGGTTTGGTGGGTTTCCCGAATGCCGGCAAATCTACTTTGCTATCCGTGGTATCAGCAGCTAAGCCGAAGATTGCCAACTATGCGTTTACGACGCTGGAGCCTAACCTGGGAGTAGTCGCTTATCGCGATTACAGGTCTTTTGTGATGGCTGATATACCTGGTATCATCGAAGGAGCTTCAGAAGGAAAAGGCCTAGGCCTGCGATTCCTGCGCCACATCGAGCGTAACTCCATGCTCCTGTTCATGATTTCGTGCGACAGCCCCGATATAGCGGAGGAGTACAAGATATTGGTAAACGAGCTGGAAACTTACAATCCGGAGCTGCTGGACAAGAAACGCATATTGGCGATCACCAAAACAGATATGATCGACGATGAGCTGGAAGCAGAGATGCGCGAGACCTTGCCGAAAGATGTGCCAGCTGTGTTTATTTCGAGCATGACGCAGAAGAATATCACCCAATTGAAAGATATGATCTGGTCAGCGCTTAACTCGTAGTCCGTCAGTCTTCATACAAATATCTATCGGTAGAGGCTGCAAGGCTTGCTACCGATTTTTTTTGAAGCACCAGCTGGGTGCTGATTGATAGAATGTTGTTTTATTACAAAGGCTGTTGCTGGTATAGCGGTTGTGCTATTGCATAGCTAGCTTTTGCCCTGGCCGGGCGGGCCCTACTTTTTTCCTTGATGAAAAGAAAGAGGGCCCCTACCCCCAGTAAGCAAAAAAGTCAAGACGCTCCAAACTCGCTGAACGCTCAGACAGTGGAGCGCCGAAAAGTGCACCTGGCTAAGGCTGTTTGTTTCATAGCCTCCGGGGCAAGTTAGCCTTGCTATACCTGCCAGTGGTCTGTGATCGCAACTACAGCACTTATACCTGTAAAGTAGTAGTGGCAGACTCCCCTCCTTGGACAAGGAGGGGCAGGGGTGGTTTGACCCGGTGTAGCTAAACAGTGACTTCGAAGCTTATACCTGATTGAACTGGAAACGGCCGGAAGCTCCCCTCCTCTAAAAGGAGGGGCTAGGGGAGGTGATGCCCCTCTCGGGAGGCAGGGCTGTTAAGTTCTGTATAAAACTATCCCCTTGAGTGGATTATAGGGGTGTTGCTTCAGTACTAAAATGCTGGCCATATTACTGTTTTAACACAATCGTAAACACCCCTCTGCGCTCCCCTCAAGGGGAGAATTAGCTAGAACTTAACGACCCTACCTATCGGGAGGGGCAGGGGCAGGTACAATCGTGCATGAGAATCCTGTTAATCCTGAAATCCTGTAAATCCTGATTCAGACATTTTCAGGTATAGCAAGTGAAATTCACTAAAAACAAAGTCACTCATTCACTCAATCACTAAATCAACAATTTAAAGTGCCAATCTGGCACGAAAGCAGAATTGGCAAGACAATTGAAAAGACAAAATAGACCTATCAACCTATAATTCTTAAGGCATTATGTCAGAGAAAGATATCAAGAAAGAGCAGGAAAACGCAGAACTACAGGATAACACTGCCAATACGGAAGAAAATAACGGACAGGAGCAGACCGAAGAGACAGCAGAAGAAACTGGCTCCGAAACCCAGGCCGAGGCCGAACTGGCAGAGATGAAAGATAAATATATCCGCCTGATGGCTGAGTTTGAGAACTTCAGACGGCGTACCAACAAGGAGCGCCTGGATTTGCTCAAAACAGCAAACGAAGACCTGATGAGCGAATTATTGCCTGTGCTGGACGATATGGAGCGTGCCCGCCAGTCGATGGAGGCAACCAGAGAGATAGATGCTTTGTTGCAGGGCCTGGAGCTGGTATTCCACAAACTCAAGCACGTGACGCAACTCAAAGGTTTGAAGCCGATTGAGGTTAAGACAGGTGATGAATTTGACAGCGACTTCCATGAAGCTGTTACCCAAACCCCAGCTCCGTCAGAAGAACTGAAAGGCAAAATAGTAGACGTGATCGAGAAGGGCTATACCTTGAATGAGAAGGTGATCCGCTTCGCGAAAGTTATAATAGGAGCTTAATCAATGGCTAAGAGAGATTATTACGAGGTTTTAGGTGTAAGCAAGGGAGCAAGTCCGGAGGAGATAAAGAAGGCTTACCGTAAGCTCGCCATTAAGTTTCACCCCGACAAGAACCCCGACGACCACACGGCGGAGGAAAAGTTTAAGGAGGCGGCTGAAGCTTACGAAGTACTGAGCGACCAGCAGAAGCGCCAGCGCTACGACCAGTTCGGCCATCAGGGTATGAACGGCGGCTTCGGCGGCGGCGGTGGTATGAACATGGAGGATATCTTCTCCCAGTTCGGCGACATTTTCGGTGGCGGCGGTGGCGGCTTCGAGAGCTTCTTTGGCGGCAGCAGCCGTCAGGGTGGCCGACGTACCCGCAAAGGCAGCAACCTGCGCATTAAGCTCAAACTCAACCTTGAGGAAATTGCCAACGGCGTTGAGAAGAAGATAAAAGTAAAACGCTATGTGGCTTGCGGAACTTGCGGCGGCAACGGCGCCAAGAATGGTACCGACATGCAAACCTGCGGCTCTTGCCAGGGCTCAGGTCAGGTGCGCAAGGTGGTGAACACCATGCTGGGCCAGATGGTGAGCACGGCAACCTGCCCTACCTGTAACGGCGAAGGCCGCATCGTGACTAAAAACTGCGAAGCCTGCCACGGCAGCGGACGCGAACTGCAGGAAGAGGTGATCACGATCAACGTGCCGGCTGGCGTAATGGACGGCATGCAGCTGTCGATGAGCGGCAAAGGCAACGTGCCGGAGCGTGGTGGTGTGCCGGGCGATCTGTTGATTCAGATTGAAGAAGAAGAGCACCCAAGCCTGAAGCGCGACGGTAACAACGTGATATTCGACCAGTACATCAGCTTTATTGATGCTGCGCTAGGTTCAGATATTGAAGTACCGACCATCGGTGGCCGCGTGAAGATCACGATCAAGCCGGGCACGCAGAGCGGTGAGATCTTCAGGCTGCGTGGCAAAGGTGTGAAAGACATCAACGGCTATGGCAAAGGCGATCAGCTGATCCACATCAACGTGTGGACGCCGAAAACGCTGAGCAGCGAGGAGCGTGCCGCACTGGAGCGCCTGCGCGATTCCAACAACTTTGCTCCGCACCCCGGCAAGAGTGATAAAGGCTTCTTTGAGAAAGTGAAAGACTATTTCCAGTAAGCCAGTCAATGACTAGATAAAAAAGCCTGCCTTTTCAGTAGAGAAGGCAGGCTTTTGTTTTGTGGGTCAGGTATGCGTAGACATCCTGCACCTTAACCAGAGCGCCCTGTATAACTCTTAGCTAAAATTCATGGTAGGAGGGACTTCTAAAGAGGGGTTACTCGTTTTAAAGTCTATTGTCCTTTGTCAAAATTTCCTTTGTCACAAAAGCAGTACCTTTCAAGTTAACTGATGGGCAGCTGTCCTAAACAACCTGATGCACGTACTTGGTATAGCCTATACCTACGTTAGTCGATTAAGTATAGGGCTTTATTGATATTGCTTGTCACTCAGCCCTAAAAAGGCTATTTTTGAACATACCAAAAGGTTAACCGCATTGAGCATACTTAAAATAGATGGCGTCACCAAGCGCTACGCCAACCACACGGCCCTTGACAACGTGAGCTTTGACATCCCGGCCGGCTGCATTTTCGGCTTACTGGGACCAAACGGGGCAGGCAAAACGTCCCTCATCCGCATCATCACCCAGATAACAGGAGCCGACTCCGGCGAGATATACTTCAAAGGCGAGAAACTTCGGCCATCACATATCAAGGACATGGGGTACCTGCCCGAGGAGCGCGGTCTGTACAAAAAGATGAAGGTAGGGGAGCAATTGCTATACCTTGCCCAGCTCAAAGGCCTGTCCAAAGACGAGGCCACGGCCCGAATCAAAGAATGGGTAGTACGCTTCGAGATCAAGGACTGGATGAACAAGCACATCGAAGACCTTTCGAAGGGGATGCAGCAGAAAGTTCAGTTTATGGCCACCGTGATGCACGAGCCATCGCTGATCATTCTCGACGAGCCTTTTTCCGGCTTCGACCCGATCAACGCTAACCTCATCAAAGACGAGATCCTACGCCTGCGCGACAATGGGGCGACCATCATTTTCTCAACGCACCGCATGGAGTCGGTAGAGGAGCTGTGCGATAACATCGCCCTGATCAACCGCTCCCGCAAGGTGCTCGACGGACCTGTGCGCGAGATCAAGGACACGTACAAGACCGATACCTACCAGGTGATCGGCAACGGGCAGCTGCTCATCACGTCACCAGATTTTGAGGTGCTGGAGCAGCACGAGAATCATGGCGTGTTCCGCGCTTCCATCCGTTTGCTCGATGGCGCTTCGCCAAACGACTTGCTACGTTACCTGATTCAGCGCGTGGAGGTGCACTCGTTTGTAGAGTTGGTGCCGAGTATCAATGACATATTTATCCGAAAAGTAAAAGAAACCTACCATGCATAAGATCTGGCTCATCATACAACGCGAATACCTGACACGCGTGCGGAAGAAAAGCTTTATCATCATGACTTTCCTGACTCCGCTGTTGCTGGCCGCTTTCATGGTTATACCTGCCTGGCTGGCCACCATATCGGACAGCGAGGATGTGGTGATGGTGCTGGACGAAAGCGGGCTCTTCGCCGATAAGCTGGAAAGCAAAGAAGACCTGAAGATCATCCCGATAGCAGCCGGTTCGCTGGAACAGGCCAAAACGGCTTATCAGGAAACGGACTATACTGCCTTGTTGCACATCCCAAAACTCGACCTGGATAACCCGGAAGGTATACGCCTTTACTCCAAGAAGAACACTAGTCTGCAAGTGAAATTCAGGCTGGAGAACATGCTCGAGAAGGAAATTGAGAGTCAGCGTTTTATGGCCTCAGGTATAGACCGCGAGATGCTCAACAAAATGAAAGCCAACGTGACCATGACGACCGTGAATCTGAGCGAGAGCGGCGAACGCGACAGCAACGTTTGGGTGACGTCGGGTGCGGGTATTATCGGGGCGGTGATTATCTATTTCTTCATTTTCCTGTATGGCGTGCAGATCATGCGCGGCGTGATTGAGGAGAAAACCAACCGCATTGTGGAGGTGATGATTTCGTCGGTAAAGCCTTTTCAGCTGATGATGGGCAAGATCGTAGGTATAGCCGGTGTGGGCCTGACGCAGTTTTTGCTTTGGGTGGTGCTGTCGACCATTGTGGTGGGCAGTGTACAGGCGGCTTTTGACATCAAGCCAGCGCCCACACCCATCGAGCAGATGCAGGCCGGACGCGATTTAGCGACTGGCGAAGAGTCTGCTCAGACGCAGGAAGAAAGCCAGGCGAACATGTTGTCGGAAGTGAGCAGCGCCATCTCCAACCTGAATTTCCCGCTCTTGCTGGGCTGTTTCCTGTTTTACTTTTTGGGTGGCTACCTGCTGTACGGCTCCCTCTTCGGGGCCATTGGTGCTGCCGTGGATAACGAGACCGACACGCAGCAGTTCATGTTCCCGATCACGATCCCGTTGATCATCTCATTCATCATGTCCTACACCGTGGTGATACAGAATCCGGATGGGCCTGTAGCGTTCTGGATGTCGATCATTCCGTTTACATCGCCGATCGTGATGATGGTGCGCATCCCTTTCGGCGTACCGGCCAGCGAACTCTTGCTCTCCATGGGACTTCTGATCGTAGGCTTCATCTTCACCACCTGGATCGCTTCCAGAATCTACCGTGTAGGTATACTGATGTACGGCAAGAAGATCAACTACAAGGAGTTGTCAAAGTGGTTATTTTACAGGGTGTAGATGATTTTCTGACAAAGGAATTTTTGACAAAGGACAAAAGACGTATTCCTAACTGCTGCTATGCCGTGTTTTGAACCAGCAGCGACCTTATACTAGTGCACACTAACACATAATTAAAAATAGCTGGTTCTTCGGAGCCAGCTATTTTTTTGTACCTTGATAGAGGAAACTTAATATTTGACAATGAACCAGAAAATAGAAATTCCGCTTAGCAAAGCGAAAATGATGCTCTTCTTGGTAGGAGCCGTCGCCTTCGTTGTTGCAGGAGTTTTCTTTGCAATCGAGCCGGCAAGATTCATATCTCCAATTTTCAGGAGTGAGGAGATTATCCGGATTGCTGGAGTTACTGCTGTGCTATTTTTTGGGTTAGGCGCAGTGTACATCCTTAGAAAATTATTCGATAAGAAGGTAGGGCTGACGATTGATGAAGAAGGTATTACGGATAACTCAAGTGCAGTAAGTGTTGGTTTAATTGAGTGGCAGGATATAACTGGCGTAGAAACACTGGAGATCTCATCGAATATGATAATGCTATTGCATACTAACAATCCTGAGAAATATATGGCGCGCGCTACCAATATGTTCTTCAGGAAAGCAATGCAGGCGAATCACAGGATGTATGGAACACCCTTATCCATTACAGCAAACTCGCTCCAGATTAAATATAAAGAGTTAGAGCGGTTGGTATGTGAAGAATTAGAAAACAAGAAAGTGCTCTAGGCTAGTAAGCCTCATAAGATTCCTGAAAGAACAATCTGTTAAAGTTAATAACGTTACGATGACCCGACTTTCACTTCTCACACTTCTATTTTTTATGTTCACCACAGGTATAGCCACCGCTTCTGACAAAGACAAACTTGCCTATGTGCTTTACAACAGCAAGGGCAAGCAGGTAAAGTATGGGAAAATGCTGGACGACTTGCAGAAGGCCGATGTAGTTCTGTTTGGTGAGCAGCACAACGACCCGATCGCGCACTGGTTGCAACTGGAAGTAGCCAAAGACCTGCACAAAGTGCATCAGCAGCATTTCGCTATCGGTGCCGAAATGTTTGAAGCGGATGTGCAACTGGTACTGAACGAGTACCTGTCAGGACAGGTGGCGGAGAATAACTTTGAGCAGGAGTCGCGGCCCTGGAATAACTACAAAACCGACTACCGCCCGGTGGTGCGTTTTGCCAAGGAGGCGGCTATACCTTTCATCGCGACCAACGTGCCGCGCCGCTATGCCGCCATGGTATCAGCAGGAAGCCTGAAAGCGCTGGAAAATGTGTCGGCAGACGCCAGGCGCTACATCGCGCCACTGCCCGTGCAGGTCGATATGAACTTGCCGGGGTATAAGAACATGCTGGCTATGTTTGGTGGCAGTACCCATGGCAATACCAAAAGCGAAAACATCGTGCAGGCCCAAGCCTTGAAAGACGCGACTATGGCCCACTTCATCCTGCAACAAGTAAGCAGTGGGAAAAAGATGCTACACCTAAACGGCGCTTATCATTCAGACAATTTTGAAGGTATAGGCTGGTACCTGAAGCAAGGCAACCCACAAATTAAAACACTTACGATCACGACCGTACTGCAGGAAGATCTGGACAAACTGACTGAAGAGAACAAGCAGAAAGCGGATTTTATTCTGGTTGTGCCAGCAAGTATGACGAGAACCTATTAAATACAGTCTTATGCTGATAGCTACATTTTCCTGGGTAATTTTCCTTATAGTAGCCTTCGCAGGTATCTGTATTGTAAGTTTTTATTATGCCAAGCCTGTAAGGGAGAAGTATCGGCTTGAGAAAACAACAGTGTGGGTAGGGGGACTATTCTTTATTCTCTTGAGTTTCCTGATCACTTACTCTTCGAGCCTTGCCATTTGGCGCTATTACTCGGATGTGGAGTTTGATCAGGCAAAATGGTGGGCAAACCCTGACAAAAGGTATAGAATGACAGAGGATCTAATAGCCCGTGAACTGCTTATTGGAAAAACCAAACCGGAAGTTGAAAAGTGGCTGGGTGCAACGGGAAGAGAGAACCAAAGAAATGAACGATGGATATATTATACAGGACGGTTGCCTGGCCCCTTTTCATTACAGCCTCACGTAATAGATATTGAATTTAAAGCGGATACAGTGGCGAGCGTTACACAATACGATGACCGCCACTGATTAAAACAACAAAGCCCGACCAATTGGCCGGGCTTTGTCTTTCTACTAAAGAGAAAGAAAGGTGCTTTTTATGCAGAGAACGAGCTTCCGCAGCCGCAGGTACTCTTGGCCTGTGGGTTGCTGAAAACGAAGCCACGCGCGTTCAGGCCGTCCTGGAAATCAACTTCCATACCCAGCACATACATCGCATGCTTCTTATCCATGATCAGGCTCAGGCCATCCAGGTCATAAACCTCGTCGGAGTCCTTCGCTTTGTCGAAGCCCAGCAGGTAAGACATGCCTGAGCAGCCACCGCCTTGCACCCCAATGCGCAGGCCGTATTCTGCAGGTACGTTCTTCTCTTGCATTATATTTCTAACCTCAAGCAGGGCTTTTTCAGTAAGCGCTATCGGTGCAGTTTTTGTTTCAGTTGCCATAGTCTGTTCAAATTTGAAATGGAGCTGCAATTTACGCAATTACTTGCAATTTTGCTGCGGCTCCAGAATGTATTAGCAAAACAGCTATACCTTGAAAATGATTCATGCCAACCTAAATTAATTTTTCCCGATATTTAAGGTTCAAAACAATTGCAAATGGAAGAAGGTACCAATATTATACTTGACATACTGAAGATTTCTATACCTGCCATCCTGGTGGCCGCAGTAGCTTACTCTATCATCAAAAAGCACCTGGAGCGTGACTATAAACTGCGCCTTTTGGAGCTGCGCCAAAAAAACGCTGAGGTGGTAACGCCTATCCGTCTGCAGGCCTACGAGCGCATTGTGCTGTTGCTGGAGCGTATCACGCCAAGTAATCTCTTGCTGCGGGTGGGCGGTGGAGGCCACACAGCCGCCGAATACCACCGCATCCTGCTCACCGAGATCCGAAACGAATTCAACCACAACATGTCGCAGCAGGTATACATGACGGAGCAATCCTGGCAGCAGGTGCGCCATGCCCGCGAGGAAGTCGTGAACCTGATCAACAAATCCTACCAAAGTCTGGACGAGAAGGCGAAAGGTACCGAACTTGCCAAGCGCATTCTGGAAAACGTCCTCAACAACGAGATCGACCCGACCGCCAGAGCCATCAGCTTCCTGAAGCAGGAGATCGGGCAGGTCTTCTAAGTTAAAAAGGTAGAAAGTTTAGGAGTTAGAAAGTTGAGATGTGAAGACTGGGAACTCTAACGTCGTAATGCCATACAGATTCCACGCTCTTTCGGACTTCCATGTCTGAAAGCCACCTGTTGGGGATGTCCACATCCCCGTATGCCGCTCTTGTTTTCAAGCATAGGGGACAAGGATGTCCCCGGCAGAAATACTTTCGGACACGGATGTCCGAAAGAGCGCGGAAATCTACTCTCGGGGATTAGGAAATCCCCGAGAGTTTGCTTCGGGATTGATAAATCCCGAAGAGCCTTGTAGCAGAGCATTTTCCGAACGTAACTACCTGTAGGGACAGGTCGCGACCTGTCCGAATCGTGCACCGCTATACTTCTCTGAATCACATACCTGATTAAACCATATACCGGAATCCTCCTTTAATACACACTCTATACCTATGCAAGCATGTATCCTATACCTGGCTGGAATGTGTACGGCAGGTATACCTATAACCCATTGCTTGTTGCGCACAATCAGCTATACCTGAAACCGTGCCTTAATACAAAATCCGGAACTTGATCGTAGCCGGTACCTGCTTCATCTCTTCGATCACTTTCTTGTCATACAGCTTGTCGATGTCGGTAATCACGTAACCGATCTGTTCGTTTGTTTTCAGGTACTGGCCCAGGATATTGACCTGGTTTCCAGCCAGCACACTGTTGATATTGGCGAGTACGCCTGGCACGTTCTGGTGGATGTGGATCAGGCGATGTGCGTTTTTAAGCTCCGGAAGCTGGATATTCGGGAAGTTGACACTCTGGTAGCTGTTGCCGGTGTTGATGTACTCCATGATGCGGCTCGGCACGAAGGTGCCGATGTTTTCCTGCGCTTCCATGGTGCTGCCACCGATGTGTGGGGTCAGGATGACGTTGGGCAAACCGCGTAGTTCGTTTACAAACTCCTCGTCGTTTGTGGCGGGCTCATAAGGGAACACATCTACCGCGGCGCCATGCACCTTGCCTGATTTAATGGCTTCAACCAGTGCCGGCAGGTCCACGATATGGCCACGGCTCAGGTTCAGAAAGATGGCACCGTCTTTCATGGCGGCAAACTCTTTTTCGCCGAACATGCCTTCATTGCTGGTCCGACCGTCCACGTGCAGACTCACAATATCCGATATTTCGAGTAACTGTCTCAGCGTCTCGCATTTGCGGGTATTGCCGAGTTGCAGGCGCTCGATCACATCATAGTAGTACACGTCCATCCCCAGAGCCTCAGCCAATACCGACAGCTGCGCCCCAATGCTGCCGTAGCCCACTATACCTAGCTTTTTGTCGCGCACTTCCACACTACCTGTGGCCGACTTATCCCAGATGCCTTGGTGCATTTTAGTGCTTTTGTCCACCACGTTGCGGCAGAGCATGATGATCTCACCAATAGCCAGTTCCACCACGCTGCGGGTATTGCTGTAAGGGGCGTTGAACACCGCCACACCGGCGTCAAGGCAGCTCGTAAGGTCGATCTGGTTGATGCCGATGCAGAAAGCGCCGATGCACATCAGTTTGTTGGCATGCTCAAGCACCCGCTTCGTAACCTGTGTTTTAGAGCGTATACCCAGCACCGATACGTTTTTGATCCGCTCGCACAACTCGTCTTCGCTCAAAGCGCCTGATACGGTTTCGATCTGGTAACCTTCACGTTTGAACAACTCGACAGCTTTCGGGTGTACGTTCTCCAACAGCAACACTTTGATACGATTTTTGGGGTAGGAGATAGCCATCGGCAGTTTGTGCTGGTACAGAAACTCGTCCAGACTCGGGGCCACGTTGTCGGCTTTGGCTACTACGTTGTCCCGCACCACGTTTTCGGTGAAGGCGTAGAATTTATTGGCCAGTCCCGCCTCCTTAATCTCGTAGTCGGTATACCCATCGCCCAGCACGTACACATCGCCTTCCAGTGCCAGCTCTTCGAGTAGCTTTATCTTCCCCCGGTCCAAGCTCAACAGATTCTCTTCATCAAAACCGATGATATTGCCCTGCTCGTCAAACTTAAAAGTATTGGCGTAGATATTCTCCTCCTTGATGCCATACTCCGTTACAATAGGCGTAATAAACTCCTTGAACCCGCTTGACACGATCAGGATGTTGTCGGCGTAGGCCTGAAAGAAATCTTTGTTGCGTCTGATGGAGTCCGACACCCTGTTCTGCAAAAGCTGGATCAGCGGCTTCAGGTGGCGCCGGTTTGCCTTGAGCAAGGCCAATCGTTTGGACAGTCCCTCGGTAAAAGAGCTCTTTCCTTCCATGGCACCATTAGTCAAGTCACGGATTTGCTGCAGGATCTCTGCCTTGTTTTCTTCGCCTTCTAGTGTGATCTCGCCCAGTTCGTCCAGCGCCTCAACCTGTGTAAACGTGCTGTCGAAGTCAATGATGTAGTATTGGTCTTTTGCCATAGTTTGGTAGGTGATAAGGTATAGTAGTACTTCCTAGGGTTTGTCGCTTTTGTCATTCCTTGTGCGCTTCGCCCTCGCTCGCCTCTGTCGAGTGTGAGGTATTCGGTGACCTCCCGCCACTTGTGCACGATTCGAACAGGTCGCGACCTGTCCCTACAAGTGTTCATGTTTCCTAAAAGGCTCTTCAAAAAGCTCTTCCGGATTTCTCAATCCCCAAGCTTTGTCGAGGGGGCCTACCCCCACTGTGGGGATTTCCGAATCCCTGTGTCCCGCTTACTGCGGATTACAAATCTGCAACAGGTAGATTTCGGATTGAGAAATACGAAATAGCATGCAGTTCAGTGCCAGTGCATAAACACTAGCGGCCAGAGTCCGCCCGATAGCTCACACTCGACAGAGGCGAGCGAGGGCGATGTTCTCTCCTTCCGTCGAGACGACAAAGAACCAGTATGAGTTGACACACTAAAGTAAATATAGGACATAAAAAAATCCGGCAACAGGTATAGCGGCCGGATTTTTAGTCTTTATTTCAGAATTACAGCGGATTACTGGTTTCAGCCAATTGTGCGTCGATGATGCGTTGGTAGAATTGCTCGTAGAGCGGCACAATCGTGTTAATGTCAAAGTCGTGGGCACGGGCCAGGGCATTTGCCTTGAAAGTGGGCAGGTGGGCATCGTCGAGGATGTAGAGGGCGTTTTTGACCATGTCGCTCACATCGCCTACTTCGCTCACAAAACCGGTAATGCCGTGTATGTTCAGCTCAGGTATACCGCCCGCGTTGGTCGAGATAACGGGTACCTCGCAGGCCATCGCCTCGAGTGCGGCCAAACCAAAGCTCTCTTTCTCGGACGGCATCAGGAACAGGTCCGCAATGGAAAGCACTTCTTCCACCGCCTCCAGCTTGCCCAGGAACCGCACATCGTTGTAGATGTTCAGGTCGCGGCACAGCTTTTCCATTTTAGGGCGCTCAGGTCCGTCGCCCACCATCAACAGCTTGGACGGCATCTGCTCACGCACCTTGGCAAAGATATGGATCACGTCCTCCACGCGTTTCACGCCCCGGAAGTTAGAAGTGTGCACCAGCAGTTTTTCGTTGTTCGGACTGATCGCCGCTCTGAAATGATCTTTCTTCTGGCGCTTGAACTTGTTCAGGTCGATGAAGTTGGGGATTACCTCGATCTCTTTTTCAATCTGGAAGAACTCGTAAGTCTCAGTGCGCAGACTCTCCGACACGGCCGTTACGCCATCCGACTGGTTGATGCTGAACGTGACCACCGGCTCAAAAGAGGCGTCTTTGCCAACCAGCGTAATGTCCGTGCCGTGCAGCGTCGTGATGACAGGTATATGGATGCCTTTGGTGCGCAGGATCTGTTTGGCCATGTAAGCCGCCGAAGCGTGCGGTATGGCATAGTGCACGTGCAGCAAGTCCAGCTTCTCAAAGCGGGCGATGTCTACCATCTTGCTGGCCAGCGCCAGCTCGTAAGGCGGATACTGGAACAGTGGGTAATTAGGGATGTATACTTCGTGGTAGAACAGGTTTTCGTTAAAAAAGTCGAGGCGGGCCGGTTGGCTATAGGTGATAAAGTGTACCTGATGCCCGTTGAGCGCCAGCGCCTTGCCGAGTTCGGTAGCGACAACGCCGCTTCCCCCGAAGGTAGGGTAACAAACTATTCCGATTTTCATGGTTTTGTGCTGTGGAAACAACAAATGCAGCCCCACGCGGAGCTGCATTTGTCAACAATCCATTCTATGTTAAGTTTTAGGAACAATCGATTTATAAATCACATCGTGTATACGGGTGCGGATGTTATACTTCACCAGTTTGGAGTTGCCGGCATCCGGGTATACCCTGTTACTCAGGAAGATGTAGATCAGTTGATTCTCCGGGTCAACCCAGGCGCCTGTACCGGTAAAGCCGGTGTGGCCAAACGTTGACTTCGAGGCCAGGTTCGAGGTCGGGCCGTTGCCGTCGGGGTCGGGTTTGTCCCAGCCCAGGCCGCGGCGGCTGGTGGTGGACTGGCGCTTCGAAAACTCCGTCACCACCGGGGTGTTGTAGAACTTGTGCCCGCCGTAGTTGCCGTTCTGCAGGTTCATCTGCAAGAGCACGGCCAGGTCGTTGGCATTGGAGAACAAGCCCGCATGGCCGCCCACACCGCCCATCATGGCAGCGCCCTGGTCATGCACCGTTCCCCAGATCAGGTTCTTGCGGAAGTAATTGTCATCCTCGGTCGGTACGATTACATCGCGCGAGTGCTTCAGAAGTGGGTTATAGGTCATCGTGCTCAAGCCGAGCGGACCGTAGAAGTTCTGATCCATGAACTCGTTCAGCGGCTGGTTCAGCATGCGCTCCGACATACGCTTCAGGATGTAGAAGCCCAGGTCGCTGTACTGGTACTCGTAGGTCTTGGCGGCTTTCGGCTTTGTCAGCAACGGTGAGCGCACGGTCCAGGCCCACAGCGAGTCTTCCATCGATTTGATGGAGTAGATGCCAGGCACCACTTCGTTCGGGAACACGTCGTTCTGGGCGCTGGCGTAGAAGGTCTGGTTCAGCTGCAGCTTGTCCAGTGTTTTCTGCCAGTGCGGTATACCTGCGCGCAAACCCGACTGGTGGGCCAGCACGTCACGGATCACCAGGTTGGCCTTGTTGGTGCCTTTCAGTTCCGGCAGGTAGGTGGCAACTTTCTCGTCGAGATTGATCTTTCCCTGGTCTTTCAGGAACATCACGGCCTGCAGTGTTGCCGCCACTTTGGTGATGGACGCGATGTCATATACCGTGTTGTTGGTCACCGGCTTTTTCTTGTCGTAGGTATAGTGGCCGTACGATTTGTTGAAGATCACGGTGCCGTTCTTCACCACGAGCACCTGCGCACCCGGCGTGGCAGCGTAGGCAATGGCTTCGGTGGCAATGTTGTCGATCTGGGCCAGCGTCCTGGAATCCATCCCCACGCTCTCCGGCGTGCCATACTTCAGACGGCCGAGATTAGGGGTAGCTATACCTGTGCCCGCCTTCAGCGTAGCCGAGGCGGTGATGGGCAATTTGCCTTTCGCGGCACGGGCACCAAAAAGCACCTGCGGCACCAGCGATTGCGATATCGGGTTGTCTTCGTAGCCTGCCACCAGCCAATCGCTCTTGTCAAAGTACTTCAGACTGTAGGCATTGCCAAATACGGCTACCACCACTTTCTTGTCCGTGCGCTCCTGCAGGTACTTGATGAAAGCACGTGTGCCCAGGCCAATGCCGAAATCCCGAAATGGCGTGTTGTTCATACCGTGCACGCTTACCACGATCACATCATGGTCCTGCAGTTTTGCTATAAGTTTGGTAAAAGCCGTGTCTGGTGCAAAGCGGTCTTTGATGTTAAACCTGGTTACTGGCGCGTAGTTGCCCAGTGTTTGCTGGAAGATGTTGTTAGGGCCTGTGCCAATGGTTATGGATGCAATGCTCAGTGTATCCAGGTTGCGGAAAGGAATGAGGTTGCCTTTGTTGCGGGCCACGGTCACGGCATGCTCGTAAAGTTGCTCCTGCACCACATTGCTCAGCGGACGATCTACGTCCTGCTGCAGATTGGTCAGCGATACCGGCTTGTAGTTGTTCAGGCCAGCCCAGTACTTGGCGTGCAGGATCTTGCGCACACGCTGGTCAATGTCTTCCTGTTTGAGTTGCTTGTTGGCGATGGCCTCGTTGATCTTGCGCACAGCGGTTGGCACGTCCTCCGGGAACAACAGGACGTCGTTACCAGCCAGCAGGGCTTTCAAATCCACTTCGCCGGGCTTGTAGAAGCTGCTCACGCCTTTCATGTTCAGGGCGTCGGTAAACACCAGGCCCTTGTACTTCATCTTTTCTTTCAGAAGTCCTGTTACGATCGGCTTAGAGAGCGTGGCCGCCTGGTTTTTAGTAGAGTCGATCTTGGGCATGTGCAGGTGCGCCACCATCACGCCCATCACGCCGGCCTCAAACGACTTATGGAAAGGGTATAGCTCCACCTCCGAGAGGCGCTTCATGTCATGGTTCACCACCGGAAGGGTCAGGTGAGAGTCGGTGTCGGTGTCGCCGTGGCCGGGGAAGTGCTTGGCAACGGCAATTACGCCGTGGTCCTGTAGACCTTTAATATACGCTACGCCGCGTCGGGCCACTTCTTCTTTGGTCTCGCCGAAGGAGCGGTTGCCGATCACCGGGTTGGCCGGGTTCACGTTCACGTCCAGCACAGGCGAAAAGCTCACGTGCACGCCCATGCGCTTCATTTTAAGCGCAATTTCGCGGCCCATCAGGTATACGTACTTGTCGTCGTTGAGGGCCCCCAGCGTCATTTGCTTGGCGAAGTGCATGCTGCTGTCGAGGCGCATGTTCAGACCCCACTCGGCGTCCAGCGCGATCAGCATCGGTACGCGGGCCTTGCTCTGGAAACGGTTGGTGAGCTGGGCCTGCCGCACCGGGCCACCCTGCATGAACATGATGCCGCCGATACCGTAGCGGCTCACCAGCGTGTCGATTGACTGGAAGTGTTTTTCGTTTTTGTTGGAGTAGGCGGCCACCATAAAGAGCTGGCCCAGACGCTGATTGGGAGTCATAGACGTAAAGACACTGTCTACCCAACTTTGCTCTTTTGAGGCCACAATGATGCTGTCTGACGGTGTCAGTGACATCAGCGGTCCCATTCCGAGAAAGATAAGTATAAGTAACCCTAAGCTAAAACTCTTCAACATCCTGTACTAGTATTATATATTGGAACAAGTCGAAATTACCCCTATTTTTGCAGAAGGCGGCTCAAAAAAACGAGAAAAATTATTTCTGGTCTTTTTTGCCTCCCTAAGGCGGTATGGCGGATGGTGCTTGCAAGTTGCTAACGCCTCAAGAGACACAAGTCATATAGCTTCTCTTGTTAAGATCAGAATCCGGATGAACTCTAATTTCCGGGCATATTTTGCAACCGGTCTGTAAATTAGTAATAAATTTCATTCCGAATAAGTTCTGTTTTGACAAAATAGTATATTCAAAAACCCGGCCGATTTCCGAAATTGGGTGCTTTGAAGGGAAGATACCACCAAATTGAATTTGAAATAGCGGATGTCCGATATTATACACTTATTGCCCGATTACCTTGCCAATCAGATAGCTGCAGGCGAAGTAGTGCAGCGGCCTTCGTCGGTGGTGAAGGAGTTGCTCGAGAATGCCATTGACGCTCGCGCCACGAGCGTGCAACTTATTGTGAAGGATGCTGGCAAGCAACTGGTGCAGGTAGTGGACAACGGGATCGGTATGTCGGAAACCGACGCCCGCATGTGTTTCGAGCGACACGCTACCTCCAAAATCAAGTCTACCGAAGACCTCTTCCGGATCCGCACCATGGGCTTCCGGGGCGAGGCCATGGCCTCGATCGGGGCGGTGGCGCAGGTAGAGCTCAAAACCAAGCCGCACGGCGCCGAAACCGGTACCCGCCTGTTGGTGGAAGGCTCGACGGTGGCCGCGCAGGAACCGGCCGCCGTAGCTGCCGGATCATCCATCGCCGTCAAAAACCTCTTTTATAACGTACCCGCCCGCCGCAACTTCCTGAAGACGAACGCGGTGGAAATGCGTCATATCCTCGACGAGTTTCAGCGGGTGGCTCTGGCTTACCCGGAAGTGGCCTTCACACTGCACCACAACGACGTCGAGATATTCAGTTTGCCGGCCGGTAAGCTGAGTCAGCGCATTGTGGGCGTGTTCGGCAACAACTATAAGGAGCAGATGGCCGGCTGTGAGGAAGAAACACCCTTTATGAGCGTGCGCGGCTACATCGGCAAGCCCGAGTTTGCCAAGAAGACCCGCGGTGAGCAATTCTTCTTTGTGAACAACCGTTTTATCAAAAGCGGCTACCTCAACCATGCCGTGATGACGGCCTATGAGGGACTCCTGCCAAAAGACAGCCACCCGTTCTATGTGCTCTTCATCGACATTGAGCCCGAGCGGATCGACATCAACGTGCACCCGACCAAGACCGAGATCAAGTTCGAGGACGAAAAGACAGTATACGCCATCGTACATGCCGCTGTGAGAAAATCGCTGGGGACGCACAACATCGCCCCTTCGCTCGATTTTCAGAGTGACGTGAACTTTGCGCCGCTGCAGCCTATCCGAATGCAGCATGGGGGAGAGGGCTTTGAGAAAGAAGGTACCTTTCCGGGCTTTAAAGTACCGTCCTCGCCTAAAAAAGCGAGCGTTAACGGCTGGGAGCAATTGTACGAACCTTTGCGCAATGTGGAGGCGGTGGAACAGCAGGAGGAGCGGATCACGTCCCCATCGGGTATGGGACTGCTCGACGACACGTTCGCTACGCCCATGACCACGTCCAGCAAAACTTTGCAGGTGCATCACAAGTACTTGTTGGTGCAGGTGAAGTCAGGCGTGATGATCATCGACCAGCAGGCGGCGCAGGAGCGGATTCTTTTTGAAAAATACATGGCCTCGCTGCAGAAAAAGATGGTGACCTCGCAGGCCTTGCTTTTCCCGCAGACCATCGAGCTGTCGCCCGCTGATTCGGCTTTGGTGAAAGAGTTGCGGGCAGAGTTTCAGGAGCTGGGTTTCCAGTTTGAGGACTTCGGCGGCAACACCATCATCCTGAACGCTATACCTGCCGATGTGCAGGCGGCCAATGAAAAAGAGCTGCTCGAGGAACTGATCGAGCAATACAAAAACAATCTGGCCACGCTCAAGTTGGATAAACGGGAGAACCTGGCTCGGGCCATGGCCAAGCGACTGGCTTCCAAGGTACAGCCGCGCATGTCGGAGCTCGAAATGAACTCGCTTGTAGACAAGCTGTTTGGCTGCGAAGTACCCAACTATACCCCTGGCGGACAGAAGACGCTGGTCATCATGGAGCTCGGTCAGCTGCATGACCTTTTCCAGAAGGGGTGATTTGAATTGTTAAATGGTTGCTTGTTAAATTGTTGATTTTGACTTGAGCTATTAATAACCTCAGGTATAGCCAACAGGTATAGCAAGCAACGCGAGAAAAAGAAGATAAGATGTTCAATATAACCCCCATGGTCAGGAACCTCCTGATCATCAACGTGGTGGTGTTCATACTGCAGGCAAATGGTGTGTTCGACTACCGGTCATTTGCACTGCACCACTTCGGCTCCGACTATTTCCAGCCGGTCCAGATATTCACGCACATGTTCCTGCATGGCGGGTGGGCGCATTTGTTCAGCAACATGTTCAGCTTGTTCATCTTCGGGCCCTTGTTGGAGCGGTTCTGGGGTTCGCAGCGCTTTCTCAGCTTTTACCTGATCACCGGTCTGGGCGCCAGCATGCTCTACTCCGGCGTGCGGGCATATGAACTCAACACGATTGAAAACGAGGCGGTGCAGTACATCGAGAACCCCACGCCGGCGGGCTTCTATAATTTTATGGAATCGCATTACGCGGGTGGATACGAGAAACGCTTTGCGATCGAGTACCAGCGCAACCCGGATAACGAAGGGTACATCACCGAAAGTAAAAAAGCCGTTACGGCTGTCTTCAACCAGGCGTTCAACATGCCGATGCTGGGTGCGTCGGGGGCGGTGTTCGGGATCCTGATGGCCTTTGGTATGCTCTTTCCGAATCTGGAGCTTTTCCTGCTCTTCCTGCCCATCCCCATCAAAGCCAAGTATTTTGTGCTCTTCTATGGGGCGTATGAGCTGTATGCAGGCTTTAACAGGGTGCCAGGCGATAACGTAGCGCACTTTGCACACCTCGGTGGTATGCTGTTTGCGTACATTCTTATTAAAATGTGGCAACGCAACGATTATCAGGATACGTAATAGTAAGAACAATAAGTATAAGCTAGCAAGGCGCAAAAGCCTTTCCGCTCTTTTCAGCTAACAGGTATAATGAGCATCATCCAAGACATAAAAGACTCTTTCCGGCAGCAAAACAATACCCTGAAGCAACTGATTCTGATCAACGTCATCGTTTTTGTGACGTTGATCGTGCTTCGTACGGTGCTGTACCTGACCAGTAGCAGCTGGGCCTACACGGGGCTGATGCGCTTTATTGCATTGCCCTCTGACCCGCTCGTTTTCATTACCCGTCCCTGGACGATCATTTCCTATTTCTTTACACACGAAGGTTTCCTCCACATCATCTTCAACATGCTCAACCTTTACTGGTTCGGGCAGCTGATCAGGGAGTATCTGGGTGAGAAGAAATTGCTGAGCCTCTACATATTGGGAGGTATAGCCGGTGGTATACTTTATATACTGAGCTACAACCTGATCCCGTACTTTGCCGACCGTGCCGCCTACGCCGTGATGATTGGTGCTTCGGCCAGTGTGCTGGCAGTGGTCGTAGCTTCCGCCACGCTGATTCCGAACTATACCTTTAACCTGATCCTGATCGGTCCGGTTCGGATCAAGTACATCGCGGCTTTTCTGGTGATCCTGTCTATTTCCGGCGCTGTGGGCGATAATGCCGGTGGTAACATTGCCCACTTGGGTGGTGCCCTGTTTGGCTGGCTTTTCGTGAAGCAACTGCAGCGCGGCCGCGATATGGGACGCCCCTTGCACAGCACGATGGACTTTTTCACCAACTTGTTCAAGCGCCGTCCGAAGCTGAAAGTAACGCACCGGCAGAAAGCCACTGTTGGGAATGATTCACGCCCTTCCTCTAGCTACCATACAGGGTATGCCGGTAAACCAAGCCAAATGGAGATCGACCTGATTCTGGACAAGATTTCGGTGTCGGGTTACGAAAGCCTTTCCAAAGAAGAGAAGCAGAAGCTGTTTCAGGCGAGTCAGAAGGATTAGGCAGTTTTCGCTTAACCAGCTGGGCTTCTTGCTATGGTGCGAGCCTCCTCGCTCGTGTCTACTATGGTGGGGCCGCTGGCACAGGTATAGGTATAGCCTGCTTTGCACTGTGGCTACTGCCTTTTGCAGGTATAGCTACCTTTGTTTCATAGCTTGCCCTGGCCGGGCGGGCCCTACTTTTTGTCTTGACACAAAAAGTAGGCAAAAAAGTCAAGACGCTCCAAACTCGCTGAACGCTCAAACAGTGGAGCGCCATAAAGTGCACCTGGAACAGCTGTCTGCTTCGTAGTGAGTGTGCGAGTTATCCTTTCTATACTTGCCAATGGTCTTTTTCAGATGCCATAGAGCTTATACCTGTGAGTTGGCAACTACAGACTCCCCGCCTTGGATAAGGAGGGGCTGGGGTGGTTCGACCCGGTATATCAAAAGGACTACTGAAACTACTACGATTATACCTTCGAAAGGCAATAACCTAATTCCCCTCTCGGGAGGGGCGGGGGATGACAATCGTGCAAGAGAATCCTGTTAATCCGTGGGGGTAGGGGCCCTCTTAAA
>NZ_BMFP01000006.1:209162-283765 GCF_014638845.1 Pontibacter amylolyticus
AGACAAAAAAAACGCCGCTCCTTTGCAGAAGCGGCGCTTTCTTATCAATAAGCAGGTATAGCGATTAAGCTTTGGAAGCGTTGATGTTATCGAGCGCGTCCATTACTTCTTTCACGTGACCGCGTGACGTTTCGAGCAGTTGCTTTTCGTCTTCGTTCAGCTGCAGTTCGATGATCTTCTCGATGCCGTTCTTGCCCAGGATTACCGGAACACCCAGGTATACGCCGTCGATGCCGTACTCGCCTTCCAGCTTCACGCAAACAGGGAACACACGGCGCTGGTCGCGCACGATGGCTTCCACCATTTGAGCGGCTGCAGAACCCGGTGCATACCAGGCAGAAGTACCCATCAGTTTCACCAACTCGCCACCACCGTTCTTGGTGCGGTCCACAATCGCGTTCAAAGTTTCTTCGTCGATCAGCTCCGTAACCGGGATGCCGCCAACCGTTGTATAGCGTGGAAGTGGAACCATGGTATCGCCGTGACCACCCATCAATACTGCCTGGATGTCTTTTGGAGATACGTTCAGTGCCTCAGCCAGGAATGCACGGTAACGCGCAGTATCCAGGATACCGGCCATACCCATTACGCGGGTGCGTGGCAGTTTGGAAGTGATGTGCGCTGCGTACGTCATCACGTCGAGTGGGTTAGAAACCACGATGATGATGGCGTCAGGCGAGTGCTTTACGATATTCTCAGTTACCGACTGCACGATACCGGCGTTGGTAGAAATGAGGTCATCGCGCGTCATGCCTGGCTTGCGTGGCAGACCAGAGGTAATCACTACCACGTCAGAACCAGCAGTCTTGGTATAATCGTTGGTTACGCCGACAGTGCGCGTGTCGTATAGGTTGATGGGGGCTTTCTGCCAGATATCAAGCGCTTTGCCCTCAGCAAAACCTTCTTTAATATCCACTAAAACTACTTCGTTCGCGATTTCGCGGTAAGCCAATACATCGGCGCACGTTGCACCCACGTTACCAGCTCCAACTACGGTTACTTTCATTGTAGGATATACTTTAATTATGGTTTGAGATTCGGTTTACTTCCGTAAAATTAGAAAAATCTATTGTAAAAACTTCGTTTTGTATCAAGTATCACGACACACGTAGCACGACTTCTTAAATTAACAATTGCTACCTTAAAGGTAATCTTGCTACTTGATACGTGCTACGTGATACGGAAAAAATGCTACGAGATACGCTTTAAAGATATCTCCAGCACCTGCTCTGTCTTCTCCGTCACTTTAAAGCGGTTGTCGAGCCGCTGGCCCACAATCCAGGCGATGGACTGGTCTGATACCAATACCAGTGTTTTGGCCTTAAGGTTGGCCGGAACCTTCTTGTCGATCAGGAAATCGCTGATCTTCTTTTTGCCGTTCATGCCCAGCGGCACAAACCAGTCGCCCTCCTGCCACGGGCGCAGTTTCATCGGAAACTTGAGCAGGCCGGCGTCCAGGGCGGCCACATGGGGTTTGGTGTTGAGCTTGTATTCGCTGGCCGGTACATAGCGCAAAGTCAGCTGCACGTGCTCCTCGCTTACTTCGGTCTGGCCTTCTGCTATGGTGACACTTCCGAAGCGACTCAGGTTGCGGGACGTGATCACGAGCTGGTCGCGATCCTTCACTAAGGTATGGCTCGGTGATTCGAATTGCTTGCCCGAAAGTCCCTCCAGCGCCTCGACTAACTCCAGCACCACACTGTAGCTGAAGTTGAAGGGTCGCAGCAGCTCATGCAGCACCACCGGCAGGCCGGTGGCGTTTTGCAGCGGCACCAGCGACAGGTATACCGCGTCTTCCGCCTCCTTTATACTTTGCTGGCGCAGATTGTCGATGTAGGCGTGCACAATGGCCTCGGCCTGGCTCACCCGCTCTGCCGTGTGCTGCATGGTTTCTTCCAGATTCGGGTTGATTTCCTTGAGCACCGGAATTACCTCGTGCCTGATTTTGTTGCGCTGGTACTTGGTCGTCTCGTTGGAGGTGTCTTCGCGCCAGATCAGGCGCTGCTCGGTCACGAAGTCAAAAATATCATCTTTGGTGACAGTGAGCATCGGGCGGATGATGTGGCCGTTTTTGGCAGGTATACCGTGCAGCCCCGCTATACCTGTGCCCTTGGTCAGGTGAAGCAATATGGTCTCTGTCAGGTCGTTGCTATGGTGCGCTGTGGCAATATAATCGTAACCTTCCTGCTGGCGCACCTGTTCAAACCAGGTATAGCGCAGGGTGCGGGCGGCCATCTGAGTGGAGAGTTTCTCCTGCGCAGCAAAAGCACGGGTATCGAAATTTTCGGTAAAGAAGGGCACCTCGTACTTTTTGGCCAGCTTTTTGGCGAAGAGCTGGTCGGCCTCTGCGTCTTCGGCGCGCAATCCGAAGTTACAGTGCGCGATGGCAAACGTATACTTGAGTTGGTGCAGCACTTCGCAAAGCACCACCGAATCGATGCCGCCGCTCACGGCCGCCAGTATTTTGCTCTCGGGCTCGCAAAGGGAATGGGATTGGATGAAACCGGAAACTTTCTGTAGCATAAGGCAGCGGCTGGTATATTTTTTATAATTTTGAAGTTAAGAACAGGCAGAGGCTGCAGGTATAGGAACGTTGGAATGAAACGTCATCTCTGATCAAGCCCTTGTCTTTTGTCCATAAAGCATGAACATCACAAAATTAGTCTATTCTATTCTCTTTACGCTATTCTCGCTGACAGTTTTGGCGCAGGAGCAGAAGCCTCCGGTGAATCCGCGACAGGCGGCGCAGCAGGTACGGCCGCCGCAGCCGCCCAAGATCGTGCCGCTGCAACAGCCACCACGGCCGCGCATTAACCAGCCGCAGCAGGCACCCCAGCAACCCCGCACCAAACCACAGCAGGATACGGCGCGTCCGGTCCAGACGCCGGCGCAGGCCCAGCAAGGCCCGCAGCAGCAGGATCGGGTGCAACTGGAAAGCGCGGATGACCTGATCGGTACCACAATCAACGGGAAGCGGGTAAACAAACTGATTGGCAACGTGATCTTTAAGCAGAAGGAGACATTCCTGTATGCCGATTCCGTGTATCAATACCGCGACAGTGAGATATTGGAGGCTTTTGGCAACGTGCGCATCAACCAGGCCGATACCGTAACGATGACCGGCACGAAGGCGATTTACGATGGCGCCAAACGCACCGCCAAAATGAGCGGCGGTGTGACCATGCAGGACCCCAACATGACGCTTACGACTCCAACCCTGGATTATAACCTGGATTCACGCACGGCAGTTTATACCGAAGGTGGCACCATCGTGCAGCCCGAAAACCGCCTGCAGAGCCAGCGCGGTACATATGACACGAACTCCAAAGTCTTCACCTTCCAGCAAAATGTGAAGGTGTTCTCGCCAGACTATGAGATCACGGCGCAGAACATGCGTTACAACACGGAAAGCAAGGTGGTTTACTTCCAGGGGCCAACTTTTATCAAAGGCCAGAATGGTGACCTTTATGCGGAGCAGGGTACTTACAATACCGTCACCAAGGTGTCGCGCTTTGGCCGCAATGCTTATATATTAACACCGGAGTACCGTTTGGGAGGCGATGACCTGTACTATGACGAAGCCCGCGGCTACGGGGAGGCGAAAGTGAACATGACCATGCGCTCCCTCAAAGACGATGTGACCATACGGGGGCAGGTCGGTCGCTATTGGCGCGATCAGGGCGTGGCCAAGGTATGGGGCAGCCCGGTGATGGAGTCGATCATGGATGGCGACACGCTGTACATGGCCGCTGATTCGCTCATCTCCCGCGAGGCAAAGGCAGACGGACAGCCGAGTATGCTGTTCGCTTTCAACAACGTAAAAATCTACAAGTCGGACCTGCAGGGCACGTGCGATTCCCTCAGCTACAACCGTACTGACTCGCTCATGTACATGCACCGTAACCCGACGCTCTGGAGCGAGCAGAGCCAGATTGTGGGGGATACCATTCGCATCCACATGCGCAACAAGACCATCGACAAGATGTACGTCTTCAGCAACTCCTTTATCACCTCCGAAGACTCACTCCAGAACTACAACCAGGTGAAAGGCCGCAACATGGTGGCGCACTTCCAGGATGGCCGAATGCGACGGGTGAACGTGAACGGCAACGGCGAGAGCATTTATTTTGCGCTGGAGGGCGATTCCGTGCTGACAGGTATGAACCGGGCCGTGTGCAGCGACATGGTTTTAAACTTTGCAGAAAATAAACTCAAATCTATTTCGTTTCTTGTAAATCCGGACGCCAAGTTCATACCGCCGCACGAGTTGCAGGCCTCTGACCGAAGGCTGGAGGGTTTTGCCTGGCTGGAGGAACTCAGACCCGATAAGAAAGAAGTGTTGACCCCGCGTACACCGGTAAAAGCACCGACTACGCCCTCAAAAGCCGCTACGCCTGCCAAAGGCAAGGCATCGGGCACCAAGTCAAGTCAGTCCAAAGGCAAAAAGCCTGCTGCCGGCGCTGCCAAACCGACGCCGGTCCGCCAGTAAACACTGTATATTCACGCTTGTAAATCACAGGGATATTGTATAATTTTGCCCGTTCATGAACAGAGGAATCCTGCATACCGTCGTAATGTTGTGCCTGTTGGTTTTTGCAACCAGCTGCAGCAACTTTCAAAAGCTATTGAAAAGCAACGACGTTGACCTGAAATACAAAGCCGCGCTCGAATACTACGAGAAAGGAGACTACTACCGCGCCAACCAGCTGCTGGAGCAGGTGATGCCTCTGATGACGGGTAGGGAAGAGGCCGAGAAAGCCCGTTTTTACTACGCCAACACGCACTACCAGCAACGCGAGTACATGCTGAGCGCCTTCCAGTTCCGCACTTTCTACGAAACATACCCGCGCAGCGAGCTCGCTGAAGAGGCCATGTTCCTGCAGGCCAAGTCACTCTACAACGACTCGCCGGATTTTGAGCAGGACCAGACCAGCACCGTAACGGCCATGGAGTCGATCCAGGAGTTTCTGGTGCGCTACCCAACAAGCCAGTACGCGGCAGAGGCCAACACCATGTTCGATGATCTGAGCGCCAAACTGGATCGTAAGTCCTTTGAAAGCGCCCGTCTGTACCATAAGCTGCGTTACTACAAGTCAGCCGTGGTGGCGTTCACGAACTTCCTGCGCGAGAATCCGTCTTCCCCTTACAGCGAGGAGGCTTCTTATTTGAGAATAGACTCGCAGTACCGTTATGCGCTGGAAAGTGTGCCGGACAAGCAGCAGGAGCGTTTCACGGAGGCAATCGACTTCTACCAAGCCTTCATCGACCAGTATCCGGACAGCCGCTTCCTGCGTAGTGCCGAGCAGGTATTCGCCAGCACGCAGTCAGAGCTCGAGAAAATAAAGAAAACTAACCCAAGCAATTCATAAATTAAGTATATATGGCAATCGTTCCATCATCAATCGTTACCCGTAACATGGCCGACTTCGCTAAGCAGACTGGCAATGTGTACAAGTCTGTTTCGGTGATCTCTAAAAGAGCAAACCAGATCTCTGTGAAGCTGAAGGAAGAGTTGAACTCCAAGCTGGCTGAGTTTGCGACAACAGTGGATAATCTGGAGGAGGTATTCGAGAACCGTGAGCAGATCGAAATTTCTAAATACTACGAGCGCCTGCCAAAGCCAACTAACCTGGCGATCGAGGAATTCCTGGAAGGCAATGTTTACGTTCGTACACCAGACGTAGAGACTGACGAAATATCGCTGTAAGGCGCATGCTCCGGAATCGGAAAATAGTATTGGGAGTTTGCGGAAGTATAGCTGCGTATAAAGCAGCCATGCTGGTACGCCTACTCGTAAAAGCAGAAGCAGAAGTACAGGTGATCCTGACCACTTCTGCTTCTGCCTTTATAACCCCGCTCACACTGGCTACCCTTTCCAAGCGGCCTGTGCTCACGGAGTTTGTGCTCAACGAGCAGGGCGTCTGGAACAATCACGTGGAGCTTGGTCTTTGGGCCGATGCCATGGTGGTAGCGCCCGCGAGTGCCAACACGGTGGCCAAATTCGCCAATGGCTTTTGCGATAACCTGCTTTCGGCCACTTATCTGTCAGCACGTTGCCCGGTGTTTGTGGCCCCGGCCATGGACCTGGACATGTACCAGCACCCGGCCGTGCAGGCCAACTTTACCAAACTGCGCGGCTATGGCAACTTCATCATCGAAGCAGGGTATGGCGAACTGGCCAGCGGCCTGGTAGGGCAGGGGCGGATGGCAGAGCCCGAGGAAATTATTCGCGGACTAGAAAACCACTTTTCAGGCATTGGAAAAACTGTTTAAGGGTAAGACGGTTATCCTGACCGCCGGCCCGACATACGAACCCATTGATCCGGTGCGCTTTATCGGGAACCATTCGACAGGCAAAATGGGCTATGCGCTGGCCGAATGCTTTGCCCAGCGTGGCGCTCAGGTAAAGCTGGTGGCAGGCCCCACCAACCTGCAGGCGCAGCACGAAGGTATAGCGGTTATACCTGTCACGACGGCCGACGAGATGTATGCGGCCGTCAAGCAGCTGGCTCCCGCGGCTGACATCTGGGTGTTTGCCGCCGCCGTAGCCGATTACAAACCCAAAGTGGTGGCCGACCGCAAAATAAAAAAAGCCGGTGACGAACTGACCATCGAGCTCGTTAAGAACGTTGATATAGCAGCGGCACTTGGTAAGGAGAAGCGGGAAGATCAGTTTGCCGTAGGCTTTGCCCTGGAGACGGATAACGAGGCCAGCAACGCCCGCGAAAAACTGCAGAAAAAGAACCTGAACATGATCGTGCTGAATTCGCTCAACGATCCGGGCGCTGGTTTTAAGCACGATACAAATAAAATCACTATTATTGAGAAGGATACGGCCACCGCTTTTGAGCTGAAGCACAAGAGCGAAGTGGCGCAGGATATCGTCAACCTGATCTGGGAGAGACTCTATGTTTAAGCGACTGTTTGTTTTGCTGTGTGTGATGGTGATGGCCTTGGGAGCGCGTGCCCAGGAACTGCAGTGTGATGTGGTGGTTAACAGCGAACAGGTAGCGTTTACAGATCGGCAACTGTTCACCGAGATGCAAAACCGCATTTTCGAGTTTATGAACAACCGTCGCTGGACGAACCAGTCCTACCGGGTGGATGAGCGCATCAAGTGCCGCATCCTGATCAACCTGACCGAAATGCCCGAGGTGGGTACTTTCCGCGCCAACGTGCAGGTCGTGTCCGTAAGGCCGGCCTATGGCACGGGCTACGAGTCCACGCTGTTCTCCTTCATCGACCGCGACTGGCTGTTCCAGTTCAACGAGGCGCAGCCACTCGACTTTGCCGAAAACAACTTTACCGGCAACCTGTCGGCCATGCTCGCTTACTACGCCTACATGATCATCGGGATGGACAACGACAGCTTTGCCAAACTGGGCGGTTCTCCCGCTTTTGACCGTGCACGTGGCATCCTGAACCTGGCAGCCTCACAGAACTCCATCTTTCCGGGCTGGCGACCGTTTGAGGGCAACCGAAACCGCTACTGGATGATCGACAACATGCAGGACCCGGTATTTGTGCCTTTTCGGGAGGGCATCTATACCATGCACCGCCAGGGGATGGACCTGATGGTGCAGGATCCGGAAAAGGCCCGCAAGGCGACGCTCGACGTGTTACGAAACATCCAGAAGATATCGCAGCAGAAGCCCGGTGCGGCGGTGATCCGCTCTTTCTTTGAAGCCAAATCCGATGAGTTGGTGAATATTTTCAAAACCGCCGCTCCCGCCGACAAGCAAGCCGCCTATACCTTGCTCACGCAGGTAGACCCTACCAACAACACCAAATACGAAGTACTTCTCCAGCGCTAAGCCTTTTCCAAATTTCACAGAAAGCGCGTATCTTCACGGGGCGGATGGCTATACCTGTGCGCTATACCTATGGGCAAACGCCAGATCAGAATCAATCGAAACCAATTGGCCGACCACCTGCCCGACCTTTTGCAGCAGCAGACGGTGCAAGTGGTACTGAGAACCCGTGTGGTGGTGCAGGGCGTGCTGCAGCATGTCTTAGCCGAAGAACTGGAGTTGCTGGACGGCCGACGGCACAAGCATACCATACCTGTGGCGGAGGTAGAGGAAGTGATTTACGACATAGAAGCACCTTATTAAAATACACCCAAATTATCGAACTAAGTCCGGGCGTTAAGTCTTATACCTTGTGACGAACGTCTTGCATCCTGATATATGCTGATTGATCTTAAAATAAAAAACTACGCACTGATAGAGCAGTTGGAAATGAATCCATCGCCGGTGCTCAATATTATTACAGGCGAGACCGGTGCCGGTAAGTCCATTATGCTGGGTGCCATCGGGCTGCTGCTCGGTAACCGTGCCGACTCCAAGTTGCTTTTCAACCAGGAGCAAAAGTGCGTGATCGAGGGGGTGTTTGATATTTCGCAGTACAACCTCAAAGAGGTGTTTGTAGCCGAAGACCTGGACTTTGACGAGCAGTGCATCCTGCGCCGTGAGATCAGCCCGAGCGGAAAGTCGCGCGCCTTCGTGAACGACACACCCGTGACGCTCGACGTACTGCGCAAGATAGGGGAGAACCTGATGGACATCCACTCGCAGCACGACACGCTTCAATTGGGCGACACCAGTTTCCAGCTCAACATCCTCGACATCTATGCTGGTAACACCTCACTGGACATCTACGCGGGTAACCTCTCATACCTGAAAGACTACAACGAGACCTACCGCAGGTATAAGAAACTCGAAGGCGACTACAAAAAACTGACCGACCAACTGGCACAAGCCCAGAAGGAGTTGGACTACAATACGTTCCTGCTCAATGAACTCGAGGAGATCAACCTGCAACAGGACGAGCAGGAGCAACTCGAGACTGAACTGAAGGAACTGGAAAATGCCGAAGACATCAAGCTGAAGCTGACCCAGGCCGTGCAGTACCTGACTGAGTCCGAGTTCAACATCACCTCCGCCCTGAAAGACACCGTGCAGCTGATCAACCAGTTGGCGGCCTTCTCACCGAAGTACGAAGAGCTGCGCACGCGCACCGAGAGCTGTATGATCGAGCTGAACGACGTGGCCGGTGAGTTGGAAGACGCTGAGCGCAGAACGGAAGCCGACCCGGCCCGCACCACGGAGGTGCAGGAGCGCCTGAACACCATCTATACCTTGCAGCGCAAGCACCAGGTACAAACCATTGCGGAACTCCTCGAAATACAGCGCGAACTTGAAAACAAAGTAGGCAGCGTGCTTAACCTGGACAATGCTCTTTCCAGCACAGAGAAAGCCATGAAAGAAGCGGAGAAGGAAATGCTGGAGAAGGCTGCTGTGCTTTCAGAGCGTCGCAGAGCTTCGTTTGGACAGTTCGAGAAGGAGCTCTATACCTTGCTGGCCGAACTCGGCATGCCGAATGCCCGCATCGTTATTCAGCACAAAGCCGCCGCGCCAACCGCTACCGGCACCGACGAGATCAGTATTCTGTTCAGCGCCAACAAGGGAGCGCAGCCGCAGAGTTTAGTTAAAGCGGCCTCTGGTGGTGAATTCTCCCGCCTGATGCTGAGCATCAAGTACATGCTGGCCGACAAGACCGCCCTACCAACCATCGTGTTCGACGAGATCGACACCGGTATATCAGGTGAGGTAGCCGTGAAAGTGGGTAAGATGATGCAGCAGATGGCGCAGAAGCACCAGATCATTGCCATATCGCACCTGCCACAGATAGCAGCGCAGGGCAACTCACATTACTTTGTGTACAAGCACGACACCGAAGACCGCACGATCAGCCGTATCAAAAAGCTGAGCGAGAAAGAGCGTGTGGATGAAATTGCCCACATGATTGCGGGCGCCAACCCAAGTGCGAGCGCCTACAAGAGCGCCAAAGAATTGCTATCGTTATAAGTTCACCCGAGTTGCTCCTATACCGGGAATCCTACACCAGAAACAGGAAAGGGATGAACGGAGGAGCAGGCTTATGTGAATGATGGCTGCTTTGAACTTGAGTTATACCTAGTTATTGCTATATTGCTGCCTGATTTCCGCGGGCTATATCTAACTGGCGGAAATCATGAAATTTTAAAACATTAACCTGACAAATACATGTCTTATAATCTGCTTAAAGGAAAGAAAGGAATCATTTTCGGAGCGCTTGACGAAAAGTCTATTGCCTGGAAAGTAGCGATGCGTGCCAAGGAAGAGGGCGCTGAGTTTGTGTTGACCAACGCCCCGATCGCGATGCGTATGGGTGAGATCAACAAATTGGCTGAAGCCTGCAACGCGCAGATCATTCCTGCTGATGCTACCTCTGTGGAAGACCTGGAAAACCTGTTTGCCAAAGCGCAGGAGATTTTAGGCGGTAAGCTCGATTTCGTACTGCACTCCATCGGCATGAGCCCGAACATCCGCAAAGGCAAGTCTTACGGCGATCTGAACTACGAGTGGTTCCAGAAGACGCTGGACATCTCGGCGCTGTCTTTCCACAAAGTGATGCACGTGGCTGAGAAGCAGGACGCGATGAACGAGTGGGGTTCGATTGTTGCCCTTTCTTACATAGCAGCCCAGCGTGTATTCCCTGATTATACTGACATGTCGCATGCCAAGGCATTGCTCGAGTCGATTGCCCGCAACTACGGTCACCGTTTCGGTAACCTGAAGAAAGTGCGCGTAAACACGGTATCGCAGTCGCCAACTAAAACAACGGCCGGTACCGGCGTGGGTGGTTTCGACGCGTTCTATGACTATGCTGATAAGATGTCGCCGCTCGGCAACGCTTCTGCTGAGTCTTGCGCCGATTACTGCATCACCCTGTTCTCGGACCTGACCCGTATGGTGACTATGCAGAACCTGATGCACGACGGCGGCTTCTCTTACATGGGTATCTCTGAGGATGTGGTAGAGATGCTCAATAAGCAGTCTTAGTCCTTAAGATTTGGAGATTTGAAAATGTGAAGATTTGAAAATGAATCTCGCAAGTCCTTAAAATATGAAAAGCCCCTAGTGCTATATGCATCAGGGGCTTTTTTTTGATCTTTTGCTCATTTGAATTAAGTGGAAAGTAAGTAAAACCCAAAGTCACTTCTAGCTTTGCTTTAAAGCACGGCTATAAATCTCTATATCATTATACCTCCAAACTTTTGAATCTTCCCATCTTCAAATCTCCAAATCCACTCATCTCCAGATTAACCCTCCTCCCGGTGTACTTTGGTGAAATCGAACGCAGGGACGCAGACCGACCAGTACTCTGTTTCCTCGTCGTAAGGGTTGGAATAGCGGATGCGTGACCCGGCTTTGATCAGGATGGACTCGCCTGCTTCTACCACCACTTCCTCGCCATCAATCTCAATTAGCTTGCGGCCGCGCAGCACAATGGTGATCTCGTCGAACTCCGGCGTCTGATGTGGCTCTCCCCAGTGCGGAGGCGCTACCATGTGGGCCACGCTGAAGGTGTCGGTGTGGGTGGAGGCTTTGCCGAAGTGCTCCTCTATTAACTTGCCATCGGTGGTCGGCACCCGGAAGGGCTTGGTCTGTTTAAAGTATCTTTTCTCAGTCATAGGCTGGCAGGTATCGCTTAGGATTTAGTGGCGCACTCGCCTTTGGTATAGGAAGTCACACCTGAGCGGTCAGCTGTGCAGGCATTGCCATAGGTTTTCCCGTCGCAGCCGCACACCGGGTCGTACTGCATGGTACACATCCGGTCAGGGTCGATCTTCGCTTGATCGATGCAGGGTATTTCGCTGTTTTTGCAGGAGTAGAAGACACTCAGAGCCAGAAAGGCGGTTACGAACGCTGTTTTTTTCATGGTGTTTTATTTGTTGTGGTTTATACGCACTTATTGGCGGTCAGAGGGGAGTGATATGTTGCAAACTAAGTATGCACGGCCTCGTATGTAATGGAACGTAAAATAAATCGAATATAAGTATAAGGACGATACTTTCTATTTTAAGAAACCAAGCCTTATCAAATAAACAGCACCAGAACATGATAAACAACATGAACGACGAAAAAGGAAAGATTTTGCTGGCCACGCTGGCCGGTATTGGAATAGGCGTAGCGGCAGGTATACTGCTGGCCCCCAACAATGGCCCGGACACACGCGACAGTCTGAAAAGAACATTGAGCAAAGCCGGTGATGACCTGGAGCGCACCGTGAAAAATCTGATGGACAAGCTTGAGCGCAACAAGGTGACAGACGATGGCAGCAGCCTGGTAATGCGCGGCTCGTGGGACGACGTAAAAGGCCAGCTGAAGCAGAACTACGCAGAGCTCACCGAAGATGACCTGACCTATGTGGAAGGACAAGAGGATGAACTCTGGGGCCGTCTGCAGCAGAAATTAGGCAAAACCAAAAACGAGATCATGAAGGTGATCAGAGACTTGTAATAACCTCTGATCGTAATTAAAAGCTCAGCAAAGTGTTTTGCTGAGCTTTTTTTCGTTAATTAGGTGCAGTATAGTATAAAACTGTAGTATAGTTATAACTTAATACATGGCTTCCTCGTTATTAGGTCAACAGTTGAAATTAAAGAAACCAAATCCAACAATTTATAATAAACAGAACTATGAAAGATAATAGCGGAAAAGTAATGCTTGCCCTGTTGGCAGGCGCTAGCGCTGGCGTAATTGCAGGTCTACTGATGGCTCCGGACACAGGTGAGCAGACCAGAACTGGCATCAAAAAGTGGGCGAACAAACTGAGCAAAGACCTGGAGAAAAACCTTCAGACTGGCCTTGACGAAATCAAGAACATGAGCAGCGAAGCTATGAACAAAATGGGTGGTGCTAACAAAAACGGTGGCACTACCGGTGGCAACGCATCTTCTTCATCAACTGGCTCTACTGGTTCATCTGCTGGTACAAACGCAGGTGGCTCTTCAGTAACTAACGTTTAGTACATAGCCCCTTCAGGAACTATACGAAAAGCTTAGCTTAGGTCCCGGGCATGCGTGCCCGCTGAGGCGAAGACTAGCTTTGTAAAGATGAATGGCCTGTCCCTAACCGGGGCAGGCCTTTGTTTTTGGGGCCTTTTGAGCTGAATTGCGCTAACCTTCGGACTTTACTCCCGTTATTATTTTAGAGCATACCAGAAGTTGGCAAGAAAGAATTCACACAAAACCAAAGAAGACTATGAGAACGAAAATGGATTACAGCAGCCTGGGAGAGGCTAAAAGCACATACAGCAACACCCCGCGATCTTCCTCCACCCACAGCTACGTGGGCAGAGAATCGAGCGGAAACGTAACACATTCTTCTATTCGCGAGCCCAAGCACCAGCCGCAACCGCAGCAGCGCACCGTGTATAGCAGCGGCAGCCGCAAGGACTCTTCCTCCGGCTCGCATGGGGAGAGCAGCAGCACCTTGGGGGTCGCCATGGGCCTGCTCGCCGGCGCCAGCGTAGGTGTGCTGGCAGGTATACTGATGGCGCCCGACAGTGGCCGCATTACCCGTCGCCGCCTGTCAGACTCCGCCGCATGGGTAGGCCGCGGCATCAACGAGAAACTAGGCACTGGCAGGGTTAAAACCGAGTCCTGGATCAGCAAGGCAGAAGGAAGCCTGAAAGATGTGACAAATAAGGTGAAAAGCAGCCTGTCAGGCGAAAAAAGAGACAGGTACGAAATTGGAGACAGTTATTAAGAAACGGCTGGCGTTAAGTCGGCACCTATAAAACAGAAATGGCCCGCTAAGGTATAGCGGGCCATTTCTGTTTTATGTGGTGTCGTCTTTTACTCTTCTCTCTTCTCCGGCTTCATCTGTGGGAAGAACAGCACGTCCTGGATGGAGTGCGAGTTCGTCATGATCATGCTCAGACGGTCGATACCGATGCCCAGACCAGCTGTTGGCGGCATACCGTACTCCAGGGCACGCAGGAAGTCTTCGTCCAGTACCATGGCCTCCGTGTCACCGCGCTTGCCCAGTTCCAGTTGCTCCTCAAAACGGGCACGCTGGTCAATCGGGTCGTTCAGTTCGGAGAAGGCGTTGCAGATCTCCTTGCCGTTGCAGATGGCTTCGAAGCGCTCTACCAGACCCGGCTTGTCGCGGTGCTTCTTGGCCAGCGGGCTCATCTCTACCGGGTAGTCCGTGATGAAGGTCGGCTGGATCAGGTATGGCTCGCAGGTCTCACCGAATATTTCGTCGATAATCTTGCCTTTGCCCAGTTTCGGATCCACTTTTATACCTAGCGACTCAGCTGTCTGGCGCAGTTCCGGCTCTTCCATCTCCGAGATATCGATCTTGGTGAAGTGCTCGATAGCCTCAAACATGGTGAAGCGCTTCCATGGTCGCTGGAAGTTAATGATGTTCTCACCCACTTTTACCTCGGTGGTACCGTGCAGGTCCATGGCTACTTTCTCCACCATTTCCTCTACCAGGTCCATCATCCAGTTGTAGTCTTTGTAGGCTACATACAGCTCCACCTGCGTGAACTCCGGGTTGTGGAAACGGCTCATACCTTCGTTGCGGAAGTCTTTGGCGAACTCGAACACACCATCGAAGCCGCCTACGATGAGGCGCTTCAGGTATAGCTCGTTGGCAATTCGCAGGTATAGCGTCATGTCAAGCGTGTTGTGGTGCGTCTTGAACGGACGCGCCGCCGCACCGCCGTACAGTGGCTGCAGGATTGGCGTTTCCACCTCCAGGTAGCCTTTTTCAGTCAGGTACTGGCGCATGGAGTTCACCAGCTGCGTACGCTTGCGGAAAGTCTCACGCACATGCGGGTTCACGATCAGGTCCACGTAACGCTGACGGTAGCGCAGTTCTGGATCGGTGAAGCCGTCGTGTACGATCTCGTTGCCGTTCTCGTCGATCTCGCGCTTCACGATCGGCAGCGGACGAAGCGACTTGGTCAATACTTTCAACTCCGTCACGTGCACGGAGATTTCGCCCACCTGTGTAATGAAAGCGTATCCCTCGATGCCAATGAAGTCACCGATGTCGAGCATTTTCTTGAACACGGTGTTGTACATGTCCTTGTTCTCGCCAGGGGCAATGTCATCGCGGGAAACGTAGATCTGGATACGACCGGTGCTGTCCATTAGCTCAGCAAACGAAGCTTTGCCCATCACGCGGCGGCTCATCAAGCGACCAGCCAAGGTTACTTCCTGGTAGTTGTTCTTGTCCTTATCGAAATTCTCCTTTATCTCTTTGGCCGTGGCCGTCACTTCAAATGTTTCGGATGGATATGGGTTGATGCCCATTTTCTCCAGCTCTTCGCGCTCGTGGCGTCTGCGTAGTTCCTGTTCGCTGAGTTGCATGCGATTTTAGTACTAAAGGTGACTGTTATATATAAACTGCAAAATTGCTAAATAATCAGCAGCTTTTAAAAGGTTAATTGGTGATTGTTAAAGGTTAAGGGTGTTAGGGTAGGGAAATGGGGTAGGGGCTTGCAATTGTGCATGTGCTATGCTTTGTAGCGGCTGCCTGTTGCAGGTATAGCAAATGCTTCGTTTCATCGCTTCGCCTGTGCGGCGGGCAATGTCCTATGGCGCGAGCGTCCTCGCTCGTGACTAATATGGTGGGGCCTCTGGCCCAGGTATAGGCATAGGTATACCTGGCGTGGCTGCGGTTGTCTACACCTTAAGCTGATTTATTCTATAGCTTCGCCTGTGCGGCGGGCACTCACTTTTTTCCTTGATGAAAAAAGTAAGCAAAAAAATCAAGACGTTTTAAACTCGCTGACCGCTCAAACACAAAATCGTCATCAGTGCACCTGGCTAAGCTTTCTGCTTCGTAGGTTCAGTGCAAGTCAACTTTTCTCTATACCTGACAGCGGTGTGTGACGGTAACTACCACGCCTATACCTGTGAATTGGTGGCAGCAGAAAGTTCCCCTCCTGTTTTTAGGAGGGGCTAGGGGAGGTGATTCTCTTTGAAGGGGTAGGAGCCCTCTATAAAGGGAGGGGCAGGTATAATCAGAGGCAGCCCAAACTTCTAAATCTACAATGCTACTATACCTGTGATGGCCTTAGTCGAATAGTCCTCCTTAGGGCAGGGGTGGGTTAATCATGCACAGGAATCCTGTCAATTCTTAAATCCTGTAAATCCTGATTCAGACAAAAAAAGCCCCGGCAAGCAAAACTTACCGGGGCTCCCATATATGTAGTAGAACAAATTGGACTTAAGCAGCTGTGCGGAGTTGCTGCTCGTCGTCCTGCAAAAGCGGTTTTACTTTGTCTTGCAACCTGGCTGCCACAAAGGAGTTTTGCAGATAGGCCGGCAGTTCCTGCACAAAAGCTTCGTACTGCTGCAAACTCATGGCCTGGGCCACATAACACTCGTGTATACCATTCAGGTAGCTCACAATCTGGAGCAGCGAGTCGTGGAACAGCCTGAAGTCGATGTCGGACTGCACGAAACGCTCAATCTCGCGGTGTGAACTGGAGATGCGCAACCTGGCCAGCAAATCGAACAGGGTGGTATAACCCATACGCCAGGTCAGCTGCTGCCAATGCTGCGGACCAAACTTCTGCAACACCTCACCCGTGCGACTGCTGCGGATGGCGGTATTCGGGTTAGCCTGTACCTGCTGGCGCACAGATTTGGCCTTCATGCGACGCGTCGTCTTCAAAAACTGCCCGATCTGCGACTGCGCTTCGAGCTCTTTGCCCGCAATCTGCAAGCCCGGCTTGTAATGCGCCAGCGGCAAACGGTTGATGCGGAAGTCATCGTAATGCCCCGATGCATAAAAGCTCATGGCCTGCGGATAGGCATTCTTCACGATCAGGCGTCCCGCTTCGCGCATCACCAGCGACTCGTTGCTGGTCTTCATCTGGCGGGTATGCAGGAAAGCCTGCAAGCTCGCGAACACGGTATAGTAAGCCTGCGGGAATGTCCAGTGCAGCGCGTTGCGGATATAGTTCTCGTCGCCCAACTCGGCCGTGGTACGCAAAGCATACTCCGTGTTCCAGCTGTTCAGCAACAGTTTCTTCACCGCTTCCAGATCTTCTTCAGACAACGCAGCAGGCACATCCTTAAAATAGGCTAACTGCTGGAGACCCATACCTTCGTAGTGGTCGAGGTGGTAATTGATCGCGAAAAAGTAGTTTAGAAACACCTGCGCCGGGATGGATTTATACCATTCCTTGTCCAGCTGTTTCTGCTCTTCCGGATACATGGATATGATGTTTTCTTCTTCTTTCTCTTTCATGTATTTACAACATTTATAGCCTGCTAACAGTTGCAAATTTCAGTCATAAATGCAGTGTTTTAATGATTTTAATTAATTGAAAATCAATACGTTATAAAGTAATTGTAAAATATTTTTTGAGACAGTAAACAGCTGTTGAACCAGCCACTTTTAAAGGCCGTTTCTGGCTATACCTATACCTGTAAAAGATGGGTAAATGTAAGATGAGGCATTCATAACCTGAAGCTCAGAATAAGAGTACAAAAGGGGACAAAACCCTTGTACCATGGAGCTATCTTACATCCTGAACGAATTGGGCGAAGACCGCGAACTGTATTATAATGCTGTAACGCCCCCCATCCTGCAGACCAGCAATTTTGCCAGTAAAACGGTAGACGAGATGCGGCGCATGCTTCAGAATGAGGCGGAGTCCTACCTGTATACACGCGGCAATAACCCAACTGTGACCATGTTCGAGAAAAAGATGGCGGCACTGGAAGGAGCGGAGCATGCTATTGCTTTTGGAAGCGGTATAGCGGCAGTTTCAGCGGCGGTGCTTTCGCAGCTAAAAGCAGGTGACCATGTAGTGAGCGTCGATAAACCCTACGGCTGGACGAATGTGCTGATGAACCGCTTTTTGCCAAGGTTTGGCGTGGAGGTGACCATGGTGGACGGCACCAACACAGAGAACTACCGCCAGGCCTTGCGGCCCAACACAAAGTTGCTATACCTGGAGAGCCCGAACTCATTCACCTTCGAGCAGCAGGATATAGAGGCCATTGCGGCGCTTGCCAAAGCCCATGGCTGCAGCACCATCATTGACAATAGCTTTGCCTCACCGCTCAATCAGAATCCATTGCAGATGGGTGTGGACTTGGTTGTGCATTCCTGCACCAAGTACATCGGTGGCCACTCCGACACCATGGGCGGCGTGATCTGCGGGAGTCGCGACATGATCAACAGGATATTCCAGGGAGAGTTTATGACGCTTGGTGCCATTCTGGCGCCGCACGATGCCTGGCTGCTCCTGCGTGGCTTGCGCACGCTGCCCGTACGAATGGAACGCGTTGCAGAAACGACCCGAAAGGTGGTGGCCTGGATGGAAAACCAGGAGAAGGTCGAAAAGATTTATTACCCATTTCTGCCTTCGAACCCGCAGTATGAGCTGACCAGAAAACAACTGCGCAACAACACCGGGCAGTTTACGATTGCCCTCAGAACAGACGATATGCAGAAGGTGGAAGACTTCTGCAACAGCTTGCAGCACTTCCTAATGGCGGCTTCCTGGGGTGGACACGAGTCACTGATCTACCCGGCGGCCGCATACTATGACAAGGACTCAAACTACAAAGGGAAACTCCCTTTTAACCTGGTGCGCTTTTACATCGGTCTGGAGGATGCAGACTATCTGATCAAGGATATAGAGCAGGCATTAAGCAAGGTATAGCGCGTCTAAAATATAAAGTTGAAATTATATTAATGATTTGGTAACATTGGATTGGGAGCGTCTGCTTACCTTTGCATCCGATGGATCTTCATGCGCTCCCCTGTGCCCATATCCCATTGCACGTCAGTGCAGTACGCTTTCGTGCCCCCTACACGTCACAAATCAAATCTCTCTTATACCTATGTTTAAACATCTACAAAAAGCCTCTGCTTTTGTGCTGGCCTGTTGTGCCCTTTTGGCCGGCGGCGAAGCCTTAGCGCAGACAAACCCGCAGCCCCAATCGCTGCCCTACACGCAGGACTTCAACGGTCTGCCCCACAGTTCTACCGACTATCCGGAAGGCTGGCAAGGCTGGTTACTGTCTACTAGTCCCGGAGCGAGCTTCAGAACGACTCCGGCAACTGCTGACAGAGCCATGCTGGCTAACAGCACCTCCACCACCACCAATGGCGCCATCCACAACTACAATGGCAGGATAGGTTTGCTGAACAGTGGTTCTCTCGACCTGAGCATCGCCTTTGCCATCAACACCCTGCAAAAGACTGCTGTCAATGTGGCGTTTGATATGATGACGCTGCGCAACCCGTATGACGGCGGGAGCAACACCCGTATCAATGAAATCGTGCTGCAGTACCGCGTTGGTACAAGTGGTGCCTTTACCAGCATTGAGGGCTCACATTATCAAAACAATACGGAGAAGTGGGCTATAAGTGGGAATACCGATCCTCAGAAGGTAGAGTCCTTTACTGTGACGCTACCGGAGGCGGCTGAAAACCAGGAAGTGGTGCAGTTGCGCTGGGCTACGCGCCAGATCAGTGGCGGTGGCTCCAGACCAAGCTTTGCCGTGGACAACATCGCGGTGACCAGCCTCAGCGACAGCAAGAACCCCATCGTGCTGGCTCCAGCCACGCTTGCCTTTGGCGATGTGGTGTTGAACCAGGCTAGCGTTTCTTCCTATACCTTGTCGAGCGCCAACATTACCAGTAATGTGAAGCTGACTGCCACAGCAGGCTTCACGGTTTCAAAGCAGGCGACCGCTGGTTTCGCTGCCAGTATTTCTTTCTCTGCCGAGGAAATGGCCGCTAACCCTACCGTGTATGTGCGCGTGGTGCCAACTACAACAGGCGCTCTGTCCGGCACGATTTCGCATAGCGGCCAGGGTATAGCCACTGCTGTAACCGAGCTGACAGCCAATGCGGTTAGCCCGTTCGTGCAGAACTTCAACAGCTGCGGTACCACCCTGCCAGGCGGCTGGAAAGCCTATAGCGTAACCGGCGACCAGGTATGGGGCTGTACTACGTTTGGCAGAGAGACGGCTGAGAGCCCGCGCAACAACGGCGTGCAGATCAACGGCTTTGCCGGCAGCGCCCGCGAAAACGAAGACTGGATGATTTCTCCTGCACTGGACCTGTCTGACTTCAACATTGCCGCCCTTTCCTTCTGGACCAGAACCGCTTTCAAAGGCCCTGGTCTGAAACTGATGGTGTCCACCAACTACGACGGATCGAGTGCACCTGCTACAGCAGACTGGACAGAGCTGAACGGTGATTTCCCTGCTGAGGCTTCCGATGTATGGAAGCAGTCGGTTGTGAACCTCACGGCTTACAAAGGTGCTTCTGTGCATGTGGCGTTTGTGTATGCGTCTGAGGCTGAGACAGACAGAGCCGCCCGCTGGACCCTGGACGATTTTGCAGTAGAGAACGTAGACCAATTGCTCGCTACCAGTGATTTTAACGTAGATTTCGGAGTGGTGGAAGTGCCGAGCGCCTCTGCTCCCTATACCTTCAACTTCTCTGCTGTTGGCTACCCGCAAGGTATGACCCTGTCAGTAGGAACCGATTTCGAGCTTTCGAAGAATGGACAGACCTATGCCAGTTCTCTGAACTATACGGCGGCCGAGGCAAGCGTTTCTAACACGGTATACGTGCGCTACAAGCCAGCAAGCGTTAAACTGAAGTCATCAGGCAACATCACGTACACAAGCGGTGATTTCACTGTTGTAAAAGGAACCATGACTGGCTCTTCACTGCCCAAGAGCAGCACCCTGGACATCGTGTCCTGGAACCTGGAGTGGTTTGGCGCTGACAAAGACGACAGAGGCCAGGAACTTGGCCCTAATGACGAAGAACTGCAGTTTGCGAACGCTAAAAAGGCACTACAGGCACTAGACGCCGATATCGTGGCTTTCCAGGAGATTGCAAACGATGCCGCTATGGCCAGCCTGATGGCGGAGTTGCCGGCGTATGACTTCGTTCGCTCTGATGTGCATTCTTATTCCTGGGATCCAAGCCGTAACCTGGTGCCTCAAAAGCTTTACATCGCCTACAAGAAGGACGTGGTAAAAGTGAAGAGCCAGAAAGTGCTGCTCCACAAACTGTATCAGGATGTGCTGGCCGGTACAGCTAACTTGCCAAATTATCCTGCTGCGCAGACCAGCTTCTGGGCCAGCGGCCGCCTGCCACTGCTGGTGGAGTTGGAAGCCACCGTAAACGGCGTGGCGCAGCAGATCTATGTGGTGAACCTCCACACGAGAGCCAACTCCGGTACCAACGTGACGCCATACAACCAGCGCAAGTACGACGTGCAGGTGCTCAAGGACAGCCTGGCAGCACAGTACCCGAACGTCAACCTGGTGATGCTGGGCGACATGAACGACGATGTGGACATCTCGGTGGTGAATAACCTGCCATCTTCCCTGGACCCGTTTGTGCAGGATGAAAACTACAAAGCGCTGACGTACGACCTGAGCGTAGCAGGTGGCTATACCTACGCGAGTGGCTCTTTCCAGAGCTTCCTGGACCACATCATCGTGTCCAGGTCTTTGGTGGATGAGTACATCGAGGAATCTGTTACAATTGAGAACCAACTGCTCAGCCTGATCCCAAGCTACCGTAATACAACGTCCGACCACGTACCGGTATCGGCCCGCTTCAGTTTCAGCACTACGCCAACTGTTGCCTTCTCAGCGCCAAGCCTGACCAAAACCGAGGGTGATGAACCGTTTGCCGTAAACCTGAACATCTCAGCTGCACAGCCAAAAGCGCATACCGTATACCTGACGGTAAAGGATGGCGCTACTGCCACTGCAGTAGATTATACCACGGCACCTGTCGCGGCAAATAATGTGATTGCCGTCGAGGTGCCAGCATATGCTACTGCTGCGTCTTTCGAGGTGAGTATTGCAGACGACAAATTGGTGGAACCAACGGAGCATGTTACGTTCCATATCAACGGTGTAACCACTGACCTGGGTATAGCCGCTACAGCCCGCAGCTTCACACTCGCCATCCGCGACAACGACTTCCCGGCAGGTATAGCCAATGGTCAGGATCTGGCTTTCCGCCTGTATCCGAACCCGACGCAAGGCCCTGTGGTGAACATCTCTTTGCCAGTGGAAGTATCGGTAATGGATGAGATGACATTGGAGTTGCGTTCTGCCAACGGCACGAAGATGTATGAACTGAACGGTAACCTGAGCAGCATGCAGCAGCAGCTGAACGAGAAGGTAGCCGGCCTGCGCAACGGCATGTACTACGTGCAGGTGGCGGTACGGGGCAAGGTATATCAGGCCAAGCTGGTAAGAAACTAACCAATTACTGATAACAGGAGCGGCCTTCTACCTTGTAGGAGGCCGCTTTTTTATGGGCATTTTTTTATAGACAGGTATAGCGGTTTATAAGCCAACAGCGTTCGTATAGGTATAACCAAGACAAAGGGCAACCGGTATTTAATAGACAAATCAATGGAAACGACTATGACAGACAAACCGCAAATTATAAACAACGTGCACGCCGCCACCCTAATCGGAACAGGCCTGAGTAGTTATTTTATGAACGAGAAGCGACCCAAGACGGCGCTTATACCTGCAGTGGCCGGAAGCGGGCTGCTGCTCTTGAGCAAAAACCTGGAAAAAGGTGACCAAACTATGGCGCATGTGGCCGTCGGCATCACCGGACTTCTGCTCGCCCAGACACTCCGCTCGTTCCTGCAGGCTGCCGTGCCGAACGCCGAGACAGAAGCCAAGTTTGACACAGCTACCTTAAACCGCCGGAAGCTGATGTTCGGTCTGATGAGTACCACAGGTATAGCGGCCTTGGCCACCTACATTGGCGGATTTATCGAAAAGCGTAGGAACAGCTAAGGTATAGCACAATGAAAAAGGCGAGAGCCCGCAGGTGCTATACCTACAGGCTCTCGCCTTTTATTGAGGTTTGTGCAAATAATCGGCCTTCGTCAAAATGCCTGTTGGCTATACCTGTTTAGAAGCCAACTGCAGTGTCGTCACCGCGCGGATCGGCACCACCTTCCAGTTTGCCGTTAGGCAGCACCAGTATACCTTCCACCGCGCCATACTTGCCTCTTTGCTTCAGCTTATACCCTTTGCCCTCCAGAACGGCCCGCACTTCAGGAGAGATGGCGTCTGGCTCGTGCTGGATCTCTTCAGGGAGCCACTGGTGGTGGAAGCGGGGAGCGGCTACGGCTTCCTGCATGGTCATGCCGTGCTCCACTACGTTCAGGATGGTCTGGAAAACAGAGGTGATGATGGTAGAGCCGCCCGGCGTGCCCACTACCATGAAGAGTTTGCCGTTTTTCTCCAGAATGGTCGGTGTCATGGCACTGAGCATGCGTTTGCCGGGCTGCACGGAGTTTGCTTCGCCCCCAATCAGGCCAAACATATTCGGGACACCTGGTTTCGCGCTGAAATCGTCCATTTCGTTGTTGAGAAGGAAGCCGGCGCCTTCTACCATGACCATAGAGCCATAGCCACCATTGATGGTCGTGGTGATGGAAGCGGCATTGCCGAACTGATCCACGATGCTGAAGTGGGTTGTTTGGTCTGATTCGTAGATGGGCAGCTTTCCTGCTTTCACTTCTGAAGATGGCGTAGCACGCTCCAGGCTCACGTTCTGCATGCGCCCCTGCAGGTAGCTGCGGTCCAGCAGGCCATTGCTCGGTACTTTGTAAAAGTCCGGGTCGCCGAGGTAGGTGGCCCGGTCAGCGTATACGCGGCGCTTGGCCTCCGTCATGATCTGGATGGTCTGGGGCTGCTGCCAGCCAAAGCTTTTCAGGTCATAGGGCTCTACCATGGTGAGCAGCTGCATCAACGCGATGCCTCCGCTCGAGGGCGGCGACATGGAGGTCACTTTCAGATCTTTGTACTGACCCGTAATCGGGGTGCGCCACACGGCATTGTAATCGCGCAGGTCCTGGTGCGAAACCAGTCCGCCGCCGCGCTGCATTTCTTTCACAATCAGGTCGGCTGTTTCACCGGCGTAGAAGCCATCGCGCCCTTTGTCGCGGATGCGCTCCAGGGTACGCGCCAGGTCCAGGTGATAAAGCGTGTCACCGGGCTGCCAGGCATGCTGACGGGTGAGGTAGGGAGTGTGCTTGTTATACCTGATCATCTCCTCCCGGGCATTGTTCAGCATACGGGCTTCGCGCGCTGTCAGCACCACGCCACGGCGGGCCAGATCGATGGAGGGCTGTACGAGTTCGGCAAAAGGCAGGGAGCCGAGCTTTTCGTGCAGCTTGATCATGCCGTCAACCGAGCCGGGTACGCCTGCTGCCAGGTGGCCGAGCAGGCTCAGGTCAGGTATCACATTGCCCAGCGAGTCGAGGTACATGTCGCGGTGCGCGGCGGCAGGGGCTTTCTCTCTGAAGTCAAGCGCGCCCGTTTCGCCGGTGTGGTGACGGTACACCAAAAAACCGCCGCCTCCGATATTGCCTGCCACCGGATAGCATACCGCCAGCGCAAATTGTGTGGCAATGGCTGCGTCGTAGGCATTTCCGCCTTTGCGCAATATCTCCAGGCCAATGTCAGAAGCATCGGGGTGGGCAGATACCACCATGGCCTTGTCGGCTACGACGCCTCGCTTTCCGGCTTCGGATTGCGTTTGAGGGCGGGGAGCACAACTGGAAAAGGCGAGGAGCACGGCGGCCACACAAGACAAGGTATAGCGCTTCGATCGGAAGCCCTGCATTAGGTTGAAGTGTTTCATGAGTTGGGTTTGGGTAAGGCTAAGCTGCAAAATAAAAAAAAGCCGGCTATCTACATAGCCGGCTTCTATTATTGTCAATTAAGAAGAATTACTTAATATCGTTTTTGATGATCGCTACCGCTTCCTCTACATACAAGTCTTTCTGCAGCGACTTCATGAAGTCCTTGTTGCGGGCCATTTTGGCAGTGTCTCCAGCTATGGTCTGCAAATCAGTTTTCAGGCGAGACACGTTCAGCACCGGAATGTTTTTCTGAGCGTCTTCCAGTTGCTTGTTCGCCACTTCGCTCTTTCTCTCTTCTTCCATGTACTTCTTCAGACTCAGGGAGCGGGTGGTAATGTCCACCTGCTTTTTCAGCCTTTCGCCGCTCTGCTGAATAATCTTGAAGCTCTCGTTGCCCGAAACTCGGCTCTTGCTGCTGGCCTGTATTGCCGGGATGTTCAACTTAGAACGTGTCCAGGGCTTGTATCGGGCCGGAGAGATCTCATCGAATGGCAGGGCGTATTCCTGCTCTTTCTCACCGAACTCCAGGTAGCTGTACGCGTCCGGCAGAATCACGTCAGGTGTCACGCCACGCAACTGGGTTGTGCCGCCGTTGATGCGGTAGAACTTCTGAATGGTGAGTTTAAGCGCTCCAAAGGGCTTGTAGGGGTCAAACTGCGAAGGCAGGGCTTCGTCGATTTCAACGAACTGCTGCACAGTGCCTTTGCCGAAAGTTGGCGTACCCACAATCACGGCACGCTTATAATCCTGCATCGCTGCCGCCAGAATCTCAGAGGCGGATGCACTGTTAGAGTTCACCATGATCACCAGCGGGCCGGTGTACTGTACTTCCGGGTCACGGTCATCAAGCACTACGGTTTTGCCGGCAGACGTGCGGATCTGAACGATCGGGCCCTGGTCAATGAACAGACCAGCCATCTCAACAGCGTCGGCGAGTGAACCGCCCCCGTTGTTGCGAAGGTCCAGCACGAGGCCCTGCATACCGGCAGCTTTCAGTTTTTCAATCTCTGCCTTCACGTCTTCGCCGCTGTTACGGCCGCCTTTGCGCTCGAAGTCGGCATAAAAACCAGGAAGCTTAATGTACCCGATCTTCTGCTTTTCATCAATCATCGCGCTCTGGGCGTAGGTCTCTTCAAACACGATCACATCACGCACGATCGGGATAATACGGGTGCTGCCATCTGGCTTACGAACGGTCAGGCGTACTTCAGTTCCTTTCTTACCGCGGATCAGTTGGATGGCATCGTCCAGGCGCATGCCTTCTACCAATACCGGATCACCGCTGCCCTGGGCCACTTTCTGGATCGCGTCGCCCGGCTTCAGATCGCCCTGCATGTAGGACGGGCTGCCCGGCACAATTTCCATCACCTTGATCTGTCCGTCCTTTTCCTGCAGTGAGGCGCCTATACCTTCCAGTCGGCCTGTGAATTCAATGTCGAAGTCTTTTTTGGCTTTGGGAGGGAAGTAGCCTGTATGCGGATCGTACACGTTGGCCACCGCGTTGATGTAAGTCGAACGGCGGTCGTCGCGGGTCACCTGGTACAGGCGCTTATAGAGCTCGTTGTAGGCTGTCAGCACTTTTTCGCGCGCTTCGGCTTCCAACTGTTCCATGGTCTTGCGCGGCTCCTTGCTGGCAGCACTGGCGGTGGCTTTTTCCTGCTGTTTCTGCATGTCGGCCAGGCGCACCAGCGTCTGGTACTTCAGCTGCTTTCGCCAGGCTTCCTTCAGCTCGTTTTTGTCTTTGGCGTATTTCAGCTTCTTGCCGTCCAACTCAATGCTCTCCTCTTTCGAGAAGTCGAATGGCTTGCTCAGTATCTCTTTATAGAAAGCTTCTGATTCTTTGGTGCGCTTCTCGATCAGGTCTGCCGAGATGTCGAAAAACTCGAACGAACCGGCGCGCAGCTGGTCATCCAGCTGTGTCTCGTACTGGCGCAGCATGGCCACGTCCGACTCTAAGAGAAATTTCTTGTTAAAATCGAGGCGGTCCAGGTATAGCCCAAAAGCTTTTTTCGAGAAGTTGTCGTCCACCTTCTCGGGCTTGTAGTGCATCGTGCTCAAACCCTGCATCAGGGCTTTGATCAGTATCTCATTTTTCCCGGCAGGCGTGCTGTTGTTTTTGCTGTACAGGATAAAAGAGCCCGTAAGCAGGACCACGGCCAGTACAGAAAGGAATATTTTTAATCTGGTTGTCAAGGATAGCATCTAATTTAGTTAGTTGGACCACACATTGTCTACGCAAAAGTAGTGCCGCAGATGAGGCCACGGGCATTTCTTTTAAGGCGAGTCCTAATGTAGTATAAATATCGCTTTATCGCAAAGCAGCGCGTCGGCTCAGCATAAACAAACAGTTCGCCTGCTTGTTTTACGCAAAGCCGCACTTCTTCATATAACTGTTCTGACTTTTTTTTCGTTTCCCGAGCATGCCTAAACCTTGCGGCCTGACCCAGGGTGCTCTCACCTGGTGTGCAGCGCTTTTGCTCTCTTTCGCACAGGTATAGCTGTTGCGGCGGCGGGTGCTCAACAAGGTATAGTAGGACCAAACGACTATGAAGACACTACTTTTTTTCGGAGATAGCCTGACAGCAGGGTATGGGTTGCCGACGGCACAGGCCTATCCGTCGCTGATACAGGAGAAATTGAAAGCGGAAGGATACGAAGGCTATACCGTGATCAATGCAGGCATCAGTGGCGATACCACGGCAAGTGGCTTGTACCGGCTGGACCGCTGGCTGTCTGCCCCAATCGATGTTTTTGTGCTGGCACTCGGGGCCAACGACGGACTGCGGGGCATACCTGCCCGGGAAACGTCACAGAACCTGCAGCAGATCATAGACAAGGTCAAGCACAAGCATCCGGATGCACAGATCATTCTGTCAGGTATGGAGATTCCTGATATTGTGCCAGGGCGCTACGCGGAGGAGTTCCGAAAACTGTTTCGGGAGCTGGCCATCAAAAACAATGTAGCCTTCGTCCCTTTTCTGCTGGAGGGTGTGGCCGGCATGCGCCACCTCAACCTGCCCGACGGCGTGCACCCGAATGCGGAAGGGCAGAAGCTACTGGCCCGCCATACCTGGGCGGTACTGGAAGGCGTACTGAAGCAAGGTATGTAAACAGAACGGGCAACGCTGTCAGCGCCGCCCGTTCTGTGTGTTTAGTTTTTGTGATCTTGCCTGAACCGCATGGCGTTTTCCATCTGCGCCCGGATTTCCTTCCCCATATTGCGGGCCCACAGATTAAACGTGGTGTTGTCTGTCTCCTCTATGTCCTTCACGTTATCCTCAAACGCCTCGAGTGCTTCTTTGTGGGCTTCTACCTCGGTTTCCCAGTAGGCTCCGTCAAATTCCTCTGTGTTTTTATCGCGCAGCTCCTGTACACGTCCGGCATGGTCTTCTTCCATTTGCTGCGGCAACGTGGCGCTGTACCGCTTTGAGATATCCTGCAGCTCGTCCAGTTTTTTGGAGTATATGTCCACCATCTGCTGGCCATAGTCACGCACCTGCTGGGTTGTGCCTTTTTCGACTGCCAGTTTGCCCAGTTCGACCTGCTGCGTGCTGATGCTGTGCGCCTTCCCTAAAAATTCGCGCTTGTCTTCGCTCAGGGTAGAATCCACTGGGGTGGTAGTGTTCATTTCGGTGTCCACCTCGGCGGTGGTGTTGGTTTCCTGCTTATCGGAACTGCAGGATGCAAAGGCAAGCGTGCCCAGTGTGAGGGTGGCTGCCATCCATAGGTTTTTCATAGTCTTATTTTTTGTTTTTCGATAGATGTAATTGCTATAAGGGGATACGGAAGAATGATCAGTATATGTTTATTTTATTGTATACCGGCCTCTTCCGTATCACCATCAAGGTAGGATATAAAGACAAAGGCTCGACTTCGCCACAAGGGAAAAGCCAAGCCTCTGATTTTATTTAAGGCAGTTAGGCCTTAGTAATAGATGTGCTCTCCGCGGTGCTTCTGGAAATGCTCCTCGAAGTAACGGGCATCTTCTGATGTGCGGGGCTTAAAGCCCAGCACGATGTTACCTTCTTTCACGCCTTCTTCATACACCTTGGCGCGTTCTTCAGGTATACCGGCACCCACCAGGGCACCAATCAGGCCGCCTGTCAGGCCACCAGCACCGGCACCGGCCAGGGCAGCAGCCAACGGACCTGCCACTACCAGACCCAAGCCAGGTATAGCTACGGAAGTGCCTATGGCTGCCACAGCACCCACAATAGCACCAAGCGTACCGCCGATGGCCGAGCCGGCCCCGGCTCCCTCCAGCGATTTATTACCCAGTTCAGTATCGCCGTCACGGTCCAGATCACCGCTAAAGTGGCGCTTGCGTCCCTCATCCGACAATACTACGTTGATATCATCTTTGTCATATCCGCGTGCACGCAGTTCTTCATAGGCGCGTTCTGCGCTGTCACGGTCCCGGAACATGGCTGTCATCATGTTCGTATTGCTTGCTCTTTCCATAGTTGAATTTTTAAGTTTGTATTAGTATAATGTAAGGATGCCTACTTTTTTGCAGACTAGTTTATTGTAACGGCTCACCTACTCTATGGTTGCAAAATGAAGTCAGGCAGTGCGCGTTTCCTCTACAATAAGCGGGTTTTTCGAAGGCTGATCATGAAAAAGCCTTCCGTGGAGGAAGGCTTTTTCAGTATGTTATAATGCTGTCGGTTATTCTTTTTCAGTTACGGCGTCAGCAGTTACCAGTACACGGTCCACCACATGGATCACACCGTTGTTGGCCTCAATGTCAGACTCTACAATGTTGGCTCCACCAATAGTGAAAGAGTTAGGGGCAGCGCCTGCGCTCGCTACTTCGATATAGTCATCCTGACCCACCTGGATACGCTGGTTCGCCTGTAGCTGGCTTGTCATCACTTTACCCGAAATGATGTGGGCTTGCAGCACCTTGATCAGTTCATTTCTGTTTTCTGGTTTTTTCAGGAAATCCAGCTGACCGGCAGGGAGTTTCTCAAAGGCCTCGTTAGATGGGGCGAAAATGGTAAACTCACCTTCCTGCTCAAAAGCTTTTGAAATATTGGCCGCCTGGATTAACTCCATGAAAGTAGAGATTTCGCTTTTTGTTCTGGCAGCATCCAATATAGCCATAGAGCTGGTCTCTGCAGTGACATCCATGGTGGAAGAAGTATCCATGTCAGTGGTAGTGGTCTCAGTTACTTCTGTTTCTGTGGTAGTCGCATCATCACCGGCCATGGTGGTGGTCTCGCTCATGGTCGTGGTTTCGTCCATGGCAGTAGTATCCATTGCGTCGTTACTGCTGGCACAGCTGTATAAAAAGCCTGCAGCAAAGAAAACGGCAAGAGGTTTTAGCATTCGCATTTTCATAGTTGTTACTTTATGGTTCATGATTAAACAAATTGTACATCTTTTGTCGGGATATACATGGTTTATTTAACTGTATCTTTTTAAAAAAGTTATAAAAAAAGAGGACTATCTGCGCTTAAATGACAGATAGTCCTCCATAGTGTTGCAATAAAGCAATATTCCCGTGCCTTAGTTATACACTTTCACGACGAAAATATAGTCCTGAAGTTTCTTTAATTGCTGTGTACGCGAAGTTCCGCTCAGGTTATTTTGCTGCGGAAGGCTCACTGCCGCGCCATTTTCCCGTTCTTTCATTTCCCTTACCATTTGCATCAGGTAAGAGGATTTCACTGCAAAAGCGGCACCTTCCTGACCTGCCTGCTTGCCGTTGATCACGCCGATGACGTTGCCTTTGTCATCGAGCAGCGGGCCGCCACTGTTACCCGGGTTGAGTGGGATGGAGATCTGATAAGAAGTGGTGTCGCCCTCGAAACCGGAAGCGGAGCTCAGCGAGCCCTCACCAAACACGATGTCCTCGCGCGGGAAGCCCAGGGTATACACACGCTCGCCCAGATCGGAAGTAGCTGTCTTAAAGGTATAAGGCAGCTTGCCGAAACCAGCAAAGGAAGGGTCTTCTACTTTCAGGATGGTCAGGTCGTAGTCGGTGTTGCGGTGCACTTCGGTTACCTTATACTTCAGACCGGCTTTGTTTTCGATCAGGATAGAGTCGGCCCCCTGGATGACGTGCGAACTGGTGACAATATACCCGTCCGGGCTGATGGCGAAACCGGTGCCACTGAAGCGTGCCGAACGCGGAGCCGGTGCGGCGGCATCCGCGCTGGCGATGCCATTGATGATGGCACGCTGTTCTTTTTTGATCTTCTCCACCTCGCGGCGGAGCTCAATATAACGGGCTGCCTGCTGCTGTACAGGCTTCTTCATTTGCTGCACGCTCCAAAGCGTTCCGAAAACGGAAAGCAGCGAAACGCTGGCGGCAACTGCCATGGTCTGAGCGTGCTTCTTAAAGAAGACTTTCCAGGCTATCAGCTCGCTGTTGGCAGTTTGCGAACCGGATTCCATTTCTGTATGGATGCTGTTTAATTTATGGCGCAATTGCTGGCGCTTACCATAGTGCTGCATGGCCTGCAGCACCTGGCGGTGCTCCTGTACCTGATCGGCAAGCCGCGGGTCGGAGAGCAACAGCGCCTCAAAGGAAGCTTTCTCCTCGGCCGGCAAGGTGCCAGCCAGGTAGCGCTCTATTTGCTCGTATATGCGGTGGTCAAACATGGTTATCTAAAAATACCTTTCACAAGGTGCTAAAATTCATTTCGTCTATGCTATACCTCTGGTTTGTAAGAGGTGAAGAATAGCTTCTTGAGGCGTTGCAGGCACTTGTACTTCTGGTTTTTGGCCGTGTCGGTGTTCGTGTAGCCAAACTTCTCCACAATGTCCTGCATGCCCTGCGACCGGATGTAGAAGTCCTCCAGCAAGGTGCGGCAGGGCTCACCCAACTGGTCAAGCGCCTCAGCCATGACGCCGAACTGCCTTTCGTTCTCCTCGTGCTGCGGCACATCCTCCTCCAGCGACAGGTAGTTTTCAGAGTCCTCTATGCGGTTGGCGTAGCGGCCTTTCTCTGCCAGTCGCTTGAGCCACAGCCGGCGGCACACGGAGTAGAGGTAGGTCTTGATCTGGCAGCTGAGCTCCAGGCTGTTGCCCTTGATCTTCTCGTAGAAGACGATCACGCCTTCCTGATAAATGTCTTTCGCCTCGTCATCAGTTCCACTGTTGCTGATGATGAAATGAGAGATCATCGGGAAGTACAGCTTATACAGATGTGCGAGTGCGCGGTCATCGTCATTCCGGATTCCCTCCATGATCGCCTCATCCGTCTCATACAAACTCTTCCTCATGCCGTTCTGATTTTAATACGCCAGGCCGCTTTTTGTAACCCAACAAAAAAATATTTTAAAAAAATAAAAAATACCGGGTTACCTATCCGGGTTTCCGGTATGAAGTTCAAATTCGAAACCAAAACACTTAATCACAAACACAAAATGAAAAAATTGTTCAAATTCGCTTTCGTAGCGTTCGCCCTGGTAGCTTTCACAGCTTGCAACACTGAAGAAACTGCAACTGAAACTGAAGCTGTTGAAACTGAAGTAACTACTGAAGAAGAAGTTGTTACTGAAGAAGTTGAAGCTGACTCTACTGTTGAGACTACAACTGTTGAGACTGACTCTACTGTAACTGTACAGTAATCAATAGCAGAACTACGGATAATACCTTATAGTTCTAAACACATAAGAAGGCCCTGCAGCAATGCAGGGCCTTCTTATTTTTTGTGCTGGTCGGGTTCAGGTAGCAAATCTCACCATCAGAAAGTCCATCGTTGTTTCCTGTATCCGGCTATTCAACTCTTACTACATATGGCTTGGTCGTGGAACTGCACTCCCAATCCCCTTGTCTATCATACCTATATTTATAAACTACTCTGAAGGATCTTTCTTTTAGCTTGCTTTTCGCAAACCACCTGTACAAGCCTATCTTAAATTTCTTACTCTTATGAGCTTGTAATTCGTGTATTTGAGTACGTTCTGACCCAATTTTTTCTAAACCCCCATCTATCTGGTACCACCTACCTTCATCTTCCTTCATTACCTGGAGATAAGCTATGAAATAGGTGGCGTCCTTGCCCGTATTCTGAAACGTTACCTCCAATGTGTCATGAGTACGGTATTCACTTTTTATACCTTTTACCTGTAGCTTATTACAGCTCCCATTCGGACTGTAGTCCGCTGTAGACGTAGCAGGTGACAATAGTATTAGGCTAATCAAAAAAATGAACAGGTTCATATAATTAGAATTAACAGTCTAAACTACGCTACTACTGCCTTCTGAAGGTATAGCTACAGGGCTATGCAGGTATAGTCTACCTTTTCGACTTTTTACGGCGCTCCATCTCCTTGCTGATCAGCCCGAACTCTCGGCTGCTCTGCCCGGCAATAGCTGTGTTCTCGTTGGCGCGGCGCAGCAGGTAGGGCATCACCGACTCCACCGGACCGTAAGGCACGTACTTGGCTACGTTGTATCCTGCGTTGGCCAGGTTGTAGGACAGGTTGTCGCTCATGCCAAAAAGCTGGGCGAAGAACACACGCTCATCGTTGGGCGCTATACCTTTCTCCTCCATCAGTTCCATCAGCAGGTAGCAGCTGGCTTCGTTGTGCGTGCCGGCGCAAAGCGATATGCGGTCGATGTGCTCGATGCAGAAGCGGAGGCCATCGTTGTATAGTTTGTCAGAGGCTTCTTTGGTCGGGTTGATCGGGCTTGGATAGCCTTGCTCTTCGGCACGCCTGCGCTCTTTTTCCATGTAGGCACCGCGCACGGGCTTGGCTCCGAGTATATAGTTTTTGGCTACGGCATTCTCATAATCGCGTGCCAGTGCGTCGAGGCGGTCGTGGCGGTAGAGCTGGTACGTGTTGTACACGATGGCTTTCTCTTTGTTGTAGAGTTCCATCATGTCGTAGGCCATGTTGTCGATCGTGTCCTGAAACCAGCTTTCCTCGGCATCCACAAACACGCGCACGTCGGCTTCATGGCAACGCTGGCAAATGTCCTGCACCCGCTTCAGGCCACGCGCATAGGCGGCTTGCTCTTCAGCAGTGAGTTTTTCGCCTGCCTGCACTTTCTCCAGGAGCGCTGTGCTCAGCAGGCCTGTCACCTTAAACACCGAGAATGGGATGTTCTTGTTGCCACGGGCCTTCTCTACGGTGCGCAGGATCTCATCGCGTGTATCATCGAAGCTCTTTTCGGAGCCCTCGCCCTCTACCGAGTAGTCGAGGATGGTGCCGATGTTGTATTTGGCCAGTTCGCGGATGGCGCGCTCCGATTCCCCGATCGTTTCGCCGCCGCAGAAATGGTTGAAAATAGTAGGCTTGATGATAAACTTAACCGGCAGGTGCAGTTTGAGCGCGAAGTTCAGCAGGTTGCCGCCCACTTTTACAAAGGTGTTGCTGTTCATGGATTTGAACAGCAGGTACATTTTATAAAGCTCAGCGTCGGACTTGGAAGAAAAAGCGACAGCTGTATCGTCGAAAGAAACGTTGGTAACCGGGTTCATGTAATGGTGTGTTAATTGCCGCAAAGATAAGGTATGCGGTAACGTTTTACACCATAGAAGCCTGGTACCCAAGATTTATTTTGTACTGTTTTTCAGGGCAGCCATTCCCTTAAACCAGATCCGCTGCATAACTGTTGTAATTGTCGTACCTTTGTATGGACAATTGACACCGATGGATTTCAAAAATAAAGACACCTATTTCGCTGATTTGCTGGCTGAGCGCGGCAGGCCACTGGTGATTGCCGGTCCCTGCAGCGCTGAGAGTGAGCAGCAGGTCATGCAGACCGCCGAGGCCTTGAAAAAGCTGAATGTGCACCTCTTTCGGGCAGGTATCTGGAAGCCGCGCTCCCGTCCCAACACCTTTGAGGGGGTAGGGCTGCAAGGACTGGCGTGGCTGGCCCGCGTGAAGCAGGAACTGGGCATGCGCGTGACGACCGAGGTAGCCACCGGTCGCCATGTGGAGGAGGCCCTGAAACAAGGTATAGACGTGCTGTGGATTGGCGCCCGCACCACCGTGAACCCCTTTGCCGTGCAGGAAATAGCCGATGCCTTGAGTGGGGTGAATATACCTGTGATGGTGAAAAACCCTGTGAACCCGGATCTGGCGCTCTGGATCGGAGCGATCGAGCGTATTTACCAGGCAGGTATAACCGACCTGGCTGCCATTCACCGTGGTTTCTCCTCATACCAACCTTCCAAGTACCGCAATGCGCCGGTATGGCAAATTCCGATTGAGCTGAAAGCGCGTTTCCAGAACCTGCCCGTGATCGTGGACCCAAGTCACATTGGCGGTACCCGCGACTTGATCTATCCTCTGTCGCAGCGAGCACTTGATATGGGCTGTGATGGTGTGATGATCGAGACACACCCGAATCCGGCGGAGGCCCTGAGCGACGCGGAGCAGCAGGTGACGCCAGCCACTTTGGCTGATATACTGAGCAAGCTGCAGGTGCGCAAAACGAATTACGACGACGCGGAGCTGGTGAACCGGGCTGAGGAACTGCGTTTAAAGATTGATGCTGCCGACCACGACCTGATCGGGGCGCTGGCGCAGCGCATGGCCTTGGTGGAGCAGATAGGGGAGTATAAAAAGCAGAACAACGTGCAGGTGCTGCAGCTCGAGCGCTGGAAGGAGATTTTCCGGACCCGCGCCGACTGGGCCGCTGAGGCAGGTATCAACCCGGCCTTTGTGGAAGAGCTCTACAAACTGATCCATGTGGAGTCCATCCGCAAACAAACCAGCATCATGCAGGCCGGGAATCCGGAAACAAAACCTAACACTGAGCCGGAACAGGCCTCGTAAGCGTATACCTGAACGCCGGTTTAAAGCCGCCGTTGTTATACCTATACCTGACGAAACAAAAATCATCGTGACTGAAAGCATATACATCGGGCGAGATGTGCTGCCGCAACTGAAAGCGGTGCTGCAGAACCTCGCCTTCTCTAAAATAGCCGTGCTGGTGGACGAGAACACCCTGCACCATTGCTATCCGCAGGTGAAGCCCCATTTGCCCGAGCATGACATCATACAGATACAGAGCGGCGAGGCGCATAAAACGCTGCAGACCTGCGAGCATATCTGGCAGCGTATGACTGAGCTCAACCTGGACCGATGGTCGGTGCTGGTGAACCTGGGTGGCGGCGTGATAGGGGATATGGGCGGTTTCTGTGCAGCCACGTTTAAGCGCGGGATGTACTTTGTGCAGGTGCCCACCACGCTGCTGGCGCAGGTGGATGCCAGCGTGGGCGGCAAAACAGGTATAGATTTCCACGGACTCAAGAACCACATCGGGGTATACAAAGAGCCGAAAGCCGTCATCATCGACCCGACTTTTCTGAACACGCTGCCACAGCGCCAGCTCAAGTCAGGCTATGCCGAGATTATCAAGCACTGGCTAATCGCCGACGCGGCGGCCTTTGAGGAACAGCGCCATATCGGACTTTTCACTGAAGACTGGGACGCGCTGATCCGTCACTCGGTAGGTATAAAGTCAGCCGTGGTGGAGGCCGATCCGCTGGAGGGCGGCTACCGCAAAGTGCTTAACTTCGGCCATACCGTGGGCCACGCCGTAGAAAGCTACCTGATGGAGAAGCCCGGCCGAGAACTGTTGCATGGCGAGGCCATTGCCGTGGGGATGCTCTGCGAGGCTTACCTTTCCGTGAAAAAAGAGTTGCTCACCAAACGGGAGCTGGACCAGATCGAGATGTTTATGGTTTCGATCTATGAGAAAGTAAAAATTACCGAAGAAGATATCCAAAGCATGGCTAAACTGGCTTTGCAGGACAAGAAAAATACGCATTCTACCATTAATTGCACCTTGTTGCAAGGTATAGGCAGGGCCGTTTGGGACCAGCCTGTTACCCTTGCCGAAATACAGGAAGCCTTGCGCTACTACCAGCTACTATGATTAAAACTCTTACTCTTTCGCACCCGACAGGTATACTGAAGGGTCGTGTACAATTACCGGCCTCTAAAAGCGAAGCCAACCGCGCCTTGATCATCGCGGCCCTGGCAGGCGGGGAATCCGAATTGCAGAACCTCTCCGAAGCCAACGATACTCAACTCCTGCAAAGGCTCCTGAAAAGCGACTCGGAGACCATTGACGCCGAAGACGCCGGCACGGTCATGCGCTTCCTGACGGCTTACTATGCCGTGACTGGCCAGCAGAAAACGCTCACCGGCACCGAACGCATGTGCCAGCGGCCGATCAAAGTGCTCGTGGAGGCCCTGCAGGAACTGGGCGCAGGTATAACCTATCTGGGTGAGGAAGGTTATCCGCCCCTCCAAATCAGCGGCTTTAAAGGCAGTGGTAAAAAGCACCTGAAAGTGCGCAGCGACATCAGCAGTCAGTATGTTTCGGCTTTGCTGATGGTGGCGCCCTTGCTGCCGGAAGGGCTGGAACTGGAACTGGAAGGCAAGATCGGCTCACGGCCTTACATCGAAATGACCTTGGCTTTGATGAAGCATTTTGGGGTGGAGGCCAATTTTGAGGGCAACACGATCACGGTGCCGCATCAGGTATACCAGCCAGCGACGTTTGCGGTGGAATCGGATTGGTCGGCGGCCAGTTATTGGTACAGCATGGTGGCTTTAGCCAAAGAGGCGGATATTACCCTGCTCGGTTTGCGCGAAGACTCTCACCAGGGCGACAAAGCCATCGTGGACATCATGCGCCGCCTGGGCGTGTATACTGAGTTCAAGTCAGAAGGAGTGCGACTCACCAAGAAGCATGCGGAGAAAAGAGTAGCGTTTGACTTCAGCAACTGCCCGGATCTGGCGCAAACCATCGTGGCGCTGTGTGCCGCATCCGGCGTGGCCGTCGAGATGACCGGGCTGGAGAGCCTCCGCATCAAAGAAACGGACCGTATTCAGGCCCTGCAGATCGAGGTGCTGGCGATGGGCGCCTCCCTGGACGAGCGGACGCCAGGCATTTTTCAGATGAACCCGACGCTGATGATCAACCGGGAATTGAATTTCAGGACGTACCAGGACCACCGCATGGCCATGGCTTTCGCTCCGATCGCTTTGCTGCAGCCTGTCCAGATTCAGGATCCGGAAGTGGTGCGCAAGTCCTACCCACGGTTTTGGGAGGATTTGGAGAAAATGGGGTTTGAGGTAAGGTATAACGATTAAGGATTGATGGAAAAGCGCTATTTGTACGGAGACGCCGGCCTGATCGAGGTGCTGTTGCCACAGTTTGAGCTGATGGAGACCTCTGCCGGTGGGTATGCTGCCGTTTACAGAGACCCGCTTTCCAACTCCTTTTGGCTGAAGTACTACGCGACCGCAGCCGCGGACGGAGGAGGCTACCTCACGCTCATGCGGCTGCCAGCCCCTTCCACCGAAAAGCTGATCAACATTGCCATTCGCACGCTTTTCGAAGACGAAGCAGTGGCTGCCGTTTTGCGCCTGCTTGACGAAGAGGCAATTGAGAAGAAAGAATTCCGTGAATTACTGATCGAGGAACTGGAGCAGGCAGTTGAAAAAGGCGAACTGCAACCCGATCGTGCCTTTCAGATTATCAAATTCGCGAACCTGGCTGACCCGATGAACAAACGGGAAGTGGTGGGGAAAACCAGTACAGCCGTGCAGGCAGATGCAGCCTATTTTGCAGGTATAGCCGAGCGGGCGGAGCGGTTGCTGAAGCGCCTTTCTTAGTGCGCTATACCTTGCTTGACTTCTTTCACAACCTCCTGCAAATACGCCGGTGCCTTTAGTAAGCGACTGCCATACCAGCTGAACATTTCCCCATCCACTACTTTGATGACCGCCTCCGGGCACATTTCCTGAAACTCAGCAAAGTGCTTTTCCTGAAAAGGGTAGGGCTCGGATGACAGCAAGATCAGCTTGGGATTAGTAGCCTGCAACTGCTCCGGCGATACCTCGGGATAGCGGGGCTGATTGGCGAAGACATTACAAAAGCCGCAGCGCTGCAGCAGGTGGTCGATGAAGTTGTTGTTGCCCACGGCCATGTAGGGATTGCGCCAGATAAAGTAGGCGGTAGGGATAGCTGGTTGCACGGGTTGCAAAACATCGAAGCCAGCCGCTATACCTTGCACCAATTCCTGAGCCTTAGCCTCCGTTCTCGTCAACTGACCAATTTGACTGATCATTTCCAATGCGTCCTCCAAGGTATAAATATCACTCATCCAGACTGGATACTTCTCCTGCAGACTGGCTATACCTTCTTCGTAGTTCTCTTCTTTGTTCCCAATAATCAGATCAGGCTGAAGCTTATCAATCACCTCCAACTTAAAGTTCTTGGTGCCACCGATAATGTGCTTTTCTTTCACCTTCTCTTCTGGATGGATGCAAAACTTCGTGACGCCTACAAGGCGGTCTTGCAGCCCTAAGTCGAATAGGAGTTCAGTTTGAGAAGGCACCAGCGACACAATGCGCTGCGGCAAGTGCGGCAGCGTAACGGTACGGCCCATCTGGTCGGTGAAGGTATAGTGGAAGCGCATATCCAAAAGTAAACAATTAGGGATGGCTTTAAAACAAAAAACCACACAAGCCGCTCAGGGCTGTGTGGTTTCTCTAAGGCTAAAAGTGATTTCTATTTCAGGTACCGGAAGTCCTGTTGGTCCTCAATTTTTAGCAGTGTTTCGTATATCAGTTTCGTCACGTTCTCTACGTCGTCTTTATGCACCGTCTCTACGGTCGTGTGCATGTACTTCAGTGGCAGGGAAATCAAAGCCGAAGCTACCCCCGCGTTAGAGTATGCAAACGCATCGGTGTCGGTTCCGGTTGCACGTGAAACAGCGGAGCGCTGGAATGGAATCTCTTTTTCCTGTGCGGTATTGATGATCAGGTCACGCAGGTTGTTCTGCACCGCCGGGCCATAGGCAATCACCGGGCCTTTGCCGCAGTGGATGTCGCCGCTGTTCTTTTTGTCGTACATCGGCGACTGCGTATCGTGCGTCACATCCGTGATGATGGCCACGTTCGGGTTGATGCGGTGCGCGATCATCTCAGCGCCGCGCAGGCCAATCTCTTCCTGTACCGAGTTCACGATGTACAGACCGAAAGGCAGTTTGTGCTTGCGCTCGTGGATCATACGGGCCACTTCAGCGATCATAAAACCACCCACGCGGTTATCCAATGCGCGACCTACGTAGAACTTGTCGTTCATCACCGTAAACTCGTCCTCGAACGTTGCCACGCAACCTACGTGTATACCCATTTTCTCCACTTCTTCACGGTTGCTGGCGCCACAGTCCAGGAACACCGTCTCGATGGTAGGAGCTTTGTCGTTCTCCACCTTACGCACGTGTATGGCCGGCCAACCGAAAACAGCTTTCACAATGCCTTTTGAGGTATAGATGTTTACTCTTTTGGAGGGAGCGATCAAAGCGTCGGAGCCACCGTTACGCTTCAGGTATAGGTATCCTTCCGGCGTAATGTAGTTCACAAACCAGGAGATCTCGTCGGCGTGTGCTTCGATCACCACCTTGTACTCTGCCTCAGGGTTGATCACACCCACCACCGTACCGTACGTGTCAACAAAATAATCCTCAATGTAGGGCTTTATGTACTCCAGCCAAAGCTTCTGGCCTTCTGACTCGAAGCCGGTAGGAGAGGAGTTATTCAGGTATTTTTCTAGAAAATCGAAAGATTCTTTTCTCATCAGGTTTTTATCAGTAATGTATACACAATGGTTGTTAAACATAACGAGCATGTGTAGCCAGATGTTCTATGGCTGCACATGCCCGTTGTTCAATCCAGTTAAAGCGGAATATTTCCGTGCTTCTTACGTGGCAATGTGACGGCTTTGTTCTCCAGCATCTTGAAAGCTTTGATCAGCTTAGCGCGAGTTTCGTTCGGCATGATCACCTCGTCGATGAAGCCACGGTGCGCGGCGCGGTATGGCGTCGCGAACTTGTCTTTGTACTCCTGCACCTTCTCGGCCAGTTTCGCAGCCGGATCTTCGGCTTCAGCGATCTCGCGCTTAAAGATGATCTCGGCAGCACCCTGCGCACCCATCACCGCGATCTCGGCAGTTGGCCAGGCGTAGTTCATGTCGGCACCGATGTGCTTCGAGTTCATTACGTCATAGGCACCACCGTAAGCTTTGCGTGTAATCACCGTGATGCGCGGTACGGTCGCCTCGCAGAATGCATACAGCAACTTAGCTCCGTTGGTAATGATGCCACGCCACTCCTGGTCGGTACCTGGCAGGAAGCCCGGAACGTCTTCCAGTACCAGTAACGGCACGTTGAAGCTGTCGCAGAAACGCACGAAGCGGGCGGCCTTGGTACTAGCGTTGATGTCGAGTACGCCGGCGAGTACGGCAGGCTGGTTGCCCACGATGCCGATGCTGCGACCACCCAGACGGGCAAACCCTACCACGATGTTCTCACCGAAGTTCTTGTGTACCTCGAAGAAAGAGTCCGCGTCAATGATACCTTCGATCACCTCACGCATGTCGTAGGGCTGGTTCGGATTTTCAGGTATAATGGTGTCGAGCACGGCACGGGTTTCGTCCGCTTTTTCCTCGTAAGGTATAGACGGAGGTAGCTCCTCGCAGTTCTGCGGAATATAGCTCAACAGCGTCTTGATGTAGTTGATGCACTCCACTTCGTTGGCGCAGGAAAAGTGCGTCACGCCGCTCTTGGTGCTGTGTGTGCTGGCGCCACCCAGTTCTTCAGACGTCACGTTCTCGTGTGTTACCGTTTTCACCACGTTTGGTCCGGTCACGAACATGTACGACGTGTCCTCCACCATCATGATAAAGTCGGTAATGGCAGGGGAGTACACCGCGCCACCGGCGCATGGGCCCATTATAGCCGAAATCTGAGGTATAACGCCAGAGGCCAGTGTGTTGCGGTAGAAGATATCCGCATAGCCGCCCAGCGATACCACGCCTTCCTGAATACGGGCACCCCCGGAGTCATTCAGACCGATCACCGGAGCACCGTTTTTCATAGCCAGTTCCATGATCTTCACGATCTTCTCGGCATGGGTTTCAGAAAGTGAACCGCCCAGCACAGTGAAGTCCTGCGAGAAAACGTATACCAGGCGGCCGTTGATGGTGCCGTAACCGGTCACCACGCCGTCGCCGAGGTAGTACTGCTTGTCCAGACCAAAATCCTTGGAGCGGTGCATCACAAACTTGCCGATTTCCTCGAAAGAGTTCTCGTCCATCAAAAGGTGAATGCGCTCGCGGGCCGTCAGCTTGCCTTTTTTGTGCTGTGCTTCTATTCTGTCCTGTCCGCCGCCTAGCAAGGCTTCGGCGTTTTTGCGCTCCAGCGTTTCTATCTGGCTATTTCTGATTTCTCCTGCCATGAAATGGGGTATATCTATTTTATCTGAGACTGATTGATTAATTGTCAAATTTAAAAACTATCAGCCGAAAACAGCTATAAACCAGACAAAAAATAAGGGCTGCCCCACACGGGACAGCCCTTATACCTTAGGTCTTATACCTTATTTGTCAGTTTTCTCACCGTCGCCCGTAGACTTGGTTGGCTCGGTCTCTTCCTCTTCTCCGTCGTTGGCCATGCCTTTATTCTTTTTGCCATTGCCTTTTTTCGACGCGAAAGTTAGTTTCTCTTCGCCTTCCTTGTAGTCCACCAGCATCGTGTCGCCTTGTGCGATCTCGGCTTTCAGTATCTCTTCCGCAATCGGGTCTTCGATATATTTCTGAATAGCACGGTTCAGCGGACGGGCACCATACTTCGGATCATAGCCTTTCTCAGCCACGAAGTCCTTCGCCTTGCTGGTGAGCTCGATCTTGTAGCCAAGTGCATCAATACGCTTGAACAGCTTGTTGAGAGACAGTTCGATGATTTTGTGCATGTCCTCACGACCAAGTGAGTTGAACACGATCACGTCATCCAGACGGTTGAGGAACTCCGGCGAGAACGTCTTCTTCAGCGCGCTCGCAATCGTACCTTTCATGATATCATCTACGTTCTCCTGCTTGCTTTTCGACATGAAACCGATACCGGCTCCGAAGTCCTGCAGGTCGCGTGCACCAATGTTGGAGGTCATGATGATGATCGTGTTACGGAAGTCTACCTTGCGGCCCAAACCGTCCGTCAGGATGCCATCGTCGAGCACCTGCAGGAGCAGGTTGTACACATCCGGGTGCGCTTTCTCGATCTCGTCGAGCAGCACCACAGAGTATGGCTTGCGGCGGATCTTCTCCGTCAGCTGACCACCCTCTTCGTAGCCCACGTAGCCCGGAGGCGCTCCCACCAGGCGAGATACGCTGAATTTCTCCATGTACTCACTCATGTCGATGCGCACCAGTGCGTCGTCCTTGTCGAACAGGTAAGTGGCCAGCACTTTGGCAAGCTCCGTTTTACCTACACCAGTCGGGCCCAGGAACACGAACGAGCCAATCGGCTTCTTCGGATCTTTCAGACCAACGCGTGTACGCTGGATGGCTTTCACCAATTGCTTGATGGCTTTTTCCTGACCAATCACTTTACCGCTCAGTTCATCGGCCATATTCAACAGCTTCTGACCTTCGTTCTGGGCGATACGCTTCACCGGTATACCTGTCATCATGGCAATAACCTCTGCCACATTTTCCTCTTTTACCGAATAGCGCTTCTTCTTGGTCTCTTCTTCCCAGTTCTTTTTAGCTGCTTCGAGCTGGTCGATCAGTTTTTTCTCTTTGTCGCGCAGTTGGGCAGCCTCTTCGTACTTCTGGCTCTTCACCACGCGGTTTTTCTCCACCTTGATGTTCTCGATCTGCTCTTCGAGCTTCAGGATATCCTCCGGCACCACGATGTTGTTGATGTGCACGCGCGCACCTGCCTCATCGAGGATGTCGATGGCCTTATCCGGAAGAAAACGGTCGCTCATGTAGCGGTCCGAAAGCTTCACACAGGCCTCAATCGCCTTGTCGGTATAGTTCACGTGGTGGTGATCCTGGTACTTGTCTTTGATGTTGTGCAGGATTTCCATGGTCTCCTCTGGCGTGGTAGGGTCTACCATCACGATTTGGAAACGACGGGCCAACGCGCCATCTTTTTCAATGTACTGGCGGTACTCGTCAAGCGTAGTCGCGCCGATGCATTGGATCTCGCCACGGGCCAAGGCCGGCTTGAACATGTTGGAGGCATCCAGCGAACCGGAAGCGCCACCAGCGCCCACAATCGTGTGCAGCTCGTCAATGAACAGGATCACGTCCGGAGACTTCTCGAGCTCGTTCATCACGGCTTTCATACGCTCTTCGAACTGACCACGGTACTTTGTACCGGCCACCAAAGAGGCCAAATCAAGGGTAACTACACGCTTGTTGAAGAGCACGCGGCTTACCTTTTTCTGCACAATGCGCAGGGCAAGGCCTTCAGCTATAGCGGTTTTACCCACGCCAGGCTCACCTATCAGGATCGGGTTGTTCTTCTTGCGGCGGCTCAGTACCTGGGCCACGCGTTCGATTTCTTTCTCACGGCCCACAATCGGGTCGAGTTTGTCGTCTTCTGCCAGTTTGGTCAGGTCGCGGCCAAAATTGTCGAGCACCGGAGTGCGCGATTTTTCGCCGGGCTTCTTGCTCGAACTGCTGCCAGCGCGGGAAGAAGAGCCGAATAGTTTGTCAGAATCATCGTTATCGTCTGTGTCAGACGATGCCAGTGGATTATTGCTGTGATAATCCAGGGAGTCTCTTATCGCTTCGTAGTTCACGTTGAATTTCGCTAGGATTTGTGAAGAAATATTGTCCTCATCCCGAAGGATGGATAATAAGAGATGTTCAGTACCTATTATATCACTCTTGAAGATCTTGGCCTCCAGGTAAGTAATCTTAAGCACCTTCTCAGTTTGCTTGGTAAGCGGGATGCTGCCGGTGATGTTGCTGTTCTGTGAAGCGGTGTTTCGTGTAGCCTGCTCCAAAGCGTACTTCAGTTCATCTATCGAAACACCCAGCTTCTTAAGCAAGGCGATGGCAGTTCCTTCTCCTTCGCGGATCATGCCCAACACCAGATGCTCAGTGCCAATATAGTCATGTCCGAGACGGATAGCTTCCTCACGGCTGAGTGAGATCACCTCTTTCACTCTGTTCGAGAATTTAGCTTCCATGTATACTCTTTAAAAAATGTAAAGGTCTAAAAATGTTGTAACTCGTTGAGGCTAACAGGAAAAGCCTCTGATTGTTAACAAGCCCGAGTCAGCAAAGGTTTAGTTTTGCCGGGGCATTATTGTAAGTAGGAAAGCGACTTCGGACCCTGTGTAAACAACAAGTCAATTATACTAAGGTCTTGTACAAATTGTTTGCCAAATACTTGTGTATAGGGTTGTACGTACAAGTTGTCAGGAATGATTTTAGGATGTATCCTATTTCTGATGTCGAGCACCCCCTCCGGTTGCTCTGTCTGATAGCTGTCCGTGAACCCGATTGTCCGATCCAGTTTCAGAAATTTAAGATAAAGCCGCAATAAATCAACGTTCAGGTCGAATAAATATTTCGGCTGCCGCTCATATACCGCCTTTATATAATCACTGTAAAATTCAAAATAAGGCGCCCGGCCATAGGCTGCCTGTATCGTGCGCCAATGCACGTTATACCATTTCTGGCTGTAGTCAATCTCGATTTCGGTGATCAGGGTTTTGTCCTTGCTATTGCCCCGCAGCACCGGCACGCTCAGCGGCACCATGCCCTGCGCCGTGAGCACATGACAGCGGCTGCGGTAGCTCTGCTTCACGTAGTTCTCGTGATTTTCTATCAGCAAACCATCCGACCGCAGCGCCTGAGCGAAGAACTGGAGGGGCGGGTGGTACATTGTTTCAGTAAGGAGAAGCAAGACAGTTTGGAAGTTAGAAAGTTAAAAAGTTAGACAATGGACTTTGTGACAAAGAATAAAAGACCGGGTAAATTCAAAAAAATTCCTTTGCATTTTGTCAAGGGATCTTTTGTCTGGAGTTACCTGCGAAATAAGCACGATTTCTTTAATTTCATAATGCAAGTATAGGTCGTACCTTTGCAGGCGATCTATACCTGTGAAAAAATCCCCGAACATACCCACGCTCTACTACCCGCTTTGGTGGCTGCTCAAAGGCCTTTCTTTGCTGCCGCTGCCTGCCCTATACCTGCTCGCCGACTTTTTGTATGTGCTCGTGTACTATGTGGTCGGCTATCGCAAAAAAGTTGTGCTGCAAAACCTGCGCAATTCCTTTCCCGAAAAATCAGAACAGGAGATTAAAGGTATAGCCAAGGCCTTTTACCGTCAGTTCCCTGACCTGATCGTGGAGATTCTGAAACTGGCCTCGATGGACAAAGCCGAGATGCGCCGCCGCATCGTGTTTTCGAACCAGGAGGTGCTCGACGATTATGTGCAACGAGGCGGAACGGTCATCACGATGGGCTCCCACTCGGGCAATTGGGAATGGGTCTTGTCAGCAGGTGCGGTGCAGTTCAGTTTTCCGGCAGAAGGGGTGTACAAACCTCTCAAGAATGAATTCTTTGAGGAGTTTATGCTATACCTGCGTGGCCGCTTGGGTGCCCGCCTGATCAAGATGAAAGACACGATGCGCGACTTTGTGCGAAACAGAAAGACGCCGCGCGTGGTTGCCATGCTCTCAGACCAGACGCCTCCTTACGGCGAAATTCAGTTCTGGACCACCTTCCTTAACCAGGATACCCCTTTCTTTGTCGGCGCTGAAAAACTGGCGCATGCCTTTGGCTGTCCGGTGCTGTTCCTGGATGTGGAGCGAATCAAACGCGGCCATTATCGCCTTACCTTTGAAGTACTATCCGACGGCAGCACCAAGCCCGAAGAAGGCACCTTCCCGATCACCGAGGCCTTCGCCCGCAAACTCGAAACCTCCATCCGCCGCAACCCGGCCAACTACCTCTGGACCCACAAGCGCTGGAAACACAAGAGAGTTTAAGAGTTGGGGAGTTTAGGAGTTTAAGAGTGATTTGTGCTTTATCTCAAATGAAATTAAAACGCTTATGTACTTCCTAGCCAAAGGCTCTAAGTTCATCCCTGCAATTAAATTCAATAACTTCTACCTCTGAATTCTTAAACTCCTAAACTCCTAAACTCCCAAACTCATAAGTATTCCTCAATATCTCCCGCGCCTTCCCGCAGCACTTCAAAATTATTGGCAGCGTCTACCACAGTGGAGGCAATGTTGTTGCCGGGGCCGCCGTCGATCACGGCATCTACCAGGTTGCGGTATTTTTCATAGATCAGTTCGGGGTCGGTACTGTACTCCAGCACTTCATCTTCGTCGCGGACGGAGGTGGAAAGAATGGGATTGCCGAGTTCCTGCACCAACGCCAGAGCTATTTTGTTGTCGGGAACGCGTATGCCTACCGTTTTCTTTTTGCTGCCGGCATAGCGCGGCACACGGCTGCTGGCGTCGAGCACGAAAGTAAAAGGGCCGGGCAGCGCCTTCTTCATTACTTTATAAGTTGGCGTGTCGATCTTGGCATAGTCAGAGATGTGCGTGAGGTCGGAGCAAATAAAGGAGAGGTTCACCTTGTCCGGCTTCACGCCTTTGATCTGGCAGACGCGCTCCACGGCTCTTGTATTGTGGATGTCGCAGCCGAGGCCATAGATGGTATCGGTCGGGTAGATGATCACACCGCCGTTGCGTAGTATCTCGACCGCTTCCTGAATTCTTTTGGGCTGTGGGTTGTCCGGATGTATCTGGAGGAAAACAGCGTTGGCCATAGTTTTATCGTGTAAAGTTGAGTAGTAGGTAGGACATACTGAATAAAAGCCCGCTGCGTTGCAGGTATAGCCTTTCAGACTGGTGGATGAAGCGCTTCGAACAGATGCCGGCTCAAAATTAGTCAGATAAGAAAGATTAGTGTTATTTTTGTAGCCTAAACTATACAGGTTCGGAACCTGACATCCTTTTCCGGGCTCATTATTTGTATTATGGCTAACGAAGTCACCCCACGCAGACGCGTCAAAAAAGAGAAAAGCATGTGGCTACCCGGCATTGTCGTGCTGTTGCTGTTCCTTTTTGTGAGCTTTTCCTACTATGCCTACCAGATCGTGTATACGGCCAACGTAGACACCAAAGGGCAGGATACTTATGTCTACATCCCGACCGGCGCCAGCTACGAGCAGGCACTCGACTCGGTAGAAGCCACCGGCACCATCATCGACCGCCTGTCGCTCCGTTTCATGGCCAAGCTCATGGACTACGACGAACTGGTAAAGCCGGGTAGGTATAAAATTGAGGATGGATGGGGCAACCGCCAGCTCATCGGCGTGTTACGTCTGGGCGAACAGGCACCGCTCAAGCTTACGTTCAATAACATTAGGCTACGTAGCCAGTTAGCCGAAAAGCTGGCTGCCGCCGTAGAGCCGTCAACTGAAGAAATCGACAGTCTGCTCAACGACCAGGAGTACCTGCAAACGCTCGGCTTCGACACAACCACAGTGGTAAGTATGTTCATACCGAACACCTACGAGGTATACTGGACCATCAAGGCGCCGGAACTCATGCAGCGTATGAAGACCGAATACGACCGCTTCTGGACGGCTGAGCGCAAGGCCAAAGCCGAAAAGATGGGGCTTTCTCCGAAAGAAGTATCCACGCTGGCTTCTATCGTGCAGGCCGAGACGATCAAGAACGACGAGAAGCCCCGTGTGGCAGGCGTATACCTGAACCGTCTGCAGAAAGGTATGAAGCTAGAGGCTGATCCGACGGTAGTGTACGCTGTTCGTGACTTCAGCATCCGACGCGTGCTCAACGTGCATCTGCAGCACGACTCTCCTTACAACACGTACCGCTATGCCGGCTTGCCTCCGGGCCCGATCAATGTGCCTGACATCTCCAGCATCGATGCAGTACTCAATCCGGAGCAGCACAAGTACATCTACTTCTGCGCCAAGGAGGACTTCTCCGGCTACCACAGCTTCGCCGTGACACACTCCGAGCACATCGCCAATGCCCGCCGCTACCAGCGAGCCCTGACAGAACGGAATATTTTAAAGTAGATTGTTTAATTGCTGCATTGTTAAATTGTTGATTCGCATGTGTAATAAATGCTTGCAGAAGGTCAACCATTTAACAATTTAACCATCCAACCATTTAAACAAATGTTCGAATCAGAAGTACAGATACGCGTGCGCTACGCCGAAACCGACCAGATGGGCTATGTCTATTATGGCAACTATGCGGCTTACTACGAGGTGGCACGTACGGAGGTGTTCAGGAGGCTAGGTATACACTACAAGGAGATGGAGGCGACCGGTACCATGATGCCTGTGCTCGAGCTCAAGTGCAAGTACATTCGCCCGGCCAAGTACGACGATCTGCTGACGATCAAGCTCTTCCTGAAGCACAAGCCGCACGGCTCGCGTATAAAGTTTGAGTACGAGGTGTATAACGAGGAGCAGACGCTTCTGAACGTGGGTGAAACCACCATGGTGTTTGTGGACATGAAATCAGGCCGCCCGACGGCTATACCTGCGATCATACACCAGAAGTTGGACGGATACTATAGCGAATGAGGCTGAACCAGCAATATCTGAAGCGCCGCAGAGCGTATCGCAAATTCATTGTTTTCCTGAAGAGGTGGCGTTTCAACAACGGCCGGTCTTCGGTATACGAGGTGGCCGACGTGCTGCTGGGCGAACTCAGGCTGGACTCTATAACAAAACGCGCCTCGTACATGGCCTTCAACTTTACGCTGGCCATCTTCCCGACCATCATCTTCCTGTTCACGCTCATCCCTTACATGCCCAGCATCCTGTCGCTGGATTTGGGCGAGAGCATTCTCAGCTTTCTGGGTGAGATACTGCCGGAGGAGATGTACACCGTGGCCTATAGCACCATCGATGACATTGTGAACAAACCACGCGGGGGACTGCTGTCTTTCGGTTTTCTGTTTGCCCTGATCCTGTCCACGAATGGCATTATGTCGCTCATGGATGCCTTTGATAAGAAGTACCATACCTTCTACAAAAGGCCCTATTTCAAGAAGCGGGTGATTGCCACAGTGCTGACCATTGCGCTTTCCTTCATCCTGTTGCTAGCAGTGGCTGCGATCTTCTTTGGGCAATGGATCCTGGATGTGCTGGTCTTCTACGAGATCGTGACCGAGACCTATACCTATACCTTGATCGTGATACTAAAATACGTGGCTATTATCCTTCTTTTTCTGTTGGCTACTTCGCTTATCTATTACTACGTGCCGGCCATACAAGATAAGTGGCCTTTCATCTCGGCCGGTGCTGTGGTGGCCACGATTCTGATCTTTCTGGTGTCCCTTATCTTTTCGCTCTATATCAGCGCCTTCGATACCTACAACAAGTTCTACGGATCCATCGGCGCCCTCATCGGTCTCATGATCTGGCTTGATTTTGTATCGATGATCCTGATCCTGGGTTTTGAGATCAACGTGAGCATCGACACGGTGACCAAGCGCCTCACCCGCAAGACGGCACAAAGCGAAGCAAAAGCTGCTTCGGCTGCAGCCTGAGGAGCTGGCAAGCTGGTATAAGCGACTGTTGCAAGGTATAGCAGCTCGATGCTTGAAAATTTTGAGCTTCTAAATCAGCTGCTTATACCTGAAATGCTCCAACCGTCGAAAAATATTTGCGTATAGCTTTGAAAATTCAGCGCGGCACTATACTTTTGTGCTCGATTCAATTACAGAGAGTTGGCGGAGTGGTCGAACGCGGCGGTCTTGAAAACCGTTGACTGTAACAGGTCCGGGGGTTCGAATCCCTCACTCTCTGCGGAGTAACTTATCAGTTAGCATAAAAAGCCCTTAAATCAGCGATTTAAGGGCTTTTTTGCTTTTAAGCCCCACCTGAATTTTACATTTTCTCTCCTTTCTGAGGCAGCAAATTCGGGTACCCGAAGCTGTTGCGATTCCGGGTACCCGAATTGAAGATTAACTAGCTGGCTGTAAGTAAGATGTACAATATTTTTACATCTTGTGCAGCCTTCGATTGATTGTTAAATTCAAGCATAAAAGGAGGAGTTGTATGGACACCAAGATCAGTGTCCTGTTCTACGGCAGGAAAGCCAAGACCACCAAAGACAACCTTGTGCCGATCTACCTGCGCGTCACGCTGCAGGGCAGGCGGCTGGAGCTGAGCACCCACCGCTACGTCTCTCCAGAGCGCTGGTCGGCCGAGGCGGGCAAAATGAAGGGCAGCTCGGCCGAGGCCCGGAGCGTGAACGCCTACCTGGACACCCTCAGGACCAAGGCATACGGCCACCACCGGGAACTGCTGGAGGACTTGGTAAAACTGATCGGAAAGCAGCAGACTGAGGCACCGAAAAAAGTACTCAAGTCCGCCGAGGTGCGGCGCATGCTGTAGGTCTCCCCCTCCACGCTGCAGAAGCTGCGGGTGGAGGGTACGCTGCCCTCGGTCAAAGTCGGGGGCACGCACTACTATCGCTCTAAGGATATCACCAAACTCCTGAATGGAAAGGGGGGACGGCATGACATTGGCTCTGCCTCTTAAGGGCGATTACAGGCAAGCGGGGTGACGGGCGCGTGCGCCTCCCGCACCTGTTCCGCTTACAAGGGCTACTGGCCAGTGCTGTTGCGTTGGAACATCATCCTGGCGCAGCAGCAAACTAAAGGTTGGGGATCCAAAGTGTTTCAGACGCTCTCTGATGACATACGCAAGGAATTCCCGGAGCTGCAGGGCTTCTCTTGCCGGAACCTGCTGTATATGCGGCAGTTTGCCTCTGTTTACCCCGGCTCTGAGTTGACGCAACAACCGGTTGCGCAATTGCACTGGGCACACTATGTGGTGTTGCTGGGTAAGAACAAGGTTGTCGCAGAGTACGCCCTGAAGAACATTGATAAGCCAATAGGGATTTCGGAGTACCAGCCTACAGAGGCAATACCAGAAAACCTTCAGGGCAAGATCGCGCTTGGCCTGCACATGGCGCTGCTTGAGCCGCTCCAGGATACCGCCAAGATCAACTCCGACCAGTAGGTGATGCGCAGTACTCGCTGCCGCGGCACTTCATGGCCGACTGTATCAACCTATCACGGAAGGTAGGCAAATAGTCCAAAGGCTTGACCACCATGCCCTCGCCAATGGCGGCTGTCAGCTCCGTCCACCAATTTACGACGGCTTTTACGCTTGCCTCATCCTCCAAGTCCACGAGCAGATGACTGAGGAGCAGCGGGAGGCATTCGTCCTGGCGGCAGATGCTGCTGATCTGCTCCAAGTGCCAAGGGTTTGGAAGTTCCTTGTATACTTTGTCTCCTTAGATACAATTATATCAGAGGATTAACACTCTGTTAACGCTGGCTTAATGTAGGGTCGTTTTCTTTGTGGGCACAGAATGCTTACATGACCAATCATGCTTCAGAATTATACAGATGACATGTTGCTTGTGCTGATACAGGGTTCGGATGAAGACGCCTTTACAGAGTTGTTTCAACGGTACTGGAAACAGCTTTATGCCACCGCTCTAAAGCGGATGGCAAAAGAGGAGGAAGCAAAAGACTTGGTCCAGGAATTATTTGTCAAGCTGTGGATGAGGCGTAGCACTATCCCGGAAGATGCAAAAGCGGCTGAGTACCTCTATACCGCATTACGCTACCGAATCATCAACTACTTTCAGGCTGACCAGGTTCGGCTGAAGTATGCCAACACCCGGTTAGCAGAACAGGATTATTTTACCAGCTCCACGGCTGAGTCCAGCATCGCCCTGGAGGAACTCGAGTCGGTTATTGAGCAGGCAATGGCCGATATGCCTGCGCGGATGCAGGAGATCTTTATGCTCAGTTATAAGAATGGCTACACGCCAAAAGAAATTGCCCTGCAGCTTTCACTTTCGGTCCAGACCGTTAAAAATTACCTGACCCATGCCCGTACCCTGCTGAAAGGAAGATTGATGGGCCAGAATCCGGAGCTATACGCACAGCTACTGCTGTTAGGTGCGGTGTGGACTGTTTCTTAACATAACCTTAATCTAATTCTTAGGTACGCCCGGCCCGGTTAGCTGATATACAGGTAAACACACCGATACCCAGTGAACCTGAACAAACAGCAAGAATTACTCAGCAAGTACCTGCAAGGAACGGCCACGCCGGAAGAAAGTGCCTGGGTCGAAAAGTGGTACTGCTCCTTTGATTCACTTCAGCCAGCGTCTAGTGAGCAGCCCATTGATCAGGCCGTCGGGGAGGTGATGATGTCCGGTATTCTGAAAAAGATCAGAAGAGGAAAGGTCATCCAGCTCTGGCAACAGGTCGGGAGTGCTGCCGCCATCCTGCTCATAGTCCTGTTTGGTTCCTGGTATTATTACCAGCTAAATAGCTCAGATTCTCCCATCACATACAGCTACATCACCGCCGCTCCGGGACAACACATAAAAGTGCTGCTGCCAGATAGCTCCACACTCTGGCTCAACGAGCAGACGACTGTAAGGTATACCAAAAGCAGCTTCGGGGAAAAAGCCCGTGAAATATGGCTGGAGGAGGGAGAGGCATACTTTGAGGTAAAGCCGAACAAACAGCTACCTTTTATTGTAAACAGCGGGCCACTGAAAACCAGGGTGCTGGGTACGGCTTTCAATATTAAAAAGGCAGCCAGCTACGACGAGGTTCAGGTTAGTGTCACACACGGAAGAGTAGCGGTAAGCACTGCAGGGAGGTCGCTGGCCCACCTGACACGGGGCAACCAGCTAACTTACCACAAAAGTAGCGGTCAATCCACCACCCGTCCCATCAACCCAGCTTATACCACCGCCTGGCAGCAGGGCAGCGTGGAGTTGCAAAATGCTTCTTTCCAGGAGTTGAGTGAAGCTTTCTACAGCCTCTATAACACCAGGCTTAAGGCCGGGAAGAAGGAAATAGAGGAGCATACCTATACGATTACCTTAGCCAGAAGCCAGCCCCAAGCGCAGGCTGTGGCTGTCATTGCGGCCATCCACGAACTAAGTTATACAATAGAAAATGGGACAATAGAACTGTACTAGGGCAAAAAAGCAGCCGCTGTTAGTACCAGTAACAGCGGCTGCAGGAAGACGAGCGCCTGTGCCCAGGGCCAGAGCTCGCTCCAGGATTCTGATTGTTAAAAAAACAACATGTACAAAATTATGAATAAAAAGTTACACAGGGGCATTTATATTCCTGTTTTACTGATTGCCTCGGTCTTGTTTTCCTTCTTTTCAACGGAGGAAGTGCACGCCCGGGCTACTTACAGAGATGGTGTCATGGAGCAAAGCATCACCATTTCCATCCAGAAAGAAAGTCTGGAAGCAGCCATTGAAAAGATCCGCAGTCGAATCGACGTGCGCTTTGCATACGATGCCAAAAGCCTGTGCTTATCGGATCACTATACTTCAGCCCTTGATTTTAAAGATGTTCAACTGGGCCAAGTCCTGGACAGACTCCTGACGCCTGCCGGCATCACTTACAAGGAAGTAAACAACACCATAATCCTGCAAAAGAAACCTGAACCGGTTAGACAGCAGGAAAGAACTGTTTCCGGTAAAGTGACGGACGACAAAGGGGAGTCGTTGCCCGGCGTAACGGTCATCATTAAGAACACCCAAACGGGCACGGTGACCGATAAGGAAGGTAATTTTAAAATAGACGTTCCGTCACCGGACGCCGTGCTGGTGTTCAGCTTCGTTGGAATGTTATCACAGGAGGTGCCGGTTGGGAACCAGGCTACCCTGAACGTTCGGCTGGATACCAATACCCATGGACTGAGCGAAGTGGTTGTTACAGCGCTCGGTATTAGTCGTGAGGCAAAGTCTCTCAGTTACAGCACGCAGCAAATAAATACGGAAGCCCTTAACGAGACCAAGGAGCCTAACATTATTAACTCCTTATCGGGCAAAGTGGCTGGTGTGCAAGTGGTTCCCTCCGGCTTCAATACAGGCTCTGCCCGCATCGTCATCCGGGGTAACAGTTCTCTGACTGGTAATAACCAGCCCTTGTTTGTAGTAGATGGCATGCCCATTGACAATGCTCCCGGTGACGGAAGCCTGGACTATGGTAACAATGCGGCAGATATTAACCCGGCTGATATAGAAGATATTCAAATCTTGAAAGGCCCTAATGCGGCGGCACTCTACGGGTCCAGAGCGGCCAATGGGGTGGTACTGATCACGACCAAAAGAGGTTCGGATAAATTCAAGGTTTCCCTCAACTCAAGTACGATGTTCCAGACGTTGACGGAGTTCCCGGAATACCAGAATGCTTACGGGGTAGGTACTTCCTCCTACATTGACAACCGGAACCGACTGCCTAAAGCCAATGTGAACTACAGAAGCTGGGGATCGCCTATGCTGGGGCAGCCTTACATTGCCCTGAACGGGGAGGAAAAGGCATACCTGCCACAGCCAAACAATGTGAAAGACTTTTATACGACGGCTCATCTTCTTACCAACTCCATCAGTGTCGAAGGGGGAAGTGCCAAAAATAACTACAGGCTGTCCTACACCAACCTGGAAGGAAACAGTGTTGTGAAAGGCTTCAATGAAAATAGCAGAAACACCATTGCCCTGGCGATGCAGAACAAACCTTCTGACTGGATCACCTTTAACAGCAAGATAAACTTTATCCGCAATGCAGTAGAAAACCGCCAGTACACAAACGGAAATGGGCGCAACCCCACACTGATGTACACGCACATGGCCAGAAGTACCGATTTGGCAGAGCTGCTGCCTTACAAAGATGCGGTTACAGGAGAAGAAATCGGGACACACCGAAACTTCAGTAATCCCTATTGGATCATCAACGAGAACCCCAATCGGGATGTAAAGGACCGGGTCATTGCCTCCTTTAATCCGGAAATTAAACTAACCGACTGGCTTAAGTTTACCGGCCGTTTGGGTGTGGACGTGCATTGGTGGGAAGGATATGAATTTAATAACATCGGATCCACGATCGGCAGTAACCGCGAAGGTTTCATGCGCACGTTTAATACCCGCCAGCAGCACTTTAATACGGAAGGTTTATTGTCTGTAAACAAGGACTTTGACCGGTTTTCGGTGGTGGCTATTGCCGGTGCCAGCAGCTTCAGCTCCGACTATGAGAAAAGGGAGCAACGGATAAATTCACTGCTGCAGCCGGGCCTGATCAACCTTTCCAATGCAAAGGAACCCGCTACCGTGTCACAGAATCTCTCCAAAAAAAGTATAAACTCAGTGTTCGGGTCTGTTTCCCTGGGGTATAATGATTATGCGTTCCTTGACGTGACAGGTCGTAACGACTGGTCGTCCACGCTTCCCGAGGGCAACAATTCTTACTTCTATCCGTCTGTGGGAGGTTCCCTGGTTATCAGTGAAATGTTCGACTACAACAAGAACCTGTTCAGCTTCGCCAAGCTAAGAGGCTCTTACGCCAGAGTCGGCAATGACACAGACCCGTACAGACTCTACCAAACCTACTCCTTTGACGGCTTTTTTGACGGTGCGACCCTGGCTTCTTTGTCCACGACCATGAATAACCCGGACCTAAAGCCTGAACTGACTTCCTCTGTAGAGTTCGGAGTTGACCTGAAGTTTCTGCAGGACAGAATCTCACTTGATGCGACCAAGTATACAGCTACCACCACCAACCAGATTATCCGGGCACAGTTGCCTGCCTCGAGTGGATATACCAGCCGCCTGTACAATGCCGGAGAGATCAAGAACTGGGGATTTGAGGCCAGCCTGACTGGCCTGGTGATTCAAAAGCCGAAGTTCAGCTGGGAAGCGCAGGCCAACTTTGCCAGGAACAACTCTGAAGTGGTCGAGCTGCTGGGTGACATTACCCGTTTCCAGTTAGGAGGAGACAGCCGCTTAGGCGTGTATGCCGAAGTGGGCAAGCCCTATGCCTACCTGCGCGGGCTCGGTGTGAAGCGGGACGAACAGGGTAGGATGCTGCTGCAGGATGGGGGAGGAAAGCTGCAGGAGGACAACGACATGGCTTTTGGGACTGCTACCCCAGATTACCTGGCTTCCCTGCGTAATACCTTCCGGTTCGGAGGTTTCGACCTAAGCTTTTTACTGGACTATAAAAAAGGGGGAATTCTTTATTCCCAAAGCATGTCCCTGATGCTGGTGAACGGTGTTCATGCCGAAACACTTCAGGGACGCGATGACTATTACCTGCATTCCATCATCTATGGTGAAAGTGATTCTGAACTAACCGGTGGCGCCATGTGGGATGCCTACTTTGCTGACGGCACGAAGAACAACCGCTACATGTCCCCGCAAAACTACGAATACGCACGGCCGAACTACGCTGAATTCGTCATATACGACGCTTCCTACTTAAAGCTCAGGGAGCTGGTATTAGGGTATAACCTGCCGGCAAACCTGCTGGCTAAAACCCCAGTCAAATCTGCCAGGATATCCTTGGTAGGCCGAAACCTGGCCATACTTTACCGAAACACCCCGCGTGGGATAGATCCGGAGGCAACCTCTACTTCAGGAAACGCACAGGGCATCGAAAGAGGGGCGCTGCCTCCTAATGCCATCTATGGATTCAATGTCAATCTCAATTTCTAAGGTTACTGTCATGAAACTTAAAATTATCTTCTTACTTGTCCTTTTAATTGGATTTTGTTCCTGTACCGATGACTTCGAAGAAATCAACCGGAATCCGAATGATCCGACAGAAGTGGAGCCGGATTACCTGCTGACGACTTCCGTCTTTGAAACCCTGAACCAATTCGGCGGGCAGATGAACCGGGTCGTGTTTTTCAACTACACCCACCATTTCTCTGGTTTCCAGGGCCAGTTCCAGCGCTACACGTTTGACCCCAGAGAACTTGACAACTACTGGCAACGCATTTATGTAAACTGCCTGCAGCCTGTCCACCAGATCGAAGAGAATTACGGGGGTGATCCCAATTACCAGAACAGAGTAGCCATTGCCCGGATCTGGAAAGCCTATATTTACTCCAACGCTGTTTCAATATGGGGTGGCATCCCTACAAACGATGCACTGAAAGGATCTCCGGGTGTGGCCTATGAAAAAGAGGAAGAAGTGTATTATGCCCTTCTTGATGAGTTGAAAGTGCTGGCAGCATCCATTAACCCGGAAGGTGACAAGTATAGCGCCGCTGCCGACAAAATTTACGGGGGTGATCTGGTGAAGTGGAAGAAGTTTGCCAACACCCTGCGCCTGCGTCTGGCCATGCGCATCTCGGCTGCGAACCCGGCTGTGGCAAGGGCAGTGGTGCAGGAGATTTACCAGGACGAGCAGAACACCATTACCAGCCTGAATGAAACGGCCGCTGTCAACTGGGGTCTCACCAGCGATACCTGGAGCGACTTATACAACCGGGCGGTTTTCAACTTTACAGCCAACAAGGCCACCATTCCGGTGCTCAACGAATCGCTCGTGTACCATACAGTTCCTTACGAAGACCCCAGGATAGGGGTGTATGCGCAGCCAGCCAAGCAGGGGCCTCAGAAAGGAAAATATTTTGGACAGAATATTTCTTATGGAGGGGGCAATGAATATGCAGGTGGGCTCGACAATCCGCACAGAGGGTTGAAACAGGAAGACTACTCCCAGATTGGGGAGCGTTTTTTAAAGCCGGATGCGGAGTATGTTTTCTTATCCTATGCCGAGTCCGCTTTTCTGAAATCTGAAGCCGCTCTGAAAGGCTGGTGGGGCGGGCAGAGCGCTGAACAGTTCTACTATCAAGGAATTGATGCGTCCTTCAGGCATTACGGGCTGTCCGCGGCACAGGCGAACGCATACAAGAACACGCCGGGTATACAATGGGGGATAGCTGCTGACACAACAGGCCGCAAAGCGGAGTTTCAGGATTGGCTGCGCATCACTTCCAGTTACGTACCCGAGGGTGACTATTTACGCCAGATTGTGATGCAGCACTGGCTGGCAATCCCGATGCAGGGAGTGGATGCCTGGGCGCTGATCCGCCGCACGAGGCTTCTGGAGTTCCAGCCGCAGTTTGCTACTTATGAAGGGGATCATGCTTATCTGCCGAACCGCCTTCCATACGCTCCTTCCGAATACAACACCAATCCTGTGGAAGTTCAGAAAGCCAGTGCAGCCCTTGGTGGTCCGGACGACCTGTGGACGAAGTTATGGTTTGCACTACCGGACAAGAAAAATCCTTTTTTACCTTATTAGACAATCTTAGACGATGATGAAAAGAATACTGTACGCGCTGGCTTTTGTCGTACTGGCAAGCAACTGCAAGAAGGAAGACGATTACATGCCCACCCAATTTGCCTACGATATTACGCCGGTAACTCTCACAGAAGACGCCCATGTAGGAGCCTACTATTACCGTTATAAGGCGGCTGACTGGGGTAAAAAGTATACCTATCAGCCGGAATTAGGCGAGTACGATGCGCTGCAGCCGGACATAATGGACAGGCAACGGGAGTGGGCCCGTGCTGGCGGAGTAGACTTCTTTATTTTTAACTGGAACGGGAACCCGGATGAGGACGCCCTTCTTAACACATTTGCCAGCGGCAGTAGTAGTGCGGTCAGGATGGTGATCAATTACAACACCACCCATCTAGGCGCCACCAATACGGCTCCGCTTTCCGGAGCTAAGCTGGCTACCATGATCGAAGAGTTCAAAGGATTTGCCTCCACACACTTCAGCAAGGACTATTACTTTAAAGTGGATGGCCAGCCCGTGGTACTGTTTTCTCCCTTAAACATGGCTTCCAACAGAGCGGAAAGTATAGATTTTCATACTGTAATTCCGGCCCTGCGCCAGGCAATGGACGAGATAGGGGTAAATCTTTACATTGTGGGTGAAATCACTTCTGGGTGGCTGCCTCCGCAGCGCTACAGCAAAGCCATCCGGGCAATGGATGCGATAAGCCTGAGCAACTGGGCTACGGAAAATTACGACAGGTCGGTCTTCTTCCCTTCTTTCATTGATCAGAACTGGAAGCATTGGAATGACTCAACTGCTACCTGGGGAGTGGACTTCGTTCCGGTGATTCATCCGGCATATAACGACAAGGTGATGAACCCGGCCAGTAAAATATACGACCTGGGACAAAGCACTGCTTTTTTTACAGCCATGAGCCACGTAGCAAAAGGCAACATGGGGGATAAGCGCCTGATCCTCATTAACTCGTGGAATAACTTCCAGTTAGGCACCTCGATGGAGCCAACCAAAGAGTACGGCACAACCTACCTCGACCTGACCAGAAGCCAGTTTAAGGTCGGAAAGTAAAAGCCAAAAGAAAGGGCGATAGCCGCTCTGCAACCCTATTCTGAGATTGTCATTAAGAACTGAAATGAAAAATATAGACAGAAGAAAGTTTCTTGCTTCCATGGCGACGCTTACCGCTGCCTTGCCTTTTACCAGCCTGGCTTCCGACCTTCCGGTTGCCGGAAAGAGAGCATTTAGTTTTCTAGTACTGGGCGACCTGCACTTCGACAAGTTTGAGCACCACGACGTGCAGTATATGCGGGAGAAGTACCCCAACGATATACGCCAGGTCATCAATTACTCGCATATTACCTGGGAAAACCTTCCGGATTTGATGCGTGCCACCAAGGCAATGGCGCAGCAGACCAATGCAGCATTCATTTTGCAGTTGGGAGATTTCCTGGAAGGGCTTTGTGGTTCCAAAGAACTGGCGGCTACTCAGGCCACCGAGTTTATCCGGTTTGTGGCTGATCAAAAGTTCCAGATCCCGTTTGTCGTTACCAAAGGTAATCATGACATCACAGGTATCGGCGCCAAGGAAGTGTATGCCGAGACCGTGCTTCCCTGGCAGGCAAAGGAGTTGCAGCAGCCGGTCTCATCTGCCAGTTTTACCTTTGTCCGGAATGACGCGCGCTTTGTCGTGTTCGACGGGTATGAAGCGGCTGAAAGCCTGGAGTGGTTTAAGACGGTATTGAAGGACCACAAGGAAAAACACCTGTTTTTCAGCGTACACGAACCGGTAGTGCCCTATAACGCGCGTTCCACCTGGCATCTTTTCAGCAAGGACTCCGAACGGCGCCAAGAATTGCTGAACCTGTTAGGAAAGCATCGGGCGTTTGTCCTGGGCGGGCATTTGCATAAGACCAGTATTGTGGTGCGAAATACCCCGCAGGGCAATTTTGTGCAGGTAGCCATCGGAAGCGTCGTGCCGGCACTCAATGCGCCGGTTAAAAATCACCTCCAAGGAGTGGAGAAGTACAACGGCTCCCTTGTCAGCCTGGAGCCTGAGTTCTCTCCGTCCAACCTGCAGCAACGGAAAGATATTCTGGAGCGAGAGGCCAGGCACATCCGCCATTTCGAATACGCTGATTTTTGCGGCTACGGAGCCATCCAGGTCAAAGAAAATAACGAGGTGGAGTTGTCTGTGTTCGCCAACGCAGACCAGGCTCCCTGGACCACGGTGAACCTGTCGAAACTGCTTCGCGCGCGCTAAACCCACCGGCTGGTAACAAGGTTTATACTTTCCGGATCCGGAAAGTATAAACCTGTTAAATGGCATACTTTACACTTCAGCTATATACTTTTAGACTTTGGTTTATGAGACTTTTTTTAGCAATTGTTTGTACGTTCTGTTGTCTTACGGCGCGTGCACAGGATGTTAGTTTTATTGCCCTGGGGGATATGCATTACGACAGGTTCGAGGATCATGACATGGATTATGTTATGACACGGCCACAGGATTTTGCCCAGATCATGAATGAGTATCCGCAGTACACGGCGGCTTACATGGGCAAGTTCCTGCAGCTCATCAAAAAGCAAACCACCACCATCAACCCTCCGGTGAAAGCGGTGGTGCAGTTAGGTGACCTAGTACAGGGGGTGGCAGGTAATGCGGCCCTGGCCAGGCAGATGAACCGGGGTGTTGTCGACCTGCTGCACGCCACCGAGCTTTCCGTACCCTGGGTACTGGCCAAGGGCAACCACGACGTGAGCAACAGCCCGGGACAGCCGGAAGCGTGGGAAGAAGTGATCCGTCCTTTTATCGAGGGACAGGTAGGAAAGCCTATCGATAGCGGGATGTATACCTATAAGCTCGGGGAAAATGTGGAGTTCTTCGTGCTGGACCAGTTTTTCAGTGTCGACCGCAACCGTCCGGAAAGCGAGATGGTGGCTTTCCTGGAAAAGGAGTTAAAGAACTCCTCGGCTAAGTATAAGTTCGTCATGACACACCAGCCTGTCATTCCGGTGACGGTCCGCTCCTGGCACCTGCTGAGCGGTATACGCCGCCCAGTCACGGATCCGAAACTACGAACAAGGTTCCTGAACCTGCTTGCCAAGCACAAGGCTATTGTGCTTGCTGCACACTTACACCAGTACTCGGTGGTAAGCCGCAATACCCCGCAGGGCAACATTGTGCAGGTGATGATCAACAGCGTGAACAGAAGCCTGACCCCACCCGAGCCGAAGAATATGTCTACCGAATACAAAGGGGGGGCATGGGTGGACGAGAACCCGGAGTGGCAGCCTTCCAACCAGGACGTGCGAAGAAAAATCCTGGAGGAGGAGAAAAAGCATGTTAACAAATTCTGGATTGCCGATCTGCCCGGCTACGCCGTTATCTCCATCGACGACTCAAAGGGTGAGGTAATGATGAACTACTACAACGGTTTTTCTGAAGTGCCTTACCAGAGTGTTTCATTAACGGAGTTGCAGCAACTCAAAAAATAAATGCCCCAAAGGAGCTGTTCCCTGGTAGGCAGACTTAAAAATGAATTTCATGGTATCTAGAATCCTTTACGCTCTGAGCATGAGCTTCCTGCTTGGCGCCTGTGCATCCATAAAACAACCTGAGCCTGTCAGCACCCTGCCGCGGCCCAAACTTGTTGTAGGCATCGTGGTGGATCAGATGCGGTACGACTATCTCTACCGCTATTACGACCGTTACCAGGACAAAGGCTTTAAGCGGCTGCTGAATGAAGGGTTCAGCTGCGAAAATACGATTATCGATTATGTCCCCACCATGACGGGGGTAGGCCATAGCACCCTTTACACCGGTTCTGTACCTGCTATCCATGGCATTACGGGCAATGATTTTATCGTACAGGAGACAGGCAAAGGCATGTACTGCGTGGAAGATTCCACAGTTCAGACAGTGGGCAGCCCGACGCGCGCCGGGAAAATGTCCCCCCGCAATCTGCTGGCCAACACCATCACGGACGAACTGAAGCTGGCCACTAATTTCAGATCCAAGGTCATTGGTATTTCCCTGAAAGACCGGGGCTCCATTCTGCCGGCTGGCCATGCCGGGGATGCGGCTTACTGGTTCGACGGGCACACCGGAAACTGGATTACCAGCACCTACTACATGCACCAGCTTCCCAAGTGGGTCCAGCAGTTCAATGAGCAGAAACTACCGGAAAAGTACCTGCGCCAGGACTGGCATACCTTGTACGAGCTTGAAACCTATGTGCAGAGCTCACCGGATGACAACCACTACGAAGGGCCTTTTTCTGGTATGAAAACGCCTACCTTTCCGGTGAAAACGTCCGGGATGTATGGTAAGAGCTTTGACATTCTACGCACGACTCCTTACGGAAATACCATCACTGTGGATCTGGCCAAAGTCGCTATCGAGCAGGAGCAGTTGGGCCAGGATGAGATCACCGATTTTCTGGCTTTAAGCTTTTCAACGCCTGATTATGTGGGTCACAAATTTGGAGTAAATGCCGTGGAGATAGAAGATACCTATCTGCGACTGGATCTTGACCTGGCCAATCTCTTCGATTACCTGGACGCCAAAGTAGGGAAAGGAAGTTACACTGTTTTCCTCTCCTCAGACCATGGCGCCGCCCACAACCAGAACTTTCTCTTAGACCATAAACTACCTGCCGGGTTCTGGCCGGGAGGCAAGCTGAAGAACGAGCTCGACGAGCGGCTGAGGGAAAAGTATAAGGCAGGCAACCTCGTCCTGAGTTTCAGCAACAATCAGGTCCATCTGAACAATAAGCTGATAGAGGAGCGCAACCTGAACGAAGAGGCCATCCGGCAGGATTGTGTTAAATTCCTGAGAAATAAGACCGGTATTGCCCATGTAGTGGATCTAAGCAGGATTCAGGAAACGCCTCTTCCAGTCGAGTTGCAGCAACGGCTCCAAAATGGCTATTATGCATCCCGTTCAGGTGCTATTCAGATCATCCTAAAACCAGGCTGGTTTTCCGGTTCCGGTACGGGTACCACGCACGGTTCGCTATATGGCTACGATGCCCACATTCCCCTGCTATGGATGGGGTGGGGGATACCACAGGGAAGCACAACAAGGAGGGTGAATATGTCAGATGTAGCGGCGACACTGGCGGCGCTGCTGCGGGTACAGCAGCCGAATGGGAGTATAGGGAGCCCTGTTACGGAGCTGTTTGAGAAGTAATTTTAATTGTCGACCATCTTGGCTACATTTAATCAATTCTCTATACCTCTAAGGCGCTAATGCAATTTTCAAAGCACCACCATGCGTATCTAGCGAGCGTGTTTAACATCGTCCAAAATATTATGTTCAGTAAGGTTACAGCTATTACCGGGTGTCCAATCAAGTTATGAGTACCATAATCTGCTTGCTGTAGAACCTGCCTTTTACGCGATTGCAAGAGTCGTTTCCGGGTAAATCTTTGACTGCTACAAATCAAAAACTGTTATCCTAACATTTGAGAATCAAAAGCTGCGAGAAAGGGCTCCAAAGTATTCAAATCATACCTAAGCGAAAACGGCAAAGCAAAAGGCAACCAAAGCGATATAAGTGCACGCTGACTGGGCTGAACTGGGAGAGCCCCAGTGGATGGGCACGCTGCATACGAGCGTCGTGCGGGGCAAGGAAGTATTCTCCTTTGAGTATGAAAAGGCCTGGCTGAGCAGTGCGTACGCGCAGGTGCTGGATCCTGAGCTGCATCTGTACACAGAACCACAGTACCTGGCAGGAGAGGAGAAGAATAACTTTGGTGTATTTCTAGATTCCTCTGGACCGGTGGAGGAGCCGGATGCGCCGACGCGGGGCTGCAATGGCTCGCAAAGAAGACCGGCCGGAGCAACGCCTGCTGGAGAGCGACTACCTGCTGGGGGTGTACGAAATGGCCACCGCATGGGGGCACTGCGCTTTAAACAGGCGCTCGATGGGCCGTTCCTGAATAACAGCCGCGGAAAGGCCATAACGCCCTGGACGGCTTTCCGGGAGATTTAGTTGAACTGTCAAGTGTCTGTAAAAGACTGGGATGATATACTCTGTTCTCTTTTCTCTTTTCAATCGCGATGCCTCTGTAAAGCGGCGTTTAGTGTCATGCTACTTTAAATGTCACTAAACGCCGCAGGCTTACTATTGTATGGACAGTATTTTATCTCTTGCCAGGAGACAGGCTCCCATGACGCCTGCTTTTCTGCCGAGACTGGACATCCTGAGTTCCGTGTCGGTGCTGACGAGGCTTAAGGAATACTTATTAATCGCGGCTTTGATCGGAAGCCTGATATAGGCATCTGTTTCGGCCAATGCTCCTCCCAAAATGATTAATTCAGGATTGAACAGGTTCATGATGGCTGCGATTCCGCGTCCTATCTTATCACCTGCCTCTGAGATAATCTCGATAGCCAGCATGTCGTCATTCAAAGCGGCATGAATGATGTGTTGGAGGTTGATTTTGGCTATATCACCAACGGTATCCCCGTCTCGGCAGGTGGCCAAAGTATGCCGAGGGAGCAACGGATCCGCTTTATGCACCGGCACCGCATGGCGTGAGGCAGAAAGGGATGGATTAATATTGGAAATTTTCTATATAGAAAGTGGGAATTTGGGCTAACTTTACTGACCGGAAGTGACCTGTGACAGTACTTTTACTATTTATGTTATCCCAAAGCCCATTCAGAGGTGTCACCTTATGAGTCAAAGTTGCACTGAATACCAGCTATCCAAAGCCGATGACGTTGCCCATGTGCTGAAGCTGCTCGAGGCCTTGCATCCTATTTCCCACACCTTGAGGCAGGAGTTTTACCAGCACACTATTACATTGCAGCTTCAGGAAGGGGAGCACCTGCTTTACCAGGGGGAGAAATGCTTTTATATGTATTTCATTCGGCGAGGTGCCTTGATGGCGTATTCGCAACACCGTCAGAAACGGATTACCACCTACATCTCGGTGGAGAATGAGTTCGTCAGTTCACTTTCGGGGCTGTATGGGCAACAGCCTTCCCGAGAGGCCATCATGGCCGTGGAACCGACCCTGCTGGTGGGCGTGCACACGGATGTCCTCCAAGGCTGGTATGCCCGCTATTTTGAGATGAACTTCATCATTCGCCAGGTATACGAAAGCTATTACCGGGATGCCCAGGAGCGGTCACATGTCGTTCGTATTGGCAATGCAGAAGAGCGTTACCTGCATTTCATCAAATCAAAGCCTGGCTACATCGGCCGGCTTCCGCTCGATGTTGTGGCCTCCTTTCTGGACATAAAGCCGGAAACATTATCCCGCATTATAAAGCAGAACAATGGTCAAATGCAGGTACAAGAGGCAGAAGGCATTCTGGAGAAATCAGAGCAGTTTCTACAGGAAACAGAATGCTTTCGGGAGAAGACATTGAAAGTGCAGGACTTGGCCACGCGCTTAGGTATTCCCACATACAAGCTTTCTATGGCCTTAAACATGTACCATAAGAAAAGCTTTACAGAATTTTTAAATCACTACCGCATCACCTATCTGAAGATTCAATTAGAGAAGGAGGAATCCCTACAGAATTTTACCATTGAATCTTTGGCTTTGAGTGCAGGATTTGCCTCAAGAAGTGCATTTTATAAGGCATTTAATAAAATGGAGGGTCTTAGTCCTAAGGCCTATTTAGCCGCTGCTAAAGGTGTATAGCGTCAACTAGTAATACCTTAAATGCCGCCTTTATAATAATTATAGTATAAAGAAGCATGCATTATTTTGATTGCATTCCATTACTGACTTTGCACTTCTCACTTGTAAACACTGTGCAACATAACAAGGCATAGAAAGGCCCTTCATCCTGGCTATAATAGGTCAGTACATGTCTTCTCCGTCACAGGAATACTTAAAGAATAGCAAGCAGCTATTTTCAACCCAATTTTGATTTTTTGGTGACTAATTTGCCTTCGATAGCTCAGAGCAAAAGTGGGATAAAACTATACTGTGATTTGAATTAGCATAGAGATCCGTCAATTCAAAGATCATTACTTTCTATTTTGTCTCCGTTTTTAATACAGGACAAATGAGTAAGCAGCTCGTTGAATGGTTGTTATAACAGCTTGTATATTGCATCAAAATTATAAGCTTCTTCTAATCATATGCGAAGCACATCTTTAAAGGATTCTAGCTAAGTGATGCAATGCAGCAGGAGAGCGCAGTGAAGTACGGGTCTGTTTGCTCTTCATCTATACATCCTTACCAGATGAAGCGTGCACTAGAAGAAGCCACGATCAGGTAGAACGACGCCGCTTGAAATTACCTGAATTTTCGCCCCAGTACCGCCTGTTTTAGCTATAGATAACTACTTATACTTACGCAACTACCTTTTCTATAACTAGAACTTATAGCCAAACCTTTACACCCATTTTGTGAAACGATTTGCTGCATTTTTCACTGGGGAGTTTTTTTTAGCTCTGCCGCTGACATTTATTAATAGTAATTCATTTTGCCTGCTACCTCCAGGGTTCAAAGCAGAATATACGAGCAAGCTGCCTGCAGAAGTGATGCCTGCAAGGGGCTTATTCCTTGTTAAAAATGTGAAGCAGAACTCCTGCATCTTGTGCTCTTCCATATAAGCTAATGCTCATCCAACAGCTGCGCATCTTTTCGGTTAATTATAGTTACACCGCTGTAATTATTTCTGCAATGCTTACAAGCATCTCTTTGATACTTGTAAACTATGTCATTGCCTGGTTTGCGCTGATCTTTCTATTTCTTTCAATATTCAACGTAGTCCGGGTTCGCCAGGCAATTTATATAGGGGCTGTTTTTGGTGCCGTGTCTGCAGGTATACTAAACTATTGGATGGTACCTGCCATTGCCCGGTATGCGCAAAGCAGCTTAACACTAGGTATAGGTTGCTGGCTGCTTTCTATGTTGGCTATCAGTAGCTTATATGCTTTGCAGTTTGCGGCCTTTGCTAAAGTCAGGTTTTCAAACTCTTCTTTAGTCGCTGTGTGCTTCAATGCCTTCCTAATGGCTTCTTTCTGGGTGATTTTTGAGTGGATGCGTGCCACACTCTTTGCCGGTATGCCATGGTTGAGTTATAGTATCGGTATCTCTCAGGCAGGAAGCTTATTTATGGCGCAGCCTGCAGCAGCAGGCAGTGTTTACATGCTCTCCTTTCTGCTGGTTCTGGTAAATTATACTTTCGGTCACGCCATTCATTCCGGAGAAAGGAGATGGCTGCTGTCGCCTGTCTTAATACTTGCGACTCAGTTTATAGCCGGCGTATGGCTTTATTATAATTTCGCACACCAGGCGGATACTTCTGGCCATCCTAAAATAAGCACGGCGCTTGTCCTGGCTTCTTTGCCACCAGAAACTGTGTGGAATGAACGTAATGGGAATGCATTAGTAGAGCGTCTGCTCTCGCTCAACAGGGAGGCTGTGGTGGATAGCCCAGACCTTATCCTATGGTCTGAAACAGTCATCCCCTGGACTTATAGTGCGGACGATGATTTTGTAAAGGAGGTATCTAAAGCCACTTCTGGCCAAAATGCTCATTTTCTGCTTGGGATGAGCACTGCAGTTGCTCAAACTAGCAATGCAGTCTTTAATTCCGCTTATTTCTTTAACCCGACAGGCGATGTGCTGGACCGACATGATAAGAACGAATTACTCACACTTATCGAAAGGCCTCTTTTTAACGACAATGGAAATGTCATTCTTCCTTTCTTAGCTGGTACCGGGCTGGTGGTGCAGCAAGGGGCCGGGCAGCAGGCTATCAAAACGCCATGGGGTAGGGCGGGTGTTCTGCTCTGTAACGAATCGGCTGTACCTGCTTTAACAAACAGGCTTGCTTCTGATCAGGTCTCCTTCCTTATCAATCTGGGGAATGATGGTTGGTTTTCAGACTCCTTTATTACAAAGCAGCATTTCTACAACGGCAGACTCAGAGCAATAGAAGCAAGGAAAGATTTGGTAATCAACAACAACAGGGGAATATCCGGACTGATACGGGCAAGTGGTGCTATTGGGGCCCGGTATCAAACTGAACAGAGCAGTGTGCAACGGGTGGAAATCTACCCTAACCAAATCCTCCCGATTGATTATCACTATTTTCTATACACCATTTTTTCAGCAACGGCCTTGTTGCTTCTTATCAGGTTTTATCAAAGGACAGAGATCCTTTCAGCTTAAATATTGATTCAGACCGGAGCAAAAGCATGTACAGGGTTGAGTTGTAAGATGTTGTATGCAAGGGTTTAACAAATTTTCCAACCAATATAATTGATGTTAGTATGAAAAAACTTTTACTGTTTTTTTTCTTCAGTTGCCTGTTCTTCGAAGCAGTTGCTGGGCCCTCGTTAAGCTATGGCAACTGGCGTTGGAGGAATGATGACGGTTCCGAAACAAACGCCACCTGGAAGGGGGCAGAGAACCAGGAGGTTGAAATCATTTCTGCGGATGAGATGCTGCGACTACGTATCAAGATCGCCTCACAAGCTGCTAGTGGCTTAGACTACACTTTTACGAACCGGATAGAGAATCAAATCGGGTATTCCAGAAGTGCTGACGGCCCTTTTACCAGGATCTCTGCTACCGAAATTAACAGCGAACATTTTGTATTGGCTTCGAGTGATGATGTGCAGGGAGGGGCAGCAACAACCGAACAATTAACGCCAGGTGTTGGCGGGAACTTCAGGGCCGGACAGGTGCTGGACAGTTCTACTCCACAAGGTGCATTAGTCTTCTATAATGAATCCATTATGAAGGAATTTGAGTGGGTGCTGAAGCCAACAGCATTTGCTCAGGAAGGAAGATATTTTTTTAAAATAAGCGATGAATCCATAGGGCAGCCAGGCACGTTGCCTTCTGTGCTTTACACCACTTCACCGCAAGATAAACCAATAGCAGGATACCTGAATGGGCTTCAGTTCGACGGCGTAAACGATTATGTAGAAATTCCTTCCCAGCCTTCGAACCAGTTTAATTCTGAAACGGAGTTTACTGTTTCGTTATGGTTCAAGGCAAATAGTATGGCAATCGCCGGTCTTTTCAACAGGCCTTCAGGTGGCGGGGATATGCAGTTCTGGCTAACGGCAGCTGACGGGAAATTTACTTACGGAATCGACAAGCATGGCCATGGCTGGACCTGGATTGGTACTGAAACGGCTTACAAAGTAGGGGAGTGGGTACAGGTGACCACTGTCAGGCGCAATGTAAATGGGCAGCGCAAGATGGAAATCTACGCAGATGGTGTCTTGGTTGGATCTGGTACAGTTAATTATACTTCCTCAGCCTCAAACGCTCCTATTCGCATCGGTACCTACATGAATGCTGACGGAGGCTTTGCCAATGGGCAGATTGATAATGTGTCGCTTTGGGCAAGAGCGCTGAGCGCAGCAGAAATCAAAACGCTTGGAGCTACTACCTTAAATGGCAACGAAGCCGGTTTGGCAGGTTACTGGCGCTTCGATGAAACAACCGGCACAATCGCCTATGACGCCACAAGCAATGCAAACCATGGTACGCTCAAGAACATGGACCTGGCAACTGCCAGGGTTGTGTCAACAGCGGGAGATATAAAGACATACGAGAATGTTGTGTATTCCGGAAAACTGGCTGGTAGCGATCCCACTGGTAAGCCCTTAAGCTATAGTCTGGTTACCGCGCCGGCTAACGGTACGATATTACTCCATTCCAATGGGAACTTTACCTATACCCCTGCGGCTGATGTGGCTGGCACAGATGTGTTTTCTTACAGTGTAAGCAACGGAATCGACGTCTCAAACACCGCTACTGTAAATGTAACGATCGTGGCCGTAAACAAGGCACCGATCCCTGCAGTAGCTGAGTTGCCAACTATAACAGCGGAATGCGCCGTTACGGTAACTGCTCCTACAGCCAACGATGATAATGATGGCGTTATTACTGGTGCTACAACAGATCCTGTACAGTATACTACCCAAGGCAACTATACCATCACCTGGACCTACCGAGATAGCGAGGGATTGACTTCCACTCAGACGCAGCAGGTAATTATAAAGGATGTTACAAAGCCTGTATTTGCTGCAGTAACTTCAATTAATCAGAATAATGATGCGGATAAGTGTGGGGCAGTGGTGACGTACACTATGCCCGCGGCTACTGATAATTGTAGTAGTGAAGGCAAAAAAGTATTGTTGATTTGGGATGAAATAAATACTAATACGACTAACCTTAAAAATGCGCTGACAGCTGCAGGTCTTGATGTTGTTTTAAGTGCCACCAGCGAAACCGGTTATGATGGCACAAATCCATCGCTAACTGGTTTTGATGCAGTTATACACCTGAATGGTACGACATATACAGCCGCAATGCCTGCTGCCGGCCAAACTGCCTTGTTAGACTTTGTGGTAAATAAGGGTGGAACATACATTACTAATGAGTGGTCGGCTTATGAGATAGGTTCAATGGCTTTGATGCGTGATATTTTAGTGCTTGAAAGAACGGGTAATGGATTCACTGGTGGAGTTACTTACTCCGTGGTAGCATCTCAAGTCGGACACCCAATACTGCAAGATATTCCAGCATCTTTCAATTTACCAAGTGCTGGCGCAAATACAGGTGGGACAAGAACTTACAGTGCCAATCAACCGATTGCATTGATGACTTCTCCACACGGAGTTGCTGTTGCAGTAAGAGAATTTTCAAATGGAGGCAGAGCGGTTGGTTTTCAACACGCAGGCAACTACAATGGTTCTGCTGTTCTTTCAGACGCCAACGCACAGAAGCTCTACCTCAATGCTGTAAAGTATGCAGGGAGCCGCAATAGTGCACTTACCATCACGCAGACCGCCGGCCTTCCTTCAGGCGTGTTATTCCCAATAGGCAAAACTACGAATACCTTTACGGCTACTGATGCGGCTGGCAACACGTCAACGATCAGTTTTGATGTAACGATTACGGATACGCAAAAACCAACAGTTGTTACCAAAGACCTCACTCTGGAGCTGGATGCTACCGGGAAAGCAACTATAACGGCAGCCGATATTAACAATGGATCTACTGACAACTGCGCCATTCCGGCTGATGGGTATAGTTTAGACATTACCAACTTTACCTGTGAGGATATTGGCCCTAAAACTGTCACGCTAACCGTAACTGACGAGAATGGCAATAGCCAAAGTGCAACAGCTACAGTAACTATAGTTGACGCGATCAAACCTACTATCACCGCGCCATCAAATGTCACAGTTAATACGGACCCTGGTAAAAACACAGCATCAGGAGTGGTGTTGGGTACACCAGCAACAGCCGATAACTGTTCGGGTGCCAGTATAATAAACAATGCCCCAGCCACTTTCCCGCTGGGTAACACTACTGTAACCTGGACGGCAACAGATGCGGCCGGTAATACAGCCACAGCAACGCAGGTAGTGACGGTGGAAGATAAAGAGTCGCCAGTGCCAACGATTGCCATGCTGCCAACGATAACAGGCCAGTGTGCCGCAACGGCCGCTGCAGCGCCAACAGCCACCGATAATGTGTCAGGTACTGTCTCGGCAACAACGACAGATCCGCTTGCTTATGCAGAGCAGGGTGCGTATACCATCACCTGGACCTACACGGATGCAGCAGGAAACACAAGTACGCAAACCCAGCAGGTGATTGTAAAAGATGACACCGCACCAGTTGTCAAGACCAAGCCTGTCACCATTGCGTTAGATGTAGACGGCAAAGCAGGGATTGTAGCTTCTGATGTAAACAATGGTTCTACTGACAACTGCGGCATTGCTTCCTATAAGCTAGACATAGAAGCATTCGGTTGCTCCAACATAGGAGACAATATAGTGACGCTGACCGTGACGGATGTGAACGGCAACCAGGCCGCAGCCACAGCTATTATAACTGTGGTGGATACGACCAAGCCTGTCGCGGCTGGCAAAGGCATCACGGTGGTCTTAGGTGCTGACGGCAAGGCAACGATAACCGCTGCTGATATCGACAACAACTCTTCAGACAACTGCAGCATCGCATCCGTAACCCTGAGCAAGTATAGCTTTGATTGCAGCAACATAGGGGCAAACGATGTAACACTGACTGTGACAGATGCGGGCGGCAACCAATCTACGGCTACGGCCACGGTGACCGTGCTGGACAATCTGGCGCCAATCGTGCGCATACGCGACATCACAGTGCAGCTCGATGCCGAAGGAAAGGCTGCCATTACAGCTACGCAGATCAACAACGGTTCCTCCGACAACTGCGGCATCGAAACGCTCTCTTTGGACAAGACGACCTTTGATTGCAGCCAGACAGGTAAAAATACGGTAACCCTGACGGTAACCGATAAGTATGGCAATGCCGCTTCTGCTACCGCCACTGTCACGATAGTGGAAAACATAGCTCCTGTGGCGGTGACTCGTAACATCGCGGTTGCGCTGGATGCCGAAGGCAAAGCCGCCATCACAGCCGACCAGATCAACAATGGCTCTTCAGACAACTGTGGCATTGAGTCCATCACGTTAGACAAGACCAGCTTTAACTGCTCGGACCTAGGCCAAAATACCGTAACGCTTACAGTAACCGATAAAAGCGGCAACGCGTCTACGGCTACGGCTATCGTAAGTGTGGAAGACCGGATGGCGCCAACAGCCATTGCCAGGAATCTCACGGTTCAGCTGGACGCGAATGGCAAGGCCAGCATCACGGCTGCCCAGCTCAACAACGGCTCTTCGGACAATTGCAGCGAGGTAACGCTTAGCCTGGATAAAACAAGCTTCGGCTGCGAGGACCTGGGTGAAAACACCGTGACGCTTACGGTAACCGACAAGAGCGGCAACCAATCAATGGCAACCGCCATCGTGACGGTGGAAGATAAAGTAGCGCCGGTGGTGATCGTACAGCACATCACCATCCAATTGGATGCCTCCGGTACAGCTTCCATTACAGCAGCTGACATCAACAAAGGCTCCAGCGATAACTGCGGCATTGCCACTGTTGCTTTATCCAGAACAACGTTTGACTGTAGCCATGTGGGTGTAAATGATGTTGTACTGACTGTGACAGATGTAAACGGCAACTCAGCTACAGCAACGGCAAAAGTAACGGTGGAAGATAAGTTTAAACCAAATGCTGTAGCCAGGAACATCACCCTATACCTGAACGCCTCAGGCACTGCCTCTGTTACAGCGGCAGACATAGACGGAGGTAGTCAGGATGTATGCGGCGAGATTACCTTGTCCCTGGATAAAACTACTTTTGACTGCACCAACATAGGGGCAAACGATGTAACACTCACTGTAACTGATGCCAGCGGCAACCAGTCTACTGCGACCACCACTGTCACTGTGCTGGATCATCTGGCGCCAGTGGTACGCACCCGCAACGTAACCGTGCAGCTGGATGTCGAAGGCAAAGCGACAATTACAGCTGAGCAAATCAATGATAACTCTTCTGACAATTGCGGTATTGCAACGATTGCTCTCGATAAAACTGTTTTTGAATGCAGCCAGACAGGAGCCAACACGGTGATTTTAACTGTAACCGACAAGTTTGGTAACTCGGCATCTGCCCCTGCAATTGTCACAGTAGTGGAAAATATAGCTCCGGTAGTGCTGACACGCAACATCACTGTTTCCCTGGATGCTACAGGCAAAGCCACCATCACAGCCGATCAGATTGATAATGGATCTTCCGACAACTGCGGCATCGCTACCATTGAGCTGTCTAAAACAGACTTCGGTTGCGAGAACCTGGGTGAAAACACAGTCACCCTGACAGTAACGGACAAGAGCGGAAACAAGGCAAGCGCCACTGCAACCATTACAGTGGAGGACAACAATGCCCCTCTAGCCATTACCAGGAACCTCACGGTTCAAGTGGATGCGAACGGCAAGGCCAGCATCACGGCTGCGCAGCTCAACAACGGCTCAGCTGATAACTGCAGCATCGAAACGCTTAGCCTGGACAAGGCCAGCTTCAGCTGCGAGGACTTGGGTGAAAATACCGTGACGCTTACGGTAACCGACAAGAGCGGCAACCAATCGAGGGCAACCGCCATCGTGACGGTGGAAGATAAAGTAGCGCCGGTGGTGATCGTACAGCACATCACCATCCAATTGGATGCCTCCGGTACAGCTTCCATTACAGCAGCTGACATCAACAAAGGCTCCAGCGATAACTGCGGCATTGCC
>NZ_BMFP01000007.1:0-23774 GCF_014638845.1 Pontibacter amylolyticus
CTCTTGCTCGTCTCTTGCATATAAGTCAACTTTTGTGTCAACTCATTTCAGGACGGTACAGGTATAGAAACAGAAAAGCCGCTCCGTATAGAGCGGCTTTTTTGTTTCTATATACGGAGCGACTATCTGTGTGCTATCCCACAAATAATTAATTATGAGAACATTTATGCATTCAATGGGTAGACTAAAGGACCAGGGATGACTGAATTTAGAGTTCACAGATAATTTAAACATTCATTTAAATAGTTAAATCATGAAAATCAAGAATGTAGCAGTTGCCGGCACCGGCGTTTTAGGTAGCCAGATTGCTTTTCAGACAGCATTTAAAGGATTTGAGGTTTCAGCGTACGATATAAACGATGAAGCCCTAGAGAAGGCGAAAGAAAGATTTAATGTTTTAAAGGAGCGTTACCAGGAAGATAAGTATGGTACGAAAGAAAAAGTAGATGCCGCATACAATCGCATTTCCTTATTTACTGATTTAGCAAAGGCGGTGGAGAACGCCGATTTAGTAATCGAAGCAGTACCAGAAGTGCTCAGCATCAAGCAGGATTTCTATAAAGAGCTGTCACGTGTCGCAAAAAAAGAAACAATCTTTGCTTCAAACTCATCTACCATGACCCCAAGTCAGCTGGTTGGTTTTACCGATCGTCCGGAAAAATATTTGCATCTGCATTTCGCCAACGAAATCTGGAAGCTTAACATTGCAGAGATCATGAAACATGAGGGTACTTCCCCGGAAGTATTTGATGAGGTAATAGCGTTTGCAAAAGCGATTGGGATGGTTCCAATCCCACTTCACAAGGAGCAACCTGGCTATGTTCTAAACACACTTCTGGTTCCGCATCTGAAAGCTGCCATGCAAATGGTTGTAGATGGGGTAGCTGAGCCTGAGGTGGTGGACAAGACCTGGATGATCTCAACTGGTGCGCCGCTTGGTCCCTTCGCATTTCTGGATATCATTGGCCCTAACACACCCTATAATTTGTACAAAGCATGGGGAGACGCAGGAGATGAGGTCTCCGCAAGGGTTGCCGGCTGGTTGAAAAAGGAGTATCTGGATAAAGGAAGAATGGGGAAAGCAAATGGAAAAGGAGTCTATACCTACCCAAATCCTGCCTATGAAAAACCTGATTTCCTGAAATAATATACCCTGCGCTGCGGGCCAGTTTATTCTCCGCGACTCACCTGCAGGGCTGGCGAGGCCAAAGAGGGGCGCAACGCCTTACTGGTAAGGTGCAAGCCGTACTACAAGTACATCAAAATGATTTTATAAGGTATAGCCTTTAAGTAAAGCAAAGCCGCTCCGTTATGGAGCGGCTTTTTGTTTTTTTGCTAAAGAGCGGTTGCGGATAAATACAATTTATAACCATATTGATCAAACAATGACTAAGTTTGGGACTCTTTAAGAACTAATCACCTAAGAATCAGGCACATTAACCGGATATAACCGGATATACCCGGTATACCCGGTTATACACGCTTAATCACACCCTTTTACCCTACAATTCCTAAATATAATAGGCTTCTTATACCTTCATGCATATTGTAAATGCACAATTATTTTCATTGGTAAAGCACGCTATGTCAAGTGGAGGTCCAAATAGAGTCCGAAATTCGCTTAATAGCCCTGGCAGGAAATATTTCAGCTAAAAAATGATGTGATTTCAGAAAGAATTTCTATATTGAATAAACAAGATATACAAGCTCTAAAAGGCTTAAAAGCCAGTTTCTGGCAGACTAGGACGATTTTGAGTGAAAGCTAGCAACTCCGCATATAGTGCAGATAAACGTAATAGGCTTCCGTATATCCATTAGTTAGGGTTAACAAATAATTATATAAAATTAAAGTGACAGGATTAATAAAAGCTATCTGTTATACTCTTCTTGCCATTCTCTGCACATCGTGCTTTAGTGTTGACTGTGACAAATTAGCTACCATACTTAGACCTAAAGAATGCAACATTGTAGTAGAAGATACACCCGAGCGGGGTAGAAGATTCACAATAAAAGGTATAAATCCTGAAACGAATCAAAGGGTGACATACAGTGATGTGAACACTTGGTATGTTTTCTTCAATGATAAAATAGAAGTGGGTGATACTGTAGTAAAACGAAATGGGGAATTAACTTTTTACATTCATAAAGCGGATACGACTTTGGCCTTTCCATATGAATGCGAAGGGAAAGTATTTGAGTAAGAAAAAAGAAGAATTGCTTCCCCTAACCCAGCACATAAATCATGTTCGGCTACGCCTTCACGCTTTATGTACAAACCGTTAGCGTTCACCAAAAATATAGAAAGATAGAATGAACAGGTTTCTACTCGGCTTTATACTCCTTGTTCTCTGTTCTTGCTCTGAGAAAGAAGCTGAGAATCAAATAAAAGCTGTGCAGGAAGAACCTGTTGATACTTTCCACACTACTGGTATCAAGAAAGTTAATGGAGAGTATGTACTTGATACAGTCGCTATACTTACAAATGATAACCTTGAGCCGTTACTAACTGCCGTTGAAGAAGCCAAATTAGTTAGTTATGATAATGTAACAGATATGCCGCCATTCATCAAAGAGTTTCTTGAAAGCCAGATTGGCGGTGACATCTCAATGGTTAACTATGGGGAAGACTGGCAGGAAACAGATGTTATCGAAGAAGGGCTTGCCGACAGGCAGCTGGTATACCTAGGTATGGATGATTCTATAGTTTTGCTGGCTTACCATACTGGCGGATTCGGGAAAGCAGAGCATGTTCTGATTTTCAAGCATAGAGAAGGAGAGATAACTGACTTTTGGAAAGGCATTATCTTAAAAACTATCAAAACCAAAGAAGGTATAGTTGCATACCTGAAAGAAAACAAGGATACGGAGTGGCGGATAAACTTTAACAGGATATACTTCTAAATCAGGCGTTAATTAAAAGAAGAATGGCATCCGCTAACCCTGCACAGGCTGCATGTTCGGCTTTGCCTCACTCGTAGCCTGTACTAACCGTTAGCCAATATTGATAATGATAAAATTAGAAGCAATTGAACTCTTCAAGATTGGAATTCTAAGTGACTTTCCCTTTGGCACATTACGAGAATCGGTAACAGCTAAACTTGGTGAGCCAGATTGTGTAATAGAGAATGAAGAATCATCTATGATTAGATATGATTACATTGAATTCCATTTTATCCATTTGAATGAAAATGTTAAAAAGTTAGATGGAATAGTAATCATTCCTAAACATGAAACAGATTCACCTGAACGAATTAGTATTGATTGCGATTGGTTTAACAGCAACTTGAATTATGAGCAAACTATGAGGAATTTGACCTCCATTGGCATTAACTTTAAGGAAACAGTCTCAGAAGCCGATAAAGAAGAAAAGGTAATTAAAACTTCTGGAAATGTTAGTTTCTTATTTTTCCCTGACGACCATAAAATATGTAAAGCAGGAAAATTTGTTGGAATAGAAGAAATTGAAAATAAGCACACCATCGGCTAACCACACCCATAAGCCAGCTACGCCGCCTTATGGCCAAGTCCGTTAAATCTCCGTAAAAGCAACTCCACTAGCTCCCCCATGGATAACGAAAAGGCATTTGTGAAGCGTTTTTTTCAGGCGGGTGTTGCCCAGCCTGAAAAGCTGGACATGATTGCCAGTCATTTTCATGAAAAGCGGATCGACAAACACGATCACCTCCTGCTCGAAGGAAAGACCAGTCAGGAATATATGCTGCTGGAAAGCGGTTTCATGCGCGCTTATTCCCTCGATACGGCAGGCAACGAAGTTACCACCGCTTTTTATGATGCCGGACAGCCTGTATTTGATGTGGCCTCCTTCTTCATGCACACGCCTTCGAAAGAGAGCATTCAGGCGCTTTCCCCCTGTAAGGGCTGGGTCATTACATTTAACGACCTTAACACCCTGTTTCACAGCTTACCTGAATTTAGAGAGGTTGGCAGGGGGATCTTAGTGAAAGGCTTTGTTGCGCTCAAGCTTCGTATGCAGTCCATGATCACGGAAACGGCCGAGGCCCGTTACGCGATGCTCCTGCAGTCGAACCCCGAAATCCTGATGCAGGCTCCGCTGAAACACATCGCCTCTTACCTGGGCATCACCGACACCTCCTTAAGCCGGATCAGGCGCGAACTCAGCAAGCAGCACAAGTAATTTTTCCTCTTCCCCCACTTCTTGTCATATGGCAAGTAGATTGATGGAGCCATACGTTTATTTTGATGTAAAAAACGATAAGCCATGGAAACATTACCACTGTACATTTACGGCACCTTTGTACTCACCGTACTCGCTGCCATTTATCTTTTTGTGAAGGCCTCCTCTTCACGCCGGCTCTTTTTAGTCATGTTTGCTTGGCTGGCGCTAACAGGCACACTGGCATGGATGGGCTTCTTTGAGGCACCGGACGCACTGCCTCCCCGCTTTCTGGTGGCAGTACTGCCCCCGCTGCTCTGCCTCGTAGCACTGTTCAGCACTAAGCAAGGCAGAGCATGGCTAGACGCCTTCGATCTGAAAACGCTCACCATATTGCAGACCTTGCGCATACCGGTGGAACTTGTTTTGTATGGGCTGTTCCTGCACCAGCTTACGCCTGAGTTGATGACCTTTCAGGGCAGGAATTTTGATATCCTGTCAGGTATAACGGCACCTCTGATGTACTACATTGTTTTTGTGCGGAACAATTGGCGCCCACAATTGCTGCTCTTGTGGAATGTGATCACGTTTGGTATACTGCTCTTTACGGTGAGCAACGGCATCCTCTCGGCCCCCTCCCCTGTGCAGCAGTTTGCTTTTGAGCAACCCAATGTGGCTGTGCTGCGCTTTCCGTTTATCTGGTTGCCTGCGGTAGTTGTGCCCATAGCCTATTTTGCACACCTGATCTCCATCCGACAACTGTGGAAGGCATATGGAAGGAATAGGAAATTTTTGAATACTTTAGAGTCAGATAAGCAAAATCATCAGCGAGATGTGGCAGATTTTCCGTCTGGCCAAAACCTGAATTTTTAAAGCCATCACATGAACCCACAAGTAACCGACTACATTAACACATCCGGGAAGCACAAAGAGACTCTGGAAGCCCTGAGGCAGCTCGTGCATGACACCGTGCCCGGCTTAAGCGAAGAATTTAAATGGGGCCGTCCGGTGTTCCGCGTCAACAAAGACTTTGTCTACCTCAAAACTGCCAAGGCTTATGTTACCCTGGGCTTCTTCCAGTTCGACAAACTCGACGACCCGAAAGGCTTGCTGGAAGGGACTGGCAAGGACATGCGCCACATCAAGATCAAAAACGTGCAGGAAGTTGACCGGGAGCTACTGCGCGATTGGTTTAAGGCGGCATCGGTATAGCCAAAAGCTGCTTCCGACGTATACCTGCCCATGATGACCGAGAAAGAGAAAATGCTGGCTGGCGAACTCTACGACCCGCTGGACAAGCAACTGAGTGATGAACGCCTGCAGACGCGCCTGCTCCTGAAAGAACTCAACGACAGCCGCGAAGACCAGGTAGAAGAACGCAGTCGTATCCTGAAAGCCCTGATCCCGAACTCGGGCGAAGGTCTCTGGCTGCAGCCCCCCTTCTACTGCGACTACGGCTACAACATGGTGGTAGGCGATAGGGTGTTTTTTAATTTCAACTGCGTGGTGCTCGATGTGATGGAAGTCCGCATTGGCAGCCGTACCCTGTTTGGCCCCAACGTGCAGGTATACACCGCCACCCACCCCATGGATCACCAGATACGCGCTTCCGGGGTAGAGAATGCCAGGCCCATTTCTATTGGCGAGGACGTCTGGATAGGCGGCAGCGTGGTGATTTGCCCTGGCGTCACCATTGGCGACCGCAGTGTGATCGGGGCCGGCAGCGTCGTCACCAAAGACATACCTGCCGACGTTTTCGCTGCAGGCAATCCCTGCCGTGTCATCCGACATTTGGACAAGTAGCGCTGCCGGTGCTATCTTTAGCTTCTGTTACCCCTTTGCGCATGGAAGCTTATCAGGACATATTTCGGCTGCAAAAGCACCCCCGCAGCGCATTTTCCCAGCCCTACTCCTCCGAGTTTTACAACATTCTACTACTGGAGGGTAGCGGCACGCTCAGCGTGGACTTCACCGACTACGCTTTTGATGGGAAAATTGCGCTCTTCACCTCCCCCTATCAGCATCTGAGCATCAGCGCCGACACAGACTTTGAGGTAGACCAGCTGATTTTTCACGGGGATTTTTACTGCATCGAGTACCACAAGAACGAGGTGGCCTGCAACGGACTGTTGTTCAACAACATCTACAAGCAGCCCTTCATCACGCTGAGAGACGATGAAATTGCTTCTATCTTTGACAAGGTCAGAATGGAGCTGAGCCAGAATGAACCGCATTCGGAACCGATCTTGCGGAGCTACCTGCAGCTTATTCTGGCTATTGGAAGCAGGATCAAAAAGCGGGAGCAGCAGCTGGAGGCAGAGAGTACGCTCCACCCCATGGAGCAGTTCCGGGAATTGGTAGAGCAGCATTTCCTGACGCAGCGCAACACGCCATTTTACGCGGAGCAGATGGCCCTCTCCCATAGTGCTTTCGCCCGGAAGGTTAAAAGGCACTTTGGCAAGTCACCCTCCCAACTGATACAGGACCGCGTCATATTGGAAGCCAAAAAGCAGCTGCACCTCACATACAAGAGCATCAAAGAAGTGGCTGCCGCCCTCCATTTTGAGGATGAGCATTACTTCAGCCGCTATTTCAAAAAGCACACCGGCATCTCTCCTACCCATTTCAGAGAGAAAGTTGGCATCTCGATAGTGGCGGATTTGTCCATGAGATAGCCCAATCTGTCCATTCTTTCCACCTTCGGAAGGCTTTAGTTTTGTATAGTCACTAATACTACACTTAACTGATGAACGACAACGTACAGCAACTACTCCACTCCTTAGCGAATGCGCAGCGCTATTTTGTGCATTTTACCAGAATTTCCATTTTCATTGTCATGGCCTGGATCGGCGGCCTGAAAGCCTTTCAGTACGAAGCGGACGGCATTGTGCCCTTTGTAGCCAACAGCCCGTTTATGAGTTTCTTCTATACTAAGGATGCACCCGAGTACCAGCAGTACAAAAACAAGGAAGGCGAGGTAATCCCGAAAAACATTGCCTGGCACCAGGAAAACGGCACCTACATTTTCTCCTATGCCCTGGGCGCGGTCATCATCGCCATTGGTCTGCTTACCCTGCTCGGTATCTACAACGCGAAGATCGGGCTGCTGGGCGGCTTGCTTACGGTAGGTATGTCCTTTGTGACGCTCTCCTTTCTGATCACCACACCAGAGGTATACGTGCCTGACCTGGGCGGACCCGATCACGGCTTCCCATACCTTTCGGGCGCTGGCCGACTGGTGCTTAAAGACATTATCATGATGGCCGCCGGCCTGGTGGTGGCATCCGATGCGGCCAGTAGAATCCTGAGGGTTCAAAACAGTACTCATACCGTAACTGCACCCACAAGCCGCCAGAAGGTAACAGCGCAGCCAATAGACTAGTCTTTCAAAGCGCCGCTGCTGCTGTCTCGATTACCAGGTCGCTGAACGAACCTACAACTGATTCCTGGGTTGACGGTAATGTGCATACCCCCATAAACAAAAGAAGCCGGGCTTTTGGCCTGGCTTCTTCTGTTCACAAAGTTCTGGAACTAGTTGTTTATTTTGATATCAACTTTCTTCGTTTTCAGCGAACCGCCTTCAGGACCCAATTCGATGGATGTTCCCTTTTCCTGCTCTACAACTACTTTTGTGGCTGGCGTAGGGGCGGGCTTCTCAACCTCAACCACTTTTACTGTTTCTTTCTCAACAATTTTAGTCTGCTCTTCTGCCGGTTGATTATTACAACCAAAGGAGAACGTCAGTGCAAGCGCACTCAATAAATAAATGAATTTCATATAATGAAAATCTGGAACTGGTGACGGCAAACAAAAATGGCTAAACTTTAAAATCCTAATGATATACTGATTAGCACTTTCTTACCTGGTTCAGTTAACGTCTACAAAGCGTAAGTAGTTACGATATATTAATATATATAAATTATTTACTGGTAGTGCGTTCCCTAAAAAACTCCAAAACGTCCGGACCATGTAAGCAAAAGAGCCTCTCCGTTTCCGAAGAGGCCCTCTTTCATTTTTATACATTCAAAAGTCTTTTGTCTTTTGTCAAAAGTTCTTTTGTCACATACTTAAACCAGTATTCTCACCGGGTTTTCGAGCAGGTTTTTGAAGGTCTGCAGGAAGGCAGAACCAACGGCGCCGTCTACTACGCGGTGGTCGCACGACAGGGTAACCTTCATCACGTTGCCGATTCTGATCTGACCGTCACGCACCACAGGCGTCTGCTTGATAGCACCTACTGCCAGGATGCAGGCATCCGGCGAGTTGATGATAGCCGTGAATTCTTCGATGCCGAACATGCCCAGGTTTGAGATGGTGAAGGTGTTGCCCTCCCAGTCAGCTGGCTGCAGCTTCTTGTTCTTCGCCTTACCGCCCAGGTCTTTGACCTCAGCCGCAATGGCTGACAGCGACTTGTAGTCGGCATTGCGAATCACCGGCACCAGCAGGCCTTCTTCTACCGCTACAGCCACACCAATGTTGATGTGCTTGTTGTAACGGATCTTGTCGCCAAGCCACGAAGAGTTCACGGCAGGGTGCTGACGAAGCGCCGCAGCGGCCGCCTTGATCACCAGGTCGTTGAACGATACCTTCACCGGAGAAACTTCGTTGATGGACGTACGGGCTTCCATAGCCTTATCCATGTCGATTTCCATGGTCAGGTAGAAGTGCGGTGCAGAGAACTTGCTTTCGGCCAGACGACGCGCGATCACTTTGCGCATCTGCGACACGTTCACTTCTTCGTAGGCATCAGCTGGTGCGCCCGGTATAGCTTGTGCAGCCGGAGCGGCGGCAGGAGCCTTGGCAGCTTCTTTTTGTGGCGCGGCAGACGGCGTGAAATTCTCCACGTCGCGCAGCACGATGCGGCCACCCTCACCCGATCCTTTGATCTGGTTCAGCTTGATGCCTTTGTCTTTCGCTACTTTTTTGGCAAGCGGAGAAGCCTTGATGCGGCCGTTTCCTTCTGCAGCCACCTGCTCTGTTTCGCCAGCCGGCACTTCTGTTTCCAGTACTTTATCTTCTGTTGTCGCCTCGGTACGGGCTTCTATGTTCTCGTCAGACTGTGCGTTCTCTTCGCGTGAGCGTCCTTCTTTACCACCCTCAGCATCGAGCAGGGCTTTGTAGTCAGCGTCTTTGTCACCGATGATGGCGATGATCGCATCAATGGCCACAGAATCGCCTGCGTTTACGCCGGTGTAAAGCAGCGTACCATCTTCGTAAGACTCCAGTTCCATGGTCGCCTTGTCGGTTTCCACTTCGGCCAGCACATCGCCTGAGCTCACTTTGTCGCCCACTTTCTTCAGCCACGATACGAGCACACCTTCTGTCATGGTGTCGCTCATCTTCGGCATGCGGATAACAGAGGCTTTGATGTTGGAGGTGTCCACGGAAGCTTTGGCAGCAGGAGCGTCCGCCTTGGCCGGAGCCGCTTCTTTCTTCTCTTCCTGCTTGGGAGCTTCCTCTTTCTCTGCTTTCGGGGCCTCTTTGGCAGCAGGCTTCGCGCTTCCGCCCGCCTCACCCAGCAACCCGGAAATGTCCTCGCCTTCCTTGCCAATGATCGCTATTACAGCATCAATAGGTACAGAATCGCCTTTTTTCGGACCAATGTGCAACAGAGTGCCATCTTCGTATGATTCCAGTTCCATGGTCGCCTTGTCGGTTTCCACTTCGGCCAGCACATCGCCTGAGCTAACCTTGTCACCTACTTTCTTAAGCCAAGATGCAATCACCCCCTCCGTCATCGTGTCGCTCATCTTAGGCATTCGTATCACTTCAGCCATAATTTATCGTCTTGTTTGTTCGCCTGTTTCGTCTAATGGATAAAGCCCAAAATTAGACCTAAAAATATTTTATTCAAACTATACCTCTTAAATTGTTGCAACAGGCAATTTATACCTGCACATCCTGCAAATGGGCTATGTCACAGTACTTCTTCACACTGAACATACTACCCGTATAATCGAGCTGATAAAGGCACAGGTTCTGGTGCTCAAACTGGTCCATGCAGCGCAGTGGATAGCGCAGCAATTGGCTCAATAAAATGCGCATCGCGCGGCCGTGCATACAAATCAATACGGTTTCCTCCTCCGGTCGGCTCAAAATCAAATCCACCACAGGCTTCTGCCGGGCGGCCACCAGTTCGGGGCTCTCCCCTCCTTCTATGCACAGGCTGGTCTCGCCTTCGGTCCAGGACTGCAGCATGCGGTGGTAGTAAGCGTCCTCTTCCGGTGTGATGCGCGTGCCTTCGCGTGTTCCCCAGTTGATCTCGTTCAGACCGTCATGCTGCTCGTGCGGTATGCCTTTGTCGATAAAGCCCTGCACCGACTGTATGCTGCGCTGCAAGACAGAGGTGTATACCTTGTCGAAGGGAATGTGCTGGTACTTTTGAAAGAAAGCGGCCGCCTGTCTGCGACCCAGCTCGTTGAGTGATGCATCCACACCGCTACCCTGCACGATACCCTGCAGGTTGAAATCGGTTTGCCCGTGGCGGATCAGGTATATTTTCTTAATACTCAAAATTGTTCTAATTTTGCCTCTTTACCAATACTAGAATGCGAAGTTAGCATTCCAAGCCTATACAACATGGAGTCTACGTTAGAAAAGCTGCAGGAGTGGAGTAAAAATACGATGGTGGAGCACCTTGGCATTGAAATGCTCGCTTACAAGGAGGGTGTTTTAACCGCGAAGATGCCGGTTGACAAGCGAACCCACCAGCCAATGGGCCTGCTGCACGGCGGTGCCTCCGTGGCCTTGGCCGAGACACTTGGTAGCATCGGCGCGGCGCTTTCGGTAGACCTGAGCCAGAAGGCCTGCGTGGGACTGGAGATAAACGCCAACCACATCCGCAGCGCACGCGAAGGCTGGGTGTACGGCGAGGCCAAAGCCCTGCACCAGGGCCGCAGCACACAGGTATGGGAAATCAAAATTACGACTGAGACTGGTGATCTGGTGTGCCTCAGCCGCATGACAGTGGCTATTATCGATAAGAAATAAGGTATGGAACAGGCAGCTGGAGGAGAAAACGTGAAAAGCTATACCCTGGAACAGGTGCTGTCGGCAGCTTTACGTCAGCAGCAGGCCATTGCCGTCTGGCGACTACCCCTGCAAACCGAAGTGCAGGCTTGCATCTCCTTCGCACCGCAAACCACTTCCACTATACCTGAACTGGAGTCAAGCCCGGCTGGCTTTCTCTTCTGCCCTTTTGAAACGGAAGGAACACACGGCCACATTTTCCTGCAAGCGGACATCCACTACAGTGCCCTCACAAAGCAGCTCAATACCGGCACAGATGCCCCCGCTGCACAGGTTAGCCTGTTTACAGAAGCACTGAATCAGACTGAAAACGGGAAGCCTTATGCCTGGCCTATACCTGCCAACCCTGCCCGCCACTCTGACCGGAATGAAGAGAACTTCAAAGCGGCTGCGAGTCTCGCGGTGGATGTCATCCGGGCGGAAGCAATGGAAAAAGTGGTGCTTTCCAGAACCAGTACTATCCCATTGCCCGATGCCTTCAGCCTGCACAAGGCCTTCGAAAAAATGTGTTCGGCCTACCCCAACGCTTTTGTATCGCTGGTGGCTATACCTGGTGTGGGCACTTGGCTAGGCGCCACCCCGGAGATACTGGTGAGTGTAGACCAGCAGCAGCTATTCAAAACCGTGGCGCTGGCCGGCACGCAGCCCCTTTGCGAAGACGGCTCCACGGCCAACGCCATCTGGCGCCAAAAGGAAATTGAAGAACAGGGCATGGTGGAGCGCTACGTACTGAGCTGTTTCAAAAAACTGCGGCTGCGCGAGTACACCGAAGTGGGTCCCCGCACCGTGATCGCCGGTAACCTGATGCACCTGCGCACCGACTTCAAAGTAGACCTGAAGGAAGTAGATTTCCCGACGCTCGGCACTGACATGCTGCGCCTGCTGCACCCAACCTCCGCCGTTTGCGGACTACCCAAAGAACCTTCCTTGCGATTCATACTGGATCACGAAGGCTACGACCGCAGCTACTACAGCGGTTTTCTGGGTCCTGTGAACAGCGAAGCCGGCACGCACCTTTATGTAAACCTGCGCTGCATGCAGCTATTGCAACACGAAGCTGTACTATACGCGGGAGCCGGCATTACCGGAGAATCTTCCCCTGAAAAGGAATGGCAGGAAACAAAGCACAAACTCCAGACGATGGGGAAAATCCTGTCGGAGTTTTAAAAATGAGTGAGTTGGTGATTGAGTGAATGAGTGAGTTTTGATCCAGTGAATGTGGTTTGAATGTTTAATTATTTTTCAAATTAATATTTTTGACAAAAATAATATAGCCGAATCAAGCCCGCATTACACTGAAAATCTACTGAAACTTAATGATCAATTTAACAATTCAACCATCAACAATTTAACAAATTAACCATTCACTCAATCACTAACTCACTCAATCACTAACTCAAAAATGATCCAAGCGCCTGTTGTCAATATAGCTGAGATATGTGCCCGCAAGGGGGTGGAAAACGTGGTATTGTCGCCAGGCTCGCGCTGTGCGCCCTTGACAATAGCCTTTGCCCGCCATCCGAAAATGACGGTGCGCACGGTGAGCGATGAGCGCGCCGCGGCCTTTATCGCACTAGGTATGGCGCAGACAACGGGCAAGCCGACGGTGCTGGTCTGTACTTCCGGCACGGCAGCACTCAACTATGCGCCCGCTGTGGCGGAGGCTTTTTTTCTGCAGGTGCCCCTGCTGGTGCTCACTGCGGACCGTCCGCCGGAGTGGATCGATCAGCTTGACGGACAAACCATTCGCCAGCAGCAGGTGTACGGCAAACACATCAAACGCAGCTTCGACTTCCCGGTAGCGCTTGAGCACCCCGATGCGGTGTGGCACACGGAACGCATGGTGTCAGAGGCGCTGAACGAAGCGGTGGCTTTTCCTGCCGGACCGGTACACATCAACGTGCCGCTGCGCGAGCCCTTCTACCCTGCCGATGGCGAGAATCTGCAATACAATGCACAGGTGAAAGTGATCGAGGAAGACCACAATCCGTTCGAAATCAGCCAGATGCAGGCTTTAAAGCTGGAGCAGGAAATGCTCTACTACAAGCGTGTTTTGGTGGTGGCCGGTCAGGGAAAACATGATCCGAGGCTCTTGCACTCCCTTCAGGCGTTCATGGGTTCGACGGGTGCGGTGGCAGTGGGTGACATTATCAGCAACACGCAGCAAATGCCTGGTGTAGTACGTCATCAGGATGCGATTCTGGCCTGCCCCGACCCCGAGAAGATGCAGTCCCTGCAGCCGGATCTGTTGATCACGTTTGGTAAGTCGGTCATCTCTAAAAGTCTGAAGCTATACCTTCGGCAATACAAACCAAAGGCGCATTGGCATATCCAACCAGCCGGACAGGTGGCCGATACCTTTCAGTCACTCACCCGCATCATCCGTTGCACGCCCGCTAGCTTTTTCCGCAGCATGGCCGGCAGCACCCGCGTAGACCCCGGCTATATCGAATCGTGGGCAGGTATAGAAAGCAAGGCCGGGAACTTCCTGAAAACGTATACCTCTGGCTCGCCTTACAGCGAGTTAACGGCCATTGGCCGCGTACTCAGCAGCCTGCCTCAGCAGAGCAATCTGCACTTAGCCAACAGTATGGCCGTGCGCTATGCCAACATCCTGGCTTTGCAACCGGAACAGGACGTGCAGGTATACGCCAACCGCGGCACGAGCGGCATCGACGGCAGTACCAGCACTACCGTCGGCTGCGCCTTGAGCAGCGAGCGCATCACCACCCTGCTCACCGGCGACATGGCCTTCTTCTACGACCGCAACGGACTCTGGCACAACTACCTGCCGGCCAACTTGCGCATCGTGATCATCAACAACCACGCAGGCGGCATTTTCCGGCTGATCGACGGCCCGAGGCGACAGCCGGAACTGGAGGAATTCTTCGAGACTCGACAGCAACTGGATGCCCGCAACACCGCCAGCGATTTTGGTATGGCCTACACCACCTGCTCTTCGCTGGAGGAACTGGAGCAAGCCCTGCCCACCTTTTTCGCTCCCGACACCGGAACAGGTATACTCGAGATTTTCACTGACAGCAGAGAGAATGCTGGGGAGTTTGCCGCTTATAAGCAGGCGTTGTTGAAGGCTTTGTAGGGTAAAAGGAGGAGTAGTTTGTCAGAATCAGGATTTACAGGATTAAAGGATTTTCAGGATTTTGGTGAACGATTGTCATACCCCTGCTCCCTTCTTTATCGAGGGCCCCTTCCCCCAAGGGGACTTTCCGGCCATTGCCTTAGTAAGGTATAGCCTCGTGGATACAGCAGCTTCATTGCAGTACCGGGTCAAACCACCCCTAACCCCTCCTTATCCAAGGAGGGGAGTCTGTAGCTGCCAATTCAAGGTATAAGCACTGTAGTTGCGATCACAGACCACTGCAGGTATAGCAAGGCTAACTTGCCCCGGAAACAATGAAACAAACAGCCTTAGCCAGGTGCACTTTTCGGCGCTCCACTGTTCGAGCGTTCAGCGAGTTTGGAGCGTCTTGATTTTTTTGCCTACTTTTTTCATCAAGGAAAAAAGTAGGGCCCGCCTGGCCAGGGCAAGCTATGAAACAACTTAGGTTGCTATACCTGCAAAAGGCATGAGCTACAATGCAAACGCTAAGACAAAAAGCATAACCCTACGATATATCCATAATTACATCATCCATTTAACAGCACAATTCGTTTAAACAATTGTATACCACTTTGTTAAACCTAAAACTTTACAGCCATGAACTTAACGCAAGACATGCACCGGATTGAGCATTGGGCTGATACACACCATCCGGTTTGGGTAGACTTTGTGCGCATGGCGCTGGGAATCTTTTTGTTCGTGAAAGGCGTCCTGTTTATTCAGGATACAGAAGCACTGCAGAGCATCATGAGCCAAAGCCAGTTTCAGTGGGTGTCGTTGGGACTGGCCCATTATGTGGCGTTCGTGCACCTGGTAGGCGGTCTGCTGATTGCCATGGGCCTGGTTACGCGCATCGCCATCCTGTTTCAGATACCCATCCTGCTGGGCGCTGTATTTTTCATCAACCCGCAGCGGGGCTTTTACTCTGAGAACACCGAGCTCTGGTCATCTGTCATCGTCCTGATCCTGCTGATCGTCTTCTTGATCCTGGGCTCCGGCCGTCTTTCTGTGGACAACCTGATCAGCCGACCAGAAAGAGACATACTGTATTAGTCCTGAAAGGCTGATTCTGAGCTATACCTGTCAGTTACGGGCGCTTGCACTGATTGCTTTCTCTAGCCAAAGAGAAGGAAAAGTGAGCTACGACCGGCCGACGTCATTAATCCATAAGCTCCCTCCCTACCTGAAGCACAGGAAAGTGGGAGCACTTCATTTGCCTGAAGCCGTACTAGTACTGAGCAGGTATTTTTCAAAGCGCTTCCCTAAATTTATACACTCCCTTCTTTAGGTCTTAATACCCGATTCTCGTAATTTTGAGCAGAATTTAAGACAGCTATACCTGCGAATAACACGTACGGATAGTCTGACCGCATGCTAAAGCGTAAGGTACAAAAAGCACAGACGAGCTGAAGGCCATACCTGCCAGCCTCCGGGAAATAAAATAAATTGAATACGTGGCAAAGCAGTATGGATGCTGCTCTTGCTTCAACTACTGAGACACCTCATGACGCAAAGGTTCCTGACCCTAAACGGAAATAAGTTTTTCTACGACGAAATAGCGGCTTATTCTTTCCGCAACAGCGTGCCGCTCAACGGCTACGAAGCAAAAACCCTCGAATTCTGCCGCGACTGGCTCAATGGCGTGCAGGAATTCCCCATCCATACCTCCGGCTCTACCGGCACGCCAAAACAGATCACGCTCACCCGCAAGCAGATGGAGACCAGCGCCCGCCGCACCATCAAGCTGCTGGGCCTGAAAGCAGATGAGCACATGCTGGTATGCCTCAACACGGAGTACATTGCGGGCATGATGATGATCGTGCGCGGGCTACTGGCAGATATGCAGATGACGATTGTGGAGCCAGTAGTAAATCCGCTCTCCCTTACCCCTGCTGACGAAGTGTATCATTTCTCATCTTTTGTGCCGATGCAGTTGCAGACCATTCTGCATGAGCACGGCGATGCGTTGGAGCGCCTGGACAACATGAAAGCGATCCTGGTGGGAGGTGCTCCGGTCAGTTTTTCATTGCAGCGCGAACTGCAGCAACTGCGGGTGCCAGTGTACCATACCTACGGCATGACGGAAACGGCTTCGCACATTGCCCTGCGCCTGCTCAACGGCGCTAATGCTGCCGACTACTACGAAACCATTGAGGGCGTAACAATCGGCCAGGACAACCGGGGCTGCCTCACGATTACAGGAGACCTCACGGCAAACGAAATGCTGGTGACCAACGACATTGTCGAGATACTGACTCCCACCCGCTTCCGCTGGATAGGCCGTGCGGACAATACCATCAACACAGGTGGCGTAAAGGTGCAGACGGAAGTAGTGGAGGTGGCCGTTTCAGAAGCACTTGCCGAGTTGGAGCAGGCGCCACGCTTCTTTGTAGCCTCTCAGCCCGACGAACTGCTGGGTGAAAAAGTGATCCTGGTGTTGGAGGGCAAACAACTCCCTGATGCTGCAGAGCAGCAGGTGATGGATAAAATGCGCAGCCTGCTTCACAAGTTCGAAATGCCGAAAGACGTGTACTACAGTCCCGCTTTTTCTGAGACAGCCACCGGCAAAGTGTCCCGTTTGCGCACCATGCAAAAGCTGGGGCTGGAAACTGACTAGAACAGGTATAGCGCTATCGCGTAGTAGGGTAAAACAAAACATCCTACTATGCGACCATACTCCTTCCTCAGTCTCCTCTTACTGACCGCACTTGCCCTGCAGGGCTGCAGTGGCGGACTCTTTTCCTCTAAAGGACCGGTAACGCTCACCGAAGTCTGGGCCACAGACAACACCCTGCGCTCCCCGGAGTCGGTGGTATTTGACCGGGAACGCAATGTGCTCTACGTCTCCAACATCAACGAATCGAGCAAAGACCGCAAAGATGGCGACGGCTTCATCTCGCGCCTCAGTCCCAATGGCGACATCGAACAGCTTTACTGGGTTTCAGGGCTGAATGACCCGAAGGGAATGGCCCTGCACAACAACATTCTCTATGTGGCTGATATGGACGAGATTGTTGCCATTGCCACCCAGACAGGTGCTGTACTGGCCCGTCACAAAGCCGACAAAGCCCAGATGCTCAATGACGTGACTGTAGACGATGCGGGCAATGTGTATGTGTCAGATTCGCAGCGCGGCGCCATCTACCTGTTCCGAAACGGCCGCGTCAGTCACTGGCTCGACACCAAACGCGAGCGCCCGAACGGCCTGCTGTATGACAACAACCGCCTGATCGTGGCCTCCTTCAACACAGGCCAAGTCCGCTTCCTGGATACAGAGCGAAAAGAATTTACGGACTGGACCGAAAAAATTCCATCGGCAGACGGGATAACCCGTATCAGTGCGGATGGCTATGTGGTCTCCAACTGGAACGGCGAGCTCTACTACGTCGACATGAATGGCCGCAACTGGAAGATACTGGACACGAAGAACAAGAAAATCAACGCTGCGGATGTTTTCTATTCCGAAGAGCAGGGTCTGCTTTACGTTCCCACCTTTTTCGACAACCGCGTGATCGCTTACCGGTTGGCATTCTAAAAAAATTGCACAGTTTTTAAGGAAATTTTCTGATCCGGGAAAAATCTGGCTTAAATTATGTATAGATCCGGTATACCTAAAGTGCTGAAGATAACATATGAAGATGAAACAAACGTACTTGCTGGCCGGAGCTTTGCTGCTGGCCGCTTTCGGCGCCACGGCGCAGAGAAGCTCCACCCAACTCCCACCAGCGGAGCAGGACCAACTCAAGGTAGCTAAAACGGACACCATCACCCGCATGGAAACATTGTCGGGTATATTTCTGAACCCCACCAAGAAAGGCACTTTTGTGCTGGACTTCAACCAGGTGCTAACTGAAAACGCACGCTTGGAAGTGAAAAACAGAGCGGGTAGAATTGTCTATAAAAAGCCTGTCAGCGTAGCCAAAAAAGAAACCGCCTGGCGTTTTGATCTGGGCAAGCTGCGGCCGGACACCTACCAGGTAGAAGTGATCACCCCCGACACGACCTACTGGACTAAGTTCAAGGTCGGACGCTAGTATTTTATGTGCTTGCACAAGCGCCCCGCTACAGATTCTGTGGCGGGGCGCTTGTGTTTACTGTACAAAGTGAGAGTATCTTATACCTGACTCCATTGCTGCACCACGTGGTAGAGCAGTGAAGCCCCGAGTTTGGCCGTGCGGTTATCAACGTCCAGTGTCGGGTTCAGCTCTACCACATCCAAGGTGAGCAGTTTGCCACTGCTGATGATCTCCTGCAGCAGGATCAGGGCAATCTCAGGGTGGATACCCAGGGCAGCCGGAGCGCTTACACCCGGTGCATAGGCCGCCGCGAACACATCCAGATCGATGCTCACGTACAGCACATCCATCAAGGCCATGAATTGCTGCAGTTTCTCGCGCAGCGCCTCATAGTTATATACCTGCATGGCGGGGGCGAGCACATAATCGGCACCGTAATCCCCTGCCGTATTGAAAAGTTTCTGGGTGTTACCGTACTGCTGTATACCCAGGCACAGGTAGTTAAAATCCCGGTTGTCTTCGATCAGACCGTCAGCTATCTGCAGAAAAGGCGTGCCGGAACTGGGCTGCTTTTCGTAAGTGCGCAGGTCGAAGTGGGCGTCGAAGTTGATAATGCCGAGTTGCTTGTCAGCCGGCAGTGCCTGTTTTATGCCCAGGTAGTGCCCGTAAGCAGTTTCGTGTCCGCCTCCGAGGATGATCGTTTTGTAGGTGTTGGTCAAAAGCGCGTTTACCTTCTTGCCGAGTTGCTTCTGCGCCTCTTCCAGGTTCTGGTTGGTGCAGTACACATCACCGGCGTCCAGCAGAGCAGTGTCGTCCTCCAGGTGCCAGGCAAACGAAGCCATCGCCTGTCGCAAGGCTGACGGTCCCTGTACAGCCCCTTCCCTCCCCTGGTTGCGCCGCACGCCCTCATCACAGCAAAAGCCCAAAAAGGCAAAGGCTTGATCTGCCGTTGCAGGTTCAGTCTCTTCGCTCAGGTTTAGCAACTGTATACCCTGGTGCCAGCGCTTTCCTTCTTCGCCATCCGTAGCGTCTACTCTGCCTTTCCAGGTGCCGGGTGCTGTGGGTTTGTACATTTAATTAATTGTTGAATTGTTGATGGTTAAATTGTTGTTCGGGGGATGATGGAGGCGAAGTAACTTTTGATACCAACAGACGCTATACCTCTCTCCCCTGCTTCCATACCTGCGTGGGCTTCAGCTTACCCTGCTGGTAGAGGATTTCCTTGTAGTTGTCGGTCGAAAAAGCGATCATATCTGCCAACTGCCCCTTAGCAATTGTACCTCGGTCGGAGAGATTCAGCGCTTTTGCGGCACGAACTGTAATGCCCGCCAGCGTTTCGGCCATGGTCAGTTTCTCGGCGGCTCCGAGTAAAGCAGCTTGCATCAAGAGATCACCCATCGGGGCGGAGCCGGGGTTCCAGTCCGTGGCGATGGCCAGGCAAAGTCCGCCGTCGAGCATTTTGCGGGCCGGGGCATAGTGCATACCCAATCCCAGCGACGCACCCGGCAATACCGTGGCCACCACACCGGCATCCCGCATTAGAGCGATCTCCTCTTCACCACTCGCCTCCAAGTGGTCGGCGCTGATGGCTCCGGCTTCGGCGGCTATGCGACTGCCGCCGATGCTAAACTGATCGGCATGCACTGTGATCTCAAAGCCCATCTCTTTGGCAGCAAGCAAGTACTCCAGCGATTCTTCCTCGCTGAAAGCCGTGTCTTCGATAAAAATATCCACCCGGTTGGCAAGTCCCTGCTCCTTTACCTGCGGCAAAAGCTGCGTGATCACTTCCTGCAGGTATAGGCGGGAGTCGGTGTGCTCCGGCGGGCGCATGTGGGCTGCCAGGCAGGTAGGCACAAGCTCCAGCGCATGGTGTTTGTTCACCAGTTGAATCGCCTCCAGCATCTTGAGCTCCTCTTCGGTGGTCAGGCCATAGCCGCTTTTCACTTCGCAGGTTGTGACGCCTTCGGACAGGTGTCGGTCGCAGCGCTTTTTGAGCAGGTCCACCAATTCTACCAGGGTAGCCTGGCGGGTTTTGCGCACGCTGTCGAGTATGCCGCCGCCGCTGCGGGCTATCTCCAGGTATGATTTTCCGGCAACACGCATGGCATAATCGTTGGCGCGGGAGCCAGCGAAACAAATATGCGTGTGGGAGTCGATCAGCCCTGGCAAGAGCACCATCGACTCTTCTATCTTCTGCAAGGTATAGCCCTTCTCCTGCGCAATTTTCAGCAGCTTATCATAACGCTCGACCAGCACGACGAAACCGTCATATACCAGTACTCCGGCATCTTCGAGCACCTCCAATTCTTCATCAGCTATTGCACCAGCCTCCGGCAAACCTGCCATCGTCACCAGCTGCTTGAAAGGGCCGATCAGGATATGGGAATTGTCTTGTTTCATCGTTTTAGATTTTGCTGGTTTCAAGATAAGCGATTATTAAAGTTGATTGTCATTTCGAACGCTAGTGAGAAATCTGGATCTCTATTTCAGATTTCTCAGAGATTCGTTCGAAATGACACATAGGCGCCTCCGTTTTATCGCAACAGCTTTTACAGGTTCAAGCCAAACTTCTCGGCATTGGCCTGGGCTGTTTCGTAACCGGCGTCGGCGTGACGGAAGATGCCCATGGCCGGGTCGTTGTGCAGCACGCGGCTCAGGCAGCGGTCGGCACGCTCGGTGCCGTCGGCCAGAATCACCATACCGGCGTGTTGCGAGTAGCCAATCCCTACGCCGCCCCCATGGTGGAACGACACCCAGGTAGCACCACCGGCCGTGTTCGACATCAGGTTGAGCAGCGGCCAATCCGATACGGCGTCAGAGCCGTCGAGCATACCTTCGGTCTCGCGGTAGGGCGATGCCACAGAGCCGCAGTCAAGGTGGTCGCGACCGATCACGATCGGAGCTTTTACTTTGCCTTCGCGCACGAGTTGGTTGAACATCAAGCCGGCTTTCTCGCGCTCGCCCATACCCAGCCAGCAGATGCGGCACGGCAGTCCCTGGAAAGCCACTTTCTCTTCGGCTTCATTCAGCCATTTTATCATGTGCGTGTTCTCAGGGAAGAGCTCCTTCAGCGCTTCGTCTGTCACGCGGATATCTTCCGGATCACCGGAAAGGGCCGCCCAGCGGAATGGGCCTTTGCCTTCGCAGAAAAGCGGACGCATGTACTCCGGCACAAAGCCCGGTATGTTAAAGGCATTGGGTTCACCTCCCTGCTGGGCAAACTCACGGAGGTTATTGCCATAGTCGAAGGTGCGGCTGCCACGGCGCTGCAGTTCCAGCATAAAGTGTACGTGGCGGGCCATGCTTTTGAGTGAGCGGGCCTTGTATGCCTGCGGATCGCTTTCGCGCAAGGCTTTGGCTTCCTCCAGCGTCAGTCCGTTTGGCACGTAGCCGTTGATCGGGTCGTGGGCCGAAGTTTGGTCAGTGAGAATTTCCGGGGTGATGTTGTCCTGAATCAGTTTCTCCAGTACATCGCCGATATCACCTACGAGACCAATCGAGATCGCCTCACCTTTCTCCTTCGCTTCCAGTGCCCAGCGCTTAGCCTCTTCGTAGTCATAGGTCATCTTGTCGATGTAGCGGGTTTCGAGGCGTTTTTTGATGCGCTCTGGGTCCACATCCACACCCAGGAAAGTAGCACCAGCGATGGTGGCGGCCAGTGGCTGTGCGCCGCCCATACCGCCCAGGCCGCCAGTCACGAGCAGTTTGTGGCGCAGGTCGTCGTTGAAGTGGATGCGGCCGCAGGCGGCAAAAGTCTCGTAAGTACCTTGCAGGATACCCTGCGTCCCGATGTAGATCCAGCTACCGGCCGTCATCTGGCCGTACATCATCAGGCCGCGGGCACGGAGTTCGTTGAAGTGCTCCCAGGTGGCCCAATGCGGCACGAGGTTGGAGTTGGCGATCAGCACACGGGGCGCCTCGGCATGTGTACGCACCTTACCCACTGGCTTGCCGGACTGTACCAGCAGACTCTCGTCTTCCTCCAGGTTCAGGAGTACTTCAATGATCTTCTGAGCATCGGCGACTGTACGGGCTGCCTGTCCGATGCCACCGTACACGACCAGTCGGCTCGGGTCCTCGGCCACTTCGTCGGTCAGGTTGTTGAGAAACATGCGCAGGGCCGCTTCACACTGCCAGTTTCTGGCGTTAAGCACGGGTCCGGTTGGTGGAATATAAGTTGGATGGTTTGCGTATTTCTGGATAAACTCACTCACAGACAGGCCAGAGCGATTCACAGATTCGGTGACAGTAGCGTTATTCATAGTTGATTGTATCGTAAAATCCTGTTCAATATTCTTAAAAATAAAGGAAAAAGGATAGGAAAATCATGCTTAATTTCAGCCTCACATGTATTATCACACTGTTGTCTGAACAACAAACATTATGTTTCATATCCCCCTCACCTCCCTCCGCGCTCAGTTTGGCGACATCGACATCTACCTGTTTGACCAACTGCTTAAAGGCCGTATCCAGAAAGGTATGCAGTTATTGGACGCCGGTTGCGGCGCGGGTCGTAATATCGCTTACCTGATGCGGGCCGGTGTGCAGGTATACGGAGCGGATATTTCGGCAGAAGCGATCAAAATTACGAGAGAACTAGCCTCGGAACTGGCCCCTACGCTGCCTGCCCGCAACTTTGTAGTAGCAGATCTGGATGCGCTGCCTTTCGAGAATGAGAAGTTTGATGTGGTGCTTTGCAGTGCCGTGCTGCACTTTGCCCGAAGCGAGGAACATTTTAAAGCTGAAGTTCGGGAGTTGTGGCGGGTACTCAAGCCGGGCGGTATGCTATTTGCCCGTTTCAGCACCACCATCGGCCTGGAGGGAAAGCTACAACAATTGGAGGGCCGGTTTTACCGGATGTCTCACGGACCCGTTTGGTTTTTGGCGGATGAAGAGATGATCATGGCGTTGGAAAGAGAGATAGGTATGGCTAGGCTGGAGCCGTTGAAGACGGTGTTGGTGGAACAGGAAAGGACGATGACGACGTGGGTGGTGCGGAAGGTTGTCTGAATCAGGATTAGCAGGATTATAGGATTAACAGGATTGTGGTGCAAGATTGATCCCCCTGCCCTCTCCTTCGTCGAGGGCCCTAACCTCCAGGGGTACTTTAGCTTCACTAACTGTCATCCTGAAAGGATCTTGGTTGATGGGGGAACGGGCAGTTGCTATGACACACCCCTCCCCCTCTCAAGAGGGGAATCTCGGCTACTACCAATTCAAAGGTATAGCATCGTAGTTACAGCAATTGCTTTGCAGTACCGGGTCAAACGACCCCTAACCCCTCCTTGTCTAAGGCGGGGAGCCTGTTGCTGCTACTTTACAGGTATAAGCGTTGTAGCTCCTCTCACGTACCACTGGCAGGTATAGCAAGAGTAACTTGCCCCGGAAGCTATGAAATAGATCACACTTGCTAGGTGCACTTTTCGGCGCTCCACTGTTCGAGCGGTCAGCGAGTTTGGAGCGTCTTGATTTT
>NZ_BMFP01000007.1:23784-188411 GCF_014638845.1 Pontibacter amylolyticus
TGCCGCACAGGCGAAGCTATATAACAATACTAGTTGCTATACCTACGCTAATGGTAGCTACGAAGCTAGGTACGCTATAGCTAGGCCATAAGCCCTACCATACCAAACACGAGCGCGAACGCGTTTGCCATTAAAGCATTTACAACAATCACAAAAAAAAGGAAGAAGCAAGCTGCTCCTTCCTCTCAAAATTGAAACTTAAACTACTTACCTCCCATCACTAACCAACCCCATCGACTTCACCAGATTAACAAACTCAATCCGATACCCCTCTTCATCTTTTCCACGAGCGTTCTTTGCCAGCTCCAACACCATTGGGAACGAGGCATCTCCCTTGTGCTCTGAGTCGCGGAGAAGCATGCCGCAGGCCGCAACGGCAGCTGAGAAGCGGAAGTTGTCAGAGGTTTGGGCAGCAGGTAAAGACTGGCTACTAACCGTGGTGGTGATTAATCTGCTGGTCTCGCCATCCGGATCTTTGTAGCGCAGCTTCATCGTGAGCAGCTCGTCGGAGCGTTTGGCTTTTGGGTCGATGGTGGTTTTCTGGTACTTCAATTCATCCACATTGCCCGCCTGCGATTCTGAATCAGCACCAACCGGTACAATTTCATACAGCGCGGTGACGGTATGGCCCGAGCCCATGTCGCCGGCGTCTTTTTTGTCGTCGTTGAACTCTTCATTGGCCAGGGCGCGGTTTTCGTAACCGATCAGACGGTAGGCTTTCACCTTGGCTGGGTTGAACTCGAGCTGCAACTTCACGTCTTTGGCGATGGTGAAGAGGGTGCCGCCGAACTCATTTACAAAAACTTTCTGCGCTTCCCGGATGTTGTCGATATAGGCGTAGTTGCCGTTGCCTTTGTTGGCCAATTGCTCCATGCGGGAGTCTTTCAGATTGCCAGTTCCGAAGCCCAGCACGGTCAGGAACACACCGGTTTCGCGCTTCTTCTCGATCAGGCGCTGCAGTTCGCTATCGCTGCTCACGCCCACATTAAAATCACCGTCCGATGCCAGAATCACGCGGTTGTTGCCGCCTTTTACAAAGTTATCCTCGGCTACTTTATATGCCAGGTTGACGCCTGCGCCACCTGCCGTAGAACCACCTGCTTCGAGCTGATCCAAAGCTGCGATGATCTTCTTTTTTTCTTTCCCGGAAGTGGAAGGCAACACCAGTCCCGCCGCACCGGCATAGACCACCATCGACACCTGGTCCTGCGGACGAAGCTCTTCCACCAGCAGTTTCAATCCGGCTTTCACGAGCGGCAACTTGTCAGGCGAGAACATGGAGCCGGACACATCGATCAGAAAAACCAGGTTGGATGCCGGCAGTTTGTCGGTGGGCACACGCTTGCCCTGCAGGCCAATGTGTAGCAACTGATTGTCCTTGTTCCAGGGGCAAGTCGACAGTTCGGTCGTCACTGAAAAAGGCGCATCGCCGGTGGGTTGTGGGTAGTCGTAATTAAAGTAATTGACCATTTCCTCGATGCGTACAGCATCTGCGGGCGGCCTCTGCCCTTGGTTCAGGAAGCGGCGCACGTTGCTGTAGGAAGCATTGTCTACGTCGATGGAGAAAGTGGAGAGCGGGTTTTTCTGAGCGTCCAGAAAGGAATTCTCTTTGATGAAATCATAGTTCTCGGTATTGTGCACCATGGGGGCAGCATCGAATACAGGGCTTGCGACATAGGTCATATTTTCTGCCCTGTTTCTTCCGGAGAAGACACCTGCTACCTTTCCTGCCAGCGCCCGGGACATGCTTTGCTCCACCACAACCACTTCATGCAGGGTATGCTGATCCAGCTGCAGTTTTACGTCCACTACATCCCGCTTGCCCACCTTAACTTCCTGGGTCTTGTAACCGATGTAGCGAAAAACAAGCGTGGCCTTGTCATCCGGTATAGCCAGGCTATACCTGCCGTGCTGGTCGGTGGCGGCCCCTGTGGAGGTACCTTTGATCAGGATGCTCACGCCGGGCAGCGGATTGCCGTCGTTGGAGTCGGTAACGGTGCCGGTGATGGTGCGGCTTTGAGCGGTGGCAGTCAGCCCGAACAACAGCAGGGCGAAAAGCAGATAAAGGTTCTTTTTCATGGCTATTATGTTTTGGTTTCCGACATGATGCCACCTCCACAGGCTTTCCATAAAATTTTCAGAATATTTTTCCTTTCTTTAGAGAATCAATCCCGTAACATGCTCCCATTCTTCATCAAGCTCTTCACAAACGCCAAGCCGCCGCCCGACGACGCGGAGCTGGTGCGCTTGTACAAAGAGACGGGTGAGCTGGAGCATCTGGGGGAATTGTTTCAGCGCCACTCCAAACTCGTATACCTGGTTTGCCAGAAATACCTGCAGGACCCGGAGGAGAGCAAAGACGCCACCATGCAGCTGTTTGAGCATGTTTCGAAAGCGCTGCTGCAACACGAAGTGAGCAATTTTAAGAGCTGGCTGCATGTGACCACCCGCAACTACTGCCTGATGCAGCTGCGGGCCAACAAACACAAAACCAGGGTACCGCTCTCAGATAATGCCACACCTCTTATGGAAAGTGCGGAACCGCTGCATCCTACCGACGCAGAGGAATCAGAGAAGCAGGAACAGGCGCTGCATGCGGCCCTGAAAGAGCTGCCTCCACAGCAACGGGAGTGCGTCGAGCTGTTTTACCTGCAGCAGAAGAGCTATAAAGAGATCAGCGCCCTGACGGGTTGCGACCTGAACAAAGTGAAAAGCTACATCCAGAACGGAAAGCGAAACCTGAAAATCATCATGGAGAAAAACCATGCAGCCAGATAGTCGACATATACTTTGGGAACGGGGCGACCACCCTTCCGTGGAACTGCTGGAGCAGTACCATGGAGGCACGTTGCCCGAAGCCCTGCATCACCAACTGGAGCGCCACCTGCTGGACTGCGACCTGTGCTCGGATGCACTGGAGGGGCTCGAAGTGTCAGATGCCACTACAACCGATCGCGACCTGCGTGACATTAACAGCCTCATCGCCACCAAAAGTCGGCAGCGCAAAAACCTATACCTGACGGATTGGAAAGTAGCCGCAGCCGTGGTGCTGGTACTGCTCTCCTCGGTTGCCGTCTTCTATTACAATTACCAGGAAGTGCGCGAACAGCAAGGTATAGCCGCCCAACAGGACCAGGCAATTCAGGAAGCGATGGACCTCGGTGAGAAGCCGGCATCGGCTGTACCTGAAACAGTAGCAGAGGCCAAGCCGGACACCGTGCGTCCTGGTCAAATGGCTGCTGTCACCAAACCCCGACCGCTCCGTACACCTCGAGTGCTCAAAAGCCCAGCTGTTGTTGAAGAGGCTGTTGTACTCGCCGACGATGTAGAAGAAGTTGAAGTTGAGATAGACGCGGCTGATCTGACGGAGGCTATACCTGAAAAAAATGTAACAGCACAAACCGACAAGCTGGCCGAAGTAGCAGTACCCACTGCGCCACAGCACCTCAGCCTGAAGCCGGAAAGTACATCTGTGGCCAAAGCGCTGCATGGGCGCGTGGCCGGTGTGCAGGTGCAGCGTAACAAAGCGCTTGGGCACAACCAGGTGCAGGGCCAGGTGGTGGACCAGGACGGTATACCGCTGCCCGGCGTGTCGGTTGTCGTAAAAGGCACTTCCCAGGGCGTGGCCACCGATACGCAGGGTAATTTTGTGCTGACTTTGCCGGATGATAAAGCGACGCTGGTCTTCCGCTACATTGGCTACCAAACCAGAGAAGAAGGGGTTTATGCCGGCACCGCCCCGATTACCATGGACCTGGCCCTGGATACGAAGTCTTTGAGCGAAGTGGTCGTGAAGCGACAGCACAATTCCACTCCTGTTCCTGCTGTGGCAGCAAAACCATCTGCGGGTCATAAGGCGTATCGTCAGTACCTGGCAGATAGTCTGCGCTATACCTCTGACATGCTCAAGGGTCGCGTTGTGATTCGGGCAACTGTTATGACGGACGGCTCGCTGGAAAACCTGGAAGTTGTACGTGGCCTTTGTGAACCCTGTGACGACGAAGCCATGCGCCTCGTAGCTCAAGGGCCCAAGTGGCAAGCGGCTACGCAGAATGGAAACCAAATTCAGCAGGAAGTCAGGATAGTCGTGCGCTTCAAACCTGAAAAATCAGAATAAATGGAAGACCTAGTAAGATCAGAATGGGATTCGCTTTGCCACAGGTATAGCGAAGACCCAGCCTTGGTCGGGCACTTGTGGGATGAATTGGAGAAGGCCTACACCGCCAAAGACAGGCACTACCACAACCTCGGGCATATCCATTATATGCTGGAGCTGGCACACAGGTATAGCCCAGCGGGTCATCTATCCGACTTGCTGCTCTTTGCCATCTTCTACCACGACATCGTGTACAAAGCCACGCGTTCTGATAACGAAGAACAGAGCGCCGCTCTTGCCCAGGACCGACTGCGTAGCCTCGATATACCTGAGGCCGACATTTTACAAGTTAAAGAGATGATCCTCGCCACCAAGACCCACCAGACAGCGGAGACTGAACTAACTAAGCTACTTCTTGATCTGGACCTCGCTATTCTTGGTGCGGACGAGGCACGTTATAACAGGTATAGCCAGGGAGTGCGGAAAGAATACAGCATGTACCCTGACCTTATCTACAAACCAGGCAGACGCAAGGTGTTGCAGCATTTCCTTAACCAAGATCATATCTATAAGACTCCGGCTTTTCAGGTGGAATTTGAAGATAAAGCAAGAAAGAATCTGCAGCGTGAGTTAGAACGATAAAGCTAGTAAAAAAGGCCCTCCTAAAAACAGGGGAGCCTTTTCCATGGCGCGAGCGTCCTCGCTCGTGACTTGCTATCATGGGGCCTCTGGCCCAGTTATTAAAATATCTAGCGGCCAGAGGCCCCACTATAGTAGACACGAGCGAGGACGCTCGCGCCATAGCTCAGTAATACCTACTTTAAACTCGCCATATCAATCACAAAACGGTACTTCACATCGCTGCGGAGCATGCGTTCATAGGCTTCGTTGATGTCTTCCATCTTGATCAGCTCGATATCGGACATGATGTTGTGCTCGGCGCAGAAATCCAACATTTCCTGCGTTTCCGGTATACCGCCGATCATAGAACCCACCAGCCGTTTGCGACGGGCGATCAGACTGAAACCGGCCACTGTAGACGGCTCCGGCGGCGCGCCCAAAAGGATCATGGTACCATCCCGTTTCAGCATGGACAGGTATAGGTTGTAGTCGTGGGGAGCCGATACGGTGTCGATGATGAAATCGAAGGAGTTGCGCAGTTGCTTGAGGGTGGCTTCGTCTTTTGTCACGGCGAAGTTGTGCGCGCCCAGGTCCATGGCATCCTGCTTTTTGTTCGGCGACGTACTCAGCACCGTTACATCAGCACCTTTGGCAGCGGCAATTTTCACGGCCATGTGGCCCAGTCCGCCTAGGCCCACGATACCGACGCGGTGCCCTTTCCCGATCTTCCACTCCATAATGGGCGAATAGGTGGTGATGCCAGCGCAAAGAAGCGGCGCGGCGCGTGCCAGATCCAGGCTTTCGGGCACTTTCAGGGTATAGTTCTCATCCACCACGATCTGACTGGAGTAGCCGCCGTAGGTAATGGTCTTGCCGTCGCGCTCGAGGCTGTTGTAGGTGCCCACGTTCTGCACTTCGCAGTACTGCTCCAGCCCTTCTTTGCAGCTGTCGCAGGTACGGCAGGAGTCCACAAAGCAGCCCACACCGGCCAGGTCACCTTCTTTGAATTTCTTTACTGCAGAACCCACTTTCGTCACCACACCTACAATTTCGTGGCCGGGCACCAGCGGGTACATGGCACCGCCCCACTCGTCGCGCACCTGGTGCAGGTCAGAGTGGCACACGCCACAGTATTTGATATCGATCAGCACGTCATGCTCCCCTACTTCGCGGCGCTCCAGGCTGAAAGGCCCGAGCGGACTGGTAGGGTCGAATGCGGCATATGCTTTTGCTTGAATCATAGTTTTTTAGTTAAAAGTTACGAGTTAAAAGTTAAAAGGTCTGCAGATCGGTCGGCGTAGCGTGACACGGTACGGGTATACCTGGCAGGTATAGCTTTTGCCGAACTTTACAGCAGCAGCGGAACCTTAAGCCGGAGTGTCATCGCCAATACTTCACCAAGACATCCTATACCTTACAAACGACTTAGGAAAAAGTTTGCAGGCACGCCTTTCGCACCAGGCTTTATGGCAAAGATGCCTCCGCTTAGCGGGTATTGGTGCAGCTGGTCTTTGTCCAGGCCGTCGCGGGCGGTGGTGATGAAGAGGGTGTCAAGCCGCGCACCGCCAAAGGCGCAGGAAGTGGTGTACGGGGCGGGTACATTAACTTTCAGCAGCATCTCCCCGGTTTCCGGGTCCCAGCAGCCCACGCCACCGCCACCGTAGAGCGCGATCCAAAGTCGTCCTGTTTCATCAATGGTCATCCCGTCGGGCTTGCCCTCCTGCTCAGGTATAGCGATCACGTCCCGCTCTTTCCGGATGGTTCCCGTGTCATGGTCGTAGGCAAAGGCCTGTACTTTACGGGTTGGGGTGTCTATGAAATACATGCGCTGCTTGTCAGCGGTCCATACTAGCCCATTGGAATTGCTTAGGTTGTCGAGCACCTGTGTCATCTGCCCGTTGTGCTCCATGCGGTAGAGCGCTGCGGCACCTTCCTGCGAGTCGAGGGCTATGGTGCCTACCCAAAACCTGCCGGCCGGGTCACATTTTCCGTCGTTGAACCGAATATCATCCCGCTTAAGCGGATTGCTTACAAATGATAGCTCGCCGGTTTCGGTGTTGATAAAGTGTACCCCATTCTGCAAGGCCACCAGGGCTCCGCCATTCACCACGGGTACCACCGTGCCTACCCGCTCCCAAACGGGCCAGGTGGTATCTTCGTCGGTAGTGGGGTCGAACAGGTGCAGTTCACGGCCCTCTATATCCACCCAGTAAAGGCGTCTCTCAGCCGGATGCCAGATCGATCCCTCGCCCAGCGTCGCCTTCGCGTCGAGCACCAGTTCTGCTTCCAGTTCACTGTAATTTTTGGATTTGCTCATGGCGTGTCGGTTTGCTTAGGTATAGGTATAAAAAAAGCTGTCCCTATACCTGCACAGGTACCGGGACAGCTTCGTTCAATCAACTTATTTGCGGAGTGAGAGGATGTAGCGGGACATTTCCTTGGCATCGCCTTCGCTCAGGTTCGGATGCGGAGGCATTGGGATCTGTCCCCAAACACCGGCTCCACCCTTGATGATCTTGCCAGCCAGGTAGGTGATGTTCTTGTCGTTGGCCTCATACTTCTGCGCCACTTCTTCATACGAAGGACCCACTACTTTCTGGTCTACTTTGTGGCAGGCCAGGCAGTCCGATCCGGCAATCAGTTTTTCGCCTTTCGCATACTGTCCGGCAAGTGCCTCTTTTGGCTGTTCAGCTGTCGCGGTGGTTTCCGGTCCGGTCGGTGTGCCGGCAGGAGTTGTCTGGGCTCCTTGCGTAGCGCCTCCAGCAGGTGGCGTTGTGGCCGGACGCGGCGGTTGCGGACGAGAGGCTACGGCGGTTGTGTCGGGCTGGTAGTCACTGTCGTAGTAGCGTTCATACTCTGACTTCTGTTCGTTGCCGCAGGCTGACAGAAGCGCGAAGGCTGAGATGGCCATCAGAATCTTTTTCATAGGGATAATTATTTGTTTGTACTGGTTTTACTCAAGAGCACTTAGAGAATATGTACTGACCTGAGCTCTTAAAGTTTTATGTTTCAGATCAGGTGATCGTTTGATGCAATTTACACTATATTTCCGGGATCCTATACCTGAAATGTGTAACTTAAGCCTGCAGACGCGACATCACCCTATACCTGACTCTATGACATTGACTTGTAAAAAACTGCTCCTCCTCCTGCTCCTCCCATTCTTAGCACTTGGTAGCGTTGCAGCGCAATCCCTGCCCAACATCGCCTCCAAAACGGCGGGTATGAAGAAATTCGATGGCTTTTTCCCCTTTTACTGGGACGAGCAAAGCGGTAAAATATGGCTTGAGATCGACAAGCTGGACCATGAATTTCTGTACGTAAACTCACTGCCGGGCGGCCTCGGCTCCAACGACATCGGGCTCGATCGTGGTCAGTTGGGCGGCCAGCGCATTGTATCCTTCAAAAAAGTGGGACCCAAAATACTGCTCGTGCAGCCGAACCTCCGCTACAGAGCTATCACGGACAACCAGAACGAAGTCCGCGCCGTGGAGGAGTCCTTTGCACAGTCGGTGCTTTGGGGTTTTAAGGCGGAAGCATCGGACGGAAAACGGGTGCTGGTAGACGCGACGGAGTTTCTGCTGCAGGATGCCCACGACGCTATTGGAAGCATCAAGCGGGCGAATCAGGGCACCTACCGCCTCGATGCCACCCGCTCGGCGCTATACCTGCCGCGCACCAAAAACTTCCCCAAAAACACCGAGTTCGAATCCACCCTCACCTTTACCAGCGACAATGGCGGCTCTATCGTACGCAGCGTGGCCCCCAACCCGCAGGCGGTCACCCTGCGCCAGCACCACTCTTTCATCGAGCTGCCAGACAACAACTATACCCCACGCGAGGCCGATCCGCGAGCCGGCTTCTTTGGCATCTCCTACTTCGACTACGCCACGCCGGTGAATGAGAACATTGAGAAGCGCTACATTGCCCGCCACCGGCTGCAGAAGAAGAACCCTTCGGCCAAGGTATCAGAAGCCGTGAAGCCGATCGTGTATTACGTCGACAACGGAGCGCCGGAGCCGATCCGCTCTGCCCTGCTCGACGGCGCGCGCTGGTGGAACCAGGCTTTTGAAGCGGCTGGCTACAAGGATGCCTTCCGGGTGGAGGTGTTGCCTGACACCGCCGACCCGATGGACGTGCGCTACAACATGATCCAGTGGGTGCACCGCAGCACGCGCGGCTGGTCGTACGGCGCCTCTGTCATAGACCCGCGCACCGGCGAGATCATCAAAGGGCACGTCTCGCTGGGATCTTTGCGCGTGCGCCAGGACTACCTGATCGCGGAGGGACTGCTGGCGCCTTATGAAAACGGCAAGCCCGAAAACAAGGCGATGATGGACATGGCGCTGGCCCGCATCAGGCAACTGTCGGCGCACGAACTGGGCCATACCTTGGGCATTATGCACAACTACGACGCCAACAACAACGCCTCGGTGATGGACTACCCGCACCCGCAGGTGCAGCTGGACAGGGCCGGCAACATCGACATCAGCAAAGCCTATGGCACCAGCATTGGCGACTGGGACAAACTGGCCGTAGCTTATGGTTATCAGCACTTCCCCAAAGGCACCGACGAAAAGAAAGCGCTGGACGATTTGCTGGCAAAGGGCCGTAAGCAGGGACTGACTTTTATCTCTGACACAGACGCCCGAGCTCCCGGCGGCGCCCACCCCACCGCCCACCTCTGGGACAACGGCACGAATGCCACCGATGAGTTGTTGCGCGTCCTCGATGTGCGCCGCAAGGCCCTGCAGAATTTTTCTGAAAAGAACATCAAGCCCAACGCGCCGATGAGCACGCTGGAGGATGTGCTGGTGCCGATCTATAACTTCCACCGTTACCAGACCGAAGCGGCTGCCAAGCTGATCGGGGGCATGCGCTATACCTACGCCCTGCGCGGCGACAAGCAGCTGGTGACTGAAGTGCTGGATAAAAGAGAGCAGCAGAAAGCCCTCGAAGCCATGCTCCGCACCATTTCCCCGGATGTGCTCACGCTACCGGAGCACATCATTCCCCTGATACCGCCCCGTGCCCCGGGTCTGGGCAACAACCGGGAGCTTTTCGCGAAAAGAACCGGACTCACCTTCGATCCGCTGGCGGCAGCACAGGCTTCTGCGGAATTCTCGCTATCCTTCCTGCTGCATCCGGAGCGCGCATCACGCCTGGTGGAGTTCGGTGCCCGCCACAACACGCTCAGTCTGCAGGATGTCACGAGCCAACTGATCGAGCAGACCTGGAAGAGCAGACGCCAGGACGGCCTGGCCGGTCAGGTACAGTTGCAAACCGAGCAAGTGGTACTGACGCACCTGATGGCCCTGGCCCAGGACGAAAGCGCCTCCTACCAGGCCCGCGCCATTGCGTCCAGCGCCCTGGCTGACATCAAGCAGCACGCCACCAGCCAGGCCAAACGCGCCCGCGATGCCGGCTATAAAGCGCACCTGGATTTCGCGTTGGCTCGTATGGAGAAACCTGAAGAGATCAAGCCAACCAAAGTACTTAGTCTGCCTCCAGGCGCCCCGATCGGGAGCGGGGAGTATATTGGTTGTGAGTAATACCAAACTATAGATATAGGCAAACCGCCCCTTCGCCAGGAAGGGGCGGTTTGCTTTTTTAGAGGGCACCAGGATGAAATTGGCACACAGACTCCTGATCAGATCACCTGTTTTACCGACTTTCCCTATTTTTTTTAATTGCCTGACTGACAGTGCGCTCCTGACTTCCCTGTTTTGTATTTTAATCCAAATGATCGCTGCATAAGTTTGAGTCAGAATTCACCAAACACAATGAATTGGTTAACAAAAGCTTATACACATTAACAGGCTTCTCCATGCTGTATCTTTCGCTGGAAAGGGCGCTCATAAAAATCCAATAATCAAGCTTGACGCAGCGGTTGTATATTTTGAATTCAGAACTTTCTTTATTCCATTTAGCTCTATACCTACAGACAATAATCTGAAAATCAGATTATAAATATTCCTTTACATTTTGTATCTTTGCAAAACAGGCATTCTGACATATAGAGATATGAATATTTCAGAAGGGCACTTTGTTAGTATAGTTCAGGCCAGCCGGCTTCTTTTGTAAGGCATCCTTTTCAACGCCTCTTTTTTTATACTTCCTGCCCCCTTTCTGTTTTCTGCCCTGCAGGTGTTAACCTCGCACAGAAAACTGGAATTGTGATTTTTCCGATCACAAAACAATAATTTTTTGAAACATATCTCGAGGCAGAATATTGCATTTTGCATTCACCATTTTTAAGTATACATGAAGTTAAGAGTAGGAATCATCGGGGCCGGTCCAAGCGGCCTGGCGCAGCTACGCGCGTTTAAATCAGCAGAAATGAAAGGTGAGACCATACCTGAAATCGTTTGCTTTGAGAAGCAGGCAGACTGGGGTGGTCTCTGGAACTACACCTGGCGCACCGGTGTGGGCAAGTATGGCGAGCCGATCCACGGCAGCATGTACCGCTACCTCTGGTCCAACGGTCCAAAAGAGTGCCTGGAGTTTGCCGATTATACCTTCGATGAGCACTTTGGCAGGCCTATCTCTTCGTATCCTCCCCGCCCGGTGCTCTTTGACTACATACAGGGCCGCGTAGACAAGTGCAACGTGCGCGACTACATCCGCTTCAACACCACCGCCCGCTGGGTGGAGTACAAAGAAGACACAAAACAGTTCTCGGTGGTGCTGGAAGACCTGGCCCATAACAAGACCTATACCGAAGAGTTCGACTACCTGATCGTGGCTTCCGGCCACTTCTCTACCCCGAACATGCCGTACTTTGAAGGCATTGAGGAATTCCCGGGCCTGATCATGCACGCGCATGACTTCCGTGGGGCAGATATTTTCAGGGACAAGGACGTGTTGCTCATCGGCAGCAGCTACTCGGCCGAGGACATTGGCGTGCAAAGCTTCAAGCACGGCGCCCGGTCCGTTACCCTAAGCTACCGCAGCAACCCCATCGGCATGGACTGGCCTGAGGGTATGAAGGAAGTGCCCCTGCTCACCCACTTTGAGGGAGATATAGCGCACTTCAGCGACGGCACCCAGGAGCGCTACGATGCGGTAGTTATGTGCACCGGCTACCAGCACAAATTCCCCTACCTGCCCGACGAACTGCGCCTGAAAACCCGCAACTGCCTTTACCCGGACAAGATCTACAAGGGCGTGTTTTTCAACGACCTGCCCCAACTCATTTACCTGGGCATGCAGGACCAATACTATACCTTCAACATGTTTGATGTGCAGGCCTGGTACGCGCGCGACGTGATTCAGGGTAAGATTCAGCTGCCGGGCAAGGAAGAACGGCAGAAAGACATCAACCTGTGGCTGAATAAAGCCGCGGCTAATAAAAACCACGATGATGAAATTGACTTTCAGACAGCGTACGTGCGGGAGCTCATGAACATGACGGACTATCCGGAGATTGACCTGGACAAAGTGGCTGCCCTTTTCAAACAGTGGCTCCTGGACAAGGAAGAGGACATTCTACGCTACCGTGACAAAACCTATACCTCGGTGATGACGGGCACGGAAGCCGCCAGACACCACACCCGTTGGCTCGACGAGATGGACGACAGCTTTGAGCGCTACATGCAGGAAGCTCCGGTGATGGAGCGGGTATAGCTGGAGGTATACCATATGCTAAAACAAAGAAGGGAAGGCCTGTAGCCTTCCCTTTCTATTTTAATCAAGTGTAGTCATACACCTGTCGTAATCAAATCTCGTTCTCCCCCCACCAGTCTACCGACTCCATTGCATCAACGTAAGGCTCTAACACAGCCATCGCGTTCGCGGTTTTCTTAAACGTCGTCACCACTTCGGCCTCCGTGCCTGTCCATACCTCCACAAAGGTGTGCCCCAAAATGTACAACAGGATCGTATACCCGTTTACCTGGCGTCGTGCAATGAGGGTGCCTTCTTTTTTCAGGGCTTCGCGCTGGCTCCGATAAGGGAGCCTTTCGAACATGGAGTATTCCAGCATAAAGAGTGGTTGCTTCGGGTAATGCATATATAAGCCTGAGCGGGCTAAAATGGTTTCAAACCTGGACGACGCAGGTATAGGAGTTGGTCTGCGGGGAAAATTAAGCACCACATTATCAACCAGTTCTTCCTCTAAATAAAATCTACTCAGAACGCAATCCCCGAGGCGCTTACCGGATGATCGTCACGGTGCCTTTCAGTGTCCCGGCGCAATCGTGCGTGGCAACCCAATGGTAGACGGCTTCCGGAAGACCCCTGCCGCTCCAGTCGTTCTGATACTGCTGGCTGTCGTATACCTTGCTTCCCCACCTGTTGTAAATTTGCAGTTTGGCTCCTGCCAAAGCCGGGTCCAGCACAAAGTATTCGTTTTTCCCGTCACCGTTTGGGGTGATCACGTTATAGGTTTTGAAGGTGCTGCCTGAAACTGTGCTTTTAGCAGCGCAGGGATCGAACTTCAGCAGGAAACCAATGATTTCTCCCCGGGTATTCCAGTTGATGTGCTCCGCCCGGAGCGGCCCCCAGAATTGCCCCGAGAGGTAAAAGGCACCATTCCCCGCAAGCGTAATATTATCTGCAACCCCACCGGCATTCAGGTGAATGCGCTCTCCCGGGTTTCATGCCAGGTCAAAATACTGTACAAAGGGTTTGAAGTCCCAGGCCCCTGCCAGAACAAGACCGCCGGAAGGCAGCAGTTTTAAGTTCCTGCCCAGGTCATGCCCCTCTTCTCCAAAGCTCCTGGCCCAGAGCACAGCGCCATTTTCAGTCAGGCTGGCCAGAAAAATATCCGCCGGCACTCCCGAAAATTCGACCATGCCTGATTCTTCTAATACGATGCCATCAAAATCAACCCTGCCTTTGAATGAGCCCGCCAGGTATATATTTTTTGTTTTGGGATCTATTTCCAGACTATTACCGGCACTACTCAGCAGTCCGATGGAATTATTAAAGCCCTTAAGCCAGAGCGGGCGCTCCTGCTTGTCAAACTTTGCCACAAAAATGTCATCATGCGATTCGGGCCCTGTTGCGATACTGAGACTTGCTATTTTGTACCTACCGGTGTAAGCGCCCGTCATGTACACATTCCCAGCCGCATCCAACTTCACTTCGCGGGGGTAGACACTGCCTTCGTGGTAGGAACGGGAAACAAACATCACCTGACCTGCTGAGGATAATTTGATCAGAAGCAGATCATTCCCCCTCGGGTTCTGACTTGTGTAGTGTTGGTTATCGAGCTGAACTGCACCCCAGAACTGCACCGGTAACACCACCTCCCCTTCCGGGCTTGCAGTGATAACGCTCTTTAACTCAGCTGAGGCGTAGCGCTCCCTGGTGAGCACCCCTTTGGACCAAAGTATCTGTCCGTTCGTGTCAAACTTGCCGATGAAGGTGTTAAATATACCTTCGCCCTCCAGCACGACTTCGCCATCTATAACCAGTTCATGGATAAATTCGCCGCCTATGTACAGGTTTCCAAGCTTATCTGCCGCCACGCCACTCGCACCATCTGATTGTGGGCCACTCAGTGCTTTGGCCCAAAGTATTTGTCCCGCTGGGTTTGCCTTGTACATAAACATGTCGGAACTCCCCAAACTGGTTAGCGTGTGGCTACCCATGGTGATGGTTCCCTCGAAATGCCCCACCGCAATGATGTTGCCGTCTTTGTCAATGACGTGGTGCGCGATACTATTCCTCCCCGTTGTTCCGACCTGGTGCCCCCATTGTATCTGCGCCTGCAGGTTTTGAGTAGCGAGCCAGCAAAAAAGCAGAAGTAAAAGTCTATTCATGTATGCGTATTAAGTTTGCTATCGTCTGAGTTTAAAGAACTGCTATTTATTCATCAAGTCTACTTTGTTTTCTGCCTTACTTCGTCGGTGATAAGAGTGGTAAATTTCGATCAGGAGAAAAAGCAATGTGCCTGCTGTTATGGCTAATGCCGGTTTCGTGAGGACTCCACCCTGATCAAGTGCTAACCCGATGAAGGCGAGCACGAGAAGGCTGAACAGAAAAGCCACACTAACCGGATTGAATGGGAAACTGTACTGTTTTTTAGCGTGTGTAAGTAGCAAAAACAGCATGTGTAGGACAAAGTACACCCCATATAAAACCGGCATAATGATAAGCATGTACATCACAGTGGCTTCAGCAGAAGTTCTGGACGCACCCTGACTTTCTTCCTCCATCAAAACAAAGAGAAAAACCTCGCTTAACAGAAAGTTAAGCAGGTGCCAAAGCAGACTTCTCAGGTATTTGTTGCTCATACTCGATTTATATCAGCGACGGGCAATATAAGGTAATTTCCAGATCTTTATATGCTGTTATTCCCAATTAGATAGGGCTTTCACTATTTACTAAACACAAGATAAATGTAGGATTTTGCCGAATTGGATATTTACTTGCAATACAGTTAAATATATCCTCCCACCGATCATAAAAAATAGTGAAAGTAGGAACAATATCTTTTAAAGAAACATTTTTTATTGGCTTGATGCTATTCGCCATTTTCTTTGGCGCTGGCAACCTTATTTTCCCGTTGTCACTGGGCCAGGCGGCTGGCACTGAGCTGATACCTGCCATTATCGGCTTTTTGATGACTGGTGTGGGGCTGCCCCTGCTGGGCGTCATCGCCATCGGTATGTCCAAAAACGAAGACGTTCAGTCTATTTCCTCGAAGGTACATCCGCTGTTTGGGCTTATTTTCCCGGTTGTGATTTACCTGACCATCGGGCCCTTGTTTGCCGTACCCCGCACCGGCACGGTGTCATACGAAATCGGCGTAGCCCCTTTCCTGTCCGAGGGTCTGAAAACATCTTCCTGGGGCATGGTGCTCTATTCTATTATCTTCTTTACGGTTACCTACCTCCTGGCATTGAACCCTGGCAAGGTGGTAGACACGATCGGTAAAATTCTGACGCCGGTACTGCTGATCATCCTGGCCGCAATGCTGGCAAAAAATCTCTTCTCCCCGCTTGGTGAAATTACGGCTCCACTGGCGGCTTACGAGGCGGCTCCTTTCTTCAAGGGGTTTCAGGAAGGCTATCTGACCATGGACACCATCGGTTCTTTTATTTTTGGCCTGATCGTGATCAACGCGATACGCTCTAAAGGAATCGACAGCCCGAAGCAAATTGCAAAAGTCTGCACCACGGCTGGCCTGATAGCGGCGGCTGGCCTGGGTCTGGTGTATGTCGGCCTGGCTTACTCAGGTGCCTCCAGTGTGCAGGCTCTTGGCCATCTGGAAAACGGAGGGCTCATCATCAGCCGGATCTCTAACCTGCAGTTCGGGGTATCGGGTAGCCTGATCCTGAGTGTTGCCATTATCTTCGCCTGTCTTACTACCAGTATCGGACTAGTGGTGGCCTGCGCCAGCTTTTTCCACAAGTTGCGCCCTTCTATCTCCTACAGAAACTACGTACTGGTGCTTACCCTGGTGAGTGCCCTGATCTCGAATGTGGGCCTGACGCAAATCATCTCCTTCTCTATACCTGTGCTGGTGGCCATTTACCCGATCGTCATCGTCCTGATCATGCTGACATTATTAGGGTCTATGCTGCGCAACAGATACGCCGTCTATACCTGGTCGGTACTCCTGACGGGTATAGTGAGCATCGTAGAAGGGTTTAGTGCTGCGGGGTTTGGGTTGGGCATCAGCGATGTGTTCGCCCGGTACCTGCCCTTCTACAGCCTCGGCATGGGCTGGGTCATCCCTGCGTTGGTGGGTGGTATGATCGGCTTCGTTGTTTCCTTGCGACAGGCCCCCTACGCCCTCGAAAACGAATAATCTGCCTGTACTGGGCGTCCGGAATTCTTTTGGTTGCTGCAAAGAAGTAGGTAAACCTATATTTTCCCGTAATTTTGCTTCTTCTTAAAGGATTGGCGTAAACAAGTGTGCTGACAAAAGTTCACGGACGCCTCGAACAACATGGAACCAAAAAGACTGAATAAATTCATCAGCGACTCGGGCTTTTGCTCCCGTCGCGATGCAGACGAGCTCATAGAACAGGGCCGTGTGACGGTGAACGGGAAAATCCCGACCGACTCCGGCATGAAAGTGACACCGAAGGATAAAGTGCGCATCGACGACGAGATGCTGCGCGTGAAACAGGAGAAGCCCGTCTACCTGATCTTTAACAAACCGGCCAACATGTCGGCCACCTCCGATATGGCCGTGCGCGACAACGTGGTGCGGGCCATCAACTTCCCGGCTACGCTGGAGCCTACCGCCATGCTGGAGCGTGAGGCAGAGGGCATCATTTTCCTGAGCAACGACGGCGATTTTGTACGCGGCGTGAAACGTGCCGACAATAAGTTTGAGAAAGAGTATATCGTGACCGTGGACAAAATGATCACGTCGGATTTCCTGCAGAAGATAAGCGGTGGCGGCGCCCCTATACCTGGCGAAGAGCGGGTAAACAACTCCGTCTCGAAAGAAACCCAGACGCGCTTCCGCATTACGTTGAAGCCGGGCACCGACCACTACCTAAAGCGCATGTGCGAGAGCCTGGGCTATAAAGTGGTGCACCTGCAGCGGGTTGGTTTCGGTGAGTTTTCATTGGCCAAGCTGCCTTCGGGCCACTGGCGCGTGCTGACACCTCAGGAAGTAAACAGTCTGACCAGCCTCGTGCCCAGTGCTAAGGGAACGAGCAGCCGAAAAACGTCGGAAAGCACCTATGACAGACCAGTACGGGGCGAGCGTCCCGGTACGAGAAGCGGCATTGGCCCTTCAAAAGGCGGTGCGTCAGGGGCACCCTCCAGAAGTGGCGCGGACAAAGGTCCTGCCAGAGGCAGCAGACCCGGAGCATCGGCAAAAGGAAGTGAAGGAGCGAAAAAGCCTGGCTCTAGCAGAGGAATCGGCAGCGATACCAGAAGGACAAGTACTGCCAGAGAGGGCAATGATACCAGAAAAACGAGCACCTACAAAGACAGTTCCGGCAGTCCGGGGGGCAGGAGCACACGCGGTGGTAGCTTTAAAGCAGCCCCAAAATCAGCGCCCGGTAGAAGTTCGGCACCAAAAGGAGGCGGCAAGCGTAGCGATGCCTCCAAAGGTGGTCCGAAAAGGGGCCGATAGTTAAAAAATTAGCTGATGCTATAGCTGAAAAGCTCTCTTTCCTGTCCGGGAAGGGAGTTTTTTTTTGCTTCAGGCATAGGCTGGATTTATGGACGCTGCCTGGTGGTTGAGGTAGCAGCGACCAGACGTTGCAAATATTTTAATAACTCCAGACTCCTCACCCCTCCCAGGTCCCCATCTTACCCATTTGGTAATCGCGGAAGGCTTCTTGGATCTCCTGCTCTGTGTTCATCACAAATGGTCCGTGCGACACGACGGGCTCGTTGAACGGATGGGCGTGGCCGAAGAGAATGTAGGCATCCTCGGTCGCCTCTACTTTCACTTCTTTTCCTTCATTGGCAAATTCCACCAAAGTCAGTTTTTCAGCCGTCTCGCCGTTTACCTTGACCGCGCCGCGCACCACGTAGAAGAAGATGTTGCGCTCCGATGGGATGTTGTAAATGAATTCACCGCCTTTCTGCAGCTCCATGCTCACCATGTGGATGTCACTCAGGTTCTGAATGGGCGCCTGCACCTCACCCCAACTTCCGGAGACCACATGGACACGCACTTTGCCATTGTCGAGTTGAACTGTCGGAATCTGGTCTTTCTGCAGACCAATGTATTTCGGGGCCGTCATTTTGTGCTCAGCGGGCAGGTTGAACCACAGCTGCAGAATCTCCAGCGGTCCTCCCTCCTGCTTGAACTTATCAGACGACACCTCGGCATGGATCAGGCCACTGCCTGCCGTCATCCACTGCACGCCGCCCGCCTCGATTATATCCTTTCCACCGCCGGTATCCTGGTGCATGATGTCGCCCTCCAGGATAAAAGTCAGTGTTTCGAAGCCTCGGTGCGGGTGCGGACCGAAAGGCAGTCCCCTGTTGCCCGGCTTATATACCTGCGGACCGTGGTGGTTCAGGAAGAGAAAGGGATCGATGTACTCCACATCGCGTGTCGGTATGGCACGGTAGGTCACCAGATTGCCAACTGGTGCAGGCACTGCTTTATGTAATTTCTTTATCTTTCGCATAAGTCTTGATCTAGATCGTTCGCAAATTAATGTATATACATTAATTACACTAATAGCAGTCTGATTGTTTCAGATTTAGTTTTGCTATACCCAAAGCCAGAGCCATATTCTTTGTCATCCTGAAAGGATCCCGGCAGTTTATGCTGTAGGCTTAAACTCCGGGGGAAAGAGTCCACTTTTTCAAACAAGTTTGTCAACAGAGTGAGCGTCATATTTTGTTCATGAAAGAGACAACCTTTTAACTGATGCGTCTCTGCAGATGAATTTCATCATACACATTAACATACTTAACATAAAAATCCCACCGTTTCCTGACAGGATTGGGTGGGATTTTCACGCTACACTGATAGTCAGGTATACGTAAGTTGGACGGGTTAAGCCGCCTTCTCCTTTTTCAGCATTTTGAGCAGGGCTTCCGCTGCTGGTTCAGAGGAGGCCGGATTTTGTCCTGTGATCAGTAAACCGTCTGTGACTACATAAGGCTGCCAGTCGTCGACCTTGGAGTAAATGCCGCCCAGCTCCTGGTAGCGGTCCTCCACCAGGAAGGGCACCACATTGGTCAGCTGCACGGCCTCCTCCTCGGTGTTCGTAAAGCCCGCCACTTTTTTGCCTTTCACGAGCGGCTCCCCGTTAGGGCCTTTGGCCTGCATCAGGGCGGCCGGTCCGTGACAAACGGCTGCCACCGGCTTCTGCTGCTTAGCAAAGTCCTCGATCAGGCGAATGGAGTCTTTGTCGTTGGAAAGGTCCCACAGCGGTCCGTGCCCGCCCGGGAAGAAGATGGCATCGTAATCGTCAGCGCGTACCTCCGTCAGCTTTTTAGTGCGGGAAAGTTTGTGCTGCAGGTCGTCGTCCTCATAAAAGCGCCTGGTCGCCTCGGTTTGGGCATCTTTCTCGGTGCTTTTCGGGTCGATCGGTGGCTGACCGCCTTTTGGGGAGGCGAGGTCCACTTTCACGCCGGCGTCAGCCAAGGTATAGTAAGGGGCGGCAAATTCCTCTATCCAGAAACCGGTCTTTTTACCGGTGTCACCCAATTGGTCGTGTGAGGTTAAAACAAATAATACTTTCATAGTCCTTGCTATTTAGATGGTTCTTGAGTCATTCTCTTTAACCCGAATTAACCGGGCAATGTTTTAGCCAAACAGTTCGGAGGACAGGTAACGGTCTCCCCGGTCACAGATAATACAGACCACAACGCCTTCTTCGAGTTCAGAAATCAGTCGGGTGGCCGCTGCCACAGCGCCACCGCTGCTCATACCTGCAAACACCCCTTCTTCCCGGGCCAGCCGTCTGGTCATGGCGGTGGCCTCCTGTTGCGACACATCCAGTATCCGGTCCACACGCTCCCGTTCGAAAATTTTGGGCAGGTACGCCTGCGGCCAGCGTCGGATGCCGGGAATCTGAGAGCCTTCCACGGGCTGGGTGCCGATGATCTGCACTGCCGGGTTTTGCTTTTTCAGATAACGCGACACCCCCATGATGGTACCGGTCGTGCCCATGGCCGACACAAAATGTGTGACGGCTCCTTTGGTGTCGTGCCAGATCTCGGGACCTGTGCTGCGGTAATGGGCGCCGTAGTTGTCCGGGTTGCCGAACTGGTTGAGCACCAGGTAGCCGCCTTTCGCTTCTTTCTCCCGCACATAGTCGATGGCCGCCTCCATGGAGCCCTCGGCCGGGGTCAGGGTGACTTTTGCACCATAGGCTTCCATGGTCTTTACTCTTTCCGGCGTGGCGCTGGCAGGCATCACCAGTTCAATCTCCACCCCAAACAACTGCGCGATCATGGCCAGTGCTATACCTGTGTTGCCGCTGGTGGCCTCTATCAGCCGGGTATTTTTGGTCAGTTCGCCTCGGTCCAGCGCTCCTTTGATCATGCCATATGCAGCGCGGTCCTTCACACTGCCTCCGGGATTGTGGCCTTCCAGCTTGGCCAGCAGTTTTACATGCGGCTTTGGCGAGATATTTCGCAATTCCACCAAAGGCGTGTTGCCGATAAAATCCAGCAGCGTGTGTGTCGTCATGTTTGTCTTTTTGTCCATCTGTATACCTAGTACGTTTACACCGTCGAATCGCTCACAAGCTTAAAGCCAATTCCTGATTCGGACAGGGTGTGCCTGAATGCTCCAGGATAAAGCAATTAAAGATTCGGGGTGCGGGTGCGCCTCAGCCCTGCAATTAGAGTCCGTTGCTGCGTGTTAATGCCATTGCTGCGGGCGCTACGACCTTAGGGTGTAACGTCGCTACGTAACCCACTTTCTAACTTTATACCTCTTTACTCCTGATCTCATCAACACCTAAACACCGAAACTTTCTTACCTCCAAACTTTATAAATTCTAACTTTGCACAATGCCTATCCGCAAGATCATCCACATCGACATGGACGCCTTTTTCGCCTCCGTGGAGCAGCGCGACAACCCGGAGCTGCGCGGTAAACCCGTGGCCGTGGGTGGTTCGCGGGCAAGGGGTGTGGTGGCAGCGGCTAGTTACGAGGCTCGCAGGTACGGGGTACACTCTGCCCTCGCCTCCAAGATCGCGGCACAGCGTTGTCCGCAGTTGATCTTTGTAAAACCCCGCTTTGAGGTATACAGCGCCGTATCACGTCAGATCCGTGAAATCTTCTACTCCTATACCGATCTGGTGGAGCCGCTTTCCCTGGACGAGGCCTACCTCGACGTGACCGAGAACAAGATCGGCATGCCTTCAGCCACCATCATCGCCAACGAGATCAGGGCCAAAATTCAGCAGGAAACCGGCCTGACCGCTTCGGCGGGGGTTTCCTTCAATAAGTTTCTGGCCAAGATCGCCTCGGACATGAACAAGCCCAATGGCTTCACCTTGATCCCGCCCGACAAGGCCGAGGAAATTGTGGCCGCCCTGGCAATCGAGAAATTCTATGGCATCGGGAAAGTGACGGCGGCCAAATTGCAGAGCATGGGCATCCTCACCGGGGCCGATCTGAGGGAGAAGACCGAGGAAGAGCTGGTGCGGCACTTTGGTAAAACGGGGCGCTACTACTACCGGATCGCCCGCGCGCAGGACGACCGGGAGGTGCAGCCGCACCGTATCCGCAAGTCCATTGGCTCGGAGCGCACTTTTGAGGTGGACCTGACGGAGGAGGAAGTGATGCTGCCGGAACTGGAGAGATTGGCCAAAGAAGTGGCGCACGACATGGAACGGCTGCAAACCACGGCCAAGACCATCACGGTCAAGATCAAGTACTTCGACTTTAACCAGACCACCCGCAGCAAAACCTTTCTGGGCGAGATAAAATCAGCCGACGCCATTTTTACCATTGCCCGCGACTTGCTGCGCACACCGCAGTTGCCGGCATACCCGGTGCGGCTCCTGGGTATAACGGCCTCCTCCCTCCTCTACCAGCACGATAAAATGGAAGGCTACCAGCTCACGCTGGAGTTTTAAACAGCCCTATTTTTTGGCGGCGAATTTTTTGGCCAGTGCCCAGCTTTCCCGGTCTCCATCGGCCTCCGGAGCAATTTTTAGTAATTCCATGTAATAAGCCCTGGCCTTCTCCTTGTCCCTGGCACTTGCAGCTGAGGTGGCAGCTCCGTAAAGGCTGTTATATCGATTGGGCGATACCTTCAAACTTGCTTCATAGGCCAGCCTGGCCTCCGCTGGTTTTTTGCTCAGCAGCAGCATATCCCCCAATAGTTCTCTGGCAGGCAGGACGGCTCCCGGCGTAACCGGATGTTTGTCCAGGGCATCTTCTTTGTCAGCCGCTTCCCGCATCATGGCCAGCGCCTTGTTCTTATCTCCTCTCTGGTACTCCAGCCACGCTTGCACCGCCATTTGCTGGGCTTCGGCCTGCGCGGCCCAATAGCTGTCGCCTGCGCTGCTCAACTGTGTCTTCAATTTTTCCAGAGATGCAATCGCCTCTTCCGCCACAGCCGTGTTACCGGAACGGGCAGCACCTATACCTTTGGCAAAATGCGTAATGGCTTCGGCAGCCGGATATTTATACCAGGTGAAGTTTTCAGGCGATCGAACGGGTAAGGCAGCGGCTTCCGCCCATTTGCCCCTTTCGAGGGCCTGGCGGGCAGGTATAGCGGCAAGCGCGTAGGCCGTCGCGAAGGTAGGGGTATAGCCAGGCACAGCCTTCATTTTGTCGATCACCTCCTGTGCTTTCTTGTCGCGCCCCTGCTGCAGGTAGCCGTAGACCATGTAATCCAGTGCATGCGGGTAGTGCATGGATACCGTCTCTTTGGGCGACTGCCGGAGCGCAGCGTCGGCTGAGCGGATGTTCCAGTCTATGGCGTCCGTCCACTGGCCCAGTCGAACAAAGATATGGCTTGGCATGTGCAGGGCGTGCGGCACGTCCGGGGCAATGCGCTCATACTCCCGCGACACGTTCACCGCTTTGCTGGCCAGCAAGGGGTTATCGTAGGCATGGATGATGTAGTGGAACAGTCCCGGATGGTCAGGGTTGCTGGCGTGTAGTTTTTCGAGCAGTGCCCCCGCTTCTTTCTGGGTGGCGAAGGTCTTATCAGTCTTGGGGGCCGTGCCAAGCTGGCCCAGGGCATAAAAAGCGGCCGCCTCCACTTCATCCGGGTAAGTCTCATGCACCTCCTTATACCCTGCTTCAAAAGCTTTCAACTGGTCTGCATAGCTGGTATTCTCCCAGTTGTCATAAAACACGGAGACAGCCTTGATGTACGCTTTTTCCTTGTCTGTCAGCTGTTTTTGCTGCAGCGCTTTCTCCACGGCGGCCTTTCCTTTTGCCAGGTTTTCATCGGTGGGGCGCTCGCCCCACAGCGGGTGAATGTAACTCATGGCGATGCCCCATTGTGCCATGCCACAATCCGGGGCGGCTTTTGCGGCGGAGGTAAATTCCTGTTCTGCCTCCTCATACATCATGTGGTGCATGAGCGCCAGTCCACTGTCAAAATGCTGCTGGGCACCCTCACCGCATGAGGTTTGCAGGTTCACGGTGCCGTGTTTGGTGGTATGTCCCTGAGCGGTTGCCTGGTAGGCAGGTATAGCGAAGGCCATGCACCATACGATGGCTATAACATGTGATGTTCGCATGCTGTTGGTGTGTAAAGATTGGATTATAAAGAGTATCAGAAGCAAGGACGACGCACGTCGGAATTAAGCTGCCAAATGCTTAACAGGGAGGGTCCGGACAAGGTATAGGGCAGGTATAGCTCATCCTATTTTTTTACTCATTTTGCTGTAATATGTTTATCCATTATAGCATTGTTCTGGTGTAAAGCCTGTAAATCCTCTTATCGCCGCCTGCCTGATTAAACCATTCTGCCGTGGCATAGTCTTGTATCTTATACCTGAAAACGGTATGTTGTGCATTACTAATCTTAACCTAATCTTTCACCCCATTATGAGCAAAAATGTACGCTATGCCCGGCTGGCTACACTCCTTCTGGCCGGTGCACTCGTAGCACCGCCTGCCTTTGCCCAAAGCAAGGAAAAAAAGAAGAAGAAAAAAGCCAAGCAGGAAGCCACCACAACACAGGCTACCCCGGCCGCTAAAAAAGAAGATAGCGGCGTAAAACCCTACGCCAGCGTCATCACCCCGAACGCCGTGACGGACGAAGGCCTTTTCAAGGTGCACCGCATCGATGAGAAGTACTTCTACGAAATTCCGGATACCCTCCTGAACCGCGATATGCTGATGGTGAGCCGCATCGCCAAGACGGCTACCAACCTCGGTTACGGAGGTGAAGAGCTTAACCGCCAGATGCTGCGCTGGGAAAAGAAAGGCAACCGCATTTTGCTGCGCCTGATCTCTTACCAGAACGTGGCCAGCGACACACTGGAGATCTTCCATTCGGTACAGAACTCCAACCTGGCCCCCGTAATCCAGGCTTTCGATGTAAAAGCCTTTAACATCGGGGCTTCCGTGGTGGAGGTGACCGACTTTTTCTCGAAAGACGTGCAGGCCCTCGGTCTGAACAAGCGCCAGCGCGAGTCTTATAAGGTAAAGCGCCTGGACGACAAGCGTTCCTTTGTAGAAAGCATCAAAAGCTTCCCGCTTAACATTGAGGCCCGTTCCCTCATGACTTACGAGGCGACTGATCCGCCTGCCAACTCCAATGCCGGTACCATCACCGTGGAGCTGAACCACTCCATGCTCCTGCTGCCAAAAGTGCCAATGCCTGCCCGTCGCTTTGACGAGCGTGTGGGTTACTTCACTCTGTCGCAGACCGACTACGGCACCGACGAGCAGCGTGCCGCCAAGCGCCGCTACATCGTGCGCTGGAGACTGGAGCCGAAGGACAAAGAGGCCTATGCCCGCGGAGAACTGGTGGAGCCAATCAAGCCGATCGTTTACTACATCGACCCGGCCACACCGATGAAATGGCGCCCTTACCTGAAGCAGGGCGTGGAGGATTGGAACAAGGCCTTTGAAGCAGCCGGCTTCAAGAATGCGATTATCGCCAAAGATGCGCCTACCCCCGAGGAAGATCCGGAGTTCAGCACCGAGGACGCGCGCTACTCTGTGATTCGCTACTTCTCTTCCGAAACGCAGAACGCCTACGGCCCGAACGTGCATGACCCGCGCTCCGGCGAGATCCTGGAGAGCCACATCGGCTGGTACCACAACGTGATGAACCTGCTCCGTAACTGGTACTTTGTGCAGACGGCCGCCGTGAACCCGGACGCCCGTGGCGTGAAATTTAAAGACGAAGTGATGGGCGAGCTGATCCGCTTCGTGTCGGCGCACGAAGTAGGCCATACCTTAGGTCTGCCGCACAACATGGGCTCCAGTGCTGCCTTCCCGGTAGAAAAGCTGCGCGATGCCAAGTTTACCAAAGAGATGGGCACCGCCCCTTCCATCATGGACTACGCCCGTTTCAACTACGTGGCGCAGCCAGAGGACAAGGGTGTCGCCCTCATGCCAGGTATAGGCGTGTATGACAAGCATTCCGTGAAGTGGGGTTATACCTATTTCCCGGAGATGAACGGGTACGACAACGTAGCCAAACTGTCGCAGTGGATCCTAGAGAAAGGAGACGATCCGATGTACCGCTTCGGCCGTCAGCAGGGCAACCCGATCGACCCTTCCTCTCAGACCGAGGACCTGGGCGACGACGCCATGCTGGCCAGCCACTACGGCATCCTGAACCTGAAGCGCATCATGCCAAACCTGATGGAGTGGACGAAGGAGGAGAACAAGAACTACGACGACCTGCAGGAGATGTATGGCCAGGTGCTGGGCCAGTGGAACCGCTACATGGGCCACGTAACGGCTAACATCGGCGGGATATACGAAAACTACAAAACCTACGAACAGAAGGGTGACGTGTACGCTGCCGTACCGAAAGAGAAGCAGCAGCGCGCCATGAAATTCCTCAACGAGCAGGGCTTTGCCACGCCAACCTGGATGCTGGACCAGAACATCCTGCGCAAGATCGAGTCAGCGGGCGCGGTGGAGCGTATCCGCACGGCGCAGGTGAACATCCTGAACAACGTGCTGGAGCCAGGCCGTATGCAGCGTTTGCTGGAGTCGCAGGCGGCACTGGGCAGCAAAACCTACACCTTGCCTGAAATGATGGCGGACCTGCGCAACGGCGTGTGGTCAGAGATCGGAAGCGGCAAGAACGTAGACATGTACCGCCGCAACCTGCAGCGCGGCTACCTCGACCGCATGGAATTCCTGATGAAGGAAGAGCAGCCTTCGGTTCCGGCCAGCGCACGCGCCTTTGCGGGCGTCACCACGGTGAAGGTATCCCAGTCTGATATCCGCCCGATGGTGCGCGGCGAACTGACTGCGCTACGCAACCAGATCAGAGCCTCCTTGCCGAAGACACAGGATAGCATGACGAAGTACCATTTGCAGGACGCACTGGCACGTATTGACAACATCCTGAATCCAAAAAGTTAATTTTCCTGTTTTTATGATAGCGAAAGCCCCGGCCATCTTGGCAGGGGCTTTTTATTTGCTGTTTCTGTTGACTATTAACTAAGATATCCTATGCAAAAAACAGAACAATGGGGTACCGTACCGTAAAATCAAATATATCTTGTACCTTTGTAGCCCATAAAGTTTAACCTAACTTATGGCTGCTAAATATATTTTTGTTACAGGGGGCGTTACCTCCTCACTTGGTAAAGGTATCATCTCCGCTTCTCTTGCTAAGTTGCTGCAGGCAAGAGGCTTCTCTGTAACAATCCAGAAATTCGACCCCTATATCAACATCGACCCGGGCACGCTCAACCCCTACGAGCATGGCGAATGCTTCGTGACGGAAGACGGCGCCGAAACCGACCTCGACCTGGGCCACTACGAGCGTTTCCTGAATGTCTCTACCTCGCAGGCGAATAATGTGACCACCGGCCGCATTTATTACCATGTGATCACCCAGGAGCGTGAAGGCGCCTACCTGGGCAAAACGGTACAGGTTATCCCCCACATCACAGACGAGATCAAGCGCCGCATGCTGCTTCTGGGCGAATCCGGCGAGTTTGACATCGTGATCACAGAAATCGGTGGTTGCGTGGGCGATATAGAGTCCTTGCCTTTCATTGAAGCCGTGCGTCAGCTGCGCTGGGAACTGGGTGTGCACGAAACGTGCGTGATCCACCTGACCCTGGTGCCCTACCTGAAGGCAGCCGGTGAGCTGAAAACTAAACCAACACAACATTCCGTGCGCGACCTGTCAGAGGCTGGTGTGCAGCCCGACATTCTGGTTTGCCGCTCGGAGTACCATATACCTGCCGACCTGCGCAAAAAAATTGCGCTGTTCTGCAACGTCAATCAAAACTCCGTGATCGAGTCAATTGACGCCGAGACGATATACGATGTACCGCTGCTCATGCGCAAAGAGAAGCTCGACGAGCGCGTGATCGCCAAACTGAAACTGCCGCACCGCGGAGAGCCGGAACTCGAAAAATGGAAAGAGTTTTTAGGGCGTCTTAAAAATCCAACCTCTGAGGTGAACATCGGCCTGGTGGGCAAGTACGTGGAGCTGCCAGACGCCTATAAGTCGATTGTAGAGTCGTTTGTGCATGCCGGTGCTGCCAACGAGTGCAAAGTGAACATCAAGTGGTTCCAGTCAGAGAACATCAGCGACGAGAACGTGGCCAGCCTGCTGCAAGGTATGGATGGCGTGCTGGTAGCCCCAGGCTTTGGCGAGCGCGGCTTTAAAGGCAAACTGGAGGCTATCCGCTTTGTGCGGGAGGCCGGTATACCCTTCCTGGGCATCTGCCTGGGCATGCAGTGCGCCGCCGTAGAGTTCGCCCGCAACGTGCTGGGCCTGGCTGGTGCCGCTTCCACTGAAATGGAGCCGGACACGCCATTCCCGGTCATCGATATGATGGAGGACCAGAAAAACATTACCCAAATGGGGGGCACCATGCGACTGGGCGCCTATACCTGTGAACTAAAGAAGGGCTCAAAAGCATTTTCAATATACGGCAAAGCTAAAATATCGGAGCGTCACCGCCACCGTTACGAGTTCAACAACAAGTACTTAGCTGATTATGAGAAGGCGGGCATGATGGCGACCGGCATCAACCCGGATACAGGGCTGGTGGAGATCATTGAATTACAGAATCACCCCTGGTTTGTGGCCGCACAATACCATCCGGAATTAAAGAGCACCGTGCTTAATCCTCACCCGCTTTTTGTTAAGTTTGTGAAAGCGGCCATGAATTACACTAAATCGAAGTAAGCGTTAACCTAAACACATTATTTATTTTCATTAAATGGATAGAAATCAAGCTATTGGCTTTGGATTGATTGCCGTGCTCCTGCTGGCTTACTCCTTCTTCTTCGCGGGTACGAACGAAGAAGCCAACACTCCGGCATTTGACCAGACAGCCAAGGTAGAGCAGGCGCAGGTGGGGCCCGCTGCCGTAGTCGAGGACGACTCGCTGGCGCAGGTGCGCCGCGCCGCCGCCCTGGGTACTTTCAGCGCAGCAGCAATCGGCGAGGCCAGCACCACCACCCTCGAAAACCAGAACATCACTGTTTCTTTCAACAGCAAAGGCGGCCAGGTAGAGGAAGTGGTTCTGAAGAATTACAAAGACTACAAAGGCAATACGCTGGTGCTCTTTGACAAGGAAAGCAGCAAGACCGATGTGCAGTTCACCACAAATGACGGCAAGAACATCCGCCTCTCCGACCTGTATTTTTCCCCATCGGAAGTGCAGACGGTGAACGTTGGCGATGTGCCTGCCAAAACCATTACCTACCGCGCCGACCTGGGCAATGGCCAAACCATCGACCAGATCTATACCTTGGTTGACAACAGCTTTGAGGTTGGCTACAAACTGGATTTCAAAGGTCTCAACAACCAGATCAGCGGCGAGAACGTGACCCTGACCTGGAACGATCAGCTGAAGCAGCTGGAAAAAGACATGCCGCAGAACCGGGCCAAGTCTACCATCAACTATTACACGGCTGACGAGAGCTTCGATCACCTCTCTATTTCGGAAGGCACTGAGGTTGAGAACATCTCCGAACCAATGAAGTGGGTGGCCAACAAGCAGAACTTCTTTACCGCAGGCATTATCGCCACCAACACCTTCGCTGGCGCCAAACTGGAGTCCGTGACCGATCCGGCTGACACTTCGGTGGTAAAGACCCTGAACTCCCAGATTCTGATCCCGACGGCTGACCTGCTCAGCGGCAAGGGTGAGTTTACGTTCTACTTCGGCCCCAACGACTACAAGATACTGAAGCACATGGGCAACGAGTTCAACAAGAACCTTGACCTGGGCTGGGGCATTTTCTCATGGGTGAACAAGTGGATCATTATCCCGGCCTTCGACTTCCTGGAGAACTACATCGGCAACTATGGTATCATCATCATCCTGCTGGTGCTTTACATCAAGCTGATCCTGATGCCGCTTACCTACAAGTCGCATATGTCGATGGCGAAGATGAAGGTGCTGAAGCCGGAAATTGACGCCATAAAAGAGCGCAACGACGGCGACATGCAGAAAACGCAGATGGAAACCATGAAGCTGTACGGCGAAATGGGCGTGAACCCGCTTAGCGGCTGTATCCCGATGGTGCTGCAGATCCCGATCCTGTTTGCGATGTTCAACTTCTTCCCGAACTCGATCGAGCTGCGCCAGGAGGCATTCCTGTGGGCTGATGACCTTTCAACGTATGACGTGTTCGTGAACCTGCCGTTCACCATTCCGTTCTATGGCGACCACGTGAGTATGTTCACGTTGCTGATGACGGCTTCCACGATCCTCTATACCTGGTCTAACAACCAGATGAACGTCTCGATGCAGGGCCCAATGAAGTACTACATGTACATGATGCCGATCATCTTCATGTTTGTGCTGAACTCGTTCCCGGCAGGCCTTTCTTTCTACTATTTCGTGTCGAACATGGTGACCTTTGGTCAGATGTCCCTGATGCGTAAGTTTGTGGACGAGGACAAGATCAGAGCCAAACTGGAAGAAAACCGCGACAAGCGCAAAGACAAGAAGAAAACGGGAGGCCCTTCGTTTACCGAGCGTATGCAGGAAGCCATGCGTGCCGCCTCCGAAAAAGAGCAGGAGCGCCGCAACAACCCGAAACTGAAGAAATAAGCACTGTGTGCTATACCTGACAAAAAGCCCCGAAGCAGTTCGGGGCTTTTTTGTTTGACCCTGTTCGCTGTTTTGCGTATAGGCCTATACCTATATAAATACCATGCGAATATAAATACCATGCGAAAGTACACACTACCCTACCTCCTATTGCCCCTGTCTTTTGTGGCGATTTTGGGAGCAGGCTGTCAGCAACAGACAGACGAAGAAAAGACCATCGCCAGCACACACCCGAAACTGGAGGAGCGCCTGCAACGTGACTCCTTGCGTGGTCCCGACACCTTAGAACAGAACCCGGAGATATACGAGCGCTACCGCCTGCGCATGGATGCCTACCAGAGCGATGAGGCATTTCGGGTGCAGGAGGCCTACCGGGGGCGCCTGGCTCCTTTGGATGAAGCCAGCCATACCGACGCCCGCCAATTCCGTACAGCCCTGCAGGAAGGCCTTAAACAAGGCGTAAACTTTGCCGGCAGGTATACAGTGGTCACAGTTGGGTGCGGCACAACCTGCCAGGAGCATTATGTGGTGGACCGCCAGAACGGCAAAGTGCTCGACAAGTTACAGAGCAGCACGGGCGCGCAGTTCAGTCCGGATAGTCGCCTCTTCATCGTGAATCCACCGGACTCGTCCCATAACTATGTGGAGTGCCCTTACTGCGAGCCGGCTGCTTATGTGCTGGAGGAGGGGAAATTCCGTAAACTACCCCAGGGGCAATAACAAAAAACACCGCTATGCACACGCTGCTATACCTGCTGAAACTTGGACTTGGTTTGGGACTGATCCTGGGCACAAGTTGCAGTACCGCCCGGAACAGCAATGTGCAAGCGCAGGATGCTCCTATGCTGCACTTCCAGAAAACACCCTGCCTCGGCACCTGCCCCTCCTACGAGGCAACCATTCTGGAGAATGGCAGCATCCGCTACACAGGGTATAGCGATGTTCCGGTCATAGACACGGTTGTCTTTACGCTCCCGAAGCAGCAACTGGAAGAGCTCCGCCAGGAGATATCGCAACTAAACTACACCGAGTTGCAGGACACTTACCTGACCAATTGGAGCGACATGCCCTCCACGATCACAACTTTTTACAAGGCCGGCAAGGAGGTAAAGCGGGTGAAGCAGGAAGAAGGCGGACCAAAATCCCTGCTGGACTTCCAGGAGAAGGTGCATACCCTGCTCATGGGCTTAGCCGATGCGGAAGCGAAGAGAAGGCTCCCCATCCGATAAAAGCTGAGAAACAAAATAACTCCCACCCATCTTTTTTTTCATTCCTCTAATCTTGCAGCCACCGTGTCCCGATTGGTTGCCTCATCCTGCGACAGCCCCTTTTTCAGCTATTGTATCTCAATAACACTAGTTTTAAATATAGGACAAACTCACGTTGTTGTTTTGAGAAATCAATAACCTAACCCAACTCAGGCCGTAAAAAAATACAGTGCCAAGGCAAAGAACTCTATTTGACAAGTAATATTTATATATGATATATATTTAAATTTTCAAATAGCTGACTACGATAAGTTTTAATTCAAAATAAGCTATATAAATATGAAATAGCTTTCTTCAAAAAAGTCAGGTTCAAAAATATTCAAGGCCAGATTTTACAGAGTGAGCATAGACTGCCTTCAGGCACAAGGCTTAGTAGTGACCTTGATTTTAAAACAAAACCCAGGAAATAGATTTTCCAACGGATAATAAGATTTGGGTTGTGGAGTACCCAGGCTTTTCAAAGCAAATTACTCCTATGTACGATTTAACACACAAAACTATGGAACGACAAACCGTGATTGGTATTTTCAATGAAGGTATAGACGCACAGGCTGCGGTGCAAAAGTTAGAGAGCACGCACCACATCGGCCGTGATAAAGTAGATATAGCAAACCCTGCCTCCGCTTCAGCAAAGCACGTGGGCAGCAGCACATCGGATAGAAACAACGACAGCGTAAGCGGTTTCTTCGGCTCATTGTTTGGCCAGAACGACGAAGCCAGTAAACATACACAGGCAGCCCGCAAAGGCTGGGTAGTAACGGTGCACGCCGATTCCCGCCAGGAGGCTGAACAAGCTGCAGCAGTGCTGGATTCTTGTGGCGCCGTGGACATAGACGAGCATGCTACACAAAGTAATATGCAGGCAGGCATGAACAGACCGCCGCAGGATACTACACAGACCAGAACCGGACAGACAGGTGATGCGAACCAGACAATTCCGATTATGGAAGAGCGCATGAACGTAGGAAAACGCGAAGTAGAGCGTGGCGGCGTGCGCATGAGAAGCCGCATCGTGGAACGCCCGGTAGAAGAGCACCTGCGTTTGCGGGAAGAACACCTAGACATTGAACGCAACCAGGTGAACAGACCAGCAACCGACCGCGATTTCCAGAATTTCAAGGAAGGCGAAATCAATATCACAGAACGTGCGGAGGTGCCTGTGGTGAACAAAGAGGCCCGCGTAGTGGAAGAGGTGAAGGTCAGCAAGCACACCGAAGAGCGCGACGAAACCGTACGTGGAACCGTGCGCAAAACGGATGTGGACATTGATAAACTGGATCGGGACAGAGACCAGGAGCTTCGTAACCGGGGCAACAATCCCGGCACTCCCCGGAATATTTAGGGAGAAGTCTAGTAAATAAGGCAGGAGGCAGTCATCATGTGGCTGCCTCTTGCTTTTTTACAGAAGGGAGGCAGGCTATTAACAAACAGAAAGCCAGGAACTATACCTTGCCCCGCCCGTAGTAAATTGATGAAGCTAAGCCCCATACACCATGAGCAAGAAAACAGACAAACTTAAATCGGAATTTGACGAAAAACTGCACGAAAGCCAGTCCAGCAGCCCAATGGAAAATCGTGACATACAGGATGCGTATGGCCGTGAGCGGGAAAAACTGGACGTTGACATTGAATACAACAAGACCATACCCGTAATTGAAGAGCAGTTGCGGGTGGATAAAGAAGTAAGGGAAACAGGTAGCGTACACATCGCCAAAGATGTGCACCGCGAAAATGTGGACCTGGATTTGCCCATCATACACGAAGAGGCAGAAATAGAGCGCGTCGAGATAAACCAGTACGTAGACACTCCTCCCCCTCCTGTGCGCTACGAGGGAGACAAGATGATTATACCTGTGCTAAAGGAAGTGCTGGTCGTGGAGAAGCGCCTGCTGGTGGTGGAAGAAATTCATGTGACCAAAAGGCGTACCGAGGAGCATAATACCGAGCATGTAGAACTGCTGCGGGAAGAAATACGCGTCGAGCGGAAGCAGAACAGCCCGGAAGGACCCGAACGCTCAACGCATTAAACGCAGTGGGGTAAAATATATAGTTCCACGGAACGTTATGGATGGAGCGAACCCAGGGAACAAGCGGGTCCGGCAGCTAACCAGGCAGTCGGGCCCGCTTGCGTTTATGTCGCTTAAAACCCGCCTATTTCCTGACCTGCCGCATTTCCGTCATCCCGCCCCGGAATGTGGATAACCCTCGAAATCGTGGATAAAAATATACTTCTTCGGGCGTGGAACATCATACGTTCTGTACAAAAAACAGTATCTTTGTAAAAGTTCTATACCCGGAATGGGCTAACAGATTAAAAATTGCAAACTATGGAAATAACGTATTACGGACAGTCCTGCTTTCTTTTCAAAATCGGTGAGCACCGCATTCTGTTCGATCCGTTCATCTCCCCGAACGAATTAGCCAAAGACATTGACGTAGACAGCATCAAGGCCGATTACATCCTGCTGTCGCACGGTCACCAGGACCACGTGCACGATGCCGAGCGCATTGCCAAAAACAATGATGCCACCATTGTAGCCAATTTTGAGATAGTGAGCTGGTACGAAGCGAAAGGTATAGAAAAAACCCACCCCATGAATACCGGCGGCAAGGTAACCCTGCCGTTTGGCACTGTGAAAATGGTGAACGCCGTGCATTCCAGCTCCTTGCCGGATGGCACTTATGCAGGCATAGCAGGCGGATTTGTGGTGGAAACAGAGAATCAGACATTTTATTTTGCCGGTGATACGGCCCTTACCTACGACATGAAGCTGATCCCGGAGCAGTTTGACCTGGACTTTGCTTTGCTGCCGATCGGCGACAACTTCACCATGGACATCCACGATGCCCTGGTGGCAGCGGATTTTGTGCAGGTAGATATGGTGATCGGCATGCACTACGATACTTTCCCCTACATCCAGATAGACCATCAGGAAGTGAAGGAAGTGGCGCAGATGGCCGGCAAAGAACTAATATTGATGGAGATAGGTCAGACTATAAACCTATAATTTTTAGATGGGAAAGATAATAGCGGTTGCAAACCAAAAAGGTGGCGTAGGCAAGACCACCACAGCCATAAACCTGGCTGCGAGCCTGGCAGCCCTCGAGTATAAGACATTGCTGGTTGACGCAGACCCACAGGCTAACGCCACATCGGGACTCGGCTTCGACCCTGCCAGTATTACCACCAGCATTTACGAATGCATGGTGGAAGACGTGACGATTCAGGACATCATTCTGAACTCACCGAACATCGAGTTTCTGGACCTGATCCCGTCGCACATCGACCTGGTGGGCGCTGAGGTGGAGATGATCAACGTTCCGAACCGGGAGGAGAAGATGCGCGAGGCGCTGGCTCCGCTCAAGGAGGTATATGACTTCATCATCATCGACTGCTCCCCTTCGCTGGGCCTGATCACGGTGAACTCTTTGACAGCAGCAGACTCAGTGATCATACCGGTGCAGTGCGAGTACTTCGCTTTGGAAGGCTTGGGTAAACTCCTGAATACCATTAAGATCATTCAGTCGCGCCTGAACACTGAGCTGGCCATAGAGGGCATTTTGCTGACGATGTACGACGTGCGTCTGCGCCTAAGCAACCAGGTGGTGGAAGAAGTGCAGACGCACTTCCAGCAGATGGTATTCGACACCATTATACCCAGAAACGTGAAGTTGAGCGAGTCGCCCAGCTTTGGTATACCTGCCCTGTTGCACGATGCAGAGAGCAAGGGCGCGATGAGCTACCTGAACCTCGCCCGCGAGATAGCAGAGAAGAACAGCGTTGCGCTGGCGAAATAACCTTACGATTACATGTCCGATAACAAGAAACAAGCAGCAGTACGCAAAGGCGGTCTCGGCCGGGGCCTTGGCTCTCTTCTGGAGGGTAACAAATACACCGGCAAAACTGCCGAATCTACCACCATTAACGAAGTCAATACCATCGCAGATATAGCCATTGACCAGATACAGACGAACCCTTTCCAGCCCCGCACGCATTTTGACCAGACGGCGCTGGAGGAATTGGCTGAGTCTATCCGCATACAGGGCATTATTCAGCCTATCACCGTTCGTCAGCTTGATCAGAACACTTATCAGCTGATATCGGGTGAACGCCGTTACCAGGCCGCCAAAATGGCCGGTCTGACCGAGATCCCGGCGTACATCCGCAAGGCCGACGACCAGCAGATGCTGGAAATGGCCCTGATCGAGAACATCCAGCGTGAAAACCTGAATGCCATCGAGATTGCCCTCTCCTACCAGCGTCTGCTCACCGAGTGTAGCCTAAAGCAGGAGGAACTAGGCGACCGCGTGGGCAAGAAGCGCACGACTGTGACCAACTACCTGCGCCTGCTCAAGCTGCCGCCGGATATCCAGATCGCCCTGCGCGACAATGTGATCAGCATGGGCCACGCCAGAGCGCTGATCAACATCGACACCATCGACAAGCAGCTCGAAATTTTCCGCAAAGTGGTGGCTGAAGAGCTGTCGGTGCGCAAGGTGGAAGAACTGGTACGCAATGTGCAGAATGCGAGCAAAAAGCCGGATCCGCAACAAAAACTGGTCTTCAACAAGTATGATGATGAGTTGAAGGGCGTGGAGAAAAAGCTTTCTTCGCAATTTGGCACCAAGATTATGGTGAAAGCCAACAACGACGGCAAGGGCGAGATTAAGATCCCGTTTGTGTCGGTGGAGGAGCTGAACCGTATTCTGGAGATTCTGAACTACTAAGAGAACAGCATGAGGTTAGCGCCAGGTATAGCTTTATTGGTGGTATTACTCTTTTCGCAGCTGCTGCCATCGCAGGCCAGCGCGCAGGTGGTCACTTCCGGCCCGGACTCGGTGTTGGTCATTACCTCCGAAGCAGATACCGCGCAGCAGAAGCAGTTTTTCCTGAGCGGCTTCAAAAACCTCGGGCGGCCCGGACGCGCAGCGCTTTTCTCGGCCGTTATACCCGGTGCAGGTCAGGTATACAACGGCGCCTGGTGGAAAGTGCCCATCATTTATGCCACGGGCGGCGTTTTGGGCTACTTCATCATCGACAACAACAACAAGTTCCAGGACTTCCGGACGGCATTGAACATCCGGACAGGACGTAGCGATCAGTTTATTCAGGTATACGATGCCTATTATTACGACAGGATATACGGTGCTGCTAACACAGTTGGAACCAAGAACCTGCGTTCGAGCCGCGATTTTTACCGCCGCAACCGCGACCTGACCATTATACTTTCGGTGCTGGCCTACGGCATGCAGATAGCGGAAGCCTATGTACACGGTCACCTGCGCGAGTTTGACGTGAGCGACAACCTGAGTTTGCGCGTGCAGCCCGACGTATTCCGCACACCGGCCGCCAACAGCGTTACGCCCGGACTTACCCTTACTTTATACACCCGAACTAAATGAGAATCCTGTTGATAGGCTATGGCAAGATGGGGAAAACCATTGAGCAGATGGCCCTTGCCAAAGGCCACCAGATAGCCGGCACCATCGACCATACCAATGCCGAAACGCTGGAAAATTACAGCCCAGCCAACACAGATGTTGCCATAGAATTTACCCACCCGGAGGCTGCTTTCGGGAATATTTCCTACTGCCTAAAGCAAGGTATACCGGTAGTTTCCGGCTCCACGGGCTGGCTCGACCGGTATAGCGAAGCCGTGCAACTTTGCGAGGAAAACAAGGGCGCTTTCTTCTATGCTTCCAATTATAGCGTGGGCGTTAATTTGTTTTTCCATTTTAACGAATATATTGCCAATAAAATGAAGGCATATCAGGAGTACAATGTCTCTATCCGCGAGATCCACCACCTCCAGAAGGTCGACAAGCCGAGCGGCACAGGCATCACCACCGCCGAAGGTATATTGGCCAGCTACCCTACCCTGCAAGGCTGGGCGGCTGACGATGACTCGGATAAATCGAAGCTGAACATTATATCGGAGCGTGAGCCGGATGTGGTAGGTACCCACATCGTGACCTACGCGTCGGAAGTAGACAAAATAGAACTGGGCCACATTGCCCACAGCCGTGCCGGTTTTGCCGAAGGCGCCCTGATGGCAGCCGAGTGGCTCAAAGACCGCCAGGGAGTGTACGGCATGAAAGACATGCTCAACCTGTAGAAACAAAACGCTTTATACATGAAAGTAAAGTTTTGGGAGAAGAAGCCCGTCAACAAGGCGCCTAAAAAGAAGAAGAGCTTTGCACGCGAGTGGGGCGACGCCATCCTGTTCGCCGTTATCGCGGCCAGTTTGATCCGCTGGGCTACCTTTGAGGCCTACACCATCCCGACGCCTTCTATGGAGAAGACCCTGTTGGTAGGTGACTTCCTGTTCGTGAGCAAGCTACATTATGGTCCCCGCACTCCGATCACGCCGCTGCAGGTGCCGCTCACGCACCAGACCATCTGGGGCACCAACATCCCCTCCTACTCCGACGCGATCCAGCTGAAGTCATACCGACTGCCTGGCTTCTCTGAAGTGAAGCGCAACGACGTGGTGGTGTTCAACTACCCACCGGAGGAACACCACCCGGCTGATTTGCGCACCAATTACATCAAGCGCTGCATCGGTATTGCCGGCGACTCCATTGAGTTGCGTAACATGCAGGTATACATTAACGGGCAGGCTGCTGAAAACCCGGAGAAGATACAGTACAAGTACTTCCTCTCTACGGAGCAGCGCCTGGCAGAGAAGTTTTTCCTGGAGCGTGACATCACGGACGTGATCCAGTGGCAAGGCGGGTATATTGTAGATACATCCCCTGAGAAAGCGAAGGCCCTCGCCCAGCTTGATTTCATTAAAGACGCTACGCTCCTGATGGACGAGGCAGGTAAAGGCGATGCCGAGGTGTTCCCGCATGTGCCGAGCAAGTACGAATGGAACAAGGACAACTTCGGTCCGCTTTACATCCCGAAAGAAGGCGCTACTGTAGCGATTACACCTGAAACGCTGCCTTTCTACGAAAAGGTGATCTGGGTTACGAGCACAACGAAAACGCCGAGGTTCGTGACGGCAAGCTGTTCATCGACGGTGCAGAAGCCACGAGCTATACCTTTAAGCAGGACTACTACTTTATGATGGGCGACAACCGCCACAACTCCCTCGACTCCCGCTACTGGGGCTTCGTACCAGCCGACCACATCGTGGGCAAAGCCGTCATGATCTGGATGTCCACCGACCCCTACGGCGGCTTCCTCGACAAGATCCGATGGAGCCGACTGTTTAAGACGATCGAGTAAGGTATAGGTCTACGAAATGAAACCGCCAGTTCTGAGAAGAGCTGGCGGTTTTTTTGTTTTAAGGGTTATGTTATTTGGTAAATGGAATATTGTATATTTGGTATAGAAGACTGAGGATTCTGCTGCTGTACAGATATACCTCCATACATAGTGCAGATTGTAGGAGTAGGTGCTCCTGCTATACCATAGTTGGCAGCAATACACATAAGAACAGTGAACAAAATGGAATTGAACCAGGCAGACAGGGGTAGAATCAAGGTAGAAATCAAGTTGCCTTTGATTCTTGGACTTCTTTTTTCCATTGCGTTACTGGCTTTAATATTTGTAGTTCCAAGCATTTTGTTTTCATTAAATAAGCCAACAGAAACAGACGAATTTATCAAGAGAGGATTGTTTATCTTGGTTCTGTTGCTCTTGCCTATGCTCAGTATATCATGGAAGAGCATTATAAAGTACATCGACCTAAAGAAGGGAAATAAAATACGATTTCGAACAGCAGACTATGAAATCACAAAGGAAAAAGAAGGCTACACTTTACGAATAAGAACTCCACTGAAATTGAAATATAATCTCTATGACAAATTACCCGAATTGATAAAGCCGAGAGAGCCAATAACGATTGAATTGACAGCTTTAAGCAAGACTCTACTTTTCATCTCACAAGACAGTGAAAATTTATTAGAGAAGGTGGAGAGGGAAAACGATTAACGCATACAAGAAGCACTGCTGCCAACACAGCACATAAGCCAAGCTTCGGCTGCGCCTCGCTCGCTTTATGTACCACACCGTTAGGTCAAATGATAAAATAATAAATGAATTACAGCTTTCATTCCAGACTTAATAGATTACAACTTCATGATTCTTCTATTTAAAAGTTAGAAAGAGTTGGGCCTGATATTGTCATTGACTTTGATTGGGCCAAGCTTGCGGATTTTGCTGAAATGAATTTAGGGCCACTTATCATTGGAGCATCTCGAATTGTGCTGAGAAATATAGAATCAGAGAAATGGACAGAGGAGATTACAAAAGGGAATATCTCAGATATAAGCAGACCTGAAAATTTCTTAGCCTATTTTAAAGAGATAGGGGAAAATTACAGCACCAGCGATAACCAGATAAGAATAAGTGGGGTTTACATGAAACCACCTGAGTACAGCTGGATAAACTTGGAATTCAAATTTAAAAACTTTGAATTCACTTGGGATAAGCATGTAACGCATGAGGAGTGGCTTCAATGGATATTGCCTGAATGAAAAAACACAAGACCTAACCACACCTATGCCGCCGCATAGCCCAGTCCGTTCACTTTCAACAGACTTAAAAATCCAACACTCAAAATGAAAATAACGCCTGAACATAATGAGCGGATGGCAAATATGACCTTTGCCTCCGTTTATCCGCATTACATCACAAAAGTTAAGCGCAAAGGCAGAACCAAAGAAGAACTGCACCAAGTTATCACTTGGCTGACGGGTTTTGATGACAACAAATTACAGGAACTGATCGACGAAAAAGCGACGTTCGAAACTTTTTTTAAGCAGGCAACATTGAACCCCGATGCCCACCTCATAACGGGAGTTATCTGTGGTTATCGAATAGAGGAAATTGAAAACCAACTGACTAAACAAGTCCGGTATCTGGACAAGCTGGTAGAAGAACTGGCGAAAGGTAAAAAGATGGAGAGGATCTTAAGAACAGCCTGAAGACTACCGAATAGCAAATGATTGAATGTGCCGAAACTATGAAAAGAAGACTCCTACCCTACTTCCTATACCTGCTCCTACCTTTTCTCACGCTAGCCTGCACCCAAAAGATGACAACAACTGCCAGCAAACCCCAAACCGGACAGCAAGTGATCGAGGCCATGTACCGCCACTGGGAAAACAAGTGGTACCCGAATTTTGCCTTCGACCAACGGGCCATTTTCTACAAAGACGATCAGGTGAGCCGAGAGGAAACCTGGCAGGAGATCTACAGCTATCCCGCCAATTTGCACATCCGTTTCGATGGTTTTGAGACCGGTAACGGCGTGATCTACAACCAAGACACGGTCTATACCTTCAAAGAAGGGCAGCTGATGAACAAACAGTATTCCATTCACCCGCTGGTGCTACTCAGCTTTGATGTATATTTCTATGACCCTGCCGCCACCATCCGCAAGGCGGAGGAATTGAACTTCGACCTAAGCCAGCTGACAGAAGCCAACTGGAAAGGCCGCGCCGCCTATGTAGTCGGCACAACCGACCCGAATGACCAGAGCCGCAGTCAGTTTTGGGTAGACAAAGAGCACCTTTATGTACTTCGCATCTTAACAAACAACAAAGGCGTGGCACGCGATGTGGAAATGAACAACTACCAGGAAATCGAGGGGAATATGGTGGCGACTGAGATCGTGTTCAAAAACGACGGCCAGTTGTTTCTGCGGGAAGAGTACTATAACATTTCCTTCCCTGAGAAAATAGACCCCAACTGGTTTGACCCAAAGCAGTTCTCTACTACAAACTGGAAGTAAGGTATAGGTCGGATAGTCCTTACACGAGACCGGGTACAGCAGGGCTTCGGTCCCTTCTATTTAATTTCCAAACAGCTCAATGTCATTTTGAACAGCATGAGAAATCTGAATCACATGTAGCATTCTACAATTATCCATATCTCTCCTATCGTCGAGATAACAAAATGAGGTTCGATATTTTAAAGGGAATTGGGAAGTAACAAGTCTTACCAGTCAATCGGCACTTTGCCTTGCGTCTTCAGGTACTCGTTGGCTTTGCTGAAGTGGCGGGTGCCGAAAAAGCCTCGATCGGCGGCGAAAGGCGATGGATGGGCCGCTTTGAGCACCAGGTGCTTGCGTTCGTCTATAAAGGCTCCCTTTTTCTGGGCATAGGCGCCCCAGAGCATGAACACGACGCCGGTTTTCAGCTCATTCACTTTGCTTACTACCGCGTCAGTAAACTCTTCCCAGCCTTTTTTCTGATGCGATCCTGCATCACCGGCCCGTACCGTCAGGGTGGCGTTAAGTAGTAAAACGCCCTGTTCGGCCCAGCGCTCCAGATTCCCGGTAGCCGGCAGGTCTTTGCCGAGGTCGTTTTTGATCTCTTTGAAGATGTTAATCAGCGACGGAGGTGTGCGCACTCCGTCCTTCACCGAAAAAGCCAATCCGTTTGCCTGATTAGGGCCATGATAGGGGTCCTGGCCTAAAATAACTACTTTTACGTTGTCGAAGGGACATCGCTCAAAAGCGTTGAAGATCTGGTTGCCCGGCGGGTAAACTTTTTGTGAGGTGTACTCGTCTTTAACAAAAGACGCGAGATTTTTGAAATAGGGCTTTTCAAATTCTTCTTGCAGGATTTTCTGCCAGCTTTCTTCTATCTTTACATTCATAGTAGTCTGTAGGGGTAACTGGTTTGCCTGGTAACAGGTAGTGGCCTTCGGAAGGCTATACCTGAAACAGATTCTAATTATACAAAAATCTCTGTAACATGGATACAAAAACTACAGAAGGAGTAAAAGTATCGGTCACGACCAACTACCTGCCCGATTACTCCAGTCCGGTACAGCAGCACTTCGTATTTGCTTATAAGATCAGTATAGAAAATAACAGTGAGTTCACGGTGAAGCTTTTGCGTCGCCATTGGTACATTCACGATGCCACCGGCACCATGCGTGAAGTGGAAGGAGAAGGTGTTGTAGGCCAGCAGCCCGTGCTGGAGCCCGGAGAGTCGCATGAGTACGTGTCAGGCTGCAACCTGAAGACAGGTATGGGCAAAATGCGCGGTACTTACCTGATGGAGCGCATGGTTGACGGCAAGCAGTTCCATGTTACCATCCCCGAGTTCTCGCTTATCGTACCGTATAAGTTGAATTAATTGTTGATGGTTAAATTGCTGAATGGTTAAATTGTTTATTTCGCTATATCTGTTTAATTGTTAAATTGTTGATGGTTAAATTGTTGATTGTGCTATACCTAAATTAATTGCTGACTGTTTAGTTGTTAAATCATCAATACCTGAATTAATTGTTTCATTGTTAATTCGGCTATACCTTTAAATTTGTAGTTTCTGCGGGATACATCAGATTTACACACTGAGATCATCATGCTGAAAACAACAATTTAACCATCAACAATTTAACCATCAACAATTTAACAATTCAAAAATTGCTCCCCTTCCACCTTGCGGCAAATTACCTGCTTTACTGCCTCAGGGCTTTTAAGCTGCACGGAGTCCACTCCCCTTTTGTATTCGAGCTGTACCAAAATGTGATTCTGCACGAGGGGGATTATTATGCCTATCCGTTAATTGAGAAAATGAGGAGTTCGCTGCTGCTGGAAGACCGTGCTATACCTGTCACTGATTTTGGAGCAGGGCCCAAGGCGGGATTGAAGAAAAACCGCAAGATCAGCTACATCGCCCGCACCTCGGCCAAACCTGCCAAGTATGCGCAGCTGCTTTTCCGGCTGGTAGCCCATTTTCAGCCGAGAACGATATTTGACCTGGGCACTTCGCTTGGCATTACCTCCTCATACCTGGCCATGGCGAATAAGCAAGCTAGAGTCTATACCTTCGAGGGTTGCCCGTCGATAGCGGCTGAAGCGAAAGAGAACTTTGAAAAACTGGGGATTCCGCACGTACAGCAAGTGATCGGGAACTTGGATGATACACTATCAAAGCAATTGCAGAAAGTAGAACAGCTCGACTTTGTGTTTTTTGACGGAAACCACCGCTACGAACCTACCATGCGCTATTTCGAGGCCTGCCTCAGCAAGCACCACGAGCATAGCGTGTTTGTGATTGATGATTTGTATTGGTCAGCGGAAATGAAGCGGGCCTGGCAGGAGATCAGGCAGCATCCACAGGTGTGCCAGACCGTCGATTTGTTTTATATTGGCCTAGTGTTCTTCCGAAAAACACAACCCAAAGAGCGTTTTACGCTGCTGTATTAATCGTTCTCCTTCACCACCTGTGCTTGCCAGCCGCCATACACACCATTAAACTCCTCTGCCAACTGCCACAGTCCTAAGGTAATGGCATGGATTTCTTCTTCGGTAACAGCCTGTACTTTCGCTATAACGATGCTGTAGGGAACATCAGACTCATTTTGGTTCTTCCCTTCTTGCACCAAGGTATAGCCGGCTCCTTCTGCCTGGCTTTTAAAGGCAGCCCGGTCGGCTTCCGTTGCGAAGCTTATGAAATGCGACACAGGGCGGGGAATGTGGTGCTCGTCTCCCTGCTCATCCATCATGCGCAGAATGCGGTTGTTTTTGATACTCTGCATATCAACCGGCTCCGGAAATAGGAAGTCCAGGTATAGTCCCCAGTCAGGGTCGTGGAGGGTGTTGGAAGCGAAGGTATAGGCCGGGAAAGCTTGCATGATGTTGGTAGCGATCACCTCCGGCAGGGCCTCCTGTTCACTGTAAAAGTAGAAGCTGCGCTTACCGTCGTGCAGCAGTTTGCCCACAAAGGCTGCCTGCAGTGAGTTCTGAAATTCTTCCACCAGAGCTTCTTCTATCGCCTCCAGCTGTTCCCACTCAGCTTCATCGGCAGGAAATCCTTCTGCATCAGGTTGCTGCAAAGCTACGACGAGCTCAAAGGCACGCGATTTCTCAGGTATAGGAGCCACGTGTTCAAAGGCCAGATCGACGCTCACGCAGGCGGGGCGCTCATTGATGTCGCAGAAATAAACTTCCCACTCAGGGGTATGGGCAGGTACGGTCATAGGTATAATCTGAAAGAAACAAGGAGAGCATCAACCACGGTCAATGCTCTCCTTTCATACGTGAATGAGTAGCTTAGCGAACAGCCTGGCGGATGCGGACCAACTTTTGGAGCAGGCCTTCAAGCTGGTCTAAGGGAAGCATGTTGGCACCGTCCGACTTGGCGATGGATGGCTGCGGGTGCGTTTCGATGAACAGACCATCGGCCCCAACGGCAATAGCGGCTTTGGCAATCGTCTCGATCAGGGCGGGTTTGCCACCGGTTACACCAGAGCTTTGGTTCGGCTGCTGCAGCGAGTGCGTCACGTCCATCACCACCGGAACGCCATTCGTCTGCATTTCAGGCAGGTTGCGGAAATCCACCACCATATCCGAATAGCCGAAGCTGTTGCCACGATCGGTCAGGATCACTTTGTCGTTGCCCGACTCGCGTACCTTATCCACGGCAAAGCGCATGGCCTCACCTGACAGAAACTGTCCTTTTTTGATGTTAACCACTTTGCCTGTTTTAGCGGCCGCTACCAGTAAATCCGTCTGGCGGCACAGGAAAGCCGGGATCTGCAGCACGTCCACATACTCCGCCGCTATGGCTGCTTCCGCACTTTCGTGGATGTCCGTTACGGTAGGTATGTCAAAGGTATGGCTCACCTTCTGCAGGATGCGCAGCGCTTTTTCATCGCCTATACCTGTAAAGGAATCCAGGCGGGAGCGGTTGGCTTTGCGGTAAGAGCCTTTGAAGATCAGTGGAATCTCTAGTTTATCGGTGATCGTTACCAGTCGCTCGGCGATCTGCAGGGCCATTTCCTCGCCCTCGATTGCACAAGGTCCGGCCATCAGAAAGAAGTTGCCGGAGCCGGTGTGTTTCAGTTTTGATATTTCGAACATGGTCAGTATCTAGGTTTAAGCCTTTCGGCCTGCAAAGTTACGGGAAAAATTTAGTGATTTAGTGATTTAGTGAATGAGTGGTTGAGTGATTTAGTGATTGCTAAATGGCTAAATTGTTAAATTGCTTATTGATGTCTGGAGGGCCGATGATTACCTTCACCAACACAGGCTTATCTCTGTCAATTCGACGATAGGTGAAATCTGAAGTATTGGTTGGAGGATGAAATAATCCAGATCTCTCCTATCGTCGAGATGACAGGCGGGGATAATCTAAATTTTAACTTTCTACCTTTTTAACTTCCCAACTTCTTCAACTCCATAAACAGCTCTCTCCCCTGCCGTGGGGGAATAGAATTGTAGGCGGTTTCGAAGTGGAGGAACTCGAAGTAGGGCTCGAAGTAGGCGCGGTACTCTTCGCGGCTGCCACCGAAGGGTGGCCCGGCGTGCTCAAACGTGGTGTCGAAAAGCAGGCCGACCAGTTTTCCTCCCGGTACTAACAGTTCAGCACATCTACGGGCGTAGTCTGGTCGAAGACTTGGGTCGATCGCGCAGAAGAAGGTTTGCTCCACGATCAGGTCGAACTGGCTGTCAAGCTCGAAGAAATCCTGGAGCAGCAACTGGTCCTTGGGGAAGTCCGGCACCCGTTCGGAGAAGCGATGCAGCGGCGCCTCGGCAACATCGGCTACATAGGTATGCACAAAGCCCTTTCGGAAAAGATACTCCGCTTCGTAGGCGTTGCCACAGCCCGGCATCAGAATACGCTGCCCCTTGTTAGTCAACTGATCAAAATATTCGCGAAGTGGCGGCGTTATAGCCCCAACATCCCAACCCGTCTGGCCGAGTTGGTAGCGGTTTTGCCAGTAGTCGGCATTAAATTCTTGTTTCATCTTGTATGATAATAGAGCAAAAGTCTTAAATTTGAAACTTGCATACGCACCATTCCAGACACAAAATGCTTAAAAAATGAGTACGCTGGAAAAAAAAGACACCCAAAACGAACATCAGCCCATGAATCCTTCTGAAAAACGAAGCAACCGCAAACTCCTGATCAGTGGTCTCCTTGTCATCCTGATTAGTATTAACGGCATCCTGCTTTACATGAATTATCAGAAAAAAGAGAAAAATGAGGAGCAGGCCGAGGTGATCCGTGTGAAAGATAAGGAGCTGGAGAACCAGATTAAAGTGTACGAAGCCCTGAAAGCCGACTTTGAGCGCCAGAGCCAGGAACTGCAGGCTATGGGTCTTGAAAACGACTCGCTGGAAGCCCAGATCGCCTCTATTTCGTCTGACCTGAACGAGCTGCGCGGTTTCCGCAAGAGCAGCTACAGCCTGGCCGACCAGCGTCGTTTCCGCGACCGTGCACAGGCCTTTGAGCAGCAACTGAAGCAGAAGGACCAGGAAATTGCCACGCTGAAGCAGGACAACGAAGTGCTCTTCACAGAGAACACCTCCCTCAAAACAACCCAAAACCGCCTGAGCGACAGCCTCACCACCATGAAGTCGACGAATGAGAACCTGGTGGAGAAGGTAAAGGTGGCCTCCCGGCTCGAAGCGCAGCGCATGAACGTTAAGGTGGTGAACAAGCGCGGCAAAGAACTGGATGACAAGGACAACGAGTTCAGGGTAAAAAATGTGGAGAAGATCCGCGTAGCTTTTAACCTGGGCAAGAACGACGTGGCACCACGTGAGCCGAAGACGATCTACATGCGTTTGATCGAGCCAGACGGAGCTGCCCTGTATAACTTGTCTACTGGTTCAGGCTCGTTCCAGATCGACGGCGAGGACATGTACTACACGGCCAAGCGCGACATCGTGTTCGATAACACGCAGCAACAGGTTAGTTTTGTGTACAGCAAGAACGCCGAGTACAAGAAAGGCCAGCATACCATTGAGCTTTATGCCGATGGCTTCCTGATCGGGACAACCAGCTTTGTGCTGAAATAACATAAACCCTATAGTCTGAAAGCCCTGTCCATTAGGCCGGGGCTTTTTTTGTGCCTGTCTATACCCATGTAAGGTATAGCCTGACCAAATGTTATCGCAGGTATAGGTGTAAGCTTATCCTACGTTCACTTATCTGCTGCTTTAGCCAGGTATAGCAAGGGCCATTCAGACTACGCTTTCAGGTATAAAGCTCCGTTCAAACAATTCAAACCATAAAAAAAACCCTATCCTGAGGAAAGGGTTTTAGTCCATCGTTCACATGAAATTCTCTAACGCAGGCGTTAGAATTTAATCAACAAGAATCTTTATTCCACCAGCATACTGCTGCGGTGTTGTATTACTTTAAAGCTCTCCACCATCTTCACCGACTCGTGCACATCTTCTGTAAAAATAGCTACGAAGGAACCCGGCTCAGCATTTTCCAGCGCATAGGCAATGGCACGCATCTCTTCCGGAATCACCTTCACCTGCTTGTGCGGTGCCACGTCTTCTATACCTTGCAGCATCGGCAGGGTGATCTCTTCAGGTGTCTTTCCGCGCAGGTCGTTGTCCAGCCGGATAATGATCTCGTCGAAGATCTCCCCTGCCACCTGACCTAACTCGTAGAAATCCTGCGTTCTACGGTCGCCAACGCCGGCAATGATGCCAACCTTGCGCGACACGTCCAGGTCTTCCATAAAGCCGCCGATGGCCTTCAGACCGCCCACATTGTGTGCGTAGTCCACCAGCACCTCGAAGTTCGGGAACTGGAACAGGTTCATGCGACCCGGCGTTTTGTCCGGCGAAGGTATGAAGGTGCGCAGGGCACGCTTAATATCTTCTATGTCAAAGTGCGATACATAGCCAGCCAACGCGGCGGCCAGTATGTTCTCTATGTTAAATTTCGCTCTTCCTCCAAAAGTCAGCGGTACATCTCCCACCCGGTCGATGCGGATCTTATAGCTATTTTTGAAGATCGAGATGTACCCGTTTTCAAAAACTGCCGCCAGTCCACCTTTTGCAATGTGCTTGAGGATGCGCGGGTTGTTCTCGTCCATACTAAAGAAAGCCACCTTGCACTTTAAGTCCTCAGCCATGGCGTAAACCAGGTCATCGTCTGCGTTCAGGATGGCGTACCCATCCTTGCTTACACTTTTCGGGATCACCGACTTCACGTTGGCCAGGTCCTCCAGGGTATGGATGTCACGCAGCCCCAGGTGATCAGAACTCACGTTGGTCACAATGCCAATGTCGCACTGATCGAAGCCCAGCCCTGAGCGCAGCAAACCGCCACGGGCACATTCCAGTACCGCAAAGTTGACGGTCGGGTCTTTGAGCACGAACTGCGCACTGTAAGCCCCTGTGGTATCGCCTTTCTCGAGCAGCTTGTCCTGTATGTAGATGCCCTCGGTGGTCGTATACCCAACCTGATAGCCTTTGCTCTTGACCATGTGCGCGATCAGGCGCGTGGTGGTCGTCTTCCCATTGGTTCCTGTCACCGCCACGATGGGGATGCGGGCCGGCTTGGTATGCGGAAACAGCATGTCAATGACCGGCTCGGCTACGTTGCGCGGCAGTCCGAAAGTTGGCGAAATGTGCATCCGGAAACCAGGCGCCGCATTCACTTCCAGTACCGCACCGCCCGCTTCGTTCAGCGGGATGGCAATGTCGGTCGTCATCACATCAATGCCGCAGATATCCAGCCCCACCAGACCGGCAATGCGCTCGGCCATCAGGATGTTGTAGGGATCCACTAAGTCAGTAACGTCGGTTGCCGTGCCTCCAGTACTTATGTTAGCCGTACTTTTTAGGTATAGCACCTCGCCTTCGGGCAGAACCGATTGAGTAGTAAGCTCTTTGGCCTTTAAAATATTTTTGGTGTGCTGATCAATTTTAATGCGGGTCAGCGCCTTTTCGTGCCCCACACCCCTCCTCGGGTCTTTGTTCTCGCGGTCCACCAGCTGCTTGATCGTGGAAACACCGTCTCCAGTTACCATGGCCGGGGTGCGCTTGGCGGCTGCCACGAATTTGTTGTTGATGACCAGCAGGCGGAAGTCGAAGCCCTGGATGTAGCGCTCCACCATCACGGCCTCTGCATACTGCTTAGCAGCCGCCAGTCCTTTGAGGGCATCTTTCCAGGTGGTAATGTTGATGGTAGCGCCCTTGCCATGGTTGCCGTCAAGCGGCTTGAGCACCAGCGGGTAGCCGAGTCGGTCGACAGCGCGCTTCAGTTCTTCCTGATCGTAGACGGTGGTGCCTTTGGGGACAGGTATACCTGCTTCGTCGAGCAGTTCCTTGGTGGCATTCTTATCGCCGGCAATTTCTACGGCGAAGCAGGCAGTGCCACAGGTCATGGTAGCCTGAATGCGCTTTTGGTTCACACCATAGCCCAGTTGTATGAGCGAATGCCGGTTGAGGCGGATGTAAGGTATACCGCGGCTCTGCGCCTCCGATACAATCGAGTAAGCGCTCGGTCCAAAGTACTCGTCTTCCCGGATTTGGTGCAGCCGGTCAATGTCTTCATCGAGTTTATACTTCTCTCCTTTGATCAGCGCCTGGGTGATGCGTAAGGCGGCGTGTGCGGCATACTCACCGGCGCGCTCCTCCTGGTAAGAGAAGATGACGAAGTGCGTGCCCTGTTCGTGTGCCATGTAACAGCGCCCATAGCCACTATCCATACCTGCCAGCGTTTGCAGCTCCAAGGCCACGTGCTGCACGACGTGGGCAAAGGTAGTACCTTCTTCCACGGACTTAAAGAAACCGCCAGCCACGCCTTCGGCGGCGCGGTGCTCATACATGTCGGGGAACATACGCTTGAGTCGGGCTGCAAAGCCGGGCACTTCGTGGGTAAGGGTATCCGCCAGTTCTTCGAGGTCCAGCTTCAGTACAATGATTTTGGGATGCTCAACAGACCAGTAGTTTGGTCCGCGCATGATGCGCAAGTCTGTAATCTTCATGGGAATGGGTAAGCAGCTTGTATTGCCTGTCAGATATGTTGTAGGTGTTGAAGGAAACAGCAACTTTAAAATTGCCTGCTTGCAATACGTTTTAAGCTGACAAAGGATATAGCGGCTTTTGAAAAAACAGGACTATTGAATTGAAGTGATTGGGGAATAATTACTTAGGTATGGAAAGCAGCTGAGGCAGTAGTAGAACAGCTGATTTGTGGCTTTGTAAATGAGTGTTATACCTGTCTACTTTTTGTCTGAATCAGGATTTAATGATTTCACCGCCCCCTAACCCCCTCCTAAAAACAGGAGGGGGAATGCTGCATGATTGTCATCCCCCTGACCCTCCCGAGAGGGGGACTTTACTCTACCAGCTTCTTTCTGCCATCCTGGAAGGAGCTAGGTAGAAGGGAGGACAGGCAGTTGCTATAACCCACCCCTGCCCCTCTCTTTATAGAGGGCCCCTACCCCAGAGGGGAATTTTCTGCTGCTGCCCTTTCACAGGTGTAAGCGGTGTAGTTATAGCAGTTCTTTTGCTAGACCGGGTCCAACCACCCCTGCCCCTCCTTGTCTAAGGAGGGGAGTCTGTTGCTGCCAATTTATAGGTATAAGCACTGTTGCATTTGCAAATACTCTCACGTACCGCTGGCAGGTATAGCAAGACTAACTTGCCCCGGAAGCGATGAAACAAACAGCATAAGCTAGGTGCACTAAATGACGCTCCACTGTTTGAGCGTTCAGCGAGTTTGGAGCGTCTTGATTTTTTTGCTTACTTTTTTCATCAAGGAAAAAAGTGAGGCCCGCCCGGCCAGGGCATACGGTGCCCGCCGCACAGGCGAAGCAATGAAATAAGTCAGGTGGCTATACCTGCAACAGCCGCCGCTACAAAGCAATACAGTTATCTATACCTATGCCTATACCAGAGGCCCCACCACAGCAGTCACGAGCGCGGACGCTCGCGCCATGGCTTATGGCTCTAAAGTAATGTGGGATTTTAACTGGTAGGCACAAAAAAATCGCCCGGTCAGAATTACTGACCGGGCGATGAAGAAGAGGTAACGAGCGGATTCGAACCGCTGTAGCAGCTTTTGCAGAGCTGAGCCTAGCCACTCGGCCACGTTACCCTGAATGGAGTGCAAATATAAGCAGAGAAGTATGCTTATCAAACATTCAGGCCATATTTTTTAAGCACCAGCAGGTATAGCGCTAAGTATAAGCCCCTTATTTTTTCAAATAGAACGCACGGGATTATTTAGGAAGCGGTGCTCCTACCGGTACGGCGCAGTCGTGACCAGGCTGACCGTGCGGCGGATTCGTACCGGCTGCTACCGAACCAGATACCTGCGGCTGGAAAGTAGGCTGGGGTGCCGTCAGTCTGGGCTGTGCTGGCAGATTGAGCGGGGCGCCCACTTCGATGTCGCAGCGGTGACCTGGCTGGCCGTGCTCCGGATTCAGGGCCACATCGCCTGCTGGCGCAGCCGTAGCGGCGTTACTGCTTGCCGGCACAGTAGTAGACTGGGCAGCTGTGCTGGTGGTCTTATTGTCTTCTGAGCAAGCGCTAAAACCAATCAGGGCAGCAGCCAGCAGTACGTTAAGGGTAGTTTTCATGCAATGATTTAGAAAATTGAGCGGCCTTCCGCGCCTGCCATCCTTTTGGCAGACCAGGGCGCTTTGGTTACAACCGACAAGCTACCAAAAAGGTGCCGCAAAAACAAAATCCTCCCGACATACGGCGATCGTTGCCCTTTCAAAAACCCTTGCGGCTTGTCATAACTTTATCTCCCCTTTCAGGGTATATTCAGAAAAACCGCTACGCGCAGGCGGCATAGTCCGAAACAGTTGCAGCCACGCTGCCGTACCCATGCTTGTTTGGACTGTTACCCTTTACAATAACACCATATAAACCCTGGCCATATCAGCCAGTCAGCGGTGCAGAAGAGAACAGGCTCCGGCCCCATACCTTCAGAGCCCGTAACGTTTACCTTTATGAACAGACTTCTATTCCTTGATGCATTAAGGGGCATTGCCGCACTCTCTGTGGCCCTTTTTCATTATACTTCCGTGTATCGCAGCCTGTACGGCCACAGCTTCTCCCCTGCCTTTGACTTCGACTACGGCCTGTTTGGGGTGGAGCTCTTCTTTATGATCTCCGGCTTTGTGATCTTCTTCAGTTTCGACCGGATCAAGAGCGGCAGCGAATTCCTCTTCAACCGGGGCATCCGGCTATACCCAACTTATTGGTTCAGCATGATCACGACCTTTGTGGTAGTGCAAACATTCGGACTGCCCGGCTTCGAAACCACCTTTACTGATATGCTCGTCAACCTGACCATGTTCCAGAAGCTGGCCCGCGTGCCAGACGTGGACGGAGTATACTGGTCGCTGTTCTCGGAGTGGATGTTCTATCTGATGATGCTCGGCCTGTTCATGACCAACAACCTGAAGCGCATCCTGTGGGTGGGGCCTGTTTGGGTGCTGCTGAGCCTGGTGCACAAGTACGCGTTCAGTTTCGGTCCGGTGGGGGCTATTCTCAACCTGTACCACGGCGTTTTCTTTTACGCAGGCATCCTCTTCTACCTGCTTATGAAACAGCCTGAAAAGAAGAACGTCATCCTCGGGCACCTGTTGTTCTGTATCGCCTGCATTGTGGCCCTATACCTGCCGGAGGGCTTGCCGCATACGCTGGTCGTGATCTCTTTCTTCATTATCTTCTACCTTGGGCTGCTGGGTAAAATGGAGTTTCTGGTGAACAAAGTGCTGCTCTTCCTGGGGAGTATCTCCTACGCGCTCTACCTGATCCACCAGTTTATCGGCTATGTGATCATCAATGAGACCAGGCACTTGTTTGGCGACAGTCTGCTGGTGATCGTGCCGCCATTAGTTATTACCCTCACTGCCGCCTGGCTGATAACAAAGTACATTGAAAAGCCGGCTGTGAGTCGTCTCAAAACCTGGTACAAACGACGCGCAGGCCATGCGCTGCCACAGGAGAAGAAAGTGCCTGTCAGCGGTTTTGCCAAGCCCGAGACGGTTACGACGAAATAGGTATAGCGAGGCTGAAACTAGGCTCCGGCCTGGGTATAGGCGACAGCCAATTCGGCTCCTAGTCGGGCATTGTTTTTAATCAGCGCGATATTGGCATCAAGGCTTTCACCGTGGCTGTGCTCGGCGATATACTTTAAAAGAAAAGGGGTAACGGCTTTGCCTTTAATGTGCTGCTGCGCGGCGGCATGCAGGGCCTGGGTGATGTACCACTCCATTTCCGGTGCCGGCACTTCAAACTCTTCAGGTATAGGATTGGCGATCAGCACGGCCCCGTTCAGACCCAGCTCCCACTTCGTTCGCAACAGATTGGCTATTCCACGGGGGGAATCCAGCCGCAAAGGAGAGGCAAAGCCACTTTGGCGGGAGTAAAAACTCGGGAACGCATCCTGCCCGAAAGTAACAACCGGTATACCTTTAGTTTCGAGGTACTCCAGGGTCAGCCCGATATCCAGTATCGACTTGACTCCCGCTGACACCACCGCGACGGAGGTTTGCCCCATTTCAGTCAGGTCGGCCGAGATATCCATGGTGGTCTCAGCGCCCCGGTGCACCCCACCGATGCCACCCGTCACAAACACACGTATACCTGCCATGGCGGCAAGGCGCATGGTCGCGGCGACGGTCGTAGCGCCATCCAAACGCTGGCTAACGACGTAGGGCATATCCACCAGACTCACTTTCCAGACATTCTTCGCCTGGCCCAGGTGCTCGATCTGCAGCTGCGAAAGGCCTACACAGCACTTGCCATTCAGAATTGCGATCGTAACTGGTATAGCGCCAGCTTCCCGCACCACTGCCTCTACCTGCAGGGCCGTCTGCACGTTCTGCGGAAAAGGCATGCCGTGCGCAATGATGGTCGACTCGAGGGCCACCACTGGCTTGCCTTCGGCTAGGGCCTGCTGCACTTCGGGATGAATTTCCAGGTACGAGTTCATGGGGTATACTGATTCTTTTGCTGGACTACTTAAAATTGAAAGATTAATGCAGGTTAGTCTCCTATTCTTATACCGGATCAGGTTATCAAAATGTTGGCAAACACGACTCGAATAGCAATCTAATGGTTCGTTGTCTAGTCTTTACGCTCGTAGATCAACTGAACGACTCCGGACCTGAACCTGTTCACCTCGAGCAGGCTGAGGTTGATTCTCTCTTTCAGGTCTTGGAACAGCGGTTTGCCTGCTCCCAGTACGGTGGGGTGCACGGAAATCCGGTAAATGTCAATCAGCCCATGCTGGATGAAGGTTGTGATGAGTTTTGACCCTCCATACAACCAGATGTCTTTGCCGTCCTGCATTTTCATCTCAGCAATCTTTTCAGGTATACCGGAGGGAATAAATGTGGCCTTGCTGTCCTGCCGCTCCTGGCTAGAGAAAACGATCTTCTCTTTAGAATGCACGGCTCCCCAGATGGCCTTCTCTGTTTCACTTGCATTGGCATCCGGTTCAAAATTGCCCCACATCTCGTAGCTCACCCGGCCGTACAGGATCGTGTCTATACCTGCCAAGAAGCCTTGAAAGTCCATGTCGTCGTCCAAGATACACCAATCCACTTCGCCATTCGGTCCTTCAATGAATCCGTCGAGGGTGACGGCCAGGTCTAAGATTACTTTTCGCATAAGGTAGAGGTGTTGTGCTATGTCGGGTAAAGTTATTTAAAGTGAAACGTGCTTGTGCAGCCGATGGGTGAGGCATCAGCCGAAGCATATGGTATAAACCTTGTTAGGAGCTTGCATTTTATGTCTTCTACTTTGACTTCTCGTAATAGTAGCGGGTATAATTTTCACCGTCTTTCCATGTAATTGTCAGTTCATTTTCAGTCAGCTTATTTATAATTCCTGTTTCAGTCTTAGAGTCTTTTTTCTGAGTAATAATATTTTGATTTACCGCAAACTCAGCAAAGTCAGAGTTCTTGTTTCGTCTGTAGGTGTCATCTTTAACTTCTATTATGAAAGGCTTTTCCAGCTTCATAGCATTTAGGTGTTCTCCAAACTTATAGACACCTTTATAGGCAGACCATTCCCCTTGTAGAAGCTCAACATTTATTTCATCCTTTTGGACACTCGAAGCTGTTTCATACACTTCCCAGTCGATGCTTTTATTCTCCACTGTTGTTGTTGACCCTACCTTTTCTGCCGCTTTAGGAGAGCATGCACTTAACACTCCAATGAGTAGAACTACTAAAATTTTCTTAGTTTTCATTTATTCTTTCAATTATTGATTGCTCCTTGCGGTTAGTACATAAGGCGGACGAGGCGTAGCCGAGTATAACTTATGTGCCGTGTTGGTGGAAATAGTTTTTCTATTATAGGTTCTTCAATTGACGCTCGTAAAAGTCCATTGCCTCTTGCTGAACAAAGTCAGTTGCAACAGGATTTACAGTTACTCTTTTCAACTCCTGCATAAGCTGATCCTTTACATCCAAGTTGGCCGTCTCCGAATTGATAATCCTGTTTAGAAGAATGAGGGCCAGGTATGTGGGTTTCCTTTCTAAAGATTCTAAGACTTGGCTGGTATAGTTTGTAGTATTCCCTTCATCCAGCCACTCTATAAAATGTATAAGAGACCATGATATAAACTCTTCATTTTCTTGTCTTTCTATAAAGCAAAGTAGTCGATTGATAACTTTCTCTTTCAGATCCTTATCCAACTCAAGATTCTCCAATGAAGAACTGATTTCAACAATGAAGACGTCTACTTCATTTTCATCCGATAACTTAGAGTTCTCTAACCTTGATAGTATCTCTTCAATTTTCATTTTTTAATTCTATTCCCACCAACGGTACTCGTACAGGTGACGAGTGAGGCATCAGCCGAACATGATACCTATGCTTTGTTACCCGAAGTTATTCTTCCTTTTTAGTACTCTTCAATTATTACTCTATCTCCACCTTCTTTCAGATGCTTGTTCAATTTATATTCTGATAGCAAGTGAAAAGTAATCACATTTAAAGCTAAGCCACCTACTAATCCTAATAGAGCAAAGTAGTTCTTATTCCTTCTGTTTCTTATCATTGATACAAGTACAATAATCAGATGAATCAAAGAGAAAGTAGCAAAGCAAAATATAGTAGCTATATCACCCCCTGACTTATTCCAGAAGATTAGGATGAAGAACCAAAAGTAAGTTAAGCTAATAATCAGGTTAATGAATACTTTTGATTTCATACTTTTAATTAAGGGTAACTACCCGCTAGCAGGAGTACCTACTCCCATTTTCTGCACTATGTGGGGAGTTAGGAAGCCGTTAACAGAAGACCTCCTTCCATCACAGGTATAGCATTAAGCTAATATAACATACATTTATGAACACTTAATCAGCGCATGATATTTTTCAGGTATAGCTGACAGACTAACCTAAAACAAAAAAAAGGCCCCGGATTGCTCCGGGGCCTTTCTGTTATAGGACAAGCTTAGTACTAAGCGTTGTTCTCTTCTTCAGCAGACGTGTCGTCAGAATCTTTTGCCTTTTTAGCGGCAGCGGCTTCCAATTTCTTCACGCCAGCTTCTTTCTCGTTGTCGAGCATCTTCTCTTTCAGAGCAGAAAGGGCATCCAGGTCACCAAGAGTAGACTTGTTCTCTACTTCTTTCTGAACTTTTGGAGCCTTCTCCTTCTTCTCACCAGCAGCTGCAGGAGCAGCTTTCTTAGTGGCCTTCGCGATACGCGCGTTGTCAGCCTCAGAGTAAGTAGCTGTGTGCGAAAGGATGATCTTACGGTCGTCCTTAGAGAATTCAGTTACGCGGAAGTCAAGCGTTTCGCCTGCCTCTACCTGCGAACCGTCTTCTTTAGCAAGACCTTTCGGGAAAGAGAAACCTTCGATGCCGTATGGCAGCTCCAGTGTAGCGCCTCTGTCTGATTTCTCAAGTACAGTAGCTTTGTGCACTGAACCTACGTTGAATACAGACTCGAATGTATCCCAAGGGTTCTCCTCCAGTTGCTTGTGACCAAGGGCCAGTCTTCTGTTCGCCACGTCCAGCTCCAGAACAACTACGTCCAGGTTCTCACCAACTTTCACGAACTCAGATGGGTGCTTGATCTTCTTAGTCCATGACAGGTCAGATACGTGTACCAGACCATCAACACCTTCTTCCAGCTCCAGGAACAGACCGAAGTTAGTCAGGTTACGAACTACGCCAGTGTGCTTCGTGCCAACTGCATACTTCGTGATAACGTCTTCTTTCGTCCAAGGATCTTCAGTAAGCTGCTTAATGCCCAAAGACATCTTGCGCTCTTCGCGGTCAAGCGTCAACACAACTGCCTCTACCTCATCGTTCTGCTTGATGAAGTCTTGTGGGTTGCGCAGGTGCTGTGACCAGCTCATTTCAGAAACGTGGATCAGGCCTTCAACACCTGGCATAAGCTCCAGGAATGCGCCGTAATCAGCCACGTTCACGATTCTACCCTTCACGCGTGAGCCAACTTCAATTTCAGCTGGCAGTGCGTCCCATGGGTGAGGAGTAAGCTGCTTCATGCCAAGAGAAATACGCTTCTTGTCATCATCGAAGTCAAGCACTACCACGTTCACCTTCTGGTCAAGGTTCAATACTTCTTCTGGGTGATTGATACGTCCCCAAGAGATATCTGTGATGTGAAGCAGACCGTCTACGCCACCAAGGTCGATGAACACACCGAAGTTTGTCATGTTCTTGATAACACCTTCCAGAACCTGACCTTTCTCCAGGTTGTTCAGGATGGCTGCACGCTGCTGCTCGAGGTCTTTCTCGATCAATACTTTGTGAGATACTACCACGTTGTCGAAAGCGGCGTTGATTTTCACAACTTTCACTTCCATCTTCTTACCAACGAACACGTCGAAGTCACGGATCGGCTTCACGTCGATCTGAGAACCTGGCAAGAAGGCTTCAACACCGTAGAGGTCCATGATAAGACCACCTTTGGTTCTTCTCTTCACTACACCTTCCAGAACGTTGTCGTTCTCAAGCGCGTCATAGATCTTAGCCCAAGCGCTAACGATCTTCGCTTTCTTGCGGGAAAGGATCAACTGGCCGTTCGGGTCTTCTTGGTCTTCGATGAACACCTCAACCTCGTCGCCCACTTTCAGCTCAGGCAGGTCTCTGAATTCAGATACCGGCACCAGGCCGTCAGACTTGAAACCGATGTTCAGGATCACGTCACGCTCAGTGATACCTACCACGATTCCTTTAACAACCTCCTGCTCCTGAACAGTAGTCAGGGTGTCGTCATACATTTTTTCCATTTCAGCGCGCTCGTCTTTGCTGTAGCCGCCACCGAAACCTTGGGTCTCAAACTTGTCCCAATCAAAATTGTCTGGAGAATTACTCATAATGTTTTACTGCTCTGAAGAAGCCACCGACTTAGAGCAATAGGCCGGTTTGGTTTGGTTTTACATTTCCCCGAACGTGTTGCCGGGGCCATTCACTCGAATGAAGGGGCAAAAGTAAGAAATACTTAGAAAACAAGCTAATATTTATAGGATAAGTTCCAAGAAGACTGTATTGGATTAAGTTGCTGTAGTAGAGGGGATTGCCAAGGGTTGTATAGGTTTTGCTGTGCGGATGTCGCAAAGGCTGATTTCGAAAGGTATAGACTATACCTTGCTCTGGCTTGCAGGGCTTTGGATGGCGTGAGCGTCCGCGCTCGTGTCTTCTAAAGTGAGGCCTCTTGCTCAGGTATAGGTATAGGTATAGCTAACTGTATTGCTTTGTAGCGGCGGCTGTTGCAGGTATAGCAACCTGCATTGCTCTGTAGCTTGCCCTGGCCGGGCGGGCCCTTCTTTTTGTCTTGACACAAAAAGAAGGCAAAAAAGTCAAGACTCCCCAAACTCGCTGAACGCTCGAACAGTGGGTAGTCATTTGGTGCACCTGGCTGAAGTGATCTGTTTCATTGCCAGCGGGGCAAGTTACTCTTGCTATACCTGTCAGTGTTTGGTGTGTCAGTAACTACATAGCTTATACCTACGAAATGGCAGTTTCGGATTCCCCGCCTGGGGGAAGGGGCCCTCTTAAAGGACAAGGAGGGGTTAGGGGTGGTTGGACCCGGTAAAGCGAAAGAACTACTGAAACCATAATGCTATACCTGAAAACCGGCAGCGGCAGAGAGTCCCCCTTCGAAGGGAGCAGGGGGATGACAATCATGTACATGAAACTGCGGAAACTACAAGGTCTATCCTATACATTGGCAACTGCAGGAATTTCTCCCAGTGGTAAGGCCCCTCGACAAAGAAGAGGTCAGAAAGAAGACAATCTCCAACAGGCACAGCTACTACAGCCTCTAACAATGCAACAGCCCAAAGCCCACTCCGGGTTAATACTCTTTGCCAAATAAGAAGCCTGAAGACAACGGTCTTGCCATCAGTAACCCCTCTTCAAAAGGCGCATCCTATACCTTATCTATAACCGAGATTTCCGTTGCCCCTCTGAAAAGCAGGTCACAATCCAACCACAACAGCCGCAAAACAGCTTACAAACCCCAGACACGACAAGTCAAAAACACAAGTCATACCTTTACTATAGGTCAGCTACCAGTAAAATCTGAATACCAAAATGATAAACATACCTGACTAAATATATTAGCAACCTTATATTCCTACTTTTTGGCTACTTTCAGGTAGGCTTGCCAGTCCTCGTTCGAGTCGTTCAGGTGCTGTTGCAGGAAGGTATAGAGGGATGGACGAGAGGGGGTGCGGTGCAGTTTCAGGCCGGCTTCTTCGGGGGTTCGGTCGCCTTTGCGGGAGTTGCACCTGGAGCAGGCCGTTACGATGTTATACCAGCTGGTCTCCCCTCCCCTGGAACGGGGCAGCAGGTGGTCCAGGGTCAGGTTGCGGTTGGTGCCGCAGTACTGGCAAAGGAAGTTATCGCGCCGCAGGACGTTGTGCCTGCTAAGCGCTATACCATAATAAGGAACTTTGACGTAGCGCTGCAGCCGGATGACCGAGGGAACAGGATAGGAAGTGCTGACAGTGCGCAGAACAGCGCCGTTGGCTTTGGAGATGAGCTCCGCTTTTTCGAGGTATACGAGCAAAAAGGCCCTGGTCACCGTGCAGACGGCGATCGCGCTGAAGTCCTGGTTTAATATCAGCACTTTGTCTCTCATGACCTTGCTTTGAACTTATGCTATAGCTTCTACGAGAATTAACTAACTCGTTATAGCCTATGTTCAAAGAAAAACGCTGAAAATCAGGAAAAAATACGCTTGATGATACGTAGATTGTGGGAGTAGCGCTTGCGTTCGGCATTGTAAATACCGTTGTGGTCCAGCGTGTCGATGCGGATCTCGCCATGGGCGTGCATGATATGCTGGCCGTCCAGCATAATGCCCACATGGGTTATGCGACCCTCTTCGTTGGCAAAATAGGCCAGATCGCCGGGCTGCGTCTGGGTGGCAAAGTGCACCTCGTCCCCTACCGCCACCTGCTGACTGGCGTCGCGGGGCAATTGGTAGCCGCAAAGGCCGTATACCTGCTGCGTAAAGCCCGAACAATCGATCCCAAACATGGACTTGCCACCCCACAGGTAGGGCGCTTTCAGGAAGCCAAGGGCCAGTTTGGCAAGCTGGGCCGTCGTAACCGGCACAGCGGGGTTCGTGGCACGGCCGCTGTACTGGTAGCTCTGCCCGTCGATGCGGAGGCTCATGCCATCGAAAAAGGGCAAATAAGCCCCTATACCTACCGGGATGCGCATATCGGCGTTGCTCACCACCTGCACAATATCCAGCGCCCGCGGATGCTGCGCCGCCTTCCACTCCTGGTAATAGCCAGTCGACACAGGCACATATTGCTTGTAGTCAATCCAGCCGGTATACTCGTCGGAGGCCAACTTCACCTGCACCCAGTTCCCCTGCTTACTAAGTACCTCCAGGCACTCGCCAAAAAGCACCTGCGTTACCATTTCTGCCTTGTCAGAAGGCTCAGCGCGCATCGGCACCAGACTAAGCATGCATATTCCGTAGTCCATTTTTCTGTTGAGTGAATGAGTGAGTTGGTGATTGAGTGAGTTCTAATTTGGTGATGGAGCGACTGAGTGATTAAGCAAATGTATAAATTAAAAGGACATTGGTGTAGGAACAGGTCGCGACCTGTCCGAATCGTGCACGAGCTATACCTGCTCGAATTCTGCACTGCTATACGTGATTGAATCGTTCATCAATAAGCAATTAACAATTTAACCAATCACTAAATCACTCCATCACTAACTCACTCAATTACTTAATATCCGCTCCTGTCCAGTTCGCGTTTTATGTCCTTTGCTTTGATGTCTTCGCGCTTGTCGTGCAGCTTCTTACCGCGCGCCAGTGCAACCTCTACTTTAGCAAAGCCGCGCTCGCTTATGAACATCCGGGTAGGGATCATCGTGACGCCCTGCTCCTGCACACCCTTCTCCAGCTTCCGGAGTTCGCTCTTGTTGACAAGGAGCTTGCGCACCCGCGTAGGCTCGTGGTTGAAGTGCGTGCCTTCGGTATAGGTGGAAATGTGCACATTGTGCAGGTATAGCTCGCCGTTGTGCAGCACACAGTAGCCGTCCTGCAGGTTCACCTGGCCCTCCCGGATCGATTTGATCTCCGTGCCTTTGAGCATGATGCCTGCCGTATACTTGTCCAGGAACTGGTACTCAAATGAAGCCCTGCGGTTCTGGATGTTGACGTGCTTCTTGATTCTGTCTTTATCTTTTGCTTTCGTCATGCTATTTTGTTGGAGCCAGCACCCTGGCCAGTTTGTCTTTCTTTAAAATCTTCTGCCCGGTCTCTCCATCCGCCACCAGCCTGTCTCCGACCCGGGCCTCAAAGCTACAAATTACGCTGTTACCTTCCTGCGATTTTAGTTTTGCACTTATTTCAATAATATCACCCTCAAATGCCGGACTTTTATGATTGATAGTCAGAAAGGTACCTATACCCTCTTCATCTTTTTCTTTCATTTCCAACACAAACAGCCTACCTGCCCACTCAGCCGCCTGCGCCAGCGAAAAGGTAGAGCAAACCGCATGCACCAGCCCATCGTCAAAACGTGCAAAGTCCGCCGCTGTTACCGTTTTGCGGTATACCTGCGTGTCGCCGATCTGGAAGGGGTGTTTCATTTTAGGTTGAGTGATTGAGTGATTGAGTGAATGAGCGAGTTAGTGAATGGTTGAATGGTTGAATGAAAAATTGTCAGAATCAGGATTTACAGGATTTTAAAATTTTCAGGATTAATACAGAAGAATAATCAATATTGAGAATCCTGTCAATCCATTAATCCTGTAAATCCTGATTCTGACAAACTATACCTGTGCACGACTCGGACAAGTCGCGACTTGCCCCTACAAAAAACTAATCCTGCAGTAACTTTATATTCACTCCAACACTCAATCATCAAAACTTCATCCTCGGTTCCGGGCTCACGTACTGGTCAGCGAAGTCACCTTTAAGGTATTGGTAATGAGCTGTGATGGCTATCATACCTGCATTATCGGTGCAATACTGAAAAGCCGGGATGTAGACGTTCCAATCGTACTTTTTGGCGTAGTCCTGCAGGGCCTGGCGCAAGCCGGAATTGGCCGATACACCACCGGCAATCGCCACTTCTTTTATGCCCAGGTCCTTGGCTGCCTGTACCACTTTCTTTAGCAGGGTCTTAATCAGGGTATACTGCACGCTGGCACAGATATCGGCCAGGTTCTCCTGTACGAAGTTCGGGTTGTCTTTCGTTTTATCCTTAAGGAAATAGAGCACCGAAGTCTTGATGCCGCTGAACGAAAAGTCGTAGCCGGGCATGTTGCCAACCGGAAAAGCAAACGCCTTCGGGTTACCCTGGGCTGCCGTCTTATCGAGCATGGGTCCGCCAGGGTACGGCAGGCCCAGCATTTTGGCCGTCTTGTCGAAGGCCTCCCCTACGGCATCGTCCGTGGTCTGACCAATGATCTCCATGTCCAGGTGATCTTTTACGAGCACGATCTGGGTATGGCCACCGCTCACGGTCAGGCACAGGAACGGGAAGTTGGGTTTGGGATCGTCGATAAAGTGGGCCAGGATGTGCGCCTGCATGTGGTTTACATCGATGAGCGGGATGTTGAGGCCCAGTGCAAAGGACTTGGCAAAAGAGCTGCCGACCAGCAGGGCGCCGAGCAAGCCCGGGCCGCGGGTAAAAGCCACTGCATTTAAGTCAGATTTGTTTACATTTGCTACACTCAAGGCCTGTGCCACCACCGGAATGATGTTCTGCTGGTGTGCTCTCGAAGCAAGCTCCGGCACAACGCCGCCATATTTTTCATGAACGGCCTGAGTAGCAATAACATTCGACAAGACTTTGCCGCCACGTATAACGGCAGCAGATGTTTCGTCGCACGAAGATTCAATCGCTAATATTGTAGGTTCGGTCATCTTTTGGAAAAAGAACAGTCCATAAATTACTTCAAAGTTATAGGAAAAGCCATTCTAAAAATAGTTTTGGCGGTAATCCTGTTGCTTTTGGTGGCATTTGCGGTTGTCTTTGTGGCCATTCGCTATCCGGGCGTACAGACCAGGGTGGCCCAGAAAGCAGCCGAGTACATTTCCCGTACCATCGACCACGAGGTGACCATCGGCCGGGTAGACATTGAGTTCTTCAGCAATGTGATCCTGGAGCAGGTAAAGGTGCTCGACTACCGGGGCGAAGAACTTTTTTACGTGGGCCGTGCGGAGGCCGATATCAGTCTCTTCTCCATCTTTAAACCAAACACCCTGGGTATAGCTACCCTGGAGCTACAGGAGCCCCGGGCGCACTTGATCCAGTACGAGGGAACCGACACACTCAACATGTCGACCTTCATCCGGTCACTCGGCAACCTTATCACCAAAGACACGACCAAGGCGAGCCAGCCCTTTGAGTTTTCCATCGAAGAGTTGGTGATCAAGAATGGACACTTCAGCTACGACGATTTTAACCGTCCGCGCACCGATTACGGCATCGACTACTTTCACCTGGCCATCGACAGCATTTCGGCACGCTTCACGGAGTTCGAGCCAGGCGACACGCTCAAAGTGCGGGTAACGGACCTGACAGCCCACGAGCGCCCTTCAGGTATAAGACTGCACAACCTCGATGTGCTGATGACCTACGCCTCTACCTTCTGGGAGTGGGACGAGCTCGACCTGCGGGTGAACGATAGCAATGTGCAGGAGTACATCCGCTTTGACTACAACCGCTTCGGCAACTTCTCCAACTTCATAGACAGCGTAACCGTCACGGGGCGGATCAAAGACACGCGTCTTTACTCCCGCGACATTGCCCTGTTTGCCCCCCCTATCCGGGAATATGACGAGAATGCCTACATCGCCTCTGCCGAGGTAGAAGGTCGCGTGGCGGAGTTCATGGCAACGAACCTGGATATAAGGTATGGCAAGAACACCCATATAGTGGGTACCATGAACGTGGACGGTCTGCCTAACTGGGGGGAGACCTTTGCCAACATTCGCCTGCGGCCCTCCACTTTAAATGCCGAAGACATCAAACAGTTTCTGCCAGCCGACGCCTATACCATCGCCTCCCGTCTGGGAACTGTGAAGGTAGACGGGCGCTTTCTGGGTTTTTACAATGACTTCGTGGCCAACGGCAGTTTTGTCACCGCGCTGGGCAATGTGCAGTCCGACATTAACATGAAGATCAACCGGGCCAACAACACCTCCTCTTACCGCGGCCGCCTTAAAACCCAGAACTTCCATGTAGGTCGCCTGATCGGGGAGCCCGATGTCATTAAAACGATTACCATGGATGGCAGGGTGGTCGGTTCTGGCTTTACGCTAAAGGATGCCCGCCTGCAGATTAACGCCGACATCGCCCAGCTCCACCTGCTCGACTATAATTACCGCAACATCCGCACCGATGGCACCTTCAGGGGCCAGCGTTACGAAGGCCACTTTGCCATTGCCGACCCGAACCTGGCCTTTACAGCCAACGGTGAGGTGAACCTGGCAAACAACAACCAGGCTTTCAATCTGAGGGCTGACCTGAGCAAAGCCGACCTGAAAGCCCTGCGCATTACGGATAAGGCTGTAACCGTGCAGGCCAATGCCGACCTCAACTTCCGCGGCCTGCGCCTGGATGATTTCGAGGGTACCGCTTTTTTTGACAGCGCTTCTGTTACGTACGAGGGCCAGCGCATCGCGCTGGATACCATCCGGGTGCAGTCCTATATCGGTGAGGGCATTCGCAGCCTGACCCTCCGCTCCACGCCACTGGCCCTGCGGGTGAGCGGCGATTTCCGGTACTCTGCCCTGATCGAGGATCTGAAGCAGCTGGTGGATGAGTATAAGCTGAATTTTGAAAGCAACGACGTCGCCACGGCAGCCTATTACAAGCGAAAGCGACCGTCTACCCGGCCCGAGTACAGCCTGGACTACGATCTATACCTGCGGCAGGTCAATCCCCTGATCCATCTCTTCGTGCCCGAGCTCACCATTTCTGACTTCTCCAAACTGGAGGGCACCTTCCGGCACGGCAACACGGTCATCCTGACATCTTATGCACGTATAGATACAATATTGTATGACGACGTCACCCTCTTCCAAAACGACATAGAGCTTAGCACTTCCAAGCTGCAGCACAGTCCGGATGTGCTGGCCAGTGCCCAGTTCACGTCAGAGAAGCAGGTGCTGCCCTCTGTGGGAGAAACGGAGCGCCTCCTGCTGGAAGCGATCTGGAGCGAGCGCACCATCGGGTTTTACACCAACCTGCTGCAGCCTGCCTATAACAACCAGGCGACCGTGGTGGGCGATGTCAACTTTCTGCAGGACCGTCTACAGGTCGTGTTTGGTCGATCCAATATCACCCTGCGCGAAACGCCCTGGGCCTTTCAGCCTGGCAGCATGGTATACATCAGCGAAAGCGGAAAGCGGCTGGATTTCGAGGAATTGATACTTTCCAACCAAAACCAGATCATACGGGTGGACGGCGCCATTGGGCAGGATCCGGGTAGTACGCTGGTGGCCAGCATCAAGAACTTTGACCTGCGTAACCTCAACCCGCTTATGCCAGAGCAGATCCGGGGGACGCTTAATGCAGAGCTAACGGCGCAGGACGTTTATAACAATGCCATCCTGAACGCCGGGATGCGTGTGGACTCTTTTTACCTGGACGATGTATTGATTGGCAACATTCAGGGAAAAGGAGATTGGATCAACGCCCAGCAGCAAATGGTGGTGGATGTGGACATTGACCGCAACAACAAGAAGGTACTGACCCTGACCGGCAACTACTACCCCCGCGCCGAAGAAGAACAGCTGGATATGCTGGCCGTGCTCGACGAGACCCAGCTCAAGATCGTGGAACCGATCCTCAAACCAATCATGTCGGAGATGGAGGGCACCATGGAAGGACGCATCCGGGTGCTTGGCAGGCTGTCGGCGCCGGTGCTGACTGGTTCGGTGATGGTGACCGGCGGACAGTTCCGCTTCGATTACCTCGGCACGACCTACCGCTTCTCCGACCGGGTATACTTCGGGGCCAACAGCATTAGCTTCCGTAATGCCCAGCTGCGTGACCTCTATGGCAACGTGGGTTACGTGACCGGCGGCATCGCCCACGACGGTTTCCAGAACATGGTGCTCGACCTGAACGCCCGCTTCCGGAACATGATGATCCTGAACACGACCTACGAGCAGAACGAGCTCTACTATGGCACTGCCTTCGGCACAGGTACCGCCACCGTGCTGGGCCCGGTGGACAACCTCAAGATAGACGTGAATGCCCGGAGCAACGCCAACACCCGCATTGTGGTGCCTCTTGACAATCAGACCGACCTGGCCCGCAAAGACTTCATCCGCTTCGTGAACCGCAATGTAAGCGACTCGACCGGTGTGGCCGTGGCTGTGGAAGAGCAAAAGGTAGATTTGTCAGGCATCAACATGAATTTTGACCTCGACGTGACCGATGATGCCTATTTTGAGATCATCATCGACCGGCAGACGGGTGACGTGATCCGGGGCTCGGGAAGCGGGCAGATCCAAATGACCATCGACACCCGGGGTGAGTTTAACATGTTTGGCAATTTTGTGATCGCCAACGGGGCTTATAACCTTAACTTACTGGAAGGCGTGGTATCACGGGAATTCCGGGTGACGCCGGGTGGCACCCTCTCCTGGAACGGCGACCCGCTTGACGGGGTCATGGACATCCGGGCCACCTACGTTCAAAATACCCGAATAGACAACCTGATACAGAACGGCGCTCAGGCAGGCAACATACAGGGTAGCTACCCCGTAACAGCGATCGTTGACCTGAAAGGCCCTATTTTGACGCCGGACATACGATTGAACCTTGATTTCGAAAACTTACCTGCCAATGCGAGATTGGCCCTTGAGCCGATTCTGCTAGGTATACGAAACGATGAAAATGAACTGAACAGGCAGGTATTCAGCTTGCTGGTACTCCGTAGGTTGGCGCCACCCGGCACATTCTTTGGCGAGAACCCAGGGGCGGCGGCAGTGGGCGGCAGTCTGGGCAGTTTGCTCACCGGACAGCTGAGCGGTTTCCTCAACTCCATCGACAGCAACCTGGAGATCGACATAGGCCTGGGGGACATCAGCCAGGATGATCTCTCCGCCCTTCAGCTGCGGCTGAGCTACTCTTTCTTCCAGGGCCGTCTGCGTGTCAGCAGTCAGACAGGTTTGGGATCAAATACGACACCACAGGCCGGGCAGGCAGGCGGCACCTACCGCAATGCCTACCAGGGCAGTTGGTCTGTTGAGTACTACATTACCAAAAGCGGCGAGTTGCGCGCGCGTCTGGAGTACAACACTTTGCCGACCAACTATGGCCGTATTACCAACACCCAGCGGCTCAGTTTGCTGCACACCAAGCACTTCGACAATCTGCGGGAGCTCTTTGGACGGGACCGGGAACGTCGCCGCGAACGTCGACGGGAGCAGCAGGAAGTCCCTATTATCCTTGACTCCGACCCACGCATGAATCTGTAAAGCCCGGAACACCAGCCGGGCTTTTTGCATTAGCTGGCCGGAAGCACCTCATATTTAAATAATATTTCTATTTTTGCACGGAAGCGTATCGTATGGCAACAACTACAACCAGGACAGTTAAGAAGAAGAAGCTCGGCAATTACCCGCATGCCATGGTGGTGTTCTCCATCTCCCTGGCCCTGTTCGTGATCGGCCTGTTCGGCACGCTGCTGATTCATGCCGGTAAGCTGTCGGATATAGTGAAGGAAAGCATTGAGATGCAGGTATACCTGGATCGCAACCTGACGCAGGTGCAGCTCGACCGTCTGCAAAAAACCCTGGCCGCGAAAGAATACGTGGCTTATAAAGGCGATACGGCCCAGGTTCGGTTCCTTTCAAAAGAAGAGGGCGCCAAGGCATTCTTAGAAGAAACAGGCGAGGATTTTACCGCCTTTCTGGGGGACAATCCGCTTCGTGACACTTATGTGCTCCGGATTAACGCCGAGAGTTCCAGCTCAGCCCAGCTTAAAGGTATAAAAAATGATATTGAGGGGATCGAAGGAGTGTACGAAGTGCAGTATGTCGAAAGCCTGATCGAATCGATCAACAGCAACATAAAGAAAATCAGCATGCTGCTGCTTGGCTTTGCAGGTATACTGGTGCTGGTGGTCATTATCCTGATCAACAATACCATCAAACTTGCGTTATACTCCCAGCGTTTCCTGATCCGGAGCATGCAATTGGTGGGGGCCACGTCGTTCTTCATACAGCGTCCTTTCCTTAACCGTGCAGCTTTTCAGGGTATCATCAGTGGTATAATTGCCTCTGTCCTGCTATTTGCGCTGATGCAGTACGCCTACCGTGAGATCACGGAGCTGAGCCTGCTCAAAGACGAAGAGCAGCTGTACATGCTCATGATCGCGCTGATCGTGCTGGGTGCCGTGATCGGTTTCCTGAGCTCTTACCGCGCTGTCCGCAAATACCTGCGCCTTTCACTAGACGAACTATATTAATATGGAAAATAAGAGCAAGCTTGCCTTTGGCAAAAAAAACTACATTCTGATGCTGGTTGGCATTGTTGTGCTGGCCGTTGGTTTTATCATCATGACGCTCGATAAGGAACAGTATGGCCTGGGCTTTCTGGGCATCACGCTGGGCCCGATCGTAGTGATGGCCGGCTTTGTGATCGAGCTGTTTGCGATCATGGTAAAAGATAGAACACACGAAAACACAGAAGATTAGTTAGATGAGTGAATGGCAGGCTATTATTTTAGCCATAGTTGAAGGACTTACCGAGTTTTTACCTGTATCCTCTACAGGGCACATGATTATCGCTTCGGCCCTGATGGGCATCAATGAGCTACCGATCACCAAGATCTTTGCCGTGAACATACAGTTCGGGGCCATCCTGTCGGTGGTGGTGCTGTACTGGAAGCGCTTTATCAACAGTTTTGCGTTTTACCAGAAGCTGCTCCTGGCGTTTATACCTGCGGCTGTCATCGGCTTTCTGCTCAACGATGTGATCGACGCCATGCTGGGCAGCGTGCTCATCACGGCCGTCATGCTGGTGGCGGGCGGGGTGGTGCTGCTCTTTGTGGACAAGTGGTTCGCCCATGCCCAGGAAAACAACATCACCTACAAGAATGCGCTCGTGATCGGTTTTTTCCAGTGCATCGCCATGATTCCGGGGGTGTCACGGTCGGCTGCTTCTATCATCGGTGGCCTGACGCAGGGCGTTAACCGCAAGGCAGCCGCTGAGTTCTCCTTTTTCCTGGCAGTGCCCACCATGCTGGCTGCTGCCGGCTATAAGCTGGTCAAAGACCTGCTAAAGCTGGAAATATCAGACATCGTTACCCTCGACCTCGTAAAAATCAGGAACAGCTTCGACGTGATCACCGGCGACGACCTCAGATTGCTGCTCATCGGCAATGTGGTCGCCTTTATTGTGGCGATGATTGCGATCAGGTTCTTTATTAACTTCCTGACCAAGTATGGCTTCAAAATGTTTGGCTACTATCGTATCGCACTCGGTATCGCGTTGCTGGCGCTGCTGGCTATGGGTGTTGACTTAAGAGTATAACATGAATTACAACTTTGAAGCAGGCGAGATCCTGTTACTCGATAAACCGCTTACCTGGACCTCGTTTGACGTGGTGAAGAAAGTGCGCAATACCCTCCGCGTCAAGAAGATCGGCCACGCCGGCACTCTCGACCCCCTGGCTTCGGGGCTGCTGATTCTGTGCACGGGCAAGTTCACCAAGCGCATCGACGAGATACAGGCGCAGGAAAAAGAGTATACCGGCACCATCACGCTCGGCCAGACCACTCCCTCCTACGACCTGGAAACGCCCGTAAGCGAAAGCAAAGACATCAGCCACCTTACCCCAGAAGACATACAGGCAGCAGCCAATAGCTTTGTAGGCACCATCGAGCAGATCCCTCCTATTTACTCGGCGGTGATGATAGACGGCAAGCGTGCTTATGACCTGGCCCGAAAAGGCAAGGAGGCCGAAATGAAACCTCGCACTATCACCATCAAGGCCTTTGAGATCACAAACATTGAAGGTGCTGTTATTTCCTTTAAAGTGATCTGCAGCAAAGGCACCTACATTCGCAGTCTGGCGCATGACCTGGGTCAGAAGCTGGGCGTAGGCGCACACCTCTCGGCGCTTGTGCGTACCCGCATCGGGGAGTATAAACTGGAGGACGCCCTCACCATAGACGACATACAGCAGATCAGAAGAGCCCAACTCGAAGCGAATGGAAGTAATTCGTGATATAGCTGATTTTCCAAAACTGAGTTTCCCGGTGGTGACCAGCGGCACCTTCGACGGTGTGCATGTGGGCCATCAGAAGATCCTGCAGCGGGTGAAGGAGCGTGCCCGCCAGTCCAACGGTCAGAGCGTAGTCATCACTTACTGGCCACATCCACGCCTGGTGCTCTTTCCAGAGGACAACGACCTCAAGCTGCTCGCCACCATTGAGGAGCGCGTGGAGCAGTTGCGCAGCTTCGGCATCGATTACCTGCTGATCATCCCGTTCACCAAAGCATTTTCCCGCCTAAGCTCCCGCTCCTTTATAGAAGACGTGCTGGTGAAGGCGATCCATACTAAAGTGCTCGTGATCGGCTACGATCACCGTTTCGGCAAGAACCGCGAGGGCAGCTTTGAGCACCTGAAAGCACGCTCCGCGCAGTATGGCTTTGAGGTGGAAGAGATTCCGCGTCAGGATGTGGACGACATCGGCGTGAGCTCCACCAAAATCCGCAGGGCGATCGAGTCAGGTGACATACCGACTGCCAACCGCTACCTGGGCCATACTTATACCTTGACCTCTACTGTGGTGGAAGGCAACAAGCTGGGCCGCACCATCGGTTTCCCGACTGCCAACCTGGCGCTGCCGGCGCCTCACAAGCTTATACCTGCCCATGGCGTGTATGCCGTTTGGGTCAGGCACGACGGCCAGCGACTGCCCGGCATGATGAACATTGGCGTGCGTCCAACCGTGGACGGTGCCCACCTTACCCTGGAAGTGCATCTGATCAATTTCGAGGGCAATCTCTATGGGCAAACCTTAACGGTTGAGTTTGTGGAAATGCTGCGTGAGGAACAAAAATTCGACGGTCTGGATGCTCTGAAGGCACAGTTGGCCAGAGATAAGGAAGCTGCACTGCTTACCTTAGCCTCTTAAGGTATTTCACCTTATCTAAATCCTATTTCACCTAAAAAACGAAAAGCCATACGTTGTGTATGGCTTTATTTCTATCTATATTACCTTTTCTATAGAATCAATCGTTTAACCGCTGCTCATGCAGGTATAGCCATACCTTGCAGGGCGTAAGCACATTATAAACTATGATAAATAAAACTGTTAAGAACGCCCAGGAGGCCCTGCAGGGCGTACAGGACGGCATGACCTTCATGCTGGGAGGCTTTGGCTTGTGCGGTATACCTGAGAACGCCATAAAGGAGTTGTTGCGACTGGGCGTGAAAGACCTGACCTGTATCTCTAACAACGCCGGTGTAGATGATTATGGTATTGGTTTGCTTTTGCAAAAGCGCCAGGTCAAGAAGATGATTGCCAGCTATGTAGGCGAAAACGCTGAGTTTGAGCGCCAGTTGCTGAGCGGTGAACTGGATGTCGAGCTGATTCCGCAGGGCACGCTGGCTGAGCGCATACGTGCCGGAGGCGCTGGTATACCTGCTTTTTTCACCCCTGCCGGCTATGGCACCGAGGTGGGCGAAGGCAAGGAAAGCCGGGAGTTCAATGGCAAAATGTATTTAATGGAGCAATGGCTGAAGGCGGACTTCTCTTTTGTGAAAGCCTGGAAAGGCGACACTGCGGGTAATCTTATCTACAAAGGCACGGCCCGTAACTTCAACCCGATGATGGCCGCCGCTGGAAAAATTACGGTGGCGGAGGTAGAGGAGCTGGTACCCGCCGGCGAACTGGATCCGAATATGATCCACACACCGGGCATCTACGTGCAGCGCATTTTCCAGGGCGAGAAGTACGAGAAGCGTATTGAACAGCGCACAGTTAGAACTGCTTAACCGACAAAGAAATGGCTTTAGATAAAAATCAGATAGCGAAACGAATCGCAAAAGAAGTAAAGAACGGGATGTACGTCAACCTGGGCATCGGTATACCTACGCTGGTGGCCAACTACATTCCCGAGGGTGTGGAAGTGGTGCTGCAGTCAGAAAACGGACTGCTGGGCATGGGCCCCTTCCCTACTGAAGACAAAGTAGACGCTGACCTGATCAATGCCGGCAAGCAGACCATCACGACGCTACCGGGCTCGTCTATCTTCAGCTCTGCGGAGAGTTTTGGCATGATCCGGGGTGAGCACGTGGACCTGACGATCCTGGGCGCCATGGAGGTGTCAGAACAGGGTGATATTGCCAACTGGAAGATACCGGGCAAGATGGTGAAAGGTATGGGTGGCGCCATGGACCTGGTGGCCTCTGCCAAAAACATCATTGTGGCGATGCAGCACACCGCCCGCGATGGTTCCTCCAAACTGCTCAAAGAATGCACGCTGCCGATTACGGGCATTAAGTGCATCAAGAAGATGGTGACTGACCTGGCCGTGCTCGAGGTGACGGGGGAGGGTTTCAGACTGTTGGAGCGGGCACCTGGCGTGACGGTCGAAGAAATTCAAAAGGCTACCGAAGGGCGCCTGATCGTGGAAGGAGACATCCCGGAAGTGCAAGTCTAACCAGCTATACCTCTTATATGAAAAGCGCAGTGTCAAAGCTGCGCTTTTTCTTTTTAAATTTGTCCGAAAGCGGAAATTCCTGCTTTCAATTAAAATATCATATCAAAACGATACTTGCTTCACGTATACCCGTAGCAAGCAACCCCAAACCTGACCTATGAGTGAAAAGATAGAAGCAAACTCTGAGCACCGGCTGTTATTGCGCCAGCTGGAGCTCAAAGACTACAAAGAAGTAAAAGAGATCATGGACCTGGTGTACTCGAACATCGATGGCGCCTGGACCCGCAAAGAGTTTTCCAACCTGCTCAAAAAATTCCCGGAAGGACAGATCTGTATAGAAGACAAAGGAAAGGTGGTGGCCGTGGCCCTCAGCCTGATTGTGGACTACAGCGTGTATGGCGATAAGCATACCTACGACCAGATCATCGACAAGGGCACCTTTAAGTCGCACGACCCGGAAGGCGAGACCCTGTACGGCATCGACGTGTTCGTTCACCCGGATTACCGCAATCTGCGCCTGGGCCGCCGTCTCTACGACGCGCGAAAGGAAATTTGCGAGAATCTAAACCTGCGTGGCATCATTGCCGGGGGGCGTATACCTGGCTACAAGGACTATGCAGATAAGCTGACCCCGGCCAAGTATATTGAGATGGTCCGCAACAAAGAGCTCTCAGACCCGGTGCTGTCTTTCCAGCTCAGCAACGATTTCCACGTGCGCAAGATCCTGAAAGGCTACCTGCCGGATGATACCGAGTCACGGGCTTATGCTACCCTGCTGGAATGGATCAACGTGTACTATGAGGAAAAGGAAAAGCTGCTGGGTGGCAAGAAGACGGTGGTCCGGATCGGCATTGTGCAGTGGCAGATGCGTGCCGTCAAAGACATAGACGACTTCATGCAGCAGGTGGAGTTCTTTGTTGACACGGTTAGCTCCTACAAGTCCGATATGGTGGTGTTCCCTGAGTTCTTCAACGCACCGCTGATGGCCCTCACCAACGAGGAGTCACCATCGGAGGCTATCCGAAGTATGGCGGAATACACGGATGAGATCCGGGAGCGCATGATACACATGGCCCTCTCCTACAACATCAACATCATTGCGGGCAGCATGCCGGAGTACTACGACAACAAGCTTTACAACGTGAGCTACCTCTGTCGCCGCGACGGCACCTACGACAAGCAGTACAAGCTGCACGTGACGCCGGATGAGTCGCATTACTGGGGTATGCGTGGTGGCCACAAGCTCAAGATATTCGACACAGACATCGGCAAGATCGGTATCCTGATCTGCTACGACGTGGAGTTCCCGGAGCTGGCCCGCATGCTCTCTGACATGGACATGAAGATTCTGTTTGTGCCATTCTGGACGGACACCAAGAACGCTTACCTGCGGGTGCGCCTTTGCGCCCAGGCCCGCGCCATCGAGAACGAGTGCTATGTCGCCATTACGGGTAGCGTGGGCAACCTGCCGAAGGTCGAGAACATGGACATCCAGTACTCCCAGTCAGCCGTCTTCTCCCCCTCCGACTTCGCCTTCCCACACGACGCCGTGGTAGCAGAAGCCACCCCAAATACGGAGATGACCCTGATTGCCGACCTGGACCTGGACCTGCTCAAGGACCTGAATACAGCTGGTAGTGTGCGTAACCTGAAGGATCGTAGAAAGGATCTTTATAATCTGAGTTGGGTGTTGCGGCAGGAGGAGTAACAGTATAGAGCTTACTTAAAGCATAACAGCCCGCTACTTCATCAGTAGCGGGCTGTTATGCTTTATGGTATAAATAAGTAGGCTATGCGCGATTTTTATTGGGTTTTTCTAAACTGAGGGCTATTACGAGTCCAATCAGCAAGCCGATCAAACCACCAATACCACCGTACGTAATCGCTTTTGGTCCAGTGGGCTTCACCCGGGGAATAAAGCCAGTTACAATTTCTACGTTAGCCAGTTTTTCGAGATCCGCTTCCAACTCTACCTGTTCTTTGTACATGGAAATGCTTTCCCGGTAAAGGTTGGTCGGGTCGATTGGCTGGCCATATATAAACCCGTTTACAGGTCCACGGGGTTCACTCACATTGGTCTTAATACTATCGATTGAGTTGATCTCACCTTTCAGTTTAGTGATCATACTCTCAACCTGGCGCTGCCGTATGCGCTTCTGCCGAGCAAAATAGCGGTTGTTCTCCAGGTATTCTGTCAGGGCTGGCTCTAGTCCAATAAACAGCTGTGGATCAAAGAGAGAGAGCTCTATCCGAAACGGGGAGCCTGTCAGGACGCTATCTTCTTCAATACGGTCTTGGTCCAGGTTTGTAAATTTCATTTCCCTGATTTGTCTTGCTGCATCCGGGGTAATGTCCATTCGTTCGGCTACCGCATCAAAGTTCTCTTCGTAAATTAGTTCTGACAACTTATTCAACTGGTCTTCAATAAATTCGTTACGGATATTAGCCAGTACCAATGTCATAGAAGAATTGTAGTAGGGTTTTGATGCTTTTTTGAGCGCATAACCTAAGGCTACTCCTATTAACACACACCCAAGCACGAGCCATTTACGGTACAGAATCGTGCGGAAGGCGTTACTAACTCCTTGTCCAACACGTCTAAATCCCAAATATAGGTTCCTATAAATAAAAGATAGGTCAACTTCTTCGTCTTTGAAGTGTTTCTGCCTGTCCTGTTCTGTTTGCATCTAATATGTTCTTTGAAATACAAAACTATACAATTTAACCGATTGCCCTATATGAAATTTATGAATGGGGCCTGACAATCGGGTGCTTCATTCATTTAAAAGCGGACATGTTGCCTTATAGTATAATAACAATAAAATTTATCGCGTAAAAACTCCATCATTACAATTGGATTAGGCATACAATAGAATTGATTTAGTACCTTTGCGCGCCCAATCTATTCATTATTCACTTTCTTCGGATGTCTACATATTTTGCCAGGTTCATAGACTCAAACAGAGTTAAAATATTACAAAATATTGCCTGGCTGCTTATAGATAAAGGCTTACGCATGGGCATGGGCTTACTGATAGGCGTATGGGTAGCCCGATATCTAGGTCCGGAGCAGTTTGGAAAGCTGAATTACGGACAGGCTTACATTGCCATTTTCGCAGTTCTTGTAAACCTCGGTCTGGACACTACTCTGGTAAAAGAACTTGTCAGCCAGCCAGCAAAGCAAAACAAACTTATCGGTACCAGTTTTATACTTCGAGTGGCAGGTGCACTCTTGGCTATTATGCTGGCTGTACTTGTTTCCTACATCAGCGACTATAAACAGGATCAAACTTCCTTCATTATCATCGCCATACTAAGTACAGGTATGCTTTTTCAGGCGGTTGATGTAGTTGAGCTATACCTACAATCACACCTTCAATCAAAGGTATCGGTTATCCTAAAAAACATCGCATATATTCTATCATCTGCTTTTAAAGTATACCTGCTGCTATATGGCTATGGACTTCTGTATTTTGCTCTTGCCATCGTAATAGACCTAGGTCTTGCCGCCATCTTTTTGGCCGCATACACACAATCTAAGCTGCCGATTCACTTTGGGAAGTGGCAATTTGATAAAGTGATGGCCAGATCACTCCTAACTGATAGCTGGCCCCTAATTGTTTCAGCCCTGGCTGTAATCCTATATATGCGAATGGACCAACTTATGCTTAAGTATATGCTTGGTTCAGCTGCTGTGGGAAACTACTCAGCTGCGGTACGTATTACGGAGATTTTCTTCTTTGTACCCATGATCATCACCAACTCTGTTTTTCCTACGTTAGTGAAAGCCAGAGAACAAAATAACCTGTACCACGCCAAACTAATTAGGTTATACAGTGTGCTCTTATACCTGAGTTTATCCATGGCAATCGCTATTTCGCTGCTGAGTTCGTTTATAATTTATACTCTGTATGGGGAGCAGTATCAGGATGCTGCGGGCGTATTGCAAATTCACATCTGGTCAAGCATATTTGTATACCTCGGAGTAGCTAGCAACCAACAACTCGTTATTGAGAATAAGTCAAAAGTTACACTCTACCGTACCTTCATTGGGTTGACAGTTAATTTATCCCTAAACATCATCCTTATACCGCTCTACGGAGTTATAGGAGCGGCTATAGGGACTATGATCTCTTATGCATCCTCCTCCTTCTTAAGCAACTTTTTATTTAAAAGCACTTTTCATATTAACGTGCTTTATTTTAAATCCATCTTTCCGCTAAGAAAAATAAACAACGAGCCCGATGATCAGCAGATTTAAAGGTGTATCGCCAAATATTGGACCAGGGTTTTGCCGGGATACACCTGGCCACTGTTAATATATTTGATATCTTGATACGTTAATTATTAACAGAAAAAATTTATCTTCTATTGCAAAACCTTAAACACGGTTTTATTATAAAAAGCAGGAATTGAATTAAATTATGTGCACCTCTCCTATTCTTTTTTTGATTTTCAATAGGCCTGATAACACAGCCCGTGTATTCAATGCCATAAGAAAAGCTAGACCAACTAAACTATATGTAGCCGCCGATGGTCCTCGCCCCGGTAATGCATCTGATGCTGACTTGTGCGCGCGAACCAGAGATGAAATAAAAGTGGATTGGGATTGTGAGTTGCACCTGCTTTTCCGGGACGAAAACCTGGGATGTAAAAATGCGGTGAGTAGTGCCATTGATTGGTTCTTCAAACAGGAGCCTGAGGGTATTGTATTAGAGGACGACTGTTTGCCCAACTCTTCATTTTTCCGCTTCTGTGATGAGATGCTAAAAAGATACCGCCATGATGAGAGGGTGATGATGGTTTCGGGTGATAACTTTCAGCCCAAAGAACTTAGGCCTGCTCACAGCTACTACTTTTCAACGTACGCTAATATTTGGGGCTGGGCTTCCTGGCGCAGGGCCTGGGTGCACTATGACGTGAACATCAAACTGTGGCCTACAGTGAAAGAGAAAAAAATACACCGCATGTTCTCCGAAAGTGAACTGATGCCTGAGTTCTGGGAAATGATATTGCAGGACATATATGATGGCAAGCTGAATACATGGGATTACCAATGGAATTTCGCCTGCAAAATAAACCATGGTTTATCGATAGTGCCTAAGTATAACCTAATCTCTAATATTGGTGTTGGGGCTGCTTCAACCCATACAGACGAATCTATGGAAAGCTTTAGCGAACTGGAAACGCAGGAGTTAGAGTTTCCGCTTACACATCCCCAATTCATGTACCCTGATAAGGATGCTGACAAAAGACTTGTTAAACTGCATTACCACCATCTTAAAAAATTGAGGTACAGACACATACTTAAAAAGAAACTACCCAATAACGTACTCCGCTTGTTGACTAAACTCAAACAAAAATCTTGATTTTGGTTATAAGTCAGCTAATCTTAGCCATAAAAAGGCTAATTTAGCTGCACATGCCTTACCTATAACCTGATAAACTGAAAGCAAAGGACAAATGACCTGCAAAATCTGCACGAACAGTACTGCCAAAGTATTTGAAACAACTGTACTGAACAAATATACTGTCAGTTACTTTGAATGTACAGCTTGTGGCTTTATGCAGACAGAGCAGCCTTACTGGCTCAACGAGGCATATAGTAGTGCTATTTCGAACATCGATATCGGTCTGTTGAGCAGGAATATGTATATCCAGCCGATCCTGCTCAATATTATCAATAGTTTTTTTGACAACTCGGGGTCTTTTGTAGACTATGGAGGGGGCTATGGCGTGCTGGTGCGCATGATGCGTGATGCAGGCTATGATTTTTACAGGCAAGACATCTACTGCGATAACATGTTTGCTGATGGGTTTGACGTACAGGACAAACCTGAGAACCAGCGCTATGATCTGGTAACTGCCTTTGAAGTTTTCGAACATCTGGAGAACCCTCTGGCCGAAATCGAAAAAATGCTAACCTATGCCGACAGCATCTTCTTCTCGACCGAACTAGTGCCCCTCGCGCAGGCAAACCCATCGAACTGGTGGTATTTTGTACCTGAGACAGGGCAGCATATTGCTTTTTACAGCTATAAATCGCTTGAACTGATAGCGCAAAAATATAAGCTCAACCTGTACTCAAACCGCAGAAACCTACATTTGCTTACCCCTAAAAAGATCAGTCCGGCTAAATTTAAGCTGCTATCTTCGCCACGAACGGCCAAACTGATGGCTATACTAAGTAAAAAACCTAAAAGTCTGCTGCCTGATGACTTTGACCAGCTGCGCAGCAAATATGCAAGCGCATCAAGATAGTTTTGACACCGTTTCTATATCATATTTCTTTCATTCATGCGTGTGCTGTTTGACCACCAAGCCTTTACTATTCAAAACTTCGGTGGCATTTCCCGTTATTTTATCGAGCTGTTCAACCAACTGAAAACAGTTCCTGAACTTGACCTAAGGCATACAGCGCAGTTCTCTAACAATGGGTATCTTGCCCAGTATGAAGGTATAAGGCGCTTCCCATTTCTGAATACGCAGGGCGATGAGCGTAAACAGGATATGATGCGGCACACTAACAACCTGATTAGCCTGGCCTCACTGGCCACGGGCAGGTATAGCGTGTTCCACCCAACGTACTACGACCCTTATTTTCTGCGATTGAAGAGCAGAAAGCCTTTCGTAGTTACGTTTCATGACATGATCCATGAGCGTTTTCAGCAGGTATACCCCGCGTTGAATACACCACTTATTCTGCATAAAAAATTACTTCTGGAGAAAAGCGCGGCCATCATCTCTGTATCGGAAAGCACTAAACGCGACATACTTAGCCTATACCCACATATTTCGGCCGATAAAATAAACGTAATTCCGCTAGCCAGTTCTTTAAAGATTCCTGAGTCAACGGCTATACCTGCGCAGAAAGGCGATTACCTGCTCTATGTGGGTACCCGGAGTCTGTACAAAAACTTTATGTTTTTTGTGGAGGCCATTACTCCTTTGCTGAAGCGATACAAGCATCTGAAACTGCTGTGCGCCGGAGGAGGGGGCTTTACGGCACAGGAACAGCAGCGCCTGGCTCAATTACAGGTACAGGTGCAGGTACAACAAGTGCCTATCACCGATGAGCGACTTGTCCACTTGTATGCCCATGCGCTGGCTTTTGTGTTTCCGTCGCTTTACGAAGGTTTTGGCATTCCTACAATCGAGGCCATGAGTTGCGGCTGCCCGGTACTGGCCAGCGAGGTTAGTTCGATTCCAGAAGTGGGTGCTGATGCAGCACTCTACTTCTCTCCCACAGATCCGGACTCTATCCGGCAAGCTGTGGAGCAGGTGCTCAACAATAGCACCCTTCGCCAGGAGCTGATTACAGGAGGCTATTCCCGTGCGGCTGCCTTCTCCTGGGAACGTACCGCCGAACTGACAAAACAAGTGTACCACCAATTACAATAGGGCCTGTACCCGCTATACCTGTGACAACTACTGCACCCCTGCTCAGTATTATATCGGTCGTTTACAATGGTGAGGCTGACATGGCAACCACCGTGGAGAGTGTGCTCCGGCATAAAACGCCGCTTGTGGAGTATATAGTGGTAGACGGCGGCTCCACAGACGGCACCCTACAGGTGCTGCAGCAATACCGCTCCGGTATAGATGTGCTGGTATCGGAGCCGGATCGGGGCATTTACGATGCCATGAACAAAGGCTGGGGCCTCGCCCACGGTGCCTATGTGCTCTATATCAACCTGGGCGACGAGTTACTCCAGTTCCCTGAAAAAGAACTGCTGGAGGCGACCGCCCAAGGTATAGACGTGCTGTCTTTCCCGGTGCAGCTCAGCAACGGCCGCACCTTTAAGCCAAAAGCCGGGCCCATGCTGCGCATCAATAACACGCTGCACCACCAGGGCACACTTTACAGAAGAAATCTGTCTCAACGATACGATCTGCAGTATAAGGTGTTTGCCGACTTTAACCTGAATCAGCAGTTATTTAAGCAGGGCAAGCGCATCAAAACATACCCTAATGTGATCAGTAAGCACGATACCGGGGGCGTATCGCACAATGCAAATCACTTTTGGGAAGTATACGCAATTATTGAAAGTAACTTCGGGAAAGTGTATAAGACCATAGCTTTTATTAATTTTAAGTTTTTGGGACTGAAAGGATGGTTGACACGAAAATAAATTTCCTGCTGCTGGTTGTGCTGTACAACAAATCGCTGCAAACTTCCGAAACACTGGGCTCACTGCTAACGCTTAGAGACCAGCTGAAGGGCAGTAAACTCCTGCTATGGGATAATAGCCCAGCTTCTTCTCTTACAAAGCATGAACTAGAGGTATTGCAGAGCAGCTTTACGGAAGTAGAATACGTGTGCACACCCGAAAACCTGGCCCTTTCGGCAATTTACAACCAGGTTTTGCAGCGACAAGAAATGGCTAAGTACGAGGGCCTGGTACTGCTCGACCACGACTCCCTACTGGCCGACAATTTCTTTACCGAGGCCCGCAGCAGCATGGCGCAGCACCCGGATATCAATCTGTTCTTGCCCATCGTTGAGTCGAACAACGAGATTGTGAGCCCGGCTGACTTATACCTTTTTAAAGGTGTGCGCTGGAAACAAAAGCAGACAGGACTAACCAAGGCGAAACATCGTGCGGCAATAAACAGTGGCATGGTGATCCGGGCAAGTTACCTGCAGAACGAATACAAGGGGTACGATGAGCGGCTCAAGTTTTACGGGACCGACACGTATTTCATGAACTGCTATGCCACACAGAACACCTATTTCTATGTACTGAATACCAGTATCCTGCACCAGCTCAACTACTTTGAGAAAGAAGAACTGGATGTGAAGCTGCGCCGCTTCCGCGAAATACGTCGCTCTACGGCCATCCTAAACGAGCAGTCAATCTGGACAAAGGCCCTGACCGAAGTATATCTGCTGGCCTTCTCTGCCTTGCAGGCCGTACGATTCAAAAGCACACGGTTCCTGTATGATCACAAGCGTTAGCACGGTTCTTACTGTTTCGGTATGGCTGGTTGTGGTCATGACGCTTTATGTGCTGCTCTACCGCAAGCATATCTTTTCATTTTACGACCCCCTGCTTTTCTTTCTGCTTACCAACACGCTCACGACCATCCTCATGTTCATGCAAGTGAGCCAGGTGAGTCATTTGGTGTACTTTGTGTTTTGCCAGCTGGCGCTTTGGCTGGGTATTACCAGCTATAGGTATAGGTTGGAGCGTGAAGAGATCATACAGTTCAGTAGCTTCAATATAAAGTTGCTGCAAAGTATAACCTATACCTTGTTTGTGATCTACCTGCTAGCTAACCTGTACGCAGCAAGCCGGGTGGGCTTTCCACTGCTCACCGACGATCCTACGGCGTCTAAAACAGCGGTTTACGTAGGAGGACTCGGTATTGTGCGCCGCATCAATTGGGGAGCCAGCATCTTTCTGTCCTGTGCCTGCTTTGTGATGCTGTTTATCAGTCGACGTAAAGCTCCTTTTGTACTGATCCTGCTGTGCCAGGTGGCCTTTACCATACTTAGCGGATCGAAGGGCGGACTGCTTGCCTTCGTGTTTATGCTGGCCTACATTATCAAGCGTCCGGGCTTTCAGGTACGCATGAACCTGAGTACTCTGAGAAAATACAAGAAATACCTCGCGTACTTTTTCGTATCAGGTGTATCGGTCGCCCTGTTGGTGCTCTACATTGAGCGGGGCAATGTTGGCGGTGCACTTATGGGGCTTTACAACCGGCTACTGCTGTCAGGAGACGTTATCCTCTATTATTATCAGCCACATATTCACCGGCAAATCAGTGAGGCTTTCTCCCCCATCGATTACCTACTGCACGAGTTTAACAGCATCCTGGGCTTGTTCCGCCTGTCTGAATACCAGAATCCTTTAGGTTATGAAATGCTTGTGCTGCACCTAAAGCGCACAGGAGAGGCTATACCCCTTATCCCTATTGGCCCCAATACCCAGTTTTTTGCTAAAGGACAAATCTTCTTTGGGCTTGGAGGTATACTGTACAGCTTGGTGGTCGGCTTGTTAATCGGTTTTTTGCGCAAAGACTTTTTTGTCACCAAGAAGTTCTCCCTGGTTCGCTTCACGTTCGCATATGCACTGGTGGTCATGGCCTTCACCTATGCGATCGAGTCTAACTTATTCGTTTCGCAAGTTTTCGATTTGCTTATCTTTGTGGTGCCTGTGCTTGTACTGTGCTACGGGGCACTCAAAATGAGCGAGGTAGCTCAAACGTTGCATGAAGAAGAAAATAGTTATCTCGGCCATTAACATCCACTACGGCGGCACGCTTTCCATTGTAAAAGCTGCCTTGTCATGGCTCTCCGAGCATGTGGCCGCTGAATATGACATCATTGCACTGGTTCATAACAAAGACCTTTACACGTACTCAAACATTACCTATGTGGAGTTTCCGGACTCACGCCGATCCTGGGTGAAAAGGCTGCAGTACGAGTACTGGCATTTCAGGAAATTGAGCCGGGAGCTGCAGCCCTACCTGTGGTTCTCCCTACATGATACATCGCCGGTAGTGGAGGCCGATATACAGGCTGTGTATTGCCACAATCCGGGACCCTACTACCAGGTTTCCCGCAAAGAGGCCAAACAAGATAAGGTTTTTGCAGCTTTTACCTGGTTTTACAAGTACCTCTACCAGATCAATATTCACGCAAATACCTATGTGGTCGTACAGCAGGATTGGATTCGGAACTATTTTGTAAAAACCTTCAATCTGCCACAGGAAAAGGTTGTTGTCGCATACCCAGATACGAATCCGGCCCCAAAGGCTATACCTGAGTTATCCAGCGCAGCAGAAACAAAAACCATGTTTTTCTATCCGTCTTTCCCGCGTGTGTTCAAAAACTTCGAGCTGATTGGCCAGGCTGTACAGTTGCTCCACGACAAAGGCATTCACAACTTTAAGGTAGTACTGACTGCCGATGGAAGCGAGAATGCCTATGCCCATGATATAAAAAAAGTCTATGCTCACCTGCCGCAAATAAACTGGATTGGTGCCCTGACACGTGAGCAAGTCGATAGCTACTATATCCAAAGCGATTGCCTGATTTTTCCGTCGAAACTGGAAACCTGGGGGCTGCCGATTACTGAGTACAAGCCACATCAAAAGCCCATGCTACTGGCCCGTTTGCCCTACGCCAAAGAGACTGTTGGCAGCTATGAGCAGGTATCGTTCTTCGATCCGCATAATGCTGCTGAACTGGCCGGATTGATGGAGCAGGTTATAGAGCGGAAAATCGCATTTGAAGGCAATCAGGCACCGGCTATTGCACAGCCTTTTACAACCAACTGGTCCGAATTATTTCATTTATTGCTGAGCAAGCGCTAACCTACTATGAGCAACATACTTATTGCGGCTTCCATCGTCACTTACAACAACAATGAGAAAGTTTTGCTGGAGGCGGTAAACAGTTTTCTGAACACCACATTGCCTGTTAAGCTATACATTGTAGACAACTCCCCGACTGACAGGCTGGCTCCGCTGTTCACAGACAACCGCATCGAGTATATTTTCAATAACAAAAACTTGGGTTTCGGGAAAGCGCATAATATAGCGATGCGTAGGGCAATGCAAGCAGGTATACCCTATTACCTGGTGCTCAACCCCGATGTATATTTCGGGCCTGGTGTGTTGGAGGGCTTGTGCAAGCATATGCAAGCTAACCCGGAGGTAGGCCAGCTGATGCCTAAGGTGCTCTACCCTAATGGCGAAACCCAGTACCTATGCAAGCTGCTTCCTACGCCAGCAGACTTTTTTGTGCGCCGCTTTATAAAAGACGAGGCCAAACTGGAGAAGCTGAACGGAAAATTTGAGCTGCGCTTTACTGGCTACGATCACACCATGAATGTGCCTTATCTCTCGGGCTGCTTTATGTTTCTGCGTGTCAAGGCCCTGAAGGAGGTGGGCTTGTTTGACGAGCGCATCTTTATGTACTCCGAGGACACCGACCTGACGCGGCGTGTGCATCAGAAATACAAGACACAGTTTTTTCCCGATGTGCAGATTTACCACCACTTTGCAAAGGGATCACACAAAAACCTAAAGCTACTCTTCTTCGCCCTTCATGGGGCTTTCATTTACTTCACTAAGTGGGGCTGGTTCTTCGACCGTGAGCGAGACCGCATCAACAACCAGATGCTTGCGCAGTACGGTCAGAAACCGGGCAAGTCAAATGGCCTGAAGCTGCTGCTAACGATGCTGCTTGCTTTTTTTTTGCCCTGGTCTATGACGGTCACCAGTGGGGCAACAATAGTACTGGCGGTGCTGGCATTAACAGAGGGAGGGTTCAAACGGAAATTATCGCAAATCAGAAAACAGAGGGCCTTGCTTCTGCTTCTGCTGTTTTTCGGGGTGTATGCCCTTTCCACCCTCATCTCGGATGATAAGGGGGCTGCCTTATTCGGCTTAGAAAAGAAGCTTTCGCTCTTACTGCTTCCATTGGTTTTTGTTGGGAATGCCTTTTCGGCGCACAACCGGCAGCGCATACTGCTGGCTTTTGTGCTGAGTGTGGTAATGGTTAGCGTTTACTGTCTGGCTTATGCCATCTACCGCAACTATACCATAGGTGATCCGGCTACCTTGCCTTACTCCTTTGCGCAGAACTTTGGCGTACGCAACACAGGTAGTATTTACTGGGATTATTTCTCTTACAGCGAGCTGGCACGGCCTGCCAGATTGCATCCGACGTACCTGTCCATGTTCACTATTTTCTCCCTTTTTATCCTGATGGAGCGATTGGTGACGGGGACCTATACCCGCATACATACCATACTCCAGTGGCTTGCCGCGGCCTTTCTGCTGATTTTCACATTGCTACTCTCTTCCCGCATTGCCCTGCTGGGGATGTTCATATCTGCAGGCTTCTTTGCTTATCTCTATTATCGCACACATGGCGTTAATCGCAAGCAGATGGTAGTAGCCATTGGGTTGTGCGCCGGTGTGTTTTTATTACTTCTGGCTTTGCCTGTAACGCGTTACCGCATCCTTAACGAAACATCCAAACTACTCACGCAGAAAGATACAGCCGAAAGTGAAACTGGTGTAAGTCAGCGCACTGTTACATGGGAGCATGCCCTGCAACTGAGCAAAGAACATTGGCTGACCGGGCTTGGTGTAGGAGATGTACAGCATGCACTGGATAATAGCTACGAGAGACATGGATATCCAGAGCTGAAAGGATTCAACAGCCATAACCAGTACTTGCAAACATGGCTGGCTACAGGTATAGCAGGCCTAATTATCCTGCTGCTGCTCTGCTTAAATGCCCTGTATACCGGCGTACGGCATCGTGACCGGCTAGCTGTGACGTTGGTTGTATTACTCATCGTGACCAGCCTTACAGAAGCAATACTGGAGGCAAATAAAGGGATTGTATTTATAGGGTTGTTTTACTGCCTGTTACTTACTGTACCATCTCAATCAACTGCAGTAGAAAAAGGGTAAATTAAATTTAGCTGATCGGCCACTATAACTGAGGCTACTCATGCTTCGCTCGTACGTATCTGTAAAATGCGAAGGGCCTGGAAGATACAACTTCCAGGCCCTTCGCATTTTTTAATGGAGTGCTTACATCCCTTTAAAGCGTACTACGACGCTAATAGTTTTCAGCAGAACCTTAATATCCATCATGATGGAACGGTTTTTCAGATAGTACAAGTCGTATTGCACCTTCATGAGGGCGTCCTGTGTATTAGACCCGTATTTGTAGATGGCCTGTGCCCATCCTGTGATACCTGGTTTGGCCAGATGGCGTGTATCGTAAAAAGGAATTTCTTTTTTCAATTGCTGCACAAACACGGGTCTTTCCGGCCTTGGCCCAATCAGGCTCATGTCACCTTTCAGTACACTCCAGGCCTGTGGCAATTCATCGATACGCGATCTGCGCAAAAACCTGCCTACTGACGTAATGCGGCTGTCGTTTTGCTGTGCCCAGGCAGCGCCGTTTTTCTCTGCATCTACTACCATAGAGCGGAACTTAGTGATACAAAAGGTCTTTCCATATAAGCCTACACGTTCCTGCTTGTAGAAAAGCGGACCTCTGCTGCCAAAGAAGTTGCTCACATACACAAATGGAATTAGAACTACACAAAGGAGCGTACCAACCAAGCCAAAGCAGATGTCAAGCGCTCTCGAAAAGGTCAAGTAGGCTCTTCTGAAATTGTTACGGTTGTAAGGAAACGCCAGGTGGAAATTCTGTGCTGCCGCGTTGATCAACACACGGCCAGTTAATCTCTCATAAAAATCGCTTAGTGAGGTCACAGCTGCACCATTCATTCTGCATTTGGTAAGTTCGCGCAGTGCCGCCGAGTTGTTAGTTTCTGAAGTCTCCTCCACAATAATTTCGTCTATCTTGAGTCGTCTCACAAGTTTAGCGAAGTCATTTGTTCCGTTTACAATACGCACCCCTTTGTAAACGACCTCTTTTGTGTCGGAATCTATTATGCCGACTACTTTATAACCCAAATGGAAGTTAAAGGCATCACCGTTGGCAAATACATCTATAAGTGATTTGCTCGACCAGCCGGCTCCAACTACAAGCACACGCTTTAAAAAGATCGGTCTGTCCAGCAGCCTGAAGTAAGTATAGCGCCACACCACGAGTGGTGCGATCACATTAAAGGCAAACAAGAAAACAGCCAGCTTACTGTCAGGCAAGGACGGTGTAAACCAGGGAGAAGCCAGGTAGGCAAGAATTGTGAGCGAGGAGGCTACCAGCAGATACTTAAGCGTGGAATAGAAATTATCGATGTTTTCTAGACTGTACAGGTCAAAGACATAGGAGAAGAAACTCCAGAAAACAACGCCGGAAAGCAACCACCCATAGTAGTCAGAAATAAGTTCTTTCGCACCAATTTCTGGGTATAGCCAGGTGCAGTATGCCCCAATGGCTACCAGAATAAACAGCATGTCTATCAGATAGAGCAGCGATTTGCGGTCTGCAATCTCAAATGCAAAAGATCTCCGTTTGTTAGGTACAAGTGAGTTTACTTTTCTAAAAAGAGGCGCAGCAAATAAGTTTGTTTCAGTTTGTTTTGTAGAGGCAGTAGTACTCATTTTAAATCTGTTATCTAAAACGTAATCAAAATCAAGACATTTGTTTATATACGTTAGATCCTGATTTTGTATAAATGGTTGCATACCGGTCAAAATTTTAAAACCTTTTTTCACGCATGCCGGTTATGCGGGGGCAAAAGTACGGATTTATAAGATATAAGCAGTACTATATTTAATGTTAGGAGATTTTATTTTAATTTATCTATAATAAACTCACCATAAGCATAAACCGAGCCAACCTTATTCATATTTCTGCATACTTAACGCCATATATAATAAATTTAGGACACATACAGGGTGTAGAAAGATATTCCTGCATTTGCTCCTGTTTTAGTAACTTCGCCTTCAAAGTTGAAAACATGAGCAAGGAAAAACCTTCTATACCGAAAGGAACCCGTGACTTTGGCCCCGCCGTGGTGGTCAAGCGCAACTATATATTTGGCGTCATCAAGCGCACCTTCGAGAAATTCGGCTACCTGCCGCTTGAGACGCCCGCCATGGAGCAACTGTCGGTGCTGACGGGCAAGTATGGCGACGAGGGCGACCAGCTGATCTTCAAAATCCTGAACTCCGGAGATTTCCTGTCTAAAACTTCGGCCGCCGATATCGAGCAAGGTTCGAAGCATGTTACCCGCAGAATTTCTGAAAAAGCGCTTCGTTACGACCTGACCGTGCCTTTTGCCCGCTTCGTGGTGATGAACCGCAACGAGATCAGCTTCCCCTTTAAGCGTTACCAGATACAGCCGGTTTGGCGTGCCGACCGTCCGCAGCGGGGTCGTTACCGCGAATTTTACCAGTGCGATGCCGATGTAGTAGGCACCAACTCCCTGCTGTGCGAGGCCGAGATCGTGCAGATGATCGACGAGGTGCTGAGTACACTGGGTATGACGGACTTTACCATCAAGATCAACCACCGTGGTGTGCTGGCAGGTATAGCCCAGGCCATTGGGGAGAAAGGCCGTGAAGGAGACATCTGCGTGGCCATCGACAAGCTTGACAAGATTGGGGCGGATGGTGTGCGCAAAGAACTGCTGGAGCGAGGTATAGCCGAGAGCGCTGTGGATAAATTGGAGCCGCTTTATGATCTGAAAGGCACAAACCAAGAAATACTGGCCCAACTGCAAACCCTGCTGGGCAACACGGAAGAAGGCCAGCGCGGTCTGAGAGACCTGCTAGAGGTATGGGAGTACCTGGATAACCTGGGCAGCGATGCGCTTACAACGCAGAATCCGTCTGGTCAGCCACGCCTGCAGTTGGACGTCACACTGGCACGTGGCCTCTCCTACTACACCGGCTGCATCTTCGAGGTAAAGGTGAACAACGCGAACATGGGCAGCATCAGCGGCGGTGGCCGTTATGATAACCTGACGGGTATGTTCGGTATGCCGGGCGTATCAGGTGTGGGCTTCTCGTTTGGCGTGGACCGCATCTATGATGTGCTGGAGGAACTGCAGCTGTTCCCGGCCAGCAGCGAGGTGGGCACCAAAGTGCTGATCGTGCAGTTTGACAAGGAATCAGAGCGCTACGCCCTGCCGCTGCTACAGAAACTGCGCAATGCAGGTATAGCTTCGGAGCTATACCCGGAAAGCGCCAAGCTGAAAAAGCAGATGACTTACGCTGACCAGAAAAATATCCCGTTTGTGCTGCTGATCGGTTCCGAGGAAATGGCTTCCGGCAAGCTGAAACTGCGTGACATGCAAACCGGCGAGCAGGATGAGCTTTACATCGACGACATCATTGCCCAGTTGAAATCCGAAGAGAAATAACCGACCACATGAGCGACGTTCACCATATCTCCAGTCAGCACCTGAGCCTGGAACGCATCGAGGAAATCATCAGCCGTAGGTATACCCTGGCCCTGTCACAAGAGGCGGAGGAGCGCATTTTGCACTGCTACAACTACCTGCACCGCAAGATCGCCAGCACCGACAAGAGCATCTATGGCATCAACACCGGTTTTGGCTCGCTTTACAAAAAGCAGATTTCGCACGATAACCTCGAACAGCTGCAGCGCAACCTGGTGATGTCGCATGCCTGCGGAATGGGTGACGAAGTGCCGGCGGAGGTGGTGAAACTGATGCTGTTGCTGAAGATCCAGTCACTGGCCTATGGCAACAGCGGGGTGCAGTTGCAGACGGTGAAACGCCTGATTGACTTCTATAACCGCGATATTTACCCGATCGTGTACCAGCAGGGCTCGCTTGGGGCTAGCGGCGACCTGGCTCCGCTGGCGCACCTTTGCCTGCCGCTGATCGGTTTGGGCGAGGTATACTACCAGGGCTACCGACTGGAGAGCCGCCACGTGCTCGAGATGTTCAGTTGGGAGCCGATCGCCCTGCAGGCCAAAGAAGGTCTCGCCTTGCTCAACGGTACACAGTTTATGAGTGCCTATGGCGTATATTGCGTCTTGCAGGCCTTTCGTCTGTCCAAAGCTGCTGATGTGGTGGGTGCATTGTCACTCGATGCCTTCGATGGCCGCATCGAACCGTTCAATCACCTGATCCACCAGGCGCGTCCGCATAAGGGGCAACTGGAGACGGCGGCCATTTTCCGCCACCTGCTGCAGGGCAGCGAACTGATCAGCCAGTTTAAGCAGCACGTGCAGGACCCCTACTCCTTCCGCTGCATTCCGCAGGTACACGGCGCCTCCAAAGACGCTATCCGCTATGCCGAAGGCGTGATCCTGACCGAGATCAATTCCGTGACCGACAACCCGAACATCTTCCCGGATGAGGACGAGATCATTTCAGGCGGCAACTTCCATGGGCAGCCGCTGGCCCTGGCGCTCGACTTCCTGGCGATTGCATTGGCAGAACTGGGCAGTATATCGGAGCGCCGCACCTACCAACTGATCTCCGGCAGCCGCGGTTTGCCGGACTTCCTGGTGGCGGAGCCTGGCCTGAACTCGGGCTTCATGATCACGCAGTACACGGCCGCTTCTATCGTGAGCCAGACCAAACAGCTTTGCACCCCGGCATCCATCGACACCATCCCCTCATCCAACGGGCAGGAGGACCACGTGAGCATGGGATCCAATGCCGCTACGAAGCTTTATAAGGTGGTGCAGAATGTGGAGCGCGTGCTGGCTATTGAGCTAATGAATGCTGCGCAAGCGATGGAATTCAGACGTCCGCTACGCACTGCCTCGCAACTGGAGCAACTAATGGCCGATTTCCGGGAGCAGATTCCTTTTGTGAGCACCGACCGTGTGATGCATCCGGACATGGAGCACAGCGTGGCTTTTCTCAGAACATGCCGTTTGCCTGTTGCACAGGCTTAGATAGCACTTTATATTACCGGAAATCCGCAGCAGGCCTTAAAACCGTTGCGGATTTCTCTTTTATAGGCTTTTCTCCTATACCTTGCTTAACTATATTCGTAGCATACCTATTTCGATCGCTTGAGACTGCTGCTTTTCATATCATTTCTTTTGGCCGCTATACCTGTAGTGGGGCAGCAAGGCTGCTTTCGGGCTTTTCAGAATGGGCAGGAAGTGAAGGTGATCTGCGTTGGTATACCTGTTTTTTTCGAGGATTGCAGCTCGGATCAGAATGTGAAGTACACGACTTTCTATGATCCGGGACCTAATGCATTTGACCCTCAGAATTATGAGCAGAGCAAATTAGTCAATCGTGGCGCTGACGGACGTTTTCAGTATACCTACACGAAGCCGGGCAAATACATCATCACGCAGATCATCAACCGCGGTGGTGGCCAAAACACGACCATCGAACCGCAGGCGTTTGAAGTGGTGGCCACCCCTCCTCCCGGTTTTACCCTACAGTCCTGCGCGAGCCGATCGGTTCAGGTAACGATTGCCGACACCGGCTACGACCAGTATGACATCGATTATGGCGACAATACCGTGGTGCGGGGTGTGAAAGCCGGAGAACAAACGCGCTATACCTACCAGGGCACCACTTCCTCCTATACCATTCGTGTGCAGGGAAGGTATACGGGCAGCTCCTGCGAGACGAGCAGTACGAGCACGGACACACTCCTGCCGACGCCTCCCACACCAATCATCGCGCAGTTGGAAGTGCTGCGGGAAGCGGCAGACGGCGAGCTCCTGTTTGCGCTCAATAATTTGCAGCCGGGCTACCGCTACGTGCTGGAGCGACGCAATATGGCTTCCGGAAATTTCGAGGCCATCTACACAAGCGCACCGCTCACGCAAACCAGATGGGCAGACTTCAGGATCGGCAATGTGGACACCCGGCAGCCCATCAAGTTCCGGATCCGGCCTGCCGATGACTGTGGCAATCAACTGCCCATCTTTTCAGAGCCCGTCAGTAGCCTGGTCTTGGGCGTGCAGACAGGTAATGAACTGGCAAACCTCCGTTGGTCAGGTATAGCAGGTGGGGTGCAGCGCTACCAGGTATACCGCGACGGCAACCAGCTTGCTGAACTGAACAGCAACACGACCACCTACACCGACCCCAACCTGAAATGCGGCCAAAACTACTGCTACCAGGTCATCAGCACCCTGAATAACGGGCAAAGCCGCTCGATCTCCGCTTCCCGCTGCATACAGGCCACTTCCACCGCCACACCACCCGCCGGCTACCTGTACAGCACGTATGACGAAAACAACCAGGTACAAATTACCCTGGCCGTACCGCAAGGCCAGACAGTTAGCCTGGTTCGCTACCAGCGTAGCATCGATGGGGTGCCGTTTACTGATCTGGCAACCAGCGAGCAGGCGGTATATACGGACCCATTGCAGCCATTGAATCCGGTGTGTTACCGCGCCAACTATACCAATCTCTGTGAACGCAGTGCACCTCTCAGCAATACCACTTGCCCCATATACCTGATCGCGCAGCCCCAGGAAAACTCCCCGAACATCACGTTGGGCTGGACGGGTTACGTGGGTTTTCCGGATGGGGTGGGCAGCTATACCCTGGAACTGCTGGACACCAACAACCGTGTCGTCCGCAACCTACCTGTTTCTGGCAACACCTACCTGGAGCGCAACCCGAGCGATGAACTGCAGGAGGTGCGCTACCGTATTCAGGTGACTTCCGGTAATGGCAGTGCCCGTTCTTACTCCAATATTGTGGTGATTCAGCAGCCCGTGCAGGTGCACATCCCGAATGCGTTTACCCCCAACGACGACGGCCTAAATGATGTGTTCGAAGTGAAAGGCCGGTTTATCAAATCCTTCAGCATCAAGGTATACAGCCACATGGGGCAGGTCGTGTTCGCTTCAGACGACCGCAGCACCAGCTGGGACGGCACCAACCAAGGCAAACCAATGCCTGCAGGTGCTTACGCCTACGAGGTGAACATTGTAAGTAACTCCGGGGAGACAAAGCAGCGCATCGGTACTGTTACCTTGCTGCGCTAAATAATAGGCAGTCTATGACCAGAAAAGAAATCATTGAGCATTACATCAGGGCTTATAACAGCTTCGATGTGCCGGGTATGCTGCTATACCTGCATGAAGAAGTGGCGTTCAGAAACATATCAAATGGCGAAGTCAACCTGTCGCTGCAAGGTATAGACGCCTTTCGGGAACAGGCTGAGCGAGCTGCAAAGCTGTTCGGGGAGCGGGAACAAGTGGTGCTTCAGTATCAGGAGCAGGAAAACGAAGCAGAAGTCGTGATAGCTTACCGGGCCGTGCTAGCCACAGACTTATCCGAAGAACTGAAAGCAGGCGACACCCTAAAACTGAAGGGGAAAACGATTTTCGGCTTCCGGCAGGACAAGATCATTTCTATAGAAGACCACAGCTGATAAGGCGCAAAAAAGAAGAGCCGGTAAGCCGGCTCCTCTTTTTCACCAAACAACCAAACGTTATCTTCTTAGCAACAGCTTGATACTCTGCATACCTGAGTCGGTAACCAAACGGGCCACATACATGCCATCTGACATGGCTTGCCCCTGTAGTTCATACTCATACAGTTGTTTTGCTTTGGCAGTGCCCTCTCCAACCTTTTTCACAAGTCGGCCGTTCAGGTCGTACACCTCCAGGGTATAAGCCCCGTCTGTTTCCAGCGCAAATGAGATCGTGGTTCTGTCGGAGAAAGCGTTCGGATAGGCCACCAGCTTTGCCACTACTTCTGCACCAGGCAATTGTATACCGAGCGCCTCCAGCTCTGCCTTTGCCAGTAAGTCCGGGTTTTTCGGATCGTAAAGCACCATCGCACCCATACCGATGCGATGGATGGCCGTAGCCTCCTCCGCATCACCCGCCTGGTTGTCGTACACGATCCGGCCGCTCTCTTCTTCCCAGATCATCAGGCGCAGCCGGTCGTTCGGGTTCTTCACATTCAGGGCATGGTTCACGATGGCCACCAGGAAACCATACCCACTCCTGCCGTTGATCGTCCCTTTCCCTTTAAAATTGGCCTCCTGCCCGAACACGATCAAACGCTCAGCTTCAAAGGAAGTGCTCTTAAAATTCAGGTCATTTTCCTTCAGATGAAAGGCGACCTGTCCCTGCACCTCTTCGGTACGGTTCCGGTACTGCACGGCCACGCCAAAATAACCCCTGCCCTCCTGCTGCATATAGTCCAGATGCGTGTTCTGGGGTGAGTGGAGCCAGCCGGCAGCTGCCACGATGCGGTCATCAGGGTTGTAAACAGCTACTTTGTGTGTGGCCGAATTCATGCCGCAGTCGTTGCCGTAACTGGCGTTCACTTCATAAAAACCAGCTGCAGTTGGCCAATCCGTAGTGATTTGGTTGGTGCCTTGTCCGCCCAGTGTGACGGCTTCCGGCCCTTCCACGGCCCAGGTATAGGAAGTAGCTTTCGTGCTCTCCAAGGTATAGGTGACGTTTTCAGCACCAGCCCGGATCTTGTCCGGACCAGTTATCGCCTGTTGCACCACCGGCACACATGGCGCATCCTGGCTATATTTGATGGTAAAGGCTTTCCTGGTCGTGATGTTTCCATAGTTAAGGCCAATCAGGTATAGGTTATGCTGGGCGTCTAAGATAAAGTCATACAAAAAATCCGACCCCAAACCCAGAACATTATCCGACTCTTTTGTCCAAAGCACCTCCCCGTCTTCACTGTTATGCCTGGCTACTACAAAGGTTCTCCTCATATTGCCAGCCACGTAAACATTCCCCTCGTTGTCCAGCTTTAGCCTTGTGCCGCTTTCACCTTGAATCCATTGTTCATGCCGGTGCGACCATAGCTCAGTTCCGTCGGCCGCATTGTACTTAAGGATGGAAATCTGCATGCCGTTCGCATCACTTTGGTTGATGCCTGCCACGTACACGCCGCCCGCTTTGTCAACAGCGATCGCCTCTGGCACATCGCGCCTGCCATCAGTTCCGTAAGTTGATACCCATACCTCTTTGCCATCCTCTGCATTGTATTTGATGGTTGCGAAATTGTTAACAAACGATTTGTTTCCCGTTACATAGATGCCCCCAGCTCCATCAGCAGCAATAGCTGTCGGATATCCATTATCGTGTAGGGCAATCCAGCGTTCTTCGCCATTAGCGCTGCTATACCTGATGGTAGCCATTTTAACCGTTCTATCACTGCCGAACACCGTGCCGGCTGCATACAAGTTGCCATTTCCATCAAGGACAAGGTCTTTGACATGATCACTCCCGGAAGTACCGCCATATTTTTTCTCCCAGACCCTGCTGCCGGAAGCCGCATCAAATTTTGCGGTAAGGAAAGAGCTGATCATCTCAAAACTCACCCTTGGTTTTTCCTCAGCGCCTGCCACATAAACATTTCCGGCATCATCGAGTACCATGGCATTTAATTGAACTGGCACCTCGTAATTTACACGAACCTGAGACCGCCATACCAGCTCACCATCCGTAGCCTGGAGCTTCAGTAGCAGCCCTTTGGAGGTGACCACATACACGCCACCGCCTTTATCCAGGGCAATGAAATTTCTGCTGTAAGCTGTTCGAATGTCCCTGTAATGTTTGTTCCAAAGCATTTCTCCGGAAGCAGCATATTTAACGGCATACACATACTTCTCACCAAATTCAATGGTGATAATTCCAGTTGCGTATGTATTTCCAGCCTCGTCTACCACTACGTCCGTCCCTGTGTACTGAACTGGTCCATTCCAACCGTATCTCTGACTCCAGGCATCGTCCCCGTTCGCGGCATTCATTTTGGTGACCATCATACTTTGGGTTTGGTCGCCGACGTCATTATAAACACTACCTGTCAGGTATAGCCCCCCGTCAATACTGGTTAGCACCATTGACTTCAGATACGGCCGAGTACTTATAAGTCGCTTTTCCCATACTTGTTCACCTGAAGCACCATCGTAACGAATAACAACATAGTTTTCCTTTCCTCCCTGGAAATAGCTGCTACCTGATATAAAAACCCCGTCCTGTCTGTCTACTGCTATCGAAGTTGCCTGGCTGAAATCAGCACCGCTACTACTAGACGTGTTAGACCAGATGATCTCGCCACTTGCTGCGTTTAGCTTTAGCGTTGAAAAAAAGGCTGTGCCGGATTCACTGACGCCTGTCACATAGACGCCTCCGGCACCGTCCAGGGCTATATCACGCCCTGTGCTTCCCCTTGTGTTTCCCCGAAACTTGGTCATCCAACTTTGCTGGCCGGTATTCAAGTCGTACTTCAGGATGATCATGTCATTGTCATTGTGTTTCCCAACAACATAAACACCGGTCTCGTCCAATTCCAGGAGGTGCCCTACTTGCCTCGGCTCGCCACCAATGCGGTGTCCGACTACCCAGGCCTGGGAACCATCCTGACTATTGTATTTGATGGTTGTAATGGCGTTAGCATTAACGATTACATCTGAATCCGGATAGGGTTTGTATTTCTCCAAAGTGCTGCCGGTCAGGTATACGCCACCCCTGTCGTCCACTTTCACATCGGCTATACCGTCTGTCAGGTCGGCGCTTCCACCATACTGCTGCTGCCACTGCAAGGCGCCGGTCGCTGCGTCGAGCTTGACCAATCTGTAGTCTGCGTTCACAGTTGACGCCAGGTATACTCCTCCAGACTTGTCTACTGCTATGCCGGCCACATCGGTCAGGTCTTCATCCTGGCCATACGTTACAGACCATACCTGGCTCCCGTCAGCCGCATTCAACTTAATCACGGTCGCCATCCGGGTTTCCTCCGAGGTGAAAACATCCCGCCAGATTAAAATGCCCGTCACGTATACATTGCCGGCATTGTCAAAGGCAATATCCTGGACCTCTTCATTATAAAGATGTCGGCGAATGTCTTCCTTGTTCCTGAAAGCCCACAACAGTTCCCCGGCAGGGCTATACTTCACGGCTATAATTCGTTTGTTGGCTCGCTCCCCTACTTCACTGTAACCGATCATGTAGATGTTGCCCTCCGTGTCAACGGCTGAGTTTATTATCACGCCCGAGCCAATTGGCGGCGTATCATAGCTTTGCAACCATTCTTGTTTTACGCCTTGCGCCCAAACTGGGGATGCTAAGAAAAAGAAAGCCAATAAGATAAGATAGAGGCGCCAGCTAAGTGCCTCTCTAATGAGGAATAAATGTTTGATCATAGTTTAGTCGTGTTAAATTGTTTTCAAAGGCAAAAAATATAATTGTAATAAGGTCACTAAAAGGAAGGGTGATTGGAAGGATCATGCAGTCAGTGCTACAGACCCAAGCGGCAGGGACAGGTGGCAATGCCTGTGGTAGCGAGACAGAAGCTACAAACCACGAGGCCAGGTATCAAAACCTTTATAAACAGTACTATTCCAAATTAAAATTGGTTACATCAAAAAATTGGTGAATGCATGATTCTTCCGGGTAAACGCTTCCATTTTCCTGACCAGGCGAATACCTGATTAAACTGTGACGCTATACCTACGGGGCTGGCAGCGGATAAAGATTAAATTTTAGTGGCTGCCGATCGCCCTGTAACTAATGTCGCCTTTATGACATTATGCTTGTATATTTGTACAAGCCGAGAGGCTGCTTAACCGTTATATTCGTAAACAACACCAAAAAGAAGATAGACTATGTTTGATATGATGGGCATGATGGGCAAGATGAAAGAAGTCCAGGCCAAAATGAAACAAGCGCAGGACAACCTGCAGCATATTACCGTTACCGCCGAGTCGGGTGCCGGGCTCGTAAAGGCGACCGTGAACGGGCAGCGCAAGCTCCTCAAAATTGAGATCGACGACTCCATTCTGAACACCAACGACCGCGACATGGTGAATGACCTGGTGGTAGCCGCCGTGAACAATGCCATGCTGACGGCAGGCGAGCGCGCCCAGGAAGAACTGAAAAAGAGCACAGAAGGCCTTTTACCTAACATCCCCGGCTTAGATCTAGGAAACTTTGGTCTCTAATCCCAGCCTCACGGCTATTGTCATACTTAACTGGAACGGGCTCCGCTATTTGCAGGAGTTCCTGCCGTCGGTTGTGGAAAACAGTGCGGGCTGCGAGGTAATCGTGGCCGACAATGCCTCTTCCGATGGCTCTATTCCTTTCTTACAGGAGCACTTCCCGCAGGTGCGCATCATCCAAAACGACGATAACTACGGTTTCTGCGAGGGGTACAACATTGCCCTGCGCCAGGTAGATGCCAAGTACTATGTGCTGCTCAACTCGGACGTAGCCGTGCCACCCGGTTGGACGGAGCCGATCATCCAACTGATGGAATCCGATGAGAACATCGCTGTTTGCCAGCCCAAGATCGTTTCGCAGCAGCATCCCGACTTCTTTGAGTATGCTGGTGCAGGCGGCGGTATGCTGGACGCGCTCGGGTACCCTTATTGTCGTGGGCGCCTGTTCGAGACGCTGGAAGAAGACAAAGGGCAGTACAACGATGTAGCAGAGGTGTTCTGGGCAACGGGCGCCTGCATGTTTGTGCGTGCCAACGTGTTTCACGGACTCGGCGGACTGGAGCCCGCTTTTTTTGCGCACATGGAGGAGATCGACTTCTGCTGGCGCGCCAAAAACGTGGGCTATAAGGTAATGTACAACGGCCACAGTCAGGTATACCACGTGGGGGGTGGCACGCTGCATAAGTCAAACCCACGCAAAACCTACCTGAATTTCCGCAACGGACTGGCACTGCTGTACAAAAACCTCCCTGGCGGCGAGCTGTTCGCAACCGTTGTTATACGCATCCTGCTGGACTGGCTGGCGGCCCTGCGCATGCTGGTCGCGGGACAGACGGCAGACGCCAAAGCGGTGCTACGCGCGCACGCCGACCTGCTGCGCAACAGCAAGTATTGGCGCAAGCGCAGAAAAGAACAGCAGCTGAAAGGTACTTTTCCGGCTATGTCGGGCGTTTACAGAGGAAGTATTGTGTGGCGGTACTTTGTGCGCCAGCGGCGCACAGCGCGGGACCTATAGGTCCCAGACAGTGCTACGCTCACGGCGCAGGTGCTTGCTGACGTTCATCCAGAAGGCCATGATAAAGTAGAGAATGATGGGTGAGCCCAGCGTGAAGAACGAAATGTAGATGAAGGACAGGCGAATGCTGCTAGAGGCTATTCCAAGCTTCTCTCCCAACATGGCGCAGACACCAAAAGCCTGAGATTCGATAAAGTATTGTAGCCTTTTCACTTTCGTTTGATTTAAATTTAAAAGTAGGAAATTTATAGAATTTCGTCAAAAAATATCGACGAAAATCATGGTACAGCAGCTAAATAACGCATGCATCCAGCTATATCTTACGTTGGTTACCCAAATCTGATATGAAACATAACAAAAAAAACGCCGCTTTGTTTCTGCCACTCGCCGTGGCGATGCTCTCGGCCAACACAGGCTGCACCCTGCAGCGCATGGTAAAGCAGGCCGAAAAACAGGAGATTGAAGTGACACCTAACCCCCTCGTAGCCAACGGGGAAGAGGTAGTTTTTGAGATGAAGGCCACCCTTCCGGAGAAGATGCTCAGGAAGAACGAGGACTACCGTTACAAGATTGATGTGGTGTACGAGGCCGCCGGTCAGCAGCGCGAGCACCTGGGCGCCCTCAACTTCGACATCGGCAACTACCTGTACGAAAACCGCCGTCCGACCATCACCCAGGAGTTCACGTTCCCTTACGCGCCGCACAAGAACAAAGGCAAACTGCTCGTGCAAGGCACCGTGATCGACAAGCGCAAGCGTGACCGCGTGGCCTATACCCCGGAGGAGCAAGTGGCAACCGGATTGAACACGACCGCTTTGCTGATGGTGCGCAGCAACGACTATACCTACGTACCCGACAACTACAAAACCATCGCCGAGGGGCCAGCCACCATCCTGTTCTATTTCGACGAGAACCAATTCACCACCAAAAGCTACCTGGGTGAGAACCTGCCTGTGCTGGACCAGTATGCCATGGACACCGTTAAACTGCAGAAGATTAAGGTGATCGGCAGCCAGGCGCCCAACGAGAAAGGCACTGACCTGGCTCAAAAACGTGCCAAAGCGCTGGCTGACTACTACCGTAGCAAAGTGAGCCTGCTCGACTATTCCGGTAAAAAAATAGAGATCAGCACGGAAACTGAACCGACCGACTGGGCAACCCTGCTGGAGCGCGTGAACAAATCGGCCCTGCCGAAGGCGCAGAAGCAGGAGGTTAGCGCAATTCTGCAAAACACAGGCTCCGATAAGCAGAAAACGGATGCCCTGCAGCAGAGCGTAGCCTTTGACTACATCCGTCGCTATGTATACCCGACCATGCGCTATGCCCGTGTGGAAGTGGACTACAACCGCGCCCGCAAGTCGGACTACGAGCTATACCTGCTGGCCCGCCGCATTGCCGAAGACAGCCTGAGCGCACAGGCACTTACAGCCGAGGAACTGCAGTACGCCGCTACGCTTACACCCCTGCTGGCCGAGCGCCGCAAGCTATACGAAGCGGCCGTGAAAACCACCGACAAGTGGCCTGCCTACTACAACCTGGGTGTGGTGTATACCGAAATGGCCCGCAAAGAGTACCGACCAAAGGCCAAAGAAGCGCTCTTAGACAAAGCCATCCACAACCTGAATTTTGCCGGCTTCCGCAACCCGACGGCAGAAGTAAACTATGCCCTGGCCAGCGCCTACCATCTGCGGGGTGAGCGAGAGAAGGCTCTGCAGATCTACGACTACGCCATCAAACTGGGTGGTGAACAGGAACTCCTGCACCGCATCTTCACCGACAAAGCCGCTCTGGAAATGGAAATGGGCCTGTATGACGAAGCCATTCGCAGCCTCACTTACTCAGGCGACGACTACCAGACCAACATGAACCTGGGCTTGAGCTATCTGCTGAAAGAGAACTACGAAGGGGCCCGCCAATATTACGAAAAGGCCCTGGAGTTGAAGGAGGAAGATCCGCTGGCGCATTACTCACTCGCCGTGTTGGGCGCGCGCATGCAAAACGAGGGTATGGTACGCATCCACCTGCGCCGGGCCATTCAGCGCGACCGCAGCTACATGGAGCGCGCCTTCGACGACCCGGAATTTGCCGCTTATCACGGGAAACAGTCCTTCCGGGAGGGGATGATACGATAAGTTCCCGCTTATACATTGCAAATTGAAAGAGTTATCTTAATTTTACCAGCTGAACAGAGATTTTAACATTACTATGCGAAGTATACAGTTTAGAGAAGCCCTTCGTGAAGCCATGTCTGAGGAGATGCGCCGCGACAAGAGCGTTTTCCTGATGGGTGAAGAAGTAGCCGAATACAATGGCGCCTACAAAGTGAGCCAGGGCATGCTGGACGAATTTGGTCCGGAGCGTGTAATTGACACTCCTATTGCCGAGCTTGGCTTTGCCGGTATCGGTGTGGGTGCCTCCATGAACGGCCTGCGTCCGATCATTGAGTTTATGACCTTCAACTTCTCGTTGGTGGCCATTGACCAGGTGATCAACTCTGCCGCCAAAATGATGTCGATGTCAGGTGGTCAGTACTCCTGCCCGATCGTATTCCGCGGACCAACCGGTAGCGCCGGTATGCTGTCTTCGCAGCACTCCCAGAACTTCGAAAACTGGTATGCCAACACCCCTGGTTTGAAAGTAGTGGTTCCATCTAACCCATACGATGCCAAAGGTCTGATGAAGTCCGCTATCCGCGACAACGACCCGGTTATTTTCATGGAGTCGGAGCAGATGTACGGCGATAAAGGCGAAGTGCCTGAAGAAGAATACCTGATCCCGATCGGTGTGGCTGACATCAAGCGCGAAGGCACGGACGTAACCATCGTGTCGTTTGGCAAGATGATGAAAGTGGCCCTGGCTGCTGCCGAAGAACTGGCCAAAGACGGCATCAGTGCCGAAGTAATCGACCTGCGCACCGTGCGCCCGATCGACTACAAAACGCTGATCGAGTCTGTGAAGAAAACCAACCGCATGGTGGTGGTGGAAGAAGCATGGCCACTTGCCTCTATCTCCGCCGAACTGGCCTACCACATCCAGAGCAACGCGTTCGACTACATGGATGCCCCGGTGAAGCGTGTGACCTGCCGCGACGTGCCGCTTCCGTATGCGCCTACTTTGATCGAGGCATCGTTGCCGAACGTAGCCCGTACGATCGAGGCTGTAAAACAAGTAACCTATCAGAAAGCGTAAGCTCGACTGAATTTATAAAAAACGGCCCCTGGTTCTCGGAACCAGGGGCCGTTTTGCTTTAAAACCCGGCACAGTCAGCTGGCGGAACCTGTACGCCGCCGGCCTGCTCGTACACGAGCTTTGCGCCGAGGTGGCCGGTATAGGCCAGAAAACCACTGCCTGCCAGCATGAGCAGCACAACGACTGCCGACAGCAACCGCTTATACCTGTGTACCCAATCTACCGCGAAACCCAGGTCGAGTACGGCAGCACCCGTAAACAGATAGGCCAGGTTGTAGGCGGCCAGTTCGTGGCTTTTCAGCACGGTGGGGTCGCACAGTTTCCGGGACACAATGCCATCGGCCAGGTCGCCGGTGTAGATGCTCAGCCAGGCGCCCGCAGTGCCCGCATAGAGCAGGTAAGCGCCCATGCGGTGCCAAAAGGCAGCTGGCTGCGGCTTCAGAAATACTGCAAGCAGTTTCGCCAGCGTGGCAAAGAGCAACAGCGCTACCGGAAAATGCACCGTGAGAGGATGCCAGGCCTCGGTACGCCAGCTCAGCAGCTCCTCCATAGGGCTAGTCCAGTATGCGCACAGCCACGGGGTCCAGGCGCTGGCCTACTTTTTCCACCTGCACTTCTACCCTGCTGCCTTCCTTCAACTGGTCAAACGCCACGGTCTCTCCATTTCGGGTTAGCGTGGTAGCATCTGTGAAGTAGAGCTCCAGGGTCTTGTTGTCATCGGTCTGCACATAGATCTCTGTTTTCTCAGGCACCGCTTTTTTTACACTGCCTTGGTATGTGCCAGACTCCACGACATCGGTGCCGCCACTATCGCAGCCGTACATAAACAGGGATAGGATGGCAAACACAGCCAGCCAGGATTTCAGAATTTTCATAAGGTATAGGATTTAGGTTAATATTCACGGTTTCTGTTCATACATACCGTAGACTACGTCTGCAGACAATGCAATACATCTTATACGCTATATATTTTATTTGTATACTTCTTTGCAACAATTCGGCTGCTCAATAGGATAGGGTATAGCTAACTGTAAGGTATAACGACTCAGTTCAGACCCGAATCACGCTTCACTTCCACTTTGCCTGTATCCTGGTCCTGCTCTATTTCCTGCTTCTCTACCTTTACAGCCGTGTCGGAGGCCCTGACCCCGCGGTCGTGGGCTTCGGAGTATACCTGTGTGAACTCGGCGCCCAGCAAAAAGATGATGGAGGTATAGTACACCCATACCAGTATGAGCACTAGGGAACCGGCTGCACCGTAGGTATCGGCCAGCGGGTCGTGCTGAAAATAGATGTTGAGTACGAATTTGCCCAGTGTGAACAGAATGGCCGTGACGACAGCGCCCACCCATACATTAGCCCAGCGGATGCGGGCGTCGGGGAGCACTTTGAAGATGGCAGCGAAAATAACCGTGGCAATGGCGATAGACACCAGCATGTTGCCGATGGTCACCAGGTATACGGCGATACCGGAGAGCTCTTGCCGTAGGTAATCGTAGAAAAGCCCGAGCAGCACGTCGATCGACAGGGAAACCAGCAGCAGGAAACCAAAACTCACCACCAGGGCCAGCGACAGCAGGCGGCCGATTACCAGTTTCATGAAGCCTTTCTCTACTTTGGCCTTCACCTTCCAAATGGCGTTGAGCGAATCCTGCAGCGCCACAAACACCGTCGTCGCACTAAAGGCCATCACGAGCACGCCAACCACCGTGCCGATGGTGCTGGCCTCTGACTGGCTGGCGTTCTCGATGATGCTTTGTACCTGGGCGGCACTGTTGCGCCCCACAATACCGCCCACCTGCCTCACCACCTCACCCCGCACGGCCTCCTGCCCGAAAGCAGCACCCGCGATGCGGATGGTGATGATGAGCACGGCCGGTAACGAGAAAATGGTGTAGAACCCGATGATGGCCGCATAGTCGAGCGGGTTGTCGTCGATAAACTTCTTAAAGGTCTGTTTGGTGAGTTCCCAGGTTGTTGTCAGCCTTTTCCGCATGAGGTTTGCCTTTTTGCTATACCCTACACGCATACGGCAAAGCGGTTGCTAAAGGTATAGCCTCCTGCACAAATCGGGCTTAGGCTTTTGGCAGCGACAGCCGGGCCAGGTAGTTGCCATACTCCCCTTCATACAGCAGCTCAAAGGTATAGCCACGCGTTGTCGCATAGTCTTCCAGTATAGCCGGATCGATGAAGAGCCATTTGAACTCGCCGGTCTGGTGTGCTTTGTAGCGCATGTTATAGATGACCTCTCCGTAATAACCTGCATTCAGGTCTAGCAGCACCGAGCCGTCCTCCTCCTCGAACATATACAGTATATCCGAGGACTCGAGCAGAATCTGCCCTCCGGGGTTAAGCAGCGTTTTGGCATGCTCCAGAAAGCGCTCCAGCCCTTCCAGGTCACCGGCTATACCTATCCCGTTCATGAGCAGCAATAGTGTGTCGTAGCGCTGGCCGGCCAGTTTAAATAAATCCTGCTGCAGCACCTGCTTTATACCTTGCTCCAGCATCGCCTGCACTGCCCCGCCCGAAAGATCAAGGGCCGTTACATCCACTCCGCGCTCCTGCAGGGCAAGGCTATGGCAGCCGGCGCCGGCGCCAACGTCCAGCACGCGTCCCCGGCACTGTTCTAGTGCCAGCAGTTCCAACTCGGGCATTTCCTCCGGTGTCCGGAACAGGTAGGACACTTTTATTTCATCGTCTTCGGTCAGGTTGCTCTCCACCACAATCTTCGCCTTGCGGTTACCGGCCATAAAGTCCAGTATAGCGGCCCCTACCGGGTCGTTGGTCATCTCCATGCTGTCTGTATATTTTCTGCAAAGAAAAGAATTATCCTCCTTTGTTGCACTAAAGTTGAACTTATCCAATTATATATTTTACTCCATATTAAATCACCCGCCTTATTATCAATCATTTAGGTATAAAAAAACAGCATTACCCGTTGCACTAATCAGAAATTTATGTAGATTGGCAATCAATAATCGACCTAAACCTGCGTTTACCTATGAGCACAACCACCTATAGCCATCTCCAATTGATGAATCCAATGCTTGAAAGCCGATACCTGAAACTGGAAGAGTCGCGTAACCGGCTGATCGGGGAGTTGGAGGGGCTGGATGAAGAGCTTCTGAACCGGCCCGCCTCCGCTGGCAAGTGGTCTATCAACCAGACGGTGGCGCACCTGATTCAGGTGGAGCAACTGACCAATAGCTACATACAACGCAAAGTGCAGGAGGAACAACTGGAGTCTGCCTCACTGGCGCACAGCCTTAGGTCGCTATTGCTTCGAGTTGCGCTGCATTCGGGCATGAAGTTTAAGGCGCCTGCCGCAGTGGCGAAAGTACCTGCCTATGCCAGCTTGAACTCGCTGCGCATACAGTGGGACGCGGCCCGCTACCAACTGGAGGATACTCTGACCGAGCTACCCCGGCAACAGTTGGACAAGTGCGTTTTCCGACACCCCTACGCAGGTATGCTCAACATTTACCAAACACTTGATTTCCTACAGGATCACTTCACCCACCATGCCCGGCAGATCACCCGCATGCGCCGGCAGTGGCTCCAGTAGCCGGCCCTAAAAGTCTCCTAACTCCATCTTCCTGATCACCAGTCCACTACCTCCGGCGCGCAAACCCGTGATGTGGCCTTCTCCGTCCAACTGCAGCATCACCTCGATCTGGCTTGGGGACGGATGGCGCATGAGGTAGCCCTGGTGTATCAGAAAATTGGCTTTGCTTTGCTGAAGATGATCGTGCAGGTAGCAGGCAAGCGGACCCGCGGCCATACCCGTGGCTGACTCTTCGGGTATACCATAGCTTGGGGCGAACATGCGGGCGCTTGCATCGGCCAAAGCAGTAGCTGTTGTAAAGACGTAGAAGCCCACTAAACCTGCCTTATCTGATACAGCTCGGATAAGCTCCTGGTCAGGTTGCAAATGATGCAGGGTGCTCTCGTCGGGCACAGGCACCAATAAAAAAGGAACACCCGTGCTGGCAACGACGGGTATAGACGGGAAGCTGAAGCCTTCCGGAAGCCCAAGGGCAGCGGCAATCAGGTGCAGGTTAATGCCTGCTGCCTCGATTGGGGTATACTGCGGTGGCAATTGCGCCTGGTATACCTTGCCCGCCTCAAAACTGATCTGGCGGGTGCCCTCTATGGATTCTTTCACGGCGCTCCCGTTTAGCAGCAACCCCTTTTGCCACAGCAGGCTAAAGGCTGCCACTGTCGCGTGCCCACAATGCGGGATCTGCTTCAGGGGTGTGTAAAACTCAACTTTCACATCCCCTACTTCTGAGGCTGACACAAAAGCTGTTTCGGAAAGCCCCAGCATGGCGGCTATTTTCTGGCGCCTCTCGCGTGGGAGCCTGTCTGCAAAAAGCACCACGCCGGCCGTGTTGCCTCCGTTTGGTTGCTCTGTAAAGGCTTTGACAAGGTATAGCTCGGGTGTTAAGGTCTGCGTGTCGGACATAGGGTGTGTGCTGTTAAAAAGGTGTTTCACTACTTGGCCGTTTCGCTTTCTTTCAGCGCGGCAAACTCCATCTGGATGGTCTTAATGCGGACTTCGGTCTCGTCGGGCAGCTCGTCGAAGGCCTCTTTGCGCTGGTTCAGCTCTTCGAGCACGGCAGCGGCCATCTCCCAGTCCTGTTGCTGCCAGTTTTTGCTTCTTGCCCGCACATTGCTCATAAAGTTCTGGTAGGCCTGCTCAACATTAGTCGCGGTTAAAGCCGTGCCGTTAGCGTACTGCCCAAGCAAATCGCGTTCCCATTTCGTTAACTCAGCCTCACGGTTTGCCAGGCGGTCCCGCTCTTTTTCACGGGCTTTGAAATCTGCCTTGATCTGCTCATAATCAGCCCGCAGCTTTTCTGAAAAGCCTTCCTGCTTACGGTCCAGCTCCTCGGTCCGCTGCTTGAAGTCTTCTTTTGTTCTTTTCCAGTCTTCTTCCGTCCGTTCTTCCAGTTTGCTCGTCTGGGCGTTTACCCAGGACCGGAACTCGTTCACATCGCCCTCTATCTCGTGCTCGCGTGTGGCCGTGCAGGCGCTCACAAACAGGAGAAAGTAGAGTACAAAAGCGCCATCCCTGAAGCGCGGTATTGCCAGTTTAAAAAATCGTGACAAGCACAGTCGAAAATCTGAAGTCATACAACTATTAATCATTTGTTATCAAGCATTTCCGTTTTTCGGCGTTTCAACAAGAAAATATACCTACGTATTTAGTGTATTCAAAACTAATACTATAAATGGTTCGTAATTAATTCTGAAAGGTTGCTAGAATCCAATTATAAACTATCTAATCACATAACCGGATAGTCCATAGATTAAATATCGGCTGCTTTCCTATCAGGGCGCAGCAACAGCTAGAATAGCTTGCACTACGAGTATGCGTTAAAAGGCACAAGTGTAGTGTAAGCTATTGCTTTTATATATACTTCACTGGTTAGGATTTGGATAAACTTCTGGCTTAGATTTCCTGCATTTCCCCATTCGCAATCAAACCCTAGCTGAACCGTTTGCTCCCGGTATAACGTATGCTGCAACGTGAAGCGTAATCCCTATGACAGAACAACAAAAAGACTATATGCGGGAGGCCATCCGGCTATCCGTTGAGAAAATGGAAGCTGGTTTTGGCGGACCTTTTGGTGCGGTGGTCGTGCGGGACGGTGAGATCATAGCCCGTGGGTATAACAATGTGCTGGCGACCAACGACCCCACCGCCCATGCCGAGGTGGACGTGATCCGAAAGGCCTGCCAGGCGCTCGGCACTTTTCAACTAACAGACTGTGAACTCTACACCAGTTGCGAACCCTGCCCGATGTGCCTAGGTGCCATTTATTGGGCCCGCCCCCGCAAGGTATACTATGCCAACACCAAAGACGATGCCGCCAAAGCTGGTTTCGACGACCAGTTCATCTACGACGAGATCGACAAAGAAGCGCCCGACCGGTCAATTCCTATGGAGCAGATGCTGCGCGAAGAAGCGCAGGAGGCTTTTGAAAAATGGGTTGCAAAGGAGGACAAGCAGGTATACTGAGCCCGCTACAGGTATAGCCTTGGGACTTACAGGTATAGCCGCAAGCAGATGCTGCAATAACAGACAACCAGTTCAGGTATAACTGGGCACTCAGCCTGGTAAAGAGGGAGACTCATACTGCGCTAAACGAAAAAGGCTGAGCTTATACCTGCTCAGCCTTTTTGCTTATACCTTGAAAACCGCTTAGCGACGTCCGCCCATCATTTTGGCAAGGTTGGCCATACCGCCTTTGGTACCGGCCATCTTGTTCATGGAGCGCATCATCTTGCGCATGTCGTTGAACTGCTTCATCAGGTTGTTCACCTGCGTAATATCCGTACCGGAACCTTTCGCAATACGGGCACGGCGACTACCGCTAATCATATCCGGGTTCTCGCGCTCCTGTGGTGTCATAGATTTGATGATCGCTTCGATCGGTTTGAAAGCGCCTTCGTCGATCTCCACATCCTTCAAAGCTTTGCCAACACCCGGGATCATACCTACCAGGTCTTTGATGTCACCCATCTTCTTGATCTGCTCGAGTTGGGTCAGGAAGTCGTCGAAGTTGAACTGGTTCTTGCGGATCTTTTTGTTGATGCGCTTCGCCTCGTCCTCGTCGAAAGCCTGCTGCGCACGCTCTACGAGGGAGATCACGTCACCCATGCCGAGAATACGCTGTGCCATACGATCCGGATAGAACAGGTCGAGAGCTTCCATCTTCTCACCCGTCGAGATGAACTTGATCGGCTTCTCCACTACCGCGCGAATGGAAAGGGCCGCACCGCCGCGTGAGTCACCGTCGAGCTTGGTCAGCACCACGCCGTCGAAGTTAATGCGCTCGTTGAAGGTCTTGGCTGTGTTCACCGCATCCTGACCGGTCATGGAGTCCACCACGAACAGGGTCTCGGTTGGCTTCACGGCGGCCTTGATCTCGGCTATTTCTTTCATCATCGCCTCGTCCACGGCCAAACGACCGGCGGTGTCAATGATGACTACTTTCTTGTTGGTCTTTTTAGCGTGCGCCACCGCGTTGAGGGCGATCTGAACCGGGTTTTTGTTCTCCAGCTCGGTATAGGCCTCAACCCCAACTTGCTCGGCCAGCACCTGCAGCTGGTTGATCGCAGCCGGACGGTACACGTCACAGGCAGCTACCAGCACACCACGGCCCTGTTTTTTAAGGTAGTTGGCCAGCTTGCCGGTAAAGGTGGTTTTACCAGAACCCTGCAGACCCGCGATCAGGATGATAGCCGGCTCGCCTTTCAGGTTGATGTCCTGCTTCTGGCCACCCATCAGCTCGGTCAACTCTTCATAAACGATCTTCACCATCAACTGGCCCGGCGATACGGAGATCAACACGTCACGGCCCATGGCCTCGTCCTTGATCTTGTCGGTTACCGTTTTGGCTACTTTATAGTTTACGTCGGCATCCACCAGGGCACGGCGTACCTCTTTGATGGTGGCGGCTACGTTGATCTCGGTGATGCTTCCCTGGCCTTTGAGGGTTTTAAAGGCGCGGTCTAGTTTGTTACTTAAATTATCAAACATCTCTCTAATTCTGGATTTACCTACAAAACTAAGGAATATCAGGAATAGTTGCTATAGCAATAATGAATGACGAAAGATTAATCGTTATTCATTAATCACTATTCATTATTCATTCGTAATTACGCTTTTGCTATCTTTGGGAAAGAAGTTATTTTGCCGATCACTTTGGAAAAAACAGACCAGATCAATTTACTATACATCTCCTACTACTGGCCTCCTTCGGGCGGGCCGGGCGTGCAGCGTGGATTGAAGTTCTGCAAATATCTGCCACAGTCAGGTGTGCAGCCCAGTGTGCTGACCGTTGACGAGAAACAGGCCTCCTACCCGGTGCTCGACCATACCTTTGCGAGCGAAGTGCCCGAAGGTACAGCCGTCTACCGCACCGCCACCTCCGAGCCTTTTGAGTATTACAAGAAACTCTCCGGCAAGAAAGAAATACCTTACAGTGGCTTTGCCAACGAAGAAGCCAAGACCGGCTTTCTGGACAAAGTGTTCAAGTTCGTGCGCGGCAACCTGTTTATACCTGACGCCCGCGTAGGCTGGAACAAGCATGCCCTCAAAAAAGCTGACGAGTTGCTGAAGGACGGTCATTTTCAGGCGATCCTGACCACCAGTCCGCCCCACTCCACCCAGCTAATCGGCCTGAAGCTGAAAGAAAAGCATGGACTGCCCTGGATTGCGGATCTCCGCGACCCCTGGACGAACATCCATTACTACGACCAGCTCTACCACACCCCGATTGCCAGGCGCATCGACCGGAATTATGAGTTGCATGTGCTGGAGCGGGCTGATGCCGTGATCGTGACCAGCGAGGATACCAAACGCCTCTTTCTCAACAAACCAGCTAAGATTGACCCGGATAAGATCCATGTGATTCCGAACGGGTATGACGAGGATGATTTCATTTACCCCTCTACCCCACCGCAGGACGAGTTTCTGATCACGTATACTGGTACCATTACCGAGAATTACAACATCGATGTGTTCCTGAAAGTAATTTCGCAGCTGCGCTCGGTGAACAGCGACATCCGGTATAAACTGCGCTTCGTAGGCAAGGTATCAGAGGGTGTGAAGCAGCGCATCAGCAAGGCCGGTCTGGAAGGTATAACAGAGTTTGTGCCGCATGTGCCGCACACCGAAGCCATCAAGTACCTGATGGAAAGCACGATGCTGCTGATGGCCATAGCTGATGTGCCTGCCGTGTACTCAAATGTGCCGGGCAAGCTGTTTGAGTACCTGGCCTCGAATAAGCCGATCATCTGTCTCGGTCCCGTGCACTCCGACACCGACCGAATCATTGACGAGTGCGGTGCCGGCCGTTTATTCCACTATACCGCTCACGAGCTCATGCTCGACCACATGATGCTGATGAGCAAGGCCTGGACCATCAACCCGAACCTTGACCTGCCCTACCTCAATCATGCCCAGTTCTCGAGACGTGAATTGACGGAGAAGCTGGCCAGGGTGGTGAAGCGGTTGGTCGTAAAGGCTGCCAGGGTTTAGTCAATTTTCCAGTCTACCGTAACGGGTTTGAATTCATCTACTATATAGGAAATTAATATTTCCCTGTTATCTATAACCTTAATGACGTAGCGGGTTGTTCTGAGGTTGAGGAAAACGGAATCAGCAGCTGTGGGCATACCTAAAGCTGATTGTGAGAGGCTTGCAAGCCTTTCTTTCGTTACAGTGAAAGATGTTTCGCCAGGTTTTACTAAATAGCCGATTTGTCGAGTCCGATTAATAGAGGGCGATGGAAGGACTTTACCTATGCCTTCTTTAGGGACAATTAACAGTCCAACTATAATACTGTCTTTTACAGAATTTCTTTCGAATTCAAACCTAATGTCTTCGTCAAATGAAATACGCGTAGGTACTACATGCCATTTAGCAGCTTCCGGGACATCAGTCATCTCAACCCTATACCCCTTACTCTTATCACTATTTAAGTACTCCCATTTCAAATTTCTCACCTCATGTTGCTTCCCGTACAAGTTCCAAGATGTAGAGGGTCTCGAAGTGTCACAGATATTATTAATATAGACCTCAGTGCACATGGCCTGCCCGTTTATATTGCTGCTTTGAAGCGGGACATGGGGCCCATTGGTATCCTTCCCGCTATACGAGGCCATGAAGTACCCTTTATCAATCGTAAATCGAGAAGGTGTGCCAGATGTAAAGAAATGATTTTCCGTGTATCTGAAAATCCCATCAACTTCATCATATTTACCAGGTTTGACAGGAACATCAGTGGTGTTAGCATCTACTACAATATATTCTACCTCCTCCAGGGTAGGTATAGCTGTATTGTCATTGTCGGAATCACAACTGTAGAACATGAGCGTTAAGCCAGCCAGGAAAAGGGAGGATCTGTAAAATTCCTTCATGAGTTTGTCTATATAAAGGTGGGACGTTAAATACAAGGTATTCTTAATATTCTATACAAGCAATTATTATTCCATTATTAAAGTGCTAAACTATATTTAGCAAATTAAAAACCTTCAACTCTTTAACAATTCTAGATTTGTAGTGCCCTACTACCCAACCGGATGATTTAGAATTTAAGCGGAGTACAATTCGCCACATTCTGATCCGGCAAAGAAAGATGTGCCTCGCAACTCTTTTGGCTAGCTATAAGGTGGCATAAGTGGATTACAGGCGTGGTTTGTAAAAGTTATTACTTTATGATGTACCCGACCTTTACTCCCATCGATACATGCGGACGGTAGAAGGCTCCTTCCTTTCGGTCAATGGGTGGAAACCAAACATCCGTTTCTTCAAAATACTCATGCTCTACTAAACCAACGGGCTTGTGCGCTATAGAGAGTCGCCTTACCCCTAAGCCAAAAAAATGGTCGAATACAAAATTGTTGACTTTAATCTCTATCCCATACTTTAAACTTGCTACCCATACTGTCCTCTTTATATCCGAATAGTCAAACCTGTAGTATGAATTATTAGTGATCAGATAATCCTGCTCTTTTACATATTGCTGCGGGAAATACATGCCCTCCATGGACAAGTAGGATGAAGCGACCGATTTTGGTTGCCCAACGAAGTATTTTAACTCCGCTTTCGTTTTAGAGTACCTGTAATTCTTCCTTTCACTCTCACCGTCCATTACGAGATTTCGAAATGCCTGCATTTTAAACCCATGGTCTAACGATAATGCGAATCGCTGATGAATGTGCTTCTGGATACCAATTTGCAGAACGCCCGTTATCGGGTCAAAAAAATTTAAAGGAGCAATGTGGAAACGTACTTTTTCGTCTGCGCTCTGACTGAAAGCACTGCTACTCATCGTTAGTAAAAAGAATAGGACGAATAGGACCGCTTTGTCTTTCATTGCTTATAATTTTTACCAAAGGTATGCCCTTAATGCAAGCGCAGTTTCTATCTGAATATTCAGCATTCCACTTCAAGTTAACTAAATATACCTAAACTCCTATATCCTTCAACCACGCTTCTACCTCCTGCACCGGTACGGTATAGTTCTCGAGTTTATCTCCTGTTGTACCGATCACCGCGCTATACCTGAAGCCGAGTGCTTTGCAGAGGAGAAAGTAGTGCGTCTTGATTAGGTTGGCTGGGTGAAACTCGAGCACCTGGCATTGCTCGGAGAAAAGCAGGTTGGTCAGGCCAGCGCCGTGGGGGGCCATAACGGCCTCAGACTCAAAGAAAAGCTGTACCTGCTGCTGATAGGTCAGTTCCTCGGCCCGCACCACCTCAACGCCATACCGGCCGAGCAGCGGTAGCAGTTCCAGTTCATTCAGCACACGACGGGTTTTGGCATTGGCGCGACTGATGTAAATCCTTCTTTTGGCCATATTTGGCTGCACGCCATAGCCGTGCCATACCTTCTTCCGCAGCCAATTGGCTATTTCCCGGGGCAGAAAGCCACTTTGTGCATTGGCCACAAAGGAGGGTAGTACAAACTCCTCCACCTGCCATTTTTCGTGTTTGCCGATATAGGACACACTAGCCTGGGGATACCCTTTCAGCACAAAATGCATTGTTTCGAGTTGGTACGGAGCCATGTCGCGGCGCATGATGACCTGAATTGGTTCCTGGATATGCTCCAGCACCAGGTATAGGCGCGATAGACAGTCAAAGAACCAGTGGTAGTTGTTGTGGTCAGCCCAGGGCAGGAACAGCACAGAGGTATAGCGGCCGACGCGCTTCTTGGGCAGTAGCAGCGAAACCTCCTTGAAAGCATCGGACTTGGCCAATCGGCTCACCTCCCCTACCGACTCCACCACGACCTTGCCATCCAATACCAAAGCGCCGGAGTTACCCAGAAGCTGCACATCTTGCAGACGCACCAGGTATAGCTCCTTTTGCCGGTAGCCCAGACTATAGTCGATGGCATAATTGAAACTGCGGGCAGAATCCTCCAGAAAAGCCTTCTCCGCATCATCGAAATCCAGTACGTAGCTGGGTCTGAGCGATCGTTTGCCCGGATGATGCAACACCGAGGTATAGCGCGAGTGATAGCCCAACGTATGCAGCAACCCAAAAAAAGCTTTTTTCAACATGGAGAAGTTTGACAGTTTGGGAGTTCAGGAATTTACAAATTAGTTATTGTAGGGACAGGTCGCGACCCGTCCGTATCGTTCACGGGCAATCAATTATTAGCAATCATGCACCGGAATACCCTCTGGGGGCTCAAGTGGGTTAATCGCCTACAAGCAAAAATTCCCCCTTATACATAAACAGCAAATAACAACATCCCTCTGCAACAACCAACAAAAACAATATCAACCATTCAACAATTTAAGCAATCAACAATTAAATATTTAACTTGCACCTTGGCGTGGGTTACAGATGATGCGCCCCGGTATTAAGCAAAAAATCAGCATGGCATTAGACCTTAACAATAAGTCTATTTTGATCACTGGCGGCACAGGCTCGTTTGGGAAGAAGTTCGTGGAGATGGTATACGCCCGTTTTCCGGACGTAAAGCGCGTGGTCATTTACTCCCGCGACGAGCTCAAGCAGTTCGAAATGTCGCAGGTGTTCCCGCATAGCAAGTACAACTCCGTTCGTTACTTTATCGGCGACGTGCGCGACGGCGATCGTTTCAAAAGAGCCTGCGAAGGCATCGACATCATTGTGCATGCCGCCGCCATGAAACAGGTGCCTGCCGCTGAGTACAACCCGATGGAGTGCATCAAGACGAACGTGCTGGGAGCCGAGAACATCATCAACGCTGCCCTCGACACCGGCGTGAAGCACGTGGTGGCCCTCTCTACCGACAAAGCTGCTGCTCCGATCAACCTCTATGGTGCCACTAAACTGTGCTCCGACAAGTTGTTTGTAGCCGCCAACAACATGAAAGGCAAGCGCGACATCAAGTTTTCGGTGGTGCGCTACGGTAACGTGATCGGCTCCCGTGGCTCGGTGGTTCCTTTCTTCCTGAAGAAGCGCGATGAAGGCGTACTGCCGATCACCCACCCGGAGATGACCCGTTTCAATATTTCGCTGGAAGAAGGCGTAGAGTTAGTTTTCCATGCGTTGGAGCACCATTGGGGCGGCGAGATTTTCGTGCCGAAGATTCCGTCATATGTCATCACCGACCTGGCTGAGGCCATTGGTCCGAACTGCAAGCAGGAGGTGGTTGGTATACGTCCGGGTGAAAAACTACACGAAGAGATGATTACCGAAACCGACTCTCTGAGTACGGTGGAGCTGGATAAATACTATGTGATTGTGCCTTCTACTCCGCTCTGGACAGTGGAGGATTTCATCAAAGCGCATAACGGCAGGATGGTAGAGATAGGCTTTAAGTATAACTCCGGTACCAATTCCGATTGGCTTAGTGTCGAACAACTCCGCGACCAGATCCGACAGCATGTGGACCCGGAGTTTAGTGTGTGATTTATTGAATTGTTAATTTGTTGATTGTTGAATGGTTGCCCGTGCATGATTGCTAATAAATGAATGCCGGTGCACTATTGGACAGCTCTCGACCTGTTCCTGCAAAAGCATCATTAACTACTCACAATTTCAGAATTTACCTCCTTACATGCATAACGAAAAGCACATGCGCCCTATCCCCTACGGACGTCAGAACATCACCGAGTCCGACATACAGGCGGTGGTGGAAACGCTGCAGTCGGACTTCCTGACGCAGGGGCCGAAGGTGGCCGAGTTTGAGCTGGCCTTCGCCAGGTACGTGGGCGCCAGATACGCCGTGGCGGTGAGCAACGGCACAGCCGCCCTGCACCTGTGCGCCATGGCGCTGGGCGTAAACGAGAACTCGCGTGTGATCACCACGCCCATCACTTTCGTGGCCTCGGCCAACTGCGTGCGCTACTGCGGCGGCACCGTGGAGTTTGCTGACATCGACCCGGCCACGGCCCTGATCGACATCGGGCAGGTGCGCCGGATGCTGGAGGGCAAGCCAAAGGGCTACTACAGCGGAATTATACCTGTGGATTTTGCCGGCAACCCGGTGAACCTGGAAGTGCTGCGCGCACTGGCAGACGAGCACGGGCTGTGGATCATCGAGGACGCGGCCCACGCGCCGGGTGGCTTCTTTGTCGACAGCCAGGGCGAGCGGCAGTTCTGCGGCAACGGCAGGTATGCGGACATGGCCATCTTCTCTTTCCACCCCGTCAAGCACATCGCCACGAGCGAGGGCGGCATGGTCACCACCAACGACGAGGAGCTCTACAGGAAGCTGCTGCTTTACCGCACCCACGGCATCACCCGCGACCCTGCCTTCATGGAGGAGAACCACGGCGGCTGGTACATGGAGATGCAGGCCCTGGGCTACAACTACCGCATCCCCGACATGCTCTGCGCCCTGGGCATCACGCAGCTGGCACGCGCCGACGAAGGCATGGCCCGCAGAAGGGAAATAGCCAAGGTATACGACGAGGCATTTGCCGGCGCGGCAGGTATAGAAGTGCTGGGCACCAACCCTTCGGCTATAACTGAGTCTGGTGAGACGGGCCACGCCTACCACCTGTATGTGATCCAGGTGGCCGACCGCAAGGGGCTCTATAACTTCCTGCGCGAGCATAACATCTTTGCGCAGGTGCACTACATCCCGGCCCACACCATGCCTTACTACCGCAGCCTGGGCTACAAAAAGGGTGACTTCCCGAAAGCAGAGCGCTATTACGAGGCTTGCCTGAGCCTGCCCATGTACCCAACCCTGACGAACGAGGAGCAGCAATACGTAATAGAGAAAGTAAAAGGTTTTTGTAAAGCTTGAACTTGAGCAATCAAACACTGGCACAGCGGCTGATCCTGGGCACGGCGCAGTTCGGGCTCCCTTACGGCATCAGCAACCAGCGCGGACAGATTCCGGAGTCCGAGGTGTCCGCTTTACTTGCCGAAGCAGCGAAGGCAGGTATAGACACCCTGGACACGGCGGCAGCCTACGGCAGCAGCGAGACGTGCCTGGGTAATATCCTCAGCACGCTGCCAGGCATGTACCGCATCATCTCCAAGTACCCGCCCAACCAGCCCGACAAACCCATCGCGCAGGCCTTCCGCGAATCGCTGGAGCGACTGCGTGTTGACAAAATTTATGGCTATCTGCTGCACAGCTATGCGAGTTACAGTAGCAGGCCAGGTATACTGGACGAGCTCCAGGAACTGAAAACATCCGGCCAGGTGGAGAAGATCGGTATATCCCTCTACCATCCGTCCGAGGCTGAGGAGTTGCTGCAACAAGAAGTGCCCATCGACCTGGTACAGTTCCCCTACAGCATCTTCGACAGGCGCTTTGAGGAACTGCTGCCCGAGCTTCGGGAACGGGGAGTTGAGACGCACATCCGCTCCGTATACCTACAGGGACTCTACTTTATGCAGCCGGACCAATTGCCGCTATACCTGCAGGAGGCAGCGCCCAAACTGGAGCGCATGCAAGAACTGGCCTGCGACTACCAACTTCCAATCGGGGCGGTTTGTCTGGGTTTTGCGCTGGCAAATCCTTATATTTCCAGAGTAGTGATCGGTGTGGAGAGCCTGCAGACCCTGCAGGAGAACATCAGCTTCAGCAAGATGACCATCCCTCAAGCGCTGCATACCGAACTGTTAGCATTGAAAGAAGAAAACGAAACGATACTTTTACCCTACAAGTGGCCCGCACGATGAGCAGTCTGTCCGATCTATTTTCCCTCACAGGTAAGGTGGCACTCGTCACCGGTGGCTACGGCCATCTGGGTACCGCCATCAGCCTGGGTCTGGCCGAGGCCGGTGCTACCGTTTATGTGCTGGGCCGAAGCAAGGACAAATTCCAGGAGGCTTTCAGTAAGCATACTGCCCTTAGCATTTCATTCGTCTACTGCGACATCTCCGATACCAAAACCGTTACAGCCGCCTTTGAGCAGGTACAGCAGGAAGCGGGCCGAATCGACGTGCTGGTGAACAACGCCTTTTACTCCAAAGGACAGCAGCCGGAGCAACTCACGGACGAGGACTGGGCCTACGGCATCGACGGCAACCTGAACAGCGTCTACCGCTGCATCCGGGAGGCGATCCCCTACCTGAAGCAGCACGGCGGACGCATCATCAACGTGTCGTCCATGTACGGCATGGTCTCCCCCGATTTCAGTATCTACGACGAAAGCCCGGCTTTCCTGAATCCGCCACACTACGGAGCCGCCAAGGCGGGCGTGCTGCAGCTCACACGCTACTTCGCCTGCTACCTGGGCAAGCACAATATCACCGTCAACGCCGTTACGCCGGGTCCTTTCCCGAGTGAACAGGTGCAGCAAAACGAGGTCTTTGTCGGGCAACTCAAAAAGAAGAACCCGCTGGGTCGCATTGGCCAGCCCGACGACCTGAAAGGGGCCTTCGTATACCTGGCCTCGGACGCTTCGGCCTTTATGACGGGTCAGAACATGGTGCTGGACGGAGGCTGGACGGCATGGTAAAGGTCGGCGCCATCATACAGGTGCGCCTGGGCTCGGAGCGACTGCCGGGCAAAGCGCTGTTGCCGCTGCCCTTCGGTGAAACTACCAGCCTGCTGGAGCATGTGGTGACGAATGCCCACGCGGCCCAATCGCTGCAACAAACGATCATCGCGACCACCACCCGAAGCGCCGACGATGCCATTGAGGCTTTTTGCAGCGCTAGGGAAATTCCCTGTCTGCGTGGCTCTGCTGACGATGTGCTGGACAGATTCCGACAGGCTGCGCATACCTCTGAACTGGATCTGATCGTGCGGCTCACCGGCGACAACCCCTTTGTGATGCCGGAAACGATCGACCAGGCAGTAGAGAAGTTGTTACAGACAGCATCAGATTATACCATCACCACCGGACTTCCCCTGGGCACCAACGTGGAGGTATTTACCCGTCAAACCTTGGAAAAAGCCGCCGCACAGGCCACGGCAGAAGCCGACCGGGAGCACGTAACGCCCTATATCAGGAGAGAAGCCGGATTCAGAAGGAAGATCTTGCCTTTTGATTCCCCCATCGAAGTGCTGCGCCTGACCGTAGACTACCCGACAGACTACGCGTTGGCTGCCCTGCTTTTCGAGCGGCTCTGGAAACCGGGCCAGTCGATCACGCACGAGGCAATTGGCCAGTTGCTGCACGAGCAGCCCTGGCTGCAGGAAATCAATGCCGCCAATGCGCAGCGGCAGGTCTTTGTAACCGAGGAAGACGAAATCGCAGCCGCCAGGAAACTGCTGCAGGCCGGAGGATTTAGCAGGGCGCTTTTAAAACTAGGCTAGTATGAACAGGAAGACACGCATTATTTTCAGGGCAGACGGGAACAGCCGCATTGGGCTGGGACACGTCATGCGCTCTCTGGCGCTGGCACACATGCTGCGCCGTGACTATGAGTGCGTGTTCGCCATTCAGTCCCCCGACCAGGTGCTGCAGGAACGGATACGGGAGGTATGCGACGGCATCATCGTGCTTCCTCCTGCTGAGCCCGACGTTGACCGCTTTGTGCACGAACTGGATGCTTATATTTCAGCAGAAGAGATCGTGGTGCTGGACGGCTATACCTTTGGCACAGTTTACCAGCAAAACATAAAATCACGTGGCGCGGCCTTGGTTTGCATCGACGATATTCATGCCTATACTTTCGTGTCCGATGTGGTCATCAATCCGGCAGGTGGGGTTTCGGACGAGCGTTACCAGACAGCACCCTATACCCGGTTGCTGCTCGGTCCGCATTATGCGCTGCTCCGTCCTGTTTTCCTGAGAGCCGCCAAAGCTGCCCGGGCTATACCAGAGGGTGAGCTGCGTGTGCTGGTTTGTATGGGTGGTGCCGACCCAGATAACCATACCTGGCAGTCTTTGGAAGAGATGCAAGCTATACCTGCCGTGAAGCATATCGAAATAGTGGTGGGCAGCGCCTACAGCCATTCTTCTGAACTGAAGCAGTACCTCAAAAAATATCCGCAGGCCAAACTGCACCGCGATTTGTCTGCCGAAAGTCTGCGACGTCTGATGGCAGAGTGTCAAGCCGCTGTCACCTCAGCCAGCGGTATTTCTTATGAATACGCCGCCGTGGGAGGTATTTTGTTTGTAAAACAAACCGCCGACAACCAGGCAGGCATGCACCAGTTCCTGACCTCTACAGGTATAGCGCGTGACTACAGCAGCCTTTCGCAGGTGTTACAGGCAGGTATAAGTGAGCGGGAGTTTGAGTCTCAACTTACAATCCAGCGCCAGCACTTCGACGGCAAAAGCCCGGAGCGGCTGTTGGAGATGTTCCAAAGTCTTGGTCTAACAACCCAACTGAAACTCCGGAAAGCTATACCTGAGGACTTGCACCTGCTATTTGACTGGGCCAATGACCCGGAGGTACGGCGGCACTCCTTCAACCCGGAACCGATTCCACTGGAGGACCACACTCGCTGGTTTCAAGCCAAGCTTGACAACCCCGACGCCATCCTCTATCTTGCTGAGGCGGATGGCAAGCCGGCCGCCCACATCCGCTTCGATATCCACGACAACACGGCTACGATCAGCTACCTGATTGGGGCTGACTACCGCGGCAAAGGGCTGGGCCATACCGTACTGCTCAAAGGTATACAGCAGTTGATGCAGGACCGACCCGATGTACAGCTTGTGGCGGGACTGGTAGAGCAGCAGAACAAAGCATCTGTGCGGTCATTTGAGAAAGCTGGTTTTGCGTACGGAGAAGCAGATCCCGCGCACCCGAAAGCATTCCGTTTTGTCTGGCAGCCAACGGCCAGCGCATAGTTTAGAAACAAAACCATGATCAACGATATCAATATAGCCGGCCGTCTGATCGGCCCTTCCCATAAGCCCTTTATCATCGCCGAGATGTCGGGCAACCACAACCAGTCGCTGGAGCGCGCGCTGGCTATTGTGGACGCCGCCGCTGACGCGGGGGCCGACGCCATCAAGCTGCAGACCTACACGGCCGACACCATGACGCTTCCCGGCGCCCTCACCATTGAGGACGAGGGTTCGCCCTGGAAAGGACGTGAGCTGTATGACCTCTACAAAGAGGCCTATACCCCCTGGGAGTGGCACCAGCCGATCTTCGAGCGGGCACGGGAGCGCGGCATCATCGCATTCTCCTCCCCTTTCGACGAGTCGGCGGTGGACTTTTTGGAGAGTCTGGATGCGCCCGCCTACAAGATCGCCTCTTTTGAGAATACGGACCACCCGCTGCTGCGCAAAGTGGCCGCCACCGGCAAACCTGTGATCATGAGCACCGGCGCTGCCACCGTGCAGGAGGTGGCCGAGGCCGTGCAGGTGCTGCGCGAGGAGGGCTGTCTGGAGCTGATTCTGCTAAAGTGCACCTCCACCTACCCGGCCACGCCGGAGAACACAAACCTGCGCACCATCCCGCACCTGAGCGCCCTGTACGACGTGCAGGTCGGCCTTTCGGACCATACCATGGGCGTTGGGGCCTCTGTCGCCGCTGTGGCACTGGGCGCGACCGTCATCGAGAAGCACTTTACGCTCAGCCGCGCCGACGGTGGGGTGGACTCCGCCTTTTCGCTAGAGCCTGCCGAACTGCGGTCGCTGGTGGTGGAGTCGGAAAGGGCCTGGCTGGCGATGGGGCGGGTGCAGTACGGCGTGCAGCGGGCGGAGGAGAAAAGCCGGCTCTTCAAGCGCTCGGTCTATGCTTCGAAAGACATTCAGGCAGGTGAAGCCTTCACCAAAGAGAATATCCGCGTGATCAGGCCGGGCCTGGGGCTAGCGCCGAAACATTATGATAACCTGCTGGGTAAGAGTGCCGCACAGGACATCAAAGCGGGCACGCCGTTGAGCTGGGACATGGTATAACACATGAAAAACTGGTATACGCTCTACAGCAACATCTTATACCTGCACTTTTCCGAAGGATTTTACCTACTGCCGGAAAGTGCCAAAAATGCAGCCTCTCCTTCCAATCCGTTCCTGCGTGTGCTGCGCATGGCCGGCTATACCCTGGTGCGGCTGCTGGGCAATCTGTTCACGTCAGTAGAGCAGCCGGAGCGACTGCAGGGCAAGGTATGGCTGTATGTGGTGAGTCAGAACAATTACGACAGTTTGCACTTTCTGGAGGCTGCTATACCTGAAGCCGTGATGGTAGCCGGCCAGAGCAAGGCCATTGGCAGGTATAACCAGCAGGTGGCACGCCTCTCGCTTCGCAAAAAGCTCTTCTATTACTACAAGTTTCTGCCACTTTTCTTCCGATTTCTCTCGCATCGAAAAAACAGTACGCTCCGCTTCGTGGACCTGCTCTACGATGCCGTCGGCTTTTACGAGGTATACCTGCAAAAGCTCCGGAAATACCGACCGCAGGCCATCGTGTTTGCCAACGACCACAATGCCGATGCCCGCGCCATGCTGCTGGCGGCGAAGGAGTTGGGCATATCTACCGTTTACGTGCAGCACTCCAGTGTAAGCAACCTGTTCCCGCCGCTGGCCTTTGACCTGGATCTGCTCGAGGGACAGGACTCGCTGGACAAGTACAGGCAATGCGGTCCGGTACACGGCCGGGTGGAGTTTATCGGGATGCCAAAAGCTGATCAGTTTGTGCCGCTCCGCAACAGGAACCACCGCGTGCAAACACTGGGTATAGCCTGTAACCTCATGGACCGGGTAGAGGAAGTCGAGCAGTTAATCCGACATATCAGCCATGATTTCCCGCAGTTAAAAATTCTGCTGCGCCCCCACCCCCGCGACAAGCGCAGCTATACCTTTGCCACAGGCATCAGCTCGAACATTAACCTTACTAACCCGCGACAACAGTCTGTTTTTGAGTACCTGCGCGAACTGGATATGCTGGTGAGCGGAAACTCCGGCATCCACCTGGAGGCGGTGCTGCTGAATGTGTGGTCCGTCTATTTCAACTTCAACCCCAAAGAGGAATTGCACGACTATTACGGCTACGTAACGCACGGGCTTGTGGAAGAGGCGGCTTCATATGATACCCTAAAACCGCTACTGGAGCAAGGCATCCAGCAAAAACCCGAGGTATACCTACGGGCCAAATATTATAATGCGACAGTGGGTACGGAATACGATGGCCGAAGTGGAGAGAAAGCGAGTGCCCTTATTAATAGTATGCTGGCTGAGAGCAAGCGTTGTCATTTTCATACTGGCAACTCTGCCTGAATCGTCTACCTTTGTGGCCTGAATTAGAAACATGAGTAAACATCTCCAGCGCGAGGGAATCTGGAACACCATCATTTCATATGCCGGCATCGTGATCGGCTATGTGAACACGATCCTGCTTTTCCCGAACTTTCTGGAAGAGGAGGAAGTGGGCCTCACCCGCCTGCTGATCCAGATCTCGGTGATGTTCGCGCAGTTCTCGGCGCTCGGCTTCGTGAATATGAGTGTGCGCTACTTCCCCTATTTCCGGGACAAGGGCAAGGAGCACCACGGATTCCTGTTCCTGCTGCTGGCTATACCTGTGCTGGGCTTTGGTGTTATATCGGGCCTATTCCTGCTGTTCAAGCCGGTCGTGGTCGACTACTACATCGAGAACTCCCCCCTCCTGCTCGATTACTATTACTTTGTGATCCCGCTGGCCTTTTTCACGCTGCTCTTCAACCTGCTCACGGCCTACCTGCGCTCGCTATTCAAGACCATCATATCGTCCTTCGCCCAGGATTTTCTGCTGCGCATCCTCACAACGGTGCTGATAGGTCTTTATGCCTTTGACTGGATCGATTTCAGGCAGTTCGTGTTGCTCTACATTGTTATCAATGCCACGATCACGCTGACGCTGGCAGTGTATGCGCTGTGGCTGAAGCAGTTGTTTTTGCGGCCACGCCTGGCCGCGCTCAGCATTGTACCGCTGCGGGAAATGCTCTACTATGGCTTCTTCACTTTCCTGGGCAACATTTCGGTAACCATTATCACCACAGTCGACCAGATCATGATCAGCTCATACAGCCTGGGCGACAATGGGGTTTATACCACCGCTTTCTTTATCACCAGTGCCATTATGGTGCCGGCCCGCTCAATCTTCAAGATTGCCTTTCCGCAGGTGGCAGAGTACTGGAAGGACCAGAATATGACAGGTATGGCAAGCCTCTACAAGCAGGTCACGCTTATCAACCTCATCGTTGGCTTGCTGCTGTTTATTGGCATCTGGGCCAATATCGACAACCTGTTCTCGTTTATGCCGGAAACCTACCGGGCAGGCAAGTATGTGGTGCTGTTCCTTTCCATGGCCCGCATCATCGACCTGGCCACAGGTATAAACGGCATTATTTTGGCCACTTCCGAAAAATATCGCTGGGATTTGCTTTTTAACGTGGTGCTGGCGGGCCTTACGATCTGGACGAACTATGTTTTCATTCCGCTCTACGGCATCAACGGAGCGGCCCTCGCTTCGATGATCTCGTATGTGACGATCAACCTGTTGCGTCTGTTCTTTGTGCAATGGCTCTACAAAATGCAGCCTTTCGCCTGGAGTTCTGTGACCGTGACAATTATTGCGGCCGTAGCGCTGGGCGCCTCATACCTGCTGCCCTTTCTCGGGAATTTATACCTGGATATTGTGGTGCGCTCCCTGATCATCACCGCCATTTACGTGGGCCTGATGCTTGGCCTGAAGGTATACCCGGCTATGAACGAATGGCTGCTGAATTTCGTCCGCAGACAAGCGTAGCGGATTCCTGAAAAAATTATTGACAAAGGAATCCTTTGACAAAGGACTTTTCAGGGTATGGCTGGATGATGGTAGAAACGTGCGTGAGGCTCTCTCTATACTTCTCTTGGTATGATACCTAAGCCTGCCTAGTAATATGTTCAGTCAGAGGTGACCTTTGTCTAACGGCTTTCCCAAAGCTCATAGGTAAGCAAGCTTTCGAAATTCCTTTGTCACAAGGTCTTTTGTCAAAATATCAAGAAAACTAATAGCCGGTCGTGAGGTTAAAGTCTTCTACCTTTGAATCGAGCACTTTGCCGTTTTCGCACTTGAGTACGCGGTGCGGGTAGCGGTTGATGATCTCGTAGTTGTGGGTAGCCATCAGGACGGCCGTGCCACTGTTGTTGATCTCGTTGAAGAGCTGCATGATGCCGTCGGCCACGATCGGGTCGAGGTTACCGGTCGGTTCGTCGGCCAGCAGGATGACCGGCTCGTTGAGGAGCGCGCGGGCCACCACAATGCGCTGCTGCTCACCTCCGGACAATTGGTGTGGCAGTTTGTTGGCAGCGGCATCGAGTCCTACGCGCATGAGCACTTCTGTGATGCGCTGCTTGCGCTTCGACTTGTCTTTCCAGCCAGTCGCTTTCAATACAAAGGCCAAATTCTCCGCCACCGTGCGGTCAAAGAGTAACTGGAAATCCTGAAACACGATGCCGATCTTGCGGCGCAGGTAGGGCACCTGCTTGCGCGGAAGCTTGCTTAGCTTAAAATCGGCAATGTGACCTACGCCAGTTTGGAGCGGCAGGTCACCGTAAAGGGTTTTGAGCAGCGAGCTTTTACCGCTACCGGTGCGCCCTACCAGGTATACGAACTCCCCTTTGTCAATGTCGAAGTTGACACTGCTTAGCACGGTGTTCACATCCTGGTATATAGCCACGTCACGCAGTGACACCACAGGGGTAGAAGAAGAAAAGCTCATAAGATATTAAATGTCTAGTTGCTGCAGTTTACCAAACTCAAGGGACTCAATCAGCGCAGCCAGTGCCTCTTCTTTCCCCTCCAGCCCGTAGCGGTCCAGGTTCTTGAGTGGGCGGTCTGCCCTGAAATAGGCAATCAGCACGAAATTGTCGTCGCGCAGCTGAATGTAATCCGGAATTTTGGCTTTGCCCTTTACTTTGATGATGTACATCTTCTTTTGAATGAATAATGAGTAATGACTAATGAATAGTTGTCAAGTATATAATGAGTAATGATTAACGGGAAATAATGTTTTAAGCTTTCGCCCCAGACACTATTCCCAGTTAATCACTACTCATTATTCATTAGTCATTACTTATTTCCTTTGGCGTGGTCAGCTAGGAATTTCTGCAGGCCGATGTCAGTCAGTGGGTGGTTCAGCAGACCGGTGATCACAGACAGCGGGCAGGTTACCACATCGGCACCCAGCTCAGCGCACTGCACCAGGTGCATCACGTGACGCACAGAAGCCGCCAGTACTTGCGTCTGGTAGCCGTAGTTGCCGTAAATGTGCACGATCTGCTCGATCAGCTGCAAACCATCTGTTGACACGTCGTCCAGACGGCCTACGAACGGAGACACATAAGTAGCACCTGCCTTGGCAGCCAGAATAGCCTGACCGGCAGAGAACACCAGCGTGCAGTTGGTTTTGATGCCGCGCTCGCTGAAGTGACGGATCGCCTTCACGCCTTCGCGCGTCATCGGCACCTTCACCACGATGTTCGGGTGCAGTTCAGCCAGCAGTTCGCCTTCGCGTACCATGCCGTCGAAGTCCGTTGCGATCACTTCGGCGCTGATGTCGCCATCCACGATCTCGCAAATCTGCTTGTAGTGCGCCATCACGTTGTCGTGACCGAAGATGCCTTCTTTGGCCATCAGCGATGGGTTGGTGGTAACACCGTCGAGCACACCGAGGTCGTGCGCTTCCTGAATTTCCTGCAGGTTTGCAGTATCAACAAAGAATTTCATAATGCTGAGGATGTAGATTTTCCTACAAATCTAACGCAATATGCCCTAAGTCAAAAGACATTGTATAAAAGATGCGGGACAATTGAGGTATAGGACCTCTGAGACGGGTTAACCTACTGCCGGACAGAGTTTAGGAAAGGTCATGGCGGGGCTAAAACAAAAGACCGGCAGAGGGCCGGTCAGAAAAGTATGGGCAAAAAAAAGTGGCAAACCAACATCGCGCCGCATCAACCATCTACCCTTGCTGCCTTCCGGCCCTGGGGGAGTTCGACGGGAGCTGGCCGTGCCGATTTGCCGTTACAAAGGTACGAAGAATCCCTTTCGGTGCAAGCATATTCTAAAGAATTATCCATTACAATTACCAGTGAGAGCCAATCGCCCTACTAATCAGGTTGTTTAGTTTTTTGATCGCCTATACCTATGGTGAGAGGGGAGGAAAGGCTTCGCGGCGTCTTCCAGACACGCGAGTGTCTGGTTAGCTGTTTAGGTATAGCTTGCCTGAACCAGGATTTACAGAATTAGTGGATTTGCAGGATGCCTGTGCACGAATGTCATCCCCCTGCCCCCTTCTCTGTCGAGGGCCCCTCCCCCCAGGCGGGGAATCACCTCCCCTAACCCCTCCTAATAACAGGAGGGAGACTTTCTGCTGCTACCAATTCACAGGTATAGGCACTGTAGTTCCTGTTTTGCTATACCGGGTCCAACCACCCCTAACCCCTCCTTGTCTAAGGCGGGGAATCCGTAACTGCCATCCCTCAGGTATATGCATCACAGTTACTGCCACACAACGCTGGCAAGTATAGCAAGATTAACTTGCACGCTGGCTATGAAACGAATCGCACTTGCCAGGTGCACCGATGACGATTTTGTGTTTGAGCGGTCAGCGAGTTTAAAATCGTCTTGATTTTTTTGCTTACTTTTTTCATCAAGGAAAAAAGTGAGTGCCCGCCGCACAGCGAAGCTATGCAATAGAAAAGGTGGCTATACCTGTAAGCCAGGCCTACGCCAGTTGTAAATTGGCCAGCGCGCAAACCACTAGTTGCGCTATCGCTAAACCTGTGGTACGATGCATGGGTGCAGCTATACCTATACCTCGTCCAGAGGCCCCACCAAAGCAGACAAGAGCGTAAACGCTTCCGCCGCCATACCACACGCCTTCCAATTCAACACAAAACCTCACCTTCGACACCTCTCTCAAAACATATCTCCCCTATTTTTGGCAAAAAAGCCTAATACACCTTACCTTTGCGCATGCCAGAAAAAATACTGATTCTCGACTTCGGCTCCCAGTACACCCAGTTGATCGCAAGACGGGTGCGCGAGCTAAATGTATATTGTGAGATTTACCCTTACAATAATGTTCCGGAACTCACGGAAGATGTCAAAGGCGTTATTCTATCGGGCAGCCCCTGCTCGGTGCGCGACAACGAACACCCAACGATTGACCTGAGCCAGTTCATGGGCAAACTCCCGCTACTGGGCGTGTGCTATGGCGCGCAGCTGATCGCCTACGAGCACCAGGGCGAAGTAACCCCTTCCACCATCCGCGAATACGGCCGTGCCAGACTCACGGAGCTGCACACCGCTAACCGCCTGATGAAAGAACTCACACCGGGTTCGGTGGTGTGGATGTCGCATGGTGACACGATCAAAGAAATTCCTGACAATTTTGAAGTAATAGCCAGTACGGAAACTGTGCGTGTGGCTGCTTACAAGCTGCGTGACCAGGAAACCTACGGCATTCAGTTCCACCCAGAGGTTACCCACTCCGACGAAGGCAAAACCCTGCTCCGCAATTTCGTGGTACACATCTGCGGTTGCAAGCAGGACTGGACGTCTGAGCAGTTTGTAGAAGCGACTGTAGCCGACCTGAAGCAGCAGTTGGGCAACGACAAAGTGGTACTCGGACTTTCAGGCGGCGTGGATTCGAGCGTGGCCGCTATGCTGATTCACGAGGCGATCGGTAAGAACCTGTACTGCATCTTTGTGGATAACGGACTGCTGCGCAAAGACGAGTTTGAGAACGTGCTGGACTCTTACAAGCACATGGGCCTGAACGTGAAAGGCGTCGACGCTAAAAACAGATTTTATGACGCACTGGCCGGCATCTCCGATCCGGAAGGCAAACGCAAGGCCATTGGCCGCGTGTTCATTGAAGTGTTCGACGACGAGGCACACAAAATAGAGGACGTGAAGTGGTTGGCGCAGGGCACCATCTACCCGGACGTGATCGAGTCGATGAGCGTGAAAGGCCCTTCTGCTACCATCAAGTCGCACCACAACGTGGGCGGTCTGCCGGACTTCATGAAACTGAAAGTGGTAGAGCCGCTGAAGGCGCTCTTTAAAGACGAGGTGCGTCTGGTAGGCAAAACCCTGAAAATCGACGACAACATCCTCGGCCGTCATCCTTTCCCTGGTCCGGGTCTGGCGATCCGTATCCTGGGCGATATCACACCAGAAAAGGTACATGTATTGCAACAGGTAGACCACATCTTCATCAACAACCTGAAAAAGTCAGGTTTGTATGACGAGGTATGGCAGGCTGGCGCTATCCTGACGCCGGTGCAGTCGGTAGGTGTAATGGGCGACGAACGTACATACGAAAATGTGGTTGCCCTCCGCGCCGTAACGTCCATAGACGGCATGACAGCGGACTGGAGCCGTTTGCCGTATGAGTTCCTGGCTGATGTATCGAACGAGATCATCAACAAGGTAAAAGGCGTAAACCGCGTCGTATACGACATCAGCTCGAAACCACCAGCTACCATCGAGTGGGAGTAATTTAATGGAGTGATTTAGTGATTGAGTGAGTTAGTGATTGGTTAAATTGTTAAATGGCTGAATTGTTGATCTGGTTTCAACGAAGCTGCCGTTAGGTAGCGTGTAGGTTCAGTCTTTGATTTGATTGAATTAATCACTCACCAAATCAACAATCACTCATTCGCTAAATCACTCAATCACACAATCAAAATAAAACAACATGAAAAGAAGCTTACTGAAGCATGCAGCGGGTTTGCTGCTCGTGGCTGCATTTGCGCTGCCTGCACAGGCCCAGCAGGATTTCAGCACCACCTACAGCAATGGCAAGGTACTGATAGAACAGGAGCGTTACGACAAGGCCATGGCCGAGCTTTTGCCTATCACGCAGGCTGGTCCCAAAAATCAATACGCTCCCGAAGCTTCCTACCTCTATGCCGTAGCCGCACTCAAGGCGAACAAGTTGCCCGAAGCCCGCCGTATGCTCCAGCAGTTGCAGGGGCAGCACCCGAACTGGCCTAACCAGCCCGAAGCAAGTTACCTGCTTGGTAATGTGCTTTTCGAGCAGGGTGATTACGAACAGGCGCTGGCTGAACTGAACAGCATCCGATCGTCCAAACTGCAGGCCGACGCCGAGAATCTGAAGCGGCACTACCTGATGCGGATCACAGACCGCGCAACCTTTGAGCAGCTGCTGCAACGCTACCCGGACGACAAAGCCGTGGCCCAGACCTTTGCCGATAAGCTGCTGGCTGGCTGGTACCGTCCTGAGGACAAAAATACCCTGGAAGACATTGTATCGAAGCACCGCCTAGACCGTAACCGATACCTGAGCGCCAACGCCATGCGCAAGCAGGCTTACAATGTAGCTGCTCTCCTGCCGTTTCAGCTGGACCAGGACCTGGGGCAGGCAGCACGCAAAAACCAGTTTGCCACGGACCTTTACGCCGGCATGAAGATGGCGCAGGACTCCCTTAAGCGACAGGGCATCAACATCAACCTGTATGCCTACGATGCTGGCACGGATACAACTGCTGTAAAAGGTCTCCTGGAAACTCCGGAGCTGAAGGGGATGGACCTGGTCATTGGCCCCGTTTACAGGTCATCGGCCAAAATTGCCGGTCGCTTTGCTGCCCAGAACAACGTGAATGTGGTCAATCCACTTTCCCAGGATCTTGAAGTGGCCGGTCAGAATCCGAATGTCTTCCTGTTTGAGTCCTCGGTGGCAACGCAGGCGCGACAGGCTGCTACTTACGCTTACAATACGTTTGAGCCAAAAACGGCTATCATTCTGTACGAAAACACCAAGGATGACATCGCCTTTAGCCAGTATTACCGCGAGCAGTTCCTAAAGCTAGGTGGCAAAGTGGCGGCCTATAAAAAAATAAGCTCTGCACAGAGCGCTGCTACTGCCGCCGTTTTTAAGGAATTGAAACTGGAAGGTATAGGCCATCTGGCTGTCTTCTCCGACCAGATGACGGCTGCTGCCAATACAGTCAGCACGCTGCAGTCCAGAGCGGCCACTCTCCCACTGGTTACCTTCGAAAACTGGCTGGGGATAGGCCAACTGACGCTGCGCCAGTTAGACGACCTGGAGATCTACTTTGTCAATCCGAAATACATCGACCAGATGAGTCCGGCAGTGCAGCATTTCCGCAAAAGGTATGCCGCCAGGTATAACATGCCACCCTCGCCGTACGCGTATGCTGGCTTTGAGATGATGTATTACTTCGGAACCTTACTCCAAAACTACGGATCGCGCTTTAACCTGGCACTGGGTTCAGAGGGCCTCAGACCGGGTGTCTTCTACAAAGGGATCGGGTACACAGACCGCGCCGCCCAGAACGAAGTGCGTCGCGACAACCAGTTTATCCCGATCACTAAACTCGAGAACCTGCAACTGACGGTCGTGAATCCGGTCTTTTAAGGCTTTCGACATCACAAATCAGGGTATAGCACCCTGCTCAAATTATTTCATTCACTATCTAAGAACTCAGCATTATGAAAATAGCGCCAATCAGCGAAGAACTTTTCCAGCGTGCACAACACTCCATACCAGGCGGGGTAAACTCCCCTGTTCGTGCCTTCAGAGCCGTGGGCGGCAATCCACGCTTCATGGTTTCAGCCAAAGGGCCCTATATGTACGACGAGGACGGCAACCGCTACATGGAGTTTATCAACTCCTGGGGGCCTATGATCCTGGGACATGCTGCTGAAATTGTGCAGGAAGCGGTGCAGCAGGCTATACCTAACTCCCTCTCGTTTGGTGCCCCTACCCGCAAGGAAATCGAGATTGCGGAGCTGATCGTGGACATGGTGCCATCGATTGAGAAAGTGCGCATGGTAAACTCCGGTACGGAAGCCACCATGTCGGCAGTGCGTGTGGCCAGAGGCTATACCGGCCGCAACAAAATGATCAAGTTCGAGGGCTGCTACCACGGTCACGGCGACTCTTTCCTGATCGCTGCCGGCAGCGGTGCCATTACGCTTGGCGTGCCGGACAGCCCGGGCGTGACGCAAGGCGTAGCCGCCGACACACTCACAGCGCCATTCAACGATCTGGAAGCTGTTAAGACGTTGGTAGAAGCTAACAAAGATCAGATAGCAGCCATCATCCTGGAACCGGTTGCCGGCAACATGGGCTTGGTGCTGCCAGAAGCTGGTTTCCTGCAGGGTTTACGCGACCTCTGCACAAAAGAAGGCATCGTGCTGATATTTGATGAAGTGATGACAGGTTTCCGTCTGGCTCCAGGCGGAGCGCAGCAGCTGTTCGGTGTTACGCCGGATATGACCACACTGGGCAAGATCATCGGGGGCGGTATGCCAGTAGGCGCTTACGGCGGAAAGAAAGAGATCATGAACTTTGTGGCGCCAGCCGGACCAGTATACCAGGCAGGCACGCTCTCCGGCAACCCGATCGCCATGTCGGCAGGTATGGCCATGCTGCAGTACCTGCATGCGCACCCGGAGGTATACACGAACCTGGAGCAGACTACATCCAAAATGGTGAACGGGATGAAGCAGAACATGCAGGAACTGGGCATGAACTTCACGATTAACCACGTGGGCTCCATGTTCAGCATTTTCTTTACCGAGCAGCCTGTTACAGATTTCGAGAGTGCTAAAACATCGGATACGGCTCTGTTTGGTCGTTACTTTAACGCTATGCTGCAGCGCGGCGTATACCTGGCCCCTTCGCAGTACGAGTCGCTGTTTGTGTCTACAGCCATTACGGACGAGTTGGTACAAGAGTACCTCAAAGCTAACAGTGAGGCGTTAAAAGAGGCTTTACTGAGATAAGCTATACCTTCATAATAAGAGAAAAAAGACGGCAGTTCAGAAATGGGCTGCCGTCTTTTTTCTTGCTATACCTATCATACCTACAAACAAGGTATAGCTTCACCCTCTAGACTCAATCAACCATTCAACAATCTAATAATTTAGCAATTCAACAATTTAACAATACAGCAATTCTCTAATCCAACAATCAACCATTTTGCTTACTTTTACAGTCATAACATTGCACCCCATGATTCTTACAGATAAGCAGATTTTAGCTGAGATTGAGAAAGGCACCATCCTGATTGAGCCATTCAAGCGCTCCGGCCTTGGCACCAACTCCTACGACGTACACCTGGGCCGCTACCTGGCCACTTACCGCGACGAAGTGCTCGACGCCCGTCGTCACAACGAGATCGACGTGTTTGAGATACCCGAAGAGGGATTTGTCCTGCAACCCAATACGCTATACCTGGGCGTGACACTGGAGTACACGGAAACCCACGCACACGTGCCTTTCCTGGAGGGTAAGTCAAGCGTAGGCCGCCTGGGTATCGATATCCATGCGACGGCCGGAAAAGGCGATGTAGGCTTCTGCAATACCTGGACACTGGAGATCTCCGTAACGCAGCAGGTGCGCGTATACCATGGCATGCCGATTGGGCAGCTGATTTACTTTGAGGTAAAAGGTGGCATCGAGAACTACTACAACAGCAAGGCAAACGCTAAATACAACAACCGCACGACCAAACCCGTTGAGTCGATGATGTGGCGGAACGAGTGGTAAAATCCAAAATAAAATTAAAAAAAGAGGTCAAATGGTTCGCTATTTGACCTCTTTGGCATTATTTCTGTACTATATAAGTCAGAATTCGACACTGAAGATTCAGCGAAAAAAATTTTAAATACCGGAATCATTTACAGACAACCCGCGTTTTAAAACTACGCTGCCTCAGAAACGAAATCTGGAAAAGCATTGAAAACACCAAAAACACTACAATTATGAAAAAGCTACTGGCAATAACATTTATGGTATTCGGAACTGTATTCGGCGCATTCGCTACAGGTAATAATGTAACTGTTGTTGCTGAGAAGCGTGCCAATCACCTTTCTGAGCAGATGATTCGTGAACTACGTCTGAACAACTACCAGGCGAATAAGGTTAGAGAAATCAATCTGGATGTAGCAGCCCAAATCACTGAGATTGAGCAGAAGCACGCCGGAAATGAGCAGTTGATTGCGGAGAAGTGCAAAGATGTGCTGGCCGTACGTGACCTGGAGTTTGAAGATATCCTGAGCACTGTGCAGTACAACGACTACTTCGGCGATCGCAAAATGTACTCTAAGGTTGACCGTGAGTTCGTCTCAACTCTGAGCGAGCAAGACTCTCAGAACATGGCCACTAACGAGAAAGCCGATAAAAACGTAATTGCCTCTAACGCAAACTAGTCCGATCCAAATTCTTTAAAAGCATAAAAGCCACCTCTTGAGGTGGCTTTCTTATTTATAGCTAGTTATTTTCCTTTTTGCGTTCTGTTTCCACGTGGTTCATCAGGTCCTCGCAAAGGGCGCGCATCTTGTCGGCCATTACTTTGTCGCTGGTGGCAGTGGCGATGCTCTGAGCCATGGCTCCGATCGTATCAATATAGAAATACTTCATTTCGTCGATCGGCATGTCCTTCGTCCACAGGTCAATCTTCATCGTACCTGCTTCGTCGCGGTCCCACAGGGAAATGTTGATGGCTTTGGCAAAATGGATCTTTTCGCCTGCGTCGGTGGCTCTCCAGCTAATGGCCTCCGGTACGCGCTGCTCGTCAAGCGCTATGCTAAAGTATATCTCAGATTTCTTCATTTTCTTTTCTTTTTAAACTTTGTGCTATATATATCTCGTACTATGCTTGAATAATAAAACCAAGTACAAAGTTACGCGATGCGCTACGGAATAAAAACCTTCTTCTTTCTTTTTAGCCTGACCGTCCTTTCAGGATGCGCCAGCTTAACCTCATCCATCAAAAAACCGAAACTCTATACTGTTGCTTTTTATAATACGGAGAAGCTGTACGATACCCAAAACGACCCTAAAACAGATGATGACGGCTTCACACCAGGCGGCGTCATGCAATGGGACCAGGAAAGGTATAAGACAAAAATACGCCATGTTGCGCAAGTGATTGAGACCATCGGAGGCAAGGGCGGCCCTGACATCATCGGACTTTCTGAGGTGGAAAACCGCCAGGTGCTGGATGACCTGGTGAAGTCCTCTCCGCTTCGTAAGCGCCGCTACGGTATCATCCACTTCGACTCTCCAGATCCTGAAGGACTCGATGTGGCCATGCTTTACAACCCCAGAGTGTTCAAGCCGACTTCGCAGACTATCTTGCCCATCAGGTTTTCAGAGAGGGGATTCGCTTCGCGTGGCATCCTGCAGGTGAAGGGCACCCTGGCTGGTGAGCCCGTAACGTTGTATTTGAACCACTGGCCGGAAGACCGTGGCAGCGCGGCCCTGGGGGCAGCCCGCAGGCGCGACGCGGCGGCTGAACTCCGTAGACAGGTGGATGCACAGCAGAAGGCAGACAAGAACGCCAAAATCATCGTGCTGGGGGACTTTGCAGACGAACCTAATGCTGTGAGTGTGGAGAAGGTATTAAGGGCTACTGGCCGCCCTAATCCGGCTTATCAGAATGAGCTTTTTAACACGTTCTACCTGTGGTTTGTGCAGGGGAATGGCAGTTACCATACCCGCAACGACAACAAGATGCGTGACCAGATCATGGTTTCCAAATCAATGATAAATACGCAAGCTGGATTGCATTATGTACACGGATCGGCCCAGATCCATGACCCCGAGTTTGCCAAGTTCACGTTCGGCAGGTATAAGGACACGCCCCGCCAGACCTGGTCGCATACCTTATACCTGGGGGGCTATAGCGATCACTTCCCGGTGTACATCAAATTACAGCAGTAGGGCGGGCGGGGTGAGAGCTGTAATTAATGTTCTTGGCCTGCCTTTCAATAAGTAATAGGGTATATTTAAACAATAGCCTTACAATACCCTGCCCTCGCTCGCCTCTGGCGAGTGTGAGCTATCCCGCGGACTCTTGCCGCTTGCAATCGGTAAAACTAATTGCCCTGCATTTTTTTGTTTCTGACGGCACAGGCGGCGGGACGCCACCAAAAAACTCACACTCGCCAGAGGCGAGCGAGGGAGCTAATTGGAATCAGATTTTTCCATGCTGTCGAAATGACAACAGGGACTTATTCCCTGAAAATGAGTTTATCGGTACACCCCTAAAAACAGGAAAGGCGAACCAAAACGGTTCGCCTTTCTGCATTAGGAGAAATTATCTTCTTATACGTAATTGTTCAGCATTACAGGCATCACCAGCATCAGAACATTTTCATTATCTTCATTTGCAAGCGGCATCAGCAAACCTGCACGGTTTGGAGTGGACAGTTCAAACGAGATTTCGTCTGCGTCGATGTTGTTGAGCATCTCGATCAGGAACTTGGCGTTAAAGCCGATTTCCATGTCTTCGCCGTCGTACTGGCACGTCAGGCGCTCGTTCGCCTCGTTCGAGAAGTCCAGGTCTTCAGCAGATACCTGCAGTTCGGAGCCTGACAGCTTCAGGCGAATCTGGTGCGTGGTTTTGTTCGAGTAGATGGAGATACGGCGCACAGAGCTCAGCAAAGCGGCACGGTCAATCACCAGTTTGTTCGGGTTCTGCACCGGAATCACGTTCTCATAATCCGGGTAGCGCTCGTCGATCAGACGGCAGATCATGCGGATGTTGTCGAAGCTGAAGAAAGCGTTGGATTGGTTGAACTCCATACGCACGGCAGTGGCTTCAGAAGGTAGCGTAGACTTCAGCAGCGTGAAGGCCTTGCGCGGGATGATCAGCGATGCTTCCTGGGCCGTAGCGATGTCCGTACGGCGGAAACGCAGCAGACGGTGACCGTCTGTGGCGACGAACGTTACGTTATCAGTGCGCAGTTGCACGTAAATGCCCGTCATGGCTGGACGAAGCTCGTCGTTGCTCACTGCGAAGATGGTCTTGTTGATGGCACGGGCCAGCACGTTAGACGGGATCTCGATGGCGCTGCCACCTTTCACCACCGGTACACGCGGGAAGTCGGTGGCGTTCTCACCAGAGAGTTTATAACGTCCGTTTGAGGAGCTGATCTCGATGGTATAGGTCTCTTCGTCGATGGTGAAGGTTACCGGCTGGTCTGGCAGGTTCTTCAGCGTCTCGATCAGGATCTTGGCAGGGGCAGCAATGCGGCCACTCTCCTTAGCCTCTACCTGCAGTTCGGTGATCATGGAAGTCTCCAGGTCACTGGCTGTGATGGTCAGGGTGCTGTCGTTGATCTCGAAGAGGAAGTTTTCGAGGATAGGAACCACCGGATTGTTGGTTACTACACCGTTTATGCTGGCTAACTGCTTCAAAAGAGCAGAGGAAGAGACGATAAATTTCATTATGTAGAGCTATAATGTTATTTGGACAAAGTTAAAAAATTTTCGCATTTATACTACCTGAAACCGGCCGGCATTTCACAATTTCTTTACATACAGGTCAAATAAATTAGAAACGCTCGTAACGCCGCTTGCGCAGGTAGTAACGCACCACCCCAAACAGGCCAAGCAGCACGATCGGAGCCACCAGGTTGAGCAGTTGCCAATAGGTACGCTCCTCTTTCACCCGCACCCTATCCAGCGGTCGCAGCTGTATTTCTTTGCTTCGTACATTGATCAGGCCTTCAGAATCCAGCAGGTAATGAATCGTGTTCATGGCGAGCTCGCGGTTGGCAAAGGTCACGTTGTTATATCGGTCAAAGCCCAGTTCGTAAGCCTGTCCGGTACGTGGGTTTACCTCGTTGCGCACCAGGTCCCCATCCGAGAAAACTGCTATTTTGGTCGGCACGCCAGTCTCTCTCACTTGCGGGTCAGCCGCCCCTTCGGGTGCTCGCCTGTTACGGAAGAGCGAGGTAAAAGCGCCTTCCAGCAAATAGCCCACCGGCTGCGGACCGGCCTGGTATTGCTCCGGCTTCACTTCCATGCGGGCTTCCTCGAGCGTCAGCGGCACGGGTGCCTGCATCACGCGGGAGTAAACAGAGGTATAGACCAGCGGAGTTTTACGGATACCGTCGGCCCGAACGGTGTCCATTGTGCCGATGAACTTGGAGTACACCGCATCGATATTACGGGTGATCGGGTGTTTGCTGAAGGTGTTAAGTAGCGGGTAGAAACGCCAGTTGATCATCTCAGTCTGTGGCCGTTCGCCCATGTAGCCCGTCACGATCGGAATAAAACCGGAGTTCAGGTCCATGATCATCGTCGGGTTCAGGCGCATGCCGTAGCGGAAAAACAGATCATCCAGGTTCAGGTTGTAAGGCATCGCAAACATACCGCCTGCTCCCACACTGTCCATGTTCGCGTTAAGCGCGTCCACGAAGAACACCGCCTTGCCTCCTTTCATGATGAACTGGTCGATCTTATACTTGTCTGCCTCGGTGAAAGCTTCGGTTGGCTTGGCAATAATGATCAGATCCAGGCCATCCAACGAGGGGATGTCACGCAGTTCGCCGCGGGCCACCCGGTAAAACTCCTGCAAAGAGCCCAGCAGATCGGTCACGTACTGTGTCTCCAGCTGCCCCTGTCCACTGATGTAGCCGATGGTCTTGTTGCCCTGGAAAGCCATCTTGCGGATTGCCGTGGCCAGTTCGTACTCCACTCCTTCCACGGATTGGTTCAATCGCTCGTCTGGGGAGGCCGCCAGGTTGCCTTTCAGCAGCATCACGCCGGTTTCCTTGCCTTTGTACATCACACGGGCACCCGGAAACACAAGACGCTCCACCTGCTTGCCGCCTTCATTGGCGCGTAGATTGGTCGGCTGTATACCTGAGGCCGCCAGCTTCTGAAAGAATTCTGTTCGCTCCTTTTCGTCCGTTATCTCGTTCGGATCGATGAACTCATACCGTATATTGCCGCCCGAGTAAATACGGAACTCGTCCAATGTTTCGCGCACGGACTGCTGCAGACGCTTGAAGCCCGCCGGGAACTCACCGTCCAGGTATACCTCCACAAACACCGGCTCCGGAAGCTGCGACAGCATCTGCTTGGTAACAGACGAGATGGTGTAGCGCTTGTCCTCAGTCAGGTCGAGGCGGAAGAAGAAATTGGCCGCCAGTATGTTGAGCAGCACAATGGCCGCCAGCGCGATCAGAAAGCGTGTCAGGTCGCGGCTGCGCTTGCTCTTGGGTATCGTTGCCTGCTCTGTTACCATTTTCTGCTGCTCAATACAAGTCTGGTGGAAAGAATCATGATCGCAATCACGCTCAGGAAATACAGCACGTCACGCGAGTCGATCAGCCCTTTGCTGATGGCGGTGTAGTGATACGCTATACCTAGCTGGCTGATAAAGTAGCCGTAGCCGCCCCACACAGGTATAGAGGCGATCAGTTCGAAGCCGGCGTAAAAGATGTAGCACAGGAAAATGGCGATCACAAAAGAGATGATCTGGTTGTCGGAAACAGAAGAGGCAAATACGCCAATGGCCGCAAAAACGCCTGCCAGCAACACCAGTCCCAGGTATGAGCCCACCACCGCGGCAGAGTCCACGTTGCCCTGCGGATTGCCGAGTTCATACACGGTATAGTAGTAGATCAGGGTAGGAATAAGGGCGAACAGCGCCAGCAGCAGCGCTGCAAAGTATTTGCCCAGGATCAGTTGCAGGTCTGTGATCGGTTTGGTGAGCAGGAGTTCAATCGTGCCTTCACGCTTCTCTTCGGCAAAGGTGCGCATGGTGATGGCCGGAATCAGAAACAGAAACAGCCAGGGTGCCATATTGAAGAGCGTCTGCATATCCGCAAAGCCAAAATCGAGCACGTTGCTCTCGGGGAACACCCACATGAACATGCCGATCGCCACCAAAAACACCATGATCACGATGTAGGCGATCAGGGTGTTCAGGAAGCCGTTAAATTCTTTCTTAAGTATAGCGAGCATTTAGTATACCTACTTCGTGAGTTGTTGGAAAATCTTTTCGAGGGAGTTCTCTTCGTGGCGCAGCCCTACCAGTGGCCAGTTGCGCTCGGCAGCCACACGGAAGATGGTAGCGCGGATATCTGTATCCTTTCTGGAGGTTACCCGATAGGTCGTGCCCTCAGCCAGTGTGGCTGACAGCACGCCCGGCACCTGCTCCAGGGCCTCGACAGGTATAGGCTGCTCAAATTCCACCAGGGTGGTCTTCTCATTACGGGCACCGGCCTGCAGACTGGCCACGTCGCTGTCAGCTACCAGTTTGCCGCGGTTGATGATTACGACACGATCACAAATAGCCGTTACCTCTTGCATAATGTGTGTCGAGAAGATCACGGTTTTATCCTGACCGATGCGCTTGATCAGGGAGCGTATCTCTACGATCTGGTTCGGGTCAAGGCCCGTGGTGGGCTCATCGAGGATCAGCACCTGCGGGTCGTGAACCAGCGCTTGTGCCAAGCCCACCCGCTGCCGGTAGCCTTTAGAGAGCGCTCCGATTTTCTTGCCCTGCTCCAGCGTAAGTCCGCATAGCTCTACCATCTCCTGCACCCGCTCCTTCGACCGGCGCCCTTTCAGCCCGTAGACAGAAGCCACAAACTGCAGGTACTCGTGCACGTACATGTCCAGGTATAGCGGGTTGTGCTCCGGCAGGTAGCCCACGCTGCGGCGGACGGCGATGGAGTCCTGCACGGCATCGTAGCCATTCACGAGCACGGTGCCGGTGGTAGGCGGCAAGTAACAGGTGGCGATCTTCATGGTCGTGGACTTGCCGGCACCATTGGGACCCAGAAAACCCAGTATCTGCCCTTGCCCCACGGAAAAGGAGATATCATCCACGGCCCGCTGCGACCCGAATATTTTGGTAAGGTTCTTTACTTCAACTGACATGCATTGTAATGATTAATGAATAATGAATAATGACGCATCAGGATTGCCTTCCATTATTCATTCACCATTATTAATTATTCGTTAATTAGGGTTCGCAAAGCTACAAAAGCTGTTCCAAATATCAGCTATACCTGCTTTCTTCCCTTCGGCATCAACGGGCGTACCTCTATGTCTACGTGGTGGTAGTTGGCGTGCGACTCCAGGCAGTGCAAAATAGTGGAGGCGATGTCCTCGGGTCGCATCATGTTATCGTTGACGGTCACACTGTCGATGTTGTCGAAGAAATTGGTTTGCACAGAACCGGGGTAGATGCAGGTGACCTTTACGCCATAATCGCGCACTTCTTTGTAGAGTGAGTGCGAGATACCACGGACCGCATGTTTGGTGGCGCAGTAAGCCGACATCTGCTCTATACCTGTCGTGCCTGCAATGGAAGAAATATTGATGACGTGCCCCTCTCCCATTTCTTTCATACCCGGCATCACCAAACGGGTGCAATAGAAGAGGCCATGTACGTTGGTGTCGAACATCAGGTGCCACTCATCCAGGTCCTGGTCTTCGAGCGAGGCGGATCGGCCCAGACCGGCGTTGTTCACCAGCACACTGATATGGCCGCCAAAATGCTCTACGGTATGCTTATAGGCCATCTGCACCGAGTCAGAACGGCGTACATCGCACTCCACAAACTCAAAATTGGCGTGCTGCACTTCCGGGGCTGTTCTACCCCAGCCAGCCACTTTCGCGCCCTGCTCCAGCAGCGTATTTACGGTGGCAAGCCCTATACCACGGCTCACGCCGGTGACGACTGCTATCTTATTTTCCAGTTTCATAGTTCTTTGTTTTGATGCTACCTACAGCCTGTAAAGCAGGCCTATCCGGAATACCCGGGTATACAACTTCATGTTGGCGCCATCCATATTAGCACGGTAGTTTTTAATGCCATGCGCGTAACTCATGGACATACCAAAGTGTCCATGGTAGCCTGTTATACCTAGCCGCGGTCTGAAATCGGTGATCTTTTCGCTTCGGTTCTCCTTTACTTTAATTTCAGTCCCGTCTTCCATCGTTGCTTCAGATCGCTCTTTCATCTGTTGACTAAAGCCAATGTCGAAGCCCAGGGTTAGGTCCAGATCTACAGGGCTCTCCTTGATCCGCCAACCAGTGTAGGGCTGCAGATTGATGTAGTCAGCTATGATCACCGCTTTTCCATCTGCTGGATGTGTCATTGATGAACTGTGTGACCAATGGCCTAGGGCTCGATCTATTTTGGCCAGGGTACGCAGTTGCTCGTATCCAGCATGCGTCCCTACCAAAAAGCCGCCTCCGGTAACGTACTGTGCCTGCAGGCCGGCGCCATACGTCACGCTATACCTACTGCCATACGGATTGCTCACCCCGGGACCGCCACCCCAGCTATTGCTAAGGCTCATGGCTGATGTTTTCGAGGCCGACTCTCCACCGAACCTGGAGAGTCCGGAATTCAGCTGGGCACTATATTCCATTTTCTGCCCAAAGGACAGCGTGGCACTTCCCAGCGCGAGTAGTAACAGGTATGCTTTTTTCATATAGGCATAAGTTTGTTTCTAACAAAATACCAACCAGCTATACCTTCCCACCTCTAGGACTTTTAAACTTTAAATATCCCCCAGCTGCGGCCTGATCAGAATCTCTTCCACCACACTGTTGGGCGACATGTTATAGGCCCCGTAAATGGCCATGGCCACATCGTCGGCACGCATGAAGCGCTCCGGCGGCAGGTCCACGCCCTCCCAGCTGGCCGTCAGGGTAGCGCCCGGCAGAATGGCCGTGACACGCACACCATGCTCCTTCATTTCCTCACGCAGCACTTTCGACATGCCCAGCAAAGCGTATTTTGAGATGCAGTAAGAGCCGCCGTTGGTATAAGGTGTGATGCTGGCAGTGGAGCACATGTTGAAGATATGCCCGCTTCTGCGCTTTTTCATGTCCAGCACAAAGGCCTTGGTGATGTAGTAGGCGCTGTAAAGATTGGTGTTGATCATCATCGGCAGCGCAGCGTCGTCCTCTTCATGCACTTTGCCAGGTATAAACAGGCCACTATTGTTAACGATCACCTCTATCCTGATCTTAAGGCCTTTCACGTAGTTGATGAAGTTTTTCAGTGAGCCCATATCGCTCAGGTCGGCTTCCTGGTAAAATACTTTGGAGAAAGTATAGCGCTCCTCTATCTCCAGTTTCAGTTTTTTCAGGTCTTTCTCGTTTCGGGAGCAGGTGATGATATGGAAGCCCGCTTTCGCGAATTGCTCGATCACGGCCCGGCCAATACCCTTTGTGCCACCTGTCACCAAAATATATTGCTGCATGTGCTCTATATAGCTATAAGATAATACGTTTTCGAAATTTAACCGTAATATAGGCATTTAAACAGTATTTTTGTTTAGAAACACGTTTAATACCTAGTTTAACACGTATCGCCTGTATGCTACAATCCTTTGGGAAATACCTGCTGTTCATGCAAAGCCTCTTCACCCGAAAAGAATCCGCTAAGATTCTGTTTGGCCGCACCGTCGACGAGGCTATTCTGATCGGCATCAACTCTATCATCATCGTTGCCATCGTCTCCACTTTCATTGGCGCCGTTACCTGTGTGCAGGTGGCTTATAACCTCGACAACGCTTTCATCCCCCGCTCCACCATCGGGTTTATGGTGCGCGAAATGACCATCCTGGAGCTGGCCCCGACCATCACCTCCATTGTGCTGGCAGGTAAGGTGGGCTCCAGCATTGCCGGCGGACTGGGCACGATGCAGATCACCGAGCAGGTGGATGCCCTGGAGGTAATGGGCATCAACTCGGCCTCATACCTGGTGCTGCCGAAAGTGGTGGCCGCCATCCTGGTTTTCCCGATGCTGGTGATCCTGGCCATGTTCCTCTCCATACTGGGCGGCTACCTGGCCGGAACGCTTTCAGGTGAACTGACGCCACAGGAATACATCACAGGCATACGCGACCAGTTTATACCTTACAACATTACATTCGCACTGATCAAATCGGTGGTGTTTGCCTTCCTGATCTCCTCCATCTCCTCTTTTACAGGCTACCATACCTCTGGCGGCGCACTGGAAGTGGGAGCTGCGAGTACGGCTGCCGTGACCAATAGCGTGATCGCCATCCTGATCGGTGACTTTGTGCTCGCTTACATACTGCTGTAGGCAGGCGGCTGAGAAGGCCCCTTTACCCTATTTTGAACTCTTATGATTGAAATACACAACATACATAAAGCTTTTGGCGACAAGAAAGTGCTGGATGGCGTAAGCGGTGTCTTTGAGACTGGCAAAACCAACCTCCTGCTTGGCGCCAGTGGTACCGGTAAAAGTGTGCTGCTTAAGTGCATCGTCGGCCTCATCAAGCCGGACCTGGGCAGCGTGACCTTTGACGGCACCTACTTCACCAACAACAAGCTCGACATCCGCCAGGAGATCCGCCGCAAAATCGGCATGCTCTTCCAGGGCTCAGCGCTCTTTGACTCCATGACGGTAGAAGAGAATGTGGAGTTCCCGCTCAAAATGCTCACCGAGATGAGCAAAGAGGAACGCAGGGAGCGTGTGGACTTCTGTTTGAGGCGCGTTGGGTTGGAAGGTGCCAACAAAAAGATGCCGTCGGAGATCAGTGGTGGTATGAAGAAGCGCGTAGGTATAGCCCGGGCTATCGCCCCAAACTGTACCTACCTGTTCTGCGACGAACCCAACTCGGGCCTCGACCCGCAAACCGCCCTGAAGATAGACGAGCTGATCAAAGAGATTACCGAGGAGTACAACATCACCACCATCATCGTGACGCACGACATGAACTCGGTGATTGAGATCGGTGACAAGATATTTTTCCTGTACGAAGGCAAAAAGCTATGGGAAGGCACGCGTGACGAGATCATGGACACCGACATCAAGGAACTCAACGACTTCATCTTCGCCAACCGCCTGATGCGCGACGCCAAAAAGGTGGAAGAAGAAGAGCGCGAAGAAGAACGCGAAGAGGAGGAGCGCCGGCACGAGGCTGAGGATCACGCTTCTGCTCCATCTGAAGCAACTGTACAAACGCAGGCCGCGCCGCAACCTGAGAATCCGGAAGGCCCAACCGCCACCACACAGACAGGCAGGGACAAGGTATAGGTATACCTGTCAGGTATAAAAAAGGCTCCCGCTATACCTGAGCGGGAGCCTTTTTTATAGGTACTTGGGTAAGATTATAGGCTGTATAACATGCCCGCTACCGTGGCAGACATCATACAGGCCACAGAAGCACCTAACAACGACAGAAGACCTAATCTGGAGATATTGGCCTGCTGGTTTGGTGCCATGCCGCCTATACCTCCCACCTGAATGGCGATAGAGCTGAAGTTAGAGAAACCACATAGCGCATAGGTGGCCATCACGATAGACTTGGTAGAAAGGGTGCCCGCCTCTTTCATGTTGGCAAGGTCCAGGTAGGCCACAAACTCGTTTACAGCTGTCTTCTGCCCCAACAGACTCCCCACCTGCAGGGTGTCTTCCCACGCAACACCCATAATAAAGGCAAAAATCCGGAAAATCTGCCCGAGTATGTATTGGAACGAGAACCCGCTGAAGCTTCCGTTTGTGCTGGCCACGACAAAGTCATTTAACCCTGTCACGCCTCCCAGCTTAAGCAGTACATAGTTGAGCAAGGCTATAACTGCGATAAAGGCAAGCAGCATACCACCCACGTTGGCAGCTAGTCGCAGACCATCGGCAGCTCCCTTGGAGATGGCATCAATAAGGTTTACGCCCAGCTGTTCCTCGTTTACCTCAAGGCGCGTATTTATCTGCTCCTTATCGGTTTCGGGAACAAGCATTTTGGACATTACAATAGCAGCCGGGGCATTCATAATGGAGGCCGTGAGCAGGTGCGCGGCGAATATGGCTTGTTGCGCAGGGTCGTCGCCCCCCAGGAAGGACACATAAGCCGCCAGTACACCACCAGCCAGCGTAGCCATACCTCCCGTCATCAAGCACATCAGCTCGGAGCGTGTCATGCGGCTGATGAAAGGGCGAACAAGCAGCGGCGCTTCCGTCTGCCCCATAAAAATGTTGCCGGCAGCTGAGAGGCTTTCAGCCCCTGACAATCGCATGCCCTTCGACATAACCCAGGCAATACCAAATACAATCTTCTGAAGCACGCCCAGGTAATAGAGTCCCGAGGATACAGCTGAGAAGAAAATAATGGTCGGCAGCACGTTAAATGCAAAGATAAAGCCCAGTCCAGCGTTTTGAGAAGGGTCAGCAAGGTTACCGAACAGGAATCTGGCACCATCGTTTGAAAAACTTAAAAGCTTGACGAAGGCCTTGCTCACAAAAGCAAATGCATCGGCTACCAGGGGCACCTGTGTTACCAATACGCCAAACAGCAATTGGAGGAACACACCGTAGGCTACAAGCTTCCAGTCAATTGATTTTCTATTTCTGGAAAACAAAAAGCCGATGGATAACAGGACCAGTAGTCCTATCCCACCTCGAAAAATATCAAACATACAGGCTGAAAAAATTTGGCCAAAAGTAAGGCGAATATCTTTTAAAACAAAAAGTCCCACCCCGATTAGGGGCAGGACTTTTATAGTATAGCGTATGTTAGGCTAGTTTCGCTTGTTCAACTCGTCGCGGATCTTGGCGGCGCGCTCGTAGTCCTCTTTTTCGAGGGCCTCGTTGAGCATTTTGTTCAGGTCATCCACCGACGTTTGGTTGAGCGGCTCCTTGGAACTTGAGGCCGTCGTCGAAGAAGTGCTTTTCACGGCCATTTCTTCACTTTCCTCATCTTCCTCCTCCAGGTCGCTCAAAATAATGCCAGCTTCCGACAGCACACTTTCCACCGTGTAGATAGGTACCCCGAAACGCAGGCCGATGGCAATGGCGTCGGACGGGCGCGCGTCCAGTTCGAACTCCTTCTCGCCGTCGGTGCACATGATCTTGGAATAGAACACGCCCTCCTTCAGGTCAGAGATCAGGATCTCGGTGATGTTCACGCTCATCTGCTCGGCAAACGTCTTGAACAGATCGTGCGTGAGCGGACGGTTTGGGTTGATTTTTTCTATCTGTATGGCGATGGACTGCGCTTCGAACATGCCGATGATGATCGGCAGCCTGCGGTTTCCATCTCGCTCACCCAGCACCAGTGCAAACGATCCCGTCTGCGATTGGCTGGAGGAGAGCCCGAGTATCTCTAGCTGTATTTTTTTCACAATTAAGCTCTTCTAAGTCTATTTGTCTAAAGCTTTGGCAGCTTCAATTAATTTAGGAAGTACCTCAAGCGCATCGCCAACTATGCCATAATCAGCGGCTTTGAAGAACGGCGCTTCCGGATCCTTATTAATAACGACAATCACTTTAGAAGAGTTAACCCCTGCCAGGTGCTGGATGGCTCCAGAGATGCCAGCCGCGATGTACAGGTTAGGGCTTACGGTGATACCGGTCTGGCCTACGTGCTCGTGGTGCGGGCGCCAGCCAATGTCCGAAACAGGCTTTGAACAGGCCGTTGCCGCGCCCAGTTCTTTGGCAAGCTCCTCGATCAGGTGCCAGTTCTCAGGGCCCTTCATACCCCGGCCACCAGACACCACGATCTCGGCCTCCTGCAGCAACACGCCACCAGAAGTATCCTGCATCACGGTCTCCTTAGGAGCGGCTGCAAACTCAGCGTCAGTCAGGTCAGCGGAAAGCTTCTCTACCGTAGCCGTGTTGCCTGCGTTGCTGGTAATGTCGGTGCTGTTTTTCTTTACGGCGATGATCTTTACATCAGAAGTCAGGTTTACGTCGGCAAATGCCTTGCCTGAGAACACACCACGCGTTACGATAAAGTTGCCACCGTCCATTTTCGGAAGCTCGGTTACGTTGGTAGCCAGCGAGCCGTTCAGGCGCACGGCCAGTTTGGAACCTACCGCAGCACCGATGTTGGAATTGGAGAACACCAGTACTTTGGCGTTTTCCTGCTGCGCCGCTTTGGCGATCACTTTCACGTAAGCGTCAGCCACAAACTGCTTCAGACGGTCATCAGCGTCGTACAATACTTTGCTGATGCCCTGCTCGCCCAATCGGGCCAGTGCATCTTCGTTTACGTCGCCGATGGCTACGGCTGTTGCGGAGGTGCCCATGGCCTGCGCCACCTGGCTGCCATAGGTCGCTGCCTCCAGGGAGGACTTTTTGATCTCTCCGTTCAGACCTTCTACAAATACTAATACAGACATATTACAGTACTTTAGCTTCGTTTCTCAATAGTTTAATCACTTCGCCGGCGTTTTCTGCGTCAATCATTTTCACGCCGCTCTTTTTCTCAGGCTTGCTGTAGTTCACGTACTCCGACTTGGCCTCAGCGCCTGTTGGCTCCACTACTTTCAGGGGTTTGGTGCGGGCCGTCATGATACCGCGCATGTTCGGGATGCGGGGCTCGCACATCGGCTGCTGCGCGCTGGCCACGAATGGCAGCTTCACTTCCACCACTTCCTTGCCACCCTCGATCTCACGCTCCAGACGGGCCGTGCTGTCGTCCACCATGTCCAGTTTAAAGGCTGGCGTTACCGACGGGATGCCCATCATTTCGCCTACCATGTTGTGCACCTGGAAGCCGTTGTAGTCGATGGACTCCTTGCCCATCAGGATCATATCGTAACCGCCTTCCTTGGCGATGGCAGTGATTTGCTGCGCCACGAAGTAAGCGTCTTTCGGGTGTGCGTTCACGCGGATGGCGTCGTCAGCGCCGATGGCCAGCGCCTTGCGGATGTTCGGCTCAGCGTCGGCTTCGCCCACGTTCAACACGGTTACGCTACCGCCTTTGGCCTCTTTCAGCTCTATGGCGCGGGTCAGTGCGTATTCATCCCAAGGGTTAATCACATACTGCACCCCGTTCTTGTCGAAGTTTTTATTATCGCCAGTAAAGTTGATCTTGGAGGTTGTATCCGGAACGTTACTGATGCAAACTAATATTTTCATATGATAAAATAGTTAGCTTTAAAAGTTAAATTTGATGCGAAGTTAGTTAAAATATAGCCAAATAGAAATGTCTCAAAATAGATTAGAACAGCTCTTCAAATTCTACGAAGAAGACCCGAACGATCCCTTCACGATCTATGCGATTGCGACAGAATTGCGCGGAACCGAACCGCAGAGAGCGATGCAGTTTTACGAAAAACTCCTGTCGGAGCACGAACGCTACGTAGGCACTTACTACCATGCTGCCAGCTTGTATGTCGAGTTTGGGCAGCCAGATAAAGCCGAGCAAACCTACAAAAAAGGGATGCTGATCAGCCGTCAGGAAGGCAACATGCACGCGTTTGCCGAGCTGCAACAGGCCTACAACAAGTTTGCGGGCCTCGACTACGAAGACGAATAGCACCTGTTGCGCTATGAATCAAAAATAGTATGCATGCAGCATATCTGCAAGTATAAAGCCTTCTTTTCCGCGAAATGTTTTTCTTTTGACTCTTGTAGCGTACTTGATATAGCGCCCGAAGGTTTACGATAGCAAAAAGAAAAGCCACCTCCTTTGCAGGGCGGGTGGCTTTTCCTGTTTATGCCTCCGCTGGCTATGATAAGCTCACCACGAGATCGTCGGTGTTCACCAGCGAGCCCTCCGGCAAATGCAGATCTGCTATTTTGGTGGCTTCCGAAGCAGTGATGGTCGTTTCCATTTTCATGGCCTCAATCACGAACAGCGGCGTGTTCTTCTTCACCTCCTGGTCCTTCTCCACCAGTATCTTCGACAGCAGGCCCTGGAGCGGCGCCCCGATGTGCTTCGGATTTCCCTTATCAACTTTCTGGTGCTGCACTCGCTCCACTTTCACCGATTTGTCACGTACCTCAATGTTACGCGTCTGGCCGTTGAGCTTGAAGAACACGGTGCGCATGCCGTCCTCATCCACATGGCCCAGCGACTGGTACTTGATCACGATGGACTTGCCACGGGCAATGTCGATGATGGCCTCTTCGCCCTGCTGCATACCATAGAAGAAAAGACGCGTCGGGATCTTGGAAACGTTGCCATACTGGTCGTAGTGCTTGTGGAAATCCTCGTATACCTTCGGGTAGAGCTGGTGTGACAGGAAGTCGGTGTACTTTGTGTTTTCGCCGAATTTCTCCTGAAAGGCTTTGAACTCTTCCTCTAAGTTAATGGGCTCCATGTGCTCGTTTGGCCTGTTTTCGTAGGGTTGTTCGTCCCTGAGCACAATCGCCTGCAGCTTTTTCGGGAAGCCACCCACCGGCTGGCCCAGGTCGCCACGGAAGAGCGACCGCACCGATTCCGGGAAGGAGATCTGGTCACCACGCTCCAGCACATCCACCGTCGTCAGGCCATTTGACACCAGGTATAGCGCCATGTCCCCCACTACCTTCGAGCTTGGTGTTACCTTCACCAGGTCGCCGAACAGCTGGTTTACTTCCGCAAAAGTCTCCTTGATCAGCTCCCACTTATCGCCCAGACCCAGCGCATTGGCTTGCGGACGCAGGTTGGAGTACTGACCGCCCGGAATCTCGTGGTGGTATACCTCTGCCGTGCCCGCCTTCAGCCCGGACTCAAACGGATAGTAGTACTCGCGCACCGTCTCCCAGTAGTTGGAGTGGCGGTTGAGGCTCTTCTGGTCGAACTCGCGGTGCCGCTCCTGAAAACGCATGGCCTCTACCATCGAGTTAAAGTTCGGCTGTGAGGTAAGGCCCGACATAGAACCCAGGGACACATCGATCACATCTACTCCTGCTTCTACTGCCTTTAAGTACGTGGCTGATTGTATACCGGAGGTGTCGTGGGTATGCAGGTGGATCGGCAGCTTCACTGTATCGCGGAGCGCCTCTACCAGCACCTGCGCGGCGTAAGGCTTGAGCAACCCGGCCATGTCTTTAATGGCCAGTATGTGCGCCCCGGCGTCTTCGAGCTGCTTGGCCAGTTGCAGGTAATACTCTAAAGTATACTTGGTTTTGGATGGGTTGAGGATGTCGCCGGTATAGCAGATGGCGCCTTCGGCCAGACCGCCCGTACGCTTGCGCACAAAGTTGATGCAGGGCTCCATGCTCTTCATCCAGTTAAGCGAGTCGAAGATGCGGAAAATGTCCACCCCCGTCTCCCACGATTTCTCCACGAACGATTCGATCAGGTTATCCGGATAGGCCTTATACCCCACCCCGTTCGAACCGCGAATGAGCATTTGCAGCAGGATGTTAGGTATAGCCTCACGCAACTCGGCCAGTCGGCGCCACGGGTCTTCGTGCAGGAAGCGCAGGCAAACATCAAAAGTAGCACCGCCCCATACCTCCATACTGAACGTCTGAGGATGGTCCTTGGCATAGGCCTCGGCTATTTTGAGCATGTCGAAAGAGCGCATGCGGGTCGCCAGCAGGGACTGGTGCGCGTCGCGGAAGGTGGTGTCGGTGTAGTGGATCTGCTTCTCATTGCGCAGCCACTTCGAGAACTCCTCCGGACCAAGCTGCGTGAGCAGGTCTTTGGTACCGGGCTCGTAGGGCTTGTTCAGGTTGAAGCCCGTGAAATCCGGCTTTGTCAGCACCTTGTTCGGATCCGGTTTCTTCACATCCGGGTTTCCGTTCACGATCACATCAGCCAGGAAAGAAAGTAGCTTGGTTGCCCGGTCCTTGCTCTTCTTAAAGATGAACAGCTCGGGATGATTCTTTACAAAGTCGACCGTGGCATCGCCGGAAATGAAAGTGGGGTGCGTGATGATGTTCTGGAGGAACTGGATGTTCTGCTTTACGCCCCTGATTCGGAACTCGTCCAGGGTACGCGACATCTTCATGGCGGCGTGACGCAAAGTCGGGGCCTGGGCCGATACCTTTACGAGCAGCGAGTCGAAGAACGGACTGATCTTGGCGCCCTGGTACACGCTGCCCTGGTCCAGACGGATACCGAAACCACCGGCGCTGCGGTAAGCGATGATGGTACCGTAATCCGGTTTGAAATCGTTTTCCGGGTCTTCGGTGGTGATACGGCACTGAATGGCCACCCCGTTTGCCCGCACCGTATGCTGCGGGCCAAGCGATACTTCCTCGTGGTCTAAGGTATAGCCATCGGCCACAAAGATCTGGGTTTTGATCAAATCTATACCTGTGATCATCTCCGTCACGGTGTGCTCCACCTGGATGCGCGGATTCACCTCAATGAAGTAGATGTTATTGTTGTGCGGCTCCACCAGAAACTCCACTGTGCCCACGTTGTTGTAGTTCACAGCCTTGCAGATGCGGATGGCATAATCGTAGAGCTGCTGGCGGGTTTCTTCGTTCAAGCTGATGGCCGGAGCCACCTCCACCACTTTCTGGAAGCGGCGCTGCACCGAACAATCGCGCTCGAAGAGGTGGGTGATATTGCCATAGTTGTCGGCCACGATCTGCACTTCGATGTGCTTCGGGTTCTCGACATACTTCTCCAGGAAGAGCGTCTCATCCCCAAAGGCTTTCAAAGCCTCGTTCTTCGCTTCAAAAAAGCCTTTCTCCAACTGCTCATCATCCCGGATCACGCGCATACCACGTCCACCGCCACCAGCTGCGGCCTTCAGCATCAGCGGATAGCCAATGCGGTGCGCCTCTTCGCGGGCGGTATCATAGGTGTTCAGGTCGAGGTCGTTGCTCTGGATAATGGGAACATCACAGCTCACGGCTACTTTCTTAGCCGACACCTTGTCGCCTAAAGAGCCCATCACTTCCGGCCGCGGACCGATGAAGATAATGCCGTTCTCGGCGCACTTGCGGGAGAAATGCTGGTTTTCGGACAGGAAGCCGTAGCCCGGGTGTATGGCGTCCACGCCGTTTTCCTTGGCGATGCGGATGATACCGTCGATGTCGAGGTAGGGCTGCAGCGGCTGGTTGTCCTTGCCGATCTGGTAGGCCTCGTCGGCTTTGTAGCGGTGCAGCGAGTAGCGGTCTTCGTAGGTATAGATGGCCACCGTCTGGATGTTGAGCTCCGTACAGGCCCTGAGCACACGAATGGCAATTTCGCCGCGGTTAGCGACAAGTACTTTTTTGATTTTCATACAAGGTGAGATGTAAGGTATAGCTATAACATAGATTCTTATACAAGCTGCATAGGACACATGAGTGCCCCTAAATCTGTAACGCTTATAAAGTAACTGAAAAATATGCTGGGAACAGAGAGGAAAACCTGTAGCCTGCTTTTTAAAAACTTCTGTTAGTACAGGTTTTTTCTTCAGAAGGTTATAGTCCTAATTTTGGAATACCTTGCTTTCGAACAGCACCATAATGCGCTGCTCCTTCAATAAATAAATGAATGGAGCGTAAGTAATAGGCTACTGCCAGGACTACGGAAGCCCCTACTGTCTATCAAGCATACCCCCCTGTGTACATCCTATGCGTTGTATTGTCTTATATCCCTGAACGTTTTCTGCTTTATAAATTGAATTCTAATCCCATTCTAATCTCGGCCTCATACCGCTCTAATAACCCGGCTCTACCTTTGGCCACCATTAAAAACAGAGCCGTATGCTTACCCGTAGCTTTCACCTATTCCTTTCACTTCTAGCATTTCTGCTTCTAGAGCAAGCCAAGGCAGAGGCGCCTATACCTGCCGCCTCCGATACATTGCGGGTTGGCTTAGCTGATGTGGAGCAACTCTTCCTGCAGCAAAACCTTCCCCTGCTGGCACAGAAGTACAATATCGAAGCGTCAAAGGCAGCCATCATACAGGCGAAACTTTTTGAAAACCCGGAGCTGTCTTTAGAGCAGAATATTTACAACTCGAATACCGGGCGCTATTTTGAGACGGGACGTCAGGGGCAGAATGTTGTACAGTTGCAGCAGTTGTTTCACCTGGCAGGCCAGCGCAACAAACGCATCCGGGTGGAGCAGTTTAACAGCCGCCTTACTGAACTGTACTACTACGACCTGGTCCGCACCCTGCGCCTCGAACTCCGCAGCAGCTACCTGGACTTACACTATCAACTGCAGCAATACCGCATCCTCAACGAACATGCCTTATCCGTTCAGCAGCTTGTAACAGCTTTTGACGCCCAGTACCAGAAAGGCAACGTTGCCCTGAAAGAGTTGATCCGTTTGAAGGCACTCTTACTGGCGCTTGATAACCAGAAACTGGAACTGGTCAACGAGATCAACCAAAACCAAAGCGACCTGCGCTTATTAACAGCCGCTCCCACCAACACATTCTTCCTGCCAACAATTGAAGAGGCAACCATAGAGGCCGCCAAAACAAGTCTGTTGACTTTTGACGAGGCTCTACAGCTGGCACAGGAAAATCGCTCCGATTTACAGGCGGCCAGCACCAGCATCCTACGCCAGGAGGCTGTGGTGAAGTATGAAAAAGCGCAGGCTATACCTGATGTTTCGCTGGGTGGTATTTATGACCGCGCCGGCAGCATCATGTACAACTATACCGGTATAACCCTTCAAATGGCCCTCCCGCTCTGGAACCGCAACCAGGGCAATATCAAGATCGCCAAAAGCGAGCTGGAAAGAAGCAAAACACTGCTCACGCAACAGCAACTGCAGGTAGAAAATGAAGTCTTGCAGGCCTTGCAGACCCTCCGTGAAGCAGAACAGGTGTACAGCAGATCCGACCAGAATCTGAGCGGCGATTTTAAACGCCTGATCAACGGTGTGACTGAGAATTTTGCCAAGCGCAACATCAGCCTGATTGAGTTCATCGACTATTACGAAACCTATACCGAGACTATGATCCAGCTGCTGCAGCTCCGAAACAGCCGCATACGCGCCATTGAAGAACTTAACTATACGGTGGGTTTCCCGCTCATCACCTACTAACAGAAACACATTAATCATGAAGCATATACTAAAAAGCAGCGCGCTACTACTGAGTGCAGGTGCGGCAGCTATCCTGTTAAACAGCTGTGATACAAAGCCGGTGGTGGCAACGACTATACCCACAGAGTTTTGCCTTTCTGACACACTTTCCAGCATGATACGGCTGGATACTGCCAGCATGCAGGAAGTACAAAGCGCACTGCACCTATCTGGCAAGGTAACGTTCGAAGACCAGCGCGTATTCAGGATTTTTCCGATGGTGGGCGGCCATGTCGTGCAGGTAAAAGCCGAACTGGGCGACTATGTGAAAAAAGGCCAAACGCTTGCCGTGATCCGGAGTGGTGAAGTGGCAGATTTTGAAGAGCAGATGATGAGCGCTAAAACAAACCTGCTGACAGCACAGAAGAACCTGGAAGTAACACAGGATATGCATGAGGCCGGCTTAGTGCCCGAACGGGATCTGGTCATGGCAAAGCAGGAAAAACAAAATGCAGAAGCTGGCCTGAAGCGGATAAAAGAGATCTTCAGTATCTACAGCATCGGCAATGGTTCCGAGTATGTCATCAAGGCCCCGGCCGCTGGGTTTATTGTAGAGAAAAATGTAAACACCGACATGCAGGTACGGCCTGACAACACAGACAATCTCTTCACCATCTCGGATATGAATGAGATATGGGTGCTGGCCAATGTGTATGAAACGGATATCTCAAAAGTGAAGGTAGGTTACGAGGCAGAGGTAACAGCTTTAAGCTATCCGGGCAAAATCTTTAAGGGGAAAATTGACAAGATCTTTAATGTGCTCGACCCCGAGACGCGTGTGATGAAAGTTAGGGTTCGCCTTGAAAATGCTGATTTTGAGTTGAAGCCGGAGATGTTTGCCAATGTAACGGTACGTTACCCGGAAAACCGTTCGCTATTGGCTATACCTGCCGATGCCGTGGTGATGGAGAGAAGCAGAAACTATGTAACCGTATACCGCAAGCAATGCGACCTCGAGACGCGTGAGGTACAGCTCTACCATACATCAGACAAAAAAGCCTACATACTGAGCGGGCTGCAGGAGGGCGAACAGGTAGTGACAGATTATGCCCTGCTGGTATTCCAGGCAAACAACTCAAAATAACAGGCTATGAATTCATTTATCAGAAGCATTATCGGGTTCTCACTCAAGAACCGCGTCTTCGTATTTTTTGCAACTGGTCTGTTGGTAGTAGCCGGTATCATCAGCTACCTGAACACGCCCATCGAAGCATTTCCGGATGTAACCAACACACGGGTACAGATCATCACGCAATGGCCTGGCCGAAGCGCTGAGGAAGTTGAAAAGTTTGTCACGATACCTCTTGAGGGGGAGATGAGCTCTGTGCCGCGGAAAACCAGTCTGCGTTCTATTTCGCTCTTCGGGCTTTCGGTGGTAACCATGATCTTTGAAGACGAAGTAGAGGACTTTGTGGCCCGCCAGGAGGTAGCCAACAGGCTAAGCCTCGTAAACTTACCCGAGGGTATAGATGCCGAAATGCAACCTGCTGCCGGACCAACAGGCGAGATCTTCCGCTATACCTTAAAGAGTGACACGAAGGATGTACGCGAACTCAAAACAATACAGGACTGGGTGATTGACCGCCAGTTGAAAGCCGTCCCGGGTGTGGCCGATGTGGTTAGCTTCGGAGGTGAGGTAAAGACTTATGAAGTAAGCGTAGACCCCAACCTGATTGCCAAGTACAACATCTCCGCTATCGATATTTATGAGGCGATCGCAAACAGCAATGTGAACGTTGGCGGCGATGTCATTGAGAAAAATGGCCAGTCGTACGTTGTGCGCGGTATCGGGCTGCTCAATAACATTGACGAGATCAACAATGTAATTGTGAGCGACCGGAATGGCGTACCGGTACTTATCAAACACGTGGCGCAAGTGCACGAGTCGCATTTGCCAAGTCTGGGTTATGTAGGGCGCGATAACGACAAAAACCTGGTGCAGGGCATAGTGGTCATGCGCAAGAACGAAAACCCGAGCCAGGTACTCGACGCCCTGAAACTTAAGATTGAAGAACTGAATGAACTGGTACTGCCTTCCGATGTGCAGATTGATACGTTTTATGACCGTTCTACCCTGATTGGCTTTACAACCAGCACCGTGACCAAGAACCTGTTGGAAGGCATTGCGCTTGTCACCATCATTGTGTTCATATTCATGGCGGACTGGCGCACCACCCTGATTGTCGCCATCATCATACCGCTGTCACTGCTCTTTGCCTTTTTCTGCATGCGCCTCAACGGGATGTCCGCCAACCTGCTCTCCATGGGTGCCATTGACTTTGGTATTATCATAGATGGCGCCGTGGTGATGGTAGAGGGCTTGTTTGTGATGCTGGACAAGAAAGCACACCAAATGGGAATGCCCAGATTCAACCGGCTTTCAAAACGCGGTCTGATCAAAGGCACTGCCTCCGATCTTGGTAAATCTATCTTCTTCTCCAAGCTCATTATCATCACGGCGCTGCTGCCCATCTTCGCGTTTGAGAAAGTCGAAGGCAAAATGTTCTCTCCGCTGGCTTACACACTGGGCTTCGCTCTCCTAGGGGCGCTTATCTTCACGCTTACGCTGGTGCCTGTGCTATCGAGTTACCTGCTCAACAGAAACGTAAAAGAAAAGAACAACCCTTTTGTAAACTTCCTTAACAGCAAGGTATACAATGCCTTCAGCTACACCTACCTGCACAAAAGAGCCAGCCTGGCAGTGGCAGGCGTGGTGCTAGTTACAGGTCTGTTTTGCTTCCGCTTTCTGGGGACAGAGTTTCTGCCCCAATTGAACGAGGGAGCTGTATATGTGCGTGCCAGTATGCCGATGAGTGCCTCGCTGGAACAGTCCATTGAAATGACCGAGAAGATTCGGAAAACGATCATGCAGTTTGATGAAGTGAATCAGGTGCTGTCACAGACCGGGCGGCCAAACGACGGTACCGACCCGACCGGCTTCTTCAACATAGAGCTGCACGTGGACCTGAAGCCGAAGGGTAAGTGGACCCGCAAGATTACCCAGCAGCAACTGACGGAGGAAATGAAAGACCGGCTGGAGGTATACCAGGGCATCAGTTTCAACTTCTCGCAGCCAATCATGGACAATGTGGAAGAGGCTGTTTCTGGGGTGAAGGGCTCGATGGCGGTCAAGATTTTCGGGAACGACCTGCAGAAGCTGGAAACACTGGCGGACACTGTCAACAACATCCTGGCCCATGTGGAAGGTATAGACGACCTGGGAGTCATCCGGTTACTTGGCCAGCCTGAACTGCGCATTGAGCTGGACCAGCAGCGCATGGCCACCTATGGAATCAGCACAGCCGATTGCCAATCCGTCATCGAAATGGCGATTGGCGGGAAAGCGGCCAGTGAACTGTACGAAGGGGAGCAAAAGTTTGACATTCGTGTCCGGTATATGAAAGATTACCGACAGGACGAAGCACAATTAGGTAATTTGCTGGTGCCCATGAGCAATGGCGGCAGCATCCCACTAAAAGAGATTGCCACCATTGGGACCCTCACCGGACCTGCCTTTGTTTACCGCGAAGACAATGCCCGCTTTGTAGCTGTTAAGTTCTCCGTGCGGGGGCGTGACCTGGGTAGCACCATCAAAGAAGCACAAGATAAAGTAGGCCAGGTGGTGCAATTAGATAAAGGCATGCGCCTGGAGTGGAAAGGTGAGTTCGAGAACCAAATACGGGCTACCGAACGCCTGACAGAAGTACTGCCGGTAAGTTTGCTGCTTATCTTCCTGATTCTGTTTATCACCTTCGGCAACTCACGCGATGCACTGTTGGTGTTGTTGAATGTACCCTTTGCCCTCATCGGGGGAATATTGGCCCTGCTCATCACCAATACGAATTTCAGTATTTCGGCAGGTGTAGGCTTTATCGCCCTGCTGGGAATATGCGTGCAGAATGGGGTGATTCTGATTGCGGTATTCAAGAAGAACCTGGAAGAGCGTATGCCGCTGATGCAAGCCATTAAAGAAGGCGTGGCAGAACGTACCCGACCGGTGGTAATGACGGCGATGATGGCTGCGCTGGGCCTGTTGCCGGCTGCTCTCTCAACTGGTATTGGTTCAGAAACACAGAAGCCACTGGCTATCGTCGTAATTGGCGGCCTGACAAGTGCTACCATCCTTACCCTGCTGATCTTCCCCCTGATCGTGGACACGGTATATAAAAAGGAAATCAAAAAGAAAGAGCGTCGCCAGCAAAAGCTCAGGCTTCAGAGTGGCGCACCGTCATTAGTTTGAGGTTTGGTGTTATTTGTTTAGTGAGACAATAACCCTTGCTTGTAAAGGTGGCTGATGGCCACCTTTACTTTTATACCTTGCCCGGGAAGTATAAAGTTACCTGCGTGCCGCTACCTTCTGCTGATGCTACCTCAATACTGCCGTCATGCAGCTTCATGATTTTCTCGGTAAGCGAAAGGCCGATGCCAGAACCTTGATGACTGCGGGCATTGGTGGCTCTATAAAAAGTCTGAAAAATGTGAGGCTGCTCCTGTTCAGGTATACCTATCCCCTTATCCTTCACTATTAATTTCGCGCCCTGCTCATTAGCTGCCAAGTATATGGTTACCTCATCGCCGTTTGAAAACTTGATGGCATTCTCCAGTATGTTGGTGACAGCAATCTGCAAAAGGCTTTTGTTTCCGCTGATTTCAAGCGCTCCGGCCTCGGAAGGCATTTGCTGCAAATCCAGGTTGATAGCTTGCTCAGGATAGGCAAAACGCACGTCTGACAGGCACTCCATTAGTACTTCATCGATGCGCAGCTGCTCTTCCGGCATAGTATCTCCGTCAAAACCCGTCTGTGCTAATCCGAGCAGGTCGCTGGTGAGCTTCTTAAGCCGCTCCGTTTCGCGTTGCATGCTTTCCAGCGACTGGATGTACTCTTCCGGACTGCGTTTCTTCGACAGCGTCACTTCTATCTCACCGCTGATGGCAGTTATGGGATTACGAAGTTCATGTGAGGCGTTGGAGATAAAGTTCTTTTGCATCTCAAAAGACATCTCAAGCCGGTTGAGCATTTTGTTAAACGTGTGAACCAGGTTGCCTATCTCATCTCTCCTCCCCTGTTCTTTCAGCCGCAGGTGCAGATTAGAGGCCCGGATCTTGTTTACCTCCCACACAATATCGTTGATAGGCTGCACAACTTGTCTTGTAAAGACACGCCCTCCCATTATGACCAATGCCAAACTGCCTAAAAAACTGATAAGCAGTACCCGCCCCAGGTTCACCAGTTTGCTTTGCCCATACAAGTCCTCCGCTGAAACAAGTACATAGAACTGCCCCTGGTTGTCATCAAATTTCCATCCCACCCACTGCCGTTTATTCGTAGTGAACTCGATAAACCCTTTCTCGTCAAGCCTGTCAAAGTTATCATCCAGCCCTACCAGATCAATCTCTCCTAGTTTAAAGGCTGGTTGTCGGGTACTGTCATAAATATGAACCTGTTCCTCAGGCAATGATTTGGTATACTGCTCTCTTACACGCTGCATCATTTTCGGACTTAACTCATCCTCGTCCAGGTATAGTTGAGCGGCAATGTGTGCCCTGTCATGGAGCCTTTCGTGGAATTCGTTTTTGGTATAGCGTTCCGAAAAGTAATAGACTACTATACCGGTGATGCAGAAAATTGCAGCAAACAGCAGGGTGAAAGAAAGGGCCAGTTTGGTTCTGAAGGTCATGCTGATACCGATTTATACTTTGAGCACGTATCCCATTCCGATAACCGTATGGATCAGCTTGTTATCAAAGTCTCTGTCGATTTTATTCCGGAGATAATTCACATAGACATCCACCACATTGGAGCTAAGGTCAAAATTCAGCTCCCACACGTTTTCGAGCAAGTCGAGGCGCGACAACACTTTGCCCTTGTTGCGGATAAAGTACTCCAGCAAGGAGAATTCTTTTGCGGTCAGGTTAATTTCTTTACCGCCTCGTGTGACGACTTTGGTATCCAGATCTACTTCCAGGTCAGCAATAGTTAGTTTACCGCTTGAAAGAGACAGGTTGCTTCTTCTTGTCAGCGCCCGGACGCGCGCCAGAAGCTCCTTGAACTTAAAGGGCTTCGTAAGGTAGTCATCTGCACCCGCATCCAAACCCTTTACTACATCCTCAGTGGTTCCCAGAGCGGTGAGCATCAGGATAGGAACGTGCAGGTTATGCTTTCTGATTTCGCTGCATACCTGTATGCCGTTACTGTTTGGCAGGATCACGTCCAGCACGATCAGGGCGTATTCTTTTTGCAGGGCAAGACTTAAACCAGTCTGACCATCGTAGGCAACATCCACGTCATACGACTGCTCCTGCAAGCCCTTTTTAACAAAGGCCACTACGTTTGGCTCATCCTCAACAACCAGAATATTCATCGTGTTTCTTTAGAATCCCTAAGATACCTGTTTCTTCCCTAAATAACCTCCCTCCATAATGTTTCGCTACAAGACCAGGGAGGGAATTCACTGTATGCAAGACAACACCAATGGCAATTCATATACTTTAAGGAAGGCTCCTTACGAAGGTATAGCCACCATATTAAAGGGGGATTAAAAGAGGAATTAAATCCTGATTTAAGGGCGAGCAGACGTAGGTATGACGCATGGTATTTCGGACGGATGTGTATCTTTGGCCTGATGTACCGCTACCTGCTTCTCTTCTGGCTTTGTGTGCTGCTCCTGCTCCAACCCTTGCAGGGTATAGCCGCTTCATCTGACTCTACGGCCACTGCTGTGAACAAAGAAAGGCTGCTGGTCCTTGGCACCGGCTTTACGGTGGGTTATACAGCCATGCTGGTATCCCTGAACAAAGCGTGGTACAAAGATCAGGAGCGAACGAACTTCCACTTCTTCAACGATAACCGGCAATGGAAGCAAATGGACAAAGCCGGTCACTTCTGGGGCGCCTTCCACGAGAGTCGCGCAGGTATAGATTTGTTGCGCTGGGCGGGTGTACCCGATAAAAAAGCCATCCTGTACGGCGGACTTACGGGCATCATGCTGCAAACACCCATCGAAATTTTCGACGGCTTCCAGGCGGATTACGGTGCATCGGTGGGCGACGCCATTGCCAACACGGTCGGTTCGGTAGCAGTGGTGGCACAGGAACTGGCCTGGGGGGAAGTGCGAATCATGCCCAAATTCTCTTTTCAGACGACCCGATACGCTGCGGAGCGGCCGAATGTGCTGGGCCATACCCTGCCCGAGCAAACGCTTAAAGATTACAACGGGCAGACTTACTGGCTCTCTGTAAATGTAGGAGATTTTCTGAAAGAGGAAAGCAAATACCCCAAGTGGCTGAGTATAGCCGTAGGCTACGGCGCGGAGGGTATGGTGTACAACGACCCGAAACTGAATAAGGCCCGCGGGTTTAACGCACGCCGGCAGTTTTACCTTAGTCCTGACCTTAACCTGATGCACTTCAAGGGCCGCAGCAAAGTGCTCAACACCACGCTGTACGTGCTCAGCATCATCAAAATCCCGGCTCCGGCACTGGAGTACAACCGCACAGAGGGCCTGCGCTTCCATCCGGTATACTTCTAAATCTGGTCGGTTATTCCGCTGCACAAATCGTATCTTTGTGTAAAATCATTTGTACTTACACACCAAGGTATAGCCAGCAACGGCTTATACCTTGGCATTAAACACATAAGACTATGAACGTAGGAGATCGCGTACGCCTGATGTCAGGCCGTGAGGAAGGCATCATCACCCGCATAATGGACAATAACATTGTAGAAGTCGCCATTGATAATGACTTCACTATACCTGTTTCTCGTCGGGAGATCGTGCTGATCGCGCCAGAAGAAGCCAAAGCCTTCCGCAATACCGAGCCGGAGGCATACGTAAAGCAAACTGCCCGCAAAGAGCCGCCAGCGCCTGTATTTGCCGAAAAGGGCATCTACCTGGCCATGGTGCACCAGTCAGAAGAGTTGCTGGCCGCCACGGTTGTGAACAATACCGATTACGATGTACTTTTTACTTCTGGCGAAGAGCGCAACAACCAATACCGCGGTTTGCAAAACGACAAACTGGCTCCGAAAGCGAGCCGCGTTGTGAGCCACTACCACATGAAGGACTTTGAGAAATGGCCGACACTAATCGTGCAGTTTCTGCAGCACCGCAATGGCGCTCCGAGTCTGTTTGAGCCGGTAACCAAGAAGATACAGTTCCGCGCCAACTCATTCTACAAAAGCAAGAAAACCGCTCCGGTCCTCAACAAGGAAGCCTACCTCTTCCAGCTCGACACCAAACCGGTGGCCGTAGACACCGATAAGATAAAAGAACAGCTTTCAGAAAAGCCCGCAGCACAAGAGAATATAAAAGTACAGGCGCCCGAGCACGAAGTAGACCTGCATATTGAGAAGCTGGTCGAGGATCATACAGGTATGAGCAACAGCGCCATGCTAAAGCTTCAACTCGAGCGGTTCCAGGACGCGCTGGATCGCGCCATGGCCGCCAACATGCACGAGATCATCTTTATTCATGGTTCAGGCAACGGTGTGCTCCGCAAAGAAATCCAGAAAATCCTGAGCCGCACGCCAGGCATCCGCTTCTTCGAAGACGCCAAAAAGGAGAAGTTCGGGTATGGCGCGACATTGGTAAGACTTAGGTAAATTAATTGTTAAATTGTTGATGGTTAAATTGTTGTTTTTTCTACAGCACCCATTAGCATATTTGTTAATGGCTAAGTGACGATGTTCTGTCCATGTTTGTCTCTTGGTAAAAGGAACTATAACCCCCTTTCAACAATTTAACAATTTAACCATCAACAATTAATCATACCTTTGCAGGTATAGAAAGCTTAACAGCAAGCCGTCTTATCGCTGCTCCCGCAAGGGAGGAGAGGAAAGTCCGGGCAACACAGAGCATCCTACTTCCTAACGGGAAGGGGCCTTCCGGGAGACGGGAAGGTTACAGCCAGTGCCACAGAAAAAAACCGCCAGTTGTAAAACTGGTAAGGGTGAAAAGGTGCGGTAAGAGCGCACCAGCGGCTGGGTGACCAGTCCGGCTGGGTAAACCTTAGGAGTTGAAAGACCAAATAGGCTGACAGCGTCTCGCTTCGGCGGGGCTAAGGGCTGCTCGTCCGATGTCAGTGGGTAGGTCGATGGAGCCTGCGCGCGAGTGCAGGCCTAGATAAATGATAAGACGTTGGGCTTTGGCCTTACGACAGAACCCGGCTTACAGGCTTGCTGTTAAACTTTTTTTCACATCTCCTTATAAAATTTCCCTTTTTTGGTTAGCATAGCCAATTCTGCAGGCATAGCACACTAATTAGTTTCATTGCTTCGCCTGTGCGGCGGGCACTCACTTTTTGTCTTGACACAAAAAGTAAGC
>NZ_BMFP01000007.1:188421-268000 GCF_014638845.1 Pontibacter amylolyticus
TATTGTCGTTTTGTGCACCGGGCAGGGTGATCTGTTTCATGGCTTCCGGGGCAAGTTAGTCTTGCTATACCTGCCAAGGGTGCGTGACAGAAACTACAGCGCTTATACCTATTGATTGGCAGAAGCCGAAAATTCCCCTCCTTAGACAAGGAGGGGCAGGGGTGGTTAGACCCGGTATTGCAAAAGAACTGTTTTAACCACGAAGCTATACCTTGAAATGGCAATAGCCAAAAGTCCCCTTCGGGGTAGGGGCCCTCTTTAATCCTGTAAATCCTGATTCTGACAAGCACTTCTTCGTATCTTTGCACCCTCAAACGACACGATCATGACGGAATTGAAACTATACGACCCGTTTCCGAACATGCAGTTCAGCGACAAGCACTGCTTTCTGTGCGGGGCCCATACCGAACCCGACAACCGAACACCTGTATTTGCGACCTGGCTACAGGACAGGTATAAGCTGCGCGACAAGGAACTGCTCCTGCTCGATAAGAGCATCACGACCTACGGTGAGCTCACCATCCCCTGCTGCGACCAATGCCATACGCAGCACGTCATTCCGCTGGAAGAGGAAATCGCTGCGGCCAGTGAGCAAGGTATAGCCGGACTGCAGGCGCTGGATCCCAGGAAGCTGTTTCAATGGATCGGAAAGATGTACTACGGCACCCTGATCACCGAACTGATCAAAGAGGCCGACCCGCTCATCATGCCGCAGAACCCGGTGAGCGAAAACCCGAAAATGCTGGGCAAGTTCCGCGAATTCTTCAAAGTGCTGCAATCGATGCGGGTTCCGATGGCTTTCTCTGATTTCCTGCCCTGCTCGCTCTTTATGTTGGAGGTAAGCCCTACCCAGGACGAGCTACCCTTTGAATATCATGATGAACTGACGACAATGGCTTTCAGTGTCAAATTGGGGCCGGTTGTGCTAGTTTGCACCTTGCTCGACAATGGCATTATCGGGAAGGCGCTGGGCAAACTTTATCGCCTCACTCAGGGGCAGCAACTGCACCCTATCCAGGTGGCGGAGTTTAAAGCGCGGGTGTTCTATGCAGCCTATATTTTTAATGTGATACCCGAGTATTTCGAGCGTCCGATCAAGCCGGGAGACACACACATCACCCTTGATACCATTATAGACGATGTGACAAATGAGGTTTTCAATCCTTGGGAAATGACCGCTTACGCGCATATGCTGGAAGAGATGCTAAAGCCTTGGGATATCCGAGAAAAAGAGATACTGGCAGACCCGACCAAGCCGATCAGTTTTCTGCTGGATGATGAGAACAACTTCAAACCGCTGGAGCGCTATCAAAAACTGAGTTAATTACTTTTTTTATACCTGATACCTTATAGAAAGGGCTCCCCGGCAAACGCCGGGGAGCCCTTTTTGATACTCTATACCTGTATAGGCTATTGCTCTATCACAAAGCTCACACTAACATTAGATGTGACAATTACTTCACCTCCGGCAATGGATGGGCCACCACTCTGTGCCATTTCCATATCCATCGACATTTTCGCGTAGCCCATGCGTGGCGAGCCGTTGGAGGTATGCTCGTTGATCGAGTACACTTTGCCCACTTTGACTCCCAACTCGGCTGTCAGGGCATTGGCTTTTTGCTTGGCATCGGCTACGGCTTTTTTACGGGCCTCGGCACGGTGCTTCTCAATGTCCGAAACTTTGAAGTAGATGTTATCGATGCGGTTCACACCATTGTCATACAAACCAGACAGCAGTTCGTCAAACTTGTTGATCTTTTTGATCACGATGGTCATCGTTTTCTGAGCCAGATAAAATTCCGGTTGCGCTTTTCCAAATTCGTTCCCTGCGTAAATGGGCTGCAGGTTGACGAAAGAAGTCTGGATGTCTTTGGCATCCACGCCCTGCTTGCGCAGATAGGCGATAATGGCGGCCGCCTGCTTATCGGTTTGCTTTCGGGCCTGATCCAGAGTCTTCTCGCGTGTTTCCACTCCCAGGGTAATCACAACTTCATTGGGCTCGAGCTTCACCTCCCCTATTCCGTTCACACTGATCAGGGGCGGCAAAACTTGTTGCTGTGCCAAAGCCGGGAACACAGTTGCCAGCATAAACATTAGGGCAACAAAGGATACTTTCATCATAGTTTTGTTAAAAAAGGTTGAAATAATCTGGTAAATATAGCTTCATGCTATATAGTCTCCAATTACAAAGGCCGTACCAGAAATGAGCTTGCACAAAAAAACCCTTCACAAGCAGGTGAAGGGTTTCTATTTAATTGTAGATAGCGACTAGGCTTCAAAGTCGAAATCCTGGTCAGCCACGTACTTGGCAACCAGCACAGCGCCGAGAGTTACAGCTCCCGCTGTCAGGATAAGCTGTGTCGTGCTCATGCGGCGCGCGCCCTGCAGCACCAGTTTGCCTACATCGTGCAGGAGTTCAGGCAGTTTGTCGTGCTTTCCCTGAAATACATGCATGGCCGACTCCACTGTCTTCGACATGTCGTGTGGCTGTAGAAGTCTGAGAGCGCTTTGTTCCTTCTTGCCCTGGCTTTGTTTGCTCTTGTCGGCATTCTGGTTGCTCTTGTTATCGTTTTCCATAGTTATGTTTCGTTTAGGTAATTAGTTCAAGTGGTTTTCTTATACGGCATTATCTGCGTCAGGATATGACCTAACCCTCGGCACGGCCTCCGTACTTAGTGATCATCTCGTTCATGCGCTGCATCAGGCTGTCGGAGTTGATCATCATGCTGGCCGGGAAGCCCACCGAAAGGTCACTGATCTCGAGCGACTTCGCGTCAGGATCGTAGTTGAAATTGGCATTGACGCCTTTCTCGTCTATGCGACCGCTGTTGCCCTGCAAATTCATGCCGTAGGTCTGCAGTTTGCTTTTTAGTTCGTTGTATGCTTCTGGCGTTACGCCGGTATAGAATGCTCTTTTTGACATAGTATTTAAATTTTTACAGATGAAGGTATAACGCACAAGATAAGACGAAGTTTACAAAAACGACCAGGTTAGGTATTTGCTTCACCCTCTCGAAAGCGCCTCACAGGTATAGACGAAGAGCAGTATGACCTATTTTTGAAAAATAATTTTGCTTCCTAAAAATCGGCTTGTATATTTGCACCCGCAATACAGTAGCACGGTCCGTTCGTCTAGGGGTTAGGACTCCAGATTTTCATTCTGGCAACAGGGGTTCGATTCCCCTACGGACTACTTGAAAGCCTCTCATTTAAACGTTGAGAGGCTTTTTTTATGCATTTCAGACACCTAAGCAGCCTCGCTCTCACCGCTGCTTCAAGAACAACGATAATATTATAAACTATTGGTAATAGGCCGGAGGCAGCTCCTGCTGCCTTTTCTATAATTTCGTTTCTCTCGACGATAGCCAGGCGGTGTTAAGAAACAGAATACATCAATTCGTCTAAAGGTTTACTAAATATATACACAGTACCTTGTAATACAAGGTACTGTGTATATATTTATACCACTTACTCCCCACATTGCCTTGGACCTAACCAACAGTCTTTGTTCATAGCATATTCGGAGTATGTAACTGCACCTGCTATAAATGGCAGCTTTATTTAATCTTCATCTTCTCTTATAAACAACTAAAACTATGACGATCAAAAGAACACTGTTGTTGCTGCTGTTTTTCTTCGGGAACATGCTATTGGCGAATGCCCAACAAACAAAAATGGTTAATGTCGGGGATCACTCGTTGGAGATGATACAGGCAGGGGATGGCGAATATACCGTGATCTTCGAATCAGGCTTCGGAACAGACTACAAAGTATGGGGCAACGTGGCTGCGGAAGTGCTGAATTTGAACCAGGTGATGCTGTATTCGAGAGCGGGAACGGGCAAGTCTGAACCAAATCCAAAACCGCAAACCCTAGAGGCAGCCGTAAAGGATCTGAGCACCCTCATTGATCAGGCAAACCTGAAACCGCCTTTCATTTTAGTGGGCCATTCGTACGGCGCCTTCATTATCCGGGCCTATGCGGCGCAGCATCCGGATAAAGTGAAAGGGCTGGTCTTTGTTGATCCGGCGCACGAGAAAATGATGCAGGAACTGAAAAAGGCAGATCCTGCCAAAGCGGTCAAAGATAGGGAACTGCAAAACAGCTTTGTGCCAGACAAGTTCAAGCAGGAGAGTGAAGCCATAAACAGGATTTTCGAAAAAGCTGTTTTGCCTGATTCCGGAAAGCTGCCACAAGTACCGACTGTGGTGCTTACCTCTGTGCAGAAAAGGGCAAACCCAGAATTGTTTCTCCATGAACCAAAAGGCGTGGAAGTATGGCGAAACCTGCACAACGATTTTTTCAGCCAGTTTACCAGCGGCGCACACGTAATAACGGCTAATAGTGGCCATAACATACATAGAGAAGAACCGGAACTGGTGATCAATGCTATCAGACAGGTAGTGCAAGCGGCAACGAAGGAAAAAGCGCGGCAAGAGCACGAAGGCAAAATGTTGGCCTTAGATAATACACTCGCTCAGGCGGATACGTACCTGAAGCAGCGAAAAGAATCCAAAGCCGAAGCAATCGTGTTTGATGGGTTAAAAGGCTCCGGATTCGGCGAGCGCACCATCAACACCATCGCCTAACAGTATCTTAATAACCCGGCCACATTGCCGGTTTCCCTGCTGATTTTCAAGTACAACACAGTGGCTTATGCTAGCTCGGCCAATGCATTCGATAGCTACGGGGAAGCCTTGTTTAAGCAAGGCAGGCTAAAGCAGGCTGAAGAGCAGTTCCAGAAAGCCATTGAACTTGCTAGTGCTGCAAATGACGCCTCCACGCTTAAAATCAGCCGGAACAACCTGGAGAAGATCAATCAGCTAAAAAGGTCTAAATGACTTAAAAGGTTGCAACAACTATCTGTTCTTCAGCTCCTCTCCCATGTAAAGATACGCTTCTAGAACAGCCAGATCCCTGTGGATAAATTTCGATAATTCACTCCTTTTGTCTACGAAAGAGCCGCTTCAGATAAAACTGGAGCGGCTTTTTTGGTTCGATAATTTCCCTCTTCGGTTTTGAATTTTACTATTATGCCACTTGTGGTATCTCACTTCTTCAATCACATCACCCTACCACCTTATTTAATTTCCAGCGCTTCATTAATAATTTACTGACTCTTGACTTCTCCAGATTACTTACCTCAGGATTACTCCTTTTCAAAGATTTTCTTCCGGTGGTTTATTCCCCAATCCTTCAAGGCGTAGATGATAGGAGACAGGGTATCAGCATAGGGTTCCGGCTTATACAAGATCTTGACCGGGTAGTCCTCTACCACTACGCGCTTGATTAAGCGGTGCTGCTCCAAGTCCTTCAGTTCCTTTGCCAGCACCTTCGGTGTGATTCCCGGAATACTCTCCTGTATATCAGTGAACCGCTCATTTCCAGTCGTGACAGAGATAATAATAGGCAATTTCCATTTGCCATTGATCACGTCAAGTGCATCCCGCACCGGCTTCACCGTGTTTAGGCAATCATTGCATGCTTTTTTTGCTGCCATTGCTCGCTTGATGATGTTATTCACTTTCCTTTGGGAAAGCACTATACAAAGGAAAGTATCTTTCCATAACTTTGCAACATATTTTATCAGGGCCCACTGAAGAATCTAAACAGCGAAGCCCAATACTTATCCATGGAGCAGTAACAGTGTGGGTAGAGAAAAGGATCAATAGTAATCGGTATGCAAAATAGAAAGAAGTTAAAGCTGGCGGCCAATATTGATGGTCTGGGATGGAATCATGTGGGCTGGCAGCACCCCGATATGCCGGCTGACGCCAGTGAGAACATTGATTATTATATCCAACAGGCAAAACTAGCCGAAGCAGCCAAGTTTGACACGCTCTTTTTGGTCGACGTGAGCCATGTCGGCCCGGGAAACATCCCCCATTACCTGAGCATGTTTGAAGGTGCTTCCGTCATGTCTGCCCTCAGTATGCACACCCAAAAAATCGGATTATCTGTTACCGTGTCCACTTCCTATGCCGATCCATACAGTGCAGCCCGACAAATCCTGTCACTGGATAAGATAAGCAGGGGTCGCGCGTCTTTAAACGCTATTACTTCAAACCCGGGAGGCATGGTCAACTTCAGTCGAGGTCATCTAGGCAAGTCAGACCAATACCCCATGAATAAAGAATTTATGGAAATCGTGTTGGGCTTGTGGGATACCTATGAAGACGATGCTTTTATCCGGGATAAGGGAAGTGGCGTGTTTTTAGATCCCCGAAAAATGCATCGGGTGAATTACCGGGGAAAATATTTTCAGGTAGACGGGCCTTTGAATCTTAGTCGTTCGGTTCAGGGGCGACCTGTATTATACACAGCAGGTACTTCGCCCACGTTTATGGATCATGCCACCAGCTATACAGACGGTGTATTTACCCATGGCAATACACTGGAGCAAACAGTGGCAATCGCCAACGAATTAAGACGCCGATTAGTTGAAAAAGGCAGAAGGGCTGAAGATTTTATCGTGTCAGTCTCACAAAATCCAATCGTTGGCAGGACAGATCAGGAAGCCCTGGAAAAATACCTGGAACTGTTACGGTTAACTCCAAAAAACAGCCTCCCGCGTCCACTCTTTTTTGGATCAGCCGAGAAAGTTGCTGATCAGGTGCAGCAATGGTATGAGAAAGGCGCAATAGATATGTTGATTCTCCGGCAGGACCATCCCCATGGCTTGCGGGATTTTATCCAATTGGTCGTACCTATTCTACAGGAACGCGGCATATTCCGCACGGAGTATGAAGCTGATACACTGAGAGGCCATCTGGAGTTGCCTAAGCCCGCTTTCAGGGAAAGCTAATTGGCTGGCTATACCAATGTACACCTATAAAAAGTTTTCAAAATTTTGAGTGGGTTACATCAGTTTTGGTATATACTGCTAAACTTTCCTGTATGAACCATAAAGAATGCGTTAGTACATTAATAGACCTTTAAAAAAGAAAATATGAAAACAGGAATCATTGGAACAGGTGCTATTGGAAGCATCCTGGCCCAAAAACTCTCAGCTGCAGGTCATCAGGTAAAAGTGACCAACACCCGGGATATGGCCACGCTTAGAAAGATAGCTGCCAATTTGGGTGCCGAGGCAGCCACTATTGAGGACGTGGTAAAAGATGTGGATGCTATCATTTTCTCTATCCCTTTCAAAGCATATAAAGACCTGCCAAAGAATCTGCTTCAGGACGTACCCCAGGAGGTCATTATTATGGATACCTCCAATTATTACCCATTTCGGGATGGCGAGCTGCCTGGCTTAGAAGGCAAGACGGAAAGTGAATACATTTCAGAAACTTTGGGAAGACCGGTTATTAAGGTGTTCAACAATATAATGGAGTACACCTTGAAGCATAAAGGGAAGCTGGCCGGTGAAGAAGGAAGAATTGCCATTTCGGTTGCCGGCGATAATGAGGCGCATAAAAAAGTGGCTGCTGAACTGGTTAACCAGGTAGGTTTTGACACAGTGGACGGCGGAAGTCTTGCTGAATCATGGAGACAGGAACCGGGTACGCCCGCCTATTGTACTGAACTGAGCAAAGCAGAACTGAAACAGGCGATTGCTGCAGCCAAAAAGGGAGAAGCCCCTGCAGCTCGGGATGCTGTCATGGAGAAATTCATGCATGCAAAGACCTTCCCCTCGCATGATGAAATAGTAGCCATCAATCGATCAGCTTACGCAGTAGATCAAGAGTAGGTCTTTTTGCTATTTGAACTGTACTGAAGGGCTGTTATCAGCATCGTTGTGTACTCACTTGTGCGGATAGTAGTGGTTACAGGCAGTATGCCCGGTACCTGCTAAACCGCAAGGCTAAGTGCCTGGAAGATCGAACATGACTAGTCAACTAATTAGTAATAATCAGCTGTACCTGGTTAGCAGAAACGAACAAGAATTGAATACCATGAAACATAACATTGCCTATTCCATTTTAGAACTTGCCATTGTATCGCAGGGGGAAACCATACAAAAGACCCTGCACAATTCATTGGCATTGGCAAAAGAAGCGGAAGCACATCACTACAAACGTATTTGGTTTGCCGAACATCATAACTCGGACAATATTGGCAGTAGCGCCACATCCCTGCTCATAGGTTACGTGGCCGAAAACACCACCACTATCCGGGTAGGCTCAGGTGGGGTGATGCTTCCCAATCATTCGCCTTTGATTGTAGCCGAGCAGTTTGGTACGCTCGCTCATCTATACCCAAACCGCATTGATTTAGGGCTCGGAAGGGCCCCCGGCACCGACCAGGCCACTGCTCGTGCTATCCGGTCAGACTTTATGGAGGCTGCCCATTCTTTTCCCGGGGAAATAGAGAAAATTCAGCAGTATTTTTCTGTAGAAAATAAGACTGCCAAAGTAAGGGCTCCCATTGCAGAAGGGACCGAAGTTCCTATTTACGTATTGGGCTCGACGACTGATAGCTCCCATATTGCGGCTGAAAAGGGATTGCCCTACGCTTTTGCGAGTCATTTTTCATCCACGCATCTACACAACGCCTTGCGAATATATGAACAGGAGTTTCAGCCTTCCGGGGTTTTAGAGAAACCCTATACCATTGCCGGGGTGAATGCATTAGTGGCCGATACAGATGAAGAAGCGGAAAAACTGTTCACCTCTTTGATCAGAATGTTCGTGGGTGTGTTAACCGGATCCAGAGACCCCTTGCATCCCCCAACCGAAATGACCGAAGAGTTGAATGAAATATTACAACATCCAACTTTACAGCAAATGCTCCGGTATTCTTTTGTCGGTAGTAAGCAAACGGTAAAAACGCAGATTCAGGAATTTCTGGAAGAAACGGGGGTGGATGAATTGATCACTGTGTCCACCATGTACGACATAAATGACCGCCTAAAATCTACCAGACTATTTGCAGAAATTATGAAGGAGATAAATGAAAACAGGTAAAAGGAGGCGAGGCACCATTTAGAAGAAACTAGGCTGTAGTAATACAGAGCTAAAGCTTTATTTAGAACAATTATCTTAATGCTCCTATCCTATTCCCAGAAAATCACTTAAGGATGTCAGATTAGTGTGGAAAAAGTTCGATAATTCACTCCTACGGACTACAAAGAAGCCGCTTCAGGTATACCTAGAGCGGCTTCTTTTATGCGCGTCGGAGAATTTTCGCATGCTAAAGCATTCTCTTCTCTTTTGCGCTTTATGCAACCTACAGTTTCAGGCACCTTAATTCAGAGACCGGTAGGATTGACTTCTATCAGAGGGTGCGTTACGTAAGGTTCTTGATAAAGGAAGTACCCTCTTTAAGCTCCGTGGCTAGTTGTTGTATGGTGGTGTTCTGAAACACATCCCGCAGGGACTCACGTGCTACTTTAAATTTGTCATGCATGGGGCATGGGTGGGTCTCCGAGCACTTTTTCAAACCCAGTCCGCATTCCCAGAAAACGGCCATGCCGTCTATGGCATTCACGATGTTGATAACAGGTTGCTCGAGCTGGTATTCATCGATGAAAAACCCACCATAAGGTCCTTTTAAAGAAGTAATGATCCGGTGCTTGTTGAGGATTTGCAGTATCTTGGCTGTAAAAGCCTCAGGTGCATCTACCTCTCTAGCTATGTCTTTTACGTTCAGTTTTACCCCTTCCCCAGCTTTCGAGGCAATATAAACTGCTGCTCTGATGCCATACTTACATGCCTTAGAAATCATATTTTCTCACCATTTTAAATATCCTGCGCAAACATAAAGTATAACTACTTAATAAAGGATAGAAAACTTTATGCACCTGACTCTGATCTATACCTGGTCGTAATGCTACAACAGCTATTAGAATTATGGATTTACTACTTCCGCTTTACTGGCTGTTGATAAAATTTATCTGCGCACCGGCAGCTAATACAACGGTGGCAGCAAAGTCTTCCAACACATGCAGGCTGTGCGGCTCTTTAGCTGGAATATGCAAAGTAGAACCTGACCCCAGTTCAACTTCTCTTTCCTGAAGTTTCAGCACTGCTTTGCCTTCCCTGATAACCAGGAATGCATCTGACGAGGCATAATGCCGCGGCATCTCCTCACCTTTGGCTAAGTTAACGCTCAATACTTTGTAAGAAGCATTGGCATGAATTTCTTTCATTTCCATTTCATCTTCGTAAGATCTATTATAAAAAGTTAACCGTAGCGGTAGCTGTTTATACCAGCGTTATCTTGTCGGTTCCCTTCAGCCCATCGATACGCCTTTCGAAGTTAGTTGCCATGATCAAAGCTCTTTTCTTCGCCTCCTCGGCCATCGGGCCTTCAAAATAAGTATCAACAGTACCGATGAAAAGGGAGAGCCAGCGCTCAAAATGCTCCCCTTCCACAGGCATGGTGGCATGCTTGGCAAAGGGGTTACCGGTATAGCCTTTTACCCCGAACAGCGCGGCGTTCCAGAAGGTATACATCTTCTCCAGGTGCGGCTTCCAGTAGGTATTGAGCCTGAATAGAAAAATGGGCGCCAGCAGCTCATCGTTGCGGACCAAGGTATAGAACTCATCTACCAATACTTTTATATCCTCCAGCCCGGTTATATCGTGTTTTTGTGTCATCTTTAAATTGTAAATTGTGTGATAAGGTAATACAGGGCCCAGCCGCCAAACAGGATATGCAGGATCCAGACCCAGTTGGGAATGCTGCGCGGCGTTTCACTGCCTTCTATCAGAAACACTTTCTGGTCGCCCTTGCCGTAAGCGCTTATCATGATGGGCAGTACGCCGTCTACTACTTCGTTCTCCGAAATGCCTTCCACGTTTATGTCCGGTCCGTTACGCACTACAAAGGGAATTTTGCGAATGCCCTCCCTGCCCGACGGGTCTTTGCTGACGATGCGCAGGGTATGTTCTCCGTCTACCAGTTTCCGGGTATCCAGCTCAAAGTTGATGGGTGATCTGAAGGAGCCGACAGGCTGCGGATCGTCGTCCACAAATATTATTACAGAGCTTTTGTCTTCCATTCTGTCAGAAATCTAATACGGTTCTTTTGATATGGTCCTCACCTTTTTCGCCCGGACGCACCAGCCACTTGATGCTAAAAAACAAACAAAGCACCACAATAACCACCGTAGCCCAGACCAGGACATAGTCCCAGTCACTCTGCGGTCCTGCGCCGTGGCTGATGCCCTGCAGCACCTTGGGTTGTTGCTTCTCACACACCGGACAAGCAAAAGCTGCCAGGCTAAGGAGGGTGGCGAGAACCGTTAACAGGAATGTTTTCATAGGTCAGTTCTTCTTTTAATCTTTTGTTCTCCAGTATTTGTTTGCCTGTGCAATTGTCTGAAATTCTACTGCAATTACGTGAGCCGATGCAATCAACTGCTCTGTATCGGAAGCGTACGCCGCCCGAAGCTGTTGCCGTATACCGGCATCCGGCTGGATAGCGCCTATGGATTTCCGGGCTAGTTTTATAGCGAGTTGCCGGCCTTCAAAAGGCGTGGCAGTAATAAGGCTTGGCAGGTAATCTTCTTCTTGGTTTTGCATGGGTACGATCTTGATTTGAGGTGTACTTTTAGTTTCTCTATTTCTTGGCCGTCTGTTTCAGAAGGTCCATGATCTTCTGGACTTCTTCCACCGGCACCTTGCGCGCGCTGTTGCCCCAACTGGTGCGTTCGTGGTTGATGATGGCGGTTACCTCCGCAGCAGACAATTTCATGTTTGTGCCGATGGCCGGCATGGACGCAAACTCCGGCCGGGCATCGTAGCCGTTCATCACCACATCAATCAGCACCTCGGGGTTATCGTCCAGTACAATACTGCTGCCTTTCAGGGGCGGAAAGGCTCCTTTAAGGCCCTCGCCGCTGGCCTGGTGGCAGCTCTGGCAGTTGGCCGCGTAAAGCGCAGCGCCATCCAGCCCCATGTCTTCACCTCCACTTGCACCCGCCTTAGCTTTTACTTCCCGCTTGTACAGGAACTCCGGCGCGGCCATAGCGCCGGGCAGCTCCGCCTGCTTCAGCGACTGCAAGTAGGCTACCAGGTTCAGGGCGTCTTTGGTTGCCACAATTTTGCCTTTCACACCCTTCCGGAAAGCATCAGGCACGGGAACCTCTACATCCCCTTCCACCAACTCGGCTTTCTCTTCGAACAGCCATGGGTAAGCCGGCATAATCGACTCCGCTACCACAGCACGCGGCTGGTAGAGGTGCAGCAGGTTCCATTCGGCGCTGGGTTGGCGGTTGCCTACATCGGTTAAGTCAGGGCCGGTGCGCTCGGTCCCCATCAGGGTGGCAGTATTGCGCCATAGATCGGTGCGTCGTTCATCGGCATAATCGGCGGCAATGCTGGGGCGCTTGCCCCATACCTTGTCCATATCGAGGTTGCGCACCTGCTGGGTATGGCAGGCCACGCAGCCGTTCGCCACATAGAGCGCCTTGCCAGCCAAGGCGGCCTCACTCAGGGCCTCTTCGGTTGGCAGCGGGCTGTTATTGTTCTGGTTGCTGATGGCGGGCATGATAGCCACCAGCATGGTGAGCACAACGAACAGACCGAGTGCCGTAAAGTATAGTTTCCTGTAGTCGTTAAAAAAGTCCATCATATGCTGTGTGTGTGCTAAAGAGCAACTGTTAGGAATTTAATGGGTAGTGCTATTGTCTGGTGCTTTCATTTATCGAGAATATCCACCAATTCATAGTCGTTCGCATGTAGCTTCTTGATGGCTTCTTCGTTGATGTTCACCGTTTTGCGCGGGTTTATCATCTGGTACATATTGTAGGCGAACACCAGGTGCGATACCCACATCAGCGAACCGCCAATGGCACGCCACAACCAGTAAGGGGCCATCATGGTCACACTTTCGATAAAAGGCAGTCCTTCCATCCACATCAGACCGCGCATGGTACCGCCCCACATCAGCGGGATGGTATAGAACATCATCCCGATAAAGGCCATCCAGAAATGAATGCCCACCGTGATCTGGGGCGGTTCCTGGCGCGTAAGCCGCGGCACAATGGCATAGATGCCACCCCACAGAAAGAAGGCAATGATGCCGTACATGGTTAGGTGCGAGTGCGCCACCGTGAAGTCCGTGAAGTGCCACATCAGGTTGGTGCTGCGAAAAGCTTCTGCCGTGCCCTGCAGTGAGCCCGTGAAGTAGAAGATGATGCCGACAATGAAGAAAGGCAAGGTATAGCTGCCGGCCACTTTATGCCAGGCTCCCCGGAAGGTCATTATAAAGTTGGTGGTGCCGGACACGACCGGTATAATCATGCCGGCACTGCCCACAATCGCCACCGTCTGCAGCGACCAGGGTATAGCGCTGAACACAAAGTGGTGCGTTCCGATCAAGGTATAGAAGAATATCTGCGACCAGAAGGCCAGTATCCCTAAACTATAGGAATAGATGGGTTTGTTGAGCTGCTGCGGCAGGTAATAGTAGACCAAACCGAGCGTGAAGAGCATAAACCACATGCCCACACCCTGGTGCATGTAGTAGCCCTGGATGATGGTTTCGCCGAGTCCGTTCTGGAAATTGGGCAGGTAGGCCACAATAGAGATTACGATCGCAAACATCACCGCCGCTACAATGTACCAATTCGATACATAGATTTCCGTTGTTTTGCGATTAGCAACCGTTCTCAGATAATTAACCAGCGTGATCACCAGGCCGATGCCGAACAGCAACTGAATGGGCCAGATGTACTCGCGGTACTCGCCCCCGCCGTTGTTAATGCCCGCCATCAGCGCGCTGGTGCCCAGCACAACCGATGCATTGATGAGGATAAGCGACCACCACCCACTATTCAGGCTGTGTATCTGGATGTTACTTACCCGCGGCACCACATAGTAGCCCAGCCCGAGCATGGCCAGCGACGACCAGCCCCAGAACACCGCATTGGTGTGCACCGGACGCAACCTGCCAAAGCTCAGCCAACTCACCTGGTCCACATCCGGGGCCACGAACTTAATGCCGATATACTCTCCTACCGATGTTCCGAAGACAAGCCAGAACGTGGCAGTGCCCAAAAACCAAAGTATAAGTTTTGAGAGCGCCGGGTCGATGCCGGGCCGTACAATGGCCTTGCGTTTGGCTTCTATGAAACGGATGTTGGCCCGCTCGTTAATGCTGCTTAAAAGGCCCCTGGAGTCCTCCGGAGAAAAAGGCCCTGATAGCTCCTTATTATTCAGGTGATAATCCTGGTGTAGCCTGTCGTTCTGCAGCGCTTCCAGCTGCTCCACATTCAATGTCTTCAGGTATGCAGCGAAACGGGTGGCCTCCTCTGCGTCTTTTTTGTTCTGAATATTCCTGAAGAGTGCGTTCGCCTTCACCGCCAGCAGAAAAAGGGCGGCGACAACAGGTATAATCAGCAAGGTGATGGTGATCAGGATACCCGGCAAACTGAACAGACCGCTGTCACCGGCGCTCCCTGACTGGGCGAAGGTGGCAGTCGGAAGGAGGATAGAAGTTGTTAGCAGTATGACGTAAAAGTGCTTTGAACGTTCTTTTGGGATTTTATCACTTCCTTGTTTCGGCATGGCAGCAGGTTTTAAGGTGCACATGTTCTAAAGGTACGAAAATAATCTATAAAGGATAACTTTGTCCTTTATAGATTATTTCAATTGTTTTATTTTCCTTCTTACTCTTCGATCGGTCTTAATCGAAGATAAATCCTTGTGGAGAAAGGTCGCTAATCTAATCTTGCGGTCTACACAAAAAAGCCTCACCAGGTGTACCTGGTGAGGCTTTTTTGTGCTCGGTTACTCTACTTAGGCTTCACTCCCCTTCCTTTGGCTAAGCACCAGTGCAGACTTGCCTGATCTTGCCGACCTGAACAACAAAAGCACCATTGCCAACTGTAGCAAGAATGCGTTGCTAGATGGCTTAAACTTGCTCAACAAAATCCTGAAAGACTTTTTTATGAAGCTCCAGGTCCAGATCAGGAGATAGCGCGACACGGGCGATATAATCTTTGTCGTCTTCTTTCGTCGTGCCCTGCGTGGACGTGGCAGGTATTGTCCAATAGCACCCTTTTAATTGCCCATAGCTCACACAGTATTTACTTTCATGGGGAATTTCATTGATCATTAAATTGATCAATTTCAGGTTCAACGCTCTTTTATAAGTTTCCCTTTCTTCATCCGTATTTCCTTTGGTAGGAAGATCGAGTGAAAATACGGATGGCGTGAATCCTTCTTTTGCCAATTCTTCTGAAACGAAATTGATTTTCGCCTCGGGCAGCGTCTCCTGGATGAAATTTACAAACGCACGCGTATTCCTGTAGGCATCTGCAATCCGTTGGTTCATGGATGGCAGTTGCTCTGCCAGTATCTCCATCTGAAGATCCGTGGCCTCGTTGTCGCAAAGTATCAGGTGCTGCTCTATCTTTTCCAGCAAAGCTTCGGCTTTTGTGTTCGCAACGCAGTAGCCGGCTGTACATTTGCCTCCACTTGGGAATTTCGATCCGCTGGCGTAGGAAATGGTCCTGATGGTGGAGAGGACACTGTCCTCACTCACAAACTGCACGTTAGGGCAGAATGTCTGATCTAAAATAAATACCGGATCAATGGCCACTTCACCGCTGGCAGTCTTGCGCTCCTTGCGTAGCACGTCTCTCAATTTATCGAGATCCGGCACTTCCACTCTTGGGTTCGTTGGAATCTCAGCGATAATGTAAGGGACTGCATTTTCTTTAGCAATCTTATCCAACACAGTGTCAATGCTTTGCACCATATCATGGTCGCCATCAACCAGTAGGTCTACTATTTCAACATTTTCAATACAAGCAGCCACTCGTCTTGCCTGGTCGTTTGTGCCACCATAGCAGTTTGGAGGCACAACAAACTTAATAGCCTTCCCTTTATGTTGATCCAGCGCATCGTGCACCAGCCCCATCATGATCGCATATTGAACAGACAGTCCGGAAGAACCAACCAAGGCGCCTGTATTTGCACCGGTGATCTCTTTAAGAGAATCTAAGACACGCGCTTTGCTTATGTCAGCGTTACTTTTCTCATACTCAGAAGATGACTTTCTTATAAGCTGCTGCAAAGCAGAAAGACAATCGGCCGGGGTCATGGCAATGGTTTCTCTTCTTCGCACATGCTGAATTTCTGAAACGTACCCCTCGTTTTGCTTTCCGTTTACCAACACAATACTTCCCAAGCGGGGATGCACTTTTACAATGAAGTCAATGTTTGGGGGGAGGACAGCATGACCAATTTCATTTTCCTGTGAAACGAAAATGGTGCTGCCGTTAAACTCCGGAACCGCTTCTGCTTTCTCAACCTGCTTTAAGTCAAATTTGTACCCGTAAACACGCTTTAGCACTTCAGCATCAAAAGCATCCGGTAACTCGCCGGTATAAATGATCTGGGTATCCCGATGATCCAGCAAGTTTTTTCTCAGCACTGCCAGGATTGGGGCCGTCTTCGATGAAAAACTGACTACATTTTGGGGTTTCAGATCATTCAACTTAGCAATCGTCCATTCCAGAACTGAAGACAGTGGATGGCCCAGCCGGATATAATCGAAAGCGGTTGGTAATTCACTCAGGGCTGTTGTTGTTGCATTGCCGTCTTTAAATAGGCTCTCAAACTGATCTAAGAATTGGGTTTTGGCTAATTGTTCTTCATAAATATCCAGACGATGAGTTGTTAACTTCAACCAGTCAGCTGGCATGTTTTCTATAACATCTTGTATATAATTAAGCACTTTATTTCCTTCCATAATTTTTCTCTTGGGACAAGCTTATAAAATACAAAGTAGTAGAAAATATAACTTCCTGCCTAGTTTAAAATGGTGGATAGATAGCTAAACCGACACGACCATTTACTCAGGGGGTTTTCTACACGAATGGAAGGGACAGCATATTCTTCTGAAAAGGAAAGGAAGAAGTTTAGTCTTTGGTTATAGGTAGCTGATCACTTTCACCATCATGTTTCGATGCATTGCGTTTAGCCTTTTTTGCCGCAGCTTTAAGAGACTCCTGATGTTTCTTCCTCTCCAAGAATTCTTTCTGGCGCTGCTTTTTCTGTTGGTCTCTTGCTCTGGTACTCATAGCTGATATTATTTTTACAGTATCTAATTTTTTAACCCTGCTGAGCCTTAATTCCTATTGCATTGTTGTATGTACGCTTTAACGAAATTAAATTATTTTCTGTATTTTACCTTAGCAGCAGCCCCTGTTTAGTGATCATCTCGGGAGCGCAAACCAAAAGCCAAGAAGAAGACCCGGCAAAAAGACAACCACCAGTTACTGCAACATCTCAGTAGACTCCTAGTCTCCTATACCTGATATAATTATATCGATGCCAATGGCGCCCAAGAAAATGCCGCAACACTAACTGCTCTAACATCAGCTCAAGGATTGAAATCGTACCAGCGGCTACCTACAGGACACCATGCCAGTCGCTAGCCCAATTACATTGATAGAAGCAAAGCCGTTCTAGAGTAGCTCCGTCGCATGCTTTCTTATGTTCATGTTCTCAGTTACAATCTGGCCGTCAAACAGATTGACTATTCGGTGCGCATATTCTGCATCGGAAGGCGAGTGTGTCACCATCACAACGGTGGTACCTTGTTCATTTAATTCGGAAAGCAGCGCCATTACTTCACGGCCATGCACCGAATCCAAGTTACCTGTTGGCTCATCGGCAAGTATAAGGCTCGGGTTGGACACCGTGGCACGTGCAATAGCTACCCGTTGCTGCTGTCCACCTGATAATTGTTGAGGGAAGTGTGAGCGGCGGTGCGCAATGCCCATGCGCTCCATGGCTTCTGTTACACGGCGCTCTGTTTCAGATTTGGAGACTCCCAGGTAGGCCAAAGGCAGTCCAATATTTTCTTCCACAGTAAGTTCATCAATCAGGTTAAAGCTTTGGAAAACGAAGCCCAGGTTTTGCTTTCTGATTTTAGCTCTTTGGCGCTCACTTGCTCCGGCTATCTCCTGACCTGAGAACCGCAGGCTACCGGATGTGGGGTTATCCAATAAACCAAGGATATTTAACAAGGTGGATTTGCCACAACCCGATGGTCCCATAATAGCAACGAACTCCCCTTTTGCAATTCGCAAACTAACACCAGCAAGGGCAGTAGTTTCCACCGTATCCGTTACATACTTCTTCTGAAGATTCTCGGTCTCAATGATTAGTTCTTTGTTGCTCATGTTGATGGGTTATTTAGTGTTTATTATTTCTTATTCTTATTGGCTCTGAATGCGTTAGCAAAAGTCCTGAAGGATAAAATTGATCGTCTATCTTTTAGCTTGACTGATTCCTGCAACACCCCTCCCTTTTCTTTTTACTTCAGTTCAAGCCTGTCGATGTCGCCGTAACTTTCATATGAAGACAGCACCACTTTTTCGCCGGGTTGCAAGCCATCTATTACTTCATAGTATTGTGGGTTCTGTCGTCCAAGCTTAATAGGCCGCTTCACGGCAAACTCTCCGGATTTATCTACCACAAATATCCAATTGCCACCCGTGCTCTGATAGAAACCTCCGCGCGGTATTAAGACTGCCCTGGCTCCACCGTTCAGATTAAGTTTGAGCTGGAGCGTCTGTCCACGGCGTATACCTTGCGGGGCACCATCCATGAATTCCATGTCTACTCTGAATGTATTGTTCTGCACTTCCGGAAACAGCTTCGCCACCTTTACCTGATGTGAAGTACCATTAAAATCGAAAGTGCCTGTCAAGCCGGGAAAAATGCGTGAGATGTAATGCTGATCCACGCTGGCATTCACTTTATACCCATCCAGGTCATCTATCTGCCCTATGTTCTCTCCCGGTGATTTGGACTCCCCCACTTCTGCTCTTAAAGTAGAAAGCTGCCCGGCTATCGGAGCAACCACATAGAGGTTATTGAGGGTGCCCCTGGCCATGTTAATGTTTGCCGTCATTCTACTGATAGACTCGTCCAGCTGACGCAGGCGCTCTTTCATCAGTTGCGTGTCCTGTTTCACGGAGCGGTCTGCCAGCGCGCGTCGCTTGCTTTGATACTCGTACAGGTCTTTGGATGCTTCATACTCTTCCTGCGAAATCACCTTCTCGGCAATCAGGAGCTTATTCCTGTTATAGGTTCTTTCTGCCAGGGCTAAGTTGTATTCAATCTCAGCTAGTTCATTCTGCTTCCGGATCAGGTCCTGCTTCATGGAGATTTCAGAATTCTGGCGTTCGTTCATCAGGTCGTAAAGCTGTGTTTCGCGCGTCATGAAATCTATTTGCAGGGTAGTGTTGGAAAGCTTTAGGATCGTATCACCCTTCTCTACCATGCGACCATCATCTGTATAAATCTTCTCCACGCGGCCGCCTTCTGTTATGTCAAGGAAAAAAGACTTGAGCGGCTCTACTGTTCCGTCAATAGCTATAAACTCCTGAAACAAGCCATTTTGTGTCGTTCCGATGGTAACACGGCTGGTATCTACATTTAATTTTGATGTTTGATCTGCAAAGAGCAGGTTGTAGAGCACGATGACCAATACAAGGGCAGCACCAGCTATCAGGGCAATTTTTTTAGGGGTGGGTTTCTTTTTCTCTAGAACGCGGTCCATGGTAAACGGCTTGGTTAATCCTGTTGGTTCTGCTCTGCCAATTAATATGCCACAACAAGCAAATAACTGATTATCAATTAATTAAACACAAATATAGTAAACACTGATAGGTATAGTGTGCGTTACCGTACAGTCAAGTGTCTGCTACCGTACAGCTGACAACTTTAAGAGCAGTAATGTCAGTTTGTCTATACCTAATCTACCCTTAGATTCCTTACCGGATCTGAAGTTGCCGCTTTTATGGCCTGAACACTGATGGTCACAAATGCCAGCAGGGCTGCTACAATTCCGGCGGCCAGGAATATCCAGACAGGTATATCGATGCGGTAAGCGAAATCCTGTAGCCATGTCTGCATAGCATACCAGGCAACCGGAAAGGCAATGAGTGCGGCTACAACCACCAGCTTAAGAAAATCCTTTGAGAGCAACATAACGATGGACGACGTTTCAGCGCCAAGTACCTTCCGGATGCCTATTTCTTTTTTCCGACGCTCTGCAGCATAGGCAGCCAAACCAAACAGCCCCAGGCAGGCGACGAAAATGGCGATGGCTGTAAAAATGGTCAGCAGTGACTTCAGCTTATCTTCTGCCTTATACATTTTCTCAAAGTTATCATCCATGAAAATGTATTCCATCGGGTAATCAGGCGAGAATTTGTCCCAGACACCCTGGATATGCGCTATAGAACCGGCTACATTCTCAGTATCCATTTTTACGGCTACTTTCACGTAAGCTCCAGGGTATATTTGCAGTACCGTTGGATCTACTTTGTCATATAAACTCTTAAAATGGAAGTCTTTTACAACACCGATTATTTTTCCTTCCCTTAAAGAATCCTGGTTATCCCAGGTTGGCCACAGCAATGTTTGCCCTAAAGCTTTCTCCGGCGTTTCGAAGCCTAGTTCTCTCACGGCCGTTTCGTTTATCATAAAGGCCTGATCAGCATCTGTTTTAAAGTCCTTTGAGAAAGGCCTGCCGGCTACCAGTTTAATATCCAGTGTGTTTATATAGTTGAAGTCGACCATCAACAGCGTCGTAGCATGCCGGACCTGTTCTCCATTTCGCGGCACAATTACGCCATCACCTGCCGTCGCATCACCCGGGAAACCATAGCCCATCGAAACGTCCTTTATACCTGCCCCTTTCAGTAACTCACTTTTGAACGTTTCATGGTTGGTGAACATGTTATCTCCCCTCATCTGGAAAAACATGATCTGCTCCCTGTTAAAGCCCAAGTCCTTGTTGTGCAGGTACCCTACCTGCTTATAAACGACACTGGCACTTATGATCAGGAAAATAGACAAGGCAAACTGTACCACAATCAACCCGTGCCGCAACCACTGGATTCTACCTACTGTACTGTCCACCACAACGGCGCTTTTCAGAACTTTTACAGGCTGAAAACCAGATAAAACCATTGCCGGATAAAGCCCAGCCAGAATACCAACCACCAGTGTCAGGCCAATCAACAGTAAAAGCAGGGATGGGTTCGTGAATACGTTGAAGTCCATTTCCTTACCCGTGAAGGCATTTAGGGAAGGCAGAAGCAGGGAAGTGAGTGCAGCAGAAAAAATGACACTGATGAGTGTCAGCAACACGGTTTCGCTAAGGAACTGTAACATTAACTGGCTCCGGCTGGCACCAATGGCTTTTCGTACACCCACTTCTTTGGCGCGCTGCAAAGACTTGGCTGTTGCCAGGTTCACAAAATTAAAACAGGCAATGAGTAAGATAAAGATGGCTATGACGCTCAGTGCCTTTACATAAGTAATGTTACCCTTAATCGATTGATCAAACTTAAAGCCTGCGGAATACAGGTATACCTCGTTCAGGGGCTGTAGGAACGGCAGATATTTATATGGCTGATTCGTGTCCTCATCAATTTGTTTTGCTACGATGCCCCTGAATTTTGCCTGAGCCGACTGTGAATCAGCTCCCTCTTTCAACTTTACATAGGTATAAAACTGCTGCCATCCCCAGGATTTCATACGCTCGGCGGGTAACTCCGCTGCTGCCATGGGAAGCACAAAGTTGACAGGCAAATGAAATCTTTCGGTAGTACTAAAAACGCCTCTTACAATAAAAGGCTGTTTGTCTAAAGACACTTTCTTACCGACAGGATCTATGTCTCCGAACACCCGCTCTGAAAACGCATCAGAAATAACAACGGAAGAAGGATCATCCAGGGCCTTTTCGGGAGAGCCATACTTGAACGGAAGCTGAAAGATTTCGAAGAACTCAGGATCGGCAAAGAAGCGTCCTTTTTCATAAATACTCTTGTCCCCCACCTCTACCAGGTTGTTCGCGTCAAATTGCAGCATCAGGATGCGTACAACCTTATCCACTTCCGGTATACTTTCCTCTAAAGTAGTTCCGAACATGGGTGGAACAACCGCCAAGACAGAACCTGCTTCCTGGGCCGAAATATCATTGTATACGCGGTATACGCGCTCCCCTTCCGGAAGAAATTTATCGTACTGCAGTTCATCGTGCACAAACAAGCCGATCAGCAAACAGGCAGTCAAGCCTAACGCCAGTCCTGCAATATTGATAACAGTGAATCCCTTGTGGCGGAACAGGTTCCTGTAAGCGGTTTTAAAATAATTTCTGAACATACGAGGATGGCTTAACAGTTCTGGAATTCATTTATGATTTTAATAGCGCTGGTTTAAGGCAAACTCACATCATCAGAACAAATGCCAAAACTACATATACCTCATAATCAGCGCATTAATTATAACAACAAAACAATATCGTGCAGATCCGTGCGATCAGTGTGCGAAAACGCACATCTTAAAAAGAGCAGAATGGTTCTACTGCTTCAAAATCAGCGTATTGTATTAATGGCATAATTGTAGTTTATTCCGTTGCTGTATACTTTTCCATTGCTATACACTTTCGCTTATGCAATTAAAGAAGGCTTCTATTCTGGTGGTTGATGACGACACAGATGTACTGACTGCCGTCCGGCTATTACTAAGGCCGCAGGTAAAGGAGATTGTCACGGAGAAGAACCCCGAACATATCCCTTCCATCTTAAAGGAGAAAACATTCGACCTTATCCTGCTGGACATGAACTTCGTCAGTTCCATCAACACAGGCAACGAAGGTTTATTTTGGCTAAAAAAGATAAAAGAGCTGAAGCCTGACACAGCAGTCATCATGATAACGGCTTACGGCGACATCGACCTGGCGATACGTTCTCTAAAGGAAGGCGCATTTGACTTTGTAGTGAAGCCATGGCTCAACGAAAAACTGATCGGTACCATTCAGGCTGCCATTTCCGCCAAAGCGAACGGTACGAAAACCACTGGTTTTGCGCCCTCTTCTACTGTGCCTGCCTTCGATTTACTGGGCGAATCCGAAGCAATGCAGGCGATCTTTGTCAAGATCAGAAAAATAGCGCCAACAGATGCCAACATCTTAATCCTGGGTGAGAACGGAACAGGTAAAGAACTTGTGGCCAAGGCTATACACCAGCATTCGCTACGGGCTGACAAGCCCTTTGTAAAAGTGGATGTAGGGGCGCTGACAGAATCCCTTTTTGAATCGGAACTGTTCGGACATAAAAAAGGCGCTTTCACGGATGCAAAAGAAGATCGGGCGGGCAGGTTTGAAACTGCCAAAGGCGGTACGATCTTTCTGGATGAAATAGGCAATATATCCCTGCAGCAACAGTCTAAACTGCTCAGCGTTTTGCAGAACAGACAGGTGATCCGGGTAGGCGCCAATGAGCCGATCGACATTGACGTTCGCCTGCTCTGCGCAACCAATATGTCGCTGGCAGATCTGGCAAATAACGCGCATTTCCGGAAAGATCTCATCTATCGGATCAACACCGTGGAAATTACGATTCCGCCACTCCGCAAGCGAGGGAACGACATTATTCTGCTGGCAAAGCATTTTATGAAAGTGTACGCCGGAAAATACATGAAACCAACGCTTGAGTTGACTAAGCCAGCGCAGGAAAAGCTGCTGCGCTACCATTACCCGGGCAACGTGCGGGAGCTTCAATATGCCATTGAACGGGCCGTGATTATGGCGGACAGCGAATTGTTATCCGCGGAAGACATTCTTTTCTCACCGATAGAAACCCCACCTGCTACTGAGGCTACTGTAGTGGAAACAAACCTGGAAGAGCTGGAAAAGACCACTATCAACCTCGTGTTGGAGCGGCATGGTGGCAACATGACGAAAGCAGCCAAAGAATTGGGTATAACGCGCACCGCTCTCTACCGCCGACTGAATAAGTATGAACTTTAACAATTATGAATCAAAGCTTTCTCTACGGGTAGTACTCCTGGTGATTACCCTAAGTATGCCGGCTTTCCTGCTTCTAAAGCAGTGGTCAGAAGCGCTTGTTTTTATACTTCCTGTTATCATTTTCCAGGTATATGAACTGATTCAGTTTCACAAACGGGCACAGGCAGAATTTCAGCAATTCATACAGTCCATCCATTACCGCGACTTTTCAATTTTCTTTGACGAGAGCCATGCACCTTCAGACCTGAAGATACTCAGACATGGGTTCAATGAGATCAGCTCTACTTTCAAATCCATCAGCCTCGAAAAGCAAACACAGTATCAGAACCTGCAGAAAATAACCGAGCTAATAGACACCGGCATTATGACGTATGCACTTGATAGCGGTGATATTTTGCTGATGAACGAATCCCTTAAGAATTTGCTTCATGTGCCTCACATGAAGTCGGTGCATGCGCTTGAGAAAAGGGATTTGGGCTTATACCTGGAAGTGCAGCAATTACAACCCGGACAGACCAAAATAGCCACTGCTCATACAGCTCAAAGAGATAAAAGAGCTATAAAAGTGCTCTTATCCGCCGCTACCTTCCAGAATGAGGGGATACAGTATAAATTGGTCGCTTTTCAGAATATAAATGAAGCCCTGGACGAAACAGAATCGCAGGCGTGGCAAAAGCTTCTGAACGTGATGACGCATGAAATCATGAATTCAGTGGCACCAATTTCTTCACTGGCTGATACCCTGAAAAACAGGTTGCAGCATTCTATTACCACCGGTATAAAACAGGATGACGTGGAAGATCTTGAGATAGGTATAAGTACGATCAAACGCAGAAGTGAGGGCTTATTAAGATTTGCTGAAACCTACAGAAACCTGAATAAGATAACCACGCTGAATTTAGATAAGGTATACGTTCGGGAGCTGTTTTCCAACCTCTCCCGCTTAATGCAACCAACGCTCGCTCAAAAAAACATCAGCTTGGAAATCAATTTAAAAGATCAGGATTTAGCCCTTCAGGCAGATCCTACCCTGCTGGACCAGGCGCTGATCAATCTGGTTGTGAACGCTATCGATGCTGTAAAAGACCGTATCGATCCTGTGATAACTTTATCTGCATTGAAGGCCTCGAATGGAAAAATCGTGATCAGGGTATCCGATAACGGAAAAGGCATGTCAGAGGAGGTTCAGGAGAAAATCTTTATACCTTTCTTCAGTACCCGAAAACAAGGCAGCGGCATCGGCCTTAGCTTGTGCAAGCAGATTGTGATGTTGCATAACGGCACCATTCAGGTACAGTCTGAAGAAGGAGAAGGCACAACTTTTATACTTCGTTTTGGGTAAGTTTAGCCATCCGGAGACTCCCGGTTTACCGGACAGGACAGCCATGTATAGTTCAACGGATTAGAGCCAATCTGTAACAGCATAAATAGCAAGTTTAAAGTTCCCCTTGGTAACCCAACCCCACCAAGGTATGAAAGGCAATATTTGGTACCAGTGCAGAGCCTCCTCCCAATAAAGGGAACTGTGCCCAGGCTGCTGTCAGTTTGGTTTCCGGCCGAATAAACCAATGATCCGTGATTTTCAGTTTAGGACTGATGACGGCTTGAAAACATACGCCTGAAATATGATACCCACCCCCTAATAAGCTGTTCACCGGATCAATTGGCTTCCCTCTTACGCTCCCTTCCGGATGGCCAATGACTATACCCAAGCCTAGTTTAAAAAGAGACGGGTTATGGATATACGATAGGTCTCTACTCACCATGACCATGTTATACCCGTGCGAAACTTCAAAGTGCTCTATTTCGGGAGGTGGATTTTGAAGGTATAGTTTATGGTGAATCAACTCCAGTGACCATTGCTGAAAGCCCACGCGGTATGCGTAGTACGGTGACCCTTTCCATGGCCTTGTGCGGTAGCGGGCCTTAAAAGCAATGTCGCTTTCGCCGGGCTGCTTTATTTTTAATTGGGTAGGTAAACTCCAGGCTGTACCAGCGAACACTTCACCTGAAAACACTTGTGCACCGCATTCCGATGCAGCTAGCATGTAAAGCAGAAATGTCAGACAGAACCAGTAACTGAGTAACTCCCTTCTTCCCATCGGTAAATAAAGTAAAGCACGGCCCTATATTGCTAACGAACTGAGGCCCCTACAGTTACTTAGCGCATTAATAGTAACTAAGTGGGCCATTATACTCAGCCCAAGGACGCCTGCCGTTCATAACAAAAGCCACTACAGGTATACCTGTAGTGGCTTTTGAATTTACCTCGCCTCAATGCTATCCTAAGCCTTAATTAATAAACTTTCGGTAGTTCTCTTCTGACTCAAAGTACAACACATCGCTATTGCTGCCGGGCTTCAGGGCGATAAAAGCACTAGCTTTGTCTATCTCTTTTCTTGTTAACGGGTCAAGCGCAACGCGTACCTGGCGCTCATTCTGAATTGTTTTCACGCACATCTCACAGCAGCCATAGTACTGCTTGCCTTCAAACTCAACCAGGAACTGATCCTTGCCCATATAGGCATTGTTCACCATGCAAACCAGTTCTTTCGGCAAACCACCATCAGCCAAGGCCAGGACGTTTGCGTTTGTTTCCTGATTAACCATTTTTGGGGTATGTATATGGTTGGCGGGGTTTTCTTCAGGCACCTTCGCTTCTGCTATTTCTGTCTGAGATTGCACGTTTTGCCCCTCATCTCCGCTGCAGGAGCTTAGTTGCAGCATGGCAGGGGCTAAAAAATAAAATACTACTTTTTTCATCTTACAATATTATTCTAGGTTCATTATTGCGATAGCTGTTGTAGTAACACAATAACTAAGGCCAAAGAAACGGCAGCATAGACCAGCCATTTGATCCACCTTCTCCAGCTTCCGGAAGGCTGTTCATCTCCGGTTTTGCAACAATCTCTCATGTAATTGACTAGGCTGTTAGTTTTTTTGGAATCTGGCTACCCGGCCCCTCATACCTCACAAAAATGCTTATCCAGATCACCCGGGATAAGCGGAAGATAACCGGCAGAAATCCAACTACGGTTACGGCTACCACCCCCATCATCATCGCCAGGGTTACCTCTTCTACAAATAGCGATAGAATGAACAGGGACACCAGGAAAATTGCCACGTTGAATGCGAAACTGACGTACATGGCGCCGTAATAATAGCCTACCTCCGGTTCGAATACCTGTCCGCAACAAGGGCAGGATTTGTGCATCTCTGCAAACCTGGAGGTGTACAGAGTTCCCTTCGGAAACATGCTTCCTTCCCGGCATCTGGGGCATTTTACGGTTGCTAAACTATATAATAATGAATTTTTCATGCTCATTTAGTGGGTGCTTTTAACCACAGTTCAAAATTAGCTATACCCTTTCATATTTTGACGGCAATAAAAGGCCTAAAAGCTGTACTTTTACGCCCAATCCTGGCCACGCAAGGCTAGCGTTCAGCTTACCCTATCATTGATTCTTCAGCAACGTAAAAGCTTTCATGCGGAAAGAACATTTGCCCATTTACCAGATCCAGGATTTCGAGGCCCTTGCGAATAAAGACCGTTACTTCTACTTCAGTTCTTTCGCAGCTCATTTAAAGGAGCATCAGTTCATCCGCGAGCCACATAAGCACGATTTCTACATTATCCTGCTGGTAACACAAGGCACCGGAGTACATACAATAGACTTCAGGGAGTATGCTGTAGAGCCAGGTACCGTGTTCCTTTTGACGCCCGGGCAGGTGCACAGTTGGACGCTTTCTAACGATGCCGATGGCTTCGTCGTCTTCTTTACGCAGGCGTATTATACCAGGGAATATCCTGATCGGCTACTCTCCGATTTCCCTTATTTCAACGCACTACTCTACAGTCCGGTCATACGCCTAACCGAAACCGATGAGGCTAAGCTGACACCGGTCCTGCACATGCTACAACAGGAATACGAGGTGGACAGTCCGATGAGAAATAGCATTCTGAGCAGGTACCTGGATATACTGCTGATGAAACTGGCCCAGATTTTCCAGCCTGATGGAAGTGCAACCGTTCCTATTGCAAAAGAACAAACGCTTCTGCAGGACCTGGAGCGGCTGATTAATTTACACTACAAGGAACAGAAGACAGTGTCCTTTTATGCAGGCCGTTTACACGTTACCGCGAAGCACTTAAACGAGACCTGTAAACAAGCCTTGGGCAAAACCACGAAAGATATCCTGCAATACCGGATCATACTGGAAGCACAAAGACTCCTGGTTCATTCAGATTTAACAAGCTCCCAGATAGCCCATGAGCTCGGGTATTTTGACAACACGTACTTCTTTCGTTTTTTCAAAAAACACATAGGTTGCACACCCGAACAATTCAGAGCTGCCAATAGATGACAACTAAAGATCAACTAACCGATGAGAAAAGGAATAATTCCCTCATCGGTTAGTTGCCATCCCTTTAAGGTATAGACGGTATTCAGGAATTCAACGCAAAAAACCAGTGGACTTCTTACTGAACGCTTAGGCCGCCGTCAATCACCTGGGTTGTACCGGTTATAAAGCGGCTTTCGTCGCTGGCCAAAAACAAGACCAGTTGCGCGATCTCCTCCGGTTCAGCATACCTGCCCAGCGGAATAGTCTTCTCCAGTTGCTGTTTGGCAGCTTCGGCATGACCCGGTGCAAAACCCTCTTCCAGAGAGCGCATCATCCGGTTATCGACCGGTGAGGGATGCACGGAATTCACCCGTATCTTTCGGGGGGCGGCCTCCACAGCAGCTGCCCGCATAATGCCTACCACGGCGTGTTTACTGGTGATATAGGCACTTACATTGGGGCTTCCGTTGATGCCCGCCACAGAAGAAGTGTTGATGATACTGCCGCCGTCATTCATTTGCGGCAACACGTACTTCACCCCCAGCCACGCACCTCTCACATTGACCGCTATTACCTTGTCGAACATCTCTTCGGGATACTCGGTAATCGGTTTCACCACCCCTTCAATACCGGCATTATTAAAGAACACATCGATCTTTCCAAAGGCTTTCACAGTGTCCTCCACATAGCGCTTCACATCTTCTTATTTTGTCACATCCGCGGCACAGTACTGCACATTATTACTGCCAAGCTCATCGACAGCCTGTTGCAACGCGTCTTCCTTCAGATCGACCAGCATTACTTTAGCCCCTTCTTCTAAAAATAGCCTGGCTGTAATTACGCCGATACTGCCTGCCCCACCTGTGATGATGGCAACTTTGTTTTCTAACTTTTTCATAGCTTTCTGTCGATTACGTGTATAATAAAAATTCCTCCAGTTTCGCGCCCGGCTTGTAAGTATTTAAACTATAATCTGTTACAGGGCAGGTATACACCCTGCCCTCATATAGTTAATCCATACGTGCCGTCCTCCAGTGAAGCCAGTTACATTGACACGACACCTCCCTTGCTTACAGACTTTGTGAAAATATTCAAAATCGCTTGCCTATACCAAGGCCCATGGTAAAGGTATCGTAGGCATCGGTGCGGCTGTCGTAAAAAATGGTAGGGGCGACATCCCAGTGCGACCCAATCTCAATCTCGTACTCCAGCCCCACCCGAAACACAAACAAGTTTTCTTTCGGCTCAATTTCTATACCTGGTCCAGCCATCACGACCAGTTCTTTCCAGGGTTTCCAGAGGGCATCCAGGGTGAACAACACAGGTGTTTCACGTTCAACAAAGATTTCCTCTTCCCGCTCGACTTCGAAGCTGACCAGTTCCAGGTCGTTGTGCGAGCCGATGCCCCACTTTTCGTTGAACCAGTATTCGAGGTCCAACCCCAGCGAAGGCACGATAAGCGTGCGCCTGCCCTCTGTTGTGCGCGTTCCGATATAGGTATGGTACACGACGACGGCAACACGCCAGTGCCTGAACTCATGCATCTCAGTTGCTTGGTGAGTTTCGTGTTGACCTGTACCCACATGGTTCTGGGCAAAGGTGGGTATGCTGGCAAGCAAAGCGAAAGAAGCGGCCAACACAGCCTCTCCTAACTTTTGAAAATTATTCATATTGAATGTACAGAATAAGAATTGGTGAGGGAGAAGCGAGGGTATACGGGTCAGCGTTCCTTAACAGAACCCACCACTGCTGTCGTGCTGGTGGGCAAGGCAGATCCTTTACATACAAGGCTTTAGAGGAGCAACAGGGTACACTGGCCCGGAATGCTTTCTATAACTTGAGGTGATGGCAGGTTGCTTAATAAGGGTGATTAGATGAGGGATCTGAACGGTATACCTAATGTACGTGGGGAGTTTGTGCTGGTTCTGCTATCAGTAATGCAACGCATTGGGGCGCTTCTTTCCATGTCAGATCACTACACACTGTCGCTGCAGCGCCAAGGGGCACAGCGAAAAGAGTTGGCTGCATGCCTGCAAGGCACACCTCTCAGGTATAACCAGTGCGGAGAAGGTATGAAAAAAGCACAGCTGGCAGCAGAAAATGCTACCAGTTGTGCTCTCATAAATTTTCCCTCTTAAGAATAAAGTATTACCTGCCACCCGGCGGACAATGCTGCTTCAGGAAATTGGTGAACAAGGTGGAAAGATGTTGGCTGGTCCCCTCCCCTTCCGAAATGCTGTGCGAACGATTCGGGTACGGCATAAACTGGAACTGCTTGTTGTGCTTGATGAGCTCATTTACCAGTTGTTCGGCATTGTTATAGTGCACGTTATCGTCGCCGGTACCATGGATGTAGAGCAGGTTGCCCTGCAGGTATTTGGCATGGGTGATGGGTGAGCCCTGTACAAAGTCTTCGCGGTTCTCCTGCGGCAGGCCCATGTAGCGCTCTTGGTAAATGTTGTCGTAGGTAAGCTGGTTGGCTACGGCCGCTACCGAAATTCCTGTTTTATAGAGGTTCGGATGCTGGAAGAGCAAGTTAAGGGTAGCGGAGCCACCACCACTCCAACCCCAAACGGCTACTCTGGAAGAATCCACATACGGTAACTTTAGTAGTTCTCGCGCAGCCGCAGCCTGGTCGGAAATGTTTAGCTGGCCTACTTTCCGGTAGATGCTCTTGCGCCAGTCTCTTCCTTTGGGCGAAGGCGTACCCCGGTTGTCCACTGACACATAGATGTAGCCGTCTTCGGCCATGCTGCCCTTATACAGATTGTTACGACCTGCCCCATACACATCGGTCACGGTTTGGCCGGCTGGCTCGGTGTATACATAGAAAACAAGCGGATATTTCTTCTTCGGATCAAAGTTGGTAGGCTTGGCCATCCAGGCATCCATCTCGACACCATCGGCGGTCCTTACTTTGATGAACTCTACCCCACTGGCCGCTTTGTCGGCACTGGCAATAGCCTTTTCTACGGCGCTTTCGCCTGCTGTTGCCTTATGGCTTGGCAACGACACCCACTCACTTGCAGGTTTTGTATAGTGATTGGAGAAGCGGTGCTGGGCATACCTGGCGTTCGGAGACAAGCTGTAGGTATGGGTGCCCGGCTGCGATGCCGGCGAAAGGCGCTCGGCCTTGCCTCTGCCATTGAGGCGCGTGCGGTACAGGTACTTCTGGGTAGCGTTTTCGGGCGAGGCTATGAAATAAACGTATCCCCCCTTCTCGTCTATACCGGCAATCTCCATCACATCGTAGTTGCCTTTGGTGATCAAATGCTCTTTATTGCCGTCGCGGCTCACGCGGTAGAGGTGACGCCAGCCGTCTTTCTCGCTCGCCCACAGAAACTCCTTGCCACCATCCAGCCAGTCCCAGCCACCGTAGCTGTAGGAGTTGTCCCAGCTCGGCAGAATATCGATCCAGGCCTTGTCCTGTTCTTTGTAAATCGGCCTGGCTTTGCCGCTGCCTGCGTTGCAGAGGTATAGCGTGCTTTCGTTTTGCTTGCGGTTCAGTTGCTGCACGATCAGTTCATCGGCAGAAGCAGCCCACTCCATGCGGGGCAGGTAGGTGTTGCTTGGGTCACCGGGTATCTCCATCCAACGGGTAGCGGCACTGGTAATGTCCACCACGCCGATCTTGTAAGGCGATGGGGACTCTCCGGCTACCGGGTACTCTACCGGTATCACTTTGGCATACACCCCGTCTAACATGTCAAACATGATGTAGTCTTTTACCTGTGTCGCGTCCAGCTGCCAATAAGCAATCCTTTTGCTGTCAGGGCTCCAGCGGAAGCCGTCACGGGCGGAGAACTCTTCTTCGTAGGCCCAGTCGAAGGTGCCGTTGATGAGCTTGCGGGTGCCATCTTGCGTCAGCTGCTTTTGCTGACCACTCTTGAGGTCTTCAACAAAAATATTGTGCTCGCTCACATAGGCGATTTTGCCCCCATCCGGCGAGAATTTGGCAAACATGAGCGATGATTCCGGTCTTCCGGCTCCCAACTGACGAAGCTGTTTTGTTTGCAGGTCATACACCCAGTAATCGCCCCTTGTGTCGTAGCGCCATACCTTTTGGGTGTTTGTATAGATCAGCACTTTCAGTTCATCGGCCGCTAAAGCAAAACTCCTCACTTTTAAGGGCTCGGTTTTGCCAGCAGGTATAAGCGCAGCCTTCTCCAGGAAAACACTGGTAGCCTCCTCCGGCAATGTATACCTTACCAGCTGCCCCTCCTCTGCCTGCACATAGGCATTTCCGGCTTTCAACCACTGGCGGTTCTGGTTGCCCTGGGCAAGGGAAACGCTTACAGTAATAAGTAGCAGCAACAGCTGCAACAGGAGGGTCCGGAGTTTGAAGTTGTGCATACCTGAATCGTTGTTTAAATGATGATGTTCTTGGCAAGTGAAGTACCTTCTAAAAATCCGTTATTACAAGTATAGATTACCTGAATACAGTATATCTGAGCTAGCTATACCTGTCCGGCGAGAACGCATCGGTGAGCAGCTGCGCTTTTTTGTGTAGCAGTTGTTCGGCCAGCACTTTGCCAGTCGCCGGTGCCAGGCTCACACCCATCATACTATGACCGGTACCAAACAGCACATTGCTCCAGCGCTGCGTCGCGCCAATATAAGGCAGGCCATCTGGTGAGCAGGGTCTAAGGCCGCTCCATATTTTCTCGGGCTCTGGAAAGGTAGGTTGGAAGCTGGTATAATAGTTCGAAATGGAGTCGTAAATGCCCCGCACCCGCTGTTGGTTAATGCTTTGGTTGGTTCCCGTAATCTCCATGGTGCCCCCGAAGCGCACTTGTTCCCCGAAAGGTGTAACGGCTACTTTCCGCTCGCAGAGGATGGCTGGAACCTGCAGGGCTGGCTGATTCTGCTGCATGAAACTATAGCCCTTGCCCGAAAGCATGGGTAGGTAAATGCCTAGCTTGCTGGCCAGTTTCCCCGACCAGGCCCCGGCACAGACGATCAGCTGATCGCAGGGGAAGTCGCCTTGGGTCGTGACGATGGAATGTATGAGGTGGCCTTTGTTCTCAAATTTCAATACCTGCGCCTGTGCCACCAGCTTTACCCCTTTGGCCGCCAGGTAGTCCTTCAGAAAGCAATGCAATTTTGCAGGATCTAGGTGCGCATCGCCCGTAAAATGCACCGCCCCACGCACGTCCAGTTCTACATTTGGCTCGAGTTGCTGCGCTTCGTCCCGCGACAATACCGTTGCCTCTACCCCATGCTGATCGGCCAGGTGCGCCATTTCGATTTCCTCCCGCTCCATTTCCGGTGTTCTGTACAGCATCAGCAGGCCTTTCTCTTCCAATCCGATTTGGGATTCTGGGTGCTGCAGCGCGAAATCCAGGTATAGCTGTTTGCTCAGCAGACTCAGGTTTTTCAGGTAGGGGATGCTGTGCTCCACATGCTTTTTGGTGGAGGCGCGGTAAAAGTGCAGGCACCACTGTAGCAAGCGTCTGTCCAAACGGGGATGAATGTAAAAAGGACTGGTAGCGGAAAACATCCACTTCAGTCCTTTGCTGATCATACCCGGCGAAGCCAGCGGCACAATATGGCTCGGCACGATCATGCCGGCATTGCCCGTGGAGCAGCCCTGCTGCATGTCTCCCTGGTCGAGCAGGGTCACCTCAAAGCCTTCTTCTGAGAGGTAGTAAGCTGTAAACAGGCCCACGATGCCCCCACCGATGATAGTTACCTTGCTCATATCAGATTACCTGGAAACCGTGAACGTATGGGTCTTCGTCGTCGAAGAAGATGGTGTTGTGCCCGGTGATGATGGCCCAGCCTTCGATGCCGGGGTAGATCGCCGGTTTACCTGCCACGGTCGTTTCCTCTTCGATGGTGCCAGTGAATACCGATCCTATAATGCTTTCATGGACGAACTTTTGTCCTGGCTTCAGCTTGCCCTTGGCATACCACTGCGCCATACGCGCCGAGGTGCCGGTGCCACAGGGCGAACGGTCGATGGCTTTATCGCCGTAGAAAACCGCGTTGCGGGCTGTGGAAGTAGTTGCTAAAGGCTCCCCTGTCCAGAGGATGTGCGAGAGGCCGTTGATAGCCGGGTTCTCGGGGTGCACAAAGGTATACTGCTCATTAAGGCGCTGCCGCAACACACGGCTCCAGGAAATAAGCTTATCGGCGGTATAGTCCTCTATACCTTTGAAGTTCTCCTGCGGGTCCACAATGGCGTAGAAGTTGCCGCCATAGGCCACATCCACTTTCAGCGTTCCCAGTTCCGGGCATTCTACGGTCAGATCTTCCGAATCCAGGTAGGCCGGCACGTTCGTCAGCTTCACCGATTTCACTTTGCTGCCCTCCTGGGTATACTGCACGCGCACCAGACCGGCCGGTGTTTCGAGGCGCAGCTGGCCGGGTACTTTCGGCGTGATCAGGCCTTCCTCCAAGGCAATCGTGACCGTGCCGATGGTGCCGTGCCCGCACATGGGCAGACAGCCGCTGGTTTCGATGTAAAGCACAGCCACATCGTTCTCCGGGTCGTGCGGCGGGTATAGGATGCTCCCCGACATCATGTCGTGGCCGCGGGGCTCAAACATCAGCCCTTTCCGGATCCAGTCATACTCCCGGAGAAAGTGCAGGCGCTTTTCGCTCATGTTGTGGCCCTGCAGCACAGGGCCGCCGCTTGCCACCAGGCGCACCGGGTTGCCGCAGGTATGGGCATCGATGCAAAAGAATGTTTTTCTGGCCATAGGTATCCTTATAGGCTGCTTTGGGAAAGTTTTCCGTTGATGGTGCGCCACAGGCCGGTGTGGTTTTCGTCCTGCAGCTCTACCGGCAAGAGTGTCTGCGGAGCCGACTGAAACGTAACCGGCCGCGCAAAACGCTTGATGGCGTAAGTTCCTACCGACGTGCTGCGGCTGTCAGTCGTGGCCGGGAAGGGGCCGCCGTGCGTCATGGCATGGCTCACCTCCACCCCGGTAGGCACACCAGAGAATAACAGACGTCCGCACTTTTCGCGCAATACATCCATTAGGGACTGTTGCAGTTCGTGCTCCTGGTCGCTGCCCCAGAGCGTGCAGGTCAGTTGCCCCTGCAATGCTTTCGCTGCCGAGATCAATTCTGATGCGTTGCTATACCTGACTACAAGCGTAAAAGGCCCGAAGACCTCTTCCTGAAGTGCCGGGTTCTGCAGCCACTGCGCTGCGCTGGTACTGGCCAGAGCGGCTCGTCCTTCCAGCACGTCGGCTTCCTGTTGCACCAGTGCCTGCACCCCTTCTGCTTTCAGGAGTTCCTTCAGTCCTTTGTAATAGTTGCCGGCAATGCCATCGTGCAGCATTTTGGCAGGGCTGGCCGTAGCAAGCTCTGCTTCAAGCGTTTCCATAAACTCAGCCGTTACGGCCGACTCCGGCACAAAAAGCAGGCCCGGACAGGTACAGAATTGCCCCGCTCCCAGCAACACCGATGCAGCCGCCTGATGCGCCAACTCAGCTGTATTCTCCATTAGTCTTTCCGGGAGGATGAAAATAGGATTGGTGCTACCCATCTCGGCGTATACCGGAATGGGCACTTCGCGCTGCATGGCCAGGTCAAAAATAGCTTTGCCACCCTGGTAGGATCCCGTAAAAGCGACAGCCTTGGTAGCGGGATGCTTCACCAACTCCTGCCCTACTTCTATACCACCACTTACATGCTGAAACACTCCTTCCGGAAGTCCATTTGCCTGAAGTGCCTGGGTGATGGCTTTGTGTACCAGCTGCGAGGTTTTCGGATGGCCCGGATGCTCTTTGTAGACCACGGTACAGCCCGCAGCCAGTGCGGAGGCCGTGTCGCCACCAGCAGTGGAAAAGGCCAGCGGAAAGTTACTCGCACCGAACACCACCACAGGCCCGAGCGGCACCAGCATGCGGCGCAGGTCAGGACGCGGCAAAGGCTGACGATCGGGCAGGGCGGTGTCGATGGTGGCCTCTACCCAGGAGCCTTCCTCCACCAGGTCAGCAAACAGGCGCAGTTGGTTGCAAGTGCGCCCACGCTCGCCGGTCAGGCGGGCCAGCGGGAGATTACTCTCTCGGCTGGCCGTTTCCAACAGTTCATCCTCCAGCGCCTCAATGGCCTCCGCTATACCTCGCAGGAGCTGTGTCCGCTGTGCCGGGGTGGTTTTTTTATATGATTCAAACGCCTGTGCAGCGTTAATTAAAGCTTCGTTATACGGCATAGGCTTCTTCTTTAAAATCAGGCAGCTGCGGCCTTGTTTCTATTCCCTTTTTGATGGTGGCGATCACGGCCTCCCGCTCCTCCCCGATCAACGGCAGGCGCGGCGCACGCACATGTTCGCTGCCGATGCCTTCCATCTGCTCAGCCAGCTTAATGTACTGTACCAGTTTTGGGTGGATGTCCAGCTCCAGCAGCGGCATAAACCAGCGGTAGATCTCCAGCGCCTCCTGTGCCCGACCGGCTTTCGCTAGCTTAAACATCGCCATCGACTCTTTCGGGAAAGCACACACCAGGCCAGCCACCCAGCCATGCGCGCCCATGAACAGACTCTCCAGGGCCAGGGTATCTACCCCGCACAGAATTTTGATGCGGTCGCCGTAGCGGTTGAGCATGCGCGTGACGTTGGTCAGATCGCGGGTCGATTCTTTTACGGCCTGAATGTTCTCGTGCACGAGCAATTCGTCAAACATTTCCAGGGTGATGTTCCGCTTGTAGTCTACGGGGTTGTTGTAGATCATGATGGGAAGCGAGGTGCTTTCGGCTACCGCTTTAAAGAAAGTGACCGTCTCACGGTGGTCGGAGTAGTAGCGCATGGGCGGCAGCAGCATCAGGCCATCTACGCCCATTTCTTCTGCTTCGCGGGCACGCTGCACGGCTTCGTGCGTGGCACCTTCGGCAATATTCATCACAACCGGCACTTTGCCCGCCACATAGGCGATGGCCCGGCGGGTCAGCTCCTGTTTCTCTTCAGTGCGCAGTACGCTGGCTTCGCCCAGGGTGCCGCCCAGGATGATGCCGTCCACACCTGCTTCGAGCTGTGCGTCTACGTTCTTGAAGAAGGTATCGAAGTCAAGGCTGCCGTCGGCATGGAATTTCGTGGTGAGTGCAGGGAATACTCCGTTCCAGTTGATCATGATAAAAAGGGTTTTGGTTCTATTTCAAAGGTATAGTATGAAACAGCAAAAATCCTGTACTGGATTAATAAGAACTAATAGAATATTGACTTGTATTTTGCAAGTGATGCAGATATTAGTTAACATGGTACCAGCATGAAGGTCATCCCGTTCAAAATACCGAAGCCGAGCAAAGAGCTGATCCGCTACCAGGTGGACTGCCAGCCCTACTTCTATGACAAGCTGCACCAACATCCGGAAATACAGCTGAGCTGCATTCTGGAAGGCGAGGGCAAGCTGATCGTGGGGGACTATATTGGCCGCTTCGGCCCGGGCGATATTTTCCTGCTAGGCCAGAATGTGCCCCACGTGTTCCGAAGTGACGACCTGTATTATCAGCCTGGCGAAACCAGTCAAAGCCACAGCATCATCCTGTTCTTTGATTTGCGTGCCTTTGGCGAGGCATTCTGGGCAGCTGAAGAAATGCAGGAAGTAAAGGAGTTCTTTGAGCAAATGAACGGCTGCTACCGGGTAAACCTTACAGCGCCTGACAGCTTTAGGGAACAGGTCCGGCAGCTTCAACACAAGCAAAACCTGGAAAAAGTAGTGAGCGCGCTGCAACTGGTAAATGTACTCATGCACCAGGCTACGCTGCAGCGCCTGAACCTGGCCGACCAGATGCACAACCTGAGCGAGCGCGAGGGCAAGCGCATGGAGCAGGTGCTCGAGTTTTTGGTGGAGGAAAGCCACCGGACCCTCACCCTTGAAGAAGTAGCCTCAGTCGCCAACATGAGCCGCGAGGCCTTTTGTCGCTTTTTCAAGGAGCGCACCCGCAAAACCCTGGTCACTTTCCTGAACGAGTTGCGTTTAAGTAACGCCTGCCAGGCCCTATTGCACTCCGACCAGACCATCGCCAGCATCGCCTTCACCTGCGGCTTTGCCAACCTGTCGCACTTCAACCGCGTCTTCGTCAAAACCATCGGCATCACCCCACGCGAATTCCGCCGTCAGGCGACTGTCAATAAAGTATAAACCCAATTTGATTCATCTTATATGTTTGATGCAAACACCTATACCCAGCGCCGCCAGCAACTGAAGCAACAACTCGGCGGGGGCCTGATCCTGCTCCTGGGCAACGAGGAAGCCAGTATGAACTACAAAGACAACTGGTACCCCTTTTACCAGGACAGCACCTTCCGCTACTATTTCGGGCTCGACCTTGCTGACCTGACAGGCATTCTAGACATCGACCGTGACGAGGTGATCCTCTTCGGACCAGAGCAAAGTATGGACGATGTAATTTGGATGGGAGCACTGCCCAGCCTGGCCTCGCTCGCCGAACAGGTGGGCGTGTCCAAAGTACTGCCCACGGAGAAGATAGCCAACTATATAGCAAGTGCGAAGAGCCTGCACTTTTTGCCACCTTACCGTCCGGAGCACCTGCTGAAACTACAGGCCTGGACCGGAAAAACCGTTTTGGAACCGAGCCTGCCTTTGATACAGGCCGTAGTGGCGCAACGCTCCATTAAATCCGAGGAAGAAATACAGGAAATCGAAAGGGCCGTTAACTATACCGCACGCATGCACCGCAACGTGATGCAGTTTGCCCGCGAAGGCATGAAAGAGCACGAAGTGGCCTCCGAAGCACTCCGCTATGCAGAATCAACCGGCAACCTTCTTTCCTTCCCAATAATCTGTACCACACAGGGGCAAATTCTGCACAACCATTACCGCGGCAACACGCTACGGCAAGGTGACATGCTCCTGCTGGATGCCGGCATCCAGACCCCGGCAGGCTATGCTGGTGACATGACCCGTACTTTCCCTGTTGGGCCAACCTTCACAGGGCGCCAACGCGAACTCTACCAGGTGGTGCTGGAAACGCACGAAGCGGCCATGGCGGCCCTGAAACCGGGTATACTATACAAAGACGTTCACCTGCTGGCCTGCCGTAAACTCACAGACGGACTAAAACAGGTGGGGCTGATGCGCGGCGATACCGAAGAAGCCGTGCAGGCAGGCGCCCATACCATGTTCTTCCAGTGCGGCCTGGGCCACATGATGGGCATGGACGTGCACGACATGGAAAACCTGGGCGAGCAATACGTCGGCTATACCCCCGAACTGCGCAAGAGCACTGAATTTGGACTGAAGTCGCTGCGCCTGGGCCGCGCGCTGGAATCCGGCTTTGTACTGACAGTAGAGCCGGGCATCTACATCATTCCCGAACTGATCGACATGCGTCGTAACGACAAGGTCACCCAGCAGTTCATCAATTTTGAAAAGTTAGACACCTACCGTGATTTCGGGGGCATCCGCATCGAAGACGACCTGCTGATAACCGAAAACGGCAGCCGCATATTGGGTGAGCCGCTGGATCGGACACTGGCTGAGGTAGAGGCCATCCGACAACAAGCGCTGTAAGCTGTCTACTAAAGGTATAGCGCAAAAGCCCTCCGGAATCACTTTGAGAAGGGTCACCGGAGGGCTTTTTATGTTTATAGACTAAAGACTAGTATACACCTCGTAATAGGGTCATTTCATTCTAAGAAAACAGGTACCACAACTATTGTCATTCTGTTAAGAATCTTGGTTGAAAGATAATTTAGCTTTCGCTACTCGCCCACAAGATCCTTTCAGGATGACAAAAAGTTTGAATATAACAGCCCTGCCCCTCGTAAGGGCTTTAAGCCATAGGAATAAGACGTGCAGCCAGAACCTACTTCGTCGAACTAGCCGACCCAACTGCCGCGCTACCGGCCTCCTGCTTGATTTCCCACTCCGGCGGGTCAACGCCAATTAGGTGCTTCACGAAGAAGTCGCGGCGCTTGCGCTCACCGAAGTCGCCGCCGGTGCCGTGTGCCATGCCGGGCACCAGTATGTAATCGAAGTTCTTGTTAGCCTTGATGAGCGCGTCCACTACCTGTGTGGTAGAGGCAGGGTCCACATTGTCGTCCAGTTCCCCTCCTATCAGGAGGAGTTTACCTTGCAGCTTGTTAGCATGCACCACGTTGGAACTTTCGGCATAGTGCGGACCGAGTTTGCCCATCCACTGCTCGTTCCACCAGATTTTGTCCATGCGGTTGTCGTGGCAGCCTACCGAAGATACGGCCACCTTATAAAACTCCGGATGGAAGAGCAAGGCCCCCATTGAGCTCTGTCCGCCGGCCGACATCCCAAAGATGCCCACGCGGGTCGTATCCAGGGAGGCGTACTTCTGCGCGGCGCTTTTAATCCAGCGGATACGGTCAGGCAGGCCGGCGTCTTTCAGGTTCTTCCAGGCCACGTCGTGGAAGGCTTTGGAGCGGTTGGACGTGCCCATGCCGTCGATCTGCACCACGATGAAACCCAGCTCGGCCATTTCGTGCATCAGGCTCGCGCCCGGGTTGTAAGTTTTGGGTACAAAGGAGTTGTGCGGACCGGCGTAGATGTGCTCGATAACCGGATACTTTTTAGCAGGGTCGAAGTTGGACGGCCGGATGATCACACCCCAGATGTCAGTTTTGCCGTCGCGGCCCTTGGCTGAGAACACCTCCGGCGCTTTCCAGCCCGTTTTCAGCAATTCGCTTACGTCTGCCTTCTCCAGCTCCATGATCACTTTGCCATCGGCGGCACTGCGGAGTACAGTGACTGGCAGTACATCTACCCGCGAGTAAGTATCCACAAAATAGGTATAGTCCGGCGAGAATGTACCGCGGTGATAGGCGTTCTCACTGGTAAGGGCTGCCAAGCTACTACCATCGAAGTTCACGCTGTAGTACTGGACCAGGTAGGGGTCCTGGCCTGCCTCGCGGCCGTTGCCTTCAAAAATGATCCTGCGCTTTGCCTCATCCACCTGCACCACACGGCGTACCACCCACTCCCCTTCCGTGATTTGGTTTTTCACCTGTCCGGTAGCCCCATCGATCAGGTAGAGGTGGTTCCAGCCATCACGCTCCGACATCCAAACCACCTCTTTGCCATCGGCCACATCGTGTCGGAAATGCTTGCCGCTGTAGTGAATGAAGGTTTTGCTTTGCTCGTCTATCACATCACGCAGGCGGCCACTCTGTCCGTCTATTTCGAGCACCTTGTATACCTGGTGGCCGCGCTGGTTATACTCCACCGTAAAGGCACGGCTATCCTGGCGCCACACCGGGTTGGTCAGGTGGTACTGGTCGGGAATAGAAGAAGCGTCTACCTCCACCTGCTTTTTAGTGTCTACCAAAAACAACTGCGGCGTTCGCTGCGGCACCGCATCACCGGGCTTCAGGTATAGGCGCGAGTGCAGCTTGGGCTGCAGCTGGTCGGCCGGGGCTGCCTCTACAAAGTAGATCGTGTGTTCGCGGCCGGGACGTACCTTGTTCGTGGCCAGCTTTTTCGAGTCCGGCGACCAGGCGATGTGCGCCGAGTAGTAGTCTGTTTCGGTTCCGTCGTAGCTCAGTTGGTATTCTTCCTTCGGGTTGGCGGCGTTGCGCATGAACACATTATGGCCTTTGGTATAGGCCTCCCATTTTTTGTCCGGCGAAGGCACCGGCTTGCCTTCTGCCTCGCTGTTGAAGCGCCAGTTCCAGGTGCCTGGCTCCCGCTTCTCCACCTTGCGTTTCTCGGTCAGCTGATTAGAGTGCAAGGTGTAGCTCCATACCTTGTCCTCAAACTCAAACTCCATTTCGCGGCCTCCGGGTAGCACTTTAACCGTGTTGAAGGGCAAACTGTAAGGATCTACCTGCTTACCTGAGGCTGCTGCCAGCGTCTTTGCCAGTTTCTCCTGGTGGAAGAGCGGCTTGCGGCTTTTCTTCGCTGCATCAACCAGCACAAACTCCTTTCCGCGCGGCGTCTGCTGCATGTACCAGAACCTGTTCTCCTTTTCCAGCCAGGTAAAAGAGGTAGGTGCATACCATACCTTCTCTTTTATTTTCTCCGGCAGGGTATACGCACGCTCATAATCCGCTTGGGTACCCTGCGCCCCCGCCAGGTATGGACTCAGCAGTAGGGCTAGAAAAAAGAGAAAGCTGGATGTAAGACTACTTCTTAAACTTTTGGGGGATTTAGCTATTGGAAAGAAAGCCATGTGGTTGGGTTGTATTGGTTGCAGAGCCAATATACAACAGCTATACCTGAAGTTTGCCCTTAATATTTGCGTGTACTGATACTATATTGACCAGTCAGGATGAAAGAGCCGGTGATTTCGCGTCCTAAACAGACTAAATTCCTATCCAGGCGAGTTGCTAACCTGATACGATTAGCACCGTAAATTCATTTATGCCCATCCCCTTGGCTATCAGACAGAAAGAGCCCCGATTCGTTAATAGAATGACCTATGTGGAGACATTATACCTTGAGTCATCGACCAACATTAAAACGGCAACAACTAACCGCATTCCTTCCAGCTTAGACCACTATATGTTAACACCCAAATGGCTTCAAAGCTCAAAAAAACCGGCAAAAGCGAATGAATTGACTTATGAATAAACCTGCACAACAACCGGGAAGCAATCCTGCACCATCTACTGGTGTTCCGCCTGTTAACGCCAACAGGAAAAACCCGATGCCCCCGAGCAAGGTCTGGCTCTTTTTCCTGGGTCTGCTCCTGCTAAACTTCTTTCTTTCGAGGACTTTCTTCCCCGGCGCAGCAGACCCGATAAAAGTACCCTATACTCTCTTTAAAGAGGAAGTAAGCAAGAACAACGTAAAAGCAATTTTTACCAAGGGCGAGTTGATCACAGGGCAATTCATCCAGGAGGTTGAGTACAATCCGCAGGATGCGGACAGTACGGCGGAGAACAAGACAATTCCGGTCAAAAACTTCACTACCATCGTGCCTTCCTTTGTTGACCCGGGTCTCGAAAATTTATTGATCGAACACCGTGTTGAGATACTGGCGGAGCCTATCCAGGAAGCGCCCAACCCATTCCTCTCAATTTTGTCACTCTTCGGTCCCGCACTGATCATTATCGGCTTTTATATCTGGATGTACCGCCGGGCGAAAAAACAGGCTGGAATGGGGGGGCGGCATGATGGGCATCGGACAAAGCAAAGCGAAACGCTTCGATAAAGGTACACAGAAACGGGTCACCTTCGACGATGTGGCCGGCATTGATGAAGCGAGAAACGAACTGGTGGAGATCGTAGACTTCCTGCAGAACCCTGAAAAATATACCCGCCTGGGTGGTGCTGCCCCCAAAGGTGTTTTGCTGGTCGGGTCGCCCGGCACCGGTAAAACCCTGCTGGCCCGTGCGGTAGCCGGGGAAGCGGGCGTGCCTTTTTTCTCCATGAGTGCTTCCGAATTTATCGAGATGATCGTGGGCGTTGGTGCTGCCAGGGTACGCGACCTGTTTAAACAGGCACGAGAAAATGCGCCGGCCATTATCTTTATTGATGAATTGGATTCGATAGGCCGTGCCCGCGGTCAGCAAGCCATTGGCGGCTCCAGCGAACAGGAACAGACCCTGAACCAGATCCTGACCGAAATGGATGGCTTCGACAGCAAGGAAGGTGTGATTGTGCTGGCGGCAACCAACCAGCCCGAGGTGCTCGACAAGGCTTTGCTCCGGCCCGGGCGTTTTGACAGGCGCGTGGTGGTGAACCTGCCGGATAAGGCCGGCCGCGAAGCGATTTTTAAAGTGCATACGCGTAACGTGCCGTTGGCACCGGATGTCCGCCTCGATGAAATTGCCTCGGTCACACCCGGCTTTTCCGGAGCCGACATCAGAAACCTGGTAAACGAAGCGGCCCTGCTGGCGGCACGGCTAAATCAGGAAACAGTGACCCAACTGAACTTCTATGACGCCCTGGAAAAGATCGTGCTGGGGCCGGAGCGTCCGCTGCTGTTGAGTTTCGATGACCGGGAACGGATTGCGTACCACGAAGGCGGCCATGCTATCCTGGGCCTGGTGGTTGCCGGAGCCGACCCAGTCAACCGGGTAACCATCGTGCCGCGTGGCCAGGCACTCGGCGTAACCTACCAGCGACCGGACAGCGACCGCTACAACTATTCAGAGGAATACCTGCGCGGCAAGATCATCGGCATTCTGGGAGGCCGGTCGGCTGAAGAGATTGTGTACGGCAACCGTACCACCGGTGCTGAGAACGACATTGAACAGGCAACTAACCTGGCCCGTTCCATGGTCACCCGCTGGGGTATGAACGACAAACTGGGGATGGTACAACTGGCTCCCCGCCAAAACCAATACCTCGGAAACAACATGGGCTCATTTCCGGGAGCCAAACCATTCAGCGAGGCGACAGCGGAAGCTGTAGACAAAGAGGTGCTGCGCATCATCAATGAGGCACACGAAGAAGCACAGCGCTTGTTGACAAAATACCGCAAAGAGCTGGATGCACTGGCGCATGCCTTGTTGGAACGTGAAACGCTGGACGAGCAAGAGATCCTCGAAGTTACCGGACTTCCGCCAGCCCCTCCGCTTCAGAGCCGGAAGATCATTGAGGCTACTTCTGGCTAACACTGGCAGCCATACCGGATACTGCGCCCGTTTGGCATCTGATTTTAAAGAGAAGGTCGTCAGGGCGGACGACCAGCGGTAGAATGGAATAGCGGCCTGCGGTTTAATTCTCAGGAAGACAGGAAGCGAAGTTTACGGATTTACATCAACGTTTTAAACATCATGCTTATGAGCAAATGTTTCCTCTTTTTTATTGCCCAACTTCTAGTAGCACAGTGCGCGTTTGCACAAAACACTGAAATCAGAAAGAGTGCGACGGATAGCACCAATTCGGGCAACAACCCCATCATTCCGTTACCATCAGAATACAAATTGTCGGAATTGAGCAGAAGAATAGATTTGAACTTCCTATTTCGAAGCTCAGCAGAGTTTCCAAGTGGCTCTTCTAACCAGGGGTCGATTAAGATGAACGAATCGCGCATTGAGTTGAGGGGAGACATTACACCGGATTTAAGCTTTCGCGTCAGATACCGGCTAAACAGAAGCTATGCGCCAAACAGTTTGGACAATGCCCCAGGCGCAGTCGACCATGCGAATATAACTTACCGTTTTGGAATGGGGAAAAAGTGGCACCTGACAGCTGGAAAGCAAGCTGCGAATGTGGGCAGTTGGGAATTCGATACGAATCCCACTTTTGAATACCAGTATTCCGATCTTGTGAACAAGCAACTGAACCTGTTTCTGCTGGCCGTGGAATTGGGTCGCAAAGTTACCGAAAATCACTCCATCCAGTTGCAGTTGCACAACACCTACAATCAGGATTTTAACACAGCTTATAATGCCACGGGTTATGCTCTGAACGGGTTAAAGCCAGCGAAAGCACCTTTTGGCTTATACCTAACCTGGCTGGGAAACTTCTTTGATAACAGGTGGCAGACATTTTACAGTTATAACGCTTCGCAGTTTGCCAGGAATAAAACTAACCATGGGGTAGCTATCGGAAACAAGCTTGTGCTTGACAGACTAAATGCCTACCTGGATCTGGAAAGCGCCAACCTGGCCGTAGACTATGCCAATATCGGATCACCGGCTGTCAACAACTACCTGGCGCGCTTGCCGGCATTTGAGCCTACCTTTCTGGAAGACATTAACTACAAGACTGCTGTACTTAGGGTAGACTATGAGTTTATACCCAAGTGGTTCGTAACAGCCAAAGGTTTTTATGAAACAGCCAGCCACCGAAAGGACAGCGATATCGGAGATAATTTCAGAGAACATTACGGCTATTGGGCGGGGCTGGAATACAAACCTGTCGCCAGTCAGGATATGAGATTTTTTACCTATTACTACTACAACACGGCCCGTTATAATAATGCTGTGGCTGAGGTAAACCCAGACCAAAAGCTACACTTATTTGCTATTGGCGTGCTGTATTTTGTAAATGTGTTTTAACCGTTTTCGCTGTTTTCAAGGTATAACAAAGGGCCATGCCATGCTCCGACAGGAAGGTAAGTTTTATCAGGAAGGGCGCACCGGCGCAGATACTGGAGATCGTAAGGCCAAAGCGGAGGTATGGATCAAGCGGATAGAATGGCAGCATTAACAACACAAATAGCGGCGCCAGTATAAAATTGACCACTGACATGCGCAGGCTGAATATTTTGTCTCTGAGACACTTATAATGTCGCTTACCTTCCGGGTTAGGCCGCCATTGAATATCGTCAGGAAGACAAAGACCGGCGATACGATCCCTGAAATTTTGATTAGGATGTCAATAACCCAGTCTGGTTTAATCCCCCAAGTCAGTTGGCTCAACGTTCTTTTCAGGAGCTTTCCCGAGTCCTGACTTAGGGTCTATCCGGTGCTTTGGATCAAAACGGTAAAATTCTTCAAAACCGAGTTTGGCTAATGCGCTTTCGCCATTGGCCTCTATGTATCCCACCGAAAGCGCATAAGCCTCCCATTCTGCCTTTAATTCCTTGTATTTTTCAGGTAATTGCCGGGCCAGATTGTTATCCTCGTCGATGTCCTCTTTCAGATTGAACAAGTGCCACTCATCGCCTTCACCGTAGGGGGGCGGCATGAAGATCAGTTTCCAGACTCCTTTCCGCACGGCTTTGCATTCCGCTATTTCAAACCCCAGCACATCAAACGCATTGCGCACCGGCTGTTTCGTTTCCTCCTGCAAGCATGGTTTGAGCGAAGTGCCGTAGAGTGGCTTCATCTCATTATTTGTGCTCGGGTAGGGCACATTGGCATAATCCAGAATAGTGGGCAGGATATCGGTCACATGCAGCAATTCGTCCGTAACCACGCCACGTTTGTGCATGCGTCTGCCTGAAACGATCAGCGGCGTTTGCGTGCCGCCTTCGTAGGTAGTGAGTTTGAAATAAGACAAAGGCGTATTGGCTACTTCGGCCCAGGCCCCGCCGATGGAAAGAAACGAGTTGATCTTTCCGTAATTTTCCAGGCGGTTATCATATTCCCGCTCAATTGACTCTTCGGTATTAGGCGCATAAAAGTGTGGCTCTTTGGGGTTGGCACCATTGTCGGAGAGAAAGAAGATGATCGTGTCGTCGAATTTGTTCAGTTCTTTCAGCCTGTCAAACAGGCGCCCCAGGTTCCAGTCCAGATTCTCCAGCATGGCAGCATAGATCTCCATTTTGCGTGCCGCCTCCCTGCGTTCTTCGTAGGAGAGTTCATCCCATGTCCCAAATAGGCCGCTGCCTTCGTTTTGAGATACTCCTTCAGGTATAAGCCCCAGCTCCTTCATCCGTTGCAGGCGCTGCTTCCGGATGGCATCATACCCGCCATCATAGACGCCTTGATACTTATCCAGCCAGTCATCCGGCACCTGCAAGGGGTCGTGTGGTGCAGTGAAAGCCAGGTAGGCAAAAAACGGGTTATCATCCTGCTGCTCCGTCACATACTGCATCATCTTATCGGTGTAGAAGTCGGAGGAATAGAAGTCATCGGGCAGGGTTTCGATTGTTCTGCCGTCTTCTGTATACTCTGAGTGCGGCTTCTCGAATTCGCTTAAGGGACGCTGGTCGTTAAAGTGGCTGGCGCCGCCGCCTAAAAAAGAAAACGTTCGCTCAAAGCCGCGATGATGTGGTCGGCGATCTTCCAGCTCTCCTAGGTGCCACTTACCGGCCATGTAGGTATGGTAGCCGGCTTCTTTTAAGATTTCGGGCATGGTCAGGACATCGCTGTTCAGGTACCCTTCGTAACCGGGCTGCATGTATTGGTTGGTGGCATGCGCAGTCGGCATATGGCCCAGTCCGGCATGGTGGTTATCGCAGCCTGACAGCAGCATAGCCCGGGTGGGCGCGCACAGGGCGGAAGTATGAAAATGCCGGAAACAAACGCCATTATCCGCCAACTGCTGAATATGGGGTGTTCTGATTTCGCCGCCAAAAGGCTGGCAATCGGAATAGCCCATGTCGTCTACCACTATAAGCAGGAAATTGGGTTGCCGTTGAGGATTCATGCAGGTATAGAAATAATTGAAGACACTGAAATAGTGCGGAGTATGTGGGAGTTTAAAATCAGTCCGTAAGCCGCAGACTCAACTGGCAAAACTCTACCGATACACGAGGCCTCCATCAATGAGTGGTGCCTGTCCCGTCATGTAGTCTGAGTCCGGGCCAGCCAGGTAGGAAACAAAGGCAGCCACATCTTCCGGTGTTTCGGCGCGGCCCAGGGCGATGCCCTCCACGTATTTCTTGTACGTTTCACCGATGGGTGCCCCGGTGATCTCAGCCATCCGCCTGTCAATCTCCACCCACATATCGGTTCCGACAACACCGGGGCAGTAGGCGTTGACGGTGATCCCGGCACTTGCAAACTCTTTGGCCGCTGCCTGTGTAAGGGCGCGCACCGCGAATTTGGTTGCCGAATAAAGACCCAGCAGGGCAAAACCTTCATGCCCGGCAATGGAGGATGCGCTGCTGATCTTTCCCTTTTGCCCGCGCTGCTTAAATTTCTGGGCGGCGGCCTGTATGCCCCATAACACCCCCTGCACATTTACCCGCATGGTTTTATCAAATTCGTCGGGTGTAATGTCCGCAATGGACTGGATGCTGGCTATACCTGCATTGTTCACCATAATGTCAAAACCGCCCAGCTCCTTTTCAGCATAATCCACAGCGGCAAATACAGTATCCCGGTTCGTTACATCGGCCTTGAAAATAACGGCTTTGCTGCCTGCAGCCTTTACTTCTTCCGCAACAGCCTGCATTTTATCTTCCTTGAGATCTACTATCGCTACCCTGGCACCTTCATTTGCCAGCCTCAAGGCGATGGCGCGACCTATACCCTGCCCTGCACCGGTTACCAGTGCTACTTTATTTTCCAGATTCTTCATACATGCCCCTAGGTTTAATTGAATAATGTGAGTTCGCTATACCCCAACTACTATCTTACTAAATCACAACTCATTATAAGTAACGTTTTATCTATGGAATCGTTGAAGAATAAGTAGTATACCGTTTTTAAATTGTATATATATAATATTTGCCATTACACCGAATTGAATAATATAACCTAACCTACCTCTCCTTATGCATTTATCCCCACGAGAAACTGAAAAGCTGCTGCTGTACATGGTAGGTGAAATAGCAATAAAGCGGAAAGAGCGGGGCATCAAGCTCAACTACCCGGAGGCTATCGCTTTTATCAGTAACCGTTTAATAGAAGCCGCCCGGGAGGGAAAATCGGTGGCCGAACTGATGCAGTATGGCGCCTCTCTGTTAACCAGAGAGGATGTGATGGAGGGCATTCCGGAAATGGTGACAGAAGTGCATGTGGAGGCCACCTTCCCAGACGGTACCAAGCTTATACCCGTGCTGAACCCTATCCGCTAAATCGATAAATTAATAGATATGATACCAGGAGAATACTTTATAGGCGAAGGTGAAATCATGTGCAATGTCGGGCGGCCTGTGGTCTCTATTAAAGTGGTTAACACCGGCGACCGTCCAGTGCAGGTGGGCTCTCATTGTCACTTCTTTGAGATAAACAGGCAAATGCTGTTTAACAGAGGGAGGGCTTTCGGGATGCGCCTCAACGTGGCTGCAGGTACGGCAGTGCGTTTTGAGCCCGGTGAGGAAAAGGAAGTGGAGTTGACGTCTATTGGCGGTGCCCGGCGGGTTTTCGGCATTAACAACCTGGTAGGCGGCGATACAATACTGGAAAGAAGCAAGATGGCCGCCATGAAACGCCTTGAAAACAATAACTTCAAAAACGAAACTATATGAGCCTGCCAATTGATAAAAAAAGATATGCTCAGTTGTTCGGGCCTACCGTAGGGGACAAGGTTCGTTTGGCTGACACAGACCTGATCATCGAAATAGAAAAGGACTTCTGTGTTTACGGTGATGAAAACAAGTTCGGGGGCGGCAAAACCATCCGTGACGGCATGGCGCAATCCTCCACGGCCAGACGCAGTGAAAGTGTGCTGGACCTGGCCATAACGGGGGTCATCATTATCGATCACTGGGGCATCATCAAGGCGGACATCGGCATACGCGACGGTAAAATTGTGCACGTCGGGAAGGCTGGCAACCCCGACACCATAGAAGGGGTGGAACCTGACATGATCATTGGTGCCGCCACTGAAGTACACGATGGCAGCGGCCTGATTGCCACGGCAGGTGGCATCGATACCCACGTACACTTTATCGCGACCGATCAGATAGACCATGCCCTGTTCAGCGGCATTACGACCATGATCGGGGGCGGCGTAGGCACAACAAGTGGGTCCACGGCCAGTTCAGTAACACCCGGTTCATGGAACCTGGAAAAGATGATCAAATCGGTGGAAGCGTTTCCTATGAACTTTGGATTCCTGGGCAAGGGAAGCAGTTCCACCACCGGCCCACTGGTGGAACAGATTGAAGCGGGTGCGCTGGGATTGAAAGTGCACGAAGACTGGGGCGCCACGCCTGCCGTGCTTGACGCCGCCCTGAAAGTAGCCGATAAGTACGATGTGCAGGTTGCCCTCCACGCCGACAGCCTGAATGAAGTCGGTTTCCTGGAGGACACCATCAGCGCGATCAACGGACGGGTAATCCACATGTTCCATACCGAGGGAGCTGGCGGGGGCCATGCGCCCGATATTCTTAAATCGGCTATGTACCCGAATGTGCTGCCAGCCTCCACCAACCCGACCCTGCCCTATACGGTAAACACCATAGACGAGCACCTGGATATGCTCATGGTTTGCCACCATTTGAGCAAGGAAATTCCCGAGGATGTGGCTTTTGCCGACTCACGCATTCGTCCCGAGACAGTTGCCGCGGAAGACGTGCTGCACGACATGGGTGTGCTGAGCATGACAAGTTCAGACTCACAGGCCATGGGCCGGGTGGGGGAAGTCGTGATTCGCACCTGGCAAGTGGCGCACAGCATGAAGCAGCAGCGGGGCCCTTTGGAGGAAGACAAAGGGAATGACAACGATAATTTCAGGGTGAAACGTTACATCGCCAAGTACACTATTAATCCCGCCATCACGCATGGTATAGCAGACTATGTGGGATCATTGGAGTCGGGCAAAATGGCGGACATTGTGCTGTGGAAGCCGGCCATGTTCGGTTTAAAACCCGAGATGATCATCAAAGGGGGTATGGTTGCCGGAGGCCAGATTGGTGACCCGAATGCGACCATCACCACACCACAGCCTGTCTTGTACCGACGCACATTCGGGGCCTTTGGCGGTGCCTTGCCTGATACCTGTGCCACTTTTGTATCCAAACTATCCATTGAGAGGGGCATCATCGAGAAATATGGCCTGAAGAAAATGATCCTGCCCGTATTTGGTTGCCGCAATATTTACAAGAAGCACATGATCCATAACGGTTTAACGCCGGATATTGAAGTGGACCCGGAAACTTTCCAGGTGCGGGTGGACGGAGAACTGGCCTCCTGCGAACCGGCCAGCGTGCTACCCATGGCGCAACGCTATTTTGTATTTTAATTGCGGCACCTGTGAATAATTAAGCAGGCATCAAAAGAAGAGCATGAAAAACCATTACCTGACCAGCCTGCTGCATCTTTCCGACCCCACCCTGCCCATCGGGGGCTTTTCACATTCCAACGGACTCGAAGCATACGTGCAGCAAGGTACAGTCTACGATGCGGTTTCGGCAGACAGCTTTATCAGAAGCATGCTGGCCAACAACATCAAGTACAACGACGCGGCCTTTGTCCGGCTGGCATATGAAGCAGCGTCTCGCCAAGATGTATCCGAATTAATTCAGCTGGACCAGGAATGCACGGCCCTAAAAAGCCCAAAAGAAATCAGGCAGGCAAGTATGAAACTGGGAGTTCGTCTTCTCAAAATTTTTAACCGGCAAACAGATCATCAATTGGTAGAGCATTTCGAGAAAGCGATCCTTGAAAAGGAAGCTGCCGGGCACTACTGCATTACTTTTGGCCTGTATGCTTTTCTGCTGCATGTTCCTGTGAAAGAAGCGTTGCTGGCGTTCTATTATAGCGCGGCTGTAGGGATGGTCACCAATTGTGTCAAGTTGATTCCTTTGGGGCAGTTGGATGGGCAGAATATTCTTTTCCGCCTTCACCCGCTGCTAGAGCAATTGACCGAGGAAACGTTTGATCTGAGAAGGGAGTTGGTGGGTGTCTGCAACATTGGATTCGATATTCACTGTATGCAACACGAGCACCTGTACTCGCGACTCTACATGTCTTAGTGCAGAAAATTGTTTTGAACACAACTTACTACATGATAAGCCAACTGTCGATTGTTGCTGGTTTCAGGGAAAAGAAGTCTTATCTAGTAGACGCCTTTTTCACGCGGCCTTTTCGGGTAGCGAATGTGGGGCAATACAAAACCGATGATGATTTATACCTGATGGTCATGAGTTCCTCGCCGGGTTTGCTGGATAATGACCAATATGCTATTTCTATAAAATTGGAAGCCGGCGCTCGACTGCAGTTGCAGTCGCAGGCCTACCAGCGTCTGTACAGAATGCAGACAGGTGCAATTCAGAACATGAAGATCATGCTGGAACCCGGCTGCGCTTTCAGCTACGTGCCCCATCCCGTGGTGCCGCATCAAAATTCGAAGTTTGAAGGCCATACGACAATCTACCTGCAGGAGGGGTGCGAATTGCTGCTGAGCGAGATCATCACCTGTGGCCGAAAGCACTCCGGCGAAGCGTTCCTGTTTACTTCTTTCCAGAACCTGACTGAGGTTTATTACAAACAGAAGCTTATACTAAAAGACAATGTGCTGCTACAGCCGCGGCAGGTGCCGCCGGGCACCATCGGCCAGTGGGAGGGCTATACCCACCAGGGAACGCTCGTATACCTGAACACCGGTGAGCAGCCTGTGCAGGTATACCTAGAGAAGGTCCAGCAGATAGTAGCAGCAGAAAAAGGCGTCTTCTTCGGACTGTCCCAGGCAGCTATCAATGGGTTTGTGTTGCGCATTCTTGGCCATGGTGGCGAGCAGTTGTTTAATTGCTTTAAGCGTGTGCAGGGAGCAATATGGCAAAATAACTTACTGCCTGAAGCTCCTGTCCCAGCCAAATCCAAAGCGCCACTATTAGTTCAACAGGTATAGCTGTGCAGACTTTATCATACATTTCCATCAATCTTTAGATGGCCGTAACCGGCGGTAAAGCGCACAATTCGTGCTTCTCACAAATATGGAATTGGTTAATAGTGAGCCACTACTACTATAAAAAGGGCGGCACATCAAGGAGAATTCCTTTTGCTGCTATACCTGAGGAGCTGATCATCACAAGACCGAGCATCAAGTTTCGTGTTGTGCCAATCAACTGCACATCACGCCCCACTACCTGACGCTGGTGGTCAAGCGCCTGACGGGCCAGATGGTGGCGGATTTTATTTTCCAGATGATATATAGTGAGGCTAGGCTGCTTTTGCAGCAACCTAAGCTGTCGGTCAAGCAAATAGCGGACAGCCTCAACTTCTCCGACCAATCAGCTTTTGGGAAATTTTTTAAAAGGAAGAGTGGGGTATCGCCGAGGCAGTTCAGAAAGAAAATGGCTATTTTTTAAATGGCCAGACCCCTATTTGTAAATGCACTGATAAGCAGCTAAGCCGGCAGACTATCAAAAATAAACTCCATTGTATAGGGGTGGTATTCAGGCTGGGTGATGCCAGCTACATAAGGCAGGTTGTGCTCCTGGGTATACTTGGCTTTGTAGGCCTCGTCAATGAGCAGGTTCAGATCAGTGTCATTCACCCGCTCTCCTTTTACGTTCAGCACACTTTGTCCATATTGGATCTGCCCGACGCTTTCCTCTACAAAAGCCGTGAACCAGCTTCTGTTACTTTTGGCCCAACTGCGGGCGAAAACCCTCCCCGCCACTTCGACCATCCAGATATTGAGAAAAGTTTCGCGCGCTATTCCGCCTTTCACCCCTACGAGGGTAGAAGAGGCCAGGAAGGCGATAAAATCGGTTGGAAATTGCTGTTGCTTCATCGGATTTATACCTGCCTACTACCGGGCACTTGCCACCTGCACTTGCCTTTGTTCGCTTTTAGGTCGTGCCGGATACATAAAGTTTCGCACGTCCTTCATATAGTTCAGGCTGCCGTTAGTCAAGTTGCTGAGCACAATGATGGAACTGTGGTCGTTGGGGTTACGCAGAAAGTAGGTGTTGAAGCCATGCCACAGACCACCGTGGTAGACCACCGTATCGCCGCTTTCCAGCTGCTTGATGCGCCAGCCGTAGCCATAGGACTCATCTCTTTTATTTACTTTGCCGGTCGGCGAGAAGGCTTCTTCCAGTGTTTCGCGCTTCACCAGCTTTTGGGTATAGAGTGCCTGGTCCCACTTGTACAGGTCCTCTACCGTAGAGTACATGCCCTTGTCACCAAGCACGGTGTCCTGGTAGTCGGGCAGGCGCTTGCGGCGGCCCCCTATGTGGCCCGATGCCACTTTGCCGCTCTGGGCAACTAACTCGTGGTTAAAGGTATAGGTGCTGTGCATTTTGAGCGGCTCGAAAATATGCTCGCGCATAAACTCGGCAAAAGGCTGCCCCGAGGCTTTTTCTACAACGGAGGCCAGCAACGCATACCCTGTATTACTATAGCTGAAGGTACGGTCGGGCTGATAATAGATGTTGGGCTTGTGCACGGCCATCATGCTCAGCACATCGTCGTTGCTCAGGTCCACCTTGCGGTCAGGCCATAATTCATCACTGAAATAGGTATAGTTGGGCAGACCGGAACGGTGTGTGAGCAGTTGCCTGATGGTGATGCCACGGTAAGGGAAATCGGGGATGTATACCTGCAGGCTGTCGTCGTAGCTCAATTTGCCCTGCTCCTTCAGCATCATAACAGCCACGGCCGTGAACTGCTTCGAAACGGAGGCCAGCTGAAATACGGTTTGGGTACTCAGGGTGTCCTTGGTTTTGAAATCGGCATACCCGAAAGCGCCCCGGTAAATGATCTGGTCATATTTGGTGACAAGCACGGTGCCGTTGAAGCCCTTTCTTTTGTGCAATTGCGTGAAAAGGGAATCTACCTGCTTGCCAAGTTTGGTGGCGACGGTGGGTGTGAAGGTTTCGGGGGCCTCTACGTGCAACTCACAGTCCTCCTCCACGATAAGCGCTTCGTTTTGAGAGCAGGCACTGAAAGATAAACACAAAACGCACGCCACAGCGCCCCGGATTAAGAACGATTGAAAGATACTAAAAGCCATACCTGAAATATACCAACAAGGGAAATGAGCTTTAAATATAAAAGAAGAGATCGGTTTTCCCAGCACCCGTGCCTAAAGAAATTTGTATTTCCCCGGCAACAGCCCCATAACATAATCCATAGGCTGAAGTATAAATAACTATACCTGTTGTCAAAATTAAGAAGCCTATGCTGATGCCCGTTTACATACTGCTCTCTTTGCTGCTGTTCACACCTTCGGTGCAGGAAGACGCATACAAAGCGAAGCGTGAGCAAATGGTGGAGCAGCAGCTGAAGCGACGGGGAATAAGTGACAAAGCCGTGCTGAATGCCATGCGCTCCGTCCAGCGCCATCTCTTCGTCCCCCCCTCCATCGCCGCCGAAGCCTATACTGATGGCGCTTTGCCCATCGGGTACAAGCAAACCATCTCCCAGCCTTACATGGTAGCCTACATGACCCAGGTGATCGAGCCCACACCCGCTATGAAAGTACTGGAGATCGGGACCGGATCGGGCTACCAGGCGGCCGTACTGGCCGAGATCGTAAAGCAGGTATACACCATCGAGATCATCCCGGAGCACGGGAAAATGGCCGCAGCGCGACTCAAGCAGCTGGGTTATGACAACGTGGAGGTGAAAATCGGCGATGGCTATGCAGGCTGGGAGGAGCATGCCCCCTTCGATGCGATCGTGGTAACGGCGGGCGCCGAGTCCGTTCCCCCTCCCCTGTTTGAGCAGCTCAGGGAAGGGGGCCGTATGGTCATACCTGTCGGGCCGGTATACATGACCCAAACCCTCAAACTGATCCAAAAGAAACGGGGCAAAGCCGTCACCCGCAACCTAATGCCGGTGGTTTTTGTACCGTTCACCAGGGAGAAACAGAAATAGCGTATACCTATCCCGAAAGTGAATAGCCTGTCCATAGTAAGGACCAGATCACAAAAAGACATACCCATCCCTGGAAAATTGCGTAAGCACTATATAGCAAATTTATATTCCACAATCTCAACCCCGTTCCAATAACCAGCACCTCATGAAAAAAACCTTACTCACCTCCCTTTTGCTATGGCTAAGCATTGGCACTTTGCAAGCACAAGACAGTTTGATTACCGCCCAGCCCGACACCACCTGGCGTCGCAGCTTTGCGGGTGGGATCAACCTCAACCAGGCTGCTTTTAGCGACAACTGGAAAGCGGGCGGCATCAGCTCTATTGCCTTTAACGCCAACGTGGATGCCCGCGCCGATTACAAACTGGGCAAAACCACCTGGGACAATGCCGTGCAGCTGCAGTATGGCATGCTTAAAAACAAGGGTGAGGAACAGCGCAAGAGCATCGACCGCATCTTCCTCGACTCCAAGTACGGCTACGCGATCTCCTCTGACTGGAATACTTTTGTGTCGGCAAACTTTCTGTCGCAGTTTACCAAAGGCTATGAGTATGATGTGGATGCCGACGGCACCGACCGCCTGATCTCGAACTTTCTGTCGCCGGGTTTTCTGACCTTTGCGCTTGGTGCTGAGTATAAGCCCAATCCTTATTTCTCGCTTCGCCTAAGCCCTTTTGCGCCCCGCTTCACGTTTCTGGCAGATGATAATGTAGCAGTGAACGAGCGCTACGGCGTACCGGAAGGCAAAAGCGTGCGCACGGAGTGGCTTGCTGCCATGGTGCAGGCGAGCTACAACCGCGACATTTTCACCAACGTCAACCTGAGACTGAACTACATGTCCTACATCAACTACAAGGAGCTAACCGGCAAACGCATCGACCACCTGTTCAACTCCGTGCTGACTGCCAAGGTTAACCGCTATATCAACGTTAACCTGATGGCCAACTTCATCTATGACTACGACCAGGACAGCGATGTTCAGTACAACCAGTCACTGGGTTTGGGCATCCTCTATACCATGCAGGGCTTTACCGTGAACTAATCCACCAGTCCAATAAACAAGCGAGAGCACCCCGGACCTACCGAAGTGCTCTCGCTTGTTTTAAGGTATACGTAAATGTATTTGAAGTCTTTCCCGGGCCGGACTGGATTAAGAAGAGTGCACCTTTTTAGGTATCTCGCTGCAGGGGCCTTCGTAGCGCACGAATATGTGGATGTACAGGGAACGCGACCACCTGAAAATGACTGGCAAAAGCCCGACCACCACAGCAGCCACTACCCCGATCATCATGGCCATCGTGATCTCTTTTACAAACAGGGACAGGATAAGGAGCGAAATGATGAAGATGGCCACATTAAAGGCAAAGCTCACATACATGGCGCCATAGTAAAAGCCAGGTTCTGGCTCAAACTCCTGTCCGCAGCAGGGGCAATCCCGGTACATGTCGGCAAACTTAGCGGTGTAGAGTCCACTCTTAAACATTTTGCCCTCACGACAGCGCGGGCACCGGTTAAAGAATATGCTGTATAAGGCGGAATTTTTCTGGCTCATGCTGGTTCTTTTCTGATGCTATAACCTACACTTCAAAGGTACGAGATTTAGAAACAAAGAGCACCAGCGGGTCAAATTTCCTGCGCTAGAATTCCACGATAAACCCAAGGGTTGGCACCAGGTTGCCATCGTCGTTTTTGAGGATGACAGGTATAGCATTGCCTCCGTCCAGGCGCAGCGGATTGCCGTCTGTGGTGGCGAAGCCGGTATTGTCCTCGTTGCGCTGGAAGGTATAGCGGTCGAAGCCCGGCGTGTTGCTGCCCAGTACGTTAGCGATGTCCAGAAACAGGTCGAGGGTGATGCGATTGAAATTCCACTTTTTGTCGATGCGCACATCCAGCTGGCTAAACGGTCGCAGACGCTCGGTGTTGAGGCGGGTATAGTCAAGTATACCGACGCCCAGCGAGGCATAGTTGCGCTGCGAGGCCTCCAGGTCGAAAGGCGTAGCAGGAGCCCCGCCCGCGTAGCGGTACTTGGCCCCAAACTCCCAGTTGCGCGGCAGCTTCTTGCCCAGCAAACCGGAGGCCAGGTGGCGGTAGTCCCAGGCACTGGACACGTAGCGGCCGTCGGTGCCGGCAAACTCACTCACCACGTAGGTATAGGAAAGCACCCCGAACACCGTTCCAGTCAGCTTCTTCTGCACATAAAACTCGGCACCATAGGCCCTTCCTTTTCCGGTCGTGCTTACCGCTTCGTTGCCAATCGAGCCAAAATCACCTCCCTGGTTGGCCAGTGAAATGCCGTCGCGCAGCGACACCGGGTAGTTGCTGTAATCCTTGTAGAAGCCCTCCACGGTGAAGCGCAGGTCTTCGCGCGGCAGAAACTCGGTGCCCAGTACATAGTGGATTGACCGGATATAATCAGCAGAGCGGTTGAGGAAATTATTGTTTTCCTGATAGCCCAGCACGGTATAGGTCGGCAGTTTGTAGTAAGTGCCCCACGAGCCGTTGATCGTCCATTTGTCAGTGAGCAGGTATGAGGCCGAGAGGCGTGGCGAAAGCGTTTTCAGCGGGTTGCGACCTTTGTCGGTGAAGGAGTTCATGTCTGTTCGCAGACCAAAAGATAGCCCCAGCCGGTTGTTGAGCACCGAGCGCGACACCTGCCCGAAAGCGCCATACCGGAAGAAGTCGAGATTGGTATCGTAGTTGACCGTTATGGCTGGCTGCACCAGGTTGCCGTTTTCGTCGCGTACCTCGTTGCGGATCAAACTGAAGATGTCGTTGGTGAACTGCACATACTGCCCCGACACGCCATAAGCGTACTTGAAGCCGTTTCGGTACTTGTTCACGTCCAGTCGCAGCTTGTTCTCCGTTTCACGTGAATTCGACTGGAGCGTAGGTTGTGGAGTACCGCCCTCCTGCGCCGCTTCTTCTTTCTCAAGCTCAATATTGAAAGCATTCCGGCTCAGCGCCAGGTTCACATAGCCGTCATTGACGAGCCGCTTCATCGAAACCCCTGTCGTGTAGTTCCATTGGTTATTGGAAGGTATAGAGCGAAGAATATACTCGCTTTCGGGCGTGCTTTTGCGCGGCACTCCGAAGGCAAACTCGTCGATGGCCCCCACCCCGATAAAGGAAAGCGAGGTTTTGTTGTCGATCTTGTGGTCTACTTTATACTGAAAATCCCAATAGTTGGGCCGGATGGGCAGGTCGAGCAGCTTGAACAAAAATTGCAGGTAGCTGCGGCGTGCTGACACCAAGTAAGTGGTTTTAGGGGAAAGCGGACCTTCCAGCGTGGTGGCAAACTCCGAACCGCTCAGGCGCACGTTGCCCGAAAAACGCTCCGGGTTTCCGTAGCGCTGTCTGAACTCAAACACCGAGGCCAGGGCATTGTCGTAACGGGCGTCGAAGGCAGAGGAGCTCACTTTCAGGTCCTCGATAAAGGACACGTTCAGTATACCTGTCGCGCCGCCGGCACTGCCCTGCGTGGTGAAGTGGTTGATGAGCGGAATTTCGATGCCATCGAGGTAATACACGTTTTCGCTCGGCGCGCCGCCCCGTATGATCAGGTCGTTGCGACTGCCCCCACCCGTGCCGCTGGTGGCCACACCCGGCAGCACCTGCACTACTTTCGAGATGTCAAAATTACCGCCCGGGTTGCTGCGGATCTCCTCTGTGCTCAGGCTCTGCACCGACAGGGGTGTCACGATATCGGCGATGGCCGCGCTCTGCCGGCGCCGCGCCACCACTTCCACCTCACCCAACTGACTCGTAGCCGGCACCAGCTCAAAATTGATGATCTGGGCATTTCCCGACGTCACGTTCACGTTAAATTTACTTAGCGCCTGATAGCCAATGTAGGAGCTCTGCAAGGTATAGCTACCCAGCGGAATGTTATCGATCCGGTAGGCCCCATTTTCGTTGGTAACCGTCCCCAGTTGCGCACCCACCACCTGCACCGACACTCCGATCAGGGCTTCTTTGGTATTGGCATCGCGCACGGTACCCGTTATCACACCCGATTGGGCAAAGCTGAGTGCGGGCAGGAGCAGTAAGAAAAAGAATAAGAAGCGCATGGCTGAAAGACTTTATTTATATCGCAGGTATTACACACTTCTACCTGAAATGTTTTGAAAACGCTATATATTTTTAGTGGCTAGATTTTCAAGATGTTACGGCTTAAACTAACTCTTTGAAGTTTAAACAATTAGCGTATCGTCTTTCCGTGAGAAATCACAACTCGGTCACAAACTGCCGTAATCTGTCGGCATTGAGCACGGCGTTGCCCAGGATGGTATTGTTAAAGAAAACCCATACCTCCTTGCCGTCTTCCAGCCAATCCTTTACCATGTAGGCGTAGCGCTCCAGTTTCTCGTCGGAGTAGGACGATGCGTACATTTTCTCGTCGCCATGCAGCCGCAGGTAAGCGGTGTCGGTGGTCGTGACCTCAGTGCCCGGAAAGCGCTTGCCGGCACTGGCGATGACGGTGGTGATGTTGAACTCGCGCATCAAGTCAAAAGACTCATCGGTGAACCACGACACGTGCCGGGCCTCCAGCGCAAAAGGCTGCTCCGGGTAGAGCTCGCGCAAGGTATGATAGAAATCTCCGGCTATACCTTTATCGAAACGGAAACTGCCCGCAATCTGTACCAGCACAGGCCCCAGCCGATCACCCATCAGCTGGTAGCGCGACATGAACTTCTGCAGCGGCTCCTCTATATCCTGGAACTTCCGTTTGTGCGTGATCTCCTGGTTGAGTTTAGGCGCGAACTTGAAATGGGCCGGCGTCTGGGCCAGCCACTTCTCGATGGTTTTGGCCATGGTGAAATGGTAGAAGCTGCTGTTGATCTCCGTGCAGTTGAAGCGGGTGGCATAGTGGCTCAGGAAGTCCGCTGACTTCAGTTCGGGTGGGTAGAGCACTTCCCGCCAGCGGTAGCTCCAGCCGGAAGTGCCTATGTATAGTTTGCTCATATCTATTATCTGCTCCCTATGCACCCAGCGGGAAGTTGAAGACAAAGGCTGTGCCGTCGGGCGTAATGCCATCCAACCGCACCATGCCGCTACGGGAGGCTGCCAGCGATTTGCTGATGTCAGCCAGGCTACTGACCGGGCGGCCATTCACGCGCGCGATCACAGTACCCTCCGGTATACCTGCCGAATCGAAGAAACCGCCGGGCTCCACTTTGGTGACGTATACGCCTTCGTTCAGGCGATACTGCTGCTTCATGCGGTCGGTCAGCGGGGCGAAACTGGCTCCAAGCCTGGCTTCCAATCCTTTGGCGCCGGTTTCGGTTACTGTTTCTTCTTCCTCGCCCTGTAAAGTAACGGTGGCTTTGCGTTTCTTGCCATCCCGCAGCAGGTCCAGCTCTACTTTGTCGCCGGGATAGTAGCGGGCAATGCGCTCAGATAGTTCTGCAGATGTAAGCACGTTATTACCATCTATGCCCTGAATGATGTCACCCTCTTTCAGACCAGCCTTCTCGGCGCCACTGCCGGGCTGCACGCCCATGATGTACACGCCGCTCACCTTACCCGGGTCGATGCCGCGCGAACGCAGCAGCTGGTCTTCCACGGCCGGCACCGGGAAGCTCACACCCAGAAAGCCGCGACGCACCCGTCCGAATTTGCGGATGTCGCCCACTACTTTCTGCATCAGGTTAACAGGTATGGCAAAGCCATAGCCGGCATAGCTGCCCGTTTGGGAGGCAATGGCCGTGTTAATGCCCACCAGTTGGCCGGAAGTGTTCACCAGCGCGCCACCCGAGTTGCCCGGATTGATGGCTGCATCCGTCTGGATAAAAGACTCAATGGCAGTGTTGGCCGCCTGCGCCGGATCGACGTAGCCGCCCTGGCTTGGCCGGTTCAGGATGCCGATGCTCCTGCCCTTGGCACTGACAATACCGGCCGTGACGGTAGAGTTAAGCGTAAGCGGATAGCCCACCGCCAGCACCCACTCCCCTACCTGCACCTTGTCTGAGTCACCCAGCGGCACCACCGGCAGGCCTTCTCCCTCCACTTTCAGCAGAGCCAGGTCCGTGCTGGGGTCTGTACCCATCAGCTTCGCCTGGAAAGAACGGCGGTCAGGCAGCACCGCTATGATACCGGATGCCCCTTCTATCACGTGGTTGTTGGTGACGATGTAGCCGTCTTTTGAAATCAGCACCCCCGAACCCGAGCCACGCACAGGGGCGTACTGTTGCGGCATCCCGAACATCTCGTAAATCGGGTTTCGGCTGGTTTGCCCGGCTTCGTACTCGGTTTTGATGTGCACCACGGCAGGCGTCACGCTGGCCGCAGCCGGCACAAAGTCCGGGTTATCAGCCGAAGACACAGCCGGTAGGGCGGCAGCATTAGTGTTATTGTTGGAGTTTGCGTTCTGCGCCGCATCGCCCTCGAAAAATTTGTATCCCACGATGGCGAGCACGGCAGACAGGATGGCAATTAGAAAGGTGCCGACAGCTTTTCCCATAAATATTGACGTTTTACCATTTGCTTTACCGATTATCATACGACCGGGTTGGCTGAAAGGCAGATTTGAGTTCATAATGTGTTATTTAACAGCTAAGTGAAGGATTGGCCGGGCTATACCTGAAACCGATCCGGCACCCGCACCTGCTATTGTGTACTCTTTAAAAAAGCGCATGGTTTACAACTTAAATCCTGTCGCAGTCCGTAAACAGTGGGTCGGATACGATTAAGCTTATACCTACCTATACCTAGCTGTAAAACTATGCCTAACCTAAACGAAGAATACCCCTCAGCAGACGCGGCCCTGGCCAGTACAAAGGCCACCGCACTGGCTGAAGAAAAGCCGAAATCAGAGCCTAGACCAGCCTTAAGTATGTTCGACGCCATCGCCGTGATTGTGGGTGTCGTAGTGGGCGCGGGCATTTTCAGGACTCCCTCGTTAGTGGCAGCCAATGTGGAAAGCGGCACCGTGTTCCTGACCACCTGGTTGCTGGGCGGTTTGGTTTCGCTGATCGGGGCGCTTTGCTATGCTGAACTTACTACCACCTTTCCGCATGCCGGCGGCGATTATCACTTCCTGACAAGAGCTTTCGGCAAGCGGCTGGCCTTTTTGTTTGCCTGGGCGCGCATGAGCGTGATACAGACGGGTTCCATTGCGCTGCTTTCCTTTATCATAGGCGACTACATGGCTCAGTTCTACAGTTTCGGGGAGTTTTCGTCGGTGCTGTATGCTGCGCTGGTCATTGTCTTGCTCACAGCCATCAACATTGCAGGCGTGAGTTTCGGGACGGGTGTGCAGCGTCTCCTAATCATACTGGAGGTATTGGGTATCCTGATCATTTTAGTGGCGGCCTTTCTGTTCACACCTACGGAAACAGCGGAGGCAGCGGGTAATACAGCATCAGGCAACGCCACCTCTATGGGACTGGCCATGGTGTTTGTGCTGCTCACCTTCGGTGGCTGGAATGAGGCGGCCTACATATCGGCAGAGCTCAAAACCGGACGCCGGGGCATGGCTACCGCCCTGGTCGCCAGCATTGCCGTCATTACCCTGATCTACCTCCTGATTAATCTGGCTTACCTGCATGTACTGGGGCTGGAGGGCATGGCTTCCTCCAACGCAATTGCCGCCGATCTGGCGCAGGTAACAATCGGGAGCGCTGGCATGATCCTGATCGGCATCATTGTGGTGCTTGCCGCCCTCACCTCGGTCAACGCCACCATCCTGACCGGGGCCCGCACCAATTACGCGCTGGGCCGCGACTTCTCAATTTTCAGTTACCTGGGCCAGTGGAACACCAAAGCCTCCTCACCGGTGAATGCCTATGTCGTGCAGGGGCTTGTGTCGCTGGCGCTGGTCGGACTGGCGCTTTTCACCCGCACCGGTTTTGAGACGATGGTGGAGTATACTGCCCCGGTTTTCTGGTTCTTCCTGCTGCTGGTAGGTATAGCCCTGTTTGTGCTGCGCCACAAGGAGCCGGACCGCCCGAGGCCGTTTAAAGTGCCGCTATACCCGATCACCCCACTAATATTCTGCTTCACAAGCGCTTATCTGTTTTACTCCAGCCTGATGTACACCGGAATGGGAGCATTGGTAGGTATAGGCGTTTTGGCCGTTGGGGTGTTGGTGCTGCTGGCTATACCTCGTATCCAGAAACAGAAAGAACCGGTAGTATGAAGACTCCTTGGCTTAAATGAATCCTAATAAAATCTACATAAAATGCCACAATCAAGAACTACTCCTACCGCCTGCACGTAAATACAGCCTATGCGCTTCAAGCCAATCAAAACCGCTCGCCTTATACCTGATAATTTTCTTAAATGAATTACTAACTTAATGAAAACAAGATGAGATCAATCAGACATTCGATTTGCACGCTCGTGCTGACACTTTTCGCCGCGGCAGCCTTCGCCCAGACTACGACCACGGCCCCCAAGCTGGACGTGCCTTATGTGCCGACCCCGCAGAAGGTGGTGGACGCCATGTTGAAACTGGCGAAGGTGTCAAAGGATGATGTGGTATATGACCTGGGCTGCGGCGACGGCCGTATTGTGATCACGGCTGCGAAAGAGCACGGTGCCACGGGCACAGGCTTTGACATAAACCCGGAACGCATTAAAGAAGCCAACGATAATGCACGGGAGGCAGGCGTCACCAACAAGGTGAAATTTGTAGAGCAGGACCTGTTTAAGGTGGATTACAGACCAGCCTCCGTGGTGACGCTATACTTGTTGCCGAACGTGAACATGAAGCTGCGTCCGGTACTGCTCGAGCAGCTCAAGCCGGGCACCCGCATCGTATCCCACGCCTTCGACATGGGCGACTGGGAGCCGGAAGAGACACAGGTGATCGACGGCTCTACTATCTACCTGTGGACGGTGCCTGAAAGCAAAAAGATTGGCAAAGGCCGCTAAGCACAGCTATACATGCAGGAAAGCCCCGTCCATACTTCTATGGACGGGGCTTTGTTTTGCATGGTCAGCTGACTGCTAAAATAGCGATCGGACAGCCGATTTGATAATAAAATTCCTATATTTACCGCTGACACTAAACCAACTCTCTGAAATGTATACAGGAATACAGCATTTGCACTCTTTTATGACCTATCTGGTACTGCTAGGTCTTATCGTTAGCATTGTTTTCGCCTTTATGGGTATGTCTGGCAACAAGCCGTTTACAGACAAAGACAGAAAAAGAGGCCTTCTGGGACTTATTCCTGCGCACTTGCAGTGGGTGATCGGTGTGATCCTTTACTTCGTATCCCCTCTGGGAATCAACAATGCGACAGAAGGCTTCATGAAGGACTCTACTTCCCGGCTGTACATACTGGAGCACCCCTTGACCATGATCATTGCCGTGGTACTGATCACAGTGGGGTATGCACGTTCCAAGCGTCTGCAGGACGACAAGAAGCGTTTCAGCAGCATCGCCATCTTCTACACCATCGCCTTGATCCTGATCCTGGTTCGCATTCCGTGGAATGCATGGCCGACTAACTAAGTCGTCAACGGTATAGCCCCATCGGGCAGCGCCTCCCCTTTCAGGTATAGCCCTGAAGCGGGAGGCGCTTTTTTTAGAGAGCAATCAAATTGTCATGATGAATACAACACCTTCCCCCAAAAACATACCTGCCGCTATTCAGGAGATAGGCAAGCAACTGTACAACAGCCACTGCAAATACAAGGAACCCGCCCTGCGGCACCGCCGCTTCCGGCACCGCGATATTGTGCCGCTCGTGGAGCAGCTGCAGGAGCAGGCTATGTTTGACGTGCAGGTGGCCGGCCACTCGGTACAGGGCCGTTCGATTTACCTGATCAAGGCAGGTACCGGCAAAACCAAGGTGCTGCTGTGGTCGCAGATGCATGGCGACGAGCCTACCGCCACCATGGCGCTCTTCGATCTGTTGCACTTTTTCAGCCAGTCCGACGAGCTGGATCCGGTTCGCAAGCACATTCTCGAGCACCTGACGCTTTACATGGTGCCGATGCTCAACCCGGACGGCGCCGAAATGTATACCCGCCGCAACGCACTGGGTATAGACATGAACCGTGATGCCCTGCGCCTGCAGAGCCCGGAATCAGTTTTGCTGAAACAGTTGCGTGACCAATTGGAGCCAACCTTTGGTTTTAACCTGCACGACCAGAGCCGCTACTATACCGCCGGCTATACCGCACGCCCGGCTACAATCTCTTTTTTGGCCCCGGCCTACGATTATGACCGCAACATCAACGTAGTGCGCGAGCGGGCCATGCGTAACATAGCCGGTATGGACCATGTGCTGCAGCAGTTTATACCTGGGCAGGTGGCCAAGTTCAATGACGAGCACGAGCCACGGGCTTTTGGGGACAACATCCAGAAATGGGGCACCAGCGTGATTTTGGTGGAGTCTGGTGGGCAGCACGGCGACCCGGAGAAACAGCACATCCGCCAGCTAAACTTCACGGCCATCCTCTCGGGACTATACCTGATCGCTGAGGAGGCCTATAAAGCATTCGGGTTGGAAGGGTACCACTGTATACCTGAGAACCAGCGGCACCTCTATGACCTCGTGCTACGCCACGTCCGCTATACCGAAAACAACCGCGATACCATACTGGACATCGGCATAAACCGCCTGGAAGTGGACGCTCCCAATCACCTCGGCTTTTATCATAGCAGTGCGGTTGAGGAGATCGGCGATATGAGTGTGTTCCATGGCTACGAAGAACTTGATGCGACTGGCCTTACCCTCGTGCCGGGCAAGGTATACGAACAGCCTGTTGAAAGTCTGGATGACTTGACGGAGGAACTCAGCAGCGAACTGCTCAGAAAAGGTTATACTACCATCCGGGTTCGTCACCTGCCCGGCGTGCTGCCCGACCCGACCTCGCTCCCGCTCAACGTGGCTGGTATAGCCAGCAGCATCAATCACCAGCTTGCACTCGAGGAGCCAGCCAACTTTATCCTGAAAGCTGAAGACGGTCAGGCAAGGTATGTCATTCTGAACGGTTTCCTGTACGACCTGCAAGGCAATCGGCCCAATCCATACCATGGCCTGCTACACTAAACCTGCGTTCGAATAAATTTGTCAGACAAACCCTGCCCGGAATTGGAATCAGTTTGTAACTTACAGACTGATTCCTGACCAACCTTTTGCTTCATGGTATTAAATTATCTGTGGGCGGCCTTCTTCTTGATCGCCTTTGCTATTGCTTTGTTCCAGCTCATCGTGTTTCGCGATGTAGAGATCTTCCAGAAACTCGTCACCAGCACCTTCGACAACGCCAAGCTCGGCTTTGAGATCTCACTCGGCCTCACTGGTGTGATGACACTATGGCTGGGACTGATGAAAGTCGGAGAGCGCGGCGGCATCATTGCCATTTTCTCCCGGTTGGTGGCGCCTTTCTTCAACCGCCTCTTCCCGGAGATCCCGAAAAACCACCCTGTGTTTGGCTCCATCCTGATGAACTTTTCGGCTAACATGCTGGGGCTCGACAATGCCGCCACACCGCTGGGCCTGAAGGCGATGAAGGAAATGCAGGAGCTCAACCCGATCAAAGACCGCGCTTCTAACCCCCAGATCATGTTCCTGGTGCTCAATACCTCCGGCCTCACCATTATACCGATCAGCATTATGGTGTTCCGGGCGCAACTTGGGGCCGCCGATCCTTCTGATATTTTTATACCTATCCTGCTGGCCACTTTTTTCTCCACTACGGTGGGTTTGATTGCTGTGGCGCTGTACCAGCGTATCAACCTGTTCAACCCCGTCATACTGGCTTACATCGGCACCCTGTTGCTACTAATCGTGGGGCTTATCTACTATTTCAGCACGATCTCGCAGGAACAGGTAAGTGTCATCTCACAGGTGGCGAGTAATGTCATCCTGTTCTCGATCATCATTTCGTTTGTGGGGCTGGCGCTTATCCGGAAAGTGAATGTGTACGAAGCTTTTATTGAGGGTGCCAAAGAGGGCTTCTCGGTAGCGATCACGATCATACCTTATCTGGTGGCCATTCTGGTGGCAATCGGCGTGTTCCGCACCTCGGGTGCTCTGGACATGATCGTGGACGGTATAGGCTACCTGATTGCCCTGACGGGTGTGAATACAGACTTTGTGCCTGCCCTGCCGGTTGCTTTCATGAAACCCCTGAGCGGTAGCGGTGCCCGTGGCCTGATGGTGGAAGCCATGACGACCTATGGCGTGGATTCATTTGTAGGGCGCATGGCTTCGGTATTCCAGGGCTCAACCGAAACGACTTTTTATGTGCTGGCGGTATACTTTGGCTCTGTTGGCATCAAGCGCTCCCGCTATGCCCTTACCTGTGGCTTGCTGGCAGATTTGGCCGGCGCTATTGCTGCCATCTTCATCGCTTACCTGTTCTTCCACTAGAACCTGCCTATACCTATAAAAAAAGCGGCTGATCTGTTGGGATCAGCCGCTTTTCGTTAATTCATTTCTTCTGATTTAATTTCGGACTACTACCGGATGACCTTCCAACTGTGCGTAGCTTAATTTCCAGTTACCGTCCTCTGCTTTTTTCCAGAGCAGCACAAAGTTGCCCTCGCCTAATCCGCGTGGCTCGCCGGGACTGGCAGGCAGCACGTCTACTGAAAACGTGCCCGCTTCGTAGGCAATCTCAGTATCGGCGCCGGAGCTTACCGGGTAGGTTTTCAGGTCGGCAATGGTGCCCATAGTCTCGCGCACCCATTTATCCGACACTTCAGATTTGCCTCTGTAGATTACCTCGCCCTGCAGAAACTGCACGTCCTCGGCCATCATCGAGATTACTTTGTCAGAGTCACGCGCATTCCAGGCACTGATAAACTCCTGGTTAAGTCCGCGTACATCTACCGACTCGCCCTCCGACTTCGCACAGGAAGCCAACAGGAACAAGGCTAGGAAGGTGTAAAGTATGTTTTTCATGATTTCTAGAATTTAAGTGAGTGAACCTCGACGCAATACGTGAAAACCGCGTCGGAGGGTTTATACCTTCTCCCGGCACCGGGCCGGGAGAAGGTAAAGGGTAAATGTGTTACCAACTCTTTCTGCGAACCTCAGAAGTAGAGTATGGCTTGCTGCGATCACCATAATCTGGATTAGGCAGGAAATTGGCGTATACCATCTGTGGAGTTGGTCCCTCTTCTGAGGCATACATCATAGCCAATGAGTTGGCTGCTGCTGTCTCAGCTGGAGTCGCTACTAAACTTGACTGCGGAGCCGGGGTTCTTTTAGCCGGAGCCGGAGTGCTCTTGGCAACTGTTGCTCTGTTAGCCGCCGCTCGTTCTGCAGCTGCTACGCGCTGGGCTGCGGCCGCTCTCTCGGCGGCAGCTATACGGGCCTCTTCCGCCTCGCGCTTCTGCTTGTTGTCAATAACCTTTCCTACACCGTAGCCTACGGCGCCACCAGCTACACCACCTACAACACCACCTACTACACGGTTACGCTTATGTATTATGGCACCTGCTGCGGCGCCTGTACCGGCACCGATCACTGCACCTTTTGCCTGTGGGCTCCAACCAGTTCTTTTTTCCTGCGCCTCAGCTGATCCGCCAAAAGCTACTGATGCCATCAGTGCCAGGCTCATGATATAGCTTACCTTTTTCATAACTCTTTCAGTTTTGTTAGAAACATTAAACTCTGTTGACAGGGTAATTACAAGTTGCGTGCCAGTGCAATAAAAAACTAGCTACCCACGCTCCAAAATAAGTCTCCAAGAGAATGGCAAACACCGCTGAGCCATCATATAACTAATTGATATATAGACTAATAATGCCCATATGTCATTTGTTAATAAATTTTTATTTATGCATAAAAAAAATTCTTAGGCAACAGCTTTTGCCGGGTATAAAGTGCAAGCAGCACCAGGTATGCATTGCTTTTTAGGCCTAATAAATTATCTTTAAGAATGGAAAAACTGTTTCGTTGCGCCGCTCTACTTTTCAAAATTGTAATTACTACACTTGTCTTTGCCTCCTGCCAGCAGGTTGCCAGTGATCAAACACGATACGAGTTGCTGATCCGCAATGCCATGGTCGTAGACGGCTCTGGCAAGGCCGCTTTCGCGGCGCATGTGCTGGTCAACGGCGATTCCATTGCACTGATCGACACCGATACTACCAACACCTATATCGCAAACCGCACCATCAACGCCTCCGGACTATACCTGACACCAGGTTTTATTGACACGCACGCCCACGGCGATCCACTTGAGACTCCTGATTTCTCCAACTTCCTTTCGATGGGTGTAACCACGATTTGCCTGGGCCAGGATGGTTTCAGCCCGGAACGCGAAAACATAAAAGAGTGGATGCAGGAAGTGGAAAGCAAAGAGTTAGGTGTCAACGTAGCCATGTTTGCCGGGCACAACACGCTCCGTATGTTGTCAGGTATAGCCTACGACTCCATCCCTTCGGCGCCAGGTATGGCGAAAATGGAAAAGCTCCTCACCGAAGCGCTTGATGCCGGCTGTTTCGGCCTGACCACAGGTTTGGAGTATAACCCGGGTTACTATGCCCGTCGCGACGAGTTAAACAGACTTGCTGAGATTGTAGGAAAAAAAGGAGGCATCATCATGAGTCACATGCGTAACGAAGATGACGCCTACGTTGAAACCTCGATCCGGGAACTCTTGGAGCAGGGCAAGTACTGTCCGGTGCATGTGTCGCATATTAAAGTGGTATATGGTAAAGGCGAGGCGCGCGCCAACCGCGTACTGCAGTTACTGGATTCCGCCCGTCAGCAAGGTATACAGGTGACCGCTGACTTTTACCCCTATACCGCGAGCTATACCGGCATCGCCATCCTATTCCCGGACTGGGCCAAGAAACCTTATGATTACCAGGAAGTGCTGAAGAATCGCCGCCAGGAACTGGCCACCTTCCTGCGGAACAAGATCACACTGCGCAACGGTCCGGAAGCAACGCTGATCGGTTCCGGTCCTTACAAAGGCAAAACCCTTGAGCAAGTGGCCAAAGAGGTAAACAAACCTTTTGAGTTAGCTTTAATGGAAGATATTGGCCCTTACGGTGCCGACGGCGCTTACTTTATCATGGACGAAGCCCTTCAGGAAACATTTTTGAAAGATAAGCACGTCATGGTCTGCAGTGATGGCAGCCCTTCGATGCGCCACCCCAGAAGCTTCGGAACCTTTGCCAGAGTGCTAGAGACTTATGTAATACAGAAGCAGCTGCTCTCCCTGGAGGAAGCTATCCATAAAATGACGGGATTGTCCGCCAAAACCATTGGTTTGCATAACCGGGGTCTTGTGAAGCAAGGGTATAAAGCCGATCTGCTACTGTTTAAACCAGAAGAAGTGCGTGAGAATGCCACTTATGAGAATCCGCATCAGGAAGCTACGGGATTTAGGTATGTGTTGGTGAATGGGTTTGTGGTGAGGGAAGAAGGAAGGCTTGCACTTAAAACCGGGAAAATCCTGCAGAAATAGTATTTAACTGTAAGAAATCAGACACTAATTACGCAGGCTCAGTTTTACACAGAGATGATGGAACATAGACGGTAATACTATAATGGTGTCGAGTGATTGTAAAGCTATTACTTATATTTAGAATAGATTGATAATAGTAAACTAACTTGGAAGAAACATTATTCTATATTAATGTATAATTGCTGAATATGGTCTCCTTACTTACTTGCAAGTCTTCCAATCTGTAGGACTTGCATTACTTTTAATATGTAAATAATCAACATTAGGCAAACTTTCATGCTGTAACTACAGAAGGTGCTAACTCTTTTGTCTCAATCTGGTAAAAATTCTTAAACCACAATTCCAATGAAAGAAGAATAAATAAATGACGTTGATAATCTTTCTTTTTGGACTTATGTTGATGTATCATTCCTTTTATAAAATTGATATCAAAATAACTGTTACTAAAGGAATTGGAGCTATCGACTAAATCAATCAGAGAATTTGCAAGGTCCTTCTCAAACCATTCCCCCACAGGTGTTTCAAACCCTCTTTTTTTTCTATTAATAATTGACTTAGGCAGCCAGTCTTCTGCCGCCTTACGATGAATATATTTTCCTACTAGTCCGTTAAGCTTAAGATTAATTGGTAAGCTTTCTACAAAGTTAATGAGATCAATATCTAAGTATGGCACTCTGTTTTCTATTGAGTTTGCCATCGTCATTTTATCGTTGAAAAGCAGCAGATTGTCAGGAAGCATAGTTCTTAGATCTACATAAAGTAATTTGGACAAAGATCCTCCCGCATTATCAGCTAGGTTGTAATGCCTAGCAAAAAAAGATTTTTGCTTATCGTTGATCAGATCGGATAATCCGTTTTTATACAACCCCTCTTTCATTTTAGGTGTAAACAAAGTATAAATACCTATGAACCTCTCGAGCTCATCTTTAAATTTAGATGAATAAATCCCCCTGTCAATCGAACTGTTATTTGGAAAAACACGTGATAATAAAGAGAGAGGAAGTAAAGACAGTAATTTCTGATATTTAGCGAGTATCTTCTCTCCCTTGTACCTATTATATCCTGCCATAGGCTCATCCGCCCCCTGGCCACTTAGCACTACCTTTACATGTCTAGAAGCTAGCTGAGAGACGTAATATAAAGCCGGTATCGTAGGCTCAGCGATAGGCTCCTCTGTATGGAAGAATGAATTATAGAAGAAATTCATATACTGCTCTCTGTTCATGAACAGATCATAATGATCTGACTGAAGGAGACGAGCTGTTTCACGGGCATCATCTAACTCATTGTAATTCCCTTTGCCGTGGAACCCTACAGTAAAAGTTTTCAATGTATACTCGCAGTGCTTAGACATCAAATGGCCTAAAACAGCAGAGTCAAGCCCTCCGCTTAGGAATAAGCCAACTGGCACATCGCTTAGCAACTGACGTTTTATCGATTGCTCCAACAATCGTTTATATTCGGCAACCGCCTCTTGTTCAGTGACTTTGAAATTTATTTTTTGTGGCGTTGACCAGTAACAGTATAATTTAGATTTACTTGATGAAGTGAATTCCAAATACGATGCTGCTTCTAACTTATTGATACCACTAAAAAGGGTTTGTGGTGAAGGATTATACCTAAATGTCAGAAAAGTATTTAAAGCAGTTAAATCTAACTCTTTACTATAAGAAGAATTATTTTTAATGATTTTAATTTCAGATGCAAAAATCAACTTGTCGCCATTTGTGTAATAATATAGTGGCTTGACACCGAACACATCTCGTACCAGGTATAGCTTCTCTTGCTTCTTATCGATAAAAGCAAAAGCAAATATGCCGTTAAAATCTTTTACAGCTTCAATCCCATATTCTCTTAAGTAGTATAAAATAGTCTCTGTATCAGAATGCCCTACGAAGTTTATGCCTTTTAACTTTTTCCTTAACTCAAGATGATTGTAAATTTCCCCGTTAAAGACGATACAATAATTGCCACAAGTTGTAAACATAGGCTGACTACCGGCTTCTGAGAGCTCAATGATTGAAAGCCTAGTATGGCCCAAGTATACCTTATTGGCCCCAAGAGGCATTTCGACAATAGCCTGAGCATCGGGGCCGCGATGGCTAATTTGATTAATATCTCGCTCAGTTAATACACAGTTTATGCTTCCTGCAATTCCGCACATAGAATAATAAGTTTAGTGTAAAAAAATTAATTAAATCAATACTACCACTGTGGGATATTATATCTTCTCCACTTTATAATTCTGCAAAATTTAAATTAAGCAGTTATAAAATTCTTAAGTGAAGCTATCAATTGCTGAGATGCATACTTCCCAATTTTGTGATTACAGCTCATATGACCTTTTATTAGAGGTAATATTTTTGACTCGAGTTCTTCCTCGCTGTAGGCAACATGCAAATATTGTAGCTTTTCAAACGCTTTTGCTGTGGCAAGCTGGTGATCATTTCTATGTTCTCCGTATTTAGCGAGTCTTGGGAGTACTAAAATCGGCTTGTTGTGAACCAATGCAGATATAATCGTTCCCATACCAGCATGAGCTACTATAAGCTGCGCTTTATCGAAAAGAGTGTTAAACTCAACAGGAGATAAAAAATCATGAAGGTATATATTCGCTACTTTATATTGGGACTTTGATGTTTGAGCAACTATTTTGATATCAGGTATTTTTAGCGCAATTACATCTACCACTCTCAGAAGGCGGTCGAAGGGTTCTTGTGTCCCTGTAGTTACAAAGATCATGATAATACGTTTCCATTAAAATAAACTTTATTAGAAGCCAAGTTTGGCCATTGAGTATAAGTTCTGTCTGCAAACAGCAGAGCTATTCGCCCACTAAGGGAGATCTGTTCTACGTTTGCGATGCTATCTATCCAGACAGCCCTAGCTCCCAATATTTTGCCGGCAAGTATACCCATCAGACCAGGTGCAGCGCCGGTGGTTATTACAACATCAGGCTTTATTCTCAACAAGAGCTTGAGCATGACAAAACCCATATAGATAAGCCTGAGTTTATTCCATCTGCTTGCGTCGGGTACGACAAAAAAATCATGCCCCTTAACCGTGTCAGAAAAGCTCTTATGAGTGGATATAAATATCACTTCATTATCCTCAAAAGCCGGCATTAAACGCAATAACTGTATCCAATGCCCTCCGGCTGATGCTATAGCTAATACCTTCATATTATTAGTACTTAAGTTTAATTAGAAGCATAATTCTTCATTCTTAACTTATCAGAAGTGGTTTATGGGCTGTGATTTTAATTTAAAGGGCGTTTTTACATTGTACTCCCAATTCTTCCTTCTTCCAGCTATTTCGAAGTAGATATCAAACAGACGAGCATTTATTTTATCAAGATTGTATAGTTCGTCTGTCTTATTGATATTATTATTCGAGATAGTAACAACTTGTTCAGGATGCGAAATAACATACAGGATGTGGTTACACAAGCTATCGATATCGCCTGGATTTATTAAAAATCCATTGTCCTGCTTCACTAGTTCAGGAATTCCTCCAACTCTAGTGCTTATTATTACTTTACCTGCTCCCATTGCTTCTATGATAGACATCGGAAGGGCTTCTACATAAGATGGCAAAACTACACTGTCTACCTGCCTTAGCCACTCGAGCTTTTCCTTGTCATTAATCCAGCCTAGAAGTTGTACATTAGTCGATAATTTTTTCTGGTCAATTATGCTTCTTACTTGTTCTGTGTCGCCTTGTCCGGCTATCAAAAATCTTAGATGCCCTTGGTTATATTTATTAACCAAGATATCTATTGCTTCAAGCAAGTCATAAACCCCCTTAAGCTTACATAGCTTACCAAGAAATAGGAAGCCATTCAAGTTAAAAGGGGCTGTTTGACAATCTTTAAGTTTTCGCATGCATACCCCATTATAGAGCACCTCAATATTGCAACCTTTAATATGTGCGTCCAGAAAGGATTTATAATATTGTGAAAGAACAATTATTTTATGACACCTTAGCAAGGTCTTACCTATATAATACTTTACTATTGGGGATGCTCTTTGGTAATATGTATCAAAATCTCCCCCATGAATGTGCATGATTATAGGCTTATTTAGAACCAAGCACAGGTATACGAAAAGGCTCTTTCGGAAAATACTTATATCTGAGGCAACATGAATGTGCATTATGTCAAATTTTGCCTGAATCATACTGAGTAAAGCCTTAGCCACCACCCGCAACTTTTCAATTGTCCTTCCTTCCACATGTGTTACTAAATGCTGCAATTCAACGTTATGGTCCTCTGATTTAAAATGTAAAATATTATTTATAACAGTAGACATTCCTCCTTTAGTCCGTTCAATACTAGGACCAACCACTAAAATTTTCAATGTAGACATACCATAACCTATAAGCTGTTTATCAACTTTTATGCAAAGCAGAATATTCGTATTAAATATTTATTTAAATACTACTGCTGTTCTTAGATAAAGCTTCGTCAATTTTCCCCATTTCATTATGCTTATTCCTAAAATGCAAGGAAAAGAATACTAATTAAGGCCTAACTATACAATAACTGGCCAATGGGGTCTACTACAACTTTACTTAAACTACGAATTTAAGTTTTGCTTTATCAATATTTTTTTATACAATACTAATCATGATTTGATATAAGGTTGGAATTATGTTTAAATTTTTTTAAAGTATCACAATAAGAGTAAATGAATTATAATCGCTTTTACATAACTTAAAATTGATATAATTCAACTTAGGCATTCAGATAACGTAGATGGTTAACTACCACTACACCGATCTGAAAGGCAACATGAGTATTACTTATCTTTCAACTGATATGCTTCCAAAAGCAGCAGTCGTACAACCTAGCATGAGTCTGAAGTTAACGACTGGAGAAAAGTCGCTGAACCTTTTAAATGATCCTGAATTCCTCAGCTCTTGGGACATTTTATATAAAGAATGCCCATGGGGTACAGTCTTTCAAAGCAAGGAGTTCGTAGCCTCTTGGTATCGTTTATACTGCAAAGATTTTATCTCAATTATGGTAAGAGCAGAGTTTGACGGGAAACTTGTCGGGTTATTAACACTAACTAAGAATAAATCGAGTAAAGGAATTAAGTTTGCTGGACTAGATGCAGCAGAGTACCAGACTTGGTTAGCAACACCTGCTATGGGGGAGTCTTTCATAAATGAAGCTTTAATAGAGTTGCAGAATGAGTACCCAAAGGATGATATTAGATTCATTAATATTCCACCTCAAACCCCCTTAGACTGGGTCAGAGTAAATGAGAAGTGGAAGCAACACTGCATCCTCGAGTCACTAACTAGGCCTCTAATGGATCTTTCCAACCCTGCTATATCTAATGTTTTCAGAAAGAAACAGTTTAGAGAGAAGACCAATAGATTAAAGCGACTAGGAAATGTGGTGTTTGAGAAAGTAACTGATCTAGAAAGATTTTCCTCCCTAATCGATGAGCTGATTGTACATAGTGAATTCCGTAAAGGTGCAAAGTTTAATTTTTTTCAGTTCGAGACTGATCCTCGAGGCAAGCAGTTCTTAATCGAGTTATTTAGAGAGGGCATACTACATACCACTATCTTATGGCTTGATGATAAAATTATTGCCTCTATTGCAGCTCCAACAGGGAAAAAATGGGCACACTTAGCAAGTTTAAATACCCACTCTCCCATTTACGCTAGGTACTCTCCCGGTCTGATAAACTTTATAATGCTAGGACAATTACTAACAGAAGAGGGTATGCACATTTTTGACCTAACACCTGGTGGAGATTCTTATAAAGAGCGACTCGCTACCTCAAAAGACCAAGTACACACTCTCCGAATTTCTAGCGCATTTAAAACTAAAGTTAAGAAGGCCATCATTGATCCAGTATTTAAAGTGCTGAAATCAAAACTAAGAGAAAAAGGAATAACACCTAGACATTTAAAGTATAAAGGTATTAAATTTAAACAACGTGTAATACTCTTGTCCAGACTTGGTTTAAAGGCAGGAAGCGTATCTTTTAACTATCTCATTTTCGGAGTTCCTAAACGTTTAGGAATCTACGAGCATATTATGGGTGACCCAATAGACTACAGTTATAGTTTAAATGTAAACAATATAAAAAGCCTCCTTTCTTATAATCCACAACAAGGCTTGTCCACCCGTTGGGACTTTCTAGAGGATGCAATGAAAAGATTTGAATCCGGAGAACACGTTTACAGTATTACATATTCTGGCGAGCTAGTCTGTTGTGTCTGGCACAACCCGTTAATTAATTACAAAGGATTACATAAAAGTTTGAAAGATTCTACATTTGTGTTGAGGCTAGTATACATCCACCCAAACCACATTAAACAGATACACAATATCCTGACTTCTATCGCTTTAGCAACCAATGATAAACATTATTTGGGGCAGAGTATAATCTTCTTAGTTGAAGACAGAAATAAATCTCTTCTTCAGTATCTTAACATAAGTTCTTTTATTTCAACTCATAAACTCTAAAAGGCCTGAGTAGTTAATATTACCATTTCAAATAAAATCAAGCAGCCAAGCTTTTACATCTCTTTCTTTCCCTTGTGCTACAAGATGATGTAACTAAATATCAAAAACCCGCCTCACCTCACTCCTTACCTGAAAAATGCCATATCGCAGTGTTCATCCAAGCTTCAGAATCTAAACCAAATAGTTTAGAACTTATCTGTTCCAATCAACGCTGCTCAGAAGCTTTATAACAAGAAGTCCAAAGCCTTGGCATTACATTTTTACTTGTAGCATCAAACTACATAGCTATCCTCAAATTGCGCTTGCCTCTGCTTTTTTATGTGAAACAATCGTCTAAAATCCTTAATTCTTAAGTTTATCTCTCAGAAGTTCACTAAACCATAAATTCACCACTATAATCTTTCTATTAAAATAGACCATAGCAACTACTCTAAGTTGAAGAAACAAGATATCTATGGCCTATAATATCCTCTAACTTACCCCTTCAATTAAAATACGCTTACCCGAGGCAGTCAACTATAACAGTAACGAGTGGGTCTTATGTTTGGTCCTCTGCTCACTTTTCCACTTAACACCTTAGGTAATCCAAAACAAAAATCTTTGATCCGATATGCTATTAACTTTCAGCTTCTTAGAAAGCTATGAGCCTGAATCATTGCTCCATGCCAACTTTTATTATAGCAATTAAGCGAAAGTCAGGCCGCACAAAAGCGGCTGCTGGAATATCACAATTACCAAAATCTAAATCACCCATCTCAAATAGCTAAAAAAGTCAACAGATTAAACGAAAAACTAGGACTATAGCCATACGAACAAATTATGAAAAATGCTTATTTTTTTAAAAATAATATCAACGCTCATAACACCAGATAATATAAATAGTACTTTATAATGCTCATAAGTATCAAAATGAACTAAGTAACACAGGCTTAATTTTAATTATTCCAAAAATGTGCATACACTACCCTTAAGGTCTGATGATGTTTATAATCATCAAATTTGCTCACCAAGAATTCCATCCACAGCTTATTTATAATCACTCACTCAGCTACATATATCTGTCACTTAAATCGACCTTACATAATACAGCCTAAAATAAAGTAAAATATATAACCAACATTTGCCCTAACATAGAACATAAATAACTTAACGCCCACCATTTCAGACATTAAACAAATAAATATTATGAAATTTTTCAGATATAAACCTATACCTCTTGCAAACTCTAATTTTTGCATAGTTTTGCAAACGTATTAGCTACGAAAACCAAGACAAAAGGTTGAGTGAAACAATACACTTTAAATAAGTTTTGCACTTAATTAATAGAGGTAAGAATCAGCAGATATAAACTTTTTTAAATATATTTTATAACTAATACATTAAAGATGACAAAATCTATACGTGAACATTAATTAGTTTTTTTTTCAACTTTAGCCAAGTTTTATGAATTCCAAATTCCGTTATCTGCTAACTCCCCTATTGTTAGGGTCGATAGCTATTTCTTGCGACAAAAAAGAATTAGAGGAAGCAGCACCTTCTACCACTATGGAGACGAGCGCAACTGGTGATGCTACCTCGGCCAGCATCCGCTGGGAGAACCTCTTTGAGGGCAGCTC
>NZ_BMFP01000008.1:0-84896 GCF_014638845.1 Pontibacter amylolyticus
GCCTGCCTAAACAAACCGGGACCTTGTTAAATCTGTCAACTTATTTCAGGACGATTCATAAGTTACTTAAAGATTCATAAGTTACTTAAAGCTTAGTGCTTTGCAAGGTAGTTAGATACACCTTCTTTTGTAGCGCTCATCGCTTCTTTGCCTTCAGACCAGTTAGCCGGGCAAACTTCGCCTTTCTGCTCGAAATACTGCAGGGCATCCACCATACGCAGCGCCTCGTCAATAGAACGGCCAAGCGGAAGGTCGTTTACAACCTGGTGACGAACAACACCTTCTTTGTCGATCAGGAACAGACCGCGGTAAGCAACCGGCTCACCTACAAAGATCGCTTCGCCTTCTTCGTTGTAGTCGTAGTGACCAGCCAGCACGTCGAAGTTCTGAGCGATTGTCTTAGAAGCGTCAGCTACAAGCGGGTACTCAACCCCCTCGATACCGCCTTGGTTGCGTGGTGTGTTCAACCATGCGAAGTGAGAAAAATGCGTGTCGGTAGAGCAACCAACTACGGCAACATTCTTACGATCGAACTCTTCCATTCTGTCCTGAAACGCGATGATCTCGGTAGGGCAAACGAAAGTGAAGTCCATTGGGTAAAAATAGAAGATCACGTGCTTCTTGCCGATGTACTGGTCAAGAGAGAAGTTTTCTTCGAATTCGCCATTCACTACTGCTGTAGCTTTGAAAGAAGGAGCTTTTTTACCTACTAATACTGCCATTTTGTTTTGTTTTTATTGGGTTTTGAAATAATCTATTTAGAAACTCTTGTAATGCTTATCTTTTTGTCGGGCTCTACCTTACAGCCAGTCAGCTGAATCGAAAAGCCCTTGATTTCGAAGTTCTCCACCTGGCGCTCACTGAAAAATTTGATCAGCAGCTGCTCCAACTCTATATCCTCAAAATCAACTATCTCCTTGGTCTTGCTGCAGTAGATGTGGCTGTGCGTCATCGTATTAGAATCGTAACGCTTGCTGCCGCCTTCTGAAACAACCCGCCGCAGCATACCTGTATCGGTAAAGGTATCGAGCGTTTTATAAACCGTCCCCAGCGAAATCGTCGGGTTAGCAGGTCTTAAGCGCTGGAAAACATCTTCTGCCGTTGGGTGCGAACCGTGCAACTCTGCCACCGCTTCGAGCACCACAATGCGCTGATGCGTCGCCTTCAGGCCACACTCAGTCAGGCTTTGTCGTATTTCGTCTCGGGTCAGGTGCTGCATACAGTAAATAAGAATGTTTCCTAACTAGGAATAGTTCCGCAAAGGTAAGGCTTCTTCTGAAGAATAAAAAGTGAAGCAATAAAAGTTGTTTGTGAATAGGGGAACTTTGGGTGGGAGAGAGTTGGAGTAGGTACTGAGACCTCACTCACATCTGTCATTTCGAGTGCTAGCGAGAAATCTGGAACTATCTAATGGGACAGGAAGAGCTGCCAGCTGAAAATCCCGAACACTTTCGGGAAGTCCGCCGGGTAGCTCTCATGCGCGCGGGACGCGAGCAAGGGCAAAAAGTAGCGACGTTACATTGTAACGTCGCTACAACACTGTTGTAACTATTATAATTTATCTACCCTTAAACTCCGGCTTGCGCTTTTCCACAAAGGCGTTCATGCCTTCGGTCTGGTCTTCGGAGGCGAAGCAGAGGTAGAAGTTCTTGCGCTCGAAGTGCAGGCCTTCGTCGAGGTTGGTTTCGAAAGAGCGGTTCACGGATTCTTTGGCCAGTTTGGCCGCCACCGGCGACATTTGGGCGACTTCACCAGCCAGTTTAAAAGCCTCTTCCAGGTATAGCTCCACTGGCACCACGCGGTTGATCAGGCCGTGCTTCTCAGCTTCAGCGGCAGACATAAATCGGCCTGTCAACACCATCTCCATGGCCTTGGCTTTACCGATGGCCTTGGTCAGACGCTGTGTGCCGCCCGCACCAGGCATCACCCCGATCTTGATCTCCGGCTGACCGAACTGCGCTGTCTCTGAAGCCACGATCATGTCGCAGGTCATGGCCAGTTCGCAACCACCGCCCAGCGCAAAACCGGAAACGGCCGCGATAATAGGTTTTTTGGTCTTGCGGATCTGGTCCCAGGTAGAGAACTGGTCGATGTTGAGCATATCAATCGCTGTTTTGCCCGCCATCTGCTTGATGTCGGCACCCGCGGCGAATGCCCGCTCATTGCCCGTGATGATGATGGCACGTACCTCGTCGTTGTCGTCGAGCTCTTTCAGGGCATCGCGCATTTCGCCCATCAACTGCAGGTTCAGGGCGTTGAGCTCTTTCGGACGGTTGAGTTGTATCAGGGCCACGTGCGGACGGGCCTGCGGGGTTACCAGTATAAATTCCATAGTTCAGTCGTGTTTGTTCCGGACTAAGTTACAGCTTTTGCAGGAATTGGGAAAAGGGCAGGAGGGAGGTCAGCGGCACACCACCTGAAACGTCGTTCTGGTCCGCTGTTCGAGCAGCAATTCTTTGTCTTTCGTGATTTCCTGGATACTCTCGTTGTCGTAGTTCTTGATCGTGAAAAGCTGCAGACGAGTGTTGTAGTGAATGGTGAACTGGTCTTTCAGCGTTTCGAGTAGTTTCTGAAGGCGCTCCTCATTGTAGTCAGTACAGATCGAAAACGAGATGGCCGAGTTTTGCATCAGGTTGATCTTGAGACGCAGTTCTGACAGGGCGTTGAAAATGGTGCCTAGGTTCTTTTCGCTGATGAAAGTAAAATCCTTGGCGCTGAACGACACAAGGCACTGGTTGTCTTTCACGATATAGGCCGGGCTGAGCTTCTCAAAGCGGCAGTCGCAGATCTTGGTGCCTCCGGCCGTCGGGTCCAGGAAGGATTTCACATAAAGCGGAATCGACTTGTTGGCCAGAGGTTTGATCGTCTTCGGGTGAATGACCGAAGCGCCGTAGTAAGCCATTTCCACCGTCTCCTGGTAGTCGAGCATGTCGTAGCGCACGGTATGGGCGAAGCGCTTCGGGTCGGCGTTTAGCAGGCCGGCCACATCCTTCCAGATGTAAAGGCCCTCGGCATCGAGGCAATAGGCGAAAATGGCCCCGCTGAAGTCAGAGCCCTCGCGGCCCAGGGTGGTGGTAAGGCCATTGTTGGTACCGCCCAGAAAGCCCTGCGTCACGATAAGCTGCTGTGTCAGGATAGCGGGCAGGTCTCGCTTGATCACCCGCTCGGTCCAGGCCCAGTCCACACGGGCTTCGCGCCAGGTAGTGTCCGTCTGAATGTATTTTCGGCTGTCGACCCAGGCGCTTGCTATACCTTGATCCTGCAAAAAATAATGCACGATAACAGAAGATACCAGCTCGCCGAAGCTCACGACCTGGTCGTAACCTCTGTCGTAGTTGGCAACTGGCTGGCTTTTACACCCTTGCAATACTTGCTGCAATTGGGTAAACAGATGTTCGAGTCGTTCGTATACAGGGTGTTCTCTGTTCGGGAAAAGCTCATGAACAATAGCTAAATGGTACTGACGGCTCTGATGCAGGGCGTCAGTGAAATCATGACCCGCAGCGGCCAGGTCGTATACCTGTTCCAGGGCATTGGTCGTTTTGCCCATGGCAGACACCACCAGTAGCAGTTCTTTTTCGCCGCCCTGTGCGGACACGATCTGAGCCAGATTTTGCAATGCACCGGCGTCTTTTACCGAGGCGCCGCCAAACTTAAATACTTTCATCAATTGGGACTAATACTGCGTAAATGTAAGTATCCTTCGGTTATGTTTCAAAATATCATATTTTTGTAGCTATATATTTAAATTTCACCATAATGAATGACAAACTAGCGCTTCCTGTCGGTACCACACTTGACAGGTTTATCATGAGAAAGCAGGAGGACTTCCCTTTTGCGACCGGAGAACTATCGCAGTTGCTGCGCGACATTGCCCTGGCAGCCAAGATCGTGAACCGCGAAATTAACCGTGCCGGCCTGATTGACGTTACCGGAGCCTACGGTCAGCAGAACGTGCAGGGAGAAGAACAACAGAAACTCGACGTGATCGCCAACATCCGCTTCATACGCGCCCTTCGTAACGGAGGCGAGGTGTGTGCCATCATCTCAGAGGAAGAAGACGAAATCATTCAGACAGGCAACCTCAAAGGCAAATATATCGTGGCCATCGACCCGCTGGACGGCTCTTCCAACATCGACGTGAACGTGTCGATCGGCACCATCTTCTCGATCTACCGCCGCGTTTCTGTAGCAGGTACAGAAGGCACCATGGAAGATTGCATGCAAAGAGGTACTGCCCAGATCGCAGCCGGCTACGTCGTGTACGGCTCTTCTACGATGCTGGTATACACTACGGGTCATGGCGTAAACGGCTTTACATATGAGCCATCGCTGGGCGAGTTTTTCCTTTCTCACCCGAACATGCGCACACCCGAAACCGGCACGATCTACTCCTGCAACGAAGGCGGCTATAACAGCTTCCCGGAGGGCATCAAGAATTACCTGAGCTACTGCAAAGAGAACGGCTACTCGGGTCGTTACATCGGCTCGCTGGTGTCTGACTTCCACCGCAACCTGATCAAGGGTGGGGTATACATATATCCGTCCACAGCGAAAGCACCTAACGGTAAGCTGCGCCTGTTGTACGAGTGCAACGCGCTGGCCTTTATCGCGGAGCAGGCAGGCGGCAAGGCCTCTACCGGCAAAAGCCGCATCATGGAAGTCGAGCCAACCGAACTGCACCAGCGCTCTCCGCTCATCATCGGATCTTCGGAGATGGTGAATAAGGTGGAGGAGTTTATAAAAGCAGAAGTGGAAAAAAAAGAAGCAGTTGTAGCAAACTAATTCTGGCTATACCGGAAGCGGATCTGCGCTTTGAGCAGCTCACGCTCCACAATTAAACGGGCTATGTTTTCGGCTACTTCTTCTTCGGAGGCCGCGAGCATGGCCTGTTTTAATTTGCGCTCCTCCACATCGATGCGGTACAGGATGTTGAGCAGCTGGTTCAGGTTATGGCGGAGCAGGTATAGCACCATGTTGGCCACCTCCCTTGTCAGGTCACTTTCCTGGGAAGGCAGCTGGCGCTCTGATTCGAAAACCCGCTGCAGCTGACGCGCGGCGCTCTCAAGTAGGGCAGGGGAGTAGGTCATGGTTGTAAGCGTAAGGTATAGCGATAAAAAAAAAGCCCTCCTGTCCGGAGGGCTTTTCTATAGGGCAGGTTCTTATTTCTTGGCCTTCTTTGCCTTTGATTCAGCCTTTTCTTCTTTGCCTTCCGCTGCTTTCTTTTCTGAGGCGGTTTCCGCCTTTTCTTCTGAGGCAGCTTCTTCGTCAGCTGTAAAGCCTACGTGCTTGTTCACGATGCTGTACCAGGTGGCTAGTTTGCGCATGTCAGACACATACACGCGGTCTTCGTCGTAGTCAGGCAGTACGTCCGACATAAAGCTCTTCAGTTCCTCGTCAGAGGGCTTCTCGCCGAAAGGCAGCTCACCGTTGTATTTCTGGTGGATGCGGTCCATTACATCGGCCAGCGGTACGGTTGCCTCCTCGTCGTTGGTATAGATCGATATCTCGTCCAGCAGCGACATACGGTGGCGTGCCTGGGCCACCATGCGGGTAGGCGTGTCAGAAAGGCTCTCCACAATTACGCCGTTGCGTGTAGGCTTTACGATGCGGTAAAGTCCGCTCATGCCGGCAATGGCTGAAACTTGTCTTAAATCAATAGGCATAATCAGGTATAAAAACTTTGGTTATAGTTTAAACATTATGGGCACGCTGGCCACCATGCCGAAGCCAGGGCCGGGTGCTTTGAATTTTAGCATTTTGGCAATGCGCATCGCCTCCTCACCGGTGCCTGCACCTGCGTTTTTCAGCACTTTGAAGCCCGAAGTAGAGCCGTCTTCATTCAGTGTGAAGCTGATAATGCACTCGCCCTGCACACGGTTTTTGCGGGCCAGGGCCGGGTACTTGATCTGCTTGTCGATAAACTGGTACATGGCCTCCTGGCCACCTTTGTAGTACTCCGCTACCGCAATAGACTTCGACGGTATCCATACCTCTTTCTCCTTGGCCGTATCAGCTGACTGAGCAGTGGCGGCAAAGGTCACAAAGGCAAATAAAAGAAACAAAATTGAGATTTTACTTTTCATAAGGGTAAACAATTTAAGTTTAAGTTGGTGCACACCCGGTATACCTTCTTCCTAAACCGCAAACCCTGTGCCGGTTACGACTGCACTTGTGCGTTTACCTCCTCTATAAATTGAAGGATTTCGTCACGACCAGTCCTGTTTTCTGCAGAGGTCTTGAACATGCGGGGAAGCTCATCCCAGGTTTCCTGCATCTTACGGGCGTAGGCGGCTATGGTTGAGTCAGTCTTGGTGGCCGACTGCTTGTCAGCTTTGGTGAACACGATCACAAAAGGAACGCCGAGCTCGCCCAGATGTTGCATAAAGTCGAGATCGACCTGCATAGGCTCGTGGCGTGAATCTATCAAGACGAACACGCAGGTCAGGTTTTCACGTTTCTGCATATAGTAGTTGATCATCTTGCGCCACTGCTCCCGCGACTCTTTGCTCACTTTGGCATAACCATAGCCCGGCAAGTCGACAAGGTACCACTGGTCGTTGATCAGGAAATGGTTGATAAGTTGGGTTTTACCCGGTGACTGGGATGTTTTTGCCAGTCCTTTTTGCCCGGTCAGCATATTGATCAGCGAGGATTTGCCTACATTGGAGCGGCCGATGAAAGCGTACTCCGGTTTGTTGGGTTCGGGGCATAAATCGACCCGGGTATTACTTATTAAGAATTTTGCTTCTTTTATAACCATGCTGTTGCTAGCTTAAGCCACCGGGCCGGTAGTTGGCCTGTTGATGTGGCAGTTTTAATTGTCGGCACGCACTTGCCGGTGATGGAGGGCGCGTGCCGGATTTGTCAAAATTACTATTATTTTAGTTAACATGTATTGCCAAGGCCGCAAGCCGTACCAGACAGGTATATCGGAGGCAGATCAGTAGAAGCCGAAATAACGTTTTATTAAATAATCCAGAAACGTATATAGTTTATATGTATATTTTAATATATTTGCTCTCTGATCTAGGGTTGGGTTACTGCGGTAGTATATAAAAATAGATATTAGTGAATCTATTATAGCGTTAGTAGCGTAAGGGGGATGTTGTTGGATGTGGGGAAGGAATGAGATAAAAGCAGCAGGATAAAGGTAGTAAGCCGCCAGCATGCCGGATCAAACAGGTAGGCAGGCCTTTGTCGCGTTCTTCAGGAAGAGATTAACACATATTTCCATACAAACAATAAGTATAAAAAACCCTTTACAGCATGAATAATTTAGCCAAATTATTTTCACGGCTTTCCTTAGCACTGGCGGTTACCTGTGTGAGTGCCTACACGGTAGATGCGCAGAGTAACAGAAAGCTGGTACGGACTGGAAACAAATTTTTTGACCGTGAAAACTACCGCGCTGCCTTGCCTTATTACGAGCAAGTGCTGGCCAACGACCCAAACAACGCTGAAGCCCTTTACTTTGCGGGTATCAGCTACATGACTTTCGATAAGGAGAAAGCGGCAGAGTACATCAACAAAGCACAGTCTGTAAAGCCTAACGTAGATCGTGACATTGAATACTGGCTGGGCCGTATCAATCACATCAACTACCGTTTCGACGATGCCATCAAGCACTACCAGGCTTACATGCCCAACATCCGCAAGCGTGATGACTGGCGCCGCGAAGAGGTAGCCATGCTAATTCAGCACAGCCGCAACGCCCAGAAGGAAGTGGCCAACCCGAAGGACATCTTCGTGAAAAACCTGGGTGGCGTAGTGAATACGGAGTACTCCGAGCACAGCCCGGTGATCTCTTCTGACGACAACTACCTGCTGTTCACCTCGCGCAGCGCCGGTAACAACCAGAACAGTGCCAAAGCCTCTGACGGTGAGTATTTCGAAGATATCTACGAAACACGCCGCATCCAGGGCGACGAGTGGGAGCAGCCGCGCTCCATCGCCGGTAACCTGAAAAGCTCAGGCCACGACGCTTCTATCCAGTTGTTTGACAACGACACCAAAATGCTGTTGTACCGCTCTGTAAACAACGGTGACATCATGTACGCTGAGCGTCAGGCTGACGGTTCGTGGGGTGATGCCAAGAGCATCGGTTCCAACATCAACACAGCCGACTTCGAGTCTGATGCCTTTATCACACCGGACAACCAGCGCCTCTACTTCTCAACCAGCCACTACTCTGAAGATGGTGACCTGGATATTTACGTATCACAGCGCCAGAAGAACGGTGAGTGGGGCAAGCCTCGCAACGTAGGTGCCGCCATCAACACCAAGTTTGATGACGACAGCCCGTATATGGCTGCTGACGGCTCGCTGTTCTTCGCTTCGCGCGGACACAACACCATGGGTGGTTATGACATCTTTGTGGCCAAATACGACTCAGTGGCCAAGCGTTTTGCCCGTCCTGAGAACCTGGGTTACCCGGTTAACACGCCAGACGACGATACCTACTACCGCCTGAGCCCGGACGGAAGCTACGCTTACCTGTCTTCTTACCGCATCGGTGGCTACGGCGAAAAGGACATTTACACCATCAACTACATCCGTGCCGCTCGCGTGACTGGCCGTGTGTATGCGACAAACGACAGCCTGGCTATACCTGGTCTGGAGCTTGTGTTCAACGGTCAGCAGGCTGACAAGCGTCCAATCTCTTACCGCGACGTGACAAAGCAGGAAGATGGTCTGTATGACCTGCGTATCCTTTCTGGCCGTACGTACCAGGTGGAGATCACAAAAGACGGCCAGGTGCTGACGACGGAGTCTTTCGAAATGCCAATGGTGCTGAACGACACGGCTACTATTGAGCAGAACTTCTACATCGACTTTGGTGATGATCCGACTCGTGTATCCACTGCACCAGCGTTGGCGGACAGAGGTACATCAGATAAGACTGCGACTATGGAGTTCAAAAACATCTACTACGATACTGACAAGTATGAACTTCGTGCCGAGTCAATTCGTGAGCTGGATGCTGTTGCCGCTTACATGAAAGCCAACCCGAACGTGAACGTAAGCATCGAAGGCCACACCGACTCACGCGCCAGCGAACAGTACAACATGACACTTGGTGAGAACCGTGCTAACGCTGCCTACGACTACCTGGTGCAGCAGGGCATCTCTGCCCGCAGACTTGTAACAGTAAGCTACGGCGAGCGTCGTCCGGTTGCTACTAACAATTCTGCAGCCAACATGCAGCTGAACAGAAGAACAGAGTTCAAGATCATTCAGCGTCAGGACACACAGCAGGAAGTGCCTGTAAACTAAGTTGCCTGATCACATTGTATAAATAAAAACAGGCTGGGCATTCGCTCAGCCTGTTTTTTTATAATAATGGAACACAAACTGTGCATAATAGTTACAGTTAGAGTATTTTTGTTCTTTTATTACATAAGCATAACCCATGGCGGTAGTACCCTACAAAGACCAGAATAACGACAAGAAATCGCAGGTTGCTCAGATGTTCGACAACATTGCGGGCAAATACGATTTTCTGAACCATTTCCTAAGTGCCGGCATCGACATCATCTGGCGCAAAAAGGCAGTGAGCCTGCTCAAGGCCGAAAAACCGAAGCAAATGCTGGACATTGCCACCGGTACAGCCGACTTTGCGATCGAGGCGCTGAGCCTTAACCCAGATAAAATCACAGGCGTTGACATTTCGGAAGGTATGCTGGCCGTGGGGCGTGAAAAGCTGAAGCGAAAAGGACTGGACCACAGGATCGAGCTGAAGTACGGTGACTCCGAGAACCTGCCTTTTGAGGACAACAGCTTCGACGCGATTACGGTGGCCTTTGGGGTGCGCAACTTCGAAAACCTGAGGCAGGGCCTGTCGGAGATGCGACGCGTGCTCAAGCCGGGCGGCACTGCTGTAGTGCTGGAGTTCTCCAAGCCGCAAAGCTTCCCGATGAAGCAGCTGTATCAATTTTATTTTAAGAACATACTACCGGTGGTAGGTAAATTCGTTTCTAAGGACCATGCCGCCTATACCTACCTGCCCGAGTCGGTGCAGGCTTTCCCGGACGGCAAGGAATTCCTGAACATCTTTGAAGAAGTTGGCTTTAAACAAACAAAATGGCATTCACTCACATTTGGAATCAGCTCCATCTACACCGGCAAAAAATAAGCTTTACGGTATTTTTCCTGACTTTCCTGGCTAGCGCTACGCAGCTACATGCCCAGACGCAGAAAGTAAGAGGCGAGAATAAGCCTGGCTACGATGAAAAGCGCATTCACTATGGCTTCTACCTGGGCATGTCTTACTCGAAGTACTACATTGAGCACTCACAGGCTTATGCCGATCAGGCAGCCGGTGGCACGCAGGTAAACACTATGAACAGCCTGGGCTTTTATCCCGGCCTGGTGCTGAATGTGCGCCTGCTCGAATACCTGGATGCCCGCTTTGTGCCCGGTGTGGGCTTCTATGGCCGCAGCATCGATTTTGAAAGTGGAAGTGTGCCGGAAGGGGAAGGCGGAAGCTTTGATAATACGACCTTTGCCTCGCCGGTGATCGAACTGCCGGTGCTGCTCAAGTATAGAGCGAAGCGCCGTGGCAACTTCAGGATGTACATGGTAGGTGGTGTTAAGGCCAGTCGGGTGCTGGGCAATACCAAGCATACGCAGAACCGCGACCTGCTCCGCATAAACCGCAATGATCTGTCAATAGAGTATGGCGTGGGTCTGGACGTTTTCTACCCGTACTTTAAGTTCGCGCCGGAACTGCGCTTCTCCCACGGACTTATGAACCAGAAAAGTAACTCTGGAGGGGAATACAATTATCTGATCGATAAAATGACTACCCGGAACGTTTCTTTAATCTTCCATTTCGAATAATATGGCACGCATTGCACTTGTCACAGGAGCTACATCAGGTATAGGCCGCGCTACGGCTCTGGCATTGGCCAGGCTGGGTTTTCATATTATAGCCACCGGTCGCCGTACCGACCGCTTACAAGAGCTACAGCAGGAGATAACGGAGGTTCCCGTGCTGACCCTGCAATTCGATGTGCGTGACCGTGCGACTGTGAACGAGGCTATCGGCAGCCTGCCCGATGATTGGAAGAACGTAGAAGTACTGGTGAACAACGCAGGCAATGCGCACGGCCTGGCTCCGGTGCAGCACGGTGACCTGGACGACTGGGATGCCATGCTCGATATCAATGTGAAGGGCCTGCTCTACGTGACGCATGCGGTGCTCCCGCTTATGATTGCCCGCAAGCAGGGCCACATCATCAACATCGGTTCCATTGCCGGGAAAGAGGTGTACGCCAATGGCAACGTGTACTGCGCTTCTAAGTTTGCAGTGGATGCCATCTCCAAAGGCATGCGCATCGACCTGGTGCAGGAAGGTATAAAAGTATCGGAAGTGAACCCTGGCCTGGTGGAGACGGAGTTCTCGGAGGTTCGCTTTAAGGGCGATAAGGAACGGGCCGCCGGTGTATACCAGGGCTACGAGCCGCTGCGTGCTGAAGATATAGCCGATCTGATCACCTTTATGGTCACACGCCCTGCCCACGTCAACATTGCTGAAGTGTTGATCTTACCGACCGCGCAGGCCTCGGCCACCGTGCTGAATAAACAGCTGTAGCCAACTCACGCTGACAACCCACCCTTAAGCTGGCCGTACTTAAAGGGGAATGTCCGTAATAATTGCGGACTAGACGTGATCTATAAAATCAAAGATATGGCTACGAACAAGCATAATTCAGACGAGAATAAGAACAGGCAAAAACCCGAAAAAGGCGCAAATTCACAGCCGATGCCTAAGAACCATTCGAACGAAGCAAACCACAAGGGTGCTACCGACTTAGGCACAGATGGCACAAAAGCCACTGCCAGCCAACAGCAGGGACAGGGCGCCTGGAGAGCAAAAGACTCGAACGACCAGGGAAAAAAGAAGTAGTCTGTTAAATAAATAGAGAGAGGGAGCCGGCTTTAATAGCCGGCTCCCTCTTTTTTGTGCTATGTCGTTCCCTAATCCAGGTAATAGCGCAGCAGCCAGCCTTCGGCATCAAACTGGTTGGCCTGTGGATTTTGATTGGTCTTTTGGCGGGTGCCCTGGCTCAGGTCATAGGAGTTGCGGTATTCAGTGTCTTCTATCCAGATGCGCCGGGCCATAGACTTTGGTCCTTTCACGGTATAACTGTCCTCGCCGGCACCACCCCATACCCTCACTTTGATCTTTGGCCGGATTTCCCCCTTCACTATAAACTCATCGTCTCCGTTGAGACCGTAGAGGTGGATCTCTTTTGTGTCCGAGGCCTGAAAAACCCGGTCAAATAGCTGTCGTCGCTCTTCCCCCTTTTTATTGATCTTATATACCTGCACCCGCACCTCGTTGGCAGACAGTACCTCCACCTCAAACCTCTCGTGCTTGTCAGTCCCGACGACGATCGCCTCCCGCATTAAGCTCTTGTAGTACTTTCGGATGGAATCGCCCAGTTTGTCGCGGCGAGACTTCAGCTGTGTCATAATAGGGGAAGCCGTAAGCTGGTAGATATTATCGGGCATTTGCCGGAACGACTGCTCAATCACCTTATCCGTAAGCGCGCTGCTGACGCTGTCTGCCACTTCCATCCAGTCCTGGTAAGTGAGGCTGGCGAGAATGGTTTCGTCCAGGTTACGGCCGCTTCTGTTCAGGTCATCCAGGTTTGATAAGTTATCACTATACGTCCGGAAGTGTTTTTTCAGGCCCGTGCGCATGAAGAGCCAGGGAATGATCGCATCATTTAATTTGTAGAATACATTGTCACGGTCGCGGGGCACGGCCTGGTATACCTTCACGCCCTCGTGCTTATACTGTGCCCAGCGCCAGTTGTCTTCGTGCCGGCTCCAGTCACCAATCAGCATGTCGAAGAGGCGGGCCCGCAGGTAGTAACGGGCATCCACGTGGCTGTCGTTGTCGAAGAAGCGGTCTTTGAGCATCGCCCGGGTGCTTTTGATGTTCTCCGAGTTCCCCATCCCCGGCTCGTCGGACAGATCATCGTTCGGTCTGATCTCCATCAGCGCGACCATGCCGCCGAAGTCTTCCAGATACTCGCCCAGGCGTGGATCATGGGGTATGTATACCAGTTCGGGCTTGGTGTGGTGTATACCGATGGCATCGGCCATGGGAGGCAGTACCAGGGCTGCGTAGGGGTGCGTGGCGGAAGTGGCATCGCGGATGATGTTGGCGGCATAGCTTTGTTGCCACTTCTCAGGAAGTGCCGTGGCAGGGTCCTTATCAATCGAGCGCAGCACGTACTCTTTACCGTCAGCGGTCTCCAGGCGCAGGTTCCTGGTTTGCCGGCTGCCGCCTTGTTGGGTAGGCGTCAGACCGCCTTTCTCGGTACCGAGGTCCAGTACCCTGAATTCGACTGGCGTAGTCCAGGCGGGGCGGTAGTGCTTGCTATAGAAGAACGTGTGCAGCCCGCCGCGACCGTAGTGCGCGCCAACAGCCACCGTGACGGTGCTGTCGGTGTAGGCAGGTATAGCAGTGGCAGGCTGGGCAGGAGGGGGCACCTGCTGCAGGCTGTGCGTGTACTTGTTGCCGATGCAGCCTGCCGAAAACAGGCCCAGCAAACAGAAAAGGGTATTTAATAAGGTGATAGCGTTTAGGGTGCATGGTACGGGGTGTCGGTTGGTGCTTTGTGGTGGGGGTTGCTTAGTGGCCCTCCCTGTCAAAGGCGTGTACTCTTACGTCGCTGGTGGTCTTATCGACGGTTTCGGGCCCAAATTCAATTTCGGTGCCCCGCTTCGTGTCATACACAATGGTTTTGCGTCGCGAGCCTTTCACATTCGATTTGTCTTTGATCTCGTCTTCACCGCGGCCGCCCACAATCACGACGCGTATACCTTTGTTGACATCACCCTTCACTTCGAATTCGTCGTCCTCGGCCAGCCCGTGCAGGGTGATCTGTTTGGTCTCGCTGCGTTTGAACACCCGGTGGTATACCTGCTTGTCGTCAGATAACCGGATCACCTTGACAGCTGTCTCTTCGTCGTTCAGGCGCTCCACCTCAAACCGCTCTTCCTGGTCAGTCCCGATCACCAGTGGGGTCTTGGCCAGGTGCAGGTAAAATTCCTGTGCGGCCTGTGGCAGCAGGTCCCGGCGGCTTTTCAGATTGCGTATAGTTTGCTCACCCAAGCGGTCGTATACCTTGGGCGGAAACTGGCGGACAGCCCGTTCAATGACCCCGTCTGTCAGGGATGCCTGCAGTTCGGTGGCAAGCTGCTGGTAGTCCTCTGCCGTCAGTTCGGTCAGGGCGCGCTGGTCAATAAAGCTGGCATTCATCATCAGGGCATACACATCCCTGTATTCAGGGCCGAAGGTCTCAAACTTCCGGATGGCCCACTTGCGGCTGAAGAGCCAGGGAATGATGCCATCGTCAAACTTAAACATGGCGTTGTCGCGGTCTTTGGGGATGGCGCGGTAGCGTTTGTTGTCGCCATCGTCGTACACCGCCCATTCCCACTGGCCTTCGTGCCGGTCCCAGTCGTTGATGAACAGGTCGAAGAGACGGGCACGGGCAAACTCGCGCTGGTCGATAAAGTGGTCATCTTCGCCAAACCGTTTCTTGAGCATCTTTTTGGAGCTGGCAATATCCACGGCATTGCCGAGCATGGGCGTGAGGGTGCGGTCGTCGTTGTATTTCTCCTCGATCATGAACACACGGTCCTGGAACCTGTCGCTGTGCTCTCTGAAGGTAGTGTCTGATGGAAGCACGTACACCAACTCTGGTTTTGAGTGCGGTATGCCTGCTGCCTCCGCCATGGGGGGCAGCACGAAGGCGGCATAGGGGTTGATGGCCGAGGTTTGGTCGCGGAGCACATTTGCCACAAAGGTTTTGCCCCAGAACTTAGGCAGGATGCCGGCCGGGTCCTTGTCCAAAGAGCGTAGCGCGTAGGTAAAGCCCTTGTCATCAATCAGGGTGAGGCTGGTGGTCTGCATACCTCCCCCTAACTTCTCGATAGACAGGCCGCCTTTGGCCTTTTTCATGTCGAAGACGCTGACTTTGACAGGCGTGGCCCATACCTCGCGGTAGTGCTTGCCCCAGAAGAGATTGTGGAATCCGGTACGCTTGTAATGCTTGCCGGCCATTACGGTCACACTGTCTACATCGGCGGGAGAGGCGGTTTTGAGTTGTTGATAGCGCGCCTGGTCAACGACAGGTGTTTTGGCAAAATAATTCCTCCGGGCGCAGCCTGAGGAAAAAAGGAGGATGCACGCGAGGGAGACAACGTGCAGGTGGTAGCTTTTCATGCAAGGTATGTTATCAAATTTATTTGCCTATCTAACGTAAATCAGCGCTAATGTTTACAGAAGGGCTGTCGAATGGGATTTATTTTCGCTCTAAGGCGCATTGCGCCGCACAAAGCGAAGGCAGATTAAACTATAGCGTGAACTGCAGGCTAACTGGACAGGTATAGCTGGCTGGGGGTATGAAACATTACGCAAAGCCACCACTATAAAACAAGGAGGGGCCGCCGCACAATGCGACAGCCCCTCCTTACGGGCAGGTATACCTGGTGTTTTATTTTTTCACGAACTCCACCCGCCTGTTATTTGATTTTGCTTCGGCTGTAGCGTTCTTGTCGATTGGCCTGGACTCGCCCCAGCCTTTGGCTTCTAACCGTTCAGCGGCTATACCCTGCCCGATCAGGTAGGTCTTGACTGCTTCTGCCCGCTGTTGGCTGAGTTTCATGTTTGCGTTGTCGTCCCCATCGCTGTCGGTGTGGCCTTCCACGCTGAATTTAAGGGCAGGTTGTTCCTCCATGAGTTTGGCGATGCTGCTGAGCGTACCTGCCGACTCCGGACGTATATCCGCTTTGTTCACATCGAACTTGATGCCGTAGGTAACTATTTTGCCGTCGGCCGCCATTTGGTCATACAGTTTTTTTCCGCCTTCGGCAATCAACACATTCTTCACCATTGTGTTCGCATCTACGCGCTTGTCCACTTCTATGCGAAGACCGGTTGGCTTACCCGTTACATTTGGGATGTTGATGAGGCGCTCTTCGTCCAGGTATACCTTCATGCTGCGCTTGTTAAAAGCTATGGACAGGTGGCGCCACTGGCTGTTAACCCCTTTCGCTTTCAGCTCCTCTGACTCAGAGCCATAGGTTTTGAACCGGAGCCCGTTCGCACGCACATCTATCGGTTCCCAGAAGTGCCCGTTGATCTCTTCCTTATAATCCTTAATGTCATCTACCAGGAAAATTTCATAGGCCACGTTGGGGTTGTCACTGTCAAAGTAGAGGTCCATCTCGATGGTGAAGGTTTCGGGGAGCCAGTTTTCCCGCTTCATGAGGGGCTTGATGCTCGTGCCGGTGGCAACCAGGTTGATGACAGGTTCGCCTCCGAAATCGGCTACTTCGGCATTGCCCTTGTTCAGGTCCCAGCGAGATGGGAACTCGCCATTCTCTTCGCCCGAAAGATTATCTGCAAACAGCACCTTGTCGCCCGGCACAAAGTCGTACTTGCTCCAAGCTTTCATTTTCGCTTCCCCTGAACCTGATCCGCCTACTTTGGCAGCACTGCTCTTGCCATCGCTTTTGTCGGACGGGGCTTCTTTTTTGCCTTCCAGCGTTTCGTCAATGGACTTGTCAACCTGTTGGTCTACTTTCTGGTTGATCTTAGAGTTGATTTTATTTTTGAGGTTTTTCCCCACGTTGAATTGGGCTGCGGCTGGTGTAAAACATAAAAAAACCAGTGCAAGAAGTCCGGCAAAAAAAGCATGTTTTCTCATAATACAGAAGGTATGGTACTAGGAGAAAGGTATTGCTTATAATTATAATTTAAATATGTATAATTATAAAATCTGCAAAGAGATATTTTTTATGGGTGAACGTTCAGCAGACAAGGGTGAGTAAGAGCTGGTTCGAGCCCAACTTCGGCTATGGTTTTCTTTAAGGTGCCCTTCAATGCGTGTTGCATCGAAATATCCTCGCCAGCTTCCAAGCCGGTTTTACTTCCGTCTCCGGTACAATTCTAATATGCTAGTTCTGTCTTCGGTCGAGGTACACGTTGCTTATACCTGAGATCACAGTCATTATGCAGGAGTAAGGAGAGGGCTTAGCGAAAGAGTGCCTTTTGAAGTGTAGGGGTGCCAAAAATCAGTTTTTCTTTTGCTTCCTGTATGCGGCGTTATTTCCTTTTTTGCTTCCTATAGGCGCTTAGTCCGATCAGCAACAGGAGTCCAAGAAGTATAAATGGCCAGATGTTGGTGAGCAAAACGAAGAACCAGATCAGGTTGTCCCAGCCATTCCGGAAGCCTTCTTTGAACTCTTTCGAGAACTCGGTATAGACAGGGGTGCTTTCGTAAAATGTCATGGTCAGGGTGGAAAGGGAAACTTGGTTTTCCAGGTATTTCAGCCGCCCTTCAACCGATTCGATGTCGGAGCGCAGGGCAGCGATTTGCTTTTCGATCTCCAGCACCTCTGTTACGGTATTCGCTTTCTTGAGCAGCTCCAGGAACCTGGCTTCGAGCTCCTTCTTGGTCTTGAGGCGGGCTTGTATATCCAGGAACTCTTCCGTGACATCTTTCACGTTTACTTCCCTAGCGTCAAACTTCTTCACACCTGCAGTAGCTTCACGCAGCAGGTTGTCAAAGTTGTCGGCAGGCACTCTGATGACCAAGGTATTGCTGATCCTTCCCGGAGATTTAAACTCATTGTCAGAGGAGATATACCCTTTGTGTTTTTCCACCGCGGCAAATACTGTCTGGCGGGTTACATCGATCTGGTCAGTCTCGTACTCCACCTGTCCCTCTTTGATCAGCTTTCGCTGCAGTTCCATGGCAGGTGCTTCGGGAGGCGGAGGTGCCATCATAACTGATTCAGCGACATCGTACACAGGTTTTTCATTTTGTGACTGGCATCCGGCGATGGAAAAAAGCAGCGTGAGTAGAATCATCCCGGCAATGGCTGGCGGACCGGATTTCGTGCGAGTGGTTGCCGGTTTGTGAAGGTGGCAGCAGGATAAGTGCAGACCGGTTTTAGAGAAGAGTTGTCGTAACATGGCGAATTCTAAGGGTGTGAGCTGTGACAGCTTATAGATGCAATTGCCCCTGAAATTCCACACGAACCTCTGAAAAAATGTTTTGAGTCCCGTGTTCTAAGTCCCGTTCAGGTATAAGAGGTGCATTTACAAATGCTCCAAAACAAAAATCCCCGACCAGGTATACCGGTCGGGGATTTCTTATCTAGAGCAGGCTATACCTACGCTACTTCTTCTTTCTTGCTCATGCGGTTACGCTCGTTCTCGTCGAGGTAGATCTTACGCATGCGCAGGCTCTTTGGCGTCACTTCCAGGTATTCATCCTTCTGGATGTATTCCATGGCTTCTTCCAGCGAGAAGTTCTTGGCCGGAGCGATCTTGGTGTTGTCGTCAGAACCGGAAGCACGCATGTTTGTCAGCTTCTTGCCCTTCTGGATGTTCACCGTGATATCGTTCTGGCGGTTATGCTCGCCAATTACCTGACCCATGTACACGTCTACACCCGGATCAACGAAGAAAGTGCCTCTGTCCTGCAGCTTATCGATAGAATAAGCTGTGCCCGGGCCTGTTTCCATCGAAATGATAGAACCGTTGTTACGGCCAGGGATAGGGCCTTTGTGCGGCTCGTATGACATGAAGCGGTGGTTCATGATGGCCTCACCGGCAGTGGCTGTCAGTACGTTGTTACGCAGACCGATCAGACCACGCGCTGGAATTGTAAACTCCAGGTGCTGCAGGTCGCCTTTTGGCTCCATGATGGTCAGTTCACCTTTACGCATCGACACCAGCTCGATTACCTTGCCGGCAGTCTCTTCCGGAACGTCTACTACCAGGTGCTCGATTGGCTCGTGGCGTACGCCGTCAATTTCCTTATAGATTACCTGTGGCTGACCCACCTGCAGTTCGTAACCTTCACGACGCATCGTTTCGATCAGTACGGACAAGTGGAGGATACCGCGACCGAATACCAGGAAAGAATCCTCGCGGTCGGTTTCCTGTACGCGCAGGGCCAGGTTTTTCTCAGTTTCTTTGAACAGGCGGTCACGCAGGTGGCGCGACGTCACGAACTTGCCCTCTTTGCCGAAGAAAGGAGAGTTGTTGATCGTGAAGAGCATGTTCATGGTTGGCTCATCAATCGAGATGCGTGGCAGTGCCTCCGGATTCTCCGCATCAGCAATAGTATCGCCAATGTCGAAGCCTTCTATACCTGTCACGGCGCAGATTTCGCCGGCAGACACTTCCTGCACTGATTTTCTGCCAAGGCCTTCAAATACCTGCAGTTCTTTGATACGACCTTTCTTGATAGAGCCATCTGCTTTCATCAAACTGATCGGCATACCTTCCTTCAGGGTACCACGGTGCACACGACCGATGGCGATACGACCTACGAAAGAAGAGTAGTCAAGCGAGGTGATCTGCATTTGCGGCGAACCTTCACGGTAAGGCGCGGCAGGAATTACATCGATGATAGCGTCCAGAAGCGGCGTGATGTCAGTTGTTGGCTGTGTCCAGTCAGTGCTCATCCAGCCCTGCTTGGAAGAACCGTACAGCGTGGTGAAGTCCAGCTGGTCTTCAGATGCCTCGAGGTTGAACATCAGGTCGAACACCTGCTCGTGCACTTCATCAGGACGGCAGTTTTCTTTGTCTACTTTGTTTACTACTACGATCGGCTTCAGGCCCAGCTGAATGGCTTTGCCCAATACGAAACGTGTCTGTGGCATGGCGCCTTCAAAGGCATCTACCAGCAGAAGTACACCATCGGCCATTTTCAGAACGCGCTCTACCTCGCCGCCGAAGTCGGCGTGACCAGGTGTGTCGATTACGTTGATCTTAAAGCCTTTGTAACGAACTGATACGTTCTTGGAAACGATCGTGATACCGCGCTCGCGCTCCAGGTCATTGTTGTCTAGGATAAGGTCGTCAAAGTGCTGGTGGTCAGCGAATAGCTTTGAAGCGTGGATGATCTTGTCCACGAGCGTCGTCTTGCCGTGGTCTACGTGTGCGATAATCGCGATATTTCGAATATTTTGCATTGAATAGATTTTTCGAGGTGCAAAGGTATGTAAAACCCTTCGTATTTTTAGTAGTCCGCTCGAAATAAACAGGTTAGGTTATTATTAAATCTTCTCTCTCAGCACGATGGCCTAGGTTAAGGAGCAAACATTCTACAGCCTTCCTTTGTTCAATGAGGTATAAAATAATCAACAGGGCCCGTTATTTGCTCTGGAATTTCGTAAACAACTGTATGAAAATGTTTTATGTCTATACCCTGCTCTTGTTCCTGAGCCTGCCCGCCTGCGGCCAGCAGGACCAGCCGGTCACCGACTCCGAGGGTGTTATCCTGGCTTCAGCAGACGCAGATGTCACCCAGAACGGCGGGACCAAAAAATCAAAACAAACCTACGAGGTTACCAAAACCGACGCCGAGTGGAAAAGACTGCTCACGCCGGAGCAATATTTTGTGCTCCGCGAGAAGGGAACGGAGCCTGCTTTCAGCGGCAAGTATAATGATCACCACGAAAAGGGCACCTATACCTGCGCCGCCTGCGGCAATGAGCTTTTCTCCTCCGACACCAAGTTTGACTCCGGTACCGGTTGGCCCAGCTACTTCAAGCCGATCTCTGCCAAAAACGTGAGAGAACTGACTGACCGCAGCATGGGCATGGTGCGCACCGAAGTCGTGTGCGGCAAATGCGGCGGGCACCTGGGACACGTGTTCGACGACGGACCCAAGCCAACCGGTCTGCGCTACTGCCTCAACTCAGCCGCGCTAGGCTTTAAGAAGGGTAAGTAAATTGTTGAATTGCTGATGGTTAAATTGTTGCTCGTGCACGATTGACCTGCCCCTGCCCCTCCGAGGAGGGGATTTCAGCGCACGATTTAGTTAGGTGTGTTGGTGCGGGACTTGGACAGGTATAGCGATGCATGACTGCCGGTGAACGTTTCGGACAGGTCGCGACCTGCCCCTACGAAACCCATTCAACAATTTAACCATCTAACAATTCAACAATCATTCAAAATTCAACTCTAAACTCCCATACGCCGTACTTTCTATCCAACACTAACGAGAAAACAGACATGACTGAACTACACTCTGAAGCGGAGAACATAGAAAATCTAGCGCAGACCATTATGGCGGCCTTTAAGGCGAGAAACATACAGGCAGGTGAGGTGCTGCAGTACCAGGAGCTTTATCCATACCTGCAGGAGCGCTATCCGAAGTACAAAGACGTGCAGAAGGAAGCAGAGCACCACCTGGCAAAACTGGCCTGGGTGACACCTGCCCCGGAAGGGCTTATGCTTACACAAGTAGGGGAGAGTAGCCTCGCCGATACAAATGAGTAACTAGCGCGCTTTTATACTTTTTCATCCGTATACATAGTATAAGGCATTTTAATTAGTGCCTTTATTTTACTATTTTAAGATAAAACGAGATGAAAAAGTGCCTGAACTGGATAGGGGGAATTGCGCTGCTTGCGATTATGGGTTGCACCTCACTTTCAGAAGGGGGAAGGGGTCCTTTGCCGCCTAATCCGGACCATTCACAGCGTGTCAGGTATAGAGAAGGCCAGCCGGTGCGTCACCAAATGCACGAGCAGGCAAGCGACATTAACCGCAAGCGTAATATCGAAGAGTATGACCGCAATGCTCCCGTTAACCTGCCGCCTGAAGTACGACCTCAGCAACTGCCCAATGCTCCGGTAGATTCCACAAGACACCGCATCCTACGCATTCTACCCACCAAGCCGCCCGTTGGAAACAATTAAGGTATAAACGAGAAGCGCTGCCTGTAGGGGCAGCGCTTCTCGTTTATTTTTTCTTTTTGTTCTTATCCTCGTTTTTGTCACGTAGATCGCTGACATCTTCAATCTCTATCTCTTCGTCACCGATGTGCAGTTCATCCGGTTCAAGGTCTACGTATACCTCGTGGTCAGGTGGCGTGGTGTCCGATTCCCGGTCGGCGCTTTTTGGGGCAGGTTTGCTGCTGATTTTCTTTTGGTCGCTTTCTTTTCCCAGGTGGCCGCTATCGCGCTTCTTCTCGTGGAAATTATCTTGGTTCTTCATATATGTCGGGTGATTAGATTCCTGATAGTTTGGTTTACCGTTTACGAAAAAGTAACGGACGAGTCAGTTTATAATTGTCATTTTTTTGGATTAGGTAGCATGGCGCCTGTCAATCCGGCCGGTATTTGTATATTTGCGTTTTTACAAGAACTATGGCTGAAAACTATAAACGATATACCGTAACGGCGGCTTTGCCTTATGCCAACGGCCCGGTGCACATTGGGCACCTGGCGGGCGTATACCTGCCGGCCGACATCTACGTGCGCTACCTGCGCGCGCAGGGCAGAGACGTGAAATTCATCGGTGGCTCCGACGAGCACGGCGTTCCGATCACGATCCGCGCCAAGAAAGAAGGCATCACGCCGCAGCAGGCCGTGGACAAGTACCACGAGCTGATCAAAAAGTCATTCGAGGACTTCAACGTATCCTTCGACATCTACTCCCGCACTTCTTCCCAAACGCACCACGAGACGGCCTCCGACTTTTTCCTGAAGCTGTACAACGATGGTAAGTTTGTGGAGCAGACCACCCAGCAGTACTATGACGAGAAGGCGCAGCAATTCCTGGCTGACCGTTACATCGTGGGCACCTGCCCGAAGTGCGGAAACGAGAACGCTTACGGAGACCAATGCGAGAGCTGCGGTACCTCCCTCAACGCCACCGACCTGATCAACCCGAAAAGCACGCTGAGCGGTGCTGTGCCCGTGATGCGCGAGACCAAGCACTGGTACCTGCCGCTGAACGAGTACGAGGCCTGGCTGCGCGAGTGGATTGTGGATGGCCACAAAGGCGACTGGAAGCCGAACGTATACGGGCAGTGCAAAAGCTGGATTGACCAGGGCCTGCAGCCGCGCGCCGTTACCCGCGACCTCGACTGGGGCGTGCCCGTGCCGGTAGCAGGTGCCGAAGGCAAAGTGCTCTACGTATGGTTCGATGCGCCGATCGGTTACATTTCTGCCACCAAAGAACTGACGCCGGAATGGGAGAAATACTGGAAAGACCCGGAGACGAAACTGGTGCACTTCATCGGCAAGGACAACATCGTGTTCCACTGCATCATCTTCCCAAGCATGCTCAAGGCGCACGGCGATTACATCCTGCCAGACAATGTGCCGGCCAACGAGTTCCTCAACCTGGAAGGCGATAAGATCTCTACGTCCCGCAACTGGGCCGTGTGGCTGCATGAGTATCTGGAAGAGTTCCCGGGCAAAGGCGACGTGCTCCGATATGCGCTGGCCGCCAACATGCCGGAGACGAAGGACAACGACTTCACCTGGAAGGATTACCAGGCCCGCAACAACAACGAATTATTAGCCATTCTGGGCAACTTTATCAACCGCGCCGTAGTGCTCACCCAAAAGTACTACAACGGCGAGGTACCGGCCCGTGGCGAGCTGCAGGACTATGACAAGGAGGTGCTGGGTGTGCTGGAAGGGATGCCGATGGTGATTGCAACCTACCTGGATCGCTACCGTTTCCGCGACGCCTTGAGCGAACTGATGAACCTGGCTCGTTTGGGGAACAAATACCTGGCCGACACCGAGCCTTGGAAGCTGATCAAAACAGATGAGGAGCGCGTGAAAACCATCATGAACATTGCGCTGCAGATCTCTACCAGCCTCAGCATCCTGATGGAGCCCTTCCTGCCAACCTCAGCCCAGAAGCTGGCCAGCATGCTCAACAAGCCGCTGGGCAAATGGGCGGATGCCGGATCAGCTGATCTGCTGGCAACTGGTCATGTGATCGGAACGCCGGAGCTGATGTTTGAGAAAGTGGAAGACGCCGCTGTGGAGGCACAAGTACAGAAGCTGCTGGATACCAAAAAAGCCAACGAAGCAGCCAACGCCGTCGTGGAACCCGCCAAGGAGAACATCTCGTTTGAGGACTTTAACAAGCTGGACATCCGCATTGGTACCATTATCGAGGCGGAAAAAGTAGCCAAGACCAAAAAGCTGTTGAAGCTGACCATCGATACAGGTATAGACCAGCGCACGGTGGTGAGTGGCATTGCCGAGTTCTTCAGTCCGGAGGCGATCATCGGGCAGCAGGTGAGCATCCTGGTGAACCTGGCACCCCGCGACATCAAAGGCATTACCAGCCAGGGCATGATCCTGATGGCGGAGAATGCTGACGGTTCGCTGGCTTTTGTGCAGCCGAGCAAAGAAGTTAAGAACGGGGGAACGGTGAGTTAATCATTCGTTTCGTTAATTAGAAAACCTCACTTGCCTGATGCTGGTAAGTGAGGTTTTTCTTTTTAAGCTATGCCAAAAAAAGCCAGGCAACGAGGTAACTGAGCAAAACAGCCCCCAGGCCAAGCGCAAATACGGTATAAGCCAACTTCAACAGGCGGTACTTTCTGGAAAGCACTTGTCCCTGCAAGTAGATGTTATCCGCCATGCTATTATAAAGCAGGTTATGATCCCGCATCAGATTCCGGATACCTTCCCGATAGGTATAGGAGTCAAGCTGGATGAAGTTTCCAAAGAATAGAAAGTCTATCTTATTCTCAGGCATTGCCGTGTTTTTGGTATTGGGTCGTGTGGAGCGTATGGCCAGTATAATAGTGACCAAACAAACGACTGTCAGCAGGATGGAGGGCAACAGCAGATGCGGCACATCCTGAAACTTGTTGAAGAAGGACGAGATCATGATGGAGGCAATGATGGCGTTGACAGAGATCAGCATGTTTGCTTTGTTGTCGGCTATCACACTCAGCTGAAGGTGACTGGCCATAGTCGTCCGGAACATGGTTTCAACTCCTTTGCTGGCTTTCTGCTCTTTCTCCTTCCTAAGGTCCTTTTTCAGGGCTTTGTTTTCTTCCCATAGGGCTTCCAGCTCTTCATTTTCCTTCCTAAGTTCCTTTCGCTTTTGCTTCAATAGTTTGATGTTTTGCTCTTTGCCGGCAGAGAAGGCCCTCTTGGCGTATTTTGTGTAATAATAATGCTGCTTGAGCAATGCCAGATGCTTGTCTATCCAATCGTACTGGCCTACTTTGGTATCCGGGGCTGCTGCCTTCCTCTCGGCTCTTGCCACGTAATCGTCTGAAGCCAGGAAGCTGGCGACAGCATCGCATAGCGCTTCCTCTAACAGATCGCGGGGGCGCTGCGGGTAATGGGTGGCGGCAATGCACTGCGATATTCTTAGGATCTCCGCCTGATTCAAATTACAGCTCACCAGAAACTCTGTAACGGGCGCGACCTTTTGCTCGTCAAGCAGCTCTCCCGAATCGCTGTAGTAGAGGTCATGTAGCCAGGCTGCCAGCAGAAGCAAACGTGTCTCTTCATCGCTAAAATCACAGAATTTACTGATCGCCTCAGCTACGGCAACCAGCGTTTTAGTGTGTTGCAGGTCAAAACCAACGGCTTCGTTCGTGCCATGCATGGGAAGGTTAAGCCCTACAAAGGCATTGGCTCTATCCAGAATATCATCTTCCATCATAGTTCTAGTTTTTAGCGTTTCTGTAGCTTCCTGTCGTCACCATATTCCATATTCAGACTGGATATATGAAGTCGATTTTACTGATCAAGTTAGAGTTTAAAGCAATATTATCCTAATAAAATTTACTTTATTGTACTGGTAATTAACTACTTATGGGTATGTGGCTATATATGATTAAAATAATTTTTGAACTGTAGCAGCTGTGTATGATATGAAAAAATTTGAACGCATCCTACCAGAAGATAGTGAGTGTAAATGCCTGATTACATGTTGATTATTTCACAATATGCCTTGCGCTTTACATTGCTGATTAGCTATTAGAGCAAATAGCTTCTGGCACAATCTGCGAAATGACGCTGTTCGTTTTAATAGGATTACCGTAAATATAATGTATGTGTTATAAATGTGGATTATATCAATGATGATGCTTAAATATTTCACTCTATGAGCCAACACCGTCAGCTTGCCGCCATTCTATTCACCGATATTGAAGGATATTCTGCTATGATGCAGCAGAATGAGAAGCAGGCTTTGACTATTAAGAACCGGCACCGCGAAGTGCTGCAGCGGGAGCATAAGCAATACCGTGGTAGGGTGGTGCAGTACTATGGAGATGGTACCCTGAGTGTTTTTCATAGTGCAGTGGAGGCAGTGGAGTGTGCGCTGGCTATGCAATTGGCCTTTTTGCAGGAGCCGCCGGTTCCCGTTCGCATGGGCCTGCACATGGGGGATGTGATTTTCGATGAAGAGCAACTGTTTGGCGATGGGGTGAACCTTGCTTCCCGTGTTGAGTCAATGGGTGTGGCAGGCAGTGTACTGATCTCTGATAAGGTGCACGATGAGATTGCGAACCACCCTGAAATAAAAACTTATTCTGCAGGAGTATATCGATTGAAGAACATAGAGCGGTCAGTCGAAGTATTTGCCCTCGATCACGAAGGTTTGGTAAAGCCAGCGCCCAATTCTCTGAAAGGAAAAACGGAGGAAAAGAAAGCCCCAGCACTGCGAACAGCTAAAAGAGCCCCTGCCAAAAGCATTGCCGTACTACCGCTCGTGAACCTGAGTAACGATCCTGAGCAACAGTATTTTAGTGAGGGAGTTGCAGAAGAGATCATCAATGCGCTGTCCAGCCTGAAGAATCTGAAAGTGGCGGGCCGTACCTCTTCGTTCAAATTCAGCAGGGAGAACGCCGACCTGCGGGAGGTAGGAGAGAAGCTAGGCGTGAGCACGGTGTTGGAAGGCAGTGTGCGCAAACAAGGCAACCAGTTGAGGATTACAGTGCAACTCACTAAAGTAGAGGATGGTTTTCACCTGTGGTCTGAGCGGTACGATGGCAACATGGACGATATCTTTGCGATCCAGGACAAGATTGCGACGGCCATCACGGAGAAAATGAAAGTGACGCTGCTGGAGAGAGGCAAGAGCGCGGTCAGAAAAAAGCCAACCCACAATACCGAAGCTTATGAGCTATACCTGAAAGGAAAGTTTGACCTGAACAGGCGCGGTTCCTACATCATTACCGGCATGAAGTACCTTCAGAGAGCCCTGGAACTGGACCCTGATTTTGCCCTGGCGTATGCAGACTTTGCAGACGCAAATGTGCTGGTAGGGCTTTATGGTATACTGCCACCGAAGCAGGTTATGTTTAAAGGGAAGCAGGCAGCAGAGAAGGCGTTGAAGCTCAACCCTTCTTTATGTGAGGCTTATACCTCGCTGGGCTCATACTACTGCTACATCTGGGATTTGCCAAAAGCTGAGAAACATTTTTTAAAAGCGCTTGAGCTGAATCCAAGCAATGCGCAAACACACCTCCGGTATGGCCTCAACTACCTTGCCTGGATGAAGGGTGATTTTGCAAAGGCAGAGGAACACGGCAGGAAGGCGATAAAGCTCGACCCTCTGAGTGCGCTTTGCTTTGGCATATATGCCCAGATCCTGCATGCGGGTGGAAAGTTTAAAGAAGCACTTGCTGCCTGTAAAACCGGGTTGGATCTGGATTCCTATTCCTTTATATGCAATCTGTATGAGGGCTACTCCTACCTGTTTTTGCACCAGCACGAAGAGGCACTTGCTGTGTTTGAACGCCTGATGGTACTCTCGGGCAGGCATAGCTTTGCCCATGGTGCCTTAATCATGACGCTCTGCAAAATGGGGAACCTCGACAGGGCGAGGGCGGAATTGAAAGAACTGAAAGAGCGGGCAAGCAAGGAGTATATTGTCTGCACTGCAATAGGTATAGCAGCAGGGTGGGTGAACGATGATCTGGATGAGGCCTTCCATTTTTTTGAAAAGGGGCTTAAAGAACACGATCCTTTGCTTGTCTCACTCAAGTATGAACGCTGGACTCCAGAGACAGTCAGGCAGGACCCTCGCTATCAGAGGCTGCTGGACCAGATGAATTCCCCGGACAAATCGTTTAATGATAGTATTTACAAATATGGCTTTGGGATCTGATCACTCAGGATTCAAGTCCTTAGTTGCAAAGACTATTTTGCGGCCATATCAGCCGCAGGAGTGACAACAGGTAGCTTGCTCAGGCGCTCCCGCTCGATGTAATGCACCACAAAGTACAGCCCCACACTTACCACTATCGCAAAAGCGCCGAGTATCCACCACAGGGTATCGAAACCGTGGCGGGCGGCAATGGTAGTACCCATGTAGGGAGCCACCACATGCGCAGCGGCATACGATATCGTGTACAGGCCCATGTAGGAGCCACGGTTGCTGTTGTTGGATCGCTCCACCGAAATAGTCGCCATAAAAGGCATGACCAGAATCTCTGAAAAACTCAGCAAGGTCATCGCGATGTAGAGCAGGAAAATGTGCTGTCCCAGGTTCAGGGTCACAAAGGAGAAGCCCAACACCAGCACCCCGATCGGTATCAGCCACGACTTCTTGACTTTATCCCCGATCAGGTAAACGAAGATCATCTCCACCATAAACACGATGAAACCGTTCAGGGCAAGCAGCCCGCCGATCCACTGTTCTGGCAGCGCGTATACCTGTCGGTAATAGAGCGGTAAGGTAGAAAGGAGCTGAAAGAAAAGCATGGCAAAGCCCGCGTTCAGCACCACGAAAATCAGGTATAGCTTATCTCTGTAAGGAGAGCGGACTTTTTCTGTGATGCCTGAAGCCGCCTCTTTGGCAACAGTTTCTGCCTTAGCTTTCGGACGTGGCCGGTGGCCCTGCTTGTTGCGGAAGTAAATGTAAAAGAACAGGCCGGCCATCATACAACCTGCGGCATCGCCTATAAAGAGGAATTTATAAGAGATAGCCGCCACCATGCCGCCCAGGGCAGGACCGATGGAAAAACCCAGGTTCAGGGCCATCCGGTTAAGCGAGAAGGCCCTGGTCACGTTCTCAGGCCGGGCATAGTGCGCAATGGAAGCTGAGTTAGCGGGTCGCAGCATGTCGTTGACCAGGCTCAGAATAAAAACACCTGCCGCCATGTGCTCAAACTTCTCCAGGAACAGGAACATCAGGTATAAGCTGCCTCCAACCGTCAGGCTGAAGGACTGCACCTTAAAGTGCCCGATCCTGTCGGTTAGCCACCCGCCCAGAAAGCCGCCACACACCGCACCCAGCCCGTAGATGCTCAGGATGATACCGGCCTCCTTCATCGTGAATCCGAGCGACTCTGTGAGGTATACGCCCAGGAATGGAATCACCATGGCGCCGCTCCGGTTGATGAACATCACCAGCGAAAGCATCCACGCCGGGCGTGAGAGGCCACCAAAGGCATTGCGGTATAGGAGGAACAGGCGTTTCATGGTTTTGGTCGCTGAGCGCGTAATGCTATTTCTATAGGGCAGGTATAGGTGGCTTTAGTCAGGAGCCCGTCCCTTATTTGGTATTATACTGGTTCATGGTGCGCTCCAGCCCGATGCTGCCAAAAGCGATCGCAGACTCGGCCGCTTTCTCAATGATGCCCGGCAGGTCGATCTTCTCGTCGTCGCTGAAATTGCTGAGCACGTAGTCCACCTGCTTGCCTTTGTGGAAAGCGTCGCCTACTCCAAAGCGCAGGCGGGGGTAGTTGTTGTGGCCTAGTGTCTGCTCGATGTGCTTCAGGCCGTTGTGCCCGCCCGCACTGCCTTTGGCGCGGATGCGGATCTTTCCGAATGGCAGGGCGATGTCGTCCGTAATCACCATCATTTGGTCCGGTGTCAGTTTCAGGTTGCTCAACCAGTGGCTCACGGCTTTTCCGCTCAGGTTCATGTAAGTGGTGGGCTTTACGAGCACGTAGGTGCGGCCTTTGCTTTTGATCTCGGTCACGAAGGAATGGCGGCCGGTGTCGAACTTCGCATCAAATTTCTGCGCCAGGTGGTCCAGCACCATAAAGCCAATGTTATGACGCGTCTCCGCGTACTCCGGGCCAATGTTGCCTAGGCCCACGATCAGGTATTTCATACTTGTGTCTTCAATGCTAGCGGCCGCCTTGTGTTCCAGGCCCAGCCATTGTTTTATTTTTCCGATGGTTGAATTGCTCAACTGAGGTAAGGTTAAATTGATGAATTGTTAAATTGTTGATTCGTAAAGCGATTTCCCCTGTTGGGCCAGCAATTTAACCATTTAGCCATTTAACCATTAAACAATTTAACCTTCAATTGGAAACAAAAAATCCTGCCCTGCTCGGAGCAGGACAGGATCTTGTTGCTATTGAAGCAGCAATAATTATTTCTTGCCGCCGCGAGCTTCTTCTGTCTGTGCACTCTTAAGAGCACGTGGAATCGTAACGGTTGCTACCGGAGCAAGTGGGTTGGTCAGGATTTCGTAGTCGCCCTTCGCAATCTTGCTTACTTTGATAGACTTGCCAAGCTCCAGATCAGAGATGTTCACCTCGATATAGTCTGGCAGGTTAGCAGGAAGCGCTTTGATTTTCAGCTTACGCAGTTTCGTCACCAGCTTACCACCGGCCATTACACCTGGAGAGTTGCCAACAAACTTAACCGGAACGTCGATCTTCACTTCTTTGCTTTCGTCCAGCTGCAGGAAATCAACGTGCAGCAGCATTTCGTTTACTGGGTGGAACTGTACGTCTTGAAGGATCGCTCTGTAGTGCGTGCCTTCGATATTCAGATCAACTTCGTATACTTCTGGAGAATAAACTAAGTCTCTGAACAGGATAGCCGGGGCGTAGAAGTGAACTTGCTCTCTGCCGCCATACAATACTCCTGGTACATAAGACTCATTGCGCAGCTCTTTCGTCTGTGCTTTACCGAGATTTGCTCTTTTAAACCCTATAATCTCTAAAGTTTTCATAAAATGAATTTTGTTAAAATTTTCAGGCCACAAAGGTATGCCTTTTATTTTAATTGTTGGAGGCTAAATTGTTAAATTGTTGAGATTTATTTCTTCAAGAGAATCAACAATTAACAATCAGCAATTAACAATTAACCTTAAATAAACAGCGAGCTGATAGACTCGTGCGTCACCACGTTGTTGATGGCGCGGGCAAACAGCTCGGAGAACGAAAGCACCTTGATCTTGGAGCACTCCTGGCGCAATGGAATGGTGTCAGAAACCACTAGTTCCTCTAACACGGAGTTTTCGATGCGCTCGTAGGCCGGGCCTGACAACACAGGGTGCGTTGCAATGGCGCGAACGGTTTTGGCACCTTTGTCTTTCAAAAGTTTGGCGGCCTGCGTGATCGTGCCGGCTGTGTCGACCATGTCGTCCACGAGTACCACGTCCATACCTTCCACGTCACCGATCACCTGCATGGAGGCGATCTCGTTAGCCCGTTTGCGGTGTTTGTCGCAGACAACCATTTCAGCACCGAAGTTCTTGGCGAAGGCTCTTGTTCTTACCACACCCCCTACGTCAGGAGAAGCGAAGATCAGGTCGTTGCCCAGGTTGAGGCTGCGCAGGTAAGGCACGAAAATGGCCGAACCATCGAGGTGGTCCACCGGAATGTCGAAGAAGCCCTGGATCTGGCCAGCGTGCAGGTCGCAGGTCATCAGGCGGTCGGCGCCTACTGACTGGATGGCGTTGGCCAGCACTTTGGAGCCGATGGAAACACGTGGCTTGTCTTTGCGGTCCTGGCGGGCGTAGCCGTAGTAGGGCATCACCACGATCACTTTGTGGGCTGAGGCGCGCTTGGCGGCGTCCACCATCAGCATAAGCTCCATCAGGTTGTCGGCTGGCGGAAACGTGGACTGCACCAGAAATACTTCTGCACCGCGAACAGATTCATTGAAGTGTGGTGCCATCTCCCCGTCGCTAAAACGTAGAAGCTCAAGGTCACCGAGTTGCGTACCGTATGCAGTAGCAATTTTTTCGGCCAAGTACTTGGAGGCGGAGCCAGCGAAAATTTTTACCTGTGGCATAATAATGCTAAATGTTAGTAGGGTTTGGTTTAGGTTATTATGCCTGCAAAGCTACGAAATTCCGCAAATATGCTACCTGATATTTCTGATTTTTAATTAGTTAGGAGGGAGGGTGAAAAGCAAAAAAGGCAACCCGCATTGCTGTGGGCTGCCTTTTTAAGTTGTCCGACCAGGTTTCGAACCTGGACTCTTCTGAACCAAAATCAGACGTGTTGCCAGTTACACCATCGGACAAGCTACCTACTAGATTTCAGGATGGAAGCCCCTTCGTCGTTCAGTGATGCAAAGATAGGCAGGCTATTTTAAACTGCAAACATTTGCCTCAAAATTTTTTGAAAATCTTAGCCCAAAATCTGCTTTAGCGCCGTTTTCTCGTGCTTTTTGAGGTATTCAAGCAATCCGAAACGTAGCTGAAAAGGCTGTTACAGAGGGCTGTTGCTATGCCTAATTGAGTGAAATTCACGGCCTTATTTCTGTGGCGATTTCCTGAAACCGGGCTGCTCCTCCGAATCTGCCTACTACACGACAAAGTTTCTGCAACAGAATTAAAAATAAGAGCCTGTACTGAAATTTTTATCAGGCAAGGTATGGAAACACCTGTTTGCCGGCATAGCAGACTCTCACTTATTAATGAAGGCAGCTTTTTGATTACGGCGTATGCTTCCCTGATCAGTGTGGTTAAAATCACCTTTTAAATTATAGTATAAGGTATAGCCGGGGGCTTGAGGAGAGCGTGTGGATAAGTTTAACCGATTTTATAGCCTATGTATGTCACCATCTGGCATGTACTGCGTAAAGAAGCTTGCTAAATCTTCCAACTATGTATTCAACTACCATGACGGTCAATTCTGACATCATTACCACGACCTGCGGTCGTGAGCTCGATCTAAGCCGCACGGAACTGGTTATTGAGCGATCCAACAGCCTGTTTAGTTACAACATCCACAAAATGGATACCGGGGAATATGTGATAGCTGAGAAGTTCTATGCCAACCCTTTTAACAACCGCTACATCCTGCTCAACGATGAGCAAATCGAAATGCTGAAACATTTATAGCCTTCGTCTCGAATACAGGGTTCTATCAAGCACTTTATAATTTAAGATTACGCTTACAATTATGTTTAAATTTTTAGCCTTCCGCTTATTCCGGGCCATCTGGGCTCAGATTCTTTAATTCTAACAACCACCTCTAAAATAACAGGCCATCTCCGCCATGCACCGTTTGTTAGCAAGCTGTGTGTGGCGGAGATGGCTTTTTAAATTAGTCAGCATCAGGTATAGCTTTGCGCACAGGTATAGGCCTATAAACAGAACAGCCGCAGGGAGCATCATCTCACTGCGGCTGTTTTGTGTTCAAACGCTATACCTTGTTACTCCTCTTCAGGAGCGGTTACAGCGCCGGTTCGTCGCTTGTTGCCCACGTTTTCAACCTCGCGGTTTATCTCCTTGATGTCAACCGGCTGGGAGAAGTCGCCGATCAGGTGCTTGGTGAAATAATCGCCCATCATCCAGAAGAAATACTCGGTCATGTCGCCAAAGGCGTGGCGCTGGCCAGGCAGCATCACAAAATCAAAACGCTTGTTGGCTTTGATCAGGGCCTGCGCCATGCGAATGGTGCCCGCCGGGTGCACGTTGTTGTCCACATCGCCTGTTGCCAGCATCAGGTGCCCTTTCAGGTTGCGTGCCAGATCTGGGTTCTTCTCGATGGCATATACAAAAGTCGTATCACCTTTGGGCGTTACCACTTCCTTCACGCCATGGTGCTTTTCGCTCCACCAGCGGTTGTAAATGTTGTTTTCGTGGTTACCAGCTCCTGACACGGCTACCTTGAAGAAATCAGGGTATACGAGCATGGCTGCCGTGGACATAAAGCCACCACCCGAGTGTCCGGTTATACCTACGCGATCGATGTCAATGAAGCGGTGGCGGTCGGCCAGTTGCTCAATGGCTGCTTTCTTGTCGGCCAGACCGTAGTCGCGCAGGTTGCCGTAGCCGTAGGTATGGTACCACTTGGAGCGGGCCGGGTGGCCGCCGCGGTTACCTACTGTCACTACTACAAAACCCAACTGCGCCAGACGGTCAATGCGGTCCATGCTGCGGCCGAAAGCCTTGTTCACCGCCTCGGTCTGCGGACCTGGGTATACATAAGTAATGATCGGGTAGGTCTTGGTCGAGTCGAAGTCGAACGGCTTGTACATCACGCCATAGAGGTCGGTGATGCCATCGTCTGCCTTCACTGTGAACGGCTCCGGGAATTTATAGCCTGTTGTCATCAGACGGCTCAGGTCAGCTTTCTCCAGGTCCATTACCTTGCGGCCTCTGTTGTCATACAGCGCCGATACCGGCACGGTGTTCACGCGCGAGGCCGTGTTCACGAAGTAGGTGTTGTTATCGTTGAGGCTGATGGTGTTGTCGAAGTTGCCTTTGTTGAGGAGCGTGAGGCCGCTGCCGTCGAAGTTCACGCGGTAGAGGTGCATCAGGTAGGGGTCCTCGCCCTCTTCGCGGCCATTGGCGGTGAAGTAGAGCACGCGGTTTTTCTCATCTATACCTACCAGGTCTTCCGCGTGGAAAGAGCCACTGGTGATGCGGTTTTTCAGGTTGCCCTTGCCATCATACAGGTAGAAGTGGCCCCAGCCATCGCGCTCAGACCAATGGATGATTTCGTTGCCGCCTTTCACCAGACCGATGCGGTTGATATCGATGTAGGTATTAAAACGCTCCTCGATAACAGGGGTTACCTTGCCCGACGCAATGTCCAGCTCGCATACGTCGATCTTCTTCAGGTCGCGGCTGGTGCGGGTGAAGTATAGCTTGTCTTTGGTGCCGTGCCACATGGTGGGGCGGTGCTCATCGTCACGCTGCTTCTGCAGGGCAGGGGCCGACCATAAAGATACCTCCTGATCTTTGAAGGCAGCTGTGTTAATTCTGCGCTGCGATTTATTGGCGAAGTCGAAGATCAGCAGCTCTCTTTTAGGAGCTTCCTTCTCACCTGGCATCTGGTACTTGTAGGTCTCCAGTGCAGGGCGGCCCTGCGCCGTGTGGTGGATTACCCACAGGTCTTTCACTTTGCGCTCGTCCGTGCGCACCATGGCAAACTGCTTCGAGTCCGGTGACCACATAATAAAGGCCGGCTTGCGGTTCTTCTTGTTCTTTTCGCGCTCCACGTTCGTTTCGCCGCGTGAGTCGCCATAGGTATAGTATTCTACACCGTCTTTGGTAAGCTGGTGCTCTACAATGGTCGTGTCTTTTTCATTCTTCAAAGCCTTTTCGTAGTTGGCCTTGTCCATCCAGTAGAGGTTGTGCTCCTTGGCGAAGATCACCACCTGCTGGTCCGGAGAGATAGAAGCCCAGCGTGGTTTGGACTTCGGTTTTTCGAAGTCTTTCAGCTCCACCACCTGGCCCGTAGACAGGTTGTAGCGGAAGTAAAAAGTCTTTTTCTCAAGCGAGTCAGCGGATTTTTTGTCCAGGCGGTCTTTTTTCACCTGATCGATCGAGCTCTTGATCTCGAACTGCACGCTCTTTTCGTCTTCCGTGAACTTCAGATTCTGGATAGGCAGGTTCTGCGCGTCAAAAGGGTCCTGCACGACCATGGTCACGGCAGAGGCTACCTTGGCATTGTCGAAGATCAGCTTCTTGGATTTGGTGGCCGGGTCCACGATGTACCAGTTCTTGCCATTGCTGGTCTCGTACTCGTACCAGAAGCGGTCGGAGTTTTTGAGCCAGTGCGGATCGAGGTTGGTGGTGAAAATCAGTTTTTCCAGCTTTTTAGGCGAGAAGCGGGAAGCCAGCTGGTAATTGCCCTTGAGCGGCGTGCCAGGCTGCTGTGCCTGTACACTGATGCCCGCTATCAGCAGCATAGCGAGAAGGTAAATTTTCTTCATGAAAAGGTTGGTTTGGGTGATTAGATCAGGTGAACAGGGCTTAGAGCATGTTTAACTTTCGCTTGCAAAAACGAAAGTTAAACATGCTCTAAGCCGCTCGGTAGGTATAGACTGGCAAAAAGTGGAATAGTTTAAATCGTTTTATTATAAAATATAGCTCCTTTCGAGCATCTTGCCATAGGTATAAGCCGAGTCGGTATTTCGGCAAAGGAATAGGGTCTGGATAGGATGCAACGCGCTGCTGCAATTTAGGGTCAATAAATTAAAACATAGCGTCGTACCATGAAAAATCTACCGTTTGTTGTCTTCGTTTGCCTGTTGCTTTCCTGCTCAAAAGAAGATCTTGGCACTGTTAACGCATACCTGGGTCAGGAAATCAAGCTTAAAGAAGGGCAGGCGGCCCTGTACAAGAATACTGGATTTGATGCTGCTGCCATTGTAAAGTTAAAAGTAGCGGATGTGAGCGATGGCAGGTGCCCGAGCGATGTGTTTTGTATCACCTATGGCAGCGTGGAAGTGACCCTGACCATAGGTATGGCGAATGAAAAAGGAGAAACCATAACCATGTGTCAGGGCGACTGTGATGGCGGCAGCCGGTTTGAGGATGAAGCCAGGGTGGTGGTAGGCGGCATGCCTTATAAAATAAGGCTGCTGGCGGTGATGCCTCTGCCGAGTCTTAAGGACGAATCCAGCAAAACAAAGGAAATACAGCTAGTGTTAGAGCGCGGTTAAGTTGGCTTCTAGTACAGACTTTTTTGTGCTGGCGATTTTAAGTTAAGCGATCGTTGTAGAGGGTACAGTCCTGTGTTTGACGCAGTGCTGCGCCTGTTTTGTATTGAATAGGGTCACTACCAGGGAAGGGTCTTGATTAGGAGAGGCTATGGTTTGATATTGAGTAAGTTAAAACTTTTTGGGGTGTTGTGTGGAATTGTCCTCAATATACCTTAGTTTTGCGCCTTGAAATAACTCCGTTATACAGTTAATCAATATAAAAAGTCAAATGGCGAATATTGGCAGAATTACCCAGGTTATCGGTCCGGTGGTGGACGTTAGCTTTGCGGGTGAAAACGCAAAATTACCAAACATCCTCGATGCGCTTGAGGTAATTAAAGAAAACGGCCAACGCATTGTGCTGGAAGTGCAGCAGCACCTCGGCGAAGATCGTGTACGTACCATTGCGATGGACTCCAGCGAAGGCCTTACCCGTGGTGCACAGGTAACTGACCTGGGCGGTCCGATCACGATGCCTACCGGCAACGCGATCAACGGTCGTCTGTTCAACGTAATTGGCGAAGCGATCGACGGTATTCCACAGCCCGCCACTACTACGCGCCTGCCAATTCACCGCGCTGCGCCGCGTTTCGAAGACCTGGCAACTTCATCTGAAATCCTTTATACTGGTATCAAAGTAATCGACCTGTTGGCCCCTTATGTAAAAGGTGGTAAAATTGGTCTGTTCGGTGGTGCCGGTGTGGGTAAAACGGTATTGATCATGGAGCTGGTAAACAACATTGCCAAGGCCTACTCAGGTCTGTCTGTGTTTGCCGGTGTAGGTGAGCGTACCCGCGAAGGAAATGACTTGCTTCGCGAATTCTTGGAATCTGACATTATCCGTTACGGTGCCGAGTTTAAGCACTCCATGGAAGCTGGCGGATGGGATCTGTCTAAGGTGGACATGGCGGAACTGGAGAAATCTCAGGCGACGCTGGTGTTCGGTCAGATGAACGAGCCTCCTGGGGCGCGTGCACGTGTGGCCTTGTCTGGTCTTACGATCGCTGAGAACTTCCGTGACGGTGACGGCACTGGTGCTGGTCGTGACATCCTGTTCTTTATCGACAACATCTTCCGCTTCACGCAGGCGGGTTCTGAGGTGTCGGCCCTTCTTGGTCGTATGCCATCAGCGGTAGGTTACCAGCCAACGCTGGCAACGGAGATGGGTGCCATGCAGGAGCGTATCACGTCAACGAAGCGTGGTTCCATTACGTCTGTGCAGGCTGTTTACGTACCTGCGGATGACTTGACTGACCCTGCTCCAGCGACAACATTCGCTCACTTGGACGCTACAACAGTACTTTCCCGTAAGATTGCCGAGCTTGGTATTTACCCTGCGGTGGATCCACTGGACTCTACTTCACGCATCCTTTCTGCCGACGTTCTGGGCGAAGACCATTACGGTACAGCACAGCGCGTGAAAGAGATCCTGCAGCGCTACAAAGAACTTCAGGATATCATCGCCATCCTGGGTATGGACGAACTTTCTGAAGAAGATAAGCAGGTAGTACACAGAGCGCGCCGTGTGCAGCGTTTCCTGTCACAGCCTTTCCACGTAGCAGAGCAGTTCACTGGCCTCGCCGGTGTACTGGTAGACATCAAAGACACCATCCGTGGCTTCAACGAGATCATGGACGGTAAGTACGATCACCTGCCTGAGGCAGCCTTCAACCTGGTTGGTACCATTGAAGACGCCGTAGCGAAAGGTGAGAAGTTGATGGCCGAAGCGAAATAGGTTTTATAGTTAAAAGTTAAGAGTTAAGAGTTAAAAGTGGTTTTTCCGCTGAAACTCATAACTCTTAACTCTAAACTCTTAACTAATAAAGATGTATTTAGAGATAATCACACCTGACAAGAAGGTTTTTGCCGGTGAGGTAGAGTCAGCTCAGTTTCCGGGTTCAAACGGTTCGTTTGAAGTCCTGAACATGCACGCTCCCCTTATCAGCACCATGGAAAGTGGCAGAATCCGTATCACTACCAAGCAAGGACAGGAGTTCTTTACCGTGGATGGTGGTGTGGTAGAAGTGCTGAACAACAAGATCATCGTACTGGCTGAGTCCGTTACGGAGTAGTACAGCATTAGCTAAAGCATAAAAAAATCCCCTTCTGCTTGATAAGAGCAGAAGGGGATTTTTATTTAAGCTGCCACTCTCTCAGGATTTGTTCGAACTCTTCCTTTGTGATAAGTGAGACAATTTCAGTGGGCTGCGGTTGGGCCGCAGCAAAATTAAAGTAGGTATTAGATTTGGGCTTGATAATGCTGTAACTCATGGAGTCGGCTCGGTAGTCGTATTGGGACTCCAGCCTGAATGATGCACCTGGATTACTAAAATAGTCAAGTTCCTGCGTTGGCCCGAGTAAGTTGTAGTTGATGATTTTGAGGGTATGCGTGCGCCGGCCTGAGTTGGTTGAGTCCATCCACCATTGCGTATACCTGCTCCCGGCAGACTCGGATAACTTCCACTCGGCTTCAAGTAAAGGTACACCTGCTTCGGCTCTTGTCGCATTGAAGCCTTTACCGTGATCATAATTTAAGGGAAAGAGGTGGTAGATAAATTTCCCGCTGAATGCAAGGATAGCAGTTACCGCTGCCAATTTTATAAGCTCACGGGCAAAGTTTTTCAAAGTACTCAAAAAGTCGCGCTTGTCATGCTTGTAGTCAAAGTAGTAACCGACGCCGATGAAAACCAGGGGCAGAAGCATGAAAACCAGGACGGGAAGAATGATTGCCATTTTGGTTAAGCAGGTATAGTGCCTATGATCGTTTTCTTGTTTTCAACCGTTATTTCAGAACCTTCGGCCAGCATGACTGAAACTGGGCTTGCCGTGTTCAGGAAGCTGAATGGAGGTCCGTATACCTCTCCGAAATCTACCTCGATCTCATAATCTATCACGTCGTACGCATCCCACCGAGGGTGGGTCACTTCATACTCATTGGTCTTGGCAGCGCCGACTTTGGCATAGCCCCAGTAATGCTCCGTTATGAATTCTGTTTCACTGCCGGGCTGTATCTTGCTGGCCTGTTTGCTCGCCCGCACCCGGAAAGTCTGCCACTTGTCTGCCTTCTTCCAGCTATATTCCACCAGCCTTTCGTTTGCAGTCTCGCTCCAACTGTGTTTCATGGGCAGTGTTTCATAATGCTCTTTGTAGACCGTGTTGGCCACAAATGTCAGCGCTGGCCTGGGGACTATCTCCTTTATGAATACCACCCCTCGCTTCCATGCACCATGCTCCAGCCTTTTCACATAGAACCGAAGGTTCACTTCTTCGAAGTTCACATGAAACGGTATTTTCAGATTGTGCAGTTTGGTGTTCAGAAACATAAAGCCAACCAGGCTCACATAACACTTGCTATTCCATAAATCAAGCTCAGTGCCGTAAGGGAGGTAGTCTTCTAGCAAGGCGCTATCTACCTCATAGTTTGCAATGGCGAGTTTACGCCATTCGGCTTTTAAGAAACTCATGGTTTTGATGTTTGAACGGTTAGGCTAAACGGTGGGCAAGGCCATCGGCTGAAGACTGAAGTTTAGGTGTGGTTATAGGGCGTTTTTCTTTTGATTTCTTGACAGGTCTGTTTTTGCTGTGTCCAAGCTAACAAATATTATTTTTCTAAAATTATATCCTTCCATTGCGTCTAACGGATTGAAGTCACCTGGAATCCACATACCGCCAAAATCTATAGTTAATCGGTCGCAAGGTGAGTTCTCAATTTTATAGATTCTCTCATAACCTTCAATTTCCATTTGTAAGTTATTGTTTACTTGCCTTAAAAGCCCTGTAAATCGATAAGTTAAAGAATCCCCTTTTTTCAAAAAGTATTCCTGATAGTCGTGTTTTAGGTTCTTAGGATTTTCAACGTCTGACCTTAAAAGTTGGTCATTACAACTAAAAAAGAGATTGAAGGAAACTGATTTTTGAACTGTATCATCAATCGTAAACTTCATTTCGTTTAAGCTGTCATTTCGCAAAACCAGCTTAAAATCAAATGGCTTGTTTACAAAAATGGTATCTTGGATGTCAACAATCTTTGTTACTGTATAAAAATCGTCTTGTGGACCACAACCCGTTATAAACAAAATTGTAAAAATGAATATTAGTAGTCTCACTTTAATATTATCAATGCCCTATAACTTGTTCAAAAGCGTAAACATACGCTTATGGGTACTATAGCTAAACTTACGACCTCTACTTCTTTCTACCGCCTGCAGGTATAGCTGAGCTTTGCGGCACAGCCTGCACTCTGGTGAAATCCAGGTCATGGAAGTCGTAGCTGAAGTCGGTGAGCGGGGAGACGGCCTTCATGTTGATGCCTGAAAACTTGCCCTGCTGATCCGGTACATATACGACGAAGGCATCAGCCTCAAAACTGCGGTCGGTCCACTTGACCACGAAGGTGTTGTCTTTGTAATAGAGCATTTCGCCCTGCAGCCTGGGTGATCGCAGCGATTTGAAGTAAAGCTTGTTCTTGTGCCGGTAGATCTCAACCAGGCCGAACCACTTGTCTTCGAAAGTGCCTACGTAGTTATCGTAAGCAACTTTCGATTTCTTCTCTTTCAGCACTTTGTTCACATCTCCCCAGATCTTGTCGGTATAGGCGGTGGCCTCCGCCACATATTCGTCCTCTTCCTGCTTCAGCTCCGCTACCCAGTCGTGTGCTTCCATACCTAGATAGGCCTGCTTGATCGTGTTGGTGATGGAGCGGAAGGCCTGCCCGTTTTGCTGGTTGGTAAGCACGATGATGCCCAGGTTCAGCTCTGGCAGCATGGTTACCTGGCTCACCATACCTGGCAGTCCGCCTGTGTGGCTCACTTCCTTGTGACCCTTCACATCGCTCAGGAACCAGCCAAGTCCGTAGGACCTGAAGTGCGTGTTGAAGGGGCTTTTACCGTTGTAAGGTATAATGGTTTGCGGCGTCCACTGCTCCCGGATGACGCGTTGCGTGAGTAGACGCTGCTTTAGCTCATCGCCATACCTGCCGTCGTGCATGAGCATAAGCAGCCACTTGCTCAGGTCGTGCACGCTGGTGTAGATCCCGCCGGCAGCGGCTCCAAAAGGCAGGTTGTAGCGGTCGATCACTTTTAATTTGCCCTCTACCACAGCATGGGCCTCGGTCGTGTTGGTCAAGTCCCGGAGTCTTTCATAGCTGGCGGCGCTGCGTGTCATACCCAGTGGCTGCAGCATGCGCTTTTCAGTAAAATCTGACCAGCTGGTGCCTGTCACACGGGCCACTACCTCACCGGCTACGATGTAGAGCAAGTTGTCATAGTCGTACTTTGACCTGAAATCGGACACCGGTTTCAGGTATTGTATGTTGCGGATCAGGTCGTTTACCGTGAAGTCGTTTCCGTCGGGGAACATCATCAGGTCGCCGGCACCCAAGCCCAGGCCGCTCCGGTGGGTCAGGAGGTCCCGGATCGTGAATTCCTCTGTCACGTAGTCGTTGTAGAGGCGGAACTCCGGTATGTACTTCACAACCTTGTCGTCCCACTTGATCTTTCCTTCTTCCACCAGCAAACCCAGTGATGCCGCCGTGAAGGCCTTGGTGTTGGAAGCCACACCGAACAAGGTATGCTCCGTGGTTTTCTCGCCTGTTTTGATCGAGTTGACACCGTAGCCCTTCATGTGCACCACTTTCCCGTCCTTTACCACGGCCACGGCTATACCTGGCACCTGAAAGGCCGTCATGGCCCGCTCCACCACCTGGTCGATTTCCTGCGGGCTGATGGACTGCGCGTGAAGCGGAAGAACGGAGCTCAGCCAAAGCAGTGTGAGGGTGAGCAAGAGGGGAGTAGACTTTTTCATAAGTATCAGGTATAGGCTAAGGTTTCAGGACCGGCATCGGAAACGCGATCGTGGAATCAGGCTTCAGGGCCAGGATCGAAAACTGGATGGTCGAGTCGGGCTTCAGGATAGGCATGGCGGCCCTTGGGGCCATGACTTCTGCCGGAGCAGCGCTTTTTGCAGATGATTTCGGGAACAGGCTATACCTGTTGCCTGACTTCCCAAGCGAGTTTAACTTGCTCGAGTAGGAGTCTTCCTCCAGAGAACGCAAGTCCAGTTTCTTGTGAAGCGGTTTTAGCCGTAGCTGTGGACGCTCTGCATCCTGTGCTTGTGCTGACAGGGATAAAAGCACTAATCCGGCGATGGCGGCTATTGTTTTCATTGCGTTGTGCGGTTAAGTGGGATTGTTTTAAAAACAGCTTATCACTCCACTTGAGTCTGGCCTGTTGCTGCCTCCGCATTTTTTAGCTACCGAAGCTTCGTGCAACGCATTACCCTAACAAGCTAAGCCTCACTAAATATAGCAAAATCTACATTCAGTTTATAAAACATGCCACACTTTCTAGGAGATATCGAAGGACTCAGGAAAGTGTACCCGCAGATGTGTTATTCGGATAGGTATAGCTACAGAATTTCCATCTCCACATCACCCCCCACCGGGAAGCCAACGCAGGTGAGCGCCATGCCATTTTCGATGTCCCGCTCGGTGAGCACTTCGTTGTACGACATCCATACCTTGCCTTTCAGCACCCGGGCCAGGCAACTGCCGCACTTGCCGGTTTCGCAGCTGTAGGGCATGGCGATCCCTGCCTGGCGGGCACTCTGGAGGATGTTGTTGGGGTAGCGTGAAACGATCTGTTGCGTGTTGCCACCGATATGCAGGGTAACCTTGTGGGCGGCCGTGTCAGGAGGTATGACTTTGGCGGGTTTGCGGATGTCGGTGTTGAAAATCTCCTTCCGGATGTTGGGCTCCGGTATGCCGTACTGCCGCAGCGCAAAAGACATCAGGCGCATGTAGTTATCAGGACCGCAGATGTAGAAAAGCAGCTCATCGTGCGGCACTTTCGCAAGGGAACTGATAAAGCGCTGGAGCAGGTCTTTGTGCAGGCGCGCCCGGCTCAGGTCCGGGGAGTTGCTGTACAGAAATTCGGTGTGCATCCTCTCAGGAAATTGAGTTGAAAGCTGTTGAAGGGGCTCCGAGAACATAGCCTTCTCCGGATAGCTGTTGCTGTAGAAGAGCACAGCAGATAACTCTGGCCGGGCATGCAGCAGCGTTTTGAGCAGTGAAAAGATGGGCGTGATGCCGCTGCCGGCTGCCAGAAAGAAAATCTGTTTATAGACGGTGCCTTCCTCCGGCAAGGTGAACAAACCAGCAGCCCCGGTCGTGATCAGTTTGTCGCCAACGCGGGCATTGTCTATGAGCATGCGGGAGAAAAGGCCGTTCTCGATGCGCTTCACGCCAATCGTGAGTGGCTCCTGCAGCGCCGGAGAGGAGGTGATGGAGTAAGAGCGGCGGACTTCGCCCTGCGTGCTGTGGTGCACCAGCGTCAGGTATTGGCCGGCTTTGTAGGGAAGTGGCTGGCCGTCCTCAGGCTCCAGCGCAAAGGTCTTTACGCCGGGTATTTCCTCCTGTATGTGGCGGATGATCAGGCTGCGGTAGTATCTGTTGTCGTCAGGTATAGGGTGTGTCATGTTTTGCTTACGAAACTTACTGGCTATACGAATCAGGCTGCCTGGGGTGAAACCAGGTGCAATGCCTTGTCTCAAAAATAAGCAGGTTTGCCGGTCTATTTCCAAATACTGCCTATATTTAACGATAAATACGCTATACCTGCCCATGGCACAGATCCATCCGAAAACCACGCCCATATACCAGACCTCGGTATTCACCTTCGAAGACCTGAACGACCTGGAGCTCTACTTCGAGCAACCGGACCAAAAGTACATGTACACCCGCTACGGCAACCCCAATTCGGATGAGTTGGCCGAGGAGGTGAACAAACTGGAAGGCGGTGCCGGGGCTGTGGCCACTTCGTCGGGCATGTCGGCTATTCTGACGGCGGTGCTGACGTATTGCCAGTCCGGCGACCACGTGCTCTGCGCCGAGGAAATCTACGGCGGGTCAGCGGCCTTGCTCTCGCAGGAGCTGACCCGTATGGGTATAGCGGTGAGTTATGTGCCGAGCGACACGCTCTATACCTTAAAAGAGTTTGTGCAGCCCAACACCAAGCTGCTGCTAGCCGAAACGATGAGCAATCCGCTGCTGCAGGTGGTGGACCTGAAGCGACTGGCAGCAGAGACGAAGCGCACAGGTATAAAGCTCGTGGTGGACAATACCTTCGCGTCGCCTGTCATCACCAAACCACTTGCATTGGGTGCTGATATAGTCATCCATAGCGTGACAAAATACCTGTCGGGCCACAGCGATGTGACAGCCGGTGTGGTGGTGGCCGGAACACCGGAAGACAGCAGCCGGAGCAAGCAGATCATGCGCACCTACGGCCTCAACCTAAGCCCTTTTGAGAGCTGGCTGGCAGCCCGCGGACTTAAAACCTTGAAACTGCGCATGCGCCAGCACTGCACCAACGCGCAGGCGCTGGCTGAAATGCTGGAACAGCACCCCCACGTGAAGCAGGTATGGTACCCGGGTTTGGCCCAGCATCCGCAGCACCAGTTGGCCAAGGAGCAGGGGCAAGGTATGTTCGGCGGTATGCTGTCCTTTAAACTGAAAGACGATGCGCCGGAAACGGTAAACGCCTTTATGCAGGCCCTGCAGCAGATCCCGTTTGCCCCATCCTTGGCAGGCGTGAGCACTTCCATTTCGCACCCGCTCCGCACCTCGCACCGCAGCCTGAGCCCAGCGCAACAGCAGAAACTCGGCATCACCCTCGGCCTGATCCGTCTGTCGGTAGGTATAGAGGAAACCGAAGAACTGCTGGCCGATTTGAAGCAGGCGCTGGCGAAAGTTTAGTGATTGAGTGATGGAGTGAATGAGAGATGGAGCGAATTAGAAAAGGATGGGGCTATACCTTCGTCAGTAACGGTATTCGTTTTCTGAAGCCGTATGATGATACGATTAAGTCTTTCGTCCTTTGTCTAATAGTCTTTTGTCAAAAAGAAAAGTCATGCTACTTGATACGTGTGTCGTGATACGAGATTCAATACCCTGCTAAACACCATACCTATGCTGGATTTTCCGAATGCTAAAATAAACCTGGGACTGCTGGTGACGGAGAAGCGTCCGGACGGATTCCATAACCTGGAGTCGTGCTTTTACCCGGTGCTCTGGTGCGATGCGCTGGAAATTGTACCAGCTGATGCGGAAGCGTTCACGATGAGTGGACTGCCCGTGCCCGGCAACCTGGATAACAATCTCTGCCTGAAGGCCTATCGTTTGCTGCAGCAGGACTTCCAGCTGCCGCCCGTGCACATGCACCTGCACAAGGTCATTCCGATGGGAGCGGGGCTGGGAGGCGGTTCTGCCGATGCCGCTTTTGCCCTGAAGCAACTCAACAGTCTGTTCGAGCTTAACCTTAGCGAAGACCAGCTTGAGGGATACGCCCGCCAACTTGGCAGCGACTGCGCTTTCTTTATCCGGAATAAACCCGTTATTGCAGTAGAAAAAGGGGATGTGTTCAAACCCGTGGAGCTGGACCTGAGTGGCTATACCTGTGTGATTGTTTACCCGGGCATCCATATCACCACAGCCGAAGCCTATGGCAACATCGTGCCTAAAAAACCAAGCTGTGGCATAGAGATGTACCTGAAGCAGGATGTGCAGGTATGGAAAGAGGTGCTCCGGAATGACTTTGAAGAAGCGCTTTTCCCGCGCTATCCGGAGCTGGCAGGTATAAAGGAGCAACTTTACAGCGCTGGCGCCGACTATGCCTCCATGACCGGCTCAGGATCTGCCGTGTACGGCCTTTTCAAAACAGAGCCTGAAAACCTAATCTTTCCCGGCCACTACCTTCTCTGGGAAGGCCTCCTTTAGCTTTTTGCGACGCTCGCTGTAGGTGTCCAACACCGGGTGGATGAACACGCTGAACAGGATGATGGCGGCTCCGATGTAGAAATTCGAGGTCATCTGCTCATTCTCGTTGAAGATCAACCAGGCCAGCAGGATGCCATAAATCGGCTCCATGTTCACGGTCAGGTTCATGGTGTAGGCCGATATTTTCTGCATCAGCTTAACGGAAGCAGTGTAGGCATACACCGTACACACCAGCGCCAGAACCAGCAGGTATACCCAGTCCAGGCCGTTCATGGCAAAGCTCAGCGTACCCGTCTCCGTAAACAGTTCGGCATAAATCGGGAAAAAGAGCACTGTACCGATGCAGGCCCCTGCCATTTCGTAAGCTGTGATGGTGGTGGAAGGATGCTTCTTGGCCAGACGGGCATTGATGATCGTAAAAATCGCGCCCAGCAGCGCAGAGCCTACCGCCATACCAATGCCCAGCATGTTGTCAAACTCTGTTTCGGCCTGGAAAATAATGTACAGGCCTAGCAGAATAATAACGCCCAGCAGGATCTCGTGGAATCTTAGTTTTTTGCTGGTGAAGGCTGGTTCGAGCAGGGCTGTCCACAAACTGCAGGTGGCCATACCTACCAGGCACAGCGAAACCGAAGAGATGCGGGCCGAGGCAAAGAACATGATCCAGTGCGCGGAGATCATCAGCCCAACCCCCATGATGATGAACATGTTGGTGCGTCCCAGCCAGAACTGCGTCTTGCGCCGGTAAATGATGACGCCCAGTGCCAAAGCCGCGATGAGCGTGCGGAGGAATACCAATTCTACTGCCGGAATCGTGATCAGTTTGCCCAATATGGCGGTGAAGCCCCATAGCAAGATAATGAAATGGAGCTCGATAAAATCCTTGAGACGCGGCATTAGCGGGGAATATAACGGTAAAGCAGGAAGCCTATACCTGTGAAAATAACACTCGGCACCCAGGCTGCATACATCGGGTCAAGGTCACCTACCTGGGCCAGACTCCGACTCGTGATCACGAAGATAATGAAAACAAAGGCCAGGAAGAAGCCCAGCGCGATCTGCATACCTACGCCGCCCCGTGCCTTGCGGGCACTCACGATCACCCCGATCACCGTCAGGATGATGATGGCAAAGGGATAGCTGTAGCGTTCGTATTTCTCGATCAGGTAGGTTTCGATATCGTCAGCGCCCCGGTCAATTTTCTCGTTGATAAAGCGGTTGAGCTCCGGCAGCGTCATGGTCTGCTCCAGCTTGTAAGTACTCTCGAAGTCTTTGGGCAGCATGTTGAGCGTCGTGTCCAGCGCGCCGCCGTGGTAGATGCTTTCGTTCTCGCCGTCGAAGGTGCGCAGGGTATAGCGGTCAACGCTCCACTTTTGCCTATCGGGGTTCCACTGCACGCTGCTGGCCGTCAATTTCTTGCTCAGATTAGTGCCCTTTATTTCCTCAATAGCAAAGTTATACCCGACGTGCGCCGTGTTGTTGTAGCTCTCCATGTACACATAGGTGTCGGGCGCTATTTTGAGGTGAATGTTGCGGCTGTCGTAGGTAAACGGGCTTTTCACATACTTCACCTGAAAGGCCACACTCTCTTTGTTCGAGTTCGGGATCACCCAACCGATGAGCCCAAAGATCAAAGCACCAATAATTGTCGCACCGATCAGGTATGGCACCAGGAAACGCTTGAAGCTAACGCCACCACTCAAGATAGCCACAATCTCTGTATGCGAGGCCATTTTGGAGGTTACAAACACCGTCGCGATGAACACCGTGATCGGGCTCAGCATGTTCGCGTAGAACGGGATCAGGTGGATGTAGTAATCGAAGATGATCTCTGAAATGGGCACACTGTGCTTGATGAAGTCGTCGTTCTTCTCAGTGAAGTCAATCACCAGAATCACCGAGACCATGATCAGCACCGTGAACACATACGTGGTCAGGAACTTCTTCAGGATGTATTTGTCAATTAGCTTCAAGACGATGTCTTAAGTTAGAGAATTAAAAAGTTAAAAAATTAGAAAGTCAGTTAAGTCAAAGCTCGAAAATTATAAGTTCTTAACAGAAAACAACTTTTCAACTTTCTAACTTCCCAACTTTCTAATTTAAAGCCTTGTCATTAGTTTCTTCACCATCACGTCTTTCCAGTCGCGGAAAGTGCCGGCGATGATGTGCTGGCGGGCCTGCTTGACCAGCCAGAGGTAGAAGGTCAGGTTATGCACGCTGGCGATCTGTCCGGCCAGGTATTCACCGCTGTGTACCAGGTGGCGAAGGTAAGCCTTGCTGTAGAACGTGCTCACATAGCCACCTAGTTCCGCATCGATCGGGCTGTGGTCGGTGGCCCACTTCAGGTTGCGGATGTTGACGATGCCCTGCGTCGTGAACAGCATGCCGTTACGGGCGTTACGGGTCGGCAGTACGCAGTCGAACATATCTACGCCCAGCGCGATGTTCTCCAGAATGTTGGCCGGCGTGCCCACGCCCATCAGGTAGCGCGGCTTGTCGGCCGGCAGGATGTCGCACACCACTTCGGTCATCTCATACATCATTTCGGCCGGCTCGCCCACCGAGAGTCCGCCGATGGCGTTGCCCTCGCGGCCAAAGCTGGCGATGGTCTCGGCCGACTGCACCCGCAGGTCCTTGTAGGTACTGCCCTGCACGATCGGGAAGAGCGTCTGGTCGTAACCGTACTTCGGTTCGGTAGAGTCGAAACGGTCGACGCAGCGCTGCAACCAGCGGTGCGTGCGCTCCATCGAGTTCTTGGCGTAGGTATAGTCGCAAGGGTAGGGGGTGCACTCGTCAAAGGCCATGATGATGTCAGCCCCGATGGTGCGCTGGGTGTCCATCACGTTCTCCGGCGTGAAATCGAGGGCGGATCCGTCGATGTGCGACTTGAACTTCACGCCTTCTTCCTTGATCTTGCGCGTACCGGCCAGCGAGAACACCTGGTAGCCGCCGCTGTCGGTTAGGATCGGGCGATCCCAGCCGTTGAATTTATGCAAGCCACCGGCCTGCTCCAATATTTTCAGGCCCGGACGCAGGTATAGGTGGTACGTGTTGCCCAGTATGATCTCGGCCTTGATGTCGTCTTTGAGCTCGCGCTGGTGCACGGCCTTCACGGTGCCTGCCGTACCCACGGGCATGAAGATCGGGGTTTCGATGGCGCCATGCGCTGTCTCCACCACCCCGGCACGGGCTTTTGACTGTATATCTTTTGCTACTAATGAAAACTGCATGGTATGTGATTGTCAGCGCACTATGCTACAAGAAGCAAGCCAACTGGTTGAGCAGCCTGGGGACTGCCGGTTTTTGCTAAATGGTTATCGAAATAATCTGCAAAGATACATCGCGCGTACCCACAAAACATAAACAATTATTAAATGATGAAGATGTTCGTAAATGGCTTAATTATACCTATTTTTGATTGTTAGATAGGTTGTGAGCGGTATGTGCGGCCTGGTATATTGTGCTTTCAGCAATTTAACCATCAACAACTCAACAATTAAATAATTTGATTTCAGTTATACTCCTGGCGGTGCTGGCTTTTTGCGTGCTGGTGCAGCTATACTATGCTTTGTTTTACTTCCTGCCGCTGAGCAGGTATAAGGACCCGGAGCCGGACACCCTGCGGCCTGTGTCGGTGATCGTGGCGGCGCACAATGAGCAGGACAACCTGTTTGAGCTGCTCCCCATGCTGCTCGACCAGCAGTACCCCGAGTTTGAGATCATCCTGGTGAACGATCGCTCTGACGATGATACCGAATTCTACGTGTATGAGCTCGAGCGCCAGTTCCCGAACTTCCGGGTGGTCACGATCAAAAAGACCCCGGAGTACCTCAATCCGAAGAAATACGCACTGGCCCTGGGTATACGCGCCGCCAAGTACGAACACATGCTGTTCACCGATGCGGACTGCCGCCCCTGCAGCGAGCGCTGGATTGAAAAAATGCAAAGTGGCTATCATGCTGGTGCTGACCTGGTTATCGGTTACTCGCCTTATAAGAAGATGGGGGGATTCTTAAATCATCTGATCAGGTATGAAACCTTACTGACCGCAATTCAGTATCTGTCTCATGCAAACAAAGGACACGCTTACATGGGCGTCGGCCGAAACTTATCGTATACTAAGTCATGTTTCTTTAGAAACAAGGGGTTTGCATCTCATATCAAGACTACTGGCGGCGACGATGACCTATTTGTCAGAGATGCCGTCAACAATAGTAAAGCAAGCATTGTTATCAGCAAGGAAGGGCAAACAGTCAGTATTCCCAAAAAGAAGTTTCGGGAGTGGCTGATACAAAAAAGGAGGCATATGGCCGCCGGCAGGCAGTACAATGCGGCAGACAGAGGAAGGATAGGGACTTTTATTTCATCCAACATTCTTTTTTACACCCTGGTAATTATTCTTCTTGTTCTAAATAGCCATTTGACTATATTGGCCGCTCTGATCGGGATTCGCTACCTGGTGGTGTTTCCGGTCTATTTGAGTGCGGCACGCAGACTAGACGAGGACGTTTCTTTGCCGTTGTTGCCACTGCTCGATATTGCCTATTTTTTTAGTTACCTGCTCCTTGGGGTTTCCGTAGTATTGAACAAACGAATCAGATGGAAGTAAACAAACAATTCTCCGCAAAAGCGAAGCACGATTTCAAACTGATACAGGCGGCTGTTGAAGAAAACGATGAGAAAGCTTATGCTGAGTTGATGAGCATATACAAGAAGCCGGTATACCATGTGGTACTCAAAATGGTGCGCAACGCCGACGATGCTGAGGACCTCACCATAGAGGCTTTTGCCAAGGCTTTTCGCAACCTGCATAAATTCAACCCCGAGTACGCCTTTAGTACCTGGCTGTTCCGTATCGCCACCAACAACTGCATCGACTTCATCCGCAAGAACCGCATCAAGACGATGAGCATCGACTCGGCCATCAAGATAGACAACGGCGATGAGATCACGATCGACTTCAAAGACAAGAACCTGAACCCGCAGGAAGAGGCGATCAAGAACCAGAAGATCGAGATCATGCAGTACGTGGTAGCCAAGCTGCCAGAGAAGTACCAGCGCCTCGTAACACTGCGTTACTTCAACGAACTGTCGTACGAAGAGATCGCCACCGAGCTAAACGCCCCACTCGGCACCGTGAAAGCCCAGCTGCACCGCGCCCGCGAGTTGCTCTATGACATGGTGAAGAATAAGAAGCATTTGATTTAATTGCTAAATTGTTGAAGGTTAAATTGTTGTGCACAAATACGAATTATTCTGCGAACCAATCATTTAACCATTAAACAATTTAACCTTTAAAAAATTTTGATTACGTTTTTAGAGCCCCTGTTGCCTTGTGCGGCGGGGGCTCTATTTTTGAGCCGATTTCCGGACTTATTTCATACTTTTGCAGTGCCTGAAGTTACAGCAGGGCACTAAAAGAAGAACCCTATACCTTGCCATAACAGACGATGCGAAACCTGAGCGAAGCTATTTTGGTACGAATGGGCAAGTTGCATTTATACCTACGCCACAGAGGCACAGAAGAAGCCCAACAGGAGCTGCACCGTAAGTATGAAGGCCAATACCGCAACGCCGGTCTGGTGCTCCTTTTCGACCTCTTTATGGCCCTTGCCGTAGTGGTGGTGGTAGCTGTTCTGGCAGGTATACTATACCTCGTTTTAAGTTAGAGAGGTAAAAAGTTAGAAAGGTAAAGAGTGAAGTATCTATGTTCAATTTTTTCAACCTTCTAACTCCTAAACTCTCAAACTCCTAAATTCCTAAACTTTCTAACTTTCTAACTCAACCATGTCCATCTCCATCCGCATACTTTTGTCAGGTTATTTTCCGGAGCTCACCGAGGATCAGCTCGATAAATATGAGCGCATGGCCGAGCTGTACCGGGAGTGGAATGAGAAAATCAACGTGATTTCGCGCAAGGACATGGAGCACATCGGGGAGCACCACATCCTACACTCGCTAGGTATAGCCAAAGTGATCCAGTTTCCGGCGCAGGCGCACGTGCTGGATGTAGGCACTGGTGGCGGACTACCTGGCTTGCCCCTGGCCGTCATGTTTCCGGAGGTGAGGTTTCACCTGGTGGACTCGATTGGTAAGAAAATACACGTGGTGCAGGAGATTGCCCGCGAGCTGCACCTGCAGAACGTAACGGCCTCCCACACCCGCGCCGAGCAGGTACGCGAAAAGTTCGACTTTGTGGTAAGCCGCGCCGTTACCCGTCTGGCCAACTTCTATCCCTGGGTGATGAACAGTTTCAAGAAAGAGGCTATACCTGACAAGGGCATCTATTACCTCAAAGGCGGCGATCTGGAAGAGGAGATAGCAGAGTCCGGCCTGATTACGAAGGTATACGACCTGAAAGACTATTTTACAGAAGAGTTCTTTGAAACGAAGAAAGTGGTGGTGGTGCCGATGCCCTAAGCTGAAAATTTGAGAGAGATAAAGGACTTTAGCAAGCTGGATTACCTGCAGAATGGGAGTGAGCGGCAGCAGGAGGCTTACCGGGTTTTAACTACGCACAAGGTACTGGAAAAGCTGGCGCCGTATCAGCCTCTTTTAGCGGGCACCATTCCTCTTGACATAGACATAGCACAGAGCGACCTCGACATTGTTTGCTACTGGACCGATAAGGACAACTTCATAAAGTCTGTCTCGCAGCACTTTAGTGCTTATCCCTTCTTCACTCTAAGAGAGAAAGTCAAAGGGGGGCATCCCACTGTTATCGCTGCTTTTCAAGCGGAGAGTTTTACCGTAGAACTCTTCGGCAGCCAGTTCCTTCCCATAGGCAGGCAGCTTACAGGCACATGCTTATAGAACACAAGCTCTTGCTTCAGCATGGGGACAAGTTCAAACAGCAAGTTGTACAGTTGAAGCTGCAGGGGTATAAAACGGAGCCCGCCTTTGCGCAATTGCTCGGGCTGAAAGGGAACTCATACGAGGTGCTTCTGCTCCTGGAACAAGAGCTGTTTAGTTCATAATAGCTGAATCGGTTACTCACCATCCAGCAGAAACTGCACAGCTCTCGCTTCGGAGTAATAGACGTTGTTCCGGAAGTCTTCTGCAAAGCCCACGTGGCCGCCTCCTTCAGGTGTCTCCAGGTATAGGTATGGGTTCTCGTCTGCCTCCTCGAAAGGGAAGCAGGATTTCGTTAAGAACGGGTCGTTCTGGGCATTCACCAGCAGCGTTGGCACTTGGATGTGCTTCAGAAATTGCTTGCTGCTGGAGCGTTTGTAGTAATCGTCCGCATTTTCGAAGCCGTGCAGCGGGGCCGTATACTTGTCGTCGAACTCCGGAAAAGACCAGAACAGGCTGTAGTTGCTGAGATCCAGGGCATCCGGGTACATCTCTTTTTTCTGCTCCAGTTTCTGGCCGAGCGTCTTTAGGAAGCGCTGGGTATAGATTTTGGAAATGCGTTTCGCCGAGCTCTTCAAATCGATGGGCACTGAAAAAACAGACGCCCGTTTCACTTCAGATGGCACCTGTTCCGGGTCTTCTCCAAGATACTTCAAACTGATGTTTCCGCCGGCACTAAAACCGATCAGGTATATGGTTTCGTAGTTTCCGCGGTCCAGGGCGTGGCGTACTACAAAGTCGAGGTCGTCGGAGGCGCCCAGATGGTAGGAGCGGAGGAGCTTGTTGGGCTCGCCGCTGCAACTGCGGTAGTTCCAGGCCAGCGCGTCTATGCCATGTTCGTTCAACGCCTTCACCATCCCCATAATATAGGGCCGGTGCGAGTCGCCCTCCAGCCCATGGGAGAGGACGGCCAGCGATCGGGAATGAACGCGCGACCAGTCGGCGTCTATGAAATCATCGTCCGGGGTGGTGAGCCGCTCGCGGTAGTAGCTTACACCTTCAACCTGCCGGAACAAACTCGGCACAATCGTCTGGATATGCCCGTTGAAGAGGTAAAAAGGAGGCTTGTGCTGGGACGTTAAGATCGGCATCAGGTATAAGGGTATTTTGTAATTAATACGAAAAAGTCAAAATTACAGCCTTTCTATATTTGTCGCTACATCAGTGGCCGGCTTTTGACGTACTCTTTGAATAACCAACACAACATAAGACAATGAAGTTTATTGAACATATCAAATCGTGGACGCTGGTTTGCCTCTTGGTAACTTCTGTTACAGCCTGTACCTCCGAAACTCGACATAGCGCCAATAACGAGGTAGAGGAATTTTCGACCTGGGTAGATGAGAACAGCAGACGCGCCGAAACTGCCACCGAAGAAGAGTGGAACGAGATGGAGGCGGAGTACAACCGCAAAGCCACCGAAGTAGAAAAGCGCAGTGCCGACTGGGACGATCAGACCAAAGCAGAATGGGAGAAGGTGCAGGCCAAGTGGCAGGAGACAGTCGGCCGGTCTGGCGCCCGCTTCAGGGCAACAGAAGGAGAAATGGAGTTCGACACAGCGCAGGATAGCATTGAGTAATTGGCATTTATAGAACTCTATATAGAAAAATGCTATACATTTATATGTTTTGCTTTGAATATTACAATTCCAAGTACCGTCAGCATGCGTATAAGGCAGTATAACTAATGATAATTATAAGATGAATATAAAATCGAATCTCAAAATGCTAGGTATGGCACTAACAGTTAGTGCATTTACCTTTGCCTGTAACTCTGAAACCCGCACTGAAACGAACAGTGAGATAGATGAAGCACAAGTAGAAGCGAACGAAACCAGTGTAGAAGCCGAGCATGAATATGATGAATTCTCGGCATGGGTGAACGATCAGTCTTCACGCGCTGAAACAGCTACAGAGGAAGAGTGGCGTGAGATGAAAGCTGAATACAACCGCCGCGAAGCTGAGCTTGACGCCAAAAGCGATACCTGGGACGATGAAGCCAAGCGTGAGTGGCAGGAAGTAAAAGACAGCTGGAAACGTACAGAAGACAAAGTACAGAAGCGTATCGGTGATGTAGACGTTGATGTGGACGTAGACCGAAAAAACAACTAAGCAAAGTTTTAGTTGAAGATCAAGCCTGGGGCTGCGGCGAACGCTGTGGACTCAGGCTCTTTTCGTTTTAGGGTATGCTGAGCAAGGTGGCAGGTATAGCCGGTTCCGTAGGGCTTGGGTTTTTCAGGCGATAACGTGCTCTGGCCTTCCTCTTTGTCGCTGAAGCAGGCGAAAAGAGGAGGCATACAGGCAGCCTGCAGAAAGAAACGCGGGGCAGCCATGGTTTTCAGGCTAATTAAGTGTAATTTTGGCCCAGCATAGGTGAAGCATTGCGCCGGAATAATCCCGGGACTGCAATAAATCCCTGTCCAGGCTTTTTTATAGCGGGGAGGTTTTGGAATTTAATTTCAAAGAATATATCTTTGCAAACTCATTCAGGATACGCAACGAAATTTTAATTAGTATAAAATAACATGGCTAATCACAAGTCGGCATTAAAGAGAATCAGATCTAACGACGCGAAACGTCTTCGTAACAGATATCAGGCGAAAACTACTCGTACTTTCATCAAAAAGCTGAAAAGCACAACTGACCAAACCGAGGCGCAAGAACTGTACAAGACAGTTTCTTCGATGCTTGACCGTCTGGCAAAGAAAAACATCATCCACAAAAACAAAGCTGCTAACAACAAGTCGAAACTGGCTAAGTTCGTTAACGGCCTGGCTGCAGCCTAGTTATTTGCTGGAATACCATTCCGAAGCCTTACACGGTAGTGTAAGGCTTTTTGTGTTTTCTGTTAGAGCTGTTTGAAGGCGCTGAAGTTGCCTTCAAACAGCTTTTTTTGTTTTTTTGATGCCATCCTTGGTGTGTCGCTGATGGACATAGGATGATTAGCTGTTTAGCTGATTTCGTAATTAGTGAAATTTACGCTGGGAGGCATGAGAGCTCTCAGTTTTCGCTTTTGTCATCCTGGAAGGATCTTGGTTGAAGCGGTGAGTGGCAATGACTATAGGTATATTTTGATCTTGCCGGAAAGGGAAGGACTATGCGCTATTGTCATCCCCCTGCCCCCTTCAAAGGGGGACTTTACTGCTGTTACCCACTTCATAGGTATAAGTTACCCACTTCATAGGTATAAGCTTTGTGGATTTTGGAGTTCGGTGCTCCCTCTGATTATACCCACCCCTGCCCCTCCCGAGAGGGGATCTTCGGTCATTCCCATTTGGAAGGCCTAAAATGTTTAGGTTCATCTTAACACCCAGCCCCTCCTTATCAGAGGAGGGGAGCCTGTATCTGCCATTGACAGGTTTAAGCGCTGTATTTTCCTCTGCTACACACCACACAGTCCACTGGCAGGTATAGGAAGACTTATTTGCCCCGCTGGCTATGAAACGAAGTGCACTGGCCAGGTGCACCGATGACGATTTTGTGTTTGAGCGGTCAGCGAGTTTAAAATCGTCTTGATTTTTTTGCTTACTTTTTTCTTTATCGAGGGCCCCTACCCCCATCAAGGAAAAAAGTGAGTGCCCGCCGCACAGGCGAAGCTATAAAACAATACTCGTTGCTATACCTGCAACAGCAGTCGCTACGAAACAAAGTAAGCTATATCTATACCTAGGCCAGAGGCCCAACCATATAAGACACGAGCGTGGACGCTCGCGCCATGGGGCATACAACCCCTTGGCCAGGCGAAGCCCCCTTTGCATCCAATCACACGAGTAACCTCAGGTATAGATTCGTATTAAAAAAAATCCTGAGGCCGTTACACAACCTCAGGATCCTGAAAATCAAACATTCCTTATTCTAAGCGATACTCAGCTTGATCATATTCGTGCGCTTCTGCTCGTATATCGGCATACTCGCCGTGTTGATGAACACATCGCCTTTGTTCAGGTAACCGGATTTGAGGAGCATCTGCTTGATGTCTTCAATGGTGGCGTCCGTTGACTCGAACTTGTCGTAGTAGAAGCCGCGGATGCCCCATACCAGGTTCAGGGTAGTGAGCAGGCGCTCGTTCTCTGTGAAAATGAATATGTCGGCTTTGGTGCGGTACTTCGCCAGTTGGAAGGCCGTATACCCTGACTTGGTCATGCCGATCACGGCACGGGCGTTGGTGTCGCGGGCAAGGTTGCAAGCGTTGGCTACCAGACTGTCGTTGTAGAACGTGTCAGAGTGCGGGTTCAGGATGTATGTCTTGTTGAAGATATCGGCCTGGCGCTCCACCTCACTGATGGTTAAGTTCATCGAGCGGATCGTCTCAACCGGATAAGCGCCCACCGCTGTCTCAGCACTCAGCATCAGGGTGTCGGCACCGTCAATCACGGCGTTAGCTACGTCGTTGGTTTCAGCACGGGTCGGCTTCGGGTTCACGATCATGCTCTCCATCATCTGAGTCGCGATGATCACCGGTTTGGCGGCCTTGTTGCACTTCTCCACAATCATTTTCTGCAGCATCGGCACACGCTCCATACCTGTTTCCACGCCCAGGTCACCGCGTGCCACCATCAGGGCGTCAGACTCTGCAATAATAGCATCGATGTTGCGGATAGCCTCCGGCTTCTCGATCTTGGCGATCACGCGCGTGTCCTTGCCGCGCTCTTTGATGATGCGCTTGATATCACGGATGTCCTCCACGCGGCGCACAAACGAGAGGGCTACCCACTCTACGTTGTGGTCCAGGCCGAAGTGCAGGTCACGCAGGTCCTTTTCGGTAAGGGATGGGGCTGAAACGATGGAGTCCGGGAGGTTTATGCCCTTGCGAGGCTTCACCACGCCGCCATATTTTACCTCGGCTTCCACTATTTTGTCTTTGTCGGTAGAGATTACCTTCAGCTCCAGTTTGCCGTCGTCCAGCAGGATGGTGTCACCCGGGTTTACGTCTCTGGCAAGCTCGGTGTAGTTGGTGGCCAGGTGTTCGTGGTTGCTCACGGAGCCGTCGCAGCGCATGACCACGCGCTGGCCCTCTTTTATTTCTACACCACCGTTTTCAACCTCACCAATGCGGATCTTAGGACCCTGCAAATCCTGCACGATACAGACGTTGGTATTGAAGCGGCGGTTCAATTCGCGGATATGCTCTATTACCTGCAAATGTTCTTCATGCTCTCCATGTGAAAAGTTCAGGCGGAAAGCGTCTACGCCTTCCTGCATCAATGCTAGCAAACGGTCAAAGGTATTGCTGGCAGGGCCAACAGTTGCCAGTACTTTGGTCTTGTTGAAGATTATCTTCATAATTCAGAATAGTAAGTGTTCCTTGTACTTAAGGGTAAGTGGATCAAATTGTTTCGTGTATTGGATCAGGGGCAGGCTCTGGAGTCTGTTCAGCAACTCCTGCGGATGAAGGTACTGCTGCAGCGCCCCTGTTATTTGCAGAATGTAGTCATACTCTTTCACATCGGGCAGCAAGAAAGGCATTTTAGCGGTGAGGGTTCCCAACGCTTTGTTTCGGAACAGACGCACGGTACTGTGCAGGTCGTTGTGCTCAAAATGGGAAATGTACATCTTGTGCCGGTCTGTCGTCTCGTAGCACAGGTCCCGCTGGCGGGTGAGGTTGAGCCCCAGAAGACGGTTAAGCGACCAGGCCATTTTGTAGTCACGGCATGAGGCAACCACACCGAAAAGGGCGAAGCTGAAATCATATTCAATGTCCAGGTGCAGTGTTTTCATGGGCTACCAAACGGCGTAATTGCAAATTTATAAACATGGCAACGGAAAACGACCTTTAAGGCAAAAACTTTTATCACTTAGCGAATACAGCAATTTTTTTTGACATTGTCTGCCTAATTACATTTCTTTGCACAGTGTTTTAATAAACTATAAGAAAAAATGTCAGAAATCGCAGAAAAAGTAAAGGCTATCATCATCGATAAGCTTGGTGTTGAAGAGTCAGAAGTTACTCCAGAAGCTAGCTTCACAAATGACCTTGGCGCTGATTCACTGGATACAGTAGAGCTTATCATGGAATTCGAAAAAGAATTCAACGTATCTATTCCAGATGACCAGGCTGAAAACATTGCCACTGTAGGTCAGGCGATCAGCTACCTGGAAGAGCACGCAAAGTAATATAACCCCATTACCTTTTTGTATTAAGTAATTTTTACCTATCTATCCTCTACTAGCAGCTTATGGAGCTTAAGAGAGTTGTAGTTACAGGGCTTGGCGCACTCACCCCACTTGGAAACAACGTTGCAGAATACTGGAACGGGCTGGCCAATGGTGTGAGTGGAGCTGCGCCTATTACACGCTTTGATGCGAGTAAGTTTAAGACCCAGTTTGCCTGTGAAGTAAAGGGATATGATCCTGAAAAATACTTCGACCGTAAGGAAGCGCGTAAGATGGACCTGTTCTCTCAGTTCGCCATGGTGGTGGCTGAAGAGGCGGTTCAGGACGCGAACCTGGTGGAAGGGAACTATGACCCCGACCGCGTAGGCGTGATCTGGGGATCTGGTATTGGCGGTCTGCGCACTTTTCAGGAGGAGTGCGTAAACTTTGCCAACGGTGACGGTACCCCGCGATTCAACCCGTTCTTCATTCCGAAGATGATCGCGGACATCAGTGCCGGTCACATTTCTATTAAGTACGGCTTCCGTGGACCTAACTTCGTAACGGTTTCTGCCTGTGCATCTGCTACCAATGCCATCATCGACTCTTTCAACTATATCCGTCTGGGTATGGCCGATGTGGTGGTGACCGGTGGTTCAGAGGCGGCTGTGACCGAAGCAGGTATAGGAGGCTTCAACGCCCTGAAAGCCCTTTCAGAGCGCAACGACTCTCCGGAGACGGCTTCCCGCCCATTCGACAAAGACCGCGATGGTTTTGTGTTGGGTGAAGGTGCAGGCGCCCTTATCCTGGAAGAGTATGAGCATGCCAAGGCCCGTGGCGCTAAGATCTACGCCGAGGTAATCGGTGGCGGCATGTCTGCAGACGCTTACCACATCACAGCCCCGCATCCGGAAGGTATGGGCGCACTCAACGTGATGAAGAACGTGCTGCGCGATGCCAACATCAAGCCGGAGGAGGTCGACTACATCAACGTGCACGGCACATCCACGCCGCTCGGAGACATCAGTGAGGTGAAAGCTATCCAGACTGTGTTTGGTGACCACGCGTACAAGCTCAACATCAGCTCTACCAAGTCCATGACGGGTCACCTGTTGGGCGCGGCGGGTGCGATAGAGGCAATTGCTGCCATCATGGCGATCAAGAACAGTGTGGTACCGCCAACGATCAACCACTTCACAGATGATGAAAGCTTTGACGCTGGCCTTAACTTTACCTTCAACAAAGCGCAGGAGCGCGAAGTGAAAGTAGCGTTGAGCAATACGTTCGGCTTTGGTGGACACAACACTTCCGTTTTATTCCGTCAATTTATCGACTAGGTGTTTGGTCCAATAAAACCAGTACGGCGCTTCTATCACAGCCTGTTTACCAAGGATAGAGAAATAGTGCGCGCCATTTCCGGTATTATTGGCACTACTCCCGATAACATACGCCTGTACAAACTGGCGCTCACACACACGTCCTTTGCGCGTCAGAACCTGGCCAGCAAGCACGACACCAATGAGCGACTCGAGTTTTTGGGTGATGCGGTGCTTGGAACGGTGGTGGCGGAACTGCTTTTCAAGAAATTCCCCTACGAAGATGAGGGCTTTATGACAGAGATGCGCTCACGGATCGTAAACCGGGAGTCACTCAATCATATCGCCATCAAGATCGGCCTGAATCTGCTGGTCAAGGTCGATACCTCAGGCGGACAGAGCGCCCGGCATAAGTCGGTGCACGGCAATGCGCTGGAAGCATTGGTGGGTGCCATCTACCTGGACAAAGGGTATACGACCACACGTCAGTTCATCCTGGGCAAGCTGATCAAGCCGCACGTAGACCTGCACAAGCTGGTCAACACCACCTCTAACTTCAAGAGCAAGCTCATTGAGTGGGCGCAAAGCCAGAATGCCGATATCCGCTTTGAGATCGTGAACCGCAAGAACCAGGGCAACACCACAGAGTTTACGTGCGAGATCTACCTGAATGACAAACCGGTAGCCGTCGGTGTGGGCCTCTCCAAGAAGAAAGCCGACCAGGCTGCTGCTGAGAAGGCATTGGATGTACTCAACATCAGCTAAGGCTCTTTTCTGCTAGCGCGAGTTAGCTCATACCTGTTCCGCCTGCCTTCCCAATCTCAATTTTAGAGAAGCCGCTGTCATTCAAACAGCAGCTATTCATCTTTTCATCCCTTTCAGTTCTTATCGTCTGCTTTCTGGTTTGGCACTGCGACTGGCCAGTACCTGAATGGCTGGCCTATACCTGAATGGGCTCAACAGTCCTCAGGCTACACCTGTTCAGGGTACAGCGGTTCTTTATTTGGCCGCCAAAGCTTAACTTGCTTCCATATTGTTGCGTTAGAGAACACACTATGGAAGAAACAAGACTGATACTGGCCGGGGCCGCCCTGAATCAGACCCCGCTCGACTGGGAAGCCAACCTGCTCAATATCCGATCTGCTATTATCGAGGCAAGCACCCGCAATGTGGACATCCTGTTGCTGCCCGAGCTTTGCATTACAGGCTATGGCTGCGAGGACATGTTCCTGCATCCCTGGTTTGCCGAGGAGGCATTCGACAAGCTGCTCCAGGTAAAAGAGTGGTGCGATAACATGACCGTGTGCCTGGGTGTGCATGTGATCATCGGGAAAGATGTATTCAATACGGCCTGTGTCATCAAAAACAAAGAGATCATAGGGTTTACGGCCAAGCAGTTCCTGGCCCGCGACGGCATACACTACGAGCCGCGCTGGTTCACGCCATGGCCAGCCAATGTGGTGGAAGAGTTTGAGATGAAGGGGAAGCGCTACCCGATTGGTGATATCATCTACGAAGAGAAAGGTGTGAAATATGCCTTCGAAATATGCGAGGATGCCTGGCGAACCAACCGACCGGCTGAGCGCCACATGCAAAAGGGCGTGCAACTCATTCTGAACCCGAGTGCCAGCCACTTTGCCCTGAGCAAGACGGACCTGCGCCACCGCCTCGTGGTGGAGGCCTCCCAAAAATACCAATGCGCCTACCTGTATGCCAACCTGCTCGGCAATGAGTCGGGCCGCGTGATCTTCGACGGGGAAGTGCTCATCGCCCAGAATGGAAAATTGATTCGCCGAAACGAATTATTATGCTTCAAAGACGTGGATTTGGAGTGCGCTGAGGTTCGTTTCGGAGCCAACCCGGAAATAGCTGAAACCATCGAATACCTGCCACCCATCGACGAAAATGCAGAGCTGATCGCCGCCCTGAGCCTGGCGCTCTTCGACTACATGCGCAAGAGCCGCAGCCGTGGCTTTGTGCTGTCGCTGAGTGGAGGAGCTGACTCGTCGTGCTGCGCTGTGGCCGTGGCTGAAATGGTGCGCCGGGGCGTTGACAGCCTGGGCGTGACTAGTTTCGTGACGAAATCCCGCATGTTCACGCTGAAAGATGCAGAATATTTTGAGGCCCTCCCGCAGGACCAGGTGGTCAGGCAACTGGTAGGGCGTATACTGACTTGCGCCTATCAGGGTACCGTCAATTCTTCTGATGCCACCTATACCTCTGCCAAAGAGCTGGCCGAGTCTATCGGGGCCGTGTTCCATGACTGGACCATTGACGAAGAAGTAAAGGGCTATACCTCAAAAATAGAAGTTGCGCTGGAGCGGGAACTGACCTGGGAGCAAGACGATGTGACTTTGCAGAATATACAGGCCCGTGTGCGCGCTCCCGCTATCTGGATGCTGGCCAATATCAAAAACGCCCTGCTGCTGGCTACTTCCAACCGAAGCGAGGCCGCGGTGGGCTACGCCACCATGGACGGTGATACGGCCGGTAGTATTGCCCCAATCTCAGGTATAGACAAGGCCTTCATCCGTCAGTTCCTGATTTGGATGCAGGAGGAGCTGGGCTATCTGGGCCTGGACTATGTGAACAACCTGCAGCCAACGGCCGAGCTGCGCCCTTCCTCTGAAAACCAGACGGACGAAAAAGACCTGATGCCGTACGAAATCCTGAACATGATCGAGCGACTGGCCTGGTACGACCGCCTGTCACCGCAGCAGGTGGTAGATCATCTGGAAAAGGAGAACGTGGCGCCTATAGAATCGCTGAAGGGGTATGTGGACAAGTTCTATACCTTGTGGTCGCGTAACCAGTGGAAACGCGAGCGCTACGCCCCGGGCTTCCACCTCGACGACTACAACCTGGACCCGCGCAGCTGGCTTCGCTATCCGATCCTGAGCGGTGGTTTCCGGGAGGAACTGAGCAGGCTGAAATAATAGCAGGAATTTATACCTATCAAACGCACCATCCTATACCTGAAAGAGCAGGGCGGGGTGGTGCCTTTTGCTTTTGAGGCTATACCTGTGGATAAATATACCTATACCTGTCCGGTGCCGGTTTTTTCGCTTTGCTAAATATTGTAACTTTGGCAGAACCATACCGCTGTATATGAGCATTCTGAACTATATAACCTGGGATGTAAGTCCTTCCATCTTTTCCATAGGCTCCTTTGAAGTGCGCTGGTACGGACTCCTGTTCGCGCTGGCTTTTGTGTTCGGGCAACGTATCCTGACCAAAATTTACGTGGCGGAAGGCCGCACCGAAGGCGATGTGGATGTCATCACCCTGTACATGATTATCGGTACGGTGGTGGGGGCGCGTCTGGGTCATACCCTGTTTTACCAACCTGAGTACTACCTGAGCAACCCCATCGAGATACTTAAGATCTGGGAAGGCGGATTGGCCAGTCATGGCGCTACCATCGGCATTTTGCTGGCGCTTTGGCTGTTCAGCCGCAAGCACAACTTCGACTACATGTGGGTGCTGGACCGGATCGTGATCGTGGTGGCGCTGGGTGGTGCCCTTATCCGACTGGGCAACCTGATGAATTCCGAGATTTTCGGCAGACCTACTGATCTGCCGTGGGGCTTTATTTTTGTACGGCAGAGCGAATACTCCCACGTGCCGCGCCACCCGACGCAATTGTACGAGTCGTTTAGTGTGTTCCTGCTGTTTGTGCTACTCTACTGGCTCTGGAAGAAATACAAAGAGGCGCTGCCAAAGGGTTTGCTGTTCGGCATTTTCGTAACGGCCCTGTTCACATTCCGCTTCCTAGTGGAGTTCCTGAAAGAAGTGCAGGTAGAAAAAGAGGAAACCATGGCGCTGAACATCGGTCAGCAGTTGAGCATTCCGTTGATCATCATTGGTTTGATCATCCTGTTCAGGGTATGGCGCAATCCTAAGCCAGCCCTGCCCGGCGGGAAACTGGCCCGGGAAGCAGCCCGAAAGTAAAATCAGTCAGGAAATAGAAAAACAGAAACGGCCAGCAATCATTGCTGGCCGTTTCTGTTTTATGAAAATCCGGTTTAGTTGAGGCTATACCTGAACAGGCCGCCGTCTTCGCTGGTGATCACCAGGGTGTTTTCATTTTCAAACGCCACTGCCTCCGTCTGCCCGGCCTCTTTGATATTCACCTTCTCGTAGTCGCCTTTGTAAAAAGTAGCCGGATCGCTTACGTTGCGGAAAATGTGCAGGCCACCTTCACTCACGAGCGCCACCGTACTGCCGTCTGCACTGCTGCCTGCGCCGGTCACCGGTACGCCCAGTTTGTGACTGCCCAGCAGTTTAGCTTTGTACTGACCGCCGCTGTCCGGCAGCTCGTAAACCTTGGCAGTCTCTTTACTGCCCCTGTCCTTCGATACCAGGTATAGCTTGCCACTATGCCAGAAGATGGCCTCTACATCGTAGTTCATGTCTTTTTTGGAGGGCGGGAATTTCTTCTGGTCTTCGTAGGTGAACCGGATGGCCTCGATTTTATCAGGTTTGTCGAGCTGGAGTTTGTAGATAGCCAGTTCCTTGCGCTTGTTGCTGTTATTGCCCGTGTCGGCAATGTAGATGTTGCCTTCGCTGTCGCGGGCCAGGTCCTCCCAGTCCACGTTAGGCAATTGCAGTTTAATCGTTTCGATCAGTTTCCCTTTTCGATCGACCAGGTAGAGGTATGGTTTGTTGCCTGCATCGTTATGCGTGATGTAGGCATCCCGTCCAGGTATAAATTCAACGCCGGAACTTTCGCTGACCTGGGAAGGAAGTCTGGCCAATCTGACCAGTTTGCTGGTAGTTGCTTTGGAGGTAGTTGCTTCGGAATTGGTAACGGTATCGGAGGGCCGCCCCAAAAAGTAAAAGAGGGCTACCATCACAGGTATAAAAAAGGCAAGGATTTTCAGCATCAGCTTCATAGTGTTATTTAAAACGGTGGGCGCGCTATGGTATAACGGAAAGCAAAAGCCCTGTGGTTGCGTACAAACTGTAAATACCCGTTTTTTTACCGGACTACCGTTTTTAAAGCGAAGCAATGGAGATAAAAAAGATAAAAGAAACCTGCCTGTATATAGCCGATCTGGAGCGCAGCCGCCAGTTTTACAATGGAAAGTTGGGACTGCCTGTGATTGGGGAGGTGAAAGACCGGCACATTTTTTTCAGGGCCGGGGAGTCGGTGTTGCTGTGCTTTGTACCGGAAGCCTCAAAAAAAGGAGGGACCCTGCCACCGCACTTCGGCTCCGGTCAGCTGCACCTGGCTTTCGAGGTAAGCCGGGAAGACTATGACGACTGGAAGAGCAAGGTACAGGAGGCAGGTATAGTAGTGGAGCAGGAGTACGACTGGGGACGCGGCTTCCTGTCGTTCTACTTCCGCGACCCGGACCAGCACCTGCTGGAGGTGGTGATGGAGGGAATGTGGGAGAAGAAGTAGCGATGGCTTCCTCGGCAACATGCCGATACTGCTTTATGGATTTTGCCTCCGAACCTTTCAACTGCTCACGACGGGCTCGCTTTCCTTTCTCTTCCTGGTAGTAAGAACTACAGGTTGTTGCGCTTCCTTTTTCCGGATAAGCTTCATGCCAAAGGGCAGCCGGAGCCAATTGAATGGCATGATCAGGTATTTGATCAGCAGAAAGCAGGTGGCGAAAGTGCCTAGACTAATGAATGTAAACTTAAAGCCGATGCTCCAGTCTACCTGCAGCAGGTAATAACCCAACGCCACGATAACCGTCTGGTGCAGGATATAAAATGGGTATACCATCTCGTTGGCCTGTGCCAGGTATTTACTTTTCACATTGAGGTGTTGCATGGCAAAGCCGAGTATGACCATCAGCCAAAACCACCGGTTACTTTGCTGCAGCACATAATAGAAGGCCAACTCGATCTCGCCCAGGTCCCTGCCTTTGAACCAATAGAAGGTATACAGGACGGTCAGCGTTATACCTGCCAGGCTTAAACTGTACCAGCGCAGTTGTCGCACCTTTTCCTGCAGCTGAGGGATTTTCATCAACAGAAAACCAATCAGGAAGACCGTGATGTAGAGGAAGTGGTTGGCCCAGTCATCGATCAGGGCGTTGGTTGCCGGGAAGCGCTCGTTTAGCAGCACACCGCCCATGCCCAGCCATAGCGCTGGGACGGCCAGCAGCATCCAACCTTTTATACTGGCTGCCTGTACGCTGGCCCGGCGCAGGTATACCAGAAGCGGCAAAAGCAGCAGACTGTAGCAGAAGATGTAAGCCAGGTACCACAGGTGGTGCCAGCTGAAGTTGCCCTGCGGGTAAGGCTCAAATTCGAATACAGAAGGGTAGAAGCTCAGGTAGTCGGTAGCTGTTCCCTGTACCATCCGCTCAAAGTATACCTGTGGTGGCACTACCAGCAGCATCCCGATGACCAAGGGCAGCAAAATGCGCTTCAGCCTGTCTTTGGCGAAAGTACCGGCACTCCGGAACCCCAATGCAAAGTATACGCCCACACCCGACACCAAGAAGATGAGCGACATACGCCACTGACTCATGAAGATCATCGGCACCTGGAGCATTTCGCTCGTGACCGGGTTTTTGACGTGCCATTCCCAGCTGACAAAGTACATACCGGTGTGGTAAAAGATGAGGAGCGAGAAGGCCAGCACCCGTAGCCAGTCGAACTCGTAACGTCTGATTTTGATTTGATTTTCCATAGCTTTTCGTTTTGGTACAAACATCGCCAAAGAAGCCCTGACCGGAAGAATCTGCCGATAAGTGCGGGGTGCTAACTTATAGGGAAGTACTTAAACCGAGCCGGAAACGGCTGTTTTGCGGTATTGCCCCGGCGTCTGACCGGTATACTTTTTAAACACGCTACTAAAAGCGGACTTCGACATGTAGCCCACCTGCTCGGCCACCTCTTCTACATTGAGGTGCTGCCGGGCCGGGTCGGCCAGTATGGCTTTGGCCTCCTGTATGCGCAACTCAGCCAGGTACTCAAAAAAGGTCTTGCCCAGGCGCTCGTTCAGGCTTTGCGAAAGGTAATGGGGCGAAGTATGCAGTTGTTTGGCCAGCGTAGGAAGAGAGGCCGATGGCTGGGTGTAGAATTTTTCCTGCTCAGCTGCTTTCAGCTTGTGAATCAGGTCCTGCTTGGCCTCCTCGCTCAGGGCGGATTTCTCATACTTTACCTGCACCACCGGCTGAAAGAAAGCAGAGTCGGTGATGATCTTGTAGCTCGCGAAGAAAAGCTGCACCACCAGGAACATAGCCAGGAAGTGATCGCCCAGGTCGCGCTCGTAGCTTATCTTGACGAGCACGATCAGCACCAGCGTGGCTATGAAGAAGTACAGCAGAAACCTGGCCCAGGTATAGAAGTACGGGTTTGGAGACTCCGCAGTGTTCTGTTTCCTCAAAAGCAAAAAGCAAAGCACGATGTAGACGAGGATGTGCCCCATGGTCAGTTCGTTTACATACCTTGTCCAGTGCAGCGGGTCCCAGAAAAGCGCAATGGTAACCTGCAAGCGCTCCATCTCCGGAAAGTAGGCTCCGATATAGGCGTTGTATTTGACCTCTTCCGGCTGTATGTAAAAAAGGATGTGGTAGAGAAAGTACACCCCGAAAGGAATGAAATGCAGCCACTGGCGCCGCGTCCATTTGTTGCCGTTCAGACTCCGGAAAAGCAGGTAGGTGAGCGGGCCGACGGCAAAATTTGCCGGTTCCGAGAAGTCAGCCAGGTGGAGGGTACGGAACATCAGGCCGCTGTAGCACAGAAAGACCTCCAGCACCATGCAGGCACAGGTAAAGACCAGTGCCGCCAGCAGCAGGTGGTGATAGGGTTGCCGGTGCGGACGCCGGGCCATAAAGAGCAGACTCATGAAGAAGCCCTGTACCATGCCCACCAGCAGGATGGCGGCAAACCAGTCGAATCGGAAGAAAAGCTCTGTTTGTGGCATGGGCAGGTATAAGCGGCTACGGACAGTTCGTGTACTAAAGCTAAAACTTAATTTGGATTTACGCTGCAATAAGCAGCAGGATTCTGTGCCCGTATGGAAGGAAATGCGCTTAAAAAGAAAAGCCCCGGCGCACTGGCCAGGGCTTTGTTGTATCGCATAAGAAGGACCGCTTACTGCAGTCGCGCCTGGATCTCCTCAATCAGACCGTCGTAGCGCTTCAGCAGACGGCCCCAGTCTTTGAAGTCTTCATCGTCCTTTACACTGATGTTGCGTGCCGTGTTGTTTTCGCGCTCGTGGCGCTGGCTTACGATCTTCACCACATAAGTCAGGTCGTTGGAGTTGCCGCCGCTGCTCACGATCACACGGGTGCGGATCATGTTCGCGCCGTTGAAGTTCTGCACCTGCCAGGCACTGGTCAGGTAGCCGGTGTTGTAGTCCACCGTCTCCAGCACATCAAAACGCTTGGTAATGATCGAACTCAGGATTCTCCAGGCGTCAGCCGGGTCTACGGTTTTGTTTATTGGAATGGTGATGCGCACATTGGCCATATCCGAAGAAATAGAAGAGGTATAGGCCTCGTCAACGGCCAACTCTACAAACTCAGTTGGCTCAGGGGCCTGCATGTTTTCCTGGTTGCAGTAGTTTTTGATGTAGCGCAGGAAGCCGTCTTTGGTCACACGCACTTCCACACAGCCGTTTTTAGGCACCTTCAGGTCGTATTTGCCCACGCCAACCACTTTGCCGGCCACCTCAATGTTGGCATCGGCAGGGGAAGTGGTCATCTTCACCAGACGGTCTTCCAGCAAAGCGCGGCTGCGCAACGGAGGAAGCGGGTCCGTGGCCGGCTTGTTGCAGTATACCTGCACCACCTCGGCAAACCCTTCTTTTGTAACGGTCACGGTTACACAGGTGCCAAACGGAACACTCACATCCGTGTTGCCACGGCCAGTTACCACACCGTTCAGCGCTACAGAGGCATCGGCCGGAATCACTTCCAGGCGCACCTGGCGGTCTTTCAGTTCAAAAAAGTCTTTTACAGGAGGAGCTTCCCGGTCTTTCTGGTTGTAGTATACCTTGGTCTGTGGTGCGAAGCCTGGCTTTTTCACCTCCACGTTCAGAAACTTATCCTTCTCCACGATCAGGTTAATACGCTTGGTGCCTACCACGCGGCCGTCAACGTAAATCTCTGCGTCGTATGGCTCCACGCTGATGTCGATCAGGCGGTTGGCCAGTTCTACCTTTTGCTCTTTGTCCCACTTCATGGTGCGGGGAAACTCGCGGATTACAGGTTCATAGCCTTCTTTTACAATGGCGATGCGGTTGCGGGAGTCTTTGTTCAGCTTCAGCTCAATGCTTCCGACGCCGAGCTCACTCACCGTGCTGTTGTCTGCATCGTTCAGTAAAAAGAACTTGGCATCCGGAAAGTTGGAGCTAACGTTGATCTTGCTCTGGGCGAAAGAAGTAAAGGTGAGCAAGCAGAAAATGAGAGATAAGTAGAGATTTCTCCTCATAGGGTAAGTTGAATTATAAAAGTGTAAGGATGGGTTAGTTGCAATTGTTTCCCCGCAAATTTAAATATACTTTATTTAAATTTGTATATAATGATTTGTGAATTAACTAAAATACCCAGAAGTAGGTACTGGAAAACTGCTATGGAAGCATCGGATAGCGGTTGTTATGGGATAGCAAAGAGAGCGAGGGTTTGTGCCTGCGTAGAACGAAGCCGCTACTGTTAGGTTTCTGCTTTATGGTTTGAGCTTTTGTAGCAACTCGGGAGCGATGGTATGGCCACCCTCAAAGGTATGGACCTGCGGCGTAAGGCCGAGGCGCTTCATGATTTCCTGCTGGTGCTGTAGCTTTTCCGGCGTGATAAACTCGTCCTGCGTGCCGTACACCACATCCACCTTCATATTGGCAAAAGCTGTTTCTCTTGATTCAAAGGCAATGTCCTCGGGAAATGAAGCGGCCCACAGCATGAGGTGCTGGCAAGACGCCTGGGTTGTGGCGAGCCAGCGACAAACCGTAGCGCCGCCCTGCGAGAAGCCCAGCACGTGCACCCGCACATCGGAGGGCAATTGTAGCAGGAGCTCCTCCAGCAGTAAGTTCAAATAAGCCGACTGGTCCTCTATCTCTGAAAGCCGGTCTTCTTTGGTCATCCAGGTGGCACCCACCCGCCCCGAAAACCCGTCCAGGTAAAAGCGGGACAGTCCCTCTGGCGCCACTACTACAGTAGCGCCATCGTCCAGCACCGCGAAGTGCCGCAGGAAGTACCGTGCCAGCTGACCATACCCATGACATACCACCCACAGGTCACGCGTCCGCTCTGAGGGCGTTCCCAAGGTATAGTAGCGAGCCGTACGCGGCACTGTCAGCTTATGCTCGTGCATTTTTTGATTGAGTGATTTAGTGGATGAGTGATGGAGTGAGTTTTAAATTGTTGTATGGTTAAATTGTTGATGGTTGGGTGCACGATTCGAACAGGTTGCGATTTGCCTCCACAAATGTTTACGTTTGCTATACCTTCCCTCGAGGCCGTTTGTTATCTCAATATGACATTGTGGTGTTTGAGAAAAAATCACTCCATCACTAACTCACTCATTCACTCAATCAATTAAAGGTGTTCTCTGTTGAACTGGAAAGGCAGCAGGTCGCTGACGCTGCGGAGGCGATAGAACTTGCCTTCCGGACCCTGCAACAGCACAGGTATAGACTCGCCCTGTTTGTGCTCGTACTCGGCCATCACCTGTCGACAGGCACCGCAGGGCATGGCGGGCAGGAAATGCTGTTCGCTTCTGCGACGGGCGGTTACGGCAATCAGCATTATCTTTTTGTTCGGGTGATGGGCGCTCATGGCAAATAAAGCGGTACGCTCGGCGCAGAGGCCGGAAGGGTAGGCCGCATTCTCCTGGTTGCTGCCTTTGAACAGGGTGCCGTCTTCCAGCACCAGGGCGGCGCCTACCAAAAAATTGGAGTAGGGGGCGTAGGCATCGTTTGCCGCCGCTTGTGCGAGCGACATCGCGTCGCGCTCTTGTTGGGTCAGTTCTTCTGCCGAGTCGAGTACGTCGATGCAGATATGTATATTCAGCTCACTTGCCATTTAAGACCTTATAGGTATAAAAATTAGAAAAGGGCTATAAATTTAACCTATTATTCTGATAAAACAATGCAAAAGGTTGGCCTTGCAGGGGGTAATTGCTAAATTCAAACGCAACGATACAAATGCTATGAAGAAAATACTCCTGCTTGGTGCCGGTCGCTCCGCCTCTTCGCTGATCCAGTACCTGCTGCAACACGCTCCTGCCGAGAACTGGCACATCACCATCGGCGACATCAACGTGGACCATCTGCGGGACAAGCTCACGCTGCTGGGCTTTGCCGAAGTCATTGTTTTTAACGTGCACGACGAGGCGCAGCGGGCTGCTGAGGTAAGCAAAGCTGACCTGGTGATCTCGCTTTTGCCGGCCATCTTTCACATAGAGGTAGCGCGTGAGTGCATGAAACAGGAAAAGCATCTGATCACGGCCTCCTACGTGTCGCCGGAGTTCAGGGAGCTGCACGAAGAGGCAAAAAGTAAGAACCTTACCATCCTGATGGAATCCGGCCTCGATCCGGGTATAGACCATATGTCGGCTATGGCCGTGATTCAGCGTGTGCAGGGTATGGGCGGTAAAATCACCTCGTTCAAGTCCTATACGGGTGGACTGGTGGCACCGGAGTCGGATAACAACCCCTGGAACTACAAGTTCAGCTGGAATCCGCGCAATGTGGTGCTGGCAGGGCAGGGAACGGCCAAGTATATCAAGAACGGCGAGTATAAGTACATCCCATATCACCAGCTTTTTAAGCGCACCGACGAACTGTACGTGGAGGGCTACGGCCACTTCGATGGCTATGCCAACCGCGACTCGCTCAGCTACCGGGAGCATTACGGTCTGCAGGATATTCCGACGATGCTGCGCGGCACGCTGCGCCGCATCGGCTACTGCGCCGCCTGGGACGTGTTCGTGCAACTGGGCCTCACCGACGACAGCTACGACCTGGAAGGCGTGAGCAGCATGACGCATCGCAGCTACCTGGAAGCCTTTCTTCCTCCTGCTGCCTTTGCCAAAGAAACAACACAGCAGCGCCTGAGCCGCTATTTGGGTATAGCCCCTGAGGGCGAGATCATGGAGAAGCTAATGTGGCTTGGTCTGTTTGAAGAAACACCCCTCGGCATGACGGCGGCCACACCGGCGCAGTTGCTCGAGAAAATACTGGTTAGCAAATGGAAGCTGGAGCCTGGCGACAAAGACATGATCGTGATGCAGCACCTGTTCGAGTACGAACTGGACGGCGAGCAGCACGAACTCACCTCGTCGCTAGTGGTGCTGGGAGACGATGAGGTGCAAACCGCCATGGCCAAAACCGTGGGCCTGCCGGTAGGTATACTGGCAAAGCTGCTGCTACAGGGCAAGATCCACCGTCGCGGCGTAGTGATCCCTATTTACCCCGATCTATACGAGCCGGTGCTGGAAGAACTCAAAGGCTATGGGATCGACTTTGTGGAAGTTGAACGCGTGAAAGCGGCGCAATAACAGGTATAGCTACCTGTCAGAAGCAAGTATGGCTACTAACTTTTTTAGAAAATCAGGTAATAATCCCGTAGCAGTGCTGTGAAGTCTTCGGTATAGGTTTTGCCGTCTTCTTCGCGGATGTCGAGGGTTTTAGTTACTGCCTGCTCTGTCGGTCCAAAGGTATAGGTCTGTACATGGCGAATGCACTTTCCGCCGGTGCGGGTATATACCTCCAGCGTCTCGTTCAGGTATAGGGCGTGCGTTTTAGCCAGCTCTGCAAAGTGATTGGCCTCAGCAGGCGGTAGGAGCAGGTATAGTTTTCCGCTTTCGGTGAGGTGCTTTTGGGCAAAGGTCAGGATGTCTTCAAAGAGCAGGTCGCCGGTATGCTTGGCGGTATTTTTGGCAGCATCATTAGACTTGAGCGAAGCCAGAAAAAAAGGCGGGTTCGACAGGATGACGTCGTACTGCTGGGTACAGGGCTCGGCAAATTCCTGCAAGGGCATTGGGTGCAACAGAAGCCGATCCGCCCAAGGGCTTTCCAGGAAGTTTTGCCTGGCTTGTGCCTGTGCCTCCGGATTGATCTCCACTGCTTCCACCACCGCCTCTGACCGCTGCGCCACCATCAGGGCCAGCAAGCCTGTTCCCGTTCCAATATCCAATAGCCGCTTCGCCTGGCGCACTTCCACATAAGCTCCGAACACACAAGAATCCGTGCACACCTTCATGGCGCACAGGTCCTGGTTGATGCGGAATTGCTTGAATTGGAAGTAGGTATTGGGCACGGGTTATTTAATAAATAATGGGTAATGAGTAATTGCGATGGCAAAGGTAGGGAGTTTTACTTTCTTTTGTCAGGATCAGGATTCAAGGATTAAAGAGGACCCCTACGCCCACGGATTGGTAGGATTTCCGTGCATGATTGTCATCCCCCTGTCCCTCCCGAATCAAGTCCGGGATCTTCGAATTCGAAGGGGGACTTTGCATTTTCCATCTGTCATCCTGAAAGGATCTTGGTTAAAGGGAGAACAGGCAGTTGCTATAACACGCCCCTGCCCCTCTCGAGAGGGGATTTAGCCGTCGCAAATTTAAAGGTAGAAGTATTGTCATGACTGTTTTACTATACCGGGTCCAACCACCCCTAACCCCTCCTTGTCTAAGGTGGGGAGTTTCTGCCACTACTACTTTACAGGTATAAGCTTTGTTGTAACTGCTATACACCACTGGCAGGTATAGCAAGAGTAACTTGCCCCGGAAGCGACGAAGCAAACAGCCTTTGCCAGGTGCATCAAACGACTACCCACTGTTTGAGCGGTCAGCGAGTTTGGGGAGTCTTGATTTTTTTGCTTACTTTTTTCTTTATCGAGGGCCCCTACCCCCATCAAGGAAAAAAGTGAGTGCCCGCCGCACAGGCGAAGCTATAAAACAAGGCCGTGAGCTATACCTGCAAAAGGCATTAGCTACAAAGCAAAGTAAGCTATACCTGCAGCAGCCACTGCTACTAAGCACGAAACCAGCGAAAGCAAAAAACCACTACTTCGAGTTAAACTGACCCGACTCAAACCCCTCGTCAATCAACAAATTCGGGGACAGCGCACTGGCAACCGCCAACTCGTCGCAGCGCTCGTTTTCGGGGTGACCGGCGTGGCCTCTGATCCAGACAAAGCGGACGTTGTGCTTGGCGTAGACCCGCAGGAAGCGAGCCCAGAGGTCGCCGTTGGCCTTGCCGGCGAAGCCCTTCTTCTGCCAGCCAAACACCCAGCGCTTTTCCACGGCATCCACCACGTATTTGGAGTCAGAGTAGACCGTGACAGGTATACCTGGCTTGGTGATCGCTTCGAGCCCCACAATCACGGCGAGCAGCTCCATGCGGTTGTTCGTGGTTTTGCGGAAGCCGGCAGTCAGCTCTTTCTCGTGGTTTTTCCAGCGCAAAATGGTGCCATACCCGCCCGGACCCGGATTCCCTCGTGAAGCACCGTCTGTAAAAAGCTCGATCATGGTTTAAATTGAGTGGATGAGTGATGGAGTGAGTTTGCGATTGAGTGAGTTTTGAATGAGTGATTATTGAATTCAATTTGAGTGTTAACAATTAACAATTTAACCATTCAACAATCTAAATATTCAATAATCACTAACTCACTCATCCACTCAATCACTAATTAAATTAAATCGGTAGGTTCGTTTTGAACAGCTTGATGGCGATGGCCAGCAGGATAACGCCAAACACCTTGCGGAGTACGTTGGCACCGGCTTTGCCGAGTTTGCGCTCCAGCCAGGGCGAAGCTTTGAGCACGATGTAGACGAACATGAGGTTGAGGACGATGCCTACGAGCACGTTCGGCAGGGAGTAGGCGGCGCGCAGCGAGAGCAGCGTGGTCATGGTGCCGGCTCCCACGATAAGCGGGAAGGCCAGGGGCACGATGGAGCCGCTCTTTACTTCCGGGTCGGAGTGGAACAGGTCTTTACCCAGGATCATCTCCAGGCCGATCAGGAAAATAATGATAGCGCCAGCCATCGCGAAGGACTCGAAGTCGATGCCAAACAGCTTCAGGATGCCGTCACCCACAAAAAGGAAGGCGATCATCAGGATACCAGAAACGATGGTGGCTTTCTCGGACTCAATCCTGCCCTCGCGCTTACGCAGGTCGATGATGATGGGAATAGAGCCGAGAATGTCGATTACCGCGAACAGGATGAGCGTGACAGACGCGATTTCCTTGAAACTGAACATGCTTTACATTGTTGATGGTTGATTGTTAAATTGCTATACCTGCAGACTCATAGGTATAGGTATACCGTAGACTGCGGAGCGCAATTTTTAACAAGCCGCAAAGGTAGGATTCTTAGACGTAATAATGTTGGAAAAAGCGCTTGAGTTCTTCGTATTCTTCGTTGCCGATGGCCGGGAAGTTTGCAATCCGGAATGTGTTGCGCTGCCATGGCCCGTAGCCATTGCCCAACCGGATGTTGTGGTGCAAAGCCCGTTTCTTGATGTCCTCCACCACGCGTTCGTTCGCCTCCAGCACCACCACCGTTTTAGAGCGTACCTCTTCGTTCTCGATCAACAGTTTGAATTCCGTGAACTGCCCGAAGAACTCATACAGCTCGTTGGCGCGGTCAACCAGGTCAATGTCGAGCTGCTTGATAAACGGCCTGTCTTCGAGCATGCGCTTGAGCAGGTAGATGTTGAGCGTGTTGGGCGTGTGCACGGTCTGATAATTCAGCATCTTTTCGTAAATCGACACCAGGCTGTTGTAATGGTTGCGCTCGTTTATCTGCTTGGCCCGGAAAATGGCGCGCGGCGAGCAAACGAGTATACCCAGCCCCGGCGGAAGGCCAAAGCACTTCTGCACCGACGCAAACCAGATGTCGGCTTTGATGTACTTCAGGTTCAGGCCCGCCATGGAAGAGGTAGCATCCACCGCAGTAAGCGTATCGCGAAAGCGGTTGTGCAGGTTGAGGATGGAAGTGGCTGTTACCTGCGTACCGTTGGAGGTTTCGTTCTGGGTAAAACAGATCAGTTCGGTGTCGGAACTGATGGCAAGGTCCTCCACCGGCATGGCTTCGTTAATGTCGAAACGCACACCCTCCGCCTCCGGACGCATCTTTTTGGCATACTCGTACCACTTCTCGCCAAATGAGCCATTGTAGATGTGGAAGCTCTTCTTTTTGGTGAGGCTCTGGATCAGGATCTCCCAGCATTCAGTGGCCGAAGTGGTAAAGAAGATGGAGTAGTCCTGCGGGATGTTCAGGCGGCGCTTGAGCGAGCCCACCACGGCGCGGGAAAGTTGCACAAATTGTTCTCCGCGGTGCGGAGCATCCATAATCCCTTCGTCGTACGCATCTGTCAGGTAGCTGCGCACTTCCGGGTATATTTTCGAGGGTCCTGGAAAGAAATTCAACATGGAGGGTAATATAATGAATTATAGGATGGCTACTATAGTAAAAGCCAAATATTTAGTGAACGGCGATTTGCTGTCGTCACGCTATTTTTTAGAGCCAAAACCGATCTGCTTCGGCTTCATGCGCTCAAAATACTGCAGCGCCATGCGGTAGCTCTCCAAACCGAAACCGGTGATCACTCCTTTGCAGAAAGGCGCCAGCATGCTTTTGTGGCGGAAGGCGTCGCGGGCGTACACGTTGGAGATGTGCACCTCTATCACCGGCGCTTCGATGGCTTTGATGGCGTCAGAAAGGGCCACGGAGGTATGGGTGTAAGCGCCGCCGTTGAACACGATGCCTTTGTAGCTGAAGCCGACTTCGTGCAGCTTGTCGATGAGCACCCCCTCTGTGTTGGATTGGAAATAGGATAAGTCCATGGCCGGGAAGGCTTCCTTGAGCTCCTCAAAGTAAGATTCGAAGGACTCCGTGCCGTAGACGGATTTCTCGCGAACGCCTAAAAGATTGAGGTTGGGGCCGTTCAGGATCAGGATTTTCATAGTTTCAGGGTATAGTGGTGATTTCAACTCAATTAAGCGGTTGCAATTTAAGGATTAACTATCTTTGCTTTGATTTTTTGACAAAAGAAAGTTTTGTGCTATACCTATGAAGTGGTCCATCTGCATTACCCAGTTCGAACAGTACCTGCGCCTCGAGAAGTCGCTTTCGGGTCACTCCGTGGAGGCCTACCTGCGTGACATGCGCAAACTGATCGATTTTCTGGACATCAAAGGCATGGCCGTGCAGCCCGAGCAGGTAACGCCGCCTATCCTGCGCGAGTTTCTGGAGTGGGTGGCTGAACTGGGAATGACCCCGCACTCGCAGGCACGCACACTGTCAGGTATACGGGCCTTCTACAAGTTCCTGATCATGGAAGACATGCTCACCGCCGACCCAACCGAGACCATCGAAGCCCCAAAGCTGAGCCGCAAGCTGCCCGACACGCTGCACTTCCACGAGATCGAGCAGTTGCTGGCCGCCATCGACCTATCTACGCCAGAGGGTACGCGCAACCGCGCCATGCTCGAGACGCTCTACAGCTCCGGGCTGCGTGTGTCGGAATTGCTGGACCTGAAGCTGAGCAACCTCTACGAAGACATGGGCTTTCTGAAAGTGGCTGGTAAAGGCGACAAAGAGCGGCTGGTGCCGATCGGACGTGACGCGCTCAAGCACATACAACTGTACCGCGAAGGCGTGCGCTGTCACCTCACCATCAAAAAGGGGCACGAAGACTTTGTGTTCCTGAACCGCCGCGGGGCCAAACTAACGCGCGTCATGGTCTTCACAATCATCAAAGACCTGGCCGCCAAGGCAGGTATACAGAAAACCGTGAGCCCCCATACCTTCCGCCACTCCTTCGCCACGCACCTGATCGAGGGCGGCGCCGACCTGCGGGCCGTGCAGGAAATGCTGGGCCACGAGTCCATCACCACCACCGAAATCTATACCCACCTCGACCGCGACTACCTGAAGCAGGTGATCAAGGATTACCATCCGAGAAGCTGATTGGAGGTTGGGAGTTTGAGAGTTTAGGAGTGAAGAGTTGGCAAGGTATAGCTTGTAGGGACAGGTTGCGACCTGTCCGAATCGTGCACTGGCAAATACAGTATGACTTCCTTTTATCTGGCTGTAACCCTTACCTCCAAGGCGATTAATTCAATATTGAACCCATCAGCATTAAACCAAGCGTTCCACTACTAGTCAATTGACAGCAACAACTAAAACCACATGCTATCTACCTTTCACCGGATATTCTCCCTTGTACTGATTCTGCTTTCTATACCTGTCCTGACCATCGCCCAGTCCGTCGATGACATCACGCCTATACCTGTAGAGGTAATTAAAGAGGCGAGGGGGCATGTGAGCATCAATAAAAATGCACAGATTGTATTCGACAAGCAGTTCGGAGCGCAGGCCGAGTTTTTGCAGGAGATGCTGGCTACACAGACTGGCTTGAACTTGCCCTTATACCCCAACACGGCAGCCAAGCCCAAAGCCAGTCACCACATCCGGCTGGTATTCGATAGCAAGACCATCGACAAGGCCGAAATGTATACCTTGACGGTGTCGGGGAAAGACGTGACCATACGCGCCAAAGACACAGGAGGCATGGTATACGGTATCCAGACCTTGCTGCAGTTGTTCCCCACCAAGCAGGTGAAGGAAGTGAAGATTCCGGATGTGCGGATCAAGGACTACCCACGCTTTGGTTACCGTGGCATGCACCTGGACGTGGTGCGGCACATGTTTCCTGTGGAGTTCATCAAGAAGTACATCGACTATCTGTCTTTCCACAAATTCAACACCTTCCACTGGCACCTGACCGACGACCAGGGCTGGCGCATCGAAATAGAGTCCTACCCGAAGCTGAACTCCGTGGGCTCATGGCGCAAGGAAACCCTGATCGGTCACTTCAAAGACCAACCGGCCCGATATGACGGCACCCGATATGGTGGCTACTATACCAAAGACGAGATACTGGAAGTGATCAACTATGCCTCGGTGCGCGGCATCAACATTATACCTGAGATTGATATTCCTGGTCACAGCCGTGCCACGATTGCCGCATACCCCGAACTCAGCACCCGACCCGACACCACCTGGAACGTGGCCACCACCTGGGGTATGTACAACCGCCAGAATAACGTGCTGCAGCCAAACCCCGCAACTTTCCAATTCCTGGAGACGGTGTTCCAGGAGGTGGCCGACCTGTTCCCGTATGAATACTTCCACTTGGGTGGCGACGAAACAAGCAAGAAATGGTGGAAAGAAGACTCCGTGTCGCAGCAGTTTATCAAAGACCACAACCTGAAGGACGAGAAAGGCCTGCAGACTTATTTTGTTGAGCAGGTGGCGGGCTACCTGGCGGCCAAAGGCAAAAAGGTGATCGGCTGGCACGAAATTCTGGAAGGCGACCTGAGCAAGTCCACCCTTATCATGAACTGGGGAGGGGAGAAGGAAGGTATAGCCGCCGCCACACGTGGCCATCAGGTGATCATGGCGCCAGGCCATCCCCTGTACTTTGACCACTACCAGTCCAAAGACCCCAACGATAGCCTGGCCATACACGGTTACAATCCGTTGGACGCTGTATACAACTTCGAGCCGGTGCCGGCCGCCCTGCGCGAACAGAAGCTGGACCACTACATCATCGGGGCGCAGGCCAACTTATGGGCGGAGTACATTGGCAGCACGGCCAAGGTAGAGTACATGGTGTTCCCGCGCATGACGGCGCTCAGCGAGGTACTGTGGTCACCACAGGAGAAAAAGGACTTTACAGATTTTAAGCGGAGACTGAAAACCGCCGTCATTCCACGCTATACCTTCTGGGGAGCAAAATACTTCCCTCACTTTGAGCAGTGGACGATGGAGAAGAAATAGGATGTAAAATATTGGTGTATAAATGCAGTGTGTATGGTAAGTAACTGATATTTACTATATTTAAAAGCTGTAATAACACAGGCTGTGTTTTATGCATGGCCTGTGTTATTTTTTTAATCAATTTCTCACCTTATTTCCAAACCTTTATGACAACAACTTTACTCGAAAAAGAAAAACAGACTACCCATTTTTCCTTCACTGGCAGAGGCTCCGAATACTTTGCCATTGAGATCGTGAACATCGTGCTCACCATCGTGACGCTGGGGCTTTACTATCCGTGGGCCAAGGCCAAATCGCTGCAGTACCTGTACCGCAAGACCGAGCTGGCCGGTACGCCCTTCGTTTTCCATGGCACCGGCAAAGAGATGTTCATCGGTTTCATCAAAGGATTGGGTGTCTTTCTTGTTCTCTACGCTATTCTGATCTATGGTTTCATTTCAGAAGATCCTGGCACACTGCTGATCGCGTATGGTGTGTTTTTGCTGGGCCTTCTGGCGATTTTGCCCCTGGCGCTGCACGGCATGATGCGCTACCGCACTTCCCGTACAAGCTGGCGCGGCATCCACCTGGGTTACCGGGGCGAACTCTCCGATATGTATTCAACCTACCTGATCGGCTTCTTCCTCACTATACTCACACTCGGCATCTACGGCTCGTGGTTTGTGGTGAAGCTGCGCAAGCAGATGATCGACAATGTGCGCTTTGGCAATGTAAGATTGCGCTACGTGGGCGATGGCGGCGACCTGTTCCTGATTCACGTGAAAGGCTACTTCCTGTCTGTCTTCACGCTGGGCATCTACCTTTTCTGGTATACCAAAAATCTGCTGCACTTTTATGTGAACAACATTGTGGTGTTGCAGGAAGACGGTACCTACAGCCGCCTGCAGTGCCAGGTTTCGGGCTGGGACGTGTTGAAGCTGACGGTTGGCAACATACTGATCGTTATTTTTACGCTGGGGCTGGGTATACCGCTTACCACCACCCGCACCATGTCGCTGATCATGAACAACACCGTGATGAGCGGACAATTTGACGCCGACGCACTGGTGCAAACCGAAGAAGCCTACGATTCGGCCACCTACGAAAGCATGTCGGATATGATGGATATCGGCGTGATCTAACATGATATTTGAAGGGAAATACTATAACGGGCAAAGCTCCAAAGGCATGCCGGCGCAGATCACGTTGCTGGCAGACGGGCTGCGCATTGACTATTGTGCCGACGAGGTAACGGGTTCCGTGCATTGGGAATTGGCAGGTATGCACCCGTCCGAGTTCAACGATGCGACCACCCTGCTGCGTTATGGTAAATTCCCGCAACAGAGTATTTCAGTGGTAGACAAAGGATTTAAGGAAGCGCTGCTACAGCAGTATCGCGGGGCAGCCTTCCTGAAATCCGGCTACAACAGTGTGCTCAGTCTGGGCTTTTCAGGTATAGCCATCATGGCCTTGAGTCTGCTGGGGCTGCTGGTGGCTTTTCTCATCTGGGGTGTGCCTGCGCTTGCCGACCGGGTGGCCATGCATTTCCCCGAAAGCTACGAACGCGCTTTGGGCGAGCAACTCTACACTAAAATGCTGCAGGGCTACCAGGTAAACGACAAAAAGACCGCCGCGCTAAATGCCTATCTGAGCGAACTGAACACCGACCTGGATTATCCGATCACAGCTGCCGTGGTAACCAGCGACGAGGTAAATGCCTTTGCCATACCGGGCGGCTATGTGGTGGTGTATGAAGGTATACTCGACAAGATGGAGCACCACGAGGAGCTGGCCGCTTTGATGGGGCACGAGCTGGCGCATATCCGGAACCGACATTCGTTACGTGCCATGACGCGCAGCTTGTCTTACTACATGCTGGCATCAGTGCTTTTCGGTGATGTAAGCGGAGTCGCTGCCGTACTGGTAGACAATGCCTCTACCTTGCGCAACCTGGAGTATAGCCGCACCCTGGAGCTAGAAGCGGACCGGGAGGGTCTGGAACTGCTGCGTCGGAACGAGCTGAACGAACAGGGTGCCATTCTGCTGATGGAACGCCTGCAGTCGGGCAGTGAATTGGAGATGCTGGCTTTTGTGAGCACACACCCCAACACAGGAGACCGCATCAAGGTGTTGAATGAACTGATAGCGGAGACCAAGCGGCCAGCTAAAGAGAAGCCGGAACTGGAGCGATACTGGGAACAGTTGAAAGGAGAGTAAAATTAAAAGAATTTTATACCTGTAGTTGTTGCTGTACTCGGAACTTGGATTGTGGCGCCCTTGTTGACGGCATTATTCATTTATCTCACTCAAAAGAGCAGCCAAACAACCACTTACCTTATGAAACAACTTATACTCATTGGCTTCTTTGCACTACTGTTTCTAAGTTGTGGCAAAGACAAGGATACGCCAGCGCCTGCTGTTTTAATCGATTCTTACGCGAACCGCTATATGGTGCACCGTAGCTATGGACTTCTCTATACATACCGGCTTGTGCATACTTTAGAGTATCAAAATGGGAAAGTGCAGAAAAGATTAGGCGTTAACGAATGTATGCTGAATGGCTCCTGCCAAGACCTGGCGACTGTTATTGATGAAGTGCGGTATGGCAATAACACCATCAGTATTGCCAATAAGAGCAGCAGGGATGACGGGGGCGTCCTACTTCAAGAATGGTTTTTTAGCTTAAAGAATCCGGATCAGCCGGCTTATCTTATCCATAAGGCTGAAAATCGGACAATGTATGATTCGCTGGCTTATAGCTACCATAGCAATGGAAAGTTGAGCAGGATAATCGAATATGCAGTTTACAGAGATAAGGTAGAAGTGAGCGTGAATAAAGATCGTATCAAGGATTTCTTTTTTGATGCTTCAGGTAACCTCAAAAAAGTTGAAACGCGCCATCTGCTTGACGATGAATTAGTGATAAGAATGGTAACCGAAACATTTGGCGATTACGATACAGCCCAAAACCCGATCCAAGGTTTATTCATGTTCGGCGACACCTTTTATAGGTCTTTATCCAAGAATAATTTCCGAGCTTACAGTAAAGAAGAAAGATATATGCCCAATGGTGACTTGTACAATTCAGAGGGGAAAAATTGGGTGTTAGAATACAGTGCTGATAATGTGCCTCTATTTAATAAACCATAGCTGCCTAATCCTATAGCGGTTCCATAGAACAAATTAGCCTGTTCAGCCATACATCCTAACGTTCTCTTTCTATCTTTGCGGGCAGCAAACTCTAACCAAATCCGCTGCCGTGTACAAAAGCTTACTCCGTCCGCTACTTTTCAAATTAGACCCCGAGAAAGTTCACTACCTCACTACTGATGCGCTGCGCACGGCTTTTAGTCTGCCCTTCACAAAGAGCATCAGCCGTGGCATGTTTAAAGTGGAAGACAAGCGACTAGAGCGGGAGCTGTTCGGCCTGAAATTCCCCAACCCGGTTGGTCTGGCAGCAGGCTTCGATAAAGATGCCAAGCTGGTAGACGAGCTGGCCGAACTGGGCTTTGGTTTCATCGAGATCGGGACGCTTACTCCAAAGCCACAGGAAGGCAATCCCAAACCGCGTTTGTTCCGCCTGCCAGAGGACCAGGCCATCATCAACCGCATGGGCTTCAACAACGAAGGGGTGGAAGCAGCCGTGAAACGCCTGCGGGAGCGAAAGAGCAACATCATCGTAGGCGGCAACATCGGCAAGAATAAGGTGACGCCAAACGAAGAGGCGCTCAACGATTACCTCTATTGTTTCAAAGCACTGTACGATGTGGTGGATTACTTTGTGGTGAACGTAAGCTCGCCCAACACCCCCGACCTACGGGCCCTGCAGGAAAAGGAGCCACTGCAGCAATTGCTGATGGCGCTGCAAGAGCTGAACAACTCGATGCCAAAAGCCAAACCTCTTCTTTTGAAAATTGCCCCAGACCTGAACGAAGCTCAGTTAAATGATATAATTGAGATTGCCATAGCCGCGAAGCTGAGTGGTATTATTGCCACCAACACCACGATTAGCCGCGAAGGGCTGCACACCTCTTCTAACCGTGTTTCAGAGATCGGCGCCGGAGGCCTGAGCGGCAAACCCCTCACCAAGCACGCCACCGAGATTATCCGCTACCTGCGCCAGCACCTGCCGCAGCACATCAAGCTCATCGGTGTAGGTGGTATTATGACGGCTGAGGATGCTCAGGAGAAGCTGGATGCCGGCGCCGATCTGGTGCAGCTGTACACCGGTTTTATTTACGAAGGTCCGGCGCTGGTTGCTAGCATTAATAAGAAGTTGTTGAAAGGTATATAGTCCTATGGCGCGAGTGTCTGCGCTCGTGTCAACCATGGCGGGGCCTCTGGCCCAGGTATAGGTATAGCCTGCTTTGCATTATAGCTGATGTTGCAGGTATAGCAAATGATATTGTTTTATAGCTTCGCCTGTGCGGCGGGCATCCCGAAAGCTTTCGGGACAAAAAAATCAAGACGATTTTAAACTCGCTGACCGCTCAAACACAAAATCGTCGTGGGTGCACCTGGCTAATGTGATCTGTTTCATTGCTGGCGGGGCAAGTTAGTCTTGCTATACCTGCCAGGGAGGTGTGCCACAACGCTTATACCTTGGAATGGCAATTACAGATTCCCCGCCTTAGACAAGGAGGGGTTAGGGGTGGT
>NZ_BMFP01000008.1:84906-225923 GCF_014638845.1 Pontibacter amylolyticus
CCCGGTATAACAAAACAGAAACAGCATCGCTTATACCTGTAAATTGGCAACGGTTAATTCCCCTCTTAAGAGGGGCAGGGGTGTGTTATAGCAACTGCCTGTTCTCCCTTCAATCAAGATCCTTTCAGGATGACAGATGGAGAACCCAAAGTTACCCTGGGGCAGGGGGATGACGGTCGTGCACTAAAATCCTGTCAAACCACTAATCCTGTCAATCCTGATCCTGACAATTAAAAAACGGCATAGCTTTGCCTTTATCACCCCCTCTCCTGTTTTGGGGGTAGGGGCCCTCGACAAAAGGAGGGGGCCGGGGGGAGGTTCATCTTTTTAGCACATTTCCTGAAAAGCCTTCGGATTTGCTGAGCGGCATGTGCCGAAAAAATGTAAATTTGAAATCTTAATTAGTCGAAGGGTATGGCAAAGAACACTTACAGAAACGATGCGGTGAGCACGGGAAGGGCGAGGAATGAGGTGCGTGGACGTAATGAACCACGCGGGACTGCCCCTGCCACTGAAAAAACCAAGCAGAAGAAACCAAAGAAGCCTTTTTTTAAGCTACCGTCTTTCCGGTTCAACCTGAAGGCACCCGCTTTTCTGACGGACCGCCGCTTCAAGCTGTTCATCGGCTTTACCTTTTTGCTCATAGCCTTCTTCATGACCATCGCGTTCGTGTCTTACCTGTTCACAGGGCAGGCCGACCAAAGTGTGGTGGAGTCGGTGCAGGGGACAGGCCTGAAGGAATCGGGGCAGGAGGCGGAGAATTGGCTGGGCCTGTTCGGGGCCTGGGTTTCCCATTATTTTATCTATGACCTTTTGGGCGTCGGGGCTTTCTTCCTGATCCCGATCGCTTTCTTTGCCGGCAGTCGCATTGTGTTCCGCTGGAAGACTATCTCTATGTCGTACGTGCTGGGCCTCTGCACCTTCTCGATGCTGTGGCTGAGCCTGACGCTGGGGTACATCGTGCTGACTACGAATACGGTAGGTGACCTGGGCTTTTTGGGCGGAGGTATAGGTATAGAAACCGCCACCTGGCTGAGCAGCCTGATCGGTTGGGGCAGTGGCCTGCTGCTGGGCTTCCTGTTGCTTGTCTTCCTGGTGTTCTTTTTCAACATTACGAGCATCAACTGGAGCAAACCTGCTACTGAAGAGGCCGGTGATGTGGAGGTTGAGCGCGGAGGCGCTTCGTCGCTGCGCGATGTGGTGCACGGATCAGCCCGCAACATCAACCACAATGCTGACCCGACCGCTTCGCTTGATGCCGAGGAAGAAGAGGACCTATACCTGGCCGAAGAGGAGGAGGAGGCGATCAACCGTGCCCTGGAAATGGAGCTGAGTGCGCTCAAGCCGGAGCCGCCAAAACCTGCCACACCAATGCCTACTTTGGAGCTCGACATCGAGACAGAGTTTGAGGAAGAACTGGCCGAAGCTGAATTCGATACGGCCGATGGTGAAGATGACGAGCTTGACCTGCAGATCGAAAAGACGCCGGAAGAGGAAGCCGCCGACGTGCTGGCCACCGAAAACTACGATCCGACGCTGGACCTGGCCCGTTACCAGTACCCGACCATCGACCTGCTCAACGACTATGGCGCCTCCAAGGTGTCGGTGACCAAAGAAGAGCTCGAAGCCAACAAAGACAAGATCGTGGCCACGCTCGGTCACTACAACATAGGTATAGCGAGCATCAAAGCCACCATCGGGCCGACCGTGACGCTCTACGAGATTGTGCCGGATGCCGGGGTGCGTATCTCCAAGATCAAGAACCTGGAAGACGATATTGCCCTGAGCCTGGCTGCCCTGGGTATACGCATCATTGCACCTATACCTGGCAAGGGAACGATCGGTATAGAAGTGCCCAACACCAAGAAAGAGATGGTTTCGATCAAGTCGATCCTGTCGACTGAGAAGTTCATGAAGAGTGAGATGGACCTGCCAATCGCTTTCGGTAAAACCATCACCAACGAAGTGTTCATTACGGACCTGGCTAAAATGCCACACTTGCTGATGGCAGGTGCCACCGGTCAGGGTAAGTCCGTTGGCTTGAACGCCATCCTGACCTCGCTACTCTACAAGCGCCACCCTTCGCAGCTCAAGTTTGTGCTCGTGGACCCGAAAAAGGTGGAACTCTCGCTGTTCAACAAGATAGAGCGCCACTTCCTGGCCAAGTTGCCGGATACTGACGAGGCGATCATCACCGATACCAAAAAGGTGGTGAACACGCTCAACTCACTCTGTATGGAGATGGACATGCGCTACGACCTGCTGAAGGACGCCGGCTGCCGTAACCTGAAAGAGTATAACAAGAAGTTTGTAGAGCGTAAGCTGAACCCGAAAAAAGGGCACAAGTTTATGCCCTACATCGTGCTGGTAATTGACGAGCTAGCCGACCTGATGATGACAGCCGGCAAAGAGGTGGAAACGCCGATTGCCCGTCTGGCGCAGCTGGCCCGTGCTATCGGTATACACCTGGTAGTCGCCACGCAGCGACCTTCCGTGAACGTGATCACGGGTATCATCAAAGCGAACTTCCCTGCGCGTATCTCCTTTAAGGTAACTTCTAAGATCGACTCCCGCACCATTCTGGATGCCGGCGGTGCCGACCAGCTGATCGGTCAGGGCGACATGCTCTTCTCGATTGGATCGGACATGATCCGTATTCAGTGCGCCTTTGTGGACACGCCGGAAGTAGACCGCATTTGCGACTTTATTGGCGGACAGCAGGGCTACAGTGATGCCTACTTGTTGCCGGAGTTTGTGGGCGACGAGAGCGGCAACGAGAAAGCTGACTTCGACTCGAGCTCCAAAGACCCTATGTTTGAAGAAGCCGCCCGCATTATTGTGCAGCACCAGCAGGGCAGTACCTCGCTCTTGCAGCGTCGCCTCAAGCTGGGCTACAACCGCGCCGGCCGTCTGATCGACCAGTTGGAGTCCGCAGGTATCGTGGGGCCGTTTGAGGGAAGCAAGGCCCGCGAAGTTTTAATTCCGGACGAGTACAGTTTGGAACAGTTATTGAATACGCTCTAGGAAAGAAAGCCAAGACACTTAACTACTAACATGAAACGAGTATTATCCCTTTTGCTGGCCCTGATGCTATTTGCTAACCTGGCGCATGCGCAGCAGGACCCTAAAGCAGGCAAAATACTGGACCAGATGAGCCAGAAGTACAGAAGTATGAAAGCTTTTAAAGCGACTTTTGCACAGACACTGGAGAATCCTTCTTCCAAGGTAAAAGAGACGATGGAGGGCGACATCCTGGTGAGTGGCCCGAAATACAGACTGGCCGTGAGCGGACAGGAAATCATCAGCGACGGCAAACTGATGTGGACTTACCTGAAAGAAGTGAACGAAGTGACCATAACGGAGACCGACGCGGAAGCCGAGGCCATGGCACCGAGCAAGATCTTCGACATGTATAAGAAAGGCTACAAGTATGCCTACGCCGGTACCGAGAAGCAGGGTGCTGATACCTTCGATGTGATTGAACTGGCTCCGGAAGACCGCAGCAACCCGATTTTCAAGGTGCGCCTGTTCATTAACCAAAAGGACAAATCGCTGAAAAGCTGGCAGATGTTCCGCAACAACGGCAACCGCTATACCTATACTATCAAAAACTTCCAGGCCAACCCTGCGTTGGCTTCCGACGCCTTCAGCTTTAACAAAGCCAAGTACAAAGGCGTGCAGGTGGTGGATTTACGATAACCTAACTAGTTTCGACTAGGAAAAGAGCTGCTCCGATTGGGGTAGCTCTTTTTTTGTTGTTGGATTATAAGGATGCTTAAGGAGTATTGACTTCTATGGTTGCAATTATAAACCCCACTTGAGTGGTGGAGCGGAACTTTAAGGTATAGGTCCCAGCCTCGGTCGGGCGGAAGGTATAAGTGGCTTTTCGGATAGGCAGATCATCGGTGCACATGTTCCCCTTATACTTCGCCACAACCCGTATGGTCATTTCCTTGCCGGAAGAACTTACATCAAAAGAGCCAAATTGGCCGCAGCCGCCATTCACCTGGAAGTAAACATCAACCGTTACGGTTTCACCTGCTTGTGCCGTGGCAGGGGCATCTATGCGTACGATGGGAGCAGGGCGCTCCTGTACGGCAGGTTCGGCTTCCTCCTTAGAGCAGCCGGAGGTGAGCACAAGAATCAGAGCGAAGAGGCACAGGAGTCGTTTCATAGTTTTTATGCTATATGTCTACTTTACCGAGCCCTTTTATGATAAAATGGTTGCAAGGCCTGGTAGATTTGGTAATGCAATTCAATTCATGGCCTGTGCAGGTATAAAAAATTTGTAGCTGCCTCTAAATAAACTAGCTTTGCTATACCTGAACCATAGCTCCTATACCTATCATGACCAGAGAAAAGCTGTTTGAGCAGATACTCCAGAAAAAGTCCTACCTGTGCATTGGCCTCGACACCGACCCCAAGCGCCTGCCCGAGCACCTGCTCGACCACGAAGACCCGGTGTTTGAGTTCAACCGCCAGATCGTGGAAGCAACTGCCGACCTGTGCGTGGCCTACAAGCCAAACATTGCTTTTTATGAAGCCCAGGGACCAAAAGGATGGGTGAGTCTGGAGAAAACCCTGGAAGTGATACCGGAGGAGATTTTCACGATAGCCGACGCCAAGCGCGGCGACATCGGCAATACCTCGGAACTGTACGCCCGCGCCTTTTTCGAGACCATGAATTTCGACTCCATCACAGTGGCCCCTTATATGGGTGCTGATTCGGTGAAGCCGTTCCTGGTGCAGCCGGGCCGTTGGGTTATTTTGCTGGCACTTACGTCTAACCCAGGCAGCAAGGATTTCCAGATGCTGAAGCTGTCGGACGGCAACGAAGAATATTTATTTGAGCAGGTGCTGCGCGAGAGCGCCAACTGGGCCAGCGTAGGGCAGATGATGTATGTGGTAGGTGCCACGCAGGGTGAGTATATTGAACGGGTGCGGGCCATCGTGCCAAACCACTTCCTACTGGTACCGGGTGTGGGCGCGCAAGGCGGCAGCCTCGAAGAAATCTCCCGTCTGGGTATGAACCAGCAGTGCGGCCTTTTGGTAAACTCTTCGCGCGCCATCATCTACGCCTCCTCCGGCCGCGACTTTGCTGACAAAGCCAGAGCAGCCGCCCTGAAAGTTCAGAAAGAAATGGAGCAGTACCTGGAGCAGTATGTGACGCATTTGTAAGACAGCACGATTTGATAAGGGACCGCTATACCTAAGCCATGCAGCTGGGTATAGCGGTTTTTTGTTTTGTGTTGGTACTGAACAGCTTCTAATTCTTCTTAGCTGTTTAAGAGACTCGGATATAATTTGGGAATTATATATATTGAATTAGAAAGTTCGATCTGAGATAAGGTCTTAGAGCTCACGAACTGCAATTGCACTCCAGTAAAAGCTCCACCCATTGTGCAGCTGGTAGGAGTAGGTACTCCTGCTAGCAGATAGTTGAGTAACATTTATAAAAATGAAAATAAAACAATCCCTCATCATCCTCTTTCTATTGGTAGGATGCCAGCCTTCAATTGTAAGCACATCGCACACAGCAATCCAGGAAGAGCAAGCGGATTACGCAGTGCTAGCAAAAGAATTGGAAGAAATCTATGACATTGACCAAAGTATTCGAAGTATAGATTGGGACACCATCAGCAGCCCAGAGGCAAGTGTTGCGTTCTCTATGAAAGTGATGGCCCTCGACTCGGTAAATCAGACCAAGGTTATACCTATACTGGAACAGCACGGGTGGCTGCCGAGGAGCAAGGTGGGCGATAAAGCCGCTAAAGCAATTTTTTATGTGGTGCAGCATTCTAACTTGGCCACTATAGAAAAGTACCTGCCCCAGATGGAGCAACTGGCAAAGCACGGGGAGGCAAGTGCCACGGATGCGGCCAAAATGCGGGACAGGCTACTCATGTTCCAGGGAAAGAAGCAGATTTACGGTACGCAGACAGCGGGTTGGGTACGAGCAGAAGGCGGGCAGGTTATCTGGCCTATAGAAGATGTGAAAAATGTGAACAAGCGAAGGAAAGAAGTGGGATTTACAACCACAGTGGAGGAGGACGCAAAACGGCTAGGTGCTCAATTCGATCCCAACGAAGAACTGCCGAAGAAAAAAACCGATACTCAACAATAGCTTTACGTTAGCTACGCCAACGCAAAGCCCAGCACGTTACCAGTAGATTGAATCAAGAATGAAAAGAATTTTACAACTGAAGCACTGGCAGATTTTTCTAATCTTGTTGGTTTCAATGCTGGTAGGTAATACCACTATAGAAGGCTACCCAGCCGTTAATGATGTATTGGGAGTCATTGGTGCGGTTCTTTTCTTCACAATTCTGATTGCCTACGGACATTACCTATATGACTACCTGCCAAGGAAAGTAGAGTTAAGCTACAATCTGTTTATTATAAATGCTTTTCTGACTACAGCTACGCTAATAGCAGTAGCTGTCCTTACTGAGTCTAATGAAGTAAGTTTTACCGGGATCTATGCTCTGCCAGGCTTCTATATCAGTTATGCTTTTTTACATACAATTGCTTTTCCAGTAAAAGTATTGAAGTCAATCGAGCTTAATAGGGAGGCAAAATTTGGTGAGTACATCGCACTTTTCTTCGGGATAATATTCTGGCCTTTCTGTATCTGGTTTATCCAACCAAGAGTGAACAGAATAGCAAGAGAAGAACAAGCCGTAATTGAAGTATAAAGAACGTTTTCTGCTAACTAAGCAAGGGTTATATGATTGCCTAATGCCTCGCCTATTGGCTTTATGAGCCGTTAGAAGGCTCCATCTAATGAAACTAAATAAAACAGCAAGACTAATCTGGACTTTTTACCGAAGCTTTGTGCTGGCTTCGGTGGTGATCACGATTTGCTGTATCAAGCTACTCTGGGATTACGACTTCATGATATTCGGTTTGCTGTTCTGGTTTAAAGTAGCCACCCTTGGTTTGGTGTTTTACTTTATTAACAGCTATAAGAGCAACCACTACTATTATTACCAGAATTTGGGGGTGTCCAGGGCCGTGCTCTGGGCAACTACCTTGGGCTTCGACCTTTTCCTGTTTATATTTCTCACTGTGCTAGCCTACAAAATCAGATGAGCCACAAACTGGAAGCCGACAGTATTCAGTTGGCGTTTGATGGCAGAAGAATACTTTCCGACATCTACCTGAAATGCGAAACTGGGGGAATAACTGGTCTGTTGGGCAGAAACGGGCAGGGCAAATCCTGCCTGATGAAAATCATCTACGGCAGTCTGAAGTGTGACAAGTCCATCAGGTTCGATAACAAGACTCAGTTCGAAGCTTTCAAGCGTCCCGACTTACTGCTATACCTCCCTCAGTTCAACTTCATACCACCGCATATTAGTCTGAAAAGGGTTTTCAGTGATTTTGAATTGGATTTCCCAGCCTTTGTGCATCAATTCCCGGAGTTCACGACAAGGTATAAGTCATCGGTAGGCAAGCTGTCAGGTGGTGAGCGAAGGCTGGTAGAAATCTACTCCATTGTGAAATCGGCCTCTCAGTTTGCCATGCTCGATGAGCCTTTCACCCACCTGAACCCCATACAGATTGATAAGGTAAAGGACTTCCTGTCGGAGGAAAAGCAGAACAAAGGGCTCATCATTACCGACCACATGTTCAGGCATGTGTTGGATATTTGTGATACTTTATACGTGCTGACGAACGGGAAGACCCATCTGGTAAGTACTGTTGAAGAGATCGAGGAACTTGGCTATGCCAGGGTATAACTCCTGCCAACAGCGCCTAAAACACTCTAGGGCAAGGCTTAGCCGTGACGATTGCAGCAGAATTATACTTTAGAATTTTGAACCGAACATTAATGAAAAGAATAACAGGGAGGATACTTCTTTTCTTAGTACTGGCGCTTCCAGGATTCGGATGCAGCGATGAAGAAAATTCACCAAGCCAGTGCAATCAGACGGAACTCTCGATTAATAGAACTCCTTACGAAACTTCGAGCACGCGTGCTGCTTTCATGGAGCGGGGCAACAGGCTTCGGCTGGATCTGTACAGCCAGGCCGGTCAAGACACGCTATACCTCATCATGTATATGGAGAATTGGAATTTGATCGGTTCGACTCCCGACGCAGCCTTTGTTACCACATTCAAAAAGAAAGCTGAGTATCTAAACTGCAGAACTTCCGATAAAAGCTTTGAGAATTGCGCTGTACAGGCAGGGCACGGGGCTATTATAAGTAAAACGTATACCTATATGATGCTGGAAGATAACCCGGAAGGCCAAATCAGAATACTGCGCTTCAACAGGTCAGAGAAAATAGTGTCTGGGGACTTCAATTTCAAAGCAGTAAAACTCTATCAGAATGGCTTGGGCGATACAGTAGAGGTTGCCGGAAGCTTTACGGATGTATGCTTTATACCTTACCAATGAGCAGGATACTTCCAGCGCTTTATCACTGCCCCCACCGTTCCTTTCTTAAAATAGCTACTCGAGTTTTACGGAGCTGACGAACTGTATTGTGCCGTAGTTTTTGGTGGTACAGGAACACCCCGCCCACAGCCCCGATCAGGCTGCCTAGTACAATGTCCACGAAGCGGGTATAGATGAGCGCATTGGGATCAGCGGTCATGGCACTGCTGGCCTCCGCCAAAAAGAGGGTCATAGGCGTAATAAAAATCACGGCCAATCCATAGTGCCGCACCACGAGCATCTCAATGACAAACTGCAGAGCGATGATTCCAAAGCAAAGTGCCAGCGGCGTGGTGGTGTAAGGAAGCAGCAGCCAGGTAAGCCCCAACCCCAGGAAAGTCCCCACTATACGTTGGAAGCTGCGCTGCCACACGTGGCGTACACTCACCCCCTGCATCACGGCCAGGCAGGAGATCGGTACCCAGTAGGGGTTTTCCAGTTGCAGCAAATGGCCCGTAAGCAGCGATGCCCCCATGAACACACCTACCACCACAGACTCGACCAGGTTGGAGTAAACGCTCTTCCGTACGACCAGCAACTCAGTCACGGGCTTTTGCTTCCGGAGCATGAGCAGGCTGTAGAAAAAAGCCAGCACACAGGCCAGCATCGTACCAATGCCTATCAACCCGATCCGGGTCGGAATGATTTCCAGCTCGAAGGGCATGACGCTGGCAATGGAGGCGATCATGATAAAGAAGAAACTGCCCGGCGGCTTCATGGCGAAATAGTTGGCAATCCAGTGAATCCCGAGCGCAAACAGGCCCAGCATCAGTGAAGAAAGGTAGGGATTGAAGCTGAAGGCTACACCAACCGTGAGCGACACCATAAAACCGAAAGAGCAAGCGATCAGGGTGATCATGCGATGGGCCAGCGTGGCATGGGTCGGCAGGTATAGGATCACGAGGCCGCCAATACAGCCCAGTATCCCAAAGTCGAGGCGCCCGATGGCATAGCCTGCCAGCAGGGGCAGGCCGGTGCACAAAGAGGCCAGCACAGGGATGTGCCAGAGCCGCTCGGTTTTCTTGAGTTCGAACAGCGCCCTCGCCTCTGTGCGTATAATTTGTCTGATCTGCTGCATCATCTGAATTGCATACTGCTGAGCCTTTTAAGAGTTGCCACCAGGTAAAGCGGCGCACGAAAAAGCCCCGGCTTCTCGACCGGGGCTCTTGTTTTTTTATTTGGCTACGGTACGCTCAATCTCCCGCAAGTTTTCCATTTTCTTGTTTTTGAGGAAGCCATTGATGTCCTCGAAGTGTTCGCGCACGCGCTTGTTGCCGAACTCAAATACCTTGTCAGCCAGTCCGTCCAGGAAGTCGCGGTCGTGCGATACGAGTATGATGGTGCCGTCGAAAGCCTTCAGTGCATCTTTCAGGATGTCTTTGGTCTTGATATCGAGGTGGTTGGTCGGTTCGTCGAGGATGAGCAGGTTGACTGGTTGCAGCAACAGCTTGATCATGGCCAGTCGGGTCTTCTCGCCGCCAGAAAGTACTTTCACCTTCTTCTCGATGGTATCGCCGCTGAACATGAAGGCACCCAGCAGGTCCTTTACGCGTGTACGGGCATCGCCCACGGCAATTTCGTCGATGGTCTGGAAAACAGTCAGCTCGCCGTCGAGCAGGGCGGCCTGGTTCTGGGCAAAGTAGCCGATCAGGCAGTTGTGGCCCAGTTGCAGCTTGCCCTCAAAGTCGATCTCGCCCATAATGGCTTTCACCATCGTCGACTTACCCTCGCCGTTCTTGCCCACAAAGGCCACTTTCTCGCCGCGGTTGATGGTCATGGAAGCATCTTTGAACACCATGTAGTCACCGTACTTTTTGGTGAGTTCCTCCACAATAACCGGATAATTGCCTGAGCGCGGCGCTGGTGGGAACTTAACATTCAGAGCGGAGGTATCCACTTCGTCCACCTCCACGATCTCCATCTTCTCGAGCATCTTCACCCGTGACTGCACCTGTAGGGTTTTAGAGTAAGTGCCCTTAAAACGGTCGATGAAAGTCTGGATATCGGCTATTTCTTTCTGCTGGTCGTCAAACTGCTTTTGCTGCTGCTCGCGGCGCTCTTTGCGCAGTTGCAGGTATTGGCTGTAAGTAACCTTGTAGTCGTAAATGCGGCCCATTGTCACCTCAATGGTACGGTTGGTGATGTTGTCCACAAAGGTTTTGTCGTGCGAGATCACGATCACGGCCTTGGCATTGTTCACCAGAAAATCCTCGAGCCACTGGATGGACTCAATGTCGAGGTGGTTGGTCGGTTCGTCGAGCAGGATCAGGTCCGGCTTCTGGAGCAGGATCTTGGCCAGCTCGATGCGCATGCGCCAGCCACCGCTGAACTCAGTGGTAGAGCGGGTGAAGTCTTCGCGGGAGAAGCCCAGGCCTTTGAGGGTTTGCTCTACCTCGGCGTCGAAGTTGATCTCCTCAATAGAATAGTATTTTTCGCCCAGCTCCGATACCTGCTCGATGATCTTGTAGTATTCGTCAGAGTCGTAGTCGGTGCGGGTTTCGAGTTCCGCGTTGAGGGCATCCATCTGCTTTTTCATATCGAGTACTTTGGCAAAAGCCTTGGAAGCCTCCTCGAATACGGTACAGTTGTCTTCGGTGAGCAGGTGCTGCGGCAGGTAGGCGATCACGGCATCCTTTGGGGCCGACACCTTGCCACGGGTAGGCTTGCTGGCGCCCGCTATAATTTTGAGCAGCGTAGACTTACCCGCTCCGTTTTTTCCCATGAGGGCAATGCGGTCGTTTTCGTTGATGTTGAAAGAAACATTGCTGAAAAGGGCTGCACCATTGAACTCCACGCTCACCGCGTCAACTGAAATCATAATCGTTTAATTTTAAGGGGGCAAAGATACAAAAGTTTGGGAGTTTAAGGGTTTGAGAGTTTAGGAGTTGATGCGTTTATAGGATGATTTTCTGATTGTCACTAATATGGCGGTTAGTTCATTGGCCTCCTGCTTTAGAGATGCAAGACGGCTCGCTGTTACTATTTCTGCTTCTTCCAACAGCTCAATCCAGAAAAGCGATTCGTCAGCTTCTTCAAGGGCTATACCTATCTTTGCTACGAACTCAGCGTTGGAGCGTGCCCGGCAAGCAGCGCGGTAATTAGCAGCAACCGATGTGGCTGATCTTAATAACTGTTTCCCCAAAATGTAAGCATCCGCTTGTTTAGGTAGTGCCCTGAACAGACGGATACACCGCAGTGCAAATTCCTTTGTCCGCTGTTTCAGGCTTTCCCCAAAAGCAAAATTGCTAACTCTTTCGATACTCTCTATTCTTAAATCATCATTCATAATTCTCAAACTCCTAAACTCTCAAACTCCCAAACTTATAAACTCGTAAAACTTCCGCAACCACAACCAAGGCGCATGAAAGAAGAGTTCCTGCACTACATCTGGCAGCATCAGTATTTCGACAAATCGGATTTATACACAGTAGAGGGGGAACTGGTACAGGTGCTGCGGGTGGGTATGTACAACACCGACGCCGGGCCTGATTTCAAAGAGGCCATCATCCGGGTGGGTGAGGTGGAGTGGTCAGGGAGTGTGGAGATACACCTGCGCGGCTCGGACTGGCGACGGCACCAGCACCAGCTCGACTTTAAATACAACCAGGTGGTGCTGCATGTGGTATGGGAGGCCGATGAAGCTGTGAAACGGTCTGACGGCACTGCTATACCTACATTGGAGCTAAAAAAAAGGGTAAACCTAGCCGTGCTGCAAACCTACGAGCAACTGCGGCGGGCACCTTACGCTATACCTTGCGCCGGCTTCTGGCCGCAGGTACCGGACATCACCAAGACCATGATGCTGGGCCGCGCCCTTACTGAGCGGCTGGAGCTGAAAGGGGAGGAGGTGCTACAGGTATACAGCCAACTCGGCAACGACTGGGAAGCCATTGCTTTTCAGATGCTTTGCAAGGGCTTCGGCTTCAAGATCAACCAGGAGCCTTTTGAGCGACTGGCCCGGGCGCTGCCCATGCAGGTGCTGCGTAAGCATCAGTACAGTTTATTTCAATTGGAGGCCCTGCTGTTCGGACAGGCCGGCTTTCTGACGGAGCCTGCGGACGATTATAGTACTAAACTGGCCAAAGAACATGCCTATCTCAGCCATAAGTATAACCTGCAGGAACTCACAATGCAGCGGCACCACTGGAACTTCCTGCGCATGCGGCCTGCTAATTTCCCTACAGTGCGATTGGCACAACTGGCGGCACTGTTGCACAAGCACAAAAGCCTCTTTTCCACCATTATCCAAACCGAGGGAGTCAAAAACTACGATGCGCTGTGGCAGGCGCCCGTGTCGGCATATTGGCAAAAACATTATACCTTTGGAGCGGAGTCGAAGGCGGTGCAGGTGCAACTGGGCAAGTCGAGTGCGCAGAATCTGACCATCAATGTGGCTGCGCCGCTGCTGGCGGCCTATGCCGTGCACACTGATCAGCTGGAGCATCTGGGCAAAGCGGTGGATCTGCTGGAAAAGGTGAAAGAGGCTAGCAACCGCATCACGCGGCAATATGAGGAACTGGGCTGGAAAGCCGCCTCGGCCGCCGACAACCAGGCAGCCCTCGGACTCTACAAGCGCTATTGCCAGCCGGTCAATTGCCTGCGCTGCGCCATTGGCAACAAGATTATGAAGCAAAATCTACCAACTACGTGAGTGTACTGATCTACGGCCTGAACCTGCTGGTGCTGGCTGGGCTAATCTGGTGGCTCTGGAAACAGGACTGGAACCCCCGGTTGCGGCCTTTCTTTTTCCCGACGCTGCTGCTCAAACTTGCCTGCGGACTCCTGATCGGGGTGCTGAGCTTTCACGTGTACGATAAAGGCGACACGCAGCTCTACTACCAGCGGGCCCTGATGATGACCGACCTGGCCCACGAGCAAGGTATAGGCACTTACCTGCATTACCTCTTTTTCAACGACCCAACAGGCACACCGCTCCAGGGCTTGCAGAAGCCGTTCTACGAAAGCGCCTGGAACATGCCGCGCCTGCTGAGCGTGCCCCTGCTGCTGACAGACGGAAATTACTACCTCAGTTCGCTCTACCTGTCGCTGTTCAGTTTTGCCGGGCTGTGGTTTTTTGTGAATGCCCTGGCCCGGTATTTCCCAACAACAGCTATACCTGCCGTCGTGGCGTTTCTGGCTTTCCCCTCTGTGATGTACTGGTCGTCAGGCGTGCTCAAAGAGAGCGTACTGATGGGAGGCATGGGGCTGCTGCTGGGCAGTAGTCTATACCTGATGTTCGGGAAACTGAGACGCAAGCCGGTGCTATACCTGTTGCTGGCATTGCTGGGCCTATACCTGATCTGGCTCGTGAAATACTTTGTGGCCGTGGCCATTGCGCTGACGCTGGCCTTGGCCCTGCTCCTGAAGCTGATCTTCTACAATCCGAAGCTGGCGCACATCCACTGGCTGCTGAAAGGAATAGCCTTACTAGCCCTATTCTCAGGTATAGCCTGGCTAGGTACGCAACTCAATCCTAACCTGAACCTGGAGGTACTGCCGGATGTGGTGTACAAGAACTACCAGGTCAGTCTACTGGCCTCGCAGGGCAAACCACGTATTGATTTTCCATTCCTGGAGCCGACTTACCTGAGTTTCGTGCTCCACTCGCAACTGGCCTTCATCGGCATGCTGTTCCGCCCCTTTATCTGGGAAGCATATAATATACGCACCTTTGCAGCGGCACTCGAAAACACCTTGCTGTTGGTGCTGGCCTTCGGTTTTCTGCGCGACCTCTTCGAGGCGGGCCGGGTCAAGTGGCGCTATGGCTATCTGCTCACGGCACTGCTCGTTTTTGTATTTGTGATGGGCGTTTTACTGGCTTACAGCATGCCGAACCTGGGGACACTCAACAGGTATAGGGTGGTGGTGCTACCCTTTGTGGTATACCTGCTGTTGCTCTGCAAAACCAACTCGGAGTTGCTGCGCTACCTGCTTCCCGTTCGAAAGCATCAGCCCGAGGAAGACGAGCCCGTACAAATCGCTGCAGATTAGCGCTAATCTTCGTACCTTTGCACCTTATTTGAAATAGGCTATGCAAAATCCGGTAATCATACTTGGTGCCCAGAAACTGGGTACGGCAGCTCTCGATATCTTCAACAGCAACAACGTGGTGGTGTACTGCTTCCTCGACGACAGCAAGGACCTGCAGCAGCAGGAACTCAACAACGTGTCGGTGATGAGCAGTACTGAAGACAGCGAATTCCTGAAACTGATCGGCAAAAAATGCGACGTGTTTGTAGCCGTAGAGGACTCAGCCGCCCGCAAAGGTCTCATCAAAATGCTCAAAGACGAGTATAAAGTGGTGCCTGTCAATGCCATTCATACATTCAGCGCCGTGTCAGAATTCGCCTGGCTCGGCCACGGCAACATGGTGGGTTCAGGTGCCATTGTGAACAACAATGCGAAAATAGGCAACTACAACATCATCGAATCCCGTGCGCTGGTGGACACCAAAGCCGAGATCGGCGACAACGTGCAGATCGGAGCAGGTGCTATCATCAACTCGGAAGTGGTGGTGGAAGACGGTGCTTTTATCGGCACAGGCGCTGTAATCGTGTCGGGTGTGAAGATCGGTAAGAATGCCCGTGTAGGCGCTGGCTCTGTGGTCGTAGCCAACGTGCCCGCCAAAGCCACTGTGTTCGGCAACCCCGCCGCACCGGTTAAGTAATTTTATACCTGTCCTGTTTTCGAAAACCGAACTGACCAAAGTCATTTTTGGTTAAAAAGAAAAGCAGGAAATTTGAAAAAGTTTTAAAGTTAGAAAGGTATAAGTTAGAAAGTTGAATTGTAGGGAAGGTCGCGATCTGTCTAATCGTGCACAAACAACAATTTAACCATCAACAATTAAACAATTTAAATCAAACACTTAGTTGAACCTAAGCAGTTATGAACAAGCCATACAGCATACTACTGTACTACTGCTACACACCGATAGCAGACCCCGAGGCGTTCCGGGAGGAGCACCATTTACTTTGCCTGGAGCTCAATTTGCTCGGCCGCATCATCATCTCCAAAGAAGGCCTCAACGGCACCGTTTCCGGCCTGAAAGAAGACTGCGACAAGTACATGGAGATTGTAAAAGCCGATCCGCGCTTCGCTAAGGTTGACTTTAAGGTAGACGAGTCCGATAAGCATGCCTTTGCCAAGTTGCATGTGCGCACCAAAGTTGAGATCGTGCACTCCGGCCTGCTGCACATCGACCCGAACGTGCGCACAGGTATACACCTGGAGCCGAGGGAGTTCAAGGAAATGAAAGACCGCGACGACGTGGTGATCATGGACATGCGCTCGGATTACGAGTACAGCGTGGGCCGCTTCAAGAATGCTGTGACGCTGGACATTGAGAATTTCCGTGAGTTTCCGGAGAAGATCGATGCGCTGAAGGAAGAGCTGAAAGGCAAGAAGATCCTGACCTACTGTACTGGCGGTATCAAATGCGAGAAGGCCAGTGCCTTCCTGTTGGAGCAGGGCTTTGAGGACGTGTACCAGCTGCATGGCGGCATCATCAAATACGGCAAAGAGGCCGGCGGCGAAGATTTCGAGGGTAAGTGCTACGTGTTCGACAACCGCGTGGCTGTGGACGTGAACACCGTGAACCCGAAAGTGATCTCTAAATGTCACGTATGCGGCACCGTGGAAGACCGCATGGTGAACTGCGCCAATCCGGTGTGCAACCTGCATGTGCCGATCTGCGAGAAATGTGGCTGGGAACTGGAAGGAGCCTGCTCTACGGAGTGCAAAGAGCACCCGGAAAAGCGTGCTTATGATGGCACAGGCTATTACCAGAAAAACCTGAATGGCTACAATCCGCTAAAAGGATTCAACCGTCGCAAGACTTCTACCGTATCTAACTAAGTATTCTCTAAAGCAAGGAAAAGCGTGCGCTCGTCAGCCACGCTTTTCTTTTTTAAAAACGTATCACGTATTTCGTATCACGTAGCACGATGCCTTCAGAGAGTGCCGGAATAAGGACTGATTGACAAAGGACAAAAGGTTTCTCGGAAACGGTTATACCTTCGGCGCACAGTCCTTTGTCTTTTGTCAAAATATCTTTCGTCTACCTTCCCGAAAGTCGTGCTACGTGATACGTTAAAAGTGATACTCAAAAAACAACCACATGGCAATTCCAGCTTCAGAACTGATCATCAATAAGAACGGCACCATTTACCACCTCAACCTGCAGCCGGAGCATATATCGGATACCATCATCACGGTAGGCGATCCCGACCGCGTGCCGATGGTGAGCAAGTATTTCGACGAGATGGAGGTACAGATCACCAAGCGTGAATTCGTAACCCACACCGGCTACTACAAAGGCAAGCGCCTTACGGTTATCTCCACAGGTATGGGCACCGACAACATCGACATTCTGATGAACGAGCTGGACGCCCTGGTGAACATTGATTTCCAGTCGCGGGAGCCAAATGAAGAGAAGATCGCGTTGAAGATCGTGCGGATTGGCACCTCAGGCTCGCTGCAGTCGGATATTCCGCTGGGCAGTCATTTGGCGTCGCATTTTGGTGTCGGGCTGGACTCGCTGATGGAGTTTTACCCGCTGGAACAGGACGAGAACGAGCAAAGTATCTCCAAAGCCCTGCAAGAACAATTGGGAGTGGGTTTCCGACCTTATGTGGTAAATGGCTCGAAGAGTCTGATCGAGAAAATCGCCTTTGACATGATTCCGGGGAACACACTCACCTGCCCGGGTTTCTATGCACCACAGGGCCGTGTGCTGCGTGGCGGCCTTCGCAACCCGGATTTGCTCCAGGTATACCAAAACTTCCGCGTGTGCGATTTTCAGCTCACCAACTTCGAGATGGAGACAGCCGGCTATTACGCCATGGGCCGTTTGCTGGGCCACGAAATGCTGTCCCTCAACGCCATTGTCGCCAACCGCATTTCACAGGAGTTCGCTACCAATGCGGAGGAGGTGATTGACAGCCTGATTGTGAAGGTGTTGGAGAGAATCTGATCAGTTAGAAAGTTTAGAAGGTAGAAAGTTAAAAAGTCGGGTAAGTCGCAGCCTGTCCGAATCGTGCACGGGTAGCTATTCTTTTAATCTTTTGCTATACCCACAGAACCAAAACAGCCCGCAGCGAAGTTTTACCTTCTGTCGCGGGCTGTTTTGGTTCTGCTACATTTCGTTTAAAAGTATAGCGAAGTGTCAGGTGAGTAGGGTGTTGCGCCATTAGCTGTTCTCAATCTTCAGGATGGATTTCAAGGGCAGAAACATTCCCGATTTCAGCAGGACGAACTTATCGTCGTAGCACCAAACAGTGGTTTCCACTTTCTTCACATCGCCATCGTCGGTGCAAAAGGTAATGGTTGCTTTGTTGCGGTAAGCGTTGCCTAAAATAGTGGCGCGGTTAGCTTCGTAGTAGCGGATACTGCGGGCAGCGGGGTCTTGCAACACATCTTCGGTGCTAAAACGCAGCATCGGGATCCGCTCCTTTTCGATCAGGCTGGCTCTCTTCTCGGTCCTCTTCATAGTCGTAAAATTTTAGTGTTGGCAGGTTTATAACCACAAAACATGCCACACTGTTATTTTGGTTCTAAGAAGAGCGCACTTCAAAAAGAATGTTCTCCGAGTGTAGTCCTAACTTTAAAAGGGATAAATAGTGAAGTAGAGGAACGAGATTAGTTCTACAGGCGCATCTTTTCAGTAGTTTCTGCAGCCTTTTTAGATGCTTCTTCTCTCTGTTCATCGCTCACGAAAAATATGCCTACCGTAATTATAACGATGCATAATACGATAGCAATAAATGACCATTTAACGATTTTGTCTGATTTCATATAAGATAGAGTTAAATAGATTAAATGAATTATATAACAATATACAAATATCAGTATTAACTGCAAATTGGTAAGTTTATTTACCAAAGCTATTGAGGGAGAGGTTTTACAAAATCAGTTCTCTAAAAGTGAAGGAGGTTAGTTTGTGTTTTTGAGCAAGTTGAAAGACAGCTTCAAGTGTTTGAGGGGATAAGCTGTAGCCCGTAGTGTCCTCCGAAATGTTGTGGGCATAAATAAGGATGGCCTCTTTGTTCTGGGCTGCCCGTTTGAAGCCTGCCTCCAAATCCTGCAGCGTAACTCCGCTGTTGCTGTCTATACCCAGGCCATGTACCAAACGGCTGCCATCGTATTGGTAAAAAATTCTGTCCACTTCGTCTATACCTTTTCCTGCCACTTTCCAGGAATCGCCGCGCAAAAGATGGAAGTATTTGGTTAACTCCCTATCAGACGTAAGGGAACGGGCTCCATAAGGATAGGCAAAGGTAGAGGGGGTAAATCCAATTGACTGCATAGCCTGAATGGCAGGCGTGATTTCACGTGCAACATAGGCAGCCATACCATGCTCTTTGATGAATTTAGATGAATTTTCGTGAAGAAAACCATGGGAGGCAATCTCGTGCCCATCTGCCGCTAACTCCTGCAGCATTTGTATTTCAGCTGGAGTAAGCTGATGCGGCATGGTAAGAAAGAAGGTTGCCCTTACCTGATACTTTTTGAACAGCCCTCTGTGTTTATGCCATTCACTGACGTACTTATCATCGAAACTGATTGAGAAAGCAGGTTGAGCAGGACGATTGTAGGTATAAGTAGGCTCAAATAGAAAATATACAGTCCAACTCGAGGCTGTGGCTAATGTAAGCGCAAGTATAGCCCAAAGGATATGTGTCCGCATAAATCAGGTTATACCTACAGCCTCTGCAAAAAAGCCATCGTGTCCACACCATCCGCATAATCCCAGGGCATGGGGCACTGGGCGTCACCGAAAGGTATGGAGCCCTCGAGCCAGCCATGGGCAGAAACCACGCATTGTGTCTTGTTCTTTACCGCAGCCAGTTTCTGGCGCAGGTCCGGCAGGGAAGTAAAGGTTTCAAAGAACAGTACCGAGATAGGGGAGACCAGTTGCTCACTTTTCTGAATTAACAGGAAGCCATTATCGAAGTGCGGCACGCGGTTGACCAGCATGATGGACTTGTTGTAGTCGTAGTTGTTCTGGTACTTGTGGTGGTTGAGAATCGTTTGGTGGTGCTCGTTAGCTTCGTACAGTTTGTCGAAGGTATAGCCCTCGGGCACGAATACCTTGGAAACGTTGCGGCAGCCTAAACCATAATACTGGAAAATATCGTTGCCCAGGGCACGCAGGTCTTCCTCTTCTTCGTGACCCGTCAGGATGCCGATGCTGGTGCGGTTCTTCCGGATGATGTGCGGGCGCTTGGCAAAGTAGTACTCAAAATAGCGGGCCGTATTGTCGGAGCCGGTCGCGATGATGGCGTCAGCTTCTTTGAGCATGTCCACGAACTCAAACTGGTTGGCGAAGGCAGGCTCTATACCTACCAGCATGCTGGCAAGACGGCGCATGAGCACATCGTCGTCGGAGCTCAGCTTGGCCAGCAGGAAGTGGCCACTCAGCAAAACCGACATAAAATCGTGGAAACCGACCATCGGAATGTTGCCCGCCATCACCACGCCAACCTTTTTGGGTGTAACCTGTTTGAGGTGGTACGGGTAAAGCCATTCACGGAGATACTGTTCATCGAGCAGGGTCGTGACGCCCTGCAGGGCCGCCGCAACGTTGTCCTCGTCAAACCACGGATTCTTGGCCTGGGCAATCAGGGACAGCGCCTTGCGCTCTTCCGGCGTCAAATCCTGCAGTTGCTTTCCCAATTTCACGAAAGCTTCGATTCTGTTCTCTAATGTCATGGCAAACCGCTGTGTTAAAAATTATTTGATAAGGATACTTAATGTTCCTAATTTTGTTCGGTAAATAAAGCGATACAAAAGTACTAAAAATATACAGGAGATACGATTATGGCGATAATGATCACGGATGAGTGTATAAACTGTGGCGCCTGCGAACCGGAATGTCCGAACACTGCCATTTACGAGGGCGGTGCGGAGTGGACCTGGGGCGGTGGCACGGCTCTGAAGGAAGTTGAGATTGACGGTGGCGAAATCATACCTGGTGATGCCGCGCAGCCTCCGATTTCGGACGAGTTCTATTACATTGTATCAGATAAGTGTACCGAGTGCATGGGCTTCCACGAAGAGCCTCAGTGTGCCGCTGTCTGCCCGGTGGATTGCTGCGTCGACGACCCGGACTACCGCGAGACAGAAGAGGAGCTATTGGCGAAAAAAGACTGGCTGCACCAGGCCAGCTAAGGTATAGCCTACACCAAAAGCACAAAAAACCTGTCTCTTGCGACAGGTTTTTTATTTTTAGCCTTTTCAACCTTAAAAGAGGATCAGAATTTATTGCGTAGGGAGCTATGGGTACTTGACTTGAAATCAATCCTTCACTATTCAGGCGTCCTTTATCCTTTGTCAAAATTTCTTTTGTCTAAGTACCTATACCCATGGAAGAGCAACTGCACCAGGACAAGACTTTCGAGAAGATCATTTACCCAAGCAAAGCCATCAAAGGGCGTGAGTTCGAGGACTGCGTGTTCAAAAACTGCGATTTCTCAAACGGCGATTTCTCCAGCAACCGCTTCACCGACTGCGAGTTCATTGGCTGCAACCTGGCCATGCTGAAGCTGTGTGGAGCAACCCTGAACACCGTAACCTTCAAAGAGTGCAAGCTAACAGGTATAAACTTCGGAGAGTGCGAGGAGTTTCTGTTCACCGTCGGTTTTGAGGGTTGCCTGATGGACTATACCTCATTCCTGAGACGCAAAATGCCGAAAACGCACTTTATCAATTGTTCTCTAAAGAATGCCGTATTTGAGCAGGCCACCCTCACGAAGGCCAGGTTTGGCAATACCGACCTGGCCGGGGCAGTCTTCGAGCGAACCAACCTGGGCGAAGCTGATCTGGTCACGGCTTACAATTACATCATCGACCCGGAACAGAACATCATCAAAAAAGCGAAGTTCTCGCAAAACGGTCTGTCGGGCTTGCTGGTCAGGTATGATATCCGGATTGAGTAAGGTATAGCAAGGTATAGAGGTAGCTAAAGCTGTTAAGTAAAGTCAAAGCAGCTTACTGTCATTTCGAACGCCAGTGAGAAATCCGGATTATTGAGAAAGTAATTGATTCAGATTTCTCACTGGCGTTCGAAATGACACAGAATACCTGTATGGGGCAACTTCAGGTATAGCCCACAACAATCCACAATTAGCAATAAACAATTAGCACAAAATCCCTAATTTTGCCTTTTGGCGCAAATAGTAGAAATAATCCGTTTAAGATGTCGATTTCAACGAAATATAACCCCAGAGAAGTAGAAGAGAAGTGGTACAGCAGCTGGATGCAGCGCGGCTTCTTCCGTTCTACGCCTAACCCGAAAAAGGAACCTTACACCATCGTGATTCCGCCGCCAAACGTAACGGGCGTGCTGCACATGGGCCACATGCTCAACAACACGATTCAGGATGTGCTGATTCGTCGTGCGCGCATGAAGGGCAAGGAGGCCTGCTGGGTACCGGGCACCGACCACGCCTCTATCGCCACGGAGGCGAAAGTAGTGGCCATGCTCAAGGAAAGAGGCATTGAAAAGAAAGATATTTCCCGCGAGGAGTTCCTGGAGTACGCCTGGGAGTGGAAAGAGAAGTACGGTGGCATCATTCTGGAGCAGCTCAAAAAACTGGGCGCTTCCTGCGACTGGGACCGTACCCGCTTCACGATGGAAGACGACCTGAGCGAAGCCGTGATCGAGGTGTTTGTGGACCTGTACCGCAAAGGCCAGATCTACCGCGGTGTGCGCATGGTGAACTGGGATCCGCTGGGCCGTACAGCCCTTTCGGATGAAGAAGTGGTGCCAAAAGACACCATGGCCAAGATGTACCACCTGAACTACGAAGTAGTGGGTGGCGCAGAGCCGACTTACATCACCGTAGCAACCTCACGTCCGGAGACGATCATGGCCGACGTGGCCGTGGCCGTGAACCCGAACGATGAGCGCTATACCCACCTGCACGGCAAATCAGTACGCATACCTTTGCTGGGCAAAGAGATTCCGGTGATTCTGGATGAGTACGTGTCGATCGAGTTTGGTACGGGTGCCCTGAAAGTGACGCCGGCGCACGACCTGAACGACTACGAACTGGGCCAGAAGCACAACCTGCCGACCATCGACATCCTCAACGACGACGGTACGCTGAATGAAAAGGCGCAGCTATACGTTGGTCAGGACCGTTTCGCGGCCCGTCGCAACATCGTAAAAGACCTGCAGGAAGCTGGTTTGCTGGTGAAAATCGACGAGTATGCGAGCGTGCTGCAGACGTCAGAGCGAACCGGCGCTGTGATTGAGCCACGTTTGTCAATGCAGTGGTGGTGCAAGATGGAGGAGATGGCAAAGCCAGCCCTCGACGCTGTGATGAACGACGAGATTCGCCTGCACCCGCCAAAGTTCAAGAACATGTACCGCTCCTGGATGGAGAACGTGCACGACTGGTGTATTTCGCGACAGCTGTGGTGGGGACAGCGTATACCTGCCTACTACCTGCCAGATGGCTCGTTTGTAGTAGCAACTACGCCTGAAGACGCACTGGAACTGGCCCGCAAGCAAAGCGGCAACGCGAACCTGCAGGCAAGTGAGCTGCGACAGGACGATGACGTGCTCGATACCTGGTTCTCTTCCTGGCTGTGGCCTATTTCTGTTTTCGACGGCTTCAAAGACCCGGATAACAAAGACATCCTATACTATTACCCGACCAACGACCTCGTGACGGCGCCTGAGATTCTGTTCTTCTGGGTAGCGCGTATGATCATGGCGGGCTACGAGTTCCGCAAGGAAGCGCCTTTCCGCAACGTATACCTGACCGGTATCGTGCGCGATGCGCAGGGGCGCAAGATGTCCAAATCGCTGGGCAACTCACCGGACCCGCTCGACCTGATCGACCAGTACGGTGCCGACGGCGTGCGTGCCGGTATGCTGTTCAGCTCCCCGGCCGGTAACGACCTGCTGTTCGACGAGAAACTGGTGGAGCAGGGCCGTAACTTCAGCAACAAGATCTGGAACGCCTACCGCCTGATCAAAGGATGGGAAGTGGACGAGAGCCTGCCGTGCCCGAACGAAACGGCCATGGCTTGGTTTGACTCACGCTTCAACGAGGCCTTTGTACAGTTGGAAGACCACTTCAGCAAATTCCGTATTTCGGATGCCCTGCTGACGGTGTACAAACTGGTATGGGACGACTTCTGCTCGAGCTACCTGGAGATGATCAAGCCGGCCTACCAGCAGCCGATCGACAGGCAGACGCTCGATACGACCATCGTATACCTGGAGAAAATCCTGAAAGTGCTGCATCCGTTCATGCCGTTCATTACAGAGGAGATTTGGCAGGACCTGAAAGAGCGCAAGGACAAAGAATACCTGATTGTGGCAGCCTGGCCAAAGCAGGACAAGTTCGACAAGGAGCTAAACGAGAAAATGGAGGCTGTGCTCAAAATCGTAGCCGCTATCCGCAACATCCGCAACTCGAAGAATATATCACCGAACAAGTCGCTTGATCTGGCCATCAAAGTGATGAACCAGGATGGTTACGATGACTTTATCAGCATCATTCGCAAGCTGGCCAACATCAATGAAGTAACGCTCGTGCAGGAAAGCGTGGAAGGCGCTATCAGCTTCGTAGAGGCCGGCGACGAGTTCTTCATCCCGATGGAGGGCAATATTGATGTGGAAGCCGAGAGGGATCGTCTGCAGAAGGAACTGGAGTACACCAGAGGCTTCCTGAACTCGGTGGTGAAGAAGCTTAGCAACGAGCGCTTTGTGAGCGGCGCCCCGGAAGCGGTCATCGCCAACGAGCGCAAGAAGCAGGCGGATGCCGAAGCGAAGATTCACGCCATTGAGCAGAGTCTGGCCTCGCTTTAAGGTACAGCGACTTATAATGGCAGCGGCCGTTCTCGTGAGGGAACGGCCGCTGTTGTTTTTACTCCTTGCTCAACTCCACTACCAACCTGTCCAATTCATCTTTTACCTTCGGCATGACGTCACTAAGACCTAGCTTTTTCTTCGAATACACAAGTTCCACGTGGCGATCGTCGATTTTGTACTCGAGCAGGCCCTGCTCGTCTTCGGTGAGGTAGTAAAGTTTGATAAGCGCATCGGTGGTGGAAACAGCGTAAGTACGAAACTTGAAGTTGTTCTGAATGCGCTGTTGCGTGGGGGCCCGGTTTTCGAGGTAGCGTTGGGTCACGACTGTGTCAAGTGCTATTGTGGTTTCGATTTGGCGAATGGCTTTGATGTTGCCCTCGCTGAAGCGCCACGTCTGTATATGGTGCCTGCCCTGCTGCCTGGCGCTGTATTTACTTTCTGAAAGGTTGATGCTGGCTATCAAATAGAACAGCTCCAGATCGCTTTCAATCGTCCGCATAGAAGGGCTTAACGTAGCGTTGTCGCTGATAAAGACGGACGTGCTGGCCAGTATCTTAGAATCTTTGCGAAGATCCTGGCCCAACTGCAGATTACTGTCTTGGTTAAATAAGAAAGCGAAGAGTACAGGAAACAGAAGCGAGAGTGGGGTCATAGCATTTGGTTTTATACCTGTTTTCCTATACTCAAATACCGTGCAGAAAGCTACAAAGCGGAGCTATCCACCACCCGCCAGGTAATATTCCCGTTGTTCACTTCGTATTTCAAAATCATGTAGCCCCCGATGTGGCCATCTTCGTAATAGGCCATCGCATAGCGGTCGTTCAAAATGCGGCTGTCACGGATGGCCATGGTGCCGCCCGCTACGCCCTCTCTAGGTATAAGCTGCCTTTGCTTGCGGTTCAGGTCATTCAGCAGGTCCACTTCCGGGTTGCGCAGGCCTTTTTTGCGGAGCTTCTGGATATCGCTCTCGCTGAGGCTGCCCATTTCGTCCACAAACTCCACACCGCCCGGAGGCACCACCGCCATCGTATCAGGTGGCAGCACTATCTCTTCCAGCGAGTCAGTTTCGGCTACTTCCTGATCCAGTTGCTGGCTGGTTTCGGCTATTTTGTTGTCGGCAATACGCAGTCGGCTCTCGGCGTCATTTTTTTGCCAGTAGAAATAAATGGCTGCGAACAGAAAGATGGCGGCTACGATCCAGGCGATGGCACTCTTCATAGTTTTGTAGTTGGGTTATACTTCCTCATTAACGGAAGCGCGTTAAAACAGATAGTCCAATATTAGTAAAAAGGTATATGGAATGCTATACCTGCAAAAAAGCCCGCCCCATTTTCTGAGGCAGGCTTTCTATCTATACCTGAAGTCTTTTGTCTTTCGTCAAAAACTCCTTTGTCAAAAGTTAAATCGACTGGTTCACATCGAAGTTCTCGAGGTAATCCGCTACACGGCGCACGAACATGCCACCCAGCGAGCCGTCCACCACGCGGTGGTCGTACGAGTGCGACAGGAACATGAAGTGACGGATACCGATCAAGTCGCCTTCCGGAGTCTCGATCACGGCAGGCTTCTTCTTGATAGCGCCCACGGCCATGATGGCCACCTGCGGCTGCATGATGATCGGGGTTCCCATCACGTTGCCAAATGAACCTACGTTCGATACGGTATAGGTACCGCCTGCCAGGTCGTCTGGCGTCAGTTTGTTGATACGCCCACGGTTGGCCAGGTCATTTACCTTTTTGGTCAGACCGTTCAAGTTGAGCTGGTCGGCGTTTTTGATGTTCGGCACGATCAGGTTACCGCTTGGCAGGGCCACAGCCATACCGATGTTGATGTCTTTGTGGCGGATGATGTTGCCACCGTCCACCGACACGTTGATCATCGGGAAGTCCTTGATCGCTTTGGCAATCGCGTCGATGAAGATCGGTGTAAAGGTCAGGTTTTCGCCTTCGCGTCTCTTATAGTCGTTCTTCCACTTATTTCTCCAGTTCACGATGTTGGTCACGTCGGCTTCCACGAAAGAAGTTACGTGCGGAGAAATGCGCTTGCTGTCCACCATACGGTCGGCAATCATCTTGCGCATGCGGTCCATCTCGATGATCTCCACATTACCACTGTAAGAGGCGGCTGGCTTCGAAGCGGCAGGGACAGCCTGCGTTTGCGGCTGAGCTGCTGGCGCTGGTGCGGCCTGTGGCTGCGTCGTTGCAACAGGAGCCTGTGCCTGCGGCTGGGCCTGTGGAGCGGCAGCTTGCTGCGGCGCGTTTTTGCGGCCCTCTACATAGGTCAGGATATCTTTTTTGGAAACGCGACCCTCTTTGCCGGTGCCTGGAATGTACTCCAGTTCCTGCATCGAGATGCCTTCTTCGCGGGCAATGTTGAGCACCAGCGGCGAGTAGAAACGGCCGGAGGCTGGCTGGTCGAGTTTAACGACGGCGGCGTCAGCAGAAGCGGCTGCAGGCTGTGCAGCTGCCTGTGGCGCCGGAGCGGCGGCAGGAGCTTCTGTAGCGGCCGGGGCAGGAGCGGCAGTGTCTTCGCCGTTGGTAGAGATAATGGCGATCGGGGCGCCCACGGCTACCACGTCACCTTCCTGTACCAGTATCTCCTTCAGCACGCCGCCCTGAATGGCAGGTACTTCCGTGTCCACTTTGTCTGTAGCTACTTCCAGCACCGACTCATCCTGCTCAATCGTGTCACCCACGTTTTTGAGCCATTTCAGAACGGTACCTTCCATGATACTCTCACCCATTTTGGGCATAATCATTTCTACAAGTGCCATATTTTATTTATTCGTTGTTCTATTAAGGGACAGTTTTTGGGCCGCAGGAAACAGAAAAGCAACGCCACGCTATACCTGGCGACCCGAATTTGCAAACAAAGTTAAGGATTTTAGCCTATTCATCAACGGCTATATTCAAACTTTGGCGTACGAGGTTGAGCACAGCCAAGGCAGTATACTCAATATTGAGCTGTCGGTTTTTGTTGTATTGCAAAAGTTTGGCCTTGGCACCGTGCTGGTCGGCATAGGCGATCCAAATGGTGCCGACCGGCTTTTCGGGTGTGCCGCCATCAGGACCCGCAATGCCGCTGGTGGCCACGCCGATGTCCGTTCCCAGCTTCTGGCGCACGTTTTGGGCCATCTCCAGCACGGTGGCTTCGCTCACGGCACCGTGCCGTTGCAGTGTCTCGGGCTTCACGCCGAGCACCTGCATTTTCACGCTGTTGTCGTAGGCTACCACGCCACCCATAAAATAAGTAGAGCTGCCAGGCACGCTGGTGAAGCGGTGTGCCAGGTAACCGCCCGTGCAGCTTTCGGCAACGGAGATCGTGAGACCGCGCTCTTTCAAGAGTTGTCCCAAGGCTTCTTCCAAAGGCACTTCGCCGTAGGCAAAAATATGCTTCGGTACGAGGGCCGATAGTTTGCCTACTTCCGTTTCCAGTTCCTGTTCCAACTGTTCGGCATGTTCGGCTATACCTGTCAGGCGCAGGCGCACGCCGCCGAGGTGGGGCAGGTAGGCCAGCTTAATGTGCGGCGGCAGATTTGTTTCCCACGCGTCCAGCCTTTCGGCCAGCATCGACTCGGGTATGCCTACCGTCTGGATAACTCTGTGAATGATGTGCGGGGTTTTGAAAAAGGCCTTGAGTTGTGGCAGCACAATGTCGGTCATCATGCGCTTCATCTCGTAGGGCACGCCCGGCATCGACACGTATACCTTGCCTGCGTCCTCAAACCACATGCCCGGTGCCGTACCCAGTACATTGCGCACGGGCTTGCATGAAGCGGGCAGAAAGGCCTGCTGGCGATTCAGCTCCGTCAGTTCGTAGCCCCGGCTTTTGAACAGCTCCGTCACATCGGCCAGCGACTGCGCGTCGAGTTTGAGTTCGGTATGAAAGTAGTCCGTGAGCACGTCTTTGGTGAGGTCGTCTTTGGTGGGGCCGAGGCCTCCGGTCATCAGGATGATGTCGGCGCGGGTTTTGGCACTGTCAAGCGCCTCCACAATGTGGCTCGCCTCATCCGACACCGAGGTGATTTGCTTTACCCGTATACCTATTTTGGCAAGTTCCGTCCCCATCCACGCAGAGTTGGTGTCCACTATCTGCCCGTAAAGAATTTCGTCGCCTATCGTGATGATTTCTGCGTGTACCGCTTTCATGTTAAATTTTTTTGGTCTGATTTGTGTGCTGCAAAGGAAAACCCATTCAAGATAAAGATGTTCGCCTGAATTAGCGCATCGCTGCGGTTATTTTCTGTATTTTCGACCCGGCTGTCAGGTATAGGCCTGCATCTTTGTGAATTTAACTCTAAACCCATGAAAAAATTACTCTACACCTCCCTTGTCGCCCTTTCCCTTGGCGCTTCAGCCTGCACGGTGGCCGACATTCAACGGACTGTTGACGGCGTGATGGCCGGAACCGGAACGGGAGTCGCTGTAACCCGCGAAGAAGTGGCTTCGGGCCTGAAGCAGGCGCTGGAGGTAGGCATCACCAAAGGCTCTAACCAGGCATCCCAGACAGACGGATTTTATAAGAACTCGCTGATCCGCATACCTTTCCCGCCTGATGTGCAGAAGGTGGAGAACACGCTGCGCCAGGTAGGTTTGGGCAAAGAGGTGGACCGCTTCGTGATGACGCTGAACCGAGGTGCCGAAGACGCCGCCAAAAGTGCCGTGCCTATTTTCGTGAATGCCATCAAACAAATGACGATACAGGATGCCTGGGGTATTCTGAAGGGCGACAAAGACGCGGCCACCCAGTACCTCAAGCGCACGACTTCCACGCAACTGCAGGTAGCCTTCATGCCGGTGATACGCCAGTCGTTGGAGAAGACCAACGCTACCCGTTATTATACGGAACTTGTGACGCAGTATAACCAGATTCCTATGGTGCAGAAGGTAAACCCAAACCTGGACGAATACGCCACCCAAAAAGCCATGGACGGTCTTTTCACGCTGGTGGCCCAGGAAGAGGCGAACATACGCGAGAACCCGATTGCCCGCACCACGGAGCTTCTGCGCAGGGTGTTTGCCAAAGAAAACCAGTCCTAAGCTATACCTGTTATACCGCTTCAGAAGCCCGCTGTACCGTTTGGTACGGCGGGCTTTCTTTTTTGCAAAACATTAGCACCGGATTGAAAGTACAATACACAAAATTTTAAGAGTGAGTAAGATACACTTTTTCGCCCCCTGTCACCTATGGAAAACAAACGCTTCAAATACAGTCCGATTACGAAAGAGAAAGACCTGGATATCCTGATTGAGGAAATTGGGGATGCCCGGGTCGTGATGCTGGGAGAGGCCTCGCACGGTACATCGGAGTACTATACCTGGCGCACGGCCATCTCGAAGCGTTTGATCGAGGACAAGGGCTTTGGCTTTATAGCCGTAGAGGGCGACTGGCCGGAGTGCTACGCAGTGAACCGCTTCGTGAAGGGCTACCAGAATTCGGGCCGCCGGATTGCCGAGGTGCTGGAGGTATACCGCCGATGGCCTACCTGGATGTGGGCCAACTGGGAGGTAGCGGCCCTGGTGGAGTGGATCCGGGACTTCAACCACCTGCGGCAGGTACAGGACAAGGTAGGCTTTTACGGACTGGACGTGTACAGTCTGTGGGAGTCGCTGGAGCAGGTGCTCAAGTACATGGAGCAGCGCAACGGCAAAGCCGCTGAGGCCGCCCGTGCCGCAGTCCGTTGTTTCGAGCCCTTCCACCGCGACCCGCAAACCTATGCCCAGGCCACCGCCTTCGTGCCCACCGACTGCCAAGACGAAGTGGTGCAGATGCTCGAGCAGGTTTCGCGCCGCCCCGTATACCCCGATGACCCCGAGCACGAGTTCAGCACGACCCAAAACGCGCTGGTGGCGGTCAATGCCGAGAAGTACTACCGCGCCATGATCAGGGGAGGAGCAGGCTCCTGGAACGTGCGCGACACGCACATGATGGAAACCCTGGACCGCCTGCTCGAATTCCACGGACCGAATGCTAAAGCGATTGTATGGGAGCACAATACCCACATTGGCGACGCCCGGTACACTGACATGGCGGACGACGGCATGTTTAACATCGGGCAGCTGGCCCGCGAGCGATACGGCCGGGACCAGGTGAAATTAGTCGGTTTCGGTAGCTACCAGGGCAACGTGATCGCGAGCCGCTCCTGGGGGGCGCCCATGCAGAAAATGGACATGCCGCCTGCCCGCGAGGGGAGTTGGGAGCACATGCTGCACGGGATCAGCACCGACGACAAGATCATCCTCTCCAAAGACCTGAAAGCTATACCTGAACTGCAGCAAACTATCCCGCACCGGGCCATTGGCGTGGTATACGACCCCAAAATGGAACACTTCGGCAACTACGTACCCACCGTTATACCTGATCGGTACGACGCTTTCCTGTACTTCGACGAAACAGAAGGAGTGCACCCACTGCACATGAAAGTGCGCGGTGGCAGAGAGCCGGAGCTATACCCGTGGAATTATTGAGTACAAAAAAGGCTGCCTGCATTTAAACAGACAGCCTTCCGCTATACCTTAAGAATTTGTGAGGGGTTATGCCATATTGTGGTAAACCGCCTGCACATCGTCGTCTTCTTCAATCTTTTCGATCAGGTTTTCAATTTCCTCGGCCTGCTCGTCGGTCAGCTCCATACGGGTGTTCGGCACACGCTGCAGCTCGGCGCTGATCACGTTCAAGCCCTTCTCCTCCAACGCTTTCTGCATGGCTCCGAAGTCAGTAAAGGCAGTCTCCACAATGATCTCGCCCTCGTGCTCGTAGATGTCTTCCGCACCGGCGTCGATCAGTTCCAGCTCCAGTTCCTCGATGTCGAGGCCCTCGGCGGCTATTTTGAAAATGCCCTTGCGGGTGAAGATGAAATCCAGGGAACCGGTTTTACCTACAGCGCCGCCCGCACGCGAGAAGTATACGCGCATGTTGGCGATGGTACGGTTCAGGTTGTCAGTGGCAGTTTCTACCAGTATGGCGATTCCGTGCGGACCGTAGCCCTCGTATACCACTTCCTCGTAGTCTTTCTCTTCTTTGGAAGAGGCACGCTTGATGGCCGCTTCTACGCGGTCTTTGGGCATGTTCACGCCTTTGGCGTTATTGATGGCCGTACGCAGTCGGGAGTTTGTTTCCGGGTTAGGGCCAGCCTCCTTCACTGCCATCACGATCTCTTTGCCGAGGCGCGTAAAGGCCTTCGACATCTTGTCCCAACGCTTAAACTTACGGGCTTTTCTAAATTCAAATGCTCTTCCCATGGTATTTGATTACGTGTATCTATTACAAATTTAGGGAGCTAAACTGTAATTCGGTAATATTTTCGCTGTTCGTTGTCTGTTAATCGTTTTTCGCAGTTTAAGTCACACCAATTGGGGTTTTTTTCAAGGCAAGCACCTGAAAAACTCCTGATTTGAACTTTGCCGAGAAAGGGGATGGCGTATCGGTTGACGAACTATTAAGGCCTCACTGACTTTGGCTGCCTGGCCTGGGCGTGGTAGTCGGTGATGTAGAGGTGCTGGTCGCAAAAACTATACTCGTGCACAATGTTGGACCCCACGATGATGAGCCTGCCCTCTTTATTAGCCGCCACGTGCTCCTGGTACCAGCTCACGCCTTCCTGATCGAGGTTGGTAGTGGGCTCGTCGAGCACCAAAAGTTTGGTGTCAGAGTAGATGGCCAGTCCCAGCTTGAGGCGCTGTTTCATACCCGACGAGAAATCCTTCACATACTTGTTACGGGATTTCTGCAGGCCCATCCGCTCTATCAGGTCATCGTGCGACAGGTTATGGCGCAATGGCTTAAAACGGGTATGAAAAGCAATCATCTCCAGAAGCGTTAACTCCTCCACCAACTCCAGGTAGGGCGCCGTAAGCGAGAGTTGGCGATAAGCTTTGTCCGGCTCGACCGCTTTGCCATCGACCAGGTACGTGATCTCACCTTCGGAGTGCAGGTTGTGGCCGGCTATAACAGTAAGAAGAGTGGATTTACCGGACCCGTTATGCCCCAATATGGCATATGAGGTGCCTGACTCCAGGGTATAGGTCAGGTTCCGGAAAATCCATTCGTAATTGTAGCGTTTACCTAAGTCGCTTAGGTTAATTTGCATCTTTTGAGAAGTAGCTCTTAATGATACCACGGCCCGAGTCACGCACAAAATTGATGATCTCGTCACGCTCCCGGCTAGGGGCCATCTCCAGTTCAATCTTGTCCAGGGCTTCCGTGGTGTTGATGCCGCTCATGAACAGGATGCGGTAGATCTGCTGCACCTCGTTGATCTGCTCGCTGTTGAACCCTCTGCGGCGCAGGCCGATGGAGTTGATGCCGGCATAGGTAAGCGGCTCGCGCGCTGCCTTCACAAAAGGAGGCACGTCTTTGCGAACCAGCGACCCGCCCGAGATCATGGCATGGGCACCGATCTTCACGAACTGGTGCACGGCGCTTGAGCCCCCGATGATAGCGTAGTCGCCCATTTCTACGTGGCCGGCCATCTGCACGGCGTTCACCACGATGCAGTTGTTGCCCACGATGCAATCATGCGCTATGTGCGCGTAGGACATGATCAGGCAGTTGCTGCCTACCACGGTCTTCATCTTGTCGATGGTGCCGCGGCTGATGGTCACGCACTCTCTGATGACGGTATTGTCTCCGATGATGGCGGTTGTCTCCTCGCCGGCGAACTTCAGGTCCTGTGGCACAGAGGAGATAACGGCACCGGGGTATATTTTGCAGTTCTTGCCAATGCGGGCGCCTTCCATGATGGTCACGTTGGGACCAATCCAGGTGCCTTCTCCGATCTCTACATTCTTGTAGATGGTGGAAAAAGGCTCTACGACCACATTCTGGGCAATTCTAGCCTCTGGGTGGATGTATGCTAACGGCTGATTCATGCGTCTTTCTTTACTATACTTGCCGACATCTCTGCCTCCATTACCAGTTGGCCGCCCACGAAGGCCTGACCAGACATTTTGGCAATACCCCGTTTCACAGGGGCAAGCAATTCACATTTAAAAATGATGGTATCGCCAGGAATGACCTTGCGCTTGAAGCGGCAGCGGTCTATGCCCAGGAAATAAGTCCAGTAGTCTTCCGGGTTTTCCACCGTGTTCAGCACCAGGATCCCGCCCGTCTGGGCCATCGCCTCGATCTGAATCACGCCTGGCAGCACGGGGTTGCCCGGGAAGTGACCCTGGAAGAAAGGTTCGTTCATGGTCACGTTCTTAACGCCCGTTACCGTGGTTTCGTCTAAGTGGATGATCTTGTCTATCAGCAGGAAGGGGTAACGGTGCGGCAAGGTGGCCGCAATCTGGTTGATGTCCATTACCGGTGGCTTCTTCGGGTCGTAGGTTGGTACGTTCTTGATCGAAGCTTCCTGTATGAGTTTCTTTACACGGCGTGCAAAAGCGATGTTGGCGGCATGACCCGGTCTTGCAGCCAGGATCTGTCCTTTGATCGGGCGACCGATCAGGGCGAGGTCACCCATCAGGTCGAGCAGCTTGTGGCGGGCCATCTCGTTTTTGAAGCGGAGCTCTGTGTTGTTCAGAATGCCCTCTTCCTCTACCTTCACCTTTTTCTTGCCCAGCAGGTCAGCCAGGTACTCCAGCTCGCCTTCCTCTACCACGCGGTCCACGATCACAATCGCGTTGTCCAGGTCACCGCCTTTGATCAGGTTTTGCTTGTAGAGCGCCTCCAGCTCGTGCAGGAAGCAGAATGTGCGGCAAGGCGCCACCTGCTCCTCAAACTGGCTCATGTCCGTAATGGAGGCATGCTGGCTGCCCAGTACAGGCGAATTATAGTCCACCATCACGGTCAGGCGGTAGTCGTCGAGCGGGAGGGCGGCTATTTCAACGCCACGGTTCTCGTCTTTGTAGCTCACGCCTTCGGTTATCTCAAAGTAGTTGCGCAGGGCGTTCTGCTCCTGCAGTCCTACTTCCAGCAGCGCTTTTACGAACTCGATGGAAGAGCCGTCCATGATCGGAGGTTCCGGGCCGTCGAGCTCAATCAGCACATTGTCAATCTGCAGGCCTACCAGCGCGGCCAGGGTATGCTCCACTGTGTTCACGCGCGCGCCATTCTGTTCGATGGTCGTGCCACGCGAAAGGTCCACCACATTGTCCACGTCCACATTCACAGTCGGCTGACCCTCCAGGTCGATGCGCTGGAATTTGTAGCCATGGTTTGCAGGGGCGGGCTTGAAGGTCATATTCGATACAACGCCCGTATGCAATCCAATGCCCGATACAGTTACCGGACCCTTGATAGTGTGCTGTTTATAATTCATTTAATGTTTCGTTGTTAACTTGTAGCGATACTTTCGCTGCTGTAGCGCACAGAGTATGAGCGGATTTACAGCGGAGGGAGCATTGCGAGTGCAAACTTAAGATTTTATACACTGCCTGCCAATTTTAATTGCTGGCACGGGACAGCGGAAATCTTAATTCTTCTCTTTCAGTTCGTCTAATACGCGCTGTAATTCCGGCAACTTGCGGAACACGGTGATGGCTTTGAGGTTCTGTTTGTAGTCGAAGGCGGGAGAGCCCTGGATGACAGTGCCCGACTCTTTCACGGACTTGGACACGCCTGACTGCGCGCCAATGGTAGTTTTGTCGGCGATGCTGATGTGGCCCACGATGCCTACCTGCCCGGCAATCACACAGTTGTTACCTATCTTGGTAGATCCGGATATACCTGTTTGCGAGGCGATGACGGTGTGCTGACCAACTTCCACATTGTGGGCAACCTGCACGAGGTTGTCGATTTTGGTGCCTTTGCGGATAATGGTAGAGCCCATGGTGGCACAGTCGATGGTGGTGTTGGCGCCGATGTTCACGTCGTCTTCCAGTACCACATTGCCGATTTGCGGCACATTTTTGTAAGTACCGTCAGCCTGTGGCGCGAAGCCGAAGCCGTCGCTGCCCAGCACCACGCCGGCATGCAGGGTACAGTTGGCGCCCACCACGGTGTTGGCGTACAGCTTTGCTCCTGCGAAAATAGTGGTGTTGTCGCCGATAGTCACATTGTCGCCGATGTATACCTGCGGGTAAATGCGCACATTCTGGCCGATTTTGCAATTGTTGCCAATGTAAGAGAAAGCGCCCCGGTAATGGCCTTCGCCTATTTCGCTGCCGGCTCCGATAAAGCAGGGCTCTTCCACGCCTACCTTGGCGGCCAGCACAGCCTGCTGGTAATAAGCCAACAGGGTTGAGAAACTGGAATAGGGATCTGCTACACGGATAAGTGAGGCGGAAACAGGCTTTTTTAGCTCCAGTTTATCCGATACGATCACCGCACTTGCTCCGGTTGTGTAAAGAAATGGTTCATATTTTAGGTTAGACAAAAACGCGAGCGCCCCTGTTTGGGCCTCTTCAATTTTGGCTAATGTGCTGACCTTTACTGTATTGTCTCCTTCAACTTCTCCCTTCAAAAGGTCTGCAATCTGTTGAATAGTGAATTCCATCTTGTAAAATTAGAGCAAATAATAAATTGTGCTAAGCTTCGGGGGCGCAAAATTAACAAAAACTTAACGCTGCATGGCATATTCTGCCGTAGATTATGGAGAGGACAAGCAAATCCCGTGCAAATCCTATAGCCGGTTTCTATAAAGCTGCCACTTCCTTTGGATAACAGACAAAGTATTTCTCCACTTTGTTGCTCAGCGCCTGTATGTTGGGCAGGTCCGAGGCGTCGGCCACGTTTACGACATAGCCTGTTTTGGTCAGCACATCAATCGACTGCCCCTCGGCCTGGTAGGCGTTATTGCTGATGCGGCCCGAGATCATCAGGTATTTCACGTCTTCCGGGTGCACCTGGAAGCGGTCCATCACCAGTTCGCTTATACCCAGCATCATCTCTTCGTCAATCGGTTTGCTGGAGATGTATACCTTGAACAGCTTGCGGTTGAGGATGCTTTTGGAAAGATAGGAGATGACCGGGTCGGGGTGGGAGGACCACTCTTTTATACCGCTCCATACGTCGTGGTCGTCCAGCGAAACAAAGCGCTCCAGGATACTGCCGTCTCTCTGGAAGTCTTCCAGAGTAAGGTTGGAGGACAAAAAGAACTTGAGGCAGGGGCTGGCCGGCACGTCTATGCCTTGCTGCAGGAGCTCGCGGGCACGCTGCACGGTGCGTAACACCATGTGCTCGGCGCTGATCACGGTTTTGTGCAGGTATACCTGCCAGTACATCAGGCGGCGGCTCACCAGGAAGTTCTCGATGCTGTAAATGGCCTTTTCCTCCACCACCAGTTTGTCGTTGGCCACGTCGAGCATTTTGATCAGACGGTCGGCACCGATCTTTCCTTCGTATACACCTGTATAGAAACTGTCGCGGTTCAGGTAATCGAGGCGGTCCACGTCGAGCTGGCTTGAAACCAGCTGGTGGAAGAAGCGACGCTCATAAGTATCCGTGAAAATTTTGATGGCAAGGCTCAATCTGCCGCCAAACTCTTCGTTAAGCAAGTGCATGATGTGCAGTGAGAGGTGCTCGTGGTGCACTTCCTGGAAAATAGCCGTCTCCAGCGCATGCGAAAAAGGTCCATGCCCCACATCGTGCAGCAGGATGGCAATCAGCGAGGCCTCAAACTCGGCATCGGAAATCTCGTTATTCTTGCCGCGCAGCGTGTTCAGGGCCAAGTTCATGAGGTGCATGGCCCCCAGGGCATGGTGAAAACGGGTATGCAGAGCGCCCGGGTATACCATCTCGGTCAGTCCCAGTTGCTTGATCCGGCGCAGGCGCTGAAAGTAGGGGTGGTCGATGATGTCGAACAGCAATTCAGACGGCACCGTGATGAAACCGTATACAGGGTCGTTTAATATTTTTTTCTTATTCACAAAAACCGAGGTTTTTAATTGTTAAATTGCTAATCGTTAATCGGTTGCCCGGGCAGTAGCCGGATCAGCCTAATGCCTCAACCGCCATCTGCACCCTTATGTTTGTGTGCAGGCAATCGGTAACTTTCGGGTGCAGGTATAGTAAACAAATTATACCTGCTGAGGTCTTACTGCTTTGTAACCGATTAAAACCAAGCTATTTAGTAACAGCGCGCAACAAATAAAACTATGCAAAGATATACGATTTTATGGGCCGATGACGAAATCGACCTACTCAAGCCACACATTCTTTTCCTCGAAGAAAGAGGCTACGACATTACCCCCGTGAACAGCGGAACTGACGCCATCGAGAAAGTGCAGGAACAATCCTACGACGTGGTGTTCCTCGACGAAAACATGCCCGGCATCAGCGGTTTGGAGACGCTGAACGAGATCAAAACCATCCGTCCGGCCATGCCCGTGATCATGATCACGAAGAGTGAGGAGGAGCACATCATGGAGGAGGCCATCGGCTCCAAAATATCCGATTACCTGATCAAGCCGCTGAACCCAAGCCAGATTTTGCTTTCTGTGAAAAAGACGCTGGAAAACAAGCGTCTGGTGTCTGAGAAAACCAACATGAGCTACCAGCGCGACTTCCGCCAGCTGGGTATGGCCTTTGGCGAGCGCCTGAGCCCGGGCGAGTGGGCTGATATCTACAAAAAACTCGTGTACTGGGAGCTGGAGATCGACGAGACCGAGAACAAAAGCATGGCCGATGTGATCAACATGCAGAAGGACGAGGCCAACTCCAACTTCGCCAAGTTCATCATGGACAACTACGAAGACTGGATCAACAAAGAATCGGACGACGCGCCGATGATGTCGCACCAGCTGTTCCGGGAGCGGGTTTTCCCGATGATGAAGGAGTCGGACAAGCCCGTTTACTTCGTGCTGATCGATAACCTGCGCTACGACCAGTGGAAGGTGTTGGAGCCTCTTATCTCCGAATACTTCACGGTGGACACAGAGGAGATGTTTTATTCCATTCTGCCTACCACCACGGCCTACGCCCGTAACGCAATCTTTTCAGGTATGATGCCGACCGAGATCATGAAAAAATACCCGAACCTGTGGGTGAGCGATGACGAGGAGGAAGGTAAAAACCTGAACGAGCCGGATTTCCTGGAAATTCAACTGCAGCAAAACCGCATAACGGACAAGCACAGTTACCATAAAATTACGAACCCGGCGGCTGGCAAGGACCTGAACAGCAAGTTCAACAACCTCGACAACAACAAGCTGAACGTGATCGTGTACAACTTCGTGGATATGCTCTCGCATGCCCGCACGGACAGCAACATGGTGCGCGAACTGGCGCCGGATGAGTCGGCCTACCGCTCCATCACGCGCTCATGGTTCATCCACTCACCACTGTTCGAGATGCTGAAGCTGATCGCCGACCGCAAGGCCCGCCTAATCATCACGACTGACCACGGCACGATCCGGGTGAAGCGTCCTTTCAAGATCATCGGCGACCGCCAGACCAACACCAACCTCAGGTATAAGCATGGTAAGAACCTCGGCTACACCGACAAAGATGTGTTCACGGTGCGCAAGCCCGAACGATTTTTCTTGCCAAAGGCCAACGTTTCCACTACGTTTGTATTTGCGATCGAAGATTACTTCTTCGCCTACCCGAACAATTATAACTATTACGTGAATTACTACAAAGACACTTTCCAGCACGGAGGGGTGTCGCTGGAGGAGTGTATTATACCTTTTATTACGCTGACGCCTAAGAATGCATAACATAGGAGTGGAGAAGGCAAGTATCAAGATGTCGTCGTTGGCTGATTTGCCGGCGGCGGCTTCTGTGCTTTTGGAGGAGTCCCGCGAAGAGCCCATTATTTTGTTTGAAGGCCCGATGGGAGCCGGAAAGACAACGCTCATAAAAGAACTCTGCCGCCAGATGGGCGTGCAGGAGAACGTGAGTAGCCCGACCTTCGCGCTTGTGAACGAGTACGAAACGGCCAAAGGGAACCTAATTTACCATTTTGACTTTTATAGGATTAACGAGGAGCGTGAGGCGCTCGGCATCGGGGCGCTGGAGTACTTTGACTCTGGCCGTACCTGCCTGATCGAGTGGCCGTCTATGATCCCAAACCTGTTGCCGGAGCATTACCTGCTGGTAAAGCTGCAGCCCGCCGCTGAAGGCGAGGAGCGCACCATGACCATAAACCGCGTATGAGCATGACGGAGAGATTCGCCGTTGAATTAGGAAAGCTGGCGGCCAGTCAGGCCCTTTACCCAAAGGAGTCGATGCTGGCTGTGGAGGAGCGATACAAGAGCCTGTTTATCGGGCTCCCGAAAGAGTCGTCGTTCCAGGAGAACCGCATTGGCCTCACTCCGAACGCCGTAAAACAGCTCACCGACCAGGGGCACGAAATCTGGGTCGAAACCGGCGCCGGCAGTCCATCCAAGTACTCCGACAACGACTATTCTGAAGCGGGTGCCCGTATTGTGTACTCTGTAAAAGAGGTATACGAAGCCGGCATTATCCTTAAGATCGCACCGCCCACTTATGACGAGATCGAGTACCTGCGCCCCGGCCAGACGCTAATCTCCGCCCTGCATTTCGGCAACCTGACCTCTGAGTACATCAACGCCCTTCTCCGCAAAAAGATAAACGCCATTTCCTTCGAGCTGATCCGCGACAAGTCGGAGTCGAAGCCAGTGGTGCGTGCCATGAGCGAGATTGCCGGCAGTTCTTCCATGCTGATTGCGGCCGAGTATTTGAGTAGTAGCAACGATGGCAAGGGCATTATTCTGGGAGGTATAACCGGTGTGGCCCCGTCCAAAGTGGTGATCATGGGTGCCGGTACCGTAGCCGAATACGCCGCCCGCGCCGCCCTGGGACTGGGTGCAGAAGTGAAGGTGTTCGATAACCACATCTACAAGCTGCGCCGCCTGAAGCATAACATCGGCCAGCCGATCTTTACTTCTACACTCGACAAGACCATCCTGCACAACGAGCTCAAAAACGCGGATGTCGTGATTGGTGCGCTCGTAGCAGAAGAAGGACGCATGGCCTGCATGGTCGAGGAGGAGGTAGTCGCCCAGATGAACCCAGGTTCCATCATCATCGACGTGTGCATTGACCAGGGAGGCTGTTTTGAGACTTCCGAGCTGACTTCGCACAGCCGCCCGATCTTCCGCAAATACGACATCATCCATTATTGCGTGCCGAATATTGCCTCGCGCGTACCTCGCACCGCTTCTACTGCCCTTAGCAATATCTTCACGCCAATCTTCACGGAGATCTCCAAATTCGGAGGCATCAACGAAGTGCTGTTTATGAACGAGCATTACCGCAGCGGCGTGTACATCTACAAAGGCAGTCTGACGAATTCGCAGATCGCTAAGAAGTTCGGGATGCGGTACAAGGAGCTGGGGTTGATGATTGCAGTGAGGAATTAAGGTATAGCGTATAGCTATTAGGTATAACAGAACAGGTCCCGTCTAGGTATAGGCGGGACCTGTTTTGCTTTGTAGCAATTGCTGCCGTTGCAGGTATAGCTTGTATAGCGCGAGCGTCCTCGCTCGTGTCTGCTATGGAGGGGCCTCTGGCCCAGGTATAGCAAGCTACGTTGCTTTGTAGCTTCGCCTGTGCGGCGGGCACTCACTTTTTTCCTTGATGAAAAGAAAGAGGGCCCCTACCCCCAGTAAGCAAAAAAATCAAGACGATTTTAAACTCGCTGACCGCTCAAACACAAAATCGTCAAGAGTGCACCGTGAACTGCTTTCTGCTTCGTAGTGGACGTGCGAGTTAGCCTGCTATACCTGCCAGTGGTGCGAGTGGTATGTGATAGAAACTACAACGCTTATACCTGACACTGGCAACGGTGGGAAAGTCCCCCTTCGAAGGGGACAGGGGGATGACAATCGTGCCCATGAAACTGCTGCTATGAAGCTACACCATTGAACTGGCGGTTACAGACTCCCCTCCTTGGATAAGGAGGGGCAGGGGTGGTTGGACCCGATATTGCAATATAACTGCTAAAGCCACAGAAATTATACCTGTGATTGGGTAGTAGAAAATTCCCTTCTCGAGAGGTGAAGGGGTGTGTTATTGCAGCTGCTTGACCTCCATTCAACCAAGATACTTTCAGGATGACAGACTGGATAGAAGTAGAAAAAAAATCCCCTCCTGTTTTTAAGAGGGGATTAGGGGGAGGTTAATTCAACATCCTTACTTCACCAACGCCTTATCAACCCGCATCGGTGTATCTTCCCCAGAAACAACACCCTGCGCGGCAAGCGCAATGGCGCGGATCATGCTGGTGAAGTGCGGCATATCGAGTAGCTCGAACTCGTCTTTCACAGTGTGGTAGGTTTTATCCTGATCAATCTGCACCGACGAGATGGTATGCGCCGGCACGCCTAAACGGGCAAGCGTGGCATTGTCGGAGCGGTAGAAGAGGTTTTGCTCCGGGTAGGGGTCGGGGTGGATGCTGTAGGTGGTGCCTTCGAGGCGCTTCTGCATCATTTTGCCCAGGTCAGACTTCTCATAACCGGTGAGGTAGGCGCTGTTCGGGCCGAACTTGGAGGGCTTGCCCACCATTTCGATGTTGAACATGGCCATAATCTGGTCGGGGTTGAGCTGCTCGGAGAAGTAGCGGGAGCCGTGGCCACCGATCTCTTCGGCTGTGAAAGCGGCGAAGATCAGGGTGCGCTCCGGTTGCGGCTGCTCTTTGTAGTAGCGGGCCAGCATCATCATGGCCGTAGTGCCGGAGGCGTCGTCGTCGGCGCCGTTGGCAATGCTGTCGCCATCGATGGAATGGTGGAAACCGATGTGATCATAATGGCCGGAGAAGACCACAAACTCGTTTTTGCGCTTGCCTTCGATCATGCCCACCACGTTGGAAAGCGGCAGTTTTTCTACTTTGTTTGCAAACTTCACCTCATACTTCTTCGGGGCTGCCTGGTCAGTGAGCACGTATACCTTGCTGGCCCCGGTCCCTACTTCTTTCTTCACGCCACCTCTTGCAAAGTAGCCTCTGTAGTTGGCGAAAGCTTCGGCATGACTCGGATGCACGAGCACGATTGCGTCCTGCTCTCCTGCGTTCGCTTTTGCGAAAGCGGCTCTGAAATTTTCACCTTCAGGTATAGAAATGATGTTGACCTTGTTTTTGTGTTTCCAGCTGAATGCTTCGTGCGCCGTGTTGACGAACAGGTGCTCTGGCGCAATTGTCTTCTTGCCCAGTTTTACCTCTGTCTGGCTGGGCGTGAGGCGGTGCACATAGAAGGTCTGGCGGTAGGACGGTGCCTGGCTGGAACTGTTGCCATTGAGCGGCACAAGCCCGGCCGCGTGAAACTCTTCCTCAATAAAATCAGCGGCTTTTTCTATACCTGCCGTAAAGGTGGCGCGGCCCTGCATATTGTCGTGGCTGAGGGTTTGCAGCATGCGGGTGGCCTCCTGTTGGTTTATAACGGAGAGATCCTGCGCGGAGAGTGAAGCTCCGAGTAAGAGGGAAAAGGCAGTAGCAAATAGCTTTTGGCGTGTCATGGGTATAGCGGTGTATACGATTAGGATTTTGATGTTTTTTTGGGAATATTGTCGGGGTAATCGCTGTCGCTGCATGCAATTGTACGGAAACAGCAACCCAATATAGCGAAATATGGAAAAGAGCTCCAAAGTAAACTGGCTAAAGTTGCTGCAATACATTTTGCTGGTGGCGGCCTTGCTATACTTCGGACGTACACTTTTTGTTCCGCTCAGCTTTTCGCTCCTGATCAGCTTTATCCTTTACCCGATCGTCAAGTGGCTGGAAGTCCGTGGCTGGAACCGTTGGGGCGCCATCCTGTTTTGTCTGCTGACCCTGCTCGTGGTGATGGGCGGGCTGACCTGGCTGCTGGTGCGACAAATGATCAGCTTTGGGCAGGAATGGCCTATGCTGCAGGAGAAGCTGCTGCAGGCCTGGCAGCAGTTCGGGCTATACCTGGAGCGAGAGTTTGGCGTGGACGATGTGCAGCGCAGCAACTGGATGGAAGGGCTCGTAAAAGACGCGACCTCCACCGTACTCAACGTAGGGCGGGGAGTGCTGTACGCTTCGGTCACCACGGTGGTGCTTTTCCTGCTGATCCCACTCTATGCGGCCCTTATCCTTTACAACCGCGAACAATTGGCGGCCGCGCTTTTCTCCATGTTCCCGCATGCAGAGCACCGCAAGATCCGCAGCATTCTGCAGGAAACCATTACGACTTATTACAACTTCATCAAAGGGATGATCATCGTGTATGCGGTGGTGGGGGTGCTGAACAGTATCGGACTTTTGCTGTTGGGTATACCGCATGCCGTCTTCTTTGGCATTGTGGCCTCCATTCTCACGTTTATACCTTACGTGGGCATCTCCATCGGGGCTATTCTGCCCATGGCCGTGGCCTGGATCACCTACGACTCGGTGTGGTACCCGGTTGGGGTGATCATCGTGTTTTCGGTGGTGCAGTACCTGGAGGCCAATCTGATTTTCCCGCTGGCCGTGAGCTTCCGGCTGCAGGTGAACATGCTCTTCACTTTGCTGGCCATTGTGGCGGGCGGCATCCTTTGGGGAGCGTCCGGCATGATCCTGTTCGTGCCTTTTGTGGCCATTCTGAAACTGATCGCCGACAAGCACGAGGAACTGCGGCCAGTTTCGCTGCTGCTGGGCACAGGGATGCGGCCTACTAAACCTAAGCCAAAGCCGAAGCTTAAGATCGGTCGTTTCCGCCGAAGCCAGGACTAGCTTCGTTCTCCAGCCACTCCCGTTTCAGCAAACTGTATACCTCCAGGTCGATGAACCGGCCCTGCAGCCATTCGCCGTCCCGCTCTATACCTTCCTGTTTGAAGCCCAGCTGCTGCGGAATGCGGCTGCTTTTGTGGTTGCCCACGCCCACCTTTATCTGGATGCGGTTCATGCGCATCTGCTCAAACGCCTGTGCAATCAGGGCGGCGCAGCATCGGATCATGATGCCCTTCTTCTGAAATCCTTCGCCCAGCCAGTAGCCGATCTCCAGTTTCCTGTTCATGCGGTCGATGGTTTTGTAGCCAATAATACCCGCCACTTTGCCCTGAAACCGGATGGTGTATACCTGGTCCTGCAGGTTGCCGGGTGTGGTGACGCTGCGCAGGTATAGCTCGGTGTCGGCGGCGGATTGGCTGAAGTCGATGAAGGGCAGCCACTCCCGTAGGTATAGCCGGCCGCTGTCGATGAGTTGGAAGAGGGCCGTGGCGTCGCTCACCTGCGCTTCTTGCAGGGTTATCTCCGGGGATACGAGCAGTGGTTGTGAAGTTGGAGCAAATCTCATGGTATGGCGGGGCGCTATTGTAAATTTCTAAAAAAGAGTGTGCTAAACATAATGATCTATAAATCAGTTAAATATATTAAGGCTATCGCTGCCACTCTTTTATGAACGCATATATTTATCGCAAGACTATGAAAAAAACGCTACTACTTCTGCTTTTTTTTAGCTTCATTTTTACGGCTTCCGCACAGGACAACAACATTGATCTGGGCGCCAAGCTGGGGTTTAATATCTCCAACATCAGCAAAGATCCGACTTTGGTGGAGGAATCAGCCGGAGTGGGGACAGAATTCGGGGTTTTCGCCCGTATCGGTGAGCGCTTCTATGTGCAGCCGGGCATCGATTTTGTGAACAACAAGCTCACCATTCAGCGCACGGTGCAGCCGCGCTCCGGCGAGCGTGACGAGGTGCGCTTCCGCTATTTCCGGGCGCCGGTGCTGTTGGGTTGGGAGAGTGACTATCAAAAACGTAGCGGCGGCTCCATCCCTTTTCGGATGATGGCGGGCCCGTCTTTTGCCTATAACATTGGGGTGAGCGACAACAACCTGGATGTTCGCCGCCGCCATGTACGCAATGCCCAGTTTGCGCTGCACGGCGGAATAGGTATCAAACTCCTCCGCTTGATCGAGCTGGACCTGATGTACGCCCATGGACTCACCAGTGTGTTCAATGATGACGCTGCCGACGGAAAGTTCAGGAATTTCTCGCTGACCGTGGGCTTTAGTATTTAGCAACCTGCACGAACATCTATAAGATGCCGGAAAAACAAAAGCCTGAAAGAGCTGCTACTGACTCTTTCAGGCTTTTGGATTATTAGGTATAGCTAATGGTTTAGTTGCGCTCGGTGCGTTCTTCTCTGGCTGGCACAGTCTCTTTTGCTTTGGCGGGTTTGCGTCTTTTCTCCGGGCTGCGTCGCTTCACGTATACCGCTGATGAGCCTTTGTCGTCTTCCTTGCGGATCGTGAACAGGTCTTTGTGCGCCTTGATCAATTGTATCAGCTGGCTATACCCGAAGGTACGCGGGTCGAAAGCAGGGTCCAGGGTGCGCAGGCTGGTGCCTATACCTCCCAAATGCGCCCAGCCGTCTTCGCCTACCGCCATTTCAAAAGCCTCTTTCAGCATGGGCACCGGGTTAGGCCGTGGGTTTTCCTTGCCGTTTGGCGTGGATTTGTCTGCCGCCGCTATTTGCTTCTCGCTAATGTCGTCGGTCAGGTTTTCGGTGTAGATGAAGATGTTACAGGCGTTTACAAAGGGCTTGGGCGTCTTGCGCTGCCCGATGCCCATCACAAAAATGCCGGCCTCTCGTATTCGCGTCGCCAGTCGGGTATAGTCGCTGTCCGACGACACGATGCAGAAGCCGTCCACCAGATGACTGTGCAGCAGGTCCATCGCGTCGATGATCATGGCGCTGTCGGTGGCGTTTTTGCCCACGGTATAGCGGAACTGCTGGATGGGCTGTATGGCGTGGTTGTTCAGGCACTCTTTCCAGCCGTTCATCTGCGGAGTGGTCCAGTCGCCGTAAATACGGCGGATGGTGGTTTGACCGTATTTGCCGGCTTCGGCCAGTATTTTGACGATGAGGGTCGGTTGCGCATTGTCGCCATCTATCAGCATGGCCATGCGCTGTTGTTTTTTCTCGTTGAAGGGTCTGCTCATAAAATGATTTGCGCCGGGGTCTTGTTACCCTGTCAGCACTGAATTTGGTATGTTATACTTCTGAAATGAAGATGGGTTGTAAGAAGGTAGGGAATTCCCTATATAAGAGGAGATTGAGTATATTGTGATGTAATTTAAGGATTTTAAATTCAAATGGATAGGGATAAAGCGATTACTTTTGGTTTTTAGCATTGAGTGAAAAACAAATTATCAGAAAACCCACTTTTCAAAGTAATATTTTAAAACGTTTGTATTAGCTGTATACTACTATCTGATGCTTAATAAGTTTGAATTAGAGAAAAGAGTAACTGATGCTTTTTTAAGAAGCAAAGGGTTAATACAATTCAAGCTAATTAAACCGGAGGGAGACCCTCCAGATATTATTGCGCAAATCGGTGATAAGTTGATTGGTATAGAAGTAACACTAATTCATAGCAATCAGTCACAATTAAGATTAGAAAAGAACTATAGTAAAATCTTCATCAGAGTTAAAGAACTATTAGCTAAATCGGGTGTAAATAACTTAGTTATAAGAGTTGAGCCAGAAATAATCAAGGGATTACACAGGGAAAAGTGTAGCGAAGTAATTGCTAATGCTTGTTTAGGTAATTTAGATAAGATTGGGTTTAACAGAACCGAATTAGTGATGAACCCTTTTCTCGGAATAAAGAAGATTGTAGCATTTAGGGCAGTAGAAGAGGGAATAATCATAACATTTGACTCAAGAAGTAATTCATATGGTCCATTACGAAGCAGCAGAATAGAATCTGTTATTGAGGGTAAAATCAATAAGCTAAATAAAGCAAAACAAGAAGCCCCAAAACAACATAGCCTCTTGAATGAAAATTGGCTTTTGATGACTATTGAAGGGACATTTTATTCTAACTATGCTGGAGTAGCTGACGATAGAATCTCAATTGGATTGAAAAACTGTTATGACAGAGTCTTTGTCTATCATGAAAGAAAGAATTGGATTCAAGAACTAGAAGTGATGCTAAATGCTGTGTAAACTTTGACCTCATATCCTAAAACTAATGTATCGACTAATCTTACTTTTGCTGGGGATAGCAGCATTCTCCTGCACTCAAAAACTGGTTAGTCCGGAGCAATTAGTGTTTGACAGGATAGCCTATGTATTCGGTCTCAAACCGGCCATAGCACAAGATATCTGGCCGGGCTTCGATGACAAGCAGTATGACGTTCCCTTGATCTACTACACCGACTCCTCCTCCTTTTTAGCCAATCCCACCAGCAAGTTTTTAAAGATTCATAACCCAAGGCAAGTTTTCCAGAACAGCGATATAGCGGTGTACAAAACGGCTACTCGCCTTGACAGCATTCCCTTTCATATGGCAGTGAACTTCACATTTGGTGATTCCAGTGCGTATGATAACTATGCACCCTTTATGCATTGCAGTAGTCTGGAGGAAACAGGTAAAGTCGTGCAGGATGTGGCTTCAACCGAAACCTGGGTGACCATGGTCGTGCATGAGTATTTTCACGGGTTCCAATTTCAGCACAAGGACTATCTACAGTACTTTGCCGATAGCATCGCTACTTTTCAGAAAGGTAAATTAAAAGATCTTTACAAGGAGCATGTTTGGTATAAAGAAAAAGTGGACAAAGAAAACGGATTCCTGCTGCAGGCTTTAGCTTCTGATGATCGGGATGAGATCAAAGAACTGCTTGCAGCCTTCCTCAAAGAAAGGGGAACTCGCAGAGGTGAAACAAAGCGGAGACTCGAACTTGACATTGAAGCTGTTGAAAAAACATACGAGACACTGGAGGGTACAGCCAGGTATGTAGAGCAGAAGCTATACGAAAAGTTTTCGCAGAAGCTGCCCGATGCTCAATTGCAAAAGTCAGATTCAGCGTATCATGAATACAATGCTTTCAAAGATTACGAATTAGAGAAGGACGAATGGCTATACCTGACGCCAAAGTCCGGAGTGTATTTTTACGCTACGGGCTTTAACATGACAAGGCTCTTCGACAAGCTGAACGTTGGGTATAAAGACAGGCTGTTTAAAGAAAGCCAGCTGTCATTAGAAGATATACTTAGGACGATTTAAGCAGAATAGCGGCTTCAGCTAAAACTCAACCCACTTAAACACTGTACTCCCTATGAAAAAATTATTCTCCATCTTAACCCTCCTTCTCACCGTGACACATTTTTCAGCACAGGCGCAGGTGTTTAAAAGTGAAGAGCCCCTGGCCCATACCTATTCGATTGTAGCCCGCGACGCAAAGACCGGCGAGATGGCCGTTGGCGTGCAAAGCCACTGGTTTTCGGTGGGCACCGCCGTGCCCTGGGTAGAGGCAGGCGTGGGCGTGGTGGCGACGCAGTCTTTTACCAACAAGTCGTTTGGCTTGCGCGGTCTTGCTTTACTGAAAGAAGGCAAGTCGCCGCAGGAGGCGCTGGATATTTTGCTGGCCGATGACGAGGGACGGGAAGTGCGCCAGTTGTCGATACTGGATGCGCAGGGCCGGGTGGCGACCCATACCGGCAAACAGTGCATTCGCTATGCGGGGCACACCATCGGTACCAATTTTTCGGTGCAGGCCAACATGATGCTTACCAACAAGGTATGGCCGGCCATGGCGAAGGCTTTTGAAACGAGCACCGGCAAGCCGCTGGCCGAGCGGGTGTTGCTGGCCATGCAGGCAGCTGAGCGTGAGGGAGGCGATATCCGAGGCAAGCAGTCGGCGGTGCTGGTGGTGGTGCGCGGCAAGGCCACCGAGCAGCCATGGGACGACAAGACCATCGATCTGCGGGTGGATGACCACGAGAAACCGCTGGATGAACTGGACCGCCTCCTGAAGGTATACCGCGCCTACGAGCACATGAATAACGGCGACCTGGCTGTGGAAAAAGGGCAGATGGAAAAGGCTATGCAAGAGTATGGCAAAGCTCAGGCCATGTACCCGAACAACCTCGAAATGAAGTACTGGCACGCCATCGCACTGGCCAACAACGGTGACATCAACGGGGCCACCAAGATCCTGCAGGAGGTATACAAAAAAGACAAAAACTGGAAGGAACTCACCGAGCGTTTGCCTGAAGTAGGCTTGCTCACACTCAGTCCGCAGAATTTGCAGAAGGTGTTGCAGGTGAAGTAGGTATAGCGGGAATTATACCGGATGTTGTTTGTACTTCGAAATGATTTCCTAACTTAAAGCCCCAAACAAATCTACGCTAACCTTTCACGTATTATTCACCTGATGATGTTACTTAAACACAAACTACGTGCCTTTGTGGCCGGGGCAGCTATGCTAGCCGCTATACCTGCCATGGCGCAGCAGAACACCTACAAGTCCGACTCCACCGTCATCCGCAAATTTTACGACGACGCCCTCACCAGCTACGAGAGCTACGAGAACCTGCGCTACCTCACCAAGAACATCGGTGCCCGCCTGAGTGGCTCACCGCAGGCCGCTGCCGCCGTGGAGTGGAGCCGCCAGGTGATGGAGAAGATGGGCCTCGACCGCGTATACCTGCAGGAGGTGATGGTGCCGCACTGGGTGCGCGGCGACAAAGAAGTGGGCCGTATCCTGAGCGGACGCAACGGCAGTCAGGACGTGAACATCCTGGCGCTGGGCAGCTCGGTAGGCACCGGCACGCAAGGCTTGAGCGCGCAGGTAATCGAGGTGCAGAACTTCGAGGAGCTCGAGAAACTGGGTAAGAAGAAAGTGAAAGGCAAAATCGTGTTCTTCAACCGCCCATTTGATAACAAACACGTGCATACCATGGCAGCCTATAGCGGCGCGGTAGACCAGCGTGGCGGCGGCCCCGTGGCAGCCGCTAAACTCGGTGCCGTGGGGGTACTCGTACGCTCCATGGCCAACGATATCCAGGACGTGGCGCACACCGGCAACACCCGCTATGCCGAGGACGTGGAAAAAATACCTGCTGCTTCCATCAGCACCAAAGGTGCCGACGAACTGAGCGCGATGCTGAAAAGCGATCCGGAGTTGAAATTCTACATGCGCATGACCTGCGAAACCCGTCCGGATGTGCTCTCTTATAACGTGATCGGTGAGATCAAAGGCTCCGAGAAACCCGAAGAGATTGTCGTAGTAGGCGGTCACCTTGACTCCTGGGACGTAGGCGAAGGAGCGCATGACGACGGCACCGGTTGTGTGCAGTCCATCGAGGTGCTGCGTCTGCTTAAAGAGCAGGGGATACGTCCGAAGCGCACGGTGCGAGCCGTGATGTTTATGAATGAAGAGAACGGTTTGCGCGGCGGCCGCAAGTATGCCGAAGAAGCCAAAGCGAAAGGTGAGAAGCACGTAGCGGCCATCGAGTCTGACGCAGGCGGCTTTACCCCGCGCGGTTTCGGTTTCGATGCCAATGACGAGCAGTACGCCAAAATACTTTCCTGGAAAGACCTGTTGGCCCCTTACGGCCTGCACGAATTGAACCGTGGCGGCGGCGGTGCCGACATTGGTCCGCTCAAAGGACAGAACAACGTGGTCCTGATCGGTCTGCGCCCCGACTCACAGCGCTACTTCGACTACCACCACACCGAAATCGACACCTTCGAGACTGTAAGCCGCCGCGAAATGCAGCTGGGCTCAGCAGGTATGGCCGCCCTGGTATACCTGATTTCAGAGCACGGCCTGAATGGAGGTACTGCCAAGGCAGGCAGGTAAACAGCTTAAGCTCAGCGAAAAAGCCAGCTCTATACCTAGATAGAGCTGGCTTTTTTATGTCAATGCAAGGGCGCTGCTCAAAAGACCTCGCGGCTCTGAAAGACACCGCTAGGTCATGGCGGGCTTATGGGAGCAGGAGCGAGCTGTCGCCGTAGCTGAGGAAGCGGTAATCATGGTCCAGTGCGTGGCGGTATACCTTTTTCCAATCCTCGCCGATCAGGGCGGCTACTAACAGCAGTAGTGTGCTTTCAGGTTGGTGGAAGTTGGTGACCAGTCCGTTGCACAGCTTAAAGGTATAACCCGGCGCGATGATAATCTGCGTGCTGGCGTGCAGGTGCTCTGTCTGGTGCCGGTCCATGTAGTCGAGCAAGGTTTGCAGCGCTTCTGTGGCGGCAGGTGGGGTTTTGGTATCGTATGGAAGCCATTGGGTGATGTGTAGTTCTTCGGGTCTCAGGTCTGGTTGCAGCAACAGCAAGGCACCCAGCCAGTACAGGCTCTCCAGACTGCGCATCGAAGTGGTGCCCACAGGTATAAGCGGCCGGCCCAGGTGCTGCTGCAGTTGCGCCACCACTTGCCTCGACACCATCAACTGCTCGGCGTGCATTTCATGGGCTTCCATGGTGTCGGCCTTCACCGGTTTGAACGTGCCGGCGCCCACGTGCAGCGTCAGGTAAGTGCTGGCTATACCTCTGGTCTGCAAGGCATTCATCACATTGTCGGTAAAATGCAGTCCGGCGGTGGGGGCAGCCACAGCGCCTTCGTTGCGGGCGTAGATGGTCTGGTATCGGGTGCGGTCTTCTGGCGTAAGCTCGCGGTTCAGGTAGGGAGGTAACGGCAATCGTCCGCAGCGCTCCAGCACCTCGGCGAAGGTCAGTTCGGCAGGCGTCCACGTGAAACGGATCAGGAAGTGTCCGTCCTGCTGCGCATCGCGCTCGGCTGTTACCACGCCTCCCTCAAAGAATATTTTCAGCGGACCCTCTTTCCAGCGCTTGTTGTTGCCCACCAGGCATTTCCAGGTGCAACTGCGTGTCTGTTGCATGGCCAACTGCACCTCGCGGTGCGGCTTCACCGGCTCGAGGCAGAAAATCTCCACTTCGCCACCGGTTGGTTTGCGGAAGATCAACCTTGCCTGTACCACCTTGGTATTATTGAATACCAGCAAACTGCCCGCAGGCAACAGCTCCGGCAAATCCTGGAAGGTATGGTCGGCTATGGTGTGATTCCTACAATAAAGCAGCCTGGACTGGTCACGCTCCGGCAGCGGAAACTTGGCAATGCGCTCATCTGGCAGCTCGTACACAAAATCCTTTATGGCCAGATTTTTCGGGTTGGTATGCATTGTAATTGAGGTAAGAGCTAAACGTTAGAAGCAGGGCGTTTTTTTGTTGTATTTACTTACCCCTAACCTTTAACTTATAACTGATTGGGCACAAAGGTACGCAATCCCGAAAAATATTTACTGCCTTCAGTATTTATCCTCCCTATAGCTTCTTACCAGAGCCATCTTGGACAAATTATCCGGTAAGGATTGTTCAGCTTCAGTCCCAAAACCACTTCGTGGGTGTTAGCACTCACTCGTCTCATATCGGTGGTAGGAATGTCGTGTGAGTAACTGATATCTATTAGGTGATTGACATAGATTCCCACCATAACGGCTACGGCATCCTGGTGCCGGTAGGATGCCCCACCCCAGAACTGTTGCCTGTAGGTAGCTTTTAGGTTTCCATCGAGTGCGACTTTGCCTCCTAAAACTGTTTTTGCCATGAAAGATGGGGTAAGGGATATATCCCTGGAAGCCTGCAGGCGTAGTCCACCGGTCAGATAGTAGTGGGGTAGCATTTTAAGGAATGGCCTGTCAGGATGCTGCTGTATGCCTTTGTCATTCATAAGTAATTGCTTACCTGATGCTCCCAGATAGAAATTCTCACCATAGAGCCATAGGCCCAGGCCCAGGTCGAACTTAAGCATGTTGCTGAAATCAGCATTCAGGAACGGGTCATCGGGATTTTGCAGCACTGCACTGTTTTGGTCCAGGTTAAATTGGGCGATACCGGCCGATGCGCCTGCTGACAAATTGATACCATCTGTCATGGGAAGATGGTAGGCATAGTTCAGATTGAGGGATGAGGCGCGCAGCAGTCCCGCTTTGTCGGTTTGCACAATGGCACCCAGTCCGTGGTGCGAACGGTTATAGAAGCGGTTATTCTTGTTGGCATTGCTACTGTTGCCAAGTGCTCCCGGCAGTCTGTTTAAGGGGAGGGTATTGCGGTCGCCTTTGCCCAATGCAGCATGCACAGTAGCGTAATATGAAACCGGGGCCCCGTCTACACCCACCCACTGGCTGCGGTAACCTGCCCGCACATCCGCATATGGCTCTATACCTGCCACCGCCGGATTCACCAGAAAGCTGTTCTGCATATACTGGGTATAGTTCGGATGAAACTGGGCGATACCTTTCAGGGCCGTGAGACAAAGTAGCAGGATGAGTAAAAGTCTGGCCATAGCTTATACTATTTGATGAGGGTTATACTGCCCGTAATGGGCTTCTCTTTGTCGTCGAGCTCAATGATATAGTAATAGGCTGCCATGGGCAGTTGTTTCCCCTGGTGGGTGCCATCCCAGGGAATACTATAGCCGGTGGATTCAAAAATTTTTGCACCCCAGCGCGTGAACACCTGGATACGGCATTTCGGATAGTGCTCTATATTCTCGATATACCAGGTCTCATTTAGCCCGTCGCCGTTCAGGGTAATGGCGTTCGATGGCTTGATGCGGGGAATAACTTCAACCGTTACCTCGTCGGTGTCGGTGCAGCCGTATTGCGTAGTCACGGTTAGGGTATAGGTAGTCGTTTTATCAGGGCGGGCAATCGGGGTAGCGCTGGTGGGGTCCGACAGGCTTTCGGCTGGTGACCATTGGTAGTTCACGCCGCCTCTGGCGATCAATCCGGCATTGCCACCTTCAATAATGGATACGTCCTCCCCGGCATCGGCTTTCGCTTCCTGCACTCGCACGGTAACTGTTTTTCTTGCCACACTTTGGCACCCTCTGCTACTCGTTGCCTGTACATAGTAATTAGTAGTCTCCTGAAGCACAGGCGTTGTAAAGCTGTTGCCACTACCCAGCGGTCTGCCTCCGGTCGGCTGGCTGTACCATTCAAGTACGGTGTCTGATGTATAGGCCTCTGCATGAAGGGTAGCCTTCCCGCCCCGGCAAATGTCAGCACTGGGTATGTGGCGGACGAGGGGCTGTGGGTCCACCGTGATTACTATTGCTTCGCTCACTTGCTGGTTGCACGGCCCAGACATAGCACGCCTGCGAAACCAGGAGGTTTGTTGAAGCTCCCCGGAGTAGTAGTGCTGTTTGTTGTTTTCACCAGGAGCTGCAGAAAATCCTTGAATGCCATTGAGCGTGCTGATCTCCCAGGTATAGGTATAGGTACCATTGCCACCAGTAGGAACAGAACCAGCAAGGGTGTTGGGTTGGGTGCCGTAGCAGAGCCGTTGGTCCCCTGTTATCTTGTTGTTTAGAATAGGTTTATACCTGGGCCTTATTTCAATAATATCAGTGGCGGTGTACTCCTGTCCGCAACGGGTGGAGGTCACTTTAAAAGCAATCTGGTAGACCTCACGCTCCATGGCCTTGCAATCGATGGGCCAGCTGAAGCTCCCTGTCGAGGTTCCCTGACTGGTGTCGGCGCTGAAAGAAATTGTATGGTCTGTGAGGTTAAATCCTATACCTTCGGCAGAGAGTGAGACCAGGTCATTGTCAGGGTCTCGGCCCGTTACCTCGAATTGCAGCGTTTGGGCTTCAAAGGTTTCCAGCACTTTCGTGCGGGTAGAGAAGGCGATGGTCGGTGGTCGGTCAGGTATAGGCTCGGACCGGAAACTCACACGGACCGTATCCTGTTTCGGTTGTCCGCAGCCCCGGTCCCCATAGTCGCTCACAATCACGTCAATCATATAAACCTGGCCATTTGTATCCATGCACGCATCCAGGCACAGAGCGGCTTTGAGTACATCGGTTGACGAGCCCGTGTTGATGCTGCCAGTAGTCATGCCTGACAGGGAGAAGTAATTACCACTGAAGTTAACTGGTTTTGCTGTAAAGGTAAGCACTTCGTTTCGGTCAGGATCTGTAGCGAACAGATCGATGCATCGTGGACCTGTCTGAGGGATGGTAATTACCTGCCCCGGCTTGTATACCTCTGTCTTACCTTTTTCCCTGACTGTGAGGACGGGGGGCCTGTTTAGAGTGCATTCCTTAACCAGGATGATCATATCACGCCGTACTTCACCTATTTTAACCCCGTTCCGGAACTCCTGGCAACGCACCGTAAAAGTGAACAAGCCTTTTTGGGAGGGACGCACCGTAAGCCTACCGGTGCGGCTGTCGATGGAAAGCGGAACAGTGGCCGGAACAGCGTTGTCTTTGCTGTAGCCTGCCAGCCACTGTATCTCCGGGTACGGACCGGGCCTGGGGGTGGGAATTTCATTAGAGGATGAGCCATTCCCATTGAGCGGGGTCACCAGGTCATACACCAGCTGGTCACCGTCCACGTCTGTAGCCTGAAAATCGTAGGTAAAGGTCTCATCCAGACAGGTATAGTCACTTAAGGGCAGGGCGAGCACCGGAGAAGAGTTTTTAAACAAAGCCCCGTTTCTGACCACAGCCGGAAACTCCAAGTAGTAAACATTGCCAGCCTCCTGCGGTGTGGCAATATTGGCTACGCTCTGGTTGCGGCAGCAGCGATCCCATACGGCGTAATATCCTTGCGGGTGTGTGAACAGGGCCGGGTCCAGGTAGATGTCCTGGTAGTAGAGGAGTTTTGATGTTTTAAGTTCTTCCGAGGCGCAGTCAACGATGGAGTACTTTATTAGCTTCTCTTCCCGCAGCGGCATCGTAACGGTCATCATCACCTTGTTGGTCCCCTTCTCGAAGATGGTTACTTTAATGTCATTGTCTTTGTACTCGGGCAGACCGTGGATCTCATCAAAGTATAGGTTCAGAAACAAGCGGAAGTGGTAGCCATTGCGATGCCTGATCTCCATGTCGCCGCCTGCCAGGTGCAGGGCAGAGGCAGACGTACAGATACACAGGAGTGTAAAAAGTATGGGTAAACGGTATCGCATACTGGGATAGATCCGCAAAGTGTCTGTAAAGTTATAATGGAGAGTATAGTGTTTGTTTTATACTATACATATTTTTTTTATAAATGTTTCTTTTTAAAACTGATTATTGAGAGGAAATTGGGCACAAAAAAAGGCAATGGCGCTACCGTGCCATTGCAGGAACCAAGATGTTAGTTTGAGGGGGTAGGGGGTGGCTAAAGCCGCTGGAATTACTGTGATCTTATGATGCAACTGGCTTGAACACTATTTGAGAAAAGCTGGCTATGCAACATTCTCCTCCAAATCATTCAACTCAAGCTCCAGCGCCTTTACCGATATCAGAATCTCCCGCAAAGCCAGGGCCAGCGAGATCATGAGTAGCAAAAGGCTGAGGCCGAAGGTATACTTGCCTGCTGTGCTATACCCTGCAAAGAGGATGAACATGCAGAACACGCAACCGAACATACTGGCAATGCCGAATGCCTGCATGTTGCGGATCAGGACTAGGCGAATGCGCAGGTTCTCGATCTGTCCGTACACCAGTTGGCTCTGCGTGGAGGCATATCGGGTTTTGAGGCTGCGGATCAGGTTGGCAAGCGCCAAAAAGCGGTTGGTGTAAGCCAGCAGCAACAGCGAGATGGCCGGAAACAGGAGGGCAGGAGTAGTTAGGGTGATTTCCATGGACCCAAAAGGGATGTGGGTTTACTGAATGCTTTTCAGAAAGTCCTCGTCGAGGGGTTCATCATCGTCTTCGTCAGGCTGTGGGGCATCAAAGTCGATGTCCTGCAACGCTTCCAGACCTTCCAGTATCAGGTCGTCCAGTTCTTCTTTAGACGTGGCGTCCAGTGTTTGTTCAAACAGGGCCAGCAGGTGCTCCCGTTCCTCGTTCACAAATATTTCGTGGTACAGGTTGTCGAACAGCCCGATCTTCTTTTGGATGATCTTGTCAATTTCGCGGGTGTTTTTCGCCTTGACAGCTTCCAGCAATAAATGCAGTACATCTTTAGCACCCTCGTTGTCGGCCAGGCGGGCATAGGCCTTGATCAGCGCAATCGCTACACCCAGCCGCAGGCGCTCAAACCGAAAGCCTACTTCCTCCGCCGCTTTTCCTCCCTGGGTGCGCGAATTCCGCAAAGCCTGCTCCAATTGCTGGTACACAGCCGTGGCAGGCCCCTCAAATACATGCGGGTTTTCTGGTGCAAAGGCAGTCTGGAGTAATAGCTCGAAGCTCTTGGCGCTCATATACAATCTATCTTAAAATGGGAGATGTGCAAAGGTAATGGATTGTAGCAGGTTTTGCTAAAAACATGCCGCAACAGGCCCGCTCATAACAAGTAATGAACTATTGACATTTGTAGAAGGCATTCAAATATCGAAAGATATATATACTTCAGTATAAACTTCGAAAAAGTATAGTTACCTTTTGAATGTTTATTCCTTTCTATTAAATAAATTTTGCATAGTTTTGATTTGCCAATTGTTTGAAATTAGATCTGGCTCAAATATAAACACATGTCTGGTAAGCAATAGAAGCTTTTACAGGCATTTCAATTTCGAGATTGGGACTTTCGGATGTGTAACAGTTTTTTAATAGAATATATTTAATTTATTTTTTATATAATTCAATAAGTTCTTTTGCATTTAAAAGATATAATGCTAAAGTGATATTTTAAGATTAGGGTTTAGCCCTAAGTGATGTGTTACTTTATGCGGTTTAACCTATTTTTCCGAATTATGAAGACCCTTAAATCAGTTGGAACATTAACCCTGCCTATATGGAGATAAACTTTACTCAAAAAATTTCCCACTTTCTTGCGATTTTACTCTTAGGGATGTTACAGTTGGTGGCATCCCCTGATGTGTTTGCGCAAAGAACTACACCTATTATTGATGTGGATTTATCAGGAGACCCAAATGCCGTTTGGGATTCCAGGTTTGATACCCAGGATGTAAGCAGATTTGGGCAGCTTTGCGGTGCCGCGAAACAGGAAAACTGTATTCAGTTTCGCGTAAAGTTGCATCCTAACTCAGGCGGTTTAGCTTTGGCTATTGTGGCAGGGCCTAAGCCGGACGGTTCTATGACCTATCGTTTGAACAACGGCAACGATGCCTGTAATGGACGCGTAGCGACCATCGGTGAGCCTATCTGTGCCGAGGGGATTGGACCGCATATCATCACGCTCTGTATGCCAGGTCAGGCAGATCACCAATATAAGCTGATTTCAACAGCCGCGTTTGTTCCAATTGACGATGCTTCTGTAACATTAGGGTGTTCGGCTGTCCTTAACGCACCGGCTTCTTTTTTGGCAGGCACTGTTACCTGGCGAGACAAATCAGGGCAGGGTTACGAGAAGTTTTTGAGCGACCCTACGGCGACCAATCCAACTGTCACCCCTGATGCAACTGCGCCAGCGTATGTGGATTATATTGTAAGTGGTAATTCAAACGCCTCTGAGTGTACGAATATCCCCTATTTTGACGAAGTCAGAGTATACTTCTATCCCGAACCCGTCGTCACCGTCGGGCCACAACCGGCCATTATCTGTCCGGGAGGGAGCAGTGTACAGCTTACTGGGAGTGTAACCGGAGGCGATCAGGCAACGGGTTTTGACTACTTCTGGTACGGGCCAGGCGGAAGCGTGGTCGGTCGTGATATTACGTACACGGCAAACGCTGTTGGAACCTACAAATTCGCAGCGGTTCCGAAAAACTCCTTTAACTGTAAAGAGTTCTCGGCCACGGTCAATGTGGTGACGAACCTCACCGCGAACGCAGGCGCAGATCAGCTGGCGTGTTCTTCGGGCACAGTGCAACTGGCCGGTACTGTAACAGCCGCCCTCGGAGGCCGGTGGAGCACGAGTGGTAGCGGTACTTTCTCTAACAGAGACGACCTGAACGCTGTTTACACGCCTTCGGCAGCAGATATCACTGCCGGGGCTGTTACGCTTACGCTGGAGTCAACCGGAAATGGTAACTGTTCGCCGGTGCGCAGCACAACGCGCATCACCTTCTACAAAATGGAGGTGAACCTGACGGGAACACCCGTTATTTGTAACGGTACATTGGGTACCATTACGGCAAACGTAACAGGCGCGCAGGGTGCCTTGCGCTACCGCTGGAGCAACGGTGCGACAACAGCTACTATAAATGGTCTTTCGGCTGGCACTTACTCAGTGACTGTAACGGATGAAAAAGGCTGTGCTATTACGCAGTCATTTACAGTGACGCAGGTGAATGGCCCGGCTGACTTCACGGCCACGCCAACCAACACCACTTGCGGCAATACCAATGGGCAGATTGTTGTCAATAATGTGACAGGCGGAACGGCCAACTATACCTACAGCAAGGACGGAACGAACTTCCAGACGAGCAATACCTTTACAGGACTTGCAGTGGGCAACCACACCATTACGGTGCGCGATGCCAACGGCTGTACAGTTGCCAAATCCTTCACGCTGACCAATACACCTGGACCGACTGCAGTTGCGGCCACGTCAAATCCTGCCAGCTGTCTTAACAACGACGGCTCCATTACAGCGGGAGAAGTAACTGGTGGTACAGGTACCAAAACCTACTCCATCAACGGCACCAATTTCCAGGCAGGTACAACCTTCACGGGCCTTGCTTCCGGTGACTATACCCTGACGGCAAAGGATGCCAATGGCTGTACCGTAACTACTTCGGTAACAGTGGCGCAGGCTTCCATTACCAACTTTACAGCTACACCAGCCTCCTCTACCTGCGGCAATCCGAACGGTACTGTAACGATCTCCGGTGTAGTAGGAGGTGTAGGCGCACTGGAGTACAGTAAGAATGGACAAACCTACCAGTCATCTACGCTCCTCACCGGCTTTGCTGCCGGTACGCACACGGTTTGGGTGAGAGATTCGAAAGGCTGCGTACTGAGCAAATCAGTGACTGTGCAGAACGTGCCAGGCCCGACCAACTTCACCGCTACGCCAACTTCTTCTACTTGTGGCAACAGCAACGGGCAGATCGTGGTAAGCGACGTGGTTTCCAGCGGAAACAAAACCTTCACTTATTCTATTAACGGTGGAGCTTACCAGTCATCAGCTACCTTTACAGGCCTGATTGCGGGTACTTATAATGTGTCGGTACAGGATGCCAATGGTTGTACTTTCTCCAAGTCTGTTACACTGACGAATGTGGCCGGTCCTACAGCAGTAGCAGCTACTTCCACTTCTGCCAGCTGCCGCAACAACGACGGTACCATTACAGCAGGAGCTGTGACAGGCGGTACTGGTACGAAGGAATACTCCATCAATGGCACTACCTTCCAGGCAGGCACTACTTTCACAGGTCTGGCTTCCGGAAACTATACCCTGACGGCACGTGATGCCAATGGCTGTACTGTAACTACTTCAGTACGAGTAGAGCAGGTAATGCCGACAGACTTCACAATCACACCGACTGCAGCCACTTGCGGCAACCCGAATGGTAGTGTGCAGGTGAGCAATATTGTGGGCGGTGTGTCTCCTTATAAGTATAGCAGAAACGGCACTACTTTCCAGGACAATGCAATCCTGACTGGTTTTGCAGCCGGAACCTATACTATCACGGTGCAGGATGCGCGTGGCTGTACGTTCGCCAAGCAAATCGCCATTACCAACGTACCAGGCCCATCTGATTTTGCTTTCACAGCGGCATCTTCTACCTGCGGCGGCACAAACGGTAGCATTACAGTAGGAACTGTAACAGGCGGCACGGGCACCAAGACCTACGCCATTAACGGCGGTAGCTTCCAGAACTCCAATGTCTTCTCTGGTCTGCTTGCCGACAAGTATAGCATCACCGTAAAAGACGCTAACGGCTGTACGTTCACAAAAGAAGTAACAGTAGGCGATGTGGCTGGCCCTAGCAACTTTGCCGCCACTGTGGACAACACCACCTGTGGTGCTGCGAATGGACAGATCACTGTAACCGGTGTGACAGGCGGAACGGGCACCTATACCTACAGCAAAGACGGTGTGAACTTCCAGAACTCAGCTGTTTTCTCTGGCCTGGCTATAGGCAACCATACCATTACCGTAAAAGACGCCAACAACTGCCGTTTCTCCAGAACCTTCACGCTTACGAATGTGGCCGGTCCAACGGCGGTAACGGCCACCACACAGGCGGCAAGCTGCCAAAATAACGACGGTACCATTACGGTAGGAACCGTGACAGGCGGTACCGGCACTATGAGCTACTCCATCAACGGCAGTACTTTCCAGGCTGGTAAGGTGTTTAGCGGACTTGCTGCAGGACCTTATACTGTAACAGCGAAGGATGCCAATGGCTGTATCGTGACCAGATCGGTGACGGTGGGTACGAACGTGCCAACAAACTTTGCCTTCACCACCAATCCATCTACCTGCGGCAACAGCAACGGTACGATCACGGTGGGTACGGTAACAGGCGGTTCAGGTACCTATACCTATAGTAAAGACAATGTAACCTATCAGACCAGCCCGACTCTAACCGGCTTCTCCGCCACGACGCATACTGTTTGGGTGAAAGATTCAAAGGGCTGTGTGGTATCGCGTCAGATAGCGGTTAGTAACGAAGCAGGTCCTACTGACCTGGTAGCGTCTGCAACGGCATCGAGCTGCGGTAATCCGGATGGTGCACTGACGGTAACGGGTGTAACCGGTGGAAAAGAAGGCTATACCTATAGTATAGACGGCACCAACTTCCAGGCATCAGCTACTTTCACGGCACTGACTGCCAGAACCTACAATGTAACGGTGAAAGATGCCAATGGCTGTACGTACACCGAAGCAGTAGTAGTGACGGATGTAGCAGGCCCTTCTGATTTTACGGCTTCAGTGACTACAACCTCTTGCGGTCGCAACAATGGCAGTATCCGGGTAACAGCTGTAACAGGCGGTACTTCAGGTTATACCTATAGCATCAATGGCGGAACGTTCCAGACGTCTAACAACTTCGGAACGCTGAGAGCGGGTACTTACAATATCGCTGTGAAGGATGCGAAGGGTTGTACTTTCGCGAAAGATGTGGTAGTAGAAGACGTAGCCGGACCAACAGATTTTGTGCTGACAGCGAATACCGCTACTTGTGGTGGCAGCAATGGCTCCATCGTAGTAGGTGCTGTAACGGGTGGTACTTCCGGCTATACCTATAGCAAGGACGGCACGAACTTCCAGGCCTCTGCTACTTTCACAGGTTTGGCAGAAGGCACGTACACCATCACAGTAAAAGACAACAACGGCTGTACTGTTGCGAAACAGATAGCTGTTGCCAACATTGCCGGCCCAACTGATTTCACGGCCACGCTGAAGGCGACCACTTGCGGCGCGGCGAACGGAGAAATCACGGTGACTGGCGTGACGGGCAACACCACGAGCTATACCTATAGCAAAGACGGTGTGAACTTCCAGGCCTCCGCCACTTTCACAGGTTTGACGGCAGGTGCCCACAGCATTACGGTGAAGGATGCGAATGGCTGTACGTTCGCCAAGTCGTTTACGCTGACCAACGTGGCCGGTCCAACAGCGGTGGCAGCCACCTCGGCTGCGGCGAGCTGCGCCAATAACGACGGCTCCATCACGGCTGGTGCAGTTACAGGCGGCACTTCTCCTTATACCTACAGCATCAACGGCACCACCTTCCAGAGCGAAACGGCTTTCACCGGCCTGGCTTCTGGTAACTATACCTTGACAGCGAAAGATGCTAACGGCTGTATTGTGACTAGAGCAGTTACGATCAACAAGAACATCCCGACCAACTTTGCCACTACCACGACAGCCTCCACTTGCGGAAGCAACAACGGCTCGATCACGGTAGGCGCAGTAACGGGAGGTTTCGCTCCTTATACCTACAGCAAAGACGGTGTGAACTTCCAGACGGCCTCTACGCTGACCGGCTTTGTGGCCGGAACGCACACCATCACGGTGAAGGACGCGAAAGGCTGTACCATCACCCGCCAGATTGCGGTAAGCGACGTGGCCGGACCTTCTAACCTGACTGCCTCTGCCAATTCATCGACTTGCGGTAACCCGAACGGACAAGTGGCGGTGACGAACGTGAGCGGTGGCGTGGAGCCTTATACCTACAGCATCAACGGCGGCACTTTCCAGACTTCGGCGACATTCACTGGCCTGGCGGAAGGAACCTACAGCATCTCGGTGCGCGACGCCAACGGCTGTACCTTTGCCAAAGACGTGGCGGTAAGTAACATCGCCGGTCCGAACTTTACGGCAACAGCGCAGGCCTCTACCTGCGGCGCCAGCAACGGACGCATCAGCGTGAGCGAGGTAAACGGCGGCACGACCCCTTATACCTACAGCATCAACGGCGGTACTTTCCAGAGCGGCACAGGCTTTACAAATCTGGCGGCCGGCACTTACACGATTGCCGTGAAAGATGCGAACGGCTGTACAGCTACCCGTGAGGTGGAAGTGACCGATATCGCCGGTCCATCTGACCTGACGCTTGCTTCGAAAGCCTCTACCTGCGGCAGCGCGAACGGTTCTGTTTCTGTGAACAATGTAGCAGGCGGCACGGCTCCTTATACTTATAGTATAGACGGCACCAACTTCCAGGCTACAGCTTCTTTCGGAACGGTGCTGGCGGGAACTTATACCATCACGGTAAAAGATGCCAACGGCTGTACTTTCAGCAAAGCGATTGTAGTGGAAGATGTCGCCGGACCAACCGACCTGACTGCCACAACCAAAGCGACTACCTGCGGCACCAGCAATGGTGAGATTACAGTGACAGGGGTAACAGGCGGAGCGACAGGCTATACCTACAGCAAGGACGGTGTGAACTTCCAGGCTGAAACCACCCTGACTGGCTTTGCAGCAGGCACGCATTCGATCACCGTGCGCGACGCCAACGGCTGTACTTTCACCAAGTCAGTTACGGTAGCCAACATCGGCGGCCCAACGGCAGTTGCAGCTTCAGCTACACCGGCCAGCTGTAACGACAACGACGGCTCGATCACCGCTGGAACGGTAACAGGTGGCACAGCTCCTTATACCTACAGCATCAACGGTACAAACTTCCAGAGCACAACAGCCTTTACAGGACTTGCCTCTGGTAGCTATACCTTGACAGCGAAAGACGCCAACGGCTGTATCGTGACACGCACGGTGACGGTAGGCGAGAACGTGCCAACTAACTTTGCTCACACGACAGTGCCATCTACCTGTGGTCGCAGCGACGGCAGCATCACGGTGGGCACGGTTACAGGTGGTACGGGTACCTATACCTATAGCATCAACAACGGCAGCTTCCAGACGGGCACTACTTTCACCGGACTGGCAGCAGGCGCGCACCGCATCACGGTACGCGATACAAAAGGCTGTACCTTCACCAAGTCAGTTACGCTGGAAAATGTGGCAGGACCACAGTTCACAGCCTCGACCAAAGCCACTACCTGCGGTGCCAGCAACGGCAGCATTATGGTAGGAACAGTTACAGGCGGCGTAGCCCCTTATACCTACAGCATCAACGGCACGACCTACCAGAGTACGACTACTTTTGCCAATGTAAGGGCAGGGGAGTACTTTGTTTCGGTGAAAGACGCCAACGGCTGTATCGGTACGGTAACAGTTGAAGTACAGGATATCGCCGGACCAACTGACTTCACACTGGCTGATGCTTCCTCGACCTGCGGTAACAGCAATGCGAGCATCAGCATTAGCAATGTGGTAGGCGGCACGGCTCCTTATACCTACAGCATTGACGGCAATAACTTCCAGACTTCAGCCAACTTCGGTTCGCTGGCAGCAGGGGAGTACACCATCACGGTGAAGGACGCCAACGGTTGCTTGATTACTAAGACCATCGAAGTAACGGACATTCCGGGACCAGGCGAACTGACACTGGCCAGCACGGCCTCTACCTGCGGCAGCGCCAACGGTGTGGTAACCGTAAACGGCGTGACCGGTGGAACAGCCCCGTATACTTACTCGATCAACGGTACAACTTACCAGGCCGGAACCCGCTTTGAGTCTGTGCTGGCAGGGAAGTATACCGTGACGGTGAAGGACGCGAATGGCTGTACCCTGAGCAGAGAGATCACCGTGACCGATATCGCTGGTCCATCTGATCTGGTAGCCACTGCCAAAGCCTCTACTTGCGGCGCGGCAAACGGCGAACTGACCATCACAGGCACAACAGGCGGAACAGCTCCTTATACCTACAGCAAAGACGGTGTGAACTTCCAATCGGAGCTGACACTCACTGGGTTTGCAGCGGGTTCGCACACCATCACCGTGCGCGACGCCAACGGCTGTACTTTCGAGAAGGCTTTTGATGTGACCAACATTGGCGGACCTACTGCAGTGGCGGCAACGTCAGGTGCAGCAAGCTGCGCCGACAACGATGGTTCCATCACGGCCGGTGCGGTAACGGGCGGTGTAGCTCCTTATACCTACTCAATTAACGGCACCACCTTCCAGAGCGGAACGGCTTTCACAGGCCTCGCCTCCGGAAGCTATACCCTGACGGTGCGTGACGCCAACGGCTGTACAGTGACCCGAGCCGTGACCATCAACAAGAACATCCCAACCAACTTCGCTACTACCACGACAGCCTCTACTTGCGGAAGCAACAACGGCACGATCACAGTGGGTGAAGTTACCGGTGGATTTGCTCCTTATACCTACAGCAAGGACGGTACGACCTTCCAGACCTCGGCTACGCTGACTGGCTTTGTGGCCGGAACGCACACCATCACGGTGAAGGATGCCAAAGGCTGTACTTATACTGCACAGGTGCAGGTGAGCGATATCGCGGGTCCGTCGGCACTGGCGATTGCGCCAAGAGCAAGCACCTGTGGCAATGCAAACGCTTCGTTCGCCATCAATGGCGTGACTGGCGGAACGGCTCCGTATACCTTCAGCATCGATGGTACCAACTTCCAGAGCGCGACTACTTTTGCTTCTCTGGCTGCCGGTACCTACCAGGTGACGGTGAAGGATGCGAACGGCTGTACCTATACCCAGGCAGTAACGCTGGAGAACATCCCGGGTCCGTCTGACTTCGTAGCTTCGGCCCAGTCTTCGAGCTGCGGTCGTGCGAACGGAAGCATCACGGTAAGTAACGTAAATCCGGGCACAGCGCCTTATACCTACAGCGTCGATGGTACCAACTTCCAGACTTCAGCCACGCTGACAGGTCTGCTGGCCGGTAAGCACACCATCACCGTGAAAGATGCCAACGGCTGCGTGGTTTCGAAAGAAGTGACGATAGAGAATGTGCCTGGTCCGAGCAACATGACGCTGGCCAGTACGGCTTCTACCTGCGGCAGCGCGAACGGTGCCATTACGGTAACAGGTGTGACAGGCGGAACAGCCGGCTATACCTACTCCATCAACGGTAACAGCTTCCAGGCAGGCACCAGCTTCGAGGCTGTATTGGCAGGAACCTATACCATGACAGTGAAAGATGCCAACGGCTGTACCTTCAGCAAGGAGATCGTGGTGACGAACATCGCCGGACCTTCCGACCTGATCGCTTCTGCCAAAGCATCTACTTGCGGCGCGGCAAACGGTGAGCTGACCCTGACGAATGTTTCAGGTGGAACCGCTCCTTACAGCTACTCCATCGACGGTAAGAACTTCCAGGCGGCAGCTACCTTTACAGGTCTACTGGCCGGAAGCCACAACATCACGGTGAAAGATGCCAATGGATGTACGTTTGCCAAAGCCTTCACGGTAACGGATATCGCAGGTCCTTCTGCGGTAGCGGCGAGTGCGCAAGCGGCAACCTGTGCTGACAACGACGGCCGCATTACGGCTGGCGCAGTAACGGGGGGCACGGCTCCTTATACCTACAGCCTGAACGGCGGCGCTTTCCAGTCCGGCACAGCCTTCACGGCACTGGCCTCAGGAGAGTATACCCTGACGGTGCGCGATGCCAACGGTTGCGAAATGACGACCACAGTGAAAGTTGAGAAAGACGGTCCGGGCAGCTTTGTTGCCTCAACCAGCAGCTCAACCTGCGGCAGCGACAATGGCAGCATCCGGGTTGCTTCGGTGAACGGCGGCGTGGCTCCTTATACCTACAGCCTGAATGGTGGTGCCTTCCAAAGCGCAGCCAGCTTCTCAGGTCTGATGGCAGGGGCGTACACGGTGACTGTAAAAGACGCCAACAACTGTACGCACACCGAGACCATCACGATCAACAACGTGGCCGGTCCATCTGACCTCACTGCTTCAGCTCAGAACACCACGTGCGGCAACAGCAACGGACAGATCAGCGTGAGCAACGTGACGGGCGGAACAGCCCCTTATACCTACAGCATCAACGGTACCAACTTCCAGACGTCAGCCAGCTTCACGGGCCTGGCGGCTGGCGAGTACCAGGTGACGGTGAAAGATGCCAACGGCTGTACGTTCGCCAAAGCGGTGACGGTAACGAACACTAACGGTCCGTCAGCATTTGCGACTACAACCAAAGCCTCTACCTGCGGCGCCAGCAACGGCAGCGTGACGATTGGTGCGGTAACCGGCGGCAAAGCTCCTTATACCTACAGCAAGGACGGATCAACTTACCAGCCTACAGCTGAACTGACAGGTATGGCGGCAGGCAACCACACGGTATACATCAAAGACGCCAACGGCTGTACCTTCAGCAAAGCAGTAGTCATTGAGAACATTGCCGGCCCGACGGAATTTGCGCTGACGGCCTCTACAGCAACCTGTGGCGAAGCCAACGGTGGCATCGTGGCAAGCGGCGTGAAAGGCGGAACAGCTCCTTATACCTACAGGCTGAACGACGGTGCCTTCCAGAGCGACGCGGCCTTTACTTCAGTAGCGGCAGGTGAGCATACCATCACCGTGCGCGATGCCAACGGCTGTACAATCGAGAAGAAAGTAGTGGTAGATAACGTAGCGGGTCCTTCGGCCCTGACTGCAACTGCAACTGCTGCCTCTTGCGACGCGAATGATGGTAAGATCACAGTAAGCCAGGTAACTGGCGGTGTGGCACCTTATACCTACTCTATCAACGGCGCTGCTTTCCAGGCTTCCACTGCCTTCGCGGCACTTGCTCCGGGTGAGTACGAAGTGATGGTGAAAGACGCTAACGGCTGTACCACTTCTACGACGGTAACAGTTGGTCAGAAAGGTCCGAAAGAAGCGACCGTAGCGGCCAAACAAGCGGCCTGCGGCGAGGCAAACGGTTCTATCACGGTAACGGCAGTAAACGGTGGCACAGCCCCTTATGCCTACAGCCTGAACGGTGGCAGCTTCCAGGCTTCGGCTACTTTTGCTAACCTGGCGGCAGGTGCTTATACCATTACCATCAAAGACGCCGAGGGTTGTGCCATCAGAGTAGAGCAAGCGGTGACAACGAGCGGTGGTGTGGAAAGCTTTACAGCGACTGGCACCGATGCCAGCTGCGGTGAACGCAACGGACGCATCGCCATCAGCGCGATCGTAGGCGGCACGGCTCCTTATACCTACAGCATCGACGGAACTAACTTTGTGACTGATGCCACCTTCACCGGTCTGGCCGAAGGCGACTATACAGTAACGGTGAAAGATGCCAGTGGCTGTATCCAGATCCAGAAAGTGACCCTTCAGAATAGCCCGATGCTGACCGATGTGAAGTTCACCGTATCGGCTGCCACTTGTGGCGATAAAGCCGGTGAAGTGAAAGTAACCGAGGTAAAAGGCGGTACGGCTCCTTACAGCTACTCACTGGATGGTGCTAACTTCTCTGCTTCAGCCACACTGGCGAACGTAGCGGCCGGAAGCTATACCTTGATCGTGAAAGACGCCAAAGGCTGTACCTTCTCTGTGCCGGTAACAGTAGCTGGCCTGTCGAGCAAAGTGGCCAATGTTAGTCACATCAGCTGCTTCGGCGAGAAGAACGGTACGATCCTGATCGAGGCGACCGGCGGCGATGCGAACACAGAGTACAGCATTGACAACGGCAAGACCTTCCAGAAAAAACCAGAGTTCACGGGACTGGCCAAAGGAACCTACCAGGTAGTAACCCGCTTCTCTTCTACTTGCACCATTACACTGGGTGCCGTGGAAATTAAGGAGCCGGCTGCCCTGCAAGTGGAGATGGCTGTGACGGATGGCAAACCAGGCAAGCCAAACTCAGGCAGCGCCAAAGTAAGCGCGATCAGCGGAGGAACGGCACCATACGTCTACTCACTGAACGGTGGAGATTTTGTAGCCGAGTCAGAGTTCCTGAACCTGCGCGGTGGCAAGCACTACCTGAAAGTGCGCGATGCCAATGGCTGTATCACCGAAGTTGAGTTTGATGTGACAAGCTTAGGCGAGTTGGACATCCCGAATGGTTTCACACCGAACGGCGACGGCATCAACGACACCTGGGTGATCCGCAACCTGCCGGAAACCTACCCTAACTGCAGAGTAACGGTTTACAACCGCTGGGGCAGCCCGGTATTCGAATCGAAAGGATATGGCAACGAGTGGGACGGTACGAACAAAGGCAAACGACTGCCTGACGGTACTTACTACGCCATCATTGAGTTCGGTGACGATACGCCGGCTGTCAAGACATCAGTGACCATCATGCGTTAAGTTTCGCCATTTTAGAAAGAGACCGTTATGAAAAATAATATATTAATTCTCTGCTTCCTGCTGATCGCCTTCACAGCTTCGGCCCAGCAGAAAGCCCTTTACTCGCAGTACATGACCAATTACTTCATTCTCAACCCGGCCGTAGCCGGGTTTGAGAAGGATGTAAGCATCAAAATGGGCTACCGCAATCAGTGGGTTGGCTTCGAGGGGGCTCCCAAAACCTTTTACCTGAGTGGAGAAGGCGCTTTGTTTAACAGGCAGCTGAAGCGCAGTCGCAAAGCACAGGGCTTCCATGGGGCTGGCGGTATGGTCTATACTGACCAGACTGGTCCAACCACTCGTACCGGTGCCCTGGCTTCCTACGCTTACCACGTGCCTTTGAACCGAAGCATCTTTCTGTCCTCTGGCTTCTCTGCCGGCTTCCAGCAGTTCCGCTTCGACCCGGCCAAGGTGCGCCTGGCAGACGGTTCCAACGAGCGTGACCCCGTGACCAACCACGGCCGCGTGGACGCTTTTATGCCCGACCTGACGCTTGGCACGTTCATGCACTCAGAAGACTTCTACTTCGGTATTTCTCTGTTTCAGGTGCTGGGTAATAAGATACACGAAGTGGATGGGGGAGAAGAAGTGAGCCGCCTTTCGCGCCACTTGTTTGTATCCGGTGGATATAACTTTGATGTGCACGACAAGATCCGCCTGATGCCTTCGGCTTTGCTCAAGTATGTGCAGGGTGCCCCGATTCAGGCTGACTTTAACCTGAAAGGCGCCTACCACATGAGCAAGCGCCGTCAGAAGTCAGTGTACGATGACCAGGTATGGGCAGGCATCTCTTACCGCACCCAGGACGCCATCGTAGGTCTAGTGGGTGTACAGTTCCAGGAGCAGTTCCAGCTGAGCTATACCTACGACATCACCGTGTCGCCTGTGCGCCACCACAGTGCAGGTTCTCACGAAATCGTACTAGGTTACCGCTTCAAATAAGATCCAAGTCCATCGTTCACAAAGCAGAAAGGCCAGCGCATTTGCGCTGGCCTTTCTGCTTTATAGGAGCTCGTTTACTGCCATGAAGTTTGCCTTTTGATGGCAGGTATAGCGAAGCATGATGGCGCGAGCGTCCTCGCTCGTGTCTGGTATCGTGGGTCTGGCCCAGGTATAAGGTATAGCAGGTATAGCAACTTCTTTTATTTTATAGCTTGCCCTGGCCGGGCGGGCCCTACTTTTTTACTTGATAAAAAAAGTAGGCAAAAAAATCAAGACGCTCCAAACTCGCTGAACGCTCGAACAGTGGAGCGTCGTAAAGTGCACCTGGTTAGTGTGATTTGTTTCATAGCCTCCGGGGCAAGTTAGTCTTGCTATACCTTTCAGTGTTTGTCATTTCGAACGCTAGTGAGAAATCTGAATCTTGAAGCTAGCTTAACTTCGAAGCTATACCTGAGAAGTGCAGTTACAGACTCCCCTCCTTAGACAAGGAGGGGCAGGGGTGGTTGGACCCGGTACGGCAAAAGAATTACTGCAGCTACAGCACATATACCTTTAAAGAAGTAGATGTATAAGATTCCCCTCTAGGGAGGGGCAGGGGTGTGTCATAGCAACTGCCTGACCTCCCTTCAACCAAGATCCTTTCAGGATGACAGGTAGCAGGGGGATGTCAATCGATCCTAGTTTCCCCTCTGGGAGTAGAGGCCCTCTAAAAAGAAATGGGCAGGGGATGTATTTAAATGAGCTGAACAACCGACTGAAACTACGCAGCTATACCTGAAAAATGGCTATGGCGGAAATGCTCTCTTTTGCGAAGAATGGAGTGGACACCGCGTCATCTCAGGCATCCCCAATGAAAAAGGCCGATGCATGTTCATCGGCCTTTTTCATTGGGGATTTATACCTTATTAATGGGCAGCTTCCTCGGCACGGGCAGAGCCTCCGCTGATGATCTGGCCGAAGAAGATACTATTGAGGAATAACTTGTTGGTGCCGAACCAGAAGGCGCGGAAGTTTGGATTGTCCGTCATGCCGATCACTTTGCCGCCTCCCAAAGCTGATACTGAAATGGCAGCCGTGTTGCCAAGCTGCTTCAGGTTTGGCTTCGAAATGTAGCCGCTCAGCAGCGGATTGGCGGTATATATCACCGGGTTGGCATAAGGGCTTTTGGAAGGCTCCATAAACAAGCGATTGTCGCGGAACACGGGCAGTTTACTGTTGTAGTAGCCATAGCCCAGCGGGTGCGTCAGGTCGAGGTTGGTTTCAAAGATGGCACCGCCGATCACCTGCGCACCGGTTGTGTTGCTCATGCTGGCGTATGGCAGTCGGGTAGTGTCCGCCTTCTCGCCCTGCTTAAAGCTGAAGTTACCGATCTTGTTATCCGCTAGCCAACGGGTGGCATTGCCCATACCTATCAGCGTACCGCCCTGCTGCACCCAGGTGCGCAGTCTCGTTTTTCCGATCTCCGAAATGCTGCCATAAGAGCCATCTGCCATCACGATCACATTGTAACGGCTCAGGTCAATGCGGTTCACAGACTCCGCATTCACCAGGCTGGTGTTAATATTGAAACGGTGGTCGAGCAGGTGCCAGGCCTCGCCGGCATCGTTGCTGTTCACGCCATCTCCGATCAGCATCGCCACCTTAGGTTGCTGCAAGGTATAGATGCCCGGACTCCCAAGGTTGATGCCTTCGGTGAAGCCAGTGCTGATGGCGTGTACGGTGATGCCGTTATCTTTCGCTATCTGAGCCATCAACTCGTGTATGCGATCGGCACTGACTGGCTGCCCCATCACAGGTATAAGAATCGTACCGTAGTCGAACTGTTTTCCATCACCTGTAAACTTATTCGTAGCCACCCGGGCCTGCAAGCCGTGGTTGAAAAGCGTGTTCAGGGCTCTCGGGGCATAGTAGCCGTGCCACTCAAAAGCGTAGGCATAGGCGCTGTTGCCACCCACTACCTGACCCATAGGAAAATCAACGGATGCGATTTTCTGGCCCAGCATGTTGCGTTTGAACTGGCCGGACTTCAGGTTAGCATGCTCCAGGTTAAAGGCAAGCGGCAGCGTCCAGGACGATACGTCGTAGAAGAGGCTGTCCTGGAAGGAAGTGCGGCGCTCGAACATCCCTTCGATCAGTTTGTACTGCGGCTGGTTCGTGGGCACGATGTAGCTGTTCTCCGGGGTATAGGTCACGTTGTTGACCGTGAATTTTTCCTGCGGACGGTAAATGTCGATCTGGTGCTGGTGGATGATCTCAGCCAGGTGGTAGGCACGGGCCGGGTCTTTTTCAGCACTGAACACATAGGCACCGAACGGAGCCTTCGCGGACTCTTTCAGGGCATCGCGGTAAAAATCACGCTGATGGGCCAGCAGTTCTTCGCGCATGTTCTGCGCGGCCTCTAAAGTGGAAAGGGTAGTCGTGAACTGGTTGCGGATGGTAAAAGGAAAAGTCAGCACGCCGTTCACGCTCTCCTGCGCATGGCCTCTGGAACTGGCCTGCTCAAACAAGATGCCGATGGCACCATTCACATCCGGGTAAGTGGAGCCTTTGCCGTAGTAAAAGTCATCGAAACTCTCCTCGGTATAGTAGAACGAACCGATCTTGTCGAGGGCCTTGGCATGGAAGCCGGCGATCTTTTTGGTCAGGTCGTAGTTGCGGGCCGGCGTGAGCGGGTGGTTGCGGCTCGGTATACCTGGCTGGAAAAAGAAAGTAGAATTGGTGCCCATTTCGTGGTGATCGGTCAGCACGTTCGGTTTCCACTCATGGAACTTCACCAGCCTACCTCTTGATTCCGGGTGCTGGAGCGGCAACCAGTCGCGGTTCAGGTCGAACCAGTAGTGGTTGGTACGGCCCCGTGGCCAGGCCTCGGCAAACTCCTCGCTGTTCGGGTCCGTTACCAGGTTTTTGCCCCGGTGCGTGTTCACCCAGCTTGCAAAACGGTTCAGCCCATCCGGGTTGATGGAAGGGTCAACCAAAATCACTGTTTCGCTGAGCAGCTTGTCGATCTCTGGTCCCTGCGCGGCGGCCAGGTGGTATACGGCCAGCAATGAGGCATTGCTGCCGCTCGGTTCGTTGCCGTGCACGCTGTAGCCCATCCACACCACGCCCGGCATGTTCTTGATGTCGAGCTTGCCGGATGCATTTGGGTCGGTCAGCTGCCGGTGCTGCTCCTTGATGCGCTGGATGTTTTTGTGGTTTTCGGGGGAGGTGATGGTGAGCAGGTATAGCGGACGGTTTTCGTGGGTGCGCGCATACTCCTCGATGGTGATGCGGTCGGATAGCTCTGCCATTTGCCGCATGTACATGGCCAGCTGGTCATGGCTCACGTGCCACTCGCCTACGTTGTAGCCCAGAATGTCTTTGGGTGTCGGAAACTCTTTGTTGTAGGTTACATCCTGCGGAAGGTAGTAGGAGAGGTCTGCCTGCGCCATGGTCCACTGGCTCAGGAAGAGCAGGGCCGCCGTGGCGAGCGCATAGATTTTTCGCATAAGTAAGGTGGCTTTAAGGGTGATCGTGAATTAAGGTTAGGTATGCAATTTCCCCTTTTGCTTCGCCTTTTCCAAAAATAAAAGCCCTGCCGGCAAGGGCAGGGCTCGGGTAGTGAAGGTATAGCAAGCTGTTGCAGCTTATCCGATAACTGGTCGCCTCCGATCGTGTGGTCTCACCTTGTTTTTGCGGGATGCGCCGTTGCTCACAAAAAAGAGCGCAAAACCAGACAGGATCGTCACGATACCGGCGATGGAAAACACCCGAAGCAGCAGATTGCCGAAGTTGTCACGGCCTTGGTAGTCCATTGTGTGCAGCATCCAGAGGAAGTCGAACACACGCCACTTGTCGTTCCGGAACTTCGTAACCACGCCTTGCTCAGCGGCCACATACACGGTGGTTTGGGTAGGGTGCTCCATGGTGACGGCCCAAGCGGGCAGTGCGCTGCCCCGGTATTCATGGTGCCCGGTCATGTTCTCCTGCGTGATATACTCCACTCTGGCTACTCCAACCGAATCCACGAAACTCTGGCGGGCGAGTTCGGTCGCCTCTTCTTCGCTGAGGGCAGGGCGCAGTTCGCCGGAAGCTGCAACAGCGAGTTGTGTACGGGCCGCCGCCTGGCCTTGGTCGTGTCCGCTCCCGTGCGCAGCGTGGTCATCCGACGCATGATACGTGATCTGGTAATGCGGCGTGCCCAGGATGTCTATCAGTTTGAGCGACGTAATCATGGCGGTGCCAGGCAGTTGAGTCATCACCTCAGCAGGAGAAACCAGTTCCAGATTGCTCTCAAGTGCCATGCCGCCCGGCTTGCGCTGATGGTCACCGTGAATCTCATCTATGTCGCTGAAGCTGAAATAGATGCCGCCGACGGTCCACATAACAAATTGTATACCTGTGACAAGGCCCAGATAGCGGTGCGTTTTTCGGATGCGGAGATGGGTCGTTCTCTTCATAAAGTAGGTTTTACCGGCTATTAATTTACAGCATGAAATCTCTTGTTGCAAGAGCCACTTGTGTCAGGATTCATGAGATTTTTGATTTAGTGTGAGTTTTAAGTAGTGTACCCATCCTGAAGTGCTTGAGCGTATTGTCAGGGAAAACAGTGCAATTTTAAACTTAAGCTATCCTATATATAAGTATTTATATTTAAGGTTGTTTGACTCACAGAGGCCTGCTTTGCGAATTTCCTTAAGAAATCAACATTTAACACGGGGTATACAATAGTGCAATTTGTTAGATTATTATTTTAATAAATTAAACTATTTTTATTAAAATTTATTAATATTATACCTAAAGTATGAAACTTTTATATTTAATAAAGGTATCATAAGTTCAGTACGCTACCCTAAATAGTAAAGCCTGTGAGTAATTTAGCCGAAAGTTTGCCAGGGCCATGCCTGTTCAAAGCAGCTGGTCTATGCGAGTCAGCGTTACCTGGCTCATCAGTGCCCTTCATTCCCCCACCACAATGACAAAGCCCGGCTAACTGCGCCTGCTGGGACAGTACAAGCCTTTTTCTTTCCAGGTAATTCCATTTAGGAATCCTATACCACCCCCGAAGCTCCTGCTGAGCCTTCGCACGATCCCTATTGCCTTTTGTAGCCAGAAAACAAGCACCGAAACCCTAATAGCGTGCTCGCATCTCACCTTAACCTTTGAGTATATGAGAAAGAATTTTACACGATTGATTAGTAGTGTCACACGCACTAAAAGCTTTGTAATCGCCCTCACCAGCCTGATGATTCTGGCTGGTTCTGTGTATTTGATGGCGGCGGTAGGGATTAGTATTACAGGTCAGGCAACCTATACACTAAATGCTGATTTAGCTACCACAACATTTACCCCTCTAACAAATACCAGCATTAAAGTTACGGAAGGTTTGACTGGTGACTTTGCAAGTGGGCAGACTTATCGCATTAGATTAACAGCCCCTACAGGCTGGATTTTCTCAAATAGTGGAGCGAATGCAGTAAGGAATAGTGGCGGTGAGGTAAATTTAAATACCACACCAACTTACACTACAGATGCCTTAGGTGTCAGGTATATAGAATTCAGCTTAACCGCTGGAGGAGGCAACCAAAATAAATCGGATGAAATTACAATTACAGGTCTGAGCGTCAAGTCAACAAATGGAGTCATAAACCCTGCACAGCCGAGTTATATTAACGTTCAAGTACTTTCGGGAACTACTGGTACTACGGAAGTTATTTCTTCCGCACCAATAGCACTTTCTCAAAGTCCTGGCACCGCTCGTAAGTTAGGCTTCAGCCAACAGCCTAGCGCCACAAACATATTCACTTCTATCTCACCTGCTCCTACTATTCTCATACAAGACCAGTTCGGTAATACAGTAACAGGTGCCTCTAGTAATGTATCAATTGCATTAAATAAGAATGCTAACATTGGAGAATTAGCAGGAACCAGGACGGTGGCTGCGGTTGGAGGTGTAGCCACATTTCCTGATTTACAGGTTGATGCATCAGGATCAGGGTATACCTTATCAGCATCAAGTGTCTCATTGACTCCTGTGACCAGTAATAACTTCAATGTTACCAGCACAGCGCCAGTGTTAGATGAAATTATTGCGGGGTGTCTTACAATCGGATCGGGTGAGCAAACTATTACGCTACGAGGTTCCAACTTTGCACGGAATGCTACGGGTCGAATTGGATCCACTGCAAGACCTACCACCTTTATAAGTTCAACCGAACTGAGAATGACATTGCTAGCATCTGATGTAGCGGTAGCTGGGAATAAATCAGTTAGTGTTCTCAATCTTGCCCCTTCTGCTGCAGCTTCAGGAAGTCAAACAGTTGTAGTTCATAATATAATTGAAAACCTTACTATTGGCGGTAGCACTGTTAGTCCAATGTGTACCGGAAGTAGTAGAACATATAGTGGACCTGCGGATTATACTGATTATGAATGGACTGTGTCTGCTGGTGCTACTATAGTATCAGAAAATCCGAATTCTAACACTTTTAGAGTAACATATGACGCTGTTGCGCCAACTTCAGGGAAGGTAACCATTACTGTCAAAGCTAAGAATCCATGTGGAATACTTAGTTCCCAATCATTTGATATCCAAGTTAACCAAACTCCTCCTGATCTCATCACCTATGATACACCCACTACATTCTGTGAGGGAGGTTCTGTGATTCTTAAGGCTCCTGTGGCTGCATCAGGTGAGCCTGCCTATGGTTATCAGTGGCTGCTCAATGGAGCTGCGATTCCCGATGCAACTTCCTCAACGTATAAAGCAGAGGCAGCAGGAGGCTATAGAGTTACTGTTAGGGCAGCCGACCCAAATGTCTGTAGCAATACATCCACTACAGTTACTGTATCCATCACATCGCCGCTTACACAGGGAGCTATAACGGGCGGTACAGCCTATTGTCAACTTGCTACTGTTACATCAGCAACCGCACTTACCGCATCAATTGAAGGGGGCGTTACAAATACGGGTGCAACTCCCGGAAGAACTTACCAGTGGCAGCAGAGCTCTTCAGCTAGCGGGCCCTGGACAAATGCGACAGGTACGACAAGCATCGCGGCAAATTACCTCCCTTCCACAGAAGAAACTGGCACAACATACTATAGAAGAATCGTGTATGCGGGCGGCTGCGAAAACGCTTCTGATCCAATAGCGGTTACTGTAAAGCCAAATCCTATAATTGAAGTCGAGACAAATAAAGCTGCGATTTGCCAGGGTGAAACCGTTGAACTGACTGCATCCGGTGCCGATAGCTATATCTGGTCTGGAACAGGAATACCCGTGGAAGCTACTGGAGCCAAAGTTACAGTTACACCAACTGCCACAACAACATACACTGTAAGAGGAATAACCAATGACTGCCAGTCAGCGCCGCAAACGGTTACCATTACAGTAACACCAACTCTTACACAAGGTGCTGTAACCGGTGCCACTCAGTACTGCCAGACGCCTGGTGGTATAGGAACAGCATTAAGTAGCACAGTAGGTGGTGGCGTATCAGCTAAATCATACCGCTGGGAGCAAAGCGAGGATGCTAATGGCTCTTGGGAAGACGCAGTCGGTACGAACACTTCGGCGACATATACTCCTTCTATCGCTACTGCGGGTACTACATACTACAGAAGAGTGGTAGAGTCAGGTAGCTGTGTTTCTCTTGGGGAACCGGTTGCTGTAACGGTGACGCCAGCTATCACCAACACCATTACGACAGCTGACCAGATAGTATGCTCTAATGAGACGATCAATCAACTGACCGGTGTTGTTTCCGGGGGAAATCCAGGCGATGTAAGCTATCAGTGGGAGCAGAGTCCTACTGGCACAGGCAACTGGACAAATGCGCCGGGAGCAAGCACTGCAATCAATTATTCTCCAGAAGCTGAACCAACTATAGCCACTTCTAAAACCACCTATTACAGACGCAAAGTAACTTCTGGTAACTGCATCAGCTTTACCGAACCGGTAAGTGTCAGAATCGTGGCAATGCCACTGGCTGTTATTACGGATGGTCCGAACGATTACTTCTGTCCGCCAGCCTATGCTACGCTAACCGCCCGCACAGGTGCAGGTTACAGCTATACCTGGTTTAGAGTTGTGCCAGGAGGAAACGATGAACAAGTTGGGACAGACCAGAATACCTATACGACTAATGAAGAAGGCTCTTACTATGTCGTAGTAAAGGGTGAGAATGACTGTACATCCACGTCTGCTCCTACACAGGTGAAGTCAACCATCATGTACACCAATATCATTTCTGGTGAGCAAACGATCTGCTATAACACTGTACCCGCTACTCTGGAAGGGGAGGAGTCAACTTCCGATTTGGGAACGGTGACATACCAATGGCAGGTTAGTACCAATGGAACTGACTTCTCCAACATATCCAGTACCAATGTTCAGAACCTGACTCTGACAACTGCACTGACGGCTGACCGTTGGTACCGCAGAATCGCCAGAGTTGGTTCAGGATGCTCTATTACCAGTGATCCGGTTAAGGTGACAGTTAAGCCGTTGCTGCGTGTTACGAATCTGCCAGGTACAGTACCGGCCATCTGCAACAACACAGCTTATACCTTTACTCCAGAGGGAAGCGAAGGAAGCCAGACAATAAGTTGGACACGTGCTGAAGTTGCAGGCATCAGCAATGATGCCGCCAGCGGCACAGGTGCTATCAACGAAACATTGGTTAACACGACCACTGCACCAATAAACGTAACCTATGTATATACCACTAGTGATGATGAAGGATGTACCGGGCCTACACAAAACCTGATAGTACGCGTCAACCCAACTCCTGTATTAAATACCTCCCTAACACCTCCAGCTATTTGCGGAGGGTCTGAATTTGACTATACTGCTCGAAGTGCTACTTCTGGTACAACATTTAGCTGGGTACGGCAACCTGCTGCAGGTATAACAACAACCGCAGATGCTAGTGGCACCGGAGCGAGAGTAGAACATGTGCTAACGAACACTACTGCAGATCCAATAGATGTAACCTATACCTATACCCTGACAGCGAACGGTTGCTCCAATACGCAGGATGTAGTTGTACGGGTTAACCCAAGACCACAACTGAGTAGCACGCTTTCTCCTGCTGCCATCTGCAGCGGAGCCACCTTCAACTACATACCAGCCAGCGCTACAGATGATGCCGCTTTCTCCTGGACCAGGTTAACAGCCACAGGAATAACAAGCGATGGCGGGACAACAGGAGTCGGGACTATCAACCAATCGCTCACGAACAGTGGCACTGCTCCCGTAAATGTGACTTACCGCATCACGACCACTGCAAACGGCTGCGCCGGCGCTGCCCAGGATGTTGTGGTAACCGTTAACCCAAGTCCAAAATTAAGCACACCACTTACAAGGAGCGTATGTAGTGGCAGTAGATTCATATACGAACCTGCCAGTGCGACTACTGGAGCTACGTTCACCTGGACTAGGGCAGCTTTTGGAGGTAATGCGGCTTCAAGCGGAACTGGCGATATCAGTGAAGTGCTCACCAACACGACCACAGCGCCGATTACAGTAACTTACGAAATCACTACAAGGGCCAATGGCTGCAACGGGGAGAGACAGGACTTGGTAGTAACCATTAATCCGAGACCACAACTGAGCAGTCCACTTACCGCCACAGTTTGTAGTGGTGTGGCCTTCAGCTATACGCCTGCAAGCGCTACAACAGGAGCAACCTATACCTGGACAAGAGCTGCTGTAGCAGGTATATCCAATGCTGCCGTAACAAACGGAACCGGTGCAGTAAACGAAACGCTGGTGAACATAACTGCTAATCCGGTTGATGTTACATACGTTTATACAACAACGGCTAATGGCTGTGCAGGAAACTCAACTCAAAATGTTGTGGTAACTGTTAACCCAAGACCGTCACTTAGTAGTACTCTCACACCTACTGCTGTGTGTAGTGGTACACCGTTTAGCTATGAACCTGCAAGTGCTACATCGGGTGCCACATTCTCCTGGACTAGAGCGGCTGTAACAAACATCAGCAATCCAGCTGTAACTACGCCGGTAGCAGGCGCTGTAAATGAAACATTGGTGAATACTGGCACTGATCCTGTTACCGTAACTTACCGTTATACCACTACTTATGCATCGAATGGTAACTCATGTGCAGGTAATGTGCAAGAAGTTAAAGTAGTTGTGAACCCTTCGCCAAGACTGAGCAGCACATTAACGCCAACAGCAGTGTGCAGTGGTTCAACCTTTAGCTATACTCCTCAAAGCGCTACATCAGGCGCTACCTATACCTGGACCAGAGCAGCGGTACTGGGCATTAGCAACACGGCCGTCACAACGCCGGTAGCAGGAGGTGTGAGTGAAGTGCTAGAGAACACTACTGCTAGTGCAATCGATGTAACTTATGTATTCAACACTACAGCCAATGGTTGTACAGGCGCTTCACAGAACGTAACTGTAAAAGTGAATCCAAAACCTGTAGCAACTTTCAATGGTGTTACAGATGGCCAGATAGTGTACTCAGACGGTGGAACTATCACTCTTACACCAACAGTAGCAGGAGGAACTTTCTCAATCGTATCCCCATCAGGCAATGCCGGCCTGTCTACAGGTGGTGTTTTGACTCCTTGTACTGCACTGGGCTCAGCAACTGAAAAGGAAATCACCATCCGCTATACCATAACTCCATCCTCTAATGGCATTACTTGTACAGCTTCCGAGGAAAAGAAAGTACTTCTGAAGCGGTCAAGATACGTTGTTGTAATCGAAGCAAACCCTTTCCCAACTTGTAGAGGTCAGAATACAACTTATAGAGCGGTAGTTTACAAAGATCCTGTATCTGTTATGTATCCTTATTTGGTTAACAGTGAAGGCCAACCTGTAGATAGAAATGGAAGTTTATTGGGCGCCAAGACCTATCCTATACCCAATCCAGCTTACCCTTACCCAGCAAATGCTCCTCAGATTCTAAAGGATAATGCCTACAGATATTACCAACCCATTGTAGTGGGCGGTGAGAGAGTGAACGATGGAGCAGATGCAGCGAAGTTTACTTACCGCTGGACCAAAAACTTTGATGTTTATCCATTTGGCAACACGGTTGAAGCCGGAAACGCAGGCCTTTCATCTGAAGACTATTATGCAGTTTCTATAACTGCCGGTCCTGCAAATAGCTGTATTTCCTCTATTCCAACGGGTCCAGAGGGTCCAGCGAACGGCATATGGTCAAACAGAACCTATACTGCGGCTCCGATAAACTACGTGGTTAATCTGGGTACAGATAAAACTACTATTTGTCAGGGAGGGGAGATAACCATGTCTGCTAATCTTGACGCAGCCTTTGCTTTCTGGAAAGACATCGAATTGACGCTTTATTGGATGGTGCAACGTCCTGGTGTACAAACTCCGATAGAGTTAGGCTCTACGAAATATACAACAGGAAATATTGTGACATATAGTACTACTGGACCCGATGGAGGATTCCGTGACGGTGATATAGTTTATGTTGAATTCAGTTCTGTAATAGACAGGCAAAACAATGTGAGCAGTAAGTGTTCCAGAGGCTTTACAACAAATCAGATTCCGATTACTGTAGTTGGTACTCAGACAATGGCCGGTGGCGGTGCATTCTGTGCGGGTGGTACGGGAGTACCTGTAAGCCTTGCCAGTTCACAGCTAAATGTGTTCTACCAACTGATGCGTGATGGTCAACCTGTTGGCAGCCCTGTAGCGGGTACGGGTAACGCACTGCCCTTTGGTAACCAAACAGTGGCTGGTTCTTATACCGTACAGGCATTAGCTACCACTACTGCAACAGCTTGCCTCACTTACGGACCTGTGAATGTGTATGTCACACCACAGCCTGTAGCTCAGACATTGACAGCAGCCAACAATGGGGAATATTGCGCAGGAGGTGCTGGCGTAGCAATTACGCTTAACGGGTCTCAAAGTGGTGTGAAATACCAGTTGCAGCGCACAGTGAGTGGTTCAACCTCAAATGTAGGCCAGGAAGTTTTAGGCGATGGACAGCCAATTGTTTTTCCAAATCAGACCGTTGCCGGTGAATATCGTGTATTGGCTACCACAGTTGCACAGGATGGCACAGTAGCTGCCTGTCCGCTACCGATGGGCAGAGCGACTATCACCATCAATCCTATACCTACCGTTGCCGTAAACAGCCCGTCAACCTGTGCGGGAACACCAGTGCAGGTTACTGCTACTCCAGTAGTGGGTACTGCGCCGTTCACCTATACCTGGACCGTACCATCGGGTTGGACAGGACCTGCTCCGACTACTGCCAGCTTTATGACAACGGTACCGGGCACCTATACGGTAGCGGTGAGAGACGCTAAATCCTGCGCCATGAGTACGCCTGTCAGCACTACAGTGGTTGTGAAAGAACTGCCAACTGTAACTGTGAACGACGTGACAGTATGTGCCGGTACAGCTGCCACAGTAACAGCTACGCCAGTTGATGGAGTAGGACCATACCGCTATACCTGGACAGTACCAGCCGGAGCCACTAATCCTGGTAACGTAGCAAGCTTCCCAACTACAGTCGCAGGTCAATACAGTGTGCGCATCCAGGATAGCCAGTCCTGCTCGAACAGTGAAGCCGCAGTAAGTACTGTTACTGTTAACCCAATTCAACAGGTTACCGGTAGAATCCTAATATTCGATGAAACAGACACTCAGATTGAGGATGAATCCAAAATGGAGTTCGGTATGAAATATACCTTTAAAGTCGAATCGAATATGATTGATCTTGATGGAGCAGACATTGCCTCTATTAAATGGTGGATGGGCGATGGTACAGACGGTAGTTGGGAAATGGTTGAGGAGGGAGTAACCGAGTTCACTATGAAAGAACCGATGGGAGCACTTCGCGTGTCCATTAGATGTGATATCCCAGCCAAGGAGGGAACATGCTTTGCATTGGACGCAAGCAACATATTCTCTCTTGCAACCGATCCTATCATTCCTCTCCCAGTAGAACTCCTCTACTTCAACGCCACCAAACGCGGCAACGACGTAGTCCTCGATTGGGCGACGGCTTCCGAGTTGGACAACAAGGGCTTCGAGGTGCAGGTTTCCAGTGATGCGAAAAACTTCAGGGTGCTGGGCTTTGTGGAGTCGAAGGTGAATACGACCAGCCTGAAGCAACTCTATACCTTCGTGGACAAAGAGAACGGCAAGCAGGGCGTGCGCTACTACCGACTGAAGCAAGTGGACCTGGATGGTAAGTCTGAGATCTTCAACATCAAGGCGGTGCACTTCGATGTAGTGTCAGCCAACAAGGTGAAGGCTTATCCGAACCCATTCCACTCTGAAGTGGAGCTGAGCATCGATGCGGAACTGGACGGTGAACTGCAGATTACGGTGACAACGGCTACTGGTCAGCAACTGCTACAGCGAACTGTGCAGGTGGCGAAGGGCACCAACATCGAGAAACTCACGCTTGATCCGAACCTGCCGCGCGGGGTGTACATCATCTCCACCCGCATGGGCGATTTCAACAGTCATTTCAAATTACTCAAACAATAGACTATTAGGGTTTAACAGAAAACCCCGGGTATCTTACCCGGGGCTTTTATTTTTATACCTGGTTCATTCCCGTACCTGCCGCATCACCATAAATGAAAAGGGAGCCCAGAGAGCGGCCCGGTGTCCCATGGCTTTGAGTCCGCCGTTTACCCAGCTGTTGCAGGTCTTGAAGAGGTGGAACTTGCCGTTGGCTTCATAGAAATTGTCGCGGGTATGGTAGCCTTTGCCCTCAATCAACAGGAACTCACCGTTGGGTTGTTGTTGGAAGGTGTCCAGGATGTACTGCACCAATGCCCGGTACTGCGCCTCGGTTATGATAACGGGTTGCTGGTACTTGTTTTGCCGCAGCGGCTGTGCGATGTACTCCACATGCATGGCCGTGCGGGTGGGCCAAAAGAGCGAGGTGATGGCGGTGGTGAGCGTGAGGTCTTTCCATTCAGGCGTTTCCATGTAAAACTGCCGGTCGCCCCAGCCGAAGCCCACATGGGTAAAAGAGCTGTCGGCACCGGCGTAATCCCTCAGGTATAGCTTGTCACGCCAATCAATAATATCGGTTTTGACAGGCAGCACCAGGTCCGTGTGCACGCCATTATCGGTCACGAAGATCTCAATGCCTTCCGTAGTTTGGGCATAGCTGCTGTTGACAGGTATACTGCCCAGTATAAGTCCGGCCAGTACGTAGAGCACAGTCATCAGGGCCAGCCCTGTTAAAAATGCCAGAAGGCCTTTGCCAGTCTTTCGCCAGAACAGATACATCGCTATAGGTACGCACATAAGCGGATTGATGGCAGGTATAAAAAATAAACCGAAGGCTGGCTACTAAAATTCCACACTGATTTCGCTGTTCGTTTTCTTATTCAGGTATAGCAAGCTTTACAGGCATAAAATTGTCAGATTCAGCTTTTTTGCGCAGATTGTGCCTTTATTTCCTATACCCTCAACATACCCTCTCTAAAGAGATACATCATGCAAAACACCATGAAGCGATTACTCGCTTTTGCCCTCGTGTTGCTGAGTATGCAGACCGCCCTGGCGCAACAGGCTTTGCAGACTCCAGCGCAGTTCCTGGGCTATACCCTGGGCGAAGAATTTACCACGCATGCCCGCATCACAGACTATGTGCTATACCTGGCAAAGCAGGCCCCGAACCGTATCCGGGTGCAGGAGTACGGCAAAACCTACGAAGGCAGACCCTTGCTGCTGGTTTATGTAGCCAGCGACGAGAACATGCCGCGTCTCGAGCAGATCCGGGAGAACAACCTGCGCCAGGCAGGTATAGCCAAGGGACAGGTACAAGGCAAGCAGCCCGCCATCCTCTGGATGAGCTACAACATCCACGGCAACGAGTCGGTGAGCAGCGAGGCGGTGCTGCAGGTGCTCTACGACCTGGTAGACCCCAACAACCAGCAGACCAAAAAGTGGCTGGAGAACACCGTGGTAATCCTTGACCCGTGTGTGAACCCCGATGGACGCGAGCGATACGTGCAGTGGTATAAGCAAACCCAGAACCAGGGCGGCAATGCCTCGCCGTATGCCTGGGAGCACTACGAGCCCTGGCCGGGCGGCAGGCCCAACCACTACTACTTCGACCTGAACCGCGACTGGGCCTGGCAGACACAGATCGAGTCGAAGCAGCGCATGGCGCAGTACAACCAGTGGCTGCCGCAGGTACACGCCGACTTTCACGAGATGGGGCCGGAGCAGCCTTACTATTTCTCGCCGGCCGCCAAGCCGCTGCACGAGAGCATCACGCCCTGGCAGCGTGATTTTCAGTACACCATCGGCGACTACAACCGCCAGTACTTCGACCAGAACAACTGGCTCTACTTCACCCGCGAAAACTTCGACCTGTTCTACCCAAGCTACGGCGACACCTGGCCTACCTTTAACGGCGCCATTGGCATGACCTACGAGCAGGGAGGCTCCGGCCGTGCCGGTCTGGCTTATAAGAAACAGGACGGCGATACACTCACGCTGACTGACCGCATCGCCCACCACCACATCGCCAGTCTGGCCACGCTACAGGCTACGGCTGAGAAAGCCGATCAATTGACGCAGGAATTCCGCAAGTACTACGACAACAACCTGAAAAAGCCGGGCGGCGATTACAAGACCTTCGTGTTCCGGGCCGATGACCGCAGTGCCGGTAACCTGAAGGCGCTCACGAACTACCTGGACCAGCAGCAGATCCAGTATGGCTATGCCGGCAAGAGCAGTTCAGGCAAAGGCTTTAACTATGCGACTGGCAAAGAAGAAAACGTGCGGGTGAACCAGAATGACCTGGTGGTGAGCATGTACCAGCCGAAGTCCACGCTCGTGAAAGTGCTGTTTGAGCCGAACTCGAACCTCGAAGACTCGCTTACCTACGACATCACTTCCTGGGCCATGCCTTACGCATTTGGACTGCAGGCCTACGCCCTGAAAAGCCGTCTGGAGCCAGGCAACCAAAAGCCAGCCAAAGCAGCCAATGCCATTAAAGTAGAGCGGCCGTTTGCCTACCTGGCCCGCTGGAACAGTCTGCAGGACGTGAAATTCCTGACAGAACTGATGGCCCAGAAAGTAAAAGTGCGCATGTCGGAGAAGCCCTTTGAGATGGATAACCGCCAGTACGATGCCGGGACCCTGATCATCACCCGAACCGGGAACGAAGGAATGGGCGACAAGCTGGATAGCGTGGTACGTGCCACCGCCGAAAAACATGGCGTTACGCTACAGGCTTCCACAACGGGCTTTGTGAGCAGCGGTGCAGATTTCGGTTCGGGCAGTGTGCGCTTCCTCAAAATGCCGAAGGTGGCTGTGCTGTCCGGTGAGGGCGTGTCGCCTTACGCTTTCGGGGAGATCTGGCACTACTTTGAGCAGCAGATTGGTTATCCGGTGACGGTGCTGGGTACTGGGTATTTTGGCAGTGTGCCGCTGCACGAATTCGATGTGCTGATTCTACCAGCCGGCTCTTATGGCCGCGTGTTGAACGATCAGGCACTGGAGCAGGTGAAGAACTGGGTGCGCGGTGGCGGCAAGCTGATCGCGCTGGAGAGTGCCGCCGGCTTCCTGGCCGGTAAGAAGGATTTCAATCTGCAAAAGAAAAACGGCGACGAAGCAGCTGAAAAGGAGAAGGCCAAGGAAACGAAGGAAGACCCTTACAAGCTACTGCGTGCCTACGGCGACCGCGAACGTGACGCGATTTCGGAGGATGTGCAGGGCAGCGTGTTCCGTGTAAACCTCGACAAAACACACCCGCTGGCCTTCGGCTACGGTGATACGTACTACGCGCTGGTGCGTACCTCCGACACTTTCAGCTTCATGAAAGATGGCTGGAACGTGGGCGTGCTCAAAAAAGACAACTATGCCACCGGCTTTGTGGGTACCAAGGCAAAAGAGCGACTCAAAGACGCCCTGATACTGGGTGCGCAGCCGATGGGCAGGGGACAGGTGGTATACCTGGCCGACAACCCCCTTTTCCGTGGTTTCTGGCACAACGGCAAGCTGCTCTTCGGCAATGCCGTGTTCCTGGTAGGGCAGTAAGGGTTTTGCTGATTTATCCCTACATACAGTTTCTACGATAGCACATCACATGACAACAGCAGGGTCCTGGCTACTCAAAGCCAGGACCCTGCTTTTTATCGTGACTGCTTATCTGTGTACGCGTATAATTTGTACCTTCACGTATACCTATCATCCTACCACAAAACTTAAAACTATGGATAGAATCATCGGCGCGCCTAATCCGGCTGAATACGACGAGTTTTTTAACAGCTACATTGGCAACGCCAAAACCGACGATCTGCTGTCGGCACTGGCGGCAAGCGAAGAGTACATTGTCAACTTCATGCTCTCGCTCAAAGAGCAACAGCTGAGCTACCGCTACCAGCCCGGCAAGTGGACTATTAAACAAATGCTGGTGCACATGGCCGACACAGAGCGCATTTTCGCCTACCGTGCCCTCTGCTTTGCCCGCAACGATAAAACGGAGTTGCCCGGCTTCGACGAGAACGCTTACGCAGAGCACAGCAAAGCGGATGCAAGACCGATCACGTCCATACTGGCCGAATACGCCGCCGCCCGCCAGGCTACTATCGAGCTATTCAAAGGTTTTGACGACGAAATGCTCAGCCACACAGGTATAGCCAGTGGTCGAAGCGTGTCTGTCAGGGCTTTGGGCTTTGCCATTCTGGGCCACGAGATCCATCACCTGAACATCATCCGGGAGCGTTACCTGGTTTAGCATAGTCTGATAAGTCTGTGACAGGTATAGCAATCACAAATTGCTGCATGCTATACCTTGGTTTGGCAGTTTATTCTGGTTTATAGCTATATTTATATCCATGACTTTAACCAGAAGAAACATTGGCTTGCTGCTGGCCCCTTTGCTGGCCGTGATGATGTGGGGCCTGACGGACGGGCTTGAACCTCAGGCGCGCAAGGTGGCGGCCATTATGGTTTTTTGCCTGGTCTTCTGGATGACGGAGGTGATCCCGCTCTCCATGACAGCCTTCCTGGGGGTGGTGATGGCGATCCTGACAGGTATAGCCGATGTCAACACGGCTTTCCAGAACCTGGGACACCCGATTATTCTGCTCTTTATCGGCAGTTTTCTGCTGGCCCGCTCCATGACCCGCCACGGCCTCGACAAGCGTCTTGCGCTCTTTATCCTGGCCCGGCCGTTTTTCCAGAAGAGCCTGTTCAGTATGTTCCTGGGTTTCTCGCTGGTTTCGTATGTGCTGTCGATGTGGGTGAGTAACTCGGTGACGGTGGCCATGCTGCTGCCGCTCACGATTGGGGTGCTGCAGTTGATACCTGATCCTGCCGCACGCAAAAGTTCGGCTCCCTTTTTCCTACTAGGTATAGCGTATAGTGCCTCCATCGGGGGTGTTAGTACGATCATCGGGTCGCCCCCCAACCTGATCGGAGTGAATTACCTGGCCAAGGAAGGCATCAGCATTGATTTCCTGCAATGGATGATAATGGCCCTCCCCATTTCGCTCTGCATCTATGCCTTTATGCTGGTGTACGTGCGCTGGTACTTCAAAAAATTTAACTTCAGTCCCGAAGGTATAAGGACATACGTCGAAACCCAAAGTCGTGAGCAGCCACCCATTTCGAAAGGTGAGCGGATCACGATGGGCGTGTTTTTGCTGGCGGTGGTGCTGTGGCTGAGTCCGGGCGTGTTTAACCTGTTGGGGATGGAAGCGGCCTATACCTTTATGAGTACCTATTTCGCCGAGAGCACAGTCGCTGTACTGGCCGCGCTGCTGCTGTTCCTGATTCCGCCGGGGCAGGAGAACGAAGGAGAGGGGACGCTCACAACCGCTGACCTGGTGCGCATCGACTGGGACACGATCCTTTTGTTTGGCGGAGGTATGGCGCTGGGGCAGTTGGTGGTCAGTTCTGGCCTGGCCGACGTAATAGGCGCCAGCATTACCACTTTCGTTAATCCGGACCAACTGCTTCTACTGGTGTTTGTGCTGGTAGGCGGTGTGATCATGGTAACTGAGGTAAGTTCCAATACAGCCATTGCGATCACTTTCGTGCCGATCGTCATCGGGATTCTCAATCAGTTGCACTTGCCGGAGCTATACCCTGTGCTGGGTGTCGTGATAGCGTGCAGCATGGCATTCATGCTGCCTGTGGCAACACCTCCAAATGCCATTGTGTACGGTAGTAAACAAGTGCCCATCGGTACCATGATGCGGACAGGTATGTTCCTGAACGTGGTCAGTACTGTTATCATTACCGCCTGGATTGTTTTCTACATGTCACGCTAATTTTATACTTTGTAATTTGCACCTTAATTGACACATATGGCTAACCGACGATTATTCAGAATTTTGCTCGCCATCGCCTGCTTTGTATTTGCAGGGGTAAAAGGCTGGCAGATATGGCAGGGAGAGTACGAATGGATAGATGTCTTTATCCTGGTTGCTTTTCTGGCCTTTGGGATTATGTATGTAGTGATACTGACCAAGAACACACCGCAGGAATAGGCTAAAAAGAGAAAAGCCTGAAAATTAAAAAATATCTTGGCAGACATTCTCAACTTTCAGGCTTTCAACTTTTAGCCAAAGGTACTCATTATACGCCCCTGTTTTTGATAGGGTTACGATTGCTCCGGAAAAGCGAAATAATTTTTAGCATGCTTCGTTAGGAGAAGTTTTGCCAGAAAAAAATTGCACTGATTTTCTGGTGTTTCGGGTGAAGCTCAGAAAGGAGAGGGGGCAGTAGCTAGGGACTTTTTTGGCAAGGGTCGCTACCCCTGAGGTGAATTACCTCCCCTAGCTCCTCCTTTTTTCGAGGGCCCCTACCCCCAGAGGGGAGTTCCTGCTACTGCTCTTGCAGGGTATAGCTTTGTAGCTACAGCAGCTTCATTGCGGTACCGGGTCCAACCACCCCTGCCCCTCCTTATCCAAGGAGGGGAGTCTGTAACCGCTAGTTCAATGGTGTAGCTTTGTAGCTGCAGTTTCATGTGCATGATCGACATCCCCCTACCCCCTTCAAAGGGGGAGTTCAGCCATTACCTGTATCAGGTATAATCCCTGATGAGAGTATCACGGACCACTGGCAGGTATAGCAAGACTTACTTGCACTTGGGCTACAAAGCAGAAAGCGGTGCACGGTGCACAAAACGACTACCCACTGTTTGAGCGTTCAGCGAGTTTGGGGAGTCTTGATTTTTTTGCTTACTTTTTTCATCAAGGAAAAAAGTAAGGCCCGCCCGGCCAGGGTATACGGTGCCCGCTGCACAGGCGAAGCAATGAAACAAAATCATTTGCTATACCTACGAACCAGCCACGCCGGCCAGGCAAAAAGCCCTGGCTATACCTACAAAAACCAGAATTAAGCTAGCATCAAATCAAGCCGGATCCACATCCGCAACTACCCGTATCCCCTTAAAATCGGGCAACAGGTACAGCTGCTGTATCACCTTGGAGATGGCCTGTTTGGCGGCGCGAAGGTTCACATTCTCACGCGGGAGCTTCACATGGATCTCGTTCAGGAAAAGATTCCGGATCTTGAAAATGTACGGCACTTCCGGCCCGAGCACCAGTTGCGTACCTAGCTGATCCGTCAGATCCTTGGCCAGCACGATGGCGGCATTTTCGGATATTTTTTCGTCAGGGTGCTTCACCGTGATGCGGATCATGCGGGCGAAAGGCGGGTAGCCGAAGCGCATGCGTTCCTCGATCTCATGCTCGTAAAGCGAGGTATAGTCGTTACTATGCACCTTCCGGAAGATCGGCTGCAGCGGGTCGCGGGTTTGGATCAGTACCGTGCCAGGCTTGCCTTTGCGACCGGCGCGCCCGCTCACCTGCACAAACAGCTGATAGGCCCGCTCGTGTGCCCGGAAATCAGGGAAGTGGATGATGCTGTCGGCGTTGAGTATACCTACCAGACTTACATTCTCGAAGTCCAAACCCTTGGTGACCATCTGGGTGCCGATCAGCACATTGGTTTTGCCACTCTCAAAGTCGGCGATGATTTGCTGGTAGCTGTTTTTCTTCTTGGTCGTGTCCAGGTCCATGCGCTGTACCTCGGCGTTAGGCAGCATCAGTTTCAGGTCGTCCTCCACCTTTTCGGTGCCGAAGCCCATGCTCCGGAGCGTAGTTGCGCCGCAAGCGGGGCAGTCGTGCGGCATGCGCTCGTGGTAGCCGCAGTAGTGACAGCGCAGCTCGTTGTTATACTTGTGGTAGGAGAGGCTCACGGCACAATGCTGGCACTTGGGAATCCAGGAGCATTCGTCGCAGCTGATGAAAGGCGCGTAGCCGCGGCGGTTCTGGAACAGGATCACCTGCTCGTTTCGTGCCAGCCGCTCTTCGATGGCCGTCACCAGTTTGCCCGAAAAGTGGTTGTGCATGTTCTTCCGCTGCTGCTCTTCCCGCACGTTTATCAATTCGATGGTAGGCATCTGCGCCTCACCGAAGCGCTTGTGCATGTTCACCAGGCCCCAGCGGTCGGTCTTGCAGTTGTAGTAGGTCTCGATGGAAGGCGTGGCAGAGCCGAGCAGGGTTTTTGCCCCCTGCAGGTGCGCCATCATCAGGGCCGTTTCGCGGGCGTTATACCGGGGGGCTGGTTCGTATTGCTTGTAGCTGGGCTCATGCTCCTCATCTACTATCACCAGCGACAGGTTATGGAAAGGCAGGAACACCGCCGAACGTACGCCCACCACCATTTGAAAACGACCCGAAAGCACGCCCTGCCATACCTCTGCCCGCTCGTTGTCGGAGAACTTGGAGTGGTAGATTCCCAGCTTATCGCCAAACACTTTGATCAGACGGGTTACGATCTGGGCCGTGAGCGCAATTTCGGGTAGCAGGTATAGCACCTGCCCGCCAGCCTCCAGCGCATGCTTGATCAGGTCGATGTATACCTCTGTCTTGCCACTTCCCGTCACGCCATGCAGCAGCACGGTGTCTTTCTCTTTGAAGAGGCCCAGTATTTCGTCTTTGGCCTGTTCCTGGTGTTCCGACAGCTTCATGGGCTGCAGCGACACCGTGTTGTCAACGGGGAATCGCGAAATGATCTGGTCAAACTGCTCGAACACGCCTTTTTTGATCAGCGAGTCGATGGAGGATTTGGAAAGGTGCGGGTTATTGGCCAGCACACTCTTCTCTATACCTGCACTGTTGAGGTGGATGTTCTGGTGCACTGGTACCTTTTGCAGGTAGTTGAGCAGAATGTCGAGCTGCTTGGGCTTGGTGGCCAGCTGGTTGAAGAGCTCCTCCAGCATACCTTCCTCCTGTACGAAATGCTCCGTCAGGCGAATCTTCTTGACCACTTTAGGCGAAAAGCGGTCGCTCACCTGCTCAAATATGATGATCGCCTCTTTCTGGATTAGGGATTTGATGTACTTGTGATAACTCTTCAGCTGCAGCAGGTTGCCCACTTCCGTAAAGGTAAGGGCGGGGTTTTGCTGCAGGGCGTAGATGATTTTGACTTCCTGCGACGCCAACGGGATGTCGTCTTCTTCGGGGTTGAAGTGCGGGTGCAGCTGTATGCGCGACTCGCTGCTGAGTTTGAGCGCCGAGGGCAGGGCCGCATTGATCACCTCACCGATGGTGCACATGTAGTAGTCGGCAATCCAGCGGAAAAGCTTGAGCTGTGGGGCCGTTACGATCGGCTTATCATCCAGCACATCCAGAATATACTTGGCCTGGTAGTCTGCAGGAGCGTTTTCGTGGATATCGGCCACGATGCAGCTGAGTACCCGCTTGGCGCCGAACTGCACAATTACCCGTGCGCCCACCAGCACCTCGTCGTTCATCTCGAAGGGGATGCGGTAGGTATACAGCTTCGGGAGCGGCAGGGGCAGGATCACGTCGGCAAAAAGCGTGACGCGGTCCACGGCCGGCTCCGGTGGGTAATTGAAATTGAGTAACTCAGACAAGGGCGCAGGTATAGGTTGTACATGCAAAGGTCGCAAAAAAGCGTGTAAATCCCGAAAGTATAGCCATACCCGTTAACTCACTTTTTCATGGGGTATAGCTTTTGCCTTGGTGCCTGCATCAAAACAAACCTGGCTCTTTGGAAAGGTATGGCGGTATGCTTATACATGTCTGGCATGGTGTGCTTTGTGCCTGCATTCCTAGGCGGTTTCTCTTTTTCTCCTTAATATTGGTTACTAGTCGGTTCCTTGCTGGGAGAGGGGCTTGAGGACAATTTGAAAGATGTGCTGGAGAAGCGGCTACATAAGAGATGCACAGAGCATAACGAGAAACAATAAGACTCTTTTATGAAGACAACTGCTATGATCACGATTGCCCGGGTGCTGCTGGGCGCCATCTTCACCTTTGCCGGGCTCAACGGCTTCCTCTTCTTGTTTGACATCGATCCGATCGGCGCCACCTCGCTGCACGTGCCTTTCATGCAGGTGCTGGTGAGCACGCCTTTCGTGTTTATACCTCTAAAAGCGCTGGAGCTCGTGGCAGGTGTAATGCTGCTGGCAAACCGCTATGTGTTGCTGGCCCTGCTTGTTTTGCTGCCACTAGGGGTAAATATTCTTCTTTTTCACTTATTTGCTGACCCATCGCTTCTGATCAATGGCATCGTGGTGATGCTCCTCCTTGGGCTGCTGCTTTTCCACTACAGAAAGCATTACGCCGGTTTACTGGTGCGCAAGTTGTAGGTATACTGTTCCCTACGGGTGGTCGAGGCGGCAAAGTTAGAGGGCCGGGAAATTGGGATTTTGGCCAGTGCGGTTTTGCAACTGCTCGAGTGCCTCGGCAGCCGTTTGCACCGGTAGCTGACAGGTCCTGTTATAGCATACATAAACGGTGGTTTTGCCGTTTATGGCGCTGCGATCCTGTAGTAAGGGCAGCTCACTTTGGCCTTCAGTGCCAGCCAGCAGCATGTTGGGGATGTAAAACGAGCTGAGCTCGGAGCGCATCTCCGGTGCCTGATGCCCCACAATGGCCACCTCGGCGGTGGGCTGCAGCTTGTGGTAATACAGAGTGGCCCAGTTGCCCATGTGGCCGGGTTCTCTCACCACAAGCTCTTTCACCTGCGCGAGCATGGCATCTGCAAGTTGCTGGTAACGCTCCTCATCAAAGTAAAGCCCCAGCAGGTATAGGTTGGTGGCCATCACCGAGTTGGAGGACGGAATCACATTGTCGAGTAGCTCTTTTTTGCGGGCCACCAGCTTTTCTGCGCTCTGGTCTGTGAAGAAGAACAATTGCTCCTGTTCATCCAGGAAGTTAGCCAAGGTATAGTCCGTCAGCTGCCTGGCCTCCTGCAGGTATTTTTCGTCAAATGTGATCTCGTATACCCGGATCAGTGCTCGGATCAGCAAGGCATAGTCTTCCAGAAAACCGTCTATGGAAGCCTTTCCTTCCTTATAATTATGGTATAGCCTATCGCCCTGCTTGAAGTGCCGGAGTATAAAGTCTGCATTGCGGACGGCCAGGTGCAGGAAGCGCTTGTTGCCGAAGGTATAGTAGGCATCTGCCAGGCCTTTGAGCATGATGGCGTTCCACGAGCAAAGGATCTTTTCGTCCAGACCCGGACGAATGCGCTGTGACCGGACTTCCATCAGCTTGTCTTTCCAGGTCTTCACCATCTCCTCCAGCACCTCCAGTTCCAGCTCGTTTTCCTTGGCAAAATGCGCATCGCTAATGCGGCGGTGCAGGATGTTCTGCCCATGCTCAAAATTACCGGTCGTGGTCACGTGGTAGTATTTCGACAGGATGGGCTCTTCTGCCCCGAACAGGTCCTGCAGTTCCTGACGGGTGAATACATAGAACTTGCCCTCCACGCCTTCGCTGTCTGCATCGAGCGACGAGTAAAAGCCGCCTTCTTCGCTCATCAGCTCACGCTCCGCAAACGCGATCGTTTCGTGTACCACGTCTTTGTAAAGTGTTTCTTTTGTGAGCAGATACGCTTCTGCGTATAAACTGATCAGCTGCCCGTTGTCGTAGAGCATCTTCTCAAAGTGCGGTGCCAGCCATTTTTCATCGACAGAATAACGGGCAAATCCGCCTCCGATCTGGTCGTAAATGCCGCCATAAGCCATCTCGTGTAGCGTGAGGTTGATGTGTTTCAGGGCGGCTGCATTTTCGGTGTGGGCGTAATAGCGTAGCAAAAACAGCAGATTGGCTGGCATCGGAAACTTGGGGGCAGCACCAAAGCCGCCGTGCTTCTTGTCGAACTGCCGGGCCAGGTTGCGGTATAGCTCCTCAAACTCCTCTTCACTCACTTCCGTCTGGCTTTGCTGAATCCCGAATCTTTTCAGTTCGCTCAGGTTGAGGTGCTTCACGAACTGCTCCGCCGATTGGTCGAGTTTCTGCCTGTCCTTCGCGTAGGCTTCCGCGATGTTAAGGAGGAGTTTTACCCACTGTTGGGGTGTGAAGTAGGTGCCGCCATAAAACGGCTTGGCCTCCGAGTTCAGGAAGACATTCAGCGGCCAGCCTCCCTGCACACCCATGGCCTGCAAAGCTTCCATGTGCACGGCATCCACATCCGGTCGCTCCTCCCGGTCCACCTTGATGCACACAAAATGCTCGTTCATGACGCTGGCAATCTTTTCGTTCTCAAACGACTGATGCTCCATGACGTGGCACCAATGGCAGGCCGCGTAGCCAATACTCACCAATATAGGTTTGTCCTCCTGTCTGGCCTTTTGCAAAGCTTCCTCTCCCCACGGGTACCAGTCCACCGGGTTGTAGGCGTGCTGCAACAGGTAAGGGCTGCTTTCGTTGATCAGTTTGTTCGGTGTCTTCTTGTTTTGGGCCATGGTCGTCGTGTTGCGGGCTTCTGGAACTCTATACCTACGGACAAGGCAGGTAAAAGTATGTTGACGACGGGCTGTTCGGAAGAATTAAGAGAGCAGTAGAGAAGCAATGAGCTATACCTGAATTTACTTAACCAGCTGTTGCTTCAGGGCCTTTTCTTCTTCTGAAACATCCAGTTTATACCTGTCAGCGAGCTGCTGTAGCTGTTGGAGGGTGGTTTTCAGGAAGCTTTGGTGTGCATCAGACCCGGGATGAAAGGGCCGGTGGGCAATGGCCCGTCGCATTTTCTCCCACACTGTCAGAAAACCCCTGAAATCCTCGCCCAGGTAGGTGTTCACAAACTTGTTCCAGATGTAATCCTCTGCCACTTCCGTCGGGTGCACCATGTCACGTCCATAGAAACGGTAGTCGCGCAAGTCGTCCATCATGATCTCGAAGGCGGGAAAGTAGTGCGCCTGCCTGTTGTTAGTAGTAATTTCATGGCATAGGAGCCGCAAAATGGATTTGCTGACGCTGTTTACCTCAATCGTTTCCTTGATGTGGCGCACGGGGCTTACCGTGAGCAAGACCTGCAGTGCGGGGTTGAAGCGCCACAGTTCCTCTAAGGTCTGCTGCATATCGGCACGCAAGATGTCAAAGGAGAGGAGTTCGCGGCTAAACTGGCGGGCGGGCAGTTTATGACAGTTGGCCACTACCTCGCCGGAGCTCTGCAAACGGTAACCCACCGCCGTGCCGAGCGTCATGACCAGTAGGTTGGCCTGCTGCAAGGTATGGTGGGTCAGAAAAAGCCGCTCTTCGATGTTCTGCAGCAAGGTATCGCGGGAAGGGGAGGAGAGGGAGGAGTGCAGGTCATAGCCATACCAGATGTTCTGGTGTTGCACCAGGTTATCAGCAATCGGATGTGAGTCGCCGATGGAGGCCCGAAGCAGCTTGCCTACGGATAGCGGGTTAAAGATCGTTCCGAAAGGGTTCACTAATACCTGCGCCTTGTTTTCCTGCAGCTTGCGGCCAATTACCTCGGCAAAGCAGGAACCAATGGTCACGATGCCACTCGCCAGACTCAGGTCAAGGCCACTGGCAGGTATGTTGAGTTCAGTCCGGAACATAGGTATAGGTATAGCGCAAATTAACCCGAAGCGGGAAATAAAAAAAGCGCCCTGCTTTTAGGGCAGGGCGCTTTGTATGCTTGGTAGCGGCTAAGATTACTCAGCTACTACATTGAAGCGGATCTGGTGCTTCACTTCTTTGTGCAGGTTCAGCGTGGCAGTGTACTCACCAGCTGTTTTCACGTCCTGATCGAAAGAAATGCGCTTGCGGTCTACATCGTGACCTTTAGCCTTAAGGGCCTCAGAAAGCTGGTTAGTGGTAACAGAACCGAAGATCTTACCGGTCTCACCTACCTTAGCAGGGATTTCCAGTGTGATATCACCGATCTTGTTGGCCAGTTCCTGCGCATCGCTCTGGATTTTCTCCAGTTTGTGGGCAGCCTGACGCACGTTCTCAGCTACGATCTTCTTGTTGGTTTTGTCAGCCAGCACTGCCAGACCCTGTGGGATCAGGTAGTTACGGCCATATCCTGGCTTTACAGTAACGATATCGTTCTTGTAACCAAGGTTCTTAACGTCATCTTTAAGTATTACTTCCATGTTCGTTCCCTCCTTATTTTAAAGAATCAGTTACATAAGGTAAGATAGCCAGGTGACGTGCGCGGGCAACAGCCTGGGCAACTTTACGCTGGAACTTCAGGCTGGTGCCTGTCAATCTTCTTGGAAGGATCTTGCCCTGCTCGTTTACAAACTTAAGCAGGAAGTTGCCGTCCTTATAGTCGATATACTTGATACCGCTCTTTTTGAAGCGGCAGTATTTCTGACGATTTTCTTGTTTGTGTACTCTTTCGTTAACTAGGCTCATTATGCTTTAACCTCCTCTTTTTTAGCCTGTGATTTGAATTCACCTTTTCTTCTGCGCTCGTTATAAGCAATAGCATGCTTATCAAGTGCAGTGGTCAGGAAGCGAACAACTTTTTCGTCGCGGCGATAAGCCAGCTCAAGCACGTCTACTACAGAAGTAGGGGCCATAAACTCGATGAGGTGGTAGAAACCAGTAGATTTCTTCTGGATTGGGTAAGCAAGCTTACGCAGGCCCCAGTTCTCTTCGTGGATAATGTCGGCGCTATTTTCCTTAAGCACCTGTCTGAACTTCTCGACCGTTTCCTGCATCTGCGTCTCGTTCAACAGAGGCGTCAGAATGAAGACCGTTTCGTAATTTTTTAATTCCATTTGGTTATGAGAATTTTTTTGTTTTAGGGTGCAAATATACGCCAATGATTCTGTATTCCAAAAACTTGCACCAAAATAAATGCGTGATCCTTCAGAGGGTAGGCTACAGGGCTTCAGCATTGGAGGGTTGCTCTACTGATGATAACACCAGATAGCGGATGCGCTTCATAATTCCGCGGTTTCTATATATATAATAAAGAGTGCAAAAAATCGGTGGGCGCGAGTGTGGCAACCAAAAAAACGGTGCCAAAAATAAAAAGAAGCTAACGACAACAAAATCAGGATTTTATAAGTTCAAGTGTGGGTGCGTCCGTGCAGGGGGTTAAAGCAAGATGAAAGTGGATAATTTTGTGCAGAAAACACTGAGCATTCACGTGCTTATTTAGAATAATTTTAAATAAAATAGCCGATTCCGTTAAAAAAAAGCAGAAAGTGTTCCCTAAGTGATTGTACTTAAGGGGATATTGTCTATAGGGGTAAAAATAAGCACATAATATTTGATTAATGGGTTTCAGGTAGTAGATTTGTGCCCGTAAAGTAAATTCACCATTATACTAAACACAAGCGTCCTGGCTATGATTAGCTGTATACAAAGAGCAAAAACCAAATTCTTGATTGCCTTCTTGTTTACCCTGGCGGCCTCTTTCGGAGTGTCGACTACAGGGTTTGCACAAGGCGCAAGTCTGCCTGTTGATGATGCAGGTATTGTAAGTGCAGGCGAGTCCCTGTATAAGAACAACTGCGTGGTTTGCCACTCTGTGGGAAGCGATGTAGTGGTTGGCCCTGGTATGAAGGGTGTAAACGAACGCAGAACGCAGCCCTGGCTACTCAGCTGGATCAAAAACTCGCAGGCTTTGATCGCTTCCGGCGATAAGGACGCTGTGGCTATTTACAACCAGTTCAACAAGCAGGCGATGCCTTCCTTCGCTTTCTCAGACGAGGAGATTGTGTCTATCCTGACCTACATCAAGTCTGCTGAGTCTGCCGCTGCCGAGGCTCCTGCCGCCGGCGCTACAGCCGCTGCCGCTCCAGGTGAAAACGTGGGTACAGATGCTATCGGTGCAGTTGGAGGTTATCTGGATATTATACTGGTAGTGCTGATCGTAGTGTTGATCGTGCTGGTTGTGACGCTTCTTTTGATCACATCGGTACTGAAAAACTACCTGAACAAGAACAAACAGCTGGATGAATACGACAATGAAATCGTAAACCAGCGCTTCGATTTCTCTAAGATATACAAGTCCAAGGCCGTAAGAACGTTGGTGGTGCTTATCTTCGTGGTAGTGCTCATCGACCTGACGCTGGACAAAGCGATGGGTATTGGTATACAGCAGGGATATGCTCCTACGCAGCCAATTGCCTTCTCACACAAACTGCACGCTGGTGAACACCAGATCGACTGTAACTATTGCCACACAACAGTATACGAGAGCAAGAGCGCCAGTATCCCTTCGGCTAACATCTGTATGAACTGCCATAGCCAGATCAAAGCAGAGTCGCCTGAAATTCAGAAGATTTACAAAGCGATTGAGCGTAATAAGCCAATTGAATGGGTGCGTATCCACAACCTGCCTGACCTGGCGTACTTTAACCACTCTCAGCACACGCAGGTGGGTGGCGTAGAGTGCCAGACCTGTCACGGTCCTATTCAGGAAATGGAAGTAGTGTCTCAGTACGCACCGCTCACAATGGCCTGGTGTATCGACTGTCACCGCGAAACTCCTCTTAACACAGAAGGAAATGCCTATTATGACAATCTGGTGAAACTGCACGAGTCAACTACGAAGAGTGCCTTCACAGTGTCGTCAAACGGTGGTGCAGAGTGTTCTAAGTGCCACTATTAATCAGTTATAATTAAGGGTTCGAGTTTTCTAGATATAACATGCAAGACAGAATAAAATACTGGAAAGGAATAGAGGAGCTTGAGAATACTCCTGAATTCGCGAAACATGCTCACAATGAGTTTCCAGAATTCCTGCCGATAAACGAAGCCAGAGGCGAGAGCGCATCCACAGGTTTGGCAGCTCCGCGCAGAGACTTCCTGAAACTGCTGGGCTTTGGCCTGGCTGCCGCTACATTGGCCTCATGCGAGGCCCCTGTAAGAAAGGCCATCCCATACCTGAACAAACCGGTTGATGTGGAGCCTGGCGTAGCAAACTGGTACGCTTCTACTTATTTCAACAACGGCGACTTCAACAGCATCCTTGTAAAGACACGCGAAGGTCGTCCTATTAAAGTAGAGCCAAACCCTAGCTCAACGCTTACGCCGATGGGTACAAGCCCGAAGGCGCAGGCTTCTGTGCTAAGCCTGTACGATAATAACAGACTTCGTACGCCGCTTATCAAAGGCAAAGAGGCTAAGTGGGAGCAGGTTGACAGCGAAATCCGCTCAGCACTTGCCAGAGTAAACGGCAAAGTTGCTTTTGTTTCCTCTACTGTAATCAGCCCATCCACCAAGCAACTGATCAATGAGTTCGGCGCAGGACTTGGTAGCTTTGAGCACGTAACCTACGATCCGAACTCGGCTTCAGCCCTGATCGGCGCCAATGGTGGTGTTGTACCCGGCTACGACTTCAGCAAAGCCAACATTATTGTAGGCATCAGCGCTGACTTCCTGGGAACATGGGTTGCTCCAATTCCATTTGCAAGCCAGTACATTCAGAAAAGAAAAATCACGGCTGAGAACTCCGACATGTCTCGTCACTACCAGTTTGAGACGATCATGTCGCTTACAGGTGCCAACGCTGACGTGCGTGTTCCTATCAAGCCGTCCGAAGAGCTGGCGATCGCGACAGCGATTTACAATGGCCTGTCTGGTCAGGGTGTAAACGCTCCAGCTAACGTTGACAAGAAGGCCCTAGAGAACGCTATTAGAGACCTGCGTGCCAACAACGGCCGCGCTTTGGTAGTATCCGGCTCTAACGACCCAGCTGTACAAACACTGGTAACAGCTATTAACAAAACGATCGGTGCAGAGGGCACAACCATCGATACCGCTTCTCCATACCTGGTGAAGCAGGGTAACGATGCCCAGATGCTGCGTCTGATCGAGGAAATGAACAATGGTAGCGTAGGTGCAGTGTTCTTCTACAATGCCAACCCTGTTTATGACCATCCGCTGGCAGACCGCGTGAAGACCGGTTTAGCGAAAGTGGCCCTGAAAGTTTCTTTTGCCGATAGAGTAGAAGAGACTGCCGCGCTTGCAGACTACGTAGCACCGGACAGCCACTACCTGGAGTCCTGGAACGACTACGAGCCGAAAAGAGGCTTCCTGAGCCTGGCACAGCCAGTGATCAGCCCAATCTTCATGACGCGCCAGGCACAGGACAGCTTGCTGACTTGGAGCGGTAACAAAACGACATTCTACGATTACATCCGCAATAACTGGAAGAAAGGCGCAGCAGGTACTGATGCGCAGTGGGAGAAAGTCGTTCACGACGGTGTACTGGAGAATGGAACCAGCATGCTGGCCCTGAGCCCGGCTAATGCCAGCACGATGACTGCTGCCGATGCTGCAGGCAGAGCCCCTAGAGCTGTTGCTGGTGGTAGTATAGAGGCTGTAGTTTATGAAAAAGTGGGTATCGGTACAGGTTCAGAATCCAACAACCCATGGTTGCAGGAAATGGCTGACCCGATTACGAAAGCAACCTGGGACAACTACATTACGATGCCACGCAAGATGGCTGAGGAGATGGGTGTTTCTCAAGGTAACGTGCTGAAAGTAACTTATGCCAATGGCAAGACACTGGAGCTTCCGGCGCTGGTACAGCCAGGCCAGGCACAAGGCACTGTAGGTATCGCCATGGGCTATGGCCGTCAGCTGGACTCTATGCCAACTGCTAAAGGACGTGGCGCTAATGCTTTCCCAATAGCGACTGTAGCTGACAACAGCATCCTGTTCACAGGTGCTGTAAAGCTAGAGAAAACAGGTTCTACAGTAGAGATTGCACAGACACAAACGCACCATACCATCATGGACCGTATTGTGGTACAGGAAAACACACTGGCGAACTACAAGGCCAATCCGAAAGAGGTAACTACATATGTGCGTATCGCTACGCACGAAGGTCCTGCTAAACCTTCTGCTATCTCGCTTTGGGATGACTATGAGTACAAGAACCACCATTGGGGTATGGTCGTTGACCTGAACTCTTGCATTGGTTGCGGTGCTTGTACCGTAAGCTGCCAGGCTGAGAACAATATTCCGGTAGTAGGTAAGGAAGAAGTGCTGATGCGTCGTGAGATGCACTGGATGCGTATAGACCGTTACTACAGCGCGGTTGAGCACGAGCCGAAAGATTACAAGACAATGGAAGATCCGGCGGAGAATCCAAGTGTCATCTTCCAGCCGATGATGTGCCAGCACTGTAACCACGCTCCATGCGAGACAGTATGCCCGGTTGCCGCTACCATGCACAGCTCAGAAGGCCTCAACCAGATGGCTTACAACCGTTGCGTAGGTACTCGCTACTGCGCAAACAACTGCCCTTACAAAGTGCGTCGTTTCAACTGGTTCGCTTACGCCAACAACGACAAGTTCGACTTCAACATGAACAACGACCTTGGCAAGATGGTGTTGAACCCGGATGTAACGGTTCGTTCAAGAGGCGTTATGGAGAAATGCTCTTTCTGCGTACAGCGTATTCAGTTAGGCAAGCTCGAAGCGAAGCGTGAAAGCAGAAGACCGGTTGACGGTGAGATCGTGACAGCCTGCGCGCAGTCATGCCCTACCAATGCAATCATCTTCGGTGACATGCTGGATCCGGAAAGCCGCATCTCAAAAACACTGGCACGCGAGAAAGGCGAAAGGGCCTTCCACGTACTGGAGGAAATGAACGCGCAGCCGAACGTGACGTACCTGACAAAAATTAGAAACTTAGCTTAATTTATAAAATAGATAGCGCTATGCAGCACGTATCTCCGATAAGAGAGCCTCTGGTAACGGGGGGTAAAACATACCACGATGTCACTGAAGATGTCTGCAGACAGGTGGAGGCCAAGCCCAACGCACGTTGGGCCGCAGCCCTTGCTGTAGCTCTTGTAGGTCTGGCTATTTTCATTTATTCCACTTACCGCACGCTGTGGTACGGTATAGGTGAGTGGGGACTTAACAAAACTGTGGGTTGGGCCTGGGACATCACCAACTTCGTGTGGTGGGTGGGTATCGGTCACGCCGGTACACTGATCTCAGCCATCCTTCTCCTGTTCCGTCAGAAATGGAGAACTTCCATTAACCGCGCAGCAGAGGCGATGACGATCTTCGCCGTAATATGCGCCGCTATGTTCCCGGTTCTGCACATGGGCCGTCCCTGGCTGGCATACTGGGTACTCCCGCTGCCAAACACCTTCGGCTCGCTGTGGGTTAACTTTAACTCACCGCTCCTTTGGGACGTATTCGCGATCTCTACTTACTTCTCTGTTTCGCTCGTTTTCTGGTACATCGGCCTGATTCCTGACTTTGCTACCATCCGGGACAGAGCAACAGGTCCAATTGCCCGTAGAGCCTACGCCGTTCTTTCCATGGGCTGGACTGGCTCCGCAAAAGCATGGTCTCGTCATGAAACTATCTCCTTGATCCTTGCTGGTCTCTGTACACCGCTGGTACTTTCTGTACACACCATCGTATCCATGGACTTTGCAACGTCAGTGATTCCAGGCTGGCACACCACTATCTTCCCTCCATATTTCGTAGCTGGTGCGATCTTCTCTGGTTTTGCAATGGTACTGACGCTGATGATCATCACGCGTAAAGTATTCAAACTAGAGGATTACATTACACTGGAGCACGTGGAATCCATGAACAAGGTAATCATCCTGACCGGTTCTATCGTGGGTGTGGCTTACATTACAGAGTTCTTCATCGCTTGGTACTCAGGTGTGGAGTATGAGCAGTATGCCTTCATCAACCGTGCTACCGGTCCTTACTGGTGGGCTTACTGGTCCATGATGACCTGTAACGTAATTACGCCGCAGCTTTTCTGGTTCAGAAGCATCAGAAGAAGCCTGACAGCTACTTTCATTATCTCCATCTTCGTGAACATCGGTATGTGGTTCGAGCGATTCGTAATCATCGTGACCTCACTGCACAGAGACTTCCTGCCGTCTTCCTGGGCTATGTTCTCTCCGACCATCATCGACATTGGTGTTTATGTAGGAACGATCGGTCTGTTCTTCACCCTGTTCCTGTTGTTTGCCAAGTTCTTCCCAGTAATCAACATGTTTGAGGTGAAATCAATTCTGAAGTCTTCATCTGAAGTGAAGCACCACCCGAATGGTGCGATGCACGGTACTAATAAGGATTCGCACACTAATACACATCCATAGCAATGACTAAAAAATTCGTTCTAGGTATCTACGATGATGAGGATGTCCTGCTGCAGGCCATCGAGAACGTCCGGGCTGCCGGTACTAAAATTTACGAAGTTTTTTCGCCGTACCCAATTCACGGAATCGATGATGTATTAGGTATCAAGCGTTCAAGACTTCCAATCGTAGCGTTCTTCTGCGGTCTGTTCGGAATGTCTTTCGCGCTCTGGATGCAGATCTGGATGCTGGGTTTCGACTGGCCGATGATCATCGGTGGTAAGCCGCACATCGCCTTACCTGCATTCATCCCGGTAACATTCGAACTGACCGTTCTATGCTCCGCATTCGGTATGGTAATCACTTTCTTTATTGTTACTAAACTGAAGCCTTCCCTAAAGGTGAACGTTTTTGACAAGCGCTCTACAGACGACAAGTATGTGATGGCGATAGAGGTAAAAGAAGGTGTAACTGATATTTCAGCCCTTAACAACCTGCTTCGTTCCAACGGTGCTATCGAAGTAAATGAGAAGGAGGTAACAAAATAATGAAAGGTTTACTAAAACTAGGCATCAAAGCCTCTGCCGTATTATTCTCAGGTGCCATGCTGGTAGCCTGCAGCAATGAGAAAGACCCAGGTCTTGAGTATGCTCCGGATATGTATCACTCTGTGGCACTGGACCCTTACTCTCAGGTAAAGGAGAACTTATACAACCCAGGCGGCATGAACATGCGTGAGCCGGCTCCAGGCACAGTAGCGCGCGGTAAAATGGGCTACAACATGTACCTGTCCAAAGACGAGGCTGAAGTAGCAGGAGTTGAGCTGAAAAACCCGCTGGAAAAGAATGAGCTTAATCTGGCAGAAGGACAGGTGCTTTACACCAGGTTCTGTGCTCCTTGCCATGGTGATCAGGGCGACGGACAAGGTCTTGTTGGTCAGAAGTTCAAAGGCGTTCCTTCATACTCCGCTGGCCGGGTGGCAACTCTTCCGGAAGGTCACATCTACCATGTCATTACAAATGGACGTGGCCGTATGTTACCGCACGGTTCACAGGTTAACCCGACGGAGCGTTGGAAAATTGTGATGTATGTGCAGCAGTTACAGGGTGGCGAAGTGCCAGCTCCTGCAGCGGCAGATACGACAGCAACAGGTACTACACCTACTAACTAAGTCTAAGGCATAATATCAAAAGGATAATGACAGAAGAAAGACTCATCATTTCCAGAAAAACGAATAATAAGTTTTTCTTGATGATAGCTATAGGTGTTGTATTGCTTATAGCCGGTATAATCATAGCTGCGCTGAGCGGTGGCCACCAAGCTGAAGGGCATGGTGAAGCGGCCGCCGCCGGACACGAGGCAGCTCATTGGTCCAAAAGGCTCTACATGAACCTTTGGCTGAATAACGTTTACTTTACTGGTATTGCGCTGGTAGGCGTGTTCTTCGTAGCCGTACAATATGTGGCTTACGCAGGATGGTCTGTTCTGATCAAGCGTATACCTGAAGCCATGGGTTACTACCTGCCAATAGGTGGTGCCGTGATGCTGATCACATTCCTTTTAGGTGGTCATGACATTTTCCACTGGACACACGATTACCTGTACAACCAGTTCCTGGAGGATGGTGTGACGCCGAACCCTCAGTACGATCCGATCATCGCCGGTAAGGCCCCTTACCTGAACTTCTGGTTCTTCCTGATCAGAATGGTGGCTTACTTCGTGCTGTGGATCTTATTCTTCAACTGGTTGAGAAGAAACTCTCTTAACGAGGACCTGAACGGAGGCACTAACTACTACCACAAGAGCATCAGAATCTCTGCCATGTTCCTGGTGGTTTTCGGTGTGACTTCTTCTACTTCTGCCTGGGACTGGGTGCTTTCTATTGACACGCACTGGTTCTCCACCATGTTTGGCTGGTACGTATTCGCCAGCTGGTGGGTGTCTGGCCTGGCAGTGATAACGCTGGCTGTGATCATACTAAAGCAGAACGGCTACCTGAAAATGGTAAATGCGAACCATTTACATGACCTGGGTAAATTCGTATTCGCTTTCTCCATCTTCTGGACATACATCTGGTTCTCTCAGTTCATGCTGGTATGGTATGCCAACATTCCGGAAGAGTCAATTTACTTTATCGAACGCCTGGGTGGAAACGGCGGCCATTTCAAGTGGATATTCTTCGTTAATCTTTTAATTAACTTTGCATTCCCTTTCCTTGTTCTAATGACAAGAGATGCAAAACGTCAAATGATTATGTTGAAGATCGTTACAATCGCAATCCTGATTGGCCACTGGCTGGACTTCTACCTGATGATGATGCCGGGTACATTGCGTACAGATGCGGGTATCGGATTTATTGAGATTGGCACCACATTGATCTTCCTGGGAGTTTTCCTGATTACATTCACAAAAGGGTTGACAAAAGCCTCTCTTGTGCCAGTAAATCACCCTTTCCTGGAGGAGAGTGTTCACCATCATGTTTAGTCATACTAAAAGCATTATACAATGATTACGTTAGCCATAGGTTTATCCATCGTCCTGTTACTAGTAATACTGTTCCTGCTATTCAGGATCGGGACGCTAGCCTCCATTTTCAGAGGATCGACACAGCGCGCTGCAGGAACCACCAAGACAAGTAACAAAGTAAACAGCATTCTGATGCTCCTCTTCCTGATAGTGGGAGGGGCGGCATTTGCCTGGTCCTTTGCTGATGCATGGGATGATATGAATCAGCCTATTGCCTCTGTACATGGTGCCTGGACAGATAGTCTTTTCTGGACTACGATGATTGTGATCGGTATTGTGTTCGTGATCACACAGATTCTACTTTTCTGGTATTCTTACAAATACCAGCATAAGGATGAAAAGCGTGCTTATTACTACCCGCATAATAACAAACTGGAGATTGTTTGGACCATGATCCCTGCTGTGGTGATGGCGCTCCTGGTGTTTGCCGGTTGGAAAACATGGACGAACATCACTAGTGCTGCACCTGCCGACTCTGTGGTTATAGAGGTGATGGGTAAGCAATTCAGCTGGTTGGTGCGTTACCCAGGTCCAGATGGAAAATTAGGAGAAGCCAATGTGCATCTCATTGACGCTACCAACGAAATTGGCGTCGACTTCAGTGATCCAAACTCAATGGACGACTTTATGCCACGTGAGATCCATGTGCCAAAAGGTAAGCCCGTGCATTTGAAGATTCGCTCACGAGACGTTATTCACAGCGTGTTCCTGCCGCATTTCCGTGTTAAAATGGACGCCGTGCCAGGTATGCCGACTAAATTCTGGTTTGTGCCTACTAAAACAACTGCTGAAGTACGCACCGAAACCGGAAACCCTGATTTCAACTTTGAATTGGCTTGTACTGAAATCTGCGGACGTGGCCACTTTGCGATGCGTTTTATCTTAGTTGTTGATGAACCTGAGGAATATGAGGAGTGGTTAGCTTCGCAGACGCCTTTTATCGAGCAGAACCCACAGCTTCTTACAAAGTTCACCCAAGATTCAAAAGATCAGGTGGTACTGGAGAAGAGTACAGAAGAAGTAAAAACAGAGTTGTAGCATTAACTAAAATCAACAATGTCGAGTACAGATATCTCTCTAAATAAGGATGTACATCATGCTCACGACGAGCATGATCATCATCACGACCAAAACTTCTTTGAGAAGTACATCTTTAGCCAGGACCATAAAGTAATTGCAAAACAGTTCCTTTTTGCAGGCATCTTCTGGGGCTTTATTGGTGGTTTCCTGTCTATTATCTTCCGTTTACAACTTGGTTGGCCTGAAGCTACCTTTACATTCCTGGAGCCTATTATGGGTAACTGGATTGTGAATGGCAAAATTGATCCGGAGTTTTACCTGGCACTCGTTACCATGCACGGTACGATCATGGTGTTCTTCGTACTGACAGCGGGTCTGAGCGGTACGTTCAGTAACTTCCTGATTCCGCTGCAGATCGGTGCACGCGACATGGCGTCTGGCTTCATGAACATGCTTTCTTTCTGGGTATTCTTCCTGGCAAGTGTGATCATGTTCTGGTCTCTGTTTATCGAAACGGGTCCTGCCGGTGGTGGCTGGACGGTTTATCCGCCACTAAGTGCATTGCCACAAGCTATCTCTGGCTCAGGTCTGGGTATGACACTATGGTTGATAAGCATGGCATTGTTCATTGTATCGCAGTTGCTGGGTGGTGTAAACTACATTACCACTGTGATCAACCTGAGAACAAGAGGTATGTCGATGACGAAGCTGCCTTTGACAATCTGGTCTTTCTTCCTGACTGCCATATTGGGTCTGCTTTCTTTCCCGGTTCTATTGTCAGCTGCACTGCTTCTGATCTTTGACCGTAGCTTCGGTACAAGCTTCTTCCTTTCTGATATCTACATTGCAGGAGAGGCTCTTTCAAATACTGGTGGTAGCGCCATCCTGTTCCAGCACTTGTTCTGGTTCCTTGGTCACCCAGAGGTATACATCGTTATCCTTCCAACTTTCGGTATTGTTTCCGAAGTAATAGCCACCAACGCCCGTAAGCCAATCTTCGGTTACAGAGCGATGATCGGTTCCATGTTGGGTATTGCGGTGCTATCGTTCGTAGTGTGGGCGCACCACATGTTCGTGACAGGTATGAACCCGTTCCTAGGATCAGTCTTCATGTTCCTGACCCTCATTATTGCAGTTCCGTCTGCGGTGAAGGTGTTTAACTGGATCGCTACCCTGTGGAGAGGTAATATCCGCTTCACGACGGCCATGATGTTTGCGGTTGCTTTCGTATCGCTCTTCATCTCGGGTGGTTTGACTGGTATCATCCTGGGTAACTCTGCACTGGACATTCAGCTGCACGATACATATTTCGTAATCGCTCACTTCCACCTTGTGATGGGAGCTGCAGCCTTCTTCGGTATGTTCTGCGGTATCTACCACTGGTTCCCTAAGATGTTCGGCCGCATGATGGACGAGAAACTGGGAGCCGTTCATTTCTGGTTGACATTCCTGTCTGCTTACCTGGTGTTTATGCCAATGCACTACATTGGTATCGCTGGTTTCCCAAGAAGATATTATTCCTGGACAGGTTTTGATGCGTTCAACACCTTTACTGACTTGAACAGCTTCATCAGTATTGCGGCCATCCTGGGCTTCAGTGCCCAGTTGATCTTCTTGTTTAACTTCGTCTACAGCATTTTCAAAGGTCGTCGTGCTACTGCTAACCCATGGCACTCTAACACATTGGAGTGGACGACCCCTGTTAATCCGGGGCACGGCAACTGGCCAGGTGAGATCCCAGCTGTTTACAGATGGCCTTACGATTATAGCAAACCAGGTGCTCCTGAGGATTATATTCCACAGAACGTACCTTTCTCTCAGACGCAGTCTTCAAACCTGCCTTACGAGAGAGATTTAGAATAGCTTAAATGACAGATAAATCTTTTCCATACAAAAGGTTTAGGAATATTGGAGTACTAACAGTATTAGCTGTTTACTTTCTAATATTGGTTGGAGGAATCGTGCGGAGCACGGGCTCAGGAATGGGATGTCCGGACTGGCCCAAGTGTTTTGGCAGTTGGGTTCCTCCAACTGATGTTAGCCAATTACCAGATGATTATCTGGAAGTCTACAAGGAACAACGTGTAGAAAAGAATCAGAGGCTAGCCGGGTTTCTGGATAAGGTAGGTTTGGACAAAGCGGCAGGCGAATTACGCGATCACCCACTGCAGCACATTGAAACGGATTTCAATGTGACAAAGACATGGATAGAATATATCAACCGTCTGGTAGGGGCCGTGATCGGGATTCTGATATTCCTGACGGTGCTGTATGCTATACCTTACCTGAAAACTGACAAGTCTGTTTTCTATCTCTCACTGCTAAGTTTTGTGCTGGTAGGTTTCCAGGGTTGGCTGGGCTCTATTGTGGTGTCTACAAACCTGCTGCCGGTTACTATTACGATACACATGGCACTGGCCCTTGTGCTGGTAGCATTGCTGCAGTATGCGGTTATTCGTTCACAGGCTGCTTTTATTACACCACGGTTTAAAGCTTCGGGACACCTGTTTTTTGTCATCGGACTCGTAGCCGCCGCTACCTTTGTTCAGATACTGATCGGAACGCAGGTGCGTGAAGAAGTGGATGTCGTAGCTTTTGAAATGAATGGAAGTAACAGAGATCTTTGGGTAGATCAGCTCGGGCTGAGTTTCTATATCCATCGCTCTTTCTCTATCCTGTTACTGGCGATGCATGTTTACATGGCTTATTTGATTTATAAGCTAAAAGACCGCCAGTTGAATATGATGGTAAACTGGATGATGGTGCTGCTCGTTGCTGAGATCGCATTTGGGGTAATCATGGCTTATTTTGCTATCCCTGCATTTCTGCAACCACTGCACCTGACGATTGCTACCCTGCTATTCGGCGTTCAGTTTCTGATATTGATTTTTTATTACTACGCCTCTAAAAAGGCGGTCGAAAAACCGGTAGTGGTTCTTAATTAATGATTACAGATAGATCAGAATCGGTAGTGACTCTAGCTAGTACGGCAGAAAAGGCTTCAGCATACTTTAAACTCCTCAAGTTTAGACTGAGTTTTACGGTGGCTTTCTCCAGTGCCATAGGCTATATACTAGGTCACCCGGGTGGAAGTTGGGTAAAGATTGCATTGGTGATGCTGGGTGGGTTAATGGTCACAGGTGCCGCCAACATTGTGAACCAGATCCTGGAGAAGGACCTCGACAAGTTGATGAAGCGCACGGCAAACAGACCGCTTCCAACAAGTACGCTGAGTGTGGCGGAAGCCGCCACTTTCGGTGTGCTGATAGGAGTAGGGGGTTTGTTGATCCTCGCTGGTTTCTTTAATACGCTGACGGCAGCCATTGCGCTGTTGTCGCTCATTCTTTACGGATTCATTTACACGCCACTGAAGCGTATCAGCCCCATCAATGTTTTTGTAGGGGCCATACCTGGCGCATTGCCTCCACTGATTGGTTGGGTGGCTGCAACTGGAGTTGTGAGCGTGGAAGCCTGGATTCTTTTCGGGATACAGTTTATCTGGCAATTCCCGCATTTCTGGGCGATTGCCTGGGTGCTGGACGAAGATTACAAAAGAGCAGGATTCAAAATGCTTCCAATGGAAGGAGGAAAGAATCTGAAGACTGCGATCCAGATCATGATCTATACCTTGCTTCTGATTCCGCTTAGCTTGTTGCCTTTGCAGTTTGGCATGACAGGCACTACCTCAGCGCTGATCGCTGTGATCTGTGGCGTCTTGTTTTTGGCTCAGACTTTTCATTTGATGCGCACTTGTACCAACAAGGCAGCTATGAACATTATGTTTGGGTCCTTTTTGTATTTGCCTATCGTACAGATAGCTTTCGTTTTAGATAAAATTTAGGGTATGGATATGGTTGCCAAATCATTGGGGGAAGAGAACAACACAGGAGGAATTCATCCATTAAAATTCACACTGTCGTTGCTTATTATTAGTATAATTATGATGTTTGCAGCCTTTACGAGCGCATATTTAGTGCGTCGTGCGGAAGGCAACTGGTTAGAATTTGACCTGCCGAACATCCTGTTGATTAACACGGTGGTTATCGCCCTGAGCAGCGTTACCATGCAGCTCGCCCATAACGCTGCCGCTCAGGACAATATAGCCAGGCTGCGTCTTATGTTGTACTTAACGTTCGGGTTAGGCATCACATTTCTGATCGGACAATGGAACGGATGGGCTGAACTGGTGAGCAATAATGTGTACTTCGGAGGAGAGGCAAGTAACCCTTCCGGTTCATTCATGTATGTATTAACAGGTGTACACGGTTTTCACCTGATCACTGGCCTTATTTATGTGGCGGTGGTAATAATGTCAAGTTTGCGTTACAAGGTCCACTCCAAGAACATGCTGCGTATTCAGCTATGCACCATTTACTGGCACTTCCTGGGTGGCCTTTGGCTATACTTGTATATATTTTTGAGATTAAATCACTAAACACGTTTTTTTCAATACTAAACTATGTCTACATCAACTACGCTGGAAGAACCTAAAACAGGTACATGGGACGGTGGCAATGAACCACTAAAAGCGAGCTATGGAAAACTCATGATGTGGTTTTTCCTGCTCTCTGACGCATTTACTTTTGGGGCATTCCTGATCGTTTATGGTTTGTCGCGTCACAGTCACCTGCCTTACACAGGACGTCCGGAAGACTTTCAATTCTCAACGGAATGGTGGCCTATACCTGAGAAAGTGTTCAATGCTTTCCCTGGTTTTCATGGTGTAGACCTGCCGCTGGCATTCGTGGCCTTGATGACCATGATCCTCATCTTGAGTTCCGTAACAATGGTACTGGCTGTGGAAGCCGGTCACCGCATGGACAAAAATGATGTTCAGAAGTGGTTGCTTTGGACAATCTTGTTTGGTGGTACTTTCCTTGGCTGCCAAGCCTGGGAGTGGACACACTTTATCACCGGTACTGACGAAGGCATGCTATTGGCTGACGGCACCAGGGTTTTTGGTGCTAACATGACCATGAACCAATACGGCCCGCCCTTGTTCGCCAACCTGTTCTTTTTTATCACTGGTTTCCACGGCTTCCACGTAACCATTGGATGGGTACTTCTGGTTATTGCCTTCATCAGCACGGTAAACGGCGTATACCATAAACGTGGCCATTATGAGATGGTAGAGAAGATCGGTCTGTACTGGCACTTTGTAGACCTGGTATGGGTATTCGTATTTACTTTCTTCTACCTGATCTAATTAATAAGTCAAACTTTAAAACAGATGCAGTATCCGTGAAAAACCGGATACTGCCTTATAAAAATAAAGCATACTATGGCAGCTCACTCGGATCACTCCAACGATTTTCACCAGACAGGTGAAATCCCTAAAGCGCAGACAAAGGTTATCTGGAAAACATTCTTTATCCTGGTAGCCTTGACAGCGGTTGAGTTTCTTTTCGCTTTTACAATGGATGCAGGTACACTGCGTAATGCTATCTTCATTGTGTTGACCATTTTTAAAGCATTCTACATTGTAGCAGAGTTTATGCACTTAAAGCATGAAACGAAGGCGCTGATCTGGTCTATCATTATACCTCTGGCCCTTATCATGTGGCTCATGGTAGCACTTATTTCGGAAGGAAGCTATTACTTCGATTCCATTACAAACTACTTCAACTAAGTACACTGATTATGAGTAACTCAAAGGCACTAATATTAGGGATCCTACTATTAGTGCCTCTTCTTATTTTTATATTTATCGGTAGTTTTGGTGAACACCACTACACGCTCCGTAAATATTTTCCGCAGGTCACCGCTACCGGCGATGTTGTTCGGGATGCACAGGGGGATACCCTTTTCAAGCAGGTACCTGTCTTCGAGTTCACTTCCCAGCAAGGGCAGGCAATCTCTCAAAACGAGCTGGATGGCAATATCTATGTAGCTGACTTCTTCTTTGCGACCTGTCCGGATATTTGCAAGGAAATGTCGTCGCAGATGGTTCGAGTGCAGGAGGCCTTCCATGATGAAGAGCAGGTAAAACTGGTATCCTTTTCTGTTAACCCGGAGCACGACACCCCGGAAGTGCTGCGTGAGTACGGCGAGCGCTACAACGCCGATCCTGCCAAATGGTACTTCCTGACCGGGGACCGCGAAAAAATTTACAACCTGGCACAGAAAGGTTTTTACTTGCCTGTGATGAAGGTGGAAGGTCAACAAGACTTTATTCACAGCGAGAAGTTCATGCTGGTGGATAAAGACAGGTATGTGAGAGGTATCTATGATGGTACCGACAAGGAGGATGTGGATCGCCTGATACTAGAAATTAAAGTTCTTTTAGATGAATACAGCAAATCAAAATAGCCCTGCTGCTGGCAATGACAAAAAGTTTTTAGTAGTAATAGCTATTTTGTCGATTGCTATACCTGTGGTGGTGGCCATGCTTTTCTTTATGCCAAAGGAGGGTTCAGATGCAGTTGATGTGTCGTTCCTGCCAACGCTGCATGCCATTTTGAATTCTCTCACAGCCATTCTTCTGGTGATAGGTTACTACAATATCAGAAAAGGCAATGTAAGAGTCCATCGCACGGCCATGGGCACCGCTTTCGGTCTATCTGCTATTTTCCTGATATCATACGTTACCTACCATTTTCTGGGTGAGCGCACGATATACGGCGGAGATGGTATACTGAAGCTCTTCTACTACTTTATACTGCTCACACATATTGTGCTTGCCGTGGTGATCGTCCCATTGGTACTCCTCTCGGTGTACTTTGCCTTGTCTGAGCAGTTTGCACGTCACCGTCGTATATCAAAGTGGACGTTCCCGATCTGGTTGTATGTGGCCGTGACGGGTGTACTTGTCTACATGTTGATTTCTCCGTATTATAGTTAGAACTAGGAACATTAAACGCTTGTTTTAAGATTATGAAACGTCACTCATTCAGAATACTTTTTGCGGGCCTGCTGATGCTTACGCTGAGTTTTGTGTCCACTGAGGCCTATAGCCAATGTGCCATGTGCCGTGCCACGGTAGAGTCTAACGTTGGAACCGGCAAAACAGACTCTGATTCACAGGTAGGAGCGGGGTTGAACACAGGCATCCTATACCTCATGCTGATTCCTTACTTACTGGTTGGTACAGTAGGATTTATGTGGTATAAGAGTAACCGCATGAAAAAAGCGAAAGCCGCTTAGGGGAAAACTTCTCACAGTTAGAACTGGCCGGATCCCTGATTTCTAATTACGGTTAATTCAATCTTATACAAAGGACCACCTGCAGGCAGCTACCCTGTAGGTGGTCCTTTTTTTAATGAATTGGTGATTTCTGGAGTGAAATTTGATCCGGAATTGCTACGGAATGCGCACGTATTCCCGAATTAAATGTGGCTATAGGTCATCGCTAGCATTTTAGCCGCCTATAAGTCATGCTCTTATAGCACGAATTGCTTAAATTCGTGGGTAATCCATACTGCTTTGAACCGGAATATTGCGCCAATAATCTTATTTGCCCTTGCTGCGCTGTGCTTTATGGCGACAGCTTTTTTGCATTACAGGGTGCCGGTTTCCTGGTTGGAGGCCGAAAGAGCGCAGACCCAACAGCACATATCCCAGCGGGTACAGGCGCTGTTGTCAGATGCAGAGCAGGAAGCCAATCGCGTGGGCGAGCAACTGCAAAAAGATGAGATAAGTTTTTCGAAGCTGCTATCTAAAACGCATTACCCCACTTTTGTATACAAGAATGGCCGCCTGGTGTTCTGGTCTGACCATACGGTTATACCCGACCTGGATCTGCCACCAACAGCCCGCTCCATCTCGACCATCCGGAACAGTTACGGCACTTTTGTCGTCATGCCGCATCGCGTCAGCGATTATCAAATTTTCACTTACATACCCCTGCAGGTAGACTACGGTAATACCCAGGATTACCTGTCGTCAGGTTTGCAGCAAAGTATTTTCGGGAAGGCGGATGTGCGGCTGGTGCTCGACAATCCGGGGCGATTGCCGCAGGTAAAGACCAGTGCGGGGGATTTTCTTTTCGCAGTCGATCATGGGTCAGGGAGAATTGATGCCGGTTTTGACAACCTGCAGCTTATGCTGCTCATCCTGGGGACCCTCTTCTTTATCTGGTTCAGCATTTCGCTAAGCAGGTTTTTTTTAAAACGCCAGCGCTATACGGAGGGCATTGTGTTACTGCTGGCCTTGCTTTTAGGTTTTCGGTTCGCGCTTTTATTTCTCAACCTCCCGTTTCTGATCGTGGAGACGGAACTGTTTGATCCACGCCTCTATGCGGCCTCCTTCTGGTCTCCCTCGGTAGGGGATCTGGCACTCAATGTGTTGCTCCTCGTTACAGTAGCCTGGGCTGCTTACTACCTGTTTCACAAAAACGAAGTTCTTACCACCATTAAAGCCTACTCTCCGAAAAAGAGCATGCTTGCGATCGGGATTGCCATGCTCGCCTTCTTTGGGCTGCTGGCCATTTTGTTCCGCTTTTACTATGGTATCTACCACAACTCACCGCTGGCACTCGACATCAACCAGTCTATTGAACTGGAGCGGTACAAGCTGGTGATGTACAGCCTGATGTTTCTGCATACCGTGGCCCTGAGCCTTTTTGCCTACATGCTGGCATCGGTCGTGAATGTGCTGTTACGAAAATCAAATGGCTGGTGGCCATACAAGGTATTACTAGGTATAGCAGTTGTACTGACCGTGTTGGCGCTGGTGTTCAATATGCGCTGGGTACCCGTGATCCTGATCGGTACCGTTTTCTGGGCGGTCGTTCTGCTGGCAGCGCAGCATCGGCAGGCGATTAGCTTGCCCTACCGTACCTACCTTTTTTTCTTTTTGATCATCGCCGTCAGCAGCTTGACGGGTGCTGCCTCGCTTTACACGCACTTCCAAAGTGAGTTATTGGCTTATAAGCAAAAGTTTGCATTCGACCTGATGCAGGGCAACGACGTGCTGGCTGAGTATCTGCTGGAAGAGGACGTAGCAGTTCGCGTTTCAGAGGACGTGCTGATTCAAACGAAGATGAAGGGGCCCTATGTGGATGCCTTTTTTATCAAGCGGAAAATATCCCGCCAGTTTTTGCCGGACTATTTTGATAAGTATGAAGCCAATATTTTGCTGTTTGACAGCCAGGGGCGTACGCTGGAGAGTGCTGATACCACGGCTGCCACACTGGATGAACTGCGGATAAAGTACGCCACGGCTCGCAACAAGACAGAGTACGAGAACCTATACCTGGTAAACGACCCGGCGCGACCGCATACCCGTTTTTATTTAAAACTGATCGAAGTGCCCCTGGGTACGCAGCTGTATGGCACCATTGTGCTGCAGTTGAGTCTGAAGGAATTGCTCCCAAACAGCCTGGTACCGGAGCTACTGGCCGGGCAGCAGCACCAGCAGCCTTTTCGGGCTGATATTCTGAGTTACGGGATCTATGAAAATGGCAGGCTGACTTATAGCGAGGGGGAGTTCGACTATGCTACTAATTTCGATCGCAAAGAGTTGGAGCGGGGCGAGCTATACCGGCAGGGAGCCACCGAAGAGGGATTTCACCATTTGGGCGTAAAGACCGATTCAGGGCCGACTGTGATCATCACGACCAGTAAGTACGGAGCCCGTGAAGTGCTCTCTAATTTTTCGTTCTTGTTTCTGTTCTTCACCGCCTGCCTGATTGTGGTGGCCTTGCTGTATATTTTACTCAACCGGGAGCGACTGCGTGATTTTCAACCGAACTTCAGTACCAAGATTCAGCTTTTCCTGAATTTCGGTATCCTGCTGCCCCTGATGCTGGTAAGCATCGTAACGGCCAGTCTGGTGACCGGCTCTTACAAGAAAGACCTGCTTTCGTCTTACGAAAAGAAGGGGGAGGCCATACAGGATCATCTGAGCAGGCCGACCACCCTTGAAGTAATGCCGGACCGCAACCGCTTGCTTCGCCGTGTGGCTTCCATTGCGGCTTTGTCTGAGGCCGATGTCAGTTTGTATGATCGTAACGGGCGGCTGCTGGTCACCAGCCAACCGCTCATTTTTGAGTCGGGACTGCTCTCTAAATTGGTCAACCCAAATGCCTTTGCGGCCATTTCAGAGCGGCAGGCCTTGCGGGTACTGCTCGACGAACACGCCGGGAATCTGAGCTTCAATGCCCTATACCTGCCGCTGCGCCCCGACAACGACCCCGAAAAGCTGATCGGCTTTATCGGTATCCCATTCTTCGACTCGGAGCGACAGCTGGACCTGAAGCTGATCGAACTGATCACGACCACCATGAATATCTTCACGGTCATGTTCATCGTGTTCATTATCCTGACATTCTTCGCCTCCAGAGCCCTGACGGTGCCGCTGCGTATGCTGGCCGATAAGTTGAAGCATACCTCCCTGACAGGCAAAAACGAGATGCTGGCGTATGAAGGGGCCGATGAGATCGGGATGCTGGTGAACGAGTATAACCGCATGCTGCTGACACTGGAGCAGAACAAGGTAGAACTGGCGATGCGCGAGAAGGAGGCCGCCTGGCGCGAAATGGCCAGGCAAGTGGCGCACGAGATCAAAAATCCGCTTACCCCGATGAAGCTTTCGCTGCAGTACCTCCAGAAGGCCATTGCGGAAAAGAACCCGAACACGGAGCAGATGATCAACAAGATCTCGCATACGCTGATTACCCAGATCAACATCCTGAGCGATATCGCCACCTCGTTCTCTAACTTCACCTCCATGCCCGAGCCGAAAGCCGAGCTGATGGACTTGGGGGCCGCCCTGCACAAAGCCGCTGACCTACACACTAATCCGGCCTCTGTGAAAACCAAGCTGCGCATACCGGAGGAGCCCGTGATGGTGATGGCTGACGAGGCGCTGCTGGTACGCACCTTCAATAACCTGCTGCTGAATGCCATACAGGCGGTGCCTGCTGATCGGAAGCCCGTGATCAGGATAGACCTGAAGGTGAATGGGAATAACGAGGCGCTTGTATCGATTGCCGATAATGGCAGCGGTATACCTGTCGAAATTCAGCACAAAGTATTTATACCTAACTTCAGTACCAAGTACACGGGCTCAGGTATAGGATTGGCTGTTGCCAAAAAAGGAATTGAAAACGCGGGTGGTCGCATCTGGTTTGTGACAGAAGAAGGGGAGGGAACGACGTTTTACATTTCTTTACCGCTGGCCACCACATGATCCGGTGTTTGGTTACCGGTATCCTGCTATTGCTGTTGAGCCTGCCTTCGCTAGCCCAGGCTCCCGTAAATAACCGGCACTGCAAGTGGCTATACCTGACTGACTACCCCCAGCAACTTGACACGCTGACCATCGATGTCAGCACCGTCACGTTCGTTGGTCCAAACAAAGACAAGATCAAGTTTGACTACAACTACTATACCCACGAGTTCAGGCTAACTGAGTTCCCGGCGCCCACTTACCAGATCATGGATACGCTCGGAACCATGGTGCCTATACCTGACTCGGTGCTGGTGTGCTACAGAACCCTGCCGCTGAGCCTGGCCAAGCCTGCTTTCCGCCGCGACATCCTGAAACTGGACCGCAGCGGTTCGCCGAAAGAGTTGTATCAGGAGGACTTTGCCCAGCGAGAAGAGATATTCAAGACTCCCGGCCTGAACAAAACGGGAAGCATTTCGCGCGGTATATCCTTTGGCAACACACAGAACGTGTTTGTAAACTCTGCCCTGAACCTGCAACTCGACGGAAAACTGACCGAAGACATCGACATTACAGCGGCAATCACGGACCAGAACATACCTTTCCAGCCGGAAGGAAATACACAGCAGCTGAACGAGTTTGACCGGGTGTACATGACCCTCAAGCACAAACAGTGGCAGTTGTCGGCAGGGGATGTGGTGCTGCGCAGCAAGCCGTCCTACTTCATGCAGTTTTACAAAAACGTGCAGGGCGGCGCTTTTGAAACTACCTTCGGCAAATCACCGGAAAAACTGGGCACCACCACAGTGGCAGCCTCAGTGTCGAAAGGCAAGTTTGCCTCCCAGGCGGTGGAGGCATTGGAAGGCGTGCAGGGACCTTACCGATTGCGTGGGCCCAATAACGAGCGATTCATCATCGTGCTGGCCAACTCGGAGCGTGTCTTTTTGGATGGCCGCCTCCTGACCCGTGGCTTCGACTTCGATTATGTAATCGATTACAACCAGGCCGAAATCACCTTCACGACCCGCCACGTCATCACGAAGAACTCCCGTATTCGGGTGGACTTTGAGTACTCCGACCTCAACTACAGCCGCAGCATTTACCACGCCAGCCATTACCAGCAACTGGGCAAAGTGCAGGTATACGCCAACTACTACAACGAATCGGACAACCCCAACAACCTGCTGCATCTTGACCTGCGTGACGAAGACAAACGCCTGCTGGCAGGTATAGGCGATAGCCTGGACCTAGCCGTGGTTCCGGGAGCGACGCAGGTGCCTTTTGACCCGGCGCAGGTACTCTATGCTTTGCGCGACACACTGGTGAACGGTATACCTGAGCAGGTTTATGTTTTCTCCAGCAATCCAGACTCGGCGATCTATAATGTGCGGTTCTCGGAGGTGGGTGCAAACCGGGGAAACTATGTGGTGGCCAATACTGCGGTGAATGGCAGGGTGTATCGCTGGGTGGCGCCTGTCAATGGCGTGCCGCAGGGCAACTTTGCGCCTGTGCGGATACTGCCCACGCCGCGCAAAAAGCAGCTGATCACGCTGGGGGGTAACTATGAACTGAAAAAAGGGGTGAACTTCTTCCTGGAAGGTGCAGCTTCGCAGAATGACCTGAACCGCTTCTCCCGCCTCGATGCGCAGGATGACAACGGAGCTGCTATGCGGGTGGGCTACGCCGTACAGGATCGGCAAATTTCTTTCCTGGGCAAGTACCGCCTCAACAGTACGCTCAACTACGAATACACCGCTGTCAATTTTGAACCCATCGACCGTTACAGGCCCATAGAGTTTGACCGCGACTGGAGTCTGGAAAACTCGAATCAGAAAGCCGAGGACCATATTTTTCACTTTTCGGTAGGAGCTGTGCGGGATCCGCAGAACCTGGTCAACTACCGCATCAGCCGTCGCTACCGGCACCAGCAGGTGGATGGTACGCAGCACCAGGTGGATCTGAACCGTGCGTTTGGCAAACTGGAATTGCGCAACAGTTTTTTCATGCTGAACAGCGAGCAGGCGACCCGCGAGTCGGAATGGTACAGGGGTGACGTGGGCGCCAGGTATAGACTCGGCAAAATAGAGCCCGGCTACGTGTATCGATTCGACAAGAACAAGCTCACCGCCCTCGGCACCGATTCGGTGACGGGCTCCGCCATGTATTTTGACGAGCATGTGTTTTTTGTAGAGAGTCCGGATACCGCCAAAACCCGTTTTCGGGTAGATTACAGTTACCGCACCGACCTGCGCCCGACGACGCAGGGAGAGATGGGGGCGCCGGAAGTAGGCCAGACCTACAACGCCATGCTCCAGCGCAAGTATGGCCGCGACAGCGACATCGCATTGCAGGCCACTTACAGAAATCTGGAGTTCGAACAGGGGAAGGATGAGGAAACCGTGCAGTCGCGCATTGACTGGAATACTTCTTTTCTGGATGGCAGTTTCCGTTCCGAGATGAGCTACTCGGTGGGTACCGGCCGTGAACTGAAGCGCATCTTCGTTTTCCGGGAAACCATGCCGGGACAGGGCACGCACTACCTTCGCGACGAGGGCAACCCCAACGACCTGAACGATTACCTCGAGGCTCAGACAGTGGACCAGCGACGTTTCATCAAAGTGTTTTTGCCGACGGACGAGTATATCAACGCCTATACCAATCGCTTTACCTACCGCCTGAACAGCAACGTGCCCCGAAGCTGGCGTAGCGCCGAAGGCTTCAAGGGTTTTATGGCCAAGTTCTCAGCCCTGAGTTTTGTGAGCATCGACAAAAAGACAACGGATGATGAGGTGATGAACCGCTTTAACCCATTCAGTGAAGATTTTGAGGACGAGTTTCTGATCTCGCTGGTGAAATCGTTACGCAATACGTTCTACTTTAACCGCAGCAACCCGAAATATGGCCTGGAGTATACGGTGCAGCAAAACCAGCAGAAGTCGCTACTGGCAAACGGCACCGAAACCCGCAGCGTGGGCAATCATCAAATCATGGCCCGTTTGAATCTGAATGAGGTGCTGAGTTCTAAAATTAGCCTGGCTCAGAACGTTCGCGATAACCGCTCCAATTTCCTGAGCTCGAAAAACTTCAGCATCGTATCAAATGAGCTTACCCCCGAGCTGGCTTATCAGCCCAATGTCAAGCTGCGTTTCACAGGCACCTACCAACTGGCCCTGCGCGAGGACAAGCTCTCACCCGCCGATGCCGAGCAACAGGCTACTTTTCATGAACTGGGCTTGGAGACCAAACTGAGCCAGGTGAGTAAACGCACCGTATCAGGGCTTATAAAATGGGTGAATATTGAGTTTGACGGTGATATGAACTCCTATGTGGGGTATGAGATTCTGAATGCCCTGCGCCCCGGCAACAACCTGACCTGGTCTTTCAACGTGCAGCAGCGCCTGAGCAACGGCCTCAACATTTCCCTGAACTACGACGGCCGCAAAGCCAACAGTGTAGGCGCGGTGCACACGGGGCGCACGCAGGTGTCGGTGTTGTTCTAATTAACTCGCTTGCTTTTAAGCAGTTTGGCACTGATCAGATCCAGCAGCGCCGTTCTATAGCTCGAGCCCATCGGTACTGTGCTTCCGGTACTCAGCACGATCAGGTTTCCTTCTACTGTCTTGACTTTGGGCAAGTGCACGATGAAAGATTTGTGTACCCTGGCGAAGTCCGCGGAAGGCAGATGCTCTTCTACCTCCTTCATGCTCAGGTAAGTAGTTAGTTTTTCGGTGGCGGTTTGGATGCGCACATAGTTTTGCATCGCTTCCACATAGCTTATCTCTTCGAAGTTCACCCGCACAAACTTGCCCTTCACATCCGTTTTGATGAAGAAGTAGCCGTCGCTCTGTTCCACGGCAGGTATAGCTTGCCTAGGCTGCAGACTTTCCTTTACCTTGGATACAGCCTTAAGGAAGCGCTCGTAGGAGATAGGCTTGAGCAAAAAGTCAACCGCATTCTTTTCGAAGGCCTGGTAGGCGTAGTCCGGGTAGGCGGTGGTGAAAACAACCGTGGTGCGGCTGTTGATCAGGCCGTCTAGGTCCACGCCTGAGAGTTGGGGCATGTCTACATCCAGGAATGTGATATCGGCTTTCAGCTGCCTTGAAGCAATGGCGTCGAGGGCGAGCAGCGGATTTTCCTCGGCTCCTATCAGTTGCAGGCCGGGTGTGTTCTGTATATACCTTGACAACACCTCCAGCGCATGGCGCTCATCGTCTACTACATAGCATGTGATCATGTCAGCTTTATTTTAAGGTGCACGGCATGTCGTTGTTCATCCTCTTCTATTGTCAGACTATACTCCTCTTCATCATAAAACTCTCCCAGGCGGGTCTTCGCGTTTTGTATACCGATGCCATACCCCCGGCCGCCGTGGTGCTTGCGCTTTTTATTGTTGGTGCTGAAGTGTAGCTGATCCTGATGATGTGAAACGGAAATGCAGGCAGCCTGTGTTGGGTCGGTGAGGTCGCCGTGCTTAAAGGTGTTCTCCACAAAAGTGAGCAGGAGCAGCGGCGGAATCCTGCCCTGTAGCCTGCCGCTGCACTTCATTTGCAGATGAAGCGGATAGCTGAAGCGCAGTTGGTTAAGGGCAATGTATTTTTCGATGTGCTCCACTTCATGCTGCAGGTCGGTTTTGCCGTCTTCGTGTACCCGCTGCAAGGCATAGTGCATCACCTCCGAAAGCAGCAGCACGCCTTCTGAAGCCTTGGGCGAAACGTCCTGCACCGAATTATAGATAAAGTTAAGCGTGTTGAAAAGCAGGTGAGGGCTGATCTGGGCTTGCAGCAGGGCATTTTGGGAGCGGATCAACCCTTTCTCGAGCTCGGCTTTTTCCCGTTCGGCCTGCACACTGGCCAATTTCATCTGGTTGATTCGCCTCTGGTCTTTGACGGTCTGGCGAACGAACCAATAGGCGGTGCTAAAACTCATAAAATAGACACAGCGCCAGGTAGCACGCAGATACCAAATCTTGTCAGGCGTGAAGTCGCGTGGTACCTCGCGGAATGGGTTGATCAGCTTCTCTATACCTAACTGCAGGAGAATATAGACGGCAATCATGGCAGGGACCAAGGCCAGCAATAGCAGCAGCTTGTTATACCTGAGCGTATGGTGCAAAACAACATGAGCAAAAAAATAAAACAAGCTGATATTTAAGGTATACCAGATAATCCACTCCCAAAGTGCAGTGATATTGGGGTTAATGAGTGTGACGAGTGAGACTTCATAGAAAATGAAGGCGGCCCAGGCCAGAACATGAAACAAGATGTGGCGATATGTTGCCCTGTTAAGCATCCCTAAAACAACGCATTCCTTCGCTAACTCGCAACACCATTCGTCTACAGCAAAAGTCAGTTCGTGTAATATATTTCAATCCTGCTATATTAATTTATATATTAGTAAAGAAGGTGTTAGAGGGAGCCTGATCATCTCGTAGGGTTTAGCTCTCATACCTAACCCGCGTTTGTACTTATAAGGCCTCCTGACGAAAACATACACATGAAAAAGCTACTACTCGTTTTACTTATTTTGCCCCTATTTACCGCCTGTAAGAAAGAGGATGTAACAGAGCCCTTGCCGCAGTTTCATTTCATCAATTTCGTAGATGCTTCCGGCGAAAATGTGTTTGCAAATAGCAAGATCGATACTGCTGAGTTCTTTTATATGTTTGGGCAGACCAGCATCCCGTGGGAAGGTATGATGGAGGACAAAGATTATATCATCTCCCAATCGTCGACCCTGCATAGAGGCGCGGCTACACAAGTTTCGGAAAGGAATCCTTTTCTATTGTTGGAGAATTTCCAGGGAAACCGGGAGCGTACTTTTGTCATAAACGGCCAAACCCATCACTTTAGATTTTCACCGCTACTGGATGGTTTCTTTCAGAATGGGGAAAAGCTGACCGCAACAACTGAAGTGCTAGAGGAAGGGAAGCTGTACCTGCACCACATCGTTATCCTGCATTAACCTGCCATACCTTCACAGACAATCCAATCATTTAGTAAATCCTGTTTTTAAATGCCCTACCCATGAAACAGCTTATCACCATCAAGCATCTCTTGCCAGTACTCTGCTTATCCCTGCTGTTTTCTTCCTGTAAAAAAGAGCTGGACGAAGTAGAGGTTGACCCAATAGTCGCCTGGGAGGTGCATGATAAGTTTTTATACAGCCAACGCTACATTGCCAACTTGTATGGTGCAAATGACAAACTACTTGTGCTGGGGATGAACCTTTTCTCTACTATTACGCTGGAGGCGGGGCAGGAAGATGTAAAGCATTACATGCATCCGTTCAACAATGTGTCGCATAACAAGCACCCGATCAGCTCCAGAATATTTGGTGGAACTAATGGTCGCTTTCTGTACTTCAAAAGTGTAAATAATCCTGTAACCAGCGGATCCGGAATTCTGCTTGATATAGGCGATATTGACCCGCAGTTCAGAGATTTCCGGTTAGTGCTATCGAACTCGAGCGAAAGTTTTGCTATTTCAGAAAATCATGTGGCCCTGGTACCCTATACCTACCTCAATGAGCAAACTGGAAGGCATAGCTTAAGGTACTTATTGGTTAAGTTAGCGGTTGAGCCAAATTATTTTGAGGATGACAAAATCGTGCTTAAAGAAACCCGTATTCTGACGCCGGCAGAGGAGGGAGGGTATGTGCGGTACATGCGGTCGCATCAGGGCAATTTTTTTGTGGGCACAGACTGGGGCTTCTACAGGATTACGGAAAACGGAGAGATTCATTTTCAGATGCCCGATCAGGTGGCCTTCACTTCTTTTGAGCATAAAGGCGAACTCTACACCATGGCCAGGCATGGGAGAAAACAAAATCATAGTTTATTCCGGTCCATGTCGGACCATGGCTGGTCGCTGGACGCTCAGCTTGGCAATACAGCAGAGTGGTTGTCCTACCATGCCATCAGCAATGAAATATTGCTGGCTAGTTACAATAGCCAGATCTTCGAAGTGGAGCCAGGTATAGACAAACTGAATGTGAGAGAGCTGGACAATACGGGTTTGGAGGGGCATGCTATCACCTCCATCGCGATGATTGGCGACAAGGTATACATTGGCACGCAGTCAGGTATGTTCAGCAAAGCAGCGGAGCATTTGCTTACTTACAAAGAGGAAGAAAAGAAGTAACCATTTAAACCTTACAAACAACAAAGACCCGCCTCTACAACCATAAGTAGGGACTTGCTATACTTGTCGAACAACTGATCATGCGAATTACATTATTAGCAGTAATAATCGGCAGTCTTTTCATAAGCTCCTGCTCAAAAAAAGAGGCACCAGAACCGCTATTACCGAAGGTTATGAGTGTCAATGGCCACTACTTAATCGACAAGGAAGAACATAGACTACGCCCTGTAGTCGGAGGGACCGCTCATTTTGATTACGATGGTGAACGAGTAACAAAGAGGCGCGGAGGATATATAACAATCTCTTCTGCTGGAGGCCCTTCAGGATTTTATACCACAGATATTTATGACACGCTTCAGTATCACTCCGCTAACAGGATTACCATCACGACAAGGGAAAGAATCAAAGACGTGGATATTTTCTCAACTGATTTCAAAAGAGAGATTACTCTGGAAAATGGGCTTGTAGCGAGAAAAATCACATACGACGAGAGTACGCCTCATCAATATTCAGATACTATTTATTATCATTATGATTCCCAAAAGAAACTGAAGAAGACAGTACAGTACTATAGGTGGAACATAATAACCAAGGAGTACCTTTTCGATAGCATGGGCAACCTGCAAAAAATAGAGGGCACTGCAAGGTATAGGGATGATAACTCCATTTCCTATACGACGGAAGAACAATTTGGCGGCTACGATGATAAAACAAATCCTTTAAAAGGACTGGGCATGTGGCAAGACCTCTTCTACAGAACTCTATCCACGAATAATTTCACAACCTATACCTTCAAAAGAGGAAGTAATATAGAAGGGCTCAGTTGGGTCTTACAATACGATGCAGAAGGCAATGTAGATTTCTCAATATAAAAACTTTACCAACCAAGCCCAGAGGTAATGCTCCGGTTGTGCCTGGCATGCCTTACTCGTGATTCCGTTCCTACAAAAAGCACCAAGGCCCCGCCTATGAAATCATAAGCGGGGCCTTGCTATACCTGCCAAACAGGAGATTACTGATTAATAATATTTCCCTTCCATCAGGTAGTTCTGCACATAGTCCTTCACGCCTTCCTCTAAGGTATAGAACTCGCGGTTGTAACCGATAGAGCGGAGTTTACTCATGTTCGCTTCTGTGAAGTACTGATAGTTGTCGCGCAAGTTTTCCGGAGTATCCATAAAGTCGATGTTAGGCTCTACACCCATGGCATCGAATGTGTTGAGGGCCAGCGCCATAAAAGTGCGAGCCTTTCCAGATCCCAGGTTATAGATGCCGGAATTTTTGCGATGCTGCATCAGGAACATGCATACCTCTACCACATCCTTCACATACACGAAGTCACGCATCTGCTCGCCGTCAGCATAGTCGGGGTTGTGGGAGCGAAACAGCTTCATACTGCCTTTTTCCTTGATCTGGTTATAGGCATGAAAAATAACGGAAGCCATCTTGCCTTTGTGGTACTCGTTCGGGCCGTATACATTGAAGAACTTCAGGCCAGCCCAAAAGAAAGGCTTTGCCGTTTGCTCCAGCGCCCACTTGTCGAAGTCGTTTTTGGAGTCGCCGTATGGGTTGAGTGGTTGCAGCAACGGGATGGTGGCTTCTTCGTCGTCGTAGCCCAGCGTGCCGGAGCCGTAAGTAGCGGCCGAGGAGGCGTATACCAGCGGGATCTGGTACTCGCAGCAGGCGTTCCATACCTGCTTGGAGTAGTTCAGGTTGAGCAGGTCGAACACATCCTTGTTGAATTCGGTGGTGTCGGTGCGGGCTCCCAGGTGGAAGATGAACTCTACTTCTTCGTAGTTATCGTCCAGCCATGCAAAGAAACTATCACGGTCTACATACTCCTTTATCTTTTTCCCTTTCAGGTTTCCTTCTTTTTTGGCGACGGAGAAATTGTCCACCACCACGATATCATTAAAGTTAGCTGCATTGAGCCTGCTCACAAGGCAACTCGCGATAAAGCCGGCAGCACCAGTTACAACGATCATATTTCAGTTTTATAGGCTGTAAAGTAATATTGCGCTAAATTTACGAAAATAAACGGAGCCGAGACGCACATCGCTTTTTGCTCCTTCCATCAGAAACCGATCTATACCTTGTATCCATACCTGAACAAGTTCTTGATAGTATGCCTGCTGCTCTTCTGCTGTGCCTGCGGCTCCGGAAAAGAAGAACAGGTAGGGGAGGAACTGGTGCTGCAGGACGGCCTGGGGCGTACGGTAAAGTTAAATGGACAGCCGGAGCGGGTGATGGCCTTTGCCTCCTCCATGACCGAAATGCTCTTCGCCATTTGCGAAACAGCTTCCATCGTTGGCCGCACCCCCCAATGCGATTACCCGGCAGCCGTGTACAGCAAACCTGTGGTGAGCAACTATCCCGTTGATTTTGAGCAGGTGCTGGCCCTGAAGCCTGACCTGGTTTTCACTGTGGAAGGTATAACTCCCCTCGATATGGCCGCCCGACTGGAAGAGCTGGGTATACCCGTGTACTACCAGAAATACCGCAGCGTAGAGGACATTCTGAAAGGTATAGAAGACATCGGACGCATCATGGGCCGCGAGCAGCAGGCAAACCACCTCGCCGACTCACTGCGCCAACAGGTGCAGGAGATCGAGCGCAGGTATAGCGGACAGGCAAAGCAGCAGCGCGTGCTGGCTATTACCTGGAGCGACCCCATCTACGTGTATGGCCAGAACACCATCCTGACAGACCAGCTGCGTATACTCGGGGCACAAAACGCAGTGCAGGAAGTCTTTGATCAGCCCTACCCGGCGCTTACCCGCGAGTACATACTCAAACTGAACCCGGATGTGCTGTTAGGCGGAAGTATAGAGCGATTGGAGCGGGAGTTCTTCAGCCTGTACCCGGAGCTTCGCAAGATTGCCGCTTACCAGAATAAGCGCATCTACCAACCCACCGGCAACCTCATCGAACGGCCCAGCCCACGGGTTGTCGAGTCAATCCGTGAACTTGAAAGCTTCCTATACCCATGAGTAACGCCTTATACTTTACGGGGGCAATCCTGCTGATCCTGGTGACGCTGGTGCTTGGGCTGCAGGTAGGTACTTTCGAAGTGGATCTGACTACCATCTGGCAGGCCGTTTTCCACTACGATCCTGATAATACAACCCATTTCGCGATCACGCACTTACGTTTGCCCAGGCTTCTGCTGGCTTTGGTGGTAGGGGCCTCGCTGGCTTTTTGCGGCTACCTTATGCAGGCTATGGTCAACAACGGACTGGCCGACCCCTACCTGCTGGGAACTGCCTCCGGCGCGTCTTTGGGTGCTGTGATCGTGTTCTTTGGCTTTATCGAAGTGTCGATCGGAGGCTTTTACATGCCGCCTGTGTTTGCACTAATAGGAGCCTTTGTGGTGACGTTGGTGGTGGTGGTGCTCGGCTACCGGAAGCGGCAGCTTATACCTGCGCAACTGCTACTGGCAGGCATAGCCATCAGTTCGCTGGTGACGGCCATGGTCGGGCTGCTCACCTTCCTGTCCGACTCCGAAGGAAAACTCAAGTCCGTGATTTTCTGGTCGATGGGCAGCTTCGAGCGGGCCAGTTGGTCGCTGTTGCCATACCCCGCTACTGCACTGCTTGCCGCGCTACTGCTCTTTGTTTTCCTGCAAAAGCAGCTCAATATCTTGCTGCTTGGCGCCGACCGGGCGCAGGCACTGGGCGTGAATGTGGCGCAAACCCGCTGGGCCATTCTGGGCACTGTTTCAGTGGTAACAGGCTTTGCAGTGGCTACCTCCGGGCCCATTGGCTTTGTGGGCCTGATCATTCCGCACGTCACCCGCGGGCTGATGGGCGCGACAGGCAGGAGCAACCTGCTTTTCTGCGCTTTTGTGGGCGGTCTGTTCATGCTCCTCTGCGATCTGTTGTCCCGTCTTTTATATCCGCCGGCCGGGTTGCCAATTGGAATCATTACATCGTTCTTTGGTGTTCCTTTCTTCGTATATTTGCTGTCCCAAAAGAATTATAAGTTTAGCAGTTAAATGATTTACGTAAGCAGATTAGAGCATTTCAATGCAGCCCATAAGCTGCACAACCCGAACTGGTCGTTGGCAAAGAATAAGGAGGTGTTCGGACCATGTGCGAATACCAACTGGCATGGGCACAATTATGAGCTGATCGTGACCGTAAAAGGGAAGCCGGACCCGGACACCGGTTTTGTGATTGACCTTAAGAAGCTGAGCACGCTCATCCGCAAAAACATCATCGAGAAGGTGGACCATAAAAACCTGAACCTCGATGTAGCTTTCATGGAAGACAAACTGGCCAGCACCGAGAACCTGGTAGTGGAGTTCTGGAAAATTCTGGAGCCCAAAATCGCTGAAATTTCCCAGGCCAGGCTGCACAGCCTCAAATTATATGAAACCCCACGCAACTACGTGGAGTATTTTGGCGAATAAGCAATTATAGCTATCTGGCTATACCTTTTCCATTGCTTTCTTCGTTCCTGTCCTATCGGGCAGCCTCAAACGCATACACATTACATGAAATATTACATTATAGCCGGCGAACGCTCAGGCGATCTGCACGCTTCTAACCTTATCAAGCAGCTACGGAAACAAGATCCGGAGGCTGAAATCAGGGGCTGGGGAGGCGACATGATGCAGGAGGCCGGTATGCACCTGGTCAAACATTACCAGGAAATGGCCTTTATGGGCTTTGCGGAGGCTGCCGTCAATTTTTTTAAGATTCTGGGCTTTTTGCGTGAGTGCAAAGAGGATATCACGGCCTTCAAGCCGGATGTGATCATCCTGGTCGATTATGCCGGTTTCAACATGCGGATCGCCAAGTTCGCAAAAGAAAACGGTCTCAAAGTTTTCTATTATATCTCGCCCAAGATATGGGCCTGGAACCAGGGCCGCGTGCACAAGATCAAGCGCCTCGTCGACCGCATGTTCGTCATCATGCCGTTTGAGGAGGAATTCTATGGCCGCTTCGATTACAAAGTAGACTACATCGGCAACCCGGTGGCAGACTCGGTGAACGACCACGTGGTGGCGTCTGATTTCAGAGTTCGAAACCATATTCAGAACAACAAGCCCATCATTGCGCTGCTACCCGGTTCCCGTAAGCAGGAGATCGAAAACATGCTGGAAGTAATGCTGAGTGTGCTGCCTTCCTTCCGCGATTATCAGTTTGTTGTGGCTGGCGTTTCGAACTTCTCAAAAGAGTATTACGAGCAGTACAACAAAGACCCGAACATCAAGATCGTGTACGACCAGACCTACGACCTGCTGTCGCACGCAAAAGCAGCTCTTGTGACTTCGGGTACCGCTACGCTCGAGACGGCGCTGTTTGATGTGCCGCAGGTTGTATGCTATAAGACCAGCGCTATCTCCTATGCCATTGGCAAGCGTGTGATCAAGGTGCCCTACATCTCGCTTGTGAACCTGATTGCCGATAAGCCAGTCGTAACAGAGTTAATTCAAGAGGATTTCACCGCCAAAAAGATTGTGGCTGAACTGAAGAACATCCTGTTTGATAAGTATGCCATGCAGAAGCAGCAGGAGGGCTATGCGCTCGTCAAGAAAAAGATAGGGGAGCACCGCACTGCCGAGCGTGCCGCCGAACTGATGGTAGGCTATCTGAAAGACAAAGTATAAAAGCAGGTCATTTTTGACAGCTATACCTAAAAAGAGAGGGCCTCAGCTAAATCCAGCTGAGGCCCTCTCTTTTTATTGTCTTTATACCTTAGGCAACACGCAGCTGCTTCAGGGGAGATTTGTCAAATTTATCGCGGGCGTACTCACCCGTAATCACCAGTTCTTTGGCGCCTTCCTCAGACGGCAGCTCAAACATGGCATCCGTCATAATGCCTTCGCAGATGGAGCGCAAGCCACGGGCACCAAGCTTATACTCTGCCGCTTTCTCTACAATGTAGTCCAGCGCGTCGTCATCAAAGCTCAGGCTGATGTTCTCCATCTCGAACAGGCGCTTGTACTGCTTCACAATCGAGTTCTTAGGCTCGAGCAGGATCAGTCGAAGGGTATCCTTGTCAAGTGGGTTCAGGTGCGTTAGCACTGGCAGGCGACCGATCAGCTCAGGTATAAGTCCGAAGTTTTTCAGATCCTGGGCAGTCAGGTAACGCAGGAAATTCTCTTTTTCTTCTTCATCGTCCTGCTTGGATTTTGAGAAACCAATTGGACGGGTGTTCAGGCGGTTTTTGATCAGGCGGTCTATACCTACAAAGGCACCACCGCAAATGAACAGGATGTTCTCCGTATTCACCGTGATCATCTTCTGCTCCGGGTGCTTACGGCCACCTTGCGGCGGCACGTTCACGACCGTACCTTCGAGCAGTTTCAGAAGGGCCTGCTGCACGCCTTCGCCACTCACGTCGCGGGTAATAGAAGGGTTATCACTCTTACGGGCAATCTTGTCAATCTCGTCAATGTACACAATGCCACGCTCTGCAGACTCTACATTATAGTCTGCTGCCTGCAGCAAACGGGTCAGAATGCTTTCCACGTCTTCGCCCACATAGCCAGCTTCGGTCAGTACTGTGGCGTCGGCAATACAGAAGGGTACCTGCAGAATACCGGCCATCATACGTGCCAGGTAGGTCTTGCCTGTACCTGTTTCTCCTACCATGATGATGTTTGACTTCTCGATCACCACATCATCTTCGTTGGTGCGCTGCATCAAGCGCTTGTAGTGGTTGTATACCGCTACTGACATAACTTTCTTCGCCTCGTCCTGGCCTACCACAAATTGATCAAGGTATTCCTTCATCTGTCGCGGCTTCATCAGGTTGAATTTCGGCGTGCGGCTGTTGGCGCGTATCTTATTTTCCTCATTCAGGATTTGCTGTGCCTGTCCGATGCAACGATCGCAAATGTGCGCGTTGATTCCGGATATCATCACAGATACGTCTTTTTTGTTTTTGCCACAAAATGAGCAGGTAATTTCAGCCATAAAAAAGTTTGTTCAGAAGATTTTATTGGCCCTCTCGGGTGTAATTCAAAAGCAAAGGTACAAAATTGAAACCTTACTAAGGTAGTATTTTAATTCCTAAAATGTTGATATGGTTATAAAAAGTAACCATAAATTAAAAAATTGCTATTACTGTATCTTAATTTAAACGCTTGTCAGACAGTAATTTGCAAACTTTTACTATCCACATCCCCATGTTGATAAATTTTTAGGTATAGTTCTATTTTCAGGAATTGTATCATAATGGTGCAATTCTTTCTTGCTAAAGAAAATAGCAGAGCCCATACCTGCATACAGGATGGGCTCTGCTATTTTACTCACAGGACATTGCAGTCCGGATGGGACTTAGTCTTTCTTGCGGTGCAATACTTCGTCGATCAGACCGTACTCTTTCGCCTCTTCCGCTTTCATCCAGTAGTCGCGGTCGGAGTTGTCATATACCTCCTGGTAAGATTTGCCAGAGTGCTCAGCCAAAATCTCATAAAGCTCTTTCTTCAGCTTCAGGATCTCGCGGGCTGTAATCTCGATATCGGAGGCCTGACCCTGCGCACCACCCATCGGCTGGTGAATCATAACGCGGGCGTGCGGCAAAGCAGAGCGCTTGTTTTTGGCGCCACCGGCCAGCAGCACCGCACCCATGGAGGCTGCCAGACCAGTACAGATCGTCGCGACATCCGGGTTCACATACTGCATGGTGTCGTAGATGCCGAGGCCGGCGTATACGGAGCCACCCGGGCTGTTGATGTACAGCAAAATGTCCTTCTTGGCATCAGCTGACTCCAGGAACAGCAACTGGGCCGTAATAATGTTGGCAATAAAATCGTCTACCTGTGTGCCCAGGAAAATAATGCGGTCCATGATCAGGCGTGAGAACACGTCGATCTCACGGAAGTTGGTCGGGCGTTCTTCAATTACAGAGCGTGTCATGCTCTCAATCGTGTGCATGGCCCGGCCTTCTACATGACTAATATATTGATCTACGCCCAGGCCACTCATGCCTTGGCCCTTTACGGCAAATTTCCGGAACTCGTCTTTGTTAAACATCATCTTGTTTAGATTTACGGTTTGGTCAAAAATAAAAAAGTCCTTTAAATAATAAAGGACTTTTTAGGTTAAATATTATTAATCGTTATTACGATAGGTTCTTGAAGTCCTCAGTAGAGATTGTCTTCTCTACAACAGTCATCTTTTCTTTTAGTTTAGCGAGCACCTTCTCGGCCAGCAGTTGCTCGTACTCATTGATATAATTACGGCCATTGTCCTGCTGCAGATACTGGTTAGCATAGTTATTCATGCTCTCTACCAGTTCCTCCGGAACCTCTGGCATGTTGAACTGCGCCAACATCTTCTCTTTCGTGCTGCTCACCACTTCTTCGTTGGATACTTTCAGCTCGTTTTCTTCTACAACCTTGTTCTTGATCATAGACCACTTCAGCTCCTTCAGGTACTTGTCGAAGTTCTCCTCGATCTGCTCTGTGGTCAAACGGCCTTCGTTTGTTACCTGCAACCAGCGCTTGAAGAACTCAGTCGGAAGCTCTGCTTCTACGTTGTCCACCAGGGTGTCGATGATATTGCGGTATAGCAGGTTGTCTGCCTCACGCTCGTAGTTCTCCTTGATCGTCTCACGGATCTTGGCGTCAAACTCTTCTTCGGTCTTCACTTCGTCTTTGCCGAACAGCTTGTCAAACAGCTCCTGGTTCAGTTCAGCTGCTTCGGTGCGGTTGATTTTCTCTACCGTGAATTCAAACTCACCGTTCAGGTCGGCTACTACGTCTTTGCTCAGGCCGGTTACGTGGGCCAGTGCGCTGTTGTCATCACCAAATGCTTTACGAATATCGAAACGGATCGTGTCACCGGCTTTCACGCCCATGAACTGCTCTTTGCCTTCTACTACACGGCTTGTAGGGATAAGTGTCTTAGACTCGAACTCACCTTCTACCTGCTTCAGGTCACCGTAGATAAAGTCACCTTCTTCAGAAGTCTCTGGGTTTGTTGTTTTACCGAACTGGCGCTTCAGGTTTTCGTAAGCCTCGTCCACCGTCGTCTGGTCCAGCTCTACAGTGTACCCCTCTACGCTTTTGTCCAGCGGAAGGTTAAAGTCTGGCAGCAGACCAACGGCATACGTGAATTCAAAATCTTTCTGGTTGTCCCAGTCGATGTTCTCCTGGCTTGGCTCCGGAAGCGGCTCGCCCAGCAGTTTTACATCGTTGTCCTTGATATATTTAGAGATCTCCTCCTGAAGAAGCTTGTTGATCGCCTCCACCAGTATGCTCTTGCCATACATCTTCTTGATAAGTCCTGCAGGCACTTTACCAGGTCTGAAGCCTTTGATCTGGGCTTTCTTGCTGAATTCTTTTACTTGCTGGTCAACTTTAGTAGCATAGTCCGCCTCTTCCAGGACTACCTTCAGTTGTGCGTTAGTGCCGTCGGTTTGATTTAATGTAATATTCAAGGCTTACAAAAATTTTAGTGATGATACATCTAGTAAAAACAAACCCCCAACATGGGCTGTTGAGGGTTTCGTTTGTGTGCGGATGGAGGGACTCGAACCCCCATGCCTCGCAGCGCTAGATCCTAAGTCTAGTGCGTCTACCAATTTCGCCACATCCGCATGTGTGCTTGTTTGTAATGATGGTGCAAATTTACGAACGCTATCTTTAAATGCAAGAGTGAGCTCTAAAAAAAGCGAATATTTTTTATTCTCTTTCCCGGGCAGTGCAGCAATTCAGAGCTTAGTGATTCAGCATCAACAAATTGCACGATTCGGGTAGCATTGTGTGCATGAAAGCGGATATTCGTGTATATTTGAAACTTAAAACGCCTCTGCCTCACTTATACCTATAGATAGTAGCATAAGGATGGCTGCAGGCTTGCCCGGCCTGAGCACCCTATACTTTCCAGCTTTAGCATGAACATGATCGATCCAGAAGCAGAACGCAAAGAGATCCTTAGACACTACCGCAGATTACTTCGGCACGCCAAGCCTTTCCTGAAGGACAACGACGCCAAGATCATCAAAAAGGCTTTCAATACTTCTGTGGAGGCCCATAAAGACATGCGCCGCAAATCAGGAGAGCCTTACATTCTGCATCCGCTGGCTGTGGCGCAGATTGCGGTGGAGGAGATCGGGCTCGGTACTACTTCTATCGTAGCAGCCCTGCTGCACGACGTGGTGGAAGATACCGATATGGAGGTGGAGGAGGTCGAGCGTGAGTTCGGTACCAGCGTGGCGCGCATCATCGAAGGGTTGACGAAGATATCCGGCGTGTTCGACTATGGTACCTCGCAGCAGGCCGAGAACTTCCGCAAGATGCTGCTTACGCTGTCGGATGATGTGCGGGTGATCCTGATCAAACTGGCCGACCGCCTGCATAACATGCGTACGCTCGACAGCATGCCGCGCCACAAGCAGCTCAAGATCGCTTCCGAAACCATGTACCTGTACGCACCGCTGGCGCACCGCCTCGGGCTTTATGCGATTAAGTCGGAACTGGAAGACCTATACCTGAAGTACACCGATACCGATACCTACAAGGACATTTCGACCAAGATCCGGCAGACCCGCAGCGCCCGGGGGAAGTTCATCAAAGACTTCATCTCTCCGATTGAGGAGGAACTGCGTCGGCATGGCTTTAAATTCAACATCAAAGGTAGACCGAAGTCGATCTACTCCATCTTAAAGAAGATCAAGAAGCAGAACATCACGTTTGAAGAGATCTACGACCTGTTTGCCATACGCATCACGCTGGATGTGCCGCTCGAGCATGAAAAGGCGGCCTGCTGGCAGGTATACTCTATTATAACGGACTTCTACCAGCCCAACCCCGACCGCCTGCGCGACTGGGTGAACACACCCAAAGCCAATGGCTACGAGTCATTGCATACTACTGTAATGAGTAAATCCGGTCAGTGGGTGGAGGTGCAGATCCGGACCAAGCGGATGGACGAGATCGCAGAACGCGGCTACGCGGCCCATTGGAAATACAAGAGCGATGGGAGTGGGGGCGAGTCCGGCCTGGAAATGTGGATTAACAAGGTGCGCGACATGCTGGAAAACAATACAGCCAACGCACTGGAGTTCATGGACGAGTTCCGCAAGAACCTGTTTGTGGAGGAGGTGTTTGTCTTTACTCCTAAAGGGGAACTACTGATTCTACCAGACCGTGCCACTGCGCTTGACTTCGCGTTCGAGATTCACTCCGAAATTGGTCTGCACTGCCTCGGCGCCAAGGTGAACCAGAAACTGGTCCCGCTCAGCTTCCGGTTGCGCAACGGCGACCAGGTAGAAATCCTGACGTCGCAGAAGCAGAAACCGAACGAAGAATGGCTGGACTACGTCGTGACCTCCAAAGCCCGCTCCCGTATCAAGGAGTACCTGCGCGAAGACCGCAAAAATAAATCGGAGCAGGGCAAAGCGATGCTGGAGCGCCGCCTCGTATACCTGAAAGTGCCCGAAACGCAGGGAAATCTGAATAAGCTGATGGCCTTCTTTAACGTGCCAACGGTGCAGGACCTGCACTACCGCATCGCCACTGGTCACATCGATATCAAGAACATCAAGGAGGTGATCTTTTCTGCGCAGGCAGAGCGGGGATCTTCCATGCTCGAGCCTAAGTCCTTTGACCGGGAAGTGCAGAAGATACGCGGGGTGACTTCCGATATGCTCGTGATTGGGGAGAACACCTCGAACATGAATTATAAGGTGGCCGCATGCTGCAATCCTATACCTGGCGACGAAGTGTTTGGCTTTGAGACAGAGGAGGACGGCATCGAGATACACCGCACCACCTGCAAGAAAGGTATAGAACTGATGTCCAACTATGGCAACCGCATTATCAAGGCCAAGTGGACGGATCAGAAGGAGCTGGCTTTCCTGGCAGGTATACGCATCAAGGGAACCGACCGCGTTGGTCTGGTTAACGACCTGACCCGCATTATTTCAAACAGCTTGCGGGTAAACATGCGCTCGATCACAATAGATTCGCATGATGGAATCTTTGAGGGGAACATTATGGTTTTTGTTAATGACACCGGCCACCTGGATAAGCTGATCCAGCGCATGGGCAAGGTGACGGGCGTGCTGACAGTCGAACGATTCGACTAAGTCGCCACACCTATTATATATAAGAGCGAAAAGACATGGTAACAGACCTGCAGAATAGAATAGAGCAAGTAAAGAAAATTTTCACGGCATACCTGGAGAGCAAGGGGCTTCGCAAGACGCCGGAGCGCTACGCCATCCTGGAAGAGATCTACTCCCGTTCCGGTCACTTTGATGTGGAGTCGCTCTACATCAGCATGAAAAACAAGAACTACCGCGTGAGCCGGGCCACGGTGTACAATACCCTGGACCTGTTAGTGGAGAACGACCTGGTGAGCAAGCACCAGTTTGGACGCAACCTGGCGCAGTACGAGAAATCATACGGCTACCGGCAGCACGACCACGTGATCTGCACGGAGTGCCACAAGGTGGTGGAGTTTTGCGACCCGCGCATCCATAATATACAGACCATGGTGGGGGACCTTCTAAATTTTCATATCTTGCACCATTCCCTTAATCTTTACGGGGTATGCGGCGATTGCCGCGCCAAAAAAGCAACAGAACTACAGCATGAAGTATCAGACAGAGCTAAAGGATGATGTCCTGTTCATCAGACTGGAGGGTGACCTGGTTGCAGGGCCGGATACCCAGCAACTGATGAACGTTGCCGAAGAGCAAGTGGAAAACAAAGTGATGCTGTGCGCGGTGGACCTTTCTAATGTCCGCTTCATGGACAGCAGTGGCATGGGTGTGCTTGTTTCGCTTCTTACAAAGTTTCGGAACAGGGGAGGAGAGCTGGTTTTGATCAAGCCATCCGATCATATCCGTAAACTTTTGATCGTTACGAAGCTGAATGCCATTTTTACCATCGCAGAAAATGATAACTTCGCAGCGCAATTCTTAAAGGAATCAATTTACTAACTCATCAATGGCAGTTGACATACTTATAGGTCTGCAGTGGGGCGACGAAGGCAAAGGCAAAATCGTCGACGTACTGGCTCCTACCTATGACATTGTGGCCCGTTTCCAGGGAGGCCCTAATGCAGGACACACACTCGAATTTGAAGGCACCAAGCATGTGCTTCACCAGATCCCTTCCGGTATATTTCACCCGCATATTCAGAATATCATTGGCAATGGCGTTGTGCTAGACCCAATCGTGTTCCGCATCGAGATGCAGAAACTACAGGATCGCGGTGTAGATGCCTCCCAAAATCTGTTTATTTCTAAAAAAGCCTCTCTCATCTTACCATCCCATAAAGTGCTGGACAGAGTTTCGGAAGAAGCGCTGGGCACAGGGAAGATCGGTTCTACACTGAAAGGTATAGGTCCGACTTACCAGGATAAGATCGGCAGAGTGGGACTTCGCATCGGCGATATTTTGGCAGAGGATTTCCAGGACCGCTATAATAAGCTGGTAGACCGTCACCGCAAAACGGTGGAGTTCTATGGCCAGACCCTGGATCTTGGTGAGCAAGAGCAGATCTTCTTTGAAGCAGTAGAATACTTGCGAACGCTCAAGTTGGTCGACAGCGAGTATATGATCAACGATGCCCTGAAGAATGGCAAGCGTGTATTGGCTGAAGGAGCGCAAGGTTCATTACTGGACGTTGACTTTGGCACATACCCATTTGTTACGTCCTCCACCACGCTGGTAGCAGGTGCCTGCACAGGGCTTGGGGTAGCGCCACGTTACATAGGCGAGGTATACGGCATCTTTAAAGCATACTGCACAAGAGTCGGTAGCGGACCTTTCCCTACAGAATTATTGGATGAGGTGGGTGATCAGATCAGAAAAGCTGGAAATGAGTTTGGCTCTACTACCGGACGTCCGCGTCGCTGTGGCTGGGTAGACCTCCCAACCCTGAAGTATTCCATTATGCTTAATGGCGTGACGCAACTTAATATGATGAAAGCCGATGTGCTGACAGAGTTCGACACCATCAAGGTATGCACACATTATAAGCTCGCATCCGGCGAAATAACGGATCGATTGCCGCACTCTTTGGATACAGAGACCATGGAGCCGATCTATGAAGAACTCCCAGGCTGGAAAGTAGACCTGAATCAGATTGATACAGTAGAAGCATTACCGGAGGCCTTCAATAACTATATGACTTTCCTGGAGCAGCAACTAGAGGTGCCTATTACTATTGCATCAGTGGGTCCTGATCGCAAAAGCACATTAAGAAGAGAAAAGGTGGGCGTGTAGCTGACCAGGAGATTCTATAATAGAAAGGCTTTACTCTAATAGGGTAAAGCCTTTTTCATTTAATGATTGAAAAGAACCGGTGTAAAGGCGATAAAGTTGTGCCTAAATGAAGAAATTTAAAATTGTCAGGAGGGGATTTTGAAAAATTAAGCAATACGGAACTTCAGAGGTATGGAAAGATGTTGGCTCTAAGCTGTGGCTGCACAAGAATAGACTCTGATGGAAAGAAGGGTGCATTAAAACGTTAACTGCACCTTTATAGAAAGCAATTTCCAGAAGGTGAGGTCAGGAAAGCAAAAACTGCCAAAAAATTTCAAAACTATTCTCAGTGCCCCACAGGCAGTTAGGCGGAACCTGCCGGAAACGGAGGGGAAAGTTAACACAGGGT
>NZ_BMFP01000009.1 GCF_014638845.1 Pontibacter amylolyticus
TATAGGTATAGGTATAGGTATAGGTATAGGTATAGGTATAGGTATAGGTATAGGTATAGGGCGGGACCTTACAGGTATTTCTCGAATAGCAGTGATTTAACCTTTTCCATACCGGTACTGGCCTTTTCTTCGAAGAGGTGCAAGTTGGGGCGTGGGCGCACATAGGGGAGGTTGGGGTCCACCACCAGAACAGGGGCTTCGTCAGGCACCAGGTCTACCAGTCCGGCGGCGGGGTATACGACCAGTGAGGTTCCTACCACCAGAAAGATATCGGCACGCATAGTTTCCTCCATCGCCTGTTCCATCAGGGGCACGGGCTCTCCGAACCACACAATGTTAGGCCGCAGCTGTGACCCACGCGCGCATTTGTCGCCCAGGTTCAACTGCCAGCCTTCTATCGGGTAGATCAATTTCGGATCAAGGGTACTGCGGCTTTCAAACAGTTTTCCGTGCAGGTGAATGACTTTGGTGGAGCCAGCGCGCTCGTGGAGGTCGTCCACGTTTTGCGTGATGATCTTCACATCAAAGTCCTGCTCCAACTCAGCCAGAATCTTGTGACCGGCATTGGGCTGCACGCTATGCGCATTCTTGCGGCGCTGGTTATAAAAGTCCAGCACGAGTTCCGGGTTTTTGCGCCATCCCTGTGGAGAGGCCACTTCCATCACATCGTGGCCTTCCCAAAGACCGTTCGCGTCGCGGAAGGTGGCAATGCCGCTTTCTGCGCTTATACCTGCTCCCGAGAGCACCACGAGTTTTTTCTTGGCCATTTGGATTTAAAGTGGTTTGTTCATTTTTACTGGCTATGATATGATCAGGTTTAATCCGCTTGCTGCCACGAACGAAGCTGATACCTATACCTATACTTGTGGGTGTAACAAAAAGAAGCCGCTCGGTTTGGAGCGGCTTCCTATAAATTACTTCTTCTTTGGTGCGGAAGCTTTTTTGGCTGCCGGCTTCTTAGCTGCTGGCTTTTTCGCCGGAGCTTTTTTAGTAGCCAGTTTTTTTTCGGCTGTGGCAGTTTCCGTCTTTTTCTTGAATCCGCCGCGACCTTTCTTTTCCGGTGTCTGCTCGGCCAGATCCAGGCATTCCTGCAGGGTCAGCTCAGCGGGCTCTTTGCCTTTCGGGATCTTCACGTTCTTTTTGCCCACCACAATGTAGGGACCATACCTGCCGTTGAGCACCTGCACCTCCGGATTCTCCGGGAACGCTTTGATCAGTTTTTCTGCATCTGCCTTGCGTTTGGCTTCGATCAGGGAAATTGCCTCCTCAGCCGTCACCGTCATCGGGTCCATTGTCTTTGGCAGGGAATAAAACTTGCTGGCATGGCTAATGTAAGGACCGAAGCGACCGATGGCGGCCTTCATCTCCTTCTCTTCATACACACCCACTATGCGAGGCAGTTTAAACAGGTCCAGTGCATCCTCCAGTGTCAGGCTCTCGAGGAACTGGCCTTTGCGCAAACTGGCGTAGACTGGCTTTTCGCCAGTTTCTGTATTTTCTTCACCCAGCTGCACATAAGGGCCAAAACGACCCAGCTTTGCGATGATCTGCTGGCCAGATACAGGGTCTATACCGATCACCCGTGCCCCGGAAACATCGGCACGGTTGATGTTTTCGCTGTTTTCGATGCGCTCATGGAATTTTCCATAAAAGTTCTCCATCATTTGCTCCCATTCCTGTAGCCCTTGAGCGATCTCGTCAAACTCGGCCTCTACGCGGGCCGTGAAAGAGTAGTCGATTACGTTAGGAAAATGCTCAACCAGGAAGTCATTCACCACCATGGCGGTATCGGTAGGGAAGAGTTTATTTTTCTCGGCACCCGTTATCTCTGTTTTGGTCTGGGAGGTGATCTGGTCGCTTTTCAGGGTCAGCACGTTGAATTTGCGCTCTTTCCCTTCGCGGCTGTCTTTCTCCACGTACCCACGCTTCTGGATCGTTGAGATGGTAGGGGCGTAGGTCGACGGTCTGCCGATCCCCATTTCCTCCAGCTTTTTCACCAGGCTGGCCTCCGTATACCTTGGGGCAGGGCGGGAGTAGCGCTGTGTCGCCTGCATCTGGCGCAAGCCAAGCGTCTGGCCAATGCTCAAGGGCGGCAACATGCCTTTCACATCCTCGTCACCGCCTTCTTCATCGTCCTTCGACTCGATGTATACCTTCAGGAAACCTTCGAACTTAATCACCTCGCCAGTAGCCACCAGTTTGTCCGGTTGCGTGGAAATATCAATGGTCGCGGTTGTTTTCTCTATTTCGGCGTCCGCCATCTGGGAGGCGATCGCCCGCTTCCAGATCAGCTCGTACAGGCGCTGTTCGTTGCGGTCGGTGCTGGCAGTCAGTTGCGAGAAATCGGTTGGGCGAATGGCCTCGTGCGCTTCCTGTGCTCCCGATGATTTGGTTTTGAAGCGGCGCGTCTTCACGAACTTCTCCCCAAAGGAATTGCGGATGGCGTTGGAAGCACCCTGTATCGCTTCGTCGGAAAGGTTGAGGGAGTCTGTACGCATGTATGAGATCTTACCGGCCTCGTACAGGCGCTGTGCTACCGTCATGGTCTGCGCTACAGAGAAGTACAGCTTGCGGCTGGCCTCCTGCTGCAGGGTGGAGGTGGTAAAAGGAGGAGCGGGGCTACGCTTGAGCGGCTTGGTCTCGAGGTTGCCGATGGTATAGCTTGCCCCGATGCAGCGCTGCAGAAAAGCCTGCGCCTCTTCTTCCGTCTTGAATTTTGTCGGCAGTTCGGCTTCCAGGGTCTTGCCCTGCACATCGAACTGGGCTGTGATCCGGAAAGTCGGCTCAGCGTTGAATTTCTCAATCTCTCGCTCGCGCTCCACCACCAGACGCACCGCTACGGATTGCACACGTCCGGCGGACAGACCGGTTTTGATCTTCTTCCAGAGTACCGGCGAGAGCTCAAAACCTACCAGGCGATCGAGCACCCGGCGGGCTTGCTGTGCGTTCACCAAATCCATGTCGATCCCACGCGGAGAGCTGATGGCGTTCAGGATGGCATTTTTGGTGATCTCCCGGAAAACAATGCGGCGTGTTTTGGCTACATTCAGGTCGAGGGCCTCGGTCAGGTGCCAGGAAATGGCTTCTCCTTCGCGGTCATCGTCCGATGCGAGCCACACGGTTTCGGCTTCCTTAGCCAGTTTCTTTAACTGTGATACTATTTCCTTTTTGTCGCTCGATATCACATAAGTCGGTTTAAACTTATTTTTGATATCGATGGCGTTGTTGTCTTTAGGCAGGTCCCGCACATGGCCGAAACTCGATTTCACCACAAAATCTTTTCCCAGGTATCCTTCAATCGTTTTGGCCTTGGCCGGTGACTCGACTATGACTAAATTTTTTATCATCCTTTATAATTAGGGGCAATTCGTTTGAATTTTGCCCAAAGTTCAAATTTTTTTTCAAACATATACAACCTGAAATTGATAACATAGGTTTAACATGCCAACATTGTCTTCACGAAAAGGCTGTTTTTAGTAGCTTAAACTATCTATACGGACCACTTTTATATTTATATGCAACGATTGTTAGTCATTTGCCGGCACGCTGAGCCAAATGATCCTTTCCCGCTCCAGCCTGACTTTGAACGGGAACTTACTAAAAATGGGCAACACCAGGCACGTCTCACCGGCAAATGGCTCCGTGATACGTTCCAGAAAGTTGACTCTATTTTGAGCAGCCCGGCCCCCAGAGCCGGTTTAACGGCCAGGCTGGTAGCTCAGAAACTTTATTTTGACGAAGAGCGGATCGAGTACGTGCCTGACTTTTACAATGCACGTGAAAGTGTGCTCGTCAACATACTGGCTAAACTCCCTGACAATGTCACACGGGTACTGGTGGTGGGGCACAACCCGGGTATAACGAGTCTGTCGCGCACCCTGACAGGCGAGCACGTTGGTTACCTGGAGCCGTCAGGGGCTTATGCCATTAAGCTGGAACTTGCCACCTGGAAGGAGTTGCATGTAACTAGTGGGAAGCTGGAGGCGGAGTTCACACAACCATAATCCCGGAACTGCCCCTGGTGACATTATTTGTCAATTTTTTTTAATAGCTTTAAACACTCTTATCTTTTTGCACCTATACCTGATCATCATAAAGCTGGATGAAAACCAAAATAGTAGCCGTTATTAACCAAAAAGGCGGCACAGGCAAAACGACCACCACCATCAACCTGGGCAGCGCCTTAAGCAAACAGGGGCACAAAGTCCTGCTGGTTGATCTCGACCCGCAAAGTAACTTATCGTACAGCCTGGCTGTTTCCTCGCCTGACCAGACGCTGGCCGAAGCCTTTTTAGGGACCCAGAACATAAAAGATATCCTGATCGAAAAAGACGGCCTTTGGGTAGCTCCGGGCTCCAACGAACTGGTGGATGTGGAGATATCGCTTGTATCGCAGCCGGACCGGGAACAGTTCCTGAAAACCATGCTGCAGCAGGTCAAAGGCTTTGATTATGTGCTGATTGACTGTCCACCTTCGCTCTCCGTCCTGACCCTTAATGCGCTGACGGCAGCGCAGGAGGTGCTTATACCTTTACAGATGGAGGTGCTGACCCTGCAGGGCCTGGACCAGATTATGCAAACGATCGCGAAAGTAAAAAAAGCCTTTAACCCGAAACTTAAAATTAAGGGAATCGTAGTGGTCATGTTTGATGTGCGTCGCAAGCTGAGTCAGGAAGTGCTTGCCTACCTGCAGGAGAACGTGAAAGAGAAGATTTTCGACAGCCAGATCAGGCTGAATGTGAAGCTGGCCGAAGCACCCTCCTTTGGAAAAAGCGTGCTGGATTACGACAGCTCCTCTAACGGGGCGAAAGATTACGCCGCACTCGCCGCCGAATTCAGTCAAGCATAACAGGAGATTGCAGAAAATCGCAATTTTTTGAGTAAATTGCAGTAACATTCCCTTTGTACTGTTCAGCCGGTCAGCTAAAACTGATGCTGACGAAGGGCCGAGCAGTTAACAAACCCCATACAACCCTAAACATATGGCCTTAGGTAAAAATTTGAAGCTGAGCAAAGACAAGCTCATCAGTGACGTAGAAACCAGCCAACCAGAGAAAGCGACTCCTTCGCGCGCAAAAGCGAAACAGCAGATGCCAGCTGCCACTACGACTGTGGACGAGAGACAGGAGACGCCTCCAGCAAAACAGGAAAGCGCAAATTCCACTGCTCCGGCAGGCAGAGTTGATGCCCCGGATGCCGCTGCCAGAAAAGAAACGGGCACCAGCACGATTGCAGTTAAGAGCGCTCCTAACGGAAAGCAGAGCCGCAAACAGGTGCTACCCTCTAGCCCGGAATACATAAGCGAACAGCTAAACAAAGTGCTTTATGCCCTCGATGCCTTCAAGAAAGGAGATATCTCGGTGCGACTAACCAAACAGAACGACGACATTTTCGCCGAGATTGCCGAAGCCTACAACTCGATGGTGGAAATGATCGGTGGTGTAGGTGGTGAGGTGTCGCGTATCTCGAAAGTGGCCGGTGTGGAGGGTAACCTGAAAGCCCGTGCCTCGGCCGAGAATGCTTCCGGTTTCTGGAAGGACATGATCAACAACATCAACGGCCTGGTGGACTCCATCGCGGTTCCAGTACTTGAAGTGGGTAAAGTACTGAAGAACATCTCGCGTGGTAACCTGGACGAAACATTCCAGATCCCTGTATCGGGTGACTTCAAGGTCATGGCCGAAACCATCAACCGCACGATCGACAACCTGAACCTGTTTGCAGGTGAAGTAACACGTGTGGCGCTAGAGGTGGGTACCGAGGGTAAACTGGGTGGCCAGGCATCGGTGCCAAACGTGGCCGGTGTATGGAAAGACCTTACCGATAATGTAAATACGATGGCCAGCAACCTGACCTCGCAAATGCGTGACATCTCGAATGTGGCGACTGCGGTGGCGAAAGGTAACCTGGCCCAGAAAATATCAGTGGATGTGCGCGGTGAGTTTGCCCAGCTGAAGGACAACATGAACCAGATGGTGGACTCCCTCAACATCTTCGCTGACGAAGTGACGCGTGTGGCACGTGAGGTAGGAACGGAAGGACGCCTCGGTGGCCAGGCCAAAGTGCCGAATGTAGGCGGTGTATGGAAAGATCTCACTGACAACGTGAACACCATGGCAAGCAACCTGACCTCTCAGATGCGCGACATTGCCAACGTATCCACGGCGGTAGCGAAAGGCGACCTGACACAGAAGATCACGGTGAATGTGCGTGGTGAGATGGCTGAGTTGAAAGACATCATCAACCAGATGGTGGACTCGCTCAACATATTTGCCGGTGAGGTAACAAGGGTTGCCCGTGAAGTGGGTACCGAGGGTAAACTGGGCGGACAGGCAGCTGTACCAAATGTAGAAGGCACCTGGAAAGAACTCACTGACAACGTGAACCTGATGGCCGGCAACCTGACCCTTCAGGTACGCGACATTGCTGAAGTAGCGACTGCGGTGGCGAAAGGTGACCTGACTCAGAAAGTGTCTGTAGACGTGAAAGGGGAGTTGGGTGATTTGAAGGATATCCTGAATGAAATGGTGGACCGACTGAATGTGTTTGGCGCGGAAGTAACGCGTGTGGCACGTGAGGTAGGTACAGAAGGTATACTGGGCGGACAAGCCGACGTGCCGAACGTGGCGGGTATCTGGAAAGAGCTCACCGACAACGTGAACTACATGGCCTCCAACCTGACGCTGCAAGTGCGTGACATTGCCAATGTGGCAACCGCCGTAGCGAAAGGTGACCTGAGCCAGAAGATCACGGTAAATGTGAAAGGCGAATTGGCCGATCTGAAGGAAAACCTGAACCAGATGGTGGACTCGCTCAACATCTTCGCTGACGAAGTGACGAGAGTGGCCCGCGAAGTGGGTACGGAAGGACGCCTGGGTGGCCAGGCTTCCGTGCCAAATGTTGGTGGGGTATGGAAGGACCTCACCGACAACGTGAACACCATGGCCTCCAACCTGACCCTGCAGGTACGCGACATAGCCAACGTAGCGACTGCGGTGGCGAAGGGCGATCTGGCGCAGAAAGTGTCTGTGGATGTGAAAGGTGAATTGGGCGAGTTGAAGGAAAATATCAACCGCATGGTGGACTCCCTGAACATCTTTGCCGGTGAAGTAACCCGTGTGGCCCTTGAAGTGGGTACCGAAGGTAAGCTCGGCGGCCAAGCCACTGTACCGAATGTGGGCGGAGTTTGGAAAGACCTAACGGATAATGTAAATACCATGGCCTCTAACCTGACTACACAGGTGCGAGGTATAGCCAAAGTAGCAACTGCCGTGGCGAAGGGTGACCTGAGCCAGAAGATCACGGTGGAAGCGCGTGGCGAACTTCTTGACCTGAAAGAGAACCTGAACCAAATGGTGGATTCTCTTAACGTATTTGGTGATGAGGTAACGCGTGTAGCCCGTGAAGTGGGTACCGAAGGTAAACTGGGCGGACAGGCCAATGTGCCGAACGTAGCGGGAACCTGGAAGGACCTGACGGACAACGTAAACTACATGGCTTCTAACCTGACATCTCAGGTGCGTGATATTGCCAAGGTAGCGACTGCGGTAGCGAAAGGTGACCTGAGTCAGAAGATCACGGTGGAAGCCCGCGGTGAGATTTTGGATCTGAAGGAGAACCTGAACCAGATGGTGGACTCGCTCAACATCTTCGCTGACGAAGTGACAAGAGTGGCCCGCGAGGTAGGTACAGAAGGACGCCTGGGTGGCCAGGCCAACGTACCGAAAGTACGTGGCACCTGGAAGGAGCTGACCGACAACGTGAACACCATGGCCTCCAACCTGACGCTGCAGGTACGCGACATTGCCAAAGTTGCCACCGCGGTAGCGAAAGGCGACCTGACGCAGAAAGTGTCTGTGGATGTGAAGGGTGAGCTGAATGAGCTGAAGGAAAACATGAACCGCATGGTGGACTCGCTCAACGTATTCGCCGGTGAGGTAACCCGTGTGGCCCTGGAAGTGGGTACCGAAGGTAAACTGGGTGGCCAGGCCAACGTGCCAAACGTAGGCGGCACCTGGAAAGACCTGACTGACAATGTAAATACCATGGCCTCTAACCTGACCACGCAGGTACGAGGTATAGTACGCGTGGTAACGGCCGTATCAAAAGGTGACCTAACCCAGAAACTGACCCTCGAAGCAAGAGGAGAGGTGGCTGAGCTGGCTGACACGATCAACACGATGGTGGTTGACTTGAACCGCTTGGCGGGTGAGGTTAGCCGTGTGGCGAGAGTAGCGGGTGTGGAAGGGAAACTGACCGAACGCGCAACGCTGGCCGGTGTAGGCGGCAGCTGGAAAGAACTGGTGGATACGCTAAACGACTTGCTGGAGTCCATTGTGACGCCGGTACTGGAAGTATCCCGCGTAGTGCGTGCCATTTCTGAGGGTGATCTGACCCAGAAAGTAGAGGCCCATACCGCTGGTGACATCCTGGACATGGCCAATGCCCTGAACCTGGCGGTTGATAACCTGAATGCCCTGTTGGGTGAGATCAATGACTCATCGCTGGTAGTAGGAAGCTCTTCAGAAGAAATGGCTGACAAAGGTCTTGAAATGAACCGCGTAACACTCGATGTGGCACTTGCCATGCAGCAAATGGCGGAAGGTGCCCAGAATCAGGCCCTCAAGACGGACCAGGCCTTTAAGTTGATTGAGGAAATCATGAAAACCACGAAGGACACGGCAGCTCGTGCAGAGGTGGTGAACAAATCAGCCACACTGGGTGAGGAAACTTCTCAGCTGGGTCTGAAAACAGTGGCGGAAGTGGTGAAGAACATGGAAGAAATCTCCAGTTCAGCTTCGCTTACCTCTAAAACAATTGAAGTACTAAGCGCCCGTTCGCAGGAGATCTCCAAATCACTTGGAGTGATTACCGATATTGCCGCGCAGACAAACCTGCTTGCCCTGAACGCAGCCATTGAGGCAGCCCGTGCCGGTGAGGCAGGACGCGGATTCGCAGTAGTAGCCGAAGAGATTCGTAAACTGGCCGAGGGATCACGCAAATCTGCGAACGAGATCAATACGCTGGTAGAAGACGTGAAAAAAGATACCGCCTCTGCCGCAATGGCGATCTCGACCATGGAAGGACGTGTATTGAAAGGAAAGAATGCGACATTCGAAGCATCCGGCGCCTTCAAGAACATTGCCGCTTCCTCTGGTGAAACGCTTCGTTCGGCACAGGACATCCTGACAGCGACTGAAGTACAGAAATCTTCGATCGGAGACGTAGTGAAGTATGTGGAAGAAGTAGTAGCGATTGCCGAGCAAACGGCCTCCGGTACACAGCAGGTGGCAAGCACAGCCAAGCAGCTATCCGCTTCGATGCAGGAACTTACTTCGTCTTCGCAGAACCTGAATGACATCGCCGCGGACCTGCAGATCAGTATCTCCGCCTTCAAACTGGTGGACGGTAACCTGGTGTTCAACCACAGCCCGAATAATCGTCGTCTGGCTTCTATGCCTACCAAGCCGAAGCAAAAGCAGTTGGCAGGCAACTCCCGTCTGAGCTCTGTTAGTTCCAGAAATAAAAACAGCGAGGACAACAAATAAACCGTTCCGGACTGATGAAAGAAAAGACAAGCAAGAAAGAGGAACAGTCAGCAGCAGAAGCTGTTGCACCCGGACAGGGTAATACAGCTGTGGCTGCCGCGGCTCCCGCTAAAGAGAGTTTGCCCAAGCCTGAAGCTGTGAAGGAAGAGATGATTCACCTGATCGTCTTTAAGCTTGGCTCTGAAGAGTATGGTATTAAGATAGACCAGGTAAAAGAGGTGACGGTCACACCAAATGTGACCCGTATGCCGCGAACGCCTGATTTTATCAAAGGGGTGGCCAATATCCGGGGTGACATTATCGCCATTATGAATCTGGAGGAGCGTTTTGGCATACGCTCCGTTCCACTGGCCAGTGACGTGAATCCACACATAACCTATACCCTGGTGATCGAAGCGAGGGAATACAGTATAGGTGTGATTGTGCGCGAAGTGCCACAGTCCCTGAACCTCTCGATGACCAAGATTGACAAGACTCCTTCGTTTTTGCAGGATATCAATATCCACGAAAACTACATTGAGGGCATTGCCAAGGTGAACAACCGCCTGATCATCGTACTGGACATGTACAAAATCCTGACCCAGGATGAGATAAGGGAGCTGAAAAATAATTAAAGAAATTCATTCAAATTGAAGCTATACTTTAAAGTATGAAAAGAATTCTGATTGTAGATGACTCCTTCTACATGCGCACCATGCTCAAAAACATGCTCACAGATGCAGGTTATGAGATCGTTGGGGAGGCTCCAAACGGGCAGACGGCGCTGGAACTGGCAAAGGAAACTAATCCGGACCTGATTACCCTCGATGTGATCCTGCCTGACAATACGGGACTTGATGTGCTGAAGGGCATCAAAGCCGAGCAGCCTGACATGAAAATCGTGATTGTGAGCGCCGTAGGGCAGGAAGTGATTGTAAACGAGGCACTCGAGTACGGTGCTCTTTCTTATATCGTTAAGCCTTTTTCAGAGGAGCGGGTACTGGAGGTTGTGAAGAAAGCGCTGGAAGAATAGCTATATTCTGACTGTAGGAGTACTCATTGTTGGCAGAAGGAAAGGAGTCGTACTTTGAAAGGACAGAATAGCAGGCTGAAAGTTCTGGTTGCTGACGGATCTAGTCATGCTCGCCTGGTTCTTGAAAGCATTCTCAGTTGTTCACCTGATCTGGAAGTGATAGGGCTTGCTTCTAACGGAGCACAGGTGCTGGAAACTTTGCGCCGCAGAAAAGCAGACGTCATACTTGCTGCTGTGGATCTTCGGAAAAACGAGCACTTACTGGTCTTCAAGCAGATTTTCAGCGAGTGCCCAACCCCGATCATCATGCTGGTGGAGAAGGACCAACTTAGTCTGGAACTCCTACAAGAGGCAATCGGCCTGGGTGTTTACGGGGTGATCCTGAAGCCTGGCCCTGCGGCAAGACCAGCCTACAGGACCAAGGCAGAGGAGATCTGCAGGAAAGTGGCCGCGGTGCGGGACTCGGAATACTGGGATCCTAAAAAGCGCCTGAGCATGCTGAGAGAAGAAGCACAGCTCTTGCCCAAACCGGCGCAGAACGTGTCCCGGAACGCGACGGCAGACACCATCATTGTGATGGGCGCGTCAACGGGCGGAACGCAGGCAGTGGAGCAGATTATCAGGCAATTGGACCCGACGCTGAACGCTTCTGTTTTGGTTGCCATACACCTGCCGCCGAAGTTCACGCACACGTACTCGCGCAGGCTCAAGGGAATGACGGACCTGACAGTGATGGAGGGTCGTACAGGTTTGATCCCTAAACCCGGTAAAGTGATTATAGCCCCCGGGGGTAGAAATATGATTGTACAAACTGTGATGGGAAATGCCTCAAACCTCAAGATTGGCTTTAGTGAAGAAGAAGGGCATGATCTGCCGTCGGTCGATCAGCTGATGATAGCGGTGGCGCAGAGTGGCGTACGACGCGTGATAGGTGTGATTCTGACAGGTATGGGCAAAGACGGCACAGCAGGCGTAATGGCCATATCACAGCGGGAAGGGGGGCATGTCATAGCACAGGACGAGGCGTCGTCGGCCATTTTTGGGATGGCCAAATCAGCCATAGAGAGCGGTAAAACCGACAAAGTGCTGCCTTTGTCAGAAATAGGCCAATACCTGAACCGGTATGTGGCAGCAGGACAGCAGCAAGTCAGTACAACTGACGTGAATTCATGAAATCGAGAGAGCAGGAGTATAAAGAGATATTTATAGCAGAAGCGCTGGAATACTACGACGCCCTTAACAGGCTCATCAGCGAACTGGAAAAAAAACCGCAGGACGATCGGGTGCTGGCGGAGATATTCCGTATGCTCCATAACCTGAAGGCGAATGCAAAGGCGATCGGTTACCTTCAGATCTCAGACGTATCGCATAAGCTCGAAACAGCATTTGGCCTGATCCGCAACAAAGAGCTGAGTTTCAGTGATGAAGTAGTGGGCGTTCTGTTCGACGGGATCGACCTGCTCGGTGAGCTGATCAAGAACATTGACAGCGAACGGCAGGTGGAAATTGACCCGGTCCTAATCCGAAACCTGGATATCGTGGTCGACAGTCTTTCGGACAGCACGGTTGAGCTGGCCAAGGTGCAGAAGTTCAGCACCTCCCGCAACCTGACGCTGTCCGATCTGATTTACATTCAGGTCAAAAAGCTGGACCACCTCATGAATCTGGTGGGGGAGCTGATCATTGACCGGGACCGCATTCTCTCGCTCAGCCGCGAGCTGGACAATGATGAGCTGAAGGTGGTGAGTTCACATTTGTACCGCATTACAGAGGACCTGCAGTACAGTGTGATGGATGCGCGTCTGGTAAGTATCGGCACGCTGTTCAACAAATTTCCGAGAGTCGTACGTGATATTTCGACTGCCGAGAAAAAGGAAGTCAATCTGGATCTAAGTGGTCAGGATATTCAGATTGACCGCAATATTCTGCAAATTATGACAGACTCGCTGCTGCACCTGGTGCGCAACGCGATCACGCACGGCATCGAGAAACCGGTACAGCGGTCGAAGGTGGGTAAACCGAAAGTCGGTTCGCTGCAGCTCTCCGCCCGCAGCGACCGCGAAAGTGTGATCATCACCCTGACTGACGACGGAAGAGGTATAGACGTCGGGAAAGTGAAAAGAGCCGCTGTCGATCGGCATCTCGTGCCAGCAGACGTTGCGGACGGCCTTCCGGACTCAGAAGTGTATTCTTTCCTGTTTGAGCCTGGTTTCTCACTGGCCAAGGAAGTGACAGAGTTCTCCGGACGGGGCGTTGGGTTGGATGTTGTGAAGAATGCGATCGATTCAATTGGTGGTCGCATACGTATAGAGTCTGAGAAAGGAAAAGGGACCTCTTTTATACTGCAGTTACCAACTTCCATTGCCGTTAAGGGAGCCCTTTTATTTGAAATTGACAATATTTTTTATGCCATCCCACTGATCCACACCGATTCCGTGGTGGCGCTGGATAAAGATGAACTCCACGAAGTAGGAGAAGTGCTCGTCGCCGACATTAAGGGAGAAACCGTAACGGTCGTATACCTGGACGAGCTCCTGAACATGGAGGAAAGCCAGATGCGCCTGGGAGATAAAACCCGGTTAAAGGGACAGGTACAGAACATTATCATTGTGACGTACAACAACCGCAAGCTCGGCCTGATCGTGGACAAGCTCTACCGGCAGCAGGACATTGTGGTAAAGCCACTCAGCAAACCGCTGGATAGCATTGATTTATATGGCGGTGTAACGCTGCTGGGCACAGGCAAGGTCTGTCTCGTGCTGGACGTGCCCGCTATTACTAAGTACTTTGTGAACAAAAGATGAGGAACTGAGGCGATGGATTACGAAACTTATAACACGACGAACATGATGGATACGCATGTAACCGAGTTGGAAAAGGACATCATTAAAGAAATCCTGAATATAGGACTGGCACGCGCCGCCGATTCTTTTGCCACCATAGCCAAAGATAAGGTCATGCTCAAGGTGCCCGACGTGCAGCTGATAGAAGTAAAAGACCTTATTTCGCTCATCGGCAAATATGAAAACTCGCACTTTATCATCCAGTCCGATATTAAGGGAGATTTTAATGGCGCCACGCTCATGCTCTTTTCAGATGAGCACATCACACTGCTTTCCAACGTATGCCTCAGCATGCTGAATGTGCAGAAGGGTGAATTAAACGTGATGCAGGAGTCGCTTCTACTCGAAATCAGCAATATTATAACAGGCGCCCTTGTTACCCAGTTGGCTAACATTCTGAAGAGCAACATCTACGGCTCGCCTCCAAAAGCGCCTAAAAGCCACATTGCAAACTCCCTAAAGGATATCCTGGTACAGCACCCCCTTTTCCAACCACTCGTGTTCACGGTTATCACCAAGTTTCAGCACAATTCAAAAGACATAGAACTTCCCCTGCTGCTGTTCTTCGATACGAGCACCCTTATTAAGATGCTAGAAATCATCAGAACGTTTAAGGTATAAACAGCCTGTCGTATACCTGCTTATACCTTTTTGAGATAAAAATTCTGACGAGCTATACCTGCCTGGTTTACCACAGCAGGTATAGCTCGTCCGCTTTTTAGGCCATCCTGTGCTCATGAAGGGGGCGCCTCGTACCGGTCTAACTCAAAGGTGTTGTTTGATTATAGCGTCAGTTTTCGTTTTTTTGCATTTTTATATTCAAGAAACCACAGAGTCAATTAATGAACGCATTAGGAAGACACATTTTAGTTGAATTTTACGATTGCTCTCCTGAACTGATGAACGATGTGATCCACATCGAGAACAGCATGGTAGCCGCTGCCGAAACCGCCGGCGCCACTGTCATCAACAGTACTTTCCATCACTTCTCGCCCTACGGTGTATCTGGCGTGGTGGTAATTCAGGAAAGCCACCTGGCCATCCATACCTGGCCTGAGTATGGCTATGCAGCCGTAGACCTGTTCACCTGTGGCGATTCTGTTGACCCATGGGTTTCGTATACCTATCTGAAGGAGGCCTTCCAGTCAGGCCATGGCTCTTCGATGGAGCTACGACGCGGCCAGTTGAGTCTTTTGAAACGCAACGACTTCAACCTGGAGACACTTCGCGACTCATCTGCCAAAACCATAGAAGCCGACGGTTCCATTACAAGGGATGTTTGGTTCACCGAGCGTGACGAGAACATTGCTTTGTCGCTGAAGCATACCGGCAACCAACTCTATAAGAAAGACTCCGAATACCAGCGGGTAGAGATTTACGAGACGCTGGCGTATGGCAACATGCTGACGCTGGATGGCATGGTGATGTGCACGCAGAAAGATGAGTACGTATACCATGAGATGATTACACACGTACCGATGCTCAGTAACCGGTCTGCCAAACGCGCCCTGGTAATAGGCGGCGGTGACGGCGGTACCGTACGCGAACTGCTGCGCCACGAGCAGCTGGAGGAAGTAACGCTGGTAGAGATCGACGAACTCGTAATCGAGGCCTGCAAACTGCACCTGCCGGAAACAGCCGTGGCCTTCGAGAACCCACGTCTGAACCTGCTGATTGAGGATGGCATCAAGTATATTAAAGAGTGTGACGATGAGCACTACGACCTGATCATTGTAGACTCTGCTGATCCGGTTGGCCCGGGTGAGGGCCTGTTTACGGCAGCGTTCTACCAGGAAGTATACCGCTGCCTGGCAAAAGACGGGGTGATGATCACGCAAAGTGAGTCGCCTCGCTTCAATTCGGCTGTATTTGTTGAAATTTACGACACCTACAAGAAGATATTCGGACAAGATAAGGTATACTGCTACCTGGCGGCCATACCCACTTACCCGACCGGCACCTGGAGTTTCTCGTATTCAGCAAAAGGCGATGCCAGGCCTTTGCAATTTGATGCAGAAGCAGCAGCAGCGTTCTCCAAAAAAGAGGGCCTCAAATATTACAATGAAGAAGTGCATGCGGCTGCCTTCGCGCTCCCTAACTTTGTGAAGGAGCTTTTAAACACTAAACCTGAACATGTAACTGATGAGTACTCAGCAGAACCAATCAACCAATAGCAAGCAACAGAAGATCGCAACCTTTGACCCGAACGGGGTGGGCGACGTGAATGGCGGCCTTTTCGGTTTGCCTTTTACGATAGAAGAATCAGAGGTGGTGCTTATACCTGTGCCCTGGGAAGTAACGGTTTCCTACAGTGCCGGCACAGCGGCGGGACCGCAAGCCATCAAAGACGCTTCCCCACAACTGGACTTGTTTGAACCCGCCATCAAAGACGCCTGGAAACTGGGTATAGGGATGGAGGAGATCTCTGAAGACTGGGCCGTTGTAAGTGATAACCTGCGCCAGCGCGCCGAGAATTACATCAACTGGTTGGAAGATGGGAGTCCGGAAACGGACAGAGCGGAGTTTGAGAACCTGCCAGCCGAAGTGACTGAAAAAGGAGAGGAGCTCCTGCAGTGGCTGAAGTCAAAGGCGCACCACTACCTGGACCAGGGCAAGCTGGTTGGCGTGGTAGGCGGCGACCACAGCACGCCGCTTGGCTTGATGCACGCGCTGGCTGAGCGCCACGAGGAATACGGTATCCTGCAGGTGGATGCGCACGCCGATTTACGCGATGCCTATGAGGGCTTTAAGTATTCGCACGCTTCCATCATGTTCAATGCGCTGCAACTGCCGCAAGTTAAAAAACTGGTGCAGGTGGGTATACGCGACATCTGTCAGGCAGAAGCCGAACTGGCCAATCAGTCGAACGGACGTGTGACTATTTTCTATGACAGTGTGCTGAAAGAGAACATGTATGCTGGAGACAGCTGGAAAAAAGAGTGCAAGAAGATCATTGCCCAGCTTCCTCAGAAGGTATACATCAGCTTTGACATAGACGGTCTGGACCCGAAGCTTTGTCCTGCCACCGGTACACCTGTGCCTGGTGGTCTGGAGTTTGAAGAGGCCGTATACCTGATCAAAGCGCTTGTAAAGTCAGGTCGCGAGATCATCGGCTTTGATTTGTGCGAGGTAGCACCGGGCGAGAGTGAGTGGAATGGCAATGTGGGGGCGCGTCTGCTTTACAGGCTGTGCAACTGGATGGCTGTATCGCAGAAGCGCCTGGAAGTGCAGTAGGCTTACCTTTATTCCCAGTTTGCCGTATAGCGTGGTAGAAATAATATACTATCACTATATATCGAGACGAAATGGGAATTATTATTAAGATTTTACTAACTGGTGTAGCCGCCCTATTAGCCGCTTACTTACTGCCAGGTGTGCAGATCGACGGGTTCGGAGCGGCATTGATTCTGGCCGTTGTACTGGCCTTGCTCAACGCCGTTGTTCGTCCCATATTGGTCATCCTGACCATACCTGTCACTGTGCTGACACTGGGTTTGTTTTTGCTGGTGATCAACGCGCTCATCATCCTTCTAGCCGACTATCTGATAGGAGGCTTCGATGTGGATGGTTTTCTTTGGGCCCTTATCTTCAGCTTGGTACTGTCGCTTATAGAAGCGGTGCTGGACATGATTTTCTAATCAGAATTACACGTAAAGCAGAAAAGCCCCTGATACAAATCAGGGGCTTTTCTGCTTTCTATACCTGGGTATTAACGGGCCATCCAGGCTTCGCAGGCGTCCGCGCACTCACGGCAGGCTTCTGCGCATTTCTGACAGTGATCATGGTCATGTTTGCCACACTCCTCTGCGCACAGACGACAAATTTCGATGCACTCTTTCATCACGTGCTTGGCATGGGCCGAGTCGCGGGCAACGAAGCGCGCGGTAAGGGTACAGATGTCGGCGCAATCCCGGTCGAGCATAATGCACCGTACCATCATTTTAACGTCGTCTTCCTGCAAACAAGCGGTGGCGCAGGTCTCGCAGGCGGTAATGCATTTGATGAGCACGTGCTCTAAGTCATTGGTTCTTTCAGATTTCATAGCTTCTGGTTTATAAGTTTCATACTTCCATAAAGTACGGCTGTGTGGGGCCATTGTTGGTATATCTGAAACCTATACCTAAAACAGGAACCAATTTCACACTGAGAATGGTTAACTTTGGGTTCAGAAAAGCAAATCTATTTCGCATCGTTACACTTTCTACAGAGCATGAGTTTAGGTATAAGAGAAGCGCGTGAGGCATTAAAACTGTATTTTGGCTATGAGCAGTTCAGGCCGATGCAGGAGGAGATCATCACCAACATTCTGCAGCAGAAAGATGTGGTGGTGCTTATGCCGACGGGTGGCGGTAAATCTGTCTGCTACCAGGTGCCTGCCGTGGTCATGCCCGGTCTGTGTGTGGTGGTATCGCCGTTGATTGCCCTGATGAAGGACCAGGTGGAGGCGCTTCTGGCCAATGGTATACCTGCTGCGTTCCTGAACAGCTCGCAGACGGCGGATGAGCAATACAAGATAGAAGAGAAAAGCCTGGCAGGGCAGATCAAATTGCTGTATGTTTCTCCTGAGAAACTGCTTTCCGCAGGTTTTTTTTCATTCCTGAAAAGATTGCAGGTATCCCTTTTCGCGGTGGACGAGGCGCACTGTATCTCTTCCTGGGGCCACGACTTCCGGCCGGAGTACACCCAGCTACGCGCCCTCAAGCAACAGTTCCCTACCATACCTGTGGTGGCGCTGACTGCCACTGCCGACAAGCTTACTAAAAAGGATATACAGGAGCAGCTGCAATTGCGACAACCCGAAGTGTTTGTGGCTTCTTTTGACCGGCCCAACATCAACCTCACGGTGCTGCCCGGACAAAATAGATTCAACAAGATCACAGATTTCCTGTCACGTCGTACCGGACAGCCGGGCATCATATACTGCCTGAGTCGCAAAGCGACGGAGAGTCTTTCAGGCAAGTTGCGCGAGAACGGGTATAATGCCACTTTCTACCATGCCGGCATGAACGCGCAGCAGCGTTCAAAAGCACAGGAGGCCTTTCTGCGCGACGATGTGCAGATCGTTTGCGCTACCATCGCCTTCGGTATGGGCATCGACAAGTCCAATGTGCGCTGGGTGATCCACTACAATCTGCCTAAAAACGTGGAGGGCTACTACCAGGAGATCGGCCGGGCCGGCCGCGACGGAGCCAAATCGGATGCCCTCTTATTCTACAGCTTTGCCGACGTGATGAATTTGCGCTCGATGCTGTCGGATAATGACAAGGCGCAGAACGAACTGCAACTGGTGAAGTTGGAGCGTATGCAGCAGTTCGCCGAGGCCACCTTCTGCAGAAGGCGCATCTTGCTGCAGTACTTTGGGGAGGGCATGACCAGGGACTGCGGTAACTGCGATATTTGCCGCAATCCTCCCAGCCGTTTTGACGGTACCCTGATTGCCCAGAAGGCTCTGTCAGCCATCGCACGCTCACAGGAAAAACTCAACATGAGCCTCCTGGTGGACGTGCTGCGCGGCTCACGCAACAGCCAGGTGATGGCCGGCGGGTACGATCGCATCAAAACCTATGGGGCTGGTCGTGATATTGGCACCCTGGACTGGCACCGCTACCTGCATCAGATGCTGAACGCAGGCTTGATTGAACTGGCCTATGACCAGAACTATACCTTAAAGTTGACGGAACAGAGCAAGCAGGTTCTCTTCGAAGGCCGTCAGATAGAGCTTGTGAAATTTGAGGATGCCAAGCAGCAGACCGAAACGCTGCAACGAGAAAAACCAAAACGCGAAATCATCAAGGATGCCTTGTTCGAACGTCTCCGGGCTTTGCGCAAGCGCCTGGCCGATGCTCAGAACGTTCCGCCTTATGTCGTGTTCACCGATAGCACACTGCAGGAGATGGCAGCTGAGAAGCCGGCGAATCGCATTGCCATGTTGGCGATCAGCGGGGTAGGAGCCCAAAAGTTCGAGCGCTACGGACATGATTTCATCAATGAGATCATTGCTTTTCTAACCGAGGAGCAGGCGAAAGGCAGTGCGATCAAAGGGGCAACCCACCTGGTTACTTGGGAGGCGTATCAGCAGGGCCTCAGTCCGGAGGAGATAGCAAGGCGCCGCAATCTGAACCCCGTGACGATCTATTCGCACCTCGCAACTTTGTTGGAGCAGGGCTACGATGTGCCGGTACACGATTTTGTGTCGAAGCGTGAGTACGAGGCGATTACAGAAGCTATTGAAAGACTTGGCAAGGATGCAAAACTGAAGGATTTGTTCGAGCACTTAGAAGAACGCTATGAGTACTTTAAGATCCGACTGTCGGTCGCCATGTACAAAATGCAATACGCCTGGTGATTCAATTGCACGTGACTGGAAAAAAAGAAGGCCGCTCTACACTGAGCGGCCTTCTTCTTTTTTAATGATAGGTATACGAATTACTCCACTGAAGCAATCGGGTCTGGCCAGCTGTCCTTGTCGCCATTCACGGTACCTTGTGAAAACACTTCGCCACGAAGCAGCAGAATACCGGCAACGTGCGGCGCTGCAAGGGAAGTGCCACTTCCGGCGCTGCCGATACCACCACCTATGCGTGTGGAAGTTACGCTCACGCCCGGAGCGGCGTAGTCAACTGGTGCACCGTAGTTGGAGCTTGACCAGAAATTCTGATAGCGGTCCATGGCAGAAACGGTGTACACACCGGTCGCATTCACACGGGCAGGAGAGTTTACCGAGCAGTCGGTCGCGCTGTTACCAGCTGCGATGGCAAACAGAATTCCTCTGCTAGCCGCCGTCGTCACAGCATTGTCCAGCGTGCTGGAGATGCCTGCTCCCAGGCTCATGTTTACCACATCACCAGGCTTAGCCATGTTTACCACATAGTTAACGGCGCTGATAGCGCGCGACACTGTACCATAGCCTGTGTTATCGAATACGCGAAGGGCCACAACGGTTGCATTGGCAGCTACACCCACCATACCGGTACCATTGTTTTTAGCGGCGATGATACCAGCCACACTCGTGCCGTGGCCAAAGCCATCCTCAATGGAGGCATCACCATAAATAAGCGACGCACTGCGCTGAAAGTCCACATTCAGGTCCGGATGATCTGTATCGATACCAGAGTCGATTACCCATACCGTTTTGCCGGTACCGTCACCAAAGCCGTTCATCGCAATGTGCCAAGGCAGTGTTTCGCCTTCAAGGGGCGTTATTTTAGCATAGGGGCTGTTGGTTGGCTGCTCAGGTTCCGGCTCCGGGCTTGGCTCAGTAGGAGCAGGTTCGGTTGGCACAGGCTCAGCCGGTGTTGGTTCTGTAGGAGTAGGTTCGGTTGGAGCCGGTTCAGTAGGCGCAGGCTCAGTAGGCGTAGGCTCGGTAGGCGTAGGCTCCGTTGGGGCTGGTTCAGTTGGTTTTTTCTTGCCGTTGCCCTTTGTAGTCGTATCCGTGCTACCGTCTTTCGTTTTGCCACTGTTACCCTTTGTTGTCGTATTCTCGGTGCCAGGCTTCGCAAGCATAATGATACGGTCTTGCTCTACATAAGCCACCTCCGGGTTACTGCGCAGTTGCTCCAGCTGATTTTTGGTCAGGCGGGCTGCAAAACCGTTCACATTGCCTTCAAAAGTTTGCTCTATAGCATCACGCTCTATACCTGAGGCAAGCATCATTCGCTCACGGAGCGCCACTGTGGCAGCACGTCCGGCTATGGTCATAGCGCTCACACCCGTTGCGCTCAAACTGCCGGAACCGTTTTTAAAAACCACGATGTACTGGCCAGGTATAGCCTGTCCGTGTTGTGCGTTTATCTGAACAGAATCCGATTGAAACTGCTCCTCCATAAAGTCTTCTTTCTGACAGCTGGATAGGGTGAATACGGAAGCCAGTGCTAAACCTGACAACGCCTTAAATAGTGTAGAATTGTTCATCATATAAGTTTGGTTGGATTGGGTAAATAATTGAATTAATTTTTCACAATGCCTCGTAACAACACGAGTTTTTAAAAAGTTTAAGGCAGGTCAGAAATTGTAAAAAATTTATGCTGGCTTAAGATTTAGCAGAGCAAGAAAGCCCTGTCTACATTTTAAAATGTGGATTCTTGAAGATTTAGATCTCGTATGGAGAGGGGCAGAATGTAAGGTTTTAGTAGATTTTTATCATATAATATACGTTATCAGTTACTTTTCACGAAAGATAATTGGATAAAAAGTAAGAATGCAAGTTTTTGTGCAACTAAATTTTAATTGCATTATCAAGAGGTGTTTTATAAGTAATTAGAATAATTTTGCATCATTAAAATTGCATTATAGGGCTATGTATAGGTTTTTATAAATATAACTAAAAATTACAACAAATATTTGCTAATAAAATTAGTATAATACGTATGTATTTAGTAAGTTTACATGCCGGCACCAAGAGTGCCCTATTGATTGTCAGGACTCGAAGAAAGAATAATAGTGGAAAAGGTAACATCTAATATAAGGCATCTTCGCAAGCACGCCGGGTATACCCAGGCACAGCTTGCCGAAAAGTTAGAGATCAAGCGTTCGCTGGTAGGAGCGTATGAGGAAGGAAGGGCTGAGCCAAAATTAAGTACCCTGGTGAATGTGGCCCGCCTTTTCGAGGTTTCCCTGGACGAACTCATCACAGCTGATCTGTCAGATCCTAACTACAAACCGGAAGTTGGGCAGCCGGGTGGTGGCAAACTGCGCGTGTTGGCCATTACGGTTGATCAGGATGATCGGGAGAATATAGAGCTGGTGCCATACAAGGCGAGCGCCGGTTACCTCAACGGGTATGCCGATCCGGAGTTTATAGAGGAGTTGCCCCGCTTCCGGCTTCCTACACTGGGCAGTGGGGGCACTTACCGCGCGTTCGAGATCAGTGGGGACTCTATGCTGCCACTGGCTTCCGGTACTGTCATAGTCGGCAGGTATGTGGAGGACTGGGGTACCCTGAAAGACGGAACCCCCTGCATCATCGTGAGTGGCAAGGAAGGCGTCGTCTTTAAGCGCGTCTTCAACAAAGTGAAAGAGGCCGCCACGCTGCGCCTGCACTCTGATAATCCGCTTTATGTGCCTTACGAACTTTCAGTGGATGATGTGGTGGAGATCTGGGAGGCCAAGTCTTACATCAGCTCCACTTTCCCCATCGCCGACATCTCCCTTGACAAACTGTCTTCCATTGTATTGGATCTTCAGAAAGAGATGCTTAAACTGAAGAAAGCGGAATAACTTTCATCTTAAGGTATAGGATCAACAGCGCATCCTGCCTCCAATGGGGCAGGATGCGCTGTTTTAGTGCTGTTTTAACTGGTCCGTTAACTACAAACGGCATTATCCGTAAAGGCATAGCATAAAACAAAAGCGCGATATGATACGATTAATTACCGATTCCCAAAGATATGAGGCACAGGTAGGAGGAGGGGTCCGTTCTCACTACCTTTTCTCTTTTGCAGATTATTACGATCCTGAAAACATGGAATTCGGCCCTTTGCGTGTCTTCAACGATGACTATATCGCCCCACGCTCCGGCTTTCCCTCGCACCCGCACTCTGAAATGGAGATCGTGACCATGGTGCTGTCAGGTGAGCTCACTCACAAGGATAACATCGGGAACGAAACAACCCTTACGCCAGGCCAGGTGCAGCGCATGACCGCAGGTACGGGCTTAACCCACTCCGAAACGAACGAAACGGACGAGGAAATCCACTTGCTCCAGCTATGGTTTCTGCCAAACAAGCGGGGACTGGCACCTTCTTATGAAATGATGGATGTTGGGTTCCTGAAAGCTAAAAATGAGCTTATACCTTTGGTGACAGGGCAGAAGGTGTTAGAAGACGTGGCTTACATCAATTCAAACTCTTCAGTATATTATGGAAGCGTGACGCAGGGCGAAGAAGTGCCTTTCAGAACCTTTAAGCTTCGTAGAACGCTGATTTATGTGCTGACGGGCAGTTTGCTGGTCAACAATTTGGAAGCCGATCGCCATGACCAGATCAGGCTCGATGATCAGGAGGTTATTGGGATAAAAGCAACAGCCGATGCCACCTTCATCCTGGTAGACGTTCCGGCCGTTGAGGCTAATTACTAAGCGATACTTCTATTAATAAAGCAGTGGGCAGGTTCTAAAGGTCTGCCCACTGCTTTTCTATTTCTCAGTCAATATCATCCCCCGGCGTAGCGATGGCTTCCTGCAGGAGGTGCTCATCCAGTTGCTTGCTTGTTTTAGCGCCAAGTTCACGCAGTATCTCCACTTTGCGTATCAGGTTGCCCTTTCCGTCAGTGAGTTTGTTCATGGCACCGTTATAGGCCGTCTGGCTCTGCTCCAGATGGCGACCAACCGTTTTGAGGTCCTCGACAAAGCCAACAAACTTATCGTAGAGTTTGCCGCTTTCCTCTGCAATTCGCAGTACGTTTCTTTTCTGGTCTTCCTGTCGCCACACACCGGCCACTGTGCGTAATGTAGCCAGAAGAGTAGAGGTGGTCACGAGCACAATGTTCTTGTCAAAGGCATCCGTAAAGATGTTCTGGTCATGCTGCAGCGCCAGGTTGAAGGCCGGCTCAATGGGAATGTACATCAGGACAAAGTCCGGGGAGTTGATGCCGCTCAGACGGTGGTAGTTCTTGCGTCCCAGATCGGTGTAGTGCGTCCGGATGGAAGTGATGTGGCTGCGCAGGTAGGTCTCCAGCTGTGAGTCGTCTTCACAGCTGCAATAAGCTTCGTAGGCGACGAGTGATAGTTTAGAGTCGATCACCAGGTGCTTGGAGTCTGGCAGGCGTATGATCACATCGGGGCGGTATACCTGTTTCTCATCGTTCTGGCGTACCTCTTCGCGCTCGTAATGCACGCCCTTCCGCAGACCTGACTTTTCGAGCAGGCTCTCCAGCAGGTATTCACCCCAGTTGCCCTGTGTTTTGCTTTCCCCTTTCAGGGCCTTGGTCAGGTTAAGTGCATCCTGGCTCATTTGCTGGTTCAGCGCCGATAACTGCGTGATCTGCTCTTTCAGTGAAATGCTATCCTTGAGTGTTTTCTCGTAGGTCTGGTCTACTTTGGCCTCAAACTCGCGAATGCGTTCTTTGAGGGGAGACAGGATGCGTTCCAGGTTTTCAGAGGAGGCTTTGTTGAAGTGCTCCGCATTCGTCATCAGCACCTGGTTGGAGATGTGCTGAAATTGCTTCAGGAATTTTTCGCGGAGTTGCTCCAGTTCCTTCGCCTGCTCGTGCATGCGCTCGCGCAGGTGCTCGTAATCGGATTCGGTCTTGGTCAGGGCATTGGTCAGTTCCATGGTTTCCGCCTGGGCATCCCGCAGTTGGCTTTTCAGAGCTTCGGCTTCCTGCGCCTGGTGCCGGGCCTGGCCTTCCAGAACGCCCTGCGCTACAACTGCCTGATTGAATTTCTCCTGCAGTGCGCTTACTTTACCCTTCATAGCCAGATAGGCTATCACGAGCCCCGCCAGAAATGCCGCTATACCTACCATTATCTCCATACAGTAAAGGTATGTTTTTTTAGCATTTCAAACCAGATGCTAACCTTTTTAGTTTTTAGAAACCTTCAAGATGGTCGGTCGCATTCCACTCTGCATAAAACTGGCTTAGAAAGTCCTCCATGTACTGATGGCGTTTTTCTGCCATAGCGCGGGCGGTGGGGGTGTGCATCCGGTCTTTCAGAAGCAGCAGCTTTTCATAAAAATGGTTGATGGTGGGCGCGGTGCTTGATTTGTAATCCTCAAAATTGTCGTGAAGCACAGGCGCTACAGCCGGGTTGTACAGTTCGCGTCCCTTGTGGCCGCCGTAGGCGAAGGTGCGGGCAATGCCGATCGCGCCGATGGCATCCAGTCGGTCTGCGTCCTGCACAATGCGGCCTTCGAGAGTAGGCATGGCAGAGGAGGTACCGGCTCCTTTATAAGACAGACCGCTGACGATGTCACACACTGTGGCAATGAACACTTCATCTAGTGGTTGTTTTCCCAGCCACTCCCGCACCATGCGCGGTCCCACGGTTTCGTCTCCGTTATGAAACTTGTGATCCCCAATGTCGTGCAGCAGCGCCGCCAGTTCAACAGTGAACAGGTCCGCGCCCTTCTCCTGTGAGGCAATGTAGCGAGCGTTTTTCCAGACCCGGAAAATATGCCACCAGTCGTGACCGGAGCCCTCGCCCTCCAGTTGCTCTCTGACATAGCGAGCGGTTTCGTCAATTATAGCTTGTTGCTGCATGGTAACAGGTATAAGCTCCAAAACTGCGAAATATCCCGCTAAGCCGCAACGTTCTGTCTATACCTTTATACCTGTTTCAAGTGCAGCACCTATACCTTGCAGTGATGGCAACCGGACTAATTCCAGTTCGAGCAGATCGGCCCAGGTATGCAGGTATAGGACCACATCATCCCGCAGGTTGTGCTTCAAATAGCGTCTGTTGGGTGGGAGTGCGTCGATTACTTTTCTATCAGAGAGCCGCTCCAGGTGTGCCAGGTCATCCCGGGTAAGGCCCCAGGCAAGCATCTGGTCGATGATCTCGTCCATCAGCAGCCCGCTTTGGGGACAGTAATCGCGCAATTGCTCGCTCCAGTCGCCGTGCCGCCACATGGCCGCCCCGTGGATGTGCCCTTTGTCAAGTCGGGTAATGGTTTGGGCCAGGTGGCCGCAGTTGCAACTCCCCATGTGTCCCCATTGGTAGTTGGCGCCTTGTGCCAGTCTGTCGGCCGTCTGGCGTATAGCCGCCACCAGCTGTGCTGAACTTCTTGCCATATGCTTGCTCCTTAAAGGTGAATGTATTAGCGGAGGTATAAACTCCTCTTTCTATAAAACGGCAAAGACGCCGAATGTTATGAAAAGCGGCCTGATTTTCATACCTCCCCTAAGCTTTATACCTTTGCAGGTATACCTGCTCGAAGTGAAGTTCACGATCATGCGTACCAAACCTGTACGGATTATTTTTCTGTTGTTATTAATTTTAGCTGCTGCCCCAAACGCAGATGCCCAGATACTCAATATCGAAAGGTCCAGGATCGAGCGTGACACGGCCAATTTTTTGACAGGCAAGGCCGGGCTTAACTTTTCGATGTTCAACCGCAATGCAGGGCGAAACAATCCCAATAATTTTCTGCAGCTGACTTTTAACGGCGACCTGGCTTACATTTCAAAACAGCACACCTACCTGTTCCTTAACTACTATAACTACCTGCTGGTGAACTACGATTCTCGCGAGTTGCGCAACACGGTGGCCAGCAATGGCTATTCCCATTTCCGGGTAAATCTCTTGAGCCGACGCAAGGTATCTTACGAACTTTTCACGCAGTACCAGGCCGACATGGCCCGCGGTCTGGAGCGGCGCATCCTGACGGGAAGCGGCGTGCGCTGGTTGCTCTACCGCACAGACAACACTTCCTGGTTTGCGGGAACTGGCCTGATGCACGAGCACGAGACTTGGAAAGACCCGGAGCAGGAGGGGGTGACCCGTGTATCGGATCTGCTGAAGTCTTCCAACTATGTCAGTCTGCGCTCAAAATTGTCGGAGCATGTAGAGACGAATAACATCGCCTATTTCCAGACAGGTTATGATCGGAACATCAGCAGGTTTCGGAACCGCATCAGCGGCGACCTGGGCCTGACCGTGAAATTGATAGGCCGCGTGTCCATGCGCACGAATTTTAACTTCACATACGAGGACAGACCGATCGTTCCCGTTACGCGCTTTATCTATGCCATTACCAACGGGTTGCAGGTGGATTTTTAGCCGGGACGATTGTCCGTAACAACAAATGCAGTATTTGCACCGCCTGATAATGGATTTATATCAAATTTTTTTAATATAATTTGCACTGAACCGAACAATGGAGTCAACTTTGGCGTAAGCTGCGTCATAGGATTATGTTGCAGACACGTACCTGGCCTGCATTTGCGTAATTATCCAGAATCCGGAACGCTCAATCCCGGTCAATAACGTTTAATTAAATAACTGGTAAGCCCAGCGCGCTCACAGGGCGCATATTTGTACTTTTTTATCGATGGAAAAAACTTCTAAAATTTACATTGCTGGCCACCGGGGCATGGTAGGCTCTGCCATTCTGCGCCAACTCGAGGCCAACGGTCACACCAACATCATCACCAGAACTTCTTCGGAACTGGACCTGCGCAACCAGCAGGCTGTTTTTGAGTTCTTCGATGCCGAGAAGCCCGACTATGTTTTCCTGGCCGCCGCCAAAGTAGGGGGAATCCACGCCAACAACACCTTCCGCGCCGAGTTCCTGTATGACAACCTGATGATCGAGGCCAACATCATCCACGCCGCCCACCTGAGTGGGGTGAAGAAGTTGATGTTCCTGGGTTCTTCCTGCATCTACCCGAAGATGGCGCCACAGCCGCTCAAGGAGGAATATTTGCTAACCGGTCCGTTGGAGCCGACAAACGAGCCTTATGCCATCGCCAAAATTGCCGGTATCAAGCTTTGCGAATCTTACCGTGATCAGTACGGCAGCAATTTCATCAGCGTAATGCCGACCAATCTCTACGGGTATAACGACAACTACGACCTGCAGAACTCGCACGTACTGCCGGCCCTGATCAGAAAAATACATGAGGCCAAAGACAACGGCGCACCCACTGTTACCGTATGGGGTACGGGCAGTCCGAAGCGCGAGTTCCTGTTCGCGGATGACCTGGCAGCCGCCTGCTTATACCTGATGGAAACATATGACGGCCGTGAACTGGTGAATATCGGCACGGGGGAGGATGTCTCCATCAAAGAACTGGCCCTGCTCATCAAAGACGTGATTGGTTATGAAGGTGAACTGGAGTTCGACACCACCAAGCCGGATGGAACGCCACGCAAGCTGATGGACGTGAGCAAACTGCACAGCCTTGGCTTTAAGCACAAGATTGAACTGCGTGAAGGTATAGCACTCGCCTATGCCGATTTCAAAGAAAAATACGTGACTGCATAGTCATACATTCTATACAACCATAAAAAGGAAATTACATTAAAGAAGTATATCACATGAAGACAGCCCTTATCACAGGCGTAACCGGACAGGACGGCGCATACTTAGCGGAGCTTTTACTGAGCAAAGGATATAAAGTACACGGCGTGAAGCGTCGTAGCTCGATGTTCAACACCGAGCGCATTGACCACCTCTACCAGGACCCGCACGAGAAGAACATCAACTTCAAGCTGCACTACGGCGACCTGACCGATTCCACGAACCTGATCCGCATCATCCAGGAAACGCAGCCCGACGAGATCTACAACCTGGCCGCCATGAGCCACGTGAAGGTGAGCTTCGACACGCCCGAGTACACGGCCAACGCCGACGGACTGGGCACGCTCCGCATCCTGGAGGCCATCCGCATCCTGGGGCTGACGAAAAAGACAAAGGTATACCAGGCCTCTACTTCAGAACTATATGGCCTGGTACAGGCTGTTCCGCAGTCTGAAACGACGCCGTTCTACCCACGCTCCCCATACGCCGTAGCGAAACTCTACGCCTACTGGATCACGGTCAACTACCGCGAAGCCTACGGCATGTTCGCCTGCAACGGCATCCTCTTCAACCACGAGTCACCGCTCAGAGGCGAGACCTTCGTGACGCGCAAGATCACCCGCGCCGCCGCCCGCATCGCCATGGGCCTGCAGGACGGCCTGTACCTGGGTAACCTGGACGCCAAGCGCGACTGGGGTCACGCTAAGGACTATGTGGAGGCCATGTGGCGCATCCTGCAGCAGGACGAGCCGGAGGACTTCGTGATCGCCACAGGCGTGACGACGACGGTTCGTGACTTCATCCGCATGGCTTTTGGCCACGTGGGCATCGAGCTGGAGTTTAAGGGCGAGGGCGTGGACGAGAAAGGCTATATTGTGGCCTGCAACAACCCGGAATACCAACTGGAAATTGGAAAAGAAGTGGTGTGCGTGGATCCGAACTACTTCCGTCCGACGGAGGTGGAGCTCTTGATCGGCGACGCGACCAAGTCGAAGGAAAAGCTGGGCTGGGTACCGAAGTACGACCTGCAGGCGCTTGTGACCGACATGATGCAGCACGACATTGAACTCTTCAAGCGCGACACCTACCTGATGGAAGGCGGTCACCGCATCCTCAACTACCACGAATAATCGCATATACCTTATTTAAGGTATAGTTCAGATAGAAAACGGCAGCCTCACCTTGGTGGGGCTGCCGTTTTTTCTTTATCTGAGTAAGCTAGGTTGGTAATTAAAAGTGGGGATTCTGTTAATATTAGGTATAGGGCACCCGCTGATAAGTATGACTCGGCTGATAATTTTGGAAATAAAGAGTTAAGAGAGGCAGGGGCTCTGGCTCAGATATAGGCTTCCTGGATATAACTTAGGGACAACTAATGGCGCGAGCGTCCTCGCTCGTGTCTGTTATAATGGGGCCCCTGAACAAGGTATAGGTATAGGTATAGGTATAGGTATAGGTATAGGTATAGGTATAGGTATAGCGCAGGTGGGGAGGTCTATAAACGCAAAAAGCCCTTGCTTTCGCAAGAGCTTTTAAGCGGTCTGGACGGGACTCGAACCCGCGACCTCCGCCGTGACAGGGCGGCATTCTAACCAACTGAACTACCGGACCAAAATTTTGAGATTTGTAAAGCCTCTTGCTTTACTTTTAATTACCGCAGGGGTTTAAGCTGCGGTCTGGACGGGACTCGAACCCGCGACCTCCGCCGTGACAGGGCGGCATTCTAACCAACTGAACTACCAGACCAATACTTTGAAACAAGAGCCATCTGCTCTAAAAATAAACCGCAGTTTATTGCTGCGGTCCGGACGGGACTCGAACCCGCGACCTCCGCCGTGACAGGGCGGCATTCTAACCAACTGAACTACCAGACCAAACTGTGTTTCCTTAACGCTGTCCGTTAAAGTGTCACAAATGTAGACGGTAAATTTCGATTCTGCAAGAGCAATGCTATATTTTGGCGCTATATTTTTAGCCTGAAACCGTAAGTCGCTCAAAACCAAATATTCTTTTTTTGCAATGCGCGATAAATTTCGAATAATCGCTATTCCATATTCTGAAACTGTTAAATTTGTGATTCAATCAGCAATGAGGATTTATGCTTTTGGATTTTGAACAACCTATAGCGGCCCTGGAGGGCAAACTGCAGGAAATGAAAAAGCTGGCCAGCGAGAGCCAGGTCGACGTTTCGGAAGCAGTGAAAGCGCTTGAAGAAAAAATAAAGACGCTTAAGAAAGAGACTTACGCCAACCTGACCCGCTGGCAGCGTGTGCAGCTTTCACGCCACCCCGACAGACCCTATACCTTAGACTACATTGCAGGTATCACTTCGAAGTTCGTGGAGCTGCACGGCGACCGTACCGTAAGTGATGACAAGGCAATGGTAGGTGGTTTTGGCGATGTGGATGGCCGCAGCATCATGTTTATCGGGCAGCAGAAAGGCCGCAACACCAAGCAGCGCCAGATGCGCAACTTCGGCATGGCCAACCCGGAAGGTTACCGCAAAGCACTCAGACTGATGAAAATGGCCGAGAAGTTTGGTCGTCCCATTGTGACCTTCATTGATACGCCGGGCGCTTTTCCGGGTCTGGAGGCAGAAGAGCGTGGACAGGGTGAGGCGATTGCCCGCAACCTGAAGGAGATGTTCATGCTGAAAGTGCCGGTGATCTGCATCATCATAGGAGAGGGGGCCTCTGGCGGTGCCCTGGGTATAGCGATCGGTGACCGTGTGATGATGCTCGAAAATACGTGGTACTCGGTTATTTCGCCTGAATCATGCTCGTCTATCCTATGGCGCAGCTGGAACTACAAAGAGCAGGCAGCCGAAGCCTTGAAGCTGACCGCTACCGACATGCTGCAGCATAAGTTGATTGACGGAATTATCAAAGAACCACTGGGCGGAGCGCACACGGAACCAGATAAAATGATGCGCACGCTCAAGAAAGAGATCTGTAAAATGCTGGATGAACTGGAAGGTATAGCACCGGAAGACCGCATCATGCAGCGCATCGAAAAATTCTCTGCCATGGGCGTGGTACAGGAAAGCTAATAAATTAGAAAGTTAAAAAGTTAGAAAGGTATAAAGTTAGAGTAGTAATGCTTTGGCAGACTACTTTTTCGAGTTTTATTTCTTCAGACATATAAGAGGTGGTTAGGCGTTTTGCTTGACCACCTCTTATCGTTTTACTACCTTTAGTCCTTAAGTGAATTAGGTAAATGGAGACGAGGTTATGTTCGTATACAAGCACGAGTAAACTACTTTCCTTAACTTTCTGCCTTTCTAACTCTCAAATTTTCTAACTCAAATGAAACTGCACGTAATTGATACAGGGTTCTTTAAACTAGATGGAGGCGCCATGTTTGGGGTGGTTCCCAAATCACTTTGGCAGCGAACGAACCCGGCCGATGAAAATAATTTGTGTACCTGGGCCATGCGCTGTCTGCTGATCGAAGACGGTGATCGTCTCATTCTGATCGACAACGGTATCGGCGATAAGCAGGATGCCAAGTTTTACAGTCACTACTACTTGCACGGCGAAGCCACGCTGGAGAAATCCCTGCACGCAGCAGGCTTCTCGCACCAGGATGTCACGGATGTTTTTCTGTCTCACCTCCATTTCGACCATTGTGGAGGAGGCGTGAAGTATAAGAACAGCGACGGTGCCCTGGAGCTGGTTTTCCCGAACGCCACTTACTGGTCGAATCCCGATCACTGGAAATGGGCCACCGAGCCTAACGCTCGTGAAAAAGCTTCATTCCTGAAAGAGAACATACTGCCCATGCAGGAGAGCGGTCACCTGGCTTTTGTTGATCCCTCTAAGCCATCCCCTTTCCCGCAATTCGACATCTTTTACGCTGACGGGCATACGGATAAAATGATGGTTCCAATCATTTCCTACAAGGACCGCAAAGTGGCCTTCATGGCTGACCTGCTGCCTTCCACGGGACATATTCCGTTGCCCTATGTAATGGGCTACGACACGCGGCCTCTCCTGACAATGGATGAAAAAGCCAGGTTTCTGAAGATGGCAGCTGACGAGGATTTTGTGCTATACTTGGAGCATGATGCCGTGAATGAGTGCTGCACCGTGCAACACACCGAAAAGGGGATCAGGCTGGGCTCAACCTTCTCACTCAGCGAGCTTTAATGAAGAAAATCGGGTTGGCTCTGTCAGGAGGCGCCGCCAGGGGGATCGCCCATTTGGGGGTACTGAAGGCCTTTAACGAACTGGGTATAAAGCCGGCCGTACTTTCCGGGGTAAGTTCCGGTGCTATTGTGGCTGTGTTCTACGCGGCAGGCTATAAGCCGGATGATATCCTGCGCCTCATCAAGGAATTGCGCATCTACCGCGTCATGCGGCTGGCTATCGGGCAGGTGGGTATTCTGCATCTTGATGCGGTAGAGAAACTGTATTACCGCTATCTGGGCGAGCAGGCCACTTTCGAAGGCTTGGATATACCTGTCATCATCGGAGCGACTGATATGCATGCGGGAGCCACTGTCAACTTTTCGAGCGGTGAACTCATCAAACCACTGATCGCTTCTTCTGCCGTTCCCATTCTGTACAGGCCCGTGCATTATCAGGGTATGTTGTTGAATGACGGTGGTCTGCTCGACAATCTCCCGATTGAAGCGCTGTCAGGAAAGTGTGATGTTAAGATTGGCGTACATAGCAACCCGATCAATCATGAGGCGCGCATCACTAGCCTACGAAGCATGATCGAGCGAACGGCGCACCTGGCCATCAATAACAACGTGCAACTCCGCCGTCATCTCGCTGACTTTTTCATTGAACCACCCGAGCTAAAGCATTACAGACTCATGAGTTTTAGTAAGGCAGATGAACTTTTTGAGATTGGCTACCATTACACCATGAGTATCAAACCGGAGCTATTGCAGGCGATTAACCAGGGATAAAAGGAAAAGACAAAAATAAATTCCTTTTCTCATATTGTTTTATTAAAATTAGAAGATATATTTTGATCCTATTTTAATATCCATCGTAAAACCTGCATATACAACCCAACCACTATGCTACAACGCACCTTTACCCTTATTGTAGCCCTATTTTTTATTAGCATCTGTTCTCTTAGGGCCCAGGAAAATGAGAGTTCTCTCATCAGAGCTAAAATCAAGCATGGCTCTCTGCTGTTAGGCGGTAACCTCCAGGGGAGTTACCAGGTCACGTACAGCGAATTAAACAGCACGGGTCAGAAAGTAGATGGGCGCCGCATCGACTTTAATTTGCGCAGCAAGAACGGCTATTTCGTGCTCGAAGATTTAGCAGTAGGACTCGACCTGAGTGTGCTACACCAAAGCAACAAACTAACCGCTGTGTCAGATAGAGTGAGCGAGCCGCGAAGGGAGACGTTTGTCATGGCTGGCCCTTTCATCCGCTACTATATGCTCAATGGCGTCTTTGGCGAGCTGACCATGCTGGCCGGACTTCATAACTTCAATGATGTTGGCCAGAAGTACAAAGCCCTGGAAGGTGGCGTAGGTCTGGGCTATGCGTTCTTCCTCAACAGGCAGTTCTCCCTGGAGCCGGTTCTCTCCATGCGTTACTTCCGGAAAGTTGACAGAGACGGAAGAGCCTACAGCGAATTTGGCCCTATGATTGGCTTCGGTTTGCAGGCTTATTTACTGCGTCAGAAATCCCATGTCATCAAACGTGCCCTATAGGGTTCTGTTTTAACAGAGAATACACTATATTTGAAATGCTAATCCAGTCGCTCTGATCGAGTCGTGGATTAGCATTTTTTTATAGCCTTTTTATGTTAGCAAAAGCAATCTCCAAACTTATCTTCAAACTTGCAGGCTGGAAGTTGAATGGTAACCTGGCGCCTGATCAGCGGCGCTGTGTGATGGTGGCCGCACCGCATACCAGCAACTGGGATTTTATATTCGCCCGTGCCGCCTTCTATATGATGGAAGCCCCCATTCGGTTTACGATCAAAAAGGAATTCATGCGGTTTCCGTTTGGCGGACTTCTCAAAGCAATGGGCGCCCTGCCTGTGGACCGCTCTAAAAACACCCGCATGGTGGACGCCATGATCAAGATCATTAAGGAAACGCCAGGCGACATGTGTGTGCTCGTAACACCAGAAGGCACACGCAAGTATCAGCCGCGCTGGCGACTGGGTTTTTATCATGTGGCGATTGGTGCCGGCGTGCCCATTGTGCTTGGCTATGTCGACTATGCAAAGAAGGAAGCAGGTATAGGACCTTCTATTTACCCTACTGGCGATGTAGAAGCAGACCTGGAAAAGATAAAGGCTTTCTATCGCACCAAGAAAGGCAAGTTCCCGGAGAATGGGGTGCTTTAATGTACTCCCTATTAAGATATCGATCTTCAAATGAACATAGAAAACCTAAGAGCCTACTGCCTGAGCCTGAAAGGGGTGACGGAAGATGTGAAGTGGGGACATGACCTGTGCTTCCTGATCGGAGGCAAAATGTTCTGCGTGACAAATCTGGAAGGCGACCCAAGTGTGTCTTTCAAGGTTTCCGATTCTGAGTTTGACGAGCTTTCAGTTTCACAAAGTATAATCCCGGCTCCGTACATGGCGCGCAACAAATGGGTGCAGGTACAGTCCTGGGATAGACTCACAGAGAAGGAGTGGGAAACTTATGTTAAGCAGTCGTATGAGCTCATTAAATCCAAACTCACAAAGAAGCTGCAAAAGGAGATAGAAGAAGCCTAGGTTTAGGTATAGCCATTTATCCTGTGTGCAGACATGTAGTAGACAAAGCAGGTACAGCAGGTATAGCTGTTTCATTCAGAACCAGGCTAAAAACACAAAAGGAGCCGCTTATTAAGAGCGGCTCCTTTTGTGTTAAAGGTATAGCTATAAACTAAGCGATCTGCCTCAGATCTACAGGTATAACCCGTGATATACCTGCCTCGATCATGGTGATGCCGTACATCACGTCCGTAGAGGCCATCGTGCGCTTGTTGTGCGTTACCACAATGAACTGCGACTCGTTTGAGAAGGTGCGTATGATGTTGTTGAACTTGTCGATGTTGGCATCATCCAACGGCGCGTCCACCTCGTCGAAAATACAGAACGGTGCCGGCTTAAGCAGGTAGATCGCGAAGAGGAGGGAGATGGCCGTCAGCGTCTTCTCACCACCCGACAGTTGGTTGATCGTCAGGGGTCGTTTGCCTTTTGGCTGGGCCATGATCTCGATGCGCGACTCGAGCGGGTTCTTCGGATCAGTCAGCACCAGGTCGCAGTTGTCCTCTTCGGTAAACAGGCTGCGGAATACGCGTATAAAGTTCTGCTTGATCTCATTAAAGGAAGACAGGAACTTCTCTTTGGCCACCGTGTCGATCTCGTTGATAGTATCGATCAGGGCGTTCTTGGCATTCACCAAGTCGTCACGCTGCTCGGTAATGAACCTGTTTCGCTCTTCAATCTCGGTATACGCCTCGGCGGCCATGGCATTCACCGGGCCCATTCTGTCCAGCGATACCCTGATCTCAGAAATATTCTTGTTCAGCTCCTCATTGCTTAGCTCAAACAGCCCGTCGTGCGCCATCTCAGGTATAGGTTGCTCCAGTTCCTCGGTCGCGATGTTGAACTCAGCACCCAGGCGCTCCTGTACAGCCACAAGCTTAAGGCGCGTATCATTGATGGTCTGCTGCATGCGCATCAGAAGTTCATCGGCATTCTGGCGCTTACGCTGTAACTCTCGGATGGTCTTGTCTTTTTCGTCGAGTTCACCTCGCAGGCTGAAGTATTTCTTCTCTACTTCCTCCAACTCATAGCCAAACTCCCGGCGGGCTTCGACCATGGCCTGTACCAGCGCCTCATTTTCTTCAATGAAATCCGTCGCCTCAACCGTTTCCTCCTCAGATTTCTGCATCTCCTGGCGCAGACCGGCAATACGCTCCTGGTTCGTCTCAACCGTCTTTTGTTTGTAGCTGATCTCCTGCTGCAGGGAGCCAAAGCGGTTTTTGAGTTGGTGAAACTGGATGTTCTCCTGGTTATACATCCCGGAGATGACCGTGATCTGTTCCTGCTGCTGATTGATCTGTGAAGTGAGCACAGCTAACTGTTCCTCCAACTGCTTCAGTTCCTGCATGTCCTCCTCGGCCTGAGGGGATACCTGCTGGCTCTGCACATACAAATCATCAAGGCGCTGCTGCAGTTCCTGCTGCTTCTGAACAAAATTCTGACGGTTCTGCTGGTGCTGCTCATTTCGGATGCGGACTGTGAGCAGGTCCTGCTGGAGTTTGGCAACTTCCTTTTCTAGTTGCTTTATAGCGTCTTTCTGAGACTCGCTGCGGTAGTTGAGCAAGATCTGCTGCTGGGCGTTGATTCGGCTTTGCATCAGTTCCACTTCCTGCTGTAGCTGCTCCAACTCTTCGGCCAGCTGCTCCAGGTTTTGCTTACGACCCAGGCGGCTGCCATCAAACAGGCCTACCGAGCCTCCGGAAAGGCTTAGTGGTTTCTTAATGGCAGAGCCGTCTTTCAGGATGATCGTGCGGTAATCTTCTATCGAAAAGTCGTCCTCGGTTTCGTCGCTGATATACACGTTGCGCAGCATATACTTCAGCAGGCTGCTGTACTTCTTGTCGGCTTTTGTAACCTCAAAGGCCGCCTTCAGATTACCCTCGCTGAAGGTAGCGGTAGGCTCCAGTTCTTCGATCTCTGACAAGATAATGAAGTTAGCGCGACCTTTGTTGTGTTGCTTCAGCAAGGCAATCGCTTCCACGGCATCCTGCAGTTCCTCCACCACGAAGAAGTTCATGTAGGGCTCGAGGTAACTTTCTATAAGCGATTTATAATCAGGCTCGCATACGATGATGTCTGATAGGAGAGGAGCCGGTTTCTTCCAATCGTCTGATTGCGCCAGGTACTTGATCGCTTCCGGAAAACCTTCCATGTTCTCCACCAGCGATTTGGTCAGGTTGTATTGGTTCTGTCGGGCATCACGCTTCCTGTTCAGCGCTACCAACTGCTCTTTCAGCCCTTCAATATCGGTTTCTGTTTTCTCAATGTTCTGCAGCAGGGATTCCTCTCGGGCTTGCAGACTCACCAGGGTAGAAGTTTTTTCCTCGAGTTCGGCCTGAGCCTCTTGTAGTTGCTCCTGCAGTACCACGGCGTCTTCGTCGGCTGTCAATTGCTGATTTCGAAGCTGCTCCAGGTCCTGGGTCAGGTTGTGGATCTGAACTTGGCTGATCTCAAGCGATTTGTTCAGTTGGAATACAGCATTCTGCTTGCTGCGCTGCTCCTGCGACAACTCCTGAAAGGCTTCCTGCAGACTAAGCTTCTGCTCGTTGGCCTCCTGCAGCTGCTCTTTCAAAGCATTCACCTGCTCTTCAGCTCCTGCAAAGCTGTCCTGTACCTGCATCAGCTCGTCGCGCAACTCCACAATGCTCTCCTGGGTATGCTCCAGGTTAGCGGTATCCTGACTGATCTGCTGCCGTAGCTGCGTCATTCGCTCTTTCAGGAAATTGCTGCGTTCGGATTTTAGTTTGATATCGTTTTCCAGCTGACGCAGTTTGGCGGTCTGCACCTGCATGGTTTTCTGCATTTCCGACAGCTGCTCCTGTGTCAGGTTCAGCTCCGCTTTCTGGTCGGCTATAGCGTCTTCAGCTTCTGTTACGGCCAGTACGTAGCCCTCTTTCAGCTCAGTTTCGCGCTGCACATCCTGATCCAGTCGTTCCAGGGTTTGCTGGTACTGTTTAATGTTGCGGCGGGCATACTCCAGGCTGAATTTTTTGTAGTCATCCTTTAGCTGGAAGTACTTAATGGCCTGTTTTGCCTGACGTTCCAGCGTCTTCATATTCTTGCCGATCTCAAAGAGCACGTCTTCCACACGCTCGAGGTCCGCATCCGTTTCTTCGAGTTTCTTCAGCGTCTGCTTTTTGCGAACACGGAATTTAGAGATACCGGCGGCCTCTTCGAAGAGGAGACGACGTGAGTTTTCCTTATCGTTCAGAATCTCGTCCACCATCTTCAACTCGATGATGGCGTAGCTGTCAGAGCCTATACCTGTGTCAAGGAACAGTTCGTTGATATCTTTTAGGCGGCAGGTGACGCCATTGAGCATGTACTCGCTATCGCCGTTGCGGTAGTACTTGCGGGTAACAGTCACCTGGGAGTACTCAGTGGGAAGGATGCCTTTGTTGTTGTCGAAGGTGATGGACACCTCGGCCATCTGCACCGGCTTGCGGGTTTTGGAGCCGTTGAAGATCACATTCTCCATTTTGTCGGAGCGCAGGTTGCGGGTTTTCTGCTCGCCCAGCACCCAGCGGATGGCATCCACGATGTTGGACTTACCACAGCCGTTAGGGCCTACTATACCTGTTATACCTTCATCAAAATTAATGACAACACGGTCGCCAAAACTCTTGAATCCTTTAATCTCTAATCTTGATACTTGCATTCGCGTCAGCGGAATCTATTCAAACCAAACTCAAAAATAAGACTAATTTGTTTACCATATCACTAGGGCGCAGTATAAATATGCAGGAAGTATGGGGGTGAAACACATTAATTCTACTATATTTGATAGGAGACCAAGAGCATGGAAGATTTTAAACTGATCCTGTACATACTGGCCATCGTAGCCTATTTCATCTACAGCGCCTGGCGCAAAGCCTTCAAGACGCCGGATGACGATGGGAGACCACCAGCACCGAAGGAGCGGCCATTGGAGGACCGCCCCAGACCCCATCCAATGCCTGCCGCCCCAACTCAGCCCCGTCAGCAAAGACCTGCAGCCCCGGCAACTTCTTTTGAGGATATTTTGCGTGAGATGCAAAGCAAGATGGAGCGCGCCAACGAGCAGAACAGAGCACCTGTAGAGAAGCCGAAACCTGTTTTGCAGCCTGTCACCGTCGCCAAAGAGCGGACACCTAACCGGGCCCTTTCCTTGGAAAATCCGGAACAAGCCCGTCTTTATAACCAGCAAAGGAAAGAGCGCATTGCTGCTGCGGATGCCCTTTACGAAATTAAGAAACAAGAACGAAAAGTAGTTCCGAACATTTACGGTGAGCTGTTGCACAATCCGCAGTCTGTTCGTCAGGCGTTTATCCTCTCAGAGATTTTTAATAGGAAACAGTACTAGCTATACCTTGATACCGTTGTAAGGCTCCTCTTATAATCTCTCCCTAAATGGATAAGTCAAATCTGAATGAAGAAATAATTTCCTACTGACTGGTGAAGTGCAACTGGCTGATTGCGCTGGGTGAAGTGATATAGTTATGCTATAAATACTGCGTGAGGGCAAAAGCTAGGATATTAGCACCCATCTGTAGCGCTTCCTGTCTTTTGTTTTCGGGGTCGTTGTGCACTTCTGCGTCCTCCCAACCGTTTCCTAAATCTGTTTCGTAGCTGTAGAAGCAAATGAGTCTGCCTTTGTGGATGATCCCAAAACCCTGAGGCGGTTTGTTGTCATGCTCATGTATCTTGGGCAGGCCATTTTTAAAGGTATACTTCTGGCTGTAGATCGGGTGGTCGAAGGGCAGCTCTACGAACTCGTACTCCGGGAACACCTTTTTCATCTCTTTCCGGATGTACTGGTCCATCCCGTAGTTGTCGTCGATGTGCAGGAAACCGCCGCTGATGAGGTAATTGCGCAGGTTCTGCGCTTCCGCGTCTGAGAACACCACGTTGCCATGCCCCGTCATGTGTACAAAGGGATACGTAAAGAGTTCCGGGCTCCCAACCTCTACCACACTTTCTTCGGACGCGATGTTCATATTGAGATTCTGGTTACAAAACTTGATCAGGTTAGGCAGCGAAGTTTTGTTTGCATACCAGTCGCCCCCTCCGTTATACTTTAGCTTGGCTATTTTAAAGCTATACTTCTGCTGTGCAGCCAGTACACCGCAAAACAGGATCAGGTATAGGAACAGGAGTGAGCGCTTCATAGGCTGGACATTGTAAGTTTATAACGGGGAGTAGATATCGTGTAGTACGTGCAAAGTGTGGCAGGCGACCAAGGCCGCCGTTTCGGTACGCAGTCGACTCTGGCCCAGCGTGACAGGCTTTATACCTAGCTTGTAGGCCGCAGCAATTTCAGCCGTAGAAAAGTCACCTTCCGGACCAATAAGAATGCAATGCTGGCGGTTTGGTTTATAATAATCCCGGATCGATTTGGTGGCATCGTCCTCCAGGTGTGCGATAAAAGTATCTTCCGGTATACAGGTTTTGATGAACCGCTCATAAGGCGTCATTTCATTCAGTTGTGGCAGGTAGCCCTTCTGTGATTGCTTCATGGCGCTCACCGCAATTTTTTCAATCCGGTCGAGGCGCAAGTGCTTGCGTTCGGAGTGCTCACAATCCAGAAAGGTGATCGCACTGACGCCAATCTCAACGGCTTTTTCTACAAACCACTCAATACGATCCATGTTTTTGGTTGGGGCTACGGCGATGTGCACGTAGTAGGGGAGCTTGCCATATTCCAGCTGCTTGTCAATTATCTGCAGTTGGCAGCGCTTCTGGTGCGCATCCTGAATAATGGCCGTATACCTTGTGCCCCGGCCATCCACCAGGTATACCGTGTCCCCCTGCTGCAGGCGCAGTACACGGGTACAGTGCTTTGATTCATCTTCGGCCAGGGTGTAGATTTCAGAACTGATGTCGGGGGTATAGAATAAGTGCACGGTATGATTGGTTGATGTATAAAGCCTGCTACAGGTATACGAATGTAGTCATTTTTGTAACAAGGAAACAGACGGACTTCCATAAAAAAAGCCTTCCTACTTATGCAGGAAGGCTTTCTTAGTCGATAACTTTAAGTTAGTCGATCGAAACTTCTACCTGTGGCGCACCTGCCAGGATGTCTTCGCTGGCACCATCTGCATACTTGCTGAAGTTCTTTACAAACTTAGCAGCCAGGTCAGTGGCCTTCGCATCGTACTCTTCCTTGTTTGACCAGGTGTTGCGTGGGTTCAGGATTTCTGCCGGAACATTTGGGCATGTGTTAGGCATTTCAACCCCGAAGACAGGATGCTTCGTGTACTCCACGTTGTCAAGCTCACCATTCAGGGCAGCCGTAATCATGGCGCGGGTATAAGGTAGCTTCATTCGAGAGCCTACACCGTAGGCACCACCTGTCCAGCCTGTGTTTACCAGCCAAACGTTTACGTTGTTCTCGTTCATCTTCTGTCCGAGCATCTCCGCATACTTGGTAGGGTGCAATGGCAGGAAAGCAGCTCCGAAACAAGCAGAGAACGTTGTCTGTGGCTCTGTTACACCTACCTCCGTACCGGCAACCTTTGCAGTATAACCAGAAATAAAGTGGTACATGGCCTGGCTTGTGTTCAGCTTAGAGATTGGAGGCAGTACACCAAACGCATCGGCCGTCAGGAAGAAAATGTTTTTTGGAATGTCAGCTCTGGATGGCTCTACCGCGTTGTCGATGTGGTTGATCGGATAAGCTGTGCGCGTGTTCTCTGTTACAGACTTATTCTCATAGTCAACGGTGCGAGTACCCTCAATAAAGCGCGTGTTCTCCACAATGGCGCCAAACTTGATGGCATCCCAGATTTGTGGTTCTTTTTCGCGTGTCAGGTCAATTACTTTGGCGTAGCAACCTCCTTCGAAGTTAAACACGCTGTCAGAGGTCCAGCCGTGCTCGTCGTCACCGATCAGACCACGGTTTGGGTCAGCAGACAAGGTCGTCTTGCCCGTGCCTGACAATCCGAAGAAAATAGCCGTGTCGCCGTCTTTGCCTACGTTGGCAGAGCAGTGCATAGACAGGGTGTTTTTCTCCTCAGGCAGGATGTAGTTCAACACGCCGAAGATCCCTTTCTTCATTTCACCTGCGTAGCCAGTGCCACCGATCAGGATGATGTTGCGGGTAAAGTTGATGATCGCGAAGTTAGCCTGACGCGTGCCGTCAACTTCGGGATCAGCTTCAAACTCAGGGGCGCAGATGATGGTGAAAGCAGGGTTATGGTCTTTAAGCTCTTCTTTCTCTAGACGCAGGAACATATTGTTGCAGAAGAGGTTGTGCCAGGCCTGTGTGTTGACGATGCGCAGATCAAGACGGTAGTCGGGGTGAGCACCTGCATAGGCGTCGCGTACGTACAGACGACGATCCTTGAGGAAATCAACCATTTTGTCGTAGAGTCTGTCGAACTTCTCAGGATCAAACGCGATGTTGATGTCGCCCCACCAAACGGTGTTTTCGGTTTTGGCGTCCTTCACCACAAAGCGGTCCTTCGGAGAACGACCTGTAAATTTGCCTGTGTCACACATCAGGGCGCCAGTGTCAGTGAGTACGCCTTCGCCATTTTTCAGAGCCTCTTCCACTAGCTCGGCAGGAGTGAGGTTCCAGAGCACTTCTTTCGCTTCTTTGATGCCCAGGCTCTCCAGACCTACTTTGCCTGATTTATTACCAGATTCTTTCATTTGAAAATAAAGGGGTTTTTAAGTGAACTGTTTGTTTCACAACGGTGCTACAAAAATATAAAATATTAGATATTAAAATAAGATTAGTCGCTATAATTAAAAAAGAGGTCTGCAAGTGGCGTTCCACCAAAAAAATTTGTCAGTAAGTGTTTAAACCGATATATTTACCTTCTTTGTATGCTAAACTAACTAAACAATCAACTAACAAACCCTATGTCTTATCAAGATCATACGCTTACTGACCAGGTAAGTGAGCAAAACGCACCGATTGGCGCTGACCCTACCGGACCGGAGATGTTCGGGCATCCGAAGGGACTTTTCTACCTTTTCTTCGCCGAACTATGGGAGCGTTTTAGCTTCTACGGCATGCGCGCCCTGTTGGTGCTATACATGGTAAATAACCTGTTTCAGTCTTTTGCCAACCGCGACGAGATCGCAATTGGTATCTACGCAGCTTATGGGGCCTTAGTTTATGCCACTCCTGTAATTGGCGGCATGATTGCCGATAGGTTGTTGGGTTACCGCAAAGCCATCATGCTGGGTGCCGTTCTGATGGCGCTGGGCCACTTTGCCCTTGCCATTGAGCATCCTGTTTTCTTCTACGGTTCTCTTGCCCTTTTGATTGTAGGTAACGGTTTTTTCAAGCCGAATATTTCAACAATGGTAGGTACGCTTTACAAAGAGGGTGATACGCGTCGCGATGCGGGTTTCACTATCTTCTACATGGGTATCAACATTGGCGCGATGGTGGCACCGCTCATCTGCGGTTGGTTAGGCATGACCTATGGCTGGCATTACGGCTTCGGCGCTGCCGGCGTAGGTATGGTGCTCGGCCTGATCATGTTCTGGCAGGGTGGCCGTAGCGGTGTTTTTGGTAACAACGGTCTTCCTCCGGAGCCGGCAGTTATCAAGGAGCGTGTGGCAGGCATCACTAAAGAGGCCTGGATCTCTATCCTGAGCTTCCTGTCACTCCCGGTTTTCGGTCTGCTGCTGTTTAATGGCACGCTTGATCTGCCAGGTTTTGGCGAAACGATCTTTGATGGTTCTATCATGCACATCGTGATGAACTACATCCTGCTTCCGGTTATTGCGCTTGTTTTGATTTATAACCTGGTGAAAGTGGACAGCATGGAGCGCCAGCGCCTGTTTGTGGTAATTTTACTTACCTTTTTCATCACGGTTTTCTGGTCATTCTTCGAGCAGGCGGGTTCTTCACTCACGCTGTTTGCTGAGCGTAACGTGAACCTTACGTTCATGAATGCGGCTCAGACCAACTCGATCAACCCTTTCTTCATCATTCTGTTTGCCCTGCCATTCTCGGCCATGTGGGTGTTCTTGTCCAAGCGTCGTGTCAACCCATTCACGCCGGTTAAGTTTGCGCTGGGTATAGCACAGCTCGGCCTGGGCTTCCTGATCTTTGCCTGGAGTGCCAACTACGCCGACGCTGAAGGCAGAGTATCTATCTGGTTCCTGATCCTTGGTTATATGTTCATCACAACAGGTGAACTGTTTGTTTCGCCGGTGGGTCTTTCTAAAGTAACGGAGCTTTCTCCGAAGAAGATCGTGGCCTTTATCATGGGTATCTGGTTCCTGTCATCTTCTTTCGCGCACTACATTGCTGGCCTTATCGCTAAGCTGACTGCCGTGAGCGGTACCGAAGGCGAGGCTGCTACAGGTATGGCTTCCCTGTTGGTTTACACAGGCGTATTTGAGCAGATCGCTTATGTAGCCTTCGGCTTTGCCGTGCTGGCGCTGTTGCTGACTCCGATCATGCGCAAGTGGATGCACGGTATTCACTAATCTGAATATTCTCTTATAAAAAGAGCCCACACTTTAACAGGTGCGGGCTCTTTGTTTTTAAAGTGCTATTCGTGCTATTGCGAAAAATTTTGGATTGATGCTGAACTGCCTGTAAGCTTGTGGCGTTGTGTTAATCTAAAATTTCAACTTTTAGCCACATTACTATTTACATGCATTCATTGACCTGGCGCTTTTTTGTAGCCGCCTCTATTATGTTTGTAGCTCTCTCCTGCGAGGTAGAGACAACTACGACTACTAAAACTGATACTCCTGTACCAGAGCCGGCGAGCGCTACTTATACCATCAAAAAAGGTGGACACACGACTCAGAGCCCATTGAAGTTTGTCGAAACTTCTGCCATCCGCTTTGAGGCGACTTTCGACAGTACAGCCATTTACACGACTCTTTTGCCGAGCAATCAGGCTGATATCAACAAGCTGTACGGCCTCTCTGACTGTCAGACAGACCACCATACCAACAGCGCGCGCTTTGGTTGGCGCTGGTACGAAGGGCGTTTGGAAATTCACGCCTATACCTACAGTAACAAGAAACGTAACACAGCCTACATTACCTCAGTGCAGCCTGGCCAGACAAACAGATATGAACTCGTGCTGGGAGAGAAGGCGTATACCTTTCAGGTAAATGACACGAAGGTTGTATTGCCGCGTCACTGTAGCACGGCGGGCAGCCATTACCAACTATACCCATACTTCGGCGGAGATGAGACGGCCCCGCATGATATCACGATCTGGATTAGGTATATTAAATAATAATATAACAATAAATTATGTTTCTATTCAGATAATGTGCGTATAAACTAGCATTATCATGTTACACTTAAGGTTGGTAGAGTATGATTGTAAAAACAGCATTATCAAGAAACTTTATATCCTACTTGGTTATTTTCATAATCATTTCCTGTGATAACGTTGATCATCCTATACCGAAACAGAATGCGGATACGTCAATCTCCGTAGAAACAGTTAATGCGAAAAAAGGCAAACCTACATCATATTCTACATACCTTATACGAAAAGGGCAACATTCTACAACTAGTCCCTATAAAAGCATTAAAACAAACTTACTTCGATTTGAGGCTGTATTTGATAAATCAGCTATTTATACTACTGTACTGGTAACCAATCAGGCTGATATTAATAAATTATATGGTATGTCTGATTGCGGGAGCCTTCACCAAAACAACAGCGCCCGCTATGGTTGGCGCTGGTATAACAACAGATTGGAGATTCTAGGCTATGTCTATAATAGTGGAAAATGGTCTTATAAATATATTACATCTGTCGATCTCGACAAACCTTACACTTACGAAATCAGTTTGCTGAGTCAGAGCTATTTGTTTAGCGTTAATGGTGTGAAAGTTAGTTTGCCTAGGAATTGCAGCGGATATGGGAGCGGGTATATGCTCTACCCTTATTTTGGTGGTGATGAAACAGCACCACATGATATCACGATCCGTATTCGGGATTTGTAAAATATGACAGAGTCTGCCTAGACCTACAATGCTACTAGGTTTATTGAATGTTAGCAATAGAATAAGTTTAGTTTGAGGAATTATAAAACACAAAGCCCCGGACCAGCAGGCCCGGGGCTTTGTTATATACAGACTATGGGAGTCGATTACATCATGCCGCCCATTCCGCCCATGCCACCTGGCATACCGGCTGGAGCGCCACCTTCCTCAGCTGGCTCTTCTGATACTACACATTCAGTAGTGAGCAGCAGACCAGCGATAGAAGCAGCGTTCTCAAGTGCCAGACGCGTTACTTTGGTTGGGTCGATGATACCGGCCGCAAACATGTTTTCGTATCTGTCGTCACGGGCATTGTAACCGTAGTCAGCTTTGCCTTCACGAACAGCCTGTACTACTACAGAACCTTCGCCACCGGCGTTGGCTACGATCGTGCGGAGTGGAGACTCAAGGGCAGTTTTGATGATGCTTACACCTGTCTGCTCGTCTGCATTGTAAACGTCAATGTTGTTCAGGGCATCCAGCGCACGGATCAGGGCTACGCCACCACCGGCTACGATACCTTCTTCCACAGCAGCTCTAGTCGCATGCAGCGCATCGTCCACACGGTCTTTCTTCTCTTTCATTTCTACTTCAGTAGAAGCACCGATGTAAAGGATGGCAACGCCACCAGAAAGCTTCGCAAGACGCTCCTGCAGTTTTTCTTTGTCATAGTCAGATGTAGTAGATTCCATCTGAGACTTGATCTGGTTGATACGGGCTACGATATCATCTTTCTGACCAGCACCGTTCACCACGGTCGTGTTATCCTTGTCGATGATGATTTTCTCAGCCTTACCCAGGTATTCCAGTGTCGCGTTCTCTAACTTGTAGCCGCGCTCTTCAGAGATCACAGTACCACCAGTCAGGATGGCGATGTCTTCAAGCATAGCTTTTCTGCGATCGCCGAAGCCAGGAGCCTTTACAGCAGCGATCTTCAGGGAACCACGCAGTTTGTTTACTACCAGGGTAGCAAGCGCCTCACCGTCCACGTCCTCAGCCACAATAACAAGGCCTTTACCAGTCTGCACAACCTGCTCCAATACTGGAAGCAGCTCCTTCATGGTAGAAACTTTCTTGTCGTAGATCAGGATGAACGGGTTGTCGAACTCGGCTTCCATCTTCTCCGGGTTGGTTACGAAGTAAGGAGACAGGTAACCGCGGTCAAACTGCATACCTTCCACAGTCTTCACCTCAGTCTCAGTACCTTTTGCTTCTTCAACCGTGATCACACCGTCTTTACCAACTTTGTCCATCGCATCAGCGATCATTTTACCGATCTCAGAGTCGTTGTTGGCAGAGATAGTACCCACCTGAGCGATTTCAGAAGAGTTTTCTATTTTCTTAGACTGCGAACGCAGGTTTTCAACTACAGCGTGAACCGCCTTGTCGATACCGCGCTTCAGGTCCATTGGGTTGGCACCTGCCGCTACGTTTTTGATACCGGCTGTGTAGATAGCCTGGGCCAGTACAGTGGCAGTAGTAGTACCGTCACCAGCCTGGTCAGCAGTTTTAGAGGCAACTTCTTTTACCAGTTGAGCGCCCATGTTCTCGATCGCGTCTTTCAGCTCGATTTCTTTCGCTACTGAAACACCGTCCTTCGTGATGGTAGGGGCACCAAATTTCTTATCGATGATTACGTTGCGGCCTTTCGGACCGAGGGTAACTTTTACAGCATTTGCCAGTTTGTCAACGCCAGACTTAATCTTGTGGCGCGCTTCAGCATCAAATGTGATGTTCTTAGCCATAGTTATATTGCTTAGTTTTTAATTAAATGGAATGGATTAAAGGATAGCCAGGATATCTGACTCACGCATGATCAGGTAATCGCTGCCGTCGATTGAAATCTCAGTACCTGCATACTTGCCATACAACACCTGGTCGCCAACGGCAACCTGTGGCTTCATCAGAGCACCTTGCTCAGATACTTTGCCCTCGCCTACAGCCACGATCTCGCCGCGCTGTGGCTTCTCTTTAGCAGTGTCCGGAATGATGATGCCAGACTTCGTTTTTTCTTCTGCTGCAGCAGGAGCTACAATCACTCTGTCTGCTAATGGTTTAATGCTGATTGACATAGTTTGTTATGTTTTTAGTTTTTGTGGTTAATGATATAACGTTGAAACCATACTGTCCCTATCATTTCCTGTGCCAAGGCCGTTTCTCTGCCAATTCGAGCCATTTTAGCAGCTTTCGGCCACCCGTTGACTGACATTTTTGTCAGGCTGTGTCAGGTAAGCGAGAACAGGCAGGAGGGTGTGTCAGTAGGTGAGGGGCCAAAACAAAAAAGCCGGCTTTAGAGGCCGGCTTTCTCAGGTATATTTAATGCTACTGGGCAGTGTCTGTCATGGTAGGGATCTCAGCTGCGTCAGGGATCGACATGTCGCCTTCAGACTCGGCTCCTGGCAGAGCTGGAGCTGCCGGAGTACCCATCTGGCGGGCACGCTCTTCGTTTACGCTGCGGATAGTTGTATCCGTGCTGCTGTCGATCATCATGTGCGTACCAAGTGTCAGTACTACCAACGCGATGGCAAAACCCCAGGTCAGTTTCTCAAGCAGGTCGCCTGTGCGCTTTACACCCATCAACTGGCTGGCACCACCGCCACCGAACTGGCTTGATAGTCCGCCGCCTTTAGGGTTTTGAGCAAGTACTACTAATATAAGAAGTACGCAAATGAAAAGAATGATACTGATTAGGGCGATATACATTTTATGTTATGTTTTGTAATTTCTCGATCTGTTCGGCAAAGTAAGACTTTTTTTCCGGATATTTCAAAATAAGCTGTTCATAAATTTTAGCAGCTTTTTTGGGCTTTCCTTGTTTTATAAAGATGTTGGCCAGGCTTTCCGTCGCCATCCCTTTCTTTATTTTAGAGCTTTTGAGCGATAAATCTTCCTGTGGCTCAGGCTTTAGCTTCAGGCTGGCCATGGTCTTGAGCCTCGGGTTGAGCTTAAGAAACTGGTCGATAATATCAAGCTGTTTGCTGAGCACATGCGCCGTTGGCTGGATTGCTTTTTCGAGCTCGTGGGTTTTGCTATACTCTAAAATCAGTTCCGGGTGGAAGCCAAGGGGGCGTGTCCGGGTATAATCGTCCTTCAGCTGCAGTACTTCGCCCAGGCGGCTGGAGCCCATCCAATATCCCAGGGCATCTTCGGCGTACAGGCGGTCAATTTCGTCAAACGAATAGTTGATCTCGGCATCCTCCGCATTTGCCTGTGCCGGTTCTTCAGCATCTTCATCAAACAGCTCAACATTGGATTCCGAAGCTTCAGCTAGCGGTGTTCCATCAGCAAGTACATTTTCCGGATTCGACTCAGATGGCAGATCAGGTATAACCTGCGCCTCAGCGTCTGGTTCATCAAGCGGCTCTTCTGCAAAGGTATGAAGTTGGGGCTGCTGCTCTTGCTCCAGGTCGTGCAGTGCTTCGGCTGCTTCTGTGAAGTGAGCCTGTTCAACTACTTCATCCAGGCTTTCATCTTCCCGTTGACTCAGCAAGTCAGTAGAAGAAGAGCTGATGCTGTTAAAGGTAAACAACAAGGCAAGTTCTGAATCTATCTCTGCATCAGGAGTTTTTGTGTCGAATTCTGTTGTGTCTTCGACTAGGTATGCACTTTGATCGAAAGGGGCAGGGCTGTATACCTGCTCCAACGTTTCCTCCTGGACAGCCTCTTCCGGATCAGATACGGCAACTGTTGATTCAGCATCCCTAGTAACGGATTGCTCCGTATCCACTGTGGTTTCAGCTTCAGTGATGACAGCTTCCAACAGAGTGGTCGCTGTTTCCTCCGAAATGAGCTCCTCCTGTTCCTCGGCATAAACCGGCTCCAGTACGGGAGCGGCGTAAATGATGCGTTTTAGCAGTTGCCGGTCTGTGGCGTAAGCCGAGGCCCGGCGCAGACGCTGCGTGGAGAGCATGCTGCCTCTGTCATAAGCTGACTTTGCCAGCAGCAGATGGGCCGTCTGGCAATAAGGGAAGGTCGCCGCCACCTGCTCCAGCTCACTTTGCTGCTGGTCAGAAATGTCGGACACCTGCTTGATCAGTTTAAGAAAGGCAGATTTGTTCATGTAAGGGTTAAGGGTAATGGTGCTATGTAATGACTACCAGTCGGCAACCGTCTTGTTAAACACATCGGCCACAAGTCGATCTGTCATGCGGTCGATGGCCGCTGGTGGAATGCTTGTGATGTCCACGGTCGGAGGGAACTCCTCCGTGATCGTGAACTGCTGATCAAAGTCCTTTTCCGGGTCCTTTGCATTCGTGAAGCGAATCTGGATACCCATGGTGAGGCGGTTAAGCGTGGCCTGATCAATATTCCCGTCACGCTGTACCGCGTTTGGCGTCAGCGTAAAAGTAATGATCTGTCCCTCTAATTGCAAATCGCCGTCGCGCTGCAAAACAGTCAGGTTGGTGTTGCGCTGGTAATAGTTTTTGAAACTGTTGGTAACCACCTGCGACAGGTTAGAAGGTCCTTCGCCAGCAGTGTTCTCGATCGTCTGAATAGAGATGGTCTTGATGTCAGGTGAGATGGAGGTGCCTGTAAAAGAATAGACCCCGCAGGCGTTGCAGCACAGGGCTACCAGCACAGTTAGGCTCGGAAATATGCTTTTAGTTCTCGATATCATATTGCTTCAGTTTGCGGTACAGCGTTCTTTCCGAAATACCCAGGTCATTGGCCGCGTATTTCCGTTTGTTGTTGTGCTTTTTAAGCGCTTTCAGGATCATCTCCTTCTCCATCGACTCCAGCGACAGTCCTTCCTCCTCGGTTTCATGCGAGATGTCCTCTACACGCTCCTCATACTCTTCTTCGTCGCGTGGTTGCTGCACAGGCAGGTAGTAAGGCTCCGGCTTCTCCGCACTCTTATAAGGACGTGCATGATTCACCTGTTCAATGTTCTCAAACAAATGACTGTGTTCCTTCAGCAATTCGTTGTCACCGGGCTGCCGTGTCATCAGTTCAAATACCAGCTTTTTGAGCTCCGAAACATCGCGCCGCATATCAAAGAGCACTTTGTACAACAGATCACGCTCCGAGAAAGAGTTGTCCGCGCCATGCTCCCGAGCCAGCAGTGCCGGCACCTGACTGCCACCCTGCTCACGCGGGAGGTAATGTCGTAGCCTGTTGGCGTCGAGCTCACGATCATACTCCAGAACCGAGATCTGTTCCACTATATTTTTCAACTGACGGATGTTACCCGGGAAACGGAAACTCAAAAGCTCCTCCACCGCATCCGGCGTCAGCGTGATGGACTTCACGCGGTAACGCTCTGCAAAATCAGAGGCGAACTTCCTGAACAGCAGGTAAATATCCTCGCCACGTTCACGCAAAGGTGGAACCGTGATCGGCACCGTGTTCAGGCGGTAATACAGGTCTTCCCGGAAACGGCCTCTCTCCACGGCATTGATCAGGTTCACGTTGGTGGCAGCCACTACCCGGACATCCGTCTTCTGCACTTTGGAAGAGCCGACTTTGATAAACTCCCCGTTTTCGAGTACGCGAAGCAGGCGGGCCTGTGTGGCGAGTGGCATTTCACCAATCTCATCAAGAAAGATCGTGCCGCCGTCCGTCACCTCAAAATAGCCTTTTCGGGTGTCCGTGGCGCCTGTAAAGGAACCCTTTTCGTGACCGAACAACTCCGAGTCGATAGTGCCTTCCGGTATAGCGCCGCAGTTAATGGCGATGAACTGTCCGTGCTTGCGCGGACTGAGTTGGTGTATGATCTTGGAAAATGACTCCTTACCGCTGCCGCTCTCACCCGTAATCAGCACGGTCATTTCGGTCGGGGCCACTTGGGCAGCCACCTGTATGGCGTAGTTAAGCAAGGGTGAGTTGCCAATAATGCCAAAGCGCTGTTTTATGCTCTGTATATCGATATTGCGCATATTTTAAGATTTGAAGATTTGGAAATGTGGAGATTTGAAGATGATCCGAAATTGATTTTCACATCTTCAAATTTCCAAATCTAATCCACCGCTTCGCCGAAAAGGGTGCCGACGGAGCAGTCGTTGACAAATACGTTCACGTAGTCGCCTTTCTTGTAATGCTTCTTATCGAAAATCACCACTTTGTTCTGGTCGTTGCGTCCGCTCAGCTGCTGATCCGATTTCTTGGAAAAGCCTTCTACCAGCACGCGGTGCATGCGGCCCACGTCGCGCTTGTTGCGGTTAAGCGAGCATTCGCGCTGCTTTTCGATGATCTCGGCCAGACGACGTTTCTTCACTTCCAGGGGCACATCGTCCTCTAGTTTGCGGGCGGCCAGGGTGCCTGGGCGCTCCGAATAGAAGAACATGTAGGAGTAGTCGTACTGCACGTAGTCCATGAGCGAAAGCGTATCCTGGTGCTCTTCCTCCGTCTCGGAGCAGAAGCCTGCGATCATGTCGGAAGAAATGCCGCAGTCTTCGCCCAGAATGGAGCGGATGGCGTCTACGCGGTTGAGGTACCAAGCGCGGTCGTAGGTACGGTTCATCAGTTCCAGCACGCGGGAGTTGCCACTCTGCGCTGGCAGGTGAATGTATTTGCAGATGTTGTCGTACTTTTTCATCGTGTACAACACCTCGTCTGTAATGTCTTTGGGGTGTGAGGTAGAGAAGCGCACCCGCATGTTCGGGCTGAGCTTCGCTACCATTTCCAGCAGCTGGGCGAAGTTCACGCTTTCAGTTCCGTCTTCTGAAGCCCAATTGTAGGAGTCCACGTTCTGACCCAATAGCGTTACTTCTTTGTATCCCTGTGCTACCAGGGCCTCAGCTTCGCGCACGATGGAGTGTGCATCGCGCGAACGCTCACGGCCGCGCGTGAAGGGCACCACGCAGAAAGAGCACATGTTGTCACAGCCGCGCATGATCGAGATAAAGGCGCTCACCCCGTTGCTGTTAAGGCGGATCGGGTTGATGTCGGCATACGTTTCCTCGCGGGAAAGCAGCACGTTCACGGCTTTCTGTCCGCCATCCACTTCGCTGATCAGGTTGGGCAGGTCGCGGTAAGCATCTGGGCCCACCACCAGGTCCACGATCTTTTCCTCTTCCAGAAGCGATTTTTTCAGGCGCTCGGCCATGCAGCCGAGTATACCGATCACCATCTCGGGCTTCTTCTTCTTAAAGTAGTTGATCTGGCCCAGGCGGTTACGCACAGTAGTTTCGGCCTTCTCTCGTATAGAGCAGGTATTCAGAAATACCACGTCCGCCTGCTCGATATGCGCCGTGGTGTCAAAGCCCTGCTCGAACATGATCGACGACACGATTTCGCTGTCCGAAAAGTTCATCTGGCAGCCGTAGCTCTCGATGTAGAGTTTGCGGGACTTGCCGGTGTTGGTTTCCGCTGTCACTTTGGTATCGCAGGAGGCCGTGGCAGTTGCCTGCTCAGGGGTGCGGTTATCTATAAAATCTAAATCAACGATTGGATCCATGCTTCAAAAAATCTCTTAGGAGGTGCAAATATACTATAATCCGCTGTAAAACGTGACAGAATGGCAGAGGAATTCTCAAAATATAAGCCTTATTCCAGCCCCAGGGCTTTGCGTATACCTTGCGCTTTGAGCAGACACTCTTCGTATTCCTGCTCAGGTATAGAGTCATAAGTGATGGCGCTGCCCACCATAAAGGACAGGTAGCCCGTGGACGCATTGTACTGCAGGCTTCGGATCACAACATTGAAATCAAAATCCTGGTTCGGCTTCAGGTAGCCGAAGGCGCCGGAGTAAAGCCCTCTTTTGGTTACTTCAAGCTCCTCGATCAGTTCCATCGCCCGGATCTTGGGGGCACCCGTCATGCTGCCCATCGGGAAAGCGCCCTTCAGCGCATCGGCTATACCACATTCAGGCCGCAGCTCTCCGGTGATGGTCGAGATCATCTGTGAAACCTGCCGGAAGCCGTAAATGCCGAACATTTCCTCGACTTGAATGGTGCCCGTGGCGCAGGAGCGGCGCAGGTCGTTGCGCACCAGGTCCACGATCATCATATTCTCGGCCAGCTCTTTCTCGTCATGGCGCAGTTGGTGCCGTAGCTGTTGGTCCTCCTCCGGCGTTACGCCGCGTCGGATCGTACCCTTGATGGGTTGGGAGATCAGTTTTCGGTCTTCTTTCTTGAGAAAACGCTCCGGTGAGGCGCAGAGCAGGTATAGATCACCATATTTCAGAAAGCCTGAGAACGGAGTGGGGGAAAGCGCGTTGAGCTGCAGGTATAGCGGTAAAGGGGATAGCTTTACCTCCTCGGCATAAAACTCCATGCAGTAGTTCAGTTCGTATACCTCCCCATCACGGATGTAGTCCCGCACCCGCTCCACATTCCGGATGTAAGCCTCTTTTCCTACCCTTTGCTTAAGTTGAATTGGCGGTGTGCTGAAGTTTTCAGGTATAGGTGTCTTCTGGATTTGGGATAGGACGCTGTGAATGTTATCCTCTTTGCTGCAGATACTTACCCTGCTTTCCTGAAAGTGTAGGTATAGCTCCGGTTCAAAAAAGAAAATGTCCGGGAATCCTACTTCGTCACGATTCTGACTGCTTAGTTTCTCGACTTGGTTTTTGAGGTCATAGCCCAGGTAGCCGCACCAGGGTTGCTGCTGTTGTGTGGCCAGTTTGTGTTGAATTTCCTGAAACGCATTTTCCTGTTCCCATTTAACAGGCTCCCCACCCGACACGGCGATCAATTCATCAAAGCCGCCATAGGGATAAGGTATATCATTAGAAGTATAGCTGGCCACCAGCGGAAACTGCTGCGCCCAGGCCAGCGCCTTTAGGCGAAAGTCATCCTGCAGATCAGGTATAGGTATGTGGAAGGTATAGGCCATGGGATTACTGATTCTTAAGCGTCTGGAGTGCCAGCTTGGCTTTGCCGTCTATGCTGTTCTTATAGGTATGCCCCTTGTAAGCCAGGGCTTTGGTATACCATTGCCTGGCAGTGTCGGGTTTCTGCTCGTCCTGGTAAATGTAGCCTAACTGCAGGGCTGCGTAGGGTGCAAAATACAGGTTCGTGTGCTGGCTTGCCTCAATGGCCTGTACATAATAGCGCTTAGCCTGTGGCGGGTTGTGCATGCCATGGTAGATGCGGGCCTTTCGGTAAAAGTACTCGGCTCGCTCGGCAGTTTTGGTTTCCGGTTTCAGCGGCATTTGCGAGATAGCTTTCATGGCATCCTCATAATAACCACCATCATATTGTAAGCGGGCCAGCATCAGGTAGCGGTTTGGGTGCGACTGTTCTTTCGCAAAACGGGCGGCATAGGCGTCCTCTTCCATTTCAGTTCTGCCCAGTAGTGAAATTTGCGCCAGATGCTTCTCTGCCTGTTGAGCCTGGCCACCCAACCAATGCGCCAGGTATAGCTTGTAATTGGCTGCTTTGAGGTAGTTATCACCTTTGTTCTGTGCCAGAAACAACTGGTTTGATTTGACGGAGTTGCCAAAGTCCCCTTTGTACAGGTATAGGTCGGCCGCCATGTGGTGCAAATAGGGGAAGGCCAGGTAGCCGGCCTGCTGTGGCCTGTGCTGGTATACCTGTAAGGCGGCTTCACTTTGTCGGGTCTTCTTAAGCACATGAATCGCAGCAAAGCTGAACAGGAGGTTGTCGGGTGACTGCCTGCTCAGCTTCAGGACAGATTCGGCAGCTTCGTCGTTTGCCTCCGGATCAACCAGGTGTTGCAGCAGCGCCTGCAGTAGCTGCGCTTCGTCTCGGAAGGGATTGCTTTTGGTAGCAGCCGCTTTTAAGTTGGCCATACCTGTCTCGATGCTGCCCTGCATCCCGATGATGTTGAGCAGCACGCGATAGGAGTCGGGCACCGAGCCGATGAGTACCTGCAGGGCGCCCAGCGTTTTGCGGTTCGGCAGAAAGTCGGGGTATAGACGGGCATTGGCACTGTACTGTAGGTAGGCTTGCCGCAGATCCCAGGCGGCGCTCAGTTTATTGCCCTGCAGCAGTTTACTTAAAGCGATCTGCAGTCGGACCTCTGCCAGGGCGTAACTGACCCAAACATTATTTTCTTTCAGGCTGCTAAGTTGTTGCAGTCGTTTTTCCTGCCGCGCAATTATACCTGTATATACCTCCGGGTTCTGCTGAATCGCCCATGTAAGAAAATCCTGCTGGTTGGCGACCAGGAGGGCGGCGGCATTGTCAGGGTTGATGAGGAGCTCCTGCTGGATCAGGCGGCGACCTTCGGGTATGCGCAAACTGATCGTGGCATCATAGGCCTGGCGCACGGCGGGATTGTAGACGGACGCGGCCACTCCAGGTATAGGGGAGAACAGGTATAGACATAAAAAAAAAGGATGGGCGAACGCCATCCTTTTCAAGTATGTATGCAAGCGCATAACGCTCAACACGTGACTATTTAATAGATACGCTGCTCAACACCCGCCATCACACGGCCACAGTGCTCGCATACGATCACTTTCTTCTGGGCGGCAATGTCCGCCTGGCGCTGAGGAGGCACTGTGTTAAAGCAACCACCGCAGGCATCACGCTTCACCAGTACCACGGCCAGGCCGTTGCGTACGTTCTTGCGGATACGGTTATAAGCAGTCAGAAGGCGCTCCTCGATTTGGCTGGCGGCTGACTCGCGGTCTTTCTCCAGGTTCTTTTCCTCTTCTTCGCTCTCGGCTACGATCTGGTCAAGCTCGTGCTTCTTGGTGTCAAGGTCTTTGCGGCGCTCTTCCAGGCGGTTTTTCGTGCCTTCGATCTCATTGATCTTCTGCTCGATCTGGTAGTGGGCTTCTTTGATTTTTTTCTCTGCGATCTGGATCTCCAGTTTCTGTAGCTCGATTTCTTTGGTGATGGCGTCGTACTCGCGGTTGTTGCGGACGTTCGTTTGCTGGTCTTCGTATTTGCGGATCAGACCTTCGGCGTCTTTGATGGACTGCTTGCGTTGTGCAATGCTGTCGTTGAGTGCGGCCACTTCATCGTCAAACTTACGAACCCTTACCTCATAGCCCTCAATTTCATCTTCGAGGTCCTGAACCTCTTCTGGCAAATCGCCTCTTACTCGTCTGATCTCGTCAAGCTGCGAATCGATACTCTGAAGCTTTAGCAGTGCTTCTAATTTGCTGGCTACCGTACTTTCCATGTAGTTAATTAGGTGTATCTGATAGGGTTTGTGTTTACTTCTGATAAATAGACTGCAAAATTAGCAAAGTTTTTGGAAATTGTATCATAAAAAATCTCCTTTGTGAATACCTCACTTTCATAGTGCCCGATGTCGGCAATGAGCAGCTTGCCTTCCGCGTCGAAGAACTCGTGGTACTTCACGTCGGCCGTCACATAGGCGTCTGCTCCCTGCCGGATCGCGTCCTTGATCAGGAAGCTGCCCGATCCGCCGCAAACCGCCACCCGCTTGATTTTTTTGTCTCCCACGGGAGTATAGCGAATTACCGACAGTTGCATGTGCTGCTTCAGGTAGGTCAGGAAATCCTGCTCTGTCATAGGTGTCTCCAATTCCCCGATCATCCCGATGCCGACTTCCTGGTTGCCGTTTTCGAGCAGGGTCAGGTAGTGCGCAACCTCTTCGTAGGGATGCGCCTCCAGCAGGGCCTGCATGATGCGCTGCTGTTTGAAGGCGGGGAAAATAACTTCCACCCGGTTTTCCTGTACCTGCTCCGGTTTGCCCGGCTTGCCTATGGTCGGGGCCGCGTTATCGGAGGGAAGGAAGCGGCCGGTGCCCTGTACCTGGAAACTACAGTCGCTGTACTCGCCGATCTGACCGGCTCCGGCTTTATGAATGGCGTCCAGCACTTCGTCCGTATTTTCAACAGGGACAAAAAAAGCCAGCTGCATCAGCGTGTGCGGCTTGGAGGTGAGCAAACGGGTGTTCTGCAGCTTCAGCTTTTCCGCGATCTTGGCATTGACTCCATTGTGCACACTGTCCAGGTTGGTGTGACAGGCGTAGATGGCAATGTTGTTTTGGATGGCCTTAATGATGGTGCGCTCCACGTAGTTCCGACCGGTCAGGCTTTTGAGGCCTTTGAAGATGACCGGGTGATGCGCTACGATTAGATTACAGCCTTTGGCAAGGGCTTCTTCAACAACAGCTTCAGTGCAGTCCAGGGTCAGCAGCACGCCTATCACAGTGTCGCTGGCATGGCCGGTCTGCAGGCCGGAGTTGTCGTAGCTTTCCTGGTAGGGGATGGGAGCGTACTGCTCGAGTACCTTTATAACGTCGCCAATGGTGGTGTTCTCTTTCATACTGCTTCTGCTTTTGAAAACACCAAATTACGAAGATCAGGACAGCCCTGAAAATTTAAAGCACCTGGAGTTGCAGATAGCCTGTATCCGGCTGGCGTTTGAGCTCTTTGCCGTTGAAGTAAAAGGCGGAGTAGGTATAGTCGGTGTAGCACTTGCCCCGGCTCACGGTATAGGCAATGTCGAGCGTGTCCGTGTTCTGGCTGTTGAGGCGCAGCAGCATACGCACCCTCGACTTGGTATACATAACCGGATAGGTTTCGAAGATCAGGTTATTCACCTTTTCGTCGGTGCCTGTAAACAGGTAGTTAAAGGGTTCCCCATCCAGTATCAGTTGAATAGAGTCGGGGTGCATGCCGGCACTGGGGTTGTTGAACGGACTGCTGCCAGAGGCATCCACCAGGTAGAAGGAGACAGGTGCCGGCGGGTCAGAACGCATCGTGGCGCAGGGGGAGCAGGCCGCTGCACCGAGCAACAGCGAGAGCACTATACAGGCAATGGTACGGTTCGTTTTCATGTGAAGGAGGTTGGGTCGGATAATGTCGGTACTAAATATAGTATATTCAATGTATAAGAACCAAGTACAAACGCTGCTTTGCGCATATTTCTATACCTTTGCAAGGAATAGCTGCCCCCTATGACTGTTTTGCGCTACCTCTTATGGCCTTTTTCGATCCTCTACAGCACCATCATGCTGCTGCGGAACTGGCTTTACGACAAAGGCTGGCTGCGATCCGAGCAATTTGATCTGCCTGTTATCTCGGTTGGCAACCTGACGGTGGGGGGCACTGGCAAAACACCGCATGTCGAATACCTGCTGCGGCTAATGACCGATAAAAAAACGGCCGTGCTGAGCAGAGGCTACCGGAGGAAAAGCAAGGGTTTTGTGCTGGCTGATGAACGCGCGACATCCGAAACGCTGGGAGACGAGCCTTTTCAGTACCATCGCGATTTTCCGGATGCACTGGTGGCCGTATCCGAAAGTAGACCCGCAGGTATAGCCCAGCTGCTTCACATTCAACCTGCCATGGAGGTTGTGCTCCTGGATGATGCCATGCAGCACCGGCCTGTCCGACCTTCGCTGAACCTGATGTTGACGGACTACGGACGCCTGTTTTACAAAGATCACGTATTGCCAACCGGTTTGCTGCGGGAACCACGGCAGGGCGCCCGACGGGCGGATGCCGTCATCGTGACCAAGTGTCCGGCTGATTTGACTCAAGCTCAATTAACTGACATTACCAGGCAGGTACACAGGTATAGCCGACCCGACACGCCGGTTTTCTTCAGCGCATTTCGTTATGGAAATCCGGTAGGTATAGGCAATGCAGAAGAGCTTACGAAACGGGTGGTGCTGCTGACAGGTATAGCCAATGCTGCACCGCTGCTGCGTCACTTGACTGATAAGGGTTACGAAGTGGTACAGCACCTGGCGTTTGCGGATCACTACAGCTATACCTTAGCCGATCTGGAGAAGCTGAAAGTTTTACTGGAGCAGGAGCAGGGTCAAGGTCTAAGCATCATCACGACCCGGAAAGATGCTGTGAAGTTAACTGATAGGGCGTTGGCAGCTCATACCAGCCAGTTGCCCATTTTTTATGTGCCTATTGAGGTATATTTTTTGCAGCAGGGGGAGGCGTTTGATGCGTTGATCAGGCAGCACCTCCGTTCTTATGAAGCGGCAAAATCTATTGAAACGGATAAAATTTAAACGAATGCACCTGATACTTCCTGTCAGTACGTATACGGGTTGCACGAAAATCACTAATTTTGGCTTGTGAAAAGTAAGCTCTTAGCAGTAATATGGCTCCTGGTGGGTCTGGCTGGTGCCGCGCAGGCGCAGTCCCAGATCATTGACGACACAACGAAAGCGCTCTTCAGTCCTAAAACAACCCTGCAGTTGTTTGAAAACGACGTGTTGGAAGGACGCTACCTCTTGCAGCGCATTGATACCAGCATCAACAACATGCAAAACGAACGTTTCTGGTATCAGGACACGGCCTATTTTCAGCATCTGGGCAATGTGGGCACCGCTTCCAAACCTATCCTTTTCAGAGTACCGAACAAGATCGGCGCCCGCCTGGGTAAAAACGTGTTTGACCGCTACGCCTATGACCCGCGCCGCATCAACTATTATGACACGCGTTCTCCCTACTCCCATATCTATTATGTTCAGGGACAGCGTGGTGAGCAGATTTTCGAGGCTACACATGCCCGCAACATCACCCCGCGCTGGAATGCCGGTGTGGCTTACCAGATCATTTCCGGTAACAGGCAGATCGGGCCTGGTTTAACCAATCGGGATGGCATCCTGAGCAGCCAGGCGGTGAAGGCTTTTACCCATTACCGCTCAGAGGACGAGAAATACCACCTTTTTGCCAATTTCACCCATCTCAACCATGAGCAGATCGAGTTTGGAGGTATAATAGATGAGGAGGCGAACCGCTTTCTTTTTCAGCAGGCGACTACTAACCTGAACCAGGCATCCACACGCGAGCTCCGCAACAACTACCACCTGCTGCACATGTACAAACTGGCGGGCGAGAATCTGAAACTCTTCCATAGCTTTGACTGGGGCAGCCAAAACAATATTTTTCAGGATGATGCTATTCCAAGACAGGCAAATGAAGAACGTACGCCTGTTTTTTACCCACGCGTGCTTTCGGGGCTTAACCGAACGGATGACCGCAGCGCTTACCGCGAAATGGAGAATGTGGCGGGCGTAACGGGCAACAACAAAATCTCTTTTTACAAAGCCTACGCCAAGTTCCGAAACTCCAAATTGGATTATAGGGTGCTAAGCACAGTAGACCAGAGTTCGACTGCTGAGCTATACAAAGAAGAAAGCAATAGCCTGAACCAGTTGTTTGTAGGTGGTGAGTTCCGGCTCATGTACAAGCAGGCGCTGCTGTCCTTTGACGGGGAGTTTCAGATGACGAACGACTATAAAGTTGGCGCTACTGCCAAACTAGGCCCTCTGCAGGGGCATGTTAGCCGTATCCTGCGTTCACCTTCTCTTGTGGAGCAGCGTTTGATCAGTAACCACTTTGACTGGATCAACTATTTTAACAACTCGGTAACCGATCGCCTGGAGGCAACCTTTGCCAGCAAGCTGGGCGAGCGTCAGTTTGTGCGGCTGACCGGTCACTTCAACCACATCAAGCGCCACATTTACTTCGATACGCTTGCCGTGCCTGCGCAGTATGCAGACAATCAGCAGGTGTTTGGGGTTGAGTTGCAGCACCACATTCGTTTCGGCAAGATGCACTTCGAAAACTTTATTGCCTATACCAATACCAGCGAAGCCCCCGTTATCCGCATACCGGAGTGGCTCTTCGACTCCAAGCTTTACTTTGAGGGGGCATTGTTTAGAAGAGCGCTGATAGGACAGTTCGGAGTACAGGTATACACACCAACAAGTTACATGGCCGATGCCTACATGCCGGTGACGCAGCAATTCCATTTGCAGAATGGCTTTACCATTGAGCCCTACCCGATAGCGGATGTGTTCATCACAGCGGATATCAAGAGCCTGAACGTGTTTCTGAAGATGTCGAACATCGCTTCCGATCTGACAGCGCCCGGTTACTTTACCACGCCCTACTATCCGGGTATGCGGACGAGCTTTGTGTTCGGCATCAAGTGGATGTTCTTCGATTAATTGATTTTTTACCTATGTCTTCCCAATTCACCAAAACCATTCTGCGCCTGCAACTCCCGACAGACCCACGTTGGGTGAATATTGCCGAAAAAAACATCGAAGAGATTCTGGTAGACCACGCTTACTGCGAGCAGAAAGCGGCGACTTCAGGTATTTCGTTGATCGTGAAATACCCGGACAAAACACGTCTGGTGGAAGAAATGACGGACCTGGTAGCCGAGGAGTGGAGCCACTTCGAGCGTGTGCTGGCAGAATTGAAAAAGCGTGGCTGGGGACTGGGGCGCAACCGTCCTGACGAGTATGTGGTGGAACTAACCAAACACATCCGGAAAGGAGGCCTGCGCGAAAGACAGCTGATGGACCACCTGTTGGTCAATGCCCTGATCGAAGCCCGCAGCTGCGAGCGCTTCAAATTACTCTGGAAAAACATACAGGACGAGGACCTGCAGAAATTCTACTACGAACTGATGGTTTCAGAAGCCGGCCACTACGTGAGCTTTGTGAAACTGGCAAAGGAGTACATGCCTGCTGATGTGGTGGACGCCCGCCTGAAAGAACTGCTCGAGATTGAAGCCGAGATCATCCGGAACCTGGAACCCCGCCCAGACAGGATGCATTAAGTTACTGTCCATCAGAAACTTTCTATGTTTGGCCATGTAATTACATCCGCCTACTTCGTTTATTTTAATTAATTATAATTTGGTTCATACTAATTGATTCGAGAAGAGTATACTTTATCTATGTATAACCTCTCAAATCAATTAATTATGAAACAAGCTTACTGTATTTTACTTGCTCTGCTTATTGTATGCTTAAGTAGGGAACAAGGCTTAGCGCAAAGTAAAAGCCGGGTTGGAAAGGCTGCTGAGATTTCCCAACTCTACAAAAGCAAAGCAAACGTAAAACAATCCCAGCGTTCCACCGCTCCTGAGGTACGCCATCAACTACCTGGTAACAAATCCATTGCTCTATCTATCCGCAAGAGTAAAAGCGAAAGGAGCGGCGAGATCTATTACGGGGAAGTTGCCAATGCTCCTAATAGTAAATTCTTCCTGAAAGTATCAGACAATCGGGTGACAGGTGATATTATGATGCCTGATCAGAAACGCTATTACCGATTTAAGACAGAGCTGAACGGCGATGTATACCTGCAGGAAGAGCCTATTGACAAAGTGCTTTGTGTTGACTACAGGCAGCATCATGAGGCTGAGTCAGGGCGTAGCGATAATGCAATGGGCGCGGCTACACTGCAAGTTCCAAGCCTCGAAAGTCTGCCCGGAGCCACAGCCGTTGTGCTGCTTGATTATGATGGGCATTATGTAGACGGCACACTTTGGAACGATATGTTCAATAGCGGTAATCCCATTGATGCAATGCCCATGTACTACAGCGAGTTAGAGATAAAAGCTATGTGGGCCCTGATCAGTGCAGACTTCAGCGCATTTGATGTCAACATCACAACTAGTGAGGAGGTATTCAACCGGGCACCTGTCAACAGACGTGGAAGAGTCATATTCACGCCGACAAATTATTTTTCTCCTGGAGATGGTGGTCGTGCTTACATCGGCTCTTTTACCTTTGGAGGCGGTATTTGGGGAGAAACACCTAGTTTCGTCTGGAATACAGGAGTGGTAAATGGTGGGAATACGGCTTCCCATGAGATTGGGCACATGCTATACTTGTTGCACGATGGAAGAACTTCGCCGGCAGAAGAATACTACTACGGAAACGGAAGTTGGGCACCCATTATGGGAGCAGCCTTTATTCCGTTTGCTCAATGGAGTAAGGGGGATTATCCATTTGCCAATAACACAGAGGATGATCTGGCTATAATTGCCACACGCAATGGTTTCGGGTATCGAACGGATGATCATGGCGACCATCCTAAAGCGTCTTCTGTTTTAGAGACTGATGGGGCAGGGGTGGTCTTGCCGGCCTCAAATGTAGGGAACATCAGCACTTCAAATGATATAGATGTATTTTCATTTGAAACCACCGGTGGTTTAGTTAATCTGCGCGTACAGCCAACTGGGGAATATTCTAATCTAAACCCTTTGCTTGTACTGCGGAGTGAGAGCGGCCAGGTGATAAGGGTACATGACGTGGGGCAGCCTTATGTCACTATTGAAGAGGAACTTCAATCGGGCCGGTATTTTCTTTCAATTGAAGGCGGAACCTCCGTCTATGGCGCTTATTCAAAATATGGTTCACTAGGGGAATACTCTATCAGTGGATATATACCAGTCGTTTCTCCGATTGTAGCAGTTAATTTAGTATCTCCGACAAGTGGCACTTATTTTAAAGCTGGCGCTGCTGTGGATCTTGCAGTAGCACTAGACATGCCTGACAATACCTCTATTCAAAAGATTGCCTACTATCAGGGCAATAAGCTATTGGGTTCTACCAGCAACGCTCCTTATACATTCCATTGGAAAGGTATAAGAGAAGGGGCGTATGAAGTATACGCCGTAGCAGTAAATCATCAAGGAGAAACATATGCCTCAGATCCTATCAGTATTACAGTCGTAAACGGTTACGGAGGTGGGAACAGGAACAGCTGTGAACTTCCAGACTGGCGCCCAGACTTTGCATATGTTGCCGGAGCACTTGCGACATTGAATGGAAACGCCTATGAAGCGCAACGCTCATCAACTGGGAGCAACCCATCGCATAGTAGTCAAGCAAAAGGTGATTGGAATTACAGAGGTCCGTGCCGTGGAGCAGTTGCCGCAAAAACTCCATCCTCTAAAATTACAGCGGACTTTTCATCTGAAGACATCCTGATTTATCCTAATCCAGCCAGGAACAGAGGAGTTTTGCAGGTGGAATTGCCTGAAGCACTGAGCACGGCACAAGTCACGCTTCAGGAGGTAGGAACTGGTGCCAGGTTAATAGAGAGCAACTACCGCCAAGTATCTAAGATACCGATTCAACTTAATAAGCTTCCTCACGGCTATTATGTGCTCAGAATTGTATCAGACAACCAGGTATGGACCAGAAAAGTTATTATTAATCCTTAGAACTGATGATCTAAATTAAAATTTATAGTAACATAAGCCCCTACCTGTGCAAGCATATTGCCGCCAGCGCAGGTAGGGGCTTATGTTTTCTTATATCACGTCTTCTGCTTTTTCTTCTTAGCTGCCGGGAACAGGATGTTGTTCAGGATAAGTCGGTAGCCGGGGGAGTTGGGGTGGAGGGCCAGGTCGGTCGGATCTTCGCCCACCAGGTGCTGGTAGTCTTCCGGGTCATGGCCGCCATAAAAGGTCCAGGTGCCACGGGCGAAGGTGCCGTGCATGTAGCGGATCTCACCTACTTCTTTGTTCTCACCCATTACCACCACTTCCGGCTTCACCAGGCTTTTGCGGAAAGCTGTAGTCTGGCCCATGAATCCTTTAATAGTTTTGGCGTGGTTCTGTGTGAGCATTGTAGGGATCGGGTCCCATTTGGCTGAGAAGGTGAAGAGCTGGAAAAAATCGTTTGGTTCCGTCAGGCCGCGCTCCTGTGGCTGCATATCAATGTTGGAATACTCGTATTCCAGCGGGTTACGCACCAATGAGAAATCTTTGAAGGCAAAGGTTTTACCAAAGTCCAGCTTGCTTTGCGCATTGGGATCGGCACCGTCTCCGTCATACATTGCCTCTATAAAATCTATCCCTTCAGCTGCCAGCGCAATATCGTAGGTATCGGTGGCCGAGCACATGGCAAACAGGAATCCGCCACCGGCGCAGAAGTCGCGGATAGTACGCGCCACGGCGCCTTTCAGTTCGGACACTTTGTTGAAGCCGAGCGATTTGGCAGAGGCTTCTGATTCGCGTTGCTGCTCCTGGTACCAGGGATAGTGGCGGTAGCTCGAGTAAAACTTGCCGTATTGCCCCGTAAAGTCTTCGTGGTGAAGGTGTAACCAATCGTACTTTGGCAGGTCGCCGCGTATAATCTCCTCGTCGTATACCTTATCGTAAGGAATCTCAGCATAGGTCAGTACCAGCGTCACGGCATCGTCCCAGGGCATTTTAGACTTTGGGGTATAGACGGCTATCTTCGGCACCTTCTCCAGTTTCATCACGTCCATGTTCGCCTCCGGATCGCTGATCTGGGTGAGGATGGTGTTGTATTGCGCATCAGAGATCACCTGGTAGCTGATGCCCCGAACTACCAACTCATTTTCGAGCTGCGGCGAATGCTGAAAAGCGAAACTTCCGCCCCTGAAGTTCAGCAGCCAGTCAACCGACACGCTTTTCGAAAGTACCCAGTAAGCTGCCCCATACGATTTCAGGTGGTCTTTCTGCGTTTCGTCCATCGGTATCAGCACCGTGGAGCTGAACGCCTGGAAAGGGAGCACCAGGTATGCGGCAAGCAGTAGTATAAGGCGAAATGACTTCATGGGCTTAACATATGGTAACAAATGTATTGAAATTGGTTCTTTTTTCAGATATTAGAGGTCAATTAGAAACCAGAGGTTCCTTCTTATACTTAACGCAAGGGGGAACGTTTCGCATATAAGACCCAACCTATGGACCTGTTCGAAAATATACGGGAAAGTATTCGAGCCATCAAAAACAATCTGCTCCGCACTATCCTGACGGGCCTGATCATCTCGATCGGCATTATGTCGCTGGTCGGTATCCTCACGGCAGTAGACGGCATGAAGCATTCCCTGAACCAGACCTTTTCGAGCCTGGGGGCCAACTCCTTTGATATCCGCAAGAAGTTCAACAGCGGCAATGGCAGCGGCGGACAGAGCAGAACGGAAAAGGTATACCCGAATATTACCTACGACCAGGCTGTTAAGTACAAAGAACTGATGGGAGCAAAGGCGCAGGTCGGTATTTCGGCAAATGTGTCAGGTGCCACAGTTGTGAAGAGCGCCACAGACAAAACGAACCCGAACATAAACGTAATAGGCGGCGACGAATTCTACCTGAGTGGCCAGAACCTGAACCTGGAGCGCGGTCGTTCTTTTTCGAACTATGAACTGGAGTTTGGTTCGAATGTCGCCATTATTGGCAAAGAGATTTCTGCCAAGCTTTTCCCAAAAACAGACCCAATCAACCAATACATAACTTTTTTAGGACGCCGTTTCAAGATTGTGGGTGAACTGGAGAAGCGCGGCAGCAGCATGGGAGGCAGCGGCGGTGACCGCATGATCCTGATTCCGCTCGAAACGGGCCGCCAGATTCCGCAGGCAGGTACCGGCACTTTGACTTATAATATTAAGACCTCCATCTCCAGACCCGAAGAACTCACCTATGTGATGGGCGAAGCGACCGGGGTGATGCGCAACGTGCGTCAGGACAGATTGGGGCAGGATGAATCCTTTGAGATCAGAAGAAGCGACTCCCTGATCCAGAGCCTGAACGAGATTTCCGGTTACCTGAAAGTGGGCGGATTCGTGATCGGCTTTATCACCCTGCTGGGTGCCTCAGTGGGATTGATGAACATCATGATGGTGTCTGTGAACGAGCGTACGCGTGAGATCGGTATCCGCAAGGCGCTGGGAGCAACCGCTCAGCAGATTCAGCAGCAATTTCTGATTGAAGCGATTGTGATTTGTATTCTGGGAGGTATAGTAGGCATTTTCCTAGGCATCCTGATGGGCAACGGCATTGCCTCGCTAATTGGAGAGGGCGGGTTCATCGTACCTTGGATCTGGGTGTTTGTCGGCTTAACGATCTGCGTTGTGGTGGGAGTGCTTTCGGGATTTTACCCTGCACGCCGTGCCTCTAAACTCGACCCGATTGAATCGCTCCGTTACGAATAGCCAATGGCCGAACCTAACGACGTTCTGATGCGCCTCCTAGAAGAGAAACGACTGGTGCCGCTCTTGAATCAGACGAAGTGGCAGGAGCTGATTGGGGCCATGTGCGAGCTGTCGCTGATTGAGCTGAATGTGCGCATCAAATACCTGCAGGACGATCAGGAGCCGGTTGGCTTTTCACCCATCTGGTGGGAACAACTGGAGCAGACGGGTTTGAAAAACATTGAGTGGCTGGAGATAAAGGCACTAAAAGAAATTGGTGCCGGTCTACTGGCGCCCACGCTGCAGGAAGACTATACGGATTTGATACAAAAGGTGCTGGATAGGTATAGTATACCGTATGCAATGGATGGAGAGGTGTTTCGGATAACGGGGTATCAGCTACTGCAGTAAGTGGATGAAATAAAAAAGGCGGACTAAAGAGTCCGCCTTTTCTTTTACTATACCTGTTTGTCAGGTTATTTCTTTTTGGTAGCAGCCGTGTCAGTTGTCTTGGCCGCTGCTTTCTCCTGGTCGTACTCGTTGTTCAAACCAGTCAGCACCTCTTCTGTTATATCCAGTGAGTTGTCGCCGTACAAAATAGCGCTCTGGCCTCTTGAGTAGGTCAGCACCATTTTGTAGCCTCTTTCCTGGCTCAGCTTCTGCAGGTATGCCTCTACGCGGTCGTAGATCTTTTTCATCTCTTCTGCTTCTTCGTTAGCGAGTTGGTTACCGGTATTCTGGCTCTGCTGCTGCAGCTGCTGCTGGCGCTGTGCCAGTTTCTGCTCTGTTGAGGCACGCTGCTCCACGGTCATGCCACCGCCGTTACGCTGGTAGTTCTGCACATCTTTCTCGAAAGCGGCTGCCTTGGACTGCAGATCTTTCTCTGCCTTCTGCGTTTTGGACTGGAAACGCGTACGAGCGTCTTTGAAATACTCATACTTGGTCAGCAGTGAGTCTGAGTTAATGAACACAATGTCAGTTGTGCCAGCGGTAGCCAGGGTGTCTGTGCTGGATGCCGAAGTAGTGGCAGTGCCCGTTGCCTGAGGTTTTTGATCTGTGTTACAAGCAGTCACTAGAGCGCCCAAAGCGACTCCCAAAACGATTCTAGATAGGTTCACAAGTAGTTAATTAAACTGTTATTGATTGTTTCAGACTGAAAATATAGGGCTAATTTTTAAAAATTCAGAATTTTTAATGTTTCAGTACCTCTATATAAGTTTCTTCGGCCTCCATCAGGCCCTGTTCGTTGATACCGGTTAGCCGCACGTGCTTTGTCTCGTTGACCAGCACAGGGTCGTATTTGGCCGCTACACGCACATAATTCTCCGTCCAGCCCTCCATAACGCCATCTTTCACATCATCCTCAAACAGTACCGTAAACTCACGGCCAATATTTTGCTCGTAGAAATAGCGCTTTTTCTTTTCAGAAAGGATGCGCAGCATATCGGCCCTCCGGTTGCGGTCTTTGATGCTCACCTTGCCCGGCATATCGGGTGCCATGGTGTTTTCGCGTTCCGAGTAGGGGAACACATGCAGGTAGCTCACATCAAGGCCGTTAATAAAATTATAAGTCTCCAGGAAATCTTCTTCTGTCTCGCCTGGAAAACCTACGATCACATCCACACCAATGCAGCAGTGCGGCATCAGCGACTTGATCGTGGCGACACGGTCAGCGTACAGCTCGCGCAGGTAGCGGCGGCGCATCAGCTTCAGGATCTTGTTAGAGCCTGACTGCAGGGGCACATGGAAGTGTGGCATGAAGCGCTTGCTCTGGCTCACAAACTCAATGATCTCATCCTTCAGCAGGTTAGGCTCGATCGAAGAGATCCGGAAACGGTCTATACCTGCCACTTTATCCAGTTCCTGCACCAGCCCGAAGAAAGACTCTACGCGCTCACCTTCCTGCAAACCAAAGTCACCGGTGTTCACGCCCGTCAGCACAATCTCCTTTACTCCGGATTCAGCAATTTCATTGGCTGAGCGCACCACGTTGGCGATGCTATCGGAGCGGCTGTTGCCACGGGCTAAGGGAATGGTGCAGAAAGTACAGGAGTAGTCGCAGCCGTCCTGCACCTTCAGGAAAGTGCGGGTGCGGTCGCCAAAGGAGTAGGAGTTATGGAAGGTGTTGGCCTCGCTGATGGCGCTGGCGTATACCTGTGGCTGCTCTTTTTTCTCGAAGGTTTCCAGGATGTCCACTAACTGGAACTTCTCAGCGGCACCGAGCACTGCATCGACACCCGGAATCTCACTGATCTCTTTCGGTTTGAGCTGGGCATAGCAGCCCACAATCGTTATAAAAGCGTTTGGGGAGTACTTCTGCGCCTCCTTCACAATCTTACGGCATTTCTTATCTGCGTTGTCGGTGACAGAGCAGGTGTTGATCACGTAAATGTCGGGCGTATCGGTAAACTCCACCTTCTCGAACCCGCGCTCCTGGAATATTCTCCCGATCGTGCTGGTTTCAGAGTAGTTGAGCTTACAGCCCAGTGTATAAAATGCTACCTTTTTCATAATAAGGGTGCAAAGATAAGAATTAAAATTTTCAAAGCGTGAATGCGCCGCTATGTAATTAAGTTATTGTGAGCCAATGCTATACCTTATACCTGGCCACATCTTTTTAACGTGCTATACCTGAAACGCTACCCGCCATCTACTTTCTCACAAAGTCCTCGAACGAGTACTGCATATAGGCTTTTCCCAACTCAACCTGCTCGGGTGTTACCCCTTTGCCTTTGATGATGGGTTTTTCGGTCACGTTGTCGAAGGAAAGCACCTTGCCAGGCGTGATGAAGGTAAAGCCGTCCCGGAATACATAAAACGCAAAAGGATAGGAAGTTGGTGCCAGCAGGTTGCGGCCCCACTTGAAGTCCTGGTGAGGCAAGTCCAGCTGGTAGAGCAGGGTCGTGGCGATGTCGGTCTGGCTGCCAATGGTGGATATCATTCGGCCCTTTTCGGCTACGGCGCCCCCTGTCAAGATGAAAGGGATGCGGAATTTGGTGCTGCGGTAGTTGGGGTCGTCATAAGGCAGCGGATGGCCGTGATCCGCTACCAGCACGATCAGAGTAGAGTCCCACCACGTCTGCTGTCGTGCCTGCTCGATGAACTGGCCCAGCGCCCAGTCAGTGTAGTAGACAGAGTTCTTGAACTTGTCGCTTGTTTTGTCTCCCTTGAATTTGGCAGGTATAGGAATCTCGAAAGGCTCGTGGCTGCTCAAGGTATAGACGGTGCTGAAGAAAGGTTCTTTTTCACTGGAAAGGTCCTTCAGTACACGCTCGAACAGCACATGGTCATGGGCCCCCCACTTGGAGTTGTAGCTACTAGCGGGAAAATCATGCTTGTCGATCAGGCGGTCATATTTGCCGTTCTGCAGGTATGAGCGGATGTTGGCAAACTCCAACTCGCCTCCATAATAGAAGGACGTGCCATACCCGGCTTGTTTGAATACCTGGCTCAGGTAGGGGAGTTTCTCTGTTTTCTTCGGGTTTTTGATGATAGATGTCGTGGTCTGCACCGGATAGCCGCTCAACAGCGCCACCATCCCTTTCTCGCTGCGGTCGCCGCTCGAGTAGAGCTTGGTAAAGCTAACCCCCTCTTTAGCCAGTTTGTCCAGATTGGGGGTTACGCCCGGCAATCCGCCCAGATGCTCCACATACTTGGCCGTGTAGCTCTCTAGGATGATAAAGAGCACATTTGGCTTTTCTACCCGAAGAATTTTCTCGGAAGAGTCCGCAGTGGCGGCATAAAGCTCGGCCACTTTCGCGGCGGCGGATTCATGGACCATGTACTGATAGGGATTCCGCGTTTCCTCGTTGTACTTCAGCATGGTATCCATCAGGTTCCAGGGCATGTTGAGGCCGGCGTGGTTAGCGTAGGGGTTCTCGGAGAAATACACCACACTCTGGTTGATCGGTATTTGCTGCCAGCCTCCGCGCATAGGCAGTATCAGCAGAGCAGTGAACAACAGGGCTATACCTGCATACCGTAGCTTCGAGAACTTAAGGTGGTAGTTCCTGTAATCGAAAGTGAAACGGAAAAGCAGGGCGAACACCAGACTGGTAGCCAGTGCGATAATGATGAGCAGCAGGATCGGGGCTGCCGCTGCAGATGCCGCCATTTCGCCGGGTGTGTTCAGGTATAGCATGGGAGTGGAGTCGAGCCGGAAGCCCCAGTAGGTATAGAGCTCCAGGTCTACGGCCATCAACACAGACAGCAACACTAATATAGTATAGGTATAGTAGCGGATAAACTTACGCACCCGCAGTCCCGGGAACAGGGTAGTGGCCAGGATAGCCAGAAAAGGGATGGCACTCACATAGGAACTGAACGAAAGATCGAGGCGCAAGCCCTTTGCGAAAATGGTCCAAAGGTCAGTCTGCGACAACTCCTGAGTGCGGTTATCGTGGTAAAGCAGGAATATAGCCCTTGCTGCAACAAAGTAGAGCACCCAGAAAAGAAAATAGAGTGGCTGATATATTAAGCTTCGTTTCACGGCTGCAAATATACGACTAATGTGTCCTCTCTTAAACGCTGCTTGTTCAATTATAATTCAGGCCGGTTGTCTTCTGGTCACAAGTACCTCTATGAATGCTTTTATAATAGTGTTTTCCTGAGACACCCCTTTATTAAGAGGGGTCCCCTGATGTATTTCACAAATTATTTTAGTTTACCCCCTAAAAAAACATACCCTATCGGATACAACCTATTGATCTGGTTTTTACCTTTGGTCAGATTTTATACCTAACCTCTTTCTCCCCATGGCAATTCTTCGATTCAAGGCGCTCGAACTGGTAAGTCAGCGCAAACCGGCAGAGCTAGTGCTGCCAACCAGTAAAATTTCAGAGTATTACGGAGAAAACGTGCTCGGCTATTCGGCTCTCCGTGCCACCATGTCTACTGAGAATTTCAAACGACTTTGCGCTGCCATTGATGCGGGTGAAAAAGTAGATCGCATTTTGGCGGATGCCGTGGCTGCTGCCATGAAAACCTGGGCCATGAGCAAAGGAGCTACACACTATACCCACTGGTTCCAGCCGCTGACAGGCTCTACAGCCGAAAAGCACGACTCATTCTTTGACCTGACCGGTGAGGGCGACCCGATTGAGAGCTTCAAGGGCAGTGCCCTCGTGCAGCAGGAGCCAGACGCTTCCTCGTTCCCGAGCGGTGGCATACGCAATACCTTCGAGGCAAGAGGCTACACTGCCTGGGACCCTTCCTCACCAGCCTTCCTGATCGAGAACCACGGCACCCGCACGCTGTGTATACCTACAATATTCGTGTCCTATACCGGTGAGGCGCTGGACTACAAAACCCCACTGCTAAAATCGTTGAACCTGCTCAACCAGGCTGCTGTTCCGGTTTGCCAGTATTTCGACAAGGACGTAGTGAAAGTAAATACCACCCTGGGTATAGAACAGGAGTATTTCCTGGTTGACCGCGCCCTGTACGAAGCACGCCCTGACCTGGTGATGACGGGCCGTACCTTGTTTGGCCATGCGCCGGCCAAAGGCCAGCAGCTCGAAGACCACTACTTTGGTTCTATACCTAGCCGCGTACACTCGTTCATGGTAGACTTCGAAAAGTCGGCCCTGAAGCTGGGTATACCGTTGCGCACCCGCCACAACGAAGTGGCACCTAACCAGTTTGAGTGCGCCCCGACCTTCGAGGACGCCAACTTGGCCGTGGACCACAACCAGCTGTTGATGGACATCATGGACCGTGTAGCCGAGCGCCATGGGTTTAAAGTATTGCTTCACGAAAAGCCATATAAAGGCGTAAACGGCAGTGGAAAGCATAATAACTGGGCCATGAGCACCAACACGGGTGTTAACCTGTTTGCGCCTGGTAAGAAGCCCAAGGAAAACCTACAGTTCCTGACGTTCTTTGTGAACACGGTGATGGCCGTGCACAAGCATGCCGACTTACTGCGCGCCAGCATTGCCTCTGCCAGCAACGACCACCGTCTTGGTGCTAACGAAGCGCCTCCAGCTATCATGTCAGTTTTTGTGGGGCAGCAACTGACGGCAGTATTGGAAGAACTGGAGCGTACCGCCAAGGTACCAATGGAGAAGGGCGATAACATGTACCTGAAACTAGGTATAGACAAGATCCCGGAAATCCTGCGCGACAACACCGACCGTAACCGTACATCGCCTTTTGCCTTTACGGGTAATAAATTCGAGTTCCGTGCCGTAGGTTCTTCTGCCAACAGCTCTTCCTCTGTTACTGTGCTGAACACGATCGTGGCCGATCAGCTGATCGATTTCCGTGTAGCGGTGGACGATCTGATCGATAACAAAGGCATGAAGAAGGAACTGGCCATCATTCAGGTGCTGCGCGAGTACGTGGCCGCTTCCAAAGCGATCCGTTTTGAGGGCAACGGCTACTCTAAAGAATGGGAGGACGAGGCTGCCAAACGTAGTTTGTCCAACATCAAATCGACACCTCGTGCACTGGATGTATACAGCAGTGAAAATGTGCAGGACCTATTCGCGCGACACAACATCCTTTCCAGAAAAGAGCTGCACGCCCGCCACGAGATCCTGTTGGAAGATTACATCAAGAAAATCCAGATCGAGTCACGCGTTATGGGCGACCTGGCCTTCAACCACGTGATACCGACGGCTGTGGCCTATCAGAACAAGCTGATCCAGAACATTCGCGGCCTGAAGGACCTGGGGCTGGAAGACGAGTTCACAGAATCCACGCTAGACTCGATCAAGCGTATTTCCCGCCATATCAAAACGATCCAGACCAACGCCGTTGATATGATCCAGCAGCGCAAGGTGGCCAACAAGATCGAAAACGTACGTGAGAAAGCGATCTTCTACAACGAAATGGTGATGCCTTATTTCGAAGCGATCCGTACGAGCGTAGACAAACTGGAGCTGATGGTGGACGACGAGGATTGGCCACTGGTAAAATACCGCGAGCTGATGTTCAGACGCTAGCACCAAATTCCTATAAATAAAAAGAGCGCCCGTAATAGGCGCTCTTTTTATTTAGTTTCTGTTTCTGATCCAGCCGATGACTTCGCCAGCCACTTTGGCCAGTATAATAGGTAAAAGCAAAATGACCAGCGCCGTGGCAATGACAGGTCGCAGCCCCATTCGCATGATCAGTTTTCTGACCGCCTTGCTTCGTAATTCGCTCAGCATATACCGGCCGGCCTGCGTCATCGGCTTCCCTTTCAACACCTCCAGCACGCTTCGCCAGTTGCCGTGCTCAATTTGCCGTTTCAGAAAGCCCAATACGGTGTCTTTGGTGATCAGAAAGGCTTCACCCAACTGCTCCTGCCGAAGCTTGCTCCAGTGCAGGAGGGAGCGGAGTTTCACATCCGCGTTTTTAGGTATGTAGGCGCTCATGTGTATCATCTTGTTTTGTTATTAGTACAGAAAAACTGTTTGAATAGATCAGCCTTATCATCCTTAACGTTAATTTCGGAATTTTTGCAATAATATGTTCCTTTAAAATCCATTGCCAGGTAATCTGAGGTCAACTTGAAAGGCATTTCGAAGCCTTGTGGTAGGGCCTCGTCAGCTCCTACGGCAACTAGAAAGGTTTGCTTACCCTGCATGCTGCGTCCGATTTCTTTTCTAATCGTCACGATATCAGTCAGCCTGTCGAACAGCACTTTCAGAAGGCCACTCATAGCATACCAATATACAGGGGTGGCAAACACAAGCTGATCATATTGCTGCATGCGCTCCATTATGAGGTTAAACTGGTCATCTGAAGGGTAATCTGCTTCATAACGGTAATGCGATAAGTTGTAATCTAGCAGGTTCAATAGGTCGGCTCCTTCTGTGCCAAACAAGCGTGTTACCAGCTTTGCCGTGTCGCTCTCTTTCCTCGCACTGGCCAGTATAATAAGCGCTTTTGAACACATACTATTATTTAGTTATTTGATGCGGATATAAGTTATGGCGTTAATTCCGGTTTACAAATGATGATGACTTCTACTTCTTTAAAATAATGATGCTAAATTTACGCTGCACGCCTGTTGAACAAAGCAGGTCTGAAATAAGTTAAGAGAACGAAGCTATAGCGAAGGCCTGTAAGGCCTCATGTATATATGAACAAGATCTATTGCCCCAGCCTGACGGCGTATAAACGCAGAGAAACCATTGAAGTACAGATCGGCGAGGTGCCGATGGGAGCCCATCACCCGATCAGGGTGCAATCCATGACGACTGTGGACACCATGGACACGCTGGGCTCCGTGGAGCAGTGCATCCGCATGATCGAAGCGGGCTGTGAATACATCCGCATTACGGCGCCGAGCATCAAGGAGGCCGAAAACCTACGTCATATTAAAGCAGAGTTGCGCCGCCGTGGTTATAACACCCCGCTGGTAGCCGACATTCACTTTACGCCAAATGCCGCTGAGGTCGCTGCCCGTATCGTGGAGAAGGTGCGCATCAACCCGGGTAACTATGCCGATAAGAAGAAGTTTGAGGTAATCGAGTACAACGACCAAACCTACCAGGCAGAGCTGGACCGGATTCGTGAGCGCTTTGTGCCGCTGGTACGAATTTGCAAAGAGCACGGCACCGCCATGCGCATCGGCACCAACCACGGTTCCCTGTCCGACCGCATCCTGAGCCGCTATGGCGACACCCCGCTGGGTATGGTGGAGAGTGCGCTTGAGTTTTTGCGCATCTGTGAGGACGAGCAGTACTATAACATCGTCATCTCGATGAAAGCTTCGAATACGCAGGTGATGGTGCAGGCCTACCGATTGCTGGTACAGAAACTGGAAGAGGAGGGACTGAAGCCATACCCATTGCACCTGGGCGTAACAGAAGCCGGCGAGGCCGAAGATGGCCGCATTAAGTCGGCTGTAGGTATAGGCACTCTGCTGGAAGACGGCTTGGGTGACACCGTGCGTGTATCCCTGACAGAGGCACCGGAAGCCGAAGCGCCGGTGGCCAAAGCTCTCATCGACCGCTATACCTACCGGGCCGAAAAAGCCAAGCCCATTAAGCCGCTGTGCAACATTCCGATCGATCCTTTTCAATACCATCGTCGCGAAACAGCGGAAGTGGAGAATGTGGGGCACCAGAATGTTCCGCGCGTGCTGGCTGACCTGAGCCAGTTGCGCGATATACAATACGCCGACCTGAAAAGTGTCGGGCATCTGTACTCTATGCTGCTCGACAAGTTCAACATGAACGATCTGGGAGCCGACTACATCTACACAGGCGACCATCCGATCAACTTCATGCTGCCAAACGGTCTGAAGGAAATTATCAACTATGTGCCCTGGCAGTTGGTGGAAGACCAGGAGCACCGCCATCCTTTGCTCACTGTGAAGCAGTACCTGGAGGCTACGCAACTTCATCCGAAGCTGAACTTCATAGAAACCGATATCAATGGTATTTCAGAAGATTTGATGGAACGCCTGAGAGGTGACCGTACGGCTGTGCTGGTCCTGTATACCGACAATGAGCACGCTATGCCTGAGCTGCGCAAATGTTTCTTCCGCCTGATGAACAACGGTATCAACACGCCGGCCATTATCAAGCGTTCTTACGGCGCCTTAACCCCGGATGAGGTACAGCTTTACGCTTCTACGGATGCCGGTGGCTTGCTGATCGATGGACTTGGGGATGGTATCATGCTGGGCACGGAGCTGTTGCCGCCACAGGAGAAAGGCGCCTGGTTACACACAATTGAGAAGCTCAACAACCTGAGCTTCGGCATTTTGCAGGCTGCCCGCACCCGCATGAGTAAAACTGAATACATCAGTTGCCCAAGCTGCGGCCGTACCTTATTCGATTTACAGGAAACGACTGCTATGATCCGCAAAAGAACCGATCACCTGAAAGGCGTGAAGATTGGCATTATGGGCTGCATCGTGAACGGACCTGGTGAAATGGCAGACGCTGACTATGGCTACGTAGGCGTCGGGAAAGACAAAATAGCCCTGTATCGTGGACAAACTGTTGTCAAGAAATCAGTTCCTGCAGACAGGGCGGTAGATGAACTGATCGAGTTGATCCGGGAGGATGAGAAGTGGATCGAACCTGTGCAGTTGGAAGCATAGGAGCCTACTTAATGCTTCCATGCAGATTGGCAGACTGATGTAAAGAGACGTAAGTGGTTGTAGGTATAAGAGCCCACCATTTTTTTAAAATATTAAATACCGCACAATGAAAGGATTATTTGACTTCACAGAGGTGGCTACCTACTTCTTCCGCAAAAAAGACCCGAACCGCAAAAGCAATTTCAATCTCCGGGCCATGCACACCATCAACAAGATCTCGATTCTGATGTTTTTGGCGGCCATGGTTTACTTCGTGATCAAGCACTGGTAACCAGCTTTCTGCCGTGAACATCGAAGACCTCAGAGATTACTGTCTGGCGAAACCGGGTACCACCGAGGAAATGCCTTTTGACGAAGACACGCTTGTATTCAAGGTGAGCGGTAAAATGTTTGCCCTTTGCAGCCTGTCGGAATACGAAAAAGGGATAGCCCTGAAATGTGATCCTGAGGAGGCCGTTCTTTTACGAGAGCAGTATACCCAGGTACTGCCCGGCTATCATATGAGTAAGAAGCATTGGAACACTGTACTTCCTGAAGCAGGCTTAACATTGGAGTTTATCAAATCACTGATCGACCAGTCTTATGCCTTAGTAGTAGCGAAATTACCGAAAGCGCAGAAGCCTGTTTAGATAATAAAATCAGAAAAGATCGTTACAACATATTTTTTTTGGCTCTAGAATTTGCCTCAAAAAATGTGAAACCCGCACAAACCTGCATTGCATTATAACATAAGATACACTTTGTTGCCTGTTTTTGAGTGTTTTGTCCGAAAAAGTATTTGGAACATTTTAAATGAAGATTTGAGCGTGAAATTGTTGATGAGAAGATTGTAACATATACAAAAGTTTATATGTATATTAAGATCATTTTCGCAACTATTCACCCTAAATCTCACTATGCACTCTCAACAAGGAATAGGCGTTTTTGCCTACAGAAACGAATGGCAGCATGCCAGTCTTAACATTATCCTAACAAACAGTTTACTGCTTAACAGTTACGAAGAGTTTTTTAGAAAACATGACGTAACAGGCCAGCAATACAACATTCTTCGCATCTTACGCGAACACTATCCCAAACCGGTGTCCACTTCAGTATTGCGCAATTGCATGCTCGACAAAATGTCGGATACTTCCCGACTGGTTGGCCGTCTCAAAACCAAAGGATTGGTGGACGTGGAGCGTAACAGTACTGATAAGCGTCTGGTTAACATCGTAATCTCTGACAAGGGATTCAGGCTGTTGGATCATATAGGAAATAACCTGTACAAGCTCGATAACCTGCTGCAAGGACTAACCGAGGAAGAGGCAACTACACTGGCCAGCCTGCTGGCTAAAGCACGGGAGTCGATCTCCACCGCAGAGGTACGTCTCGCCGCCGCCCTTCAGCTTAATGAAGTTGTGTAAAAAAACATCTCACCACATGACAAGGATAGCTCACCAGGCTATCCTTCTTTTTTGCTACAAAAAATCAAAAGCCGCCAGATTTGGGGTCTTAGCGGCTTTTGGAAAAGTTAGTGGTAAGATGGAACTCCTTATACCACCACGTTGATGATTTTGTTAGGGACGATAATTACTTTCTTTGGTGTTTTTCCTTCCAAAAACTTGACGATCTGCTCGTCAGCCAGCACCGCCTTCTCCATATCCTCACGCGGCGCATCCGTAGCAAAGGCCATCTTTCCGCGTGTCTTGCCATTCACGGATACCGGGTACTCGAACGTATTCTCAACCAAATACTTTTCATCCCAGGCCGGGAACGGAGCGAAGGCGATACTCTCGCTATGGCCAAGCTTTTCCCAAAGCTCCTCGGCGATGTGCGGCGCGTATGGGGCCAGCGCAATGGTCAATGGCTCCAGAATAGCTCGCTTGTTTGTTTTGAAAGGCGTCAGCTCATTTACGCAAATCATGAACGTGGCAACGGAGGTATTGAACGAGAAGCGCTCGATGTCTTCCTCCACCTTCTTCACGGTTTTGTGCAGCGATTTCAACTCTGCGGCTGTTGGTTCTTCGTCTGACACGGCGAAGTTACCATCGTTGTCATGGAAGAGCTTCCAGAAGCGCTTCAGGAACTTGGTTACGCCGTCCATGCCATGGGTATTCCAGGGCTTGAACTGCTCCAGCGGGCCAAGGAACATTTCGTACATTCGCAGTGTGTCGGCCCCGTTGCGCTCCACCAGTATATCCGGGTTCACCACATTGTACTTCGATTTCGACATCTTCTCGATCTCCACACCACAGATGTACTTGCCGTCTTCTTCAGATATAAAAATTGAATTTTCATAACCAGGACGCCATTTTTTGAAATCTTCTATATTAAGAATGTCATCTTGAACCAAGTTAACGTCCACATGACTAGAGTAAGACATTAAAATGTCGACGTTATCAACATCAGGAAATTCGCTCTTCACAGCAGCCTCCAAATCTATCAATTTAGACTTAATGTATGATTTGACTTCTTTATCATCTTTTTGAAGCCTATCGTGTATCGTTTTTGATATAAATATTTCGGGCAGGCCGTAAGTTTCTAAATCATTTATGTCTTCCGTTGATTCATTAGCTGCATCAAAATGTCTGGTGACAACTAAAACCAATTTATACACAAAATTCGAACGTCCCTGAATCATACCTTGGTTGATCAGCTTTTTGAACGGCTCTTGCTCTACCACCAGCCCCAGATCGTACATAAATTTGTTCCAGAAGCGGGAGTAGAGGAGGTGACCTGTGGCATGCTCGGCACCACCCATGTAAAGGTCCACATTGCGCCAGTAGGCTACCTTGTCTTTGTCAGCGAAGGCCTGATCGTTTTGCGGGTCCATGTAGCGGTACCAGTACCAGCTCGAGCCTGCCCAACCCGGCATGGTGCTCAACTCATACTCATATTGGTCGTTATATTTCCAGCCCACAGCACGGCCCAGAGGTGGCTCGCCTGTCTCGGTTGGCAGGTAGGCGTCGATCTTCGGTAACTCCAATGGAAGCTCGTTTTCGTCGAGCAAGTGTGGTATACCGTCTTTAAAGTAAACGGGCACCGGCTCACCCCAGTAACGCTGTCGGCTGAACACCGCGTCGCGCATGCGGTATTGCGTGCGGCCTTTGCCTACGCCCAGCTCTTCGGCTTTGGCTATACCTGCATTGATCGCATCCTTCACTTCCAGCCCGTTCAGGAAACCGGAGTTGATGATCTTTCCTTCTTTGGCGGCATAGGCTTCTTCTTCCAGGTTGCCGCCGGCTACCACTTCCCTGATCGGCAGGTTAAAATGTTTGGCAAAGGCATAGTCACGCGAGTCGTGTCCGGGAACAGCCATCACGGCACCAGTACCGTAGCCAGCCAGCACGTAGTCCGCGATCCAGATCGGTACACGCTCTTCAGAGATCGGGTTGATGGCATAGGCTCCTGTAAACACTCCGCTTACGGTCTTCACATCCGTCATACGCTCACGCTCCGAACGGTTCTTAGCCACGTTTACGTAGCGCTCCACTTCAGCACGCTGCGCATCGGTCGTAATTTCATTTACGAGTTCGTGCTCTGGCGCCAGCACCACAAAGGTGGCACCGTAGATCGTGTCGATGCGGGTCGTGAATACCTTGATCTTTTCAGAGGCGCCGCCCTCTACGGCAAAGTCCAGCTCGGCGCCTACAGACTTACCGATCCAGTTGCGTTGCATTTCCTTCACCGGATCTGGCCAGTCAATGGTGTCGAGGCCCTGCAAGAGGCGCTCGGCGTAGGCGGTAATGCGCATCATCCACTGGCGCATCAGTTTGCGCTCCACTGGATAACCACCGCGCTCTGACACGCCGCCCACTACTTCGTCGTTGGCCAGTACTGTGCCCAGGGCAGGGCACCAGTTCACGACGGCGTCGGCTACGTAGGTCAGTCTGTACTTCAGGAGCATATGCGCTTTCTCCTGCTCGTTCATGGCTTTCCATTCTTCTGCCGTGAAGGCCGGGGTGTCTTCGTCGCAGGCAGCATCTATACCTGCATTTCCATTTTTTTCGAACGAGGCGATCAGCTTGTCGATGGACTCGGCTTTGTCAGAAGCGTAGTTATAGTAGCTGTTGAAGAGCTGCATGAAGATCCACTGCGTCCATTTGTAGTAGCTCGGATCAGAGGTGCGCACTTCGCGCTCCCACTCGTAAGAAAAACCAATGTTCTTCAACTGCTCGATGTAACGGCCAATGTTCTGCTCGGTCGTGATGGCCGGGTGCTGACCGGTCTGGATGGCGTATTGCTCGGCTGGCAAACCAAAGGCGTCGAAGCCCATGGGATGCAGCACGTTAAATCCTTTGGCGCGTTTGTAGCGGCTCACGATGTCAGAGGCGATGTAACCGAGTGGGTGCCCTACGTGCAGACCCGCGCCAGAAGGGTAGGGGAACATATCCAGCACATAGTACTTCGGTTTGTCGGTGTTTTCGGTGGCTTTAAACGTCTGATTCTCTTCCCAGTAGCGCTGCCACTTTTTCTCAATCTGATTGAAATTATACTCTGACATAGTTTATCGTGTATTCGCTTGATCAAAACAAGCTGCTAAGATACGTTAAATGGCTAAATTGTTAAATGGTTGAATTGTTAATTGTTGAATTGCTACATTGTTAGTTGGTTGAATTGTTAGTTATTAGTGGTCGTGCGATAGGTATAGGTATAGGTATAGGTATAGCTCGGCCTTGATGACATATTAAAAAGGCGGTTGTGATGTACCAGGTATAGGCCTACCGTTTAGCAATAGAAATACTTAGGGTTAATTTGCTCCCAAATTCTGGAGTGCGAATTTTTGCAAATCAAAATTCTTGGGTAATGACCATTTAACAATTTAACAATCAACAATCAGCAATTAGCAAGCAAAAAAGTACCTTTGCATTTTGAAGCAAAACGGAATAAAATGGAAAAATACGATCTGCTGGATGTGCCGCACCTGATCTACGTGATGGACCCAATGTGCTCCTGGTGCTATGGCTTTGCGCCGGTGCTGCATCAGCTCAAAAAGGAACAGGAGGGCAAGCTGAATTTTAAGCTGGTGCTGGGCGGTTTGCGACCGGGTACGACAGAGCCAATGGACGAAGAGATGAAAGCCGCGGTGCAGCAACATTGGCAGGAAGTCGAGAAGGCCACCGGACAGCCATTCGATTTCGGCTTTTTTGAGCGCAACAGTTTTGTGTACGATACAGAGCCTGCCTGCCGCGCCGTAATAACTATGCGCTACCTGTTGCCGGAGAAGGAACTGGAGATGGCTGAAGAAGTGCAGCGCGCTTTTTATGCCCGCAACAACAACGTGACCAAAGCCGAAGTGCTGGCTGAGATCGCGCTGGGACTGGGTATAGCAGAAGACACTTTCCTGGAGAAGTTTCACTCCGATGAAATGAAAGAGAAGAACCAACAGGACTTCCTGATCGCACGCCACCTGCAGGCCAATGCTTTCCCAAGCGTATACCTGCTCGTCGGGCACAACCTGAGTCTGCTGAGCCGTGGCTATCGCCTGTACGATGCCATGAAAGCCAAGCTGGAAGAAGCGCTGAAGGGAAGCAGGCCATGAAAACGGCCGTCTGCCACCTCACCAAAAGGCACCTCCCCTTAAACCAACTGGTACTGGGAGCCACTATTCATCGGCCGATCTTCAAGCTGATTCAGGCCGACTACCCCGACTTTACCGATGAGTCGTATGTGGCGATAGGCAATCTGAACGTGTACCGCAAAAAGTACCTGGAGCAGATGTTGGAAAAAGAACTGGGTGAGATTTCAGAGCTGGAAAAGGAAGTGCTCGACAGCATTCAGGAAAACGAGCTCTTATCCAGCAACATCGAGGAGGAGTTACGGGACAATCTATCGGTTGGAGACCGGATGGCCGATCGGATTGCGACATTTGGTGGCAGTTGGGGCTTCATTATGGCTTTTTTTGGGTTCATTCTCGTCTGGATGCTGGTGAACGTATACCTGCTTGCCACACGCTCTTTTGACCCATACCCCTTTATATTACTCAACCTGATCCTGTCCTGTCTGGCGGCCATACAGGCACCCATCATTATGATGAGCCAGAACCGCAAAGAGGCAAAAGACCGGCAGCGATCGGAATACGATTACAAAGTAAACCTGAAAGCGGAGTTGGAGATACGACTGCTGCATGAAAAGATTGACCACCTGATCGTACACCAGAACCAGCGTTTGCTCGAAATTCAGGAGATTCAGATTGAATTAATGGAGGATATCCTGAACCGCTCCAGAAAATAATCTCCTTCTTTGCGTCTTTTTATACATCCAGGCGTCCCCTTTCTGAAACCTTATAGTTGACAGAAATGGATTCTTTTAAAGCATTTTTATTCGGGGTGACCTTGGCTGTTGCCGTTGGTCCTATTGCAATTCTAATTATAAATCGCGGCCTGGTGTACGGCTTTCGGAGCGGCTTGCTAAGTGGGGTAGGGGCTGCGCTGGCAGACTTAACCTATGCACTCGTGGCTTTTATGGTAGGCTCTATCATCGTGAGTTACCTCCATATGAATCAGGTATATTTTTCCTGGGTAGCTTCCGGGGTCCTGATCATATTCGGTATGTGGATGTTGATCGGTAGCCTAAAAGTAAGCGCCCCAACAAGAGATTCAAATAATTCGGCTATTCAAAAAGGGGATTTTGGCTATCTGACTTCCACCTATTTGCTCACAATGGTCAACCCGCTCACTATCATTGCTTTTGTTGGTTTTTCAGGACAACTGGTCAAGCCCAGTTTTGGGGTATGGCAGGTCTTAAGCATGTCCATCGCCATATTTTTAGGCAGCATCATTATTCAAACAATACTGGCAACTTTTGGCGCATCATTAGGGAGGTACATCCAAAATCCCAGGGCTATCCAATTGCTTAACATCATCAGTAGCCTGAGTATAATCGGGTTTGGGGTAGTGGGTATGCTAAAGGTATAGCTTATTTGCTAACACTAATCACAGTGGCAAGTGGGTTTACGCCATTCCACAGTCCTTGACTTTCGACAGGTATAAAACGGGCAAAAAGCTCTTCGCTGTACCACTTCTCGGCGCGTGTCCGTTTGATCACCTCTTTGTGCAGTGCGCTTTGGTAAGCATAGGATTTCATGGCTTCCATCGACTCCCATACACTGAACGTAGCCTGCCGGATGAGCGGAATCTCACCCAGCCCGATTGAACAGATCAGCCCTTTTGCTTCATCCAGTGACTTACTTACTTTGGGGGTGAAGCGCCAGAACTGCGGCAACGCCAGCCAGTTAATGGAGGCCCGGGTGAGCACCGCCACCGGACCGTCGTGCTGCTTTTCTGACAGCTGCGGCGTAAAAGGCTGCAACCCGTCCCAGAGACCGTGTGCCTGGGTCGGCAGTAGTTTCACGGTCCAGATCTCGGAGGCGTGCAGGCGGTACTCCAGCATCAGCTCGGACCGCTCCAGAAACTCGTCGGCCGCCTCTTCGCTTTCCCACGTGCACATCAGCCCATACCTTCTAAAGTTGGGCTTGATGCTGAAGCCTTTGCCCTGGCCGCTGCCGAGCAATTTGTAAAAAAGTAATCCTGGAACCTGGTTTAGTTCGGCTCCTTTGGTGCCCATTTGGGCCAAACCCCAACGGATGTGGCCTTTCCGAAAACCGAAAAGCGTTAGGGTGGTAAGTCGGTCAGACTGTGGGATAACTCGTCGCAAGGGTTCGGCTTTAATAGTGAGTACTAATGCAATTTACAAAAGGAATAAATCAAAAACACCTGCCGAACGGTAATGTTTGGCAGGTGTCTCCTTTATTTTCGACTTGTTGCTATACCTACAGGTTGATCTTCTTATTCTCGCCCGGGTCGTAGCTTTCGCCAGACAAAGTTGACTTAACAAAACCGATCAGGTGGGTAACGGCGCTATTGGGGGAGTCCCAGTATTCAGCCTTTTCAATGTCTACCCTGATTAGACCGATGTTCGGGTCATCTTTCCCGCCCTTGAACCAAGCCTTCAATTCCGGTGACCAAAGCTCTTCTATCTTGGCTCTGTCCTTGCTTAGCTTCGCCTTTCCTGAAATAGAAACATAGACATTGTCCGATGGCTTTGAATAGCTCAGATTGACGTGGGAGTCGTGCACGATTTCCTGGGACTTACCTGATTCATAACCTGTAAAAAACCATATCACCCCATCTTCACTTATTTTTTGAGTGCTCATGGGGCGGCTTCTCAGACTTCCATCGTCATCAATAGTCGTCATCATGGTATAATCAATGTCCTTAACCAAGTCTATCAGCTTATTCAGATTCTCTTTTTGTTCGTTATTCATAGTGATATGTTGTAAATTGGATTAGTATTTGAGTACGGGTGCTTTCATCAAAGAGTTTGTTAGCCTCTGCCCAATTTCCTTACAACCAGGCATCGAGCAAGATGTTTAAACAAATACGTAATCACGCCGAACTGATTTGAACTACCTGGCCCACATTTTTCTCTCCGGCGACGACGAAGCGCTCCTGATAGGTAATTTTATTGCGGATGCCGTGAAGGGAAAACAGCTGGAGCTATACCCGGAAGGTATAGCCCGGGGCATCCGGCTTCACCGCATGATTGATACCTATACCGACACGCACCCGGTCGTGAGTGAGACCAAAGCCCGCCTGCGCCCGCACTTCCGCAAATACGCCCCTGTGGTGGCCGATCTGTACTTCGACCATTTTCTAGCCAGCCGTTTTACTGAGTTTTCCTCTGAACCTTTGCAAGCCTATACTTCCCGCATCTATACCTTGATTGACCGGCAGCTGCCGAACCTGCCGGAGCGGGTGCAGTACTTTTTTCCCTACATGATGCGGCAGAACTGGCTCTTATCCTATGCCGAGGTATCAGGTATAGCACAGGCCCTCGGCGGACTGAGCAGACGGACTTCGTTTGAATCCGGTATGGAAAGGGCGGGAGAGGAGTTGCTGGAGAACTATACCTTGTACGATGCGGAATTTTCGCTCTTTTTCCCGGAGCTGATCGCTTATGTAGAAGCGGTGCTGCCGGAGTTGAAATAGAAATTTGACAAAGGAATGTTTGACAAAGGTTTTAGTACAAGGGTTGTTTAAAAAAAGACAAAGGACATTTCGGGAGGTCATGAATCTACTTAGGAAGGTATAAGACCAGAGTTCAGTTCATCTCATGCAAGGATATTCCTGTTATACCTATAAAACAAGAAGAGCCGCTATACCTGCGGCTCTTCTTTTGTGTTTAGCAATTCGGCTTTTCAAAAAGTGAATTATGGCTTCAAAAGTCTTTTGTCCTTTGTCCAATAGTCCTTTGTCAAAAAGACTAGTGGTGATGCACACCGCCTTCGCCGTGGACGTGTCCGTGGTCCAGCTCTTCGGTCGTTGCCTCACGCACTTTTTCTACTTTGCCTTTGAAGTAAAGCTCTTTACCGGCAAGCGGGTGGTTAAAGTCCATCAGGATGGCGTTTTCTCTTACTTCGGCTACGCGGCCCTGCAGCTGGTTGCCCTCGCTGTCCGCCATCGGAATGAAGTTGCCTACTTCCAGCATGTTCTCCGGTATACCGCCTTCTACTTCAAACACGCTCATTGGCAGCTCCACTACCGCGTTCTGGTCAAACTCACCGTAACCGGCTTCTGAGTCCAGTTTAAACTCGAAATTGTCACCGGCGCTCTTGCCGTCCAGGTTTTCTTCGAACTGGTCTGGCAGGCCGCTCATGCCGTATATGAACACCATTGGATTTTCTGTATTGGCAGTTTCAACGAGGGTTTGCTGACCGCCTTCGCTTTGAATATGAAGCTCGTAAGTAAGCGTCACCACTCTGTTTTTTTCAATTTTCATTATGCTGTATTTTGGTTTTGTATCAGAAAGGTAAAAAGATTTACCGGAGAAGCATAACCCCTGCGGCTGAACTTGCATGACCTTCTGACGATGAATAAATTAAAATCTAAACTTATACCTACGCTAAGGAAGGCTCTCAGTTAACTCCCAGGCACTTTTATAGGCCCCTATGCTTTCGACATAGGCGATCAAGGCAGCGAAAAACGGGTTGGTGGAAAGCGTAGCGCTGTCTCCTACAATGATCAGCTTGCGACGGGCGCGGGTCATGCCCACGTTCATGCGTCTTTCATCCGCCAGAAAACCAATCTCACCACGCTCGTTGCTGCGCACCAGGCTCATACATATGATATCGCGCTCCTGTCCCTGAAAGCTGTCCACGGTGCCAATGCTTAACTGGCGTTTCTGGTGCAAGTCGTGCAGGCGCGGGGTATGCTCCACTTTGTCCTGCAGGTAGTTGATCTGGGCCCGATATGGCGCAATCACCCCAATTTTCAGCGGTGCTACTTCAGCATCCTCGTCGTAGTCTTTCAACAGGTTTGAAAGATGATTGAGCAACAGATCGCCCTCCTCCGGGTTGGCAGAACTCATGGTGTCGGGCATTTCGGCTTCGTTATACCCACAGCCAGCCGTGTCAATGAACTCCACTGCCATGTCGGGTGCGAAGATGGTGCTATACCCATGCAGCTCGGCGCTGTGCACGCTTTCATGCGCCACCAGTTCACCGCCGTAGAACTGCTGGTTCGAGAACTGCATGATGTGGTGGTGCATGCGGTACTGCGTCTTCAACATCACCGATACCTCCGGCTGCCGGTTGATGCACTTCTCAAACAGGGTCACGCTCAGGCCGCCTTTGTCGGCATCCAGTGATTTGATGGTAGGAGGCAGCTGGCAATGGTCACCGGCCAGCACCACCCGGTTCGTGCGGCTGATCGGAATCCAGCACGCCGGCTCGAGGGCCTGTGCCGCTTCGTCGATAAACACGGTGTCGTAGGTCAGGTGGCGGATGGCTTTGTTGGCCGCGCCCACCAGGGTACAGGTAATCACCTGCACATTGTCCAGAAGGTCTTCGGTAATGTAATGCTCCACATTGTCGGCTTCCTCGAGCAGGCGGTGGCTTTCGTTTTTGTATAGCTGGCGCTGCGCGCGCTCCTGGTGCCCGAACTTGCGCTTGAACTGGAAGGCCATGCGCTTGTACTCTTCAGCCGTCTTTCGCAGATTTTTGAGGTCTTTGTATGCCCGGTGCGCCATCACCTGCGCATCCAGGGTATGCTCCAGGAGCACATCCGACACGCGCGACGGATTGCCGATGCGGATCACGTTCACGCCTTCATTGGCAAGCTTTTCGGTGAGCAAGTCAACGGCCGTGTTGGAGGGAGCTGTTACCAGCAGGCGTTTCTGCGATTTCAGGGTATGGAGGATGGCCTGCACGAGCGTCGTGGTTTTGCCAGTGCCCGGAGGTCCGTGGATGATGGCCACATCCTTTGCCTGCGCAATTTTCTGCACGGCCTCGTTCTGCGATTCATTCAGCACCTGAATCTCTTCCAGTTTCTCGTCTGTGAAAGTGGCGGGTTTTATACCCAGCATGATGTCGCGGAGCTCGGCCAGCCGGCTGCCTTTGGCCTCCTGCACCTTCTTCATGGCGATCTCCATCTCGCGGTAGCTGATCTCGTCAAAGGTCAGCTCGATGCCCATACGCCCGGTCCCCACCCAGTCGGGCAGGTCTTCTTTGTTGGTGGCCAGGATCACCTTGTTGCGCTTGACGCCCAGTACTACGCCACTCAGGCTGGATTTTTCACTGCTATTCACGAAAAGCGCTGCCGTTTTGCCGGGCTGGAAAAGGTGTAGTTGATCGCGGTCGGAGGTACGCTCCAGCTCAATCACCACCTTGTTGCCAAAACCGATCTCTTCTTTTGAAATCACGACTGGATACCAGCAAAGGCCCATTTGCTTGCGCTCCGTGATCGTGCTTTTCAGTGCCTTCAGCTTGTATTGCTGCCGGTCTTCTTCCTGTTCAATTTTCAGCAGGTCCTGTACCTGCCGCAGTTCTTCAAAAATATCGATCATGCGTATCTAAAAAAGAAAGGCTGGGTATGTAGCGCCAGCCTTTTCCATAGCTTTTGTCTTGTTTTCTATACCTGAAAGGGTATCGTTTTACAACAAAAAGCGTGTGCTAAATAATTCCGCCGCAACAGGCTGTTTCCTATACCTGTGGCAACTATACGGCCTTAAGCCTTCTTACGTTTTTTTGGCGACTTTTTGCTGCTCAACCTAACCTGTAGGAACACGGCATAGAGGAAAAAGAGAAAGGCAGCACCACCCAGTATGGCGATCACGCGGTCTTTGCCGTAGCGCACCTCATCGGTCGCTTTCAGTTGCTCTTTCAGGTCCAGAATTACGCGCTCCCGTTTCTTGGCCTGGCTTTCCAGGGTGCTGATCTGCCCTTTGAGGTCGGTGATCTGGTTGTTGATCAGGCGTTCGTCCTGTTGGTTCATTTTGCCGGCCCGCTGGCTCTCTACGGTGCTTTCGGCGATCCGGCGCACACTGGCTTCCTTCACGGCCGCGATCAGCTCAGAGTCTTTTCGGATGATCTCTTTGAGGGTATCGATGATGTTGAGAAGGTCTTTTTTGGATTGCTTGCCCCAGAAGTTGCTGTTTTGCCCGCTGTAGTACTGGTACTCCAGAATCAGCTGCTCGCGCTCGCCCATCAGGCGGCTAAGCTTGTCCTCTTGCGGTGTTGCTTGTTCCTGTGCCTGCGCGCCCACAAACCAAAGGCAGCAAATACAAATAGCCAGTAGTTTCTTCATCATCATAAAAAAGGGAAATGCTTTAATCTATCACGCAAATATGGCCATCCTTATTGGATTAGGCACAAATTATTTTTTGATTGGCTTGTAAAAATAGAGTATCAGCAGGGGCAACAGCAAGAGGTCGGCCACCACGGCAAACACCAGCGTGAGGCTTACAAACACCCCCACGTAAAAGGTGGCATCAAAGGTAGACAGCACCAGCGTCAGGAAGCCGGCTATCAGGATACAGGAGGTGATGATGATGGCCTTGCCGGTCGAAATAAATGTACTTTTAATGGCATAAGGCAGTGACTTGCCTTTGCGCAGCTCCACTTTGAGTTTGCCAAGAAAGTGAATCGTGTCGTCCACGGCGATGCCAAAGGCGATGGTGAAGATGATGGAGATAGACACCGTCATGTTGATACCCAGAAAACCCATAATGCCCCCGATCATGAGCAGAGGGATGATGTTGGGCACGAGCGAAATCACCACCATCCTAAGGGAGCGGAAGATAAAGCCCACCAGAATCGCCACCACCAGGAAAGCGATCAGCAAGCCCTGCAGCATGTTGCTGACCACGTAATCGTTATTTTTATCGAGCATTACAGCACTGCCGGTGAGGCGTGTCTGTAATAATCCGGGGTTGATATGCTGGTCGATGAAGGCCTCCAGCGAGTCGTTTAACTCCGCCGCCCGCACGCTCCCCACGTCTTTCATTTTTCCGGCCAGTCTTCCTTCCTGCTGGTCAGCCGTCACAACCGCCCGTAGCTCGCTTCGTTTGCTGAAAGCAGCTAGCCGTCGCTGTATCTGTTGCATCTCCCGCTCGTTGGCGGGCAAGGTATAGTTGTCCGGCAGACCACCATTCTGGGCGCGATGAATAGAACGAACAACCGTGGCAGGAGAGGTGATGAAGTTCAGGCCGTATGTCTGGTAAAGGTAAGTCTCGAGCTGATCGATCTCCTGTAGCACCTCGAGATCGTACATGCTTTTTCCGGAGCCTGCCATCAGGTGCAGTTCAAATGGGCGCACCCCCGAAAACTTCTCCTCAAAGTACTGGAAGTCTTTGATGATGGGATCGTCGTCGCCCAGGTCTTCCAGCAGGGTCGTGTCGACTTTGATCATGCTGATGCCGATCAGGGAGACCAGCACCACGCCTATACTGGTATAGAGAATAGGGTATGGCTTACGTAATACGAAGGTATAGACGCGTCGCAACAGCATCGGCCAGGAAAAGTCTGTTCGACGCGCTGATCGGGGGTTTGGTCGTTTCGTCAGCAGCAAAATGGCTGGTAGCAAGGTGAAGGCCAGCACAAAAGCCAGCGCAATACCAATGGCTGTATACACCCCGAATTCTCGTATTGGCACAATGGAGGTAGTGAGCAGGGTCAGGAAACCTACGCTGGTGGTGAGGGATGTCATCAAGGTGGCCATGCCCACTTCCCTGACTGTGACCCGCAACGCCTGAATTTTAGTAGCCCCTTGCCCGATCTCGGTGATGTAGCGCGACATGATGTGAATGACGTCGGACATACCTACCACGAACATAATGGTCGGTAGCAGCACCGTCATCACATCGATCGGTTTGTTGAACAGCTCCATCACCCCGAGGCTCCAGAGCACGGACAGCAGCACTACCACCAAAGGCACCAGCACCCCCCAGACTGTACGGAAGGCGAGCCAAAGGAACAGGATAACCAACAGGATGGAGGCCGACATGAAGATGGCCAACTCTATCTTCATCTTCTCGATAAAGACCGACTGCGCCAGTACCTTGCCGGCTACATGGTGCTCTTGCAAACCCAGTCGCTCAATCTCACCATACATAGCAGCGATCAGAGAGTCGCCGGGCTCTTTTGCCAGATTGTCGCTGGTCTGCACGAAAAGAGAAACTGCCGAAGCATCCTCTGAAAACAGGGTGCCTACCAGCTCACGGCTTTGGTAGATCAGCGTGGAATCCTGGGTATAGCGTCCGGGCTCGTCGGGGTGCAGGTAGGGGATCTCGAAGTAACCAAATTGCTCAATGATGGGACTTTTGACGGTAGTGGGAGAGAGCACCGACTCCACGTGCGGCTGTTGCTGCATGAAGCGGGTCAGGGTGTCTACCTTCTGCAAAAAAGCCTGGTCGAACAGACTACCGGCATTTTCGAGGCCGATCAGCATATAATCATTGTCGTTGCCGAATTTGTCGCGGTAGCTGAAATAGTAGGCCAGATCCGGATCACCCTTCGGGAAGAAGTTGTCGAAGTTATAGTCGAAGCGCAAACGGGAGGCGTAGAACACGCTTAGTGCTGTCAGGATTGCAATGGCGGTCAGGACAAGTAAACTGTTGGTTTTGTGGCTCAAGGTATTAAAAAGTGAGAATGATCATTTTGCTGATTGCCTAGAACGTGTATATTTACTCACTCAACAAGAAAGGTTGATTTCTGTTTAAACATTCGATAACCAACGGATATGAAGAAACTAGTTTTAGCCCTGGCCCTGGCAGGTTTTGTAGGTGCCGGAATGGCCACACCAGCCCTAGCCTGCGAAGGCGGCGTATGCAAGATGGAGCACGCCGGTAAAGATGGCAAAAGCAAAAAATCCAAAAAAGGCGACAAAGCTGAGTCCTGCCACATGATGGCGGGAACCGCAACCGCAAAAGACGGGAAAGCAACTACCGCAGCCTCTGAAAAGTCCTGCTGTTCCAAAAAAGACACACCGAAAGCCGAAGCTGCCAAGGAAATAAAGAAATAGCCTCAGGCTTTCAGAACATAGTAGAAGGGGTTTTCAGATTTATCTGAAAACCCCTTCTTGTTTCAGGTATAGCCAGTGCAAGATCCGATGTGAGTGTCATTTCGACCATCGCGAGAAATCCGAACCATAAGCATCATACTAGATTTATTCAGATCTCTCAGTAGTGTTCTAGATGACAATTGGATTTACTTCACCAGCCCAACCCTGAACTTGCGGCCTTTTATTTTACCAGTAGTCAGTGCCTCCACAATTTCATTTGCCCGATCTGCAGGTATAGCCACATAGCTGGCTTTGTCCTGCACCTCGATGCGACCAATCTGGTCAGCTTTCAGGCCTGCGGCTGCAATCAGGGCGCCCACGATATCGCGTGGACTGAGTTTGTCTTTCCGGCCGGCGTTGATGTGGAGCGTGGCAAAGGCCTCTGTGGATTCTGGTTCAGCTTTCTCAACCCGTGAAGCGAGTTCAGCGGTGTTCAGCCATTCATCCATCCGTACCAAACCCCAGTCACGCAGCTTTTGCTCGTCGCGGGTGTTAGCGAAGGTATAGACTTCTCCACTTCGCCCGGCACGGCCTGTGCGACCGCTGCGGTGCAGGTAAGCGGCTTCGTCGTCTGGCAGTTCGTAATGGATGATGTTTTTGAGTGCGGCGATGTCGAGTCCGCGGGCGGCCAGGTCGGTGGCGACCAGCACCTGTGTGGTGGCATTGCGAAAGAGCGTCATGGCCTTATCCCGGTCCTGTTGCTCCATGCCGCCATGCAGGGAACGGGCCCCGAAGCCGTGCTTGGCCAGCATCGCCGCCACATCGTCGGAGGCGCCGCGGGTATTGCAGAACACGACCGTACCGGCTGGGTTGATGCTTTGCAAAAGGTGGAGCAAGGCCTGCTGCTTATCCGGCTGCGCCACTTTTATACCTGTCAGTCGCACCTGATCAGGTATAGCGTTGGGCGACACCTGCACAAACTGCGGATTTTTAAGCGAGTCTGCGATCAGCTGCTTCACTTCGTCGGGCATGGTGGCAGAGAAAAGAACGGCCTGTCGCTTATTAGGTATAGCTTCCAGTATCTGGTCAATCTCATCGGCAAAACCCATTTCAAGGAGCTTATCGGCTTCGTCGAGCACCAGCATGCGCACCTGACCAAAGTCAACGGTCTGGCGGTATAGGTGATCGGTCAGGCGACCGGGCGTACCTACCAGTACCTGCGGAGGGAAAGCCAACGATGCCCGCTCCTGCGAGAAGGAATGGCCTCCGTAAAAAGCGCTGATCTTGAGGTTATCGATCTTCTGGGCGAGTTGCTTCAGTTCATGGCGCACCTGCACGGCCAGTTCGCGGGTGGGCACCAGCACCAGCGCCTGTACAACCTGTTTGTTTGTGTCAATCTGTTGCAGTAGCGGCAAACCGAAGGCGGCAGTTTTTCCGCTGCCCGTCTCGGCCTGTCCGGCCACGTCCTGTCCTTTGAGTAGCGCAGGTATAGCGGCGAGCTGAATAGGAGTAGGGGTGTGAAAATCAAGCTCAGCAAGGCGCTCCAACAGCGCAGGGGAGAGTCCCAGTTGATCAAAAGAAGCCATAGGCATGCGTACGTGAAGCGCAAAGGTACGGATTTATACCTGCAACTTGTTTTTTATACCTTGCCTATACATCTCTCCTGCTTTTCAATTCATCTCTACAAGCCATACAATCTATAAACTACCAAACTAGTTAACCCTTAAGCTCTAATATATCCCTTCCACTATTTTTTCAGTATGAGGGGTATGGCAAATGATCACAAGCGGGTAAAAAAGCTTACTTACTGGCTATTGTTTCTGGTATTGCTGGTATTTGTATTGGTTGAAACCCGCGAGTTTCTTTATCCGATTGTCATGGCGATGCTTTTTGCCTACCTGCTATACCCTGTTGTAAAGCGCCTGGAGAAGTGGGGGATTCCACGCATACTCGCCACTTTCGTGACAATTATTATTTCTATGGCCCTTTTTGTCGGCTTGTTATTGCTGCTGTACAAACAACTGTCTGTTTTTCTGACCGATTTTCCGGAGCTAAAGGAGAAGGCACTAGCCAACATTGATATGCTGCAGGCACACATCGACCGGAAGTTTGGTGACGAGAGTCAGGCCAACGAGCGCTGGCTCCGCATGCAGGTGAGCAATGCGCTGGATCTGATCGGCAGCGCAATCAAAAACATCTTACTGGCCACTACCAGCACCATCACAAAGTTTGCGTTGATGCCGGTTTACATTTTCCTGATGCTGTATTATCGCAATAAGTTCGAGGGTTTTTTGTTCCGAGCGATGCCCTCCCACAAACATGGCAAAGTAAAGGTGATGATCGACGAAATTTCTAATGTCACGAAGCACTACATGGGTGGCGTCGTCATCGTTATTCTGATCCTGTGTTTTATCAACTCCGCCGGCCTACTCATCATTGGTGTGGAGTACGCGATTTTACTGGGCATCGTCTCCGCCTTCATCAATTTTATACCTTATTTCGGCACCCTTATCGGCGGAGCCGTTCCGCTGCTCTATACCTTAATTGTGCAGGGTGATCCACAGAAGACGGTTGCGGTGCTGCTTTTTTTTCTGGTGGTTCAGTTCACCGAAAACAACATCCTCACGCCAAATATCACCGGCAGTCGTGTCAACATCAATCCCCTTTTCACCATCCTCAGCATTATAGTGGGGGGCATGCTGTGGGGTTTGCCGGGCATGTTTGTCGCGGTGCCCATTATGGGCATGTTCAAAATCTACTTTGACAATAGTCCGGAGTTGCAGGCCTACGCATTCATGCTCGGTACGGAAGGCACCGAAGAACATGCGCTCACAGTAGATAAAATCCTACGTTTTCTGCGTGTCAGGAAATAAAAATCGAAATCCGAAGCCTTTATTTGATAATTGAAAATAACCCAAACATTGCAGGTGCAGACAGGTTACTTTAGTGGATTTCCGGCATTAACCCAAGAGATATAGCCCGTCATTTTTTAAGTCACAGCACATGCAACTCTTTCACGTTTTAGGGCGTCTTCTCTATAGTCCTGTCACCCAACGAAATTAAACTCAGCCATCGGATTGTCTACCTCCATCATCACCGCCTTTTTCAAACGCCGCATTATACAGCCCGTGCTCAACCTGCTTAGGCAGGGCATGACGCCGCACAAGCTGGCTGTTACGGTTGCGCTCGGCACGGTGGTCGGTATACTGCCTGCACTGGGCGTCACGACGGTGATGGGAACCGCGCTGGCGGCCCGCTTCAGACTGAACATCGCAGCCACGGTGCTGGTGAGTTACCTGGTGCATCCGCTGCAACTGCTGCTGATCATACCTTTTATCAAAGCGGGCATCTTCATGTTTGGGCTCGAAGAGCTGAAACTAAGCCTTGACGAGATGATTGCCATGTTCAGGCTGGACTGGCTCGCGGCGCTCAACAAGCTTTGGGTGGCCAACCTGGCTGCCGTCTCGGCCTGGGCCATCCTGGCTTTGCCTGTTGGAGGGCTGCTATACCTAGCCCTACTTCCTGTATTAAAACGGGTTCTGCCAAAGCCGGCAGTGGTTACCAAATCTATACCTGTCGACTCTATACCTGAGGTGACTGTACCGGTCATACCTATACCTGAAACCGAAGTGCAGGCTCACGTATAAGTTATAGCGCTTATACCTGAGACCTGTAAAACAAGAAAGCCAGCTCCTTAACGAAGCTGGCTTTCTTTTATACTTTATACCGATCAGGCTGACTCCAGGATCTGGAACAGTTCGTCCAGCTTAGGCGTGAGGATGATCTCGGTACGGCGGTTTTTCTGACGGGCCTCTTTTGTTTTGGCATTGTCAAGCGGCACGTACAGGCTGCGACCGGAAGGGGTTACGCGGTCAGGCTGCACCCCGGATTGCGTCAGGATGCGGGTGATCTCGGTGGCGCGGAGCACGCTCAGGTCCCAGTTGTCCTGCATGCCCACGGTGCCACGGGCGATCGGCACATCATCCGTATGGCCTTCCACCACTACGTTCACATCCTGCTGCTCTTTGAGTACGGCGGCCAGTTTCTTAAGCGCCTCCACACCTTTCGGGTCCACTTTGGTAGAGCCGGAGTTGAACAGCAATTGCTCGGCCAGCGACACGTATACCTTGCCATTGCGGATGTTCACGGTCAGGTCTTTGTCGTTGAAGCCAAGCAGGGCATTGCTCACTTTAGAGCGCAGGGCGTTCACCGCTTTGTCTTTTTCGTCGAGAATGCGCTGCAGTTCGGCCAGGCGCTGCTCGCGGGCTTTGAGGTCGGCGTTCAGCTTGTCGATCTGCGACTTGCTCATGTTGAGGTTATCGCCCAGTGCCTTGCCCTCTTTCAGGGCCTGCTGCAGGCTTTGCTGGTACTCGGCCTTCTGTTTTTCCAATTCGGCGCGTTCCTGCTCGAGTTGGGCCTTCTCTTTTTCAAGGGACGACTTTTGCTGCTCCAGGTCAGATTTGTCCAGTTCCAGGGCATTTTTGCGCGTCATCAGGTCATCGTATTTCTTTTTGGAAACAACGCAGGATGATAGCGAAAGACTCCCGACCAAAAGGAAGAGGGAAGCTCTGTAGAAATTCTTTTTCATATCAATCGTTAAGGTTGGATGGTACGTAAGTGTGGTCCTTTGTTTAGTTAGCTGGCGCAGGAGCTTCGGTTTCGAGGCGGAACATACCCTTCGGGTCGGGCATGCGGGCCATTAGGTCTGACAGGAAATTATAATCCAGCGACATGATATTGAGGTCACGGCCGCGGTGGAGGTAATCCCAGGCTTCGGCGTACTTCTTGTTGTGGAAGTGCACCTGCGCTAAATTGGCCATTGCAAAGGCATTGTTCGGATCCGCCTTCAATGAGCGGTCGAGGAGGGCGGCGGCCTGCTTCAGGTTCTTCTTCTTTTTGTCTGCGATATACTGTTGCAGATAAGCAGAGCCTATATCAGAAAGCAGGAAAGAATTATTCGGCTGGTATTTCAATGCGCGGTCAAACATCCCGATCGCATCGCCCACATTGCCTCTGTTGTACTCCGCCACCCCGAAAGCCCAGTAGGTGTTGTAGTTGTCCGGATTGAGGAGCCACGCCAGGTTGAAGCGGTACACAGCCGTGTCTACCTGCCCTTCGTTCATAAACTCCCAGCCGCGTTCCATAAAAAAGTTGCTGGCCTCCGTGCGGCTTTCAAAGCTCTTGTCGCAACTGGTCAGGAATTTTTCATCGGCTTTCTGCTCCGCATCTGTTTTGGCTACCTGCCCAAACATGGGGCGCACTTTAGGGGGTAATTCAGGTTGCTGCTCCTGTGCAAAGGACATGGAGGCGCCCAGTAAAATAGTGGCCGCAGCCAGGAAAATTCTTTTCATGTGTGATGGTATCAGCTAGGTATGGAAATCCTTCCTGGTTTAAATTTACACCACCTGTCTTGAAATTACAAATGCCGTCCTGTCATTTACCTGTATTTCCCGGCCGGGTCCTGCTGCTTCTCCAGCAGGGCGGCAATGAACGCGGCGTCGGCTATACCTTTGTCTTTGCTGATACTTTTGTGCAGATAACTCCATGCCTTGCCGTATTCCTGCAGATAATAGTAGCTGATGGCTAACTTGTAATATGCGTCCGCAGCGTCGGGGGAGTAGCGCACGGCACTTTCGAGCAGTTTGCGGCTCTGCACCAGGTCTTCGGGGTTGCTTTCGGCATAGAAGCGGCCGAGGTGACTGGTGGCCAGGTCGGTGATCAGCCTCGGGTTGTGCTGTTCCTTCTCCAGCGCGTGATAGAGGGCAAACAGCGCTTTGTCGTAGGCCTTCTGCTGTCCGTACACCAGTCCATAGCCCCAGTATACCTCATTGTTGGTGCTGTCCATCAGCCAGGCCCGCCCGAAAAACTGGCTGGCCGAGTCCAGCTTCTGTTCATTGAAGGTACGTTTTGCCTGCAGGACATAGTAGGCAGAAGCCGCCTTGCGGGTTTTAAAGCGTTTTGCATCGGTGTCAAGCGCCTTCTTTTGCCTTTGCTTTTCCGCAGCTGTTAATGTTTTTTTTGCTGGGATGACATCGGCCATGGTAAGTTCTGGTCTTGGAGACTCTCTGTTTTCGGTGATGGCGTTCTGGGAGGTACAGGCGGCCATCGAGCCTGCTATCATTAATCCAAAAGCAATAAGGGTACTTCGCATGCGTAACGCGGGTTGATTCTGGCTTCAAACGACGCATGTTTTGAAATAGTGCCTATCCCAAAGCCATCTGGTGGAGATTGGATTAATTATCCAGTTTCTCAAAGGTATAGCCCTATTCAATATCGGGTGTTCGCTGACAAGTTATACCTACGCAGGGTAAGGGATAAAAATATCACGCAACTTGTCGTATAATTTACGACAATGTTCGTATATTTGATAAAAGGAAATGAATATGGGAAAGGCACTAAAAATTAACGGCGGCATAAACTTTAGTCTGTTAGACGACAGGGACGTTTTTATGCTGATCACGACCGTTAGGGAAGGCATAAAATATGCCACCTTCCAGAATATCGCCAACAAGATTCCTTTCAGTCTGGGCGAATGGTCGGAGTTTCTGCACTTGTCAGAGCGTACGTTTCAGCGCTATAAAAAAGAGCAGCGCAAGTTCGATCCGCTGCATTCCGAGAAAATCCTGGAGATCACCCTGGTCTATAACAAAGGGGTAGAAGTATTTGGCGAAAAAGAAGACTTTGATGCCTGGCTGGAGGCCAAAAACGTGGCCCTGGGAGGTATACGCCCAAAAGAACTGCTCGACAGCACCTTCGGCATTGGTCTGCTGCGCGACGAACTGACCCGCATTGAACACGGCGTGCTCGCATGATCGTATACCGTCTCAGTAGAAAACTGTATTGCAATGACCTGTCTGGCAAAGGCGCCGAATTGGCGGGCGGCCGCTGGAACAGCAAAGGCACCGCCGTACTCTACACCAGCGAATCCATTGCGCTGTGCACCGTGGAAATAGCCGTGCACATGCCGCTGGGTATTGTTCCCAAAGACTACTACCTCGTTACCATCGAACTTCCGGATGATGCCCCCATCGGAGAGGTCCAGGAAAAAGACCTGGTCTCGTCCTGGAAATCATTTCCGCACAGCAGCGTCACCCAAAAGGTCGGGGACAGCTACGTTAGGGACGGGGTATACCTGATCTTGAAAGTACCCTCCGCTACCGTACAGGGTACGTTCAACTACCTGGTTAACCCAAGACACCCAGACTTCAACAAGGTGCGCATCCTCAAAACGGAGCCCTTTGTGTTTGACAAGCGCCTGTTTATCAAATAACCCGCTTTTAATGCAGTTCGTAGGTGGTGCCCATTTGAGCAATGATGCAGCCCCAGCCCAGCGTGTCCGTTATCTTCAAGCGGAGGGCCTCCAGCGCCTGGGCTTCGCCATGGTTCAGAAACACCTGCTGCGGCGCCTTCTTGAAATGGCTGAGCCACCACAGCAGATCGGCCTGGTCGCCGTGCGCAGAAAGGGAGGAGATTTGCTGTATCTCGGCCTGCACCGGGTAATAATTGCCCTGCATCTTGATCTCGCTGGCGCCGCTGAGCAGCAAACTGCCCCTGGTACCCGGCGCCTGAAATCCCACCAGCAGCACGGTGTTCTTCGAGTCGCCAATCAGGCGTTGCAGATAGTAAAGCACCCGACCACCCGTTACCATGCCACTGCCTGCAATCACGACCTTCGGACCGGGTTTGTCCAGCACTCTAAGTGTCTGGTTAAAATCACGTATCACATGCACATTGTTCATCATGGTGCGGCACTCGACATCGCTCAGACTGTGCCAGTCGCGGTGGTGCAGGTATAGCTCCGTCACATCAATGCCCATGGGCGTGTCGAGGTAAATGGGAATGTTGGGTATGCTGCGTTCTTCACGCAGGGTGTTCAGTATCAGCAGCAGTTCCTGCGCCCGCTCCACCGCAAAACTCGGGATCACCAGCACGCCGCCTTTGGCCAGGGTGTGCTTCACATAGGCCTGCAACTCATCGTAAGGCGAAGCCTGTTCATGCAGTCTGTCCCCGTAAGTTGACTCCAGCACCAGGTAGTCGGCCTCTCGCACAAAAGCGGGCGGCTCCATCAGCAGCGGTTTGCGCCGCCCGATATCACCGGAAAACACGATGGTGCGGCCTTTGCATTTCAACTCCACAAAAGCAGAGCCCAGGATATGGCCACTTTTCCGGAAGCAGAATTTCATATCCTCATTGATGATCACCCACTCGTTGTCATCATGCGTTTCAAAGAGCGGCATGGTCAGGTCTACGTCCCCGGCGGTATACAGCGGCTTGGCCGGGTGATGCCTGGAGTAACCTCCCCGGTTGGCTTCCGCGGCATCTTCCTCCTGTATCTTGGCACTGTCGCGCAGAATGATCTCTGTTACATCGCGGGTGGGCGTAGTGGCGTAGATGGGACCGTTATAGCCGTTTTGCGTGAGCACGGGCAGATAGCCGCAATGATCAAGGTGACCGTGCGTCAGGATAACAGCATCCAGCTGCTCTACATCCAAGGGCAGTTTCTGCCAGTTGAGCAGGCGCAGTTGCTTTAGTCCCTGGAACAGACCACAGTCGATCAGCAACTGGTGCTTATCTGTTTTGAGCAGTATTTTGGAACCGGTTACGGTGCCGGCTCCGCCCAGGAAAGTCAGTGTGAATGGAGGAATATCTTGTTGCATCTTTTAGAAGGCTAGTGGGTACGCACAAGTTATACAATACTGATATGTTGTATAATGATAAATGTTTCTTTTTCACAATTAAATTAGGGTAGCCTTCCTGTTTGATGCTTAACAGTAAATTAAAAGAAGCAGCCTGGCAGCTCCACCGCTTTTGCCATATCTTTGCGCCATGAAACAGATCTTCTTTTTGCTGGTCTGCCTGCTCTGGCAAGGACTGGCATTCGCACAAGTAGACACGGTGCAGCGCGTCATCTCTGACAGGTATAACAGCCCGGCGCAACAGGAAAAACCTTATGTGATCCTGATCTCAGCCGACGGATTCCGCTACGATTACGCCGATAAGTATGACGCTCAATTCCTGAAATCCATGCGGGCGCAAGGTATAGAGGCGGAGTCGATGCTGCCGGCCTTTCCTTCCAAAACATTCCCGAACCATTACTCCATCGTGACGGGCCTTTACCCGGCCAGTCATGGCCTGATCAACAATTACTTCTATGACCCGCAACGCAAAGAGCACTACACGATGCGCGACCGCAGCAAAGTGGAAGACGGCAGCTGGTATGGCGGCACACCGCTTTGGGTGCTGGCTGAGCAGCAGCAAATGGTAGCAGCCAGCTTTTTCTGGGTAGGCTCCGAGGCACCGATTCAAGGTATACTGCCTACTTACCATTACCAGTACAGCGAGGTGATGCCGATCGAGCGCCGCATCCAGACGGTAGTAGACTGGTTGAATCTGCCGGCAGAGAAGCGCCCGCACCTGATCACGTTTTACCTGCCTGAAGTAGACCATGCCGGACACCGCCACGGACCAGATGCGCCACAAACCAAACAAGCGGTTCTGGACCTGGACAAGCACATGCAGATACTGACGGCGGCTGTTGCCAAAACAGGCCTGCCCGTAAACTACGTGTTCGTGTCGGATCACGGCATGCTTGGAGTTGATACGAAGAATACGCTGCCCATGCCAGCCGCCATTGATACGGCTAAGTTTATGGTATCCGGGGGAGGTATGGTAGTAGAGTTGCATGCTAAGGATAAGAAAGCCATCAAGCCTACCTACCGCAAACTGAAGAAGGAAGCGAAGGAGTACCAGGTATACACGCGAAAAAAGATGCCCAAACACCTGCATTATGGCGCCAAAGACGACAAGTACGGTCGCGTGGGCGACATCCTGCTGCTGTCAGACGCCCCAAAGGTGTTCCATTTTTCATCCCGTCCGCCAGCACCTGGCCAGCACGGGTACGACGCCACCAAGGTGAAAGAAATGCACGCCGTCTTTTATGCCTGGGGACCAGCCTTCAAACAGGGGGTGAAAGTCGACACCTTCGAGAACGTAGACGTCTATCCGCTGATTGCCGAGATTCTAGGATTGCCTTATACCCATAAAATTGATGGCAGCAGACACCTGATCGAAAAAGCACTGCAGTAATCAAATATACTTAAAGCACGCAAAAAACCCGTTTCTGTTCAGGAAACGGGCTTTTATATTTATCTGTGAAGGACGTATTTTACATATTGCCTCGTCCGGGCAGGTAAATTTGAAAACCAACCCCAACCGAAAGTCCGGAGGTGCCGGTGTCGACCGTGATATCGGCGCTGGTACGGGTATAGTTGAGTGTGGCTTCCAAGGCAATGTTTCGGGCAACGAAGTGCGCGTAGCCTGCCCGTAATCCTAATACAGAACCGAAAATACGGTCGCCGTCGCTGTCTTTCAATGAGCTGCCGGCAAAACCTGCCAGGGCTTCACCGAACCAGCGGCTGTTAGGAGAGGCTCCTTCCGGAAAATAATAGCGTGCAAATGGTGTTAAACCATAACTGAAGTTTTCACCGCCATCATAAAACGTAAGGCCAAGTTGAGCCTGCGCCCCAAGCACGGCATTGTCACTGATAAAGTAACCTGCTCTAGGCTCCAGGATAAACTGGAAAGTTTCCGATTTAAAATTATAGCCAAGTGAGCCCACACTGGCACCCACCAGCCAGTTTCCTTGCCTTACAGATTCATTGGCCACATCAGCCGAAGTTTGGGGTTTTTCAACATTTAATTCGGTGTCCTGCGCCAGCAGCTTGCCAGTTGAAAACAAGGCGCATAATGTAAATAGTATGTAAAATCTTTTCATAGGAGTAGTATTAAAAATCAGTAATTAATTGTACCTAAATTATTAAAGTATAAACATTAATAATAACGCAACTCCATGAGTTTTGTTTAAATCACCTTATATACAGATAGTTACATGTAATTAAAACCTATGATCGGAATTGATGTAAATTGGACTCAATTCTTGATCCGTAGTGAAAATCACTAACTATCCAGTTAATGTCAGCATGAAAAAGGCTAAGGAAAAGCGAGGGGCGATTCAAAAGATTATGACAAGCAAAAGGGGCAGACGATACTACTATCGCCTGCCCCTTATTTTATTGGGTTACATAATCAGAGAGTAAACCTTCATAGATCCAGTTTGCGAGCGCCTGCCGGTTGTCTGATATGACAAAGCGACGCTGGTCCTTTACGTTGCGAATATTGCCCAGCTCGATGAAGACGGTAGGCGGGTGACTATACTTAATGACATAGAGGCTGCTGCGTTGCGTTACATTGCCGGAGTAGTCGCGGTTGGGCTGGTAGCGCCTGTACTTGTTCGTGAACGTCTGGTGAATGCTCTTGGCCAGTTGCTCACCGTCTTTGCTGTTTTCGTGATGGTAGAAGAACACATCGATGTTCTGGCTCTCGCTGCGGCTGTCGACGTGGATGGCCAGCATGCGCTGGTAGGCCCCTTTGTGCTTCAGATATAGGCCGTTCACCGCCTCGGTGCGCTGGCGAAGGCGAGCGCTGTGGTTGAGCGGAATCGGTCTGTTAGGGTAAACCACCTCGTTACGATCCATTTTCAGAATTCCCTCGTCCCGTATACCGTTATCGGGGTCCTGCACGATCATGTATACGGTAGCGCCGTGCTCCATCAGCACGCGGGCCAGACGGATGGTCACATCGTAGGCGTATTCATCTTCGGCCAGGTCGTGGTTGCCATACTTGCCCACAGCGCCCGGGTCAGGTCCGCCATGGCCGGAGCTTAGGTAGTAGACAGCGCCCTGTAGCTTAGCTGATTTTACTTCCACACGGGAATATTTTTCACCAAACAGCGGCATCTCGAGCACGCGGGCGGCCACTTTGGCAGGACCAGCGGTTACATCGCTACGCGTTTTACTTTCCACAGGAGCAACCCGGGTATTGTCAGTGGCGACGGTGGTGTTCTCTGCTAAAGATGCACCCTCAGGCAAGGTATAAGTTTTGCCCACGATCAGGCCATTGTCTTTTCCGAAGCGGTCCTTGTTAATCTCCACGAACTTCTGAAGATGCTCCGGAGGATTAAGGCCGTGCCGCCGCAGCAAGGTATAGATTCCGTCGCCGGGCATAGCAACAACTTCCAGGAGGGAGCTTTGCCCAAACGCAGCAAAAGATGAAAGCGCAAGAAGAAGGGTGAGAATAGAGGTACGCAATGCAATAAGGTTTACCGGCATATTTTGTATTTCCGATATTACTAAAAATGATTGAAGGATAAAAACTATTTTAAGGAGCGAAGTTACCCATACTAATTTTTCAGCTCCTGAGTTTGTTTTTTAACGGGGTGTATCTGAAAATATTTCCTGTTTTTTTCCTCCTGAAAAGCCAAAGCAGGCTAAGTGATTCGGTATAAACCGGTTGCGGTGAAAGCTTGCTTTAGTAATTTGATGCGGGATTTTTGTTGGCCCAACATGAAGCCTCCGCTGAAACTTAAGTACATCCTACACTATCATAAGTAAATTAACAGGTGCTGGTATCAGATGTATACCAGGCCCAATGCTCTTCTGTCATTCCAACTAAGGCCGCTCCTGCCTTCCTCCTGCGGGTAGAGGGTCATCACCGGGTCGGATTGCCATACTTGCTGGCTGTCGATGTCCATGATGGAAAGACGCCCCGTATAGCCCGCACCGGTATCCAGCAGGATCAGGTTATCCATTCGTAGGGGAGTTGTCTGTTTTTTATCCAGCAGAATGGTGGGCGTATGACCGATGTAGACTTCTTTGTAGCCGTTAATGTGAAACGGTTTTCCTTTCTGGTAGCTGCGGTAATGATTCTCGATGAAGTCCCGGCTCCAGATGAGGGTAAATACATCAGTTTCAGTCAAAGGTTTACTGGTGTCGAAGCCAGCGTGCACGAACAGCAGGTTATCGTCCGTAACCAGGTATAGCTTTGCCTGCTGCAGCAGTTCCAAGTGCTCCGGCGGCATGGACTTACTTTCTCCATAAGAAGCCACGGTAGCAGCACCTCCTTGCCGAAGCCAGCTTTTTAGTTCGGCTTCCTGTGTGAGTTGGCCAGTATAGTATTTTAAGGCCCACTGGTCGTGGTTGCCGAGCAGGTATACCAGGTGCTTTAGTTTCAGCAGCAGGTCTATACTCTCTTTTGTTTCCGACCACCCATCCACCACATCTCCCAGAAAGATCAGCTGATCCTTTCCTTTGTCGAACCCACACCGCTCCAGGCACTGCACCAGTGCTTTGTACCCACCGTGGCTATCGGATATGACAAACCTTTTCATAACATACGTGAAAGGTAACATGTATTAATAGCTGATCTTACTTAGGTTGATACGTTTTTGCCTGGTACTATAGCGCCTTTAATCCGTCAGGTGTAAGAAAAAGCCATTCCAGCCAGGTGTTTAAGCATGTCAGTTGTTTTCCTTAGTGTTTAACCTTTCACCGCCCAGCCAGCAGCTGCACATTTTAACAAAAGTAAAGCCTCTCTATACACATCTCCGTACAATTAGGTATAAGAATTATTAAAATTTATAATTATGGAGATTACAGCGGCGATTACGAAAAAGAAGGGTGGGGAATTTGTGCTTGAAAAAGTCGAGCTGGATGAACCACGAAGCAATGAAGTACTGGTAAAAGTAGTGGCAACCGGCATGTGCCACACCGACATGGCTGTACGCGACCAGCAAATGCCAACGCCTTTGCCCGTGGTGCTGGGGCATGAAGGCGCAGGTATAGTCGAAGCAGTGGGAGAGGATGTTACCAAAGTGAAACCCGGTGACCGTGTAGTAATGTCCTTCGGCTCGTGCGGTCATTGCCCGAACTGCCAGAAAGGCTTTCCCGCCTACTGTTACTATATCTTGCCCCTAAATTTCGGAGGCAGCCGGCTCGACGGCTCACACAGCCTGCACCAGAACGGAAAAGCCCTGAGCAGCAATTTTTTCTCGCAATCCTCTTTCGGCACTTATGCGCTGGCCACTGAACGAAATGTGGTGAAAGTGCCTAATGATGTTCCATTGGAGATCCTCGGTCCTTTGGGATGCGGCATTCAGACAGGCGCGGGCGCTGTCATGAATAATCTGAACCCGGATGCCGGATCAAGTATAGCCATTTTCGGGACCGGAGCCGTGGGTTTGTCTGCCATTATGGCTGCCAACGTGGTCGGTTGCACCACCATCATTGCTGTGGACATAAACCAGGAGCGGCTGGAGTTCTCCAAGCAGTGCGGTGCCACGCACACCATCAACAGCAAAGACCAGGACCTGGGTAAAACTCTGGCTCAAATTATGGAGAATGGGGTAGAGTTCGCTTTCGACACCACCGGCAACATCCAGGTAATAGTGAGTGCGCTCGAATCGCTGGCTTCAAAAGGTGTGTGCGGCATTGTGGGGGTAACGCCGCCTGATAAATTCGTGCAACTCGACCCCAACCTCCTGGTTGGGAAAGGGCTTACGCTACGAGGCATCACGGAAGGAGACAGCATTCCGGACATCTTCATCCCGCGTCTGATTGCACTCTACCAGCAAGGCAAGTTCCCGTTCGACAAATTGATCAAGGTATATCCTTTCGACCAGATAAACCAAGCGGTGGAAGATTCTGAAAAAGGCGTTACAGTGAAGCCCGTCATTAAAATCGGAGATCAGTAAAGCAAGGCGCTATACCTGAGCAAAGCAGATGACTGAGCCTTCGACAAAGTAGATTTAGCCAAGCTTTACTGTACCCGGTAATTGACTAGCTCATAGCGCCGCATCAGCTTGTCGGAGTCGGCGTAGTACCAGTCCGTCCGGATCATGCCAATTTCAGGAGTCACGTATTCTTTCACCCACGTAGTGCTCAGAGCGGAGGATGCTTTTTGTTCGGTTTGCCTTTCAAAGCTGAACTCAATCGCCTGGCTCGCGTGAGATGAATTAGGCACCTCCACCAGGCCCGGCGCTCTTCTGTGGTAAATCCATAAGGTATAGTTCGGGTATTGATACCCGTATGCTATACCGGACATTTCTGGACTAGGGTACGTGATATACTGCTCTCTGGCATCCTTTCGATAGTGCACATAGCCGTCTTTGTCATTCCGAACAATCATGCCGTTATTTAGTATGTACCAGGTGGTTTTATGGATCAATGTGTCTTTTACCACCTGTCGTCTGAACGAGCTGGTTGACAAGACTTTGCCATCCGAAGTATACTCGATGACATCATACACCCATTCATTGCCAACCTGCAGCGGAATGACGGCTTCTACAGGTTCTATTACTTCTTCTTTATCACAAGAAAACAGGAACAGTAATAAACAGAAGAGGGCGTTGGCTCTGAATAAATGCTTTCGTTTCATGGGCTTTCTTTTAAATGCATGATACCCATAATCGCCGAAACGTTGCACGTTCCATTAAATAATATTGTAAAATTTAGATATTTATTGCTTAACGCGCGCAAATGCCCCGGTACGGACAGTACTGGCAAATCTCCAGTTCCTTCGTTTTCCGGATGACCTCTTTCGGGTCGAGCAGTTCCTGTACAAAGCGGGTGAGCAAGGCCTCAGATGCTGTGATAAAATCCTGGCCGGTAGCCTGTTCAAACGGAAAGTCAGCGGTGAGCACACCGGCGTCGAGGTTGCGGAACGACAGTATACCTGACTTGGGTACGATTCGCGCCGGGTCCATATGACTGGCATTACGAAGCAAGAGCCCCGGCTTTTGCTGCAGGTTGCGCTGCAAAATGTACTCGTAGAGCCACAACTGCCGGGCTTTGTCATACCTGGGCGAGGTGATAAAATGCAGGGCCACATCATCCGGCTTCACGTTCACCTGGTTGCGCTCCACCTTGCCGGTCTTGTAGTCGATCACGCGGAGCTCGGCGCCTTTCAGGTCGATACGGTCGGCTTTGCCTGCCACCTTCACAGGTATAAGCTCATCGCCCACCAGCACCTCGAGTGTGGTTTCCAGCTGTTCCTCAAGGCGCAATACGTAGAGCGGCAGTTCATCCTCTGAGTTTAGCAAACTCTCCAGGTACTTTTCGAGCACCTGCACGGCCACTTTGAACAGCAGAAAGTTCATGCCGCGCTCCGGACTGGCGCCGCGCGTTACTTTCCTGAATTCTTCTTCCACTTTGGCCGGTAAGGCCTGCAGCATCTGCTCCACATGCTGCTTCTCGATCGGCTGTCCGTTTTGCTCGAATGGCCGGAAAAAATCCTCGAGCACCTGGTGCACGATGGTACCGAACTGGTCTGCTCCAAGCTGCTCCTCCACCTCATCAATTTCTCTGATCTTGGCAATGCGGCTGAAATAATACTGCAGTGAGCAGTTGATGTACATGTTCAGGTGCGAAGGGTAGAGGCCACGCTTCAGCTCCTGTCGCAGTTGCTCCAGCGTCTGGGCGTCTTTGTGGATGACAATATCCTCGTCGTATTTTTTCTGGTCGCGCAACTCCACGGTGGCCGTCAGGTCGCGGAACTTGATCTTCGGGTTACGCAGCGCCAGGTCGTTTTGCAACTGCAGGATAAAGCGGCTTTTCTCGCCCGAGCCATAGGTGTCGGAGGGAAGTACATAAAGCAGGTTTACGTTCTTGGCCCGCTGCAGCAGGCGGTAAAAATTGTAGGCCATGGCGCCTTCGGTTTCGGCATAAGTAGGCAGGCCAAACTGCTTGAGCACATCAAAAGGCATCAGTGACTCATGACGCTTCGGAGCTGGCAGTGTATTCTCATTCACCGACAGGATGATCAGATTCTCAAAGTCGAGTGCACGGGTCTCCAGCATACCCATGATCTGTAAATCCGAGATGGGCTCCCCGCTGAAAGGCAGGCGTTGTCGGGCGATCAGTTCGTTGAGGAATTTGCGGAAACTGCGTACCGATATCTTCTGTTCCCGGCAGTCGAAGATTGTATCGAGGCGCTTGACGATGGTATAGAAAATGTAGAGGTACTCGGTTTCGATGGTGCTGGGCTGGTGACTGTACATTTTGTGTAGCAGGTCGATCAGCTGGTATAGCGAGGCGATGATGTCATCGCAGTCGCGCCAGGACTTGAACAGCACTTCGAAGAGTGGCTCGTGCTTGCCCATCTTCAGCAAATCATTGGCCGTTATCAGCACACGGTTATCCTGCACGATCTGGTCCAGCACACGCTGCACAAAACCGTGGAACTCCTGCTTGTCGGCTTGCTCGTTCAGGTATAGCTCATACCTTCGGATGAAAGGGTGGGAGAGCAGCTTGGTCACCGTGAGGTGATGGTACTGGTATACCTTGTAGCCCGACTCCTGCAGCTGGGTCACGCCCGTAAGGTGCACATCAAACAGCAGGTCGATCAGGTTGTAGAGCGGCGTGCCTTTAAAGCTGAGTCCCATCGTCACATTGTAGTTGGGGACCTCGTTCGGTATAGAGTGCAATACCGGAAGCAGGAGTGTTTCGTCGGGCAATACCACGGCTACCTGTGCGTGCTTGTCGCATGAGCGGATCTCCTGAATCAGCTGACCCGCCAGTTTGCCCTGCATGCTCGCGTTGGCCACCCCGATTACGTTGATCTCTTTTTCGTCAGTCAGCAACATGTTTTGCTGCCAGCGCCAGTCCGGCAGATTCCAGGTGCTCTTATACCTTCGAAGGAAGCTACCGGCCCGGTTAGGCGTTCCCTCCTCCATGTAAAAGTCGTCGGAGTCAAAGAGCACTTCGGCCTTGTTATGTTTGAGCAGCGTCCGGATGATCTTTTCCTCTGAACTGGTGAGGGCGTTGAGACCAATAAAAAGGTATTGGGCACATTCAGGCGACTTGGCCAGTTGCTCAATGTTATCGGCTACCATCTTGAAAGCCATCCCTGTGTAGGCCTGCTTACGCTCCTCCAGGTGGTCTTTCAGGTTATGGTAGGTTTTCTCGATGTTGTCCCAAAGGCTGAAGTATTTTTTAACGGCGGGCGTCAATTCCTTGCCGAGGTGCGCCGGGTCCCAGCGCTCCAGGGCTTTGGCCTCACTCACATAATCAAACAGCTTGGCAGTATCCACCAGGTTCTGGTCGATGCGGCTAAAGTCGTCGAGCAGAGTGCCTCCCCAGGTAATAAACTGGTCGAAGTCGAGGTTCGGGTCCTGCTCACGCATCAGGTCGTAGAGCTCGAGCTGCAGATTGATCGGCTCCAGCACATCCACTTTGGCCAGCTTGGTGATGAAGTCCTCCATACCCGACACCTCCGGCGACCAGATCGGTTCGGGAGCGGCCTGCGCCAGAGCATTCTTGAAAAAGAAACTCGCACGACGCGACGGCAGCACAATGCACAGCTCGCTGATGTTCTCTTTGTACTTCTCGTATACGTATTTTGCCGCTAGCTCAAGAAAGGTCTGCACTTTGTTATGGAGTGATTTAGTGAATGAGTGATGGAGTGAATTATTAAATTTTGTTGAAGGTTCAATTGTTGAATGGTTAAATTGTTAGTGCTCGATTCGGATATGACGCTACCTGTCCTTACTGCTTATTCAACTTTCTAACTTTCTGACTTCTAAACTTTCTAACTTAATACATTTCCTTTTTCATCCATCGGGAGGAAAGGATTGTAGGCGATCTCCCAGAGGTTGTCGTCCGGGTCAGCGATGTAACTACTGTAGCCTCCCCAAAAAACCTTTTCCGGCTGTTTGAGCACACGGGCGCCTTTGCCGGCAAGCGCTGCTACCAGGTCATCTACTTCCTTTTCAGAGCGAACATCATAAGCCAGCGAAAAACTTTTAAAGCCTTTGCCATCCGCTTCCAATCCGGCGTCGTCTGCCAGCGATTCCTGTGGGAACAGGGCCAACTGCAGGCCATTCAGTTGAAAGAAGATGATGCTCTCTGTGCTGCTCTCCAGCGGTTGCCAGCCAAACACCTGCTGGTAAAATTCCCTCGACCGCTGCAGATTCCGGACGCCTAGTGTAATAAGTGTAATTCTCTGTTCCATAATTTTCCTCTTTCTCTTTCCAGCTAATTTCTATTCTGCCTGCTATACCTATACCTATACCTATACCTATACCTGCTCTACCTTACCTGGCTTCTTCGTAGGCCGCTTTCAACCAGCCGATCAGTTCGGCATCGACCTCCTCTGCATGTTGCAGTTTCACACGATGCGTGCACATGGCATTGAAACTGCCTGACTTTTCGAGTCTGCCTTCCGGTTCGCGGCCTTTCAGGTTAATGCCCACGTCTAGCCTGGTTTTAGTGGAAGGCTGGATCAGGGCAAACTGCTTTTTGCTGCGCACACTCACGTAGGCGGTTTTAGGAGCCAGCTCTACGTCAGTACCCAACAGCTTTAGCTGCGCCACAAGCGCTTCGTAGATAGGTTGCAGCTGCTCTTTGCCTTTGTACTGCTTCACCACCAGGTCCTCCGGATTTTCTGCTGAACCCGCGTCCGTTCCTTTGGCTTTGAGGGCCACCATGTTAGCGAAGCCATGCGTGAAGTTGTGTTCCGACTTCAGGTAATTCAGTATCTCGCCATGCTTATGCAAACCGGTGTCCTGCACAATTTTGATCCATTCTGCGAGTGACTTCCCTGTGTTCTTCTCCAGGTTGTCGATCATGGTTTGCGCTGCTTTGTCCATGTTGTTATTTAATATTTAATGAAAAGTGAGTAATGAATAATGATTGTTCGAGTTATGACTAAAGAGTAATTCTTCATTAATCAATACTCATTATACCTTCCTAAAGCGCCAAGCCTATCTGTTGGCTTTTGCTGCCGTAAGACCATTCGTATAGCTCTTCTGTATCGAAGTAGTAGAGCAGGCATTTTACTTTTTCATAGCCCAATTGCTTGAAGCGCACGGCGTAGTGATCGAGCTTGTTGCGGTGCTCTTCCTGGGGTGGCGGCAGTTTGAATTCAAGCAGCACCACCTGATCGCCGTCGAATACCACCCGGTCGGGTTTGTAGAGGTAGGCGCGGGCATCAAGCAGTTCCTTTTCGTGCTCTACGATCACTTTTTCCGAAAAGTAATGGCTGATCTTTGGGTGGTTTACGACTTCCTGCAAACGCTCTTTCAGTGCGAGTTTATCACGGTCGCTGATGATGCCCTGGTAGACCATCTGCCGCAGCACATCGTCGAGTTGCGCGGCAGTCAGGATGCGGGAGAGGGCGTAGTGCAGCTTTTTGTTCTGGATGCGCTGCTCGGTCTGCGTCTCGAAGTCGAACACGTTGTTGGCATGCTGCTTAAGCTGCAGCCGTTGCGCCCAGTCATTTGTCTGCAGGTAATCCAGGGTATAGACTGGCCCGATTTCACGGCTGCCGCTATCCTGTTTTGTTTGTTGCCCTGCGTATACCTGGTAGCACAGCTTGCCAGGCTCCCACAGGTTTTCCGCCACCAGGTAGCGGTATAGCAGATGACTCACGTTTTTGGCTGTTCCTTCCAGCGCCTTCAGTGCTTTTCGCTCTTCCAGCAAATCCTTCCCGTTGCCGATCAGGTATAGCCTGTCCTTCGGGCGGGTGAGCGCCACGTACAGCATGTTCAGGTTTTCAATAAAGGTCTTCTCGATCTCGGTATTGTATTGCCCGGCCAGCTCGGTATGCTCCAGTTTGGAGCTGATATTCACCGCCACGCTACGCAACTTGCCCATCACCTTGTTGTCGTCCGACAAACGGCTCCACATCAGGGCCCTTGTCTGCGGTTCGGTACTCCAGTCGGCAAACGGAACAATCACGATCGGGTAGGCGAGCCCTTTGGCCTTGTGAATGCTGGTGATGGTGATGGCGTTGCGGTCTTTGGGTGTGTTGATACTCAGTTTCTCTTTCTGCACATCCCAATAAGCCAGGAAGTTGTTCAGGTTGTTGCTGTTCTTCAGGCTGTACTCCAGTACCAGGTCCAGGAAGCGAAACAGGTACTCGCATTCGTTGTTATGCCCCAGCAAATTGAAAATGCGGATCAGCTGCTCGGTCAGCTCATAGATCGATAGGTTACCCGTCTCGCGCTCTTTCACATCAAAACCAACTTCCCGCAGGTAGTCAAAGAACAGCTGCCGATCCGTCTGGTTGGAAATGCGAGCGATCGTCTGGGCCAGTTCCGTAGTGGGCACCTTGCCCTGCGTAACGGTATAGATCAGGTATAGCGCTTCAGATTTCGCCAGGGTATCGTTCGGCCGGTTAAACACCCGGAACATGGCAATGATCAGGTTGATCACTTCGGCAAACTGCAGCGACAGAGAGTCCTGAGAAATGATATCGTACTGCTTTTCCTTCAGGAAATTGGCGATCAGTTTACTCTTGGCGTTCGTGCGGCACAGCACGGCCATGTCCTTCAGGGTATAGCCATCGGCCAAACCTTGACGGACCAGCTCAATCACCATGTTCAGCGTACTGGCGTCGTAGCTCAGTTCCTGCTCGTGGGTATAGTCATCATAAAATACTTCGGTGCGGACGCAGCTGCTCAGGTCGTATTTGTAGTTCAGATCGTCGGGGTAAGTGAACATGATCTGTACATGCCCGCCAGACTTGCCTGATGCAGGTGCTTCCTGCACAAACTTGTCGTCGTAGATGGAGGTGAAGGTGCCGTATACCTTGTGTTGCTCGCTGAAGAAAGTGAATAGCTTGTTATTGAATTCGATGATCTCGCGACGGCTCCGGAAATTCTGCTGCAGCACATCAGGGGCCAGGTTCTCCCGCACCGACTCGTAGCGCTCCCGGATCATGTGGCCGTGACGTCGGTTTTCGTAGAGCAGGTGCGTGTTGTTTTTGTAAAGGTGCAGGATCTGCTCCATTTCCCCGCCGCGCCAGCGGTAGATCGCCTGCTTGGCATCGCCCACCACCATGCTAAAGTGCCCCGAGGCCAGCGCATTATCGACGAGCGGCAGCAGGTTGTTCCATTGGAGGACCGAGGTGTCCTGAAACTCATCGATCAGGATGTGGTTGTACTTCTCACCGAGTCGCTCATAGATAAAGGGCACCGGTTCCTTCAGCACAATGTCGATAATGCGCTTGTTGAACTCCGAAATATGCACAGTGTTACGGTCAAGCTTGATCTCCTGCAGGCATTTCTCCAGCTCGTTCAGCACCGACACCTTATATAAGTGCGGCACCACCGCCGAGATCAGGGTGAAGGTACCCGCATACTGTTCCTTTATCGACTCTATGTTATTATAAAGATCCGTGAGCAATTGCCGGATGCCATTGATCTGGTTTTTAGTGGCCGTAGAAGCTTTGCCGGCATACCATTTCTCTTCCTCCACCGTCTGACGGGCGTAGTTATTCCCGTAAGTAAGGTCAGCTTCGCGGTTGAACTTGGTAAAATAGCCATAGAGCCCCCGATTGCCCTGGTAAAAGTCACAAGGGGAGAGTCCGGCCTGGTCGATGGCTTGCAGCGCTTTGCCCGCATCCTCCTGCAGGGCGGCCAGTATACCTTCCTGAAGTGTTTTGAGCTGCTTCCGGATCTCCCTGAAGTCCTCTAAAGTCAGTCCCTGCAAGTCTGTCACCGCTTCGTATACCTGTTCGTTCAGCAGGTTTTTGGCAAATTCAGCCAGGTCATCGGCCAGGGTGTTCCAACTGCGGCCTTCGCGGGCTTTGTCCAGCGCGTACTGTTCGAGCGTCTCCGACAGCAGGTCGTCTTTGCGGTTGCTCACCTTGTCCAGCAGCAGTTGCACGGCAGTGCTGACCAGCGTCTGCGAATCCAGGTCCACTTCAAAGTTATAGGGTATGTTCAGCTCCTTCGTAAAGGCCTGCACGATCTTGTTGACAAAGCTGTCGATGGTGCTGACAGAAAAGTCGCTGTAATTGTACAGAATTTGGGTAAACAGGCGCCCGGCTCGTTGCCGGATCAGCTCTTTTTCAAAGCGCTCCTCCGGGTGCCGATCCTGCAATTCAGCGGTGATCTTGTCCAATAAATCTTCGCTCTTCAGCAGTTCCCCTCCACTTAGGTTAGGGTCATTAAAGTTCCGCAGTGCCCCCAGAATGCGCTCCTTCATTTCGGCGGCGGCATCGTTGGTAAAGGTAATGGCCAGGATGGAGCGGTAGTAGTCCGGATCTGTGCTATGCAGCGCGAGTTTCAGGTATTCCTTGGTCAGGGTATAGGTTTTACCGGAACCTGCTGAGGAAGAGAGTATCTTGAAGTTTGGCGACATAGCGGACGGCGTTAAACGGGATTCTAAAGATACATTTCCTGTGTGGCTTATGCCAGAGCCAGGGTTTAAAATAATAGGTGCCCCAAGCAAGTGTTTGTCGGTCAGGGTATAAAATACAAAAAGCTCCCCCGCCTGCGCGAAGGAGCCAGTTGCCTTTCTAAGTTTTAGTAGAGGGCTATGCGTATACGATCTGCCCTTTCTTTTCTTCTTTGTCTTTAACCTGTACATGGTCACTTACGCAAACGTTTCGCACAATACGCGCCATGGAGATAGAGTAATCCGTGATGATACAGTGCTGCTGCTCGGTGCTCATCAGTGCCTTGCCGCCGCCCAGCGTCAGTTTGTTCAGCTCAATCACTTCATCAAAATTCTGCCGCAGCATCTTAAGCGCCTTAAACGACGGCTCGTTGTAATACATGGGAATGACCTGGCAAACGGCGTAACTACCCTTTGCACGCTCTTTAGCGATCATGCTGCACAGGTTAGAGGCGTTCATTTTGTCAAGATCAGAAATGATCACAAAGAAGACTTTGGCCTCGCTTTTGTCGGATTTGATGACCGCATTGTTAGGCAACAGGTTGCGCGAGACCTTGGCTCCCTTCATGAAGTCTTCGTCTTTCAAGATTTTATTGTGGATCTTAAAGGCCAGTGCGCCTGAGGCGATCAAATGAAAGTCCTTGCTTTTCGCTGTGATTTTGGAGAAGTGTAACATAATTAGAAAGGATTAAAGGGTTAAAGATCTACGGTATTTAAAAACAGTGAAATTTCTTTTCAATAGTTAAGGCTTCAAATTTAGCTTTCAGGCGGAAGGGCAGGGGCGGAAACTACAACAGGGTAACAGAATCAGATAAATCAGATACTTAAATATCGATAAACTGACACAAATTAAAATTTAACTGATTTTGATCCTGTTGTATACTAAACTACGAGCTTCTTATTGGATATACCAATGAAAAACTTTAATAATAGTTAATGGATTGATTTCTAGTGTGAATGTACTCCATTTACGGGCAAACAAATTCGTAGTTTCTTATTTCAATATTTTTTTGGAATATTTCGACGCAAAATAAAAAAGAATTTGAAATAAATATAATCGTTCACCATTTTATGAGAACAATTTTTTAATCGAATAATACCTATTGTTTTGTACAGGTATGATTAAGAATAAATTGGGTCATATGACGGCGGTTTCATTTATTCTGCGTATCTTTGCAGCCGATTTGGGATCAGTCTGATTTAAGTATAACTGGCTACACCGCTTTTTTTGAGCATAACCTGGTTGATTTTTTTTCTTGTCGGACTTCTTTTTCGTAAAGAAGGGTTTATGGACAGGCTGTCTCCAGATGAAGTGTAAAAAGTTATTATAACAGAATGAACAAAATCAGATTTGACGAGCTTCCGCTTTCGCCGGAAGTCCAGCGTGCTATCGCTGACATGGGCTTCGAAGAAGCATCACCTATCCAAACAGAAGCAATCCCGGTAGTTTTAGCAGGACGCGACATTATTGGCCAGGCCCAGACGGGTACGGGCAAGACGGCCGCCTTCGGTATACCTACCATCGAGAGCATCGACGAAAACGACCGCAGCGTACAGGCCCTTATCCTGTGCCCAACGCGCGAACTGGCTATTCAGGTAGCAGGAGAAATCCAGAAACTTATTAAGTACAAGCCAGGCATCAGCATTGTGCCTATCTACGGCGGACAGGCCTATGACCGTCAGCTACGTGCCCTTAAGCAGGGTGTGCAGATCGTGATCGGTACGCCTGGCCGTGTGATGGACCACATCGAGCGCGGAACCCTGAAGCTGGACAAGATCAAAAAGATCATCCTGGACGAGGCTGACGAAATGCTCGACATGGGCTTCCGTGACGACATCGAGTTCGTGCTGAGCAAAATGCCGGAAGAGCGCCAGACGATCTTCTTCTCGGCCACCATGTCCAAGCCGATCATGGACCTGACCAAGCGCTACCAGACCGATCCGGTGATCGTGAAGGTGGTGCACAAGGAACTGACCGTAACCAACATCGACCAGGTATACTTCGAGGTGCGTAACTCCATGAAGCAGGAAGTTCTTTCCCGTATCCTGGACATGCACAACATGAAGTCGGTGATCATCTTCTGCAATACCAAGCGTATGGTGGACGAACTGGTAACCAACCTGCAGGCCCGCGGCTACTTCGCCGATGCCCTGCACGGTGACCTGAACCAGAACCAGCGCTCTAACGTGATGGGCAAGTTCCGTAACGCTACGCTGGAGATACTGGTGGCAACTGACGTGGCTGCCCGTGGTCTTGACGTGGATAACGTGGAGGCGGTGTTCAACTACGACCTGCCGCAGGACGAAGAAGCCTACGTACACCGTATCGGTCGTACGGGCCGTGCCGGTAAGTCTGGCCGTGCCTTCTCTTTCGTGTCTGGTCGCTCCGACATGTACAAGCTGAAGGATATCATGCGCTACACCAAAGCCAATATCCAGCTGCAGCAGGTGCCTACTTACGATGACGTGAACGAGCTGCGTACCAGCGTATACCTGGAGAAGGTGCGTGAAGTACTGGAAAAGGGCAACCTGACCAAGCACATTGCCAAAATCGAAAGCCTGGTAAACGAAGAGTATACTTCCCTGGAGATTGCCGCCGCCCTTTTGAAAATGTCTTTGAAAGAAGCCAAGACAAAAGAAGCCGGTAAAGAGGCTGAAAAAGGCCTTGGTGGACCAAAAGCCGGTTTCGACCGTCTGTTCATCACCATCGGAAAGAAAGACCGTGTGCATCCAAAGGATCTGATCGACCTGCTGAGCCAGAACGCTGATATACCTGCCTCTAAAGTAGGCGACATCGACCTGTACGATAAGTTTAGCTTTGTGGAGGTGCCTACCGAATATACAGCAGATATCCTGCAGAAAGTAGGCCGCATCGAAGTGGACGGACGCACCGTGATCGTTGAGAAATCGCAGAAGAAAGAAGGCGAAGCCGGTGGTGGCAGCAGAGAAGACTTCGGTTTCAGTGACCGGGGTGGCGATCGTGGTGGCAAGCGCTTCGGCGGCGGCGACCGCGGTGGTTTTGGTGACCGTGATCGTGGCGGCTACGGCGGTGACCGTGACCGTGGTCCGCGCAGAGAAGGAAGCGGCAGCGGATACGGAGGCGGTGGAAGCCGTTTCGGTGGCCGTGGCGACCGTGACTCTTTCAGAGGCGGTGACCGTCGCAGCAGCGGTGGCGACCGTGGCGGATTCCGCAAAAAAAGATTCTAATTGACTAAACCTGCCGAAAGGCAGATCGTATAAACAGGTATACAACTTGAAGTGTAAAAAACTTCGAATTGTTAGAAAAGGCTGACTTGAAACGTCAGCCTTTTTGTTTAAAAATTTTTTTTTCAGAGCATGTAACCCTGGCTATACCATTCCGTTAAAGAAGGTATCATAAAAAGGTTGGAAGATTATTCTACTGTTTTACGCAGTTAGAACTGATAAGCCTGACATCAGACGGATGTCAGGCTTATTGCTTTTATACCCTCTCTATACCTGCCGCTTTATCCGGAGGCACAAAAAAAGGAGCTTTTAAAGCTCCTTTCTGTTTTATCTACTTTCTAAAAGAAATCAGGCACTGTCACGCAGGGAACGAATGTGGTCGTGTGCGTTCTTCACATCCTGGTATTGCTGCGCCACGATCGGCTTCAGCTCACCTGGCAGGTTCTTCTGCATCGCCTCTTCGTAGGCTTTCACGGCATAGTCTTCGCCCCGCTCGCATTCTTCCAGTATACGCTTTCTGTCTTTCGAAGAAAGGGCAGCTTTGATGTCGATCCAGGCGCGGTGCAGGGTGCCTTCGATGGAGCTGGACTCGTCGTCCATCTTTCCCATTTTGTGCAACTGGTCCTGCAGCTCCGTGATCATGCTGTCGCGCTGCACGGCGTATTTGCGGAACAGGTCTTTCAGGTCCTGATCTTCCACGTCCTCTGCAGCAGTTTTATAGCCTTTTACACCGTCTTTGCATCTTTCAATAAGATGGTGAACGGTTGAGTAAACTTCCTTATTAATTTCCATAGTGATATTTTTTTTAGGTTTTGTATGCTGATGTACTGCATTCCACCAGTTTTTGTTACCAAAATGGATATACAGCTATACTAGGATATGGAAGCGGCCATGGCACGGCCCGCCAAGTAACCGGTCGTCCAGGCGGCCTGAAAGTTGAAGCCACCCGTGATGCCATCGATATCGAGCACTTCGCCGGCAAAGTGCAGGCCCGGGTGCAGACGGCTTTCCATCGTTTTCATGTTGACCTGACTCAAATCAATGCCACCGCAGGTCACAAACTCCTCTTTGAAAGTAGTTTTGCCGTCTACCTCCACTGGCATCCGGAGCAGGGCCTCTACCAGCTTGTTGGTGTTTTTGGCGGGTAGTTCGGCCCATTTCACTTCGTCACTGATTCCGGCTATACCTGTCAGCGCTTTCCAAAGTCGCTGCGGCAGACCGAAAAGTGGGTTTGTGGTCACGACTTTCTTGGGGTGTGCCTTCCGGAAATTGTGCAGGTGCTCGCGCAGGCTTTCCTCTGTCTGGTCGTGCACCCAACTGATCATGGCCGTAAAGCGGTAATTCATGCCATGAAAAAGGCGCGCCCCCCAGGCGGAAAGTTTGAGAACGGCCGGACCGCTGTAGCCCCAGTGGGTGACCAGCAGCGGCCCTTCGTACTCCAGTTTCTGACCGGCTATGCGCACCCTGGCCTGCGGCACCGAGACCCCCTGCAGTTCTTTTAGCGGCGATCCCGGCACGTTGAAGGTAAACAGCGAAGGGACCGGTTCCTGAATGTTGTGCCCGAGCGCCCGCAGCCAATCGTAAGCCTGGCTTTTAGGATTGCCGCCAGTGCTCACCAGCACCCGGTCGGCCTGCAGCTCCTGGTTGTTGTTCAGGTATAAGGTATAGCCCCGATTCTCAGCCCGTGGCTCGATGCGCTCAACGGCTATACCTGTTTTCACCTCCACACCGGCTTTCGCGGCTTCGCGCTGCAGACAGTCAATGATGGTCTGTGAAGTGTCGGTTACCGGAAACATGCGCCCGTCGGGCTCCGACTTTAACTTCACACCCCGCTGCTCAAACCATTCCACCGTCTCGGTTGCCCCAAAAGTTTTGAAGGCTTCCTTCAGCTGTTTGGCGCCGCGCGGGTAATGCTGCGAAAACACGGTTGGTATGAAACAGTGATGCGTCACGTTACAGCGCCCGCCCCCCGACACTCTCACTTTGGACAACAGCTTGTTGCTCTTCTCAAGGATGGTCACCTGTGCTTTCGGATTGGCCTGCGCACAGGCGATGGCCCCAAAATAGCCCGCCGCCCCGCCACCTATCACTACTATGTTCATTGTATTGAATTGCTAAATTGTTAATTGGTTAAATGGTTGAATTCAGTATTAGCAATTTAACCGTTCAACCATTTAACCTTTAAAAGAACTACAAGAATGCCATCGGATCGGGGTAGGAGAAGACATAGGCGAGATCGTCTTTTAATTTCTGACTGCTGATCAGCTTAAAGTGGGTTTCTTCCATGTCTTTGAAAGTCGGTATTTCCAGGTCAAGAGCTTTTGCAGCAGCTTCGTAGAAAGCTCTCCGGCTCGGGTGCTCGTCGGCACAAGCGTTGTATACCTGTCCCCACTTTTCCTGCGCGATAATGCGCTCCAGTATGCCCAGACAGTCCTCCAGGTGAATCATGTTGACAGGCGCGTCCCCGTTTGGCAGATCATGCTTGCCCGCCAGGAAGCGGCCCGGTTGTCTGTTGGCTCCAACCAATCCGCCAAAGCGCACCACCGTACATACCCAGTTCTCACTGTCCTGGAACATCCGTTCTGCCTTTAGGAGTGTGTTGTCCGGGTCAAGTTCATCGGTATAGCTGGTGTCTTCTTCCGTCACAATGCGGTTGAGCTCGGGGTATACCGAAGTAGAGGACACGAAAAGCACCCGGCTCACAGGCGAAGCGAGCAGCGCCTTGCGCAATATCGTCATCTGCTGGAGGTAACTCTCGCCGCCATCAGAGCGAAGCTTGGGAGGAATGTTGAGCACCAGCACCTCTGCCCGCAGGAAGTCTTCGAGCACTTGTTTGTCAAATTGGGAATCGGAAAGGTTTACCAGGAAGGGACTTATACCTGCCTCACGGAGAACCTCCATTTTTGGCTCGGATGTGGTGGACCCGTTTACCCGATGGCCGGAACGTACGAGGGCTTCTGCCAGCGGAAGGCCGAGCCAGCCGCAACCCATGATACTGATGTCAGCTTTCTTTTGCATCGTTTTGGTGTTTTGGAGTTAACATTCCGTAAGCTCACTTGTTAACGTTGGCGACAAAGGTAAGCCTAAATTTATACATACATGCAGTACGATGTCATCCTGATCGGCTCTGGTTTTGGTTCGCTCACGGCAGCCGCCCTGCTTGCGAAGAAAGGGTTGAAAGTGGTTGTGCTGGAGCAGGCCAAGTACCCGGGTGGCTGCGCCTCTTCTTATAAACGCAAAGGCTACTGGTTTGAGACAGGTGCCACCACCCTCGTTGGTTTAGACGAGCACATGCCCCTGCGCCATTTGCTGAATGAAACAGGTATAGAACTCCCGCTTATCAAGCTTCAAACACCCATGCAGGTGCATCTGCCGGATGGGCAACTGCTGACCCGCTATGGTAACCTTGAGGCTTGGATCAAAGAAGCAGAGCGCGTGTTTGGTGCGAAAGGTCAGCGGCCTTTCTGGCAGCACTGCTATCGCGTGAGCCAGCAGGTATGGCGCACTTCGCTGGAGCAACGGTCGTTTCCGTTTTCCAATGTGCGTGACCTCTGGCAGGCGATACAGCAGTTCCGCCCACACCAGTCGTCCCTGTTGCCGGGTGCATTCAGGACCATGCAGAATCTGCTCAGGCGCTATGACTTGCTGGACAATAAACTCTTCACGGACTTCGTGAATGAGCAACTGCTGATCACGGCCCAAAACCACTTGGAGGAAGTGAACGAGCTCTTCGGCGCAACCGCCCTGTGCTATACCTTGTTTGGCAACTACTATGTAGAAGGCGGCATGATCGGACTGGCCCGGGCGCTTGAGCTATACCTGCATAGCAAGGGCAGCACCATTCTGTACCGGCACCATGTGAACAAGATTATACCTAAAGCTGAGGGCTATGAAACCAGCTGTATGGCGGGCAACTACCACGCTCGCTTTGTGATCAGCGGTATTCCGCTGAATGATACCTATCTGTTGTTTCAGGATGATAAAGTCAGGCAGAAACTGAAGCCCTACCTGCTGCCTTCCGAGAAGCTGAACGGCGCCTTCACCATGGCCATTGCGCTACGCAAAGTTCCGGCTATACCTGTGCTGCACCACCAGGTGCATGTGCCGGAGGGCTTGCCGCTGATCGGGAGCAAGAGCTGCTTTGTCAGCTATAGTCACCCGGCAGACGAATTCAGAGCAAAGGCAGGGGAGCGGGTAGTAGCGATCAGCACGCACGTTCCCGATCCGGCTGCCCTTCGGATAGATGACAAAAGGCAACTGCAGGAAGCCATCCTAGCCAAAATGGAAGCTTTGGGATTACTTAACCGGGCAGACATCCTATACCTGGACGCAGCCACACCTGGTGCCTGGATCTTCTGGACGCAAAGGGCCTACGGCATGGTGGGCGGCTACCCGCAGTATCGCGACATCAAGCCCTGGCAAATGAAAGACGCCCGGCTTGATCATAAAGGCGCTTACGTCTGTGGAGACACCGTCTATCCTGGGCAGGGAATCGTGGGCGTCTGCCTGAGCGGTATTATCTCGGCCAACAAACTGCTGCGGGATCATTTTTAGGTATAGCCCTTGCAGGTTCTTGTTAATCCTCTGCCCGCCACATGTAGCATCCAACCGAATAGATTTTATATTGGTTTTAGCTATTCTGAATGGTGGAGATGGCGCTTATCTATGTTTATATATAAACTTTCGAGAATATGAAGTTCAGATATCAATTGCATCGAGTTAGAATGGCAATTTTACCGCCTCAATGAAAGGTTATAGAATGCTAAAGAGCTTAAAACGCATATCCTATTTCGTACTAGTCGGATGGATGTTTGTATCTTGCTCGCAGGATGAGGACGTTATTCCCAAAGGTGACAACCTGGCCATGGGCAATCCGAGCGAGGCAGGTACGGACTTCGCGAATTACTTTATCCAAAAGGAGCAGTACGCCATGTCCTACAACTCCTACCGGGGTACACCGAACTGGGTGAGCTGGCACCTGAGCAGCGCCTGGCTGGGCAGTGCACCGCGACAGGATGACTTCAGGGGGGACAATACGCTACCGGACAGCTTCTACAGAGTACTTCCTTCAGACTATACCGGAAGCGGCTTCGATCGTGGTCATAATGCGCCCTCTGCGGATCGTACGCTCACGATCACGGACAACTCTGCGACTTTCCTGATGTCCAACATGATTCCGCAGGCGCCTAACAACAACCAGCAGACTTGGGCGAACCTGGAGAACTACTGCCGCAAACTGGTGAGCCAGGGCAATGAACTCTACATCATCATGGGGCAGTATGGCAAAGGCGGGACAGGCAGCGCGGGCTTCAAAGAGACGCTGGCAGGCGGAAAAGTAACGGTGCCGAACCGTATCTGGAAAGTAATCGTGGTGCTACCGGTGGGCACAAATGACGTGAGCCGTGTGACAAGCGGCACGCGCGTGATAGCCATCGATACCCCGAACTCCAACAACGTCAGTTCCAGCTGGGGCACTTACCGCACGACGGTGGATGCGATCGAGGCCAAAACAGGCTATGACATCCTTTCCAATGTGCCAACTGCGATTCAGAATGTTCTAGAGGCAGTGGAGGATAATGGACCGACTTCCTAAGGTATAGCTTCGCCTTCAGAATATAAAAAAATCCCCGGCTGCTGCAGTCGGGGATTTTTTGTTTGATCAGGTTTCAACCACCATGGTTTTAAGGCCGGCAATCTCGCCATCGGGTGTGCGGCCCAGTATTAGCACCAGTTTCTGCGTTTCACCGACGCGGTATACCTTGACGTCCTGTAAGAGCTCGTGCAGCTTCTTTTCCAGGTGCTGGAATCGGGTCGCCTGCTGCATACCTGCATCGCCATTTTCCGGCCTGGCTTGGGCCATGTTCCGGAAAAAATAACCCAATTCCAGTTCCTCGAAAGGATATTCGGCGGGCATGGCCGCCAGTCGCAGCACGGTGTCTTTGTCCAGCTTTTCGTCCCGGAAGTTTTCGGCGTGGTAGAACTCAAAGGGGGCGTCCGTCTCGCTCATCATGAGCAGTCCGTCCGTTGCTTTCTTCAGTTCTGTTTCAATTGTTTTTAGATCCATAGTTTTAAATTGCTTCAGCAAAAGAATGCTTCTTTTACTCTTATTCTCGCCTTTGGTTCTTATCTTTAGGTAGTCAGCCCTGACAATTATACGTTAGCTTTTTAAAACAAACAAAATAAGACGATGAAGGCAGAACCTATGCTGAAAGAAGGCGCGCTGAAAGGCAAAACCATTGTGGTAACCGGTGGCGGCACCGGCCTTGGGCGCTCCATGACAAAGTATTTTCTGGAGCTCGGCGCCAACGCCGTGATCTGCAGCCGCAAGCAGGATGTCCTCGAAAAGGCCGCCGAAGAGCTGATGCAGGAAACGGGCGGGCAGGTCTTGCCTGTTGTGTGCGACGTGCGCAAGTACAACGAAATTGAAGCCATGCTACAGGCCACGCTCGACAAGTTCGGCAGGGTGGATGTGCTGGTCAACAACGCCGCCGGCAACTTTGTGAGCCCAACGGAGCGTCTCAGCCACAAAGCCTTCGACGTGATCACCGACATTGTGCTAAAGGGTAGCTACAACTGCACGCTCGCGCTGGGCAAACACTGGATCGAGCAGAAGCAGGAGGGGACCATCCTCAATATCGTGACGACCTATGCCTGGACCGGTTCCGGCTATGTAGTGCCCTCCGCCTGCGCCAAAGCCGGCGTACTGGCTATGACACGCTCGCTGGCTTCTGAGTGGGCCAAGTACGGCATCCGCTCCAACGCCATCGCCCCCGGACCTTTCCCGACTGAAGGCGCCTGGACCCGTCTGTTCCCGAAACAATTGGCGGACAAATTAGATCCGGTAAAGCGTATACCTGTCGGCCGCTTCGGCGAACACCAGGAACTGGCCAACCTGGCCGCCTACCTGGTATCGGACTACGCCGCCTTTGTAAATGGGGAAGTGGTGACGATAGACGGTGGCGAGTGGCTCTACGGCGCCGGCGAGTTCAACTCCTTCGACCAGATTCCGCAGGAAATGTGGGATGCGATGGAGAAGCAGATGAGAGGGAAGGAGTAATTAATTTAGTGATTGAGTGGATGAGTTATTGAGTGAATCATTAAATACTTAATAAGAGTCATTGTAGGGACAGGTCGCGACCTGTCCTAGTCGTCCACAATATACCTGCTGCACAGCTGATTCGGACTTCCATGTCCGAATCTTTGTCTGCTTGGGACATCCTTGTCCCCGTATAACTGCAAACTGGCGCACGGGGATGTGGACATCCCCAACAGTCAGCTTCGGGACATGGATGTCCCGAAGAGCTTTAGAACTTTGTCAGTAACCGCGTAGGAAATTCTCCCCTTGAGGGATTATAGGGGTGTTTAGCAAGTTGTTAAAGTCTTCAGCTAAAATTTAACACCCCTCTAACTCCCCTCAATGGGAGAATCCACAAGAATAAATCTTTTCTATTAACAGACTACTTCAAACTACTGTCTCTATAAATACAAAAATCCCTGGACGATGCTGTAGAAAGCGGTCCAGGGACTTTTCATTAAAGGCTATACCTTAAATTTTCTGTAGCAGGCCTTTGATGGCGTTAACCGTTTCATCGGGTTCTACGCCCAGTCCTTCGGCCTGGTGGATGATCTCGCCGTTTTCATTGAGCACCGTGATGATGTTTGAATGGGAGATCTCGCCGTCCAGTTCTACTTTGTACTTCATGTTCAGCAGGGCGGCCAGTTCCCGGATGTTATCCTGCTCGCTGGTCAGCAGTGTCCAGCGCTTCGGGTCCAGGTTGTTGGACTTGGCAAAGTCCAGCAGCCGCTCCGGTGTGTCGCGGGCTGGGTCCATGGTGACGAGCACGATCCCGATGTCTTCCCGCTTGTACTGGTCCAGTCCCATCTCGATGCGCTTCAGGTCTGCTATGATGCGCGGACAGGCATACCCGCAATGGGTATAGACCATGGCCACCAGCTGCACTTTGCCCCGGAATTCCTGCAGCTTCAAGGCCTCAGCGTTTTGGTTCTGCCAGTCAGACTCAAGTTGGTAAAGCGACATATCGGTTAGCCCTGCCGTAGGTATAGCCAGGCTGGAAGTACCATCCGGTAGTTCTCCAGCAGCTACCGGCTTAGCGCAGCAACTATCTTCTTCTTGGGCCACTTCCTGCTGACAGGCAGTGAAACCAAGGGCAATCAATGTGAGCAGGTATAAGGTATAGCGTTTCATAACAATCAGATTATTTTTTGGCTGTGGTTGGTGCGGGAGCGTCCTGCGCGCATCGGAAGCCCAGGTTCGCCACCGTGTAGTTGGCTTTGAGGCTCGAGCGGAAGGCGTAGCGCATAAAGGCCACATAATTTTTTACATCACTGGCTCCGGCAGAACCGGCTCCGCAGAACAATTGCCTGTCCATGCTGGCGTTTTGTCTGGACTCACCCACGATCAGGGCCGAGTTGAAGTCAGAGGTCCATTCCCAAACCAGCCCGATCATGCCGAACAGCCCATAGTAGTTTTTAAAGCTATTCTGTACCGGGGGCAGGTACTTCGGGTTTGGCTGGCTGTACCAGTCGAGGCTGCGCTGGTAAAAGCTGGGCTCGCTGGAAGCATCCTTTTTCGTTTCGCTGGCCAGTGCGGCAAACTCCCATTCGCTTACGGTAGGCAGTCGCTTGCCTTGGCACTCGCAGTAAGCCTTGGCGGCGAACCACGACACGTTGATCACGGGGCTGTCTTTGAGCTTATCGGCTGCAGGACCCACACCCAGCGGACTGGCCCAGTGCTTCAGGTAGCCGGCGTCTGCAAAAAGCGCTTTCACTTCCGACTTCTGCCATTTGGGGTATTTGGCTACAAAGGCCTCGTACTGGGCGTTGGTGACCGGGTACTTGTCCAACTGGAAGCCCTGCACCGTCACAGCCTGGTTGTTGCTGCCGTAAAGCGGCACAAAAGTGCCTCCCTTGACATGTACCATGTCGGCAGGAGTGCCCTTTTGTGCTTGTGCTATACTACAGGCTCCGAGCATCAGCAAGATTGTCAGAAGTCGTCGCATGATTGATACGTGTTAATGCTTAGTGCTTATACTTGGCTTTGGCTTTCTTCACCTGCTCCGGTGTGATCTCACCACCCTTGTTACCCCAGCTGTTTACCACATAGGTCATCACGTTGGCGATCTCCTCTTCTGTCAGCTTGAGCTTCGGCATGGTGCTGTTGTATACCTCACCGTTCACTTTGATCTGACCTTCCAGACCGTGGGCAACTACCCCGATAGAGCGGTCTATATCAGCATTCAGGTAGTCAGACTTGGCAAGCGGAGGGAAGGCGCCTTTGATACCCTGGCCTTCTGCCTGGTGACAGGCCTGGCAGTTCTGTGCGTAGAGGGTTTTACCCAACTCCAGACGCATGTCCTTGTTAGAGGCAAAGGCAGCTTTCGGTGTGTTAGACTTCGGCATTTCCTGCACGGTAGAGCCTTCTGGGAGGTAGATCTTCTGCTCGGTCTGTCCAGAGAAGATAGCCAGGTTGTCCGGTCCTTCTACTTTCAGCATTCCCAGCGCGCCTTTGTTGAAGGTTCTGAAGATGGAGTGGTCTACCAGCACATAGTTGCCTGGCACATCTGCCTTAAATTCTGTGATAGCGGAACCACCGGCTGGTACCAGCGTGGTCTGCACGTTTTTGTTCACGGTTGAGCCGCCTTCCACATACACATTGTCAAAGATCTCACCGATCACGTGGAAGCTGGAAACCAGGTTAGGACCGCCGTTGCCCACGAAGAGACGAATTTTGTCACCCACCTTGGCAGTGATGGCATTGTCGCCCGTCATAGAGCCCACAGAGCCGTTGAACACGACATAAGAAGGTCTTTCGTCAAGGGCTTTCTCCATGTCGAAAGGCTGCAGACCAGGAGCTCCGAAAGCGCCTTTGGTGTAGAAGTCACCCTGCATCACGTAGTATTCTTTGTCAACAGGTGCCATACCTTCTTCCGGCTCCACCATGATCAGGCCGTACATGCCATTGGCGATGTGCATACCTACCGGTGCTGTAGCGCAGTGGTACACGTACAAGCCAGGGTTGAGGGCTTTGAAATTGAATACTGTTTCCTGGCCGGGAGCCGTGAAGGTGGCAGCAGCGCCACCGCCCGGGCCGGTCACAGCGTGCAAGTCAATGTTGTGTGGGTTCTTACTGTCGGGGTGGTTCATGAGGTGAAACTCCACCTCGTCGTTCTGGCGCACGCGGATAAACTTGCCGGGCACCGAACCACCGAAGGTCCAGAAGGTATAGTCCACACCGTCAGCCAACTTCTTCACTACTTCGGTCACCTCCAGGCGCACCACCACTTTGGCCGGGTGCTTGCGGGTAATAGGAGCCGGAACAAGTGGGGCATCCGTCAGCTCTGCTTCGATCACGGGCATCTCAGCGGGAGCGGCCGTTTCGTTGAGGGAACTTAGGATTTCAGCGTTTGTGGTTTTGGTGCCACAAGATGAAGCGATGCCGAGACAGAAAATACCTGCCATGGCCAGCCGTATTGCTTTTGGTAAATGTGACCGTTTCATAAGAGTTGCTGTTAGAGTGTCTTTATGGATACAAAAGAACACCAGCGACTCTTCTATTCTGATGACGGTAGTCAGTGCCAGAGGTGACTTATATCACTTCTGGATATAATTTTAAAAGGATGTTTGAACACTATATTGGAAAAGCTGTTTTTCGACTTGTTTACTTCCATTGTGTATGAAAATACTCTCCTGTTGTTTTGTCCTTGCGCTGGTAGGTGTGCGCCCCAAAGTAATCCCGCTGGGCCTGTAATAGGTTAGCGGCTGAATCTGCGGTGCTATACCCTATGAAGTAATTCAGGGCAGAGGAGAGCACCGGCAGCGGTATACCGTACTGCAGTCCCAGCGCCACGACAGAGGCAAAGCCTTGTCGCGCGTTGCGGATTTTATCGACGATAGGGGGGGCCATAAGCAGGCGCTGCTCATGCTTATAGATTTCTGCCAGTTCTTCCATCAGCTGAGAACGGATGATGCAGCCGTTCGTCCAGATGCGGGCAATCTCGCTGAAGTTGAGCTCCCAGTTTAACTGAACCGACACCTCACGCATTAAGCTGAAGCCGATCTCGTGATTGATGATGCGGGTCGCCTGATACGCTTGCTTCAGACTGGTAACAAAGCTTTTTTCATTTATGGTAACGCTGGGCGATTGTTTCTGGTAGAGTGCCGCCGCTTTTACCCGTTCTGTTTTCATGGCAGAAAGGGCTCGGGCCATCACGGCGGCTGAAAGGGTGTCGTAGGGCACGCCGTACTCCAATGCCACGGCAGCTGACCAGCCACCGGTGCCTTTCTGCTCGGCCTGGTCCAGTATTTTATCAAGCAGCAGCTCGTCGCCTTCTTTCTTTTGCAGAATGTCAATCGTGATCTCCAGCAGGTAACTGCCCAAACTGTTCTTTTGCCAATCTTTGAATATGCCGGCAATTTCGGCAGGCGCTATACCTAGCATAAAGCGTAAGAGCGAATAAACCTCCGCCAGCGCCTGCATCTCGGCATATTCTATGCCATTGTGCACCATTTTTACGAAGTGTCCAGCTCCATCCGGTCCAATGTAAGTCGTGCAGGGTTTGCCCTTGCTGTCACGGGCCGCGATCAGTTCCAGGTACTTGGCTATCTGTTCATATCCTTCGCGCGGACCGCCGGGCATGATGGAGGGACCCTTACGAGCGCCTTCCTCACCACCGGATATGCCGGCACCCACAAAGTGCAGCCCCTTTCCAGAGAGCAGCGCGGTACGCCTGGCTGTGTCTTTATAATAGGAGTTACCACCGTCTATCACCACATCGCCAGACTCCAGGAGCGGAATGAGGACGTCGAGCTGTGCGTCGATAGCGCCCGCATAGATCATCAGCAGTACTTTGCGCGGTTTCTCCAGTGACTGTACAAATTCCTCGAGCTTGTCAAAGCCTTTTATATTAGTCAGGGAAGGGTTCTCAGCAATTACCTGTGTGGCTATACCTTCTTCTTTACCCGGCACGTGACGGTTATACATCGCAACGCGCACGCCACGGCTAGCCAGGTTCAGGGCCAGGCTTTTGCCCATCACACCGAGGCCAATCACACCAAATTCTGACTGTGGGTTCATATGATCTAGTTTAGAGATTACTTCCTGCACGATCTGCTCAGGACTTAATGAAACATCGACGTGTATACCGTAGGCTGGTTTTTCCAGCGACTGCAACTGGGACTCCAGCATGGCAGGCGGCATGAAGTGCGCATGCCGCGCCTGCAAGCGCTGCAGGATGGTGTCGCGGGAGCCATCCAAGTAGATCCAGCTGATGTCCGGCACCGTCTGCAGCGTTTTGCGGTACTCCTCTTTCAGGGCAGAGCAGGCCAGCACAGCACCCCCATTCGCTTCCCAAACGGGAATCAGGCTTGCCAGTTGCGCCAGCCAGGGCGCGCGGTCCGCATCGTTCAGGGGGATACCCTGTCGCATCTTGTCAATGCTTGGCCGGGGGTGGTAATCGTCTGCATCATAAAAAGGGAGCCGGAGTCTCTCAGCAAGTCTCTGCCCGACAGTGGTTTTGCCACTCCCCGTTACGCCCATCACGATATAGATCATATTTGCTGCATTAAAGTAACTCACCCCGCTGTTTCTGGAGCCGCCATACACTGTTGGGTTTTGTACGGAATTAAAGAGAGTAGTTTGCAAATAACCGATCGGTTAGCACATGATAGTGCCTGCTTGTGGTTTAGTAAACCACGAATGCCTGCCTCAGCAGTAAGAAAAACTGTTTCGGGTATACCTAATTAGAAGGGTGTGATTTACCTGCTTTCAGCAACTGCCGCATGTGCTGGATGCTGAGTTCGAGTACGTCTGCCTCCGGGCTCACGTACACATCAGGCGCCATGCCGTAGTCGATCGGGTTTTCAGCCACATCGCGGGCGCGGAGGTTAGAGGGGTAACACAGCTCAAAGCACCCGATGCTTTTGGTCAGCGCCATAAAACCATCAACAACACCGGCCGTGTTTTGCCCATACAGAATCACTTTATCGCTTTGTCGGGATCTGTACACAAAGGTCTCACCCGAACTGATCGTTTTCCCATTCATCAGCACAGCCACTTTCTGATGCGGTGCATAGAGCGTATCGGGTTTATAAATACGGGCGTATTCAGTCTTATTGAACCAGAACATCGTGTTTTTCAACGACATCAGGTAGTCGTATTCTGCTTTCTCGGATTTGTCCATTTGCTCTGGATCTTTGCCAGACAGAAACTGTTTTAAGTTACCCTCCGACATCCAGACGCCAATATTGGGGATCTGGATAGGACCGGATAATACATAGGGCATCACGGGTAGGTATACGGCATCGTCTCCGCCGTTATTGTCGCGCACGTCGATGATGATGAAGTCTGCCTTTGTAAGCTCGTAGTGGTGCGCCTTGAGCAGACTGTCTACAAAAGCAGGTCGTTTCTCATAGAAGTTCGGGAAGCGGATGTACGGCAAATCCCCGTCTATCACCCTGAAGTGAAAGTCGCTGTAGCGAGCTACGTCCTCTAGTTTTTTGTTCGTGTTGGCAGTGGGCCAGACCTTGTACCAGGTGTTATAGGATAAGAATTCCAGCTTTTCGGGGCTCTGCAGTTTTGTTTTGAAACGTCGGCTGCTGTTATCATCCAGGTAGTACACAGCCTAGTAGTCATTGCCGTATACCTGGTTGAGCTCAAAACGCACGTCTCCGGTTTCCCAGCTGGCATTATTGCTTTGCAGAACCACTCCAACGAACTCCCGCTTGCATGTACTCGACTTAGGGTTAAGCATGATACCCACTTCGTAAGCGCCATACTTCCAGATACCCAACAGGTCGTTTCCCCGGTAGGCTTTCTTTTTCTTTACCCTCTTCAGGTCGGCAATAAAAGTGGCTCTATCCACCGCGATGCGCTCGCGCAATGGCTGACTGCCGCTGGCACCTGTGAATTTTATGTTGTTATGCCCATCCCTGAAAAAACCAAGCCATTGTTCCAGCACAGGAAGGCAGTCCTCGATCGCTGTGACAGCTTTGGCCTTGTCGCGATACACGGCTTTGTTTGCAAGGTATTGCGCCTTGTTCTGGTCGGTTACTTTGATGCGAAATAAGGCATAGTCATTTTCGTATACCTGTACCGCCTCATCGAATGCACCGGCACAGTTACAGTTCTGCGCCTGGGCTGGTACGGCGGACATGATGGCAAAAAGAAGGCAAAGTAGGGTAGAGGTTGTTTTCATAGAGGGGGGTAGGTTTTTAGAATAGGTGGGGGAGACGGATTGGTTCTCTAATATAACGGTACTCGTGCAGCCGATGAGCAAGGCGTAGCCGAGCATAAAGGCTGAACTTGGTTAGGCAAGGTTATTCTTCTTCTGCAAATACTGAATCAGGAACAAGTCCGCTGATGAAAGCTGCGAAGTCAGGAGCTATTTCAATGTCTTCATTACATTCTACATCAATCCACCTTACACTCGGGCTTTTTCCGTTTCTATAGTCAAGTGTTATCCACCAATGACCGTCCCCAGTTAGTAACACCTGCTTTTCTGGTAGCCCCCATTCCTTTGTCATGTAATGAGTGGCTAAGATATTCTGTACTGTTTTAAAAGATTTTTCTGTAATGATACCGAACAACTCAGACAAAGGGACGTGGTTTTCCGCCCATGTGGTCCTTTGTTTCATTGGGTGTGCAAAGCCTTTAGTGTAGCCACCATTCTGTACTTTTAGAAACTCAATCAATAGTGATGGCAATTTCACGCCTAATTCCTTTTCTGCCATTTCAACCATTTCATCCGTCAAGGCAGGATGGTTGTAGTAGTTGGAATCCCAGAATTCATTTTTTTCAATTCCCATCTTTAGAATCCATAATTACAATCCTGCCTAACGGCCTGTACATAAAGCGAGCAATGCGTAGCCGGGGCTTGGCTTATGTGCAGTGTTAGCAAACTTTATTATTTGAACTTGTCCCTTATTCCAAAAAAATACCTGGTATTATAAGGTTTATTTTTAATCTTATTTACTTCAACTCCTAATTCAGTTATTTGACTAATCAAATCAGTCCTAGTCTGAAAAATATACTTGATGCTGTATGGCTCAGTCAGGATTAGAGAATTACGTTTCTTTTTCTTCAGCACATTAGGCGCCTTATTTAGAGTTAATTCATAATAAACCAAATGTCCTGACCCTGCTCCAACTTGGTTTATCTCCAAGGTCTGTATGTCTTCAATCTTGATAATTTCTGAATCGCTTGTAATTAGTTGTCCCTTTTCGTTTATAAATAAAGTGTCTGGAACTGTAAATAAGCTTAAGACAGGCCTTAACCCAATAAAGAATGAAATTACTGGGAGGACAAATCCATAAATACCAAATAGAAATTCATTGACAGGTATTCTAATTAGGTCTATTAATTGTAGTGCCCACACAAAAAAGGTTACAAAGACAAATGACCAAAAAAGGGTATAAATTGTGTCAGTCTTCCAATTGTAAGTTATTCTTGTCTTTTTCAACATTAATAAAATCTGTTGGCAGCTTTTATTTCAAATGATTGCTAACGGTTGGGCTAAAGCACGCCTTGGTGTGCTTTAGTTTTTGTTAGCTGTTGTTTTTATTCTTTATCAATGTAGGTCCTTCTGTACTGTTCTGTTATTGGGCCTTCATTTTTTTCTCTATCATACATATTCTTATCATCATGCCCGAACGAGCCGACACCATCAGGAACAAACGCTGAAGCATTAGCTCCTTCGACTAATCTGTCATTATAATATACATGCTGTTTGTCTTTTATGTAGTATGGACTGAGTATTTTAGCGGAAGCATAATCCAGAGAGTCAATTCTGAGTTCATGCCAATAGAAGAAACTACCATCCTTGCCCCAATCTTCATCTATGGCTTTAAATTTCTTCGGGTCTGCACCATGTAATTTTTGCAATCCATAATAAACATGGTCTTTGTCTTTTGCCCAAAGATTGTCATCTATAACTTCAAAGGTTTTTACATCTGCTTGTTTTATTTTACTGTCAGTACCTCCGAACCGTAATAGATACACATAATTTTTATCCTTCCAGTAGTATTCCTTGATGTGTTCAAAAGTTGATGGTTCAGCGTCAGCTAAAATAGAGGTTCCTATAAATATGTGATTCTTGTCTTTAGCAAGGTCTAAGTTTGTATTGTGGTTAATAACTTTGAATGAGCTGTAATCAGCATTATCTACTTCCAAATATCTTACACCAATCCTTGCTTCATTTGAACTTCTCAAATAAACCTTACCATCCTTTTTTGTATAGCCCGAACAACCTGTGAGAACTATAATAAATAACCCAAGAAGATATTGCTTATAGTTCATTGTTTTAAGTACACTAATTTTTATTCAAATAATAGCTAACGTCTTGTATAAAAGGCGAGCGAGGCGTAGCCGAGGTGTGACTTATATACCTTGTTGGCGTTTCGTTATTTTTGTTTCTCTATCAGCTCTTCTAACGAATCTGATACTTTAATTCCTTCAGTAATATCCATCGGAATAAAAGGAACTGAATATACCTTTCCTGTAGACTGTTCCACAGTTAGCATTTCCAATCCACCATCTGAGCCGAAAGCTAAATAACCAGGCAATGATTCTTGAACATTATAGCCATTATTCCACTCATTTAATTTATCTAATGGCCAAATCTCGAATTCCCAATCTTGCTCATGCAATCGAACCCTAAGGCTTTTTTGTTCTTTCAGCAATTGTCTTAAGTTTTCTTCTTTTATCATTATCAATTTAAATAGAGCTGAAACACTTTAGGATGATCTATCATTTGAATCCTGACTAACGTTTATTTCTCAGGCCGTTGCGAAGCCTAATTCCTCAGGTTTCAGATCTAATTTAGCGATGTTTTTCTTTATCCGCTGCACGAGCTTAAGCTTTCTTTTCTCATCGAGGAACAGGTACTGGGTGGGTGGGTTGTAGGGCATGCGGTAAGTGAGCATGTGCCAGATGATCACCGCCAGCTTGCGGGCCGTGGCGCTCACGGCTGCCTGCCTGCCCTTGCGGAAAGCTATGCGCTTGAAGAAGTCCGACAGGTGCGTCTCCTTTAGGTTGCCGATCACATTGGCCGCCTGCCTCAGGGCGATCTTCAAACGGTTGCTGCCCTTGGGAATATGGGAGCTGAGCACCCGCCCGCCGCTCACCTTGGTGTTGGGGCAGAGCTTGAGCCAGTTGGTAAACTGCTTGGCCGTGGGAAACTTTCTTATTCCTTCCGAGCCCACCTCACTCATGAGCGCCATCACCGTCGCGTGGCTCACCCCCTCTATCTTTAGCAGGTCCACCCCGCCATAGTACTGGTAGGCCAGTTGGTTGAGATCCATCTGCTGGGGTGCGTTCTTGTTGACGCGCTTGTGGGGCTTGGGCTCCGCCTTCAGTTCCCGCCTCTGTTCATCTGCTCTTATCTGTTCTCGGAGCAGCTGCTCGATGGCTGCGTCGCAGGCAGCTATTTTCTGCTGCAGGGTTTTGTACATATCCAGTTCCTGGGACAGAGCGAAGAGCAGGTCCCGGCGGCCGTTGCCGTGCAGGGCACGGGCAATCTCCTCTTTTGACTTGCGGCAGTTGCCGTGGCGGAAGGATGCCAGCCGCTCGGGATCCGTCTCCCCCTGGCAGACGGCCTCGATGATGGCCATGCCCGTCTGGCCTGTCACATCCCGCACTACCACGTCCAGGCGCAGGTTCAAAAGGCGCAGGTACTTTTGCATCTTCTGCGTGGTGACAGCGGCCGTCTCCAGCAGCGAGGCGCGATGGCGACAGTAGGTTCTGAGCTCCTCGGTGGCCTGGTCAGGCAGAAAGCTGCCCGAGAGCAGGCCCAAAGAGTGCAGGCGCTGGATCCACTGGCAGTCCTGCACGTCCGTTTTGCGGCCCCTGATGTTCTTGGTGAACTTGCCGTTGCAGAGCAAAACCTCCAGGCCTGCCTGCTGCAGGGTCGTGAACAGGTTCTGCCAGTAGGTGCCCGTGCTCTCCATGGCCACGGTGGTGATCTGTTGCTCGTGCAGCCACCGGGTCAATTCCCGCAGGTCAGCCTCATAGACGCCGAACTCCCGCACATCACCGGGCTCCTGGCCCACGGCCACAAAGTGCGAGCGGCTGCCCACGTCGATACCGGCGGCGCGGGGGTTGACGATCTCCATGGGCGTGCTTCTCTTTTTCATAGCTGTAAGGAATGAAGTGAAAGAAAAATGATCCCAGGGGAATGTACTCTAGGTCTTGAAAGTATCCTGATCGGGGTCTCCTCTCGGAGCCACCACTGAAGTCACCTCAAAGCCCTCCTGCTGGAGAAGGGCTCTCTACATTCCAACCAGAATGCACCACGAGCTTTTTAGCGTCAATTGAAATCCGGTCTTGCAAGGGATACAATAGCAATACGCAGCAACGTTAGCGGGAGAAGTTAATAGTTAATATGGGGGGAATGCACGTCAACGGCTTTGCTAAACGACGGCGGAGGCAGTCCGCCGATGCTGGAGTTTAGGTCTTGTTAGGTGGTGTTATTTTTACTTATTCCTCCATTCTTCCAGACAGAAAAATAAATCAGATCTATTATCCATGAAGTAAAAGGAGATTGGCAGAACTTGATTTTTATACCTTATTCCCAAAGGTGATATATTCTTTATTTCTTCTTTTTTAACCTTTTTAACTGTTCCTAAAACATTGGTAAAAACTAATTCACTTTCATAGAAGTCAATTGTTCTAAATTTATTTTTATTGAAAAGGTATAGCCAAGAAAGCAGAAATAAGCTAACAACAATAATGAAAAGCAAAGTATGAAGTTCAATTATACCTTTTTGATAATTGCCTATTGCTCCTATACTTAACCAGAATGACATCCCTATTACCAAAGGATAAAATAAGTATGTTCCAAAGTAATATTTAGGGTTAAAACTTTTCATTCTTCTTTCTTAATACCACCTAACGTGTTCGTGTATACCTTGTGCAAGGTGTAGCCGAAGCATAGGGTATAAACTGTGTTGTGCTAAGCTTTTCTTCTTAAGCGTCCGCCTGCATGTACACCTTTAATGCTTTTTTAGTCTTAATATTCATTTCGACTGTAATTCTTGGTCCCAATCGAGATTCTCCAGCAGGACGAAACTCAATTTTATAAATTTCTGGCTCTACAGAAGAATTGCTGTAACCCACAATTTCATATTCCTTTATTTCTGTCTGATTGAACGGGAATCTATATGGGTCCGCTGGGAAATTCTTTTCTCTTTCTTTCTTGGGATTCTTCATGTTCTTAACTGAACGATGGATAGCTTCAACTGCCACTTGTGTCACATCTTCAGTCCATGGAAACTTTTGCTCTTGCTGGCTTTGATAAATGGCTGAATATTCAGAACGATTCTTTTCATTCCCTACAAATGAGCAGGAAGAAACAGAGAGAATCATTATTAAAATGTAAGTCAGCATTTTCATCAATTTAAGTTAAGCACAACGGTTAGTACATAATGCGAGCAAGGCGTAGCCAATGCTTGGCTTATGTGCCGTGTTGGTAGACGCTTATTCTTAATTTAATATAAGAGCTTCCTTTTCCCACGCCCACTTAACTTCAATATCGGTATTCAAGTCCTTTAACTTGCTTAATACTTCTTTTGAAAACTGTTCTTCATCGAATACTACAGTTGAAGCATAAAAGGAGTGAATTTCTCTATCGCCATGCTTGTACATTGTAGGATTAAGTAGTGAATCAAGAATTTCAAACGTTTGGTGAATTGTCCAAGGAAATGGCCTAATGTGCCTATGCATGTAATGATTTAGCCAAACATTTAACCAGCTTATTTCTTGCCAGCTGATTGTGGAGGCGTACTCTGTCTCTTTTAAATTCTTACAAATATTTATAAGTTTTGATAATCCTATAGGCTTGTCCTTGATAGTAGCATAGTCGATGCCAAGAAATCCACGGATTCTTTTTTCTAAAGCTAATCTCACAGCATACAGCACTAATAAATCAGATTCGTAATTATTTTTAGAATCTTGAGGTAAATCATGTCGATAGAACAATGATTTAGCATGGTTATAATGGATAGAAGAAGGAATGCTATTAGTACTCCTCAAAAGTAAGTCTGAAGTTTTACCAGAATCTAAAAAGCTTATGTAAGGTGCAATATCTGCAATTGTTGTCTTAACTTGATCCTTATTAAACGCATCGCTATCCCTTATCAAATACCTTAAATATGTTGATGCCGCTTTACAATGACACCTATAAAGAAGTCTAACTTCTTTCTTCTCCCATTTAATTTTTAGTAGGTACTGTCGGATAATTGATTTAGTAAGCTCTTTCCCGCTAATGTGGTTAAGGTAATTTATTAGCTTTTCAACCTTATCTAAATCAGGCTCATGGAAACATTTTTGTAATAAATCATTATCAAACATTTTTCTTTCTTAATAAAGTTAAGTTACTACCAACGTCTCGTGCATAATGTGGGGAGGCATAGCCGAACCTAAATTATGAACCTTGTTAGTGCTTGGTGTTTTTAGTCAAATTTGTCAAAATAGATGTCAATGTCGTTATCACTGAACCTTTGTTTTTCTTCTTCCGTGAACGAGAATATTTCACTGTCAAGTTTGCTGTGATTAAACGTGTCATAGCATTCTGCAATTTGCTTCTCCAGCGTGTAAATTTGACAATGACATACGTCTCTGTTGTCAAAGAATTCTTTCAGATTTCCAATGATTGCATTTTTAATCTTATCCGTAATCAGCAAATTAAGTCCGCCGTTCCAAATAGAAAATTTTCCAAACTGTGGTTCCTGATACTTATAACTGTCAAATAGGGAAGATTTGAAAACTTCTGCCTGCCTGTCCGTTTTGCAGTCTTGGATTGAGTTAATAGTATACTTTTTTATTTCTGCTATTTCTTTGTCACTATAGGTGGTTGATGTCCAGTTGCACTGTAACTCCGCAACACAATTGTCTGGACATTGCTCTATAATGCTGCACAGAAAGTGTACTTGGTCAAAGCTTTTTTCTTTCATACTCTTGGCACTAACTACCTGCTAGCAGGAGTACCTACTCCTACTATCTGCACTATGTGTGGAGTACTGCTGACACCTTTTCTACAGGTTTTAGTTTTGGGGCTTGCTTTCTATTCCGTACTTCCATAGCGCAACACTAATATAGTTCATTTCTATAGATTGTCAAGCGGGCTCACGATTTTATCCAGCGCGTAGGTGGTCACATGCGTGTACACTTCTGTAGTTTTGCTGCTTCTGTGCCCGAGCAAGGTCTGGATGTACCTAAGATCCGTTCCCTGCTCCAGCAAATGCGTGGCGAAGGAGTGCCTGAGCGTGTGTGGGGTGGCGCTCGTCTTCACCCCGGCCTTTTTGCGGCAGGCCTGAAACACGTTGCGCAGGCTGTCTGCCGTGTACTGGCCGCCAAACTGGCCCTCAAACAGCCATTCTTTCGGTTTGTACTCCTTATAATAATGCCTTAGGCTTTCCAGCAGCTTCTGTGAGAGCACGGTGGTGCGGTCTTTTTTACCCTTGCCACCCCGAATCAGCACGAGATTGCGGTCAGACTTCACGTCGGTGAGCTTCAGGTTGATTACCTCGCCGATACGAAGCCCGCCCGCATATAGCAACTGAAGCATGCAGCGGTGCTTGAGGTTGTCGGTGGCCGACAGAATTTTCTTCACCTCCTCCTTGCTGAGCACAGTGGGCAGCCTGTCAGGTTTCTCCGGACGCTCTACATTGTTCAGCTGCACCTCGTGGCGGCCCAGCACGCGCTGGTAGTAGAACTTGACGGCGTTGATCGATTGGTTGATGAAAGAGCAGGAGTAGGCCCCGGCCTGCACCATCTGCCGGTGGTATTGGTTGATGTCCTCCTCGGTGAGAGCGTTCACCTGCTCCATCCCCCTGTCTCTGTGACTGTTGAGGAAACGAAGCAGCAGGCTGTGGTAGGTGCGGATCGTATTCATGGAGTAGTTGAGTAGGAAGAGCTTCTCGAGGTAGTCGATCGGGCAGGTGATATAGTTTGCGGCCTTCACGTAGGTCTGTTCCCAGAGCCTGCGCAGCAGCACCACGTCACGCACCACCAGTTCCTGGCTCAGCCACAGCCAGCCCACGCCCTCCAGCTCCTCGGCAAGGGCCTGAATGTGCTGCCCACCCTCGGGTATGGCGAAGCACTTCTGCTCCTGCTGCCAGGCGGCCAGCCTGCTGTATTTGAGGGTCTCGTACACCTGCTGGCTGTGGCGGAAGGTAATGCCTATCACCGTTTTGTTTTCCTCCACAAGCATCGGCTGTAGCTTTACCACCGGCATGTCAGGCAGCTTTTGAAGCGGCTCTCCCTGATGCCGGCCAGCCAGTACCGGCACAAGTTTGCTTGGTTTCAGCCTTTTTGGCCGGTACAGGTATTGTGTACTCACTTTCGCGAGCCCCTGAAAGTGTGCAAAGGTCATTTCTAAGCTTTGTGGCCGGTGGTGCATCACAAAGCACTTGTAGGTATTGCTGTACTTGATCCAGGCAGCCTCCTTTAGCCGCTTGACGATAAAAGGGTTGGGCTTGTGCCAAAGGCGGATGTATTTAACACCTTCATGCTCCAGGCTGTTGAGATAAATAACTGGCTGATTAGACGGGAATTGCATCATGCTTAAGATTTACAATTGCAAATAAGCACCTAAATCCTGGACAGCCGTAAAATACCCGGGTAAGTCCGGGTACATCCGGGTATACCCGGTTTAACCGGATGTACCCGAATAAAAGACAAAAACATGGTGGAGAGAACATGTGAAAACTGCAGTGAAAAGCTGACAGGCAGAACAGATAAGCGATACTGCAGCGATCAGTGCCGCTCAATAGCCAAAAACAGCCGAAAGACACAGAATTCGGGCGAGCGCCTGATGAAAGAGATCAACAACAAACTCCGCCACAACCGATTCGTGCTGCAGCGCTTCAGCCCCGAAGGAAAGACCACCATCAGGCGGGAGGTACTGCAAGTGGCCGGCTTCGACTTCCGTCACTTCACCCATCTATATCGCACCAGGCAGGGCAACACCTACCATTTCTGCTACGACTATGGCTACCTGCTGCTCGAGGACGAGAAGGTGCTGATCGTGAACTGGCAACCTTACATGGAGCAAAACAAGGTATAAAACAACTCGCTCAGGTATAGCCAAAAAAAGCCCCGCCTGCATGACCAGACGGGGCTTTTTGAAATAGGCGAGGGACAGTGCTTAGTTCACAACCTCAGCCGCTTCTTTTTCTTTCTTTTTGGCTGCTTTTCTGGCGGCTTTCTCTGCTTTGCGCTGCTCTCTTTTAGAGAGTTGCGGTGCCTCTGCCGGCGTTTCAGCCTTGCGGCGGGCATCTACCTGCGGCAATCCTGACGTGTTGTCGTTTACCAGCGTCATTTCTTTCACCAGGTGGCCGGCTCCGGCAAACTTGTCTACAATGAAAAGCATGTAGCGCACATCCACTGAAATGTTGCGTACCTGGTCCGGGTTGTAGGTCAGGTCGCTCATGGTGCCTTCCCAGTTGCGGTCGAAATTCGTGCCGATCAACTGGCCATTGGCGTTGATCACCGGAGAGCCGGAGTTACCGCCCGTGGTGTGATTAGAGGCGATAAAGGCAACCGGCAGTTGACCGTTCACGCCATAAGGGCCGTAGTCTTTCTTGTCGTACAGTTCCTTCAGGCGGGCAGGTATAGCGTAGTCTTCGGCAACACCGGAGGCCGCTTTCTCCATGACACCTTCCAACGTTGTGTAGTGTATGTACTTCACGCCATCTACCGGCTGGTAAGGTTCCACTTTACCGTAAGCCACACGCAGGGTAGAGTTAGCATCCGGGTAGAACTTGCGGTCAGGCTGCATCTCACGCAGACCAGCCACATAAGTTCTGTAGAGCAGGTTCAGGTTGTCGTTCACCTTCGTGTAAGTCGGCAGCACGTTGGTGCTGTAGTAGTTGTTGATGCTGCTGGCCAGCTGGAAGCCGGGGTCATTTTTCAATGGGTTAGCCTTGCCCGCTCTGATATCGGCAATGGCTTTGCGCACGCCGGCCTCAGACGTGAAGAGCGTCTTGCTGTATACCTCGTCAGCATATTTACGGAAGTCTCCCTTATACTTCTGGCGCACCATCGCAAAGGCAGACGGATGCAGTTTCGGGTCCAGGTTCTCGTAGTACATGCTCAATAAAGCAGCGAATACCTTTTTGTCGGTCGGAGCGTTGTAGTTCTTAAAGTATCCCGACGCGCCTTTCTCCAGACGGTCGAGCTGTGCATTGATCTCCTGCTGTGGTGCCTTGGCCTCAATCAGTTCGTTCAACTTGATAAAGTCATTGGCATAGCGCACCAGTTCCACACCCCAGGCAGCTTCCATGATGTAGTCGCGGGCGATGGTAACACCCTCCAGCTGCTTGTAGTTCTGAGCAAACTCATTGATCAGGTTGCCATACGTTTGCTTGCGGCCGGCATCGGCATTGGCCCAGGTAGTGAACAGCTTTTCTTGTTCCTGTTTGCGGGCGATGGTATTGGCTTTACGCAAACCACGGCTCTCACCGATCCACTTTTTCCAGGCATTGGCCACGCTGGCATGCTTGGCCGCATACTGAATGCGAACCGCGTCAGATGCTTTCATGTCCTCATCCAGCACAGCCAGCTTCGTATCGCGGATCTTGATTTTGTGCGGGTTAGAGGTTTCGTAGATCTCCTGAATGGCGTGCGAAGTCAGGTACTCGTTCGTACGGCCTGGGAAACCGAACACCATCGTGAAGTCATTTTCCTGCACTCCGCTCAGCGAAATAGGCAGGTGGTGCTTCGGCTTGTAAGGCTTGTTGTTCGGAGAGTACTCCGCCGGGTTGTTGTTCTCGTCAGCATAAATGCGGAACATGGCGAAGTCGCCGGTATGGCGCGGCCACATCCAGTTGTCGGTGTCGCCACCAAACTTACCGATAGAGGAGGGGGGAGCACCCACCAGGCGGATGTCGCGGAAGGTCTCCGTTACATACATGTAGTACTCGTTGCCATAGAAGAACGGGCGGATGGTGGCGTCGTAGTGCGTGCCGGTAATGGCCTGCTCGCGCACCTTGGCGATGTTTGCTTGCACCATTTTCTCGCGTTCAGCCTCTGTTACGTTGGCCGGTATACCTGCCAGAATCTGCTGCGTCACGTCCTCCATGCGTACGATAAAAGTGGCGAACAGGCCCGGGTTCGGAAGCTCCTGCTCGCGGTTCATGGCCCAGAAGCCTTCGGTCAGGTAGTCTTTCTCCACAGAGCTGTGGCTCTGGATCTGGCCGTAGCCGCAATGGTGGTTGGTCAGCAGAAGTCCTTCTGAAGAGATCATTTCGCCGGTACAAAAACCGCCAAACGAAACGATGGCGTCCTTCAGGCTGGACTGGTTGATGCTGTAAATGTCTTCGGCAGAGAGCTTCATGCCCTTTTTCTGCATTTCTGCTTCGTTAAGCTGCTTGAGGAGCATAGGCAGCCACATGCCTTCATCAGGCTTGGCCGTGCTTATACCCAGACTCAGACAGGCTGCAGCAAAAAATGCTATTATGCGCTTACTGATCATGGTTTTTATAAGAGTTGGTTTTGAGCTCCCAAGATACGGAAGAAATGTTACAAGGGAGAAAGGTATAAAAGGAGAAAGGTACAAAGTTAAAAAGTTAGAAAAGGAGATAGGGAAAGGTATACCTCCTCAACTTTCTAACTTTCTAACCTTCTAACTTTTTAATTTTCTAACTCTAAAGCGTTCCCATCGTCGGCTCGAAATTCCGGTTGCTTTCCCAGGTTTTGAAGTTACTGATCTCTTTCTGGAACGAGTCGATGAACCAGGCCATCAGACTGATATCGTCGAGGAAGCCGAGCACAGGTATAAAGTCGGGGATCACGTCGATAGGCGTCACCAGGTATAGCAGCACCGCCACGCCGGCAAGCAGCGACTTGTTGGATACCTCTCGGTAAGAGCCGTTGACGTAGGCTTTCACCAGTCGGATAAACGTCTGCATCACTTCCTTCACCTGGTCGAAACCGCTCTTGTTACTCTCCACATCCACCAACTTGCCATAAGCCGTGGTGAGCAGCATGCCCAGTTTCACTGGCTTGGACACCAGCACACCGGCCTTGCCCAGAAAACGCTTGAAAATAGTATGCTGTGATAGTTGTAGTCCTTTATTGATAAGATCCTGAATCATGTTTTAGTTTTTTGTTTGGCCCTTATACGGTAACTTGTCGGTAAATGGTATAAACAGCTACTGTTGACAAAAAGACAGTGCTTGCAAGCTAAAAAATATTCTCGTGCACTTGCTTTGCAGTCTTGTTTTTTCTCCTTTAAATTGGTGTACTTTTAGCATAAAATTATCCCATCCACTAACAGGTATGCCGCACCGTATATGAAAGCGTCCCTCATCATGCTGGTGTCGTTGCTGGTAGCTTCGGCCGCAGTAGTTTTCGGTTCCTTCCTGCTCCCTGACTCCTACGAGGTCAGACGCTCCATTTTGATCAACGCCAAGCCGGAGCAGGTGTTCACATACCTGAACAACCCTACCAAGTGGGAAGAGTGGAACGCCTGGAACAAAGAATACGACCCCACCATGATCCGCCTTTACGGCGGTCCGATCACAGGCAAAGGAGCTCATCAGGAATGGATCGGCGACCGGGTGGGGACGGTAAAAGTACACTTTACGGAAAGCACCCCACCGAACGAACTTTACTATAAACAACTTACCAAAGGCGAGGAATTTGAGACCATCGGCATTTTCAGCCTCGAGCCACAGGAAGACGGAACACGCGTGGTGTGGCTTCAGAAAGCTCGGGTAGCAGACGACCTGTATAACAAGTATAAAGGTTTCTTCAGGAAACTTAAATCCGAAGCAGAAACCGAACAAAGCCTGCTTACGCTCAAAACACTGCTAGACCCAGCCGCTAAAGAAGACAGCGAAGCACAGATCGCCAACAGAAAAGGCCGCAGCTAGGTATAGCAGCGGCCTTTTGCCTTTTAGACAGGTATAGGTATAGCTAGAGCAGTTCGTTGGCCAGGTTGGCCAACTCCGAGCGCTCCCCCTTCAGCAGCGTGATGTGCGCATAAAGCGGGTGGTTGCGGGCCCGATCGATCAGGTAGGAGAGGCCATTGCTCTGCGAGTCCAGGTAGGGCGTGTCGATCTGGTAAATGTCACCTGTAAACACGATCTTGGTATTTTCTCCCGCACGCGAGATAATGGTCTTGACCTCGTGAGGGGTCAGATTTTGCGCCTCGTCCACGATAAAGTAAATGTTCGAAAGGCTGCGTCCCCGGATATAAGCCAGCGGCGTGATCACGAGTTTCTCCAGCTCAACCAGCTCCTTGATCTTCTGGTACTCCTTACTGCTCTCGGCATACTGGTTCTGGATGTACTTCAGGTTATCCCAAAGCGGCTCCATGTAAGGGTTTAGCTTCGATTTGATATCGCCGGGCAGGTAGCCGATGTCTTTGTTGCTGAGCGGCACAATAGGGCGTGCCAGATAGATCTGCTTGTAGTCGCGGCGCTGCTCCAGGGCACTAGCCAGCGCCAGTAGCGTCTTGCCTGTACCGGCCACACCCTGTATACTTACCAGTTTGATGCGCGGATTTAACAAGGCATGCATGGCAAAGGTCTGCTCAGCGTTGCGTGGCTTCACGCCATAAGCCGTCTGCTTATCCACCCGCTCAAACTGGTCCTCTACCGGGTTGTAATAGGAGAGGATGGAGTTCTTAAAGCTCTTGAGTACATAAAAGTGATTGTCGGGTGGTGTTTCCTTGATCACCTTGCCGCTTTCAGAGCTGCCTTTCTCGTAGAGCTCGTTGATGATGGACGGGTCAATTTCCTCGAGCGTGTCGCTGCCCGTGTACAAGCCCGCTACATCCTGTATCTTGCCGGTTTCATAGTCCTCTGAGATCAGGTTGAGTGCACGGGCTTTGAGGCGCAGGTTGATGTCTTTAGTCACCAGCACGACTTTGCTTTTCGGAAAATCCTGCTGCATTTGCAGGGCCGAGTTCAGGATGTGGTGGTCGTTTTTGTCCCCGAAAATTTTGGTGGCATCCACCTTGGAACTGCCGTTCAGCATCACCTTAAACTTGCCTTTGGTCTTGCCATTGAGCGGAATCCACTCCTGCAGCATGTGTTCTGAAGAAAGCTTATCAATGAAGCGGATGAACTCCCGGGCCTCAAAGTTCTTGATGTCGTTGCCTTTCTTGAAGTTGTCGAGCTCCTCCAACACCGTAATCGGGATGGCCACATCATGTTCCTGGAAGTTGCGCACTGCACTGTGGTCGTAGAGAATGACCGAGGTGTCGAGCACAAATATCTTTTTCCCTTTGGAGTCGGGTGATTTAACGTTTGCCGGATCTTTTACCTTTTCGGGAGTAGGGGAGATTTTTTCAGTTTTGTCTTGGGGTGACTTCGTCTGTTTGGGCATAAGGGAAGGGCTAAAGTGGTAGACATAGCCTTTTTACGCAAATACATAGCGCATAGTCTATCTAAGAAAGAGGCGATTTCCTGCCCCGCACAGGCGCTGTTACCATCGTATAAAAATTCTGATTTTTAGTCATCTGATTCAGAACTCTTTACAGGTAAAACATGTATAACTAAATAATTAGTTGTAAGTGAAAAAATATGCTATCTTTGTTTAAGAATTCAGTACAAGTTCTGAATTTCTTTCCGCGGTATTAACAATCGGATCGGGCGTATGAAAACTACCTCTACCTTCTTTTTGCTACTGCTTCTTGCGCTGCCTCTACTTGCGCAGGTGAAGCCGAAGCCTAAAAGCGGCATTTGGCCCTTCAAGATCAATCGTTTCGACAAAGAGGGACGCCACCACGGACGCTGGAAGCTATACCTGTCAGACAACGCCACCTTGCTGCGCAATGGCAGGTTCAAGCACGGGCAGGAGCGGGGCAAGTGGCGCTATTACTACCCTGACGGCAGCCTCCGGAAAATTGAGTACCACAAGCCGAACTCCAAAGAATTTCTGATCAAGTTTTTTCATGACAACGGCGAACTCGAAAAGCAAGGCATGGCCCGTGTGGTCGAGACCGAGCGCGTGATCCACTACTACTGGTTCGGCACCTGGCAGGTATACAACCGCGCCGGCCAGCTCACCCATACCGAGTATTATGAAAAGGGAAACGAGATCAAGCTGGAACTGAGCAGGAAATGATGGGAGAAGGATGCTGTCTGAATCAGGATTTACAGGATTAAAGGATTTTCAGGATTCTTATGCACAATTGTCATCTCCCTGCCCCCTTCGAAGGGGGACTTCTGCAATTGCCATTGTCAGGTATAAGCTTCGTTGTTTCAGTTGTTCTTTTGCAGTACCGGGACCAACCACCCCTGCCCCTCCTTGTCTAAGGAGGGGAGTCTGTTGCTGTCAATCCTTAGGTATAGGCGTTGTAGTTGTTTACCCCATCCCGGCCTTCCCCTAAAAACAGGGGAAGGAGTCTGAAGCTACCAATTAACAGGTATAGGCGTTGTAGTTACTTTCACAGAACACTGGCAGGTATAGCAAGACTAACTTGCCCCGGAAGCCATGAAACAAACAGCATCAGCCAGGTGCACTTTTCGGCGCTCCACTGTTCGAGCGTTCAGCGAGTTTGGAGCGTCTTGATTTTTTTGCCTACTGGGGGAAGGGGCCCTCGATTTTTTCATCAAGGAAAAAAGTAGGGCCCGCCTGGCCAAGGCAAGCAATGAAACAATTAAGGTTGCTATACCTGAAAAGCTGTAGCCACAAAGTGAGGTAAGCGCTATAGTTAAAAAGGGCTAGAGGGCCCCCATAGCAGACACGAGCGAGGATGCTCGCGCCATGATTACAAGCCCCGTCGGGAGGAAAAACCCTCACTCTCCACTAACTCAAAGTATAATACTCCTCCTTCTCCTTATCATGCAGCCTTAGGTAACCATGAATCACGAGCTTTACCAGCATCCGGTAAGCCCTTCTTTCAGATAGATTCGCGATCTTCATATACTGCCGCAACGTGACACGGCGGTTGAGAGCCAGGTAGTCCAGTACGGCGTGTTCGTGGCGGTCGAGGGGGATGCGCTCGAAGGTGGGTTCTTCCGTCTGCAAAGACTTCTCCACCATCTTGCTGGTCTGCACGCTAGTGTCCTTTACCCGCACATAGCCCCGCCAGTCATCTTCCTTCACTTTTGCAAAATGTGGTTTCACATCGCTTTCGGGTACAGACACTTTCAGGACGGTATGGCCGTCCAGTTCTACTTCTTCATAGGTGAGCAGCAGGGGAGGGTCGCAGTAAAAGTTGGCGGCCAGCTCCAGGGTGTGTTTTTCTTCCTCCGGATCCACGCCCACTACTTTGCCGTCGTCTTTCACCCCGATCAGAATGGTGCCACCGCGGGTATTGGCAAAAGAAACCAGGGTGCGGGCTATTTTGTCGGGCTGCGTGACGCGCTGTTTAAAATCCAGCTGATCGTTTTCGCCCTGCCAGATCAGGCGCTGTAAATCGTCCATAGTCAGAGGGGTTCAGGTATACAGGCTATACCTGGTTATACAGTAACAATCGCCGACAGCAGGTTTTGTTTTTGTAAGTTCGGCGAAACACTGTGCCAGCGTGCATAAAAAAAGCGAGCCTGTCGGGGCTCGCTCTGTTTATACGCAATATGTATTAGAATGGCAGATCGTTGTCCGCGTCGCTGCTGTAGAAAGAAGGAGCCGCTGATTCCTGAGCAGGAGCACCAGCCGGAGCGCCAAAACCACCAGAGGCGGCAGCACCCTCAACACGCCATGCCTGCAGGTTCGTGAAGTACATGGTCTGGCCGTTCTTCGTGAAAGGCTTGCCTGTCAGGTTAAACGTAACTTTCACTTCGTCACCCGGCTTGTAGTTGTCGATCAGGTTGCACTTGTCTTGCGTCAGTTGGAACTTGCAGTACTGCGTAAACGAACCGTCCGGAATCTCCAGCACAAACTCACGCTTTCTGAATTTTTCACTTACCTGCTGCTCCTCAAACACTTCGTACAGCTTTCCTTGAATATCAAACGACATAAAATAAACTTTATAATGAATAGATTGATCTAAGGACAAATATACAAAATCTTTGGTTTCGGCGGGACGGAAAAATAGCAGCTTTTTTAATTTTATGGCCTAAAAGCAGCCCGACAAAACAGGCAGGGCCCGATAGGCGTAGGAGCCTACTATAACGCACCCACTAGATATGCAGAACATAACCATTGCCATACATGGAGGGGCCGGTACCATCACACCCGCTTCCATGACACCAGAACTAGAAAAAGCCTACAAGCAAGCCCTCTCGCACGCCCTTGACCAGGGGTACCAGGTGCTAGAAAAAGGGGGCTCCGCACTGGATGCCGTGGAAATGGCCGTCGTGCTGCTCGAAGACTCCCCTTTATTTAATGCCGGACGAGGCTCGGTGTTCACAAAGGAAGGCAAGCACGAGATGGATGCGGCCATCATGTGCGGTAAAACGCTGGAAGCCGGTGCGGTGGCAGGGGTGCGTAACATACGCAACCCCGTGCGTCTCACCCGCGCCATCATGGAGCACTCCGACCATGTGTTCCTGAGTGGGTATGGGGCTGAGGAGTTTGCCCGCAAGTACAACATCGATTTTGCACCTGAGGAATACTTTTACGATAAGCGCCGCTACCAGCAGTGGCGCGAGGTGCGGGACACCGACATCTTTATGCTCGACCATACCGACGAACGTAAATTTGGCACCGTGGGCGCCGTCGCCCGCGATGCGAACGGCGACCTGGCGGCGGCTACCTCCACCGGTGGCATGACCAATAAGAACTACAACCGCATCGGCGACAGTCCTTTAATTGGCTCCGGCACCTACGCCAACAACAAAACCTGCGCCATCTCCTGCACCGGACATGGGGAGTTCTTCATCCGGGCGGTGGTGGCTTATGATATATCATGCCTGATGGAGTACAAAGGCTATACCCTGCAGGAGGCCTGCGAGGAAGTGGTAATGGACAAACTCGTGAAGTTTGGAGGAGAGGGCGGACTGATCGCTGTAGACGGCAATGGAAAACTGGCCCTGCCTTTCAATTCCGAAGGGATGTACCGGGCTTATCGCCGCGGCGGCCAGGAAGGCAGGGTGTCGATCTATAAAGACTAGCTGCGCGACTCAGAAGCGAGTTCGTTTTTCTCCACGTCGGCCATGTCCTTGTAAAAAGACCTTGAATTGATATTGAACACATTTCCCTTGGCCAGCACATGCATCATCATGCCGGCAATGGCTACCGGCCGGCCGGGCTCAATATTATTGATATTCGTGTAACTCACACTGTGCCCGTCCACGATCACTACCAGGTTGGAGCCAATGGTTTCGATCATGTGCCCTTCCGTGATGAGCACACCGGTATCTTCGCCCAGACCGATCCCGACGGTTTTAGGGTGCGTCGCCACCGCTTCCATCAGTCGTCCGAAACGACCCCGGATCACGAAGTGCGAGTCGATGATCACACCGCTGATCAGGCCGAAGCCCTGGCCCATCTTGACAGAACCGCGCAGGAGGGATTCTGTGGAGCTGCCTCCCTTGATCATGATCTCTGACATGGCCATGGCCCCTGCGCTGGTTCCGGCCACTACAAAATCCTCGTGCCAGTACCGGTCATGCACGGTCTGCAAAAACTCTGTGCCACCAAAAATGCGGGTCAGCCGGGACTGGTCGCCACCGCTGAACATCACCCCGTCGGCTTTGCGGATGCGCTCCAGGTACTCTGGCTTCAGGGCGTCCTCCTCTTCCCGGATGTGCATCATGTTGGCGTTCTCACAACCTAAAATGCCGAACGCGCTCTCATAACGCTCACCCACTTCCTCAGGTATAAGCGAAGCTGTTGTAACCACTTCTATCGTAGGGTTGGGGGATGGTATCTCACTCAGAAAGCGCTTGAGTATACCCAACTCAAAAAAATCGAGGTAATATTTTTTTTTGTGTTTTGGGTTCGGGTATGAGCCTTTGTCTTCATTTCCGCCAATGGCTATGAGCTTTCCTTTTGGTCTATCCACGGGTGCTTCTTTTTTATGCTAATTGTATACTTACTCGCCAGGTATGAGGTCCTATGCCTTGACATCATCCTCCATAAGATTACCTATATTTTTGAAAATCGTTACGGGGCAAGCGCCTTTATTCTGTTTTGAGGCCATATTTAATTGTTTTTATGAATTGCACTGCAACAGACGCAAAAGGCGTGCGGCATCCAAAATATCACAAATATGACATATTTGACAACTCTGTATTCTTACTATATATACTTTATCTAATAAAAGTTATATTTTTAAACCTCCGCCATATCCTCCCGTATAGTAATCTCACAAGCTTAGGCTTATAATTTTTTACGACGCTAAACCTTTCCAAGCTATGAAACTAAACAACCTGAACGACTTATTCATCCACGAACTAAAGGATATCTACAACGCTGAAAAGCAGATTACGAAGGCTCTTCCAAAAATGATGAAGGAGGCTTCCTCCTCTCAGCTGAAGAAGGCTTTTGAGATGCACCTCAGCGAAACAGAGACACAAATAGAACGGCTGGAGCAAGTCTTCGATTTACTGGGCATGAAGGCCTCCGGAGAAAAGTGCAAAGCGATGGAGGGAATCATCAAGGAGGCGCAGGACATGATGTCCGAAAACGCTGACTCTGATGTGATGGACGCCGCCCTGATTGCTTCGGCCCAACGTGTAGAGCACTACGAAATTGCCGGTTACGGCACCCTTTGCACCTATGCCAAGCAGCTAGGTCACAAAGAGATCCTGAAACTGTTGCTCACCACACTGGAGGAAGAAAAGGCCACTGACCTGAAATTAACCGATCTGGCTGAAAGCAAGATCAACGTTAAAGCCGAACACAAAGGAGCAAAGTAAGCTCTAGAATGATATACCGAAAAAAATCTGTCCTTTCCCCATGCTAACCAAGCTGGCCAGAAGGAGACAGATTTTTTTGTTTATACCTATGAATCGTCCTGAAATAAGTTGACAGATTTAACAAGGTCCCGGTTTGTTTAGGCAGGC
>NZ_BMFP01000010.1:0-110656 GCF_014638845.1 Pontibacter amylolyticus
TCGTCTCTTGCATATAAGTCAACTTTTGTGTCAACTCATTTCAGGACGGTACACCTGTTAAATCAAAAAAGCCGCTCTGTCTAGACAGAGCGGCTTTTTTGTTGCCTTTAAATCTGATTAAAATTTTCTTGATCCTGCACCCCGTTCACCTCCGTCAGGGCGGTGCGCAGCTCTATTTCTTCGCCTTTGTCGTCCATTACCTTAAAGTCAGTAATGCCGAGCGAAGTGTCTTTTACAAATTTCACCCACTTGAAGTAGTGGAAGAACCACTTCATCTGCTTGGAGATGACACCCGATGTATAGTAAGCATACAGGAAAGGGTGTACATACAATGTCAGACTTCTGTGGTTATGTCGCGTGAGCAGGTCGTCTACCGCCACGTCAATTTCATCAGTAATCAGAATGCTGGCAGTTATCTTGCCGGTGCCGTTGCAAGTAGGGCATACCTCACCGGTCACAATATTCTGCTCTGGCCTTACACGCTGACGCGTGATCTGCATCAGGCCGAACTTAGAGATAGGCAGAACTGTCGACTTGGAACGGTCTCTCTTCAGTTCCTCTTTGACTACTTCGTATACTTTCTGGCGGTTTTCCGGCGACTTCATATCGATGAAGTCAATTACAATGATACCACCTATATCCCGGAGGCGCAGCTGACGGGCCACTTCTTTGGCGGCCATCATGTTCACGTTCAGTGCGGTAGCCTCCTGATCGGTTTCGGTATTAGATTTGTTCCCACTGTTTACATCGACTACGTGCAGGGCCTCGGTGTGCTCTATTACCAGGTATCCGCCGCCTGGTATGGTCACTGTTTTCCCGAAAGCAGCCTTTAGTTGCCGCTCGATGTTAAAGTGTTCGAAGGTTTTTGTCTTACCGGTATAGTGCTTCAGAATTTTTACTTTGTCTGGCGCAATGCTACCGATGTATGCTTTGATCTCGTCATAGAGTGACTCGTCGTCCACTACTATGTTGTCAAAGCTCTCGTTCATTAAGTCTCTCAGAATGGACGAAGAACGACCCAGTTCCCCGATGATCTTGTCATTGGGTTTGGCTATCTTCAGCGATTTAAAGCCTTCTTCCCAGCTTTCCACCATGTTGCGCAGGTCTCTGTCGAGTTCTGCCACCTCACGGCCCTCTGCCACTGTCCGGATGATCACACCAAAGTTCTCCGGCTTGATCGAGGTGATCAGGCGCTTGAGCCGCGTGCGTTCTTCTTTGCTAACGATCTTTTTGGATACGCTTACCGTGTTTGAAAACGGCACGAGCACCAGGTATCGACCGGCGAGCGAGAGCTCGCAAGAAAGACGCGGTCCTTTGGTGGAAATCGGCTCTTTGACAATCTGCACCAAGAGTTGCTGTCCCTTTTTCAGAACATCAGCGATCTTGCCGAGCTTGTCAATTTCTGGCTCGAATTTAGTCTGGTTAAGCTTTGCAGAAGCGTTCTTCTGTGTCTGTGCCGCCTTTACATACTTGTTCAGCGTTTTGACGTTGGCTCCCAGGTCATGGTAATGCAGAAATGCATCCTTGTGGTAGCCAATGTCAATAAAAGCGGCGTTTAGGCCTGGCATTACCTTTTTTACAGTTCCCAGAAAGATGTCGCCTACGATGTAGTTGGTATCTTTCTTTTCGTGGTGAAACTCAACAAGTCTCTTGTCCTGTAACAGGGCGATGCGCTCTCCATCCTGAGTAGAATTGATTATAAGCTCGTTACTCAATTTCTCTCAAAGATTAGTTGGATGTATAGACCAAAGCCCACAATTGCAGAAGCAATGTGGGCCTCAATAAACGCAGAAGAAATTACTTCTTCTTATGTCTGTTTTTTCTTAGACGCTTCTTTCTCTTGTGAGTAGCAATCTTATGTCTTTTTCTTTTCTTTCCGCAAGGCATAGTCTTGAAATTTTTATTAAGTGGTTAGTTCTTTTATTACATTTTTGCCAGATACTCGTCAACAGAGGCTGTCAGGGCAGGGTCGCTGCTCATGGTCTTCACTTTGTTGAAAGTTCTGATTGCTTCTTCTTTCTTACCGGTTTCAGCCAGCGACACAGCCAGGTAGAAAGTGCCTTCTACGTGCTCAGGATTAACTGTTACCAGTTCCTGGAAACGCTCGGCGGCTTTGTCCCACTGTCCGGACTGCACTGACAGGATGCCCAGGTTGAACAACGCCTTCTGGTTTTTCGGGTCTGTCGAAATCACCTCCCGCAGCAGCGTGATACCCTGCATTGGGTTTTCGCTGGCGATGTAGGTCATGGCTACGTTAGTTTTCGCATCCAGATCCGAAGGGTTGTTCTTGAGCACCTGCTCGTACATTTTACGGGCCTTGCCGCCCATTTCGCTTGCGCGCTGCTGTGTTGCCGCATACGTGAAGGCTTCGAAGTACTGGTCACCCGCTTTGCGGTAGCTCTTCTCACCCGGACGGGCATCAGCGGCTAACTCGTAGTAGTAACCTGCACTGTCAAACTTACTTGCTGCGGCATACGCTGCTGCCAGTTCGCCGGCCAACAGGCCACGCGCCTTGGCATCAGTCGCTTTGTTGTAGCGGGCACGCACAGTGGCGAGTTCCATCAGTTGCTCTGGCGTAGCCATCGCGTGTACTCCATCAGCCGAAGCGGCCGGTGCAGCACCATGGTCATGGCCATCGTCTTCAGAGTGACCTTCCGGCAAAGCAGAGGTTTGTTCGGCAGCTACTGTGCTATCATCCTTTGTTACAACCACCTTAGGAAGAAAAAACATAGCCGCGGCCAATGCGATAGCTGCAACTAGTATCAGTATTTGAGCGCGTGACATGAGTTTCTGTTTTCTTTAAGTGACTGTATTTTAAATGATAAACTTTAAGCAACCGGCAAATATACGAAAGAATTAAGAATGAGCCAGTTCTTTGATCTTTTTGCTGTTCTTAATCTTAGCAATAAAGGTCTTGGATGGCTTGAAGCTTGGAATAAAGTGCTCATCAATAATGATGGAAGTGTTCTTCGAAATGTTACGAGCCACTTTCTTTGCGCGCTTCTTGTTTACAAAGCTTCCAAAACCTCTCACGTAGATGTTGTTGCCGTCAGCCATTGAGTCTTTCACTACTTTGAAAAACGCTTCGATGGTAGATTGCACATCAGCCTTATCAATCCCTGTTTTATCAGCAATTTCTGATATTACTTCTGCTTTAGTCACTTTCTTAGATTTTTATAAATTAGAAATAAGTTAACTTTCTATTTTTCAGGAGGAACCACAGCGCTGTCGTTCTCCATTTTTCGGGGCACAAAGGTATACCTACTTTTCGACAAGTAAAAGCTTTAGCATTAAATTATTACAGATTGTGCCTTGCCTAAACCGATCGGGCTTAGCCCCTTTTCGCCGGCCACACTGCTACAATACCCGTGCCAGCTTGCCAACTCCCTAACGCGGGCTATGTGCTTATATTTTAGGCAGATACCATTATCTTACAAATTCCCCGCAACTCCTTTCCAGAACAAAGCTTTATCTTTGTCTGTTTCCATCCCCTACACTAACCACCCTAAGTCAGCTATGGAAAATAAGCCCAGCCCTTTGTTTGCCCAGACCATTATGGACTGGTATCAGCGCCACAAAAGGGCCCTGCCCTGGCGCGACACTACCGACCCCTACCTGATCTGGCTTTCCGAAGTAATCCTGCAACAGACGCGTGTGGCCCAGGGCCTGCCCTATTTCCAGCGCTTTGCTGAGGCATACCCTACGGTGCAGCACCTGGCTGCCGCCCCCCAGGATGAAGTGCTCCGCCTCTGGCAGGGGCTCGGCTATTACTCCAGGGCCCGTAACATGCACCACACAGCCCAGCAGATCGTGCAGGAGTATGGCGGCGTGTTTCCAAATAGGTATGAAGAGCTGCTGAAACTGCGCGGGGTCGGAAGCTACACCGCCGCCGCGATCGCCTCTTTTGCCTTCAGAGAGAAGGTGGCCGTGCTGGATGGCAATGTATTCAGAGTGCTGGCGCGGGTGTTCGGTCTGTCCGATGATATTGCGGTTCCCGCTTCGCGCAAGGTGTTTCAGCGGTTAGCCGATGAACTTATACCTGCCGAAGCGCCCGACACGTTTAACCAGGCTATTATGGAGTTTGGCGCCATCCAGTGCACGCCCGTCATGCCTGACTGCCTGTTCTGCCCGCTGCAGCAGTCCTGCTTTGCCTTTAACCATGGGCTGGTGCAGGAACTGCCGGTAAAGTCGAAGGCCAAGGCTGCGCGGCCGCGCTTCTTTCACTACATGGTGTTTGCGCACGGGGGCGAGTATTACATGCGGAAGCGCCTGAGCGGCGATATCTGGGAAGGACTGTACGATTTCTACCTGCACGAGAGCGACTCCAAGACATTAGACACTGCCAAACTGCTGCAGGAACTGAACGACGCAGGTATAGCCGTGCAGGAATCGCACCTTTTGCCACCCCGCAAAGAATACAGGCATGTGCTTAGCCATCAGAAAATTACGGCTCGTTTTTATCTGATTCAGCTTGATTTTCGTTTAAAAGAGGAAGTTTTGCAGGAGGCACGACTGGTACCCTATTCATCTGAAAAAATAGAAGTATTACCGAAGCCAATTCTTATCGACAGCTATTTGAAAGATGAGAAGATTTTACTAAATTTATAAACTGAAACTTTTCTGTTTGCAAATGCATTCTAGAGGTTCAGTAGCCATAATTGCCTCCGGCTTGGTTGTCGGAGTAGCCCAAATCAATTTAATATTAACCAAAAAAAGACATGGCAAGTGTAAACAAAGTCATCCTTATCGGAAACCTTGGTAAGGACCCGGAAGTTCGCCACCTCGAAGGCGGTGTAGCTGTAGCGCGTTTCCCGATCGCTACTTCCGAAACATTCAAAGACAAAAATGGCGAGCGCCAGGAGCGCACCGAGTGGCACAACATCGTGCTGTGGCGTGGTCTGGCTGAAGTAGCCGAAAAGTACCTGCGCAAAGGACAGTCTGTCTTCATTGAAGGCAAGATCCGCACTAACAGCTACCAGGACAAAGAAGGCGTTCAGCGCTATAGCACCGAAATCGTAGCTGACAACATGACGATGCTGAGTGCGCGTGAAGGCGGCAATGGTGGCTCAGGCAGCTTCCAGGGCGGTGCTCCTTCGCAGTCGGCGGGACAATCGCAATCCTCAGGTCAGGGCAGTGCCGCCGCATCAGGCAAGAGCAATGCTTCTGCCTTCCAGAACGACGAGCCAGACGACCTGCCGTTCTAACCCATGTTTAACCTAACTAGCTGATTTTGGACAGTTTAGATTCCGGAGACCCCCTAAGTTATAGCTTACTGCAACTTTTACAAAGCGCAACGGCTTTACTTAGAATTGAATATATCGCAGCCATCTCGGCCTGCTTTATCTTATTGCTGCTCTCTGCCCTCACTTCGGGGGCGGAGGCAGCTTTTTTCTCGCTCACTCCCCAGGAAATCGAGAAAGCCAGAACGAGCAAAGACAAAAAGCTCCAGCTGGTGCATCACCTGCTTCAGGCCCCGCGCCAACTGTTGGCCTCTCTTCTGATCATCAACAACGCGATCAATGTCAGCATCATTACCCTCTGCGCCTATATTGCGTGGCAGGTAACCGGTTCTGCGTCTTTAACATCCTTCACGCTGCTTCTGAGTGTGCTGGTCGTCACGTTCCTGATCGTGTTTTTTGGTGAAGTGCTGCCTAAAGTATACGCCCGCAGACACGGAACTGCCATTGCACAGCTTATGGCCCCCATCCTTTCTGCCCTGGCTCCTGTGCTGAAACCGCTTGCCTGGGTGCTAACCCGCATCAGCTCCTACATTGACAGACGCTACCGGGTCCGGTCCTACAACAACACGTTGGAGGAACTGCATCACAGCTTGGATGTGGCTTTGTCTAATGAAGAGACCTCGCCGGAAGAGCGGAAAATCTTACGGGGTATCGTCAACTTCGGCTCGATCACGATCAAGCAGATCATGCGCCCGCGGATGGATATTGTGGCATTCCCGCAGAGTGCCACGTTGCCGGAGCTTCTTCCGCAAATCATCCAATGGGGCTATTCGCGCGTGCCGGTCTATACCGAAAGCACCGACAGCATCGACGGTATTCTGTATGTAAAGGACCTGTTGCCGCACCTCGACAAAGGAGCTGATTTTAAATGGCAGAACTTGATTAGGGCGCCTTTTTATGTGCCGGAGACCAAGCACATCTCCAACCTGCTGCAGGACTTCCGGGAAAAGCATGTGCACATGGCTATTGTGGTAAACGAGTATGGCACGACGGCAGGCCTGCTGACGATGGAAGATGTGATCGAGGAGATTGTGGGCGAGATCAACGACGAGTTTGACGACGGAGACGAGATCATTTACTCACAACTCGACGAAAATACCTTTATCTTTGACGGCAAAACATCGCTGCACGACTTTTGCAAGATCACGGAAGTTCCGTTCGACGCCTTTAACGAGGTCAAGAGCGAGCACGAAACGGTGGCTGGCCTGATGCTGGCGCTCTTTGGTCGCATTCCGTTTGTGGGCGAGGAAGTGTCGTATGGCCGCTACTTCTTTACGGTGGAGTCGGCGGACAATAAGCGTGTAAAACGAGTCAAGATTAATGTCGCAAGCAAAAAAGAGCACTATCATAAAGTCAGCTAAACTGCAAATGGTCCTGTGGGCAGGTATGGCCCTGGCCGTAGCTAGCTGTAACTCCGAGTATACCCCTAAGCCAAAAGGATACAACCGCATCGACCTGCCCGCGGCCGCTTACCAGCCGTTGCAGGACGAGCACCCCTATACCTTCGAGTACTCGAAGCACGCCAAGATCCGGCCGGACTCCTCGATGATCGCCCAGCCGCATTGGATCAACATCATCTACCCGAACCTGGGAGCCAACGTGCAGCTGACGTATAAGGCCATCAACAATAATCCGAAAATGTTGAACGACCTGATAGAAGATGCTCGCAAACTGACTGGCAAACACCAGATAAAGGCGTACTCGATTGAGGAAACGGAGATCCGGACACCACAGGGCGATATCGCTTCGGTATTCGAACTGGAAGGCGAGATTCCAAGCCAGTTTCAGTTCTATGTGACGGATACCACCACGCACTTCTTCCGGGGAGCGCTCTACTTTACAACCGCTACCCAAAACGACTCACTGGCCCCTGTGATTGAGTATGTGAAAAAGGATATTGTGCACATGCTGAATACGCTGGAGTTTAAGGATAAGAAGTAGGTTTATTTGACAAAAGACTTTGTGACAAAGGACAAAAGACCGTGGGTATACCCGCGGTCTTTTTTGTTTATGTTCAGTTCGGATGGTCGATGTCCATTTGGAATAGCTTCCGTGCCACAAAATAAACACGGCGCTCCAGGTATAACAAACTGATATTCACTATATTTAGCATACCACCCACTATTGCTGCTGTGAAACTACGTTCCAAACTTATGCTATTGCTCCTGCCGCTGCTGTTTGCGGCCTGCAAAAAGGACGAGCTGAAACTGCTGCCCGATGCCACCCAAACGGGCGCTGACACCATGGGGGCTATGGTGAACAACAAGGCCTGGGTAGCGAACGGCGGTGCTGGCTTTAATCCCCCTGATCCTGTGGAAGGTGGGTATCTGGCATCAAGATCCTATGACGAAACCCGTAACAATGTGCTCATAAGTGCTTACAGAAAGGACAAGACCGGCTTTCAGCTTTACCTCCGTAACGTGTCTCAGCCAGGGGAGTATTCCCTAAACTCTACCACTAACTTGTTCGGCGGCGAACTGAAGCAACCCCAGAATTATGGAGCCTACTACATACCTGGCAAGCTGTATATGACCACGAGTAGGTATACGGGAAAGGTCATCGTCACCCGGGCAGACACCGTTAACAGAATTGTGTCGGGCATTTTCGCTTTCAAGGCGGTGCATGGCAAAGACACGGTAACAGTAACCAATGGTCGCTTTGACGTGGGCACATTCTAAACGCAATGCTTGTTGGCGTTGCTCTTATCAATGGTTACAAAGCTCACGGCATGAAACACGACAGTTACATATGAAGACAAGCTATACTTTCTGATATTTCTTGTAGGCCTGCTTTCCTGCTCCAAGGACAGCTTCTGTGATGAATCATTTTGCGTCAAGATAAACGGTAAAAAATGGTGGCCGGGCAGTGGCTTTAAAACAAACTCGCTGTCATTTACTCTGACGGATAACGGAAACAGATTCTGGTTTAGCGCTCAAAACGGTTCTACCTCTCTCCTGGTGAGTGTGAGAGATACAATCAATGGCATCAGAGTAAGGGATTATGAACTTGGTGAGCATTTCAATGCTGGCTATTACACCCAAGATACGAACATGGATTTTCGCACGGACAAGATGCGTACTGGGTCTTTATCCATTTCCTCAATCGATCGATATAAAAGAACAATATCCGGTACGTTCCATTTTAAAGCCCATAACTCCACAACAGGCGAAGTGGTGGAGATCTCGAATGGCAGTTTCAATGCAACATACTACGAATTCTGAGCAAAGCGCACAATTCGATTGGGCCGAGTTATACAGACTTTTATACATACTGCCACGATTCACGACACATAAAGCCCCGCCAGCACTTACACCTGTCGGGGCTTTTGCTTATTTTTGTCAGGTATACCTGCTATACCTTATTTACCTAACCTGAGCGTACACCCTTGAACAACTTCTTCCATACCAAGATCGAATTTCTGAAAGGCGTGGGGCCGCAGCGTGCCGAGCTGCTGCAGAAGGAGCTCAACATCTATACCTACGGCGATCTCATCCAGCACTACCCTTTCCGGTACCTCGACCGCACCCAGTTCTACAAAATAGCCGAGCTGGACGAGAGCATGCCTTATGTGCAGGTGCGCGGGCGTGTGCGGGGCAAGGAAGTATTGGGAGAAGGCCGGAAGCAGCGCCTGGCTGCTACGCTCGTGGACGAGGATGGCAGCGAGATGGAACTGGTCTGGTTTAAGGGGGTGAAGTGGATGCAGAAGACGCTGAAAAACCACACCGACTACATCGTGTTTGGCAAACCGACGCAGTTCAACGGCAAGTGGAGCATGGCGCATCCAGAGCTGGAGGAACTGGGCGAGGAGAAACAGACGGCCTCCTTTCTGCAACCGGTATACAACACCACCGAGAAGCTCAAAGCCTTCCGTGTCGAAAGCAAAGTGATCGCCCGCATGATGGAGCTATTGCTGAAGGTGGCGGAGCCGAACATACACGAAACGCTTTCGCCGGAACTGATCGACCACTACCGCCTGATGAGCAAGCGGGATGCACTCATCAATATCCACTTTCCGCAGTCAGTGGAGAAGTATAATGCAGCCAAATTTCGCCTCAAGTTCGAAGAGCTCTTTTACATTCAGTTGCGTCTGCTGCGTCAGAAAACGGTGCGTCGTGCCGATCTGGCCGGTCAGGTGTTCAGGCAGGTGCCGACTGTTACGGAGTTCTACAAAAACCATATGACCTTCGACCTGACCAATGCGCAGAAGCGGGTTATCAAGGAAATACACAAAGACCTGACGGCCGGTAAGCAAATGAACCGCCTGCTACAGGGTGATGTGGGCTCGGGCAAGACAATCGTGGCTTTCATCACCATGCTGATCGCGGCCGACAACGGAGCGCAGTCGGTGCTGATGGCCCCTACCGAGATTCTGGCGGACCAGCATTACACCGGCCTCAAGGCATTTGCGGACCGGCTAGGTATAAACATCGGCAAACTCACCGGCTCCACCAAGACCAAAGACCGCAAAGTACTGCACGAACAGCTGCGCTCCGGCGAGATGAAAATGATCGTGGGCACGCATGCGCTGCTGGAGGATGTGGTGCAGTTCCAGAACCTGGGACTTTGCATTGTGGACGAGCAGCACCGCTTCGGGGTAGAACAGCGCTCCAGGCTGTGGCGCAAAAACCCGCGCATTATTCCGCATGTGCTCGTGATGACGGCCACGCCTATACCCCGTACCCTGGCCATGACGCTCTATGGCGACCTGGATGTGTCGGTGATAGACGAGATGCCAGCGGGCCGTAAGGAGATCGTGACCGTACACCGTTTCGACTCGCACCGCTTGAAGGTGTTCCAGTTCGTGCGCGACCAGATCAAGCTGGGCCGTCAGGTATACATCGTGTACCCGCTCATAGAAGAGTCGGAAGGGATGGACTACAAGGACCTGATGGATGGCTACGAGAGTGTGCGGAGGGCTTTCCCGGAGTACCAGGTGAGCATGGTGCACGGCAAGCTGAAGGCGCAGGACAAAGACTATGAGATGCAGCGCTTTGTCAAAAACGAGACGCAAATCATGGTAGCCACTACCGTAATCGAAGTGGGTGTGAACGTGCCGAACGCCTCCGTAATGATCATAGAAAGTGCCGAGCGCTTTGGTTTGTCGCAGCTGCATCAGTTGCGTGGCCGTGTAGGTCGTGGCGCTGAGCAGAGCTATTGCATCCTGATGACGGGGTATAAGCTGAGCAAAGATAGTAAGACCCGATTGGAGACGATGGTGCGCACCAACAACGGCTTCGAGATTGCCGACATAGACCTGAAGCTGCGCGGACCTGGTGACCTCATGGGCACACAGCAAAGCGGCGTGCTCGACCTGCTCATCGCCGATCTGGCCAAGGACGCGCCTATTCTGCAGGAAGCGCGTGCGGCCGCGCAACGTGTGCTGAATGAGGACCCACAACTCGAGCAGCCACAGAACCAGAACATCATGCGGCACATCAAATCATTGAGCGTGAATACTGTCAACTGGAGCCGTATCAGCTAAATATTTTCTATCTTTACAGCGTTTGGAGGCACCTCAGCAAGGTATAAGCTGAGGTTTAAAAAGGAACCGTGTGCAAATCACGGGCTGACGCGCAACTGTAAATAACACCTAATTGGCTGCCTTAAATTATCCATTGTCCGGAAGAGGATGAGAAGGATGGCAGCCAGGTTATAAGCCAGGAGACTTGCCCCAAATAACCTTACGCATGCTTTCGCGCCTAAAGCCTGTGGTCTGAGAAGTTACGCGACTCTTAAAGCCATCCCGGCCCAAAAGGGTCGTATCCTTTCCTTTCCGCTACTCTACAGCGCTGGCATGCATAGCCATACCACAAGACTATGCTGGAGACTTGCCTCATCGCCTTTTACCTACTTTCCGGGCTACGATTCATGCAGCAGTCAGTAGTGCATACGTATACCCAATCTCTAAAATTATAATTTCATGAGTCTACAAGAACGCATTGCCCAATCGGAGACACGCATATTCAAAGCCGTTTTTCCAAACACCACCAACCACTACGATACGCTGTTTGGCGGCACAGCCATGCAATTGATGGATGAAGTGGCTTTTATCACGGCGACCCGCTTTTGCCGCAAAAGGGTGGTCACTGTATCTTCAGACAGAATAGATTTTACCCAGCCTATACCCGCGGGTACCATTATTGAATTAATCGGGCAGGTAAAGCGCGTTGGCAACACCAGCCTGAAAGTGGAAGTAGAGATTTATATTGAAGAAATGTACTCCGATGTACGATTAAAGGCCATCCACGGCAGTTTTACGTTTGTAGCCATCGACGACAAGAAACAGCCAGTGGCTGTATTGGAAAGCGAAGTGCAGCATTAAGACTGGCTATACCTACTTCCTGGTAGTTTGCGTTAAAGGTTTTGTTTGCGTCAGTTCCACAAGAAACAATTTTATCCTATATTCGACTTGGCTATACCTGGCGCAGAACATTTTACTCAGTAAAAATCTAAAAGCTATACCTTGAAAACACTTCGCTCTTTACCGCTTCTATTGCTGATGGTGCTTTTATCTGCCACACCAGCCGCCGCTCAGGGCAAGAAGGCCGCTATACCTTTCACCTACCTCCCTGACAATAATGAAGACCAGTACAACCAAAGCATCACCAGCAAAACGCTTCCGCTGGGGGCCGACGGTTTTGTGATCCTCAGCCGTAACAAACCGGGCGAGTATGCCATAGAGCGCTACAATGCCACCCTCAAAAAAGCCTGGTCAACGGCTATACCGCTTGGTGCGGAGGAAACGCTGGAGGCCTTTGCCAAGAATGAGGAGGCAGCGCTGGTGGTCACGCATCGCCTGAACGAGCAGGGAAACCAAGTGCTGTATGCGCATCGGGTAAACCTACAGAATGGCCAGAAAGACAAGCCGGTTCTGCTGCTCGAAGCCCCCGCTGCTGCCCGCAAAGTAGGTATAGCCCTGTCGCCGGATGGCACCAAACTCCTGGCCTACCGCTTTAACGTGACGGGCAACCAGGTAGTGCAAGGTATAAGCGGCAGCCTCTACGATGGCAAACTTCAGAAATTGAAAGACACCAAGTACAACCTGAGCGACCTGCGCGGCATTGTGTCCGCCGAGGTGATTGTAAACGATGCTGGTGACCAGTTCATCAGCCTGATCTCCGAAAACATGGAGCGCCTGACCGTGCGCCAATATACCCTCAAATCGCCGGTTGCGAAGGGGATGTCGGTGCTGGTAGGCGGCATGTTCGATGGCAGGAAGGTATACATCATGGACAGCAAGTACGCCCTGCAGCCCAATGGCAACCTGTATGGCGTGGTGCTCACGGCCGACGAGAAAACCGGTGATTATTACAGCCTGAAAGCCGTGAAGTTCGACTTTGAGAACGAGGACATGGTGTTTGCGGAGGAATTCCGGTTCACGCCCGAGTACCTGGCCAGTGTGAACAAACTCGACAAAAGCGGTGGAGCGAAAGCCAGTCGCCTGGAGGACATCTACCTGACAGACCTGATCCTGACACCGGAGGAAAAGCTGATCGTGCTGGCCGAGAAAAAATACATGGAGGGCGGCGAGAATTCCCCTTACTACGCCAAAGAGATGCACCTGTTCGCCTACGACCAGTTTATGGGCACGGCCTGGAGCTCTGTGCTGATGAAGAACCAAAAAGCGCCGGCTGACGAGGCTTTTACAGGTATATCCTACCGTTACAACCTAAATGGCAACACACTAAACCTGCTTACCCTGGAAGAGTTGGATGGCAAGTATGACCTATACCTGCGCCGCATCGATACCAGCACGGGCAAGGCGGAAGCGCCCAAGGCAGCCGGCCTGAATGTGGCCAACGATAAAGACATCGCCTATGTAAAGGATTTTACGGCCTGGCTTACGGACCGTGACCTGGTAACGGTGGTGCGGCCGTCCAAAAAAGCGAACAGCCTGCAGCTGCGCCGCTTGCAGATCAAGTAATTACGGCATCCTTATACCTGACAAAAAGCGCGGCCATTCTCTGGTTGCGCTTTTTTGCTTTTTGAGTTTTCGGGTGAAGGAGCTCAGCTGAACGAGCATGTGCACAAACCCCACGTAGTCCACGATCTCGACATACATCTCAAACTCCCTCCGGGACCCTTCCAGCACCCCGAGCTTGTCTACCTTGTAGGTATTCATGGCCGACCAGGGCATCCAGCGTACCCGCTTGTGGCGCTTGATCATGTAGCGGTTAATGGCTACCTCCAGTTGGTAGCGTGCCACAGGCTGAGACAGCACTTCCTCTAAGTCGCTCCGCCACAGGAGCCGCTCGCCTGACAGCAGTATGTCGCTGCGGTACCAGCGCACAAACCAGGGTGACCGGATTCTTCTCAAAATGAGCATATCAACTTTTGCTGTATGCTGAAATTCGGAAATGGCTTTCTCAAGCTCTTCTCCATTGATCTCCTGCAGATCGGCGTCCATCAGCAAAACCAACTCGTGCTGCACAAACTGGAGTCCATACTGTATGGCGGCCGCTTTTCCCCGGTTCAGACTGAGGCGGACAACCTGTACACTGGGCCATTGCCGACTCACCACCCTGGCAGTATTGTCAGAAGATCCGTCGTCTACACAGATCACCTGCTGAATGCTATTGACGTTGGTCGCCACATCCAGTACTGCCGCAATCCGGTCCTGTTCGTTATAGCAGGGAATCAGGCAAGTCACCCCCATACGCTCTCTTTTTTTGCTACGCTATTCTGATATGTTTACGCACATTTAAGCACTAAGTAACCTGCCGCCAGCCCATTAAAAAAAGGCCACCCCTTTTGGAGGCAGCCTTTCCTTCACTATAGGTTCGTCAGAAACTAGTACACGTATTCGTTCGCCTCGATCATAGCGGCTGCTATGCGGCGGCGTGCCTCTTTGGTATTGTAGAGATCCTTCTTAGTGAAGCGCTTCAGACCCATGAACAACAGACGCTGCTCGTCACCTTCCACCATCGAGGCAATGGCATCCTTACCGGCCAGGAAGGCAGCATCCACCGCATCGTTCACTGTCACGCGCACGATGTCAATCTGGTTCGCTACGGACTCTTCACCTTTCATACCTACCAGTTTCTCCACACGCAACAGCGTCGATTCCGCCACGTAGGTTTTGATGGCCATGTCGGCAATGTTCATCAGGATCTCCTGCTCTTTGGCCAGGGAGTTCATGTACTTCTGCACCGCCGTACCCGCCACCATCAGGATCGCTTTTTTCAGGTTGCGGATGGCTTTGTGCTCTGCTGTGAACAACCCTTCCTCTTCCGAACCGAAATCAGGTATAGCCATGAGCTCGTTTTGTACGTTTTGTGCAGGTCCCATCAAATCCAGCTCTCCGTTCATGGCCTTTTTCAGGATCATGTCCACGGTGAGCATGCGGTTGATTTCGTTGGTGCCCTCAAAGATGCGGTTGATGCGGGAGTCGCGGTAGGCGCGGTCCATCGGGTAGTCAGCTGAGAAGCCGTAGCCACCGTAGATCTGCACACCTTCGTCCACCACGTAGTCGAGTACTTCAGAGCCTTCCACTTTCAGCATGGCGCACTCTACGGCAAACTCGCGGGCGGCACCCAGCATGGCTTCGTTCTCGTCTTTGCCTGCTGCCAGTAACTCCTGCTCTTTGCGGTAGATGTCCATACCGCAACGGTACAAGGCCGACTCCACCGCATAGATTCGAATGGCCTGCTCGGCCAGTTTGTAGCGTATAGCACCGAACTTCGAGATTGGCAGTTTGAACTGCTGGCGCTCGTTGGCATACTTGATGGAAAGGTCCACCACCTTTTTAGAGGCGCCCAGCGTAGCCGCGCAAAGCTTGATACGACCGATGTTAAGGATGTTGAAAGCGATGAGGTGACCTTTTCCGATCTCGCCCAGCACGTTTTCTTTCGGCACTTCGCAGTCTGACAGGAACACCTGGCGTGTAGAAGAACCTTTGATACCCATCTTATGCTCCTCGTTGCCAAGGCTTAGGCCTGGGTAGCCTTTCTCCACGATAAAGCCCGTGAACTTGTCGCCATCTACCTGTGCGAACACAATGAACACATCGGCAAAACCGGCGTTCGTGATCCACATTTTCTGGCCGTTGAGAATATAATGCGTACCGGCTTCGTTCAGCACGGCTTTGGTTTTGGCTGCCAGGGCATCAGAACCGGAGCCCGGCTCGGTGAGGCAGTAAGCCGCCGCCCATTCGCCGGAGGTCAGCTTCGGCAGGTACTTCTCTTTTTGCTCGTCTGTACCAAAGTACAGGATCGGCAGCATGCCTATACCTGTATGGGCTGCAAAAGCCACCGGAAAGGAATGCCCTCCGCCTACTGATTCGGTTACCAGCAGCGAAGTGTTGAAGTCCATGTTCAGACCACCATACTGCTCCGGCATCGAGACCGCGAACAAGCCAAGCTCACCCGCCTTTTTCATCAGCCCTTCCATCAGGCCTTCCTCGTGGTTGTCGAGTCGGTCGAGTAGCGGGGTCACTTCTTCGCGTACAAAGTCCAGACAGGTCTGCGCCATCATGCGCTGCTCCTCGCTGAACTCGGCAGGTATAAATACATCCTGCGCGTCTGTTTCCTTGATCAGGAATTCACCACCGCGGAGGGTAGTCGCTTTATTTTGAGTTTCCATGGTTTTTAGATTTTTTGATTTTGTGACAAAGGACAAAGGACTTTTTATCCATTAATATTTAATCATTAAGTCGACTTTGCAGATTACTAATCTTCTTCTCCAGGCTGTGGAGCAACTTGAGCAAATTATCAAGACTATCTTCGGACAAGTAGCCAAATTCTTTCGCCAGTATTAACTGTGTTTCTACTTCATAGGCTGAGCCTAACGCTATACCCAGAAAATTCCGAAAGTCTTTGTTCGAGCTTCGGGCAGAGCCCTCGGCAATATTCGAAGCGATGGAAACAACAGCACGATTAACCTGACTCGTTAAACCATACTTCTCGTAATCAGGAAACTGTCTGGAGTGAACATAAACTGCTTTTGCAACAGCTATGGCTTCCTGCCATACTTTAAGTTCCCTGAAATTATGCTTCATCTTTTGTCCTTTGTCAAATAGTCTTTTGTCAGGCTACTTTAGTAGCTCAAAAATGCCCGCTACGCCCTGACCTCCGCCCACACAGGCCGTCACAATGCCGTGCTTGCCACCGGTGCGGCGCAGGTCGCTGAAGAGCTGCACGCTCAGCTTGGCGCCGGAGCAACCTAGTGGGTGACCGAGGGCGATGGCTCCGCCGTTGATGTTGAGCTTGGCCGGATCGAACTCGAGGTGACGCATCACGGCGATGGACTGGGCTGCAAAGGCTTCGTTCATCTCGATCAGGTCGATGTCGTTGAGCGTCATACCCGCTTGCTTCAAGGCTTTCGGAACGGCTGCGATCGGGCCCATACCCATGATGCGCGGATCCACGCCGCCGGTGCCGTAGCTTACCAGCCTGGCAATCGGCTCCAGATTCAGCTCCTTCACCATGCGCTCGCTCATCACAACCACAAAGGCGGCACCGTCAGAAGTCTGCGAAGAGTTACCGGCCGTCACCGTGCCGCCTGCCGCGAACACTGGCTTCAGGCGCGCAAGCGCTTCCATCGAAGTATCGGCGCGAGGACCTTCGTCCGTGTCGACCACATAAGAGCGCGTCTTCTTCTTGCCGTTCTCGTCCACATAGGTTTCCTCTATCGTGATTGGCACGATCTGGTCTTTGAAGTAGCCGTTCTTAATGGCGTTGATCGCTTTCTGATGCGAGTTAAAGGCGAACTCATCCTGGTCTTCGCGCGTCACACTGTAGTCGGCAGCTACTGCCTCCGCTGTGAGGCCCATGCTCAGGTACCAGTCCGGGTTGTGCTTGGCAATGTTGTAGTTCGGCACAGTCTTCCAACCGGCCGTCGGTACCATCGACATCGACTCGGTACCGCCCGCGATGATGCAGTCGGCCATACCTGCCGCGATGCGGTTGCTGGCAATGGCGATGGTCTCCACACCCGAGCCGCAGTAACGGTTCACGGTCATACCCGACACCGACATGGGCAGAGCCAGCAACGAGACCATGCGGCCGATCTGCAAGCCTTGTTCGGCTTCCGGCACAGCGTTCCCCACGATCAGGTCGTCTACGCGCTCCGGGTCGAGGGCGGGTACAGAAGCCAAAAGATGTTTGATGACGTCAGCGGCCAGGTCATCGGGTCTGGTGAACCGGAAGCCACCGCGCCCGGCCTTGCCTACTGCGCTACGAAATCCGGCTACGATATATGCGTTGTTCATATTTTCTAATTGCTAAATTGTTAAATGGTTGATTGTTGATTCCTCAGAATTACTCCCAAAGAGTACAATCATGATTCATAACCCATTATTCATTAGACATTAATTTCTCAGCGGCTTGCCTGTGGTCAGGATGCTCTGGATGCGCTCGAGTGTTTTGCGCTCACCGGTCAGCGACAGGAAAGCTTCACGCTCCAGATCCAACAGGTATTGCTCGCTCACCTCGGTTGGGGCAGACAAGTCGCCGCCGCACATCACGTAGGCGAGTTTGTGCGAAATCTTCTGATCGTGCTCCGATATGTAGCGCCCGCTCACCATGGCGTTGGCTCCGGTCAGGAACATCCCCAACGCGCCCTTGCCTTGCACCTTGATGTTGGTCTTTTTGGCCGGCTGCGTATACCCTGCCTCGGCCAGGCGTATCGCCTGCGCCTTTGCATCCGCTACCAGGCGGTTGCTGTTGAGGGTAATGCCATCGCCCTGGCGCATAAAGCCGAGGTCAAAGGCCTCTTTGGCGGAGGTCGACACTTTGGCCATACCGATGTTCAGGTAGATGTTCTTGAGCGTGTTGTACTCAATGTCGCCGTCTTCGTACATTTCGGCTGCGCGGAGCGTCATTTCTTTGGTGCCGCCGCCGCCAGGTATAAGACCTACGCCAAACTCTACCAAGCCCATATAGGTTTCGGCAGCTGCCTGCACGTGGTCAACATGCAGGTTGAGTTCGCAGCCACCGCCAAGCGTAAGGCCGTGCGGAGCGCCCACAACAGGTATAGCCGAGTAGCGCATGCGCATCATCGTGTTCTGGAACTGCCGGATGATCATGTTCAGTTCATCATAATCCTGATCCAGCGCATACATGTAAATAAGCCCCACGTTGGCGCCGGCAGAGAAATTGGCCCCCTGGTTACTTACTACCATTCCACGGAAATCTTTCTCGGCAAGCTCGATCCCTTTGTTCAGCGCCATGATCACGTCGCCGCCCATGGTGTTCATCTTCGTATGGAACTCCACGTTCAGGATGCCGTCGCCTAAGTCGATGAGCGTTGCGCCGGTGTTCTTCCACACTACTTTGTTGCTGCGCAGGTTATCGAGGATAATGAAGTTCTCGGCGCCAGGTATAGCCTTGTATGCTTTGGTTTGGATGTCATAGTAGCGACGGTTGCCGTTCTCCACAATGTAGAAAGACTCCTTGCCATTGTTGAGCATTTCCTCCACCCAGGCGGCAGGCTCATAACCGGCTTCGGTCATGCGCTGCAGGACCTCGCGGGCACCCAGCACGTCCCAGTACTCAAACGGTCCCAGCTCCCAACCAAAGCCGGCACGCATGGCGTCGTCGATGCGGTAGAGTTCGTCTGAGATTTCAGGTATACGGTTGCTCACGTACTGGAACAGACCGTAAAGCGACTCGTTGAAGAATTGCGCGGCCTTGTCTTTCTGCTGCGAAAAAGCTTTCACGCGCTTCTTCAGGTCTTCGATCGGCTTGAGCACTTCCAGGCTCTGGAACTTGGCGCGCTGCTTTGGCCCGTACTCCAGTGTGTTCAGGTCAAGCGTCAGGATCTCGGTTTTGCCTTTGGCGTCTTTGGTCTTTTTGTAGAAACCCTGACCGGTCTTGTCGCCCAGCCATTTGTTCTCTACCATTTTCTGCAGGTAGTCCGGCAGCTTGAACAGCTCGCGCGACTCGTCTTTTTCGCCGGTCTGGTACAAGCCGTTGGCCACGTTAGCCAGGGTATCCAGGCCCACCACATCCAGCGTGCGGAACGTGGCGGACTTCGGACGGCCGATGATCGGGCCGGAGATGCGGTCCACCTCGTCCACGTTCAGACCGAGTTTGTTCATCACCTGCAGGCCCTGCATGATGGCGTAGATGCCCACACGGTTGGCGATAAAGGCCGGCGTGTCTTTGGCCAGCACCGTGGTCTTGCCCAGGTATAGGTCGCCGTAATGCATCAGGAAGTCAACAACCTCCTGGTCCGTTTCCGGCGTAGGGATAATCTCTAATAATTTGAGGTAGCGCGGCGGGTTGAAGAAGTGCGTACCACAGAAGTGTTTCTTAAAGTCATCGGAGCGACCCTCCAGCATCAAATGGATCGGTATACCGGAGGTGTTGGAAGTGATCAGGGTGCCCGGCTTGCGGTGCTGCTCTACCTGGTCAAACACCGTCTTCTTGATTTTCAGGTTCTCCACTACCACCTCAATGGTCCAGTCGGCGGTGGCGATCTCCTTCATGTTGTCCTCGAAATTGCCAGTTTGGATCAGGCGGGCGTCAGACTTGCGGTAGAGGGGCGATGGGTTGGAGTTGATGGCGGCCTGCAGCGCTGTGTTCACAATGCGGTTGCGGACGTGCTTGCTCTCCAGCGTGAGCCCTTTTTTCTCCTCGTCGGGGGTGAGCTCGCGCGGCACGATGTCGAGCAGCAGCACCTGCACGCCGATGTTGGCAAAGTGGCAGGCGATGCGGGAGCCCATTACGCCGGAACCCAGCACGGCTACTTTCTTAATAATTCTTTTCATAGAAAAAGCTTGATGGTCTACTATGGTTAGAAAATCTCTTTGTTTTCGATCATGCTGATGATGCGCTCCGACACCCGAAAAAAGGTATTCAACTCTTCCTGCGGTATCGTTTCCTGTACCTTGCGGTTAAAATGGAGCACCGTTCGGCGCGACACCTCTTTCTTCTCGAGCCCTTTTTCGGTCAGGAAAATCCGCACCAGCCGCTTGTCCTTGTCGTCCGACACTTTATAGATAAGGCCCTTCTCCTCCATGCTCTTCAGGATGCGGGTCAGGCTGCGCGCCTCCAGCCCGAGCAAAGGGGCTATTTTGGTGGCGGGGGTACCTGTCTCCTGGTTAATATTGAGCAGAACGAATCCTATGGAAGTCGTAATGTCGTTTTTGGCAGCCTCTGTATTATACATACGAGAGATGGCGTGCCAACATACCTTTACATTATAATCTACAGTCTCTTCAGGCTTCATGCATCATAGTGTTTATACCAAATATATAAAATAATGTTATGCAAGCATACTATTTTAGGAAAAATATTAATCCCTTCCATTTTCTTGACCAAAAGCGGATTACATGCTATAGTACCTTTTGCTATAGTTTATGTATAATCCGAATAATGGTTACAAACAAAAAACCCTTTCCGGTTGGGAAAGGGTTTTTTGTTATTTAGACGGTCTACCGCTTATTTTGAGATCAACTAATACATGCTGTCGATTTCCTTCTGGTAGTTGGCCGTAATGTTCTTGCGCTTCACCTTCAGGGTTGGTGTCAGCTCGCCGCTCTCCACGGTCCACATGTTCGGCACGAGCGTAAACTTCTTGATCGTCTCGTACTGCGCCAGCCCTTCGTTCGCCTTCTCTATCTCACGCTTATACTTGTCCAGAATCTCTGGTTTTTTGATCATTTCAGCATCGGTGGTATACGGTATTCCTTTGTGCGCGCACCAGTCCTGCAGACCCAGGAACGAAGGCACGATAAGCGCGGCGGCATACTTCTGGCCGGCTCCTACTACCATGGCCTGCTCAATCACCACCGACTCCTTCAGCTTGTTCTCGATTGGCTGCGGTGCCACGTACTTGCCTCCCGAGGTCTTAAACATTTCTTTTTTGCGGTCCGTGATCTTCACATACTTGCCGTCTACCAGCTCCCCGATGTCGCCGGTATGGAACCAACCTTCGGCATCAATTACCTCTGCCGTCAGGTCAGGCTTTTTGTAGTAGCCCTTCATCACGTGCGGTCCACGCGTCAGGATCTCCCCGTCTTCGGCAATCTTCACTTCCACGCCGTCAATCGGCAGACCAACGGTGCCAATCGCGTTGTTTTCCGGCTCAAAGCGGTTCACAGTGATTACGGGTGATGTCTCGGTCAAACCGTAGCCTTCCATTACGCGGATGTTGGCCGACCAGAACACACGCGCCAGGCGTGGCTGCAGTGCTGCACCCCCCGAAACGATCGCAATGATGTTGCCGCCCAGCGCCTCGCGCCATTTGCTGAAGATCAGCTTGTTGGCCAGCTCGAGCTGCTTGTTGTACCACCAGCCTTTGTCCTGGCGGGTATCGTACTCCAGACCGAGCTCCAGTGCCCAGAAGAACAGCTTGCGCTTCACGCCGGTCAGCTCCATCCCTTTGGCCACGATCTTGTCATATACCTTCTCGAGCAGGCGCGGCACTGTGGTGAACACATGCGGCTGCACCTCTTTCAGGTTGTCGGCCACTTTCTCGATGCTCTCGGCATAGTAGATGGACACCCCGATACGCATGTACAGGTATAGCAGCATTCGCTCGAAAATATGGCAAAGCGGCAGGAAGCTCAGCGCACGGTGGTGCTGGTTCACCGGCACGTAAGGCAGCGTGCCCGTTACGTTGCTGATGATGTTGTTGTTCGTCAGCATCACCCCTTTCGGGTTGCCGGTTGTTCCGGATGTATAGATAATGGTCAGGATATCGTCAGGGGAAACAGCCGCCTTCAATGGCTCCAGCTTCGCCACGTCTTCGCCCTCGGCCATCTTAATTACTTCTTTCCAGTGCCTGGCACCGTGTATCTCATCAAAGGTATAGATCTCTTTGATACTCTCCATCCCCTCGGTAGCAGCCACTACTTTGTTGTAGAGTTCAGCGTCAGACACAAACACCGCCTTCACCTCCGCATCGTTGAAAATGTAACGGTAGTCCTCCACGGTAATGGTCGGGTACATCGGCACGCTGATGGCGCCAATCTGCTGGATGCCGAAGTCAGCGAACACCCACTCCGGACGGTTCAGGGAAATAATGGCTACTTTGTCGTTCTTTCCTATACCTAGTTTCAGCAGACCTAGGCTCACCTTGTTGGCCATGTCCTGCACCTCCTGGGTGCTGTATTTTATCCACTGTCCGTTTACTTTAGTGGCTAGGCAGTCGGGCTGAGGCAAGTTTTGCAGCTGAAAAGGTAGCAAATCAAGCGTACGGGTTACGTTCATGGTGATTGCTTAGGTTAGTGTAGTTGTTTGTACAAGGCAGTGTGCTTGATGGCGCAACATTGGCCATGCCTGCGTTCTATAGTGCATTTTAATTATTTTTTTCTGATATTTCTATACCTGCCTGCACAAATATTTGTCAATCCTTATATTGATAGCACTTTTTACACTAAAAAGTTATACTTAACTAAAAGCCGCTCGCAAAAGCTGCATTTTTGCTATATTTGACATTCCTGATACAGCTTTATGAATCTTTCTATTTTCTTCGAGCCTCTGAACGAGGACATCTTTGCGCTGCTCGACAAGCCGCGCACGCTCGGTGCTTACATCGGCCGCTTTACGGGCAAGTTCCCGGACTGGCGCGCTGCCGATATTGCCCTGATCGGTGTGAATGAAACCCGTGGACGGGGAGAAGAGACAGAATCAGAGGTGTTTCCGGCCCGGGCCGTGCGCAAAAAACTTTACAGCCTGCACAAAGGAACCGGCCGCTGCAACATAGTGGACTTAGGCAACCTGCGGGCAGGTATAACACTCGACGACACCTACCTGCGCCTGAAAGAGATCGTGGAAATCCTCGTCTCCCATAACACCATCCCTGTCATCATTGGTGGTTCGCATGATTTGGAGTACGGGCAGTACATGGGCTACGAGCACCTGGAGCAGGCCGTGAACATGGTCACCGTGGACAGCAGCGTGGACATGAGCGAAGACCAGGAGGTGCCTGCCAATAAGAAACAACTGCACCAGATCCTGATGCACGAACCCAACTACCTCTTCAGCCTTGGACAGATTGGCTACCAGTCTTACCTGGTAGACCCGGAGGTGATGGCCACTTTCGAGAAGTTGCATTTTGAGGCCTACCGCGTAGGCGAGGTGCATCGCCAGATACAGGAAATGGAGCCCGTTGTACGTCAGGCCGACCTGCTCACCTTCGACATCTCCGCCATCCGCCACCAGGATGCGCCGGGCTATACCCCAGCCAATCCCTTTGGGCTCACCGGCGAGGAGGCCTGCCAACTGTGCTGGTATGCGGGCCTGAGCGACCAGATGACATCGCTCGGAATTTACGAGTACGATCCGGAGCAGGACGGGCAGGAACTGACGGCCATGACGATCGCCACCATGGTCTGGTACTTCATCGAGGGCTTCTACCACCGCAAGAACGAAACAGAGTTCAGCTCCGGCAAGTTTACCAAATACGCCGTGGCCTTCCATGACGCCCCCGACCGCATGACCTTCTTTAAAAGCAAAGTGAGTGAGAAGTGGTGGATGGAAGTGGAGCCCCTGTCGGATGAGAAGAGCCCGCGCATTGTGCCCTGCAGCTACGAAGACTACCTGCAGGCCATCAAAGGCGAAGTGCCCAACCGCTGGATACTGACACAGGCCCGCATTGGCTAAAACTCAGGAGCCAAACAAAGAAACAAACCTGATTCTGCTCCGTTTGCCCCAATCACTAGGGTAGGATTACTATATTTGCAAACCGGGCTCCGTAGGGCCTGCCATTAAATGGAAGAAAATCTCCCGGAATATACCCTGCAACAGCTCGCCCTGCGCAATGGCCAGGACCGGGACGAGGTGTGGGTGGCGTACAAAGGGCTGATCTACGACGTGAAAAAATCAAGGCTGTGGCGGAGCGGCAACCACTACGAACACTGGGCCGGACAGGATCTGACCGAGGAACTAAAGGACGCCCCGCACACCGAATATGTATTTGACAAATTTGACGTGATCGGACTTGTCAAAAACTCAGTATACCGAAAATAAAGCAGAGGGAGTTTGTCAATATAGCGGCAGGCTCCTGATCAACTATAATTTACCAATACTATGATTCTGATAGCTGACAGCGGCTCTACCAAAACAGACTGGCGCACCATTGATGCCGACAACGAGTACGAACAGGTAACCACCACTGGCATCAACCCGCAATACCTGGACACTGAAAAGATCTACAGCATTTTTGAGACCGAGCTGCTGCCTCATCTAAAAGAGAGAAACATCAGCGCCATTTACTACTATGGGGCCGGTTGTAGCTCCCCGGAGCGCAACAGGCGCGTGGAAGACGCTCTCAGCCGGGCCTTCCCGGGAGTGCCCAACTACGTGGACCACGACCTGCTGGCTGCTGCGCGCGCGCTGTGCGGTCACAAGCCAGGTATAGCCTGTATCCTGGGCACGGGCTCCAACTCCTGCCTCTACGATGGCAAGAACATCATCGACAACGTGACCTCGCTCGGCTTCCTGATGGGGGACGAAGGAAGCGGCGCCTACCTGGGCAAGCTGCTCATAAAGGCCTATATGTACCGCGAGCTGCCTGAAGAACTGGCTACTTCACTAACTAATAGGTATAACCTCACCAAGAACGGCATTCTGGATGCGGTTTACGGCTCCGACATACCTAGCCAGTACCTGGCGACTTTTGCCAAGTTCATGCACGAGAAGCGCAAGAATCCGGTGATCAAGGAAATGATTTACGAGAACTTTGAGGAGTTCTTCGAGCGCCACGTAAGCAAGTACGAGGGCTTCGGCGAGCTGCCGGTAAACTTTGTCGGGTCTATCGCGTTTCATTTCGCAGACACGCTTAAGCTGGTGGCGAAAAAGTATGGCTGCCACATCGGGGTCATCATCTCCAGCCCGAGCGAAGGCCTGATCAAGTACCACCAGGAGCTGCTCAAGATGCAGAATGCCTAAGAATACGTATACTTATTTTTCTGAAATCAAATTTGACTTACCACCACAGTGTCTACTACCGAATCCGACTCTCTTTACAATAAATTAGAGCAAATGCCCGTGCACGAGCTGCTCACCTGCATCAACCAGGAAGACAAAAGTGTGCCCATAGCCGTTGAGCGGGTAATTCCCCAAATAGAAACCCTGGTGAACGCTACCGTGGAGCGCCTTCGACAGGGCGGCCGGCTCTTTTACATCGGGGCGGGTACCAGCGGACGACTCGGCATTCTGGACGCATCGGAATGCCCTCCCACCTACGGTGTGCCGCATGGCATGGTCATCGGTATTATAGCTGGCGGGGATAGTGCTATCCGGAAGGCGGTGGAGTTTGCAGAGGATGACACCAAACAGGCCTGGAAAGACCTGCAGGAACATCATATCACGAACAAGGACATAGTGGTAGGTATAGCCGCGTCGGGCGCGACGCCTTATGTGGTGGGAGGCCTGGAAGCCTGCCGCCGCCAAGGTATAGCTACCGGCTGCATTGTGTGCAATGCCAACAGCCCCGTCGCCGCTGTCGCTGACTACCCCGTGGAAGTGATCACCGGGCCGGAATTTGTGACCGGCAGCACGCGCATGAAGGCCGGCACCGCCCAGAAACTCGTGCTCAACATGCTCACCACCGCTACCATGATACAGCTCGGCCACGTGAGAGGCAACAAGATGGTGGACATGCAGCTATCCAACACGAAGCTGGTAGAACGGGGCACCCGCATGCTGATGGATGAATTGCAGTTGGCAAAACCAGAGGCTGCTGCTTTGCTCAAAAAGTACGGCAGCGTACGCGCTGCTATCGAGGCCTACCGCAATGGTGGCGAACTTTCGTAAGCGAGCCTATACCTGACAAAAGCAGATCGGCCTGCCAGCATAAGAAACGCTGGCAGGCCGATCTGCTTTACAGTATACCTGGTAATGGCTAGTCTAATATGGCCATGCTTTCTACCAGTACTTTCGCGGCTTCTTTGCTCGGCACTTTGTAGTTGATCACTGCCCAGTCGTAGCCTAGCTTAAAGCGATCGTCTTTTATAGCGTACCGCATCTTCTCGCGGTAGTCGGCGACAGGTTCCAGCCCAAGTTCCTGCCGCAGTTCGTTCGCCTTTGCCTCTTCCTCCTCGCTCATGCGCTGCACCAGGTAGCGGCTCGACAGGTCCCCGAATTCCTTGTCATCCTTGCAGTCTTCCGGCTTGTTACAAATGACGCGGGCCAGCACTTTGGACCGGTATGGGTTCTTGCCCTGCTGCTGGTCCATCAGGTAGGCCGCAACATGCGGGTCGAGCTTGCCCTCCTGCACCGCCTGGGTAAGCACAGTCTTGAAGTCGAAACCGTTGCGGGCAGTGGTCTGCCTTTGAATCACGATGCTGAAACGCGGCAGCACCTCCAGCGTGTCCGGCAATCCAATCAAATCCTCTCCCGGATAGCCGTGCTTGCTGACCCAGGCCAGCAGTCTTTTCACGTTGTCAGCCTCTATCTTCCGGATCGTATCGGCATGTACACGCAAGCCTCCCTTCGCCTGGCGGAAGAACTGATCCCGTGCCCAAAGCTCGTCCAGGTCGGCACGTAGGTCGATGTTCGTGTTCTCCCGGAACGCTTTGCGGCGCTTCGGGTACTTTTTGACAAACTTCTTCCAGCCTTTGTGAGCCCTAAGGGTGCCGAGCGCCTCCTGCTGTTCCAGGTATTCCAGCGACACTCCTTTTGCAACGAGCTTCTCCAGATAGTTTATACCTTGTTTCCCGTGCCCGGTGAGCCCGGCGCACACGGCCGCATTGTAGTAGTCGCGGGCAAACCCCTGTGGCACGGCTGCAAAGGCCTGCTGGTATACCTGCAGCGCGCCTTCGTAGTCTTTCGCCATCACCAGCCGTTCGGCTTTGTTGATGTGGGGGTGGTAGTCTTTGGTATAATCTGCCTTGGCCACTGCCTGGGTACCAAAGCTCAGCATGGCCAGCAGGAAGAGTATAGCAACCGCGGGTTTAAAAAAGTTGGGGCTGAATGTGAACTGCATAGAAGATGGGTGGTGTTTTCAGTTGGAACGTGCCATGTTATAACGTACGCAGGAAAGCCTTAGCATACACAGTGGCTATTTTGTACCCGCTTATACCTGCATCAGCACACAGGAGTTGACTTAATCAGGAGATTTCTTCCTTAAATATAGCCAACTTTGTTCATAATCTTAAAGTAGACTGACAAATGCCAGCACCTGACACAGGCGCAGAACAGATTAACTTATGCATGACATTGAACCCTTTTACAACTGGCTGGAGCTGTACTCAGCTGCCGAAGACCCACGCTCTCCGCTGTATGGCGCCGAGAACAGCCTGCTGCAGTACACCCATACCATCTATGGCTACTACATACATCCGCAGTGGGACGACATCGACTCCGAAACGCTATTCCTGAAGATCCTGTATGCCGACTACGACCTGGGTTTTGCCGTGATCGAGTTTATAGGGGAGTGGAACGATGCGCTCCACAACGACATCATGAAGCTCAAACGCAACATCATCGATCCGCTGGTGCAGGAAGGCATCAAGCACTTTATCCTGATCGGCGAGAATGTGTTCAACTTCCACGGCTCCGAAGACGACTACTACGAAGAGTGGTTTGAGGATGTGGAGGAAGGCTGGATTGCGGCCATCAGTTTCCGGGATTTCGTGCTCAGCGAGATGCGCAGCTACAACATTGACTCGTACGTCAACACGGGTGGCACGCTGGATGAGCTGCATTGGCGCACCTATACCCCAAAACGGCTCTTTGCGCTGGTAAACAGCATGATTCAGAAGCGGCTGGGCGCGTAACCAGGGTAAACCACGCCAAAACAAAAGAGCGGACTCTTAGTGAGCCCGCTCTTTTGCTGTGTATACGTCACGTGAGACTACTGAACCACAGCTGTGTCGCCGTCTTCAATGCGGTCGGCTTCTTGCTCACCGGCTTCTTCAATCTGATCCGCTTGCTCTTCAGCAGCGTCTTCTACCTGGTCAGCTCTCTCATCAGCTGGAGAGTCGCAAGATGCGAATGTGAAAGTGAAAAGACCAGCGGCTAGGAAAAGGTAAATTGACTTTTTCATGTTTATAAGTTTAATGTGATGGTGGAAAACAGTTGGTTATGGCAACGGGCACCACCCTGCACCGAAGCTTGAAAGCCAATACGCATCCTGTACATATTAGTTGAGGTATATATATAAAAAAAGCACTCCGGGGAGTGCTTTTTTCTTTTGCCAGGCCTTGCGGCCGGTAGTACTGGTACTTGTGACTACTGAACAGCAGTTGTGTCTTCCTCGATAGTAGCAGTAGTGTCTGCCTCTACTTCAGTCTCAACTTCAACTGTCTCTACAGTTTCAGTAGTTTCAACTTCAGTTGCAGTTTCTTCTGCGTTGTTGCATGAAGCAAAAGTGAAAAGACCTGCAACGAATAGTAAACCGAATACTTTTTTCATAATGTTTTGTGATTGGTTAAGGATGAAGCTTCAAATATAACTCTATATCTGAATATATTGATACAGAAGCCTTTATTTTTTCTTAAACAACACTTTGATCGGCACGCCTTCGAAGCCAAAATGCTTCCGGATGCTGTTTTCCAGATAGCGCGTATACGGCTCCTTCACATACTGCGGCAGGTTGCAGAAAAATGCAAACGTCGGGTTGTGCGTCGGCAGCTGCGTCACGTACTTGATCTTGATGAACTTGCCCTTCACGGATGGTGGCGGGTAGCGCTCGATGTCCGGCAGGATTTTATCGTTCAGCTTTGAAGTGGAGATTTTACGGGTTTTCTGCTCGTATACCTCCATCGCCGTCTCAACAGCCTTGTGCACACGCTGCTTGGTCACGACCGATGTGAAAATGATCGGCACGTACTTGATCGGGGCAATCGCCTCGAGTATCTTCTCCTCGAACTCCTTGGTGGTGTGCGTATCCTTCTCCACCATGTCCCACTTGTTCACCAGGATCACGATGCCCTTGCGGTTCTTCTCAGCCAGTGAGATAATGTTCACGTCCTGCGACTCTATACCTCTGGTCGCATCCAGCATCACGATACACACATCGGCATCTTCCAGGGCACGCACGGAGCGCATCACCGAGTAGAATTCAATGTCTTCGCTCACTTTGCTTTTGCGGCGCAGACCGGCCGTGTCCACAATGATGAACTCTTTGCCAAAGGCGTTGTAGCGCGAGTCGATGGCGTCGCGGGTAGTGCCGGCAATGTCAGTTACGATGTTACGCTCCACACCCAGCAGCATGTTCACAAAAGAGGACTTACCCACGTTCGGGCGGCCCAGCACGGCAAGCCTTGGTATACCTGCATCCGGGTCTTCTGTACCATCTGTTTTGAAGTGCTTCACCACCTCGTCCAGTAGTTCACCTGTACCGGAGCCGCTCTGCGACGATACCGGGAAGATGTCTATACCTAGGCCCAACGCATAAAACTCCCCCATCTGGTGGGCACGGGCATTGGTGTCGGCTTTGTTGGCCACTACATAGATGGGCTTGTCGGTGCGGCGCAGCACGTTGGCGAATTCTTCGTCCAGGCTGGTGACGCCTGCCTCTACGTCTACCATAAACAGGATCACATCGGCCTCTTTAATAGCCAGTTCTACCTGTTTGTTGATCTCTCCTTCAAAAATATCGTCGGATCCGTGCACGTAGCCACCTGTGTCGATCACGGTGAAGTACTTGCCGATCCAGTCGCCGTGGCCGTAGCTGCGGTCGCGGGTTACGCCGCTCTCGTTGTCCATGATGGCCTGGCGACGCCCTACAAGGCGGTTAAAAAGTGTAGACTTGCCCACGTTCGGACGGCCTACGATTGCAATGATGTTGGTTGACATCTAATAAAAATAAAATAGTTAAAGTGCCCCCGGAGCACCTTGCCCCGAAGCTTTAATAGTGCGCTACTCGCTGCTGTAGCCGAATCGGCGTAGCAGCTTCTGGTCGGTTCGCCAGTTCTCGTTCACGCGCACGTATAAATCAAGAAATATCTTTTTCTGGAAAAACTGCTCCATATCCACACGGGCCTGTGTGCCTACTTTTTTCAGCGCCTCACCTTTGTGGCCGATCACAATGCCCTTCTGGCTCTTGCGCTCCACGCTGATCTCGGCCCGGATGCGGATGATGTCCTCTTCTTCCTTAAACTCCTCTACCACCACCTCGCAGCTGTAGGGAATTTCCTTTTTGTAGTTGAGTAGGATCTTCTCGCGGATGATCTCAGACACAAAGAAACGCTCCGGCTTGTCAGTCAGTTCATCTTTCGGATAAAAAGCCGGGTGCTCGGGCAACAACGCCAGCAAACGGGCGAACAATTGCTCTACTCCGAAATTATGCAAAGCCGAAATCGGATGGATCTCGGTCGGGTTCATCTTCTCCTGCCAGTAGGCTACTTTCTCGTTCACTTCCTCCTCGGTGGCCTGGTCAATTTTGTTGATGAGCAGCAGGATCGGCACATTGGCGTGCTGCAGGCGCTTGATCACATCGTCCTCGTCGTGCTTTTCGTAGATGTCCGTCACAAACAGGATGATGTCTGCATCCTCCAGCGAGGTGCGCACAAAACTCATCATCGACTCGTGCAAAGCATATTGCGGCTTGATGATACCCGGCGTGTCGGAGTACACGATCTGGAAATCATCGCCGTTCAGGATGCCCATGATGCGGTGGCGGGTAGTTTGCGCTTTGGACGTGATAATAGACAGCTTCTCCCCCACCAGGGCGTTCATAAGCGTAGATTTACCCACATTGGGCTTCCCCACTATACTGACAAAACCGGCTTTGTGCGGATTTTCGGACATACACTAAAATTTAAGGATGCAAAATTACTCCTTTTTTTACGAAACACGGTGAAAATGTGTGGATTTAGAAATTTTGAATGAGCGATTAAGTGGATGAGTGATTGAGTGAATTGCTAAATGGTTAATTGTTGTTTGAGCACGATTGGGGTCAGGTTGCGATCTATACCTATACTAATACCTATACCTGTTTGGCCACGGCCGATGGGTGAGACGCTCGCGGGTCTAAAGACACGGCGAGGTCCTGGCGCGTACTTTCAAACATTTCCGCCTCCTTTTAGCTTTATACCCTGCGCCCTCTATCAGGGCATAGAAACTATCGATCATAACTAACTCGTTATACTTCGTATCTTTGTAAGGCAACAGCATTATTTGTTATAGATGAGCAAGAAAAAAACAGGTAAGATTGGCGTTTTGCTAGTTAACCTCGGCACACCGGATACGCCTAACACTCCTGACGTAAGAAAATACCTGCGCGAATTCCTGCTGGACCCTCGCGTAATCGATATAAACCCCGTTGGGCGCTACGCTCTGGTTAATGGCATCATCGCTCCATTCCGAGCACCAAAATCTGCCAAGGTATACAAGCAACTCTGGACAGAGCGCGGCTCTCCGCTACTTTATCACGGATTAGACCTCCAGAAAAAACTGCAAGAAGCGCTGGGCTCCGGCTATCACGTGGCTTTTGGTATGCGTTACCAGAGCCCGAGCATTGCCAGCGCCCTGGAAGAGCTTCGGGAAAAGAGCGTGGATCGGATCATCGTGCTTCCGCTGTTCCCGCAGTATGCTGCCGCCTCAACAGGTTCTGTACAAGACAAAGTGATGGAGATCGTAAAGGAATGGTGGGTTATACCTAGCATCAACTTCATTTCCTCTTTCTGCGACGATCCGGGCTTTATCAACGCTTTTGCGGAGCTGGGCAAGCAACACATGGCGCAGGACGATTATGATCATGTCATCTTCAGCTACCACGGCCTTCCAGAGCGCCAGGTACTCAAAGGCAGCGACAAAGGCTATTGCCAGCTGGGTGACTGCTGTAACAGCTACAACAAGCGCAATAAGTACTGCTACCGCGCATCCTGCTTTGTCACCTCCAGAATGCTGGCCGAGAAGCTGGGCCTGCGTGAAGACCAGTACACGGTCACGTTCCAGTCCAGGCTTTTAAAAGACCCGTGGCTGCAGCCCTACACCGACGAGGTACTGAAGACGCTCCCCGGGAAAGGTATCAAAAAGGTGCTGGCGTATAGCCCGGCTTTTGTTGCGGATTGTCTGGAGACCACCATTGAGGTAGGTGAAGAATTCAAGGAGATGTTTGAGCACGCCGGCGGTGAGAAATGGCAACTTGTAGAGAGCTTGAACTCTAACCCGATGTGGGTAGAGGCCGTGAAGAATATGGTGCTGGAGCATTAGTCCGATCTTGAAATTTGAAAATTTGGAGATGTGAAGATTTGAAAATGACTTCACAGGTATAAACCCGAAGCGCCGCTGCAAGACTTTGCAACGGCGCTTCGGGTTTATTAAAATCTCAGCCCAACGGAAGTTATCCTAATTTTAGCCGCGCTTCCTACTTTGCTATACCTGTGTCCAACACAAAGAGGTCGCAGATCGATGTCGTTAGCTTAAGCTTTTTAAGCTCGGGTGCTGCTCCGCTGGTAGTCGCTGCAGGTATAGCCCCGGATTGCAGACCCGAAAAAGCACAAAGACGGACATTACCGAGCTGCAATTACTTAACGGAACTGCCACGATCTATACCTACGAGCAGGCTTAACCATTAAATCGCAACTGCTCAACAATCAACAAACAGCAATCAACAATCAGATCCTCTTAAAATCGACCCAGTAATCGGAAGTGGTATCTGAATATTCTCGGATTTTCTGAAGCAGCACCTCCGGGTTACTTTCCACAATCAGGTTTTCACGATGGTCTAGCTTCACGAAGCCTTCGCTTACCGTATGGTCGATCATCTCGAAGAACTTGTCCCAGTAACCGTTGATGTTGTAAAAGGCTACAGGCTTTTTGATGATACCGAGTTGGTTCCAGGTAATGATCTCGCAAATCTCGTCGAAGGTGCCAAAGCCGCCGGGCATGGCAATGAACGCGTCGGACCGGGCCGCCATAATGGCTTTCCGCTCGTGCATCGTCTCCACAACGATCAGTTCCTTCAATCCTCTATGCGCTACTTCCCTGTCTACCAGACTCTGTGGAATAACGCCTATCCCTATACCTCCTCCAGCCAGCACGGCGTCAGCTATCACGCCCATCAAGCCCACATTGCCTCCACCGTACACCAGCTTTATACCTTGTCTCGCCATCAGATCACCTAGCTGTGCAGAAGCTTCACTATACACTGGGTTCATACCCGTATTGGCTCCACAAAAAACGCCTATGCTTCTCATTGATTAAATTTATTCTGTTGTGATTGATAAAGAAAGGCTCCAACATTCCTGCTGAAGCCTTTTTATAATTTCAATAGAGCGCGCCTATACCTAGGCCAGCTCTTTTTTATACATTTTGGCAAGGGTTTCGGCCACGTAGTCGATCTCGGCCTCCGTGTTATACTTGCTGAAAGAGAAGCGAACAGAGCCGCGGCTTGGGTCTACGCCTAACGCACGCAACACATGCGAACCTGAATTGGCGCCGCTGCTGCACGCACTTCCGCCCGAGGCCGAAATCTTGGCAATATCCAGACTGAAAAGCAGCATTTCGTTGATGTCAGAAGCCGGCAGGCTTACGTTGAGCACAGTGTATAGACTCTTGTCACCAAACTCCGACATGCCATTGAAGCTCACATCCTCCATCTGCTCACGCAGTTTATAGATCATGCGGTCTTTCAGGCTTTGCATGTGCTTCTGGTGCTCGGCCATATCGCGGTATGCGATCTCCAGCGCTTTGGCCAGCCCAATAATACCGTACACGTTTTCCGTGCCACCTCGCATGTTGCGCTCCTGCGAACCACCCTGAATCAGGGGTTGAATCTTGGTCTCTGCATCGCAGTACAGGAAGCCAACGCCCTTTGGGCCGTGGAATTTATGCGCTGAACCTACCAGGAAATTTGCCCCGATCTGCTGCACATCGTGCTTGTAGTGGCCCATGGTCTGCACTGTGTCAGAATGGAAAATGGCGTCATACTTTCTACATATCTCCCCGATCTTCTCAATATCGTTGAGGGTACCGATCTCGTTGTTGGCGTGCATGATCGAAACGATCGTGCGTGGTTGTTTTGCCAACAGCTCCTCCAGGTGCTCCAGATCCAGGTTGCCGCGTTCGTCGTGGCGCAGGTAGCTCAGCTGCACGTCGCCCTGCTTTTCCAGCATTTCCATGGTGTGCAGCACGGCATGGTGCTCCAGTTTGGTGGTGATGGCGTGCTTTATACCCAGCGAACGGCAGGTACAGACAATAGCGGCGTTATCGGCCTCGGTGCCGCCAGAGGTAAAGAATACCTCTGCAGGCGACGTGTTTAGCAGCGTAGCGACCGTGCGACGGGCTTTTTCGATGGCAGACCTCACCTCGCGCCCATGGGAATGGATGGAAGAAGGGTTGCCGAAATGCTCCAGCATAAAAGGGGCCATGGCATCAAAAACCTCTTTGTCCAGAGGAGTGGTAGCTGCATTATCTAAATAAACACGCATGATATTTTGTATTGGATTCTCTTAAACGAACTACTAAAGTATAAAAAAAAGTTGCGCCAGCGGAGAAAAACATGTTTCCTCCTTTGGCGCAACCTCCAATTGCTAGTTAAAAAATATGCTACAGCAACAACACATTATGCTTTGGCAGAGATGATCTCTTTGATGTCAGCAATAATCTTATTGGCCAGATGGTCGGCAGTCGCGTTGCTCTCCGACTCTGCATAAATGCGGATAATCGGCTCTGTATTGGACTTGCGCAGGTGCACCCATTCCTTGTCAAACTCGATCTTCACACCGTCGATTGTATTGATCGGCTGCTTGGCGTAGCGCTCCTGCATCTGGCGCAGCACCTCGTCCACGTCCACATCAGGCGTCAGCTCAATCTTATTTTTAGAGATATGGTAATTCGGGTAGCTGGCACGCAGGCGCGTCATGCTCATACCTGACTTGGCCAGGTGCGTCAAAAACAGGGCTATACCTACCAGGGCGTCGCGACCGTAATGCAGCTCCGGGTAAATAATGCCGCCATTGCCTTCGCCGCCGATGATGGCATTCTCTGCCTTCATCATGTTCACCACGTTCACCTCGCCTACGGCAGCAGCAAAGTACTGGCCTCCGGCTTTCTCGGTTACGTCACGCAGTGCTCTGGTCGAGGAAAGGTTCGAAACCGTGTTGCCCACCTGATTTTTAAGTACATAATCGGCCACGGCTACCAGGGTATACTCCTCCCCAAACATGCTGCCGTCTTCGTTGATCAGCGCCAGGCGGTCCACATCGGGGTCTACTACTATACCTAAGTCGAACTTGCCTTTCTCGATCACGCGCGCAATCTCGCGCAGGTTCTCCGGTAGTGGCTCCGGGTTGTGCGGGAAGTTCCCGTCCGGCTCGCAGAACAGTTTCTCTACTTTATTTACTCCCAGCGCTTCGAGCAGCATCGGTATGGCTATACCTCCGGAAGAGTTGACACAGTCGATGGCTACGCTGAAGTCTTTTTCTTTGATGGCGTTTACATCCACAAGGGGCAATGCCAAGATAGTATCAATGTGCTTTTGCAGCGCTTCGTCGTCACGCTGGTAATTCCCCAGATCATTCACCTGCGCAAACTCAAACGCTTCCTTGTCTGCCAACTCCAGTACCAGTTTGCCTTCTGCGTCAGAAATGAACTCACCTTTGTGGTTGAGCAACTTGAGTGCGTTCCATTGCTTGGGGTTATGGCTTGCCGTCAGGATGATGCCGCCACCAGCCTTGTAGTCAGGCACCGCCATCTCTACCGTAGGCGTTGTTGACAGCCCCAGATCGACCACGTTTATACCTAAGCCCTGCAGGGTAGCGCAAACCAGCTTGTTCACCATGTCACCGGACAGGCGGGCGTCGCGACCCACTATAATGGTATTGTTGCCAGTAGTCTGCAACACCCAGGTACCGTAAGCGGCGGCAAACTTCACCACATCCACAGGAGTAAGTGCTTCACCTGCCCTTCCTCCAATCGTACCTCTGATTCCTGAAATTGATTTTATTAAAGCCACTGCGAGAATATTTTTTTCAGCTGCAAAAGTAATAATTTAGAATTAAGGTTTAGCAGTTTATGGAATTTAGCTGCTCAGTGCATCTAATATTTAAAAGCATCCATGCGATGTAGTACTGCACCGTTTTCCCATACAACACCGCCCCAGATGATTTTATTATCTTTGTGTTTATGAATAACACGCAAAAATTTGAAGACAGTCCGCGCGGACGCCAGCTGCAGGCCTTTGACCGTTTGCTGGACGTGATGGATGAGCTACGCGAGAAGTGCCCTTGGGACAGAAAGCAGACCATTGAGAGCCTGCGCCATCTGACCATTGAAGAAACCTATGAATTGTCCGACGCCATAATCCGGCAGGACATGCAGGAGATCAAGAAGGAAATTGGCGACATTATGCTACACATGGTGTTCTATGCCAAGATCGCTTCCGAGCAAAAGACTTTTGATATAGCCGATGTCCTCAACTCCCTTTGTGAAAAGCTCATTTTCAGACATCCGCATATTTATGGGAATGTCACTGCCAATACCGAGGAGGAGGTAAAGCAGAACTGGGAGCGTCTGAAATTGAAAGAAGGCAACAAGTCTGTGCTTGGCGGCGTACCAACCTCACTCCCGGCTTTGGTGAAAGCCATGCGGATACAGGAGAAGGCCCGGGGTGCAGGCTTTGACTGGGATGATAAGTCTGAGGTATGGAAGAAAGTGCAGGAGGAGCTGAACGAGTTCGAGTCTGAGTTCAACATAGTGGATGTCCAGTCGATTGACCATCAGAAAGCGACCGGCGAATTTGGAGATCTGCTTTTTTCGCTCATAAACTTTGCCCGCTTTATTGACATTAACCCAGAAGAAGCACTTGAGAAAACCAACCTGAAATTTATAGACCGGTTTCAGTATATGGAGGAAGAAGCGTCTAAAGACGGCAAACGACTACAGGATTTGTCCTTAAAAGAAATGGATATTTACTGGAATCAGGCAAAAAACAGATAAGCATGCATACATATTTAGCAAACATGCTTTATATTTATGATTCAATCCGTTCCCAAGCCCGATTCAAACAAACTTATTAGGGTTTAATTATTTTGTCAACTGCTAGTTTGAACGCTTTCTTCTTATCATAATATTCTCCGGTCTGATTTATTACTATTACAGGAAGCTCTATACTGTCTGCATCAATACAGCATTACAGCAGGAGTTTACCGTTGTTTAATCTACCGGCAAGAAATGGGTTGGCAGACACAAGTAACTGACTAGCAGAGCGTACGAAAAGCTTAAGCCAAGGATAACAGGATATCCAAAGTTTAAACTTTGGATAAGAATTTAAAATAAAATATATTTGTAAACCCGCAATATTTGCCATTGGTAGCGGCGATAGAAAGTTAAATTTGGACTGCCTTTAGGGCATTCAGGCGAGTTTTTTCAAAATTAAAAGCGCTATATCGTTTGAAAATTGCGGAAAAAGCAGAAATTGCAAAACCAAAGAAGAACTAAATCCGAAACAATTACATTTTCATATTACACAATCATTTTTAATTACAACACAAACAGCTAAACTTTAAACTTTTAAACAAAATGGAAAAAAAGACTGCAGTAGTGAGCAAAGATGCTAATGTAGAAAAAAAGCCGAGCCCGATTGGCGGCGTATTTGCGAGCATTGTTATTCCGATTGCGCTGATAGCATGTGTGCTTATCTATATGTTCGTTTTCGGTGCCCCTGCTAACTTCGAAGGCAACGACCCGAATAACCACCCACTTCCAGGCAATTACCTTGGAATCGTTTACAAAGGTGGTTGGGTAGTACCAATTTTGCTAACGCTTAACCTGTTGGTATTCATCTTCGCAATTGAGCGTGCCCTTACAATCAGCAAGGCAAAAGGTAAAGGAGGCGTTGCTCAATTCGTGCGCATCATCTCTGCTAAATTGAAGCAAAACGACATCAATGGTGCAATTGCTGCCTGCGATGCTCAGAAAGGATCTGTTGCTAACGTAGTAAAAGCAGGTTTACTGAAGTACAAGGAAATGCAGAACGAGCCGGAACTGTTGAAAGCAGAGAAAGTGGCCGCTATCCAGAAAGAAATCGAAGAGTCTACTTCACTGGAACTTCCAATGCTGGAGAAAAACCTGGTAGTTATCTCTACTATCGCCTCTATCTCTACACTGGTTGGTTTGATCGGTACGGTACTTGGTATGATCAAGGCCTTCTCGGCTCTTGCAACTTCAGGTGCTCCTGACTCCGTAGCGCTTGCAAACGGTATCTCTGAGGCCCTTATCAACACAGCCCTTGGTATTACTGGTTCTACAATCGCGATCATCGCTTACAACTACTTTACAAGCAAAATCGACGAGCTTACTTACGGCATCGACGAGGCAGGCTTTAGCATGGTGTCTACTTTCACGTCTCAGCACGAAACACCAGCTGCAAGACCACACACTGTATAAGTTAAACCGTATTTAACCAGATAAGATGCCTAAAGTAAAAGTAAAAAGAACGGCCCCCTCGTTGGACATGACGCCAATGGTGGACTTATTCTTCTTGCTGGTTACTTTCTTTATGCTGACTGCAACAGCCCGTCCTGACGAGGCTGTTATAGTAGACACTCCTTCATCTGCTTCAGAAATCAAGATCCCGGACACTAACGTAATCACTATTACGGTTGATAAAAATGACCGTGTGTTCTTTGGGGTAGACGGGCAGCATACAAAGGAAGTATTGCTTGACAGAATTGCTAAGAACTATAATATTGGCTTTACCGAAGAGGAGAGAAAAACATTCTCCCTCCTAAGTAACTTCGGGGTGCCAATTAATCAACTGAAAGGTTACCTAGCAATGGAGTCAAATGATCGTAAGGAGGTAAACCAGCCGGGGATTCCGATTGATTCAACACGTAATGAGCTTGGCGACTGGGTATTGCAGACACGTCTCACGAACCCTAAGGTGGTAATTGCCATCAAAGGTGACCAGGACGTGAGCTATCCGACAGTGAAGAGAGTAATGGACATTCTACAGGAGAAGAAAGTAGACAGGTTCAACCTCATTACGGACATGGAGATGAAGCCTACGAACTAATAATTAGAAAGGAGATAAGAAAATGGCAGAAATGCAACAACAGGCCGACTCTGGCGGCAAAGGCGGGAAAAAACGCGCCAAACGCCAGTCGACCAAAATTGACATGACACCGCTGGTAGACCTTGCCGCCCTTCTGATTACGTTCTTCATGCTTACCACAACCTTCAATAAGCCGCAGACGATGGAAATCAACATGCCAAAGAAGGTCGAGAACGAGGAGGAGCAGATAGCATTGAAAGCCAGTAACGCCATGACGATTATACTTGGCCCTGACGACGATCTATACTACTACTTTGGTTTGGCAGAGGACAATCCGGAGATTGAGGAGTCAAGCTACGCCGCAAACGGTATCCGCCAGGTTCTGTTATCGTCTAGAGTAAAATCGAACGATATGATGACAGTGATGGTGAAGCCAATGGAAAGTTCTCGCTACAAGAACATGGTAGATATCTTGGACGAGTTGAAAATAACGGATACCAAGAGGTTTGCGATGGTAGAAATCGGCGAATCAGACAAAAAGTTGGTACAAGAACAAATTGGGAATTAAGATATGGAAGTAAGTAAGTTAGAAAATGCATCGCTCGATGACATCGTCTTTGAAGGACGAAACCGAGCATACGGTGCCTACCTACTTCGCAAAATTTACAATAAGCATATCACAATTGCCGCAACTGTAGCAATTGCATTGTTCTTCCTTTTCCTTAGCATCCCTTTGATTACAAAAATGATCAAGGGAGACCAGGAGGAAGCACAAGTGGTTGACCGTATTGTAACAGAAGTAGACCTGGCTCCGCCGCCGCCACTGGATGAAGCAACACCGCCGCCGCCGCCACCGCCGCCGCCAGATCTTCCGCCACCGCCGCCACCAGTACGTGCACAGGTGAAGTTCACGCCTCCGGTTGTGAAGCGTGACGCAGAAGTACAGGAAGAGGAAAAAGTGCCGGATCAATCAGAACTGGAGGACGTAGACATCGGAACCAAAACGGTTGAAGGTGTTAAAGGTGCTCCACTTGATCTGGGTGACATCGACGGTACAAGCGACGTAGTTGCAGAAGTAGTAGAAGAAAAGCCATATACTTACGTTGAGCAGATGCCTGAATTCCCAGGTGGTGAAAGCGAAATGATGAAGTATTTGGGCAAGAACATCCGCTACCCAGCTGCTGCCCAGCGTGCCGGCGTAGAAGGCCTGGTAGTCCTTTCGTTCGTAGTAAGTCGCACAGGTGAGATCTCAGAAATTGAGGTTGTGAAGAGCCTTGGCTCTGGTACTGACGAAGAAGCTGTACGCGTTGTGAAAACAATGCCGAAGTGGTCTCCAGGAAAGCAGAACGGTAGATCAGTACCAGTTCGCTATACCTTGCCAGTACGATTTGCCATTAAGTAAATCTTATTCTATACCAATAAAAAAGGCCCTCACGCGAGGGCCTTTTTTATTTATAGCATACTGCAACAGGTATACCTATTGCATACAGCTATACCTGTTGCAGTATGCTATACCCTGGCTGAGGCAATGAGAGTCTCCATACGGATGGTCGTATATTAAAAATATTAAATGGGCTTGTGGAATAAGAGCACGTGGTGCATCCAATAAGAAAATGCAGGTAAAACTGCCTCACTTCTAAAATCTATGCGCCATGAAAGAGAGCTATTTATTCGACATGACCTTCAACAATGTAGTTTTTGCCGCCCGAAACAAGTCCTACGGAGCTTATGAACTAAGGAAAGACTATAGTAAGCACATGATGGCAGGGGCACTAATTGCAACAAGCTTGTTCGCAGTAGGGCTAGGCTGGCCCTTATTAATGCCTGTGCAGGAAAAAAGTATTGCGACTATAGAAACACCTGCAAAGGACGATGGCCGCGTAGTGATTGAGGAATTGATACTGCCACCTCCACCTGAAGACGCCCCTGAACCAAAACAGCAGGCAGCTATACCTGTTACCCAAGAACAGATCAAAACAGTAAGAAACCCCACAACCAGAGTAGTGCCTGACTCTCATCAAGGCCCAGACGAAGCCCCTCCTACCCAGCAGGAAATGGCAGGAGCTATCATCGGGACTCAGAATATAGACGGGGAATTACTGAGCAATCCGAATCTGACAGGTCTGGAGGGCGGGGGAAATGAAGGCACCCCTGGCACAGGGAACAGCGAAATCAATAACATCTTCGATTTTGCAGAGGAGATGCCAACATTTGAGGGAGGAGAAGCTGCCTTGATGCGACACATCAGCAAAAAAATCCGCTATCCGAGACAGGCTATCACAGAGCAGATAGAAGGAATGGTTATTGTGAGTTTTGTGGTAAACAGGAACGGCAAGGTAACCGACGCAACCGTACTGAAGGGGCTGGGCTATGGAACAGACGAAGAAGCCCTGCGCGTTATTCAAAGTTTGCCTGACTGGTCGCCGGGCAGGCAAAACGGAAAACCGGTTGCAGTCCGCTATACTTTACCAATACGATTCAACTTGCAACGATAAGTAACAATATAAAGTATAAAGCAGAAGCTAAACTACACATAGCATGGCTTCTGCTTTAATTTTTAAAGTATAAACCTTAAATTTAGGCCTACATATATAGGCAAACCTGAACATGTTACGACCAAGGAGAGGAGACGAGAGAACATCCGTTACTGCATTCAATAAATTCGCACGCTATTTCGGCATGCTGATGACATTGATTTACGTAGCGGCTGGGGTGTTTTTGCTCCTGATGGATACGGAGAAGTACAACCTGAATATGTCAGAACAGGCAAGAACAATTTTTGGTGGGATACTCATCCTCTATGGCCTCATAAGATTTATCAGAGCGTATCAGGTTAATTCCAAATCAAGGAGAGACAGACAAGATGATTAAAGCAGCCAAGGTGTACCTGGTGCTCGCGGTGGTGGCACTGGCAGCCTGTAACAGCGATCCCAAGACGGAACGTGACACCTCCACAACGGGTACCATCGGTATCCGGGTGGATGAAACACTTCAACCTATTATAGAAAGCCAGGTACATGCCTTTGAAGGCATCTACAGATACGCCGACATAAATGCTGCTTACAAGGCAGAAGGTCAGGTGTTCAAGGACCTGCTCGATGACAGCACCCGCATTGCGATTGTGTCCCGCCAGCTGACTGACCAGGAAAAAGCGGTCTTTGACCAGAGAAAGATTACGCCCAGGTATACCAGAATCGCCATTGATGCCGTTGCATTAATTGTGAACAACAAAAACCAGGATACGCTCCTGACCATGAACCAGCTGCGTGACATCTTTTCAGGGAAGATAACCAGTTGGAAGCAAATAAATCCTGAGAGCGGCTTACGGGATATTGCCCTTGTGTTTGACAACAATAACTCCAGCACGGCCAGGTACATGCGCGACACCCTGACAGCGGGCAAGCCGTTGCCTCCTACAGCCACCGCCAGTAACTCTCACCCGGCCCTTATAGATTATGTGGCCAAAAACGAGAACGCGATTGGAGTGATCGGTGTCAACTGGGTGAGCGATCGGGATGACACAACTTCGGTTAATTTCCTGAAACAAATTAAAGTGGTGGGTATCAGCACGGAAGACAACCCGATAACAACGGACAGCTACTTTCAACCGTATCAGGCATACATTGCACAAGGCGATTATCCGCTCCGAAGATTCTGGTATATCATTAGTACTGAGGGCCGTGCAGGTCTTGGCACAGGTTTTGCAGCTTACGTTGCAAGTGACCGTGGGCAACGTATCATATTGAAGTCTGGCCTGGTGCCTGCCACGATGCCTGTCCGTATAGTAGGTTTTAACAACAGACCGAGTAAATTCAAACAAGATTAAGGACTACAACAAACAATAATAACACAACCTAAATTAAACTAACAATGACAAATAACTGGAAATATGCTTTACTGGTAGCTGCCATGTTCCCTACAGCAGCGGCGTTTGCGCAGTCTGGCGATCAGGGTCGCAAAGCGGCAGAACAGGGACGCTATCAGGAGGCTAAGTCTATTTATAAATCTCAGTTGAACAACAAAAACGCTGACAACGCTTATTTTGGACTGGGTGATGTATACCTGCGTTCTGAAAATCCGGACTCAGCCGCCTACTACTTTAATCAGGGTCTGGCGAAAAACTCAAAGTCTGCCATCAACATGGTAGGACTGGGTAAAGTAGAGATGGCCAAAGGCAACCGTGCTGGTGCCGAGAAGCACTTTGCCGATGCGATGAAGCGTGGCAAGAAGGACGCTTTTGTACTGGCAAGCATTGGAGAGGCCTATCTGATGGCTCCTGAAGCAACGGAGCAGGACTACAACAAGGCGATCGAATACCTGAAGCAGGCTGTAGAGCGTGATAAGAACAATGCTGAGGCTTACCTGCTGATGGGTGATGCCTACCTGAAACTAGGCAACGGTGGTCAGGCTATGACCAGCTACGACAATGCAATCCGCATTAACGACAAGTCGCCAAAGGCTCACCTGAAAAGAGGACAGCTTTATACCAGTTCACGTAACTACAACGAAGCAGAAGAGGCTTACAAGAAAGCGATCGAACTTGATCCGAATTTCGCACCTGCTTACAGCGACCTGGGCGAGCTTTATTACTTTGCGGGCCAATACGACCTGGCACTTTCTACATTCAAGAAGTTTGTAGATATGTCAGAGAATACCCCTGCTACACGTGCCAAGTATGCCTCTTTCCTGTTCCTGACAAAGGACTATGAAGGCACACTGCGCGAAGTACAGGAAGTTCTAAAGTCTGACCCTGAGAACAAGACGATGAACCGTCTGTTGGCTTACTCATACCTGGAGCTCGGCAAGCCGGAAGAGGCCCTTAAGGCGATGGAGAATTACCTGAGTAAGGTAGACCAGAACAGCCTGATTGCAAGTGACTATGAGTACTATGGCAGAATTCTGGCAAGAAACAACCAGCCTGCGAAAGCTGTTGAGAACCTGGAGAAAGCCATAGCGCTGGAGCCAACTAAACCGGAGCTTTACTATGACCTGGCAAACATGTACGCCCGTGAAAAGCAGTTTGACAAAGCAGTAGAGGTTTACAACAGAAAGCAGGAGAAACTTGGTGCTTCCAATACCGACTACTTCCACCTGGGTAATGCCTACATGATGGCAGAGCAGTTTGAGAAAGCCGACGAGACTTACAAGAAGATCACGGACGCTAACCCTACCTATGCTTATGCACACCTTTGGAGAGCCCGGGCGCAGGCTAACCTGGACCCTGAAACAGAAAAGGGTTTGGCTAAGCCGCACTACGAAGAGTTTATCAAGTTGACCAACACTGAGACTGAGAAGTATAAAAAAGAGTTGATCGAGGCTAATACTTATCTGGGTTACTATTACTATCTGAAAGGCGAGCGTGACAACGCGATCAAGTACTGGACAGAAGTGAAAACGCTAGACCCAACCAACACCCAGGCAGAAACTGCCCTGGCTGAGATCAATAAGACAAATTCTCCTAAAAAGAAGCGCTAATTTTAATTAGAAGCTTGATCATAGAAAAGCCCGCTCCATCAGGAGCGGGCTTTTTGTATATATACCTCTGAGTAGACTATGTATACCTTATTGGTTCTCGTAAAGCGACCACTTTTCTAATACCGCCCGGAAATCCTCAGGCAGTTCAGAGTTGAACTGAATAAACTCTTTTGTAGTCGGATGAACAAAGCCGAGGGACTTAGCATGCAAGGCCTGACGCGGCATCAATTTAAAGGCATTCTCTACAAATGTCTTATAAGAGCCTGTTGGCATCCCTTGTAATATCTTGTCCCCTCCGTAGGTTGCATCCGAGAAGAGCGGATGCCCCAGGTACTTCATATGTGCTCTGATCTGGTGCGTCCGCCCTGTCTCCAGGTTACACTGCACCAGCGAGACATACTTGAACTTCTGCAGTACTTTGTAATGGGTAACGGCATGCTTCCCAAACGCTCCGTCAGGGTATACGGTCATCACTCTCCTGTCTTTTGCGCTACGTCCCACATGGCCTACAATCGTGCCTGCATCCTGTTTCGGCACACCCCATACCAGGGCGAAATAAGTTCGCTCGATCGTATGCTTGAAAAACTGCTTGGCCAGAAAAGCCATGCTATACTCTGTCTTCGCTATTACCAATAAACCAGAGGTGTCTTTATCAATGCGGTGCACCAGCCCGGGACGGCCCTCCCCGTTGCGGGTGGTCGGGAGCTGCTGCAAGTGATAGGTAAGTGCATTTACCAACGTACCTGACCAGTTATTAAACCCAGGATGCACCACCATACCTGGCTCTTTGTTAACGATCAGCAACTCATCATCTTCATAAGTGATGTTAATCGGTATATCCTCCGGAATGATTTCGGTATCACGTGGAGGCGTGGCTAGTGTGATGGTGATCACATCAAGGGGCTTTACCCTATAGCTTACCTTCACCGGTTTTTGGTTCACCTGTACTGATTCGGAGCGAATAGCACCCTGCAGTTTGTTGCGGGTCACATTGGGCAACCGATCCATCAGGAACTTATCGATTCGTAGCAGCGCCTGCCCCTTGTCCACCACAATGCGGTGGTGCTCGTATAATTCGTCAGAATCTTCTATACTGTCCTGCTCTTCTTCTTCAAAGTCAATCACGGTACTGGATTTAGGTATAAACAAAAAGAAAGCCGAGGTATAGAACATCGGCTTTCCTGAACTCACAAAGGAGTATTGATTATTTTTTCTTTTTCTTGGCTGGAGTAGTAGTGGTTGCTGGCTTGGCGGCGGCAGGTTGCTGCTGCTGTGGCTGCGCCTGCTGTGCTGCTGCTGGCTGCTTGTTAGGGTCTACACCCAGTTTCTTGAACACCAGGTTGTTGATGCTGCCACTTTCAGGACCTTCCAGAATAGCCTGCTCACTCAGGATGTAAAGGTAACCGTTTTCTTTTGCTACGTCTTTGATGGCATTCTCAATCTTTACAAGCACTGGCTGGATCAGCGACTGCTCTTTTTCACGGATAGACATCTGAGCATCGTACTGGAACTTCTGGATAGACTGCTCCAGGTTCATCAGTTCACGCTCTTTGTCTTCGCGTACCACCTTGTCCATGGTTGAAGCGCCCTTCTGGTAAGCCTGCAGCTTCGTGTTGTACTCTGTTTCTTTTGATGCAAACTGCTCCTGCAGTTTCTGACCATATACTTCCAATTCCTTTTGCATAGAGGCTCTCTCTGGCATCTTGCTCAGAATCTCTTCCACGTTAGCATATCCTATCTTAGTCGCCTGCTCGTTTGTCTGTGCAAAAGAGGCAAAGCTGATAAAGAAAAACGCTACTACTAAAAATTTGATTTTGTTCATGATTGGATGGTTAATTTGTTATTCTTGTGGTTTAGTTGTTTGACTTCTTCTTTGTTGGGGGCGTTTTTTTCTTTTCCTGCTGTTGCTGCGTTTGGTTCTCTCCGTTTTGTATACCTGTTTCGGGCAGGCTATCCGGATCATCCACTAACGCATCTGCCGGCTGTTTGCCTGGCACATTCTGTTTATCGGTAGCAAGTCCCAACTCTTCCAACACATACTCTGTGTAATCGTGCACCGGGTTGGTGTAGATCATGATCAGGTCGCCTGACTTATCAAATACCGTCTGCAGGCCTTTTGCCTTGGCGACTTTCTCTACTGCCGTAAAAACCTCGTCCTGAATTGGCCTGATCAGATCCTGGCGACGTTTGAACATCATCCCCTCAAAGCCGAAGACCTTGCGCTGATATTCCCGCACTTCATTCTCTTTGCGGGTAATTTCGGCCAGCCGCTTCTTTTTCATCTCTTCCGTCAGGAGGACTTCCTCGGCCTTGTAGTCTTCCTTCATCTTCTCCACCGCCTGGTGCATCCCTTCTATCTCCTTCTGCCAGGCCGCACTTTGCTTGTCCAACTCTACCTGCGCTTTGGCGTATGCCGGCATCTTGCTCAGGATAAAGTTAGAATCAATATAGCCAAACTTCTGCGCCTGTGAAACAGTCGTCAGGAAAAATCCGGCTAAAAAGATGAACAAAAACTTTTTCATACTAATTCCTTATCGTATCTGCTGCCCGATCATGAAGTGGAACTGGCCACGCTTCATCTCCGGTCTTCCAGGCACATCGTCGAATCTCCAACCGTAGTCGAAGCCCAGCAGACCAAAGGCTGCCATGAAGATACGCACACCCACACCACCTGAGCGGTAGAGTTTAAACGGATCGTATCGGTCATAAGCACCAAAGCTGTTACCTGCCTCCAGGAACGCCAGACCATAGATCGTAGCACCCGGGTTAGGAGAGATCAACTGTCTTGCCTCCAATACAAACTTATTATAAGCAATGCCACCAGTATTAATAAGGCTCTCGTCCGGGTTGTTGATCACAGACTCCTCATCGTAGCCACGCAGACCAATGTAGTCGGTTCCTACAAAGATGTTAGCACCGCCCAAACCGTTACCTCCTAGTCTGAAACGCTCAAAAGGACCAATGCTTGTCTTCGAGCTGTAGTTATTCAGGAAGCCAAAGTGGGCTCGGGTGTTCAATACCAAATTTCCTGCCAGGTTCATGAAGAACGAAGCATCGAACATCCATTTGTTGAATTCTACATACTCGTAGTTGTTGCGCTGCTCCGAGAACAGGGAGTATGGCGGTGTCAGGTTCACACTAAGCGAGATATTGGAACCTCTTCTTGGGAAAGTCGGGTTGTCAATACTTACGCGAGCCAGTGTGTTGTTCAACGATATACTGTTCGAAACGCCATTGTTAAATCCACCACCGAACAGGTTGAAGTTTTTCAGGGTATAGCGGTTATAGCTCAGGGAGTGACTCAGCTGGAAGAAGTTGTCCGGCCAGTTTAGAGTACGTCCCAAACTCAGCGCGGCACCGTCTACATTCAGTCGGCTGTCCACATCGGCTCTCGGGTCACGACGGATGGTCTTGAACAAACTCGCCGTAAGTGAGTTTCGTTTACGACCGCCCAGCCACGGCTCGGTGAACGAGAAAGAGTAAGACTGGTAGTAGCGACCGTTTGCCTGCACGTTGAGCGAGAGGCGCTGGCCATCGCCGCTAGGCAATGGTCGCCACTCCGACAACTTCAGTAACTTGCGGGTAGAGAAGTTGTTCAGCGTAAGGCCTACCGTACCCACCGCCCCGATCGGACCACCCCAACCTCCTGAAAGGCTGATCTGGTCATTCGGACGCTCCGATACACTATAGTTAATGTCCACGGTTCCTTCTTCCGGGTTCGGTATCGGGTTCAGTCCGATTGTTTCCGGGTCAAAATAGCCCAGGTTTGCCAGTTCGTTACGGGAGCGAATCAAATCGTCGCGGCTGTACTTCTGGCCAGGCAGGGTACGGATCTCGCGGAGCACCACGTGGTCGCTCGTTTTGGTGTTGCCTGTCACGGTCACCTTGCTGATCGTCGCCTGCGGACCTTCCGATACACGCATCTCGATGTCTATCGAGTCACCCTCTACCGTTACCTCTACCGGATCGATGTTAAAGAACAGATAGCCGTCATTCTGATAAAGAGCCGACACGTCTATACCTGTCGGGTTGTAGTTCAGGCGCTTGTCCAGCTCCTGCTTGTTGTAAATATCGCCTTTGTTAATGCCCAGTACACGCGTCAGATAGTCATCGTCGTACAGGTAGTTTCCATTCCAGGTAATGTTGCGGTAATAGTATTGGTTGCCTTCATCCACCACAATCCGGATTCCTAAACGGTCAGGACTTACGTTATACACACTATCAGACACAATGATCGCATCCCGGTAGCCCTCTGAATTGTAAAAGTCGAGCAGGAGTTGTTTATCGTTCTCGTATTCGGAGCGTTGGAATTTAGAAGATGTGAATATCTTGTGGAGGCGCTTCTCTTTCGTCTTCTTAAGCTGACGGCGTAGTTTTTTGTCCGTAAAGGCTTCATTGCCTTCAAAGTTGATCTCGGCTATTTTTACTTTGTCGCCTCTGTCAATGTCAATGTTCAGCACCACACTGTTTGGAAGCAGTGAGTCAGGGCGCTGCACAATGTTGATCTTTGCATTGAGGTAACTTTTCTCAGCATAATACTTACGGATGGCCGCACGCGTCTGGTTCAGCACAGCATCTGTTACTACCTTCCCTCTGATTAGGTTGATCTTTTCGCGCAGAGCATCTTGCTGCGACTTGTTTATACCTGTAAACTCGAAGCGGGAAAGACGCGGGCGTTCTTTCAGGTCGAAGTTCAGGAAGATCTGGTTCCCCTCGATACGGGTTACGTATACATCCACATCCCCGAGTATACCCTGGTCCCACAGTTTTTGAATGGCACGGCTGATGTCCTCGCCTGGCACGGTAATCTCATCCCCCACTTTCAGACCCGAAACGGCCATAAGAGAAGCGGGGTCGAGAAATTTGACACCTGTAAACTCAATCCCGCCGATGCGGTACTGCTGAGGCTGGGTGTAGTCTACGGGCTTGCTCTGTGCTTGATTATTCAGAACTTGGGCAGAAGCTGTGCCTGTCATTAGCAGCAACACAAGCACCCAGATGCATCTTGTCATTAATATGTTCACTTTGTTAGTTGTTCACTTGTCTTGCCAAAGCGGCGTTCTCTTCTCTGGAAGGCACATATGGCTTCGTAGAGGTGCTCTTTGCGGAAGTCAGGCCAGAGTAGCTCCGTAATATACAGTTCCGTGTAAGCCAGCTGCCAAAGCAGGAAATTGCTGATGCGCTGCTCTCCGCTCGTTCGGATCAGCAGTTCGGGATCTGGTATACCTGCTGTAGAAAGGTGCTGCGCGATAGTGCCCTCATTAATATCAGCTGGCGCTATAGTACCATGACCCACTTCAACCACAATGCGTTGCATGGCTTGCGCAATATCCCAGCGGCCGCTGTAGCTCAGGGCCAGCACCAGCGTCATACGGGTGTTGCCCTTTGTTATCTCCATCGCCTCAAACAATTCCTTCTGGCATGCTTTCGGCAGGCTTTCCGTATTTCCGATCGTTTGCAGGCGGATATTATTCTTGTTCAGCGTTTCCGTTTCTTTCCTGATAGTAGATACCAGCAGCTGCATCAGCGCGGAGACTTCTGTGGCCGGTCTCGACCAGTTTTCGGTTGAGAAGGCGTATAGGGTAAGGTATTCGACGCCCATCTCTGCTGCGGCCTCTACTGTTTCGCGAACAGCTGTGATAGCACTCTGATGACCAAAAATTCGCAGGCCGCCCCGTTTCTTTGCCCAACGCCCATTTCCGTCCATGATAACGGCAATGTGTCTCGGCAAATTGTCTAAATCTACTTGTTCCCTAAAATTCATCAAACCACAATTTCCTTGCAAGTTACAAAAAGCAAGATAATTTAATGAAATTTTAGCGGGTTAATCTAGTATTCCGGCTTTGCGCTTGTAAACAGGCGGGCAATTGAGTCGGTATAGCGTGTAAGAGAGGCTGATACCGTTGTAGAAGTACATATCTTTATCGAATGGATTGGCATATGCCTTGGAGTTGCCAGTGCCCAGATCGGCAGCCAACAGCGCAGACCCACTCTCCTGAAGGTAGTCCAGGTTATCCGTGAACATGAAGCGGGGACCAAACTCCAGCCCCAAGTTCCAGTGCTTACTCAACGCATACTTCACCCCTACCCCAAAAGGAATTGAAACGGTGAATTTGTTGTCGAATGGCTCCATCACATCGCCCTGCCGGGTAAGCTGGTGATTAAAATTGAGCACTGCCGCTCCGATAAAGAAATAAGGCGAGACACGGTGTGGCTTCCGGATATCGTCGTAGTAATCGAGAAAATTGTATTCTATACCTAACGAAAACTCCAGCATACTCAGTTTCAGCTCCGTATCGCGCCAATCATGATGCGGCAGATTCTGTGACTCGTCCTTAAATGCTTTGTCCTCAAAAATGCGGTGACTGCCCATGAAGGCGGCCTTCAGCGTGATGGGAGCAGATATATCATGACGATAGAAGATCGTCATGGCAGGCTGGTTATTCAAAAAACGGTAATTGGGTGAAATCTCACCAACATAATTTAACCCACCTATGCCAGCACCAATCTCACTGGTAGTCACAGGCTTAATCTGCTGCAGCTGTGCCTTCGCCGTATGGCATAAAAAAACGCTCCCAATTTGCAGTAGTACACAAATAAGGAGCGTCTGTCTGAATGTATTCAAAGTCATGTAAACTTGTTTCGGAGTTTAGGAGAACAACGCGCTATACTCCGTTATATTATCTGAATTTAGGTCTTCTTATACGTGGGTTCAGGATATAGTTAAGACCCAGGCTGGTTTGGATGTACCAGTCGTTGTCAGAGCTGTTGCCACGCGTACGGTTGTTGCTTGTACCGTAAGGGCGCAGGCGGCTGAAGCCGTTGGGCTCCGTAATCAGGTCGTTTGTGAACCCTGACTCAGCGCTTCTGTCAGAGAAAATAACAGAGGCATTGCGGTTATCCACGCGGTTGCCATCGCTCAGGAGCACGTCTTTGTCTACGTGGGCTGTACTTACGTCATCCAGGTAGTCGGTGAAAGTGGCTCTCCAACCTACCTCGAAGCTAAAGTCCCAGTTACGGTCCAGCTTGTATCTTACACCGAGGCCAAACGGAATGGCAATCTGCACGCGGCTGTAAGGGTCGCTAACAGTTCCCGGATGATCCACGAACTGACCCTCTGTACCAAGCGGCTGCAACGCGTACCAGCCAGAAGGGATATCCTTGTCAGGCGACAGACCTGGGTGCGAGCCGTTTTCGTAATACGCTTTTGGGTTGTGGTGCAATACCGCCACGCCAACAAAACCATAAGGCACGAAGTCAGGACGACGACGGTAGTAGTGGCGGTTTTCGAAAAGGTCTATGATGGCTACGGCGCTTAGTTCTTTGATGTCGTTGCGGAAAGACAGGTTACGTCTGTAACGGCCCAGGTTCTCCCCTTCATCAGGACCCGCCGCCAGGGCGTCATCACCCGCGATACGGTTCCAGTTAAAAGCCACGCGCGAGGAAATACGCGGGAAGTGGCGCTTCGTGTAATTGATGCCTATGCTCGGACGCGTGGACTTTATGCGCATACTCGTAAAGTTAGGCTGCGGCACCAGGTCGCCGAAGTAGTTAGAAGCCCCCAGCTGGATGCCCACCGTGGCGTACTGCTTACGCTTCGTAAAGCGCTGTGCTTCAGCCTCTAAGCCGACAGCAACAAGCACAACAGTAAATAATAAAAACAGCGTAGTAAATTTCTTCATAGCGAACCAATTTCTTTTAAGCGTATTTTCGCAGGCTTACAATTCATCCAAACTAAACCTTTGTGACAAAAATAGAAATAATTTTCTGGTATAAAAATATGTATATTAAATATCGAATATAATTTACCTAAAAATATTTGTCCTTTTATCAAGACCCCAGTTTAGTTTGCCCCGTAGCGTAGTCAGGAAATTTACATGATGCAGCTTGACGAGTCGTGCCACGAAGTTCTCCCGCCGCACGGCTATCTGAACTGACATATCTACCGGAACGGACCTTGAGTCGAGGGAGGCAAGGTATGTACTGCTACGCCCCTCCACCTCAAAGGAGATCACACTCCGGTCTGACACAATCATGGGCCGCACATTCAGGTTGTGAGGGCATACGGGTGAAATAACGAAATTGTTGGTCTGTGGCAGCACCAGCGGACCGCCGCAGCTAAGCGAATAGCCCGTCGATCCGGTGGGGGTGGCCACCACCAGTCCGTCGGCCCAGTAAGTGTTCAAATATTCCCCATCTATATACGCATGCACGGCTATCATGGATGATGAATCGCCCTTGAGCAAACTGAACTCATTTAACCCAAAGTTGATCCCGTCAAAGATCTCCAGATCGGAGTCCACGCGGATCAGCGCCCGGTCATCGAAGGTATAGTGGCCCTTGAAAAGAGCATCCAGCGCCAGGTTGATGCTGTCGTGCGCGATGGTGGCCAGAAAGCCGAGCCGCCCCGTGTTGATGCCCAGGATCGGAATCTGAAGCGCCCCGACATAGGTCACTGTATCCAGCAAGGTGCCATCCCCGCCCAGACTCAGCACAAAGTCAACACCCGCCAGGCTGTCGCCTCGGTTAAAGGTTGTGATACCCTCCGGCAGTTTAATACGATTCTGCAGAAAAAGACCGAAGTGCTCCACTACCAGTAGCTCAGCCTTCCGGCGTTGCAATTCATCAAACAGGTTCTGGATAAAGGGGCCGTATTCTTCGTCGAAGGGCTTTCCCAGTATAGCTATCTTCATATATTTTCTTTGTCATTAAAAGGGGAAACGGCCACTCAGATAAAATCCGCCCGTCTTCTCCCGGTTAAAGGTATATTCGGCCCGGAACACAAAGTCATAAAACGTGACCAGATGCAGTCCCGCCCCCATACCTGCCAGTAACCTGTTAGCCAGCGGGTTGCCTTTCTCAAACACCTCATCCACAACGTAGCCCGCATCTGTGAACACGTTGGCATAGAGCGCGAGCGGTACTTTGTTGAACTTGGGGCTTTTAATAAACTTCAGGTGCACGCCCTCGTGCTGGAAGAGCTCCCGGGTAAGCCCCTGCTTAAACAACCCGAAGTGCTGACCACCCACTACCTGCAACTCGTAGCCTCGCACCAACGAACGAAAGCCCAGCGCCACGTTATCGGCATAGGCATAACGTCTGGAGAGCCGGGCCTGTGCTTCGCCACCCACAAAATAATAATATTTGCCCGATAAGTGTCGATAATCGACATACTTTGCGCGCAGGGTGGTGATGGGCGTCCCGTTTCCATTCATAAAAAAAGTCTGCGCGGCGATCGCTTCAAAGTAACTGCCCGTGAGCGGGTACACGAAGGAGTTGCGCAGGTTCACTACTTTATATACCTCCACACGCAGGTACTGCCTGTCCAGTTTATCCTCACTGTAATATTCCGGATTCAACGCCAACACCGTATCAGCCACCTGTTCCTGCACGTAAGTCAGCCGCAGGCCCTCTTGCCGCTGCACACTCTGCCGATGTGTGAGGCCGCTCGTGAGCAATGTGCGCTGAATGGGTACACCGCTCTCCTGCACAAAAAACCGTTGCCGGTTATTGAGCGTGCGGTAGTCGATGGCCCGGCTGCGGTAGTCCGCTATCCCGAAGTCCATACCTAGTTTGTGGGTACGGCTTATATAAGGGACACGGTAAGTAAACTCGAGTCGTTTATTAAACCCCTGCTGCAGCCTGACACGCACTTCTTCATTGCGGCCTCTGAAATTGCGCCTGATCAGGTTAATGCCATAGTCGACACGGCCCCAGTCGCGGCGTTCGAGCCAGGCGTTGAAATTGCGATCGGCCAGGTCGAAGATAGGGATAGGGTATAGGTACCAGCGCTCCTGCATGGTATAGGTCACAGTTACCAGCCCCTCGCGGCAGGTATAGGTATAGCCCACCTCGTGAAAAAGACGCAGGTTAAAGAGTCTTCTGCGGTTTTCCTCCAGCTTTTCCTCCAACTCGGCAGTCAGCAGGGTGTCGCCGGGAGCGATGTTGAGCTCAAAAAGAAGCATGCGGCTTTTGCTGACCTCGTTGCCCTCAAACTTAATGCTGTCGATTATGACAGACTCGGTGTGGCAGGGCAAAGCCACCAGGGTATGGCAAAGCAAACTAAGGCACAGCAGCAGGGAAGCGCGCAGGATCACGGACAGGGCTATATGTCCAGGTATTTGAATAGCATGTCCAGGCGGTCACGGCCCACGTCGTACTTGGCCCCGTCCTGGAACTGCGCCGTCACCCGGTATTCGAACCGCTCCAGCGTCGCGATGATGCGGGTAAGGTCGGAAGTGTTAAGTTTAAGCGTGAGCTTGATATTATAGGGGTCTACTTCGTCAGGCGACACATAGGCACTCAGGATTTTGACATTGTCCTCCTCTATCAGGCGGCTGATCTGCCCCAGGGAATAGTCGCGCTCCGGCATGGTAAGCACCAGTATGCTGCCCTGCCCTTGCAGCGCCGACATCTGACCGAAGGCGGCCAGCGTGTCGTTGATGGTGATGATGCCCATGTAGTCCTGCTCTTCGTCGAGCACGGGCACTACCTGTATCTTGTTCTTGATGGCGGCCTCCATCACATCATAAAAGTGCTGGTGGTGCATCACAAACACATCCTGGTACTCCAGCTTGACCTGCTCCAGCGTCTGGCCCCGGTCCGGTAGCTCGATCAGGTTAACCTCAGTGGCAAGGCCCATGTACTTGCGGTTGCGGGACACGGGCAGTTCGTTTACGCGGAACTCATCCATCCATCGCAAAGCCTTCTCCACGGTGTCGTAAAGCTTGAGCGGCGGTATCATTTGGTTGATGAGTTCTTCTGCGATCATGTGGCTGTTTCCCTTACTTTTGTTTTGGCCAAAAATTTATCTAAGATACTGTTAAATCTCTCCGGATGTTCCATCATAGGGGCGTGTCCGCACTTGTCGATGAAATAAAGTTCGGAATTAACAATCAGTCGGTTGAACTCGTGTGCCACCAGCGGCGGCGTGATTGTGTCGTTCAGTCCCCATATTAACAGCGTGGGCACCTGAATGTTCTCCAGGTCCTTGCCCAGGTTGTGCCGCTGCGCCGACTTGGCGATGGCGATGATGCGCAAGCACTTGGCATTGCTGTTGGTAATGTCGAACACTTCATCCACAAGCTCCTTGGTGGCCGTTTCGGGGCTGTAAAAGGTATAGCCCACGCGCTCTTTCACGTACTCGTAGTTGCCACGCTTCGGGAACGAACCACCCATGGAGTCCTCGAACAAGCCCGAGCTACCCGTCAAGACGAGGCGCTTCACTTTAGCGGGGTTCTTCAGGGTATAGACCAGCGCCACATGTCCGCCCAGCGAGTTGCCGAGGAGCGTCAGGTTGCTCAGATTCTTAAATTTAACAAAATCTTCGATAAAAGCAACAAGCCCCGGTACGCCTGCCTTGTGAAGGGCCATTTCATAAATAGGCATCAGCGGAATGACCACACGGTAACTCTTAGAGAAATAATCTACCACGCCGTTCCAGTTGCTCAGGGCGCCGAACAAGCCGTGCAGCAACAGCAATACCTCTCCTTCGCCTTCGTCTATGTACTGAAATTCGCCTTCGTGTTTGACCTGTAGATTCATTCCTGTTAATCCTAAATGTAATGCGTTGTAAAAATCCGGCTGTTACCGACCTGCAATATTAGCAATACTCAGCCAATTTCGCAGCATATCGAGCCCATAAGTCGTGAGGGCGGCCTCCGGATGGAACTGCAGCGCATGCAGCGGCAGTGTGCTGTGCCTGAAGGCCATGAGCTCTCCCTCGGCAGTATACGCAAGTGGCACGATACTGTCAGGCCAATGTTTTAAAACCAGCGAATGGTAGCGTACGACAGGCATTTTGGAGGGAAGCCCGGCAAACAGCGGATCAGCCTCGCAGATGATCTCGGAGATCTTGCCGTGCATGGGCTTTATACCTTTGTCGAGCCGGGCACCGAAAAACTCACCCAGCGCCTGATGTCCCAGGCAGATACCGAGCATCGGCACTTTGTCGTGGTAGTGCCGGATCACGTCCATCATCACGCCTGCCCTTTGCGGCTCCCCCGGCCCGGGCGACAAGACAATGCCTTCAATCGGAAGTGCCTTGATTTCCTCCAGCTTCACATCGTTGCGCAACACGTGCACCTCCACCCCCAGCTGACCGAAATAGTCTACCAGGTTGTAGGTAAAGGAGTCGAAGTTGTCGAGCAGGAGCAGCATTGTTGTAATTTGGGGATTTGGAAATTTGAAAATGTGGAGATGAATTGTATCGTCAAATCCTGAGAAGATCAGTGGATTTTCAGATGCTTGAAGCTATCCCCTGATTTATTCCACGCAGGCTCTTAAACCTGAGGCAAGCCCTCACCAAGGTATGAGAACAAGGTATAGGTATAGTTTTAACCCGAGCCGAACAGGTATAGCCTTATACCTGACTGATGAAAATTTATTTTTCAGGTAACGTGAATGCGTCGCTATATCAGCTCAAATTCATCTTTAAAGAGTAGGGTCAAAATCCCGCATCTCCAAATCCTCACATCTCTAAATTTTCAAATCTAAAAATGCTCCTTGAGCGAAAGCAGCAGCGACTTCACAAACGGCAGCACATAGCTCATTACGCTGAGGGCATACGGGGTAGTTTTAACGACAAACGGATATACCGTAGAGCTCGCCGCCGTTTCAGGGGTGATGGCTATACCTGCCATCTCTGATACGTAGAGCAGCAGGCTCAGGGCCAGCGTCCACTTCAGGGCTCCCAGCAGGGCGCCCAATATGTTGTCAAACATGCCAAACGGCGTGAAATCGATCACCTTTTTGAGCAGGATCCCCAACACCCGCACTCCCAGGATAATCGCCACGAAGATAACCAGGAAGGTAACGAAAGGCAGCAGGCCGCCGGCATCGCCAATGTACTCTTTCATGATGGGCAGGCCGGAGTCGAGCAGTTTGAGGCCAAGCAGAATGCCCAGCACCAGCGCAAACAGCGAAATCAGCTCAAGCAGAAGGCCTTTGCGGAAACCCAGGAAGGCACCGAACAGAATGGGGATGGCCAGAAAAATATCGAAGGTACTCACAGGATAAAAACATTAAAGGCAGAAGCGAACACCTGTCGCCCCTGCCTTCAAATATAGGACAATTGCAGCATTCACACCAGTAGGCAGGCTGCAAAAAATCCGAATTTTAGAAATCCGTGTTGTTCAGCAAATCGCCCACGGCTTTGGAAATGGCACGCCCGTCGGCCTGTCCGGCCAGTTCGCGGGAGGCAACGCCCATTACCTTGCCTAGGTCTGAGGGACCCGATGCGCCCACCCGCTGAATGATCTCCAGCAGACGAACGCGCAAGTCACCCTCGTCGAGCTGCCCGGGCAGGTACTCTTCTATCACGGCCAGCTCCGCCAATTCTACTTGTTCCAGGTCGGCACGCTGCTGTTTGGCGTATATCTCGGCCGACTCACGGCGCTGCTTGGCGGCTTTGGTGAGCAGCTTTAACTCCGTATCCTCGCTGATCCCATCGGTGCCGCCCTTTTCGGTTTCGGCCAGCAGTATGAGCGATTTTATGCTGCGTAGCGCCTGCAGTCGGGCTTTGTCTTTGGCCAGCATCGCCTGCTTGATATCGGCTTCAATGCGTTGTTTTAAACTCATAGTCTTATGGTTGATTGGTTATTTAAGGCAAGTGATGAACTCCCTGCCTCTACTTTATACACTACTACAGCCGGGGCCATAGGTTATCATCTTAATCAAATTTCCACTAATTTAGTCTTTCCGTATGCATTAGTATCACCAGCCTACGGGCTACAACACACATACCATGACCAAACTTAGTGTAAATATAAACAAAATAGCCACACTGCGGAACGCCCGGGGCGGCGACAGACCCAACGTAGTGCAGGCCGCCAAGGACTGCGAGCGGTTCGGCGCCGAAGGTATAACGGTGCACCCACGCCCCGACGAGCGCCACATCCGCTACCGCGACGTGTACGATCTGAAGGAAGTCGTGACCACGGAGTTTAACATCGAAGGCAACCCAACGCCCGATTTTCTGAAGATCGTGAAAGACGTGCGCCCCGCCCAGGCCACTTTGGTGCCGGATGCGCCGGATGCCATCACCTCCAACGCTGGCTGGGACACGCTGCATCACAAAGATTTTCTGACGGATGTGATCGGCGAACTGAAAGAACTGGGTATACGCACCTCTATTTTTGTGGACCCGGATGTGCGCATGATCGAGGGAGCCTCATTTATCGGCACAGACCGGGTGGAGCTCTACACCGAAGCCTATGCCAAAGGCTACCCCACAAACCCTGAGGAAGCGATACGCTCATACCTGGTGGCCGCGCAAAAGGCCAAGGAGCTCGGTATCGGCCTCAACGCCGGCCACGACCTGGACCTCGACAACCTGAAATACCTGAAAGACACGCTGCCTGGTTTGCTGGAAGTGAGCATCGGGCACGCGCTGATCTGCGATGCGCTATACCTTGGGCTGGAAAACACGATCCAGCTATACCTGCGTCAACTCAAATAAAGTGGTCCATACCATCACGATACAGGAATTTTTGGCGAAAGCGAAGCAATTGCCTGTGCTGGATGCCCGCGCACCCAAAGAGTACGCGCTCGGTCGTATACCGCAAGCCCGGAGCTTTCCTATTTTCTCGGATGAAGAGCGGGCCACGATCGGAACGGCCTACAAGCAGCAGGGGCACGATCCGGCAGTGCTGATCGGGCTCGACCTTTTTGGCCCCAAGATGTCAGGATTTGTGCGGGAGGCAGAAAAGCTGGCTCAGACGAAAGAAGTACTGGTGCATTGCTGGAGGGGTGGCATGCGCAGCGGAGCCATGGCTTGGCTGCTCGACTTCTCGGGCTTTCAGGTATACCTGTTGCAGGGCGGCTACAAGGCTTACCGGCAGTACATGCACGAGCAGTTTGAGCGCGAGCGTCCGTTGCTCGTGATCAGCGGGAATACCGGAAGTGGCAAAACCGATTTACTCCCCTACCTGCAACAGCACGGTCAGCAGATCATCGACCTCGAAGGACTGGCTAGTCACAAGGGTTCTTCATTCGGGAACATCGGCATGGCGCCGCAACCCAGCACCGAGCACTTCGAGAACCTACTGGGTATGGCCTTGCTCGAGCTCGATGATCAGAAACCGCTGTGGTTGGAAGACGAAAGCATCGGCATCGGAAAGGTGCAGATGCCCAAGTCGCTGTTTAATAAAATGCAGGAAGCCCCGGCTATTGTGCTCGAGGTTCCGAAGCCGTTGCGTATACAGAAGCTGGCTGAGGAGTACTGCCGCACCGACCCGGCTTTGCTGGAGGCGGCTATACTTAGAATAAAGAAACGGCTGGGCGGATTGGCCACAAAAGAGGCCATCGAAGCCATCTCGGCTGGTGACATGGAAAAGATGGTGGATATCGCCCTCTCCTACTACGACAAAGCCTATACCTACGACCTGGCCAAAAAGCAAAACGTGCTGCGTCTGCCCCTGGAAACCTTGAATCCGGAAGAGAACGCCCAGCACCTGGTTGAATTCGCCAGGCTGCACCAGCTGATTAAATAAGTGTCCGGACAAAAAGCAATCGAGGCAAAGCTCACAAAAGAAGCCAGTTGAAATAACCTGGCAGCAATATCTTACAGGCATACAACCGCTATACCTGTGATGAACAATAACTCACTAACAATGGAAGAAACCAACACCCAGGACATAAAACTCACCCAGTACAGCCACGGCGCTGGCTGCGGCTGCAAGATATCCCCCAAAGTGCTCGACAAGATCCTGCACACCGACATCCACTACCCCGAAAACGACAGGCTGCTGGTGGGCAACAGCTCCCGAGACGATGCCGCGGTCTATGACATAGGCAATGGCCGCGCCGTGATCAGCACCACTGACTTTTTCATGCCGATCGTGGATGATGCTTACGACTTTGGTCGCATCGCCTCCGCCAATGCCATTTCGGATGTGTATGCGATGGGTGGCACGCCTACCATTGCTATTGCCGTGCTGGGCTGGCCGATCGACAAACTGGCCCCTGAGGTAGCCAAGCGCGTGATCGAGGGTAGCCGCAGCATCTGCCACGAGGCCGGTATACCTTTGGCAGGTGGCCACAGCATCGACAGCCCGGAGCCGATCTTCGGACTGGCCGTGACCGGCATGCTCGACATCCCGAACCTGAAACGCAACGACACCGCCACCGCCGGCTGCGAGCTATACCTGACCAAACCACTGGGCGTAGGCATCCTGACTACCGCTCAGAAAAAAGCCATCCTGAAGCCTGAACATACGCACCTGGCACCGCAGCAGATGATGCAGCTGAACAAGATCGGCGCTGAACTGGGCGAGCTACCCCAGGTAAAAGCCATGACCGACGTGACGGGCTTTGGTCTGCTGGGTCACCTCTCCGAAATGTGCGAAGGCAGCAACCTGGCTGCGGAAGTATACTTTGACAAAGTACCGGTTATACCGGAGGCGCTGGATTATTTGGCGCAAAAAGCCATACCTGGCGGCACCCACCGCAACTTCGACAGCTACGGACACAAAATAGCCGAGCTCACCGTAGACCAGAAGCACCTGCTCTGCGACCCGCAAACCAGCGGAGGGCTTTTAGTTGCCGTTGATCCAGGCGGACGCGAAGAGGTGCTGCAGCTGTTTGAGGAGTACGGTCTGCAGCTAGAACCCCTAGGCGTGCTGAAGGAGCGTGACAGTGAAGAGAAGCTGATTCGGGTGTTGTAAAAAATGCGCGGAAGGAGGTATAAAAAGCTCTATTATGTACCAGGGTTACTCAGTTTACTCCTGGTAGCCATGCTGTTTATACCTATCGCACTGGAGCAGAACCGCAAGCTTGATAAGCGCGTTTTGGAAGTGAACGTGTGGCACCCTGACAGGGGAAAGCTGTTTCCTTTTCCTGAGCGTAATTATAAACCAGTTGTGCTCACAAGGGATGCCGAGCAGAATAAAGCCGCTATCGCCAGTGCCCGGGCATTCATCAACCAAATGTATACAACAGGAGACGGAGTGAACGGCATCCGCTACATTTTCCAGGATGCCTCTTATGGCACGTACGTAAGCGTATTGAATTCCCTTAAAGTAGATAGCATTGCCTCCTTTGTTGTTTACGAAAATAGTATCTGGGTATTAAACAGACCCAAACCAGCTGGGCCGCAACTCTTTTTTGAATGTGACATCATCCTTCTGGATTATTCAGATGTCATCTATTCACAAATGAGCTTCTCTGAGAAAATGGACCATCATCTGGCACCTTACCGAGCGGGCGCCGCTAAACTCTGGCCTACACTTGTTTTGCTCGGGTTGATAGCCATACTCAACTTGAAGCAAATACTTCGCAAAAAAACTTATACTTTAACCAATAACACATCTTCTACCGTAAGGTAAGCTGATAATCATACAGGACCATCCTACCCCACATAACATGAAACTACACTACAAGGAAATGGGCCATGGGCAACCGCTGCTGATCTTGCACGGACTGTTCGGCACATTGGATAACTGGGCAACCCTGGCCAAGCGACTGGCCGAGCACTACAATGTGTTTCTGGTGGACCTGCGCAACCACGGCCGCTCCCCGCACAGCGAAGAGCACAACTACGACGCGATGGCCGAAGATGTATTGCGCCTGGTAGACGAGCTTCAAATCCCGACGCCAGCCATCATGGGACACTCCATGGGGGGCAAAGTGGCAATGAACTACGCGCTGAAATACCCGACCCGCCTCACCAAGCTGATTGTGGTCGACATTGCCCCGAAGGCCTACCCGCCGCACCACGACGAGATCATTGATGCGCTGCAGTCAGTGGACCTGAGCACAGTGACCAGCCGTGGCGATGTGGACAAGCAACTGGCCAGAACAATCCCGGAGGAGTCAGTGCGCCTGTTCCTGATGAAGAACCTGTACCGCAAAGATGACAACACTTTTGGCTGGCGCATGAACCTGGATGCGATCGAGAAGAATTACGAGAAAGTAGCAGCTCCTATCACCTCCGAGACGCCTTTCAAGAAAAACACGCTCTTCATCAAAGGCGGGCGCTCGCGCTACATCATGCCCGAAGATGTGTATGGCAGCATTGAGCGCCTGTTTACGCTTGTGGAAGTGGAAACCATACCTGAAGCCGGCCACTGGGTACACGCCGAAGCCCCGGATAAGGTATACGACCTGGTAACGAGGTTCCTGGATACTGACTGAATCTGAATCAGGATTTTCAGAGTTAAAGAGGGCCCCTATCCCCACGGATTGACTGGGTTGCTATACCAGATTTTTATATCGCTCGCCGCAGTCCGCTGAAGGGACACGATGCATTGTGTTTCCATGCTTTTGTCGCTAGTCAAGGCACTTGAAGGAACTGCACACTGCTGCAAAGGCTAGAACTATCCTGCAAATCCTTAGAGTAGATCCTGACAGCAAAGCCGTAGCCAAAAGCTGCGGCTTTGTTTTAAGGTATAGCCATTACAACAGGCCAAACCACTAAACAATTAAACAATTCAACCATCCAACAAATAACTTAACATGAAGAAGACCGGCACGCTATACCTGATTCCGACCATACTGGCTGACGACACAGCCGACCAGGTGATATCGCCGCAGGTGAAGGACACGGTTCAGCGGCTGACCTATTTTATTGTGGAGAACCTGCGCACCGCCCGTCGATTCGTTAAAAGCATTTGCCCGGAACTGGTGATCGAACAGCTGAATTTTGTGCAGGTTGATAAAGATGCAACGCCCGCTCAGGTGCATGCCTCTCTGAAGCCACTGCTGGAGCAAGGTATAGACGCTGGTATTATATCAGAGGCGGGCTGCCCAGGTATAGCTGACCCCGGGGCCGAAGTGGCCAGGTACGCGCATCAGAAAGGTATACGGGTGGTGCCTTTTGCGGGGCCGTCAGCGATCCTGCTCAGCCTCATGGCCAGTGGCTTCAATGGCCAGCGATTCGCCTTCCACGGTTATCTGCCCATCGAGAAAGGGCCGCGGCTGCAGGCGCTGCGCAACCTCGAGAAGGAGATGCTGCAGCGGGACCAGACGCAGATCTTCATGGAAACGCCCTACCGCAACAACAAACTGCTCGAAGACCTGGTGCAAACCCTTAGCGGCGGCACCCGCCTCTGCATTGCGGCCAACATCACCTCACCGGAGCACGAGTTCATCCAAACCAAAACCATCGCCGAGTGGAAAGGCAAGCTACCGGATATACACAAGCAGCCGGCGGTGTTTTTGATTTATAGGTAATTTCTCTAAAAGAACTTTTAGCAAGGCCGGCACTGGGTTAGTCTCTTTTCTGAGATCGGGTTCTGTCCTCTACCAGTCTTCAGGTATACCCAAGTTTGCATTTTTCATTACCCGACAATCGTCAGGGAAGCGGAATGGGGCGATGGGGTAGTCTATGTCATTCCGCAAAATGGTTACCTTCCTGGTGCTTACTCCGGATACATCAAAAAAACCGATCACCTGCTCATTTTCATTGTTTACGCTGGTGATGTTTCCTTTTACTTCGGCCGGAGGCGGGTCAAACACGGTGCCTGTGGCTAGCTTTTGCTGCTCCAGAATGCGAAAAAAATTGTAAGCCTCTTCGGTAATCGAATGTTGGTACAAGGTCAGTTTGTTCTTCACCCCCAAATATTTCTCAAAAGGCAGGAAGAGCACATTCTGACGGAGCACCTGTTTTCCATTGGTCAAGCGATCGTCTATCACTTTGAGCTGCTCCAGCCTTTCTTCAAGAAAGCATTGCACACAACATTCCTTTGGTGCGGGCAGCCCGGTGAAGGGGTGAATGTAATCCTGAGGCTGTGTCCTGACCTCGTATTGGGTAGTGAAAGACCAACGCAGGAAATTCTTTTCTTCTGCCGGATCGGAGTAGTCTACAAGCACGTTATACCCCGGAAGCAACTGTTGTTCACGTTCTCCCGGAAAGGCGAATGTCTGCTCAGCAACTTCAAATTGAACAGAGTCGATCGCTATCGGCTCTTTCATGACAACTGGCTCTGATTGGTAGAGTTGGTCACCTACCGTAATGTTGAGGGTGTAGGTCTGCCCGGGAACCCCTATTGCTTCGCCACCTCCGGTAGGGTAATAATACCCTGCCTTATCATACGAAAACAGGTGCCATTGCCCTTCATTGCTTGTCACCGTCACGACTGCCTTTTCTTCAAACTCATTATAGGGGGATGAATGTGGCTGGGAGTAACTCAGTCGCACGTAGTTCAGACTAGCCTCGTTAGTGAAGTACCCCTCTATCACCAGGTGTTTTCGTTGGGTGTTCAGATCGGTATCAACCGGGTCGATGCAGCTCATGAGAAGCAGCAGGAAAAATGGCAGCAACCTTCGTAGCATACGCATTAGAATTTAACATTAAAATTGATGGAAGGTATAGGTGCCCCGATAACGGCCAGTTTATACGCCCCCGGCGCTTCTCCATAATGATGCTGGTATAGCATGGAGTAAGCGTTCTTCCGGCCGTACAGGTTATAAATGGAGAAGCTGCCACTGTATTCCGCCTTGCCTCTTTTGATAATTTCCCGATTCAGGGACACATCCAGGCGGTGATAGTCGGGCATTCGCTGCTGATTTCGGCCGACGTAGTTGGCAAAGATTTGCCCCTGGTACCAATACCAGGAGTCCGCGGCGGTCACAGGCCTGCCGGTGGTGTAGGTAAAGTTGGCCGTCACCTTCCATTTGGGCCAGAGATGATAATCAGCAAAAACGTTCAGGTTGATCGGCTTGTCGTAATTGGATGGATAAGCTTTCCCACCATTGATGGTTTCTGCCTCGGTTTTGCCGGCTATCGTCCTAAAAGACCTGGAGTACGTCAGGCTGACCCAGCCTGTGAGCCGTCCCTGGTTCTTTTTCAGCATCCATTCAGAGCCATAGGCCTCCCCATCTCCAAACAGCAAATCCGATTCGAGTGTGGGGTTGAGCAGGAGCGTTGCCCCGTCTTTATAATCAATCTGGTTATAAAGTTTTTTATAATACACTTCCCAACTGAAGTCATACCAACTCTCCGGATCTGAGTAGAAGTATCCTAACGATACCTGATCTGCCACCTGGGGCTCTATGTGTTTGTTAGACAGTTTCCAGACATCCACCGGCGTGATGGCGGCCGTGTTTGAAATAAGCTGAATATACTGTCTGGTCCTGCTATAGCCTGCTTTTAAAGAAGTATTGTCAGTTAAAGAGTACTTGAAGGAGGCACGCGGTTCAAGCCCTGCGTAAGTTTGCACTACATTTCCCGCACCATAGGAAAGCGTATCAACAATATTCACATCACTTTTAGGCCGCCCCTCTGCATAAACATAAGTAACTGAGGGGCCTATCTTGGCAAACCGGGAGAAACGCAGTCCCACTGACATCGACAGCCTGTCCGTAAGTGTCATTTCATCGTTCAGGTAAACGGATGTTTCATATCCTTTGTCGCTTTCCAATTGGCGTGGGTTGAGGCTAGAGCTACCGTAAGGCACCAATTCTCCCGGCTGAATGTCATATAGAGATGCGTCGGCTCCGAAGTCAAGCTGATGCTTATCGAGCCCGAAATATCCAAAATCAAGCTTTAGCTGGGTCAGGTCTATACCTGAGTTAAGGGCAAACTCTTCTCCGACGGCAATACCTTCGACCTTATTTACATAGTTGCTTTTAACTACTGTGGCTATACCTGTAAAGTTATTGTTGAACATATGGCTCCACTTGAGTGTCCCCAGTGTGTTCTTCCATTGGTAGGTTGTGTCGTTCGGGAATTTGAAACCGTCCGCACTGTGGTAACCCGAGAAACTGACGGTGTTCTTTGCGTTCAGCTTATACTTAAACTTCAGGTTTCCATCATAGAAATGACCCGAACTGTTCTTGATATTCCTATTGGGGAAGAGCTTCATGATGTAGCCTGGGAACGCTCCTCTAACAGCAACCAGAAACGTTAGCTTGTCAGACAGCGGCCCATCCATGCTGAACTTGCCCGAGATAGGAGAAACGCCGATCTCATATTTCATTCTCTCCTCATTCCCATCCCGCAGTCTGACATCTAAAATGGAAGAAATTCTACCTCCATACCTGGCGGATATACCACTACGGTGCAGTTCATAGCTTTTGAGAATATCAGGATTGTAGACAGAGTAGAAACCGAACAGATGGTTGGCGTTGAACAAGGGAGCGTCATCCATCAGTACGAGGTTTTGGTCTGCACTGCCCCCCCGCACAAAAAAGCCCGATGTTCCTTCGCCCGCATTCACCACCCCGGGCAATGCCGAAACACTCCGTAACACATCCGCCTCTCCCAATAGCTTTGGCATGCGTGTCAGCATCTTCTGATCGATGAATGAACTGCCCATGTGGGTACTGTTCACATCCGTAACAGGTCTGCTTGTGATCTCTACTTCTTTTAGTTTAAAGTTGGCTAGTGTCAGCGTAAATTCAACCTCTTTATCAGCGGCTACGGTAACTGACTCCCGGAAGGGTGCCATCCCGATGTATTGACAGGCAATTTCGTAACTACCCTTCTCTAGGAGTAAGGAAAACCGTCCCTGCTTATCAGTGAACACGCCTTTCCCGCCTGGTGAAACCACTAAGAAAGCCCCTTCCAGTCTTTCGCCCCAGATACCTTTCACTGTACCTGATAGTTTGTATTGCCTTGAATTTACAGCTTGAGCCCATGCGTTTAATGTGAAGACCATCAGTAAGAGGGTAATTGCAACTGATTTCCGGGGCATATGAAGCGAAATATTGTTTAAATACTTTTTTAAATATACAAAGTTTGGACATTCAATTACCACTAGTGCCAAAAGCTTTTTAATAAATAAACCTGACACTGCCTTTGCGGTGAATCCTTGTAAAAAGAAAAGGTCTCCGGATTCCGGAGACCTTTGCCAATGAAGAAGACTACTACCTAGTTTTCTTAAAATTCAATTACTAATTCATTACTATCTAACATCCCAGAACAGCTTAGTAGAGCTCTGATCACCACCAATTGCTGATGCCGCAGCAGCATTGTTTGATGGGTTGAGCGTCTGCTCGTTAACTGGGTAGATCAATCTTGTAGGTACGGTCAGGCCTTCTACTGGAGGAAGAAGCGTTGGAGCATCTAATCTTCTCCAGGTTACCCATGCGTCGTATCCACGGTTATAAAGCGCGATCCACTCCTGTGTACCAATCTTCTGTCTCCAGTCGCCAGGAGCAGTCAGATAGTTCACGCTTGGCTGTAACAGGTAGGCTGTAGCCTGCGCTGCAGTACCACCCCAATAGGTGATGGAGGCTGTAACAGCTTTGTTATAGTGCTCCATAGCAGTGCCACCTACGTTATAACCTCTTTCTACGGCTTCGGCCAGAAGGAATTCAACTTCAGCGTAATCAAGCAGTAATGCTTCAAACGTAGGATCAGCAATCTTAGGACTTACAGTCGAGAAATCAGTGAAGGTGTTAGGGAAACCATACTTGCCACCTTTAAACTCGGTGCCAACCTTCGAGAAGTAAAACTCTCTTCTTGGGTCATTACGCTGGTTCATGGCGTCAACCAAGGTGTTGGCAGCCACATAGTCCTCTCTGGTTGAAAGTGGACCTTTCACGTTAGAAGAGATCGGGTTGTTGTTTGGTGGTGCAGACAAGTATCCGAATGACGCATTCTCATCATTACTTGAGATTACTCCACCCGCTACTGCTGATTCTGCTAAGGCTTTCGCTCTCGCATTGTCAACATCAGCTACTACCATACCTAGCTTCAACTTAAGTGAGTTACCAAACTTAAGCCAGTCCGCCATGTTGCCACCGTAAAGAATGTCACCGCTTCCAGTAAATCCTTTAGATGCAGGGTCAAGCTGTGCTACTGCTGTTTCAAGACGAGTTAGAATGTCAGCGTAAACAGTTTTTGCATCGTCGTATTTAGGCAGTGCATTCTGAGAATTGAGCGCCTCCGTATAAGGAATGTCGCCGAACGTGTTTACCAACACAGACCAGGTATACACTTCCATGATCTCGATCTGAGCCAGCTGGTTTTTCTTAACGCCTTCAGCAAGCGTCGCATCTTCAGTTACGATCCTTTTGGCTTCAACAAAATCGTTCAGCACATCACGGTACAAGGTTGTCCACATGTTCTGTGGAATCAAACGTGAAGTCATGTTATAGCGTGGCTCATCCAGGTACTGAGTGGATGTCCAGTGCTGCACATAAAAACGATAGTTGTTAGTGTTAACGTTTGGAGTTGTCAGTACGTCCGTCAGGTTTTTAGTAGCACCCGTGAACAGGGTAACCGCCGGAACTACTGTCGCTTGTTTCTGGTCGACATTGTAATCTTCCAGATCATCCACGCATGATGCCATAAACACCAGCGAGAATAAGCATATGATAAGTTTCTTCATTTTCTGATATTTTAGAAATTTAATTTAACGTTGAAGCCATAAGTTCTAACAGCTGGGTAAGCACCAGACTGATATCCTCTGCCAAAGTTACCTGAGCTCAAACCTTCTTCCGGGTCAGAGTACTCCATGTTTTTGTGGATGATCCAAAGGTTACGACCGATCAACTGCAGATCAACACCTTTTACGAATCCCAGGTTCCCGATAACTGACTCAGGCAAAGCATAAGAAAGAGCAACTTCTCTCAGCTTCACGAAGCTACCATCGAACACATACATGGCGCGCGGAGCACCAACATAGTTATCAGCTGCGTAGCCGTAAGGAGTCATACCGTCACCATCCTGGTTCTCAGCATAGATATCGTTCGGAGTGCCATCTTCCTTAACACCTGGCAGCTTTACGCCACCACCTTCTGCAGCTGGATCACGAGTAGGGTTACCCTTATCGTTCAGGCCTGCAGTATGGGCATATAAACCAGTTGCTTCGCCATACCACTGGTCAAGAGAGAATACATCGCCACCATGACGCACATCGATCAGGAAGCCCAATGAAACACCTTTATACGTTAAGGTGTTGTTGAAACCGCCAGTCCAGTCTGGGTTTGGATCACCAATGATAAGGTCTGATCTGTCAGACAATAGGTAGTAGCCGTTTGCTCCAACTGTTTTCTGACCATTTGTGTAAACGAAGTCGTTACCACGGATTACACCGTAAGGCTGACCAATGGCAGCGTTCAGAGAAACACCTCCCTGGAAAGAAGCAAGTGTCAGGTTCTCCACATCTTCATACAGGCTGATAACTTTGTTTCTGTTACGAGCGAAGTTGAAGTTCATGGTCCAGGTGAGGTCACCTGTCTGAACTGGCGTTACAAAAGCAGCGATCTCAAAACCTTTGTTTTCTACTTCACCAGCGTTAACATAACGGTTTGTATAACCTGACGCAGCCGTCTGGCTAACAGGCATGATCTGGTCGATCTGGTTTTCCTTGTACACAGTGAAGTCGAAACCGAACAGGTTGTTGAAGAACTCCGCCTCTATACCTGCTTCCATACTCTTCTTTCTTTCAGGCTTCAGGTTAGGGTTGTTCTTTGTGCTAGGAAGCGAGAAGATCGGAGTTGAGCCAAAACCGGTTGGCTTAAAATACACATCATAGATACTCAACGGAGGAGCGTCGTTACCTACTTCTGCGTAGTTAATTCTCGCCTTACCATGTGATAACCATGAGGTTTCTATAAGGTTAGAGAACAGCACGTTCACACCAGCAGCTGGGTAGAAGTAAGCGTTATCGCCTTTTGGAAGTGTAGTAGACTTATCCTGACGGGCAGAAAGCTCCATGTAGTAAGTGTCTCTGAAACCAAGGTTAACGTTGGCAAAAATACCGTCTACACCTCTGCGCCAGAAGGTTTCAGTTGGAGGGTTTACCGGGCTTGCAGAGTTGGAGATGGAGTACAGTTTTGGAACAACCAGACCGCCGTTTGTTGCTGTAAATATAGATTCAGCACGGTCTCTGCGAAGGTTGGTACCTAACAAACCTGTAAAGCTTAACTCTTCAGAAATGTCTTTGTTGAAGTTCAACATGAAGTCGAAGTTCGTTTCGTTGAAGTCTCTGTTATACCTGGAGTAGCCACTCAAACCAGCACTACCAACCGCAACGCGCTCTTCCTGCATGTCACTTGTAGTGTTGAAAGAGGCTCTACCCATGGCGCTCATCCAATCGGTGATTTTGTAATTAACAGTCGCATAACCATAGATGTTATCTCTGCTGTCGTTCGCGTAGTTTTCGTACTGCGTCCAGTATGGGTTGTCAGAGTAGATCGGACCTGTGTTTGAGCTGTTCCAGTTCCAGGTGATGTTCTGGCGGTTTCTGAAGTAAGCATCTTTCTGCTCTTTCAGATCCACGTTAGTTTGCCACCACTGGCGGAACTGCTGGTTAGGGTTAGTACCGCTATAACCAGTACCATATCTACCCATACCTACTGTGCGAGTGTAGTTACCTGAAGCAGACACTGTTAACCTTTCAGAAGCCTCATAAGAAGCATTGAAGTTGAACATGTCTTTGTCTATTGTAGAGTTTGGCAGGTTACCTTTGATGTCGTTACGAGTGTAACCAAGGTTAAAGGTTGTCTTGTCGCCACCGCCACTAACTACCACGCTCTGGTTAGAGTTAAGGCCTGTTTCATAGAATGAAGTAGGGTCGTTTTCAGCAGCTACCCAAGGTCTTGTCTTTCCATAGTTTGGATGAAGCGGATCGATCGCATCCCACTGGTAAACCTGCAGGTTCGGGTCGAATCTCGGACCGTATGAAGCGTCATCCTGGTATCTTACTACCGGTGCTACACCGCTACCCAAATCTTTAGGTGCACGGAAGCCCTGGAAGTAACCACCACCATACTCTTTCTGGTACTTTACATAAGTGCTCTTATCGATGTTACTCCAGGTAACACCGCTGTTAACAGCTATGTTCAAGCTGTTTTTCGCGCCTTTTTTAGTAGTGATCATGATAACACCGTTCGCCGCGCGCGAACCATAGAGCGCTGTTGCTGCTGCACCTTTCAGCACGTTAACAGACTCAATGTTATCAGGGTTAAGGTCGGCGGCAGCGTTACCAAAGTCAGCACCACCACGGCCAGTAGCCTGGTTAGAGCCGTTGTTGTTGGCGTTACTTACCGGCACACCGTCAATAACGAACAGTGCCTGGTTTTCACCTGTAAGGGAAGAATAACCGCGGATGATCACGTTTGTAGAGCCACCCATGGTGTTGTTGGTTCTGATGTCCAGACCAGCCACTTTACCTGAGAGGGAGTTTACTACGTTTTCATTTCTGGCACGTGTGATCTGGTCTCCGCTAACTTCCTGAGCTGAATAGGCCAACTCGTTTCTGTTACGCTCGATACCCAGGGCGGTCACCACAACCTCACCCAACTGGCGGGTGTCGGTTCCCATAGACACGTTTATGGTCGATTGGTTTCCAATTGGCCGTTCAACTGTCTGATAGCCGATGAAGCGAAATACAAGGGTGTTGCTGCCTTCCGGCACATTCACAGTAAAGGTACCGTCTGCCCCCGAGGCAGTACCCACTGATGTGCCTTTTACCAGGACTGTAACCCCTGGCAGCGGCTGATTGGTAGTAGCGTCTGTCACCGTACCGGTGATCGCCCTGACTTGAGCCATGGCCTCATGGATAAAGGCCGACACAAGCAGCAGGCATAGCATTAGAATTTTTTTCATTGCGCTGTTTGTTTAGGTAAGAATTAAATCAAAATAGTTAAGGTGTTATTTTATCACTTCGCTGGATAACAGCTTCAGTATGTTCGTTTTATGTTAAATATTGAGCTAATACTCGCTCTATCTGTTAATCACCTCCTTCATCTATTGCTTTCCTTCGCTTCCGAGATTGAGTACTGGTCAATGATATCGACAATTTGCTTCTGAAGCGGGTTGATGAGCTGACTTACCTAAAATGCCGGAACCAACATATTCAGGGGACAAGAGCACGACCCTAAACAGATAATCACCTTCAACGAAATATTGTATCAGATGCCGAAAACTAGATTATATTGAATTATTTATCAAAATAAGGATATGGCTGTCGTAAGGGCAGACCATTTAAGCCTGCAGACAACAGTTTGATAGCCTCAAAATCAGGCTATGTAAATCGATAAATACTTAGGAAGCCGCTAGCTTTGCTGAAATTGGTAAGCGGCAATGGGGCAAAGATAACTCTGAGAATAGTAGAGGTCTTTTCATTGTTTTAAATTGTTTAAGGTGAGAGATGCTCAATTTTAAAGAATGTTTTCGGCTTTCACAAATATTTAATGCGTTTTTTGACCTCAAAAGCAAATCTTAAGAATTTTCAAAGCGACTCTTGGGTAGTTAATGTAAGCGGAATACAAGCAAAGCGATAAAAACTCCTCCTTATACGGATAGGTATAGGAAAGGATAAATTTATTCAATATGATAACAGAAAAATTAAATTTTTAAAGCATAAGGCAAACAAAATCAAGATTTTAACCACCCCTGGCTTCAGGTATGGCAAGTTGGTGAAACCAACCTGTTTACTTATTTTCTTAGTTAAAGGGGACAATACACCGCTGTGTATGAATCTCTGCCAGCTTTAAACCGGGACCGAAGTCGCTATGACTGCTCTGGTCTGATCAATTATAAGCCAACAGTTTATGATGTGAGACTTATCTGGCAGTAAAAGAAAAATGCCCCCGAACCCGGGGGCATTTTTCTATAAGTAAACTACTACTATATTAATCAGTCATGCATTAGTCCATCAATTCACATCCCAGAACAGCTTCGTAGAACTTTCGTCTCCTCCTATGGCCGATGCCGCTGCGGCGCGGTTATTTGGGTTCAGCGTTTGCTCATTGACAGGGTAAATCAGTCTTGTTGGCACAATCAATCCTTCTACCGGTGGTGTCAGAGTTGGAGCATCGAGTCTTCTCCAGGTCAGCCAGGCCTCATAACCACGGTTAAAGAAAGCAATCCATGCCTGTGTGCCTATTTTCTGCTTCCAGTCACCAGGCGCTGTAGCGTAGTTGACTGCGGGCTGGGCCAGATAGGCGGCGGCCTCAGCTTCTGTTCCTCCCCAATACAGAATGGATGCCCTGATAGCTGCATTGTAATGTTCAGCGGCAGACCCGGCGATAAACCCCCTTTCTACAGCTTCAGCCAACAGGAACTCTACCTCGGCATAATCCAGCAACACTCCCGGGAAATCAAGTGCGGCTATCTTCTCGCTTACGGTGGAGTTTTCTTCATAATCGTTCGCAAAGCCAACCCGGCCGCCTACAAACTGCCCATCAACATCTGTAAAGTACTGCGGCCTCCTGGGGTCATTCAGCGAATTCATCAGATCAACGAGCCTACCGGCTGCTATAAAGTCCTCCCTTGCTGAAAGCGGACCTCTGACGTTATCCGAAATAGGGTTGTTGTTCGGAGTCGCAGCTGTGTAGGGGAATAAGGCATTGTCCGCATTGCTTGTGAACACATTTGGCGCAGCTTCTGCTACAAGCGTTCCGGCTTTAGCTGCGTCAACATCAGCTATCACCATGGCTAACCGCAGCTTCAGAGAATTACCGAACTTTACCCACTGCGCCATGTCTCCATTGTAAAGCACATCTCCTTCTTCAAACCCAGATTCTGCTGTATTGATCAGACCAAGCGCCATATCAAGGCGTTCCAGGATATCGTTGTAAATCGCCTGGTCATCATCGTATACCGGCTGCGTGTTAGTCGGGTCAAGCGCCTCGGTATAGGGAATATCGCCAAAAGTCGTCACCAGAACAGACCAGGCATATACCTCCATGATCTCAATTTGAGCCAACTGGTTGTTTTTGAGCACCGGGTCAATTGTCTCATCGGCAACTAATAGCCTTTTAGACTCTTTCAAGTCAGCCAGTACGTCCCGGTAAAGCGCATTCCAGAAGTTTTGAGGAATCAAACGGCCGGTCATGTTGTACCTGGGCTCCTCTACATATTGAGTTGTAGCCCAGTGCTGCACATACAACCTGATGTTGTTCGTGTTCACGTTCGGGGTAGTCAACACATCCGTCAGGCCCAACAGGGCATTGGTGAACAGCGTGGCGGGCGGGACATCAGTTGCCCGCTTCGTGTCAATATTATATTCATCCAGGTCGTCTACGCACGCTGCCATAAACACCAGCGAGAATAAGCATATGATAAGTTTTTTCATCTCTCGTTAGTTTAGAAATTGAATCTGACATTAAATCCGTAGTTTCTGAAGGCAGGATATGCGCCAGACTGATACCCTCTGGATGCGTTGCCCGAACTCAAGCCTTCTTCCGGATCGGAGTAATCCATGTTTTTGTGGATAATCCACAGATTTCGGCCAATCAGCTGGATGTCAACCCCTTTAATAAAGCCGAGGTTTTCCATTAAGGACTGTGGCAACGCATAGGAAAGGGCAACTTCTCTCAGCTTCACGAAACTGCCGTCGAACACGTACATGGCCCTTGGGGCCTCTATACCTCCGGCAGCATATCCAAAAGGAGTGGCTCCATTACCGTCCGTATTCTCTGCATAGACGTCGTTCGGGGTGCCGTCCTCTTTCACGCCGGGCAGCAGCACGCCACCACCTTCAGCCACCGGCAAACGAGAAGGATTTCCTTTGTCGTTCAACCCGGCAGAATTCGGATACAGGCCTGTCGCCTCGCCATACCACTGGTCAAGGGAGAATATATCGCCGCCGTGGCGCACATCAACCAGGAAGCCGAGTGACACACCTTTAAAGGTCAGCGTGTTGTTAACCCCACCGGTCCAGTCCGGGTTCGGATCACCGATAATGTCAGACGCGTTGCCGGAGTTTATGTAGTAGCCTTCGGAATTAACAGTTTTTTGCCCGTTTGTGTAGACGAAGTCAGTACCCCTGATCACACCAAATGGATGTCCAACAGCAGCGTTGAGCGACACCCCACCTTGGAAAGTGGCAAGCGGGATATTCTGAACATCCTGGTACAGGCTCTTGACTTCACTTCGGTTACGGGCGAAGTTGATATTGATATTCCAGGAGAAATCACCTGTCTGAACCGGCGTTGCAAAAGCAGCCACCTCAAACCCTTTGTTTTCCACCTCACCGGCATTCACCCACTGCGCCGTATAGCCCGTAGCGCCGGTGGTAGACACGTTGATGATCTGGTCTACCGTGCTGGAGCGATAATAGGTGAAGTCAAATCCAAACAGGCTGTTGAAGAAGTCTGCCTCAATACCAGCCTCAAAGCTTTTGGTTCTCTCAGGCTTCAGGTTCTCGTTGTTTTTGGTATTCGGTATCGAGAAGAGTGGAATGGAGCCTAATCCTGTTGGCTGTGTGTACACATCGAATATACTGAACGCCGGAGCACTGTTGCCTACCTCAGCATAGTTCACCCGAAGCTTACCACCTGACAGCCACGGCACCTGAAGTAGGTTGGAGAACACCACGTTACCCGCTATGGAGGGATAGAAGTACGAGTTTTCTCCTTCTGGTAGTGTGGTAGACTTATCCCGTCTTGCAGAAAGCTCCAGGAAGTAGGTTTCTCTGAAGCCGATGTTAGCATTCGCAAAAATGCCGTCAACGCCTATACGCTCAAAGTTTTCAATAGGAGCCGTGATGGGGTTAACTGAGTTTGACAGTGTGTAGAGCCTTGGCACAACAAGTCCACCGTTGGTAGTTGCTCTGATATCTCTGAGCCGGTCTCTGCGCAGGTTGGTTCCAATTAAACCATTCAGGCTAATATCTTCCGTAAGATCCCTGTTGAAGTTTAAGAAGAGATCGTAGTTGGTTTCGTTGAATTCCCTGTCATATCGCTCAAACTCACTCACATCAGCACTTCCGACGGCTACACGCTCTTCCTGCATATCTGTGGTTGTGTTATAAGTGACCCTGCCCATTAAGTTTAGCCAGTCCGTAAACTTGTAGGTAGCAGTTACATAACCATAGAAGTTGTCTCTGGCGTCGTTAGAGTAGTTCTCGAATCTGGTCCAGTAGGGGTTATCAGAGTAGATAGGACCTGTGTTTGCCGCATTCCAGTTCCAGGTAATGTTCTGGCGGTTTCTGAAGTAGGCCTCTTCCTGCTCTTTGATATCCACGTTGGTCTGCCACCACTGCCTGAACTGCTGGTTAGGGTTACGGCCCTGGTAGCCCGTTCCATACCTACCCACACCCACTGTGCGCGAGTAATTGGCAGAAGCACTTACCGATATCTTCTCAGTTGCCTCAAAAGTACCCGTAAAGTTAAACAGGTCTTTATCAAGCGTCGCATTGGGCAGGTTTCCTTTAATATCGTTTCGGGTATAGCCTATGTTGAAGGTCGTCTTATCACCGCCGCCACTGATCATTAAACTCTGATTAGAGTTAACACCAGTCTCATAAAAATCACGGGGATCATTTTCAGCAGCTACCCAGGGTCTTGTCTTTCCAAAATTCGGGTGGAGTGGATCAATGGCATCCCATTGGTATACCTGCAGGTTCGGGTCGAATCGCGGACCATAAGAAGCGTCGTCCTGGAAACGAACTACTGGCGCAACGCCGCTACCCAGGTCAGCTGATGTACGGAATCCCTGGAAGTAGCCCGCGCCATACTCTTTCTGGTAGTCGACATACGTGCTCCTATCCATCGTGCTCCAAGTAACACCACTATTAACCGTAATATTGAGGCTGTTCTTTGCGCCTTTTTTGGTAGTGATCATGATAACGCCGTTGGCTGCGCGCGAACCATAGAGCGCTGTTGCGGCGGCACCCTTCAGCACGTTAACAGACTCAATGTTATCGGGGTTCAAGTCCGCGGCAGCGTTACCAAAGTCAGTACCGGTTCGGCCAGACTGCTGGTCGGCGGTGTTGGTATTGGCATTACTTACCGGCACGCCGTCAATTACAAACAGTGCCTGGTTATTACCTGTAATAGACTTGTTACCACGAATAATAACGTTCGTGGAACCACCCATGGTGTTGTTGGAACGGATGTCCAGACCAGCCACCTTTCCTGAAAGGGAGTTCACAAAGTCGGCAGGTCTTGTGCGCGTAATCTCATCACCGCTCACCTGCTGGGCGGAGTATGCCAGCTCATTCTTGTTTCGCTCGATACCCAAAGCTGTCACCACTACCTCGCCCAACTGCTCTGCGGCTATAGGAAGTGCTACGTTAATGGAAGTCGCATCCCCAATGGGACGCTCAGTAGTACGGTAACCGATAAACCGGAATTCTAAGGTAGTGGCGCCTTCTGGCACCGTTATAGAGTAGTTTCCATCGGCACCTGTAGCGGTACCAACGGTTGTTCCCTTCACCAGTACCGCTACCCCTGGTAAAGGCTGATTTGTGGAAGCGTCTGTTACATTGCCGGTAATGACCCTTCCCTGGGCCAGCACCTGTAGCTGCAATGCAAAGATCAGTAAGAAGCTTATTGCTAGAAGTTTTTTCATCGCTTTCTGGATTTAGTAAAAATCGGAGTATGGCTGGCTTATAGAAGTATAGCCAATTAGCCAGCGCCAGGATGGCGTCTGTTCAGAAGAAGGTAGATGATGGTTCCCGGTGCCGCTAGGCAGCCGTTCAGTCGTAGGCGTATTGTACCGGTGCCAGAGGGGCATCCGTGAAGTGGAGATATTCTAACGATTGCAGCTAATCAGACCCTTTCAAGATAGTTTGCCAGGAACCCACCACATTCGGCCACTGCATTTATTCCTGCGCCATATGTTATACCTGTCGTGCAGAATATTTGTTATGACAATTTTAATTTAATTCTAATCTTTTTAGCCACAAGGCAAATTTTAAAAGCAAAATAATACAAAATCAAGTGTGATTCGCTCATTTCTATAAATATCCGAAGCCAGCAGCTACACTGCTAGACCAGTAGTAGCTGATTTGGTATTCGGGATACACCAGACATAGGTACACAAAAAGGATCCATCAGATATGGCAACAAAAAGCCCACTCCTTTCGGGAGCGGGCTCTTCAGTTATAGCTAGGTTTCTGCTTAACTCATCAACTGGAAAACAGCGAAAGCGGAGACATACGCCAGCCCTGTCATGTAAACTAATTGCGCCAGTGGCCATGTCCAGCTCTTTGTTTCGCGGCGCACAATGGCCAGCGTACTGATGCACTGCATGGCAAAGGCGTAGAAAATCAGCAACGAGAAGGCCCGGGCCGGTGTGAAGAACGGGTTGCCATCGGCGTCTTTCTCTGACATCAGCTTGTCTTTGATCGTGGTCACGTTCTCTTCCTCGCCTATACTGTAGATCGTCGAGATGGTGCCGACAAACACCTCGCGGGCAGCAAAGGAGGTGAGCAGGGCTATACCTATCTTCCAGTCGTAGCCCAACGGACGGATGGCCGGCTCGATGGCCTGACCGAACTTGCCCGCGTAGCTCGACTCGAGTTGGTAAGAAGCGATCAGGTTATCGGTTTGCTCCTCGCCAAGGCCTTTCACTTCGGCCTCCGCGACGGCGCGCTCCTCGGCACGCTCGAAGCTATCGCCGGGACCGTAGGAGGCCATCACCCACAGGATAATGGAAACCGCCACGATGATCTTGCCCGCCTCCATCACGAAAGCCTTGGACTTCTCGAAAATGGTGAGGCCCACGTTTTTCCAGCGCGGCATGCGGTACACCGGAAACTCCATAATAAAGTAGCTACGCTCACGGGCTTTCAGCAACACCTTGAGTAGCAGTGCCGACAGGATGGCCGACAGGAAGCCCAGCAGGTATAGTCCCATCAGCACAATGCCCTGCAGGTTCATGAAGCCGAAGTAATACACCTCCGGCACCACCAGGGCGATCAGCACGGTATACACCGGTATGCGGGCCGAGCAGCTCATGAGCGGCGTCACGAAGATGGTGATCATGCGGTCTTTCCAATTCTCGATCGTGCGCGCCGACATCACAGCGGGTACGGCACAGGCCACACCAGAAATAAGCGGCACCACGCTTTTGCCGTTCAGTCCGAACTTGCGCATGATCTTGTCCATCATAAACGTCACACGGGCCATGTAGCCGGTTTCTTCCAGAATGGCGATGAAAGCAAAAAGTATGGCGATCTGTGGGATAAAGATCAGAACGCCGCCTAGGCCGGCGATCACGCCTTCGGTCAGCAGGTTGATTAGCGGCCCACTGAAGTTCTCCTGGATAAGGCCATTCAGCGCCGCTATACCTTCGTCGATCAGGTCCATGGGATAGCTGGCCCAGGCAAACACCGCCTGAAACACAAGAAACAGCAGTCCCATGAAGATCAGGTACCCGTACACCCGGTGCGTCAGGATCTGGTCGAGCTTGTTGCTGAACTTCTCTTCCTCCTTGGCTTTCTCTACCCGCACCACGTCGAGCAGCACCTCGTTGATGCGCACATAGCGGGCAATGGTCTCGTTGGCCTGCTCTGTGGTAGACCTGAACCCCTGTGCCTCCAGTAGCTGCGCCACCCATACCTTATCCTCTTCTGACAAAAAGCGCAGGTGCTTGTACTGGTGCGCATAGTGCAGGGCCAGGTAATCGTTGTTCAGACTAAAGCGCTCTTTTATCTGTTCCACCGTGGGCCTGAGGTTGGCCGGTACCTCAAAGAAAGCCACCTCGGTGGCCGACAGCTGCTGCGACACCAGGATTTTGAGCGCCGCTATACCTATGCCTTTGCGGGCATTCATGGGTATAACCGGCACGCCGAGGTCGCGCTGCAACGCTTCAATGTCGATCTTCACGCCTTCGGTCTCGGCCACGTCCATCATGTTGAGGGCCAGCACAGCAGGTATGCGCAGGTCGGCCAATTGCGTGAACAGCAGCAGGTTGCGCTTCAGGTTAGAAGCGTCGGCCGTAACGATGACCAGGTCAGGGCGATTTTTTAATACCGGATCGTAGAGCAGGTCGATGATCACCCGCTCGTCGAGCGACTTGGGGTATAAGCTGTAGCTGCCGGGCAGGTCGATGATTTGGGCCTTGAGCTGCGGCGTCAGATGGCTGATGCCGGTCTTTTTGTCGACGGTAACGCCCGGAAAGTTGCCCACCTTCTGGTTAAGGCCTGTGAGCTGGTTGAAAAGTGAGGTTTTACCCGAGTTCGGGTTGCCAATCAAAGCTATTCTGGCCACCGGCTGGTGGACAGGTACTTTTTTGGCTTCCGGCGCTTCCGCCTCTATAGTAACAGCCATGTGGTAATAAATCTACTTCAGCAGAATGGTTTCAGCTTCGTCTAAACGGAGTGAGAGCGTATAGTCGTTCACGATGATGGTAACAGGGTCTCCAAAGGGGGCTTTGCTGTTCAGCTTCACCTCGGCACCAGGTATACAGCCCATCTCCAGTAGCTTAAGCGCCATTTCCGGGTCGTTTAGGCTAGAAATCTCCCCGCTCTCCCCGATCCTCAGATCGCGCACACTCTTCTGTTGTTGTGATTCCTCTGTCCTGTTACGCACGATTTCTCTTCTTTTATTTAGACTGTTTATAAACAACTGCAAGATACAAGCTGTTCCCCGGTATTGCAAAAGAATAGGACTTATGATTTGAAGATAGGAGGATTTGGGGATGAGAAGATTTGGAAATTTGGAGATGTGGAAATTTGAAGATTTGAAAATGAATGTGCTGATGATAATCTTGAGATCCGGACCTCTTAAATTTTAAGGAGCAATTGATTTGTGACCTGATTGGTGCGGGCTTGTTGAGACTGGGTTCCCGACCGGGTCGCAGGGCCAGGTATAGGATGGCAGATGCTTACAGGTATAGTATGGATTACAGGTATAGCGCAGGCCTAGGTTTACAGGCATTGTACCGTCGACTTAAGTGTTTTACTGTCATTTCGAACGTTGGTGAGAAATCTGACATGTTGCCAAACCCTTGAGATGAGCCAGCTCTCTCCATTCTGTCGAGATGACAATTGAGGTCTACTACTCCTTGTGTTGACGGCATGGGTATAGGACAGGTATAGCCGTACCAGCTACAACCGAAAGCAGGCTTTTTAACCTGCAATACATCAATCTATCATAAATACTCACATTCCATAATTAACCCATTAACACATTCCCACATTAGCACTTTACCGAATTACTCCGAAAAGAAAATGCGCTTGACGCGGGAGCTGACGTTGGTGAGCAGTTCGTAGGGGATGGTGCCGATGCGCTGCGCCAGTTCGACCAACGTCAGCTGCGGGCCGAACACCGTCACTTCGTCGCCTACTTTGGCAGGTATACCGGTTACGTCCACCATGCACATGTCCATGCACACGTTGCCGATGATCGGGGCGTGGTGGCCGTTGACGAGCACGTGCCCTGTGCCGTTGCTGAAGCGGCGGTCGTAGCCATCGGCATAACCGATGGCGATGGTGGCGATGGTCTTGTCGGTGTCGGCTATACCTTTGCGGCTGTAGCCCACCGTTTCGCCCTGGCGGATGTGTTTGATCTGGGAGATAGCTGTCTTGAGCGTGCTCACCGGTTGCAGCGCCTCCTGCTCCGAGCCTGTGGACTCCACTCCGTACAGTCCTATACCTAGCCGCACCATGTCCAGCTGGTGCTCCGGGAAGCGCACGATGCCTGCCGAGTTGAGGATATGCTTTAGCACGGTATAGCCAAGGCGCTCTTCCTCCTCAGCAGCCAGAGAACTGAAGTTTTGCAGCTGCATGCGCGAAAAATCATCGTGCAGGGCCTCGTCTGCTCCGGCCAGGTGGCTGAACGTGCTCACCACCCGCACCTGCGGATGCTGCTTTAACAAGGAGAACAGTTCGTCAAAATCTTCTTCTGTGAAACCCAGGCGGTGCATACCGGTGTCGAGCTTCAGGTGAATTTTGTAGCGGATGTCCGGCTGGGCGGTTGCCAGAAAATCGCGGAGTAGCTCCAGGGAGTAGATCTCGGGCTCGAGGCTGTACTGGTGCAGTTTGGCCAGGCTGTCCGGTGAGGGGTTCATGACCATGATCGGGAGCGTGATGCCGTGCTCGCGCAGGCTCACGCCTTCGTCCACGTAAGCCACCGCCAGGTAATCGACGCGATGAAACTGCAGCAGGTTGGCTACTTCAAAGCTACCGCTACCGTAGGCAAAGGCCTTTACCATCACCATCAGTTTGGTGCCCGACGCCAATTTGGAGCGGTAGTAGTTGAGGTTATGCACCAGCGCATCCAGGTTTACTTCCAGCACCGTGCCGTGCACCTTCTGCTGAAAAGCCTGCACAATCTTCTCGAACCCAAAAACACGGGCGCCCTTCACCAGCACCAGTTCGTTACGGAACTGCTCCGGACTGAACTGCTGCAAGAAATCGGCAGTACTGGTATAGAAAATGGTATCGCCGCCAAATTTGGCGCCATGCGCCTGTATGGTTGGTCCGATGCCGATCAGTCGCTCCACCTGATGGGCTTTGGTCAGGGAAGCTACTTCGCTGTAAAGTTTCTCCTCCGGCATACCTGACTCCAGCAGATCAGAAAGTATCAGCGTGCGCCTTCCCCGCTTCGGCTGGCTGGCCAGCAGGTCGAGGGCGATGGAAAGGCCGGCGAGGTCGTTGTTGTAAGTATCGTCGATGAGGTAGCAGCCGTTGATGGCCTCTTTCATTTCGAGGCGCATGGCCACGGGCTGCAGCCGGTCCAGGCGATCCTGGATGGCTGTCAGGTCGGTTCCGCGTTGCAGCAATACCGCCAGGCAGTGCAGGGCATTCTCCACCGAGGCCTCATCTGTGAAAGGTATAGCCAGGCTGTGCCGTTCACCCCGGAAGGTATAGCCCAAGATGGTTTTATGGCCGGAAGTAGTGCTGCTTCGGATTTCCACATCGGCCTGTTGGTGACGTGACCAGGTGAAAGAAGGTATACCGCTCGCCTGCACCGCTTCGTGTATCAACTTGTGATCGAGACAATAGAAAAGCAGCTCCACTCTACTGAACAGCTGCATTTTCTCCGCTACTTTCTGGCGATGGTCGGCAAAGCCCTCGTCGTGGGCGCTGCCGATGTTGGTGAACAAACCCAGTGTTGGCTGTATGATTTGCTGCAGCTTCTGCATCTCACCGGGTTGCGATATACCTGCTTCGAACAGGCCCAGGGTATGGTTGGCATCCAGCTGCCAGACTGAGAGCGGCACCCCGATCTGGGAGTTGTAGCTGCGCGGGCTCTTCACGACCATTTCCTCCGGACTCAACAGTTGCGCCAGCCATTCCTTCACGATGGTTTTGCCGTTGCTGCCCGTGATGCCCAGCACAGGTATACGGAACTGCGCCCGGTGCGAGGCTGCCACCGCCTGCAGGGCCTCCAGGCTGTTGCGCACCTGCAGGATACTTGCCTCCGGGTATAGCTGCGCCAGCCCTGCCGACGCCTCGACCACAAACTGCCGCACACCAAGCCGGTAAAGTTGCCCCAGGTATACGTGCCCGTCGTTGTGTCGCCCCTTTATAGCAAAAAACAGCGTGCCTGCCGGCTGCGAGAGCTTTCGGCTGTCGGTGAGCAGGTGCACCACGGCGCTGTCCTGCGGCAGCTGCACTACGGTGCCTCCTGTAATGGCTTGAAGCTGGCGAAAGCTGAGCATACAATTTAATTTAAAGCTCAAAGATAAGGTTTAGGACGAAGGGTTGTGGCGAGCTGCGCAGAATTAAACCAGTCGGAACTTAATGTTAAAACACAGATTTCGAAAACTATATAGCAGCTTTTTCAAAATCAAAACGATACCTTTGCCCTCTTTTAGTTGAAAAATGGAAACAACGAACACCAAACCATACTACGCGGCAGGTATAGCAGCCTTCGTCATCTGGGGCTTTATCCCTTTCCCGCTCAAGGCACTGGCCGACTACCCGAGCGGGCAAATCCTGTTCTTCCGGGTGACGTTGTCTGTGCTGTTTCTGGTGCTGATCACGGTGCTTTTCCGGCGCAAATACCTGTTGCAGACGCTGGCCCAGGTAAAGGCCTCCAAGCCGCGTGAGGCACGCAGGTTCCTACTCTTCACTTTTCTGGGCGGCTCGCTGCTCACCATCAACTGGCTGACTTTCATTTACGTGATCAACCACATCAACATCCAGACGGGCTCTTTCTCATACCTGCTTTGCCCGATCCTGACAGCGGTGCTGGGCTTTGCGCTGCTCAAAGAGGAGTTGCGGCCAAACCAGTGGCTCGCCATTGGCCTGAGTGCACTGAGCTGCGTTTTGATCGGGACGGGCGAGCTGACGAGTCTGCTCTTCAGTCTGCTGATTGCGCTGAGCTATGCCTTTTACCTGATCACGCAGCGCCTGCTCAAGGCGTACGACAAGATCGTGCTGCTCACGCTGCAGCTGTTGCTCTCTTTTGTGTTCATCGCACCATTTTACGAGCAGTTCAAAGGCAGCTCTGAGGTGGTGCTGGACGGACACTTCTTTTTGATGACAGGTATACTGAGCGCTGTTTTTACGGTGCTGCCGCTGTTCCTGAATCTCTATGCGCTCAAGGAGCTCACTTCCGGCACCATCGGCATCCTGATGTACATCAACCCGATCCTCAACTTTGTGGTGGCGTTCGTGTACTTCAACGAAGAGACCACGGCGGTAAAGGTGGCAGCCTACGTGCTGATTTTTATCTCGGTGATCATCTACAATATCAACCTGAAAGGCCGTAAGAAAACGGGCGCCGGCCTGGTGATTCCGCCAGTCGGCACCACGGCGGTGGTGAAGTAACCTATACCTGCTAAAAACAAAGAGGCCATACCTGATTGTGCTTAGGTATGGCTTCTTTGTTTAATTTCCCTGTCACTGTTCCTTCCTGCTTTTATCTGCATTCAGGTTGTGAAATTAGGGCTGCTGATTGGTTCTTTTTTGCTGTTGCTGCTGCTTTTCCAACTCTACCCGCTGGCGGGCTACCGTATCTACGTTGGAGGGCAGGTTGCCAAAGCGGTCGGCCTGCTCGCCTGTTTCAGCTGTGTCGCCGATCGGTGCAGGGCGTGGCTTGGTCAGGTTTTGCGTGGATTCGCTCTTGTTCGTAATAGCTTCGGAAGTACTGGTGTCATTTACCGGGTCGGACTGTGGTCGTTCGCCGCAACTGGTGCCTAATACCGCTACCAAGGCCAGCGCCAATCCTGTTATAAATATATCTTTTAGCTTCTTCATAGTCGTTTTTAAATGGTTATGAACTGTGCTTTTTTAACGGCCATCCTGTGGATTTGGTTATAAAACAGCATTCACCCGGCACTATACCTTAAAATCCAAACCCGAACCGAACGCCGGTATGCACTTTCTGCCGCTCCTGAAACGACGTGAAGAAATCGACGCGCAGCACTTTGAAGATGTGCTCTATCCCCAGACCCAGTTCCAGGTAGTTCTCCGACTCGCGCGTGTTGAGGTAATGCAAACTCACCACCTCCTGCCACTTAAGCTTGCGGAAGAGCGGGATCTTGTTGAACAGGAAGCCATTGAAGTGGTGCTCGTAGTGCCCTTCCAGGTAGCGGTTGCTGGTGCTATACCTGTAGTAGTCGAGCAGCTGGAAGCCGGTATACACGCCCGCGAACACCGTGCGGTTGCCGTTGAAGTGGCGGTAGTCCATCAGCTGCATGTTCTCCTTGCCCCAAAACGTGCCACCGGTAAAGCTAAACTCACTGCTGCCCAGCAACCCCAGGCTGAAGTCGTCGGAGATGCGAAGCGCCAGGGTCGTATACCTTACATCGCCGCCCAGTGCCTTGATACCGCCCCGGTAGCCCAGCGAGAAGGTAGGCCAGCGCGAGCCGATGTTGATCTTGCGGTCGGGTCGGGAGATGTAGTTCATGCCCGGACGGAAAGCGACGGTGAAGGCCGCCGTCAGGGCCTGGTGCGGATCGAAGGCGGCATCGGCCAGCTCGGCGTTCTCGGGCACATTGGAGGTGAAGCCGCCGCTGCTGCTTTCCCGGAAGGTATAGTCGGTGGAGTTCTGCAGCGGCATCCGGTGACTGTAGTCCAGCGATCCAAGGATTGTGACGCCATTCAGAATTTCGGAGCGGTAGTTCACCCGGCCATAGTCGCGCTGGTATAGTTTAAGGTAGTTGCGCTCCATCAGCAAGGTATAGACCGTGTTGGCAAACGGCGAGATCGGGTTGGTGGAGTTGATCTGATCCACGAAACGGCCTCCTTCGACTGAAACCGAGCTCCGTTTGATGGGATCGTAGGTATAGCTCAGGCGCAGTTTGGCATTGAGTTTCTCGTTGGCAAGGCCGTAGCGGATGGTGGGCTCTATTTCATAGCGCCGCCGGTCTTCAAAGTCCTGCCGGTACTCCATGCCCACGTTCAGCACGGTACCCTCCACCGTGTTGTACTGCAGCACGCTCGGCCCGCCCGTCAAACTCAGCAGCGGGTCGATCCGGAAAAAGCGGCGCTCGTAGGTGTTATTGTAGGTATAGCCGCGCGTAAAAAAACTGCCAAAAGTTGGTTTGTTCCGGATGCGGTCCACCGAGTCTTTGTATACCCTGGACTCGCGAATTTCCTCCAGGCTGTCTTTGCGCTGGTAGTCGGTTTGCTCTTCCTCGGTGAGAGGCACCGGCCGGATCTCCGCCCAGTAGGCTGAGTCGCGGGTATTGGCTTCTTTCTCCACGACCAGCACCTCGCGGCTGAAAAGCTTTTCGTCGTGTATGGCAGGCTGCTCTTCGGGTGTTGCGGCGATGGGTTCGATCACCCGTGCCCGCTTCCGCCGGGCGGGCTTCACTTCCACGGCTACGGCATCTTCCACCACTTCCGGCTCGGGCTCCACCACCGCTGGCGGACGGCTGTAGGCAGGCTGCACCTTATACCTGGAGTATACGCCTGTCGCATAGCCCCCGCCCTTAAAGCCCAGTCCCGAAGCCTCGAACGTGAAGCGCTGCGACACCGGCATCCACACCTCTTCCTGCACCGGCGCGTATACCTGCCGCACCCGGATGAAATCAACGAAATCTATCCCTGCGTTTTTGGTGAGGGTGAGGTCCGTGCTGTGGATGCGCCAGGAGCCGTCCACGATGTAAATGTTGCCCTGAAACACCGGATCGTTTTTGCGCCTGGGTATGACTTTGATCTTGTTGATGGTGCGCCCGTTTTCCTCGAAAGCGCCCTGGTACTCGAAGCGGTAGAAGAAGAGCGCGTTGTTGGCCAGCGGCGACACAAAACCCCGCTCACTCAGGCCTTCTACCTTCAGCAGGTTATCATAAAAGCTGATGTTCATCTCCGAGGCCTGGTTGAAGCTGAAGCCCTGTTTCTTACCGCTTACTTTGGAGGAGATCACCCGCTCGTTCACCTTGTTGGGCTTTTTGAAATGCAGCTCCGACACCGACTCCGACAGGTATACGATGCCCGTGTCCACATCCACTACCCGCACGCCCAACACCTTGCCGGGCACCTTGTCCATGCGGGCCACGCCTTTCATATACACGCGGGCACTCCAGGCATTCACCTCGTCGCGGTGGTACTTGCGCAGCCGGATGGCGTTGCGCATGATGCCGTAGGCCGGGTCCTCGTCGGCGGCTTTTACGACCACTTCTTTCAGGTTGAGCACCTCGGGCAGCAGCTGCACATTTAGCTCCTGCGCGCCCTCGCCAATGGTCACGGTTTCGATGCGGGCTTTGTACCCGACATACTTGAACTCCAAGGTATAGGTACCAGCCGGCAATTGCAGCTGGAAATTGCCTTGGTCATTGGAGGCGGTGCCGCTGGCTGTTTCCTTGATGTAGATGCTGGCAAACGGCAGGCCCTGGTTGTTTTCGTCGGTGATGCGCCCGCGCAGTGTACCCGCCATGGTGATGGCCGGCAACAGGTATAGCAGGAAAAGCAGCAAAGCAGGGCGCATGTACAGTAGGCTCTTAGTTTGATTGTTGGGTTTCACAATTTAAGAACTAACGACAAAACCTGCCCATCGTGTTTTGCTTTTTCAGAATTTAAGCGTGGAGGACCTCAGCGCTATACCTTGGGCAGCCTGGTTTCGTGGGCCTCGATCTCGCGCTGGGACAGTCGGTTTTTGTAGCGCACGTTCAGGATCACGCCCACCAGCACCAGGAACATCCCTACATAAGTGGCCACTTGGAAATGCTCGTCAAACAAAACAAAGCCCAACAAAAGCGCATAAATAATACCGATGTAGTTCAGGTTGGCTACTTTGGAGATCTCCTCGGCTTGATACGACATGGTCATGTAGTACTGGCCCAGCTGCGTAAGGATGCCCACCAGCAACAGAATGCCCCAGTCCCAACCCTCAGGCTGCACCCAGTTAAAGGCGGAGTACACACCGGCAATAGGCAGGGCCACCAGCGGAAAATAAAACACGATCACAAGCGGGTGCTCCCGGGTGTTGAGCCGGCGGATGGAGCTGTAAGCCAGTCCCGAGAAAAGGGCACTCGCCACCCCCATCCAAACGTAAAGTGAGTCGGCCGTGGCGTCGAGCCCCTCAATGACGATGATCCCCGCAAAAGAGATGGCAAAGAATACCCACTGCCAGGGCTTGACCTTCTCTTTGACAATGAAAACACCCAGAATGGTCGTGAAGATCGGCGAGAGGTACTGCATGGTGGCGGCTGTGGCCAGCGGAAGGTTCTGCAGCGTGTTAAAAAAAAGCACGAGCGCCGTAGAGCCCGTCAGGCCGCGCATGATGAGCAGTCCCCGGTTATTGCCCCATACGCTCACTTTCTGACGACTCAGCGCGAAATAGCTGATCACAATCGACACTGCCGAGCGGAATAAGATAATCTCCATGGCAGGTATATGCGGCATCAGCTTCACGCACACGTTCATGAGCGCGAAAAAAAACGTGGACAGCAGCATGTACCTGACTCCCTTTGAAAACATACCCAAGTTAATTTTTGAAGCCACAAAGGTGCGGGGAATTCAGATTAGTTGTTGATTTAATTGTTAGATTGTTAAATTGTTGATTGCTTCGAAAAGCGCAACTCTTGTGACCCTGTACTTGTTTTAACCAGGAGCAAAACGAACGATTTGGAACGACAGAAAAAACAGAAAACCTATACCCCGAAAGAGGCCCTGATCAAGGCGGCGGCTTACTGCGCGTATCAGGAAAGGACCCAACAGGAGGTGCGAACCAAACTCTATACCTACGGTTTGGAACCGGATGATGTGGAAGAGATCATTGTGCGCCTGGGTCAGGAGAAAATGCTGGACGAGGAACGCTACGCCCAGGCCTACGTGCGCGGCAAGTACGGCCTCAAAAAATGGGGTCGCCGCAAGATCGTGCAGGGCCTCAAAGCCAAAGGCATCTCAGACTATTGCATCAAGCAGGGCCTAAAGGAAATTGACTACGACGTGTATGAGCAGAACCTGTTACAGCTCCTCGAGAAAAAGAACGCCACCGAAAAAGAAAAGAACCCCTTCGCCCGCCGCCAGAAGCTGACTTATTACCTGGTGAGCAAAGGCTATGAAAGTGACCTGGTGCAGGATGCGCTGAAGAAGCTGGAATAAAAGTTTGCCTTATTATCAGACTATAATAAAGAATTCCTATATTAGTAAACTGTAATGACTTGTCCCAGCAGCCTGTCCGCACAGGTGTGGCGTGAAGACTTGTGTTGCAGTACAATTTGTATAGAGAAATATCACACGAAAACTAACTTAACATGATGCTAAACAGCCTTTTATTTATCGGCGGACTAGGAGGAGCAGAATTAATGCTGATCTTGTTTTTCCTGGGTATGCCCATCATTCTATTGCTTTGGGCCTTGGTTGACCTGCTTACGAGCGAATTTAGCGACAGCACCAACAAGCTGGTCTGGGTGATTGTCATCCTTTTCCTGCCTGTTTTAGGAGCCATCCTGTATCTTTTGATAGGAAGAAAACAGAAGACACGCCTTTCTGCCCGGTAGCAACCCCCTTAAACTAAGTAGCAGTCTAGTTAGATTCGCTCCCAGACAAGTGGAGTGACGGCATTTCTTATAGCTGACTAACAACCATCAAAAAACCGAACCGGTTGTAATCAACGCTTCTTCGGCATTTCAGGGTTCTGGATCCGTCGCTGCGGCACCAGCACCACTTTACGGCCTGTTACTTCCTCTAAAATAGGCTTGAGCACCTTCTCGGCGTTTACCTGCGTCTGACGCAGGATGCCAGCGTTGATGGCCGCTTCTTTCACGTTGGATTCGGCATAGCGGTAGCTTTCCTGCACCAGGTCGGCGTCCTGGAAATACGTGTTCTCCTTCGAAAAGACTTTGGATTTGCTGTGGTCGATCTTGTAGTAGCATAGCTCCGGCTCCGGCAGACTGATCTGCACCAGTGAGTCGCCCTGGAACACAATATCCTGTTCAGTCAGCTTCGTGAAATCGATACAGCCGACGGCCTCTCCTGTCACAATCAGCACCACTTTCGAGTTCGGCACCCAGCGCGAGACGTTTTTCTCGTACTCCACCACATCCTTAAAATTATAGCGCACCAGTTCCATCTTTCCGAGCTCTTCCACTGTGGTCAGGATGGTGTTGTGGTTTACTATCACTTCAGGTTGCCTCTCGTCGGGGCCAAAAGTGTCTTTCACTTGTCGCCAAACATACCACCCCACCAAAAGTAGCAGAATAAAGGGTAGCAGACGGAACAGAGAGCGGATAAGGGGCATGAAAAAATACATTTCTTGGTTGATTTCTATTGCCTACACAGCAATTATGGTGCTAAAGTTCAAATCCTATACCTCCAGGCCCAGGCGCTCCTTAAAACCCGCGTTGCCCTGCAAACCGCCAGTATGCACCGCCACAATGCGGCTGCCTTCCGGGAAGTAGCCTTTTTGGATCAGATCAACCAGGCCGTAGAACATTTTGCCGGTATACACCGGCTCCAGCGGCAGACTGTGTTCCTGCTGAAAACTGCGCATAAAATCCAACAACTCAGGCTTCACTTTGGCATAACCGCCGAAATGATAGTCAGTGATTAGCTGCCAGTTGTCGTAGTGTTGCCCGCTATACCTGTTGATCAACTGCTCGATCTCTTCCTTTAGAAAATCGCCCCCTTTTAGAGCCGGAAAGCCGAGCACTTGCCTTCTGCCGGCAAGCCCGGCGATGATGCCGGCCAGTGTACCGCCTGTGCCACTGGCGCAGCAGATGTAGTCGAATTCAACGGAGATGTCTGACACAATTTCAGTACAGCCTTTTACGGCCAGCGCATTTGTGCCACCTTCAGGTATAATGTAAGGATGTCCGAACTGCCCGGCCAGTTGCTCCAGGTATACAGCGTCAGTCTTCTGCCGGTAAGCCTCGCGGGAAATGTAGTGCAGTTCCATCCCTGCCGCTGTAGCAAAACTGAGCGTAGGGTTAAGCGGCAGGTGCTCCTCTCCACGGATGATGCCGATGGTCTTGAAACCAAACTCCTGCCCTGCCGCCGCGACTGCCATGATGTGGTTGGAGTAGGCTCCGCCAAAAGTGAGCAGTGTATCGTGTTGAAGCCGCTTTGCTTCCTGCAGGTTGTACTTTAGTTTGCGCCACTTATTGCCCGATATGGTGGGGTGCAGCAGATCCTCCCGCTTCACCCAAAGCGCTATACCTTGCTCCTCCCATACCTTGCTGTGCAGCTGTTGCAGCGGTGCTTCCATGCGCTTTAAAACAAAGGCCCCGATCTGTAATACCGGGGCCTCAATTTATACGATCACTTCTTTTTCTACTTCTTCCGGCTTGCGGCGCATCCCATAGAAAATGGCGCCACCCAGCACTGCCAGCAGCAGAATCGACGAGATCAATGATACAGTATTGCCAATCGCGTAGGATTTCGGCTCGAACTTAAACTCGATGGTATGCTTGCCGGCCGGCACTTCCATGGCGCGCAGAATGTAGTTCACCCGGATGTGGTCTACCGGCTTTCCGTCGAGGTAGGCCTGCCAGCCGTCGGCGTAGTATACCTCCGAGAACACTGCCAGACCGGCCTGCGCCGCATTCACCGCATAAGTCAGGGCATTTGGCTGGTACTCGGTCAGCTCAATGGTAGAGCCTTCGGCATTATAGTTGGCAGCTGCTGTCTTGAACTTCGACACGTCCACCACAGCGGTCGTGCTGGCGTCCAGTCCGTTCAGTGCCTCAATTTCTTCATCCGGATTGTTCACCGTTTTCACTTCGCTCACAAACCAGGCGTTGCCCAGTGCGCCCGGCACACGCTGCACCGGCTGCTGCGGATCGCCTGTGATCACGTAGCGGGTATTGAGCATGCGCAGCACCTCCAGGTTGTTCTGCACAATGTGGCGGTCAATTACATCCTGGTAGCGACGCAGCTTGGCGCCATGGTAGCCACCCACCGACTTGTGGAAGTAGGAGGTACGGGCATCGTTAAACGGATTCGGCAGGTAGAGCACGCGGTAGTGCGGGTCTTTGTCCTGCAGGATCATCTGGTCGGCTTTGGTTGGCTGGAAGTAGTTCTCCACCACGCGCTTCTCAAAGTCACCATCATTGAGGTAGCGCTTGTTCACGCTCCACAGGTCCACCAGTATCAGTAAACCTATACCTGCCATGGCCATCGTAGCCGAGAGTTTATTTTTCAGATAGAAGTACAGCAGACCCAGCGCTAATGCGATGAAGATAAACGAGCGCAGCGCATCGGAGCGCATCATGCTTTCGCGGTCGGCCCGGATGGCATCGAGCGGGAAGTACGACTGCTGCAGCTGCGCATCGACAGTACCCACAAAACTCGCCGAGCCGGCAAACACCCATACCAGCAAACAAACGCCGGCGGTTATACCTCCGGATATCAGCAGTTTCTTGTCGAAGTCCTTGATCAGGTCGCGGTCACGGATCACTTTGTAAAGCGCCAGTATACCCAGCAGCGGTATGGTAATCTGAGCGATGATCAGGGCTGACGATACCGCCCTGAACTTGTTGTAGCCCGGGAAGTAGTCGAACATGAAGTAGTTGAAGGCCTCGAAGTTCTTGCCCCAGGCCAGCACAATCGACAGGATAGTGGCACCAATCAGCCAGATGCGGGTTGGCTTATGCACAATGAAACAGCCCAGCACGAACAGGAAAACCACGATAGCACCTACGTATACCGGACCACTCGTCATCGGCTGGGGCCCCCAGTAAGTTGGCAGGCCCTGCTCGAGCGCCTGCTCCGCCTGCACCGGCGGCATACCCAGCCCCAAGAGCGCCTGGTAGCTTTGCGAGTCTTTGTCAAGGCGGGTGTTATTGCTGCTGCCCCCATAGAAGTCAGGTATAAGCAGCGTCATCGTTTCGCCCACGCCGTAGCTCCAGTTAAAGGCATAGTCGCGGTCGAGGCCGCTGGAAGTCTTGTCGCCGCTGTTGGCCACGCTCAGCTCCGATTTACCACGGATGCTGTGCTGGCTGTACTCGGCCACGGTATAAAGTCTGCCGAAGTTCACGCCCACGGCCAGCACCGCTGCCACGGCCAGCACCAGACCACGTTTGATCAGGTCGGCCATCCGGCCTTCCTTAATGGCATAAATGAGCTCCACCACCATCCACACCAGCACCATCAGGAGCATGTAGTAGGTCATCTGCAGGTGGTTAAAATGCAGGTTGAGTGTGAGGCCCAAGGCAAAAATGGCAGCCCCTATCCAGACGTTCCGCCGGAGGGCATAGAACATACCGGCGAGCACCAGCGGGATGTAGGCAATGGTAAGTGACTTGGTATTGTGGCCCGCCTCCAGAATGATGAAGTTATAGGAAGTGAAGGCAATGGCAATGGCGCCGATGACAGACACCCAGGTATTGAGCCGCAGCGTGACCAGCAAAAAGTAGGCACAGAGCAGCGTGATGAAGATGTTGCCCGCCATGGCCGGCATGTTGAAGGTCAGGATGCTATGGATGTATCCTGAAAGGTCGCCGGAATAGCGGGTGTTGATCAGGTATGAGGGCATGCCGCTGAACATGGAGTTTGTCCAGAGGGTTTCTTCGCCGGTGGCCTCGCGGTAGTCCTGTATCTCTTTGGCGCCGCCCTTAAACTGCAGAATGTCGTGCTGCGCCATCGCCTTGTCTTCGAACAGGACAGGAGCAAAATATACGGCAGTAAGAACAAGGAAAATCAGAACCGCGATAAGGTGCGGGAGCACATCGCGCTTAAAGTCAATAGAAGCTGTCATATCTTTCAGGAAACCTCAGAATAGAGCTGAAAGATAGGGCTTTTATTTTATTTCTTCATAATCGACGTACTGGCCGCCGTTGAAATCCTTGCGGTCCGGCTGCTCCGGTATGTAGTCGATTTTCACGCCGCCCTTCTGACGGCCGTTGCCATTCGATTGCGGCTCAGGGCGTGGCTGGTTCATGTTGCTGTAGAAGAAAGTGCCGTTGCGGAGGCTCTTCTTCACAAAGAAAGCCAGTAACCAGCGAAACAGGACAGGAGCAGCTAATCTGAGAAAAAGGATAACAAGTATGGTGATGAATATGAACTTCATAATAGTCGGTTAAGGTATAGCCAGCAAACGTCGGCCGTCTATTAGTTAACAAAAACAGTACCTGTTCGGATACAATTCCCCTGCCAAAAAGTTTTTCCTGCCATTTCGGCGGGGCTTGTGCAAAGATACGGATTTTGTATTTCGCTTGAAAATTGGGGTTGTGGGTGTACACTGCTTCTGTCACGAACGTTTTCGGAATATGAGTTATCTCCGCCCTCGCTCGCGTCCCGCGGGTGTGAGCTATCGGGCGGACTCTGGCGGCTGGTTTAAACTGTCTGAATCAGGATTTACAGGATTTATGGATTTACAGGATTTCTGTGCACGATTGCCATCCTCTTGCCCTTTCTTTTTCGATGGCCTTTACCTCCAATGCGACTTTCAACTTACTGCTCCCCACCTGCCATCTTGTAAAAATCTTGGTGGCAGCAGGTGAGGTAGCAACTACAACACACCTGGACATTACTCCCCCTGTCCCCTCCCAATACAGGAGATTTTTTGGCCGTTGCCCATTTTCAGGTATAGAAAGGGCTGCTGAAACACACGCATTGCCGGTTTCACCCCCCCACCCCTCCTTGTTCTTGAAGGGGGCCCCTACCCCCAGTCGGGGAGCCTGTTGCTACGCTACAGGTATAGCTTCGTTGCTTTATGACCCGTGCACGATTAACATCCCCCTGCCCCCTTCAAAGGGGGACTTTATGCAGTTGCCACTCTACAGGTATAAGCACTGTTGTAGACGTCACACACCACTGGCGGGTATAGCAAGACCAACTTGCCCTGGAAACTATGAAGCAGATCACCTCAGCCAGGTGCACCAATGACGATTTTTTGTTTGAGCGGTCAGCGAGTTCAAAATCGTCTTGATTTTTTTGTCCCGAAAGCTTTCGGGATGCCCGCCACACAGGCGAAGCTATACAACAATACTAGTTGCTATACCTGCTGCGACAGTTGCTACAAAGCAAGAAAAGCATCTCCACACTTGCGGGACGTGAGGGCAATTAGTATGCTGTTCCAACAAAACAAAAAGCCCTCTCCTTTTCAGAAGAGGGCTTTTTACATATTACAGAACAAGCACTATACGCTCAGGTATAGGTTGCGCTCAGAGTATACCTTAACAAAGTAGTCATCCTGCAGGTTATCGATGAAGTAGATCGCCTCGCCTGTGGACTTCATTTCCGGGCCGAGTTCCTTGTTCACTTCCGGGAACTTGCTGTGGGAGAACACCGGTACTTTGATGGCGTAGCCTTGTTTGTGCGGATTGAAGTTGAAGTCCTTCACCTTCTTCTCGCCCAGCATGATCTTGGTCGCGTAGTTGATGTACGGCTCGCGGTAGGCCTTCGCAATGAACGGGATAGTACGCGACGCACGAGGGTTAGCCTCAATCACGTATACCTCTTCGTTTTTCACGGCGAACTGTATGTTGATGATACCTACCGTGTCCAATGCCAGGGCGATGCGCTTGGTATAGTCTTCGATCTTTCGGATCACGTTCTCGCTCAGGTCGAACGGCGGCAGCACCGCGTACGAGTCGCCGGAGTGGATGCCGGCCGGCTCGATGTGTTCCATGATGCCGCAGATGTGCACGTCCTCGCCGTCGCAGATCGCGTCGGCCTCTGCCTCAATGGCATGGTCGAGGAAGTGGTCGAGCAGCACCTGGTTGCCCGGATGGTCTTTGAGCAGGTCGATCACGTGGGCTTCGAGTTCTTTCTCGTTGATCACGATCTTCATGCTCTGGCCACCGAGTACGTAGCTTGGGCGCACCAGCAGCGGGAATTTCAACGTTTTGCACAGCTCCAGCGCCTCTTCAGCTGTCTCGATCACGCCGAACGGAGGGTATGGTATACCTAGGTCACGCAGCAGGGAAGAGAAAGAGCCGCGGTCCTCGGCCAGGTCAAGCGCCTTGTAGCTCGTACCGATTACCTTGATGCCGTAGCGGTCGAGTTTCTCGGCTAGCTTCAGGGCGGTCTGTCCACCCAGCTGCACGATCACGCCTTCCGGTTTCTCGTGCAGGATGATGTCGTAGATGTGCTCCCAGAACACCGGCTCGAAGTACAGCTTGTCCGAAATGTCGAAGTCCGTTGAAACCGTTTCCGGGTTACAGTTGATCATGATGGTTTCGTAGCCGCACTCCTTGGCCGCCAGCACACCGTGCACGCAACTGTAGTCGAACTCTATACCTTGTCCGATGCGGTTCGGGCCTGAGCCGAGCACCACGATCTTTTTCTTGTCGCTCACCACGCTTTCGTTCTCTCCGTCGAAGGTGCTGTAGAAGTAGGGTGTCTTGGCTTCGAACTCGGCGGCGCAGGTATCCACCATTTTGTAAACACGCTGTATACCTAGTTCCATGCGCACGGCATGCACTTCGCTCTCGAGGCAGCGCAGGATGTGCGCAATCTGGCGGTCGGCGTAGCCTTTCACCTTCGCTTCGCGCAGCAGCTCGCCCGGCAAGGTAGCCAGGGTGTATTTCTCCATCTCCTTCTCCAGCATATCGATTTCCTCGATCTGCGACAGGAACCAAGGGTCGATCTTGGTCAGGTTCTGGATGGTGCTGGTAGGTATACCGATGCGCATGGCATCTTTGATGCAGAACAAACGGTTCCAGCTCGGGTTCTTCAGGTTGTAGATGAGTTCATCGTAATTGGTCATCTCCTTGCCGTCGGCACCCAGGCCATTGCGCTTGATCTCGAGGCTCTGGCAGGCTTTCTGCAGCGCCTCCTGGAAGGTACGGCCAATGCCCATCACCTCGCCCACAGACTTCATCTGCAGACCCAGGGTGCGGTTAGCGCCCTTAAATTTATCGAAGTTCCAGCGCGGTATCTTCACGATCACGTAGTCCAGCGCCGGCTCAAAGTAAGCCGAGGTGGTCTTGGTGATGGCGTTTTTCAGCTCGTCGAGGTTGTAGCCAATGGCCAGCTTCGCGGCGATCTTGGCAATCGGGTAACCGGTTGCTTTAGAGGCCAGCGCCGAAGAGCGGGATACGCGTGGGTTGATCTCAATGGCAATGATGGTGTCGTCTTCCGGGTTCACGGAGAACTGCACGTTACAGCCGCCGGCAAACTGCCCGATGCCGTTCATCATTTTGATGGCCAGGTCGCGCATTTGCTGGTAGATGGTGTCGGGCAGGGTCATGGCTGGCGCTACCGTGATGGAGTCGCCGGTGTGCACGCCCATGGGGTCGAAGTTCTCGATAGAGCAGATGATGATGACGTTGCCGATGTTGTCGCGGAGCAGTTCGAGCTCGTACTCTTTCCAGCCCATGATGCTCTGCTCCACCAGCACTTCGTGCGTAGGCGAAGCGTGCAGGCCGCGGGTCAGGGCCGCGTCGAACTCCTCAGGGGTATTAACAAAACCGCCCCCCGTACCTCCAAGGGTAAACGAAGGGCGAATAACGAGTGGAAAACCGATTTCCTGCGCTATCTCTTTTCCTTCCAGGAACGAGGTAGCTGTTTCTCCCTTGCAAACATTCACCCCGAGCTCGAGCATTTTCAAACGGAACTTCTCGCGGTCTTCGGTGGTCTCGATGGCTCTGATATCCACACCGATGATGCGAACGCCATACTTCTCCCAAACGCCGGCCTTATCGCACTCGATGGCCAGGTTCAGGGCCGTCTGTCCGCCCATGGTAGGCAGCACGGCGTCAATCTTATGCTTCTCCAGAATCTCAATGATGTACTTCTTCTCAAGCGGCTTGAGGTACACATTATCCGCTGTTACACTATCGGTCATAATAGTGGCGGGGTTTGAATTGATGAGCGTCACTTCGATGCCTTCTTCACGAAGGGAGCGTGCCGCTTGCGAACCGGAATAGTCAAACTCGCAGGCCTGGCCGATAACGATGGGGCCAGAACCAATAATCAGAACGGATTTAATACTGGTGTCTTTAGGCATTTGTATGGGTAGGTATAAATTGCCCAAAGTTACCGCAAAATGTTGGGGCTCACAAACGAAAAATGCTCTGGAAGGCTATCTTTTTTGTAACACGGGGCACACGCTGTACCTGGACCAAAGCCTTTTGTTGTCCGCTAATCGCCTTCTTCGAGTATAAAAAGCTCATTTACGGTCATGCCAAACAAGTCCGACATTTTAAGAGCCAGCAGCGTGGAAGGTAGGTATTTATTCTTTTCGATGGCATTGATGGTCTGGCGGCTCACGCCCAAGGCTTCGGCCAGTTGCTCCTGGGTCATGTCTTTTTTGGCCCGCTCTACTTTGATGTTATTCCTCATCTGCCTCGAGGGATTTCTGGATCTGATGGAGTCTGACCCTGAAATAACCATAGGTATAAACAAGTAGCAGCGCCAGTGCACCGAGCATCCCCCCTACGTCGGGCATGCCAATCGCTCTGCCCTCCAACAGCCTAACTATGTTAGTGAACAGAGGAAGCAGCAGTAACCCGACTATCAGGTATAGCACACCCGTCATAAACGCCTGGTAGCGCACATGCTGCACCATCTCGTCCTCCTCTTTCTCCTCCGAGAAATTGAGCAGCGCCAGCCCAATGATGATGGGGTAGTATATGATCGGTTTTGACCATTCATCAAAAAAAGCATCGTTTCTTGGTATGAGCCCTATACTGATCAAGACGAAGGTTAAGAGCGTCATAAAGGGGACACCTGCTATGAGTACCCAAAGGCCGTAGCGCTTATACCTATAGGGCAGCAACTTTATCGGGGGCATTACTTCTTTCATAGGCTTTTTGGGTATATGTACGAATTTGTTTACTAAAAGTAAAACATATTTTACATTAAGCAAATTATTCTTTACTCCGTCAAGATCTATACCTGCTGATCATTCTTCTTGACAACACACTGGGGTTGATGCGTTTAGTAGGCGACCTGGTTTTTCTGGCCGCTACCCGAGTTGTATACCCGGCGCTCTCGTTGAAGTCCGTTTCTTTGACGGATCCAAAGTGAATTGCGGAAGCAGCATACTTTAACACAGCCTAAATAAAAACCTTGCGCCCGCGCTACGTACATAAGGTATAACCTAAATTGAAGAACCATGGAAATACCACGCGAAGACGATATTATTACCAACTCTGATGAAAGCGAGCGTCTGCCTGACGAAAACCCCGAGCCGCTGGAGGGCATCAAAAAAGAAGAGCACGACATATTAGACGCTGAGCCGGAAGGCGCAGAGGAAGGAGGCAATGTCGCAGCCAAAAATGAGGAAGACACCCGTAAGCTGGACGGCAGCAACGCCAATAATTTAAGAACAAAATAAAATATTGCTGAACAGAAAAGCCGCAGATAACAGCATTAGGTGCTGTTATCTGCGGCTTTTGTCGTTTGCTTTGGGCCATTAAACTGCGTGAGAAATCTAAAAAGACTTTTTCACCAAACAATAGCAGCAAAATCACGAAACCAGCAGCATTATATAGCATTATTACAATATAAAGAACGTCTTTTTTATCTGAAAAAAGGTTGCCACTAATACAATTAATCTGTATTATTAGGCTGGGATTCACCGGTTTAACGCCACAGATTATGGTTTACTTCCAGACGGACTATCTGCTCGTAGAGTACCACGTAGCCAGCCATGTACTGCTGAGTCAGTGGTATGGCAAATGCAGCAGCCTGCAGTACAGGCAGGCGCTCATCAAACTGATCAGGCTTGCCCGGGAGTTGGGAGCGCCCTACGCTATTACCGACAGCCGCCTCCTTACCCCCCTGGACCCCGATGACCTGGCCTGGACCCGCGACGTGTACGCCCAGGCTTTCAGCCAACTCCCGCTCAAGCGCTCCGCCTCCCTCAACCCTTTCGACCCTGCTGCCCACCGACAACTCCAGCAGGTGTTTTTCAAAAGCTCCTCCCCGCTCCCCTTCGAAACCCGGGAGTTTGACGACCTAACCTCCGCTTACGACTGGCTTACTTCTGAGGAATAGACCACAGTTCCCGGATCTGCCTGGCACACGCTTAACCGCCAGCCATACCCTGATTTAAGCTGCTTTCTTCTGCTTTCCCCATCATCCGGCTATAAAAGATATTGCTTATATTGTCAGGCTAAACGCAGGCCTATACCCCGGTGAGGCTACTGCTTATACCTGAAAAGCGCGCATGCTATACCTTGTTTTAAAGCTGATCTTACGCACAGGCCTGTGGGTGTTCTTCCGGAGGTTTGTGGTGCGCAACCGCCATTTGATGCCCACGCGAGGCCCGCTGCTGGTCGTGGCCAACCACCCCAACACGTTCATGGACCCGATCGTGATCGCCTCGCTGCTTCCCCAGCAGGTATACTTTATCGCCAAGAGCACCGTGTTCAGTTCGCCGCTGCATAACTGGCTCCTCTACCGCATGAACCTGATCCCGATTCACCGCAGTCAGGACCAGCCGGGCTTGCCGGTAGACAATGAAGCCGCCTTCAAGGCCAGCTACCAGGCCTTGGCAGGCCGCAAAACGCTCCTTATCTTTCCGGAGGGCACTAGTTTTATTGAAAGGCGCCTGCGCAAGCTCAGGACAGGCACGGCCCGGATGGCACTGGGCGCCGTGGCACAGTTGCCTGAGGTGGCTGACCTGCAGATACTCCCGGTGGGCCTCAACTACTCCGACCCTACCCGCTTCCGAAGCGATGTGTTTGTGAACGTGGGAAAACCCATTGCCATCGCCCCCTACCTGGCGCAGTACCAGCAGGATGAAAAGGGGACCGTTAACGAACTGACGGACCATATCCGGCGGCAGCTCGAGAAACTGATCGTCGTAACCCCCTCCGACGACGAGGACACGCTTGTACAGCAGATAGAGCAGGTATACAAAGAAAAACTGGCAGCCCAAACACCTCTGGATGCCCCTCGCCACGTGCGCGACTTTCTGCTGACAAGGGCTATAATAAAAGGGCTGGCGCACTTTCTGGAAACGCAGCCGACACGGGTGGAGCGGTTCCGGGATAGGATGCGGTCGTATAACCAGCAGCTTGAGGAACTGGACCTGCAGCGCCTCCCCACCGTGGAGGAAAACAACGTGCTGCTCCGTCAGACCCTCGCCCGCACCCTGCTACTGACGCTCACCATGCCGCTATACCTGTACGGGCTTATCAACAATTACCTGGCCTACATTATACCTTCCAGAGTAGCCGATGCACTGACAGAGGAGCAGGAGTTCAGGGCGCCGATCATGCTGTCGGTAGGCATTTTTTCATTTCCGATACTATATGCACTACAGGCGGGCATCCTGTGGCATTTCTGGCCGAGCACCCTATACCTGTTGCTATACCTGATCAGTCTGCCGCTGTCGGGCTTTTTCGCGCTGCGCTACTGGAACACACTGCTGCGTGTGCGGGAGCGCTGGCTGCTGCTACGACTCTTCCTGAGCAACAGCCCGGTGGCAGAAAGCCTGAAACGGCAGCGCCAGGAGTTGATAGAGGAGCTGGAGGTGGCCAGAAAAGAGTATCTCCACCAACAGACTGGCAGCCAGCGCTTTGGCTAAAACCGCATCCGCTCCATTTCGTCTATGTCTATATAAGTACTCCTGAAAACCTGCATCGGGCATCGAAACAGGTTTTATCCAATCTATTTACACAAAAAAAGCTATCTAAATAGCACTAGTTCCGTAAACAGGATACTGAAATCTAATTTTACAGTATTACAAACAACAAGAACTATGAAAAAGACATTTGTAAACATGCTCGCTCTATCATTTGTAGCGGCAACGGTAATGACCGGTTGTGCAGACACCACTACTACTGGTACTGATGCAACGGATACCGATATGAACGGCACAACAACCGGAACTACAACTACTGGTACAACGACCACTGGCACAACGACCGGAACTACCACCGGCACAACTACTGGAACCACTACGGGTACGACGACTGGTACGACAACCGGCACAACTACTGGAACCACTACGGGTACGACCACAGGCACTACAACCGGAACTACCACCGGTACAACTACTGGCACGACCACAGGTACCACAACCGGAACAACAACGGGTACGACAACCGGAACTACTACAGGAACCACGACCGGTACAACCACTGGAACTACCACCGGTACTACTACGGGCACAACGACTGGTACTACAACTGGAACGACGACTGGCACTACAACCGGCACAACTACTACCGGCGGTACAACCACCGGCTCCACTACCGGAACTACCACCATGGGTACAGCTCCAAGATAGCAGGCGTTATTCTTCTGATCACACAAGCAAAAAGGCAAGCACCTCCCGGTCTTTGCCTTTTTGTTTTATTCAACCTTATACCTGAAGCATCATGAATCAACTGCAAGGATACCTCCGAAAGGTTTTTACAGTTGACCTTCGTGCACTGGCCATCATGCGGATCTGGGTAGCCGGGATTATCCTCACGGACCTGGCCATACGGGCAACCGACCTGGAGGCGCACTATTCCAACATGGGCGTGTTGCCGTTGCATGTGCTACACCAGTTTGGCTGGAACCCTTACCACTTTTCCTTTCATACCCTGAGCGGACTCTGGCAGGTACAGGCCCTGCTCTTCCTGGTAGCGGCCGTATTTGCGGTATGCCTGCTGCTGGGCTATAAAACCCGCACGGCCACCATCGTCAGTTGGGTCCTACTCGTCTCGCTGCAAAACCGGAACACGTTTATAGCGCAGGGCGGTGATGACCTGCTCCGCATGCTGCTCTTTTGGGGGATGTTTCTGCCCTGGGGCAAATTTTACAGCTATGATGCCGTCAAATCGGAAGCTCCTCCGCTACAGCAAACGACCTATTTCAGTGCGGCCACAGTGGCGTACATCATGCAGATTTTCCTGGTGTATTTCTGCACGGCCCTGCTCAAGAGTTCACCGGAGTGGCACACCGACGGCACCGCCCTGTACTATGCGCTCAGCCTCGACCAGATCCTGATGCCTGTCGGCAAGCTGATATACCCTTACCCGGAGCTCCTGAAGTTCCTGACGCTCAGTGCCTGGTATACCGAGTTGCTGCTACCCTTTCTGCTGCTGATCCCTTTCTATAATCACGTCTGGCGGCTCGTTGTCATCGGTGTGCTGTTTGTGTTTCACATCAGCATCAGCCTGACTCTGTTTGTCGGTCTGTTTTACCTCATCAACATCGCCTCCATCTCCGGTCTGCTCCCGCCACAGGCCATGAACTGGGCCGAGCGGAAGTTCTTTACATCCTTCAGAAGGCCTTTTTCAGGACAGTTTCAGCGCATCTTCAAGGGCTTTAAGAGCCCGGCTCAGCTACGGCTGGAGATCAGCATGCAGAAGCCGCTGCTTTCGAAGAATCAGCTGCGCTACGCCCGGGAGGGATTTGTGACTTTTGTGCTGATCTACTGCATCTGGTGGAACCTGGCAGGAGCCACTGTACGGGTGCCGGCCATGACGGAGTCCACCACCTGGTTTGGCAACCTGCTGCGCGTAGACCAGCGCTGGGGTATGTTTGCCCCGGCCGTTTTTAAGGATGACGGTTGGTATGTGCTGGAAGGCCACGCAGCCAACGGCCAGTTAATAGACCTGAACCGGGAGGGGAAGGAAGCTGATTACGCCAAGCCCGCCTCCGTGATGAGCATGTTTAAGAATGACCGCTGGCGGAAGTACTCCGAGAACTACCTGTTTGTGAACTATGCTTTCCTGAGGCCTTACTACTGCAACTACCTGGTGCGCCGCTGGAACGAGGCACATCCCCAAAACCCCATAAAAGAACTGCAGGTGATATACATGAAAGAGTATACGCAGCCCGATTACGAGCCCGTTACCCCACAAAAAGAAGTGCTCTGCATCTGCGCCAATCTACCGCAGTAGAATGGCGCAGATGCAGAGCACCGTCTAATACCTTACTTCGAATATCAGCAGTCTTTGTCGTCGCAGGCGAGGGCGCTGCCCACGGCGGCGGCCACCAGGCCACCCAGCAGGTATAGTCCTACTGTCATGGCGCGGGTAGTGTTGGTGCGGTTGCTCGGGTCAGTGCCGAGGCCCATCGGACCGGGCAGCAACACAGCGCCTGCCCCTGCTCCGGCTCCCAGCAGGCTGCCACGCAGCCAGGTGTCTTTGCCGGCTCCGGCCAGGCTGTAGTAGAGTGAGTTGGAGATCACATCGCCCACCATGGCCCAGCTGCGCAAAGTATCATCGGCAGGAGGCTGTGCACCCGCCTTCTTCATAATTTTTGAAATGGCCCGCATTCCCAGCACATCCATCCGGGGTGCTTCAGGCACAAGCCTGCGCAGGGTTTCGTGTGTGATTGTTAAAACAACGGCCCCTGCCAGTCCGCTTACCAGTGCTTTGCTTATTTCCATAGTATTCGCTTCTTCATAGAGTTATTCAGGTCTTTGTGTTGCTATACGCAGAATTTATCTGTCTGCTGTAGCCCCACGAAACAAAAAGCCGGGTTGATCACCCGGCTTTTTGCCATGTAGCTTTATCGTTGGAGCAACTATCTGTTGCTTCCCTTGTTCTTGTTCAGGTTTCTGTTCAGCTTGTCCTGTGAGCTCGCACTTCTGGAACCCAGTTTGGCTGATTTGTTTTTGTTCATCGAGTTCATGGCTACCCAGCCTGCGCCCAGCGCCAGCAAAGAGCCACCCACTACCTTCTGGGTAGTGCTCAGACCATTCACTTTGTTCATGGTGCTGTTGCCAAATTCCTGCAGCTTTCCTGTCAGGTTGTTCAGGTTCTCCTTCTTGAACGTGTCCTTCCAGTTCGACTTGCCTGATGCAGAAGACTGCTGGCTGCTTCCGGATGCGTTTCTGGAAGATGATTGACTACCGCTGTTATAGCCTGAAGCGGAAGACTGGCTGGAGCCCATATTGGATGTATTTGATTGTGAGCTGCTCTGAGCTGATGGATTCTGATTCGATTGCGAATTCTTATTCGTTTTGTTTTCCATAGTTATGTTTGTTTTAATTAAACACATGCACACCCTGTCATGCGTCCACAGTTGGCCTTTTATGCAGGGTGTCAGACTTATATGTATCGCGTTTTAAGGCTTAGGGTTTCAGTCGCTCCTCATATTCCCCTGTGCGCACAAATTCGACCTGCTATAATTATACGAAAATCAGCAGACCAGCAATCTTTCCCGGCAGCAATACCCATGTGCTTATTTATGTTCTATATACCTGCGAGCTTAAACGCCTGGCCTTTTTCTACAACTGATACGCCTGCAGCTTTTTCAGGTCTTCTTTCAATTCGGCACGGTCTTCCTTCTCCACCTCCTGCAGCGCTACCCGGGGTTGATAGAATTGCAGGATATCCTGTCGCAGTGCCAGGCTTGTGTTCTTGAAGTCAGATTTGGCGAGTTTGTGCAGCAGCTCAGCGTACGTTTCATCGGTAAGCTTGTAGCCGCCAGGTTTTGTGGGCTCTCCTGTGTCGAGCTGCCTGTTGGCCAGCTTTAGCTGGTCCTGTTGCCGGAGCTGCTTTAGAAGTTTTGTATAATGCTCAACGGTGGTGTTAAAGCTGTGATAAAACAGTTTTTCGGCCTCTGGGGTCGGGGGTTTGAAGGCCAGCGTCCGGAAAGGCCCTAATTTGGGAAGCACTTTAATGATCCAGGCTGCGAAGCGGGCGAATATGTTGGGTCTGTCGTAGTCTGTGCCCCAGGTCTTGTTAAACTCCGCGCGCTTCATGTGGTAGTGAAACTTACGCCGGGTTATACCTGGACTGGCCTCCTGTATGTCACTTTTCTTGGCTTGCCAGGCGGCTTTGGTCAGGTCGGGTATAAAACCACGGATGGTATAGCGGTACGTACCGATCGCCAGCGGCAAGTTTAGAAACACTTCCTTTAGCTCAAGTCCGTAGGTCTCCAGGAAGGCCCGTTCCAGCAGTTCTTTCGACACCTCAAACCCAATAAAAGACTGATATGCCTCTGGTGCGTAATTGCCCCTTGCCACCTGCAATACATCGAATCCAAACTCAGTCTTAATATGCGATACGGGGTCTTCGGCATACGTCACCACTTGCCCATGCTCAGCTTTTACTTTGGGGTATACCAATGCCACCGCCTTGTTGGTGCCGAGTGGGTGACCGTGTATGTCGGCATTGTAGTGCGACAGGGCGCCAAGTGCAAAGCCATATTCCTCTATCGTAGTGGATGACTTGATGAGGTTCTCTACAAAATCGCCGCTGCGCACATAATGCGTCAGGTCGGTGAAGAAGGTGTTACCAAACGGGAAGTAGCCCATATCCTGCACAATAGAGCCGCCATAGGCGTGTGCGTGTGCCTTTTGCAGGTCCTCGTCCGTGGCCTTGGGAAAACGCTTGCGTAGCAGGGGCTCGATGGAGTCCTTCCAGGCGGCATCGATAATGGCCTGGTGCGTGAGCACGCCATAGGCGCGCACGGTGGTCGCCGTTAGTAACAGGTATAGGAACAGGGCCAGGAAGCCTGACCTTGAAAGGGTGCGGTAATTCATGATTGTAAGTATGCGTCAGGTGTTGTACGCAGAAACCGCCAAAGAGATAGAATAAGGGCTATATTCTATGGAGAAGCATGCAGCTTTTTCCGTGCTCTGAAGTAGCTCATCACTTCGACGATACTGATCCCCAACAGCACCCACATGGCGCCGAGCAGAAAGCCCGCCAGTACATCCGAAAGAAAGTGCACGCCCAGGTATATTCTGCTGAAACCTATCAGCAGGATCAGCGCGCCGGTTCCGGCCACCACTGCATTGCGCAAGCGCTTCCGGTACAGGTGGCGGTATCCGAAATAGGCCAGTATCCCCCAAAGCGCCATGCTGGTTGTGGCGTGCCCGCTCGGGAAAGAAAAATTATGCTCCGGATAGAAAGCTACCTCGGTGGGCCGATCGCGGCTGATAAACTTCTTGCCATACTGCACCGAAAGCCCTGTACCCGCCATGGTTAGCCAGAAGGCCAGCACCGCTGTGTAGCGCCGGTTGTACAAAAACACGATGGAGGCCAAACCGCCGACGGCGAAAACTGCTTCCCGGGTACCCAGTTGCGTGAGGGCATAAAACGTCTGGCTCAGCCACTCGCTGCGCATGCTGTAAAGGAAGTCCGTGAACGCTTTGTCAACATGCACGACCCCCTCTGATTCGATGACATCTTCGGCAAGTTGGGAGAGCAGTGCCGCGTTTACCCCTATGGCCAGCACCAGGATAGATAGCGGCAACCCAATAAAAGACGTGGTATCGAAGCGGCGCAGCAGAAAACTGGAAAGCCTTGGGAATCGGCGGTAGAAGCGCTGCACGACCGGCTGCCTGCCCAGCCAGTTGCGTATCGATTGGAAGAGGTATGTCAGAAAATGGAGCATAGAGTAAAAATCCAACTTTTATACGCAATCCTCTCAATTTGATACAGGCGCAAGCGCTTTTACCCGCAAAAAAGGGCGGTTCACATAGCGGAATGCTTTATTAACAACTTATTGGCCCTATATAAAGTACATATTGAACATGAGAGGGTTTGAAAACATATACGACAAACTCCTACTCGGTGTAGGGGTCGTGTTGCTGGTGTTGCTGTGGGTGCAGTTTCCGGCTATGCCCGAGATGAATGCGGAAGATCATGTACGCTACACCTCGGACGAAGCCAAAACGGTTATGAACTCAAAAGCCCGGTTTCTGAAGCCCTCCAAGACCCTTTCTCCCCGCGAAGTCATCAAAATTCAGCTTTACGCCCTCCAACGAAACGACATGACGGATAGTGGCATCATCACGGTTTTTAATTTCTCGTCGCCAACCAGCCGGGTAAGTTTAGGACCGCTCAACCACTTCCGGATGATGGTGCGTGACCCGGCCTACAGCCCCATGCTCAACTTCGTTTCATACAAAACCGGTAAGATGGTGATAACAGACGACACGGCTTACCAACTGGTCGTTATCAAAGGGGCAAGTGGGGAGCAGGTGCCTTACCTGTTCATACTGGCCAAGCAGCGAAAAGGCATGTATAAAGGCTGCTGGATGACAGTGGGCGTTGCCCGCCAGGATGTAAACCGCCAATCCAGCCTGATCTAAAGGCTATACCTTCTATACCTATATCTTACAGAGGTAATTCCATTTTGATATCGGCTCGCTCGTAAATGCTGGGCGGCATGGGTACTTCCACAAAGCCCAGGCGACGGTACAGGTTCAGGGCTGTTTCGAGCCTGCGGTTCGACACCAGGTATACCATGCGGGCACCGACCTCACAGGCTTTCCGGATGGCTGCCTCGCCTAAAAGCTTCCCGATCTTGAGGCCCTGTGCTTTGGGAGTCACCGCCATTTTAGCCAGTTCATACACGCCATCGCCATCGTTGATCAGTGCACAAGTGCCTACGATCTCGCCCTGGTAGCTGGCCATCAGGATATGCCCGCCCTTGTCGATGATGTAGCTTTGCGGATTACCCAACGATTTGTGGTCGGCCTCTTCCATCACAAAATAACGGGTGATCCACTCTTCGTTTAGGGCTTTGAACGCGCCGGCGTGCTGGGGTTCGAAATCGAGTATTTGTACGGTAGCTTCGGTAGTAGCCAAATGCATAATGTGTCTTAATTTACCACAAAGGTACACCTATACCTGCCTTATTGTCAAACAGGCTATCACAAAAGGACACTACTAAACCGTTACATCATTAGTTCTCACCACGCAGCAGTTGCCCGCGCAACTCACCGTTCGGGTAAGCGGTGCTGTGTATGTTCAGGTACCACCTGCCGTCGAGTAACTGCTCTTCTTCAGTTTGGGTTAACTTCCGCGTCGTGCCTGTCACCGAACCGGTATGGCTGGTGGGGTGATTTTCGATCGGTATCACGACAGGAGCGCTCTCGGTGGCAAGGGCCGGACCATGAAAGTGTATACCTACCGTGTTGTCAGCCGTGCTGCCGAGTGTCCAGCTAAAATTATATGTCAATACCCGGGTGCTCCGGTCGTAGGTAGCGGTGAGGGAACCCGATCCGCTTGTGGCAACGGCCGGCACCTCGTTTTCTCCGGACAGCCCTACATTTGTGAATTCAACCTCACTTTCAAGTAGATCCTCCTCATCGTCGTCGTCGCAGGCGTAAGCAAAACCGCTCAGTATCACTAAAAAATAAAACAGCGCCCTCCTGATACTTAAATCTTCCCGTTTCATAAGCCAATATTTTAAACCGTTATCAATCAAGTCTTTACATTGTTTTACTTGTCTGGCGGTCATTTGTTAGCTGTCAGGTATAATTTGACGCCTCACCCAAACTCTTTTCATCCTTTCGCAGGGAAATCAGGTATAAGGGGATCGATCAATCGCTTGTGTTTTCATGTCAGAAACCATCCCACTCTGGTTGCCAATCGCCTATACCTTATTCCTGCTGGTGTTGGTGCCGGTGTATTGGAAGCACTATGGTCCGGGCAATTTCCTATGGTTTTCGGATGTGGCGCTGTTCTCGGTGGGCATCGTGCTCTGGACGGAAAACCACCTTTTGCTGAGCATGATGGCTGTCGGGGTGCTGGGATTGGAGCTTATCTGGAACGTGGACTATTTCGGGCGCCTGCTCACTGGCAGGGAGTTGCTGGGCCTAAGCGATTACATGTTTCATCCGGACAAGAGCCTGTTTTTGCGTGGGCTGTCGCTGTTTCACGTCTTTCTGCCGGCCATCGTGATCTGGCTGCTGATGGAGTGGGGTTACGATACCCGCGCAATCTGGTACCAAACGGCACTGGCCTGGGTCGTGCTCCCGCTCAGCTACTTCCTCACCGACCCCAAAGAGAATGTAAACTGGGTATACGGCTTTGGCAGCGAACCACAAACCGCTATACCTAAGGGACTGTACTTTGCTCTGTCCCTATTGTTTTTCCCAATCTGCATTTACCTGCCTTCGCATTTTGTGCTGCAGTGGGTGTTTGATTGAGTTGCCAGGCTTTCCCCTTTTTGAGATGGGAGTGTGCTTGGTTATCATCCCCCTGTTCCCATCGAAGTGGTACTTTTGCCGCTAGTCCCTCTCCATCTGTCATCCTCAAAGGATCTTGGTTGGAGGGAGGTTAAGCAGTTGCTATTACACACCCCTGCCCCTCCCAAGAGGGAAGTTTTATGTTGCTACTTTACAGGTATAGCTTCGTAGCTGCAGCAGTTTCTTTGCAGTACCGGGTCAAACCATCCCTACCCCTCCTTATCCAAGGAGGGGACTTTCCGCCGTTGCCAGTTCGTAAGTATAGGCATTGTCGCCTCAATTACCCGTGCCCGATTAACATCCCGCTGCCCCCTTCGAAGGGGGACTTTCCCGCCGTTGCCAGTGTCAGGTATAAGCTTCGTCGT
>NZ_BMFP01000010.1:110666-130315 GCF_014638845.1 Pontibacter amylolyticus
ATCACAAACCACTGGAAGGCATTGAAAGACATCCTTGCCCCTTTAGCTATGAAACAGGCAGCGGTGCCAAGTGCGCCCTTGACGATTTTGTGTTTGAGCGTTCAGCGAGTTTAAAATCGTCTTGACTTTTTTGCTTACTTTTTGTGTCAAGACAAAAAGTGAGTGCCCGCCGCACAGGCGAAACAATGAAACAAGACAGGTTGCTATACCTGAAACAGCAGTAGCTACAAAGCACCTATACCTGGGCCAGCGACCCCTCCATAGCAGACACTCGCGCCATATAAAACCTTCGCTATACTTCAGTATGTATACAGGAGCAGCCACCTGGCCAGGCACAAAAAAAAACGGGCTAGGCCCGCTTTCTTCTCTCACCTTAAACAAACAATTAAATACTTTGCGTCGCGTTCGCATCCGGCACTTTCACTTTCTCTGAAGTCTTCAGGCCGGACACCACCTCTATGTTGATGCCGTCCGACAAACCGGTTTTCACTTCGCGCTTCTCAAACACCTGCGGAGCGGTTTCTACTTCTACATACGACTTGTCCTTCTCGAACTTGAGCAGGCTTTCCTTCACCGCCATTACGTTCTCGCGCTTGTCAAGCACGATGTCGGCGTTGGCGCTATACCCTGCCCGGATAAAGTCCTTCTCGTCGAGCAGCACCTTGGCGCGGATCGGGAACTTGATGGAGCCCTCTTCCAGCACGCCTTTCGGGGCGATGTACTCAAGCTTGGCGTTGAACACGCGGCCTTCGATGGCGCCGATGGTTAGCAACAGGTCCATGTTCTCTTTCAACTTGCCCACTTCTGACTCGTCGATCTTGCCCTCAAATATCAGGCTGCGCATGTCGGCCACGGTGGCGATAGAGGTGCCCTCGTTGAAGTTGTTGCGCTCGATGATGGAAGTCCCCACTTTCACCGGTACGTCCAGCAGCATGCCGTCGATGGTGGAGTAGACCAGATTAGAAGCCTGTCCGCTGCGTTTGGAGGCGCCCTCCCGCACGAGTTGCAGGTTGCTCTCAGCAGATTGCAGCGCTTCGCGCTTCAGGTCATGGTCAGCCTTATACTTTCTGAACTCCTGCTCGGCGATCACTTTCTGGTCGTAGAGCTGCTGGTAACGGGCCAGTTCACGCTTGGCTTCGTCGAAATTGATGCGGGCCGTCTCGAGCGTGTTCTGCGCATTGTTCACGTTCACGATGTTCGGCACGATCTTGATCTTGGCCAGCAGCTGTCCCTGCTTTACGATCTGCCCGGCCTCCACGTACAGCTCCTCCACAATGCCCGACACCTGCGACTTTACCTCCACCTCTTTGCGCGGTACGATAGAACCCGTGGCCACCGTTTTCTTCACGATGTCCGTCTCAAAGGGGGCCTCCGTTTTGTACACGATCGGATCGGTGTTGGCCTTGTTGTAGAAGTAGCGGACCAGCCAGACAGACAAGGCCAGCATGACGATCACAAACAGTCCGATAAAAACCTTTTTCATAGTGGTTGTTCAATTATAATCTTGTTGATTCGATGCTCATATTACTCTTCCTGCAGGGCAACTACCGGATTGACGCGGGCGGCCTTGGTGGCAGGTATAAGCCCGGCCAAAGCGCCGGCCACCACCAGCAGCACCGTTGCCGTTACAGCTACGGCCGGGTTCACTTCCGGCGGACCAAAGAAACCCGCCTGCACATTGTTCTCCACCATAAAGCCTTCGATGGCGGCGATAAGCCCGGTGCCGGCCAGCAAACCGATATAGCCGGCAAAACCCGTGATCACGATGGATTCCTGTATGATCAGGCTCACGATGGACAAAGGCGTTGCGCCGAGGGCCTTGCGTATACCGATCTCCTTGGTCCGTTCCTTCACCACAATCAGCATGATGTTGCCCACCCCGATGATACCGGCCACGATGGTGCCGATGCTCACCAGCCAGCTGAAGCCCGCTATACCTGCAAACAGCCCCTGCACATCCTGAAACTCCTTCTCCACATTGGCCGAGCCGAAGGCCTTCAGATCGGCCGGGGCCACCTTGTGCCGCTTCATCAACAGGGCCTTCACTTTTTCCTCCACCACGGCAGCAGGTATACCTGGCTTTGGCGTCATGGCAAAGAAGTTCACCTGGTTGGGCTGGTTAAAGGCCTGCTGCAAGGTCGTGTTCGGTATGTAAATGGTCTGGGCATCCTGCACCACGTCTTCGTCTTTGCCGAGTGGCTTAAACGTGCCCACCACCTGAAAATAGATGCCTTTGATGCTGATGTACTTGCCAATCGGGTCTACCCCTTCGCCAAACAGCAGTTCCAGGGTACGCGGTCCTACCACCGCCACTTTGCGGCGCTCCTCTACGTCTTTCTGGTTGATAAAGCGGCCACTCACCACATTGGTGGGCTTCACCTGCAGCACTTCCGGCGTTTCGCCATTCACGGTAAAAGCGGAGCTCTTGGTGCCGTATACTACCGAGAAACTGCCTTGTAGTTGGTTACTCGGCGCGATCACCCCCACCTCCGGCACAAAGGCACGGATGGCGTCTATGTCGTCGTTGGTCATCTGGATGAAGCGCCCCGCTTTCAGGCCCATGTAGGGCACACTGGTGCGCTGCGTCCACACAAACACGGCATTTTTGGCCACATTGAACTCAGAGGTAATGCCCTTCTCCAGCCCTTTACCAGCGCCCAACAGCAGCACCAACATGAAAATGCCCCAGAACACCCCAAAAGCCGTCAGCGCCGTACGCAGCTTGTGCTTTTTCACGGTGTTATAAATCTCGGTCCATTTATCAATGTCGATCATAGTTGGATTGAGTGAGTTTCTGATTTAGTGAATGAGTGAATGGGCGAATGAGTGAATGTTGATTTTTTGTTGATTGAGTAATTAGGTTCTTAGTCAATAGTCATTTGTTTGATTGTCGTTTGAGGTTTTGGGTTAATGATATACTAAGTAAATCCTGATTGAGTAATAGCTGTAAATAACTATCCCGCTGACAGTTCATCTAACATGAATGATCATTCGATTCAGTTGTTTTATCTCTATTAAACCAAAAACAAAAAATCACCAAATCACTCAATCACTCATTCACCAAATCACTAAATCTATCCCGCCCTCAGTGCCTCTATCGGTTTGATCCTGGCTGCTTTCAGGGCAGGCATCAGGCCGGCCAGGGCACCGGAAATCACCAGGATAAGGGTGGCTGCCAGCGCTACGCCAGGGTCCACTTCGGGACTTGCGAAGAAAGGCGCTTCCGCCCCCGACGACTCCATCAGATACTCCAGACCTGCCAGCACACCGGTGCCTGCCAACAGACCCAGGTAACCCGAGAAGGCCGTTATCACAACAGACTCCTGCAGGATCAGACTCACAATGGAGAAGGGTGTTGCCCCCAGAGCTTTGCGTACACCGATCTCGCGGGTGCGCTCCTTCACAATGATCAGCATGATGTTGCTCACGCCCACAATGCCGGCAATCAGGGTGCCTATACCTACTATCCACACAAATATCTTGATGCCATTGAAGAGACCCATCACTTTCAGGAACTCCGCCTCTGTGTTTTCTACCCCAATGGCCATCTTATCTTCGGTCGAAAACTTGTGCCGCTCGGCCAGCAAGTTGCGCAGCCGGCCCTCCATGTCTTTCGCGCTCACGCCTGGCTCGGCCACCAGCGCCATCATCTGTACCTGGTTAGGCTGGTTAAAGGCGGCCTGCAGGGTCGAGAAAGGGATGTACGCCCGCTCCTCTCGACGGCTGCTGTTATTGCCGCGCATCTTAAAGGTGCCCACTACCTTAAAGTGTATCCCTCTGATGTTGACGTACTCGCCCACCGGATCGGCCTCCCCAAACAACACCTTGCTTACCTGGTCACCGATCACGACGACTTTGCGCTTCTCACGCTCGTCAATTTCATTGAGCAAGCGGCCCATGTACGGAATCTCGCCGTTGATTTTCAGGAAGCCCGGCTCAGCGCCAAACACCTGATAAGAGCCGTTCTGGGTTTTGTAGTTGATGGTATACTCGCCCATCACACGGTTGCGCGGCGATAGCAACTGCACGTTTTCCACATCCCTGTGCACCGACGCCAGGTCCTGATTGGTCAGTTTTATCTCACGGCCTGGCGACATCCCCTGGTGGGCCAGCGCTGTCTTGCCGGTCCAGACGTAGATGCTGTTCTTGGCCCCGGCCCCGAAGCGGTTGTATACCCCGTTCTCCAGGCCCTTACCCGCACCCAGCAAAAGCACCAGCATAAAGATGCCCCAGAACACGCCAAAGGCAGTCAGGAACGTGCGCAGCTTGTTCTTCTGCATCGTCCCGAGTATCTCCTGCCATTTGTCTAGATCGAACATGTTTTGGATTGCTGGTTGTTAATTGATGATTGTTGTGTGCCTTCCTTAGCTTTTGGCCGCGACCACCTCTGCTGCCAGTATCGCTTCCTCAGCCTGATGTTCTCCACTCACGATCAGGCCGTCTTTGAGCCGGATGACGCGGTGTGTCTGGGCAGCGATGTCGTTTTCGTGCGTCACGATCACCACCGTCATACCCTTGCTGTTCACGTCCTTGAAGATGTCCATCACATCATATGACGTCTGCGTGTCCAGGGCGCCGGTCGGTTCGTCGGCCAGGATGAGTTTGGGCTGTGAGATAAGCGCTCTGGCGATGGCCACCCGCTGTTTCTGACCACCTGACATTTCGTTGGGGGAATGCTCCGCCCAGTCTTTCAGGCCTACCCTGTCGAGGTACTCCAGGGCCAGTTTGTTGCGTTGCTTGCGGCCCACGTTCTGGTAATAAAGCGGCAGGGCCACGTTCTCCATCGCGTTTTTGAAAGAGAGCAGGTTGAAGGACTGAAACACAAAGCCCAGAAATTTATTCCGGTAGTAAGCCGCCTTTGCAGCCGACAGATTCCGGATGGGCGTGCCTGCCAAGGTATAGCTGCCGCTGTCGTAGTCGTCGAGGATGCCGAGGATGTTGAGCAAAGTGGATTTACCGGAGCCGGAAGAGCCCATAATCGAGACCAGTTCGCCCTCCTCTATGTGCATGTCGATGCCTTTGAGCACGTGCAGTTTGTTGTGCCCCACCGCGTAGTATTTGTGTATATTTTCCAGCTGTATCATAGGCGGCAGTCCAAAATGATGGCAAATAAATTACTGGTATTCGCTTTACAAGGTGCTCTATATAGCGCTAAGTTTCTGAAATACTATACCTACAGGAGATTTGTACCGACTGACAGGTATAGTTTATCTATCAGTCGGTTAACATCCTCCCAAAGCAATTTCAGCTCAAATGCTCTTATTTAAGTTAAAACGAAACCCAATACGTCCCTATTTTGCCCGGTTCATGATAAAGATGAAATAGTGAGGGGATAGGTTGCCTGCGATGTGGGAAATAATTCACTCACTATACCTCCCCTTCGTAGAAAAGCTATGCTACGACCGGACCTGCCACAGCCTATCCTCTTTCATCCTTTAAAGCATCATCTGGTGTATATCCGGCAGTTTATACAGGCGCACAGCGAGGCAGACGATTCCTTTCTGCAGGCACAACTCAGGACAATCGGCAGTTCGCAGCTCGACCTATACCTGGGCGAGTTATCCGCCCTGCAAATTGCTGATGAAACCATTCTATACCTGCAAAAGCACCACACGCTTGCGCCCGAGGCGTACCGGCTATACCTGTCTGGCAGTGGAGCGGCCTATCAGCTGATCAGCCTGTCTGACGAAAGCGAGTGGGTGCTGCGTTGGGGCGTAGTTGAAGGAAGGCACGTGCACCTGCACCCGGCCAGGTATAGCCGGTATACCCTGCGCGTAAAAGCCAACACACTGAAATCAGCTGTAGCGGTAAGTATGGCTGTCCGAAGGTATAAGCAGCCACTGAGTTTGGCCCTGGTTAACCAGGTGCGTACCCAGTGGCTTGGGCTGGCGCCTATACCTTCCTCCTTAACGAGCGGTACGTTTGCAAGATTGGTCTACTTGTTGGACGACAAGGAGACTAGTTAGTTTTCAGTTCGGCTAAAGACCATTCGGTTGTTGACTTTTGTATACTTAAAGTCCTCATCGCCCCTAAACATGGCCCTTTGCAAGTGCATGTTGTTTGCCACTTTGGTGTACTTAAAGTTGGCTAGGCCTCTGAAGTCTGCCGCCTTGAAGTCAGCGTCTCCGCTGAACTTGGCGTACTTGAAATTCGCTTCTTTTCTAAAAGAAGCATTCCCGAAACTGGTCTCCTCAGGAAAAGCTACATACTTGAAATTGGCTTCTCCCGCATACTTCGTTCTACTGTAATCGGCTGATTTCGAAAACTTACTATACTTGAAGTTAGCCTCGTGCCGGAAATTGCTGCCTGCAAACGATACGGCGTCTTTAAACTTTGAGTACTTGAATGCGCTGTATCCTTCAAACACACAATCCTCAAAGCGGACCGCTTTGTCAAAATTGGTGTTATACACTTCGTTTTTCCTGTTGAAAAGCTTTATGTCCTCGTTATCCGGATTGAAATAGGCCAGCACATCGTCTTTGAACGTGCAGTCAACAAAAGTCAAAGGCACTTTTACGGTGCTGATGTACTCATTCGTACTGTTCTTACTGTCAGCCTTTTTCTCGAGATGCATGTTGTCCAGGCGCGTCAGATCCAGCACACCCACGATCACAGCATTTTTATAAGACACCGCCTCGCCACGGTTTATTTTGGCAATAATTTCAGAGGCCTTTACTTGCGTTTGTGCCCAGGTCAGGAAAGGCACGGCCAGCAGAAACAGGAGTAGAAATGATTTTTTCATGTTTTTAAGGTATAAGGTTTGAGTGGAATATCAGCTTATACCCTCTAGATGCAGCAAACCCCGGGACGGTTGCCTGGCTGTACTTTTTATTCTTCCAGAAACTGCACAATGGTGCGCACTACGATCCAATAGCTAAGGAAAGCGAAAATGAATACGGTGCCGAACAGCAAAACCTTTTCCAGCAGACTGGAGCTGATGATCTGGCAGGTATAGCTCGCGACCAGAAATGGTAGCAGGAGGCCGAGCCCCATCATGATTTTTAATGCTTTATTGAAAGATTGCTGCGGCTCGTTCATAGCTGTACCTGGTTTAAGGCTTCATGCTTTAATACAACGCAAAACGCACTAAAAGAGTTATCATCACTATATAGTTATAAAACAAAACAGCATCACTTTTTTCAAGTGATGCTGTTTCAGAATTATAAATCAATTTCGATTAAATATGCAGAGCGCGATTTTCTGTTGCTGCCAGGCAAGCCTCTTTGATGGCTTCTGTATAGGTGGGGTGCGCATGGCTCATGCGCGAAATGTCCTCCGCCGAAGCACGGAATTCCATCGCCACGACTGCCTCTGCAATCAGGTCGGCTATACGCGGACCAATCATGTGCATACCCAGGATCTCGTCCGTTTCCTTGTCAGCCAGCACCTTCACAAAGCCGTCCGTGTCCATCGACGCCTTGGCACGGCCTGACGCTTTGAACGGGAACGAACCGGTCTTGTACGCACGGCCCTGCTCTTTCAACTGCTCTTCGGTATAGCCTACGCCCGCCACTTCCGGCCAGGTATACACCACACCTGGAATCAGGTTGTAGTTGATGTGCGGCTTCTGGCCCACGATGGTCTCTGCTACGAACACGCCTTCTTCTTCAGCTTTGTGGGCCAGCATCGCGCCACGCACCACGTCGCCGATCGCATAGATGCCCGGCACGTTGGTTTCCAGGTGGTCGTTTACGGCAATCATACCGCGCTCTCCCATCTGCACACCGGCGTTCTCCAGACCCAGTCCTTCAGTATAAGGCTTGCGGCCCACCGAAACCAGCACGTAGTCGCCGTCAAACGTAACTACTTCGCCTTTCGGATTCTCAGCCGTCACAGTCACGGTTTCGCCTTCGTTGGTAGCGCCTGTTACTTTGTGGTTGAAGAAGAACTCGAAACCCAATGTTTTCTTGAGCACACGCTGCAGCTCTTTACCGAGCGAACGGTCCATGGTCGGGATAATAGAATCCATGTACTCCACCACCTGCACTTTCGTACCCAGGCGAGCGTATACCGAGCCCAGCTCCAGGCCGATCACACCGCCACCGATCACGATCATTTTCTTCGGCACCTCTTTCAATTCCAAAGCTTCCGTAGAGGTGATGATGCGCTTCTTATCGATTGGCAGGAATGGCAGCGAAGTAGGCTTAGAGCCCGTCGCGATGATGGTTTTGTCTGTCTCGATCTGCTGCTCCTGGCCGTCTATACCTGCTATTTTGATAGTGTTCTTATTCACGAAAGAACCCATACCATAGTAAGTATCGATCTTGTTTTTCTTCATCAGGAAGGCGATGCCGTCGTTATTCGACTTCACCACGCCCGCCTTGCGGTTGATCATCTGCTCGATGTTCACCTGCAGATCATTCAGTTCAATGCCATGCTCCTTAAAGGTATGCGCCGCATTGTGGTAATGCTCTGATGAATCCAGGAGTGCCTTGGAAGGTATACACCCCACGTTCAGGCAAGTGCCGCCCAGCACATTATACTTCTCTATGATCGCGGTTTTCAGGCCCAGCTGCGCGCAGCGTATAGCCGCCACATACCCGCCAGGACCAGAACCGATTACGGTTACATCGTATTTCATCTGTCTATATTTTAGGGAGAGGTATACCTCTCGTTTTGTTTTGATTTCTCTACAAACATTAACCCACCCCTGCCCCTCCCAAGAGGGGAATCGGTAATAGGTAAGGTCCCCCTTTGAAGGGGGTAGGGGATGTTTTACACTTCGCAGGCAAACACCCCTATAGTCCCCTCAAGGGGACACTTTCTTCTATAATCGCAATAAAAAGGAGGAGCAAACTTTAACGCTTACCCCTCCTACCTTATCTCAATAATTTATACGCCAAGAAGCAATCTCATCGGATCTTCCAACAGTTCTTTAACTCGAACCAGGAAGCTAACCGACTCGCGGCCGTCGATGATGCGGTGATCGTAAGAGAGCGCCAGGTACATCATCGGGCGAATCTCCACTTGTCCGTCCACGGCTACCGGGCGCTGCACGATGTTGTGCATACCTAGTATAGCTGACTGCGGCGCGTTGATGATCGGCGTTGACATCATAGAACCGAACACGCCACCATTGGTGATCGTGAAGGTACCGCCCGTCATCTCCTCAATTGAAAGTTTCCCGTCGCGTGCCTTCTTGGCCAGACGAATTACTTCTTTCTCAATGCCGTCCAGTGTCAGGCTTTCCGCGTTGCGGATAACCGGCACTACCAGACCTTTCGGTGAGGAAACAGCAATTGAAACGTCCACAAAATCGTTGAAGATCATGTCGTTGCCATCGATCTGTGCATTTACAGCAGGCCACTCCTGCAGGGCAACAGTACAGGCCTTCGTGAAGAAGGACATGAAACCTAAGCCTACTTCGTGCTTTTCCTTGAACTTGTCTTTGTACTTGGCGCGGATGTCCATGATCGGCTTCATATCCACCTCGTTGAAGGTAGTCAACATGGCCGTTTCGTTTTTCACCTGTACCAGGCGGCGGGCAACAGTCTTGCGCAGTGAACTCATCTTCTCACGGCGCTGGTTGCGGTCACCTGAAGCAGCTGGTGCGGCGGCAGTTTCCTGCTTAGCAGCAGGAGCAGCTGCGACAGCTGGTTTCGCAGCAGACTTCTGAGCGCCCATGGCGTCTTCTTTCGTAATGCGACCGTCGCGGCCTGTACCCTGTACATCGGCTGGATTGATGCCTTTCTCAGAAAGGATCTTACCCGCAGCCGGTGATGGTGTGCCGGAAGCATAGGTCTGGGCACCAGATGGAGCGGCAGCGGCTGGCTGAGAAGCCTGCTGTGCAGCAGGAGCGCCTGGCTGGGCGGCTGGTTTCGCAGCGCCGGCACCTGCACCCTGCACAATGCGGCAAAGCAATCCACCGATCTCTACCGTGTCGCCTTGCTGGGCTACGATCTGCAGTGTGCCTGCGGCTTCAGCCGGTAACTCAAAAGTCGCCTTGTCTGACTCCAACTCTGCGATTACTTCGTCCATTTCTACATGGTCGCCGTCGTTTTTCAACCAGCTGGCAATCGTTACCTCTGTAATGGACTCGCCTACCGTTGGCACACGCATTTCTTTTGTTTCGCCAGCACCCTGCGCAGCGGCCGGAGCGGACTCCTGGGCAGCTGAGGCAGCGGCAGTTGCAGTTGGTGCAGCAGTTTCTTGTTTAGCGGCTGGAGCAGCAGGGGCGCCACCAGCTTCGCCGTTCTGCTCGATGCGGCAGATCGTGGCACCCACCTCAATGGTATCGCCTTCCTGCGCAACGATGCGTAAAATGCCTGCGGCTTCTGCTGGCAGTTCGAATGTGGCTTTGTCAGATTCCAGCTCCGCAATCACCTCATCCATCTCTACCCGGTCGCCGTCTTTCTTTAGCCACTGGGCTATGGTAACCTCAGTGATGGACTCACCTACGGTAGGCACTTTAACTTCTAAGCTCATATTTTCTATCGATTATGAATTACGAATTAAGAATTACGAATCATTACCCAATAATGACGAATGATTAGTGGTTAATTACAAGCCCACTGGTCATTCGCCACTATTGGGTAATCATTATGCATTAAATAGCGAAGGCGCGTTCAATCAACTCCGCTTGCTCCTTGCCGTGTATTTTGTTATACCCGGTTGCAGGCGAAGCACTTGGCTTACGGGCCACCAGATCTTCCACGCCGTTGCGCATCACACGCAGCACGTACATCCAGCCACCCATGTTTTCCGGCTCTTCCTGTACCCAGTATACCTTGGCGTTCTTGTACTTGCTCAGCTCGGCCTCCAACTGCACTTTCGGGAACGGCGCCAGTTGCTCTATACGGATAATGGCTACATCCTTGCGCTTGTTCTTCTGCTGTTCCTCCACCAGGTCGAAGTATACCTTACCAGTACACAGCAGTACTTTCTTCACTGACTTGGCCGATGCGTAGTCATCACCGATTACCTCCCGGAAGCCTCCCTTTGTGAATTCCTCTATAGGAGACACCACGTTCGGATGACGCAGCAACGACTTCGGCGCCATGTTGATGGCCGGCTTGCGGAATGGCAATGCCAGTTGGCGACGCAGGAAGTGGAAGAAGTTGGCTGGTGTCGTGATGTTGGTCACAAACATGTTGTACTCAGCAGCCAGCTGCAGGAAGCGCTCAGGGCGGGCATTGGAGTGCTCTGGTCCCTGCCCTTCGTAACCGTGCGGCAACAGCATTACCACCCCATTCATACGTTGCCACTTAGACTCCGTGGCAGCCACAAACTGATCGATCATTACCTGCGCACCGTTGGCAAAGTCCCCGAACTGCGCCTCCCAGATAACGAGTGCGCTCGGGTTGGCCATCGCGTAGCCAAACTCAAAGCCCAGCACGCCATACTCTGACAACAGCGAGTTGTAGATCTCCAGTTGGCGCTGCTCATCCTGAATATAGTTTAAGCTGTTGTATGGAGCGCTTGTGTTGGCATCGCGGAGCACGGCATGGCGGTGCGAGAACGTACCGCGTTGCACATCCTGTCCGCTTAGGCGCACAATTTTACCCTCTGCCAGCAAAGAACCGTAAGCCAGCAACTCGGCAGCGGCCCAGTTCAGCTGACGCGTTTCAAAGAACATCTCTTTGCGGTCTTTCAGGAGCTTCTCGATTTGCTTCAGCGGCTTAAAGCCTTGCGGCACCGTTGAGAGCGCTTTGCCTACGCGTTCCACTACTTCAGGCGCTATACCTGTTTCTGGCGACTGGTTGAAGTCTTCCGGTGTAGAGCGGCGCAATGTCTGCCATTCCTTCTCCAGGGACTGGTAGTTGTATGGCAAAGGTTTCTGCTTCACCATGTCCAGGCGGTCCTGTAGCATCTGACGGAATTCCTTGTCCATAGATTGTGCCAACTCCGCATCAATTTCACCACGGGTGATCAGGTTCTTGTTGTATACCTCGCGCGGGTTCGGGTGCTTCGAAATCAGGTTATACAAGTGTGGCTGCGTGAACTTCGGTTCGTCTGCCTCGTTGTGGCCATGACGGCGGTAGCAGACCATGTCGATGAAGATGTCGTTGCCGAACATCTGACGGTACTCCGTGGCCAGACGCACGGCAAATACCACGGCTTCCGGATTGTCGCCATTTACGTGCAGCACTGGCGCGTCGATAATTTTGGCTACGTCCGTGCAGTAAATAGAAGAACGGGCATCTTCGAAGTCAGTCGTAAAGCCTACCTGGTTGTTGATCACAAAGTGAATGGTACCGCCTGTCTGGTAGCCTTTTAGCTTCGCCATTTGAGTCACCTCGTACACAATACCCTGACCAGCCAGGGCGGCGTCGCCGTGAATCAGGATAGGAACGATCTGCTTGGGATCGCGCTCATACATGCAATCAATCTTGGCACGCACGAAGCCCTCTACTACCGGGTTCACCGCCTCCAGGTGCGATGGATTTGGTGCCAGTTTCAGATTAACCGTGTTGCCGGATGTAGGGGTAACCACCTCTGAAGAGAAGCCCATGTGGTACTTCACGTCACCATCACCCATGGTCAGGTCTGGTGTGGCAGTGCCTTCAAACTCCGAGAAAATCTGCTCGTAAGTCTTGCCCATGATGTTGGCCAGCACGTTCAGGCGACCACGGTGCGCCATACCTATCACCACTTCTTTGGCACCCAGATCGGAGGCCTTGTCGATGATGGCATCCAGGGCAGGTATAGTCGTTTCGCCACCTTCCAGCGAGAAACGCTTCTGACCCAGGAATTTTGTGTGTAGGAAGTTCTCGAATACAACCGCCTCGTTCAGTTTAGAAAGAATGCGCTTCTTGTATTCTATACCTGGGTTAAAGGCCGGGAATTCTTTTTCTATTTTGTTTTGCAGCCACTTGAGCACTTCCGGGTCGCGGATGTACATGTATTCGAAGCCGATCGGACCTTCGTAAATTTGCTGCACCGTCGCTACAATGTCGCGCAGCTTGGCAGGTCCGATACCGATCACTTCGCCTACCTGGAACACAGTGTCCAGGTCCGCTTCTGACAGACCGAAGTCTTTCAGGTCCAGCAGGGCTTTGCGGTCTTTGCGCTCGCGCACCGGGTTGGTTTTGGAACGCAGGTGGCCGCGGGTGCGGTAGGCATATATAAAGTTGCGAACAGCTACTTCTTTATCTGATAAGCCGGCTGAAGTGCCTTTGGCCGGGGCGGCTGCTGGGGCACCATCCACCTCATGACCGTTTTCGTTATAGGCTGTCGAGAAATCAAAGCCTTCGAAGAATTTGCGCCATCCAAAGTCAACTGACTCAGGATCCTGCTGATAAGCTTTGTACAGCTCATCGATGTAGGCTCCGTGCGCATTTGCGATATAGGTATATTTATCCATAACTAATTTTTACGGCTGTGTGTAAAGGCAAAGTTAAGAGTATTTATAACAAATCAAACTTTATGCATTCGCATAAGCAAATACAGCTGTAAATCAACGCAATGCTATCAAATATATTATTTATATATTGAGCTGGATGATAGAAAGTACATTCCCGTAATAGCCTGATTTTGTTACTCAGCATCCTGCTTTCACGCCATAAAATTGAATCCTACCATTATTCTGCACTTTCATAAGCCATTATTTGTTCGAATATAGAGCATACCCTTTCGGAATTGACCGTCAGAAAGAAAGTCAAAAAATATAAAGCGAATCCTGCACCACTCACAGCACGTGAGAAGGTAAGCAGGTATATGCGCGGTAACAAAAGCCGTGACACGAAGCCCGAACTCCTGCTCCGACGCGCACTCTGGCATAATGGCCTGCGCGGCTACCGGGTACACTGGCGCAAAGCGCCCGGCAAACCCGACATCTGCTTTCCATCCCGACGACTGGCCATTTTCGTGCACGGCTGCTTCTGGCACCGCTGCCCATATTGCCAACCGGCATTCCCCAAGTCAAACCTACGATTCTGGGAGGAAAAGTTTACCAATAACCAATTGCGTGACGAACGCTACAAGGCGCTATACCGGGAAGCCGGCTGGCAACGGGTCGTGATATGGGAGTGCCAACTCTACCAGGACCCCATCTCCTGCCTCGACCTTATCAAAACACTGCACCGGGGTGTTCCTGCCAGCTGGGAAGTAGCCGCCTGATCGAAATCCAGACGGGCGTAACCATCGGTATGAATAAAAGTATTATCTTCAGTAACTTAACATACCTATCTAACCCTATGAAAAAAAATATGATCGGCCTGGCTGTGCTCAGTCTGCTGGCTTTTGGCTGTAACGAAAACGCCAGAGAGGTAGCAGACAGCGACAACGACCGCACCGCAGTTGCCAGCGACACAACGGGTGGCCTGCTAACCGCTCAACAGAGCATTAACGCCAACGACCTCCTGCAGCACATTAAGGTGCTTGCCTCGGATGAGTTCGAAGGCCGTAGCCCCGGTACTGCCGGCGAGGACTCTACAGTAAACTACCTGACCCGTGAGTTTAAGAAGCTGGGCCTGCAGCCTGGCAACCCGAATGGCACCTTTGTACAGAAGGTCCCCATGTTTGGCTTTACCGCGCAGCCCCAGGCAAACTTTACAGCAGGCGGCAAAACCGTCAATCTTTCCTTCCCGGATGACTATGTGGCTGTGTCGCGCCGCTATGTGCAGGATGTGAACGTCAACAATTCTGATCTGGTGTTTGTAGGCTATGGCATCGTAGCACCGGAATACGGCTGGGATGATTACAAAGGAGTGGATGTAAAAGGCAAGACGATCGTGATGCTCATCAACGATCCGCCTATACCTAGCCCGAACAACCCGGGACAGCTGGACAGCACCATGTTTGGCGGGAAAGCCATGACCTACTACGGCCGCTGGACCTACAAATATGAGATCGCTGCCGAGAAGGGCGCCGCCGCTGCCATCATCATCCACGAAACTGGTCCGGCAGGCTATCCTTACGAGGTGATATCAGGAAGCTGGAGCCGCGAGAACTTTGACATCAGCAACCCGGGCAAAAACATGGACCGCCTGGCGGTAGAATCCTGGATAACGGAAGACAAGGCCCGCGAACTATTTACAGCTTCCGGCAACAACTTCGAAAAACTGAAGAGCGCTGCTGCCCAAAAAGGCTTTAAGCCTGTGGCGCTGAATGCGAAGGCTAACTTTACGATCAAGAACAAGCTGCGCGAAGTGGAGTCGCGGAACGTAATTGCCAAACTGGAGGGATCCGACCCGGAGTTGAAAAACGAGTATGTGGTGTACACGGCACACTGGGACCACTTGGGCAAAGACGACAAACTGCAGGGCGACCAGATCTACAACGGCGCCATGGACAATGCCAGCGGCACGGCTGGACTCATCGAACTGGCAAAAGCCTTTACACAACTACCCGAGAAACCAAAGCGCTCTATTCTTTTTCTAGCCGTAACGGCCGAGGAGAAGGGTCTGCTGGGGTCCAAGTACTATGCCTCCAATCCACTATACCCGCTCACCAAAACCCTGGCGAACATCAACATGGATGTGCTCAACCCTTACCATCCAACCGAAGATGTGATTGTAATTGGGTATGGCAACTCTGATCTGGAGGATATTCTGGCAGAAGAGGCCCGCACGCAAAACCGTCGGATCGTTCCGGAGGCATCTCCTGAGAAAGGTTCTTTCTACCGCTCCGACCATTTTGAGTTTGCCAAGCAGGGCGTGCCGGCCCTGTATGCCAAGTCAGGTATAGTTGCCCGTGACCAACCTGCCGATTTTATTACCAAAAAGCAGGAGCAGTACACGGCCGAGCACTACCACAAAGTAAGCGACGAGGTGTATGGCGACTGGAACCTGGATGGTGCAGTGGAGGATCTTCAGCTTTATTTCCGGGTGGGCCTTCGGGTGGCAAACGGTACTGCCTACCCAGCATGGCGTGAAAAGTCTGAATTCAGGGCCAAGCGGGAGAAGTCGTTATCTGAAGTTCAGTAATTATCTCTTATTTATAACGAGTCTTTTAAGGAGCCTTTCTGGAATATCAGGAAGGCTCCTTTCTTATTGGCTACCAGCAAGCATCTCTATTCGCACCACATGAGATCAGAGATCACTAAATAGGTAAAGTTATATTTTATAGCCAAGCTCCCATAATAGCCGTTTAGCTATACCTATTCACGCTCTCGCTGCTCGCCCTTCCAAAAAGCTGTTTAACAGCAATATAAAAGACATTTACTCGGATTGCTTCAAAAAAAATTAATCTTTAGGGTTACCTTTCCGTATAAACCGAATAAATAAGTACAAATTTACTTGTTTAACAAAATTTGAAAATCATGAAAAAGACAATAAAATTCGCATTCGCTGCATTCGCTTTCTTTGCTTTCACAGCTTGTGGCACTGACAACAACACAGCCACAGAAACTGATCGTATTGACGAAGTAGAGACTTCTGATATTGATGTGGATGCAGACATGGACATAGAAACCGACACTACCACCGTTATGGACACTACCGTAAATGATGGTGTGGCGGACGAAATACCGGAAGAAAAACCTATTCAGTAATATACATACGTACCCTTTTCAAAAAGCCCCCTTCCAGTTCGCTGGAAGGGGGCTTTTGCATAGGTGCGCTACGAAAGAAAAATAGCATACGAGGCGTGGATATGGCTTAATACTTGTTTAAATTTAGCCAATGGAAAAATTATCTTTAGAAGAAGACGGCGTGGCAATTGTGCTTGTGGCATCTGATGCAAACTTGCGTCAGGCCGTGCAGCAATTGGAGCAATGCGATGAACTCGCCCTTGACCTTGAGTTTGATCAGAACCGCTATACCTATGGTTTTAACCTTTGCCTGATCCAGATAGCGGATGGCAAAGGAAAATGCTTTATCATAGACCCCTTTTACATTGATGACCTGACGCCTTTTTTCCAGTTGATGGAGAACCCGGCAATTACAAAGATCATTCACCATTCCAATAACGATATCCTGTTGCTCGATAAAATGGGGTGCTCCGTAAAAGGTATAGTTGACACCGATGTGGCGGCTAAGATCCTAAACTATGAGCGCTCCTCATTGGCAACTGTCCTCAAAGAGGAATTTGGAAAAGAGATCGATAAATCACAGCAATCCAGCAACTGGAACAAGCGACCGCTCACGGAAGATCAGCTCCGCTACGCAGCCATTGACGTGATATACCTGCATAAGGTAAAGTCTAAGCTACTCCAGGAAATAGAAAAGGCTGGTCGTATGCACTGGCTCGAGGAAGAAGACTATCTGTTAGAGCAACTCAAGTACACTGAGTCAGAAAATCCGCACCTGCGGCTGAAGCACTCATACCGCCTCAACTATTACCAACAGTATCTTCTCAAATGGCTCTATACCTTCCGGGAGAACCTAGCCCAACAGTTTAACAAACCAGCCCATTTCGTAATCCCGAATGAAGCCTTGGTGGAGCTAGCTAATAACCCGAACACGGATGTCCATGAATGGTTGAACCATACCAGAGGGATACACGGCAATCTCAAAAAGCCAAAAAATGAGCGGATGCTGCAGGACGCTCTGCATGAGGCCAAAGAAGCAGCCAAGGCCAACCACATCAGCCACGATTACCCGGAGCATCGCTTCCAGCGGCCGTTGCGCACCCCTGAGACCGAACGCCGTAAGGAGTTGTTGACAGCGGTACAGCAGGAAATCATGGCAAGGTATGGAGAGTACGCCTCTAAACTGATCATTAACCAAAGTCTGATCACGGACTACAGCCAAAACGGTAAACTGCGCTGCAATAAGAAGTACGGCAGCGACATTGTACTGGAAGTGGCAAGGGATCTAGGTATAGCTATACATGTTTCAACTGCTCCCCAGCAGACAAGTGAATAAATAAGTTTGTCTTTAAGAAAACAGCATGGAAAAAGTAAGGATTGAACACGACTTTTTGGGAGAGAAAGAAATCCCCAATGAGGTCTACTATGGAATTCAGACGTTACGCGCACTTGAAAACTTTCATATTACAGGTATTCCGATTTCGAAAGAGCCTCTTTTCATAAAGGCTTTTGCTTATGTGAAGAAAGCAGCTGCACTTGCCAACCACCAGAGCGGCATTTTGAGCAAAGAGGTGACAGATGCTATCGTTTATGCCAGTGATAAGCTGATAGCAGGAGAGTACCTCGATCAATTTGTGACAGATATGATTCAGGGAGGTGCCGGCACTTCTGTGAACATGAACGTGAACGAGGTGATTGCCAATGTTGGCCTGGAGTACATGGGCCATCCAAAAGGCATGTATAACGTCCTTCATCCGAACAACCATGTAAACTGCTCCCAATCGACGAATGATGCTTACCCAACAGCATTCAGGTTGGCTCTCTATTGGAAGATCCAAGCATTCATTGAAAGCCTGGAGGCCCTGCAACTGTCGTTTGGCCGCAAAGCGGAGGAGTTCAAGGAAGTGCTGAAAATGGGTCGTACACAACTGCAAGACGCTGTACCTATGACACTGGGTGCAGAGTTTCATGGTTACGCCACCACAGTACGAGAGGACATCCAGCGGTTACACGAAGTGAAGATGCTGATCTGTGAGATCAACATGGGCGCAACAGCCATCGGCACCTCCATAAACGCACCACAAGGCTATCCACAACTGGTAACAAATATTCTGCGGGATATATCGGGAGTGCCAGTGGTACTGGCTGAAGACCTGATTGAGGCAACCTGCGATACAGGCGCCTATGTACAGGTATCGGGTGTGATGAAGCGCTGCGCGGTAAAGGTATCCAAAATATGTAATGATCTACGCTTACTCTCTTCAGGACCACGTGCCGGCTTAAATGAGATTAACCTGCCACCTATGCAGCCAGGCTCATCTATTATGCCTGGAAAGGTAAACCCTGTTATACCTGAAGTAGTCAACCAAACGGCTTACTATGTCATAGGAGCAGATATGACGGTGACCATGGCTGCTGAAGCCGGTCAGTTACAGCTCAACGTAATGGAACCTGTTATCGCTTATAGCTTATTCAATTCACTGACCTTCCTGGAGAATGCCTGCTATACCTTACAGCGCAAATGCATTGACGGAATCACAGCCAATGTCGAGATCTGCCGGAATATGGTCATGAACAGCATTGGCATCGTGACTTCCCTAAACCCAATTATAGGTTACGAGCAGTCTGCTTCTATTGCCAAAGAGGCTTTGATAACAGGTAAATCAATCCATGAGATTACAGTACTGGAGCGTAAGCTAATCACACAGGCCAAGTGGGATGAGATTTTCTCCATGGAAAACCTGATTCACCCTAAGTTCATTAACTTATAATAGTAGACACTGTACAAAAAAAGGGGCTGTAGGTAAAACCTACAGCCCCTTTTTTATGTGCTTGAATATTGTTCAGTTAGGTATTTTATGAAAGACAGCTCTTTCTAGCGTGAGAAAGATAAACTATTCTTCTACTTCTAACCAGATACCCTGTCCAGCATACCGAGAGGCTTTCTTCATGCTTATGCTTCGGGCCAGGAGGAAATGCCCCTTCATTTGCCCACCACCTTTGACATTGATTCCTAGGGATTATTAGCCCTTGCAATGCCGGAGTTGTCTCTCTAAGGGGTAATACACAATCGTCAAGGGTAATTGCTGCATAATGGCATACTGAACTATCCCCGCGCAGTGCTCTCGAAAGGGCTATTGCGTTCCGTATGCTTTAGCCGTTGCCTCTGCCGCAGGCAGTTTGGGGCTGCTGTAAACGGCAACAGCCCCTGGCTCTTTTCAGAGTCAGGGGCTGTGCT
>NZ_BMFP01000011.1 GCF_014638845.1 Pontibacter amylolyticus
GGCCTGCCTAAACAAACCGGGACCTTGTTAAATCTGTCAACTTATTTCAGGACGATTCAAGGTTTTCGCGGTGGCTATACCTTAAAATTTAATGCCCACATCAATGGACACGCCATTATTTTTAATAGCTAGGTTCTTGTCATTCAACTGCTTTTTGTAGTAGTTATCGATGTTACTCAGACCACGCAGGTAGGTGACACCTCCGAACAGTTTTGTGCTTTGGCCCAGCTGCATTTCTGCGCCAGTACCCAGTACGGCACTGGTCTCAAAAACATTGAAACGTTTGGCCGTCTTTTCCCCATTAATCACCTTTTTCTGGTCAACCTGGCCAGAAACTTTGGTGCCGAGTGCACCGCCTACCTGAAAGTACAACACTATGTCAGGGGCTACTTCGTTTGTGAAAAGCTTGAGCGTAAGCGGTATTTCAAGATACTGAACAGTCAATTCATCAGTTTCTTTAGCAGGTGTTACTACTCCGTCTCCACTTTCAACCATATAGGTATAGCTAATCTTAGAGCCTTTACTACGGTACATCAGCCCTGAGCTGAAGGCATAGTTATTAGAGAAGAAATAGTCACCGACTACGCCTACTCCTAAGCGCAAAGCGCTGTTCGATTTCTCAAAGTTATGCCGGTCCTCAGCTATAAAACGGTTACCCGAAATAGTCGGGGAGAATTGAATGCCGATTTCCATTTGGGCCATGGCAGTGGATGAGAAGCCCAGAAAGAGCAGCAGAAATGCTAGTTTTTTGAATTGCATGTTAAATTGTCGCGTTTATTTCTTCTAATACGGGATAACCCTCTATTTTTGTATTAAATATTCGGCAATGTATCACAGATTATTATTACTAGCAACCATCCTATTGCTTTTTAGCTGCAAGAAGAAGACCGGCTGCGACATACCTGAAGAAATAGAACGCATACCGGTAAAGGTAGAGATAGAGCGACTCGAGAAACCCTTTTTTGCGGCGGACTCCAAACAGGATATCGCCTCTCTCCTGGAAAGCAACCCTGTTTTCACGGAGCGGTTCCTGCAGCGGAAGAATTATCCTTCTGACTCAGCCATTGTCAATGCGCTTTATAACCTGGCTTCTAACCCCGAGCTTCAAAAACTGGCGCATGAGGCGGACACTACCTTTGGTGACATGGCCACGGAAAAGCAGCAGCTCGAAACCGCTTTCAAGCATATCAAATATTACTATCCTGAGTTCAAGGAGCCGCAAGTGAAGACCTTTGTGTCCGGTCTTAACCAGGACCTGCTCGTGTCTGACAGCCTGCTGGTGTTTGGCATCGACTTCTTTATCGGCAAAAATGCCAGCTACCGCCCGGATACCTACGATTATATTTTGAAGCGATACGAGCGCGCGAACATGGTGCCGGCCGCCATGCTGCTGCTGTCTAACCGCTACAATAAAACCAACTTTCTGGAGCGTAGTCTGCTTGCCGAGATGGTGAATACGGGCAAGGCCTACTATTTTGTGAAGTCCATCATGCCCTGCGCGCCAGACTCTACCATCATCGGGTATAGCGGACAGCAACTGGCTGACGTGCGTCATAACGAAGGCCGTATCTGGGCGCACTTCATTGAGCAGAAACTGCTTTACGAAAAAAGCCCGTTTGTAGTGAACAAGTACATTGGCGAACGCCCTAATACGCCCGAGATCGATGCCACATCCCCCGGTCGCCTCGGCACCTGGGTGGGTTGGCAGATTGTGCGCAAATATATGGAGCGTAACCCGAAGGTAACGCTGCAGGAACTGATGGCGGACGAAGACCACCAGAAAATATTCAACGAATCGAAATACAAGCCTGAGAAGCGTTAGTACCATACTTCGCTTCTATACCTGCGCGCATGCACATAGCTATTTTCAACCAGCACCATCACAACCCGGACTGCCCTTCTACCTGCCGGCACTATACCTTTCTGGAGTACCTGGCCAAACGGCACAAGGTAAGCCTGATCTCTAGTAGTGCCTGGAAGCAGCTTCGCATCACGGACAGGTATAAGTGGGTGCCGGAGGGGGTGGAGCTGTACGAGCAGGAGGTTCCTTACAGCAACAAGATGGGCGTGCGCAGACGGCTGGTCTCTTACGGCGGCTTTGCTGCCTACAGTCTTGCCAAAGGCCTTTCCATACCTAAGCCGGATGTTGTTTGGGGCGTGTCGACACCGCTTACAACACCATGGATGGCAGCCCGTGTCGCAAAGATGCGCGGTATTCCGTGGGTGTTTGAGGTACAGGACCTGTGGCCCAGCTTCCCCATTGAAATGGGGGCAGTAAAGCGGGAGTGGCTCAAACGCCGTCTGTTCAGATTGGAGAAGAGCCTTTACCAGAGTGCCAACCACATCATCACGCTTTCCCCGGACATGGAGGACTACGTCGTCAGCCAAGGTATAGCGCGTGACAAGGTAACCACCATACTGAATGGCACTGACCTCGAAATGGCCGATGCCGCGACTCCTGAGAAGGTAGCAGCACTGCGCAGGCGGTACCTGCTACAGGGCAAACGAGTGGTGCTCTATGCCGGGACCTTTGGCCGGGCCAACGATATACCTGCCATCATGCAGGCAGCTGAGGCAATGGCCGATCAGCACGACATCGTGTTTGTGCTGGCAGGAGGAGGCTTTTATGATGACGAGCTCCGGAGGCTATCGCTGCGGCTGTCTAACCTGGTGCTGCTGCCGCCACAGCCACGGCCCGATGTCTTTACGCTCTTCAAGCTGGCAGACCTGTCGCTTATCACTTTCAATGATTTGCCTGTGCTGGCCTCCAATTCGCCGGCCAAGCTGTACGATAGCCTGGCTTGTGGCGTACCCGTGCTGGTAACGAACCCTGGTTGGACGAAGGCGTTTGTTGAGCAGTACGACTGCGGCTGGTATAGCCCCGCGGGTCAGCCCCATTTGCTGGCCCAGAAAATTAGAGAGATCCTATCCGATAATGAGAAGCGGCGACTGGCCGGGCAAAACGGTCAAGCCATCGCCCGCCAACTGTTCGACCGCCAGCAACTTGCCGCTCGGGTGGAGCAGATCCTGTTGCAGGTAGCAGGCAAGGTATAGCTCTTCTAGTCTTTGGCATGACCTTTGAGTTTAGTGGATTAGCAAAGTACATTATCAGACCTGTGCTCTGCTGTTAATCAAACGGTCCACAAGATTTCAAAGGAGGAAGAAACATGAAGAAGATAATTGCAGCCCTTTCGCTCGGTATGTTAGTTGCTGGCAGCAGTGCTTACGCACAGACCACAACCAAGGCACAAGACCAGAAGCCACGCAGCGAAATGCGGGGAGCCATGAAAGACAGAGCCCAAAAAAGCCCTGAGGAAATGGCCCAGATGAAAACCGATAAAATGGCGCAGAAACTGGAGCTGAGCGCATCGCAAAAAAACCAACTCCAGGAACTAAACATGCGGCATGCGCAGGAAATGAAAGCCATGCACGAGAGCCACAAGGCGACTGGTGAAAAGACGCCTGAGCAGCGAGCACAGATGCAGGAGGCCAGAAAAGCAAGCCACGAGAAGTGGCAGGCCGAACTGAAGAGCATCTTGTCAGCAGAGCAGTATGCCAAATACGAAACCGATCGTGAAGAGATGAAGCAGAAGCATGCTGATGGTAAGAGAGGCCACAAGTCAGGGGAGCACAAAAAATCTGGCGAGCACAAAAAAAGAGGAGAGTACAAGAAGCAACAGCAGGAAATGTAATCCCATATAAGATCCCATAGTGAAAGCGGGGGCAGACCATACAGTGTCTGTCCCCGCTTTTTTTATCAGGCTATACCTCCCACCTTATTTTCCGGGTCGTCAGGTATGTTGGGGTAGTATTTCTGAAAAAAAGCGCAGAAATGTGTGAGCGGACATTCCTCACACTTCGGCCGTCGGGCCAGGCAGATGTAGCGTCCGTGCAGGATGAGCCAGTGATGCGCCTTCGCGATAAGCTCCTGCGGCAGGTTGGCGACCAACTCTTTTTCTACTTCCAGCGGTGTTTTGGCTGTTTTAGAAACCAGACCCAATCGCTTGCTCACCCGGAACACGTGCGTGTCCACGGCCATGGCCGGCTGGTTCCAGATCACCGACACAATCACGTTGGCTGTCTTGCGGCCTACGCCCGGCAGCTTCACTAACTCTTCTACTGTGCTGGGCACCTCTGCGTTAAACTGCTCCACGAGCATTCTTCCCAAACCCGCCAGGTGCTTGGCTTTGTTGTTGGGGTAGGAGATGCTCCTGATAATCGGGAAGATTTCTTCTGGGGTAGCTGCCGCCAAATGCTCCGGCGTCGGGAATGCTTCGAACAGGGCTGGCGTCACCATGTTCACGCGTTTATCGGTACACTGGGCGCTGAGCACCACAGCCAGGATGAGCTCGTAGGGATTGGAATAGGCCAGCTCTGTCTCGGGGTCCGGAAAGTTCTGGGTAAAGTGCTCGATCAGCAGCTTGTAGCGTTCTCGTTTGCGCATAAAAAAAGTTTGCAGTCGGTTAAGACTGCAAACTTAAGCTTTTTGAGTAATTTAAAATGTTGTCGATAGACCGCTGGCTAGGGCTTTTGGCCGCGCCGCTTAGCAGTCGCTGGATGAGCATGAGCTCAGAGCAGCTCTCGGCCAGCTCGTTGTCGTGCATCAGTGCTGTTTCCAGTTGCTCGCGGGCAGGGTCTGCCAACTCATTGTATACGTACTGGATCAGCTCATTCTGAGTAGAGGTTTTTATCATAAGCAATGGTGCTGTTTAGCATCTTTTTTCTTAGGTTGATCAATGCGTAGCGCATACGACCTAAAGCTGTGTTGATGCTCACACCGGTTGCTTCTGCTATCTCCTGGAAGCTCATGTCGGCGTAATGGCGCATCATGAGTACTTCCCGCTGCGCTTGTGGCAGCGTTTGGATCAGCTCGCGCAGTCGGGCATGGGTGTCCTCCTTTATTTGCTGCGACTCAGCGGAGTCTTCTGCAAAAGACAAGGCATTGAACACATTGCTGCCGTCTTCCAGCGTGATCATCGGGCTTCTTTTCTCTTTACGGAAAAAGTCGATTGCCAGGTTATGAGCAATGCGGCATATCCATGAAGAGAACTTGCCTTCCTCGTTATACCTGCCGCCTTTCATGGTGTGGATTGCCTTTATAAAAGCATCCTGCATGAGGTCCTCAGCGGTATACGTGTCTTTAACAATCAGTAAGATCGTAGTGAATACTTTGTTCTTGTGTCTGTTTACTAGCTGTTCAAACGCATTTTCGTTACCTGCGATGTAGAGCGAGACTAAAGCAGAGTCGCTCAGCTGGGTAGTTGTATTCATCGTAAAGCTACATTAGTTTAACGTAGAGCTTTATACCATATTGTTGCGTTAAGCTGTTAGAACAAATATTTTTTTGAAATGGAAATCAAATATAGAGAATGCATTTTGACTGCGCAAACATAGCCGGGTGTCCTTAGCAAAAAATATTAAAGGAGCTATATGCCAGTAAAGAATTATCGTTCCCTAATATACGGCAAGATAATGTAAACGTATATGCTTTTAGTTAAATTTATTTTTCAACATATAGTATTGCCGTATATAGTGCTGATATGGAGGGGATTAATGCCTGGTGGGAGAGGCAACTCAGGTATAGTGCAAAACAAAACGGCAGTCGCCCCAGGTTACATTCCCGGGCGACTGCCGTTTTGTTTTGATAATAAAACCGCTTTAGGTGGTTGTCTCTTTGCCTATAATGCCCAGCAGGCCTAATTTCATCTGAAACACCTGCGCAATGCTGGTTGCCTTCTGCTTCAACTCCTTTGTTTTGTCGCCTTCAAACAGCTCGTCTGCCGTTTCACTAAACAGCATGACCCAGCGGGCGAAATGCTGTCTGTCTATGGGCAGGCGCATGTGTTTGGGAAATGGCTGCCCCTTGTAGGCCATGGTGCCAAGCAGGACTGAACTCCAGAAGTTGTACATGATGGGAAGGTGGTGTGCCCAGTCCACGTTCGCAAAACCATTAAAAATAGGCCCCAACAGGTCGTCCTCGTTTACTTTGGCGTAAAACGAGTCAACCAGCAGTTTTATATCCTGTTCGTCTTTGATATCTTCCTTCATTTGCTGCAAATTGAAACCTTTAGGTTTACAAAATTACCAGCACGGAAGCACGGGAAAAATGACATTGGTCATTATAGGTATATAAAGGGCATAAAAAATCCTTCGTAAAAACTGAGCGTCTGTACGAAGGATAAGGTTACTGTTATTACAAATGCCGACTACTCGCGGTTATATCGCTTCAGGCGGTTCAGGATGAGGAGCAGGCGGCGGTTTATCTCGCGCTCCTCCACGGGCTTGCACTGTGCGGTGATGTCAGCAGGGCGTTTCAGTTTGGCCTCTACTGCCTTCAGGTGTTCCAGATAGCACTCGATGGTAGTGCAGGAGATATTCTGGTACTGCAGGCCTTCCCCGTCTGCTACTTTGCTATTGAGGTTGATAGCCTTTGCGATTTCAGTGTTGATCAGTTGCGTCACGTCAGAGCTTGAAGTGATTTCCTGCTGGTACACCTTTCTCTCGATGTTCTCCAATAATTTGCGGATGTCCAGTTGTTCCATGATGTTGATATTTTTAAATATTAATAATCAATAAAGTCGGCAGTGCCTTTGCTCAGGATACGGTCCTGAACTGACTGCGTTAACCCATAAAAGGATTGTTAATAAAAGAATAATATGGCGCTGTAGGCACCGGAAGCATGCGTCTGCACAGGTTGGAGATGGCTGGCATGCAGGAAACGGCTGCTGATTGAGGGGGTGGCCGCTCCTTAAAAAATTATACTTCTATACCGGAGCGAGTGTTGCAGTTTAAGTCATATAATTCCAAATAATTTTATAAAATATAAGTATACAGCGTTTTACGGTTTATTCGGTGGCTTGACAATGCGGCTTGCTGAGTAGACTGAAGATAAAAAGCTGCTTCCAAGATCTGGTTCGGATTGCTCTCCGATTAACAGCTGGGCCGGTTTTATTCTGGCAGACATTCTGCAGGTATGCGCACGATGGCGTAGCTTTGTGGCTATGAAAACCTATTTGTGGAGGATAAAGGGAAATGGGCGCTAAGTCAACCCGCAGGCACGACCCTTACGCCGTGCTCCGGTTGCCGGAGTTCAGGCATTATATATCGGCGCGGCTGTGCATTACGCTGGCCATGCAGATCCAGGCTGTTATCGTCGGCTGGCAAATCTATGCCATTACCGACGATGTCTTCTCCCTGGGCCTGATCGGGCTGGCGGAGGCTATACCTTCTATTTTTGTGTCGCTGTATGCTGGCTATGTGGCCGATACGGTGCCCCGCAAGAAAATTATTGTGACGGTGGTGGCGGTGCTGCTGCTTTGTTCGCTTGCGCTGCTATACTTCACCCTGGATATAAGCAATGTGTTGCCCCTGTATGGCGTGCTGCCGATTTATGTCGTCATCTTCATCAGCGGCATCGCCCGTGGGTTCATGGGGCCGGCCGTGTTCTCGTTTATGCCCCAACTGGTGGCCGACAAGCAGCTCTACGCCAATGCCATCACCTGGAGCAGCACCACCTGGCAGGCCGCCTCGCTGGTAGGGCCCGCTCTCGGCGGACTGGTGTACGGTTTCTACGGCATCACGGCGGCCTATACCCTGGATGCCGTGCTGGTCTTGCTGGCGCTCACCTCCTTCGCGCTGATCGGCGGGAAGGCACTCCCGGAAAACGTCAATCCGCAGAACATGATGGAGAGCCTGCGCTCAGGTATACGCTTCGTGTTCGGCAACCAGGTCATCCTGAACGCCATCTCCCTGGACATGTTCGCGGTGCTGTTTGGGGGAGCAGTAGCACTATTGCCCGTTTTCGCCTCGGACATACTGCTCGTTGGTCCGCAGGGACTCGGCTTTCTGCGGGCGGCGCCTGCCGTCGGCTCGGTGGCCATGGCCGTCTGGATGGCCTATTACCCGATTACCATCAAAGCCGGGAAGATCATGCTCTGGTGTGTGGCGGGTTTTGGGCTGAGCCTGATCTTCTTCGGGCTCTCCACTAGTTTCTGGCTCTCGCTGGTGCTGCTGGTGCTGAGCGGCGCCTTCGACAGTATCAGCGTCATTATCCGTTCCACGCTGCTCCATACCCTGACGCCGGAGTACATGAAGGGGCGCGTTTCTTCGGTAAACAGCATTTTTATCGGTTCGTCCAACGAGATTGGGGCTTTCCGGGCAGGGGCGATGGCCAAGGTGATGGGCGCGGTGCCCTCTGTGGTGCTGGGCGGCGCGATCACGCTGCTGGTGGTAGGTATAACGGCCCTGAAGGCAGACAAGCTGCGTAAGCTGGACCTGACGCCGGAAATGGAAGTGGTCTGAAAAAGGCAGTCCCATGCTCCGACAGGCGGGGCATGGGACTGCTGATGTGGTAGGGTAGTGGGGCTACTTGGCAGCAGCCTCTTTCTTCTCGGCGGCTTTCCTTTTGGTAGCCTGTCTTGGACGAGTGTTGCCGTAAGTGCCTTTCACGATTTTGCCTTTCTTCGATTTTTTATCTCCTTTTCCCATGTTGCGTTAGTTTATTGGTTGTAGATCGTAACCCCTACATACGGAAGTAGGGGGCTGCAGTTTAGGTATGGTATGAAGTTTATGTCCGGTTAGGTTTTGCTATACCTGACTGTGTTGCCCTTGTAGCGTTAGAGAGGACCTATACCTGTAAATAGGTCATACCTTTAAATAGTAATAGTAAGCTAAACCTTTTTATATCTGTAGCTGTTTCAAAATGATGCCGTGTTGCATGCTGTGGCCAAAAGCCAGGTATAGCGCCAGGGGGTAAAAAGCCTTCAGAATGCGACACGGTATTTGTATCTTTACATCGTATAAAAATCAGTTGGTCATGCGTGGGCTTTACGCTGCCTGCGCTACACTCTATGGCAAACATATCCGAAAATAACCTCGATACACTCGATCCGCGCCAGCACATCATCATCAAGGGCGCCCGCGTGCACAATCTCAAAAATCTTAGTGTGGCTTTGCCGCGCAACAAGTTCATCGTCGTCACAGGCCTTTCCGGCTCCGGTAAGTCATCGCTGGCGTTCGACACGCTCTATGCCGAGGGGCAGCGCATGTACGTGGAAAGCCTGAGCTCCTACGCTCGCCAGTTCCTGGGCCGTATGGACAAGCCGGACGTGGACTACATCAAAGGCATTAGCCCGGCCATTGCCATCGAGCAGAAGGTCAGCATCAAGAACAACCGCTCGACGGTAGGCACCAGCACCGAAATCTACGACTACCTGAAACTGCTCTATGCCCGCATCGGCAAGACCTACTCGCCTGTTTCAGGTGAGGTGGTGCAAAAAGACAGTGTGGCCGACGTGGTGGATTTTATCTTCTCGATGGAGGATGAAGCCCGTGTGATGATTCTGGCGCCGCTGCAACTGCACAAAGACCGCACGCTGGCCAAAGAACTGGACCTACTGCTGCAGAAGGGCTATTCGCGCATCTACGCCGACGGACAGGTATACTTTATCGAAGAGCTGCTCGAAGAAAAAAAGCCGAAGCTGGGCAAGGAGGTATACATCCTCGTAGACCGTGCCATCATCTACAAGTCAGATGAAGATCTGCAGTTCAGGATTGCCGACTCGGTGCAAACCGCCTTTTTCGAAGGCCATGGGGAGTGCCGCGTGAAATATGGCGATGGCGAGGAGCGCGTGTTCTCCGACCGTTTTGAGCTGGATGGGATGGTGTTCGAGGAGCCGTCGGTTAACTTCTTCAGCTTCAACAACCCTTACGGCGCCTGCCAGACCTGCGAAGGCTTTGGCAGCGTGCTAGGTATAGACCCCGATCTGGTTATACCTGACAAAAGTCTGACGGTGTACGAAGGTGCGGTTGCTCCCTGGCGTTCCGACAAAATGAGCGAGTGGCTGAAGCCCCTGGTGAAAAACGGCATCCGCTTCGACTTCCCGATCCACCGTCCTTACAACGAGCTCTCTGAAAAAGAACAGGAGTTGCTCTGGACCGGCAACAAATACTTTGAAGGACTCAACGACTTCTTTAAGCACCTGCAATCGCAGACGCACAAAATACAGTACCGCGTGATGCTGTCGCGCTACCGTGGCCGCACCACCTGCCCCGATTGTAAAGGATCGCGCTTGCGCAAGGACGCCAGCTATGTAAAGATCAACGGCAAGAGCATCACCGATCTGGTGCTGATGCCGATCACGCAGTCGCTGGCGTTTTTTGAGAACATGCAGCTGACCGAGCACGAGCGCAACGTAGCCGAACGACTGGTAACGGAAGTGACCAACCGACTGGGCTATCTGGTGCGGGTGGGCCTGGGCTATCTGACGCTCAACCGCCTTTCCAACACCCTGTCGGGTGGCGAAAGTCAGCGCATCAACCTGGCGACTTCGCTGGGGAGTGCCCTGGTAGGTTCCATGTACATCCTGGATGAGCCAAGTATTGGTCTGCACCCCAAAGACTCGGAGCAGTTGATTGGCGTGTTGCGCTCTTTGCAAAAAATGGGCAACACCGTGATTGTGGTGGAGCACGAAGAAGAAATGATGCGTGCCGCCGACCAACTGATCGACATTGGCCCGGAAGCGGGTTCGGGTGGCGGCAACCTGATGTTCCAGGGTACGCTGGAAGAGATGACTCAAACAGCCGATACTTATACGGCCAAGTACCTGAGCGGCGAGATGGAAGTGTCGGTGCCGGCGCAGCGCCGTAAGTGGCGCAATGCCATCGAGGTGCAGGGCGCGCGCGAGAATAACCTCAAAAACCTGAGTGTGAAAGTGCCGCTGGGCGTGATGACCGTGGTGACAGGTGTGAGTGGCTCCGGCAAGTCTACCCTGATCAAGAAGATACTGGCTCCGGCCATGATGAAGCTGCACGGCAATACAGCCGAAGCCACCGGAAAATTCGATAAACTGGCCGGTGACTACAACAAGATCCGGCACGTGGAGTTCGTAGATCAGAACCCGATCGGCAAGTCGTCGCGCTCCAACCCAGTGACCTATGTGAAGGCCTACGATGCCATCCGCTCGCTTTACGCAGACCAGCCGCTGGCCAAGTCGCGTGGGTTTAAGCCATCTCACTTCTCTTTTAACATCGAGGGCGGGCGTTGCGAGGTGTGCCAGGGCGAGGGGCAGGTGAAGATCGAGATGCAGTTCATGGCTGACATTTACCTGACCTGCGAGAGCTGCAACGGCCACCGCTTTAAGCAGGACGTGCTCGATATCAAGTATAAGGAGAAGAGCATTTCCGAGGTGCTGGATATGACCATCGCCGACAGCATCGACTTTTTTGCCGATCAATCGAAGATCGTGGAGAAACTGAGGCCGCTGAACGACGTGGGCCTGGGCTATATCCGCCTGGGACAGTCGAGCAACACCTTGTCAGGTGGCGAGGCGCAGCGTGTGAAGCTGGCGTCGTTCCTGACCAAAGGCGTGCAGGCGCACCAGGAGGACATTCTGTTCATTTTCGATGAGCCGAGTACGGGCCTGCACTTCCACGACATCAACAAGCTGCTGCAGTCCATCAACGCGCTGATCGAGAACGGGAACACGGTGGTCATCATTGAGCACAACATGGACATCATCAAGTCCGCCGACTGGATCATCGACCTGGGGCCAGAAGGAGGCACTAACGGGGGATACCTGCTCTTTGAGGGCACGCCGGAGGAGATGGCCAAACTGGAAGATAACCACACCGCCCGCTTCCTGAAGGAAAGACTTTAAGTGTAAGGCGTGAGAGCCGCAGCAAGACTAATTGCTGCGGCTCTTGTTTTTTATGTATAGCAAGGCAGGTATACCTTATTTTGCTAACTTGCCGTACGGGTATGAATCAACTGTAACATCAATAGCTACTATAAAACATGAGAAAACGAATTGTTGCCGGCAACTGGAAAATGAACAAGACCTACGAGGAAGCGCTTACGCTGGTATCGGAGATCGACAACATGGTGAAGGACGAAGTGAACGGCGATGTGACCGTGATCGTGGCACCTCCTTTCCCGTTCCTGCAGAGCGTGGGCAAACTAACCCAAGGCAACGACCTGATGCATTTGGCCGCCCAGAACGTGAGCGAGCACGACAGCGGCGCCTATACCGGTGAGGTGTCGGCCGCCATGCTGAAGTCGGTAGGCGTGCAGTACGTGATCATCGGCCACAGTGAGCGCCGCATGTACCACCACGAAGATGCCCAGGCCCTTTACAAAAAACTGAAAGCGACCATTGCGCAAGGTATAAAGCCGATCTTCTGCTGCGGCGAGCCGCTGGAGGAGCGCGACGCAGACCGCCACTTCGACTACGTGGGCAAACAGCTGCACGACAGCCTTTCCTATCTGAGCAACGAGGAGTTTGACCAAGTGGTGGTAGCCTACGAGCCGATCTGGGCCATTGGCACCGGTCGCACCGCCAGCAGCCAGCAGGCCCAGGAAATGCACGCCTACATACGCGAGCAGCTTTCACGCATGTTCGATGCGGAGGCGGCCTTCAACTGCCCGATCCTGTACGGTGGCAGCTGCAACCCGGGCAACGCCAAAGAGCTGTTCGCGCAGCCGGACGTAGACGGTGGCCTGATCGGAGGGGCATCGCTTAAATCCCGCGACTTTACCGACATAATCAAATCGTTCTAAGAATCAGGTAACACAGGAAAAAAGGCTGCTAACTAAAAAAGTTGGCAGCCTTTTTTCTTGTAGATATAGTTATATTTGGCTAAATTATCTGCTATGATTTTGATAATATCCTTTTGGTTGACGCTGCTTCCATACCTGGCGGCGGCGCAGCCAGTAGCCCCTTCGCCGGTCACGGTAGCCAGCAATGACATTTGCCGCATCTACGGTTCGGTATACCTGGAGCGCGACCCGAAGTATAAGAACACCGCTGCCTATACGGTATACCTGGGCGATGAAGAAGCCTTTGCCTCCATGGTGGTCTACCGCGAGAGCAACAAGCTCTTTGCCGATGCCACGGGCGTTTGGCACATCACCAACAAGAAAGCCTTTGCCGACCACGTGCTGTACGTGACCGATAACCGGAATTTTGCTGATTTTACTGTACACTTTACCAACGTGCGCTCCTACGCAGCGTGCCGCCCCTAACCAACACACATGGATTTTATAGAAGTAGCCCTGAAAGTAAGCCCCGATTTTGCCGACATCTTCACTGCCGAAATGGGAGAACTGGGCTTTGATGCCTTCCAAGACACAGCCGAGGGCTTTAACGCTTACATCGACGAAGACAAGTTCAGCAAACAGGAGCTGGACAACATGATTGCCCGGTACGCCGGGTATACGACCGTAGAGTACCAGGTGCAGAAGATCGAGCGTCAGAACTGGAACACCGAGTGGGAGCGCAATTTCGAGCCGCTCTTCATCGGCGGGCAGGTGTCTGTGAGGGCGTCGTTCCACGAGAAACCGGCCGAGGCAACGTACGACATCGTGATCAACCCGAAAATGTCCTTCGGCACGGGCCACCACGAAACCACTACGCTCATGATCGAAAACCAGCTGACCCTGGACCACCAGGGCAGGCGCGTGCTGGACATGGGCTGCGGCACAGGTATACTGGCTATCATGGCGGGTGAGTTAGGGGCAGCTGAGATCGTGGCCGTAGAAATAGAAGACTGGACCGTAGAAAATGCCCGCGAGAATGCGGAACTGAATGGCTACGCAGGTATAGACGTGCGACTGGGCGGTGCCGAGACGATTGAAGGAGACCAGCCTTACGATATCATCCTGGCCAACATCAACCGCAACGTGCTGCTTGAGGACATGCCGGCCTATGTGGCGGTGCTGAAGCCCGAAGGTACGCTGCTGCTGAGCGGTTTCTATACCGAAGACCTGCCTGCGTTGCAGGAGCGGGCCACTGAACTGGGCCTGACCTACGTGTCGCACCGCACCAAGAACAACTGGGTGTCTGCCATTTTTAAAAACAGCTAAGGCTAAACCTTCCGACCTATGAAATATAAACTTCTACCCTTTTTATTTTTTCTGGCTGTTTTCGCAGCACAAGCCCAAACCAGGCTAGCAACCGACCCGGCACAGTACATTACGGATGCCAAGAACATGCTGGTGACCGGTAAGGCCAATAATGCCGAGGCGCTCGGAGCTGCACTGGAAAGTGTGTGGGGCAACCAACGCCTATCCGAGAAGCAGAAACAGCAGGTGATCGACATTTCGCAGCTCATGTACCGCAAGAAGCTGCGCGTCAATCCGCATTACGAGAACTTCTACGAGATGCTGGTAGGTGCCGTGAACCATCAGAACATGCGTGGCGCTCAGATCGACAACATGCTGGAAGTGGTGGCCAAGGCTGTGCAGCAGGATGAAGGTGCCGCCCTCGATCGTTTCTTTAAGACGAGCAGCAGTTACCTGACCACCGGCATACTCTACCAGAACAAGCAGTATACCCTGCGCACTACCGGGGGCAGCGTAAGCTTCGCCTATGAAGGCAACTCGGCACCGAAGGACAAAGAAAAGTCTGCGGAGGTGAGTGACTGGGAGAGTTTCTCCTGGGACGATGAGGTAGCAGGCGAAAACAAAGAGGCCACTGCTGACGATTGGGGCGATGCCTGGGACACGCCGAAGCCCGCAGCACCCAAAAAAGTGGACCCAAAAGTAGCGGAGAAGAAGCGCCGCGACGACTTCAAAAAGATGTTCATACCTGCCCAGCCGAAAGTGAGCGGCCCGGTGCTGAAGCTGGAGAATGTCAACCTGAGCTTTGCCACCATACACGACTCTACCGCCATCATGAAAACAAGCGGGCAGCTGATGCTGGCGAGCAATCTGTTCGTTGGCGAGGGCGGATCCTTCGCGTGGGAAGTGGACGGTAAACCTGTTTCGGCCGCTTTCAAGGCCTTCAATTTTGACATCACGGCGGCGGCCTTCAAGGTGCCCGAGGCCACCATCACCTACAATGCCGTGCTCGACGCCCCGATTGAAGGTGTGTTTGAGTTCAGAAGCACCAAAGCCGGGACGAACGGAGAGAAATCCTATCCGCGTTTTGCCTCCTATACCAACGATGCGAAGGTGAAAAGCCTGGGCAAGGACATTGTCTATTCCGGTGGCTTTACGCTGGCCGGCAACCTGATTGGCAGTAAGCCGCTCGATGGCAGCGTGTCCGCACTGGCCGTACTGGAAGACGGAAAGAAGAAGTTCCGGTCCATGGCACACAACTACAACCTGAACGACTCCATTATTTTTGCCAACAGAGCCTACGTTGCCATTTACCAAAACCAGCGCCGTGACTCGCTTACGCATCCGGCCATGCAGTTGCGCTACTCCAAGCCGACCCGCGAACTGGTGCTAACCCGCGACAAGGGCGTTTATAGCAAGTCCCCCTTCTACGACAGTTACCATAAGTTCGAGATCACAGCCGAGCGTGTTGCCTGGAACCTGGGCACGCCGCATGTCAATTTCTCGATACTGAATACCAAAACCCTCATTCCGGTGCAGCTGGAGTCGGCGCAGTATTTCTCTAACATGCGTTTCCAGCAACTGGTCGGTGTGGCCAGTTTTCACCCCCTGCAGGTACTGGTGTCGTATGCTGCCAAGGCCAAAACCAACGACTTCTATGCATTCGATGTGGCCAAAGCATCGAAACTGAACGAGAAAGCGGTGCGGGAAGCGGCCATCAGCCTGGCCCGCGAAGGCTATCTGACCTACGACGGACAGTCGAACTTTATCTCCCTGAAGCCAAAGGCCTGGCACTACGTGGGCTCCGCGCAGAACCTGAGCGACTACGACCACCTGGTGATCAAATCGGTGGTGCCATCCGGCCGTAACGCGACCCTCAACCTGAACAGCAACCGCCTGACCGTGCGTGGTGTGGAGAAAATGGCCTTCAACAACGACTCCTCTACCGTTTACGTCGTTCCTGACAGTAGCATTGTGCACCTGCTCGACAACCGCAACATGGAGTTCGGTGGCAGGCTGTATGCCGGTCGTCTGAACTTCAGAGGCTCACAGTTCAAGTTCGATTATAATGAGTTCATGATCGACATGCAGAAGCTGGACACAGTGGCTTTCGTGACAAAGAAACGCCATGTAGTAGGCAAAAAGAAAGAACTGGAGCAGGTAATGACCAGCCGTTCGGGCAAAATGTCCGGCAAGCTCTACATCAACAAGCCAAACAACAAGTCCGGTCGCAAGCACTACCCGGAGTATCCGAAATTTGACTCGCCAATGGGTGGGCAGGTGGCCTTTGCCAGACCAGACGTACTGGCAGGTGCCTACGACAGCACCGTTTACTTCGACATCCCGTCCTACAAACTCGACAGTTTGAGCAAAGGCAAGAGCATGCTCGGCTTCAACGGTACCTTCTACTCGGGCGACATCTTCCCACCGATCAAGACCAAGCTGACCATGATGCCTGACGAAACGCTTGGCTTCTACTACCAGCCCGGCCCGAAGGGGCTGCCGGCATTCGGCGGCAAAGGGATAGCCTATGATACCGTCATGATGACCTCGGCAGGTATACAGAGCCGGGGCAAACTCAAATACCTGACCTCGACCTTCGAGGCGCCGGAGTATACCTACTACCTCGACAAAGTGGTGACCCAAAAGGGAGCCAGCGCGAAGGTGGAGGCGGGAGGCGGTGAGGCCAGCTTCCCGATGGCCAGCCTGGGGCACTATGAAATGATCTGGGTGCCGAAGCAGGACACCATGTACCTGATGGCCGCTGCCGGAGACCCGATGAAGATCTACAAAGAAGAGTTCAAGTTCACGGGTACGGCCAAGCTGTCGCCGGGGGGCTTGTATGGCGATGGCGAACTGGATAACGCCGATGCAAACATCGTGTCGCAGAAGCTTTCGTTCAAAGGGCGCAGCCTGTCGGGTAACAACGCACAGATGATCGTGAAATCGGACGTGGAAGGCAAGCCGGCCATGAAAGCGACGGACATGGCCATCAGCTACGACCTGGACAAGCGCTTTGTCGAGTTTGGCAGTGAGCAGAAAGGTATAGCGAGCATAGAGTTCCCGAAAGCGCAGTACAAAACCTCGATGAGCCGCGCCACCTGGGACATGAAGCAGCAGAAGGTAAGCCTGGCCGCCGATGACGCAAGCGGAAAAAACTACTTCTACTCGCAGCACCCCGAGCAGGAAGGCCTGTACTTCAGCGCCGCCACCGGTGAGTATGACCTCAAGGTAAACTCCATTCTGGCGGGTGGCGTGCCCTACATACCTGTTGGAGATGTGCACATTATACCTGACAGCGGCAAAGTAGCCGTGGCAGCGGGGGCCACCATCACGACCCTGCGCAATGCCCGCGTCCTGGCCGACTCCCTGCAGCAGTTCCACAAACTGTATTCGGGCAATATCAACGTGCTGTCGCGCAACGCCTTCAGCGGCACAGCAGTGCACGATTACCAGAACGCAGCGTCCGATTCGTTTAAGCTGCAGTTTGCCGACTTCCTGTACAAGGAGCTGCAACTGAAGAAGAAGTCAAACATCAACACGACCTACGCACAGTCACTGGTTCGTGAGACGGATAATTTTTACATCTTCCCGCACATTCGCTACAGAGGGAACGTGACGATGTATTCCTACCGCCCGCACATGGATTTTGACGGCGACCTGAAGCTGAACTTCACCGGAAACGAAGAAGACTCCGACTGGTTCCCGTTCAAGCGCGACTCCCTGAACCCGGACAACGTGCGCATCCCGATCATGAAGCAGAAGGCGCCGGACGGAAACCAGCTGTACACCGGCCTGCACCTGTCACGTGGAACATTTAAACCCTACAACACTTTTGTTTCGAAGAAGCAGTACGAGGACGACCTGGACATTTTCACCGTAAGCGGCGACCTGTCCTACGATAAGGAGAAGAGCGAATTTAAGATTACGGATGCTGCCCGATCAGCTGCCGGATCTTACGAAGGCAGCGAGCTGCGCTACAACGAAGGTTCTAAAACGGTAGCCTTTGAAGGCAAGCTGAACCTGGTGAACTCCCTGAAGGACTTCGGCATAGAATCAGCCGGAACAGGTATAGCTAAAACCGACAGCGGCTACTATGCCATCGATGCGCTCATGGCTTTTGACATGAACATGCACTCCTCGGTTATATCGGCGCTGGGCAAAAAGCTGAACGAGACAGCCATACGTGGTGGTGGCGACAAGGGCAGTGATGAGACGATGCTTTACAAACTGGGCAACATCATCGGCAACCGCGACGCGCAACGCTACCAGGGCGGCGCGATCGCTTTACCGAAGCTGTCAAATAAGTTGGTGCGCAGCATGGTGTTCGACAACGTAGATTTGCGCTGGTCCAACAAGACCAATGCCTGGTACAGCGTGGGCAAGCTCGGCTTATCTAACGTGATGAAAGAGGAGATCAATGCGAACATGGACGGCTTTATGGAAATAAAGCAGGACCTGAACGGCGAACCGGTAGTGAACATGTACCTGCAGGCAGATCCTTATACCTGGGTGTTCCTGAGCTACCTGGAAAACGGCCTCGTGGTTGTATCCTCTGACGCTGACCTGAACAAGACCATCCGCTCGAAGGCCAGTGGCGGGCGTTCCCGTAAGTACGGCATGTACATGGGCGAGACCATCGACAAGAACCGCTTCGTGGACCAGTTCAAGCACGACTACCTGAACGGCAAGGATCCCTTTAAAATGGCGACGCAGGCTCCTATAGCAGAGCAGGGGGGCTTTAATGTGGCTGAAGACGAAGTAGAGGACACAAAGAAGAAAAAGAAGAAGAAAAAAGGAAATGCTGAAGAGGAAGAAGGTTGGCAATAACCGATAACCGCCTTACGGCCGTATAGGGAAAGATATCTACCGTTTGGATATTAAAATAACTAGTCCCTATATTTGGGTTCTTTTCAAAATAAAAACACACGGGCAAACCGCACTTAATTCCCTTAAGTGCGGTTAATGCAAACAGAAACCTGGCACACGCGTCATGAACATACTTTTAATTGCCGCTTTATTTATAGTAGCGTACTTAATCGGATCTATCTCCACTGCCGTTTGGATCGGCAAGGCTTACTACGGAGTCGACATTCGCCAGCATGGCAGTGGCAACTCCGGCGCAACCAACACATTCCGGGTACTGGGCAAAAAGCCGGGCACTATCGTGATGCTGATCGATATTTTCAAAGGCTGGGTAGCCACTTCACTGGCAGCCCTGCTGGTGATCTTCAACGCCATACCTGCCGATGATCTGATTTTTTATCAACTGGCCATGGGTGCTTTGGCCGTGGTAGGACACATTTTTCCGGTATATGAGCGCTTTAAGGGCGGAAAAGGCGTGGCCACTTTGCTGGGCATGATGTTGGCCATACACTTGGAAGTGGCTCTGATGTGCATGATCATTTTTGTGATCGTGCTCTTTACCTCCAGGTATGTCTCGCTCGGGTCCATGATTGCGGCACTTGCCTTTCCGATCCTTCTGTTACTGCCGCGTTTCTATCCCGACAACCCGATCCTGATCATCTTTGGATTTGTGGTATTTGCCGTGGTGGTATTAACGCACCGTAAGAACATCAACCGCCTGATAAATGGCGAGGAGAGCAAAGCCAACATCAAGCTCGGGCTCCGAAAATAAGTATAGCTACCCACAGGTATAAGCATTCTAAAAGCTACTCTTTCCGAAGGGTGGCTTTTTTTGTACCTTTATCGCAGGACATTTATCTGGACTATGAATCAATATATCGCTGACAACAAAGACCGATTTATAAACGAGCTGCTCGACATGCTGCGCATACCTTCCGTGAGCGCTGACCCGAAGTTTAAGCAGGACGTGCTGCGCACAGCCGATTTTGTAGCCCAAAAGCTGCGCGAGGCCGGCGCCGATAACGTGGAGCTTTGCGAAACCGCCGGCTACCCGATCGTGTATGGCGAGAAAGTAGTAGACCCAAGCCTGCCTACGGTGCTGGTATACGGCCACTACGATGTGCAGCCTGCCGACCCGTACGAACTGTGGCACTCGCCTCCGTTTGAGCCCGTGATCAAAGACGGCAAGATCTACGCCCGAGGCGCTTGCGACGACAAAGGCCAGATGTACATGCACGTAAAGGCCTTTGAAGTAATGATGCAGAACAACGCCTTAACTTGTAATGTGAAGTTCATGATAGAGGGCGAAGAGGAAGTGGGCTCGGCCAACCTGGCCACTTTCGTGAAGAACAACAAAGAGAAACTGAATGCCGATGTGATCCTGATCTCGGACACAGGTATGCTGGGCAACGACACGCCTTCTATCACGACCGGCCTGCGTGGTATGAGCTACGTGGAGGTAGAGGTGACCGGACCGAACCGTGATCTGCACTCTGGTCTGTACGGTGGCGCGGTGGCCAACCCGATTAACATCCTGTGCCAGATGATCGCCTCAATGCACGACGAGAACAACCACATCACCATACCTGGCTTCTACGACAACGTGCAGGAACTGAGTAAGGAAGAGCGTGCCGAGATGGCCCGCGCTCCATTCAGCCTGGAGAAGTATAAGCAGGCCCTTGACCTGCCGGATGTGCATGGCGAGGCAGGCTATGTGACCATGGAGCGCAACTCCATTCGCCCGACGCTGGATGTGAACGGCATCTGGGGTGGCTATACAGGAGAAGGCGCCAAAACGGTTATACCTTCGCAGGCCTTCGCCAAGATCTCGATGCGCCTGGTGCCGAACCAGACATCCGAAGAGATTACAGAGAAATTCAAGAAGCACTTTGAGAGCATTGCGCCGAAGAGCGTGAAGGTGCTGGTGAAGCCGCACCACGGGGGCGAACCAGTTGTGACGCCGACCGACTCTGTCGCTTACCAGGCAGCCGCAAAAGCATACGAAGAAACGTTTGGGGTGAAACCGGTGCCGGTGCGCAGCGGCGGTTCTATTCCGATTGTGGCGATGTTCAAGTCAGAGCTTGGCCTGGACTCGGTGCTGATGGGCTTTGGCCTGGACACGGATGCGATCCACTCACCGAACGAGCATTTCGGGGTGTTCAACTTCATGAAAGGTATAGAGACGATCCCACAGTTCTATAAATACTATGCTGAGATGAGCAAATAAGCTTTTCTTCAAAACGCAACAGCCCCGTTACTTCATGAAAGTAGCGGGGCTGTTCTGTTTTAAGGTATAGCAAGTTATAGCGGTTCGTGTTTACCAGCTGCCAGGCCGGCGTGCAGGCATCAGAAAGCCGATGGAGAGTTGCCAGACGAGGTTGCGCTGGGTCAGGTCCTGTTTCGGAAATGGACGGAGGCTACCCGTGTGGCGCACGTTCAGAAAGAAACCGCTTTCGAGCATCAGGCCACCGCCTACCGCGTAGCCGGCATCAAAGCTGTTGAAATCATCCCGGCTGAAATCTTCGCGACCAAGCACAAGCGGAGGATCCAGGGTAGGATCGGTGCTCACTATATTGACCTTGTTGCCGACATGGAGCAGATAGCCCATATACGGACCGGCCTCTACGAACAGGGCGGCTTTCTGCAGTTTGATCATAAGGGGGAGTTCGATGTAATCGAGGCGGAGATCGCCGGTGAGGGCGGTTTCGGCGGGGGTGTTTAAGGTATAGTTGTCGTAGGTAAAGCCCTTGCGGCTGTAATGGAGCTCGGGCTGCACTGACAGGCGGGAGGCAAACTCATAAGCAAAAACGAAGGCGCCGTGTATACCTGCCAGGTGGTTGATCTGGTCGGAGGGGGCGTCGGAGCCTGCTGCTTTGGAGAAGCCACCCCCGGCTTTTACGCCGTAGCGGTAATACTGGGCTTCTGCTGCAAACGAGATGGTGAGCAGCAGTCCTATCAGGAGTATGGTCTTTTTCATAGTTGCGGGTTTAGTAACGTGGTTAGGGTCTTGCCTTGCTTCATTGTACTCCTGCCGGTGGCATTTAGTTAAGCACAGGTATAGCAGGTATAGCCGGAAACAAAAAAGCCGCCGGATGCTATGCACCCGACGGCTTCTCTATTTAAGAAATTAATTAGCGGCCCGTTGGCAGTGCCAGGCCTACCGTTACCATAAAGGTAGAATGGCGGGCGTTGGTCAGGTCTCCGTCGAAATTCAAGTCTTCTTTCACAAAGTCGCTGAAGGCACCATTGTAGCGCACACCGAAACTGATGGCATTGTTAGCCGAAGTGAAACCGATGCCGGCTGCGTAGCCCACTTCAAACTCCTTCAGTCCATCTTTGCTGTTTTCGTCACGAGTGGTGTTCTGTAGCTGGCCGTTCAGGTAAGACTTTGTCTCATTGTTTACGCTCACGAGATAAGACGCTTGCGGACCAGCTTCAAAATACAATGGTCCAGCCTTGATTCTGGCAAGCACCGGCAGGTCGATGTAGTTGTAATTCACTTTACCCTCTCTTCTCCAGTTCTGGCCCAGCAGGGTAAACTCAGAGTCTTCGTTCTTGAAACCTTTCACAGAGTAAAGTAGCTCCGGCTGTATAGAGAAGAAGTTGTCGACAATGCCGAAGTTGGCCATGATACCGGCATGGAATCCGACTTTGTTTTCAAAACGGTCTTCATCACGCAGGTCGCCGGACAGGTTAGAGATATTCGCACCGCCTCTTACACCGAAGCTTGCGTTTTGCGCCTGAGCACTAAATGCAGTAGCCACTGCAAACACGAACATAAATAATAGCTTTTTCATAATTGGGTATTGGTTGTTTTGGTATGGTCTGAGCAATATACGTGCAAAACTATATTTTTATTGAGTATGTAAGGCGGGTATATTTATCAACAAGGTGCCATCTAGTTGACTATCAGGAGAATAATTTTTATAGAATTGGACACTATTTACGGGCTTTTTGTGCGTCAACTCAATCGAACTCTCATTCGGTGAAGTTGCAGCATACGTTACTTTACTATACCTACTCAACACTTAGTTGCGGATACTTAGTGAGTGGTGCCGCTACAATAGTTGGGGGAAAGGCAGAACAGGTATAACAGCGTTATCAAAAAAAGCCCCGGCGCAAACCGGGGCTTCAGTATTATAGTTTTATTCTGTACTAATGGGGCGGTTATCTGCCGCCGAACGAATAGCCCAACGTCAGCATGAATACGTCATTACGATAGTTAGGGGCATTAGAGTTGTCATACAGTTTGGAAATATCTCCGTTGTAACGTACCCCTACGCTCAGGCCGAGCGGAGTGGCCTGCAAGCCCACACCTGCTGCGTAACCAAGACCAGTGCGCTTAACATCATCAGTCGGTGGCGCAGTTCCTTCTCTGTCATCACTGATCTTTACTGATAGCTGCGGTCCAGCTTCAAAGTATAATGGACCAGCATTAACCCGGCCTAAAACAGGAACGTCTAGGTAATTCACTTTCACTTTCCATGTGTTTCCGTCATTCTCGGCACCCTTCATCGAGTAAAGCAATTCTGGCTGAATTGAAAAAAAGTTATCAGCTGACAGTGGGAAGTTGGCTGTCAAGCCAGCATGCCCGCCCCAGATGCGATCGAAGTTGTCGGCATCTGAGCCACCAAAACCAGCATAGTTTACACCAGCCCTGATACCCAATCGTGGTCCCTGCGCGTGTGCGGCAACCACTGTCGTCATGGCTAAAACAAGCATTAAGATTCTCTTCTTCATAGTAGTAAATGGTTAATTGGATTAAGTGTGTTACTGCCAGGATGAGTCTTCTTCACTTCAGGCTCCTGACGACCCATAATACGCAGTCCCCCAAGAAAAGTCTAAATAAGTTTAATCTTTCGCCTGAAAGGCAGTGCAATCACAAGGGCAGATTAAAATGGTATTAAAAAGAAAAGTTCAACACCATTTTATGGTATTGAACTTCGTAATTACTTAATATATAAGTTTTTGTATCTTTTGTAGTTTAGCCTGCCCAGCCATCCCTATCCAGGCTGCGGTACTGAATGGCTTCTGCTAAATGTTCAATTTTAATTTCTTCGCTATCGGCCAGGTCAGCGATGGTGCGGCTCACTTTCAGGATGCGATCATAGGCACGGGCCGAGAGCCCAAGTCGCTCCATGGCAGTCTTCAACAAAGTACGCCCGGCATCTGAAATCTGGCAGATCTCTTTCACCATCTGCGAGGGCATCATGGCGTTGGAGTGGATGTCGTCAAATTCTTTGAAACGTTCCCGCTGTAACTCGCGCGCCCTGACTACCCGCTCGCGTATCGTCTCACTGTTTTCTGCCTTGCGGGTGGCTGTCATTTCGTCAAAGGTAACCGGCGTCACTTCCACGTGCAGGTCGATGCGGTCGAGGAGCGGACCGCTTACTTTGTTGAGGTAGCGCTGCACCAGGCCGGGAGCGCAGACACATTCTTTCTCAGGGTGGTTGTAAAATCCGCACGGACACGGGTTCATGCTGGCAATGAGCATAAAATTCGCCGGGAAATCCAGGGTGGTTTTCGCTCTCGAAATGGTTACGCGGCGCTCTTCTAATGGCTGCCGCATTACCTCCAGGGCAGTGCGCTTAAACTCTGGCAGTTCGTCCAAAAACAGCACCCCATTGTGTGCTAAGGAAATCTCGCCGGGCTGAGGTATACCACCGCCGCCCACCAGCGCCACATCCGATATGGTATGGTGCGGCGACCGGTATGGACGGGTAGCAAGCAATGACGAAATCTCGCCCAGTTTGCCGGCCACAGAATGTATCTTGGTTGTTTCCAGCGCCTCGTGCATCGAGAGCGGCGGGAGGATGGAAGGCAGTCGCTTGGCCAGCATGGTCTTGCCCGCTCCCGGAGGACCGATCATAATGACGTTGTGACCACCGGCTGCAGCGATCTCCAAAGCCCGTTTGATATTTTCCTGCCCCTGTACATCTGAGAAGTCGGCAGCATACTGGTTGGCTGTGTTCTGAAACACATCGCGGGTGTCTATTTTTACGGGTTGAATGGCAAGCTCATCGTTCAGGAAGTCGATTGCTTCTTTGATATTCTCCACCCCGATCACATCGAGGTTATTCACGATAGCCGCTTCGCGGGCGTTGCTGGCAGGCAGTATAATGCCTTTGAATCCTTCCTTGCGGGCCTGAATGGCTATGGGGAGCACCCCTTTAATCGGACGAAGCGAGCCATCGAGCGAAAGCTCGCCCATGATCATGTATTGCGGTAGCTTACCAGCATCCATTTGTCCGCCAGCTGCCAGCATACCCATCGCGATGGTGAGGTCGTAAGCAGCGCCCTCTTTCCGGATGTCGGCAGGGGCCATGTTGATGATGGTTTTTTGGCGTTTGAGTTTGTAGCCATACTGCGCCAGTGCCGATTCTATACGCTGCTCGCCTTCTTTGATGGCATTGTCGGGTAGGCCCACCAGAAAGTACTTCGCGCCAGCGCTCACACTCACTTCCACGGTCACGGTATAGGCGTTCACGCCCTGCACGGCGCTGCCAAACGTCTTGATAAGCATAGGGTTAGATGTTGATCTATAAATGCAATTTTTGATAAGTTAGATTCGCAACACAGCGTGATAGTAATTGATTCCGGGGAGTGGTAGTAAATGTAGAAAAAATAAATTTATTGAAGTGGTTATGGATAGTAATGCTATAGGGTTGTTGTGGGTATAGCAGGTTGAGTTGTTTTATAGCGTGTGTTGACTAGCGATGTGTTAAGTATGGCGCGAGCGTCCACGCTCGTGTCTACTATGGTGGGGCCTCTGGCCCAGGTATAGCGTACTTTGCCTCGTAGCCACCGCTGGGCAGGTATAGCAACTGGTATTGCTTTATAACTTGCCCTGGCCGGGCGGGCCCTACTTTTTCCCTTGTTGAAAAAAGTAGGCAAAAAAATCAAGACGCTCCAAACTCGCTGAACGCTCGAACAGTGGAGCGCCACAGGGTGCACCTGGGACCGCTATCTGCTTTGTAGCTGGCGTGCAAGTTGCTCTTTCAATGCGTGCCAGTGGTGCGTGCTACAACGCCTATACTTGTATAATATTAGCTGAAAAAATTCCCCTCTCGAAAGGGGCAAGGGTAGGTATAACCAGTGTGAGTAATAAAATGCGACGACTATGAAGTTATACCCTCATCTGCAACGGCAAAATTCCCTTCTCGGGAGGGGCGGGGGTGGGTTAATTGTCCACCAAACTGAGGAAACTACGAAGCTATATCTGTAAAGTGGCAGTTACAGGTTCCCCGCCTTAGACAAGGAGGGGCTAGGGGTGGTTGGACCCGGTAAAGCAAAAAGGATGCTGCCGGAGCGAAGATTACACCTTATTACTGGCAGAGGCTAATTCCACTCTGCCAGTAATAAGGTGTAATCTTTAAAGGTAGGGGCAGGTTAAATGGGCATCAAGTAGTCGTCGGTCCTACCGCACCTGAAACCCACAGTTAGCCACAAACAGACTATTCACAAATCCGCTTCTCGATCAGCAGAATCAGGATGTGGATGACTTTGATGTGAATTTCCTGCACGCGGTCGGCGTAGCCGTGGTGTGGCACGCGCACTTCCACGTCGCAGAAGGCGGCCAGTTTGCCGCCGTCTTTTCCGGTGAGGCCCACGACCGTCATACCTTTGGCTTTGGCGGCTGCTGCGGCTTTGAGCACGTTGGCAGAGTTGCCGCTGGTACTGATGGCCAGCAGCACGTCGCCCTTGTTGCCCAGCGCTTCGATGTAGCGCGAAAAAACGTGATCGTAGCCGTAGTCATTGCCAACGCAGCTCATGTGGCTCACGTCGGAGATGGAGATGGCAGGTATAGCCTGACGGTTGTCGCGGTAGCGGCCGGTCAGTTCCTCGGCAAAGTGCATGGCATCGCACATGGAGCCGCCGTTGCCGCATGACAAAATTTTGCCGCCGCCCGCCACTGCATCGGCCATGGCATTGGCCGCTTTCTCGATGGCGGCAATATTGTTGGGGTCAGCTATAAAGTTGTGGAGCGTCTGTTGCGCTTCCTGCAGTTCCTGGAGTACGATTTGGGTCATGTATAGTATTAGTTGCTCGCTACAGCCATCTCCATACGGACAGATTCTTTGTAGCTGTTGCTTCTGTATTCCTGTTTGCGCTCATACAGATCGGCTTTCAGCTCGTTGATTTTTACCTGAGCCATGTGCCTGTCGTATTTGAGCGAGGTAATGTAAAGTTTTCCGATCAACAGTTTGACCAGCATCAACCCGGCGCCTACCGCTCCGAGTGTTTTGTAAAGGGTGAGCGCCTGCTCTTCAGTCGCGATCTCGAAGATGGTTTTGTGGTCCAGCAGGTTTGTTAGCAAAAGTGCTATAAACACGGCGTAGCAAAAAACGATAACATCCGAGATTGTCTTAAGTTCTTTCATGCTTTCAGGTTGGATTTTGGTGCAAAACTGTTTCGGGCTAATCTATAAAAAAATGTGAATATACCGAAATGTTGAGTCCAAAATTTAATCTAAAGCAAGAGTAAGTAACACTAAAGCGCCAAATGCTCTTAAGACACCAGTTGCATTTGTGTAAGTTTCGCGTACAATCCGCCGTGCTGCAGCAGGTCTTCGTGCGTGCCGCGCTCCACGATACTGCCCTGTTGTAATACTACAATCTCGTCTGCATACTGTATGGTGCTCAGTCTGTGCGCAATCACAACAGATGTTCTGTTCTTCATCAGATTGGTCAGCGCTTCCTGCACCAGTTTCTCCGATTCCGTGTCCAGGGCCGAGGTCGCTTCGTCCAGAATCAGAATAGGCGGGTTCTGCAGAATGGCTCTGGCAATGCTCAGGCGCTGCCGCTGTCCGCCAGACAGGCGGCTGCCGCGGTCACCGATCAGGGTCTGGTATCCTTCCGGCGCCTTCACAATGAACTCGTGCGCGTTGGCAATTTTGGCCGCCGCAATCACTTCCTCCTCCGTCGCGTCGGTTTTGTTGAAGGCGATGTTGTTGAAGATGGTGTCGTTGAAAAGGATGGACTCCTGTGTTACGACGCCTATCTTGTCGCGCACCGACTCCGTGGTATAGTCCCGTATGTCGTGGCCATCAATCAGGATGCTGCCAGCAGTCGGGTCGTAAAAGCGCGGGATCAGGTCAGCCAGGGTGGACTTGCCGCCTCCAGAAGGTCCTACCAAAGCTATGGTTTTTCCTTTCTGGATGTGCAGGTTGATGTCCTGCAGCACTGTGTGGTCGCCGTAGCCAAAGCGCACATCCTGGAACTCGATCTCGTGGCGGAACTCCGGCAGTACTTTCGCATTCGGTTTGTCTGTTACCTGCGGCTTGGTGTCGATCACCTTCAGAATGCGATCGCCAGAAACCAGGCCGCGCTGTATGTTGCTAAAAGCCGCCGACATGGCCTTGGCCGGCACGAGCACCTGCGAGAAGAGCACAATGTAGGTAATGAACTCTTCTGCTTTCAGTTCGGATTGTTGATTCAGAACCAGGTTGCCACCAAACCAAAGCAGACCAGCCACCACCGTCACTCCCATAAATTCCGAGAAAGGAGAAGCCAGGTCGCGTTTGTTGGCAATGGAGCGTTGCAGGTGGGCGTAGCGGTCGTTTTGCTGGTTGAATTTGTCAAGGATGTAAGGTTCGGCATTAAAGGCCTTGATCACCCGTATGCCGCTCAACGTCTCGTCGATAATCGTCAGGATAAAGCTCAGCGATTCCTGTCCCTGCTGCGCGGCCCGCTTCAGGCGCTTGGCTATACCTGCAATGAGTATACCCGATAGCGGAAGCAGGATCAACGTGAAAAGCGTGAGCTTAACCGACATGGTAAATAGCACCACAAAGAAGGCGATAATGGAGATGGGTTCCCGGATCACCACGGTCATGGTGTTCACCACTGAGTTCTCCACTTCCTGGATATCTACCGTCATGCGGGTCATCAGGTCGCCCTTGCGCTCGTTGCTGAAATAGCCTAGGTGCAGTTGCGTCACACGCTCATAGGTGGCATGGCGAATCTTCTTCACGACATGCGCCCGCAAAGCGCCCACCACTCTCAGCGCCAGGTATTTGAAAAGGTTGGAGAGAAAAACGGAGCACACAATGATGATACATACAAACAGCAAAGCGCCCTGCCTGCCTTTCTCCAGTATCACCTGCCCGAAATGGTAGTTGAAGAAATCCTTGAAATACTCAAGCGAGAGGCTGAACTCAGGCTTGGTGGTTACCATGGCGGCCGCATCGTCTGCGCCCACGGTTCCGAAAAGCACGCTGAGCAGCGGAATGAGGAGCGTGAAGTTGAGCAGGCCGAAAATAATGCCCAGCACGGTATAGATAGTATAAAGCGGCACAAAGCGACTGTAGGGCTTTGCAAACTGCAGTATCCGGAGATAAGTCTTCATGTTGTGTAGGCCATCCGTACCTCTCGCAGGTATAGGTGGCGGTTCCGGTTGCGTCCCGTAATGCACGGTTGGCTTGCCGGAAGTTTTTAAGTATTAATGAATTATAATATTATAGGCTGGGCTATACCTGTTGCACGCTTGGCCGCTGCAAAGATAACTAAAATGGAACAGGTATGTATAGCGGGCTTTTAAAACGAAAGCGGGGAGCCTTTATTTTCAAAGGCTCCCCGCTCCAGGTATGGCTATACCTGTCTCTTAAAACTCGTGCAGGCGCTGGGCGATGTTCCAGCGCAGTGCCACGGAGGTAAACACCGTATTTTTGTTCAGGGTGCTCACCTCAGCATCTGTGCGGCGGATGATCCCTTTCAGATCCACGAACAGGTTGTGCTTGAACTGGTAAGTGGCTGTCAGGTCGAGGTGCAGTTGGTTGGTGCGTATACCCTGGGCAATCTCGTGGCCATAGTTTCGCGGTCTTGAGTTATAGTCCAGGTTCACGTTGTTACCCCAGTTGATGGTGTCGCCCTCTGCCGTGATCTCGTCCTGACCGAAGCGGGTGGCGATGGCCTTGCCCACCAGGTGCAAACGTGGCAGCGGCTGGTAACGGGCTATACCTATAAACTCGTAGAGGTTGGCGCCCATAGGGTGGGCTAGCGGTTGACGGTTGTGCTGGTAGTTGGAACTGCCGTCGCGGTGCTGGTAGGTATACGGACGGATGATGTTCACCTCGCCTTGCAGGTCTAGATTGGAAAGACCGAAGGCGTCAATATACTTCGCTCCAATCTGACCGGCCTGCTTGTTCGCCCACCAGCCTTCACCCGATTTCACCTCGTTCAGCACAAACTCGTCGAGCACCAGCTGGCCGTAAAGCTGCGTGGTGTTGAAGAGGTTCCAGCGGAAATCGAGGCCCAGCATGGCGTTGTCCTGGCTGCCCAGGTTGTGCTCCACACTGCGGTAGAAGATGATCGGGTTGAGGTAATGCAGCTCGAATTTGCCTTTCTCTCGGCCGAAAATGATCTGCTCAAACAAGCCCACATTCAGGTTGTCGGTGATGTTGACCCCCAGGCGGTGCAAGGCCATGTATTTCTTAGGCAGCAAGCGATCCCCGCCACTACGACGGCGGTAGTCGGCGGTGAGTTCCTGAAACAGGTTCATGTAGTGCAGTTTCCAAACGCGGGTGTTCAACTTGAGGAAGAAAGCCGGGGGAGCGTAGTCGGAGTAAACGAGCGAACGGTAACCGTCGCCGATGACGTGACGGTCGTGGCCCAACTGTATTTCCACGTGCTTCGACAAGGAGTAGTTCATGTAGCCGCGTGCCGTCAGAAAATCGTAGCCATCGCCTTTGAACTTTTTCCAAAGCCCCTCGTGCGGCACCACGCCGTCTCGCTCAATGCGGTCCACCACATAATCGGCAAACTTCGCCTGGTTCTCGCCGATGAAGGTATAGAAGCCGAAGCGATCGTCGATGCTGCCTTCAAGCTGTATGCCACGTGTGTTGACGTAGCGTATGCCATCGCTCTGATTGTCGTGGCCCAGTTCCAGGTGCAGTACCGGGTTTACCCGCAACGTAAAATCTTCGGATTCATAATGATACAAGTCGGTCTTGTTGCGGTAAAACGTGTTGAAGATAGGGCGCTCGCTGATGTTGTCGTTGGCCTGGGAGGTGTAGTTCCAGTTGTCGTTGAGCAGGTACTGGATGTTGAACATGTCGGCGTTGGAGCGCGGTTCTCCTGTGGCGGCTTCGGCCAAAGCAGCCACGTCGCGTCGACCGATTGGGCGCACGTTGGTGTGCAGTTCCGGTACCTTCGTGCCCAGTTTGATCTGGTAGCGGTCGATCAGATGGTAGGTATCGCGGTCGTAAGGCACGTACACGTCCTGTGCCTGCACGGCGGGTATAGCCAGCAGACCAAATGCCATAGCGGCAAGTATATTTCTCATAGGAGGAAAGTTCTAATCAGGGGAAAGCGATTTGTAAGGTACTTATTTAGAATTCACAATATTAACAAAAACACATGAAATTGCATGCTCCTGCCTGCCGGTAGCAGGTATGGCTCAGCCTTATACAGGTATAGCGCCTGCCCGGTTTAACGTTTTTGAAAGCCGGAGATTGCCGTGAGTCCGAAAGACCGTATCTTTAGCCTACCAAAACAGCCACATCCATGCAAAACGATAACCTGCACATCCTCACCGCAACCCCATCGCTTGCCAACCATTTTGTAGCCGAACTGCGCGACGTGTCGGTACAGCACGACAGCCTGCGCTTCCGCCGCAACCTGGAGCGCCTGGGCGAGCTGCTGGCCTACGAGATATCCAAAACGCTGCCTTACGAAACCCACGAGATCGTGACGCCGCTGGCCACCACACAGACTCAGTTACTGACTGCCCAGCCGGTGCTGGCCACCATCCTCCGGGCCGGATTGCCTATGTACAACGGCATGCTCAACTACTTCGACAAGGCCTACAGCACCTTTGTGGGCGCTTACCGGGTAGAGGAGCAGAACACGGAGCTGCAGATCAACATGGAGTACCTGGCCTCGACGGACCTGCACGACAAGATCCTGATTCTGGCAGACCCGATGCTGGCCACTGGTCGCTCGCTTGTGAAGTCCTACAAAGGGATGCTACGCCACGGTAAGCCAGTGCAGGTGCATTTCGCCGCCGCCATTGCCTCGCCGGAAGGTATAGCGTATGTGCAACAGGAAGTGCCGGAAGCGCATATTTGGTTGGGTGCCATGGACGAAAGCCTGAACGAAAATTTCTACATTGTGCCCGGTCTGGGCGATGCGGGCGACCTGGCTTTCGGCCCGAAGGTATAGTCCTGCTTGACAACTATGATCAGGCCCTATACGCCAGCCGACCAGGAAGCGCTGCTGCAGATGCTGCGACTCAACACGCCCGCCTACTTTGCACCCGAGGAGGAAGCCGACTTCGTGCTATACCTGCAGGAGTGTCGCGAGGATTATTTTGTAGTGGAGCATGAGGGGCAGGTGGTAGGCGCCGGCGGCATCAATTACTTCGATGGCTATACCTGGGCGAGGCTGTCCTGGGATCTGGTGCACCCTGCGTTTCAGGGCAAAGGCATCGGCCGGAAACTGACGCTCTTCCGGATTTCAAAGCTGAAAGAAAGGCCCGGTATGCAATGGCTGCAGGTGCGCACGAGCCAATTGGTGTACCCCTTCTACCAGAAGCTGGGCTTTGAGCTGGAGAAAGTAGAAAAGGACTTCTGGGCGCAGGGCATTGATCTGTATCAGATGAAGATGAATTTAAACGCTTAGAACCATCGTCCGATGACATGCCAAATGCGGATCAGTCAGGTAAAAACAACCAAAGCACATCCCTTTTAGAGTAGCAGAGTGGTAGAGGAACTTCTCAAATACGCGTCAGTATACCTGATCAGCATGGTGAAATTCATAGGCGGCCCCCTGACAGGTATGTCGCTGGGGTTATCCTATTTAGAAACGGTATCTCTGACGATCGCCGGTATGATGACGAGCGTATTCGTGTTTTCCGTTATAGGGCGCGCCGCCTCCCGGTGGTACTCTGCGTACCGGCGCAAAGCCCAAAAGCCCGTGTTTGGCACCAAAACGCGCTTCATTATCCGGATCTGGCACAATTTCGGGATGTTGGGCGTTGCCTTCTTCACCCCGCTTTTGCTGACACCGATCGCCGGCACCATGATAGCCGCCGTGTTTGGCGTGCCCCGTCGTCAAATCCTGCTGTACATGCTCTGCAGCGGCATCCTGTGGGGTTTCATCCTGACCTTCCTCGTTTACCGCTTCCGGGAAGTGGTGCTGCAGTATCTGTAAACAAAAACACCCTGCCCTATCGGACAGGGTGCGCTCGCTTATTTTTTCTTCTTTTTTGTCTTTTGCCAGAAAGAGGCTCTCGGGTCGCGCTTGCTCTCCGGCCGCTTCTTAGGGATGGCTTTCTTCTCGTGGAAAGCGCCTTTGAAATCCGGGTTCTCGCTGCGTTTCTGGTGGTCGATGTCGCGGGCAATGGCCTGCTGCTCCTCAAACGTGATGTCGTGAATCTTTACCTCGGCTGGCATCGGCTCCTCCGGTATCTGCATCCGGATCAGCTTCTCGATCTTGCGTATGTGGTACATTTCCGCCGGGTTGGCAAAGGTAATGGCGGCGCCCACTTGCTCGGCGCGGCCGGTGCGGCCAATGCGGTGCACATAATCCTCGTACACAAAGGGCACGTCGAAGTTGATCACATGGCTTACCATCGTCACGTCTATACCTCTGGAAGCTACGTCGGTGGCAACCAGGAAACGTACGTCGCCTCCTTTAAAAGCCTCCATGGAGTTGATGCGGGTGTTCTGGCCTTTGTTGCCGTGGATGGCCCGCACCTCGCCGTACTCGCGTCGCTCCAGAAACTTGGCCACATTCTCGGCGTTTTTCTTGCTGCGGGTAAAGATGATCACGCGGTTGAAAGCTTCTCGATCCTGAATCAGATGCTCGAGCATGGCGATTTTGGTGCGCAGGTTCGGCACTTGGTAGAGTACCTGGCTCACGGTCTCGACCGGCGTGGCCTGCGGCGTGACCTCGATGCGGGTCGGGAACTCGAGAAACTCCTCCGACAGCTCCACCACCTTCGGGTGCATGGTGGCTGAGAAGAGCAGGTTCTGACGCTTGCGCGGCAATACCTCCAAGAGCTGACGGATCTGCGGCATAAAGCCCATGTCCATCATCTTGTCGGCTTCGTCGAGTACCAGTGTCTTGACCTCTTTTAATATTAGATCCCCTTTCAGGTATAGCTCCATCAGGCGCTTGGGCGTGGCGACCAGTATGTCGATGCCCTTGCTGAGGATCTCGATCTGGGTTTTGGGACCCAGTCCGCCGTAAATAACTGTATGGCGCAGGTCGGTATACTTGGCCAGCAACGTGATGTGCTCCTCGATCTGCATAGCCAGTTCGCGGGTGGGAGCCAGGATGATGGCGCGCGGGTTGGTGCCCTGCGCATACTTCACCTTCATCAGGATCGGCAGCAGGAAGGCCGCTGTTTTGCCCGTTCCGGTCTGCGCAATGCCCATCACATCGTGTCCGCCCATGATAACAGGTATAGCTTTGAGCTGTATAGGCGTCGGCTTCTCATAACCGGCCTCCTCAATGGCGTTGAGCAGCTGTCGGTTCAGCTTAAAATCCTCGAACGTGCTTATTTCTTTCTCCGCTTCTTCTGCCATGGTAGGTATTATTCAATTACAAAAATATTAGACAAAGGTACGGGAAAATTGTGGGAGCGGGATAAAGCTGAAAATTCTGTTTAAGAATTACAGTATCTTGAGGCTTATATATTGGAGTTGTCATTATGCTTAAAAAGATTCTTAAATGGTTGCTCATATTAGCAGGCCTAGCCTTCATTGGCCTTGTAAGTGTTCTTCTGATGATTATGGCTGCCTTTGGCGCTTTTGATAAGGAGTACACAATACAGGAACTAATAGCGCATTATGATTCCAAGCAAGCCGAGATGCTTGCACTCAAATCTTATTTCCAATCCATTGTGCCTGCCCATCACACTGTGAAAATTGAGTTTACAGATAATAACGAGCTAAACATTTTTCACATATCCACTCTAGACACAACCACAGGGAGCAAAATGCGGAATGACAATTGGGATTTGAAGATTAAATCTGCAAGGGTTGACTCTATGATTACTTCGTTGGGATGGTCACGTAAAACACTCAAGATCCTAAAAGCAAAATTGGATGAAGCCGGATGCATTTCGGTAACAAACAGCAGTCCTTTTAACATAGGCTTTCAGCGTAGCGGGATGGGCATGTATTTTTATAATCTGTTTGATAAGCCTATACCTGACAGCCTGAGGGCAAATTACGATGACAGCTGTACCTATGTGCTGTATACCGATCAGGTGGTACTGGAGTATGGTGGGGGAGCGGTCGGACCGCAGTGTTTCCCCTGGTAAACAGGATAAGTAAAACGCCATATGCAACCATCCCGCCCTGATCCGGGTCTTTCAGGTATAGCCCTTTACCTTAATCCGAAGTTATCCATGAATAAAAGCATATTTCTCTCAGGTATAGCCCTTGCGGCGATGAGTTTGTTTTCCGGTTGCCAGAAAGAGATGGTAGACGACGGACTGAATACACCCAACATCCGTCCGCTCACAGCACAGGAGCAGAAGACGGTGAGCAGTTCCAATGACTTTGCTTTCCGGGCTTTTGCGCAATTGAGCGAAGCAGAAGGAGCGGAGAATGTTTTCATCTCCCCCCTGAGCATCAGCATGTCGCTGGGCATGGCCTACAACGGGGCCGATGGCGAAACCAAAGAAGCGATGCGCCAAGCGCTGGGCTTTACGCTGCCCTCCGATGACGAGATCAACAAGTCTTTTAAGGACCTGGACGCGCTCTTAAAAGGGATAGACAAGCAGGTCGTTTTTACTTCGGCCAACTCGCTATGGCATAGCAATATGGTGCGACTGCAGGCGCCTTTCATCCAGACCAACAAAACCTACTTCGACGCCACCCTGCAGGGGCTCGATTTTGCCTCTCCAGCCGCAGTAGACCAGATCAACAACTGGGTGAAAAGCAAAACCAACGATAAGATAGACAAGATCATCGAGGAAATCGGGCGGGATGAGGTGCTGTTTCTGATCAACGCCATCTATTTCAAAGGCACCTGGACTTACCCTTTTGATAAGAGCCTGACCAAGCCGGGGCCATTCCAGCTCGAGAACGGCAACACGGTTACGCCTGAGTTCATGACGATGCAAAAAGGCGAATACATGCACTACCGCGACAATACCAAAGAACTGGTTGACCTGCCTTACGGAAACGGGCAGTACAGCATGACCATCGTGATGCCGGGCGGAGACAACAAGGTGCAGGATATTTTGCCGGAGCTGAATCCGACTAACCTGAATGCCTGGCTGGCCGGTGCGAAAAAAACCACCTGGGAGCTCCACATGCCAAAGTTTAACCTGGAGTATGAGAAAAAACTGAACGACATGCTGACAAAGCTGGGCATGGGCGTTGCTTTTACGAGCCAGGCCAACTTTAGCCGCATGATAGAGGGGCATGGCAGCGTGGCGATCTCCGAAGTAAAGCATAAAACCTTTGTGGAGGTGAACGAAGAAGGCACGGAAGCGGCCGCGGTTACTTCTACTGGTGTTATGGTTACTTCCTTGCCGCCTTCCGTACGCATCGACCGGCCTTTCGTGTTCATGATCCGGGAGAAATCCTCAGGCGCCATCCTCTTCATCGGCAAGCTGATGCAACCCGAATAGCGGCAGGTATAGCTTTTGCTTTTTCAGGTATAGCATTGTGCATGAAAAACGCTAATGTGTGTTAACTTTGTTGAGCACATACCTTAGCAGCATGAAATCTATCCTGATAAAGAACGCACAGCTTGTAAACGAAGGGAACACTACCACCGCCGATGTGCTGGTAAAAGACGGGCGCATCGAGCAGATCGGACCAGGTATAGCAGCCGAAGCCGACCAGACCATTGACGCTACCGGCCTGCACCTGTTGCCCGGCGCCATCGACGACCAGGTGCACTTCCGCGAGCCGGGCCTCACGCACAAAGCCAGAATTGAGACAGAGGCGAGAGCGGCTGTGGCAGGCGGCACGACTTCGTTTATGGAGATGCCCAACACGGTGCCCAACACTGTGACGCAGGAATTGCTTGAAGACAAGTATAAGATTGCTTCTCAGACCTCACTGGCAAACTACTCCTTTTATATGGGGGCCACCAACGACAACCTGGCCGAGGTGCTGCTCACCAACCCCAACACGGTGTGCGGCATCAAGATCTTCATGGGCTCTTCCACGGGGAACATGCTCGTGGACAACGAAGAGACGCTGGAGCAGATCTTCGCCAAGGCCAGGCTACCAATCGCCGTGCATTGCGAGGACGAGCAGACCATCCGCGACAACATGGCCATCTATGAAGAGAAGTACGGCGAGGATATCCCTATAAAGTGCCATCCCGAGATCCGTAACGAGACAGCCTGTTTCAAGTCGTCCTTTCTGGCCGTGAAGCTAGCCGAGAAGCACAACACGCGCCTGCACATCCTGCATATCTCCACAGAAGAGGAGCTCAAGCTGTTCCGTAACGATATTCCGCTCGAGCAGAAGCGCATTACGGCCGAGGTATGCGTGCATCACCTTTGGTTCGACAAAGAGGATTATGATACATACGGCACCCTGATCAAGTGCAACCCGGCCGTGAAAGAGCACCGCCACAAAGAAGGTCTGCTGCAGGGTTTGCTCGAAGACAAGCTCGACGTGATCGCCACCGACCATGCGCCGCATACCTGGGAAGAGAAGCAGGGCAAGTACAAGCAGGCGCCAAGCGGTGTGCCGCTGGTGCAGCATTCGGTGCAGATGATGCTCGAGTTCGTGAAGCAGGGCAAGCTGCCGATCGAGAAGGTGGTGGAAAAAATGGCCCATGCGCCGGCCATCCTCTTCAACGTGCGCGAGCGCGGCTACATCCGCGAAGGTTACTGGGCCGACTTGGTACTGGTGGATCTGAACAAACCCTATACCGTCACCAAAGACAACACCTACTACCTGTGCAACTGGTCGCCTTTCGAAGGCCATACCTTCAGCAGCACCATCACCCATACCTTCGTGTCCGGTCACCTGGCTTTTGCCAACGGGGAGTTTGACGAGAGCAAAAAAGGCGAGCGCCTTTTGTTTGACAGATAAATAAGTAGGTATAGAGATGGAACTAGAGCGATTCAAAGAGCTGCATGCCCGCTTCTTTGGGAAAGAGCTGCCGGAGGAAGTGCTGCAATCAGAGGAGTACGAAGCGTATGAAGAAGCGATTCACGAAGACGAAGCCTGCTACAACTGGGCAACAGCCGAAAAGCTGAAAAGCCGGGGATTCGACTATGAGAACTACTGCTGCCTGATGATGGCAGACAAGGTATACGAGAGCCTGGATGCGGAAGGGGAGATCAGGTATGATGATCCGGAAGTGATTATCAACAAATGGGACGAAGACTTTTACGGTATACCTGTACACAACGGCAGTGCTACGATGGTAGTGATCAACTACTGCCCGTGGTGCGGCACTAAACTGAGTAAGTAAGGGCCGTTCCATTATCCTAAACTATCCCCTTGAGGACAAGTGAGAACGGGAGTTCAAAACTTGCGACCAAGGGTCAATAGGGGTATATACTCAGAGATTAAATGCCAGCAATCTGCCAAATTGTAATCCCCTCTCACTTGTAAACACCCCTCTGCGCTCCCCTCAAGGGGAGAATTTCCTAGAATGAATCGGCCTAAGAGTAAGTAAGGGTCTAAAATTTTAAACTGTCATCCCGAAAACAGGAGAGATCCGGATCCATACCTGTTAGGTTATCAGATTTTTCCCTGGGGTCAAAATGACAGGAATTGCTAGTGACGTTGATAATGGCTTTATACCTAATAGCTTAGATGTTTTCGAGGACTAGGATTACGAACTTTATTCAAAAAAATGCCTCTCACGTATTGTAAATAAGAAAACGCCGCGTATATTTGCATTCTCAAACGAGACACGGTGGTTGTAGCTCAGTTGGTTAGAGCACCAGATTGTGATTCTGGGGGTCGTGGGTTCGAGACCCATCTTCCACCCCAAGCCCTTGAAGCAATCCTTCAAGGGCTTTTTTCATTTAAGGTAAATTGCTAAATGGCTGCATGGTTAAATTGTTGATACTAAGTACATTCGTGAAACAACAATTAAACAATTTAGCAATCAACAATTAGGTTAACAATCAACAATTCAAAAATATGAGCTTAGTAGTAGTAGGTTCGATGGCGTTCGACGCGCTGGAAACTCCCTTCGGGAAGACAGATAAAATTGTAGGTGGTGCGGCAACGTACATTTCACTGTCGGCTTCCTATTTCGTGAAGCCCGTGAATGTGGTATCGGTAGTGGGTGGTGATTTCGATCAGGACCACATCAGCCTGATGCACCAGCGCAACATCAGCACCGAGGGCGTTCAGGTAAAGGAGAACGAGAAGTCCTTCTTCTGGTCCGGCCGCTACTTCAACGACATGAACAGCCGCGAAACGCTGGTTACTGAGCTGAACGTGCTGGGCGACTTTGACCCGATCATTCCGGAAGCATACCAAAACTGCGAATTCCTGATGCTGGGCAACCTGGCGCCGCAGGTGCAGCGCACGGTACTGGAGCGCCTCAACAACCGTCCGAAACTGATCGTGATGGACACCATGAACTTCTGGATGGACATTGCTATGGACGAACTGCAGAAGACCATCGCACTGGTAGACGTACTGTCGATCAACGACGAGGAGGCGCGTCAGCTGAGCGGCGAGTACTCTTTGGTGAAGGCTGCCCGTAAGATCATGGCCATGGGACCAAAATACCTGATCATCAAAAAAGGAGAGCACGGTGCCCTGTTGTTCCACGAAGGCAAAGTATTCTTTGCGCCAGCCCTACCGCTGGAGGAAGTGTTCGACCCAACCGGAGCGGGCGATACCTTTGCCGGTGGTTTCATCGGCTACATCGCTGCCACAGGCGACATCAGCTTCGAGAATATGAAGCGCGCCATCATCCACGGTTCGGCCATGGCCTCGTTCTGCGTAGAAAAATTTGGTACTGAAAGATTGAAGAACCTAGACCAGCAGGAGATTGACGGCCGCGTGCAGCAATTTGTGAACCTGGTGGCTTTTGACACAGTATTGTCTTAATTATAAAGATTTTATATGTTAAAGAAAGGGAGGCTTCGGCTTCCCTTTTTTAATTTTAGCGCTCAGGTAGTTTGGTCGGAATTGCACTAAAATGCAACAAAGTGAAGGCTTAGTAGGTAAAACCAAGGTATACGATTACCTAACTTGAAAACGATGAGCTTAAAGAACGAAAATAAAAAAACGCTGGACGAGTTGAAGAAGAATAACCCGAAAGGAGAAGATCGAAATAAGCCAATGGGTAATGTAGATTCTCAGCCGAACCAGAATGCGTTGAACGCAGACGATACAAAAGTGCAGAACCCCAACCGCAACCTGGCAAAGGGCGGGAACAACACGCCTTACGACAAGAAATAGCCGTAAGGCAAATCAACCCTAACCTGGCAAAAGGTAGCGAAAGCACCCCTTACTATTAGTAAGCGAGCCAGGAATACAAAATAAGACTATGAAATAAGGAGAGGAAGGCCTACGGGCTTTCCTTTTTTTTATGCGCTTTTTTTGAGCAAGTATAGCGTTCGGCACGGATTTGCTGTTTATTTTTAGCTTCCTTCAATAAAACCAACGCATGCAGCACCACGACATTTGTATACTGGGCGCCGGACCGGGCGGTGCTTCCGCAGCCCTGCACCTAGCCAACAAGGGTATACCTTGCGTGCTCATCGACAAAGCCGTTTTCCCCAGAGACAAGGTGTGCGGCGATGCCCTGAGTGGTAAAGTAGTAAACGAACTGAAGCGGATCGACCCTGGCCTGCCCGCCCTGTTGGGGGATCAGAAAGAGCAACTGCCCTCGTGGGGGATTCATTTCATCTCGCCGGCCGGGCATAAATTGAGTGTGCCATTCAAGTCGAATTACGATGCTGCACAGGATGTTCCCTCCGGCTACATCTCCAAACGGATCGACTTCGACAACTTCCTGATCGAACAGGTAAAGCAGCGGCCCGAGATCACGCTGCTGGAAGGTATAGACATCGCGAAGGTGGAGCGCAACGCGCAGGGCTATACCCTGACAGACAAAAGCGAAGAGCATCAGATCAATACCCGTTTGCTTATTGCTGCCAACGGAGCGCATTCTGCCTTTGCGCGGCGCGAAGCAGGTATAGAACAAGAGCCCGCGCACTACTGCGCTGGCCTTCGGGCCTACTACAAAAATGTGGCGGGGCTCGACAAGGATAATTTCATCGAGCTGCACTTCCTAAAAGATTTCCTGCCCGGCTATTTCTGGATTTTCCCGCTGCCGGGCGGCTATGCCAATGTGGGCGTGGGCATGCTAAGTGAGACGGTAAGCCAGAAGAAAGTGAACCTGAAAAAGGAGATGCTCCGCATAATCGAAACGCACCCCGAATTCAAGCAGCGCTTCGCTGCTGCCGAACTGATGGGCGACATCAAAGGGTATGGCCTGCCACTAGGGTCCAAAAAGCGCGTGATCTCCGGCAACAACTACATGCTGGTGGGCGACGCCGCCTCCCTGATCGACCCCTTTACCGGCGAAGGAATCAGCAGCGCCATGATCAGCGGGCGTTGGGCCGCTACGCAGGCCGAACTCTGCCTGCAGCAGCAAAACTTCTCCGCTGACTTTATGCAAGGGTATGACAAAGCAGTGTATAACCGACTCTGGAAAGAACTCAAACTCAGTCGTCGGATGCAGCAGTTACTCGACTACCCCTGGCTGTTTAACCAGGTGGCAAGTAAAGCATCTAAAAACCAGGCCCTCGCCGAAACGATCTCCTGCATGTTCACCGACCTGGACCTGCGCGAGCGACTCAAGCAGCCGTCATTCTATCTCAAACTACTATTTAACTAAAACTCCTGCTTTAGCCAGCGCTTAAAGTTTTGCTTTTCAGCATCTTTCGCATCTGGACTTTTGGCAATGCTATACCTGGTGTAGTAGGTTTGTTGGCTGGGTTGTAGCCTAACGTGCCGCAGTCGCTTATTCCGGAAAAGCGTGAGTTCTATACCTTGGCGGAGGTCCATGTCTGCCAGCAGCGGCTGCAGGTTCTGTTCTATCTTCCGCCCATTTACCGCAATCAGCTCGTCGTCTACACTTAAAGCTGTGCTGGCAGGAGAGTCCGGAGCGATAGCGGTTACTTTGGTCGTTTGGGCATCCGCCACGATCTTAAATCCGAAGAGCCTTTCGGAAAGCAAGGCATTCTCTTCTGCGAGCAAAGTGCAGCCCACGTATGTGAGTGCCTCGTCCAATGCCTCCTCCATAGGGGCGGTGCCGTTGATATACTGCTCGAAATAATGCTTGAACTCTTCCCCACCGATACGTAGCACGAGTTGCTTATAGTCCTCCTCGGTATACCCGATGCCGCGCTTCCCAAAGTCTTCCCAAAGGTGCCGCATCACTGTGTCCAGACTGGCTTTGTTGTCGGTGGCACGACGTAGCTGCAGATCCAAGAGCAACGCGGTGAGGGCTCCTTTAATATAAATCGATACTTTACGATCCGGAATACCCGGTTTGTAACCATCCAGCCAAAGGTCGAATGACGAGTCGGCCACGGACATGTGGTAGCGGCTGTGGTCTGCGAAGTAGCGCAGCAGCGTCGTGTTGAGCTCTTCAAAATATTGCGCCGCCGTAAACACGCCTGAGCGGGCCAGCATGTAGTCGCCGTAGTAGGTTGTTATACCTTCCGCCACATAGCCTGTCCGGAAATAATTCTCCCCGGTAAAGTCGTAGGGCAGCATTTCCTTCGGCCGGATCTGTTTGACGTTCCACGTGTGAAAAAGCTCATGCGAGCTCACACCCAGAAACTCCTTATATAAAGCGGGCGTCATGAGCAACTCGCCAGGTCCGAGTGTGATGACAGTGGAGTTGACATGCTCCACCCCGTGGTAAAAACGGTAGGGGAGGATCTCGTTCAGATAATGATAATCCCCCACCGGAAAATCGCCAAACACCTCCAGTTGCTCCTTCGTGAAAGCCTCAAAATCCTTTTTGATCCGTTCCCAGTCCGGCCGGCAGTCGCCCTGTATCCAGATGTGGAAAGGTATACCAGCGACGGTATAGGTTTCTTTCTGAAGAGAGGCGCTGGCGATCAAAGGCGAGTCCACCAACTGGTCATAATTATCAGCTAGCAAGGTATGGTGAGCTGTTTCGGGCAATCCGCAGGCGATTTGCCAGTTATCAGGTATAGCAAGCTGCAGTTGCTGCTGTTCGTGCGCACGATCTTCCACGGCCATCAGGCAGTTGATGCCGTTCAGGTATAGCTGCTCTTCGTCCAGCCACGAGCCGCCGCCGTCCATTTGCCGGGCATAAAAACTGTAGCGAACCTCAATGCTTTCCGCACCACCAGCTTCCACCAGCCAACGGTCTTTGGTCACCTTGTGCACAGGTATAGCCACCCCATTGGCGCTGGCCGTAACACCGCGTAACTTCTGGGCAAAGTGCTGCAATTCGTAGCGGCCCGGTCGCCAGGCGGGTAGCTGCAGGTATAGCTCGTGTTGGTTGTTGTCCGGTATGGTAACCGTGATATCAAGGAAGTGCGTTAGCGGATTGACGTAAGATATATGGTGTCGGATCATAGCACGTGAAGGTATAGCGTTTGGGGTAAAATTAAGATAATCTGTGTTTAACGCAGGTATACGGGGTATAAGTATGGGCCAAAACAAGGTATAGCTACGCGCTACAAACAATTTTAAATGATGTACAGGCCCTTTTTTCTGTATTTTTTGAAATAATATAGGACGTGGGATTGCTATTTTAGAAAAGCTTCCCTAATTTTGCAGGCCATAATAAAACCATTGGCATCCGATGAAAAGAACATTCCAGCCTTCGCAGAGAAAAAGAAGAAATAAGCACGGTTTCAGATCAAGAATGGAAACCGCTAACGGAAGAAGAGTACTAGCTAGCAGAAGAGCTAAAGGCAGAAAGAAACTTTCTGTTTCTGACGAAAGAAGACACAAAGCTTAGTAATCTGGTTGTGCTTTGCTCAGCCCGGAGCCGTCATGCGTATGGATCCAGCTAAAGACAAACCAGCAGAGCAGCCGATTTCTTATACATATTCGAAAGAAGAACGCTTGTGCAGTAAGCGCCTTATCACGCTGCTGTTTAGCAAGGGTTCTTCTTTTAATTTGTATCCGCTCAGGTTCGTGTACCACACGCCCGAAGCACCTCTTTCCGAAAGTACGCAGTTGGTCATTTCCGTTTCGAAGCGCAACTTTAAGCGTGCCGTTGACCGGAACCGCCTGAAGCGCCAGATACGTGAGGCTTACCGCCTTAATAAGCACCTGCTTACCCAAAATCAAGGACGGGCACCCCGCCTCCTGGCCATTATTTATATCGGCAAGGAAAAAAAATCCTTTGATACAATCCAAAAAAAACTAATTTCCGGTTTGGAACGTTGTTTGACTAGATAGTCTTACCCCGCTCCCTAAACCTGAAATTCTATGTATAAGAAGTTAATAGCTGGTGTCCTTGCCGGCAGCTTAGCACTGACCCTCTTCTCCTTTAAGAGCGAGTCGGAGCGCTATTTCGAAATTGCCAAAAACCTCGACGTTTTTGCCACGCTTTTCAAAGAAGTAAATACCTATTATGTAGACGAAGTGCCGCCGTCCAAACTGGTGCGCACAGGTATAGACGCGATGCTCAAGTCGCTCGACCCCTATACCAACTACATCCCAGAAGACGATATTGAAGATTTTCGCACCATGACCACCGGACAGTACGGCGGCATTGGCGCACTCATTGGCAGCCGCGACAACAAAATTGTGGTGCAGATGCCCTATGAGAACTCTCCGGCGCACAAGGCGGGCCTGGTAATCGGCGACGAGATCACCAAAATAGACGGGGTAAACGTTTCCAGCAAGACGACTTCTGAAGTGAGCAAGCTGTTGAAGGGGCAGGCCAACTCTGTTGTAAAACTCGAGGTGCGCAGCTACGGACAGTCGAAGCCAAGAACAGTGGAACTGACCCGTGCCAACATCATGGTCGACAACGTGCCTTATTATGGCATGATTGACAATGAGATCGGTTACTTCCAGCTGTCGGGTTTCACAGTGGATGCTTCTAAAGAGGTAAGAACGGCTGTGCAAAAGCTGAAAGAGCAGGGAGCTAAAAAGATCATTTTCGATTTGCGCGATAATCCGGGTGGCTTGCTGCACGAAGCAGTGAACATCTCCAACTTGTTTGTTGACAAGGGCAGCGACATTGTTAGTACCAAAGGCAAAGTAAAGGAGTGGAACAAAACCTACAAAGCGCTGGACGAACCACTTGACAAGACCGTGCCGATGGTGATCCTGACCAGCTCGCGTAGTGCTTCGGCTTCTGAGATCGTGGCTGGTGTGATGCAGGACTATGACCGGGCTGTGCTGGTAGGGGAGCGCACTTTCGGCAAGGGCCTAGTGCAGGCAACCCGTCCGCTTTCCTATAACTCACAACTGAAAGTAACAACTGCTAAATACTACATCCCAAGCGGCCGCAGTATACAGGCCATCGACTACCAGCACCGCAACGAGGACGGCAGCGCCGGCAAAATTCCGGATTCGCTCAAGGTGGCCCATAAAACAGCCGGAGGTCGCATCGTGTACGATGGCGGAGGCGTTAGCCCGGATGTGGAAGTTACCCGCAAGGCTTACTCCGAAATTGCCAGAACAATCGCGATGAAGGGTTATTTCTTTGAGTACGCCAACAAGTATAGAGCAGAAAACCCGACTATACCTTCAGCCAAGCAGTTTAAGCTGACAGATGCTGACTACCAGAAGTTCATCGCCTTCCTGGATAACAAAGATGTGAACTACACCACCAAAGTAGAGCGCGAGCTGGAGGAACTGACCGAGCAGGCGAAAGATGGAAAGCACCTGGACGACATCAAACTGGAGCTGGATGCCATTAAGAAAAAGGTGTCGCACAACAAGTCGAATGACCTGATGCGCTTCCGTGCCGAGATACAGGAAATGCTCGAGGCAGAAATCGCCTCCCGTTACTACCTGCAGAAAGGCTACATCGAATCTTCGTTCGATGATGATCCGGATATTCTGATGGCCAAGCGTGTGCTCAGCAATCAGCAGGAGTATGCGTCATACCTGAAAGTGAAGTAAGAAAACAAGGTATAAGCAAAAGGGTGATGCCGGTACGGTGTCACCTTTTTTGTTTCCTGCTCTTTCGGACGTACTTTTGTAGTATCATTCAACACAAGTTCAATTATGCCATTACTGCTTGCGCTCGAAACTTCGTCTAACGTATGTTCTGTTGCCTTATATAAAGGAGCGGACTTACTGGGTGCTTCCGAGCTGCAGATCGAAAAGTCTCATTCTTCCCATATCACGGTCATGATTTCGCAGCTGGTTGAGAACTGTGGCTATACCTTGCACGACTTGAGCGCTGTGGCTGTTTCAGGCGGGCCTGGTTCCTATACCGGTTTGCGCATCGGCAGCTCTACTGCCAAAGGCCTTTGCTACTCACTCGATATTCCGCTGCTGGAAGTGTCTACTTTATATGGGTTGGCTAAGCAAGCCATAGACGGAGTACCCAATGCGCAGGAATACCTGTTTTGTCCCATGATGGATGCCCGACGCATGGAAGTCTATACCTGTTTGCTCAATGCTAACCTGGAGGAGCAACTGCCTGTAGCGCCTGTGGTGTTAGACGAGCAGAGTTTTCAGGAAGAGCTAGCGCGGCAGCCGATCATTTTCTTCGGCAATGGCGCCGCCAAGTTCAAAAAACTGCAGGAAGGCAATGCCAATGCGCTCTTTATTGATAGTATACAGCCATCAGCCAAGCCAATCGGACAGCTGTCCTTGCTGAAGTATGAGCAGCAGGCCTTTGAAGATGTGGCCTATTATGAACCCTTCTACCTGAAGGATGTTTATATAACGAGTCCTACTAAGAACACGATTAAATAAGCTAGAGCAATGTCAGATATAATTAACAAGGTAGCGCAAAGCGCACTCGTGACCCTCAACCTGGAAGAGTTGCTTCATCCGGGAGAGCGCGTGGTATATGATATAAAGGACAACCTGTTTCAGGGCCTGATCCTGCGCGAGAAGGATTTCCGGGCTTTTGTGAAAGACCATGACTGGTCGGTGTATGCCGGTAAGAACGTCGCCATCATCTGCTCTGTAGATGCCATCGTACCGACCTGGGCCTACATGTTACTGGCCACAAAACTGCAGGCACATGCCAACTACTATGTATTCGGAGATCTGGAAGCATTAGAGCAAGCCCTCATGCAGGAAGCAATTGCTAAAATAGACCCGGAAGAATACCGCGATGGTAAAGTAGTTATTAAAGGATGCGGCAGTATACCTGTCCCGACATACGCTTATGTAGAGATCATGCGAAAGCTGTCGCCGGTGGTAAGCAGTCTGATGTATGGTGAACCATGCAGTACAGTGCCTTTATATAAGAGACCAAAGACAGCATAAGTAAATCCAGGAATTCACTATAGTTAAAAAGCCCTTTCCCAAACGAGAGGGCTTTTGCTTTGAAAAGGGGGGTAGGTATAGATGTTCAGTAGCCTTCCAAACAGTTGTGAAGAGAAAAGTAAAACTTTTTGAAAAAAATATGTGGGTAGGGAACTTCCAGAGGAGTTATTACTGTTACACTCTAGCGCGGCAAGTACTGAGGCGCCAGGCATAGGGAATTCCCACAGAAAGCAAAAGCTCTCTCCTTATGCTAATACAGACCACACAACCTTTATAGAGAGTTTTTGAAGCTCTGAAAACAAACCGAACTTTTAGCAATGCGGGTTAATTGACCTGCTTTACTAAAAGGAGGTAGAGTGCCTGAAGAAACTTTAAAACTATTTTGAAGATTTCGGCGGTGCCCCACAGGCAGTTAGGCGGAACCTGCCGGAAACGGAGGGGAAAGTTAACACAGGGT
>NZ_BMFP01000012.1 GCF_014638845.1 Pontibacter amylolyticus
GTTTGGGGCTGCTGTAAACGGCAACAGCCCCTGGCTCTTTTCAGAGTCAGGGGCTGTGCTTTGTTGGGGTTGGCGGCCACCTACTCTCCCGGGTGTGACCCCAGTACCATCGGCGCAGCCGGGCTTAACTTCTCTGTTCGGGATGGGAAGAGGTGCTCACCGGCGCCATAGCCGCCATTGTCGTTGCCCGGTTTCTATGCGGGCGTGATGGCTATGTAAAGTTTTGTTTTGACTAGTTGGGAGAGAAAAAAGCGTGGGCATTGGCAGGGCCAAGGGGCGGGCCGGCTTGGCCGGTCAGTGCGCGGGGCACTTTGAGAACGCGCTCGGGCAATTAGTATGGCTCGGCTTTGGCATTTCTGCCTTTACACCTGCCACCTATCAACGTCATCGTCTCTGACGGCCCTTAAGGGAGATCTCATCTTGGGGCGGGTTTCGCACTTAGATGCTTTCAGCGCTTATCCCGTCCGAGCGTAGCTACCCTGCGCTGCGGCTGGCGCCACAACAGGTCCACCAGAGGCTCGTCCATCCCGGTCCTCTCGTACTAAGGACAGAACCCCTCAAATCTCCGACGCCCACAACAGATAGGGACCGAACTGTCTCACGACGTTCTGAACCCAGCTCGCGTGCCACTTTAATCGGCGAACAGCCGAACCCTTGGGACCTTCTCCAGCCCCAGGACGTGACGAGCCGACATCGAGGTGCCAAACCTCCCCGTCGATATGAGCTCTTGGGGGAGATCAGCCTGTTATCCCCAGAGTACCTTTTATCCTTTGAGCGATGGCCCTTCCATGCGGAACCACCGGATCACTATATCCGCCTTTCGGCCCTGCTCGGCTTGTGGGCCTCACAGTCAAGCCCCCTTCTGCTATTGCGCTCTGCGCACGGTTACCAAGCGTGCTGAGGGAACCTTTGAAAGCCTCCGTTATTGTTTTGGAGGCGACCACCCCAGTCAAACTACCCACCAAGCACGGTCCTCGTCTTTGACGAGTTAGGCGCCAGGCAACTCAAGGGCCGTATTTCAAGGAAGAATCCACGACGCCTGGCGACGCCGCTTCAATTTCTCCGGCCTATCCTACACATGAGTTACCCAGCGTCAATGCTAAGCTATAGTAAAGGTTCATGGGGTCTTTCCGTCCCGTTGCGGGTACTCGGCATCTTCACCGAGACTACAATTTCACCGAGCTCACGGCTGAGACAGCGCCCAGATCGTTACACCATTCGTGCAGGTCGGAACTTACCCGACAAGGAATTTCGCTACCTTAGGACCGTTATAGTTACGGCCGCCGTTTACCGGGGCTTCGATTCAGAGCTTCGCCTTGCGGCTAACCCCCCCTCTTAACCTTCCGGCACCGGGCAGGTGTCAGGCCTTATACGTCATCTCTCGATTTGGCAAAGCCATGTGTTTTTGTTAAACAGTCGCCTGGGCCTTTTCACTGCGGCTTCTCCAATTGCTTGGAGGAAGCGCCCCTTCTCCCGAAGTTACAGGGCCATTTTGCCGAGTTCCTTGGCCGTGATTCACTCGAGCACCTTAGGATTCTCTCCTCGACCACCTGTGTCGGTTTGCGGTACGGGCGGCCATGCATTTAAACGCTTAGCGGGTTTTCTAGGGAGCCTGCTTAGGGACGCTATCCCCGCGGCCGGGGCCTTGGGGTACTATCGGCTTTCAGCTAGTCGGGCGTACTTCACTACCCAACCACTACCTACGGCCTTCAACGCACTATTCCGTCAGTGCGCGGTCCTTTCACTTCTCCGTCACCGCATCGCTATGCATAGCCGGTGCTGGAATATTAACCAGCTGTCCATCGACCTGCGCTTTCGCCTCGGCCTTAGGTCCCGACTAACCCTGATCCGATTAGCGTTGATCAGGAAACCTGGGTCTTTCGGTGTGCGGGTTTCTCGCCCGCATTATCGTTACTTATGCCTACATTTGCTTTTCCGGGCGCTCCAGCGCGCCTTGCCGGCACGCCTTCTCCGCCCCCGGAATGCTCCCCTACCAGTGTAGTAAACTACAATCCGCAGCTTCGGTGCCATGCTTGATGCCCGATTATTATCGATGCCCTGTCGCTCGACCAGTGAGCTGTTACGCACTCTTTAAAGGAATGGCTGCTTCCAAGCCAACCTCCTGGCTGTCTGAGCAACTGGACCCCCTTTGTTCAACTTAGCGTGGACTTTGGGACCTTAGCTGGCGGTCTGGGTTCTTTCCCTCTCGGCGCGGGACCTTAGCACCCCGCGCCTCACTGCCGCGTATATCAAGTGGCATTCGGAGTTCGTCAGGATTCGGTAGGATTTGACTCCCCCTAGTCCTATCGGTAGCTCTACCTCCACATGACTCGACCGCGACGCTGCCCCTAAAGGCATTTCGGGGAGTACGAGCTATTTCTCAGTTTGATTGGCCTTTCACCCCTACCCACAGGTCATCCAAATCCTTTTCAACGGAAACTGGTTCGGACCTCCATTTGGTTTTACCCAAACTTCATCCTGCCCATGGGTAGATCACAAAGTTTCGCGTCTACCCCCTCTGACTGTGCGCCCTGTTCAGACTCGCTTTCGCTGCGGCTCCGCCCCTTGAGAGGCTTAACCTTGCCAGAGAGGAGTAACTCGTAGGCTCATTATGCAAAAGGCACGCCGTCACCCCACGAAGGGGCTCCGACCGCTTGTAGGCGCATGGTTTCAGGATCTGTTTCACCCCCCTATTCGGGGTACTTTTCACCTTTCCCTCACGGTACTGGTTCACTATCGGTCTCTCAGGAGTATTTAGCCTTAGCGGATGGTGCCGCTGGATTCAGGCGGGATTTCTCCGGTCCCGCCCTACTCAGGATACCACTAGGGCCAAGCAGCTTACGCGCACGGGGCTATCACCCTCTCCGGCCAGGCTTCCCAGCCTGTTGCGCTTCAATACTTGGTCCCACGGCGTGGTCCTACAACCCCGCCCCTGCCGTGACAGGGACGGTTTGGGCTCTTCCGCGTTCGCTCGCCACTACTTGCGGAATCATTGTTATTTTCTCTTCCTCCGGGTACTTAGATGTTTCAGTTCCCCGGGTTCGCCCCCTTTCGGGTGACTATTCTTCAAATAGTCGGGTTGCCCCATTCGGATACCTGCGGATCGACCGGTATGTGCCCGTCCCCGCAGCTTTTCGCAGCTTGTCGCGTCCTTCATCGCCTCTGAGAGCCTAGGCATCCCCCATGCGCCCTTCTCTGCGTTCTCGCCGGCGGTCTTGCGACCGCCGGCCCGCTTCTTGGGCTGCACCGGAATAAATTCCAGGCAGTCTTACCTTGTTAATGTCTTTGTTTTTCTCTCTCCCATCATGTCAAAGAACTTCTCTCAAGTTAGAAAGTCGGAAAGTTTGGAAGTTCGAAAGTCTCCTTTCGCCCTCGTTGTCTTCCCACGTCTCTTCTTAAGTTAGAGGCAAAAACCTGCTGTTTCTGCCGTGTTGTCGTGTAAGCGTTGGTGGAGAATAACGGAGTCGAACCGTTGACCTCCTGCGTGCAAAGCAGGCGCTCTAGCCAGCTGAGCTAATCCCCCTCGTGTTGAGAGTCGCCCCTCGTGTTGAGTAAGTGGTGGGCCTGCGTGGACTCGAACCACGGACCTCTACATTATCAGTGTAGCGCTCTAACCACCTGAGCTACAAGCCCCCGTGGACTAAAGCTCCTGGGAACGCCTCTGTATGCCGCACCTTGCTTT
>NZ_BMFP01000014.1 GCF_014638845.1 Pontibacter amylolyticus
TGTACCGTCCTGAAATGAGTTGACACAAAAGTTGACTTATATGCAAGAGACGAGCAAGAGTGGCTTTTTGAGGAAGAGCCAAAAGGACTACAGCCTGGCCTTCAAGTTGTCAGTTGTGGACCAGGTTGAGAAAGGGCTGTTGACCTACAAGCAGGCCCAGGCCAGGTACGGCATCCAGGGCCGCTCGACTGTTTTGGTGTGGCTGCGTAAACACGGGCAGTTAGACTGGAAAAGCAAAACGCCCATGAAAGCCAAGCAGCCGCCCCGCAGCAGGATACAGGAACTGGAAGCCAGGATCAAACGCCTTGAGCAGGAGAAGGTGATCCTCAACCGGGCCATCGACATGGCCGACGAGCAGTTCGGCACTAGCATCCGAAAAAAGTGTTTGCCCCTCTCGCAGCAAGCTTTCCGGCCAAAGGGGCAGGAAGAACCACCCGAAAGCAAGTAGCCCAGAGCCTGGGCTACAGCCGGCAGTACCTCTACAAGCTGCAGAGGCAAGAGGCCACCAGGCAGCTTGTAGAGCAGCAGGTAAAGGCACTGGTCTGTGAGCAGCGCAAGCTGCTGCCACGGCTTGGCACCCGCAAGCTGCACTTCAAGCTCGGGCCGCAACTGCAGGCAAAGGGCATCAAGCTGGGCCGCGATAAGCTGTTTTGCCTGATGCGGGAGTTCGACCTGCTCATTGGCCCTAAGAGGCGCTATGTGCAGACGACCATGTCGCGCCATCACTTGCGTAAGTACCCCAACCTGGTCAAGGGGCTGCCGCTCACGGCCCCCGAGCAGGTATGGGCCAGCGACATCACCTATGTCAGGACCCGGCAGGGCACCTGTTATGTGAACCTGGTTACCGATGCTTTCAGCCGGCGGATCATGGGCTACACGGCAGCGGCAGACATGGAGGCGGTGAGCATGGGCCGTGCCCTTGTAATGGCCCTGAGCGCTAAACAGACTACGGCCGACACGATCCATCACTCGGACCGGGGACTGCAGTACTGCTCCCGCCACTACGTGGGCCTGGCCACAGAAAGGGGCCTGCGCATGAGCATGACCCAAGACTCGGATCCTTATGAGAACGCCCTGGCCGAGCGCATGAACCGCACCCTCAAGGAGGAGTTCGGCCTGGGCAACACGCTGGATAGCCTCAAACAGGTAGAGCTCTTGCTCAAGCAGGCCGTGGAACTTTACAACGCCCACAGACCGCATCTGGCCCTGAAAATGAAGACGCCCCAGCAGGTGCACCAAGAAAAAATCCCGGCCTGCCTAAACAAACCGGGACCTTGTTAAATCTGTCAACTTATTTCAGGACGATTCA
>NZ_BMFP01000015.1 GCF_014638845.1 Pontibacter amylolyticus
TGTCATGTCTGCGAGGGTGGCTCCTGCAGTTCCGATGCGGATGTTGTCAAAGAAGAGTACCCTCTTGCTCACGTCCGACTTGACGTTGCCGTTCCACACCCACTTGTAAAGGCCCACCTTCCAGTAAGGCAGGTTGACGTCGTTGTAGCTGTTGCCGCCCCTGTGCTCCAGGATCTTTTTGCCGTTGTGGAACACCTCTACCAGGCCGTCGCTGCCGTAGGAGTGGATGATGTGGAAGGCGAACTCATGCCAAATGTCAGTAGTCACCGGTCCCAAATCATATATTTTCTCTCCCTCGTAGCCGGTAGAGACCTGCTGGGAGTTGTAGCCGATCTTCATGATGAAGCGGCCGTTCTGGATCTGCACTGACTTGGCCGGGCCGCGCCACGGCTCGCCCAGGTGCTCGTCAGGCACCGAGTGCCACTGTACGATCTGCTCTGAGTGCGAGTCCTTGCCGTTGAACTCGGCAGGGAACATGGCCGCGAAGGAGTACCACTCTTCCTTGGCCTTGGCGTAGCCCAGGTTCAGCTCCGCCCTGGTGCCGCCGGCGACCTCGGTGTCGGATTCGCGCAGCTCCACGCGCATCGACTGGCTGCCCTGGTAGGCTACGGAGTTGGAAACGGTCATGGAGTAGTCGTGGGCTTTTTCCATGCCCACTCCTGACAGGGGCGAGCTGCCCTCAAAGAGGTTCTCCCAGCGGATGCTGGCCGAGGTAGCATCACCAGTTGCG
>NZ_BMFP01000016.1 GCF_014638845.1 Pontibacter amylolyticus
AGACAACCTGGCCGTGGGCTGGCAGCTACCGAGCGGCGCTCAGGAGCTCCCGATACCTGGCAACAGACTGTCACCTTTTGTCAACTAAGTTAGATCAAGTTTTATGTCGCTCTGTACATGGGGCTGACACAATTAAAAGAGGGTACCCTAAGGGCACCCTCTTTTTTTATTTACTTAAAAGATTGAAAAACTGGATCAGTGTAAAACAGATAATAGAATTAGAAATTTACTAGCAAAACCGAATTATCCCACATCTAAAGGATCAAGAATAATCCCTATTATTATAATTATACATATAAAATATATAATGTTTAATCAACCACGATTTTTCAATTACGTAAACAATATCCTTAAGGTCGGTTTATGCCTTTACATATAACAAAGTGAATTTGATCTATTTAATTCAGCAATCACTTTACATTCTGGTAATAACCTGCAGTCATAACAACTCTGCAGAAATTATCTTGCCAGACATGATGGAGGCATCCGCAACTGGTGATGCTACCTCGGCCAGCATCCGCTGGGAGAACCTCTTTGAGGGCAGCTC